>NZ_CP026001.1:584406-3437232 GCF_003086775.1 Stenotrophomonas sp. ZAC14D1_NAIMI4_1
GCACCGCGTTCCAGCGCGGTGTTGCCCAGCAGTTCGGCGATGCCCTGGTCCAGGTTGTTCACCGCCACGTGCTGCACGGCCAGCAGCTGGAAGCTCTGGCCGGCATGCTGCGGGTGCTGGGACAGGGCAAAGGTGGCACCTGCACCGAGCTGGCGCTCGCTGCCGCTGCCGCTGTAGAGCACCTGGCCCACGCGCAGCGCATCCAGCCGCGCCTGCGCCTCGGCGTCGGCCCAGCCGGGCTGGGCGAAGCGGCCGGCGCGCGGCTGCACGTAGACCTCCAGCGCGGGCAGGGTGCCGGCATCGGCGCTGGACTGCGCGGCCACGGCGTTGACCTGCTCGCTGTGCCAGCTGGCCACGGTGCTGGCGTTGGGCACCAGCTGCTGGCGCTCGGCGAAGGCGGTGATGCCGTCGCTGGCCTCGGCCATGTCGGCACGGTGGAAGCGGAACGTGCCGCTGTCCGGCAGCTCCGCACTCGGCTCGAACACCACCAGGGTGTGCGCGGCCTCATCGCCCTGCGCCTGCTCGATGCGCCAGGCCAGGCCGGCTTCGGCCAGCAGCCGGGTGACGAAGGCCCAGTCGGTTTCGCGGTACTGGGTGGTGATCGCACGCACGGGCAGCTCGGCCTGCACGTCGAAGCGGAATACCGCCTGCGGGTAGTCGCCGAAGATCTGCTCGCAGATGGCGCGGGTGTCCTGGTCCTGGAAGATCACCGCATTGCGGCGCAGGCGTAGCAGGGCGGTCCAGGGTTCGAGGATCAGGCGGTAGCGGGCCAGGCCGCCATCGCTGCCGAGCTGGGCGGCCTCGGTGCACAGGCCATGCCACTGCCGCAGCGCGCCGTCGGCCTGGCGCAGCTGCAGGGTCAGCGGCTGTTCCAGCCAGGGCGCGAGGTCGAGGAAGGCGTCAGTCGCCAGGCAGTCGATCTGCAGGCGGTTGTCGCCGCAGACCGATTCGGTGCCTTCGAAGCGCTCGACCACCCACGCTTCATGCAGGCCATGAAGCGTGAGCTGGCGAGGATGTTGGCTGCTGAGTGCAATGGCGCGTGCCAGTGCATGGATGGCGTCCATTGCCATGATGAGGGGGAGTCAGCGGGGGGCAGGCGGTCACTGTCCGGCAAGGTCGCAGGGAGGGCCTTTTTGAAACCGTTCGAAGTGTGGGCAGATACGCAGATCGCCGCGCACGAGGGTGCAGATAGCGACAATCGGCAGTGCCGGCTTTGGCTGGGAATCCGGGTGAACGCGACAAGCAGGCATGGATGCACCTCGCCACCCGGTCGGCGACGCACGTGTAGGCCGCGTCAGCGCGCCTGCCAAATCTCTCACGGGGCCTGACGCTCCGGCTCCCTAGGCTTGGGCCTTCCTTCCCCTGGGAGCTCCCATGACTGCTTCTTCCGTCCGCCTCCATATCGAAGACACCGGCGGTACCGGCCGCCCGGTCATCCTCATCCACGGCTGGCCGCTCTCGGCCGAGGCCTGGAAGGCACAGGTGCCGATCCTGCGCGACGCCGGCTATCGCGTGATCAGCTACGACCGCCGCGGTTTTGGCCGCTCGGAGAAGCCCACCGAAGGCTACGACTACGACACTCTTGCCGCTGATCTGGCAGCCCTCATCGAAGAGCGTGACCTGAAGGATGTCAGCCTGGTCGGCTTTTCGATGGGCGGTGGTGAAGTTGCGCGCTACATCAGCAACCACGGTGAGGACCGCCTGCACAGCGTGGTCTTCGCTTCAGCCGTGCCGCCTTACCTGCTGAAGACGGACGACAATCCGGATGGCCCGTTGCCGCAGGCAAAGGCCGACGAAATGCGCCAGGGCCTGGAGAAGGACCGCGAGGAATTCTTCGACGGCTTCACCCGCGATTTCTTCAGTGCCAACGGTAAGCTGAAGGTGACCGAAGAGGAGCGCCAGGCAGCGATTGCGCTGTGCCACCAGTCCGACCAGACGGCGGCCTTGGGGTGCATGAAGGCCTTCGCCACCACCGATTTCCGGGCCGACCTGAAGCGCGTGACCGTGCCTGCGCTGATCCTGCACGGCGACGCAGATGCGACCGTGCCGTTCGAAGGCTCAGGAAAGCGCACGCATGCGGCGCTGGCCGGCAGCGAGCTGGTGCTGCTGAAGGATGCGCCGCATGGCTGCAACACCAGCCATGCTGATGATTTCAATCTGGCGCTGCTGAACTTCCTGAAGAAGTAAAACCTGCGGAAGCGCCGCAGCCGACTTGACCGGGAGGGGTGTGGCGCTCAGCATGCGGGCATTCAGACGCAAGGACGCGTTATGCCCGCAGACCCACAAGCCACGCCTTTTACACGCGAGCCGCTGACGCCTTTTGCGCGGGAGCAGTTGTGGGAGGCTGTGCGTGCCCGCCGTGGGGTGATGGTTGGAAACGTGGTCTTCACCAGCTTGATGGGGGTGATCCTCGCGCTCCTTCCTGCTGCCGCCATATACCTCTTCCCAATCGAGGCACCGTTTCGAATCGGCCTTGGGATATTGGCCCTTGCGGGCGCGGCTGTGACGATTGCACAGGCACGCATGGTGCTTCGGATATTTGGCCCCTACCTGCAAGCCCTTTGGCGCGGGCAGGGGCTCCGGGCAGAGCTTCCGTCGACCTCAGTGCAGGCGTTGCACACTGCCTGGGCGGCAGAAGTGTGGTTCGCCCGCATTGGGAAGGATGGAAGTAATTACGTGGTGCAGCTGGAGCTGCCGGAGCGCTTCGGCCCCATATTCGGAACCCACGTTCAGCACCTGATGATGCTCCCGCGTGCGTCTGCGATGCAGTTCCATGTTGCGCCGTGGGGTGGTCCCCGAAAAGTCCTGTACGCGCTGCATCAGCCCGATGAGCCTGCACCCGCGGCGTACACCGCGCCAATGGCCGGGTGGCCGCTGCCGCCGACGGAGTGGAGCATGGCGGAGTTTCTTGTGGCGGTAGCCCTGATGTTGCTGGGTGCCGCGCTCGCCGCGTGTTTGGTCTTGGTTTCCGGCGCCCATCCCTATCTCGCCGTGCTGTTGCTCATTGTTGCAGGCGGTGGCGGTTTCTGGGCAGGAGGCCAAGGGCTTCATCATGGCGCCCGGCTGTGGAGGCGTCGCGGTGCGGCACCACAGATGGAGGTTCTGGAGGGCAGGGCACAGGGCGTCCTGCACTTCCGTTGGTCGCTTCCCGCTAAGGGTGGGGCATCCATCGCGTACCTCGAACGCTGGATGCTGCTGGGGAACCAATGGCACAGGCTCGTCCGCCTGCCCACGGCGGACTACGCACCGGCCGTGATGCCGCCATTGCCTGAAGTCATCGACGGTGTACGGCTCGAGTATGCCGTGTGGGGCAGAGAGCGGCGCCTGATGCGTGCGTTCGCGGCCGGGGAGGCGTGGATCGGCGGCGAGCTGATGCCAGACGCGCCTTGCTGACAATCACCGTCGTTCACAACCGTTGGTGCGGGACTGCGCCACACTGCCACCATGCCCACCGCACGCACGCCCCCCTGGAAGAAGCCCAACCCGAAGGGGCAGAAGAAGCAGCCGCTGTCCGACGCGCAGAAGGCGGCGGCGCGGCAGCGGGCCGAGGAGAACGGCCGGTGCTATCCGAACCTGGTGGACAACATGTGGGCCGCCAAGCTGCCACGGGGCTAGCGCGCGGGCTCGTCCTCCTCCATCGGCCAGGGTTCCCAGCCGTCTTCCCGCCAGGGCACCAACGTGCGCTGCTGCATGTGGATGTCCTGCTCGGGCAGGCCACTGGCCCTGGCCAGTTCGCGCCGCAGCACGGCGGGATCGGCGCGGATGGGCATGGCGACCTGCAGCACATCACCCTGTTGGCGCACCAGCGGAGGCAGGACATCGGCGTGGTAGCCGTTGATGTAGGACATGGGCCCACGTGAATAGCGCGGCAGGACGATGTACTGCGGGGTGCGCGCGACCACAGGCGCCCAGCGCAGCAGCAGTTCGCCGTGCTGATGCTGCACGATGCGCACCTCGGCCACGTTGGCGGTGTACCCGAAGGTGTTGCGCACCATTACATTGAAGCGCGCCGGGTTGGGCATCAGCCACGCCCACACAGCGATGATGGTGATGAACAGGGCTGCGCCCACGAGCGACCACCACCGTGGCGCTTTTGCCTGAACCTTGTAGGTCAGCGATTCCGGATTCCTGCGCATGGCGCGCCAGTACCGTTTGCGTTGCCGGCGCGTGGGGCTGTGTGGCCCGAGCGGCGAGACCAGCACGCGGGGCGGCAGCTTGGCCAGCCGCGCATCGACCACCTTGATGAAGCCATACGCGGCCAGTGCGAAGGGAATGCCGCAGGTGACCAGGCAGGCAAGCAGGTATAGCGCGTAGATCTGTGAGTCGCTCATTGCGTGGTGCGTACTGCCATCCTGTGCAGGACGTACATGATGGCCGAGATGGACGCCGGTGTCGCTTCTGCCAGCCGACAGCGCCGTGCTGCTTCGTTAGGATGCCGAACCTTTGTTGGGATACGCCGCGTGGCCTTCATGACTGCCCGCCTCCGACGCCTCTGTGGCGCTGGACTGATGCTGTTCCTGCTGCATGGCCTGGCGCTGGCGTCGCTGGGACTGGCGGTGAGGCACTTCCATCACCGCACGCAACTGCTGCTGGAGCCCTTCGCGATGCCGCTGCTGCCAGCATGCGGCGGCCACGACCCGGTGGCGCGCCTGCGCGTGGCCGAGCTGCTGCTGGCACGCGCCGGCGCGCTGGATGATTGGCAGCCTGTGTGCTGGGTGGTGGTGAGCGCACTGCTGTCATCGTTGCTGGGTGCGCTTGCGGTGAGCGTGAACCTGCTGCGCCGGACGCGGGGCGAGCCGTCGTGGGGCACGTGGGGCCTGTTCGGCCTGCATCTGCTGGTGCTGGCCTTGGCGATGCAGCTGCTGCGGCTGTACGAACAGGTGTGGACGGGCATGGTGACCGGCCTGCCGGCGGCATGCATGGTCGGTCCCACCGCCCTGGAAGAGGATACAACGCGCGGGGCACATCGCACCGTGCCGCAGATGCTGGCCAGCGCTGGCCTGCCGGTGCCACAGTTGCCGGATGCCCTGGCGATGGTGGTAAGCGCGCTGCTGCTGGCAGCGATGGTGGTGGGGATTTGGCTGTGGCGGACGCTGCCGCTGTCGGCGGTGGAGTGATGCGGCGGATGGGCGCTGGCATTCGCCGCTGCAGTGCGTCAGGCTATGCCCATGGAAAAGGATATTTCCCTTGACCGGGCCAGCAGATTCCTGAGCCTGGTGCTGCGGCACGAACCGCAGAAGATCGGCCTGCAGCTGGATGCGCAGGGCTGGGCCGAAATTGATGACCTGTTGCAGCGGCTGGGCCGGCATGGGCTGCCGCTGGACCGTGCGCGCCTGGATCGGCTGGTGCAGGAGAACGACAAGCGACGCTTTGCCATCAGCGACGATGGCCTGCGTATCCGCGCCAGCCAGGGCCACTCGATTGCGGTGGACCTTGGGCTTGCGCCGCTCGTGCCTCCGCCGTGGCTGTACCACGGCACGGTGCCGCGCTTCCTGGAAGCCATTGCCACCGAGGGCCTGCGCCCCGGAGAACGCCAGCACGTGCACCTGTCCCTCGACCGCGACACCGCCTTGCAGGTGGGTGCGCGGCGGGGTACGCCGGTGGTGCTCAGCATCGATGCCGGGCGCATGCACGGCGATGGCCATGTGTTCCACCAGTCGGCAAACGGCGTGTGGCTGACCGCGCACGTGCCGCCGAAGTACATTGCTGGATGAAGCGCCTCGCTGTTGCCCGCGGCCTGGGCCCGCCGTTGTTCCTGCTGCCGGTGCTGGCCCTGTGTGCACTGGCGCTGGCCGAGGGTGGCTTCCACTTCCGTGTGCAGTACCTGCTGGAACCCGCAGCGGGCGCCTGCGCGCACCCGGACCTGGCGTCGCGCAGTGCCGTGGTGATGGCGATGGTGGAGCGGGGCCGGGCGCTGCAGCCCTGGGTGGAACTGCGCTGGATTCCCATTGCGGGTGTGTTGCTGGCCTTGCTGGCGGCCGTGCTGGCCGGCGTGTCTGCAGTGCGCCACGCAGCGGGCCGGGTGCGCAGGGTCGCCATCGCTTACCTGCTGCTGCACGCGGGTGCGCTGGGCCTGGCTGGTTGGGCGCTGTATCGGGCCGAAACTGCCTGGGCACGCATGGTGAAGCTGGCGCCGGTGGTCTGCGCGCTGGACCCGGCCAATGCGGACGTGCCCCTTGCGCAGGTGCCGCAGCAGGCCTTCGCGCTGTTCATGGGCAGCAGCGCGGGCCTGCTGCACAACCCCGGGCGGTTGGCGATGGTGCTGGCGGCGACGCTGCTGGTCGCGCTGGTGATGGGGGTGTGGCTGTGGCGCGGTGAGCGCAGGTAGAGTGTCGGTTCCCGCCGGAAACCGGATGTACTGATGCGTTCGTTGCTGCGTGCCGTGCCGTTGTTGCTGCTTTCGCTGGTGGCGCAGGCCGCTGATGTGGATCGCCGTATCGCGGTGACCATCGACGACCTGCCGTGGGCACGCCTGGACGAGATCGTGCCGCCTGATCTGCAGGCGCGTCATGAGGCGCTGATGGCGCAGCTGCATCAGGCGGGCGTGCCGGTGGTGGGCTTTGTCAACGGCAACAAGCTGGAAGTGGATGGCGTGGTGCAGCCGGCGCGGGTGCAGATGCTGCGCGACTGGCGCGATGCCGGCTACGTGCTGGGCAACCACACCTGGTCGCACATGGATCTGAACGCCAAGGGCGTGGCCGCGTTCCAGCAGGATTTCCTGCGCGGCGAGGACGTACTGAAGCCGCTGCTGGCCGAGCGCGGCCAGGTGCCGCAGTGGATGCGCCATCCGTACCTGCGGGCGGGCCGCACGCCGCAGGACCGTGCGGTGATGGACACGTTCTTCGCCGAGCACGGGTACCGCATTGCACCGGTGACCGTCGACAACGGCGAATGGGTCTGGGCGTTCGCTTACGCCAACGTGATGAACGAACAGCCGGATTCACCCGAGCGAGCGGCCACCTTGGCGCGCCTGCGCAAGGGCTACGTGCCGTACATGCTGAACAAGCTGGACTACTACGAGCAGCAGTCGCAGGCGTTGCTGGGATATGCCCTGCCGCAGGTGTGGCTGATGCATGCCAACGAGCTCAATGCAGCAACGTTTGCCGAACTGGTGGCCGCCACCAAGCGCCGCGGCTATCGCTTCATTTCGCTGGAAGAGGCGCTGCGCGACCCGGCCTATGCGCGTGGCACCGAGGGCTACGATGGCCGCTATGGCCCCAGCTGGCTGCACCGCTGGGCGATGGCCGAGAAGAAGCCGAAGGCGTACTACGGCAACGAGCCGGCAGTGCCGCAATGGGTGAAGACGCTGGCCAGGGTCGATTACGAATGACGGCCGGCCGCTAGCCGTCAGCGCTTGACGGCCAGCACGCCGTCCAGCGCCAGTTCGGCCTTGAAGCCTGCTTTTTCCAGGCGCTTGGCGACTTCGCGCGGTACGTCGCGGCCGCTGGTCAGCTTGTTCGGCGCACCGGTGTAATGGAACAGGCGGCCTCCCTTGCGGATGACGCGCGCGAGGTGGTCGTAGAACGCCTGCGAATACAGTTCGCCAGCGATGCCGAAGCGCGGCGGGTCGTGCAGGATGGCATCGACGCTGTTGCTGGCCACCTGTTCGATCTGCTGCGAGACATCCCCCTGGCCGAACTGCAGGCGGCCACCGGCGGCGGCCGACTCCGGGTCGGGCGACCACGGGTTGAGCGTGCGCAGCCACATCACGTCGGCGTTCTTTTCGAACGAGCGGATCTGGCCGACGCCGGCTTCCAGCGCACAGGCGGCAAAGTAGCCCAGGCCACCGCAGGTATCGAGGATGGATTTACCTGCCGGGGCGACCAGTTCGACCTTGCGGCGGGCATCCTCGAACGGCGACAGCTTGGAGGTCGGCAGCATCTTGATGCCATCGATCTCGAAGGTGGGTGCGCCCCACTCGGTGGGCACCAGCTTGATGAGCGAACCACTGAAGCGCGAGATCGGCGCGAAGTCCTCGCCATCCCAGTAGTACAGCGTGCGGTCCTTCAGCTTGCCCGGCCACGGGTACGGCCGGCCGCGGAAATTGAAGCCCTCGGCGTCCAGGCCGACGGTATCCTGGCTGCGGCCCAGGTCGAGCGAGCCCTGCCAGTCGGCGGCACCCTTGTCGTGCGCGCGGCGCAGGGCATCGGCGCTGTCGCGGGTGAGCAGGGGGCCGGTGTAATGGGTCACGGCGGATACCGGGGCTGGGCGGGGGAGGGCATGGTACCCGACCGGCCGTGAGCCCTGCAGGGACAGGCCGGGTCTCTGTCAGGGGGAACTGCTGCAGCCAAAGCCGTGCGTGGTGCCCGGGCTAGCGAGAAAACTGGCACCTTCGGAAGGACTACCGCCCTGCAGCGCGCAGGCGCGGCGATGCACGGCCTGGGTCGCGGGTGGCTGCCGCGAGTACTCATACTGCATGCTGCCGTCGTCCAGCAGCTGCCAGTGCACGGTGACCCGCGTGCGCTGCCCGTCGTCCGTTTCCCAGTCAATCGTACGCAGTACCAGCGTGCGGCCATCGTCGGTCTGGTGCACCTCGTCATAGGCGCCGGTGGTGGTGACCGGCACGACGGCAAAGAGCAGCGACAGCAGCATGGCGTGGCCCCAAAAGCGGCCAGCCTCGGGTCTGCAGCAGCGCAATACCATCAGGAAAGTTGCAGATCATTCGCACTTCACCGCATACACCGGCCCGGCACCGATCAGCAGCAGGGCCATGTAGTCGCTGTCGCCCGCCTTGGCCTTCAGCGAGGCGCCCCGCTTGGTGTGGAACAGGCCGAAGCCGCCAGCGCGGCGGATCAGGGCGCTGTCGATCTGTTCGGCATCGTCGCGGAAGTAGCGGGCGATGTCGGTGCGGCTGGCCTGGGTCAGTGCGTTGGGCTCGCGCTGCCAGTGGCCGTCGCGCTCGAAGGAGACAAAGTACTGCCCGCCTTCCTTGTCGATGCGGAACTCGGCGGGTTTGCGCGTGCTGGTGGTGAAGCAGCCCTGCAGGGGATCGGAGGAGAACGGCAGCTGGGTATCGCCGGAACAGGCGCCCAGCAGCAGGAGGGTGCCGGGCAGCAGCAGGCGGAGCGCGCGCATGGGATGTCCCGACGGGGCAGGTGCAGCTAGTGTAGGGCGAGGGCAGGGCCTGCCCGTACCGATAATCGGCAAGAACCGGGGAGCTGCGATGGCACAGGGCAAGGCACCGTGGTGCGGGTTGGCAAGCTGGCTGGGGCTGCTGGCCGGGTGGGGCGCGGGTTGGCTGGCGGCGCTGGCCTTTGGCGGCAGCGCACCGGCGGCCGGGCTGAGCGTGGGGGTGCTGGCCTCGGCAGTGGTTGGGTTGGGGCTGGCCGTGGCGGCGCGGGCGCGGGATGAGCGCCATGCGTGGCTGGGCATCGGCGGCGCGCTGTTGAGCGCGCTGCCGTTGAAGCTCTACCTGTTGCGGATGCTGTTCAAGCTGTAGGCGGCTCTACAGGAAAGAACCGCAGCGTCACGCTGTGCGATGGATTTCCAGCGTCACGTGTACCAGTTCTTCGTGCACGGCGAGCGCCTGGCGCAGCAAGTCGGCATCCAGATCGACATCGCTGGTGACCACGCTGGCAGCCACGGCGTACTTGCCACGGCCCACCTGCCACACATGCAGATCGGCCAGGCGTGCCGGCCAGGGCCCCTGTTCGATCACTTCGCGTACTTCCGCGACCACCGGCGCGTCCATCTGCGCATCCAGCAGCACGCGGCCACTGTCGCGCAGCAGGCCGACGGCCCAGACCGTCACCAGCACGGCGCCCACCAGGCCCATCACCGGGTCCAGCCAGGCGGCGCCCCACAGCTTGCCGCCAAGCAGCGCAACGATGGCCAGCACCGAGGTCGCGGCGTCGGCCAGCACATGCATGTAGGCCGAGCGCAGGTTGAGGTCGTGGCCATGGGCATGACCGTGCGCGTGATCGTGGTGGTCATGGTCGTGGTCGCGTCCATGCGCGTGGCCATGCCCGTGGCCGTGATGGTGGTGGGCATGGCCCGGGCTGTCATGCAGCCACCACGCGCACAGCAGGTTCACTCCCAGGCCGACCACGGCGATGAGGATGGCCTCGTCGTAATGGATGGGCGCAGGCACCCACAGGCGCTGCAGCGACTGCACGGCCATCAGCGCGGCCACGCCGAGCAGGGCAATGGCACTGGTGTAGCCGGCCAGGATCTCGATCTTCCACGTGCCGAAGGCAAAGCGCGGGTCGTGCGCATAGCGCCGTGCGCAGCGGTAGGCGAACACCGAAAGGCCGAGCGCCAGTGCGTGCGAGCTCATGTGCCAGCCATCGGCCAACACGGCCATGGAGTTGAACCACCAGCCGCCGAAGATCTCGATGAACATCATGCTGACGGTGAGCCACATGGCACGGCGGGTATTGCGTTCGGCCAGTGGATTGCCGTCGTCGAAGCGATGGTCGTGGCGGCGGGAGGCGGCGAGGGCGTCCAGGTGCATGGGGGCATTCATGAGTGGAAGGATACCCCCATAGGGTATACGATACGTCCATGGCACATGTACACAAGAACCGGAAACAACTGCTGACCCGGGTGCGCCGCATCGGCGGCCAGGTGGCGGCGCTGGAGCAGGCATTGGACCGCCCGGAGGGCGCGGCGGGCGACTGCGCGGACGTGCTGGTGCAGGTGGCCGCCGTGCGTGGCGCGGCGCACAGCCTGCTGATGGAGCTGCTGCACGAGCACCTGCAGGAACACGTGGTGGCTGCCGAAGACCCGCAGCAGCGGGCGGCGGAAGCCGAAGTACTGGTGGAACTGCTGCGCCGCTACGGCAAATGACCCGGTAGTGCCGGCCGCTGGCCGGCAGTCCGCCGGCTGCGTCGTGACCGCTTAATGTTATATAGTAACATTTCCATCCGCAGCCCCTCGCCCCGCATGAACCCTGTTTCCCGCGCCGACCGCCGCCTGCCGGTCACCGTGCTGTCCGGCTTCCTGGGGGCCGGCAAGACCACGTTGCTCAACCAGATCCTGCGCAACCGCGATGGCCTGCGCGTGGCGGTCATCGTCAACGACATGAGCGAGGTCAACATCGATGCGCAGCTGCTGCGCGACGGTGGTGCCGAGCTGCGCCGCACCGAGGAAACGCTGGTGGAGTTCAGCAACGGCTGCATCTGCTGCACCCTGCGCGACGACCTGCTGCAGGAAGTACGCCGCCTGGCCGATGCCGGGCGCTATGACTACCTGCTGATCGAATCCACTGGCATCGGCGAGCCCATGCCGGTGGCTGCCACCTTCGCCGTACGCGACGAACAGGGCTTCAGCCTGAGCGACATCGCGCGCCTGGACACGATGGTGACCGTGGTCGATGGCAGTGCGTTCCTCGCTGATTTCGGATCGACCCTGCGCCTGGCCGAGCATGGCCAGCAGGCCGGCCCGGACGATGACCGCGGCGTGGTGGACCTGCTGTGCGAGCAGGTGGAGTTTGCCGATGTGATCGTGGTGAGCAAGGTCGACCAGGCCGATGAGGACGTGCTGCAGGACACGCTGGCAGTGCTGCGCGGCCTGAACCGCGATGCGAAGCTGCTGCTGTCTTCATTTGGCGATGTGCCCCTGCGCGAGCTGCTGGACACTGGACGCTTCGACTTCGAGCGCGCGCAGCGTGCGCCGGGCTGGGTGAAGGAACTGCGCGGCGAGCACACGCCGGAGACCGAGGAGTATGGCATCGGCAGCTTCGTCTATCGCTCGCGCCGGCCGTTCCACCCGGGGCGTTTCGCACGCGCGCTGCAAGAGGGCATGCCCGGGGTCATCCGCAGCAAGGGCTGGTTCTGGCTGGCCAACCGCATGGACTGGGTGGGCGAACTGAGCAGCGTAGGTGCGGCGACGCGTACGCAGGCGGCTGGCTTCTGGTACGCGGCGCGCGAGCGCGTGCGTGCCGGCAATGAGGACACCACGCCGCTGTTGCCACCGACACCGCTGCCGTACAGCGACCTGGGCTGGGCGCGGCAGCAGGCCGACTGCTGGAGCGCGCCGCTGCCGGAGCGGGAGGAATTCCCGGATGGCGAGGCACACGCGGCGATGGCCCGCCTCTGGCACCCGCTCTGGGGCGACCGCAGGCAGGAGCTGGTGGTGATTGGCGTGCACATGGATGAGCGTGCGGTGCGCGCGGCGTTGGATGCGTGCCTGCTCAACGACAGCGAACTGCGCGCGGGGCCGTTGTTGTGGCAGCAGTTGCCGCAGGCGTTTCCGGTGTGGAAGCGCTGAGGGCAGAAGCAGCCACGCGTGGCGTGGCTCTACAACGCGTCGCGCCACTGCCAGCCATCGCCGTCGACCTGCAGCACCTGCGTTGGCCGCAACGCGCGCAGCAGGTGGGTGTCATGGCTGACCATCACCAGTCCGCCTTCCCACGCACCCAGCAGCGATTCCAGTGCCTGTAGTGCCGTCAGGTCCAGCGCGTTGCCGGGCTCGTCCAGCAGCAACAGCTGCGGTGCCGGTTGCGCGTAGAGCACGCTGGCCAGGGCACCCTTCACCCGCTCGCCGTCGCTGAGGCTGCTGGCGGGGCGCTGGATGCGGTGTGCATCCAGCCCGAGCAGGGCCAGCCGTGTGCGCAGCTCGGCCGGGTCGGCGGCCGCGTTGGCCGCCTGCACGGTGTCGAGGATGCTGCGCTCGCCAGCCAGGGCCAGCAGTTGCTGGTCGAGCAGGGCCAGCGGTGCATGCCGCTGCACCTCGCCCGCACGCGCCTGCAGCTGCCCGGCCAGTACGCGCAGCAGGGTGGATTTGCCGCTGCCGTTGTCGCCCACCACGGCGATGCGCTGGCCACGGCGGATCTCCAGCTGCAGCGGTGCGCTGCAACCGTGCGGCAGCACGAGATCGTGTGCCTGCAGCAGGCGCGCGCTGCCACGCTCGCCATCGCTGGCAAACAGGGCAAGTTCGGGGGCGGCCTGCACGGCTGCCGCCGCACTGCGCAGCTGCTGCGCGCTGGCCTGCAGGCGGTCGGCGTGGATCTGCTGCGCGCGGCCCTGGGTGGCCTCCGCACGCTGTTTCTGCCCGCCCAGCAGGATCGGTGCCTGGTTGGCCTGCTTGGCATCGCGGTTGCCGCGCGCTTGCCGCTGCTGCTGGCGTTCGTGCTGTTCGCGCGCGCTGCGTTGCTGCTGGCGGTGCTGCGCGCGGGCATGGTCGAGCTGCGCGGCGGCGGCATCGCGCTCGGCCGCGCGCGCGTCGGCATAGTGCTGCCAGGGCCCGCCATAGCGGTGCAGCCCGCGTCCATCCAGTTCCACGATCTGCTGCATGTTGGCCAGCAGTTCGCGGTCGTGGCTGATGACCAGCAGCCCGCCTGGCCAGCGCTGCAGCTGCTGGTACAGCTGCTGGCGGTTGCGCGCATCCAGATGATTGCTGGGCTCGTCGAGGATGAGCCAGTCGGCACCGCTGGCCCATGCGCCGGACAGGGCCACGCGCATGGCCTGGCCGCCACTGAGGCGTGCGGCTGGCTGGGTGGGCTGCAGGTCATCGGGCAGGCCGAGGGCATGCCATTGCTGCTGCAGGCGTTCGCGCAGGTCCCAGCGGTCGCCGACGCAGGCGAAGTCCGCTTCGTCGATGCTGCCGGCTTCGATGCGCGCCAGCGCTGCCAGTGCATCACCGACGCCGGCCAGTTCGCCGACCGAGCCGCGTGGCGGGTAGCCGGGCGTGGGCAGCAGGAAGACCCGGCCGCTGCTGCGTACCTGGCCGTTGTCGGGCAGCAGTTGCCCGGCCAGCAGGCGCGCGAGCACGCTCTTGCCGGTGCCATTGGCGCCGACGAGGCCGGTGGCCACCGGTTCAAAGGAAAACGACAGTTCGGAAAACAGCGATCGGCCATCGGCCAACCGATAGGACACGCGATCGAGCGCGAGGGAATGCGTGGTCATGCGACCTCCATGGGATGCCTGGTTCTCCCCTGCGCACAGGGGCGGGAAGAGTCGGGCCGTCTAGTGGAAAGACGGCGGCATCACTGGCGCATCGGTCGCGAGCCTCTTGGAGGAATGAGGGGGGATTATAACGCTGGTGGCTGAATGGTCGCGGTGGCGATGCCCCTTCATCCACGCATGGCGTGGATCTACTGAATCGTCGTGGCGATGCCCCCGTCATCCACGCATGGCGTGGATCTACCGGGCTACGGGACGGTATCCAGCCGCACGCTGATGAAATCGATGAACACCCGCAGCTTCGGCAGCACGTGGCGGCCGGAGGGCCACAGCAGGTGGAAGGTGCCGCAGGAATGCACGTGCTCATCGAGCACGGTGACCAGGCGGCCCTCGGCGAGGGCATCGCGGACCGAGTGCACCGGCACGAAGGCCAGGCCGATATCGCGCAGGGCCAGCTCCACCCGCGCTTCGATGGTATTGGCGACCATGTGCACCGGCAGGTCCTGCGCAGCCTGTTCGTCCGGCCACTGGACCGGCCACGGCTCTAGCTTGCCGCTGCTGGGGAATTTGTAGTGCAGCAGGGTGTGCTGCAGCAGGTCGGCGGGGGCCTTGGGCACGCCGCGCCGCTGCAGGTAGGACGGTGAGGCGACGATGCGCCGTGGAAACACGCCCAGGCGCCGGGCATTCATCCGCGAATCGCTGGGCTCGCCGACGCGCAGCACGGCATCGAAGCCTTCCTCGATGACATCGACCAGGCGGTCGCTGAAATCCAGATCGAGGCGGATGTCCGGATAGGCGGCCATGAAATCGGCGAGCAACGGCAGGGTCAGGTCACCGACCAGCGGCAGGCTGATGCGCAGCGTGCCACTGGGTGCGGCGTGCGGCTGGGCCAGTTCGGTGCGTGCAGCATCGCGCTCGGCGAGGATGCGGCGGCAGCGCGCCAGGAACAGCTGGCCTTCTGCGGTGAGGGTGATGCTGCGCGTGCTGCGGTGGAACAGGCGTACGCCCAGCGCGTGCTCCAGCCGTGCCACGCACTTGCCGGCAGCCGAGGCGGAGATGCCCTGCAGGCGGCCGGTCTCGACGAAGCTGCGGGTGTCGGCGGCATGCACGAAGGTCTGCAGGTTGGCGAGGTTGTCGAGGACGGACATGGGCGGCGCAGCGGGAAAACCGCAGGGTAGGGCCAGTTGCAGCGTGCGGCTAGGTGGCCGTTGCAACACTGCGGTTCAACACCGCTGCGCTGGCAGCCGGCCCGCGCTGTCCGTGCAGGGCGCCGATTGCGGACCTGCCGGTCCGCGAAGCGCGGAGCGCCGCCCCGCTTTTTGCAGCGGCGCGCGCTGCCTAAGGTGGCGGCCCTCCCCCCAAGGATTGCCCCATGAATGCTCTTCCTGTCGATGCCTCCACGCCCACACTGCCCGGCGTGGCCCACGTGCTGCAGCAGGCCCGCAGCGCCTGGTGGGTGCGGTGGTGCTGGTGCGCGAACACGGCGTGCTGCGCCATGCCAGCGCCAGCGGCCTGGCCGACCGCGAGGCGGGTACGCCCATGCAGCGCGACCAGCTGTTCCGCCTGGCATCGGTGAGCAAGCCGCTGCTGACCACGGTGATCCTGCGCCTGGTGGCCGACGGCGTGCTCGATCTGGATGCGCCGGTGCAGCGTTGGCTGCCGACGTTCCGCCCGGCGCTGGCCGATGGCAGCGTGCCGCCGATCAGCCTGCGGCAGCTGCTGAGCCATAGCAGTGGCCTGGGCTACCGCTTCCTCGAAGCCGACGCCGCAGGGCCGTATGCGCGTGCCGGCGTCAGCGATGGCATGGACGCGAATCCGCTTAGCCTGCAGGACAACGTGCAGCGCATCGGCCAGGTACCGCTGCTGTTCGCACCGGGCAGCCAGTGGCTGTATTCGCTGGGCGTGGATGTGGCCGGTGCCGTGGCCGAAGCGGCGAGCGGGCAGACGCTGCAGCAGCTGTTCGATCGCCTGCTGGCGCAGCCGCTGGGCCTGCGCGATACCGGCTTCAGCACCGCGCAGGGCGCGCGGCTGGCCACCGCCTATGCCAGTGATGTGCCGCAGCCGCATCGCCTGCAGGAGGGCGAGATCGTCGCGCCGTTCGATGGCACCGTGGGCATCGAGTACAGCCTGGCACGCGCTACCGATGCCAGCCGCTATGCCTCGGCGGGCGCTGGCCTGATCGGCAGCGCCGATGACGTGATGACCGTGCTGGAGGCCCTGCGCGATGTGCAGGCGTCTACCGTGCTGCCGCCAACGCTGGTGGCCGAGATGGGCCGCCCGCAGGTGGGCGGGCAGGGGCCGGCCGATCCGCCGGGCTGGGGCTTCGGCCTCGGCTTTGCGGTGTTGCGCGACCCGGCCGCCTCAGGCACGCCGCAGGGCGTGGGCACGTGGCGCTGGGGCGGTGCCTACGGCCACAGCTGGTTCGTCGACCCGGCGCGTGGCCTCAGCGTGGTGGCGCTCACCAACACCCTGTACGAGGGCATGCACGGTGCGTTCGTCGATGACCTGCGCGATGCGGTGTACCGCGATCTGGAGGCGGCGCAATGAGCGGCCATGCCATCGACGCATCGTCGCCCGCAGGTGAAGCAACGCGGTTGCCGTGGAACGGCCTGCTAGCCCTGGCCGGGGGCAGCTTCATCACCCTGCTGACCGAGACCCTGCCGGCGGGCGTGCTGCGGCCGATGGGACAGAGCCTGGGCGTGAGCGATGCGGCCGTGGGCCAGCTGGTGAGCGTGTATGCACTGGGGTCGGTGCTGGCGGCGTTGCCCATGACGGCGCTGACCCAGCGGCTGCCCCGCCGGCCGTTGCTGCTGGCGGCGATTGCCGGCTTCGTGCTGGTCAACGCACTGACGGCGCTGACCAGCAACTACACGCTGCTGCTGGTGGTGCGCTTCCTGGCAGGCGTGGGTGCGGGCCTGTTGTGGTCGCTGGTGGCGGGCTATGCCGCGCGTATGGTGGTGCCCGCGCTGCAGGGGCGGGCGATTGCGGTGGCGATGGTGGGTTCGCCGCTGGCGTTGTCGCTGGGCGTGCCGGCGGGCACGCTGCTGGGCCAGCAGATCGGCTGGCGCTGGGCGTTCGGCCTGATGGCGCTGCTGGCGGTGCTGCTGCTGGGCTGGGTGCGCTGGGCGGTGCCTTCGCTGCCGGCGGCGGGCGGCGGCCAGCGGGTGCCGCTGGGCACGGTGTGGCGCCTGCCCGGCGTGCGCAGCACCCTGCTGGTGATGGCGCTGTACGTGCTGGCGCACAACGTGCTGTACACCTACATCGAGCCGCTGGCGATCCTGGCCAACGCGCAGCACTGGCTGGACCGCGTGCTGCTGGCCTTTGGCGTGGCCGCCGTTGCCGGCATCGGCATTGCGGGCTGGGGCGTGGATCGCCACCTGCGCGCGCTGGTGTGGGCGGCGGTGGCCGGTTTCGTGCTGGCGGTGGCGGCGCTGCTGCTGTGGCCGGGCGTGCCGCAGGTGCTGCTGCTGGCCAGCGTGCTGTGGGGCGTGGCGTTTGGCGCGGTGCCGACGCTGTTCCAGACCGCCGTGGCCCGCCGTGCCGGTGCCGCGGCCGACCTGGCGCAGTCGATGCTGGTGACCGGCTGGAACCTGGCGATTGCCGCAGGCGGCGTGGCGGGTGGCGTGGTGCTGCAGTCGGTCGGCGCAGGGCAGCTGGCGTGGTTGCCGCTGCTGTTGCTGGCCGTGTGCGCGGCGTGGTTGTGGGTGAGGCCGAAGGCCTGGGCGTAGCGGCGGTTGCGTGGGGTTGCCGGCCAGCGGCCGGCACTACCAGGGCGGCGTCATCCACGCATGGCGTGGATCTACTGAGCGCAGCGAACCGCGTTTGCCTTTGCTCTTTCTGTTGATTCCGTGGTGTGACGCCGCAGCAATGTGCCACCGCCCCGGCCAAGCGCGCGATCATTGCGCACGCCGCCCCGCCGCGAGGGGCTCCGCCGTTGGCCGTCATTCTTCCGCGCCGGCCTGTTCGATCGGCACGCTGCGTGGGTTCTGCATGTCCTCGCGCGCGGCGCCGTAGCGTTGCTGGCGCTGGTGGTGGAAGGCGATGAACGCATCGCGCGGCAACGGGCGCGAGAACAGCCAGCCCTGCCCGAACTGCACCTGCTGGCTGTGCAGGTAGGCCAGCTGCGGTTCGGTTTCCACGCCTTCGGCCACCACCCACAGGCCCAGTTCCCTGGCCATGTCGATGATGTGCGGGGTGACCGGACTGGTGGCGCTCTCGGTGCCGATGGCATCGACGAACGACTTGTCGATCTTCAGCGCATCCAGCGGCAGCTGTTCCAGGTACTGCAGGCTGGAATAGCCGACGCCGAAATCGTCGATGGCGATGCTGTGGCCGGCGCGGCGCGCAGCGGCCAGCATGGTGCGTGCACGGTCAGCATCAAGGAAGCCGCGTTCGGTGGCTTCCAGCCAGATCTGCTGCGGCAGGATGCCGCTGCCGGCCATGCGCTGGGTGATCGACTTCAACGCGCGGCCGCTGATGATGTCCTCGGCCGCGAGGTTGATGGCGATGTGTGCGCTGCGGTCCTGCACCAGCAGGTCCCGCATGTCCGACACCACGTTCTCGATCACCAAGTCGGTGAGCGCGGTGATCAGACCGTGTTCCTCGGCCAGCGGCACGAAGATGTCCGGCCGCACCTGGGTGCCGTCGGGGCGCTGCCAGCGCACCAGGGCTTCGGCGCCGACGCAGATGCCGGTCTCCAGCTCGATGATGGGCTGGTAGTGCAGGTACAGCTCGCGGCGGCGGATGGCGATGGCCAGCTCGCCACGCAGCGAGAGGCGGCGGCGCGACAGCCAGATCACCACGCCGGTGCCGATGCCGGCCAGCAGCAGCCCCACCGGCACGAACAGCCAGGCCTGCTGGCGGAAGGTGGCCGCCAGCGCGGTGCGCGGCCCGGTGGCGATGGCCAGCCACTCGTTGTTGCGGGCGGTGGCGTACAGGATGTCGTTGTCGAGGCCCTCGCCAGGCTCGCGCAGCAGCCGCGCCAGCAGGGCCTCGTCGATGCCGCTCTGCTTGGACAGCAGGCGACCGTCGGGGCTGGCCAGGGCCAGGCGCACCTGCGGGTCGGCGATGACATCGACGAAACGGCGCGGGTCGACCAGCGTGTCGTAGGAGCCGTACAGGATGGACAGCACCTTGCGCTGCTCGGTGGCCTGCGGGCGCACGTCCACCTTGATGCCGGCCCCATCGCTGGTGACATGGTCCGGGGTGGGCTGGGCGACATCCCCCTCGAACGCACCCCACGAGGTGCACCGCAGCTTGCCCGCCTCGAAATAACCCATCTGGTCGACCGAGGGCGTGGTCATCACCAGCGTCTGCAGGCGCCGCACGTGCGCGGCGCTGCACGGGGGCAGGCGCGACGCTTCGGCGGACTTCAGCACGGCCAGCGATTCCTGGTAGGAGACGTCGGCGCGACGCAGGGCGCGTTCGGCGATCTCGTGCAGGCGCCGCTGTTCCAGGCCGACGGCGCTGTTCCAGGTGGCATAGACCATCGCGGCGATCGGCACGATGGCCATCAGGATCGCCAGCAGGGTCGCCCCGATGATGACGCCCAGGCGGCTCATGGCAGGGTTTCCAGCGGGCGGGGCAGGGCGCTGCGCATGGCGGGCCGGTCCTTGGTCGGATGCGCTATCTGAGCATGTTGCAGCGCCGGGGGAAATGGGCGGGGCCACCAAGGGGACGTATTGGGATGAAAGCGCTGAGATTTGACGCGTCCACCCAGCGGGACGCTGGCGCTCGGCGCCGCAGAGGACTAACGTCGGGAACTTCACCCGCCCCTTCCCGCGCCCATGACCGAGCCCGCCACGCCCCCCGAACACCTGCGCCGCAGCCTGTCCAACCGCCACCTGCAACTGATCGCCATCGGCGGTGCCATCGGTACCGGCCTGTTCATGGGGTCGGGCAAGACCATCAGCCTGGCCGGCCCGTCCATCCTGTTCGTCTACCTCATCATCGGCGCGATGCTGTTCTTCGTGATGCGGGCGATGGGCGAGCTGCTGCTGTCCAACCTGCAGTACAAATCCTTCATCGATTTTTCCACCGATCTGCTCGGCCCCTGGGCCGGGTTCTTCTGCGGGTGGACGTACTGGTTCTGCTGGATCGTCACCGCCATCGCCGATGTCATCGCCATCGCCGCCTATGCGCAGTTCTGGTTCCCTGAACTGCAGGCATGGATACCCGCACTGCTGTGCGTGATGCTGCTGCTGGGCCTGAACCTGGTGACGGTCAAGCTGTTCGGCGAAATGGAATTCTGGTTCGCGCTGATCAAGATCGTGGCCATCTGCGCGCTGATCATCACCGGTGCCGGCCTGGTCGCGTGGGGCTTCACCTCGCCCAGCGGGCATACCGCTTCGCTGTCCAACCTGTGGAATGACGGCGGCATGTTCCCGATGGGCCTGGTCGGCTTCTTCGCCGGTTTCCAGATCGCGGTGTTCGCCTTCGTCGGCATCGAGCTGGTGGGCACCACCGCCGCCGAAACCGCTGACCCGGAGCGCAACCTGCCCAAGGCGATCAACTCGATCCCGGTGCGCATCATCATCTTCTACGTGCTGGCCCTGGTGGCGATCATGGCGGTGACGCCCTGGCGCCAGGTGGTGCCGGACAAGAGCCCGTTCGTGCAGCTGTTCGTGCTGGCCGGCATTCCCGCCGCGGCCAGCCTGATCAACTTCGTGGTGCTGACTTCGGCCACCTCGTCGGCCAACAGCGGCATCTTCTCCACCAGCCGCATGCTGTACGGCCTGGCCGAAGAGGGCCACGCCCCGCGCGGCCTGTCGCGCCTGTCGCGCGCGGCGGTGCCGGCCCGCGGCCTGCTGTTCTCGTGCCTGTGCCTGCTGGGCGGCACCCTGCTGATCTACCTGATCCCGAACCTGGTGACCGCCTTCACCCTGGTGACGACATTGGCGACGGTGCTCTTCATCTTCGTCTGGTCGCTGATCCTGGTGGCCTACATGGTCTACCGCCGCCGCTACCCGGAACGCCATGCGGCGTCGATCTTCAAGATGCCCGGCGGCGTCACCATGTGCTGGGCGTGCCTGGTGTTCTTCGCCGGCGTGCTGGTGCTGCTGAGCCTGCAGGCCGACACCCGCCAGGCCCTGGTGGCCAGCCCGGTCTGGTTCGTGCTGCTGGGCGCGGGGTATTGGCTGCGGAGGCGGGCGGGGTAGAGTCGACCGTTGGTCGACTATCGCGCGCAGCGCGGGGTTTTCGCGTTCTGATCGGGAGAGCAGTCGACCAACGGTCGACTCTACCGGGATTCACCAGAATTTCGCGGGCGCGGCCGGATCATCCGGCCGCCATGACCCTCCGCCTTGTCCTCATTGCGCTGTTGCTGCTGCCGGGCCTGGCCAGCGCCCGTACGGTCTACCGCTGCGTGCAGGGCAACACGGTCAGCCTGGCCACCGCGCCGGAGCCGGGCTCGCGCTGTACGCCGAAGGAGATCGACGACAACGCCATCCAGGCCCCCAACCTGTGGGGCAACATGGGCGTGTTCAGCGGCGTGCTGTACGAACGCGAGCAGGACGGAGCGCTGGTCTATTCCACCCGCAACCTGCCCGGTTCGCGCGTGTTCCTGAAATTCACCGTCGCCACCCCGCCCGGTGAGCCGGCCCACGAAGGCCTGGGCAGGGTCGGCAAGCCGCAGCTGGCCCAGCATGCCAAGCAGTTCAAGGCGGCCGCCAAGGCTACCGGTGTCGACGACGCCTGGCTGCGCGCGATCGCCCATGCCGAGAGCAACTTCGATGCGCTGGCCGTCTCCAGCAAGGGCGCGCAGGGGGTGATGCAGCTGATGCCCGATACCGCGCTGGAGTACGGCGTGCGTGATCCGTTCTCGCCGCAGCAGTCCATCGACGGCGGTGCCCGCTACATGCGTGCGCTGCTGCGGCGCTACAACGGCGATCGCGCGCTGTCGGCGGCCGCCTACAACGCCGGCATCGGTGCGGTGACCCGCTACAAGGGCGTGCCGCCGTATGCCGAAACCCTGGCCTACGTGGACAAGGTGATGGCGCTGTACGCGCGCTATCGGGAAGCGATGGGCATCCGCAGCGAAGTGCCGGCGAAGTAGCCCGGCTCGACGCGAAGCGTGGTGGTGGCCGGGCCGCAGCCCGGGCCTCAGCGCGAGGTGTCGCCACTGGACAGTGCGTACTGCTCGATGCGGCCTACCCGCGCGATTGCCGCCTGTACATCGGCGCGCTTCTTCAGTGCGCGCCAGCGTTCATCGCTCTGTGCTTCGGCCGGCAGCGAGGGGTAGACGCGCATGTCCTGCAGGCTGAGGAGGGTGCTGCTGCGTTCCTCGGTCGACTCCAGCTGCGCGATCAGAACGGCGGCAGCCCCATCCAGATCACCGTCATCGATGAGCATTTCGCGATGGATGAGCGCGGCCTCGTCGCGTAGGCCGATGATCGTCGCGCGGGCCTGGTCGGCGGTGGCTGTGTCCGCGCGATCCAGCGCTGAAGTGAACTGCAGATAGGCACGTACTGCCTGGCCGTACGGGCTGAGGTCGTCGACGCTGGCCAGTACCTGTTGGCTCTCTTCCTTATGGCCGGTGATCGAAAGCATGGACGCCAGATTGAGCGTGTGCTCGGCGTGTTCCTGGGTGAGCGTGCCGACCTGCTGGGCCAGGCGCGCGGCTTCCAGGGCCTGGTCGATATGGCCGAGCCGGCGCAGGGCCATCATGCGAGTGTTCAGCAGCCACGCCAGCCACTCTGCTTCCTCGTCCGAGAAACGGTTGCCCGCTTCGATCATCCGTGCCATCGGCTCGGTGAGCTGCACGATCTGTTTGTGTTCACCGGCCAGCAGTTGCGCATCCGCGAATGCACTCAGCTGTGCGTTGATGGCACGATCCAGCAGGCTGGCCACCCGCAGCCTGTCCAGTTGCCGCTGCGCGGCATTTTCAACGTTGAAGCGCGCATCGCCCCGGTCGACGTAGCGATCGAAGCGCTTGTCGCTGCGCAGGGCGATCAGTTCCAACGGGGTGTCGATGCGTGCCAGCGTGGCGGGCACCTGCCCGCCCTTGCCGTGTTCGATCTGCAGCTCCGCCAGCGCGTGCCACAGCTCGGTGGGTTCGCTGCCGTAGCTCTTCCAGCTGTTGTCGAACAGGGCCTGCAGCACCGCCAGGCGCTGTGCGGGTGCATCGCGCAGCATGTACAGCAGGTAGCCCACTGCATCTTCGTTGATCGCCAGGGGGTGGCTGGAATGGATGCTGGCCTGGACCAGACGGTCGACGGCCTGCGCGGCCTTGTTCTCGCTGATGTCCAGGGCCACCAGCGCGACAAGCGTACCGGCATCGTCGGGCTGCGCGGCCAGGCCTCGCTGCAGGTAACGACGGGAGAGCTCCGGCTGGCCCTGCATGCCCGCCACTGTACCGGCCATCTGCGCGTTGAGCGCCTGCTGCGCGGGCGGCAAGCGATCCAGGCGCGGGTCGTCCATCAAGCGCTCCACGGCAAGCATCGCGCCGAGCAGGTTGCCGCTGCCGGCGTCCGCCTGCGCGACCAGCCATGCGTCTTCATAATCAGACAGCTCCGCATCGGCACTGCGTTCGGACGGTGGCGCCGCTGGGGCAGCGGAGAGCGGAGAGACCGCGTACAGTGCAAGCACTGCAATCAGAAAAGGGCGGCGCAGGGTGTGCGTGCAGGGCATGGCGATGTCCTTCCTTGGGTACCTGCAGATTTGAACCCGCGCGCGGGTGCGGGGCAAGCGTTGGTGCGGCTGGCATGACCTGCGGGCATGGCGATATCCCGGTCGAACGTCTATCGTCGTGGCCTCTTTCAGGGCAGGGCGAACGCGAGCGATGGCACGGCGGCAATGGATGGCAGTGGGTGTGGTGGTGGTGGCAACGGCAGCTGCGCTGGCCGCGACCTGGTGGGAACGCCCCGCACAGGCACCGGACGCGCCCGTTGGCCCGCAACCCACGCCGCTGGCCTGGACTGCGCAGATCGAGCCACTGGCCGGTGATGGCCACCCAGGCGACCGCGACGGCGCCTCGGCCCAGGCGCGTTTCGCCGAACCCTATGCACTGCTGCGCAGCGCCGATGGCAGCGTGTACTTCACCGATGCCGGCGACAACAACCGCATCCGCCGCCTTCTGGCCGATGGTCGCGTTGAAACGGTGGCCGGGCAGGGCGAGGGCCTGGCCGATGGGCCGGGTCTGCAGGCCCGCTTCAATACGCCGTCGGGCATTGCCGCCGATGCGCACGGCAACCTGTACGTGGCCGACACCGGCAACCACGCGATCCGCCGCATCGGCACCGATG
Source organism: Stenotrophomonas sp. ZAC14D1_NAIMI4_1 (assembly GCF_003086775.1). Taxonomy (NCBI): domain Bacteria; kingdom Pseudomonadati; phylum Pseudomonadota; class Gammaproteobacteria; order Lysobacterales; family Lysobacteraceae; genus Stenotrophomonas; species Stenotrophomonas sp. ZAC14D1_NAIMI4_1. The sequence continues at coordinate 608,492 of NZ_CP026001.1, forward strand.
GCCAGGTGACGACCGTGGCCGGTGGCACCCAGGGCTTCGCTGATGGCCCGGCGGCGCAGGCGCGCTTCGATGGCCCGATGGGTATTGCCGTGGACGCGCAGGGCCAGGTGTTCGTGGCCGATACCTGGAACGACCGCATCCGGGTGATCGGCACCGATGGCAACGTGCGTACCGTGGCCGGTGGCGATCGCCCCGGCTTCGCCGATGCGGTGGCTGGCGAGGCCCGCTTCGACACACCGGTGGCGCTGGCCTTCGATGCGCACGGTGCGCTGCTGGTGGCCGACTTCTTCAACAACGCGGTGCGCCGCGTCGGCGCCGATGGCACGGTCAGCACCGTGGTCGGCAACGGCGGTGTGATCAACGGCCCCCTGTCGCTGGCCACGACCCACGATGGCGTGCTGTACGTGGGTGATTTTGCCGGGCGCCTGGTGCAGGTGACCCCGCAGGGCCACCAGATCACGCTGCTCGGCAACGACCGCCTGCCACGCCTGGCCCGGCCCAGCGGGCTGGCCGTGGAAGACGACGGCAGCCTGCTGGTGGCCGACGCCGCCGGCTATCGCATGCACCGCGTGCGCCCGCTGGCGGTGGGCGCGCTGCCTGCACCCGCGCTGGTGGGCCCGGCCGCGGATGCCGTGTTGCCCGACACCGGCGGTCGCTGGCCGCTGGCCCCGCAGGAGGGCTGGCATGAAGTGGTCGGCACGCTGGGCGAAGTGCGCGGCACCTTCACTGGCGAAAGCCGCCACCACCTGCACGGCGGCTTCGACGTGCGCGGCGACGTCGGCCAGACCGTGCTGGCCATCGCCGACGGCAAGATCAGCAGTCCGATCGCGGCCTGGAGCCTGGGTGGCCAGGCCGAAGGGCTGGCGGTGGGGCGCTTGAACTACATCCACATGCGGGTGGGCCGCACGCCCGCCGGCCAGCCGTTCGACGCGCGCTGGCAGCCGCTGTACAGCGAGGACGGCAAGCTGGAGCGCATCCGCGTGCGCCGTGGCACGCGCATCCACGTGGGCGACCGCCTGGGCAGCATCAACAGCCAGGCGCACGTGCACCTGCAGGTGGGCACCAGCGGTTTCGAGACCAATGCGGTGGCGCTGGGCTTCACCGGTTACGCCGATCACTTCGCACCGCGCATCACCGATGTCGGCCTGCTGGATGACAACGATCAGCCGCTGGCCGCCGGCAGCGATGGCGTGGTGATGCTGGCCCGGCAGGGGCGTGGCGTGCAGATCGTGGTGGAAGCGTGGGACCAGGTGGACAACAACCTGCCGCGCCGCCGCCTGGGGCCGTACCAGGTGGGCTACCAGATCCTCGACGCCGCCGGGCAGCCGCTGCAGGGCTACGAGCAGCCGCGCTGGAACATCGTGTTCAACCGCATGCCGCCGCAGAAGCAGGCGGTGAAGGTGGCCTATGCGCCGGACAGTGGCATCACCGTGCATGGCAGTGCGGTCACGCGGTTCCGTTACCTGGCCACCAACACCGTGCGCGACGGGCTGATGGAAACCGGGCGCTGGCAGCCGGCTGCCTTGCCGCCGGGCGAGTACATCATCCGTGGCAGTGCGCGCGACTACAGCGGCAATGAAGGCATCGGCAGGCGCGAGATCAGGGTGCGGCTGCTGCCATAGCCGCCGCCGGTGCGCCGCAGCGTTCGCGCTCGGCGTCCATGTCTTCCAGTGGCCGCACCTCGATGCTGCCGAAGCGCGCCCACGGGAAATCGCGGGCGATGCGCATGGCTTCGTCGCGGTCGCGTGCGCGGATGAGGTTGAAGCCGGCCAGCAGTTCGCGGGTTTCGGCGAAGGGGCCATCGAGCACGCGGCTGTGGCCATCGCGCACGCGCAGGGTCTGGGCGGTGTCGACGGGTTGCAGCTTCTGCGCGGCGAGCAGGGTGCTTTCGGCCTGCAGCTGATCGGCGTGGGCGAGGCAGTCGCGCATCAGGGCATTGAATTCTTCGCTGGGCAGGGCCTGCAGCAGGGCGGGTTCGATGTAGATGAGGAGCAGGTACTGCTGCATGGCCACGGTCCTGGCGGGGGCGGGGTTCCATGATGGCGCAGGTTTGCCTGCGGGCATGCTGCAGCGCGAAAGGCCGCCTGCGGCGGGGGATCGGCGAACGGCGGGGCCCCTCCGTGGTGGGTTGCTGAAAGCTGGGGAAACTGAGGGTTGGCCGGGAGGGTGGGTTGGCTGGGGGACGCCGTGAATACGTCCCTGTAGGCTCGGTCGCCGCATCCATGCGGCTCACGCCCCCAGCCAACCCACCCTCCCGGCCACGGACACGTTCCCGCGCGCCCACCACGGAAAATCAACAGAAAAGAGCAAAAGCGGGTCGCTTCGCTCGCACAGCCGAGGCCGCCAGCGCACCGCTTTGGCCGTTGCTTCTGCTTTTGCTTTTTTCTTTTGATCTTCCGGGGTGGGTCAGCCGCGTGAACCTGTCCGGGGCCGGTCGGGGTGGGGGCGCGGGACCGCAGGCGCCATGGATGGCGCCTACGAGCCCCCATGGATGGGTTCACGGCGTGTCCCGCGCCCCCACCCCGACCGGCCCACCCCAGTAATCCCAGCAGATGACCCACCACGGAGGGGCTCCGCCGTTCGCCGATCCCCCGCCGCAGGCGCGCCTTCCGCGCAGGAAAAAAATTTCCAGGAGGCCTGTCGATTCCCGTCCCCCCGGTTCGTCGTACCAGATGAAGGGCACGCAGAACGCCGCCCACGGGAGACCCACATGAAAGTCATGGTCATCGTCAAAGCCAACGCCGATTCCGAAGCCGGCCGCCTGCCCAGCGAAGCGGAACTGGCCGAAATGGGCGCCTACAACGAACAACTCGTCGCCGCCGGCATCATGCTCGCCGGCGAAGGCCTGCACGCCACCGCACGCGGCCGCCGCATTCATTTTGGCGCCGCCGCCCCGCAGGTGCAGGCCGGGCCGTTCGGGCCGCCCAGCGAGCAGATCGCCGGCTTCTGGCTGTGGAACGTGCGCTCGCTGGACGAGGCCGTCGAATGGGCCAGCCGCGCCCCGTTCGGCGCCGGCGGCACCCTCGAGCTGCGCCCGCTGATCACCGCCGAGGATTTCGGCGAAGCCTTCACTCCCGAATTACAGCAGCAGGAACAGCGTCTGCGGGAACAGCTCGCAGATTGATCGGATTGACCCGACCCTTCGCCGGGAATGCCCCGGCGCTTCCACCCAACGGAGCACTGCCATGAAACTGATTCCCTTCCTTGGCTTCAGCGGCCAGGCCCACGATGCGATGGCCTTCTATGCCAAGGCCCTCGGTGGCCAGGTCACCTCGGAAATGAAGTACCGCGACATGCCGCCTTCCGACGGCTCGCCGGGCTGCAATGAAATGCCCGCCGAGACCCTCGACCATGTGGCGCACAGCCAGCTGGAGATCGACGGCGCGATCCTGATGGCGGCTGATGGCCCGGGTGGCGGCGAGGGCGGGTCGACCACGATCAATGTCGACGTCGGCAGCATCGAGGAAGCCGAGCGCGTGTTTGCCGCGCTGGCCGAGGGCGGGCAGGTGCAGATGCCCATTGCCGAAACCTTCTGGGCCCATCGCTGGGGCATGCTGATCGACCGCTACGGCAAGCCGTGGATGGTCAACTGCATGAAGCAGCCCTGATCCATTCCACCCCCCATCACCCACCACCCGCACAGGAACCGCAACGATGAGCGCACCGCAACCGCAGATGATCTTCGTCAACCTGCCCGTGCAGGACCTGCAACAGTCCAAGGACTTCTTCAGCGCGCTGGGCTACAGCTTCAACCCGGCGTACACCAACGAAGATGCCGCCTGCATGGTCATCAGCGAGAGCATCTTCGTGATGCTGCTGGTCAAGCCGTTCTTCCAGCAGTTCACCAACAAGGGCATCGCCGATGCGCATGCGCAGACCGAGGTGATCACCTGCCTGTCGGCCGACAGCCGCAAGGCGGTGGACGTGATGGTGGACAAGGCGGTGGCCGCCGGTGGCAGCGAACCGCAACCGGCGCGCGATTACGGTTTCATGTACCAGCGCGGCTTCCAGGACCTGGATGGCCACCTGTGGGAAATCGCACACATGGAGGGCGAGCCGGGCTGACGGCGCGCCTCGAGGAGGAAAACCATGGCTTACGTGGATGCTTACGTGCTGCCGTGCCCGCAGGACAAGGTGGCCGACTACCGCCGCCTTGCCCGCAAGGCCGGCACGGTCTGGAAGGATCACGGCGCGCTGCAGTACATGGAATGCGTGGCCGATGATGTCGAACCCGGGAAGTCCACCTCGTTCCCGCGCGCGGTGAAGGCCAAGCCGGGGGAAACGGTCATCGTCGCGTTCGTGGTGTTCCGCTCGCGCGCTGCGCGCGACCGTATCAACGCCAAGGTGATGGCCGACCCGCGCCTGGCCAGCATCGGCCCCAAGGACATGCCGTTCGATACCAGGCGCATGTTCTGGGGCGGCTTCAAGCCGATTGTCCAGGCATGAGTGCTTGCGCTTGTGCGGGCACGGCCTGCGTGCTGTGATCGGCGCATGACCGAGCCCGCCCTGAGCCAGCGCCTGGAAACCCTCTGGCGGATGGAATCGCCGGTATTGATCGCGCGCCTTGCGCGGCTGCTCGGCGGTGATGTCGGCCGTGCCGAGGAGCTGGCACAGGACACCTGGCTGGCCGCGCTGGAGCGCTGGCCGGCGCAGGGCATCCCGGACAATCCCGGAGCCTGGCTGATGACCACTGCGCGCAACCGTGCCATCGATGTGCTGCGCCAGCACCAGCGCGTGGCGCAGCAGCATGCGCAATGGGGCGATGAACTGCACCCGGCGGCGTTGCCTGCGCCCGATGATACCCAGGCCCTGGAAGACGACCTCGGCGATGACCTGCTGCGGTTGATGTTCGTGGCCTGCCATCCGGTGCTGCCGGCCGATGCACGGGTGGCGCTGACCCTGCGCCTGCTGGGCGGGCTGACCACCACCGAGATTGCCCGCGCCTTCCTGCAGCCCGAGCCCACCATCGCCCAGCGCATCGTGCGCGCCAAGCGCACCCTGGTACAGAAGCAGGTGCCTTATGAAGTGCCGCGCGCCGAGGCGTTGCCCGAGCGGCTGGCGTCGGTGCTGGAAGCGATCTACCTGGTCTTCAACGAAGGCTACGCGGCCAGCGCCGGCGATGACTGGATGCGCCCGGCGCTGTGCGAGGAGGCGTTGCGACTGGCCCGCATCCTGGCCCATCGGCTGCCTGCACCGCCGGTGCTGGGGCTGTTGGCACTGATGGAACTGCAGGCCTCGCGTGCCGCAGCGCGCGTCGATGCACAGGGCCAGCCGGTATTGCTGGACGTGCAGAACCGCGCGCGTTGGGACTGGCTGCAGATTGAGCGCGGGCAGCAGGTGCTGCAGCGTGCGCTGGAGGCCGGCGGTGGCGACGACGCCTATGTGCTGCAGGCCCGAATCGCGGCCTGCCATGCCACTGCGCGCCGCGCCGACGATACCGACTGGGCGCGCATCGCCGCACTGTATGCACAGTTGCTGCAGGTGATGCCGTCGCCGGTCGTGGCCCTCAACCGGATGGTGGCGGTGTCGCGCAGCGATGGCGCGTTTGCGGCCTGGGCGCTGCTGCAACCGTTGCTGGTCGATGCACGGTTGCAGGGCTATGCGCCCTTGCAGGTGGTGCGTGGCGACCTGCTGCAGCAGCTGGGCCGGCATGATGATGCCGCCAGCGCCTTCCATCAGGCCGCCGCGATGACCGGCAACGCCCGCGAGCGCGCGCTGCTGCTGGCGCGTGCCCAAGCGTCGGGGTCAGAGCCCTTTTCCACCGGAAAAGGGATCTGACTCCTTCTTGTTGAGTGCCGACCAACGGTCGGCACCCACCGGCAGCCGCAGGGAATCTGTCGAAGGCGGGGTGGGTCCGGTTGCGGGGGCGTGAGCCGCATGGGCCCGAGGCATGCCTCGGGCGGGTTGGGCAGGACGGCCAACCCCGGTCTTGCCGTGTGCGCAGGACAGCGCACACGAGCAAGCGGCGACCGAGCTTACATGGACGTACTTGCAGCGTCCCCCGCAACCGGACCCACCCCGCCTATCCCACGGATAGCCCGCTGTTGCTGTTGCTTCGGCTCTGGCCTCTGCAGGTGCAGGGCGCAGCCCTGCCGAATCCCATTACACTCCGGAAGGATTTTCCTGCTGGAGAGAGCAATGAAACGAGCAGTACTGGGCGTCCTGGCCCTGTCGGTGTCGAGCGCACTGATGGCCGCCACGCCGAAGTTCGACGGCGCGCGGATCTCCGCCGACGTCAAGGAACTGGCCTCCGACGCCTACGAAGGCCGCTCGCCGGCCACCGCGGGCGAAGAGAAGACCATTGCCTACCTCAGCAAGCAGTTTGCCGCCGCCGGCCTGCAGCCGGGCGGTGACCTGCAGGATGGCAAGCGCCTGTGGACCCAGGCGGTACCGCTGCGCAAGGGCGACATCGTCGGCACCCCGCAGCTGGCCCTGCACCAGGGCGGCAAGACCCTCACCCTCGACCAGGGCAAGCAGATCGCCGTGCGCGCGGCCATGAACGGCGCCACCGACGTCGACATCAGCAAGGCGCCGCTGGTCTTCCTCGGCTACGGCGTGAAGGCGCCGGAGCGCAACTGGGATGACTTCAAGGGCGTGGACCTGAAGGGCAAGATCGCCGTCGTGCTGATCAACGATCCTGATTTCGAGACCGGCAAGGGCGACTTCGACGGCAAGGGCATGACCTGGTACGGGCGCTGGCCGTACAAGTACGAAGAGGGCGCACGCCAGGGCGCACTCGGCGTGCTGATCGTGCACGAGACCGCACCGGCCTCCTACGGCTGGGCCACCGTGGCCGGCTCCAACACCAACACCATGTTCGACGTGGTGCGCGACAACCCGGCCGAAACCCACCCGCTGCTGGAAGGCTGGATCCAGCGTGACCTGGCCGTCGAGCTGTTCCGCGCGGCCGGGCAGGATTTCGAGGCGCTGAAGAAGAAGGCGCAGCAGCGCGACTTCACCCCGGTGGCGCTGACCGGCGCCAGCCTGGATGCGAAGTACGCAGTGAAGACCGAGGTGATCACTTCGCACAACGTGGCCGCACGCCTGGAGGGCAGCAGCCACCCGGACGAGACGATCATCTACAGCGCGCACTGGGACCACATCGGCGTGGGCGAACCGGATGCACGCGGCGACCGCATCTTCAACGGCGCGCTGGACAACGCCAGCGGCACCGCCTCGCTGATCGAGCTGGCCCGGGGCTTCGCCAAGGGCCCGCGCCCGCAGCGCTCGCTGCTGTTCCTGGCGGTGACCGCCGAGGAAAAGGGCCTGCTGGGTTCGGAGTACTACGCCACCCACCCGCTGTACCCGCTGGAAACCACGGTGGCGGCGATCAACATGGATGGCATGGCACCGTTCGGTCCGTCGCGTGATTTCGGCATCTACGGCACCGCGCGCTTCGAACTGCTGGACCAGCTGAAGGACGTCGCCAAGGGCTGGGACATCCGCTACACCCCCGACCCGAAGCCGGAAGCGGGCCTGTTCTTCCGTTCCGACCACTTCTCGTTCGCCAAGCGCGGCGTGCCGGCGCTGTCCTGGTCGGCCGGCCGGGACTGGGTGAACGGTGGCGTGGCCGCCGGCAGGAAGGCTTCGGAGGATTACACCGCCAAGCGCTACCACCAGCAGGGCGACGAGTGGCAGCCGGACTGGGTGTTTGCCGGTGCCGCGCGCGACCTGGAAGTGCTCTACACGCTGGGCAACCAGCTGGCCAACGCGCGCAGCTGGCCGAACTGGAGCACCGACGAGTCGTTCCGCGCCGTGCGTGACAGCAGCGCCGACCAGCGCAGATAAGAAGGACCGGTAGTGCCGGCCGCTGGCCGGCATTCCTGCGAGGCTTGCGGAGATAACGGGAAGCCGGCCAGCGGCCGGCACTACCAGAACCGCTTCCATCCCCGCTTTCCGGGGCTTCGTCGCAGGCCGCTTGTTTGCCCGGTGGGCCGGCCTATGCTCGGCTCACCCCCTTCCTCCAAGGCGCCGCCGTGATCGCCAGCTTCACTCTCATCCTCCGTCACCTGTTGGCCTGGGCCGTGGCACTGCTGGTGGCCGGCATGGTCTGGAGCGGCATCTTCAGCGGCATGAACGACGGCCCGGGCTGGATTTTCGGCCTGCTGGCGATGTTCCTGATGATCAGCGCACTGGGTAGTGCCATCACCCACGTGCGCCGGGTATGGCTGATCGCGGGGCGGCTGGACGGCAGCACCCTGTCCGGCCACCAGCGCCGCCAGATCGAGGTACCGCTGGATGCCGGCCCGGCCTTTGCCCTGGTCGAGGCCGCCGTGGCCGAACTGCCGCGGGTGGAAGACGTGGAAAGCGCCGCCGGCAGCCTGCAGGTGCGCGCCTACGTGCGCCGCGTCGATCCGTGGAATGGCCGCCAGCCGTCGCGCTGGAACCTGCCGGCGCGGCTGGCCATCAAGCGCAACAGCGTGCAGGCCACGGTCACCCCGGGGCAGGGCACCAGCACGGTCACCCTGCTGTTCGAACCCGATGCCGGCTGGTGGGCCGATCTGCTGGCGCTGGATGAGGGCAGCAACTTCGAGAACGCCGAAGCGGTCACCCGTGCGATCACCCGCCGGGTGGCCGACCAGCGCCGCGACGAGCAGGCCGCCGCCGAACAGACCCAGGTGGAAAAGGAACTGTCGGTGGCCCGCCTGAACCTGCTGCACGCGCAGGTGGAACCGCACTTCCTCTACAACACCCTGGCCAACGCGCAGGTGCTCACGCGCACCGATCCGGGCCGTGCCGAACAGATGCTCGGCCACCTCATCCAGTACCTGCGCAGCTCCCTGCCGCAGGTGGATGAATCGGTGTCCACGCTGGGCGTGGAGCTGGAGCGCACCCGCGCCTACCTGGAAATTCTGCGTATCCGCATGGGCGCGCGGCTGGCGGTGGAAGTGCAGGTGCCCAACGAGCTGCACGGCGTGCACATGCCCGCGATGGCGCTGCAGACGCTGGTGGAAAACGCGATCAAGCATGGCCTGGAACCCAAGCCCGGCGGCGGCACGATCTGGATCCTGGCGCGTGGCTTCGACGACCACGTGACGGTGACCGTGGCCGACGATGGCCTGGGCTTCGGCCAGGGCACCAGTGGCACCGGCATCGGCCTGAAGAACCTGCGCGAGCGCCTGCGCCTGACCTGTGGCGAGCAGGCGGGCGTGGCGATCGTCGCCAATTTCCCCAGCGGCGTGGCCGCCACCATGACCCTGCCGCAGCCGGCCAAGGAACGCAGCCATGCCGCTTGAAGCCCTGATCGCCGAAGACGAGGAACTGCTGCGGCAGTCGCTGGTGGAACAACTGGGCCGGTTGTGGCCGGAACTGAAGCTGGTGGCCGAATGCGAGGACGGCGCCAGTGCGCTGGAACAGCTGGCCGAGAAGCAGCCGGACATTGCCTTCCTGGATATCCGCATGCCCGGCATCAGCGGCATCGAAGTGGCCCGCGCGCTGTCCGAACTGAGCCCGCGCACGCAGGTGGTGTTCGTCACCGCCTACGACCAGTACGCCATCGATGCGTTCGAGCAGGGCGCGATGGATTACCTGCTGAAGCCGGTCAGCGACGAGCGCCTGCTGGCCACCCGCGAACGCATCCTTTCGCGCCTGCCCAACACCCGCCAGGACGACGCGGTGCTGGAACGCCTGCTGCAGCGCCTGGGCCCCTCACAGGGGGCGGCCGACCGCCCGCCGCTGGCCTGGATCACCGCCAGCAACGGCCGTGACACGCAGTTGATCATGCTCGAGGACGTGGTCTATTTCCGCGCCGACAACAAGTACACCACGGTGGTCACCAGTGCTGGCGAAAGCCTGTTGCGCACGCCGCTGCGCGAACTGCTGGAAGTGCTCGACCCGCAGCACTTCCGCCAGGTGCACCGTTCGACCATCGTCAACATGAAGGCGGTGGCGGCGGTCAGCCGCGATGACACCGGCCGCGGCGTGCTGCGCCTGCGCCAGCGGCCGGAGACGCTGGTGGTCAGCCAGCCGTTCATGAGCCTGTTCCGCGGCATGTAGAAAGAACAATGCCACCGTGACTGTGCACGGTGGCATTGTGGCTCCCCCCACTTCCCTGGATCGGTGCGCCGGTATCAGTAGGCTGGCTGCAGGGTCAGATCGTGGTGGTGTTCGGTCTCGCCGACATGGTTGAGCCGGCCGACCAGTTCGGAGTGCTGCCGCATGCGCCCGATCTCGGTCATGATGCGGATGTCCTCGTGGCGCAGCTCGCGCCTGGAGGTGACGGCCTGCTTGTAGTCCAGCACTTCCGGGTAGTGCTCGGCCAGGTCCAGCGCCTCGGCCACGCACTCGACGCTGTCGGCCTTGGACGTGATGCGCGCGCGGCTGTTGAATGCCTTCATCCAGCGCTCGAAACCGGCCTGCTGGTCGAACATGTTGGCCATGAACCAGATCACGAACAGGATCGACACCCACGAACCGAACACCACGACCACGCGGGTGAAGGTGATGTGGTAATCGTCGCGCCAGAGGTAGTTGGCGATCAGGCCGAGGATGAGCAGGGACGCCGCCTGCCAGCCGATGATCGAGGCAATCAGCCATTGGCACTTGGCCTGGGCCAGCACCGCCACTTCATCGCGGATCTGCTGCTCGCTCAGGTTGCGCCAGTGCGCGACCTGTTTGTCGAACGGGCTGTGGTAGAGCTCGTTGTCGCGAAGCAGTAGTCCCAAACCCTTGAACAAAGCAATCATGGCTGGCTCCCTTGTGGAACGTGCGTCGATCAGCATTGGACGGTGTGGCGGATTCAGTTCTAGCACTTCCAGCGGGCCGTGCAATGGGTGAAATGCCTAGGGGCGTAAGGGTTTTGTCTGAATGGGTGAATGTTGCTGCGGCGCACCATCGCGCTCGGCGCCTGCTTCAAGATGTCGCAGGGTGAAATGTGCTGCGGCCGCACATGAAACTCCGGCTGACCCGCCGGGCTCGCCGCATCCGCCGTGATCGCCCAGAATCGAGGCTGACCGCGCAGACCGCGGCCGATTCCACCACCGCCTGGACCGAAGATGCCGCCGCTGCTGCACCGCCTTTCCCGCCCCGTCACCGCGCCGATCCGGCGCTGGGTGCTTGATGCCTTCCCGCGCGGCCAGAGCGGCATCGACTACGACCATCCGCTGGGCGACCCGGGCTGGTTCGGCCCTGACAGCGTGACCTGGCGCATGCACGCCGAGCTGCCCTCGATGCTGGCCGGCGGCCTGTGCGCGTTGATGCTGCAGACCCTGCACCCGCGCGCGCTGGCCGGCGTCTACGATCACTCCAACTTCCGCCAGGACCTGGTCGGCCGCCTGCGCCGGACCACGGCCTTCGTCGCGGGCACCAGCTACGCGCCCGCAGGGGAAGTGGAAAAGCTGGTGGCCAAGGTGCGTCGCATCCATGCGCAGATCCGCGGCCGCACGGCGCAGGGCGAGGCCTATGCCGCCGACGATCCGCAGCTGCTGACGTGGGTGCACGTGACCGAGGCGTTCGGCTTCCTGCAGGGCTATCGCCGCTACGGGCGCGACGTGCCGGAGGCGATCGCCGACCGCTACTACGACGAGTACCGCTGCGTTGCAGAGGCCCTGGGTGCGGTGGACGTGCCGCGCAGCGAGGCGGAAGTGGCGGCCTACTTCTGCGCGCGGCAACCGGAGCTGCTGGCCGATGCGCGTTCGCGCGAAGTGCTGGCGGTGCTGTCGACGGTCAATCTGCCGGTGCCGATTCCGGGCCTGTCACGTGCGGTGTTCCTGGGGGCCGGGGCCGCGCTGCTGCCCGATTGGGCCGAGGCGATGCTGGAACGCACCGCGGGGCAGCGCACGCAGGCGGCGGCCTCGGCCAGGCTGATGCAGGGCATGGCGCCGCTGTTCCGCCGCGCACTGCCCGATGGCCTGTCCACGCGCGCCTGTGCACGCGTGGGCGTGCCGGTGGACGTGCTGCGCGAGTGGCCCGAAATGCTCCGGTAGGTGCCAACAAGGTTGGCATCTACCAGAGCGGATTCTGCGGTAGATCCACGCCATGCGTGGATGGATCTCACCCTGCCTTCAAACCCCGCAACAACACCTCCAGCGCCGCGCCCGCCTGGCGCAACCGCGCATCACCGTCCTCGCCTTCGGCAATCCAGAACGCGGCTTCGGCAAGACTGCCGTAGATGAGCGACGCCAGCGCCTGAGCGTCCACTGCGGCAACCACGCCCTGCGCGATCAACTGTTCGATCAACCGCTGCATCGAGTTCACGCAGTGGCGCTGTGAATCCGGCGATGCACCGCCCAGCACCGCGCGCGCATCACGCAGCACGATGCGCTGGATGTCCGGTTCCAGGGCCATGTCCAGGTAGGCGCGGCAGCGCTGCACGAACCCCTCCCACGCTTCGTCGGCCGCCTCGCTGATCGCCTGCAGCCGCACGTCCGTCTCGGCGTCGAGTTCGGCGACCACCGCCGCCAGCAGGCCCTTCTTGTCGCCGAAGTGGTGGTACAGCGCGCCCCGGGTCAGCCCGGCCTGGGCGGTCAGGTCGTCCATCGAGGTGGCCGCGTAGCCGTGTTCGCTGAACACCCGGCGGGCGGTGGCCAGCAGGCTGGCACGGGTTTCTTCCATCTCGGCGCGGGTGCGGCGGACCATCGGCAGCTCCTTTACATACGGCGTGCATGATTGTTTACATACGGCGCGTATGAATGTAGCCTCTTATTCATACGCTCTGTATGTATTGTCATGGCGCCGCGGGCGCCAGGCAAGCCACTGCCCTGGAGAACCTGCTTGGCCACCCCCTATCGCGATCTGTTCGCTGCCCCTGGCACCGTCGGCCTGGCCCTGGCCGGGCTGCTGGCCCGGTTGCCCCTGCCGATGACAGGCATCGGCATCATCACGCTCATCGTGCAACTGCGCGGCAGCTATGCCCTGGCCGGTGCGGTGTCGGCCACCTTCGTGCTCACCTATGCGCTGCTGTCCCCGCAGATATCGCGCCGGGTCGACCGTCATGGGCAGGGCAGGGTGCTGCCGCTGGCCGCCGCGCTCAGCGCGCTGGGCCTGCTGTGCCTGCTGGCCAGCACCGTGCTGCACGCGCCCACCTGGACCCTGTTCGCCAGCGCCACCCTGGCCGGCTGCATGCCCAGCATTTCGGCGATGGTGCGCGCGCGCTGGAGCGCGATCCATCGGGGGCGTGCACAGCTGCAGACCGCGTACTCGCTTGAAACGGTGTTCGACGAGGTCACGTTCATCGCCGGGCCGCCGCTGTCGGTTGGCCTGTCTGTCGCCGTCTGGCCGCAGGCCGGGGTACTGGCTGCCGCCGTGTTGCTGCTGGCGGGTGTCGCCGCGCTGGTGCTGCAGCGTGGCACTGAACCCGCGCCACAGCCGCTGCAGGCCGGTGCCGCCAGGCCCATGTCACCGCTGCGGCGGCCCGGTATCGCGCTGCTGGTACTGCTGATGCTGGCCATGGGCGTGATCGTCGGTACCGTCGACATCGGCAGCGTGGCCTTCGCCGAGCAGCGTGGGCAGGCGATGGCGGCCAGCCTGGTGCTGTCCGCGTATGCCGCAGGCAGCTGCGTGGCGGGTCTCGTGTTTGGCGCGCTGACGCTGCAGGCGCCACTGCACCGCCTGTTGCTGCTGGGTGCGCTGGCCACTGCATCCAGCACCTTGCCGCTGCTCTGGGCCGGCAACGTGCCTGCGCTGGCGATGGCGGTCCTGCTGGCCGGCGTGTGCTTCGCGCCGACGATGATCGTGGCGATGTCGCTGGTCGAACAGCGCTTGCCTGCCGCGTGCCTGACCGAAGGCATGACCTGGCTGCTGGCTGGCCTGAATGTCGGCGTGGCGATGGGCGCCGCGTTGTCCGGGCAGGTGGTCGATGCCGGTGGCGTGCGCGCCGGCTTCGTCGTTGCGCTGTGCGCGGGCGCTGCGGTGCTGCTGCTGGCCGTGCTTGCGCAGCGCCCCTTGCGTTGCACCCACTCGCCTGCTGCCGCTGAAGGAACCGTGCAATGAACACCGCCACATCGTCGCTGTCCCCCGCCGTGCCGACACACCGCTGGTGGGCCGTCGCCGCAGCCGGCCTGGCCACGTTCTCGGTGGTCACCACCGAGATGCTGCCTGTCGGCCTGTTGACCCTCATCGCCGATCACTTCGGTGCGTCCGCAGGCACCGCCGGCCTGATGATCTCGTTGCCCGCGCTGCTGGCGGCCCTGTTCGCACCGCTGGTGGTTGTTGCCGCTGGCGGCCTCGATCGCCGTCGCATCCTGTGCGCGCTGCTGGGCCTGCTGCTGGTGGCCAACCTGGCTTCGGCGCTGGCGCCGGGCATTGGCTGGCTGCTGGCCGCGCGCGTGCTGGTGGGCTTCTGCATGGGTGGCATCTGGGCCATCGCCGGCGGACTGGCGGCGCGGCTGGTGCCGCCAGCGCGCATCGGCCTGGCCACTTCCATCATCTTCGGTGGCGTGGCCGCCGCCTCGGTGCTGGGCGTGCCGCTGGGCGCGATGATCGGCGAGGCGCTGGGATGGCGTTGGGCGTTCGTGGCCATGGCGGTGTTCAGCGGCCTGGTCCTGCTGATGCATCTGCGGGTGGTGCCGGCGTTGCCGGTGGAAGGTTCGGTGCGCGCGCGCCAGTTCCTGCAGCAGCTGGGCAACCGGGGGCTGCGGATGGGGCTGCTGCTGACCCTGCTGCTGGTGGCCGCGCACTTCGTTGCCTTCACCTATGTGCGGCCGCTGCTGGTCACGTTGGCGCATGTCGAGGCAGCGTGGATCGGCGGGCTGCTGTTTGCCTATGGCATGGCAGGCATCCTTGGCAATTTCATCGTTGGCCCGCTGGCGGCGCGGCGCCCACGCGGCCTGCTGCTGGCCATCGCGCTGGGGCTGCTGCTGACGCCGCTGCTGTTGCTGTGGGTGGGTGATACGCCGGCCGGTGGCGTGGCGGTGCTGCTGTTGTGGGGCCTGGCCTATGGCGGGGTATCGGTGGGCTTGATGACGTGGATGATGAAGGCTGTACCACGGGCGGTGGAGATTGCCACCGCGCTGTATGTGGGCGTGTTCAACATCGGCATCGCGCTGGGCGCGTGGGCGGGCGGGCTGCTGGTCGATGGCCTGGGATTGCAGGCCAACCTGTGGGTCGCGGCCGGGCTGGCAGCGATGGCAACCGTGGTCGTGATGGGGCTGCGCCGGCAGTAGATCCACACCCTGCGTGGATGGCACGCCGCATCCCATGAAAAAACGGGCGCCTTGCGGCGCCCGTTCGCGTTACATCACCACACCTTGACCCGCTTGTCCGGGGCCAGGTACAGCTTCTGGCCTTCCTTCACTTCAAAGGCCGGGTACCACGCATCGATGTTGCGCACGGTCAGCGCACGGTACTGGCCGGGGGCGTGCACGTCGGTCAGCAGGCCATTGCGCAGGGCCTGTTCGCGGCTCTTGCTGCGCCATGCCTGGGCGAAGCCGAGGAAGAAACGCTGGTCGGGGGTGAAGCCTTCCAGGGTCTGGCCCGGCTTGCCCTGCAGCGACATCTGGTAAGCGTCGTAGGCGGTGCCCAGGCCGGCCACGTCGGCGATGTTCTCGCCCAGGGTCAGCTTGCCGTTGACGTGCACGCCGGGGAACGGCTCGTAGCTGCTGAACTGCGCGGCCAGTGCATCACCGGCCGCGTTGAACTGCTTGAGGTCTTCGGCCGTCCACCAGTTGTGCAGCTTGCCGGTTTCATCGAACAGCGCGCCGGCGTTGTCGAAGCCATGGCTGATCTCGTGGCCGATCACTGCGCCGATGGCGCCGTAATTCACCGCGTCGTCGGCGGCGCCATCGAAGAACGGCGGCTGCAGGATCGCGGCCGGGAACACCAGGCGGTTCTCCAGCGGCACGTTCATCGCGTTGATGGTCTGCGGCAGCATCGCCCACTCGTTGTGGTCGACCGGCTTGCCCAGCTTGGCGACGTTGCGTGCGTACTCGAACTGCTCGGCGCGCTGCGCATTGCCCAGCGGGTCGTCACGACGGATCTCCAGGCCGGTGTAGTCGCGCCAGGTGTCCGGGTAGCCCATGCCCACGGTCAGGCCGGCCACCTTGGCCTTGGCGTGTGCCTTGGTCTGCGGCGACATCCAGGCCAGGGCGTCGATGCGCTTGGCGAAGGCGGCGATGATGTTCTTCGCCATTTCGTCCGCGCGTTCCTTGGTCTTGGCGTCGAAGTGCTTTTCCACGTAACGCTTGCCGATGGCTTCGCCGACGGCGTGGTTGGCATCGTCCACCGCACGCTTCCAGCGGTCGCTCTGCTGCGGGGTGCCGCTCAGTGCAGTGCCATGGAAGGCGAAGCGGGCATCGGCGAACGTCTTCGGCAGGTAGGCGGCGGCGCGGTCGAGCGCGTGGAAGGCCATGTAGTCCTTCCAAGCGTCCAGCGGCTCGGTGGCCACCAGCCGCGACAGGCCGGCCACGGCCTTGGGCTGCCACACGATGAAGTCCTGCTGCTGGCCCAGCTTGGCCGCGTCCAGGAACGCCGCCCAGTCCATGCCCGGTGCCTTGGCGTTGAAGTCCGCCTGGGTCCACGGGTTGGCACCCAGGGTCACGTTGTTGGTTTCTTCCTGGCTGGCGTGGGCCTGGGCGATCTTCGTTTCCAGCGCGAGGATGCGCTGCGCCTTGCCGGCCGGATCGGCCACGCCGGCCAGCTGCAGCACCTGCGCGATGTAGGCCTGGTACTGCTTGCGCAGTTCGGCCATGCGGCCATCGCCCAGGTAGAAATCACGGTCGGGCATGCCCAGGCCGCCCTGCACCAGGTACGGCGCGTTGCGGTCCGGCTGCAGCATGTCCACCGACACCCACAGGCCGAACAGGCGGTCGGTGTAGAAGTTGGTGGCATTGAGCAGGTCGACGTCGGCACGCATGTCGCCGCCCAGCGCGCGTGCCAGGCCCGCCTTGTCGGTGATGCCGCTGATCGCTGCCAGCTGCGGCTGCACCGGGGCCAGGCCGCGCTTCTCGATGCCGGCCTCATCCATGAACGCGGCGTAGTAATCGCCGATCAGCTTGTCATCGCCGCTGGCCTGCGCATTGCCGGCCGCACCCTCGAGGATCGCGCGGGTATCGGCCTGGGTCTTTTCGGCGATGACGTTGAAGCTGCCAAAGCGCGAGCGGTCGGCCGGAATCTCGGTGTTCTTCACCCAGGTGCCGTTGGCGAAGCCGAAGAAGTCGTCGCCGGCGGCGATGCTGCGGTCCATGCCGCTGGCATCGAAGCCGAAGCTGCCCAGCATCGGCTTGGCCGGGGCAGGGGTGGCATCGGCCGGTGCGGGGGTGCCGGCGGCCGGTTCGGCCGGGCGGTCGCAGGCGGCCAGGGACAGGCTGGCGACGATGGCCAGCGCCAGGGTGGGACGGCGCAGCTTGGACATGGACTTCTCTTGCGGCGGGAAAACCCCAAGTCTAATCCCCTGCGCGCGTGCTGGATGCCCTGCTGCGGGGGCCGTGCTGTGCCCGATCTGGCTGAACACGCGCCGCCGATCTTCACGCCGTCATCGGCGTGGTGCATGCTGCAGGCTGGATACCGGCGCAGCCATGGGGAAGATGGCGTGCCGGACAGACCCAGGCGTCAAGAATGCCGATCTGCGGCCGCTCTGGTCGGGGATGTGGAGGAATCGTTCGCGCATGAAGCCAGTCGTCTGCACAGGGAACATCGACCGATGCCAGCGTTGAAGCGCGCCCTGGCCCGGCCACTGCGTGCCATCACCTGGGGCGGCATTGCCGTGGGCGTGCTGCTGGCGGTGGTGCTGGGGGTGATGCTGGCCAACGATTACCAGCGCCGGCTGGAAGCCGCGCAGCGGCAGAGCCGGGCCATGGCCGTGGGCACCGAGCGGCTGCTGGCGATGGAACTGCGCAACCTGGAACGGGCCATGAGCGGTATCGCCGCCGATGCCGCCGAACTGTTCCGCCGCGTGCCGGCGCAGGCGCCCGCGCTGCTGGATGCGTCCATCGACGGTGTACTGGGCCGCCACGCCGAACTGCACAGCATCGTCGTGCTCGATACCTACGGCCGCGCGCTGACTGCCGGCAAGGGCGACCTGCAGCTGCCGCTGTGGATCGACCCGCAGCGGCGCGGGCAGGGCAGCGCGCTGTATCTCGGCCCGCCGCAGCAGGCCATCGATGGCAGCTGGGTGGTGCCGCTGGCCCTGCCGATGGCGGGCGACCGCTGGTTGCTCGCGCGCCTGCGCTGCGAGGAGCTGCAGCGCATCGTCGGCGGCCTGGACGTCGGCCCGCGCGGCCTGGTGTCGATCAGCGACGGCCAGGGGTTCATGCTCGCGCGGGTGCCCGAGCCGGCCTCCACCGTGGGCCATCGCTACGTGCTGCCCAGCCGCGATCTTGTCGGCCACCAGGCGGTGGTCGAACTGGGCAGCATCCCTGGCGTGGTGGATGGCATTGCGCGGATTTCCACCATCAGCACGCTGGAACGCAGCCCGCTGGCGGTGCAGGTGGGGCTGGCCGACCAGGACGTGCTGGCGCCGTGGTGGCCGTACCTGCAGGCGGCGGTGGCCATCATGCTGGCCTACACCGGGGTGCTGCTGGTGCTGCTGTATGCGATACGCCGCAGTACCCGCAGCCATCAGTCGATGGCCGAGGAGCTGCGTACCGGCCACGCCGAGCTGGGCCTGGCCCACCACGCCGGACGGGTCTGCACCTGGCACGTGGATGAGGATGCGGCGCTGCTGCACTGGTCGCCGCTGGCCCGCGAGATTTTCGGCCTGCACACCGACGCCATGCCGGTGGCCGAGTTCTTCAACCGCGTGCACCACGAGGACAGCGAGCGCCTGCAGCGCGCATTCAACCAGGCGTTTGCCGGCGATGAAGTGCTGGACGAGGAATTCCGCCTGGTGCTGCCCGGTGGCCAGGTGCGCTGGGTGGCGGCGCGCGGCCAGCGGGTGGAAGTGGCCGACCGCCAGCGCCGCATGATCGGCGCGCTGACCGACCAGACCGAGCGCTACCGCGCGCGCGAACAGATGAGCCAGGCCGAGCGCCGCTTCCGCCTGTTGTTCGACCGCAACCCGGCACCGTTCTGGGTGTTCGACCCGGACACCCTGCGCTTCCTCGAGGTCAACCACGCGGCGGTGCTGCAGTACGGCTACAGCCGCGAGGAATTCCTGGCGATGAGCATCCTCGACATCCGCCCGCGCGAAGGCTGGGACGAGGTGAAGGGCGCGATCGCGCGGGCCCGCGTGGGCGAAATGCAGGATGCCACCGTGCGCATGCACCGGCGCCGCGACGGCAGCGTGTTTGAAGTGCGCACGCACCTGTCCAAGCTGGATTTCGACGGCCAGCCGGCCTGCCTGGTGCTGGCCGAGGATGTCAGCGAGAGGCTGGCCTACGAGCGCGACCTGGCCTACCGCGCGCGGCACAACCCGGATACCGGCCTGCTGACCGTGCGCGCGCTGACCGAGCAGCTGGACGCGCAGGAAGGCGCCTACACCATCGCCTACGTGCAGCTGCGTGGCCTGCAGCTGGTGGCCGATACGCTGGGCCGCGAGATCGGCGATGCGGTGCTGCAGTCGATGGCCCTGCGCCTGGGCGGGCTGGGCGCGCGCTTCGGCACGCTGGCCTTCCAGCCGGCCGAAGATTTCGTGCTGGCCATCGGCGGCGAGCACACCGCACAGCGTGCGCTGGACGACCTGCTGCAGATCGTCTCGGCGCCGATGCGCGGCAAGGATTCCCTGCACCAGTTCGAGCCGCGCATCGGCGTGGCCGTGCATGCGGTGGGCGATGGCCACGGCGCCGAACAGGTGATCGGCATGGCCGCGCAGGCCGCGCATGCCGCGCGCGCCGAAGGCAACGTGGTGGCGTGGTTCGACACCGCGGTGACCACCCGCCTGGCCGACCGCCTGCGCCTGGCCGCGCGCATCCATGCCGCCATCGACAACGAATTCCAGCTGTATTTCCAGCCGATCCGCCATGCCAGCGATGGCAGCCCGGCGGCACTGGAGGCCCTGCTGCGATGGCCGCAGGCCGACGGCAGCTTCATTCCGCCCAGCGAGTTCATCCAGCTGTGCGAGGACACGGGGCTGATCCTGGCGCTGGGGCGCTGGGTGATCCGCGCGGCCGCACAGGCGCAGCGGCGCCTGGTGGACGCGGGCTGGGGCGAGCTGTCGATCGCGGTGAATGTCTCGGCGGTGCAGTTCTTCAACAGCGATCTGGTGGCCGAGTTCACCCGCGCGCAGAAGGAGTTCGGCCTGGCCCGCGGCGCACTGCACGTGGAGCTGACCGAGAGCAGCCTGATGCGCAAGCCGGCGCAGGCGATGCAGACCATGCAGCGCCTGCACGAGCAGGGCATCTGCGTGTCGCTGGATGATTTCGGCACCGGCTATTCCAGCATGTCCTACCTGCAGCACCTGCCGCTGGACATCCTGAAGATCGACCGCAGCTTCGTCGCCGATGTGGAAACCAATCCGCGCAACGCCTCGATCTGCCGCGCGCTGCTGTCGCTGGGCCACAGCATGGGGCTGACCATCATCGCCGAGGGCGTGGAAACACCGGGGCAGCTGAACTGGCTGGCCGCGCACGGCTGCGACCAGGTGCAGGGCTACCTGCTGGGGCGGCCGGCGCCGCTGGAAAAGATCATCGATTCGCTGGATGAAGTCGTCGCCTGATCGGGATTCGTATCTGCCGGCCAGCGGCCGGCACTACCAGGCCGGAACATGACGGTCGTGCCGGCCGCTGGCCGGCGGACGCCACGCATCGCTACACCCCGGCATCCACCAGGTAATCGATGAAGCTGCGTACTTTCGGCGCCAGGTGGCTGCGGCTGGTGTACACGGCGAAGATGCCGATGGCGGGCACGTCCCACTCGGGCAGCACGCGTACCAGGCGGCCGTCGGCCAGCGCGTCCTCCAGCAGGAAATCCGGCTGCAGGATCACGCCCATCCCGGCGATGGCCGCTTCGCGCAGCACATCGCCGTTGTTGGCCTGCAGGATGCTGTTCACCGTCACCCGCGTTTCGCCGCCGGGCCCCTGCAGCGGCCACTGGTTGCCCGAGGCCCAGTAGCTGTAGCCGAGGCAGTCGTGCTGTTCCAGATCCTGCGGGGTGCGCGGCGTGCCACGTGCGGCCAGATAGGACGGCGCAGCACACAGCGTGATTCGGGCCTGGCCCAGCCGCCGCGCGATCAGCGCCGGGCTCGGTTCGCGGGTGATGCGGATGGCCACGTCATAGCCTTCTTCCACCATGTCCACCAGGCGGTCGGACAGCGCCAGGTCCAGCTCCACCTGCGGGAAGCGCTGGCGGTAGCCGGCCAGCAGCGGGCCGAGGCGGGCGATGCCCCAGCTGACCGGCGCGTTGATGCGCAGCATTCCCGAGGGCTCCAGCGCCTGGGCGCCGATGCTCGCTTCCAGCGCATCGAACTCGGCCAGCAGGCGCATGCACTGCGCGTAGTAGGCCGCGCCCGCGCTGGTGGGGCTGACCCGCCGCGTGGTGCGGTGGAGCAGGCGGGTGGACAGGCGCTTTTCCAGCGCGGCCACCTGCCGGGTCACCCCGGCCGTGGACATGTCCAAGGCCTGCGCGGCGGCACTGAAGCCGTTGCGCTCGACCACCGCCACGAACACACGCATCGCATCCAGGGTGTCCATTGTTTCGCCTTTTGAAACAAATACGGTCGGATCATCGTATTTATCGACGGTGGTGAGCGCAATAAGCTGTGCTCACTCCTTCCGAGGTGCCCGCCATGTCTGCCCCTTCCCCTTCGTTGTCACCGCTCGCTCCCTATGCCGCCACCCTGCTGCGGCTGGCGCTGGGCGGCCTGTTCCTGGCCCACGGCCTGACCAAGCTGCTGGTGTTCACCCCGGCTGGCACGGCGGCCTATTTCCAGTCGCTGGGCCTGCCCGGTGCGCTGGGCTATTTCACGATTGTTGCCGAACTCGGCCTGGCCACCGCCCTGCTGCTGGGCATCTACGCGCGCTGGATCGGCCTGCTGGGCGTGCCGCTGCTGCTGGGCACCATCGCCAGCGTGCACGGCGCCAACGGTTTCAGCTTCGCCAACAGTGGCGGAGGCTGGGAATACCCGGCGTTCTGGGCATTGGCCCTGGTCGTGCTGTTCCTGCTGGGCGATGGCCGCTGGACCCTGCGTTCGCGCTGATCGCCCCCTGAAAGAATTCCTGGAGGTTCCCATGTCCCGCCTGCCTTCGCTGTACATCTCCCATGGTTCGCCGATGACCGCCCTGCATCCGGGCCAGGTCGGCGTGCGCCTGGCCGAGCTGGCCCGCGACCTGCCGACGCCGCGCGCGATCGTCATCGCCTCGGCGCACTGGCTGGCCCGCCAGCCGCTGGTCGGTACGCATCCGCAGCCGCCCACCATCCACGATTTCGGTGGCTTCCCGCGCGAGCTGTTCGAACTGCAGTACCCGGCCCCGGGTGATCCGGCGCTGGCCGAGGAAGTGGCCGGACGCATCGCCGCCGCTGGCCTGCCGGTGGCCATTGATCCGCAGCGCGGCCTCGACCACGGTGCGTGGGTGCCGCTGCGTCTGCTGCGCCCGCAGGCCGACATTCCGGTGGTGCCGGTGTCGATCCAGCCGATGCTCGGCCCGCAGCACCAGTACGCGCTGGGCCGCGCGCTGGCGCCGCTGCGCGAGCAGGGCGTGCTGCTGATCGGTTCGGGCAGCATCACCCACAACCTGCATGACTGGCGCGATTACCAGGACGGCAAGGAAGCGCCGTACGTGCGCCCCTTCATCGAATGGGTGGAGCAGCGCCTGGCCGCCGATGACCGCGACGCGCTGTTCGACTACCGCCGCCAGGCGCCGTTCGCCGAGCGCGCGCATCCCACCGATGAGCACCTGCTGCCGCTGTACTTCGCGATGGGTGCGGCGGGCGAGGGCGGCTTCGGCGCGCAGCGCATCGATGTCGGCATCGACGCCGGCATGCTGGCGATGGACATCTATCGCTTCGATGGCCGCGCCGCCGCGGTGGCCGCATGAGCGCGGTGCTGCCGATGCTGGAGCGGCCCGCGCAGGGCGCGGCCCAGGGGCTGGTCGTGCTGCTGCATGGCGTGGGCAGCAACGAGCAGTCGCTGGCCGGCCTGGCGCAGGCGCTGGACCCACGCCTGCACGTGCTGCTGCCGCGCGCACCGCTGGTGTTCGGGCCGCAGGCGTTCGGCTGGTTCACCGTGCGCTTCGGCGCGCAGGGGCCGGTGATCGACCCGGCCCAGGCCGAGCAGTCGCGCCTGCTGCTGGGCGAGTGGCTGGCAGCGCAGCAGCAGCGGCTGGGTGTCGGCGCGCGGCAGACCGTGCTGGCCGGCTTCAGCCAGGGCGGCATCATGAGTGCCAGCGTCGCCCTGACCCAGCCGCAGCGGGTGAAGTCGTTCGGCGTGCTGTGCGGGCGCATCCTGCCGGAGATCGCGCCGCACGTGCCGGCCGATATCGCCGTTGCCGGGCTGGACGGATTGCTGGTGCACGGCCATGCCGATGACAAGCTGCCGTATGCACTGGCCGAGTCGGCCGCGCAGCGCCTGCAGGCGCTGGGCGTGGCCCACCAGCTGCGTGGCTACCCGGTTGGCCACACGCTGTCGGCGGACATGCAGCGGGACATCACCGGCTGGATCCAGCAGCGTTTGCTGTCGCTGCCCTGACGCGCATTCACACAGCGGGCCGCAGCGACGGCCTGCTGTGTTAACTTTTTTTCCAGTCTCCGGCGCACACCGGTTTTTTCCGGCCCCACGCGCCGCTTCCTGGAAGAAGCATGCACACCATCGAAGTCGTCCTGGCGATGCTGGTAGCCGTTGTCGCCAGCGGTTACCTGGTTCGCGTCCTGCCATTCTCGTTGCCCCTGCCGCTGGTGCAGATCGCGCTGGGCGCGGTCATTGCCGGCGTGTTCAACCGTGGCCATGCGCTGGAACCGGAAGTGTTCTTCCTGCTGTTCCTGCCGCCGCTGCTGTTCCTTGATGGCTGGCGCATTCCCAAGCAGGGCCTGTTCCGCGATAAAGGCGCGATTCTCGAACTGGCCTTCGGCCTGGTGGTGTTCACCGTCGTCGGCGCCGGCCTGCTGATCCACTGGATGATTCCGGTGATGCCGCTGGCCGTGTGCTTCGCGCTGGCCGCCATCGTCTCGCCCACCGACCCGGTGGCAGTGGGGGCGATCGCTGCCAAGGCGCCCATTCCCAAGCGCCTGATGCACATCCTGGAAGGCGAATCGCTGCTCAACGATGCGTCCGGCCTGGTCTGCTTCCGCTTCGCCGTGGCCGCGGTGATGACCGGCAGCTTCTCGCTGGCCACTGCCTCGCTGACCTTCCTGTGGGTGGCGGTGGCCGGCCTGGCGGTGGGCGTGGCGGTCACCCTGGGCGTGTCCACGTTCCAGCGCTGGCTGTGGCGCCGCTTCGGCGAAGAGCCCGGCGCGGCGATGCTGGTCAACCTGCTGATCCCGTTCGCGGCCTACCTGCTGGCCGAAGAGATCCATGCCTCGGGCATTCTTGCTGCGGTCGCCGCCGGCATCGCGATGAGCTACGTCGAGCTGACCGGCCGCGTGTCGGGCAGCATGCGCGTGCAGCGCGCCGGGGTCTGGAACATGCTGCAGTTCAGCTTCAACGGCATCATGTTCGTGCTGCTGGGCGAGCAGTTGCCGGGCATCGTCGAGCGCGCCACCACCACCATGAACGAGACCGGCCACCAGAGCGCCTGGTGGCTGCTGGTGTACGTGCTGGTCATCAACGCCACGCTGATCGCGCTGCGCCTGCTGTGGGTGTGGCTGTCGCTGCGCTGGAACCTGCTGCGTGCGCGCCGCCGTGGCCTGGAGCGGGGCGAGGCGCCGAACTGGCGCATCGTGGTGGCGACCTCGGTGGCCGGCGTGCGCGGTGCCATCACCCTGGCCGGCGTGCTGACCCTGCCGCTGTTCCTGCCCGATGGCAGCGCCTTCCCGGCGCGTGACCTGGTCATCTTCCTGGCGGCGGCGGTCATCCTGTTCTCGCTGGTCGGCGCCAGCGTGGCGCTGCCGCAGCTGCTGAAGGGCCTGCAGCTGCCGGCCGATTCGGGCGAACGCAAGGAAGAGGACCTGGCCCGCAAGCTGTCCTCCAAGGCCGCGCTGGCCGGCGTGGAGCGCATGCGCCAGCAGCTGGTGATGAACCAGAACACCGAGAACGTGCAGCTGTACAACGATGCTGCCTCGCGGGTCAGCCTGCTGTACCAGCGCCATCTGGAAAAGGACAGCGACGGCCCCGACGTGGACCCGGAGAAGGTCAACCGGATGGAACAGGGCTACCGCCAGCTGCGCAGTGCCGGCCTGAACGCCGAGCGCGAGGAGCTGTTCCGCCTGACCCGGCGCGGGGTGATCTCCGATGAGATCTCGCGGCGCCTGATCCGCAACCTGGACCTGCTGGAATCGCGCAAGCGCGATTGAGGCGGCGGCTGGGGTCAGATCCCTTTCCGCCGGAAAGGGCTCTGACCCCGGGATCCGTGCGCGGCGCTTATTCCGGCTTCTGGTCCAGGAAATACGCCTCGACCTTGCCGTTGACCTTCATGGTCATCGGGTTGCCGCGGCGGTCGCGGGCCCTGCCGGCCTGCACGCGGATCCAGCCTTCGCTGATCGAGTATTCCTCGACGTTGTCGCGCTCGATGTCGTTGAAACGCACGCCCACGCCGCGCTCCAGGGCCTGGGCATCATGGAAGGGGCTGGCCGGGTTGATCGCCAGGTGGTCGGGAGGGGTATCGCTCATCGCTTCATTCACAGTGACGGCCAACAAGGCCGGCTTCAGCGGCACAGGATAAACCGTAGAATGCCGGCCTGCCCCAAGGAGTGCCCGCCATGCCTGACAACAGCGATTATTTCGACTTCGAAGAAGACGCCCACGATTTCGACGAAGACGACTTCGAGGCGCGGGTCTGGAACCTGCTGGTTCTCATCAACCCGGGCGACGAGGAGCTGGCGCTGCAGCAGTTCAACCGCTGGCGCGAGCACTTGTCCGAGGATGGGCAGCCGCTGGAAGCGGACAGCGACTGGGTGCCGGCGCTGTTCACGGCCATCGCCTGGCAGTCCGGTTTCGAGGTGGAGCGTGACGACCTGGAATCGCTGCAGTCGGCGGTGAACGAGCTGTCGGCGCGCTTCAACCTGCAGCTGGACTGGGGCGGTGACCTGGACGACGAGGATTTCGCCGCCGACCTGGACGGCGTGCAGCTGATGTCCACGGCCTTCGACCGCCTGCGCGAGCACAACTACACGTTGTGGAGCGTGGACGCGGGCAGCGACGGCTTCACCGGCTGGATGGCGTTGACCCGCGACGATGACGCGCTGCTGGCGCTGTGTTCGCTGCTGAACGTGGAAGTGCGGCTGGGCAGCGACCCGTTCTGAGCGATGATCCGACCCGCCGGGCATGGCCCGGCTGATCGACGATCCGACCCGTTGGGCGTGACCCGGCGGGGTAGAGTCGACTGTTAGTCGACTTTCGCGCGTAGCGCGGGGTTTTTTGCGGTCGCACGGGAGAGCAGTCGACTAACAGTCGACTCTACCCAGTCAGTGCCACGGGGCCGAGCGAACTACGGCCGGTATTGCGCCCGTGCGTTGGCGATCACGGCCTTCACCAGGTCGCGGTCGGTATGCCGGGAAATGGCGCGGGCGCCGAGTGCGATCGCCTGCGCGCGCAGGTCCGCGGTGACATCGTAGTGAGCGCCGCTGGCCTTGTTCTGGAAGGCCCGTGGCGGAATGCCGAGCTGCGCCGCCATCGCGTGCAGCTCGGCCAGGGTGTCGGCCATCAGGTGCGCCCAGCGCTGTCCGCGCCAGGGATGCACCGCGTCATCGACGTAGACCGCCACCGCCGCGGCCGGTTCAGGCCTGCGGCTTGCCGTCGGTGTCGGCAGCGTCGGCCGGAGCGGCCTCGGCGTCGGCAGCGGCTTCAACCACGTCGCCTTCAGCGGCTTCAGCGGCGTCTTCGCCTTCCTCGGCTTCCACGGTCTCGAACTCGGACACCAGCTTGTCCAGGTACTCGTCAGCGGTCTGGCCGGCTTCGGCCGCCAGGGTGTCCAGCAGCTTCTGCATCAGCTCGGAATACTCGAGGTTGACCTTGCGGCCTTCCTTTTCCTGCACGTTGGACAGGTGCTTGAGCATGGCCAGCATCGGCACCGGGTTGTCGGCGTTGCCCATGGTCTGGCCGCCGATGGCCAGCAGCCACTCGCGGCCCTGCAGGCCGATGGCAGCCACGGCCTGGCCGTCTTCGTTGGTCAGCACGGCGTGGTTCTGCACCTGCTGCTGGGCATTCAGGCGCAGGAACGGACGCTTGGCCTGCTGCTTCTTGCGCTTGTCGCGCTTGGCCTTGGAGTTCTGGGACATGGGTGGGGTCACCTGGAAAGGGAAAGACCGCCATTGTACTGGGTGCCGCGCTGCGCGCTCGCCGGGCATGGCCCGGCGCTACCGGATTGCAGCGCCCCGGCGTAGCGTCAGGGCGCCACGGCCGGCGTGGCGGCTTCGCCCTGCGCGGCCTGCACATCGGGGTCGGCCACGGCTGCCGACAGCCCCACCTGCGGGCCGGCGCCGGCCAGGGCGGCTTCTTCGGCGGCCTTGGTCATCACCACGATGCTGATGCGGCGGTTGATCGGGTTCTGCGGGTCCGTTTTGTCGAACAGCACCGAGGAGGACAGGCCGACCACACGGGTGATCTTGCTGTCCTCCATGCCGCCGTCCACCAGCGCACGGCGTGCGGCATTGGCGCGGTCGGCGCTCAGTTCCCAGTTGCCATAGCCGCGCGCGGCCGAATACGCGGTGATATCGGTATGGCCGGTGAGGCTGATCCGGTTCGGCACGTGGTTCAGGTACTCGGACAGCTCGTGCAGGATCTGCTGCGTATACGGCTTCAGCGTAGCGCTGCCGAGGTCGAACATCGGCCGGTTCTGCTTGTCCACGATCTGGATGCGCAGGCCTTCCGGGGTCAGGTCCAGCAGCAGCTGGTCCTTGAACGGCTCCAGCGCCTGGCTGCGGCTGATCGCCTCCTGCAGTTCCTTCATCAGCGCTTCCAGCTGCTGCTTGTCGCGCTGCTGCTGGTCCACCGGCTGCGGCACGGCTTCCTTCTGGTTCTGGAAGGGGTCGTTGCTGTTGCCGCGGGACACATCGGTGGCGCCGCCCAGCTTGATCATCGAGGTGCTGGCGCCACCGGGCCCGGCCATGCCCGGTGCGGGCGTGGGGCTCTGCCCGGCCAGCGGGCTGGGGTTGCGGAAGTACTCGGAGATCGCCGCGCGCTCGGGCTTGCTGGTGCTGGCCATCAGCCACAGCACCAGGAAGAAGGCCATCATCGCGGTCACGAAGTCGGCGTAGGCCACTTTCCACGAACCGCCGTGATGGGCGGCATGGCCGCCCTTCTTGACCCGGCGGACGATGACGGTGGGCTTGTTCTCGGCCATGGCTTACTTGACCGTCTTCAGGTGCTGCTCGAAATCGGAGAACGCCGGGCGCACGTTCGACGGCAGGGTCTTGCGGGCGAATTCCAGCGCGATCTTCGGGTTGTAGCCGCGCAGGCAGGCCAGCAGGGCGGTCTTCACCGATTCGTAGATGCGGCTGTCCTGCTCGGCGCGGGCTTCCATCGCCGAGGCCATCGGGCCGACGAAGCCGTAGCCCATCAGGATGCCGAGGAAGGTGCCCACCAGCGCGCCGGCCACGTGGCCGCCGACCTCGACGATGTCGCCGCCGATCGAGCCCATGGTGATGACGATGCCCAGCACGGCCGCCACGATACCGAAACCGGGCAGGCCGTCGGCCACCTTGTTCATCACCTGCGAGGGGGCCATCGCCTCGGCGTGGTGCTTTTCCAGCTCCAGCTCCAGCAGCGGTTCCAGCTCGTGCGGCTCGATGTTGCTGCCGATCATCAGGCGCAGGCAATCGGTGATGAAGTCGATCAGGTGGTGGTCGGCCTGCACCTTGGGGTAGTTGGCGAACAGTGCGCTTTCGGCCGGGCGCTCGACGTGGTCTTCCAGCGCCATGAAGCCTTCGCGACGGGCCTTGTTGAGCAGTTCGTACAGCAGGCTGAGGACGTCGATGTAGTCCTGCTGCTTGTAGCGCGGGCCCTTGAACACGCCCACCATGGCCTGCAGGGTCTGCTTGACCGTCTTGGCCGGGGTGCCGACCAGGAAGGCGCCGAGTGCGGCGCCGCCGATGATGACCAGTTCGTAAGGCTGCCAGAGGGCACCCAGGCGGCCGTGGGCGCCCAGGTAGCCGCCGAGGACGCTGATGATGACGACCAGGAATCCAACGATGATGAGCATGGCGCGACGCAAGGAGAGGGGATATCTCCTTGTCGGCCTGACACCGGTGTTTCTGAAGAGCGGATTCTGTGAAGTCGGTCAGCGGGGGTGATCAGCCCGCCGTGCCGGCCTCGGCGCCTTCACGCTGCAGCGGATTGGGCCACGGCTCGCCGTTGCCGGCAAAGGAAAGTGAGACGGAGTTCAGGCAGTGGCGCTCGAAGGTGGGCGGCGGGCCGTCCGGGAACACGTGGCCCAGGTGGCTGCCGCAGCGGGCGCAGGTGATCTCGGTGCGGACCATGCCGTGGCTGGTATCGCGGATCTCGGTGACGTGCGCCGGGTCGTAGGGCGCGAAGAAGCTGGGCCAGCCGGTGCCCGAATCGAACTTGGTGCTGGAGCGGAACAACGGCAGCCCGCACATGCGGCAGCAGTAGACGCCCTCGCGCTTGTTGTCCAGGAACACGCCGCAGAACGGGGCTTCGGTACCGTGCTGCAGCAGCACGCGGCGCTCTTCGGTACTCAGGCCGGCCACCAGGGCGTCGGCCTGGGGGGCGGTGGGGGGCGTCAGGTCGAAAGCGCTCATGCCGGCTCTCCGTGGGGTCAGTGGCCTGGGGATGCCGGCAAACGTGGGGGTGAGGGCCCGCCGTTGCAAGTGTGATGGCCATTCATGGCCGGCACACGGCCCCCGGCGCATGGTGGACCTCTCACACGATGGAGCGTGCCATGAAACCGCGTCTCGTCCTTCTGTTGTCCGTCCTGCTGCCCCTGGCCGCGCAGGCGCAGGTGCCGACGTCCTCCAGCCCGACCGCTACGCGCAGCGCGAACAGCGTGAACCCGCCCCCGGTCGCGCCGCAGTCGCCGCCGCCACCGGCCAACCCGGCGCTGCCGGTGCAGGTGCCGCGCCAGCAGGCACAGCCGATCCGTTCAACCGGCCCGGCACAGGTGACACCCGCACCGGCCACGCGGGCGCCGGACAAGGTGTATGACCGCAACGGCCGCATCGTGCCCGGGGTGAAGCCGGCTGGCCCCAACCGCGTGTTCGATTCGCGCACCGGCCGTTACTACGACAGCGTACCGGCCGCTGACGGGCAGCAGATCAAACCGTGAGGCGCGCGCGCCCGGGCCTGAACCCACGAAAACGACGCCTTGCCGATCACTGTTTTTTCGCCTGCGATTAACCGCTCCGGGACCACCGTGGCCCTGCACCGGCAACCGCCGTTGCATGTCCTTCGTCCATTGGATCGCGATCATGAAAAACCAGCAGAACCGTCATCCCGGCAAGGAGCAGCAGAGCCAGAGCCGCAGCCCGCAGCAGCAACAGCAGCAGATGGATGCGCAGCAGCCGCAGAAGGGCGGCAAGCAGCAGGAGCAGCGCCAGCAGGGGTCGCAGAAGCACCCGCAGCAGCGTTGACCGACGCGTGGGTCAGGGCCCGCGATGCGGGCTCTGGTCCGGCCGCCGCCGCGCTCAATCCGCGATCGGCAGGGCCCAGGTTTCCTTCACTTCCTCCATCACGATGTAGCTCTTCGATTCGCGCACATGCGGCAGGGTCAGCAGGGTGCTGCCCAGCAGCTTGCGGTAGCTGGCCATCTCGCTGATGCGCGCCTTCAGCAGGTAATCGAAATCGCCCGAGACCAGGTGGCACTCCAGCACGTTGGGCAGCTTCAGCGCCGCGCGGCGGAATTCTTCGAAGATGTCGCCGGACTTGTAGGCCAGGCTGATCTCCACGAACACCAGCAGGCTGGCCTTCAGCGCGGCCGGGTCCAGGTGCGCGTGGTAGCCGGTGATGATTCCTTCGCGTTCCAGCCGGCGCACGCGTTCGGTGCAGGGGGTGGTCGACAGGCCGACCCGTTCACCCAGTTCGGTGAAGGAAATGCGGCCCTCGGCCTGCAGGATGCGCAGGATCTTGCGGTCGATCTTGTCCAGCTCGCGGGGGCGTGTGGCCATGGCCGTCAACCTCTGGGGGTGAATCACAGGAAAACATCCTGCCTGCGATCCTGAAATCAGGCAAATCGTCTAGGAACGGGAGAATATACTTCCCCGATTATGCTCCCGGCGTGCTCAAACGCAGGGAATCATCGGGTTGGAGAGTTTCCATGCGAGTCCTCGTTCTCGGCAGCGGCGTGATCGGCACCACCAGTGCCTGGTACCTGCGGCAGGCCGGCTTTGAAGTCACGGTCATCGACCGCCAGCCCGGCCCCGCGCTGGAAACCAGCTTTGCCAATGCCGGGCAGCTGTCGTTCGGCTACACCTCGCCGTGGGCGGCCCCGGGCGTGCCGAAGAAGGCGATCGGCTGGCTGTTCGAGAAGCATGCGCCGCTGGCCATCAAGCCGGGCATGGACCTGGCCCAGTACCGCTGGCTGTGGCAGATGCTGCGCAACTGCACCCACGAGCGCTACGCCATCAACAAGGCGCGCATGGTGCGCATGTCCGAATACAGCCGCGACTGCCTGAACGAGCTGCGCGCGCAGATCGGCATCGAGTTCGAAGGCCGCGACCTGGGCACCACCCAGCTGTTCCGCACCCAGCAGCAGCTGGACGCCTCGGCGCAGGACATCGAGATCCTGGCCCAGTACGGCGTGCCCTACGAAGTACTGGACCGCGCCGGCATCATCCAGGCCGAACCGGCCCTGGCCCACGTCGATGGCCTGGTGGGTGCGCTGCGCCTGCCGCGTGACCAGACCGGCGATTGCCAGCTGTTCACCCGCCGCCTGGCGCAGATGGCGGCCGACGCAGGCGTTGAATTCCGCTACGACCAGGACATCAGTGGCCTGGAGTTCGATGGCGACCGCATCACCGGCGTGCGCATCGGCGGCCGGCTGGAAACCGCCGACCGCTTCGTCGTCGCGCTGGGCAGCTATTCGCCGCAGATGGTGGCGCCGCTGGGCATGCGCCTGCCGGTGTACCCGCTGAAGGGCTATTCGCTGACCCTGCCGATCACCGACCCGGCGATGGCGCCGACCTCGACCATCCTGGACGAGAGCTACAAGGTGGCCGTCACCCGCTTCGACAACCGCATCCGCGTCGGCGGCATGGCCGAAGTAGCCGGTTTCGACCTGTCGCTGTCGCAGCGCCGTCGCGAAACCCTGGAACTGGTGGTGCGCGACCTGTACCCGAAGGGCGGCGACCTGGCCAAGGCCGACTTCTGGACCGGCCTGCGCCCGGCCACCCCGGACGGCACGCCGGTCATCGGCGCCACCCCGTTCCGCAACCTGTACCTCAACACCGGCCACGGCACCCTGGGTTGGACCATGGCCTGCGGCTCGGGCCGCTACCTGGCCGACCTGATGAGCGCGCGCCAGCCGCAGATCAGCACCGAGGGCCTGGATATCTTCCGCTACGGCCAGTACGGCCACGCCCCGCAGCAGGAGAGCCGCGCATGCGTCCTGCCCGCGCGCTGATCGACCTGGGCGCGCTGCGCAGCAACTACCGGCTGGCCCGCGAGCTGGGCGGCGGCAAGGCGCTGGCGGTGGTCAAGGCCGATGCCTACGGCCATGGCGCCGTGCGCTGTGCACAGGCGCTGGAAGGCGAGGCGGATGGCTTTGCCGTGGCCACGATCGAGGAAGCGCTGGAACTGCGCCAGGCCGGCATCCGTGCGCCGATCCTGCTGCTGGAAGGCATCTTCGAGGCCAGCGAACTGCCGCTGGTGGCCGAGCACGACCTGTGGTTCTCGGTGGGCTCGGCGTGGCAGCTGGAGGCGCTGGCCGCCTTCGACAGCCCGCGCCCGCTGACGGTGTGGCTGAAGCTGGACAGCGGCATGCACCGGCTGGGGCTGGACGTGGCCGGCTTCCGCGCCGCGCACGCACGGCTGTCGGCGCTGCCGCAGGTCGAGCGCATCGTGATGATGACCCACCTGGCGCGCGCCGATGAGCTGGACAGCGAGCGCACCCACGAACAGGCCGCGACCTTCAAGGCCGCCATCGAAGGCCTGCAGGGCGAGACCAGCGTGTGCAACTCGCCGGCGCTGCTGGGCTGGCCGGACGTGCGCAGCGACTGGGTGCGGCCGGGCCTGATGCTGTACGGGGCCAACCCGTTGCCGGACGACACCGCGCTGACCGAGCGCCTGCGCCCGGTGATGACCATGCAGTCGAAGGTGATCGCCGAGCGCTGGATCGACGCCGGCGAACCGGTGGGGTACGGCGCACGCTTCGTGGCCAAGGCGCGTACCCGCGTGGGCGTGGTCGCGCTGGGCTATGCCGACGGCTACCCGCAGTTCGCGCCGAACGGCACCCCGGTGCTGATTGACGGCCAGCCCGGCGGGCTGATCGGCCGCGTCTCGATGGACATGCTGACCGTGGACCTGACCGCACATGCGCAGGCCGGTATCGGCAGCGTGGTGGAGCTGTGGGGTACGGCGCCGACCCTGGCCGAACTCGCCCCGCGCTGCGGCGTCAGCGCTTACCAGCTGCCGTGCGCGGTCAAGCGCGTGGCGCGGGTCTACCAGGGGTGAGGTGATGCCGGCCAGCGGCCGGCACTACCGGAATGCACGCCCAGCGGCCTTTGATCAACGCGCGGCGGTCGCCTGCGTGGCCAGCTGGCGCTTCACCCAGTCATCGATCAGGCGCTTCTCGAAACGCAGCGGATCGTTGTCGCTGCGCACCCCGATGTTGTGCAGGTAGCCGCTGTCGCTCAGCTTGGCTTCGCCTTCATTGATGATGCCGCCGCTGGCGTCCTTCAGCGTGTACCGCAGGGTGATGCGCGGCGGGTAGATGTCGCGCATGATCCGGATGTCGTCGCCACGCGGGCCGTGCCACGGCTCGTAGTCGCCGGCGCGCTTGATGTCCACCAGGGTCACATCGAGGGTCTGCCCGGGCTGCAGCGGCTTGGCCGCTGCGGTCTGCAGGTAGCGGGCCAGCTGCTGCACCCAGTCACCCCGCTGCGCCTCGAAGCGGTTGGTGCTCTGGCGGATCTCGGTGAAGGTGGCCGGATCGTCCCACTTCACGCTGACCGGGCCATTGGCCTGCAGGGCCCGCGGTGCCTGCGGATCGGTGACAGTGCGCGGCGCAGCGGTGGCGCTGCCCACGGCCAGGGCGCCGGCCATCAGCAGGGCGGCGCAGAGCGAACGGTTCATGACGGTCTCCTGCGTCCCGTGATCGGGACGGTCTGGGCTACAGGCCGAGTGTGATCCTGCGCATGGCCGCCAGCAATGGCCGATTGCGTCAAATGCGTCACTAGTTGTCGCCAATTCATGGTCGTCAAGCGTGACTGACGGCGCTTGACGCTGTGAATACGCGCTCTGGAAGATGCTGTACCTCCACCCGGTCCGCCTCCCACGCCCTTGTCCACACTGCCGCCCCTCGCCGAGCGCCCGCCCTTGATGGCGCCGGCGCCCGAACCCGACCTGCATCATCGCGTGCTCGAGCACATCAATGCCGGCTTCTGCGTGATCCAGGTGCTGTTCGAAGGCGACCTGGCGGTGGACTACCGCTTCCTGGAGGTCAACGAGGCCTTCGAGCGCCATACCGGCCTGAAGGGCGCGCAGGGCAAGCGCATGAGCACGCTGGAACCGCAGCACGAAAGCGACTGGTTCCGCATCTATGGCGAAGTCGCGCGCACCGGGCAGCCGGCGCAGTTCGAGATGGACGCGCGCGCGCTGGGCCGTTCGTTCGCCGTGGACGCGGTGCGCGTGGGCGAGCCGGGCGAGGACAAGGTCGGCATCCTGTTCTTCGACGTGACCGCGCGCAAGCAGATCGAAGTGGAGCTGGGCGAGAGCGAGGCGCGCTTCAGTGCGCTGGCCGACGGCCTGCCGATGCCGGTCTGGGTGCTGGACGAGCGCGGCCATGCCCGTTTCGTCAACAGTGCCTTCAGTGAATTCTTCGGTGGCGACGAAACCCGCGTGCCGGAAGATGTCTGGCGCGGCCTGGTGCATCCGGACGACGCCTCGGTGTTCGAGTACGAGCTGCAGGAAGCGCTGAAGGCACAGCGCTCGATGCATGCGCTGGTGCGCGCGCGGCGTGCCGATGGCCAGTGGCGCTGGCTGGAGATGAACGCGCGGCCGCGCTTCTCGCGCATGGGCCGCTTCATCGGCCTGGCCGGCAGCAGCCCCGACGTGACCGAGCGCCGCGAGATCGAGCTGGCACGCGAGGAGCTGCTGCAGTCCGAGCGTGCCGCGCGCAGTGCCGCGGAAAACATGGCGCGGCTGAAGGACGAATTCCTCGCCACGCTGTCGCACGAGCTGCGCACGCCGCTGACCACCATCCTTGGCTGGAGCGAACTGCTGCTGCAGCGCGTGGACAACACCAGCCCGCTGTTCAAGGGCCTGAACGTGATCGCCAGCAGCGCAACGGCACAGAAGCGCCTGATCTCGGACATGCTGGACCTGAGCAGCATGCTGCTGGGCAAGGTGCAGCTGGAAGTGGAGGTGCTGGACCTGCGCCTGCAGCTGGGCGAAGCGCTCGGCGCACAGGAACCGGTGGCCGAGGGCAAGGCGCTGGACGTCACCCTGCAGCTGCCCGAACAGCCCTGCCTGGTGCTGGGCGATGCCACGCGCCTGCAGCAGGTGCTCTGGAACCTGCTGTCCAACGCCATCAAGTTCACCCCCGCCGAAGGCCGCATCGAGGCGCAGCTGCGCGCCGATGGCGGCTACTGGACGATCACCCTGCGCGATACCGGCGACGGCATCGCGCCTGAATTCCTGCACCACCTGTTCAGCCGCTTCCGCCAGGCCGATGGCACCACCACCCGTCGCCATGGCGGCCTGGGCCTGGGCCTGGCCATCGTGCAGCAGCTGGTGGAACTGCATGGCGGCACGGTCAGCGCGGCCAGCGAGGGCCATGGCCATGGCTCCACGTTCACCGTGCGCCTGCCGCAGTACATCCCCGATGCCGACCGTCGGCCGCTGCGCGAAGTGTTCAGCGGGCCGATCCTGGAACCGATGGTGGTCGAGCCGTATCCGCTGCGTGGCCTGCATGTGCTGGCCGTTGAAGACCAGCCCGAAGTGCTGGAGTACCTGCGGCGCATGCTGGAGGAGCAGGGCGCCAGTGTCTCGGCGGTCAGTTCCGCTGGTGAAGCGCTGGCGCTGCTGGCCGACAGCGGCCACCTGCAGTACCACGTGATGCTCACCGACATCGGCATGCCGGGCATGGACGGCTATGGCCTGGTGCGGACGCTGCGCGAGGACATGGGCGTGGAGGCGGCGGAGCTGCCGGCCGTCGCGGTGACCGCGCTGGCACGCGCCGATGACCGCCGCCGCGCGCTGGCGTCCGGTTTCCAGGAGCACGTGGCCAAGCCGTACTCGGTAGCCCAGCTGGTCTCGGCGGTGCGCAGCGTGCAGCCCCTGCGCGCGGGCAGCGCATTGCACTGAGCATTCACGGCGGATCGGCGAACCTGCCAGCAAGGAGGTTCACCGATGTCCCGTATTGCTCCCCGCATCCATACCGACCCGGCGCAGATCGCGCGCCTGGAAGCCCTGCTGCCGCAGCTTGATGGCGAATGGCAGGTGCAGGTGACCCTGCACGATGGCCGCCGCCTGCTGGGCACCGTCGCCGTGCGCCCGACGCTGCAGCAGTACCGCAATGAAGCGGGCGATGAAGGCAGCAACGGCCAGTTGCGCCTGGACGACTACGACAGCCCGGTGCAGCAGCACCATGTCTGGCTGGACGAGATCGCCAGCGTCAGCCGCCTGCCGCCCAAGCTCCCGTCACAGGCGTGAACCGGTAGCGCCGGGACATGCCCGGCGCCACGCGGCATCTCAATGCTCGAACACGGTCGGCGTCGCTTCGAACCGGCGCGCATACGCACGCTCGTCGGCCACCCGGGCCACTTCCTCGTCGGCCAGGTCCGGTGCGCCGTATACCGCGTAGGCCACGCTGCCATCGGCGCCATGGCCGACCTGGTGCAGGCGGTAGCGCGAATGCCCACCGCCGGTGTCCTCGGGGTAATGCACGGGCGGATGGCTGCCTTCCAGGTCCATTTCACTGTTGTCGACCACTCCACCGACGAACAAGGCGCGCATGCAGGTTCTCCTGGGGTTGCTGGGGGTGAGCCCTTACCCTGAACGCTTCGATGTTGTCGGCACATCAACAGCCCGTTGAAGTTTCGCAAAGCGGCCCGCCGGGGCCGGCACGGCCAAGCCGGTACAATGGACGGCCCTACGCTTGAAGTACCCGCGCCGATGGCCTCCAGCAACGACGCCCCCCTGCAGACCCTGCTCCTGCCGTTCAGCAACGGCACCCTGCACTGGCCCGACGGCCCGGTGGCCTTCCTCCGTTCCCGCGATGGCTGGCCGCTGCGCGAGATCGCCGGCAACCGCGAAGTGCATTGCGAGCAGAGCTTCGCCCCGTTTGCCGAGCCGTTGCAGCAGGCCGCCGGCTGGACCGTCAGCGGCCAGATCGACGATGCCGCTGGCAAGGGCCGCTACCCGCTGGTGCTGGTGCTGCCGCCGCGCCAGCGTGAAGAGGCCCGCGCGCTGTTCGCCCGTGCCCTGGCCCTGGTGGCCGAGGGCGGCCGCATCGTCGCCTGCCAGTCCAACAACGAGGGCGCCCGTTCCGGCGAAGGCGACCTCAAGCAGTTGACCGGCCTGGGCGGCTGCCTGACCAAGAACCACTGTCGCGTGTACTGGACCGCCCCGCTGCAGGGCCAGCACGATGCCGGCCTGGCCAAGCGCTGGAGCGCGCTGGACGCGGTGCGTCCGATCGTCGGCGGCCGCTTCCTCAGCCGCCCGGGCGTGTTTGCCTGGGACCGCATCGACCCGGCCTCCGCGCTGCTGGCCGAACACCTGCCGGCGGATCTGGCCGGTCGTGCCGCCGATCTCGGTGCGGGTTATGGCTACCTGTCGCGCGAGCTGCTGGAACGCTGCCCGAAGATCACCGCGCTGGACCTGTATGAAGCCGAGCAGCGTGCGCTGGCCCTGGCCGAACTGAACCTGGCACCGCCGCCGCGCGCGCTGCCGCTGCGCTTCCTGTGGCGCGACGTCACCGCCGGCATCGAGCCGGGCTACGACGTCATCATCAGCAACCCGCCGTTCCACACGCCCTCGCGTGCCGACCGCCCCGACATCGGCCAGCGCTTCATCGCCGTGGCCGCGCAGGCGCTGCGTCCGGGTGGCCGCTTGTACGTGGTGGCCAACCGCCACCTGCCTTACGAGTACACGCTCAACGAGAGCTTCGGCGCGGTGCGCGTGGTGGCCGAGCGCGATGGCTTCAAGCTGGTGGAAGCGGTGAAGGCGAAGGGGAAGGGCAAGTGAAGCTGGTCAAGCTGATCGCCAACCTCGGCTATGGCAGCCGCAAGCAGGTGCAGTGGATGTTCCGCGAGGGCCGTGTCACCGATGCCGAAGGCGAAGTGCTGTACGCCGATGACCAGGTGCCGCACGAGGCGATCCGGGTCGACGGCGAGCCGCTGGACCCGCCGGTGGGCCTGTCGCTGGCCCTGTACAAGCCGGCCGGCTACACCTGCTCGACCAAGGACACCGGCCGCCTGATCTACGACCTGCTGCCGCCGCGCTTCCGCGACCGCGACCCGGTGCTGTCCACGGTCGGCCGCCTGGACCGCGAGACCAGTGGCCTGCTGCTGCTGACCGACGATGGCGGCCTGCTGCACCGGATCATCTCGCCCAAGTCGAAGCTGCCCAAGGTCTACGAAGTGGAACTGGCCGAAGACCTGCGTGGCGACGAAGTGGCGCAGTTCGCCAGCGGCACGCTGATGCTGGAAGCGGAGAAGACGCCCCTGCTGCCGGCTGAACTCGAGGTGCTGGGCCCGCGCAAGGCGCGCCTGGTGCTGCACGAAGGCCGCTACCATCAGGTACGCCGCATGTTCGCCGCCGTCGGCAACCACGTGCAGGCCCTGCACCGCAGCCGCGTCGGCGGCCTGGACCTGCAGGGGCTGGACGAAGGCCAATGGCGGATGTTGACCCCCACCGACCTGGACACCCTGTTCGCTCCATGACTTCACTCGCAGCGCTGCCGTTCCTTCCGGATGCCGTCATCTTCGACATGGACGGCCTGATGATCGACAGCGAGCGGGTGTCGATCGCGTGCTGGAGCCAGGCGGCCGCCGAATCCGGGCTGCCCCTGGATGAAACGTTCTTCGTGCGCATGGTTGGCCTGGGTGACCGAGACAGCCAGGCGCTGCTGCGCGGGCAGGGGGTGTCGGACGCGGTGATCGCGGCGATGGCCGCGCGCTGCCACGACCTGTACGAAGCACGCACGCAGACCGGCCTGCCGCTGCGGCCGGGCATCGTGGAGCTGCTGGAACTGCTGAAGACGCACGGCATTCCGCGCGCCGTGGCGACCACCACGCGGCAGCCGCGTGCCAACCGCAAGCTGGCCGCCGCCGGACTGCTGCCGTATTTCGATGCGGTCATCACCAGCGGCGACGTCGCCCACCCGAAGCCGGCGCCGGACATCTACCTGCTGGCCGCGCAGCGGCTGGGCAAGGACCCGGAGCGCTGCCTGGCGCTGGAGGATTCACCGGCCGGCACGCGCGCCGCCGTTGCGGCGGGCATGACCGTGATCCAGGTGCCCGACCTGGTGCATCCGGATGAAGAACTGCGTGCGCTGGGCCACCGCATCGTCGGCTCGCTGGTGGATGCCCACGCCCTGCTGGTGCCGCTGCTGCCAACCTGACGGTGGGTGCCGACCGTTGGTCGGCACGCTTCACCGCTCCCGCCGGGCATGGCCCGGCGCTACCGCTCTGGTGGGTGCCGACCACCCCTCTGGTGGGTGCCGACCGTTGGTCGGCACGCCTTTCAATCACACCCGGCCGAACACCAGCGCTGCGTTGGTGCCACCAAAGCCGAAGCTGTTGGACATCACCGTATCCAGCTTCTGCTCGCGGCTTTCGCGCAGGATCGGGAAACCTTCCACCGCCGGGTCCAGCTCGGTGATGTTGGCCGAACCGGCCACGAAACCATCGCGCATCATCAGCAGGCAGTAGATCGCCTCGTGCACGCTGGCGGCGCCCAGCGAGTGGCCCGACAGCGCCTTGGTCGACGACAGCGGC
Source organism: Stenotrophomonas sp. ZAC14D1_NAIMI4_1 (assembly GCF_003086775.1). NCBI lineage: Bacteria > Pseudomonadati > Pseudomonadota > Gammaproteobacteria > Lysobacterales > Lysobacteraceae > Stenotrophomonas > Stenotrophomonas sp. ZAC14D1_NAIMI4_1. The sequence goes on from NZ_CP026001.1 coordinate 648,503, forward strand.
GGCACGGCATCGCCGAACACTTCGCGGATCGCGCCCAGCTCGGTCACGTCGCCCAGCGGGGTCGAGGTGCCGTGGGTGTTGAGGTAGTCCAGCGGGCGATCGACGTTCTGCAGCGCCATCTTCATGCAGCGCACGGCACCTTCGCCGGACGGGGCGACCATGTCGGCACCGTCGGAGGTCACGCCATAACCGATCAGCTCGGCATGGATGCGCGCGCCGCGGGCGACGGCGTGGTCGTAGTCCTCCAGCACCAGCATGCCGCCGCCACCGGCGATGACGAAGCCGTCGCGGTCCTTGTCATACGGGCGCGAGGCGCTGGCCGGGGTGTCGTTGAAGCTGGTCGACAGTGCGCCCATCGCATCGAACATCACGCTCATCGACCAGTGCAGGTCTTCGCCACCACCGGCGAACATGATGTCCTGCGCGCCGTGGCGGATCATGTCCGCGGCCGCGCCGATGCAGTGCGCCGAGGTCGCGCAGGCAGCCGACAGCGAGTAGCTGACGCCCTTGATCTGGAAGGCGGTGGCCAGGCAGGCCGACACGGTGGAGCACATCGTGCGCGGCACCATGTACGGGCCGACCTTGCGCACGCCACGGGCGCGCAGCAGGTCCACGGCACCCACCTGCCATTCGCTGGAACCACCGCCGGAACCGGCGATCAGGCCGGTACGCAGCGCGCTCACCTGTTCCGGCGACAGGCCGGCATCGGCGATCGCATCGCGCATGGCGATGTAGGCGAAGGCCGCCGCATCGCTCATGAAGCGCTTCTGCTTGCGGTCGATCTGCGCATCCAGGTCGAGGTCGACGCGGCCACCGATCTGGCTGCGCAGGCCGGCTTCGGCGTGGTCGGGCAGCGCGGTGATGCCGGCGCGGCCTTCCCGCAGCGCCGAGGAAACGGTATCCAGATCATTGCCCAGGCACGAGGTGATGCCCATGCCGGTGATGACGACGCGACGCATCAGAAGCTCCCGGTTTCAGTGAACAGGCCCACGCGCAGGTCGCGGGCGTTGTAGATCTCGCGGTCGTCCACGTACATGCGGGCATCGGCCTGGGCCATCACCAGCTTGCGGTTGATGACGCGGGTGATGTCGATCTCGTAGCGCACCCGCTTGGCTTCCGGCAGCACCTGGCCGGTGAACTTCACCTCGCCGCAGCCCAGGGCGCGGCCCTTGCCGGGTGCACCCAGCCAGGTCAGGTAGAAGCCGGTCAGCTGCCACATGGCATCCAGGCCCAGGCAGCCGGGCATCACCGGGTCGCCGATGAAGTGGCAGCCGAAGAACCACAGGTCCGGGCGGATATCCAGTTCGGCACGTACCATGCCCTTGCCATGCGGTCCGCCGTCCTCGCGGATTTCGGTGATGCGGTCGAACATCAGCATCGGGTCGTTGGGCAGACGGCCGGCGGCGGCGCCGAACAGTTCACCGCGGGCGCTGGCCAGCAGCTGGTCACGGTTGAACGCGTGGAGACGAGTCATGGAAAGCGCATTCCTGGAAGCGAAAACAAGGCAACAAGTCCCCGAGGATGCACGACGGTTGCAACGGGAATCAAACCGCCGCACCGTACGCGTGCGTAGTGTTTTCCCCGGGAATCACGCATCCCGTTGATGCACAAAGACCATACTTGGCCGTCTGGAGCGGTACGGTGCGGGTATGATGTCCGCCAACCATGAACGCACTGCGCAAGATCATCCACGTCGACATGGACGCCTTCTACGCGTCGGTGGAGCAGCGCGACGATCCGTCACTGCGCGGCAAGCCGGTGGTCGTGGCCTGGCGCGGCGCACGCTCGGTGGTGTGCGCGGCCTCCTACGAGGCCCGTGTGTTCGGCGTGCGCTCGGCAATGCCCGCCCTGCGCGCCGAGCGCCTGTGCCCGGATGCGATCTTCGTGCCGCCGGATTTCGCGCGTTACAAAGCCGTGTCACGCCAGGTGCGCGAGATCTTCCTGCGCCATACCGACCTGGTCGAGCCGCTGTCGCTGGACGAGGCCTACCTGGACGTGACCGCGCCGAAGAGCGGCATCGAACTGGCCACCGAGATCGCCCGCACCATCCGCGCGCAGATCCGCGAAGAGACGAACCTGACTGCTTCAGCCGGCATCGCGCCGAACAAGTTCCTGGCCAAGATCGCCTCGGACTGGCGCAAGCCTGACGGCCAGTTCGTCATCCCGCCGCAGCGCGTGGACGCGTTCCTGCTGACGCTGCCGGTGAAAAGCGTGCCGGGCGTGGGCAAGGTGATGGAAGGCAAGCTGGCCGAGCGCGGCATCGTCACCTGCGGTGACCTGCGCAACTGGACGCTGCCGGACCTGGAAGAAAACTTCGGCAGCTTCGGCCGCAGCCTGTACAACCGCGCCCGCGGCATCGACGAACGGCCGGTGGAACCGGACCAGCAGGTGCAGTCGATCTCCTCCGAGGACACCTTTGCCGAAGACCTGCTGCTGGAAGACCTGGGCGAGGCCATCGTGCAGCTGGCCGAGAAGACCTGGAATGCCACGCGCAAGACCGAACGCATCGGCCACACCGTCGTGCTGAAACTGAAGACCGCCCAGTTCCGCATCCTCACCCGCAGCTTCACTCCGGACCGTCCACCGGAATCGATGCAGGAACTGCGCGACATCGCCCTGTCCCTGCGCGCCCGCGTCGACCTGCCTGCCGACACCCGCTACCGCCTCGTTGGCGTCGGCCTGGGTGGATTCCGCGATAAAGAACCGGTGGTGCAGGGCGAACTGTTCGGGCACTGATCAACCCCGTGCCGACCAACGGTCGGCACCCACCAACAGCAGCAGGTTCCAACAGCAGCAGGTTCCATCAGCAGCAGGTTCCAACAGCAGCGGGAAACTGTCGAAGGCGGGGTGGGTCCGGTTGCGGGGGCGTGAGCGCCATGGATGGCGCGACCGAGCCTCCATGGACGGATTCACGGCGTCCCCCGCAACCGGACCCACCCCGCCAACCCACGGATACCCAGCTGTTGCCGTTGCCGTTGCCGTTGCATTGAGCGGGTGCAGGGCGCAGCCCTGCAAAAAGAAACCACCTACCTCACGGCCACTGCATCTCGCCCTTGGCCACCTTCGCACTCAGCTCCAGCGACGCCACGCCCGCCAGCGCCGGATAGCGCGCCTGCATCGCCTTCACCAGCGCCGCACTGTCCTTCGCCTTGGCCGCCTCCGCATCGAACGCACGGATGTAGCCTGCAGTGAAACGCAGCGCGCTCGCATCCAGCGCCGCACCCGGCGCGTAATGGCCCGGCACCACCACCTTCGGCTTCAGCGCCTGCAGGTGCTGCAGCGTCTGCAGCCAATCAGCATGCGACTGCGGCGTCTGCGTATCGGCCATCCACACGTGCTCACCGGCCACCACCGGAATGCCACCGACGATCGCACGCAGCGACGGCACCCACAGCACCGTGCGGTCGGGTGTCGGTCCGTCCAGCCCGATCAGCGGCAGGCGCTGGCCTTCCAGCTGCAGCGCGTCGTCGTCCAGCACCTGCGGCAGCACGATGCGCGCAGGCACATCGGCACCCATCTTCGGGCCCCAGTAGGCCAGCTTGCCGGCCTGGGTCTGCGTGATGTGGGCAACGGTCTGCGCCGTGGCGACGATGCATGCCTGCGGGAACGCATCCTGCAGCGTGGCCAGGCCGAAGTAGTAGTCCGGATCGCCGTGGCTGATGTAGATCGTGGTCAGCCGCTTGCCGCTGGCGCGGATCCTGTCGGCCAGCGCAGCCGCATCGCGGGCGGCAAACTGCGCATCGACGAGGATCGCCTCATGGCGGCCTTCGATCAGCACCGAGGACACGGAAAACAGCGCCTGCGGCCCGGGATGGAAGGTCTGCAGGTGCAGTTGTGAGTGCGCCGCAGGGGTGGTGGCAGGCGCCGCCGCGGTGGCACGCAGCGGTGCACCGGTGAAACCCGCGGCCAGCGCGAGGGGAAGCAGCAGGGCAGCAGTACGCATCAACGATTCCTCGTGTAGAGCCGAGCCCATGGTCGGCTGCAGTGGTTGCCTCAAGCCGAGCGCAGGCTCGGCTCTACAGGGGAAACGTATCGATCAATACGCCGCAGTGATGATCTGCTTCGGGTACTTGCCCGCTTCCAGCTCGGCCACGAACGCCGCACCGTAATCGGCGTAGCTGATGCGGCTGTGGCCGCTGGCATCGGCCAGGAAGGTCTTGGCCTGCACGCGGTACTGGCCGCGCTCTTCGCCCGGGCCGATTTCCGCGGCCGGCGAGAAGAAGGTCCAGTCCAGGTCCTCCACCGCCTGCAGGCGCTTCAGCGCTTCGCGCGCGGCAAGTGCATACGGCTTGTAGGCGGCGGGGAAGTCCGGGGTGTCGACCAGCTGCACGCCCGGCGCGATCTCCAGGCTGCCGGCGCCACCGACCACCACCACGCGCGGCACCTTGGCCTGGCGTGCGGCGGCGACCAGCTGGTCGGCCACGCTGGCGATCTGGCCGATGTCATCACCCGGGCGCGGGCCGTAGGCGCTGGCCAGCACGTCGTGGCCAGCGATCACGGCGGCCAGGGCGGCGGTGTCGTCCAGCGCCGCGATGGCCAGCTGGGCACCGGCCAGCTCGGCCGGCAGGTCTTTTTCACTGCGGACCACGGCCGTGACCTGGTGGCCGTGGGCGAGGGCGTGGCGGGCGATCTGGCGGCCGATGTTGCCGGTGGCACCGACGAGGGCGATCTTCATGTCAGGACTCCTTGGGGCGGAATGGGGTGGGAACGAGGCCACTGTAGGCCGCTGCAGTTGCTCGAAAAACAGCGTATAACGCGCTTGTTTGTTGCATGGATCGAGCAGATGGACCGATTGACCGCCATGACCGTGTTCGTCGAAGTGGCCGAGCGTGGCAGCCTGACCGCCGCCGCCGAGGTGCTGGACATGTCCCGCGCGATGGTCAGCCGCTACCTGGCCGAGGTGGAGGGCTGGCTGGGCGCACGCCTGCTGCACCGGACCACGCGGCGGATCAGCCTGACCGGCGCCGGTGAAGCCGCGCTGGCGCGCTTCCGGCAGATGCTGGCCATCGGCGAGGAACTGCAGGGCGAACTGGCCAGTGACGATCCCGAGCCGCACGGCACCCTGCGCATCACCGCCAGCGTGTCGTTCGGGCAGAGCCACCTGGCACGCGCAGTGGCGGCCTTCGTGCAGCGCCACCCGGCCGCGCGCATCGAGCTGCTGCTGGTCGACCGCATGGTCAACCTGGTGGAGGAGCGCGTGGACCTGGCCGTGCGCATCGCCCGCCAGATCGATCCCAGCCTGATCGCGCGACGGCTGGCCACCTGCCGTTCGGTGCTGTGCGCCACGCCTGCCTACCTGCAGGCACACGGCACGCCCAGCGCACCGGAGCAGCTGCCCGCGCACAACTGCCTCACCCACCACTACGTCGGCAAGAGCCTGTGGCAGCTGCATCGCGACGGCCGCTCGCTGTCGGTGGCGGTGGGCGGCAACATCAGCGCCAACGAAGCCTCCCTGCTGCTGGAAGCGGTGCGCGCCGGTGCCGGCATTGCCATGCTGCCGACCTACCAGGTGGCACCGCTGCTGCGTTCGGGGGAACTGGTGCAGCTGCTGCCGGCCTATGCGCTGGACGAGCTGGGCATTCATGCCGTGTACGCATCGCGTCGACAGCAGCCCGCTATCATGCGGCGGTTCCTGGATTTCCTGGCCGAGTGTTTCACCAGCCCGGCATTCCAGGATCTGGATTGGCGCCCACCGGTCAAGGAGGACACATGAACCATGGACAGGGATTGCTCGAGCACAACCGCGCGGCGTGGGACCGCCAGGCACGCGAGGCCAGCGACTGGTCGCGCCCGGTCGATGCCGAAACCATCGCTGCCGCACGCCAGGGACGCTGGCAGGTCCACCTGACGCCCCGCCCGCTGCCGCTGGACTGGCTGGGCGATGTACGCGGCCGCCGCATCCTCTGCCTGGCATCGGCCGGTGGCCAGCAGGCGCCGGTGCTGGCCGCCGCTGGCGCGGTGGTCACCGTGTTCGATCTGTCCGACGGGCAGCTGGCGCAGGACCGCCGCGTGGCCGAGCGCGATGGGCTGTCACTGCGCACCGTGCAGGGCGACATGCGTGACCTGCATGCCTTCGCCGATGGCAGCTTCGATGTGGTGTTCCACCCCATTTCCAACCTGTACGTGCCGGATGTGCGCCCAATCTGGGCCGAGTGCCAGCGCGTGCTGGCGCGGGATGGCCTGCTGCTGGCCAGCTTCTACAACCCGGTGGTGTTCGTGGGCGCGCGCGATCCGCAGCTGCAGGAACAGGGCCTGATCCGCCCGCGGTACGCCATTCCGTATTCGGACCTGGAAGACCTGCCGGCCGAAGAGCGCGAGGCCAAGCTGGCCCGTGGTGAAGCACTGACCTTCGGCCACAGCCTGGGCGACCTGATCGGTGGCCAGCTCGATGCCGGCTTCGTGGTCGAGCGCTTCATGGAAGACTGGCAGCCGCGCCCGCGTTTCCTGATCGACCGCTACCTGCCCACGTTCCTTGCCACCCGCGCCCGCCGGATCGGCTGAGGCGGATGCGGAAATGCCGGGGCGTACAATGGACGGCCCACGTCGTACAGGTAACCGTCCCTTGTCGTATCCCTATCCGTTGGTTGTGTTTGATCTGGACGGCACGCTGGTGGACAGCGCGGCTGACATTGCCGAAGCACTGAACCGCACGCTGGAAGACATCGGCGTGGCGCGCGTGCCGGAAACCACCGTGCTGGGCTGGATCGGTGATGGCGTGCGGCGGCTGGTCGAGCAGGCGGTGCACGCCGCCGGTCGCGACGTGGACCTGGCCGAGGTGATGCCGACCTTCATGGTGCATTACCGCGAATGCCTGCTGCGCAGCCCGCGCCTGTTCGATGGCGTGCCGGAAGCCCTGGCGTTGCTGCGCGCGCGCGGCGTGCCGCTGGCCATCTGCACCAACAAGCCGGCCGCGCTGGTGCCGCCGTTGCTGCAGCACCTGGGCATTGCGGATGCGTTTTCACTGGTGCTGGGCGGTGATTCGCTGCCGCAGCGCAAGCCCAGTGGCGAGCCGCTGCGGCACATCGCCGCGCACTTCGGCCAGGCGGTGGACGCCTGCCTGATGGTGGGTGATTCGCTCACCGATTACCGTGCCGCCGAAGACGCCGGCATGCCGATCGCGCTGGTGCGCTACGGCTATCCGCGCGGCCTGGATCTGGAAACGGCACATGCCGTGGCGGTCATCGACGACCTGCGTGACCTCCCCGGCCTGCAGCACTGACGCACTGGGTAGTGCCGGCCGCTGGCCGGCAACCCGTTGCACGCTGCCATAGACCATGACGCTGCCGGCCAGCGGCCGGCACTACCATGGCCGGCGTGGTTACTTCGGCTGGTACCGCACGCTCAGCTGGTACTCGCGGCCCGGCTGGTTGAACCACGCCACGGTCTCGTAGCGGCGGTCGAACACATTGGCTGCGCGGGCCAGCAGCGACCACGACGGCGTCAGCGCGTACTCCGCGCGCAGGTCCAGCGTGCCGTAGCCGCGCACCTTCACCGTGTTGCTGGCGTCGTCGAAGCGCTTGCCGGCGCCCTGCACGGTCAGTCCGGCGCGGACGTCGCCGAAGCGGCGGTCCACGTCCAGGCGCGCGGTCTGCTGCGCGCGGCGCGGCAGCCAGTTGTCGAACTGCGCGCTGCCAGCGGTGCGGTTGCGCGGGTCGGTGTAGCTCAGCTGGCCATTGATGTCGAAGCCGGCCAGCACCACGCCTGCGGTCAGTTCGGCACCGCGGATACGCGCCTTCTCGATTTGCTGCATCATGAAGGTCGCCGCGTCGTAGGTGATCAGGTCATCGATGCGGGTCTCGTACACGTCCACGCCCCAGTGCCAGCCCTGGCCGTGCTGCGACAGGCCGATGTTGGCGCTCTTCGACGTCTCCGGATCCAGCGTCGGTACGCCGCTCCACGGGTCGTACAGGTCGCTGAAGGTCGGTGCCTTGAACGCTGTGCCATAACTGGCATTCACGCGCAGACCGTGGCCCAGGTCCATCGCCCAGCCAAGGCTGCCGGTGGCGTGGTCGCCGAACTGCGCGTTGTCGTCGTTGCGCGCGCTCACCTGCAGCTGGTGGCGGCCGAAACGGCCCTGGTACTGCACGAACACGCCGGTGTTGCGGCGGCTGTCCACGAGATAGCCGGCGCTGCTGCCATCCAGGTTGTCCTCGCTCCAGTCCACGCCGGTACTCAGCAGCTGGCCCTCGGCCAGGCCGATATCGGCCTGCAGCGAGGCGTTGTCGCGGTGCGTCTGCGCGCTGCCGGACACACCGAGGTCGCCGTAGTTGTCCGACTCGTTGTCGCTGCGGCCGACGCTGGCGGTGAAGGCCAGGCGCTCGGACGGGGTGTAGCGCACCTTGCCGGACATCACCTGTTGCAGCGTTTCCGAGTAGTTGTAGTAGCCGTCGTAGTGGTTCTCGCCTTCGGCACGCAGGGCGCTGCCTTCCACGCTCCACTGCTCGTTGAAGGTGTAGCCACCGCGCAGGCTCTTGGACAGGTTGCGGTAGCCATCGCGGTCGGGCTCATCGGCGAAGCAGCCGGTGAACAGCGTGGCCGAGCCGCGGCAGGCATTGATGCCGTCGGTGTGCTGGTAGGCGATATCGGCGCCGAACCAGCCGCGCTCGCCGCTGCCACCGATGCCACCGCTGGCTTCGCGCAGGCCATTGCTGCCGCCGCCCAGCTGGAAGTGCGGCGCAAACCCGCCCTGGTTGCGGCGGGTGAAGATCTGGATGACGCCACCGATGGCATCGGCGCCGTACAGGCTGGACTGCGGCCCGCGCACGATTTCCACGCGCTCGATCTGCGCCAGCGGCAGGTCCTGGTACATCGCCAGGCCAAGGTCGGCACTGTTGATGCGCACGCCATCGACCAGCACCACGGTGTGCGAGGAATTGGTGCCGCGCAGGAACAGCGAGCTCTGCTTGCCGAGGCCACCGCTGTTGGTCAGGTTGATGCCGGCGCGGCCGGCCAGCAGTTCCTGCAGCGAGGTGGCCTGGCTGGATTCGATCTGTGCGCGGTCGATCACCTGCGCCGGTGCGATGCTGTCCTGCAGGGCGATGGGGGTGCGCGTGGCGGTCACCAGCACCTGATCCAGCGCAGCGGTGTCATCGCTCGCCTGGGCATGGGCCAGGGCGGGCAGGGCGGCCAGCACGGCCAGGGACAGCATTCGGAACTGCAGCTTCATCGGGAGGACTCCGGGTGCCACGCACGCCCGCGTGGCGAAGGGGAGGAGCCACGAAGGCAGGCACGCGCCGAAGCCGCGGCAGATGCCGCGATCATCCAGCGCCATGCCCACCGCATCGCGACCTGAGGCTTCCGGGCCGGTCTCCGGGCTTGCCGCCAGGTGGCGCGAGGCCACCGTCCAGGCGCCTTCCCATGCCGGTGGCACAGTGGCGGTATTGCCTGGAACAGACGTGCTTACCGTTGCGGGGGCAGCGCCGGCCTGGCGTGTTGCCACGCGTCACCGGCTTCCCGTTTCAACCTGCCGGCCGCGGCCGCAGGTCACCTGGAAGTGGGCGCAGTCTACGGCATCGCCGGCGGCCCGTAGAGTCGAGCTTGCTCGACTGCCTTGGCTGTGCCCGTAGAATATCCCCTCGCTCCCGTGGTGCCGTTGCCGATGTCCCGCTGTTTTCCGCTGTTCCCGCGTTGCCTGCAGAGGACGCACGCATGATCCTCGACCTGGTCCGCCATGCCGGCAACGGCCGCGACGAGTTCCTCGATGGCCGCAGCGATCCGCCGCAGCTGGCCCGCCTGCCGCAGGAACTGGTCGACGCCTATGCCGGGCACGACTGGCAGCGGGTGATCAGCTCGCCGCGCCTGCGCTCGCTGCATACGGCGATGGCCCTGGCCACCCCGCGCGGGCTGGACGTGGACGCGGACGAGGAATGGGAAGAACTGGATTTCGGCGATTGGGACGGACAATCGCTGTTCGACCTGCCGGAGGATGCGCTGGCGGCCTTCCACGCCGATCCGCATGCCTACCCGCCGCCCAATGGCGAAAGCTGGGGCCACTTCGAACGGCGCATTGCGCGCGCGCTGGATCGCCTGCTGGACGATGAGGATCCGCTGCCCACCGTGGTGGTCAGCCATGGCGGCCCGCTGCGCATGGTGCTGTCACAGGTCTGCGGGTTGCCGCTGTCACTGTGCTGGGCGCTGCGCATCGACCACGGCACGCGCCTGCGGGTGTGGCTGGAACGCGGTGAAGTAGGCCTGGTGGGCGAGCTGCTGGAACTGCAGCAGCCGTAACCGCGACCGCCGGGCATGGCCCGGCGCTACCGATCCCGCACGCCCGCACCGCCGTGGTAGTGCCGGCCGCTGGCCGGCATTCCCAGCAATGCGGACGCTCTAATCCTCGTCCGCGCTCTCGGCAAAGCGCTCTTCGCCGTCATCCTCGTTGTCGAAGCGCTGCTCATGCACCGGGCCCGATGCCGGGCCGGCGGCCTTCAACGGATGCGCGGCGATGCGTGCCTCGTAATCCTGCACCAGCGCCTCGCGCTGTGCTTCGCCCAGTTCCTGCCAGTGGCAATCCAGCAGCGCGCCTTCCAGCGAATAAAGCAGGTTCAAGCTGGGCTTGAAGCCGGCGCGCTTGACCTTGACGAAGGCCCCGACCGCGCCGAGCGCAGCCAGGTCCTCGCGGCTGCGCAGGCCGACCTGGCGCAGCCACGCCGCACTCTTCGGGCCGATGTTGCGCAGCTTGGGTGCGCTCATCCCAGGGCCTCGACGAACACGCGGGCGATGGCTTCCAGCCCGGCCTGGTCCTCGGCATCGAAGCGGCCCACCTTCGGGCTGTCGATGTCGAACACGCCGATCAGCTCATCACCGCGCAGCAGCGGCACCACCAGTTCCGAGCGCGAGGCCGAATCACAGGCGATGTGGCCCGGGAAGGCATCGACGTCTTCCACGCGCTGGGTGACGCGCTGGCTGGCAGCGGCACCGCACACGCCCTTGTCCAGCGGGATGCGCACGCAGGCCGGCAGGCCCTGGAACGGGCCGACCACCAGCTCCTTGCCGTCGTACAGGTAGAAACCCACCCAGTTCAGGTCGGGAAGGGAGTGGTAGACCAGTGCGGAGAGGTTGGCCGCGTTGGCGATGCGGTCGGACTCGCCGTAGACCAGGCCTCGGGCCTGTTCCAGCAGCTGGGCGTATTGTTCCGGCTTGCTGCCGGTGAGCGAGGCGTTGGCGAACATGCCTGCAGTCTAGCAAGCGTACGGGACCAGCGATAATGCACGCTCTGTTGCATGCCTGGAGCCATCGATGCCCCTGCCCACCCTGATGCCGCCGGCGGTGTTCGTCACCGGCACCGATACCGAGATCGGCAAGACCGCCAGCAGCACCGCGCTGCTGCATGCACTGCGCCGGCGCGGACTGCGCGCGGTGGGCATGAAGCCGGTCGCAAGCGGCAGCCAGGACCTGGGCCACGGCCTGCGCAACGAGGATGCGCTGGCGCTGCAGGCGGCCAGCTGGCCGGTGCCGGACTACGCCGATCTGAACCCCTATGCGCTGCGGCAGCCGCTGGCACCTGAACTGGCTGCGGCCGAGGACGGCGTGGAGGTGCAGCTGGCGCCGATCGTGGCCGCCTTCGAGCGCCTGCGTGCGCAGGCCGATGTGGTGGTGGTGGAAGGCGTGGGCGGCTGGCTGGCGCCGGTGTCGGCCACGCTGGACCAGCTCGACCTGGTGCGCGCGCTGCGCCTGCCGGTGCTGCTGGTGGTGGGCATGCGCCTGGGCTGCGTGAACCATGCACGGCTGACCGCGCAGTCGCTGCAGGCCAGCGGCGTGGAGTGCCTTGGCTGGATCGGCAACCACATCGATCCGGCCATGCAGCGCCAGGATGAAAACATCGCCACCCTCCAGCAGCGCCTGCCGATGCCGTGCTGGGGCCGCCTGCCGTACCTGCCGGGCGCGGATGGCCAAACCCTGGGCGCACACCTGGGAGCGGAGCAGCGGTAGAGTCGACTGTCAGTCGACTATCGCGCGCAGCGCGGGGTCTGATCAGGAGCAGTCGACCAACGGTCGACTCTACCCGGCAATCCGATACGAACGGCACCGCGATTGCCGGCCAGCGGCCGGCACTACCGCGCTGCCAGCTCCCGCGCGATCGCGCCCAGCCGTTCCACCGCGCTGATGAAGCGTGCATCCAGCGCCTGGCAGCACGACAGCCGCAGGCAATGCCGGTAGCGCGCGCCACGCGAATACACCTGGCCGGGCATGAACACGATGTCCTCGGCCAGCGCACGCTCGAACAGTTCACGCGTGTCCACGCCAGGCAGCTCCAGCCACAGCAGGAAGCCCCCCTGCGGTTCGGTGGCGCGGGTGCCGGCGGGGAAGTGCTCGGCCACCAGCTGCCGCAGGCGACCCACCTGTTCGCGGTACAGCCGGCGCATGCGGTGCAGGTGGTGCTCGTAGCTGCCCGCTTCCAGATAGGCGGCCACTGCATCACCCAGCAGCTGCGGTTCACCGCCGGTGGACTGGAACTTCAACAGGGCGATGCGCTCGGCGAAGCGACCACCATCGAGCCAGCCGATGCGGTAATCCGGTGCCAGCGTCTTGGAGAAGCCCCCCACCACCATCACCCAGCCATCGCGATCGAATGCCTTCAGCAGCGGCGCAGGCGGTTCGCAGAACTGCAGCTCGGCATACACCGCATCCTCGATCAGCGGCAGCTGGTGTGCGTTGACCAGTTCGGCCAGGCGCTGCTTGGCCGCCGTCGGCATGGTGCAGCCCAGCGGGTTGTGCACCGTGGGCATCACCACCAGCGCGGCCAGCGGCGTGTGCTCCAACAGCGCTTCCAGCGCATCGACGTCCAACCCGTGCTGCGGGTGGGTGGGCAGCTCGATGGCCTGCAGGCCGAGGTTGGCCAGCAACGGGTACAGGTTGAAGTAGGAGGGGGCCTCGATGCCGACGGCCGCGCCCGGTTCGGTCACCGCGCGCAGGGCCAGCTGCAGCGCTTCCATCGCGCCGTGGGTCAACAGCAGGCGGTCGGCGTGGGTGTGCAGGCCCATCCGCGGGCCGCGCCGTTCGATCTGTGCCAGCAGGCGCGGCGAGCCATTCGGGCGCGCATAGGTTTCCACCGTCTGCTGGCCGTGGCGCAGCACCTGTGCGGTGTGCCGGGCCAGCTGCGCGCCGGGATAGAACTGCCGCCCACGTGGCCCGGCGAAGGCGAGATCGATCACCCCGGGGCGTCGCTGCGCCTCGAGCACGCGGGCCATCAGCGCCTGCTGCAGCGGTGCGGTGGGGGCCGAGGGGGCATCGCGCAGTGATCGCTGCGGCACCGACAGGCGTGGCGCCACCTCGAAGCCGGCCTTCGGCCGTGGCACCACCAGCCCTGCATCTTCCAGCTGCCGATAGGCGGCGATGACGGTGTTCAGGCTCAGCTGGCGCTGCGCCGCCATCTGCCGCAGCGAGGGCAGGCGGCTGCCCACCGGCAGGCGGCCGCCGTGGATCGCTTCGGCCAGTTCATCGGACAGGCGCTGGTAGCGCGGTGGGGCCGGGGTGGCGCGTGGATCTGTATCCATTGGACTGGCCTGCATCTGGAGCTGTACCCATGATGCCGCCGAGCCTAGCATGGTGCCGTCGGTGGGGCCTGATCGGGGCCTGGCCGATCCATTTCAAACGCATGGCCGCAGGGCCGTGCGTCTTTTTTTTGTAGAAATAGTGCCGGCCGCTGGCCGGCAACCGTGTCATCGCGATTGCGAGGATGCCGGCCAGCGGCCGGCACTCCCGGGTACGTCAGCGCATCGGCACCAGCGAGGCCTGGCGCCGGTACAGCGCGGGGAACTGCCTGCCCAGCGCGGCCAGCTTCGGTGCGTCGTAATAGCGGATGTAGGCCGCCTGCGGGTAGTTGGCCATGTAGTTCTGGTGGTAGCTCTCGGCGGGGTAGAAGCGCTGGCCGCTGGCGACCTGGGTGACGATCGGGCCGCGGTAGCTGCCGGCCTGGCCCAGCTGGCTGATGTAGGCGCGGCTGGCGGCCAGCTGCCGCGCATCATCGCTGAAGATCGCCGAGCGGTACTGGCTGCCGTGGTCGGGGCCCTGGTAGTTCAGCTGGGTGGGGTCGTGCGCCACCGAGAAGAACACCTGCAGCAGCTGGCCATAGCTGACCTGGCGCGGATCGTAGTCGACCTTCACCGCTTCGGCGTGGCCGGTGCGGCCGCTGCTGACCCGCTCATAGCGTGCATCGGCGGCACTGCCGCCCGCATAGCCCGCCACGGCATTGCTCACGCCCTTGACGTGCTGGAACACACCCTGCACGCCCCAGAAGCAGCCACCGGCAAACACCACGCTGGCGTGGGTGGCGTCATCGCTGAAGGCGGCGTCGCCGGCCGGTGCCGGCAGCGCCTGCACCGGCGCGCTGGCCGTGGCCGGTGCGGCCATCGCACCGTGATCCACCAGCAGCACGCCGGCCACCAGCGCCGTGGCGACCAGCCCGGCAATACCCGCCGCAATGCCCTGTTCAAAGGAGAATTTCATCGTGCCCTCCTGCTCTCAACCAAAGGTGAAGGCATAGGCCTGCACGCCCGCGTCGAGGAACTCGATCTCGAAGCGGTGCGGGCCGACCGTGCCGCGCTGGCGCACCAGCTGGTACAGACGGTTCTCGTTGACCACGCCACTGCCATCGGCGCCCACATCACTGCCGGCATCGGCGGCGGGCAGGGGCTTGCCATCCAGCCAGACGCGGAAGCGCACGGGCGTGCCGTCCTGCTTCGGCGCAAGCACCAGGTGCAGGTCGCGGGCGTGGAACTGGAAGGCGATGCGGCCGCCGCCCTGCTGCAGCTGCGCGGCTTCGTTGGTGATGGTCCAGTGCCCGGACAGGCCCCACTGGTTCAGCGCAAGGCTGGCCGGCAGCGTGTAGTCGAAGGCCGCATCGGTGCGCTGCCCGCCGGGCGAGGCGAAGTGCTCGGCGCGGGCATGGCCCAGGTAGGTTTCCGGCGAGCGCAGGTTGCCCATGTCGGCCTGCGTGGCCACGCCCTGCAGGTCGGCGGCGGCCGGGTCGGCCGGTGGCGGCAGGTCGGTCTGGCCGGCTTCGGCCAGCAGGCGGCGGATCACCTGTTCCGAATGCGCGTAGTTGCCTTCACCGAACTGGTGGGCGCGGATGTTGCCCTGCGCATCAACGAAGTACTGCGCCGGCCAGTACTGGTTGTTGAACGCGCGCCAGATCGAATACTGGTTGTCCAGCGCCACCGGGTACTCGACCTTCAGCTGCTGCACCGCCTTCATCACGTTGCGCGGGTCGCGTTCGAAGGCGAATTCCGGCGTGTGCACGCCCACCACCACCAGGCCATGGTCGCGGTAGCGGCGCTCCCATTCGTGCACGAACGGCATCGCGCGCAGGCAGTTGATGCAGGAATAGGTCCAGAAATCGATCAGCACGACCTTGCCGCGCAGCTGTTCGGCCTGCAGCGGCGGGCTGTTGAGCCAGCCGGTGGCGCCGTCCAGGGCGGGCAGGGTGCCTTCCACCGGCAGCGGCGCATTGGCGGCGTTGGCACCGGCCATCATCATCATCGGTGGCGCGGCCGGCTGGGCACCGGGTACGGCGTCCAGCAGGCCCTGCTCGATGCGTGCGGTGCTGACCGAGGACAGGCGGGTCAGCAGGCCGGTATCCCAGCCCAGGCCGATGGCCACCACCGCCAGCAGCGCGGCCACGCCCAATGCCTTGCGCAGCACGTCGCCCAGGCCGAGCCGCGCCTGCAGGGCATTGAACACGCGGCCACCGATCCACACCGCCAGCGCGAGCGCCGTCGCCGCACCCAGCGCGTAGGCCAGCAGCAGCCCACTGGTGCCCACGCTGGCGCCGTGCAGTGCCGCACCGGTCAGCACCAGGCCCAGGATCGGCCCGGCGCACGGTGCCCACAACAGGCCGGTGGCGATGCCGATCAGCAGCGAGGTCCACGCCCCGCCACGGCCGGCATCATCGGCGGCATCGGCGCGCGCGCTCAGCCGTGCACCCACGCGCTGGAACGGCGCCAGCAGGTGGTCGGCCAGGCGCGGCCAGAGCAGTGCCAGAGCGAACACGGCCATCAGCACCAGGGCCACCCAGCGGCCGATCTGGTTGGCCTGGGCCACCCATTGGCTGCCCACGGCGGCCAGGCTGGCGACCACGGCGAAGGTCAGCGCCATGCCCAGCAGCAGCGGCAGCGTGCTGCGCAGGAACGGCCGGTTGGCGCGTGCGAACACGAAGGGCAGCACCGGCAGGATGCAGGGGCTGAGCAGGGTCAGTACGCCGCCCAGGTAGGCCAGCAGCAACAGCAGCATCATCAGGCTCCAGAAACAGGGGAAGAACCGAGCGGCACGCGCCAGCCACCGTCGCTGTCCTGCCGGGCCGCACCGGGCTGGAACAGCAGGGCGGCACCGTTCATGCAGTAGCGCAGGCCGGTCGGGCGCGGGCCATCGTTGAAGACATGGCCGAGGTGGCCGCCGCAGCGGCTGCAGTGCGCTTCCACCCGCAACATGCCGAAGGTGGTGTCGCGGTCCTCGCCGACGGCGCCGTGCAGCGGTGCCCAGAAGCTGGGCCAGCCGGTGCCGCTTTCAAACTTGGTGGACGAGGAAAACAGCGGCTGCTGGCAGCCGGCGCAGGTGAACGTGCCCTGCCGGTGTTCCCGATCCAGCGGGCTGCTGCCGGCGCGTTCGGTGGCCTGCTGGCGCAGCACCGCGTACTGCGCCGGGGTCAGCAGCCGGCGCCATTCGGCGTCGCTGCGCATCAGCGGGAACTGTCGTGCCGGGCGGTTCTCGGCGGCGGCCGTGGCGGGGCGGCTGCACGCGCCCAGGCCGAGCACGCCAGCGGCGGTGGCAAGACCACCCAGGCCCAGCAGGTGGCGGCGGGTGAGGGGCATGGCGGACTCCGGGAAGGGGCGACGGGGCCATGCTGCGCCTGCCCGGGTCAACGAATCCTCACGCAGGATTCAATTTTTCGTGAGGTATCGGTGGCCAAGCCGCGCCACAATGCGGGCAGCCTCCACACTGGCCCTGAGTTGCCGATGTCCGCAAAACGCGTCCTGATCGTTGAAGACGATGCCCACATCGCCGACCTGCTGCGCATGCACCTGGCCGACGAGGGCTACGACGTCGCCCACGCCGCCACCGGCGATGCCGGCCTGCGCCTGCTGGAACAGGACGGCCCGTGGGACGCGCTGGTGCTGGACGTGATGCTGCCCGGCGTGGACGGCCTGCAGATCTGCCAGCGTGCCCGGGCGATGGCGCGCTACGTGCCGATCATCATCATCAGCGCACGCGGCAGTGAAACCCAGCGCATCGTCGGCCTGGAACTGGGTGCGGACGATTACCTGGCCAAGCCCTTCTCGATGCCCGAACTGGTGGCCCGCGTGCGTGCGCTGCTGCGCCGTGCCGAAGCCATGGCGCAGAACGCGCGCATCGATGCCGGTGCCGTGGAAGTGGGTGGCCTGCAGCTGGACCCGGTGGCGCGCACCGCCTCGGTCGATGGCAGCGCGCTGGAGCTGACCCCGCGTGAGTTCGACCTGCTGCTGTTCTTCGCCCGCCACCGCGACCAGGTGTTCGCGCGGATGGAACTGCTCAACCAGGTCTGGGGCTACCAGCACGATGGCTACGAGCACACGGTGAACACCCACATCAACCGCCTGCGCAGCAAGATCGAGGGCGACCCGGCAAACCCGCGCCGGCTGCTGACGGTGTGGGGTCGCGGCTACAAGCTGGTCGATCCGGCCGGGGCGGCGGCATGATCACGCCAAACCTGTGGCAGAAGCTGGCAGCGGTGATCGCCGCGCTGATGCTGATGTGCTGCATGGCCCTGCTGGCCCTGCAGATGCGTGCCAGTACCCGCCACGAACAGGAAGTGGTGCAGCGGCTGTCGCTGGGCCTGGCCGAACACATCGCCCAGCGCAGCGAGCTGATGGACACCAGCGGCATGCGCGATACCGCGGTGCGCGCGCTGTTCGGCCAGTTGATGGCGGTCAATCCCAGCGTGGAGGTCTACCTGCTGGACGACCAGGGCCGCATCCTCGGCCATGATGCGCCCAGCGGCCACCTGCTGCGCGACCGTGTCGACCTGGCGCCGCTGCGCCACCTGCTGGCCGGTGCGCCACTGCCGATCCTCGGCGATGACCCGCGCAGCACCGGCGGCCGCAAGGTGTTCAGCGTGGCCCCGCTGGTGGTGCAGGGTCGCCAGGCCGGCTACGTGTACGTGGTGCTGGTAGGCGAGCACCGGCAGATGCTGGCCGACGATCTGGCCGCCAGCAACCAGTGGAACACCACCCTGTGGTCGGTGCTGCTGGTGGGCGGGCTGGGCCTGCTGGCCGGGCTGGTGGCCTTCTACTGGGTCACCCGGCCGCTGCGCCGGCTGACCCGGCGCATCCAGGCCTTCGACATCGATGCACCCACGCCGTTGCCGGCGCCGGTGCCACTGCGCAGCGGCGAGCGCGATGAACTGAAGATCCTCGAGCATGCCCACGCGCAGATGGCGCAACGGCTGGGCGAACAATGGCAGCAGCTGCGCCAGCAGGACCTGCAGCGCCGCGAACTGGTGGCCAACATCTCCCACGACCTGCGCACGCCGCTGTCGTCGCTGCATGGCTACCTGGAAACGCTGGCGCTGAAGGAAGCCACGTTGTCGCCGGACGAACGCCGCCGCTACCTCGGCATCGCCCTGGCGCAGAGCGCGAAAGTGGGCCGCCTGGCCCGCGCGCTGTTCGAACTGGCGCGGCTGGAGCACGGCGAGGTACGCCTGGAATGGGAGGTGTTCGCGCTGCCGGAGCTGCTGCAGGACGTGCTGCAGAAGTTCGAGCTGGCGGCGCAGGCGCGCGGCCAGCACCTGCACGCGGATTTCCCGCCGGGCCTGCCGTTGGTGCGCGCCGATCTCGGCCTGGTCGAGCGGGTGCTGACCAACCTGCTCGACAACGCGCTGCGGCATGCGCCCGAGGGCGGAGAGGTGCGCGTGCAGCTGCGCGCCATTGAAGGCAGCGTCGAAGTGAGCGTGGCCGATGATGGCCCGGGCGTGGCGCCGGCGCTGCGCGCGCAGCTGTTCCAGGCGCCGGCGGCACTGGGGGCGCGACGTGGCGAGAACGGTGGGCTGGGCCTGCTGATCGTGCAGCGCATCGTGCAGCTGCACGGGCGCCGCATCGAACTGCGGCCGAGCGAGGCGGGGGCGCTGTTCGTGTTCGCCCTGCCGCGCGCCGACCACGCGGCGCCCTGACCGCGCCGCTGCGCTCGCCGGGCATGGCCCGGCGCTACCGGTCTCTGGGGCGTCACCCGGCCATGCCCGGTAGATCCACGCCATGCGTGGACGCGCTTCACCAGATCGCACCTGACCGGTAGATCCACGCCATGCGTGGATGCGCTTCACCGGAATCGCAGGCAAAAAAAGACCCGGCAGAGGGAGGGATCTGCCGGGTCCGGATTGCATGGGGGGAGGGACCCATGCAATGAGCGTGGGCGGGACGTCAGTGGCTGTTGCCGGTGGCGTCCGCCGTTGTATGTGCCTGGCCCTGCACCAGGTCGGACCAGGCGCGACCGGCCTGCAGGCCCAGATCGACCACGTCCTGCTGGGCCTGGCCCAGCCGCTGCAGGTTGTCCTGCCACAGCTGTGCGCCCTTGGGCAGCAACCCGGCCGGATCTTCGCTGCGGGCCAGTTCGCCCAGCCAGCCGCCGGTCGCGGTCAGGTTGCGTTCCATCGCCTTCAGCTGCACGCCGAACATGCTCTCGGCATTTTCCAGCGCCAGTCGGTTCGCACGCGTTGCCGCAGCCGCCAGCTGGCGGGTGGCATCACTGAAACGATCGGCGAAGGCGTTGGCCATGGCGGCATCGAAAGCGGTTGATGCAATGCAGCATACGCCGATCATGCCGCAATGCAACAAAAATCATGAAGGCGCTCGAGGCGCCTTCAGAAAGCCTTATGGATCAATGGCTTGATCAGGCGGTCGGGCCGCGGTAGCGGCAGCCGGAGGTGCAGGTTTCGTGCACGGTGATCTCGCTCAGCGCGGGCAGCACCGGCTTCAGCTCGTTCCAGATCCACACCGCCAGGTTCTCGCTGGTCGGGTTTTCCAGGCCGGGGATGTCGTTGAGGTAGTGGTGGTCCAGGCGGTCGTAGATCGGCTGGAAGGCGGCTTTGACGTCGCCGAAATCCATGATCCAGCCGGTCTGTGCACCCGGCTCGCCTTCCACCTTCAGTTCCACCCGGAACGAATGGCCGTGCAGGCGCGCGCATTTGTGGCCCGGCGGCACGTTGGGCAGGCGGTGGGCCGCCTCGAGCATGAAGACTTTGAAGATTTCCATGGCGCGATTGTACGCCGGCCCCGTCGTCGCGATCGTCCCGGATGTTGGGTTTCCGTAAAGGAATTCTTTCCATCCGGATGAAGAGATGATAGCTTTTCTTATATCCGTATGAAGAGATGTTATTGGTCGCGCCTGACCTGGCATGGATTACTGCGGAACTTCCGTCGTCCACTACCACCCCCCACATCGTCATGCCCCAGCACACCCTGCTCGTGGCGGCCCTGGCCGTCGCTCTGGCCGCGCCTTTGTCTGCCGCCGCCGAAACCTCCGCCGACGCCAGTGGCGAAGCCAGCACCCTGGCTGCCGTGCGCGTCACCGGTTCCAACATCAAGCGCACCGATACCGAGGCGTCCAACCCGGTGCAGGTGATCGGCCGCCAGCAGCTGGAACAGACCGGCAAGGCCACCGTCGCCGACGTGCTGCGTTCCATCTCGGCCAACACCGGCAATGCCAGCAACGAAACCACCAACAACGGCTGGGCGTCCGGCTCGGCCGGCATCGGCCTGCGCGGGCTCTCGCAGAAGAACACGCTGGTGCTGCTCAACGGCCGCCGCCTGGCCAACTACGGCTTCCCGGCAGGTGGCCTGTCCGACACCTTCGTCGACCTCAACGCGCTGCCGCTGGTGGCGGTCGAGCGCATCGAAGTGCTCAAGGACGGTGCTTCGGCCGTGTATGGCTCCGATGCGGTGGCCGGCGTGGTCAACATCATCACCCGGCAGAACTTCGAAGGCGCCGAGATCGGCGGCAGCTTCGGCGGCGCCGACCAGGGCGGCCTGCACGAGCAGAACCTGAAGTTCGTCGGCGGCCTCGGTGACCTGGACAGCGATGGCTACAACATCCTCTTCAGCCTGCAGGGCTACAACCGCGAACGCCTGGACCAGGACGAGCGCAACCTGACCAGGAGCGGCATCTACAGCGACCAGCCCGGCGGCCGCTGGAACGGCTGGTCGGCCAAGGGCGCGCGCTACCTCGTCAACGGCGTCTCGGTGCCGATGCTCGATGCCGACGGCAACTGCCCCACTGGCACCACCCGCGTCGCCAGCGCGCCCATCGACGGCCTGGCCGGTGATACCTGCGGCTTCAACCAGGCGCCGTACACCACTCTCATTCCGTCGACCAAGCGCTACCAGGCCTACGCCAACGGTACCTTCCGCCTCGGCGAGAACGTGGAGGCCTTCGGCGAAGTGCTCTATAGCCAGATCAAGAGCGCCGCGTGGTTCGGCAGCAGCCCGTTCTTCACCCTGGAAAGCGGCCGCTTTGCCCTGAACGCCGAAACCGGCCTGGCCGAACCGGTGTCGTCCAACCTACCGGCTAGCAGCCCGTACAACCCGTACGGCCGCGCCGTGCCGATCGAATACACCTTCTTCGACCTCGGCGGCACCATCAAGACCAACCGCTCCACCGCCTATCGCGGCGTGGTCGGCCTGCGCGGCAGCACCGCCGCCTGGGATTGGGAAGTGGCCGTGTTCGGCGCACGCAGCAGCGAGCGCGAAACGGTGTCCGGCGGCTTCGCCAACCGCTGGGCGCTGGCCGATGCGCTGGCCAGCGGCAGCTACAACCTGCTCAACCCGTCGGCCACCCCGCAGTCGGTGATCGATGCCATCAACATCTCCACCCTGCGCCCAGCCGAATCGGTACTGCAGGGCGTGGATGCGAAGATCTCCGGCACTCTGGGCCGCACCTGGGCGGGCGACATCGGCTTTGCCGCCGGTGCCGAGTGGCGCCGCGAGAAGCTCGATTCCAACAATCCCTGGCAGATCGACGCCGGCCTGCAGGTGCGCCCGGCCATTGCCGAAGTACACGGCGAGCGCAAGGTCAGCGCCGCCTATGCCGAAGTGAACGTGCCGCTGGCCTCGGGCCTTGAACTGTCCGCCGCCGCGCGTGCCGACCACTACGACGACTTCGGCGACGCGTTTTCGCCCAAGCTCGGCCTGCGCTGGCAGCCGCTGGATTTCCTGCTGGTGCGTGCCTCGGCGTCGAAGGGCTTCCGCGCGCCGTCGCTGTCGGAGAATTCCAACAGCACCAGCATCGCCTACGGCAGCGTGGTCGACCCGCGTGATCCGGACGTGCCGGGTTCGCGGCAGAACCCGACCTTCTTCACCGTCGGCAACAGCGAGCTGAAGCCTGAGCGCACCAAGAGCGTGAACTTCGGCGTGGTGCTCTCGCCCTGGGCCAACACCAGCCTCAGCGTCGACTATTACCGCATCCAGCTGGACAACCTGGTCGGCACCAACAACACCCAGACCCTGGTCAACGACAACGTGGCCGGTGCCGTGCAGCGCGACGAGCGCGGCAAGCTGCAGGCC
The DNA here is from genome assembly GCF_003086775.1 of Stenotrophomonas sp. ZAC14D1_NAIMI4_1. Taxonomy (NCBI): domain Bacteria; kingdom Pseudomonadati; phylum Pseudomonadota; class Gammaproteobacteria; order Lysobacterales; family Lysobacteraceae; genus Stenotrophomonas; species Stenotrophomonas sp. ZAC14D1_NAIMI4_1. The sequence goes on from NZ_CP026001.1 coordinate 671,026, forward strand.
GTGTTCAACCGCTACCAGAACCTGAGCGAGCTGAAGACCTCGGGCATTGACGTCGAGCTGCGCCAGCGCATTCCGACGGCCGCGCTGGGCGACTTCACCCTGTCCTCGGCCTACACCCACGTGCGCGACTACCGTCGCCCCACCGTGGTGGGCGGCCCGCTGGTGGATTACGCCGGCAGCAACCTCGGCGCCACCCTGCCGAAGAACAAGGCGACCACCACGCTGGACTGGACCTACCGCGATTTCACCACCGCCATCACCTGGTACTACACCAGCGGCTACGACCAGAAGGCCAGCACCGCCGCCGCGGCCGTGCAGGACCGCGTCGACGCGTACAACCAGTTCGACCTGTACCTGGCCTACGCCGGCATCGACAAGCTGACCGTCTACGCCAAGGTGCAGAACCTGGCTGACAAGACGCCGCCGTACGACGCCTCGTTCCCGGGCATCCGCGCGCCGTACGACTTCAGCCAGTACGACCTGCGCGGCCGCTACTTCACCCTCGGCTTCGATTACCGCTTCTGATGCCATCGCCGCAGCCGGCCACCCCGTGTGGCCGGCCGCGTTGCCGCTGTCCTGTTTCCTGGGGAGTCACCGTGTCCTTCCACCGCCGTGCCGTTCTTCCGCTGCTTCTTGCCGCCGCCACCGCCTTGTCCTCGCCGCTGCCGGCGCAGGCCCAGAGTGCGTACTTCTTCCCGCAGGCTACCGACGCTGCTGCGTTCGATGCCGCCATTCCCACCCCCGAGCAGTTCCTCGGCTACCCGATCGGCAGCCGCTACACCCGGCATGACCAGCTGGTGGCCTACTTCCAGGAACTTGCCAAGCACTCGGACAAGATCCGCGTGCAGCAGATCGGCCGCAGCTACGAAGGCCGCCCACTGCTGATCGCCACCGTCACCGCCGCCGACAACCAGGCGCGCATCGAACAGATCCGCCAGCAGCACGCCACCCTGGTCGACCCGGCGCAGCCGCGCAGCGCGGCCGGCGACAGCCCGGTGGTGGTCTGGCTGGGCTACAGCGTGCATGGCAACGAAACCTCCAGCGGTGAAGCGGCGATGCTGACCGCCTACTACCTGGTGGCCAACCGCAGTGCCGAAACCCAGCAGTGGCTGCAGCAGTCGGTGGTGCTGTTCGACCCGGCGCAGAATCCCGATGGCCGCGACCGCGCGGCGAACTGGCACAACGCCTGGGCGTCCGACCCGGCGTCGGCCGACCCGGCCGACAAGGAACACGTCGAGCCGTTTCCGCAGGGGCGCACCAACCACTACTTCACCGATCTCAACCGCGACTGGCTGGCGCTGACCCAGCAGGATTCGCGGCCCAAGATCGACGTGTTCCACCAGTGGTACCCGAACGTGCAGATCGATTTCCACGAGATGGGCAAGGACAGCACGTACTACTTCGAGCCCTCGCCGAAGAGCATGCACAGCCCGCTGATTCCGGCGGCGTCCTACGAGTTCAACAAGACCCTGGCCAAGTACCACGCACAGTCGCTGGATGCGTTGGGCTCGCTGTACTACACCGGCGAAAACTTCGACAACTTCTCGCCGGTGTACGGCTCGACCTATCCGGACTTCCACGGTGCGGTCGGCGTCACCGTCGAACAGGCCAGCTCGCGTGGCCGCGTACAGGAATCGGTGAACGGCCTGCTGACCTTCCCGTTCACCATCCGCAACCAGGTGGCCACCGGCCTGGGCACCGTGCGTGGTGCGGTGACCGAGCGCAGTGGCCTGTTCGATCTGCAGAAGAGCTTCTTCCAGAGCGCCCTGAAGCAGGCCGCGCAGCAGCCGGTGAAGAGCTTCGTGTTCGGCGATGCGCATGACCCGGCACTGACCCGCCGCCTGCTGGAGTTGTTGCTGCTGCATCGCATCGACGTGCATGCACTGGATCGCACGGTGACGGTCGACGGCCAGCGCTTCGACGCCGGCAGCGCATACGTGGTGCCGGTGCAGCAGGCGCAGTTCCGCCTGGTCCATTCGATCTTCGCCGAGACCCCGTCCATCAAGGGCGACGTGTTCTACGGCAGCACCAGCTATGCCATTGCACCGGCCTACGGCGTGGCGTTCGCTGGCAGCCGCAGCCGCATCGATGGCGGCGCCAGCGTAACCGCGCTGCCGCCGCTGCAGGGCGCGGTGAACGGCGGCCAGGCAGGCTTCGCCTATGCCATCGACTGGCGCGACTACAATGCTGGCCATGCGCTGGCCGCGCTGCAGGCCAAGGGGCTGAACGCACGCGCGGCATTCAAGCCGTTCAGCAGTGCCACCGCACAGGGCCAGGTCGACTTTGCCGCGGGCACCCTGATCATTCCGGTGGCCGGCCAGCCGTTGCAGGGTGCGGCCCTGCTCGAAGCGGTGAGCGGCGCCGCGCGCGATGCCGGTGTGCAGGTACATGCCCTGTCCAGCGGCCGCAGCAGTGAAGGCATCGACCTCGGCAGCGATGGCGTCAAGGCACTGCGCAAGCCGGCCGTGGCGCTGGTGATGGGCGAGGGCGTGGCTGCCACCGAGATCGGATCGGCCTGGTTCCTGCTGGACCAGCAACTGCACCTGCCGGCCAGCAAGCTGGACCCGCAGCAGCTGGGCAAGGTTCCGCTGGACCGCTACACCACGATCGTGCTGTCCGGTGGCACCTACACCGGCATCGACGCCACTGCCGTGGCCGCGCTGAAGCGCTGGGTACAGGCGGGGGGCTCGCTGGTGACCTACGGCAGCGCATCGAAGTGGGCGGTGGAGCAGAAGCTGGCCGAGGGCGAGACGCTGGGCAAGGATGAGGAGGCGGGTGACGCTGACCGTCGCGCATTCGGTGACCAGCGTGACATCGCCGCGATCGAGCGGGTGAGCGGCAACATCCTCAGCGCCGACGTCGATACCAGCCATCCGCTGGCCTTCGGCGTGCCGCGTCGGCAGCTGGCGATCAACAAGGAAAACACGGTGACGCTGCAGCCGAGCGCGAACCCGTTCTCGACCGTGGTGCGTATCGATGCGACGCCGCGGGTGAATGGTTACCTGTCCGAGCGCAACCGGGCGCGGGTGGCGGGCAGCGCATGGCTGCTGGTGTCGGCGCAGGGGCAGGGCAACGTGGTGTTGTTTGCCGATGACCCGGCGCATCGCAAGTACTGGCATGGCACGGATCGCCTGCTGATCAACGCGATCTTCTTCGGGAATCTGGTGAATCCGGCCAAGGCGCGGGGTTGAGGCGATTGGCGCCTTGTTGATGCTGGGGGCGGGAGGACGGATGGGCCGCGCAGGACACGCCGCAAGTACGTCCGTGTAGGCTCGTAGGCGCCATCCATGGCGCCTGCGGTCCTGCGCAACCCATCCGTCCTCCCCAGACAGTTTCCTGCGGGCGCGGACGCATCACACCCAAGGCGGGAGCAAGGGCAAAAGCAGAAGCATCGGCTTCGGCTTTTGCTCTTGAATTTGAATTTGAATTTGATCTTTCTTCCTCCGGCTACCCCGCGGGAGAAGGAAGGCGCTGGAAATGTCTGAAGCGTTGGGGAGCGGGGGCGGCGCAAAACCGTGAGGCGCATGGATGCGCCGACCGAGCCCCATGGATGGGTTTACGGCGTGTTTTGCGCCGCCCCCGCTCCCCAACGCCCCCGCACAACCCACCGCAGGCTCCAGAACCATCCAGGTAGCCAGCCAAAAAAAGACGGCGCCTCAGCGCCGTCCCTCGGTAACCACCCCCGCGCAGCGGGAACAACCGTTAGAAGCTGGCGCGCACGCCCACCCTGTACTCGGATACGTCCTTGTCGAACTGGCCTTCCAGTACAACGCCCCAGGTATCGGTGAAGCTCACCTGCCCGCCCACCACGCCATACCAGCGCGCGTCCTGCCCATCGCCGCCGTTGGCGTAACCGCCTTTCAGCCAGCCTTCGAGCGTCTCGGTGAACCGGTTGCGCACGCCCACCATGCCCAGCACCTCGTTGAACCGGGAGGTCTCGCGGAACCGTGCGTCGTCGAGGCGGTAGTCCGATTTCGCCGAACGGTGGTTCCAGGCGAACTCGCTGGTGAAGTCCAGACCGTCGCTGATCGGCGCGTGGTATCCCACGCCCAGGTACGGAACGTCGAGTGTGGTCTTCACCCGCGCAGCGCCCGCGTGCTCGCTTCCGCTGACCCGCGATGCGCCGACGATCACGTGGAACTGCGGCGCGACCGCGAACGAACCCCGCACGTAGCCACCATCGGCCGTGATGTCACCGGCGCTGCCGGCGTCCAGCTGCAGCCGGTTCCAGCCGCCTTCCACGTACGTGTAGCTGAGCTCGTCGCTGGCCGAGGCCAGCAGTGGCGTTGCAAGCAGCAGGCCGGTTGCCAGGAGCATCTTGCGCATCGTTCAAGTCCTTATGGGGTGCGAGGGTGCAGGGCCGCGCAACCCCGTACCGCAGTACGGGGTCGTGCAGGTGCCAGGAAAACGCAGGCTTCAATCAGAAGCTGGCGCGGACGCCGACGCGGTACTCGGCGAAGTCATCGTAGAACTGGCCTTCGGCAACCACGCCCCAGGTGCGGTTGAAGCTGACCTGGCCACCGACGGTGCCGGTCCAGGTGCCTTTGAAGTGGTCGCTGCCGTCCATGTAGCCGGCCTTGAGCCACGCTTCGGTCTTTGCCGAAGGCTTGCCACGCACGCCGAAGTTGCCCACGGCGGTGTTGACGGAGGTCTTGGTGGAGTAGGTCAGGCCATCGGAATGGATTTCGCCCTTGCCCGTGCGACGGTTCCACGCGATGTCGGCGGTGAAGTCCACGCGCTCGCTCATCGGCATGTGGTAGCCGATGCCCAGGTGGGGCTGCTCGAGCGTGGTCTTGACGCTGGAGAAGGCGTAACGGGTGGTGTCGCTCACGCGCGACCAGCCACCGAACACGTTGACCTGTTCGGCGATGGCGAAGGAACCTCGCACGTAGCCGCCATTGGCCTTCGGGTCGTTGAGGATGCTGGAGTTCATCTGCAGCTGGTTCCAGCCGCCTTCCACGTAGGTGTAGCTCATGCCGTCGTCGGCAAGGGCGGTCAGCGGAGCGGCGAGCAGCAACGTCGAGGCCAGGAAAATCTTGCGCATCATGCGGGTCCTTGTCATGCAGCGATCCAGACCGGGACATGCAGGGACGCGCCCCGGCTGCGACGTCGTGTCGCTGGCCGAGTCTATCCATATTTCACACGCCGTGAACGTTCTGCGCCGCCGATGGCGCGGCCGGTATCCAATCATTCAGCAAGCGCGCTGCGGCCTGCGCCAACAAAAAAGGGACGCAGCTTGCGCTGCGTCCCTTCGTGCATTGCAGGCGTGGGCAATCAGCCGGCGCGACCGCCGCCGTTGCCGCCCTGGCTGCGGCCACGGCCGCCACCATTGCCGCCACCGCCACGACGCTGGCCCTGGCCGGCGCCCGCACCGGCGCGCTGCTGGCCGTTGCCACCGCCCTCGCGACGGCCGCCGCCGGCCTTCTTCGGGCCTGCGTGCGCGTGGCGCGGCGCATCACCGTGCGGACGACGCGCATGGCTCTTGCGCGGTGCGCGCTCGCCGGTATCGTGCTCGGCCTTGCCCGGTGCACTGTTGCCCCAGCGGATCGGCGTCTGCAGCTCGAAGCCCGGCACGTCGCGGATGTCCATGTCGCGGCCCAGCAGGCGGGTGATCGCGCGCAGCAGCTTCACTTCATCCTGTGCCACCAGCGAAATCGCCTGGCCGGTGGAACCGTTGCGGCCGGTACGGCCGATGCGGTGCACGTAATCCTCGGCCACCATCGGCAGATCGAAGTTGATCACCTTCGGCAGTTCGTTGATGTCGATGCCGCGCGCGGCGATGTCGGTGGCCACCAGCACGGTCACGCGACCGGCCTTGAAGTCACCCAGGGCACGCAGGCGCTGGCCCTGGCTCTTGTTGCCGTGGATCGCCGCGGTCTTGATGCCGGACTTTTCCAGGAACGTGGCCAGCTTGTCGCTGCCGTGCTTGGTACGCGCGAAGACCAGGGTCTGCTCGCGGCTGTCCTGCGCCAGCAGGTGCAGCAGCAGGTCGCGCTTGCGGCTGCCATCGACCGGGTGCACGCGGTGGGTGATGGTTTCGGCCACGGTGTTCTTCGGCGTCACCTGGATCTGTTCCGGGTTGCGCATGAACTCCAGAGCGAGCTGGCGGATGTTGTCCTCGAAGGTGGCCGAGAACAGCAGGGTCTGGCGGTTCTGCTTCGGCAGCTTGGCGAGGATGCGCTTGATCGACGGCAGGAAGCCCATGTCGAGCATGCGGTCGGCTTCGTCCAGGATCAGCACTTCGATGCCCGACAGGTCGACGCTGCGACGCTCCAGGTGATCGATCAGGCGGCCCGGGCAGGCGACCAGCAGGTCCACGCCACGGCGCAGGATGTCCAGCTGGTTGCCCATGCCGACGCCGCCGTAGATGCAGGCGCTGGGGATGCGCAGGTACTTGCTGTAGCCGCGCAGGCTGTCATGCACCTGGGTGGCCAGTTCGCGGGTCGGGGCCAGGATCAGCGCGCGCGGCTTGCGCGGGCCGCTGCGCACTTCCTGCGAGGCGGTGCCCAGGTGCTGCAGCAGCGGCAGGCCGAAGGCGGCGGTCTTGCCGGTACCGGTCTGTGCGCCGGCCAGCAGGTCGCGACCGGCCAGCGCCAGCGGGATCGCCTGCTGCTGGATCGGGGTCGGGTTTTCGTAGCCCTGCTCGGCGAGCGCGCGCAGCAGGAAAGGCGCGAGGCCCAGGGATTCAAAAGACATTGAGATTGCTCCAAGTACAAGAAACGCCTGTCCGAACGGACAGACGGGGGCAGATCAAACTGATCGGCTGACTCGGAGCGTTCCCGTGAACCGCGCTGCGAGAATTGGGTGCAGCCGGCACGGAGCGCAGGCTGGAATGCGTGACGAACGGCGTCGGAGTGGGGGCGGGCGAAGAGGGCGGACCCAGGTCGCCGGCGATCCCGGAGGGAAACGGACGGCCGCTGCAGACCCTGTAAGTCTAAACGATCTTCAAGACTCCACGCAAAAACCCCTGTTCAGGTAGGGGGGGTGTCTGCAGGGCTTGCAGCCCTGCACCCGCCTCAGATCAACGTCAACTTCAAAAGCCTGCATTCCGTGGGTTGGCGGGGCGGGTCCGGTTGAGGGGGACGCCGTAAACCCCCAGGCCGGCCCAGCCGCTGGCGGCTGTGCGTTCGGGCGCTTGCGAAGCAGTGCTTCGCAAGCAAAGCGCCCTCACCCATGGGGGCTTGGTCGCGCCATCCATGGCGCTCACACCCCCTCAACCGGACCCACCCCGCCTTCGACAGGTTCCTGCGATCTGTCGGAACGGCGTTCTGCTTTGGTGGGTGCCGACCGTTGGTCGGCACCCAATGTGGAATTCGATATCTGACAGATTCATCCACGCATGGCGTGGATCTACTGGAACGGCGTCCGGCAGTAGATCCACGCCATGCGTGGATGATTTATTCGATATCTGACAGATGTGTCGACCAACGGTCGACACCCACCAACAGCCGCGTGAACCTGTCGAAGGTGGGGCGGTGTCGGATTGCGGGGTGTCCGCCGCATGGATGCGGCGGCCAAGCCTACAGGGACGTACTTGCGGCGTCCCCGCAATCCGACACCGCCCCGCCAAACCACGGATCGCCCGCTTTTGACGTTGACGTTGCTTCTGCAGGTGCAGGGCTGCAAGCCCTGCCGAACCCCCCACTACGGTAGGGTGGGCCGATGCCGCGCTGCAGCTTGGCTACACCGCACATTTGATTACACTTGAAACTTGTTTGCCCACGACTCCGGACACCCACCCATGAAGCTTGGTTCTTTGAAGGAAGGCGGCCGCGACGGCACCCTGATCGTCGTCTCGCGTGACCTGCGCCACGGCGTGCGCGCCACCGGCATTGCCGCCACCCTGCAGCAGGCCCTGGAGGACTGGAGCCACATCGCCCCGCGCCTGAACGCCCTGTACGAATCGCTGAACGCCGGCGACGCCGATGGCGTCTTCGACCTCGACCCGCAGGCGCTGGCCGCGCCGATGCCGCGTGCCTACGAATTCGTTGATGGCAGCGCCTACCTGCCGCACGTCGAGCGCGTGCGCCGCGCCCGTGGCGCCGAGGTGCCGGAAAGCTTCTACACCGATCCGCTGATGTACCAGGCCACCAGCGCCGGCTTCCATGGCCCGCGCGATGCGGTCAAGGTGGTCAGCGAGGAGTACGGCATCGACCTGGAAGCCGAGATCGTGGTCATCACCGACGACGTGCCGATGGCCGCCACCCCGGAACAGGCCGCTGGCCACATCCAGCTGGTCGGCCTGGTCAACGACGTCTCGCTGCGCAACCTGATCCCCGGCGAACTGGCCAAGGGCTTCGGTTTCCTGCAGTCCAAGCCGCGCTCGGCCTTGTCGCCGGTGTTCGTCACCCCCGATGAGCTGGGCACCGCCTGGCAGGACAGCAAGGTGCACCTGCCGCTGCTGACCCACATCAATGGCCAGTGGTTCGGTGCGCCGGAAGCGGGCGTGGACATGCAGTTCAACTTCGCCCAGCTGGTCGCGCATGCGGCGAAAACCCGTCCGCTGGGCGCCGGCACCATCGTCGGCTCGGGCACCATCGCCAACGAGGACACCAGCAAGGGTGCCTCCTGCTTCGCCGAGCAGCGCACCGTGGAAACCCTGCGCGACGGCAAGCCGAGCACGCCCTTCATGTCCTTCGGTGACGTGGTGCGCATCGAGATGCTCGACGCCGCCGGCAACAGCATCTTCGGTGCGATCGAACAGCGCATCGAACAGGCGGCCAGGCCCTGAGCATGGAGGCGGCGATGGACATCCTGGTTGACGACGGCCTCGTGCTGTACACCTACTGGCGATCCAGCGCCGCCTACCGCGTGCGCATCGGCCTGTTCCTGAAAGGCCTGGCTTGGGAGGGCCGGCCGGTGCACCTGGTGCGCGATGGTGGCGAGCAGCATGCCGACGCCTATGCCGCGCTCAACCCGCAGCAGCTGGTGCCGGCGCTGCTGCATGAGGGACACACGTTCACCCAGTCGCTGGCGATCCTCGAGTACCTCGACGAGCGCTTCCCGCAGGTGCCGCTGCTGCCGGCCGATGCGGTCGGCCGCGCGCGGGTGCGGGCACTGGCCCAGCTGGTGGCCTGCGACATCCATCCGATCAACAACCTGCGGGTGATGCAGTACCTCGAACGCCGCCTGGAAGCACCGGCCGACGCGCGCACGCAGTGGACCCTGCACTGGATGGCCGACGGCTTTGCGGCGATGGAGTCGATGCTCGCGGGCAGTGCGGATACCGGCGTGTTCTGCCACGGCGACCGCCCTGGCCTGGCCGACATCTGCCTGCTGCCGCAGCTGTACAACGCGCACCGCTTCGGTCTGGACCTGGCCCCGTACCCGACCCTGCGCCGCATCGAGGCCGCCTGCCTCGCACTGGACGCCTTCGACCGCGCCCGCCCGGAAAACCAGCCCGACGCCGCCTGACAAGCCGCTTCGCTCGCCGCGCGTGGCCCGGCGCTACCGGTCGGACGTCGGTGGCAGCGCCAGGCCATTCCCGGCGGATTCCGCGTCGTCGGCCCGCACACGGCGCAGGTCATCGCGGAACAGCCGGTAGGCCGCCTCGCGCCGCACGTCATCGCCCTGCCGCAATACCCACGCCGGGTGCACGGTGGCGTAGCCGAGGGTGCCGTCTTCCAGCGTGTGCCAGCGCCCGCGGTCGCGTGACAGCTGGAAACCCGCGCCGAACACCGACGCGGCGGCCGTGGCGCCCAGGCAGACGATGAGCTGCGGCCGCACCCGCGCGATCTCGCCCAGCAGCCACGGTTGGCAGGCGCGCACATGGCGGCTTTCCGGCCGCTTGTGCAGGCGGACCTTGCCGCGCCGCTCGTGGTGGAAATGCTTGACCGCATTGGTCAGGTACAGCGTGGCGCGGTCGATGCCGATTTCGGCCAGGGCACGGTCCAGCAGCTGGCCGGCCGGCCCGGCAAAGGGCCGGCCACACAGGTCCTCGGTATCGCCGGGTTGCTCGCCGATCACCATCACCCGCGCATCGGCCGGGCCCTGGCCAAACACCACCTGGGTGGCCGGCTCCCACAGCGGGCACTGCCGGCAGCCAGCGGCCTGGGCGCGCAGTGCCTCCAGGCTGTCGGCGCTGGAGGCAGGCGGTGCCTGCGCCGGCCGCTGCGGAATCTTCCGCTGCGGTGCCTGCGCGGGCCGGTCGTGCATTTCCTGCACGCGATCGGCGGCGTCGCGCACCAGCCCGGGCAGCAGCTGTGCTTCCGGCAGGTGCCGCCAGTACCGCGCCGGCATCTCCTGCAGCATCATCCGGGTGTTCAACCGGGCCGGGTTGAAGATGCTGGCGTAGTAGGTCTGCCACAGCGATTCGCGCGCATCCTCGGCCGGTGCATCTTCGCGGCGGGCGCCGGCCCCGAACGCCAGCGCCTGGCCATCCCAGTGCACGCTGCGGCCGGGGGTGAGGATGGCCCAGCGCATGCCAGCGAAGCGGCGCGCGAAGAACGGCGCGACCCGCTCGACAATGTTGTGGTCCGGCTCGAACCAGGCAATGAAGGCATCAGCCTGGCCGGGCACCTCGCGGAAGCGCACGAAGGCCTTCATCTTGTGGGTGTCGCGGCGCACCGCCTGGGTCAGGGCCATTGCCCGCAGCACGTCGGCATCGGCTGGATTGGACAGCACGCTGCGTTCGCCATGGGCGATGCGCCACAGCAGCCGGTACAGCAGGGCCAGGCGCTGCGGCTCGCGGTGGCACAGGCAGGTCGCCGCCAGCTCCATGAAGTCGCGTGGCACGTTGGGGGCGCTGGCGTCGGCGGGCAGGGCGGCACTCTGCACGGAAGGCGCATCCAGCAGCGAGGCATCGCTGCCTTCCAGCCAGTCCAGCTGCGCCGGTGCCACGCCGCGCAGCAGGGCCTCGCGCGCGGCCTCGCGCCAGGCCTCCAGCGACCACGGCGGGTCCACCCGCAGTGACCAGCGCTGCGCGTCAGGCGGCGGGCGGTGCATCGAACAACGAACCCTGGCGCGGTGGCGGGGCCAGCTGCGCGCGCAATGCCGCCGGATCATCCAGTGCCTTGCGCGGATGGTGGTCGGCCAGCAGCACGAACGGCAGCAGCTTGCTCATCGGTGCCTTCAGCCGGGCCACGTCGGCTACCCGCAGGCGGCCATGCCGCCGGGCCATCAGTACCCGCTTCACGTTGCGCACGCCCAGCCCGGGCACGCGCAGCAGCAGTTCCTTCGGCGCGCGGTTCAGGTCCACCGGGAAACGCTCGGGGTGGCGGATCGCCCAGGCCATCTTCGGGTCGATGTCCAGGTCCAGCATGCCGTCCTGGGTGGTGTCGGTGATCTCCTCCACGCCATAACCGTAGAAACGCAGCAGCCAGTCGGCCTGGTACAGGCGGTGCTCGCGCTGCAGGGGTGGCGGCTGCAGGGGCAGCTGGCGGCTGGCATCGGGAATGGGGCTGAAGGCCGAGTAATAGACCCGGCGCATGCGGTAGTTGCCATACAGGGCATCGGCGCTGGCCAGGATCTGCTGGTCGTTGGCCCCGTCGGCGCCGACGATCATCTGCGTGCTCTGCCCGGCCGGGGCGAAGCGCGGCGGGCGAGGGCGCGCGCTGCGGGTGGCCAGCGGCGCGACCACGGCCGGCGCCTTGCGTGCCTCCTTGGCCTCCTCGATGCGCCAGCGCAGCTCGCCCATTGCACCACGGATCGACTGCACGGTCTTTTCCGGCGCCAGCGCGCTCAGGCCGGCCTCGGTCGGCAGTTCCACGTTGATCGACAGCCGGTCGGCATAGCGCCCGGCACTGGCCAGCAGCTCGGGCGAGGCCTCGGGAATGGTCTTGAGGTGGATGTAACCGGCGTAGCGGTGTTCCTCGCGCAGCTGCCGCGCCACTTCCACCATCTGTTCCATGGTGTAGTCGGCATTGCGGATGATGCCGCTGGAAAGGAACAGGCCCTCGATGTAGTTGCGCTTGTAGAAGTCCAGGGTCAGCGCGACCACTTCGTCCACGCTGAAGCGCGCCCGCGGCACGTTGCTGGACACGCGGTTCACGCAGTAGGCGCAGTCGTAGACGCAGAAGTTGGTCAGCAGGATCTTCAGCAGCGACACACAACGGCCATCGGGCGTGTAGCTGTGGCAGATGCCCATGCCTTCGGTGCTGCCGATACCGCCGCTGGCGCGCGAATCCCGCTTGCCCGCGCCGCTGGAGGCGCAGGAGGCGTCGTACTTGGCGGCGTCGGCCAGGATGGCCAGCTTGCGGATGGTTTCCATTGAGGAAACCTACGGACAGCGGGTCTCATTGGATGAGACAGCCCCTTAACCCTTCAGGATTCCGCCGGGCATGGCCCGGCGCTACCTTGGGGAACGTGCATGGCCCGGTGGCACCTGGGCAACAGGCATGGCCCGGTGATACCCGTAGCGCCGGGCCATGCCCGGCGTCCGGGCGGCTCAGAAGCCGTGGGTGATGCTGGCCTGGGTCGGCGAGGAGAAATCCGCGTACGGATCGTGCTCGCCGCTGCTGCCTTCGGACAGGCGGAACTTCAAGGCCAGGCCGTCGCGCGAGTCGGCGGCGCGCAGCGCTTCCTCCTGCTCGATCACCCCGTTCTTGGCCAGCCGGAACAGGCACTGGTCGAAGCTCTCCATGCCTTCTTCCAGCGAGGCCTCCATCGCGGCCTTGATCTCGTGCACCTGGCCGCGGCGCAGCAGGTCGCGGATCATCGGCGTGTTGATCAGCACCTCGGTGGCCGGCAGGCGACGGCCCTCCTTGTTCTTCACCAGGCGCTGGCTGATCACCGCACGCAGGTTCAGCGCCAGGTTCATCAGCACGTTCTTGTGCGCGCTTTCCGGGAAGAAGTTGAGGATGCGCTCGATGGTCTGGTCGGCGTTGTTGGAGTGCAGGGTGGCCAGGCACAGGTGGCCAGTCTCGGCGAAGGCGATGGCCGCCTCCATGGTTTCCGCATCCAGGATCTCGCCGATCAGGATCACGTCCGGCGCCTCGCGCATCGCGTTCTTCAGCGCGTTGTGGAAGGCATGGGTGTCCAGCCCGACCTCGCGCTGGTTGACGATCGACATCTTGTGCTTGTGCAGGTACTCGATCGGGTCCTCGATGGTGAGGATGTGCCCAGTGGTCGTACTGTTGCGGTGGTCGATCATCGATGCCAGCGAGGTGGACTTGCCCGAGCCGGTGGACCCCACCACCAGCACCAGGCCACGCGGGGTCATGATGACGTCCTTCAGCACCTGCGGCAGGTTGAGCTCTTCGATGCTCGGAATCCGGCTGCGGATGGCGCGGATGACCATGCCGACCTCGCCCCGCTGCTTGAACACGTTGACACGGAAGCGCCCGGCATCGGCCAGAGCGATGGCCATGTTGAGTTCCAGCTCGCGTTCGAACTGGGGCACCTGGCCCTCGTCCATCAGCGAATAGGCGATTTTCTTCACCATTCCCGGCGGCAGGCCAGTATTGCCCAGCGGGTACAGCTTGCCCTCGATCTTGATGTAGACCGGCGCACCGGTGGTCAAGAACATGTCCGAAGCGTTCTTTTCGGTCATCAGCTTCAGGAAGTAGCCGATATCCATTGCGAATTTTCCCCAACGAAACTGCCGACGCCCGTTGCAAGCACGGTGTCGGCTTGACGACAATGGCCGTGAACCGACAACCGGTACGGCCTCCCCAATGAAACGACTTAGCTTCGCACGAATGCGCCACAGCCTGTATGTGATGGCGTTTGCATTCGCACTCTCTGCCCCCGTCTGGGCGCAGGATGGCGCACAGGAACTGGCCCAGGCCCGGCAGGCGGTGGACAAGGCCACCCAGGCCGACGCCGACCAGTACGCCCCCGATCTGATCGGTCTGGCCCGCCAGGGCCTGGAGCAGGCCCAGCGTGCCGCCGGCGACCGCCGCGAACGCAAGAACGCCCCGGCGCTGGCCCTGCGCGCCGCCGCCGATGCCGACCTGGCCCGTGCCCGCAGCGAGGAAGCCACCGCCACCGCCCAGCTGCAGCTGCGCCGCAACGAGGTCAACCAGCTGCAGCGCCAGCTGTCGACCGGGGAGGACCGCCGATGAAGCCGATCTCCGCCCTGGCCCTGGCCACCGCGCTGGCGCTGCCGGCCCTGGCCACCGCCGCCGACAACCCGATGGTCGGCCAGCTGACCCAGCGCCTGATGAACATCCAGGCCAATCCCGACACCGCCGAGCTGGCCGCGTTCGAACGCATGCAGGCCCAGCAGGCCATCACCACCCTGGACAAGGCCAAGCGCCGCGACCAGGAACTGGCCACCTACCTGGCCGAACGCCGGGTCGAGATCGCCGAGACCAGCGTGCGCGCCGCCCTGGCCGCCCGCGAGGTGGACCGCCTGGACCGCACCCGCAGCGACCTGCTGATCGAAGCCAGCCGCCGCGATGCTGCCCGTGCCCGCCAGGAAGCGGAACAGCTGCGCATGCAGGCGCAGATGCAGGCCGAGGAAGCCGAGCGCCTGCGCCAGGCCGCCGAAGCCGAGACCCTGGCCCGCCAGGACGCCGAGAACGCCCTGACCAGCGTGGCCGGCAAGCAGCAGCAGCGCCTCAGCTCGGCCCAGCAGAACGCGGCCAAGCTGGCCCGCGAGGAAGCCGAGCTGGTGTCCGGGCAGAAGCTGCCGGGGTCGAAGTTCGATGCCCGTGGCGAAGTCTTCACCCTGGGCGGCGACGCCTTCGGCGCCGGTGCGGCCAGCCTGTCCGGCGGTGCGAAGAACCAGGCCAAGGCGCTGGCGGAGTACCTGAACATCGGCAAGAAGGGCCGGGTCCGCATCGAGGCCTATGACAGCGCCAATGGCGTCGGCCAGAAGCGCGCCGAAGCGCTGCGCGATGCCCTGGTTTCGGCCGGTGTCGCCAGCAGCCGCATCCAGGTCAGCGGCAAGAAGGCAGCGTCCACCAAGGCCCGCTCGGCCGAGGTCATCGTCGCGCCGTAATTGCTTGAATCTGTTTGTTTTTCGTTGCGTTGAGTATTCAGCCTGAACCCCGCCCCGGCGGGGTTCGGTCTTTTTGTCGCGGGGGTCTTGTACCCGGCCCGGAGCAGGCGTAGGGTCAATCGTCCGGGACGCAATGCCGCGGACCGGACGATGGGAGGGCCGGGCCGATGAAAGCAGGGCGCGAACCGCAGCAGACCGACGTGCGCAGGCCAGTGCCGCAGGTCGTTGTGGGCACCCATGTGGCAATCGACCGGCGCTCCTCCATGAACAACGCCCCGTGCCTTGCGGCCGGGGCGTTCGTGTATCTGTCGAAGGAGGTCCATCATGTTTGAAGATCAGCCCCAGAGCGAGATCGACGCCCGTCGCGCGCGTGATCCGGAGTTCCGGGCACTCCATGACCAGCACCGCAAGTTGAACAAGAAGTGCATGGACGCGGAGCTGGGTGTACTCCCGATCGATGATGTCACCCTGGGTCGCATGAAGCGCGAGAAGCTGCTGGCCAAGCAACGCCTTCTGCGTATGTACGAAACACCGCTCGCAACGACGTCCCCCACGCACTGACGCTCCGGTCGCGCCGGGAACGGCGTGACCTGGCCAACGATGGCCCCGCGGTTGCCGGCAACGGCGGCCGCGCCAAGGCACCACAGGCGGTGGTGCCTTGGCCTGCAGGCACGGCCTGCAACCCTGCGCATACCTTCAGTCCACCGATGCGGGCGGTACTGGTCTCCTCGTCGATCCGGGGCCGTCCGCATCCCCTTGGGCGCCCAGCCGAGCATGGGCTCGGCTCTACAAAGGCTCAGCTGGTGGGTGCCGACCGTACCCTGGTGGGTGCCGACCGTTGGTCGGCACGCCCCACTCCTGACTTTCACGACTATCCGGCGGATAATCATCTGTCCGGCCCTGCGTGGCGCGAACCGAAGTTTCCGAATGCCCATCCATTCCTCCGTCCTCGAACTCATCGGCCAGACTCCCATCGTCAAGGCCCAGCGCCTGGATACCGGCGTCTGCGAGCTTTACCTGAAGCTCGAAAGCGCCAACCCGGGCGGATCGATCAAGGACCGCATCGGTCTGTCGATGATCGAAGCAGCGGAACAGCGCGGCGACCTCAAGCCCGGCGCGACCCTGGTCGAAGGCACCGCCGGCAATACCGGCCTGGGCCTGGCGCTGGTGGCGCAGCAGAAGGGCTACAAGCTGATCCTTGTCGTCCCCGACAAGATGAGCCGCGAAAAGATCTTCAACCTGAAGGCGATGGGTGCCGAAGTGCGCCTGACCCGTTCGGACGTGGCCAAGGGCCACCCGGAGTACTACCAGGACCTGGCCAAGACCATCGCTGACCAGACCCCGGGCGCGTACTTCATCAACCAGTTCGGCAACCCGGACAACCCGGCCGCGCACGAATTCGGCACCGGTCCGGAAATCCTCGAGCAGATGGGCGGCGACCTCGACGCCATCGTGTTCGGCTGCGGCAGCTCGGGCACCATGACCGGCCTGTCGCGCGCCTTCGCCAAGCTGTCGCCGAAGACCGAGCTGGTGCTGGCCGATCCGGTCGGCTCGATCCTGGCCGAGTACATCAACGACGGCAACCTGAACGACAAGTCGGGCAGCTGGCTGGTGGAAGGCATCGGCGAGGACTTCCTGCCGTCGATCTCGGATTTCAGCCGCGTCAAGAAGGCGTATCCCATCACCGATGCGGAGAGCTTCCACACCGCCCGCGAGCTGCTGGGCAAGGAAGGCATCCTCGGTGGTTCGTCCACCGGCACGCTGCTGGCCGCCGGCCTGAAGTACTGCAGGGAACAGACCACGCCGAAGAAGGTGCTGGTGCTGGTGCCCGACACCGGCAACAAGTATCTGTCGAAGATGTACAACGACTACTGGATGCTGGACAACGGTTTCCTGGAACGCCCGCAGCACGGCGACCTGCGCGACCTGATCCTGCGCCCGTACGGCCAGCGCGACACCGTGGTGATCGGCCCGAACGACCTGCTGACCACCGCCTACCAGCGCATGAAGCTGTACGACGTGTCGCAGCTGCCGGTGATGGACGGCGACCAGCTGGTCGGCATCGTCGATGAAAGCGACGTGCTGCTGCATGTCTACGGCGATGAAGCGCGCTTCCGCGACCCGGTGGCCACGGCCATGGTCAGCAAGCTGGACCGCCTGGACGTGAAGTCGCCGATCGAGGCACTGCTGCCGGTGTTCGACCGCGGCCAGGTGGCCATTGTCATGGACGGCGCCGCCTTCCTCGGCCTGATCACCCGCATCGACCTGCTGAACTACCTGCGCCGTCGCGTTCAGTAAGCGGCAGATCGCCGCTGATCCCTGCTTATTCCCGGTTTATCCGCGTCAAAGCTCGTTAAGACTGCGCTGATAGACTTTTGATGCTTTGGCGGCGCCGTATGTCGGCGCCAATCAGGAAACGACACATGTCCAACCCTTCTTCGCCCGACCGCGCGCTGGCGCTGGCCACGCTGGCCATCCATGGCGGCCAGTCGCCCGACCCGAGCACCGGCGCGGTGATGCCGCCGATCTACGCTACCTCGACCTACGCCCAGTCCAGCCCGGGTGAACACCAGGGCTTCGAGTACTCGCGTACGCACAACCCGACCCGCTTCGCCTACGAGCGCTGCGTTGCGTCGCTGGAAGGTGGCACGCGTGGTTTCGCCTTCGCCTCGGGCATGGCCGCCAGCTCCACCGTGATCGAACTGCTGGACGCCGGCAGCCACGTGGTGGCCATGGACGACATCTACGGCGGCAGCTTCCGCCTGTTCGAACGCGTGCGCCGCCGCACCGCCGCGCTGGATTTCAGCTTCGTCGACCTGACCGACCTGGCGGCCTTCGAAGCGGCGATCACGCCGAAGACGAAGATGGTCTGGATCGAGACCCCGACCAACCCGATGCTGAAGATCGTGGACATCGCCGCGGTCGCCGCCATCGCCAAGCGCCATGGCCTGATCGTGGTGGTCGACAACACCTTCGCCTCGCCGATGCTGCAGCGTCCGCTGGAGCTGGGCGCGGACCTGGTGCTGCACTCGGCCACCAAGTACCTCAACGGCCACTCGGACATGGTCGGTGGCATGGTCGTGGCCGGCGACAATGCCGAGCTGGCCGAGCAGATGGCCTTCCTGCAGAACTCGGTGGGTGGCGTGCAGGGGCCGTTCGACAGCTTCCTGGCCCTGCGTGGCCTGAAGACCCTGCCGCTGCGCATGAAGGCGCACTGCGCCAATGCGCTGGCCCTGGCCCAGTGGCTGGAAAAGCACCCGGCCGTGGACAAGGTGATCTACCCGGGCCTGCCCTCGCACCCGCAGCATGAACTGGCTGGCAAGCAGATGTCCGGCTACGGCGGCATCGTCTCGATCGTGCTGAAGGGCGGTTTCGACGCGGCCAAGCGCTTCTGCGAGAAGACCGAACTGTTCACCCTGGCCGAGTCGCTGGGTGGCGTGGAAAGCCTGGTCAACCACCCGGCGGTGATGACCCATGCCTCGATCCCGGTGGCACGCCGCGAGCAGCTGGGCATCAGCGATGCACTGGTGCGCCTGAGCGTGGGCGTGGAAGACCTGGGTGACCTGCAGGTGGACCTGGAGAACGCACTGGCGATGTAAGCGCCCGCCTGCGGGCGTGGCTTGATGGAGACTGCAGCCTGGAGCAGAAGATGAACGCACCCGAGCGTGGGTACAGAGACACCAGTGCACCTGGCATGCCGGCAGGCATACAGGATTGGCGCGTTCAACGGATCTCCACCGATGCCGGTGACCTGTGGTTTCCAATGGAAGACCAGGTGATGCGCGAGCATGCCCGCAACAGCGGGCACTGGGACGCCGAGGTCGGCAAGGTGCTGCTGGACGCAGCAAGGAACCGCGCCGAGGGTATGTTCATCGATGTCGGCGCAAACGTGGGCTACTTCTCCTGCCTGCTGTCGCAGCGCTATCCGGCCCTGCGCACGCTGGCATTCGAACCGCAGCCGAAGATGAGCGATCTGCTTCGGCTCAACGTCTGGCCGCACGGTGACCGGGTCCGCGTGCATGCCTGCGCGCTGGGTGAGGCACGCGGTGTCATCGGGCTGCGCAGCTCGCCCAACAACCTGGGCGATACCCGTGGCGTGGAAGACGATGCCGTGGACATGCTGGTGCCCTGCATCAGCCTGGATGCCCTGTATCCGGAGCTGCAGGCCGACGTCGTCAAGATCGACGTGCAGGGGTACGAGCTGCAGGTGCTGCGTGGCATGGCCGGCGTGATCGCACGATCACCGGGCATACGCATCGTCGTGGAATTCAGCCCGGCGCTGCTGAGTGCCGAGCACATCGACCCCCTGCAGGCGCTGGATGCCTATCGGGCGTTCGGCCTGCGCCTGCTGGTGATAGGCGATGGCTCCCTGCAGGAACTGAACAACGGCGAGATCCTTCGCCACTGCGCCACTGCCGGCCCGTCGGGCCAGGTAGATCTGCTGCTTTCCCGCGACTGAAAGATGTTGCGTGGCAACGGCCACTAGAACGAACAAGGAATTCATGACAATGCAGAAGGCAGTAATCGTCACGGGCGGCGCAGGCTTCATCGGGTGTGCGCTCTCCGCGCAGCTCAAGGCGTTTGGTCTTCCCATCGTGGCGGTGGACAACCTGCACCCCCAGATCCACGCGGAATCGCGCCGGCCTGATGCACTGGACGCGGACGTGGAGCTGATCGTCGGCGACGTCACCGAGGCCGCGACCTGGGAAAAGGTGCTCGACCGCTGGCACCCGTCCATCGTGGTGCACCTTGCTGCCGAGACCGGCACCGGGCAGTCGCTGACCGAGGCGTCGCGCCACGCGCACGTCAACGTCGTGGGAACCACGGCGATGATCGATGCGTTCTCGGCCCGCAACCTGGTGCCTGACCATGTGCTGCTGGCCTCCAGCCGCGCGGTGTATGGCGAAGGCGCATGGCTGGATGCCGATGGCACGACGTTCTATCCGCCGCCGCGTTCGCATGCCGTCCTGGCGCGGGCGGAGTGGGACGCGGCATCCCCTTCGGCGACGGGTCCGGCGCAGCCGCTGCCGCATCGCGCAGACGCCGTGTTCCCGGCCCCGACCAGCGTGTACGGCGGCACCAAGCTGGCGCAGGAGCACATCCTCGCCGCGTGGTGTGGTGCGATGCAGGTCCCGCTGTCGGTCTTCCGCCTGCAGAACGTGTACGGCCCGGGCCAGTCGCCCTTCAACGCCTACACCGGCATCATCACGCTGTTCCACCGGCTGGCACGCAAGGGCCAGGCGCTGGACATCTACGAAGACGGCTTGATCGGGCGCGATTTCGTCTACATCGATGACGTGGTGGCAGCCCTGGTGGCAGGCCTGCGCAGCCCGCCGTCAGGCGTGCGCACCCTCGACGTTGGCAGTGGCGTGGTTACCACCATCGCCGATGCTGCCCGTGCGATCGCCGCCATGCACGACGCTCCGGCGCCCGTGGTCTGCGGCAAGTTCCGCGACGGCGACGTGCGCTGGGCCGTTGCCGATGCATCGCCGCTGGCGGCGTCGCTGGGCGTGCGTGCGCAGGTTTCCTTCGATGAAGGTGCGCGCCGTGTCGGCCAGTGGTTGATCGAGCGGGGGTACGCATGAGCCAGTCGTCGTCCATGGATGAGCCCTGCGCTGTCGTCACGCTGGCGGCAATCACGGGGTCGCCGCGGGACTGGCTCGATTCGGTACGCTCGCTGGAGAAGGTGCAGGACAGCAACGGCTGCTTCATCGCCGCCTGGGACAACGTGACCGCCGAGCAGTGCTTCAAGGGTGCCAAGGCACAGCTGCTGTCGGCGTGGACGCTGTCGGCGGCCCTGTCCAGCGTGCTCGAACAGCGCCCTGGCCTTGAAGCGGTGCTCGTGGCCGGCTCACCCGTCGCGGTGCCGCCGGCGGTGCTGCAGCGGGCGCTGGCCTGGATGCGCGACGACCCGCGCATTGCATCGGTATCGTTCCTGTCCAATGCCGCCGGCATGCTGAGTTTCCCCTACCGCAATTCGCCCACGCCCTATGGCATCGGTGGCATGGATGAGGTGGGCGTGTGTGCGCGCCTCCGGCAGACCCTGCCGGACAGCGGGCCGGTGTCGCTGCAGGTTCCGGTGGGACCGGCCGTACTGGTGAACGCATCCGTGCTGCGCGCGCTGGGCGGGCTGGACGACCAGCGCGACAATCTCGTCTCGCTGTCGCTGGCCGAGTTCGGCCTGCGCAGCGCACGCCGCGGCTTCCGCCATGTGCTCGACGCCGGCACCTACGTCACCGCGCAGTGGACGGCGACGGGTGCTCCGGTGGAAGCCACCGAAGATGCGGGATCGCGCGCATCGCTGCATGCGGCCGATGCCAGTTTCCCGGCCCTGCATGACCAGCTGCGTGCATCGGAAAAATCGCCGCTGGCCATCGCCCTGGATGTAGCCAGGTCGAAGGTACAGGGACTGCGGATCCTGATCGACGGCTCCTGCCTGGGGCCGATGGAGATGGGCACCCAGGTGCAGACTCTGGCGCTGGTGCGCGCGCTGCTGCGCCGCGAGGATGTCAGCCGGGTGATCCTGGCCGTGCCGCACGGTCATCTGCCGGTGTACGCCGCCGACCTGATGCTGCAGCCGAAGGTGACCCTGTGCAATGCGGCGGACCTGCGCTTCGAGGGCGCCGACGAAGTGGATATCCTGCATCGTCCCTTCCAGCCCGACAGCCTGATTCCCTGGGATCGCTGGCGCCAGCTGGCCAGGCGCACGGTGGTGACCCTGCAGGATCTGATCGCCTACCGGATCGGCAACTACCACGACAGCGGCGAGCGTTGGCTGCAGTACCGCAGCAACATCGAGACGGCCGCGCGCAACGCCGATGCGATCGTGGCCATTTCGGCAGACACCCGCGATTCCGTGGTCGAGGAGCGGCTGCCGATCGACCTCCAGCGCGTCCACATTGCCAAGAATGGCGGCGACCACCTCGCCGATACCGATGTGGAGCAGATTCCGGCCGAGCTGGTCGCCCGTGGCATGGCTGCGATGCCGTTCCTGCTGGTGCTCGGCGCGAGCTATTCGCACAAGAACCGTGACCTGGCCATCCGTACCTGGAACACCCTGCGCGAGCGTGGCCATGCCGTCGGGCTGGTGCTGGCGGGTGCCGTGGTAGCCAAGGGCTCGTCGCGGCAGGAAGAGGCCCTGGCACGGCGGACATCCGACGAGGACGCGCTGCTGGTGCTGCCCGACGTCAGCAGCGCCGCGCGCAACTGGCTGCTGCGCCATGCGGCCATCGTGCTGTACCCAACCTCCGCCGAGGGATTCGGCCTGGTGCCCTTCGAAGCGGCAGCCATGGGCACGCCCACCGCGCACGTCAACTTCGGGCCGCTCCGCGAGCTGATCGATTCGCCTGACCTGCCGCGTGACTGGGACCCGGCGCACATGGCCGACTACTGCCAGCAGCTGCTGGCGGACCCGCAGCAGGGCGCTCGCAACATCCGCCACATCCTTGCAAGTGGTGCCCCATTGACCTGGGACGCAACGGCCACTGACCTCGTCCACGCCTACCGCCAGATCCTGGCTGGCGCACCGCGCCACTAATGGAATATTGAACGCATGAATACCACTGACCTGGATGGAATTTCCCTGGAGCAGGCGCTGATCGACTTCGAAGTCGCCAACGCCCGCGTGATGGACCTGACGTCGCGCCTGACGTCGATGAGCCGTGAGCTGATCAGCGCACGTTCCGAACTGGAGCGCATCAAGGTCGAGCAGGCCACGCAGCGGGTCGTGCCGGTGGTGCCGCCTGCCCTGGTTGCCGAGCATGCCGAGCTGAAGGAGCGGTTCGAGCGCGTGCGTTCGTCGCGCGCGGTGCAGATTGCAGCGATCTTCAGCGGCAAGCTGCGGCGGTTCCTCTGATGACCCGGCCACGCATCCTGCATTGCATCACCGTCTACAACGGACGGGCCTTCGTGCCTGCCGCCATCGAAAGTGCGATCCGCATGGACCAGACGCACGCGCAGATCGATGTGCTGGTGCTGGACGATGCCAGCCCGGAGCCGGGCTGGAGCGAGGAGCTGGCTGCGTTCTGCCGCGAGCGCGACGTCATGTATTACCGGACGCCGCGCAACCTCGGCATTCCGCGCAACGTGAGCCTGGGCATGCTGACTGCGGTCAAGCGCGGCTACGACTACGTGGTGATCAGCAATTCGGACGTGCTGTACCCGCGCGACCTGATGGGGCAGATGCTGGAGGTTTCCCGGCAGCCCGGTGTGGGTTCGGTCACCGCCTGGTCCAACAACGTTTCGATCTATTCGCTGCCGAATGAAGATCCCAACCGCTTCCTGCATGACCAGGGCGTGGTTGACTGGGTGCATGCCGGCCTGGCGGGGCATTTCGGCGATGCCGCCATGGATATTCCGGCGGGCATCTCGTTCTGCATCCTGATTTCCACCGATGTCGTGCGCGAGGTCGGCATCATGGACCCGTGTTTCGGCCGCGGTTACTGCGAGGAGACGGACTGGAGCCTGCGCAGCCTCGCCGCCGGTTACCGCATCGTGCTGGCGCCGGGCACCTACGTGTTCCACCACGGCCGTGGTTCCAACCTGGATGCCGGCATCGTGTCGCTCAATGCGACCACGGTGCCTGCCAACGAGGCGATCATCGATCTGCGCTACCCGTTGTTCCGCCGGCAGGTGGATGCGTTCGTGCAGTCCGGCGTGCTGGCCCGAGCGCATGAGGATGCGATCCGCAAGCTGGTGGTCAGTGCAGGCCAGCAGTTCGGTTATGGCATCGATGTGGGCTGGGTTGCGCGCGACCGCACGGATGAGAGCCAGGTCATCGTCCAGTTCTCACCCGACGCGGCACAGGGCGACGTGGTGGCATCGTTCCGCGGTTTCCGCCTGCCCATGAAGCTGGCGTCCGGCGACCTGGGCGCGCAGGTCCGCGCCGTGTTCGGCACCGAGCCGTCGGTGTTGAACCTGTTCGATCGCGGCGGCGTGGCAGAGTCGCTGTCGGCCGAGTTCGCTTCGGTGGCGCGCCCCGGCTTCGGGAACTATCCGGCAACGATCTGACGCTGCCGGACGGCCGCCGCGGCTCAGTGCCCTCCGGTGCTGGGCCGCGCGGGGGGCCGCACGCGTTGGCTGGCGCGTGCGGACCAGATCATCGAGGGCTTCTCGACGGTCAGGAACAGGATCAGCGAGAGCAGCAGGATGACGGCGGTTCCGCCGGTCATGAACTTCGCCAGGTGCCACCAGGGACGCGTCTCCGCCGCGATCCAGTAGTGGTTGTTCATGGTGTACAGCAGCGGCATGTGGATCAGGTAGATCGAATAGCCGAGCACGCCGAACAGGGCCAGGCCCGGGATGCTGGAGAAGCTGCGCTTGAACATGCTGCTGCCGAGTGAAAGGCCGAGGATGATGAGGCCATAGGCGACAGCAAACGGCATCGATTCCAGGTAGTAGAACAGCCGCGCAGGCCGGTCGTCCGTGCGGAAGTAGGCCGTGGGATCCTGGAAGCCGTAGGCCAGCGACAGGCCGCCGAGCTTGAACATGAAGGCAAGCAGCAGCACGGCGCCCAGCAGCGCATAGAGCAGGCCGGCGGTTTCGCTCAGCAGGGGGTGCGTGCGCGGCTTCAGCAGCAGCGCACTGATGCCGATGCCGATCGCGAAGTGCGGCAGGTAGCCCAGGATCTGGTGGCTGAGGAAGAAGCGGATGCCTTCCTGTGACCAGCTGAAGCCAAAGGTATGCCGCTGCAGGAAATCAACGAAGCCATCGAGATGGTAGCGGCACAGGTAGAGCCACGTACCGCTGAGCAGGAAGGCG
This sequence comes from Stenotrophomonas sp. ZAC14D1_NAIMI4_1, assembly GCF_003086775.1. Classification (NCBI taxonomy): domain Bacteria; kingdom Pseudomonadati; phylum Pseudomonadota; class Gammaproteobacteria; order Lysobacterales; family Lysobacteraceae; genus Stenotrophomonas; species Stenotrophomonas sp. ZAC14D1_NAIMI4_1. The sequence goes on from NZ_CP026001.1 coordinate 695,669, forward strand.
ACGACGATGCCCTGCCACCAGCGCCCGCGGTAGAAGGCACGGACCACCAGCGGCAGCACGAGATAGAAGAGCATCTCGATGGTCAGCGTCCAGAACGGCGTTCCCACGGTGTAAGCGCCGAAGGAAAACGGGAACAGCGACTGGCCGAACGTCACGTGGCAGATGAAGATGACCGCGCCGGCAGCGCTCCAGACCTTTTCCTGGGGAATGAATGCCGGGGTGTAGAACAGGACCACCAGGAACAGCACCAGCCAATAGGGTGGGCCGATCCGCAGCACGCGTGCCTTGAGGTAGGGCAGGTAGTCCGGTGCCGGCTTGCCACTCGCATCGGCGCGCAGGAACCGGGTGGAGAGCAGGACACCGCTGAGGACGAAGAACAGGTCCACGCCCGAGGACATCATCACGATGATGCGTGACAGCTCCACGCCGGCGATGCTGGCCGATGGCGACCAGGAAAAGCCCCAGGCATGGCGCACGAGGACGAAGAGCACGGCGATCCCGCGTACCGCGTCGAGAAAGGGAATGTTCTTGTCCGGATTCGGCAGCAGCTTTTCAGCAAGGGCCATGAACCAGGTCTATCCGTGGAAGGGGAAGGGGCGCTGACATGACGGCAGCGCCTGAAACCTACCACACCGGGTGATGCCCCCTGGGAAGCATTCTTCACACGGCAAGGTGGCCGACGCCAGCGCGCCACCGCTGGCATCCGGCCTCTGCGCCCGCGCGCCTCAGCGCCCGCGCGCGCCGCGGTACAGCCGGGCCAGTCCGCGTGCCAGCCTGGACATGCCGGGCACGCGCAACGCGCGGTCGATCAGGTGCCCCAGGCGGACGCCGGCGCGCTGGCCGGACGTGCGCAGCGAGGGCGGCGGCAACGTCGCCGCCAGTCCGTCCAGGCGGCGCAGGGTCGTTGCGATCTGCTGCGCATCGACGCGGCGCATGGCCTCGTCCAGGGTGTCATAGACCTCCAGCGCCGAACGCCGCCACCCGTCTGCTTCGCCTTCGCGCCGCTCCTCGCTCCAGGCCGGGATGCCGGTGCCGAGGCGAGCGACCAGTTCGCCGGTGGTGTCATAGCGGTGGATGTTGGCTGACGTGGCAATCTGCCCGGCCAGTTCCCGGTTCAGCCCGGTATCGCGCACGAACACCGGGCGGTGGTGCGCCAGTGCATGCAGGACGGGGAAACCGAAGCCCTCATAGTGGCTCGGGAACACCACCAGCTCGGCATCGCGATAGAACGCACGGAACGTCTCGTCGTCGATGTGACCGGCCTGGAATGCCTCGATGTCCTTCGAACGCTCGCCTTCCTGCGGGTAGCCGATGGCGATGATCCTGCGGCCCGGCAGTGCACTGGCCAGTGCGTCCGCCGTTTCCTTCACGAACTTGTGGGCGTAGTGGTTGCCGATCACCAGGACATGGCTTCCGGCGGCCGCTGCAGGGTCGTACGCGGCATAGTCCGCCGGATCCAGCGAGTGCCGCGACACGCTCTGCATCACGTGCGGGCCGATGGCGTAGCGCTGGCGGATGCGGTCCAGGGTGAAAGCGGAATTGGTGAACAGCACGCTCATGTTCTCCAGCGCGAAGCGCCAGATGTCCTCGTCCATGTCCAGCGCCAGGTAGCCGCAGTCGCTGGAGATGGTGTCGAGCATGAAAATGCCCACCACCGGCGCGGTGCTGAACAGCCGGGTGAGCACGTCCACCTGGTAGGGCTGGCCAATGCGCACGACGGCTGCCGCCTGCCCGTTGCTCTGGCCGGGCTCAAGGCGGGTCAGGCCCGCCAGGCGCGGCATGCCGTGGAAGTCCCAGGCCTGCCGGCTCATGATCACGCCGATGCGCACGTCGTCGGGCCAGGAGCGCAGTGCCGCGGCGACCAGCTTCACCCCCGACTCGAACGTGCCGTTGTGGAAGGCACCGAACGAGGAGAAATCGAACGCGATCATCCGCGGCGCATCGGCCGGTTCAAGCGCTTCCAGCAGCGTCTCGGCACGGTACTCGGGCGAGTGGTAGTAGCGTTCGACCAGCTTCGGGTATTCCGGATAGCGCGCGCGCAGCAACGCCCCGTTGTGTGCGTCGCGCTCGCTGCGCTGCTGCTGGGTGGTGGCGAAGGACTGCTCGCCCTGGTGCCACACGAAGGCATGGTTGGCCAGCACCGCGCGATAACCCGCGCGGTTGGCGCGCATGATCAGGTCGTTTTCTTCGTTGTAGCCCTTGCCATACGCGGTGTCGAACACGCCGAACTCGGCCAGCAGCGTGCCACGGATCCAGAGCGCGAAGCCGATGGCGGTCGGCGCCAGGGTGCAGCGTGGCAGCCTTCGTGCCAGCGGCGCGAAGCGGGCAAAGGCTTCGGCGGCGCTGACATCCTGGTGCTCCAGCGAGTGGGGCAGGCTGGCCAGGGTGGCATTGTTGCTGCGGGGGCAGACGAAACCGAACATGGGATCGAGGCCGGCGACGGCCAGCATTTCGCTGATCGCACCGGGCATCACTTCGGTATCCGAATTGAGCAGCAGCACGTCGGCACCCTCTGCGATCGCGCGGGCGAACGCGCGGTTGCAGGTGCCGATGAAGCCCAGGTTGTCCTCGTTGGCGATGCCCTGCAGCGGTACGCCCTCCAGGCCGGCCTGCAGTGCATCATCCAGGGCCCGCGCCAGGCCGTCGTGGCCAGGGCTGTCGTTGTAGAACCAGACCGAGGCGCGTGCGGCAGCCAGCTCGCTGGCGACGTTGCGCAGCCCGCGCATCAGCGGGGCGACGAGCTGTTCGTTGCGATAGAAGGGAACCACCACGTGCAGCGGCGGGCGGACCTGCGCTTCTTCGGGGATGGCGTGCATTGCCTGGCGGCGCACGGCTTCCACCTTCGGCGCATCCGGCAGCATCTCCGGCAGGTACTGCGGCTTCTCGAGCAGCAGGGCCACCACGTCTTCCAGGATGTTGATCGGCCGCATGTCCTGCAGGGGCAGGTCGTCCACGCGTTCTTCCGGTACCAGGAACAGCGCGCACTCGGCATTGCTGCCGAAGAAGTTGTCCGGGCAGCGGTTGATGTTGTCCGGGTTGTACGCCGGATAGATCGCACCGAACGCGCGATAGCCCAGCTGTTCGGACGCGGCCAGCGTCGATGCGGCGCCACTGACCGAATTGCATTCAGCGAACACCACCGGCCGGCAGCGCTGCAGCGTGTCCCGCGCGCCATGGATCACGTCGGCTTCCATGCCCTCGACGTCGATCTTGATCAGGTCCAGGCGCGGCAGTTCCAGCATGTCCAGGGTGATCAACGCGACTTCGTAACCCTCGTGATGGTCGACCAGGGCCAGGCTTCCCAGGTTCTGGCTGCCTTCCTCCGGATCCAGCAGGCGGATGCTGCCTGGCTGGCTGGAAACGCCAACGTTGCGGGCCTCGATGATCGCCTCCAGCGCATTGCGCTGGATGTTGCGGCCAAGCACGGCGAAGGTGTCGCGGCGCGGCTCGAAGGCCAGCACGCGTCCCAGCGGGCCGGTGGCACGGGCCAGTGCGATGGCATGGGTGCCGATGAACGAGCCGACGTCGGCCACGACACCGCCGGACGGGACGAAGCGGCGCAGCAGGTCCAGCTCGGTCTCGGCCCATTCGCCATACCAGCGGAGCGAATCGGCGACGACGGAGTCGCCCGGAAGGGTTTCGAAGACGCCATGGCGCCCGTTGATCGTGGTCATGTGGTGTGCGACGTGCGGAACGAGACATCCAGCGGTTCGGCGCCGGAGATGCCATGGACGAGTTGGGAGTTGAGGGCCGTCAGGACGATCACATCGTGCAGCCAGTGATGCTGCACGTGATCATCGCCGGGGCCTTCGGCGAGGGCTACATCCAGGCTGTATTCGCCACGTATCAGGCGCGGCAGGCGCATCTGGAACGTGACCGTGAACGCGCTGCCGGCATCGACCGAAATCGCTTCTTCGCGCAGGTAGCTGTCCGAACTTTCGGCAACGACGAACTGGCCCTTGCGGTCCTTCAGCATGAAGCCGACCGCCGGGTAGGCCAGGGCCTTGCCGGCACGCGCGGAAATGCACAGCCGAACGTCATCGCCGGAGGTGAACTCGGTGAGCGCGTTGCCATCCACATCGGTGAACACCACGTCCTCGATGGACGCGCCGCCGGCGCCGAATCCCTCGGCATCCGGGCGGAAGCTGCCCGCGTGGAAATGCGTGGACTGCACGTTGCTGGCCTGGTAGTTGCCGGCCCGGGCCGCCTGCGGCGCGGACACTTCGGGGGCGTCCATGCGGTCGGCATACAGGTCGCGCAGGTAGATGGCCGAGATCTCGCGCGCACTGCCCACATCGCACAGGTAGTGGCCTTCCTGGCGGCGCAGCAGCACGGCGGACGCGCACAGCGCGTTGACCGCGCCCATGTCATGGCTGACGAACAGCAGGGTGCCGCCCTGGCGCTGGAACCCCGCCAGGAAGCGCATGCACTTCTGCTGGAAGTAGGCATCACCCACGCTCAATGCCTCATCGATGATGAGGATGTCCGCATCCACGTGCGCGATCACCGCAAACGCCAGGCGCACATACATGCCGCTGGAGTAGGTCTTCACCGGCTGTTCGATGAAGGCGCCGATATCGGCAAATGCCGCGATGGCATCGAAGCGCTTGGACACCGTCTCGCGATCGACGCCATACAGCGAAGCCGCCAGGTAGACGTTCTCGCGGCCGGAAAATTCCGGATTGAAGCCTGCACCGAGCTCCAGCAGCGCGGCGACCCGGCCATTGACCGTGATCTCGCCCTCGGTCGGGGTGAGGGTGCCGCAGATCATCTGCAGCAAGGTGGATTTGCCGGCACCGTTGCGGCCGATGATGCCGACCGTCTCGCCGCGGCGGATCGTGAAGCCGACTTCGCGCAGTGCCCAGAATTCGCGGTAGTACTGCCGGCGGCCACGCCAGAGCATCTGCATCAGGCGATGCGCCGGCTTTTCGTAGATGTTGAAACACTTGCCCAGGTCGCGCACCTGGATCGCGATGTCAGAGCACATCGGCAAACCCCCTGCGCGTGCGCTGGAAGAAGGCGAAGCCAGCGACGAACACCAGTGCCGAAACCAGCAGGCAGACGGGGTACAGCACCGGGTCCAGGCCCTTGCCCCAGATCAGGACATCACGCATCTGCGCGACGATCGGCGCCAGCGGGTTGATGTTGAGGAACGGGCGCAGCGAGGCCGGGATCGCGTCGATCGGATAGAAGATGGGGGTCAGGAACATCACCGCCGTGGTGATGATGGCCGTGATCTGTGCGGTGTCGCGCAGGAATACGCCCAGTGCCGACAGCAGCCAGGCCACGCCGGTCATGAACAGCACCATCGGCAGCATGACCACCGGGGCGAGCAGGGCGGTCACCGGCGGCAGGCCGGTCGAGACCAGGTAGAACAGCAGCCACACCACCAGGTTCACCGCCAGGCTGAACATGGCGGTGAGCACGCTTACCCAGGGCAGCACTTCGAGCGGGAAGACAACCTTCTTCACGTAGTTCGCGTTGCCCACGATGAGGGTGGGCGCGCGGTTGAATACTTCGGAGAACAGGTTGAACACCAGCAGGCCACTGAACAGGACCAGGGCGAACTCGGTGCGCGAGCCGCTGCCGCCGGGCCAGCGTGCCTTGAACACCTCGCTGAAAACGAAGGTGTAGATGGCCAGCATGAAGATCGGCTGGACCAGGGCCCAGGCAAGGCCCAGCAGCGACCCCCGGTAACGGGCGGCAATCTCGCGGGCGGCGAGGGCCAGGACCAGCCCGCGGTTATGGCGCAGGCTGCGCAGGAGGTGCAGCGGGGAGCTGGGATAGGCTTCCATTCATCGGTGACAAAGGGATCGACCCCCTAGTTTACTGTGCGGCCGAGGGGGCCGCAGCGTGAACGTTCAGGTTCAGCTGCCCTTGCTGCGCGCGAACGTGAAGTGCTTGTGCCCCAGGTAGGCGGTGACGATCGGGACGGCGACGCCGACCAGATGGGCGCTGAGCGGGATGTCCAGCGGCCATTCCAGTGCCGGCAGCAGCCAGCGCTTGAGGAGGACGCTGATGGCCAGCGTCTGCAGCAGGCTGATGACGTTGATGCCGACAAACCACGCCACCTGCTGGCCGATCGGACGGTCCGAGCCCTTGAAGACCAGCACGCGGTTGAGGATGAAGGCCGTCAGCATGCCCAGCCCGTAGGCCAGGCACACGGCAACCTCGAACGGTACGGCGAGGCTGAACAGGATGCGGCTGCCCACGTTGACCGCCGCCGCGGTGCCGCCACAGATGACGAACAGCAGGAACTGGCGGCTCATGCGAGCGCCTCCCCACTGCGATCGGTTGATCGGACCACCGCGACGGTGAGCAGCATCAGGGTCAGCACCAGCGCGAGGAACAGCGCGGGGCCCCGGCGCTCCTCGGCCCACATCCGCAGTGCGGTGAGCGCGCCGACCGGTGTGGGAGGCGTCACGGCGACCCAGCCATGGGGGTCGTTGTCGACGATGCGCAGGCGGTACTCATCCGCCGGCAGCGTGAGGACATGCCCCTGCCAGCGCTCGCCGGCCACGCCGCGCTTCACCAGCTCGATGGTGTGCTGCTTGCCGACCAGCGTGGCAGACACCAGCGGCGGGCCGTAGCCGCCCTGGAAATAGACCACGCGGCCACCCTCGAAGGCGACCGGCTCGCTGCTGCACTCGGTGGTATTGGCATCGCCGGACGCCGGCTCATAGGTGCCCAGCGCCTGTGGCCTGTTGCCCAGGGCGAAGTAGGCACCCGGGTGGCTGATGCCAGTGCATGCCGTGGGGCTGAAGGCCAGCGGACGCCTGATCTCCGCGGGCATCATCGAGGCGCCCTCGGTGCTGTCGAGCAGCCGCGCCTGGCGATCGGCATCCGGGTAGGGCAGCAGGCCAGGCGCATTCCGGAGGGCGTCGACATTGCCGTCGGCAAGGTACGCGGCCAGGATGCGTTCCTGGTCCGAACCGATCACCGCGCGGTGCGCCATGCTGGCCTGGGATGCCATGAAGATGGGGTACGACGACAGCGCCAGCCAGCCGATGAAGACGGCAGGCACGGTGGCCTTTGCCCACTGCGGGAGCGCGCGCCCATGCCGGAAGGCCGCATGGAGGACGAGCCACAGGTTGTTGATGACGCCGATGGCCAGCAGGTCGGTGTAGCGCGAGGTCACCCCGTTGTGCACTTCGACGCCGCGCGAGTAGGCCATCGCGACCGCCTGGACCAGGACCCAGCCGGCGATGGCGAAGGCAAAGCGCTCGCCACGGGTTGCAGGTTGGCGTGACAGCAGGCGCTTGAGCAACACGACCGTGAGCGTGATCGTCGGTGCCCACAGCACCAGGACACTGGCCCAGTTTGGACGCATCGGCCAGCTCAGGGTCTGCTTCAGCGCTTCGATGAACTGCGCCATGGACTCTGCGTGGAACGCCGCGCCATGGGGTGCCGCCGGCATGGCCAGCAGGCCCGCGCCGGCAATGGCCATCATCAGCACCACGCCCAGCCAACCGGTGCGCGTGTTGATGTCGCGGCCCAGCAGGCGGTAGATCAGCAGCCCCGCTGCGGCGGCTGCCGCAAGCACGCCCGTGGCCATCGTGAACAGCGCAAGGACGGCACAGGCCACCATGGCCAGCAGGCGTCGGCGGTCAAGCACGTCGGCCGATGCCAGCCAGACCGTCACCACCGAAAGCAGCGCCAGGATGAAGAACTGGTTCTGGAAGCCGGCGATCAGGTTTTCCCATCCAAACGGCGCGGCGGTGAGTGCGAACACGCCCAGCACGAGGAAGGGGCGTGCCGTTGCCGGCAGCGTGCGCATGCCAACGAATGCCATCGCACCCAGGGCTGCCGCATGCGGGAGGATGTTGAACAGCATCTCCACCTTGGCATCGAACTGGTTGCCGTTGGCGGAGAACAGGCCCAGCGAGATCAGCCGGGTGAACAGGATGCGATGCTCGTTGTGGGCCGCGAAGAAGTGGCCCAGCCCGAGTTCGCCCCGCAGGTAGGGCAGCAGCAGGTTGTCGAACTCGGCATCCCACTGGTCCCAGAACGGGCTGCTGCTGCCGAAGCGGAGCACGAGGTAGGCGCGCACGGCCATCATCGGCACCAGCAGGATCGCCAGCAGGAACGCCGGGTGCTGCGGATGGAACCACTGCGACAAGCGGGCGCGCACGGCGCCTGGCCTCGGATTCATCAGCGCAGTGCCTCGTCCACCAGTGCCTGGGCGGTGTTGATGCTCTCGTTGATCGAGCGGTCTTCCGGGTAGTAGTAGGCGGTGTCGGCCATGAAGAAGCCCTCCACCGGCGTGCGCATCGACGGCAGCATCTCCTGGAAGCCCGGCGGGCAGATCGTCTGCGCGAACTCATAGCGATGGCAGTGCGACGCCAGCACCCAGTCACGCTTGAAGGCCGGGTTGATGCGCGCCAGGTAGCCCAGCACTTCCTCGATCAGCTCGGCGTTGGACTGCTGCCACTTCGGGTGGGTCTTGGGCATGTAGTACGGCGCGTACAGGATCTTCTGGTCCGGATCGTGGCCCGGGTTGAGGTTGCTGTACTCGATCACGCCCGGGATCTCGATGCCCGGATCGCTGATGTTCATCCAGAAGTTTTCGCTCACCGCATGCTTGAGCTTGAGGATCACGCAGGCGACGGGAATGTTCTGCACCGCCGCGACCTTGTCGCGGAAGTCGGCCGGCAGGCCCGGCACCAGGGCCGGCACGTACTGGATCGGCGCGGTGGAGATCACCGCATCGTAGGCCGTGAACGCGCCACCGATCGAGACGCCGGTGACCTTGCCGTTCTCGGAAACCACTTCATCGATGCCACGGGACAGTTCGATGCGGCCGCCACGGGCCTGGATGTCCTGCACCATGCGCTCGAGCAGGGTCATCGAGCCGCCTTCCAGGTAGCCCATGCTCTCGTTCATCAGGTTGCGGCGGGACAGGGCCACGCGCTTGATGCGCGTGCCGATCCAGCTGGCCGACAGGTTGTCCTTGAACTCGAAGAACTTCAGGCGGAAGGCATCCTTCCACATCACGTCATAGGCTTTCTGGCCGACCCAGCGGCGGATCCATGCGCCGGCCTCTTCCTTGTCCAGCGCCGTCCAGTCCTTGATGCCCTTGGTGTACATCACGTGCAGCGCATAGCGGAACTTGCTGATCGGCCCGAGGTGGGGGAAGGCCAGCAGTGCGAACGGGTTGCCCCACTTGTAGAGCTTTCCCTTGTAGAAATAGCCCATCTTGGTGTCGGTCCAGCGCAGCGCCTTGGACAGGCCATAGCGCTCGAGCAGCGCGAACAGGGGGTAATCGGTCTTGCAGATGAAGTGGTAGTAGCGTTCGATCGACAGCCCATCGAAATCGAAATTGGCCGACATGCCGCCAATGCGGTCGTCACGTTCGTAGATCGTGACCGAATGGCCCTGGTCGAGGAGTTTCACGGCGGCCATCAGGCCCATGGGGCCTGCGCCGATGATGGCAAATCGCTTCTGGGTCATGGCAATCGTAATCAATGGAAGGAAGTGGGGAGCGCCGTGAGACGGCACGCCGGGCGCGTGGCGAACAATTCGTACGCCGGGCTGTGGTAGATGTGCAGGGTACCGGTCGGGACGTCGTCGAAATCCGAGGCGATTCTGCCAATCCGGATAAATGACTGATCCATCTGGGAATAATAGCGCCTTGACCAGTCGTCGTTGAACGAGGTGCCGATGAACAGCACACAGTCCGTCGAGGGTGGCGGGAGGTCCATGCCCAATACCTGGGGGAACGTGATGACCTCGGTGCGTACGGCGCCCATTTCCGCAGCGATGCCCTGCAGCCGGTCGGTGCGTTCATCCAGCATCTGCTGCAGCTGGATGCGGTCGAAATAGGGCACCAGCCGGGCGCTGACCGACATGCCCCAGGCGCCTGCCAGCACCAGCAGACCCACGCAGGCCAGGTGCAGCAGCGTGCGGGCCAAGGGGCGCTGCAGCGCGAGGCGGGCTGCGGCGAACCGCTCGATGTTGGCGGCGCCCGCCACGGCAATCATCATGAAGGCCGGTACCAACGCCGTCAGATTGCGCTCGAAGAACACCGACTGGACCAGGAAGGCGCCAAACGTAATGGCAAAGACCGCCAGGAAGCCGGCCTTGGCCGGCGCCAGCGAGGCGCGGAAGTAGCCCAGCACATGCAGCACCACCAAGGGCAGGCCGAGGGTGGCCAGGTAGTAACCGGTGATCCAGTGCCATTGCGCGACGAGCCCGTGCGTCATCGGCCCGAACGGGGGATGGCCGCCGCCGTACTGGTGGTCCAGCGCCTGGATGCCCGCCAGGAAGCCGGGCAGGTCGGCCACGATGGCCGGTGAGCCCAGGCAGATGCCGAAGACGAACCCCGCCAGCGATACGCCGCCGGACATGCCCAGCTGCTGCAGTTGCCGCGCCAGTCCGGGTGCCTGCCGTGCCGGTTGCCAGGCCACCGCGACGCAGTACAGGGTGAAAACGGCGTAGGTGAACTTCACGGTCGTCAGCAGGCCGGCGATCATGCCCAGCGCGGCCAGAAGCGCGTACTGGCCCCGCCGTTGCCGGGGCGCCAGGCAGGCCAGCGCGAACGCCAGCGTCGCCAGCAGGGTGCTCCATGGCTCCGGCCGGGCGTAATGCGCATCCTGCAGGAACTGGGGAGCGGTTGCGACCAGAAGCACGCCGGCCAATGCATAGCCCGCGCCCAGCGTGCGCAGCAGCAGCAGGAAGCACAGCACCAGGGTAAGCGCGGCCGACCAGCGCGAGAACTCGAGCAGGCAGTGCAGCAGGTCAAGCTCGTTGTCGAATGCCGCCGGTGCCACCGCGTGGATGGCCAGGTAGGCCGCCTGGATGTAGCCGGAGAAGTTGTAGCGGAACGCATGGAACTCAGGCAGGTCCGCGCGCGCCCAATCGGTGTTCAGGTCGCCATGCTCGTGCATGGCCACCATGACTTTGACCGGAATGGCCTGGTCGGGATGGTGCCAGACGCCTGCGACATCGCCCTGGTACAAGCGTGCGCCCAGCAGTGCCACCGACGCAGCCAGGAACACCAGTGACACGGTGCGGCGGACGCGGGCTTTCCTGCACGGCATGACCGCGCCGTCGCCTGTCGTCGGTGGCAGCGCGAAGACGCCCAGCAGGAGGCTGGCCAGCAGCAGCGCCGTGATGGTGCTGTCCAGGTGTCCGGGCTCGCGCAGCAGGCCGATGCCGGCCCACTGCCGGAATCCCGTTCCCTGGTCATCCAGCTCCACGCGCAGGGGGCGTCCCGACCAGCTCTCTGGCGCGCGGATGTTCAGCGGCTGCCATTGCTCGCCCGCCTGCTGGATCACGTAGAGCGATTCCCCGCCATCTTCCGGGGCGATGCGCAGGCGCACGGCCTCCCCGTCGATGTAGCCGGCGACCGCAAGCTGCGGTCGTGCCGCGGGGTCGGCCGGCAGGCGCAGGCTGATGGAACCGCGCGTGGCGTCACCGCCTGCGCAGTAGGTGACGGCGGCATGGTGGATGTCCGTACCGGTACGCAGGAACGGCGATGCCGACGCCGCGCAGCCGCCGTCGGGACCGCCAGCGCCCTGCGGTAGCCCGGGTACCGGCGGCCGGATCCACAGCAGCAGCGCCACCAGAAGGCATGCGGCGGCCAGTCCCTGGCCCAGGTACCAGCGTCCTGCTCGCACGCGTCAACGCTCCAGTACGATCTTCGCGTAGCGCGGGTCGGTGTAGCTTTCGCGGATGGCCTCTTCGAACGGCGTCTGCTTCACGCCGAACACGGCCTCGGTGTCGATGCCCTTGAAATCATCGCCGGCACTGAGTGCCTTCAGCTGGTCGGCGGTGAAGGGCGGCTTGCTGCTGAACAGGCTGTAGACCTTCAGCAGGAAGCCGAAGAAGCCGATCGGGATATGCACGATGACGGTGTGCAGCTTCTTCACCCGCTTGATGGTGCGGATGATGTCCACGTAGTCCACGCGGGTGTCACCGACGATGTCGAAGACCTCGCCATCCGGTTCGGTTTCGATGCACTTGGCAATGCAGCGGCAGAAGTCGCGTTCGTACAGCGGCTGGCGCATGAACCTGCCATCGCCCGGGATCGGGAACACCGGCGTGCGGGCCATGAAGCGCGACAGCCAGCCCAGGTGCTTGGGGTCGAACCAGCCGAACATCAGCGTGGGACGCAGCACGCAGTGGCGCTGGCCGCTGGCCACCACCATCTCTTCCTGCTCGCGCTTGGTGTTGGTGTAGTCATCCTTGGCCACCGAGTTCACCACCGACGAACTGATGTGCACCATGTAGGGCACGGCCGCGCCTTGGGTTGCCTTCAGCACATGGCCGGTGGCGGTGATGTTGTTGCGCACGAACAGGTCGGTGGTCTTGCCGGTGATCTGTGCATGCAGCTGCACCACGCAGGCGGCGCCGTTGAACTCGCCGGCCCAGGCGCCCGGCTCGGCCAGGTCGGCCAGCACCACGCGCACATCCGGGTGCAGCTTCTGCAGGATGTCCAGGTTGTGCGCGTGCTTGTCGATGGCCACCAGCTGGGTATACCCCTGCTGCTTGAGCTCGACGATCAGGTTCTGCCCGACCAGCCCGGCGGCCCCGGTGATGACGATCTTGGCGTGCTTGTCGGTCATGTCAGAGCTTGATCCTGCGGAAGACGAATTCGGGAATGTTCTTGATGATCATCATGATCGCCCACCAGAAACCGGGCAGGTAGGCCACGGCCTTGCGCTTGCCGATGGCCTTGAGGATGCCGGCGGCCACCTTGTCCGGCGTCGCCCACAGCGCGCCCTTCTTGAAGGCGGCCGTCATCGGCGTATCGACGAAGCCCGGCTTGATGACCAGCACGTTGACGCCGGCCGGGCGCAGGCGCTGGCCCAGGCCGCTCAGGTAGGCGGTCACGGCCGCCTTGGCGCTGCCATAGAGGTAGTTGCTGGCGCGGCCACGATCGCCGGCCACCGAGGAGATCACCGCCAGGCTGGCGCCGGACTGCAGGCGCTGGGCCAGGGCGGCCGCCAGCGCAATCGTGGACGTACCGTTGGTGGCGAACTCGCGCAGCGACAGCTCCACCGACGCATCGCAGGCGGCCTGGTCCGGCAGCGTGCCGTGGGCGATGAGCACGGTATCCACGCCACCCAGGGCCGACCAGGCATCGTCCAGCAGCGCGCCATGTGCGGACAGGTCGTTCACGTCCAGCACGCCTGTATGCACGTGCGGGGCGCCACGCACGCGCAGGTCGGCGGCGATGGCATCCAGCTTGCCGGCACTGCGGCCCACCAGGTAGAGCGCGGCGGCACGCCCGGCGTACAGGCGCGCGACGGATTCGGCGATGGCCGAGGTGGCGCCGATGATCAGGATCTTCTGCATGCTTACTCCATCACCCGGCGCCAGAAGCCGGATGAGAATCGGGGGTCGATGAAGCGGGAGAATTCTTCCCAGGCGGGGTAGGCCTGGCGGAACAGCGCGCCGGACATGCGCGCGTCCTTGGCCGGATAGACGGCGCCACCGGCCTCGCTGACGATGCGATCCAGGCGGTCGAGCATCTTCAGCAGTTCCGGGCCGTCGTTGGGGAAATCCAGGGCCAGGGTGGTACCCGGGCGCGGGAACGACAGCAGGCCCGGCGAGGGCCGGTCGCCGAACTCCTTCAGCACCGCCAGGAACGAGCCGCGTCCGCTGCGCGCGATCTCCGCCAGCAGGGCGGCGGTGGCATCGCGGGCGACGGCGGGCGGCAGGACGCACTGGTGCTGCAGGAAACCGCGCGGGCCATACATGCGGTTCCAGTGGTTGATGCCGTCCAGCGGGTAGAAGTAGCTCTGGTAATGCGCCAGGTGGCGGGCACGCCGCGCGGGCTGGCGCCAGTAGTACAGCGTGTTGAACGGGCGCAGGGTGAGCGGATTGACCAGCGATACCGGCGGCACGATGGGCATGCTGCGGCGCGGAGCCGCGCTGGGCGTGGCGGCCCGTGCATCGCCCGGCGCATGGTCGCCACGCAGGAAGTGGCCGCGGCCGAGGTTCGGCCCGCTGGCCAGGCAGTCGATCCAGGCGACGGTGTATTCGAAGTCGCTGGCCGATTCGCGCGACAGCTCGAAGAAGGCGTCCAGGTTGTCGAAGCGGATCGACTCGGTTTCGATCCACGGCCCGGGTACGCGCCGCAGCTGCAGTTCGACCCAGGTGATGAATCCGGTCAGGCCGAGACCGCCGACGGTGGCGGCGAACAGGCCGCTGTCATCGGCGGGGGTGAGCTGCTGGCGCGCGCCATCGCTGCGCAGCAGTTCCAGGCAGCGCACGTGGTGGCCGAAGGTGCCGGCGCGATGGTGGTTCTTGCCGTGGACGTCGTTGCCGATGGCCCCGCCCACGGTGGCGTAGCGGGTACCGGGCGTGACCGGCAGGAACCAGCCACTGGGCAGGGCGATGTCGAGGATCTCGGCCAGGGTGACCCCGGCCTCGCAGCGCACGATGCCGGTGGCCGGGTCGAAGCCGATGAAGCGGTCCAGGCCGCGGCTGGCCAGCAGCGACGCGTCCGGGTTGAGGCAGCTGTCGCCGTAGCTGCGGCCATTGCCATGCGGAAGCACCGTGCCGCCTTCCGGCGGCAACGGCAGTTCCGACGCGCGATCGAGCACCGGGATGATGCGCTGCTCGACCCGCGGGTAGCGTCCCCAGGACTGGCCGGGCGCTGCACTCATATGGCGATCAGCACGATCAGCACGCACAGCCCGATGACGATCTGGCTGCCACGGTCCATGGCCGCGAACACGATGGGATCGTCATGCATGTCACCGCGGTGGGAGACGATCCACATCCGGCTGATCCAGTACAGCAGGATCGGGCACAGCAGCCACAGCAGCTTGGGGTTGCTGTAGAGCTCAAGGCTTTCCGGGCTGTTGATGTACAGGGCGAACACCATCACGCCGATGTAGCCGGCGGCGGCACCCAGCGACTGCACCAGGGGCAGGTCGGCCACGGAATAGCCACGGCCGATCGCCATTTCCTTGCCGCTGGCCAGCGCCGATGCCAGTTCGGTATAGCGCTTGAGCATGGCCAGGCTGAGGAACACGAACATCGAGAAGGCCAGCAGCCAGAACGACAGTTCGGAATTGATCGCCACCGCGCCGCCGATGATGCGCACGGTGTACAGCGCGGCCAACAGCACCACGTCGATCATCACGATGCGCTTGAGCTTGAGCGAATAGCTCAGCGTCATCACGTAGTAGCACAGCAGCACGCCGGCGAAGGCCGGGCTGCAGGCCAGGGCCAGCGCGAAGCCGGCCAGGGTGATCAGCGGCGCGACCAGCAGGCCATGCAGCAACGGCAGCGTGCCGGCCGCGAACGGACGCTTGCGCTTGCGCGGATGCATGCGGTCCGGGGTCAGGTCGAGCAGGTCGTTGAGCAGGTAGACGCCCGATGCACACAGGCCGAAGGCGAGGAACGCCGTGCCCGCGTCGATGATCGAGGCGATGTCGAAGAACCGGTGCGCCGTCAGCAGCGGCACCAGCACCAGCAGGTTCTTCAGCCACTGGTAGATGCGCAGGGCCTTGATCCAGGTGATCAGGCCGCCGTTCTGCGAAGGCAGGTGGGCCAGCACCTCGGTCTGCTTCGCCGCCGCGCTGGCGAGCCCGGCACCGTTGTTGACCACGATCGCGCCACCGGCATGCGCCCACACTTTCAGGTCGACCTGGCCGTTGCCCATGTAGTCGAAGCCGCGTTCGCCGAAGCGCGCGGCCAGCGCCTGGCCCTTGTTGCTGCCGGACAGGTTGGTCTGGCCATCGCTGGCCATCACGTCCTCGAACAGGCCGAGGTGGTCGGCGATGGGCTGCACCAGCAGCCGGTCCGACGCGGTGCACAGCACGCGCGGGCGCTGCGTGGTGGTGCGCAGGATCTCCAGCACGCGCTCGTCGTACGGCAGCGTTTCGGCCGGCAACTGCACGCGCGAGGCCAGCTGGCGCTTCACGTAGGCCTTGCCACGCAGCAGCCAGAAGGGCACCAGGAAAATGTACAGCGGGTTGTTCGAAAGCAGGGCCAGCAGGGACTCGTAAAGGATGTCCGAGCGCAGCAGGGTGCCGTCAAGGTCGACGCAGAGCGGGCGGTTGGAGGCCGTCACGGCGTGAATGCTCCGGGGTGGACTGCATCGGAATGTTGCATTGCTGAACCTTGTATTTCGCCGTTGACCGAATGGATGATAAATGAAGGTGGTGACCGGGTCAGTACACGCATCAGCGCCCGGTTGCAGGCGACAGTGCGCGCGATTCCAGCGTTGCCATGGCCAGCATGCCCACCAGCACCGCCAGCCACAGGCTGGCCAGGCGGATGCCGATGGCGATGGCCAGTGCGGCGTCCGCGCCGACGCCGCAGGCCACCAGCATCAGCACGATGGCCGCTTCGGTCGTGCCGACGCCGCCGGGCACGAAGGACAGGGCGCCGATCAGCATCGCCATCGGGTAGATGCCCAGCAGCAGGTGCGCCGGCAAGGTGATGCCCGCGCTGTGGCACAGCCATGCGAACGCCGCCGCTGTCAGCAGCCAGGCCACGCTGCCCCAGCCCAGGCTGCCCAGCAGCAGGCGGACCCGCAGCAGGGGGCCCAGTGCGGTTCCCCCGTCGATCAGGAAGCCTGCTGCCCGCCGCACCGGCGCGCCGGGCAGGCGCGCGGCGAGCCCACGTGCGAACCGCGCCAACGGTGGCCAGCAGCCAAGTGCGAGCAATGCCAGCAGCAGCACCAGGATGACCAGCGCCAGCAGGCCGAACGCCGGAACCAGGGTGGCTGCTGCGATCGACAGCAGGGTGATGACCAGCAGGTCGCAGGCCCGTTCGAAGATGAATGTCGTCAACGTGGCCCGGGGCGGGATGCCCTGCCAGTTGAAATAGCGGATGCGCAGCAGTTCACCGGCCTTGCCAGGTGATGCCGTGAACGCGAAACCAGCGAGGTAGGCGAGCAGTCCCTGCCACCAGGCGTGCACGGGATGCCCCTGTGCCGCCAGTACGCTGCGCCAGCGCTGGTACCGGCACGCATAGCTGAGCAGGACGAGGACGGCGCAGGCCGACAGCGGCGCCGCCATTTTGGCCAATTGCGACAAGATGTTCCTGTCGCGATCGAGGTACCACAGTGCCGCCACATAGATCACTGCAATGGCGGCGACCCAGAGGCCCGCACGCCCCCCGCGTGCCGGCTGAACCGGCACCGGAGGGCGACGGTTGGCCATTACAGGGCCTTTTCCAGCTCCGGCAGGATCGCGAACAGATCCCCGACCAGGCCGATGTCGGCGATCTCGAAGATCGGCGAATCCGCGTCCTTGTTGATGGCCACGATCGTGCCGGCATCCTTGATGCCGGTCAGGTGCTGGATGGCACCGCTGATGCCGACGGCCACGTACAGTTCCGGCGCGATGATCTTGCCGGTCTGGCCGACCTGCAGGTCGCTGGGCACGTAGCCGGCATCGACCGCGGCGCGCGAGGCACCGACGGCGGCACCGAGCTTGTCGGCCAGCTGGAAGATGACCTTGAAGTTCTCTTCCGAACCGACGCCACGGCCACCGGAGACCACGCGCTTGGCGCTCTGCAGGTCAGGGCGGTCGCTGGCACCGGCGGCCAGGCCGACGAAGCGGGTGTGCGCCGGCAGGGCGGCATCGACGCTGGCTGCTTCCACGGCGGCGCTGCCACCCTGGGCGGCTTCCGGCCACGATGCGGCGCGCACGGTGGCGACCACGATCTGGTCGGCCGGCGCTTCGACGGTGATGATGGCGTTGCCGGCGTAGATCGGGCGCTTGAAGGTGTGGCTGCCTTCCACGGCCATCAGGTCGGACACCTGGTTGACGCCCAGCAGGGCGGCAACGCACGGCATCAGGTCCTTGCCGAAGGTGGTGGACGGGCCGAACACGTGGCTGTAGCCCTTGGCCAGCTGCGCGATCTGCGGTGCCAGCACCTGGGCGATGGCCTGCGCGTTGGCGGCGTTGGCCACGGTCAGGACCTTGGCGACGCCAGCGATCTTCGCCGCTTCGGTGGCGACAGCGGCCGGGTCGGCAGCCAGCACCAGCACGTCGATGCTGGCACCGCTGATGGCGGCGGCGGCGCTGACGGTCTTGGCGGTGGCGGCGTTGAGCTTGCCGTCGTGGTGTTCGGCGATGACGAGAATCTTGCTCATTACAGCAGCCCCTTCTGCTTGAGTGCGGCAACCAGTTCGGCCGCGTCCTTGACCATCACGCCCTTGCTGCGCTTGGACGGCGCGGCGTACTGGGTGGTCTTGAAGGTATCGGCGGCTTCAACACCGAGGTCGGCCAGCTGCAGGGTTTCCAGCGGCTTGGCCTTGGCCTTCATGATGTCCGGCAGCTTGATGAAGCGCGGCTCGTTCAGGCGCAGGTCGGTGGTGACCACGGCCGGCAGGTCCACTTCCAGCGTTTCCAGGCCGGCATCGACCTCGCGGGTGACCGTGGCCTTGCCGTCTGCGATGTCCAGCTTGCTGGCGAAGGTCGCCTGCGGGCGGCCCCACAGCGTGGCCAGCATCTGGCCGGTCTGGTTGGCATCGTCGTCGATGGCCTGCTTGCCGAGGATCACCAGGTCCGGCTGTTCCTTCTCGACCAGCTTGAGCAGGGTGCGGGCCGCGGTCAGCGGCTGGATGGCCTGGTCGGTAACGACGTGGATGGCACGGTTTGCGCCCATGGCCAGGCCATTGCGCAGGTGCGCCTGGGCATCAGCCGGGGCGATGGTGGCGACGACCACTTCGGTCGCGATGCCCTTGTCGCGCAGGCGCAGGGCTTCTTCCAGGGCGATTTCATCGAAGGGGTTGGGGGACAGCTTGACGCCGTCGGTGACCACGCCGGAGCCGTCCGGCTTGACCTGAATGCGGACGTTGTAGTCCACCACGCGCTTGTACGCGACGAGGATTTTCATCTGGTACTCGATCCTTGTAGTGCCGGCCGCTGGCCGGCTCACAGTAACGGGAAACGTCCGGTCCTCGCACAGCAACCGGTTCGGGGGTGGGATCCCGATTCTAGCTGGCTTGGGGTAACCATGCGAATGCGTATGGTTTGCTGCGTTGCCGCAAAAAATGCCTCGCCGGACCCTCGTTGTTCACGTCCTGCACGCAGTCGTGAAGGCAGTGGCGCTGTATGCTGTCGCGCTGTGCCGGGGCGCCGCAGAGCGCTCCCACGAATGATTTCGATAACAGGAGAACAGGTAGTGGCCACATGGCTTGTCACCGGCGGCGCCGGATTCATTGGCGGTAACTTCGTTCTCGAAGCAGTCGCCCGCGGCATCAAGGTCGTCAATCTCGACGTGCTGACCTATGCCGGCAACCTGAAGACCCTGTCCAGCCTGGAGGGCAACCCGAACCACGTGTTCGTGCAGGGTGACATCGGTGACAGCAGCCTGGTTGCCCGCCTGCTGGCCGAGCACCAGCCCGACGCGGTGCTGAACTTCGCCGCCGAAAGCCACGTCGACCGTTCCATCGACGGCCCGGGCGCCTTCATCCAGACCAACGTGGTGGGCACACTGGGCCTGCTGGAAGCCGTGCGCGACCATTGGAAGGGGCTGCCGGCCGAGCAGGGCGCGGCCTTCCGCTTCCTGCATGTGTCCACCGACGAGGTGTACGGCACCCTCGGCGAGACCGGCAAGTTCAGCGAGACCACCCCGTACGCGCCCAACTCGCCGTACTCGGCGTCCAAGGCCGCCTCGGACCACCTGGTGCGTGCGTTCCACCACACCTACGGGCTGCCGGTGCTGACCACCAACTGCTCCAACAACTACGGCCCGTACCACTTCCCTGAAAAGCTCATTCCGCTGGTGATCGCCAAGGCGCTGGCCGGCGAGCCGCTGCCGGTGTACGGCGATGGCAAGCAGGTACGTGACTGGCTGTTCGTCACCGACCACTGCGAAGCGATCCGCACGGTGCTGGCCAAGGGCCAGGTCGGCGAGACCTACAACGTCGGCGGCAATTCGGAAAAGCAGAACATCGAAGTGGTGCAGGCGATCTGCGCGCTGCTCGATGCACGCCGCCCGCGCGAGGATGGCCAGCCGCGCAGCAGCCAGATCACCTACGTGGCTGATCGCCCGGGCCATGACCGCCGCTACGCGATCGATGCGTCGAAGCTGAAGAACGACCTGGGCTGGGAGCCGGCCTACACCTTCGAACAGGGCATCGCCTTCACCGTCGACTGGTACCTGGACAACCAGGAATGGGTCAACGGCGTGCTGGACGGCAGCTACCGCCTGCAGCGCATCGGCACTGCGGCCTGAACCCAGGAGACGACATGACCCAGCGCAAGGGCATCATCCTCGCCGGCGGTTCCGGCACCCGGCTCTATCCGATCACCAAGGGCGTTAGCAAGCAGCTGCTGCCGGTGTACGACAAGCCGATGATCTATTACCCGCTCAGCGTGCTGATGCTGGCGGGCATCCGCGAAGTGCTGATCATCAACACCCCGCACGAACAGGCGTTGTTCCAGCAGCTGCTGGGCGACGGTTCGCAGTGGGGCATGGACATCCAGTACGCCGTGCAGCCGAGCCCGGACGGGCTGGCGCAGGCCTACCTGATCGGCCGTGATTTCGTGGCCGGCAAGCCGAGCTGCCTGGTGCTGGGTGACAACATCTTCCACGGCCACGGCCTGCGCGAGGTGCTCAAGCGTGCCGACCAGCGCGTGGACGGCTCGACCGTGTTCGGCTACTGGGTGAACGATCCGGAGCGCTACGGCGTGGCCGAGTTCGACCAGACCGGCAAGGTCATCGACCTGGTGGAGAAGCCGGAGAAGCCGCGTTCCAACTATGCGGTGACCGGCCTGTACTTCTACGACGGCAATGCAAGCGACCATGCCGCCGAACTGAAGCCGTCGCCGCGTGGCGAGCTGGAGATCACCGATCTCAACAAGCGCTACCTGGCCGAGGGCCAGCTGCATCTGGAAGCGCTCGGCCGTGGTTATGCCTGGCTCGATACCGGTACCCACCAGTCCCTGCTGGAAGCCTCCAATTTCATCGAGACCATCCAGACCCGCCAGGGCCTGCAGGTGTGCTGCCCCGAGGAAATCGCCTTCGGCCAGGGCTGGATCAACGCCGAACAGCTGGAGGCGCTGGCCGCCCCGCTGATCAAGAATGGCTACGGCCAATACCTGCACACACTTGCCCTGCGTGGAGTCGTTCCGTGAAAGTGATTGAAACCAAGTTGCCCGGCTGCGTGGTGATCGAGCCGGCCGTGTTCGGCGACGCGCGTGGTTATTTCTTCGAAACCTGGAATGCCGAGCGCTTCGCTGCGCTGGGCCTGCCGGACCGTTTCGTGCAGAGCAACGTGTCCACCTCGGCACAGGGCGTGCTGCGTGGCCTGCATTACCAGTGGCCGCGCCCGCAGGGCAAGCTGGTCAGCGTGCTGGAAGGCGAGGTCTATGACGTGGCCGTCGACATCCGCCGTGGCTCGCCGACGTTCGGCCAGTGGGAAGCGGTGGTGCTGAGCGCGGAGAACAAGAAGCAGTTCTGGATACCGGAAGGGTTCGCCCACGGTTTTGCCGTGCTGTCCGAGCGTGCGGTGTTCAGCTACCTGTGCACCGAGGTCTACCTGAAGGACTTCGATGCCGGCGTGCGCTGGAATGATGCCGACATCGCCGTGGACTGGCCGGTGAGTGCGCCGACCCTGTCGGCCAAGGACGAGAACGCGCCCTTCCTGAAGGACATCGCCGAAGACCGCCTGCCGGTCTACGTCGCTGCACAGGGCGCGCCATGACCGTGCTGGTCTTCGGCGGCAACGGCCAGGTCGGCCAGGAGCTGCTGCGCGCGCTGGCCCCGCTGGGGCCGGTGGTGGCCACGACCCGCAGCGGCCAGTTGCCCGATGGCCGTGCGTGCGAGGTGGCCGACTTCGGCCAGCCCGACAGCCTGCCGGCACTGCTGGATCGCCTGCAGCCGTCGGTGGTGGTCAATGCTGCGGCCTACACGGCCGTGGACCGCGCCGAGCAGGAAGTGGACGCCGCGTTTGCGGCCAATGCGCAGGCGCCGGGCGTGATCGCGCGCTGGTGCGCGGCGCATGGCGTGCCGTTCGTGCATTACTCCACCGACTACGTATTCGATGGCCAGGGCAATGCGCCCTACGGCGAAGACGAAGCGACCGCGCCGCTGGGCGTGTACGGCACCAGCAAGCGGGACGGCGAAGATGCCGTGCGCGCCGCCGGTGGCCGTCACCTGATCTTCCGCACGGCGTGGGTGTATGCCTCGCACGGTGCCAATTTCCTGCGCACGATGCTGCGGGTGGGCGCCGAGCGCGACCAGCTGCGGGTAGTGGCCGACCAGATCGGCACGCCGACCCCGGCCGCGCTGATCGCCGATGTCACTGCGCAGGCGTTGCAGCACCCGGGGCAGCTGTCGGGCACCTGGCACCTGACCGCCAGTGGCCAGACCAGCTGGCATGGCTTTGCCGAGGCGATCTTCGCCGAAGCGCTGGCCCGCGGCGTGCTGGCCAAGGTGCCGGAGGTGGTCGCCATTCCCAGTTCCGAATATCCGACACCGGCCAAGCGTCCGGCCTGGTCGGTGCTGGACAACCGCCGGCTGCAGCAGGATTTCAGCATCACGCTGCCGACGTGGCAGGAAGGCCTGCAGCGGGTCATCGCCGAACTCTGATCGGCGCCCGCACCTCGTGGCAGACAGAAGCCCGGCCCTGGCCGGGCTTCTGCGTCTGCGGATGCCGCGCTGCGTGGCGTCACCCTGCGCACCGCCACCGCGCGTGGGCGGCGTCCGTGCTTCTGGACTACCATGCGCGGCAGGATCATTCCGCGCAGCGCGTGGATATCGCTGCGCTCGCACCTGCAAGGACGCTCCATGGATCTGCCCCGTTCCACCCTCCGCGCACCGCGTGGAATGTCGCCGCTCACACTCGCGATGGGCGTAGCTGCCCTGGCCCTGCTGGCGAGGCTGCTGTACGTGCAGTACTTCGCTACGCCGATGCCCTACATGGACCAGTGGGACGGCGAGTGGGCGAGTGCACTCAAGCCATGGCTGCAGGGTTCACTGCAGTGGCAGATGCTGGTCTCGCCGCACAACGAACACCGCATCCTGCCCACGCGGCTGGTCACGCTGCTGTCGTATGCGGCCACCGGCGAGTGGAACAACGTCCACGAAGCGCGGATCGCCGCTGTCGTTTTCTGCTTCATCCCCGGGCTGCTGACCTGGCACGCGCTGCGCGATGCGGGTGTCGCGGCGCATCGCTGGTTGCCGCCGCTGGCGGTGCTGCTGTCGGTACTGCCGTTCGCGTGGGAGAACTTCCTGGTCGGCTTCCAGTCGCAGTTCTACTTCCTGATCCTGTCCAGCATCGTGGCCATTGCGCTGGTGGCCCGCCATCACCAGAGCATTGCCGCCCTGGCTGGCGCGGTGGCGTTGAGCGTGTTTGCCTGCGCCACCATGGCGTCAGGCCTGCTGACCGCCGTGGCGACGGGCGCGACCTGCATCATGGCTTGTCTCTGCCTGCCGGGGCGTCGCGCTCCGGCGCTGTGCGCGACCGCGCTGCTGGCGGTCGTCGCCATCGCCGCCTATGCGTGGGTACCGGTGATCGAGGCCCACGCGGTCCTGCGGGCGCAGAGTGTCGGCGAATTCGCCGGTGCGGCCGTGCGCGTGCTGGCATGGCCGATGCGTTCGGGCGCATTCGCGCCGGTCATCTGGCTGCCCGCACTGGTCATGATCGGCCGGATGCTGGTCCGCCGCAGGGCGTCGCCTGCCGATCTGGTGATGGCCGGGCTGTGCGTCTGGTCCGCGCTGCAGGCGCTGGCCATCGCCTATGGCCGTGGCCACGACATGCGGGCGCCGATGTCCCGCTATACCGAACTGTTCGTTCCCGGGCTGTTTGCCAGTGCGTGGTTCGCCATCCGGTTGTGGGGCGAGGCCCGCCCGGGGGCGCGGCTGCGCCTTGCCACCCGCACGGTCGTGGTCCTGTTCGCAATCGTGGTGGCCTGGCCGCTGCTGGGCCGGGCCAGCAAGGACGCCGGCAAGCTGCAGCAGTTCACCGCCGACGCGCGGTTGCAGCAGGACAACGTGCAACGCCATCTGGCCGGTGAGGACCTGCGGGCACCGCAGGGCGACGGCTTCGTGCTGCCTTATCCCGATGCGGAAAACCTGAAGCAGCGCCTGGATGATCCCCTGCTGCGCCAGGTCCTGCCGGGACACCGCGCAGGACCGGCGCCCGAAGGTGGCGCCGGTGCTCCGTAGGCGGGGCCTGCACTCTGCCTGATGCGGGCGCTGCTCAGCTGCGCCCGTAGGTGTCCTCGAAGCGGACGATATCGTCTTCGCCCAGGTAGCTGCCCGACTGCACTTCGATCAGTTCCAGCGGCAGCTTGCCCGGATTGCGCAGGCGGTGGGTCACGCCCAGCGGGATGTAGGTGCTCTGGTTCTCGCTCAGCAGGAGCACCTCGTCGCCGCGGGTGACCTCGGCGGTGCCGCTGACCACGATCCAGTGCTCGGCGCGATGGTGGTGCATCTGCAGGCTCAGCGTGCCGCCCGGCTTGACCGTGATCCGCTTCACCTGGAAGCGGTCACCATTGTCGATCGAATCGTAGGCACCCCACGGACGGTAGACCTTGCGGTGCCAGGTCGCTTCGCTGCGACCTTCGGTCTTCAGCTGCGACACCACCGTCTTGACCTCCTGCATGCGGTCGGCCTTGCCGACCAGCACCGCATCGTCGGTCTCCACCACGATCACATCATCCAGGCCGACCATCGCCACCAGGCGCTGGCCATAGGCGTAGGTGTTGCGGCAGTCGATGGCGATCACATCCCCCTGGTGCGCGTTGCCGTCGCCATCCTGCTGCGAGACATCGCGCAGCGCGGTCCACGAACCGACATCGTTCCAGCCCGCATCGAGCGGGATCACCACCGCATCGGCGGTCTTTTCCATCACCGCATAGTCGATGGAATCGGAGGTGACGGCGGCGAAGGCGTCCTTGTCCAGGCGGGTGAAGTCGGCATCGCGGCGGGCCTGCTGCCAGGCGCTGCGGCTGCCGGCCAGCATCTCCGGCTGGAAGCGTTCCAGTTCCTGCAGGTAGCGCGAGGCCTTGAACAGGAACATGCCGCTGTTCCAGTAGTACTGGCCGCTGGCCACGTAACCGGTGGCGGTGTCCAGGTCGGGCTTCTCGACGAAGCGTTCGACCGCGCGCAGGCCCTGGCCATCGGCGGCCTTGATGTAGCCATAGCCGGTTTCCGGGCCCGTGGGCACGATGCCGAAGGTCACCAGCTTGCCCGACTCGGCCGCACTGGCGGCGGCCTGGACGACGCTGCGGAAGGTCGCTTCATCGGTGATCACGTGGTCCGAAGGCAGCACCAGCAGCAGCGCATCGGCGCCGTCACGGGTCGCTTCCAGCGCTGCCACGGCGATGGCCGGCGCGGTGTTGCGGCCCATCGGCTCGAGGATGATCGCCGCCGGTTCGGCGCCGACCTGGTGCAGCTGTTCGGCGGCGACGAAGCGGTGTTCCTCGTTGGCGATCACCAGCGGGCCACGGCTGGCGATGGGCGCGACCCGCTGCCAGGTTGCCTGCAGCATGGTCAGGTCACCGGCCAGCGGCAGGAACTGCTTCGGGTAGGACTCACGCGACAGCGGCCACAGGCGGGTTCCGGAGCCACCGGAGAGAATGACGGGCTGGATGATGCTCATGGTCTTCCTTGGTTACTGCTGGAGGAGGTGGGAGATTTCGTCGGTGCGCGCCTGCATCAGCGCTGCATCACCGCGGGCTTCGACATTCAGGCGCAGTAGCGGCTCGGTGTTGGAGCTGCGCAGGTTGAAGCGCCAGTCGCCGAAATCGGCGCTGATGCCATCGGTGTGGTCCAGCGCCGGCGCCTGTGCGGCGAAGTGCTCCATCACGCGCGCGACGGCGGCCTTGGCATCGGCCACCTTGAAGTTGATCTCGCCGCTGCAGGGATAGGCGGCCATGCGGTCCTCCACCCAGTCGGCCAGCGAGCGGCCGCTTTCGGACACCAGCTGGGCGATCAGCAGCCACGGGATCATGCCGGAGTCGGCGTAGGCGAACTCGCGGAAATAGTGGTGGGCGCTCATCTCGCCGCCATACACGGCATCTTCGGCGCGCATCTTTTCCTTGATGAAGGCGTGGCCGCTCTTGCACAGCACCGGCACGCCGCCGGCCGCTTCGACCATTTCCACCGTGTTCCAGACCAGGCGCGGGTCGTGCACGACCTTGCCGCCCGGCTGGCGGGCGAGGATGGCCTTGGCCAGCAGGCCGACCAGGTAGTAGCCCTCGATGAAGCGGCCGGTGTGGTCGAAGAAGAAGCAGCGGTCGAAATCGCCGTCCCAGGCGATGCCGAAGTCGGCACCGTGTTCGCGCACGGCCTCGGCGGTGGCGGCGCGGTTTTCCGGCAGCAGCGGGTTGGGGATGCCGTTGGGGAAGTTGCCATCGGGTTCATGGCAGATGCGGATGAATTCCAGCGGCAGGTGCGGCGCCAGCAGGTCGACGATGGCGCCGGCACCGCCGTTGCCGGCGTTGACCACCAGCTTCAGCGGCTTGAGCTTGCTGGCGTCCACGTAGCTGAGCAGGTGGTCGATGTAGGCGCTCTTGTCGTGGCGCGCGGTCTGCGCTGCACTCGCCGGCTGCGCGCTGCCGGTATCGGCGGCCACGGCGTCGGAGATCGCGAACAGGCCGGTGTCGGAGCTGATCGGCCGTGCGTTTTCCTTGACCAGCTTCATCCCGTTGTAGTCCATCGGGTTGTGGCTGGCGGTCACCATCACGCCGCCCGCGGCGCCCAGGTGGTCGGTCTGGAAATAGACTTCTTCGGTGCCGCACAGGCCGATGTCGATCACTTCGCGGCCGACGCCGCGCAGGCCGGAGGCGAGCGCGTCCTGCAGGGCCGGGCTGGTCAGGCGGACGTCATGTCCCAGGACCACCGGGCCCGGCGCGAGCTGAGCGGCCAGGGCCACGCCGATGCGGCGGGCGAGGTCTTCGTTCAGTTCTTCCGGCACGCGGCCGCGGATGTCATAGGCCTTGAAGGCGGGCAGGGGCATCGATCGGGTCCATTGTGGGCACAGCCCGTGATTGTACCGCCAGCCCTGTATGGGAATCGTTTCCATGCCGCAACGCCACGTGACCGGCCGGCGCGCTGGCCTAGAATGGTGCGATTACATCAACGAGGTGAGGGCGTAGATGAACAACCCGGCAACGACCGGCGGCAAGCGCAGCAAGCGCTTTGCTTCGGCGGCGGAGGCCCTGCAGGGCGTCATCGCCGATGGCCAGACCCTGGCCGTGGGCGGCTTCGGCCTGTGCGGCATTCCCGAGGCGCTGATCGCCGCGCTGCGCGACAGCGGTGCCAAGGGCCTGACCGTGATCTCCAACAATGCCGGCGTGGATGGCTTCGGCCTCGGCCAGCTGCTGGAGACGCGGCAGATCAAGAAGATGATTTCGTCCTACGTGGGCGAGAACAAGGAATTCGAACGGCAGTTCCTGGCCGGTGAGCTGGAGCTGGAGTTCAACCCGCAGGGCACCCTGGCCGAGCGCCTGCGCGCCGGCGGCGCGGGCATCCCGGCGTTCTTCACCGCCACCGGCTACGGCACCGTGGTGGCCGATGGCAAGGAAATCCGCGAGTTCGACGGCAAGCACTACGTGATGGAAACCGCGCTGCGCGCCGACGTCGCCCTGGTCAAGGCCTGGAAGGCCGACGAGGCGGGCAACCTGGTGTTCCGCAAGACCGCGCGCAACTTCAACCCGGCCTGCGCGATGGCCGGCAAGGTCTGCATCGTGGAAGTGGAAGAGGTGGTGCCGGTGGGCGCCATCGATCCGGACCAGGTGCACCTGCCGGGCATCTACGTGCACCGCATCGTGCACAACCCGCACCCCGAGAAACGCATCGAACAGCGCACCATCCGCGCGGAGGGCAACTGACATGGCGTGGACCCGTGACGAGATGGCGGCCCGCGCCGCCCGCGAACTGACCGATGGCGCCTACGTGAACCTGGGCATCGGCCTGCCGACCCTGGTGGCCAACCACATCCCCGAAGGCGTGGACGTGTGGCTGCAGTCGGAGAACGGCCTGCTTGGCATCGGCCCGTTCCCGACCGACGCCGAAGTGGACGCGGACCTGATCAACGCCGGCAAGCAGACCGTCACCGCGCGTGCCGGTGCCAGCTACTTCGGCAGCCATGACAGCTTCGCGATGATCCGCGGCGGCCACGTCAACCTGGCCATCCTCGGCGCCATGCAGGTGACCGACAAGGGTGACCTGGCCAACTGGATGGTGCCCGGCAAGATGGTCAAGGGCATGGGCGGCGCCATGGACCTGGTGGCCGGCGTGCAGCGCGTGGTGGTGCTGATGGAGCACACCGCGAAGAACGGCGAGCACAAGCTCCTGGCTGAATGCTCGCTGCCGCTGACCGGCGTCGGCGTGGTCGACCGCATCATCACCGACCTGGCCGTGTTCGACGTGACCGACGACGGCCTGCTGCTGGTGGAAGCGGCGCCCGGTGTCGGCGATGAAGAGCTGAAGGACAAGACCGGCGTGCCGTTCCGGCGTGCCTGAGTGGCCGTGCGCGGGGCGCGTCTGCCGCCCCGCGCATGAGGACGAGCGCGATGCTGTTTGCCCCTGACCTGCCCGACGCCGACGTCCAGCACCTGCCCGGCTGGCTGCCGGCCGCCGCCGCCGATGCACTACTGTCGGCCCTGCAGTCGGAACTGCCCTGGGAGGTGCATCGCATCCGCATGTTCGGCCGCTGGGTGGATTCGCCACGGCTGAGCTGCTGGATCGGTGACCCGCAGGCACGCTACCGCTATTCGGGGGCTGAGTTCGTGCCGCAGCCGTGGCCGCCGCGGCTGCAGCTGCTGCGCGAAAGGCTGCAGGGGCAGGGCATCGGCGCCTTCAACAGCGTGCTGGTCAACCGCTACCGCAGCGGTGGCGACTACATGGGCTGGCACAGCGATGACGAACCGGAACTGGGGCCATCTCCGCTCATCGCCTCGCTCAGCCTGGGCGCGGCGCGCCGGTTCCTGCTGCGGCGGCGCGAGGACACCACGCGCAAGGCTGAATTCCTGCTGGGCCATGGCGACCTGCTGCTGATGGGCGGCAGCACCCAGCGCTTCTACCAGCACGCGCTGCCGAAGATGGCACGGGTGCAGGGCGAACGCATCAACCTGACATTCCGCTGGATCCAGCCGCGCTGATCGTGCACCGACAGGTCAGGCGCGCAGCAGATCGATGCAGGCCGACAGCAGGCCACGGCCAAAGTGGCCATAGTTGCCACGCAGCAGTTCACTGATCACCGCCGGGATGCGCTGCAGGCGCGAAGCCGGCAGCTGGGCGCGCACGGTGATATGGCGCTGCTTGCGCTCGACCCAGGCCATCGGGCCGGCGGGAAGGCCGCGGGCGCGGGCGCGCTCCAGCAACAGACCGCATTCCACTCGTTCGCTGTCCAGCTGGCGCTTGCGTTGCACCGCGCGCGGGGTGGCATCGTTGCCGCCCAGGCCCAGCTGGTTGTTGCTGTGCAGCCGGTAGTCGATGAGTGGCTCGGCAAGGCTGTCGATCTCGCCGCGCATGGCGGCCAGCGTGCCGATCCAGGCGTCATGCACCCAGTCCGACGTCGGCAGGGGAAGCGCGTCGTCCAGCACCGACCGGTGCAATGCCATTGCCGCGCCGGTGATCCGCTTGCGCTTGAGCAGCACGCGCAGGCCATCGCCTGCATGCATCCGCGCCTGCTGCCTGGCCCCGTAACGCAGTGCGGCGAACAGGGTCTGTGGCATCGGCTGGCCCGCTTCATCGATCAATCGCGCATTGCAGTGCAGGACACGCAGGCCAGGCCGTGCATCGAACGCGGCGCAGAAGCGGGCGAGCTTGTCGGCATGCCAGACGTCGTCCTGGTCGCACAGGAAAATGATCTCGCCGGTGCAGGCACGCAGTGCGCCATCGAAGTTGCGCCGGTAGCCGACGTTCTGCGGGTTCACCTGCAGGTCCACGGCGATGCCTGCGGCTTCCGCACGCGGTACGAAGGCCTGCAGCAGCGCCAGCGTGCCGTCGGAGGAAACGTCGTCGCGGATCACGATCTGCTGCGGCCGGTGGGTCTGCGCCAGCAGGCTGTCGAGCTGCGCCTGCAGGAAGCGCTCACCGTTGTAGGTGCAGACGGCGATGGAGACGGAGGCGGGCATCAGCGTGGGAATGGGCCGTGGCGTCTGATTATCGCACGCACCTGCTGGGGTGCCGCCGGGCATGGCCCGGCGCTGCCAGGGTTCAGCGCTTCATCGACGCTGCGTCGTTCTGTCCGTTGACCAGCGTCCAGCCCACCACGTCCTGCGCCAGCTGCTGCAGGCCACGCTCGAAAGCGGCGGCCACGGCCGGCACGTCGGTACTGCCCACTGGCTGCGCCTGGCGGAACGTGCGGTCAGCCACCACGCGCTGGTCGGTGGTGTGGATCAGCTTGGCGTTCACTTCGATCACCACCGTCGGCGTCGCCTGGCCCTGGTAGTCCGACTCGAAGCGGCGGATATCCGTGGCCAGCTTGTAATCGGCGCGGATGCCGGCGGCGGTGCGCGCCACGCCACGCAGGCGGCCGGAATCCTCGAAGCCGCGCAGCAGGGTGTCTTCGATGATGTCGGTGGCCGGCTGTGCCCAGCTGGCGCCCTTGTAGATCTCCAGCTCGGACGGCGTCGGCCGCACGTTGATGCGCGGGCTGTCGACCATGCGCGCGGCGCTGGGCTTGGACACCACCAGCTGCCAGTCGGCCTGCGGCCAGCTTGGATCCACCTTCACCTGCACCGCGGGCGAATACAGGGTGACCGGGCTCTTGTCGCCGCTGCCAAGAATCGAGCAGCCACCCAGCAGGGCGACGGCCGAGGCGGCCAGCAGCAGGCGCGGAAGGGTCATCGTGCTCATTTGGGTTCGAACTCCTTCGGTGCGTCGCGGCCCAGCAGGTAGCGCGCGGGGTTGTTCTCGAGGCGGTCGCTGACCCGGCGCAGGTCGCGGATCAGGCCGCGCAGTTCGTTCAGCGTCGGGCCCAGCTGGCCCAGGCCATCGTTGGCGAAGCTGTTGATGGCCGCACGGTTCTCGCCCAGGATCGAATCGGCATTGCCTGCGGCCGAATCGAGCTTGCCGAGGGTGGCGTCGAGCTTGTCGATAATGCCCGGCAGCTGCTGCACCAGGTTCTTGTCCAGGCGCTCGATGGTGCCGTTGGTGGTCTTCAGCGTGGTGTCCAGGCTGCGTGCGGCATCGCGCGCGCTCAGCAGCAGCGCCTGGGTGCCCTGGTCACGGTCGGCCAGGCCGCCGCTGATGGTTTCCAGGTTGGCCAGGGTGGCGTTGATCGAGGCGACGTTGCGGTCGCTCAGGATCTGGTCCATGCGCTCGACGATGCGGTTGGCCACATCGGTGATGTTCTGCAGGGCCGACGGCGTGGTCGGGATGATCGGCGCCGGATCCTTGTTGACGGTGGTCAGCGTCGGTGCCTGCGGCGTGCCGCCACTGAGCTGGATGATCGACGGGCCGGTCAGGCTGGTGATGGCCAGCTTGGCGCGGGTATCGGTCTTGACCGGGGTATTGGAGTTCAGGCGGATGCGCGCGACCACCTGGCGCGGGTCATCGGGCACCAGGTTCAGCTCGGTGATCGAGCCCACCGCGATGCCGTTGTACTGCACCGGGCTGCCCACCGACAGGCCGGTGACCGCCTCGCGGAACACCACGCGGTATTCCTGCCAGGTGCGGTCGGAGGAGTACTTGGCCGCCCACAGTCCGAAGGCCAGCAGGGCCAGGCCGGTGATCAGGGTGAACGCGCCGATCAGCACGTAGTTGGCTTTGGTTTCCATGGCTCAGGCACTCTTGATCTGTTCGCCGCGCGCGGCACGCGCACGGGGTCCGTGGAAATATTCCTGGATCCAGGGATGGTCCAGTTTCTCGATTTCCGGCAGCGGCGCGTTGGCCACCACCTTGCGGTCGGCGATCACCGCCACCCGGTCGCAGATTGCATACAGCGTGTCCAGGTCGTGGGTGATCAGGAACACGGTCAGCCCCAGCGCTTCCTGCAGGGTCTTGATCAGGCGGTCGAAGGCGGCCGCGCCGATCGGGTCCAGGCCGGCGGTGGGTTCGTCCAGGAACAGCAGCGGCGGGTCCAGCGCCAGCGCACGGGCCAGGCCGGCGCGCTTGCGCATGCCGCCGGACAGCTGCGAGGGCAGCTTGTTGATGGCATCGGCAGGCAGGCCGGCCAGCTTCACCTTCAGCAGCGCCAGTTCGTAATGCCAGCGCTCGGGCAGCTCGCGGTGGTGTTCCTTCAGCGGCACCTGCACGTTCTCGCCTACGGTCAGCGAGGAGAACAGGGCGCCATCCTGGAACAGCACGCCGGTATTGCGCTCGATGTGCAGGCGGCTTTCGGCATCGTCGGCGCGTGCATCACGGCCGAGCACCTCGATCTGCCCTTCGTCGGGCACGCGCAGGCCCAGGATCGAGCGCATCAGCACCGACTTGCCGGTGCCCGAGCCGCCGACCACGCCGAGGATCTCGCCCCGGCGCACATCCAGGTCCAGGCCTTCGTGCACGGTCTGGCTGCCGAAGCGGTTGACCAGCCCGCGCACGCGGATGGCCAGGTCGTGGCCCTGGTCGTCGTGCATCGCGGTGTCGGTATCGATGTCGTGTGTGTTCATGTCACCAGTCCATGTGCATGAACCACAACGCCGCGAAGGCGTCGATGATGATGACCAGCGAGATGGTCTGCACCACGCTGGAGGTGGTGCGCTCGCCCACCGACTGCGCCGTGCCTTCCACCTTCAGGCCTTCCAGGCAGCCGATCAGGCCGATGATCAGCGCGAACACCGGCGCCTTGGACAGGCCCACCAGCATGTGCCGCACTTCCATCGTTTCGTGCATGCGCGCGATGTACATCTGCGGCGGAATGTCCAGGTCGAACGCGCCGACGGTGATGCCGCCGGCCAGGCCGGCGATCATCGCGATGAAGGTCAGCAGCGGCAGGGTCACCAGCAGGGCCAGCAGGCGCGGCAGCACCAGCAGGTCGACCGGGTCCAGGCCGAGCGTGCGCATCGCATCGATTTCTTCGCGCGCCTTCATCGCGCCGATCTGCGCGGTGAACGCACTGGCGGTGCGGCCGGCCAGCACGATGGCGGTCAGCAGCACGGCAAACTCGCGCAGGAAGGCGATGTTGACCAGTTCGACCACGTAGATCTCCGCGCCGAAGTCACGCAGGATGGTCGAGCCGAGGAAGGCGATGACCGCGCCGACCAGGTAGGACAGCAGCGCTACCAGGGGCACCGCGTCCAGGCCCACCTGTTCCATCTGGTGCACGGTGGCGGTCAGGCGGAAGCGTCGCGGTTCCTTCACCAGCCGCGCGGCCTTCACCAGGTTCTCGCCGAGGAAGCTGCACAGCGCCTTGATGTTGTGGCCGGTGGCATGGACGCTGACGCCGAGGCGTTCGAGCGCGGCCAGCACGCCGAAATCGCGCTTGGGCCTGGGGCGGTCGTCGGCCACTTCCTCGATGGTGCACACCAGCGCCTGGTGGTCCGGGCGGAACTGCAGCGCCTGTTCGCCCAGGTCGGCACGATGGGCCACGCGCAGCACCTGCAGCACGCCCGCCGAGTCCAGCTGTTCGATGCCGGTGGCGTCGATGCCGGTCACAGTGTCGGGAATGCCACGCAGGACCTCTGCCGCGTCCAGCGCGGTCTTCAGGGTCCAATGCCCGGACAGGCGGATCAGCCCGGGATCGTGGGCGTCCTGTTCAAGCCGGGGGGCGTGGTTCGGGGTCATGGGGGCCATTCGGCTCGCAGCATAACCGTTTCGTCCTGCGCGCCGCGTCGAACCGGGATGAATTTCTCCTGCCGGGGCCCGCGTAGGTAATACTACGGCGCATGTCTGCAGACGCTCACACGATCCCCACGCCCCAGGCCACCTACGCACAGCGCGTGGCGTTTGTTTCCGAGATCGCCGGGCGCCTGCACAGTTATGGCACCACCGCCCAGCGCCTGGAAACGGCCGTAGTGGCCCTGGCGGTGCAGCTGGACCTCGATTGTGAACCGTGGTCCAACCCCACCGGCATCATCCTCAGCTTCAGCGACCCGGCGCAGGCCATCGGCTCCAGCGACATCACCCGGGTGATCCGCCTGGCGCCGGGCGAGAACGACCTGCACAAGCTGAGCGTGGCCGACCGTATCGCCGAGGAAGTGTCCAACGGCCGCATGAGCATCGCCCAGGGCCACACCGCGCTGCGCCAGCTGGACAAGGACCCCGGCCGGCGCGGCAAGCTGCGCACCATCCTGTCCTTCAGCCTGGGTGCGGCCGGCGTGGCCGGCATGTGGAAGCTGCCGTGGCTGGACATCGCCACCGCCGGTGTCATCGGCCTGATGATCGGCCTGCTGGGCATGGTCACCGACCGTCGCCCGGCCACCCGCGAGGCCGCCGAGGCGCTGGCCGCGCTGCTGGCCGGCATGGTCGCCACCCTGGTGGCCGCCTTCGTTGGCGCGCTCAACCTCAATACCGTCATCATCGCCTCGCTGGTGGTGCTGCTGCCCGGCATGTCGCTGACCAACGCGGTCAATGAACTGGCCAGCCAGCACTGGGTATCGGGCACGGCACGCTTTGCCGGCGCGCTGACCACCATCATGAAACTCAGCGTGGGCGCGATGATCGCGGTGACCCTGGCCGACGTACTGGGCCTGGAGCCGGTGATCCGCGCCTCGCGGCCGCAGGGGCCGTGGGTGGAATGGGGCTCGCTGCTGACCGCCGCCTTCGCCTTCGCCATGCTGTTCAAGGCC
Source organism: Stenotrophomonas sp. ZAC14D1_NAIMI4_1 (assembly GCF_003086775.1). Lineage (NCBI taxonomy): Bacteria > Pseudomonadati > Pseudomonadota > Gammaproteobacteria > Lysobacterales > Lysobacteraceae > Stenotrophomonas > Stenotrophomonas sp. ZAC14D1_NAIMI4_1. The sequence continues at coordinate 730,276 of NZ_CP026001.1, forward strand.
AATCGCCGCGATTATCCGTGGGTGATGGCGGCATCGGTGGCCGGTTATGCCATTTCCAAATTCGGTGGCCACGCCTGGGGCGCACCGGCCGGCATTTTCCTTTCCGCCATGCTGCTCACCGCCGGTGGCAATCTGTTCGGCCGCCTGGTCGGGCGCCCGGGCGCGATCATCCGCCTGCCGGGCATCATCATGATGGTGCCCGGCAGCACCAGCCTTCGCGGCGTGCTGACCCTGGTGCAGCAGCAGGACGTGGGCGCCGGGCAGAGCGTGTTCCTCACCGTGCTCAACGTGGTGATGGCACTGGTGGCCGGCCTGCTGTTCGGCAACCTGCTGATGCCGGCGAGAAAAACCCTGTAGGTGTGGACCGTTGGTCCACACGCCGGGGAATGAAAAACGCCGGCTTGCGCCGGCGTTTTTCATTTCATTCCGACCGTGGGCCTCAGGCCTTCTTGATCAGGAAATCTTCCGGCTTCTTGCCGCCCTTGGCGGTCAGTTCGGCCATCCAGCGCGGCTGCTTGCCACGGCCGGTCCAGGTTTCCTTCGGGTTGGCCGGGTTGCGGTACTTCGGCGCAACCTTGCCGAGCTTGCGGCCCGCGGTCTTCGCCGGGGCCTTGGTGGCCTTGGTGGCCTTGCGCGCACGCGGGGCGGCCGGCGCGTCACCGAACAGTTCCTCGATGGTGTAACCCTCGGCCTTGGCCAGCTTGCTCAGCTGGGCACGTACCTTGGTGATCGGGCGACGCTTGGCCACGATGGTCTGCTGCTTCTTGGCGGTGCGGATCAGGGCGCCCAGCTCGCGTGCCGACAGGCCGCTCAGGTCGATGCTCATTTACGATTACTCCGGAAACTGAATTAGGGACAGGGACGAGCCGGTCCGTGGCGTCGCGGGACAGAATAATGACGAATTAATCCCAGCACAAATACCGGCAGTCGCGACATGGCGGCCGGGTGGCCCCAATCCGTCCATTTTGACCGGATTATGTCCGCCGGCATTTTGCTGGTGCGCACAAAACAGGCAAAAAAAGACCGGGGCAGGCCCCGGTCTTTCCAATCAACCCTGCAGGCGCTGCAGCAGGGTGGTTTTGTCCAGGCTCTCCGCCTCGCTGGCACGGCGCGAACGGTATTCGAAGGTGCCAGCGGCCAGGCCGCGTTCGCTGACCACCACCCGGTGCGGCACGCCGATCAGTTCCATGTCGGCGAACATGGCACCCGGGCGCAGGCCGCGGTCATCCAGCGCCGCATCCAGGCCTGCATCGCGCAGTTCCTGCAGCAGGCCGGCGGCCGCATCGGCCACGCCGGCGTCGCCCTTCGGGTTGATCACGCACACCACCACCTGCCACGGCGCCATCGCGTCGGGCCAGATGATGCCGGCGTCATCGTGGTTCTGTTCGATCGCCGCCGCGACCACGCGGGAAATACCGATGCCGTAGCAGCCCATCGCCATCACCGCGGCCTTGCCGTTCTCGTCCAGCACGGTGGCGTCGAGCGCTTCGGCGTACTTGCGGCCCAGCTGGAAGACGTGGCCGACCTCGATGCCGCGGGCGATCTTCAGTTCGCCGCCGTCCACGGCGCGGTCACCGGCCTGCACGTTGCGGATGTCGGCCACTTCCGGCTCGGCCAGGTCGCGGCCCCAGTTGACGCCGGCCAGGTGGAAACCGGCTTCATTGGCGCCGACGACGAAGTCGGCCATGGCCGCCACTTCACGGTCGGCGACCACGCGGATGGCCTTGGCCGGGGCGACGGGGCCGAGGAAGCCCGGCACGCTGCCCAGGTACTCGGCGATTTCCGCCTCGCTGGCGAAGCGCTGGTCTTCCAGGCCGGCGACCTTGCCCAGCTTGATCTCGTTGACGTCGTGGTCGCCGCGCACCAGGGCCAGCACGAAGCCGCCTTCGGTCATCAGCGCCACCGACTTCACGGTACGGGTCAGGTCGAGGCCGAGCAGGGCAGCGACGTCCTCGCAGGTCTTCTGCGTGGGCGTGTCCACCTTGCGCATGGCTTCAGCGGCAGCCGCGCGCGGTGCCGGATCGGCGGCCACGGCCGCTTCCATGTTGGCGGCATAATCCGAGCCGGTGGAGAACACCAGCGCGTCCTCGCCCGAATCGGCGATCACGTGGAATTCCTGCGAGGCATCGCCGCCGATGGCGCCGGAATCGGCCTGCACCATGCGGAAATCGAGGCCCAGGCGGGTGAAGATGCGGCTGTAGGCCGCCTTCATGTTTTCGTATTCGCGCACCAGGCAGTCATCGTGCAGGTGGAACGAATACGCATCCTTCATCAGGAATTCGCGCGCGCGCATCACGCCGAAACGCGGGCGGATCTCGTCGCGGAACTTGGTCTGGATCTGGTAGAAGTTGACCGGCAGCTGCTTGTAGCTGGACAGCTCGCTGCGTGCGAAATCGCAGGCGGCTTCTTCGGCGGTGGGGCTGTAGCAGAAGGTCTGTTCCTTGCGGTCCTTGATCTTCAGCAGCTGCGGGCCGAACTTTTCCCAGCGGCCGGTCTGCTCCCACAGTTCCTTCGGCTGGATGGTCGGAATCTGGAATTCGACGGCGCCGGCGCGGTCCATTTCCTCGCGCACGATGCGCTCGACCTTGCGCAGCACGCGCAGGCCCAGCGGCGACCAGGTGTACAGGCCCGATGCCAGCTTGCGGATCATGCCCGCCCGCAGCATCAACCGGTGGCTGGTGAGCTCGGCGTCGCTGGGGGTTTCCTTGGTGGTGTGCAGGTGGAACTGGGAGAGGCGCATCGTCGGCTTCGGATAACGGCAGAGACGCCTATTCTGCCAGCCCGGCCGGGGGTTTGTACTGGCAGGGCTTGCAGCCCTGCACCCGCAGAATCAACGTCCGAAGCCGGAGCAACGTCAAAAGCCGGGTTCCTGGGGGATGGCGGGGTGGGTCCGGCTGAGGGGGACGCCGTGAATACGTCCATGTAGGCTCGGTCGCCGCATCCATGCGGCTCACGCCCCCTCAACCGGACCCACCCCGCCTTCGACAGTTTTCCGCGATCTGTCGGAACCTGCTGCTGATGGTGGGTGCCGACCGTTGGTCGGCACATCTGTCAGGTATCGATTTTCATAATGAAATCGGGGCCCCTGCCGACCAACGGTCGGCACCCACCAACAGCCGCGTGAACCTGTCGAAGGCGGGGCGCTGTGGGTTTGCGGGGTGTGAGCCGCATGGATGCGGCGACCAAGCCCCCATGGATGGGTTTACGGCGTCCCCGCACACCCACAGTGCCCCGCCATCCCTCGGAATGCCGCTGTGGCTTTTGACGTTGATTGCAGCAGGTGCAGGGCTGCAAGCCCTGCCGAACCCCTTAACCCTCCGGCGGGCAGTAGGCCTTGATGGCCGCTTCGGCCAAGCCCTTCTGCGCGCTGCGCTGCTCCGGCGTCAACGCGGTATCGGCCTTGCCATCCCCGTCGGTGTCCTGCATCACCGGACCGGTACCCGCCAGCAGGGTCACATTGGCCCGGGCAGTGCTGCACTGCTCCGGTACCGGCGCGGCCTCGGCGGCGGCCGGTGCGGCCGGCTGCGTGCCGCGGGCCTGCTCCCGGGTTTCGTATTTCGCCCCGGCCGGCGGCGTCTCCGAATACTGGGTCACGCCCTTGGCATCCTTCCACTTGTAGACGGGCCCGGCCACCGCGTTGGCACTGGCCAACAGCAGCAGGCATCCCAGGCAGGACAAGGCACGCATGGCAAACTCCGCGGAATGGGCGTAGAACGCCGATTGCAGCATTGCCGCCGACCGCTGGCAAGTCGATTAAACTGGATTCCATGGACCCGATCACACCGCCGCCGCGTTCGCGCACGATTTACCTGCTGCCCAACCTGTTCACCACCGCCGGGCTGTTCTCCGGCTTCTACGCCATCATCGCGGCGGCCAATGGCGATTTCGTCAATGCCAGCATCGCGGTGTTCGTGGCGGCGGTGATGGATGGCCTGGATGGCCGTGTTGCCCGCCTCACCGGCACCAGCAGCGAGTTCGGCGTGCAGTACGACTCGCTGGCCGACCTCGTCAGCTTCGGCATGGCCCCGGCGCTGGTGATGTACCACTGGTCGCTGTCCGAGCTGAAGTACGACGGCGAACTGCTCGGCCGTCTCGGCTGGGCGGTGGCCTTCCTGTATGCCGCCTGCGCGGCGCTGCGCCTGGCACGCTTCAACACCCAGGTGGCCGTGGTCGACAAGCGCTGGTTCGTCGGCCTGGCCAGTCCGGCCGCGGCCGGGCTGATGATGTCCTTCGTCTGGGCCTTCGCCGATGGCAGCCTGGGCTGGAACGGCAACGAGCTGCGCTTCGTCGCGCTGGCCGTCACCGTGGTCGCGGCCCTGCTGATGGTCAGCCGCATCCGCTTCTGGAGCTTCAAGGGCGGTGCCGCCAAGGGCACCCGTTCCGACCGCGTACCGTTCCTGGTGCTGGCGCTGGTGCCGATCGCCATCGCCATCGCGGTCATCGACCTGCCACGCGTGCTGTTCGTGGTGGGCATCCTTTACGCGCTGTCCGGCCCGGTGATGTGGGCCCTGCAGCGCCTGCGCAAGAAGCCAGAGGCGGCGTGAGCCAGGACCTGCCCGTGTTGTGGTCCCCGGCCCAGCAGGCCTGGCTGCAGGCCATGGGCTATACCGTCTACCACGACGGCCAGCTGGCCGCCGAGCTGGACGCCGCCCTGCAGTTGAGCGTGGCCGAGGCCGAAGCGGCGTCAGCGCCGGTGCGCAGCGAAGCGCCGCGGCAACCGCCACGCCAGGCCGACGCGCCGGCCGAGCGCGCACCGGTGCAGTACGAGCGTGGGGCGCCGCCGTCGCGGACCACGCCGGTGGCCGCACCCGATACCGCGCCGGCCGCCTCGCGGCCGCAGCCCAGCGGCAACGCGCGGCAGCCGTCGGTGCGCCTGCCTGATCGACTGCAGATCGCGCTGCTGCGGGCCTCCGGCTGCAATCCGAATGATCCGGCCACGCAGGCCCTGATGGACAGTTGGCCACTGGAACAGCTGCGTCGCGACCCGGCAGCCAAGCGCGCGCTGTGGCCGCAGCTGCGCGCGCTGCGCAAGCGGGGCGCACCGTGAGTGCGGTCGCCCGGCCGGGCCCGGTGTCGATGCGCGCCCTGCGCGAAAGCGACCTCAATGCAGTGATGGCCATCGAGGTGCGTGGCTATCCGTATCCGTGGACGCGCGGCATTTTCCTGGACTGCCTGCGCGCCGGCTACCCGGGCCTGGCCATGGAACGTGATGGCCTGCTGATCGGTTATGGCGTGCTGAGCCTCGCCGCCGACGAAGCCCATGTGCTGAACATCTGCATCGATCCGCTGGAGCAGTCGCGCGGCCTGGGCCGGCAACTGATGCGGGCGCTGGTGCGCCTCGCCGGTGACCGGGGCGCGCAGCGCGTGTTCCTCGAAGTGCGTCCGTCCAACACCTCGGCGCTGGCGCTGTACCACAGCGAAGGGTTCAACGAGATCGGGCGCCGCCCGCGCTACTACCCGGCCGCCAACGGCCGCGAGGATGCGCTGGTGATGGCGATCGAGCTGGTCAACGACGACCTGCAGACGATGCCGCCGCTGTAACGCAGAAGGATTGCCGGCCAGCGGCCGGCACTACCGATGGTGGTTTATGCCATCCGCAGCGCCAGTACGCCGCCGATGATCAATCCCGCCGCCAGCCAGCGTACGCGCGGCACGCGTTCGCGCAGCACGAACACCGAGATCAGCAGGGCGAACAGGATCGACGATTCGCGCAGCGCCGATACCATCGCCACCGGTACCTGGGTCATCGCCCACAGCGCCATTGCATAGGAAGCGGTGGTGCCGACGCCACCGGCCAGGCCCAGCGGCCAATGCTGGCGCGCATACTCCAGCACCGCACCACGCCGCGTGTAAAGCGCCCACAGCGGCAGTGGAATACCTGACAGCAGGAACAGCCACAGCGTATAGCCCAGCGCGCTGCCCGACTGGCGTGCGCCGTGCGCATCGACCAGCGTGTAGGTGGCGATCATCATCGCCGTCAGCAGTGGCAGGCCGAGCTGGCCGCCACGCGCGCCCAGCGCCATGCACAGGATGCCGGTACTGACCAGCACCACGCCCAGCCACGCGACCGCGGGCAGCGACTGGCCGAACAGGCTGCCGGCCAGCGCGACCAGGATCGGCGCGCAGCCACGCATCAGCGGGTAGGCCAGGCTCATGTCCACCTGCTGGTAGCAGCGTGCGACCAGGCCGTAGTAGGTCACCTGCAGCAGCACCGACGCGGCCAGCCACGGCCAGCTGTCCGCCGCAGGGATGGGCAGGAAGGGCAGGGCGGCAGCCGACAGCAGTGCAGCGCTGCCGGTGACCAGCACGGTGCCGAGGAACTTGTCCGGCCCGCGCTTGACGATCGCGTTCCAGCTGGCATGCAGGGCAGCAGCGGCGAGGACCAGCAGGAAGATGGAAAGCGGCATCGCCCGATGATGCCATGGGGCAGAAATGGAAACGCCGGGCAGTGCCCGGCGTTTCCGATACCGCGTTGGTAGATGCCAACCTTGGTTGGCACCCGGACCGCAGCCGTTACAGCTTCGCGCGCTGTTCCTGCAGGCCGGCCAGCTGGGTGTTCCAGTCGACCAGGCGCACGCGCTCCTGCTCGACCACGGCCGGCGGCACCTTGTCGGTGAACTTGGCCAGCTTGGCCTCGCTCTTTTCCTTCTCGCTTTCCACGCGCTTGATCTCCTTGTCCAGGCGCGCGCGCTCGGCATCCAGATCCACCAGGCCTTCCAGCGGCACCAGCAGCTTCAGCTCGCCGACGATCGCGGCGGCGGCCGGCGGCGCGCTTTCGCCTTCGGCCAGCCACTGGATGCTGTCCAGCTTCAGCAGGAACGACAGCGAAGCGCTGAAGCGTTCGATGCGCACGCGGTCCAGCTCCAGGCCGGCCTGCAGGCGCAGCGGCACCAGCTTGGACGGGGCCACGTTCAGTTCACTGCGCACGCGGCGCACGGCACTGATCACGGCCTTCAGCCATTCCACGTCGGCCTCGGCCTGGGCGAAATCGCCGGCGAATTCGTCGGCGGTCGGGTACGGGCGCAGCGACAGGGTGGTTTCGGCCAGGCCCAGGCGCGGGGCCAGCTGCTGCCACAGCTGTTCGGTGATGAACGGGGTGAGCGGGTGCAGCAGGCGCAGCAGCGCTTCCAGCACGTACAGCAGGGTGTGGCGAGTGCTGTCCGCGTCGGCGGCGTCGCCACCGTTCAGTGCCGGCTTGCTCAGTTCCAGGAACCAGTCGCAGAACTCGTTCCAGGCGAACTCATACAGGCACTGCGCCAGCAGGTCGAAGCGGTAGTTTGCGTAGTGACCCTGCGCCTCGGCGGAGACCGCGGCCAGGCGCGCCAGGATCCAGCGCTCGGCATCGGTGCGCGGGCTCGGCACGCCATTGAACGCAGCACCCTCGGTGTTCATCAGGGTGAAGCGGCTGGCGTTCCACAGCTTGTTGCAGAAGTTCTTGTAGCCCTCGGCGCGGTTCATGTCGAACTTGATGTCGCGGCCATGGGTGGCCAGCGCGGCGATGGTGAAGCGCAGCGCGTCGGCACCGTGGGCGGCGATGCCGTCCGGGAATTCCTTGCGGGTGGCCTTCTCGATCTTCTCCACCATCTTCGGCTGCATCAGGCCGCCGGTGCGCTTGGCCACCAGGTCGTCGATGGCGATGCCGTCGATGATGTCCAGCGGGTCGAGCACGTTGCCCTTGCTCTTGGACATCTTCTGGCCCTGGCCGTCGCGGATCAGGCCGGTGAAGTAGACGTCCTTGAACGGGATCTTCCCGGTCAGGTTGTCGGTGGCCATGATCATGCGCGCCACCCAGAAGAAGATGATGTCGAAGCCGGTGACCAGCACCGACGACGGCAGGTAGCGGTCGAAGCCACGCTCGGCCATGGCCTGCGCGTTCGGCCAGCCCAGGGTGGAGAACGGCCAGATCTGCGAGGAGAACCAGGTTTCCAGCACGTCGCTTTCCTGGCTCAGCACCACATCGCTGCCCAGGTTGTGCTTCGCGCGCACTTCGTCTTCGCTGCGGCCGACGTAGCAGCTGCCGGTGGCGGCATCGAACCAGGCCGGAATGCGGTGGCCCCACCACAGCTGGCGACTGATGCACCAATCCTGGATGTTGTTCATCCAGTGGCGATAGGTGTTGATCCAGTTCGGCGGCACGAAGGCGATGCTGCCGTTCTCGACCAGCTCCAGGCCACGACGCGCCAGCTCGTCCATCCTCACGAACCACTGGTCGGTCAGATAGGGCTCGATCACCTGGCCGGTACGGTCGCCGCGCGGCACCTGCAGCTTGTGCGCCTTGGTTTCGACCAGCACGCCCAGGTCTTCCAGTTCGCCCAGCACGGCCTTGCGCGCTTCATAGCGGTCCATGCCCTGGAAGCGTTCGGGCGCGTTTTCATTCAGCGCCGCCACCGGGGTGAACAGGTTGATCATCGGCAGGCTGTGGCGCACGCCCACCTGGTAATCGTTGAAATCGTGCGCCGGGGTGACCTTGACCACGCCGGTACCGAACGCGCGGTCGACGTAGTCGTCGGCGATCACCGGCACGCGGCGGCCGGTCAGCGGCAGCACCACGCTCCTGCCGATCAGGTGCGCGTAGCGCTCGTCTTCCGGGTGCACCATCACCGCGGTATCGCCCAGCAGGGTTTCCGGGCGGGTGGTGGCCACGACCAGGTAATCGCGGGTTTCGCGCAGGGTTTCCACGCCGTCGGCATCGCGCTCGACGTGCTCGTAGCTCAGGCCTTCATCCAGCGTGTAGGCGATCGACCACAGGAAGCCGTCTTCCTCGGCGCTCTCCACTTCCAGGTCCGAGATCGCGGTCTTCAGCACCGGGTCCCAGTTGACCAGGCGCTGGCCGCGGTAGATCAGGCCCTGTTCGTGCCAGCGCACGAAGGCTTCGATCACCGCTTCGGACGGCTGCGGGTCCATGGTGAAGGTGCTGCGCGACCAGTCGGCCGAGGTGCCCAGGCGGCGCATCTGCCGCTCGATGATGTCACCGGACTGCTGCTTCCACTCCCACACCTTGCCGATGAAGCCTTCGCGGCCCAGCGAATCGCGGGTCTCGCCCTTGCCTTCCAGCGCCAGGTTGCGGCTGACCACCATTTCGGTGGCGATGCCGGCATGGTCGGTACCCACCTGCCACAGCGTGTCGTAGCCGCGCATGCGGTGGTAGCGCACCAGCGCATCCATCAGGGTCTGCTGGAAGGCATGGCCCATGTGCAGGGTGCCGGTCACGTTCGGCGGCGGCAGCAGGATGGTGTAGGGCTCGCCCTTGCCGGACGGCTTGAAGTGGCCGGCCTTCTCCCAGGCCTCGTAGAGGTCGGTCTCGAAGGACTTCGGGTCGTAGCTGGAGGCGAGTTGGGTCATGCGGGGGAACCAGGAGGTAATCGTTGAAGGATCAGGGCAGCGGGGCGGCCCATCAAGGGGGCCACGCCGCGCTCACATGTCGTGCTTGTTCAGGTCGTAGCCGGCGGTCTTGTACTGGCGCCAGCGTTCGCGCAGCGGTTCGCGCGCTTCCGGGTCGGCCGGCACCACTTCCAGCACGCGCTCGCACTGGCCCAGCCAGGGTTCGTCGCGCAGGTTGATCACCAGCGGGCGCATCGGCGCCTCGTCCCCGGGGATGGAAATGAGCACCACGGCCTCTTCCTCGTCCACGTCCTCGCCGACGATCTGGTGCGGGATGTAGGCATCCTCGTCGAACGACCAGAGCAGTTCGTCCAGCTCTTCGGCCTGGGCCTGGTCGCGGGCCAGCACCAGGGCGGGCAGCCCGGCATCGTTGGCCTTGCGCGCCAGTTCGCAGACCAGGCGCAGCGGCTCGGTCAGGAAACGGGGCTTGGCGATCAGGTAGAAATCAGCGCGGGGCATGGCAGGGTCCGGGTCGGGCAGGGGCCCGGCATGCCGGGCGGGCAGGCCGGAGGATGCCCCGGCCGGCAGGCGCCGGCCAGGGGCAGGTACGGCATCAGGCGCGGGCGACCTGGTCCAGCAGCCACTGGCTCAGCAGGCCGACCGGGCGGCCGGTGGCCATGCCACGCTTGCCTTCATCGCTGGCCACGCCGGCGATGTCCAGATGGGCCCAGCGCTGGCCTTCGGCAAAGCGCGACAGGAAGCAGCCGGCGGTGATGGCGCCGGCCCAGCGGCCGCCGATGTTGTAGACGTCGGCGAAGCTCGAATCCAGCATCGGCTGGTATTCGTCCCACAGCGGCAGGCGCCAGGCGCGGTCGAACACGTGCTCGCCGGCGGCCAGCAGCTCGTTGGCCAGGTCGTCGTGCTTGCTCATCAGGCCGGCGGTCTGGTGGCCCAGGGCAACCATGCAGGCGCCGGTCAGGGTGGCCACGTCGACCAGGGCCTGCGGCTCGAAACGCTGCGCGTAGGTCAGCGCGTCGCACAGGATCAGGCGGCCTTCGGCGTCGGTGTTGCCCACTTCGATGGTCTTGCCCGACATCGAGGTGATCACGTCGGACGGGCGGTAGGCATTGCCGTCGATGGCGTTTTCCACGGCCGGCACGACCACCACCAGGTTCAGCGGCAGCCTGGCCTTCACGGCGGCGACGAAGGTGCCGATGACGTTGGCGCCACCGCACATGTCGTACTTCATCTCCTCGATGCCGCCCTGGGTCTTCAGGTTGACGCCACCGGTATCGAAGGTGATGCCCTTGCCGACCAGCACGTACGGCTTGGCGTCGGCCGCACCGGTCCACTTCAGCACGACCAGGCGCGGGCGGTTGGCCGAGCCACGGGCCACGGCCAGCAGCGAGCCCATGCCCAGCGCTTCCATCTGGTGCTCGTCGAGGATCTCGGCCTCGGCGCCGTCATGCTCGCCGGCGAACTTCACGCCCACTTCAGCCAGGTAGGCCGGGGTGCAGTAGTTCGGCGGCAGGTTGCCCAGCTCGCGGGCGAACTCGACACCGGCGGCGATGGCCTGGCCCTGGGCCAGGGCCTGGGCGTCGTCACCGGCAATGGCCAGCTGGGCCAGGCCGGCGTCGTCGGCCTTCTTCTTGCCCAGGGTGGCGGTGTAGCGGTAGGCGGCGTGGTCGGCGGCGATCACGGCCTGGCGGATCGCCCAGGCGGCGTCGCGGTCCTTGACGGCCACTTCGGACAGGGTGAACAGCGCGCTGCGGGCGGCGCCGGCCTTCAGCGCGCGCACGGCGTCGCCGACGGCCTTCAGGTACTGCGGCACGCCGAAACGGGCGGCTTCGCCCAGGCCGACCACCAGCACGCGCGGGGCGCTGACGCCCGGCAGGTCATGCAGCAGGGTGGTGGCGCCGGTCTTGCCGGACAGGTCGCCGCGCTGGGCCAGGGCGGCCAGGCGGCCACCGCTGGCGGCGTCCAGGGCCTGGGCGGCCGGGGTCAGGGAGTGGTCGGCATAGGCGCCGACGACCAGGCAGTCGACGCTGGCGGCGGCCGGAGCGAGGTGGTTCAGGGTGAATTCGAGGGCCATTGAGCAGATTCCATTGGCGAGTCCGTACAATCGCAGGCCGTTTACGCCCAGACAGTAGACTGGGCGGCACCGCGAACGAACCCCAGAGTTTAAACCACCGCCCCATGCTGAAGCTCGACCGATACCTGCTGGGCGATTTCGTCCAGAGTTTCCTGGCTACCCTGATCGTCCTGCTGGTGGTCAGCGTGGGCGGCGTGCTGGTGGACATCCTCGGCAACATCGCCGACGGACGGCTGCCGGCCAAGCTGCTGTTCTCGCAGCTGGGCCTGCAGTTCATCGCCTACATGCCGCTGATCCTGCCGCTGGCGCTGATGCTGGGCCTGCTGCTGGCCATTGGCCGCCTCTACCGCGATTCGGAGATGGCGGTGCTGACGGCCATCGGTGTTGGCCCCAAGCGCCTGCTGCGGCCACTGCTGATGCTGGTGGTGCCGGTGGTGCTGCTGGTCGGCGCCTGCTCGCTGTGGCTGGGCCCCTGGGCCGGCCGCACCGCCGAGCAGATGATCCAGGACGCCAACCGCAGCGTGCTGATGGCCGGCCTGGAGCCGGGCCGGTTCACCCCGCTGCCCAATGGCGGGGTGGTCTACCTGTCCTCGATCTCGCCTGATGGCACCACGCTGGGCCGGGTGTTCCTGCAGCGGCAGAAGGATGACCGCCTGGAAGTGGTGTCCGCCGCCGGTGGCCGCATGTTCTTCGAAGGCAAGCAGCAGCGCTTCCTGGAGCTGGACGATGGCCACCAGGTGGAAGGCCCGCTGGCCGGCGCGCTGGATTACCGGCTGGCCACCTTCGCCCGCAATGACGTGGCCCTGCCCGACGGCGCCCAGGCCAAGGCCGAGGATGACCCCGAGCTGATGCCGACCCTGCAGCTGCTGGGTGACGACCGGCCTGAGGCCAAGGCCCAGCTGCACCGCCGCATCGCCCCGCCGCTGATCGCCCTAGCCTTCGCCCTGCTGACCGTGCCACTGGGCCGCAGCTCGCCGCGCCAGCAGCGCTACGGCCGCATGATGCTGGCCCTGCTGGCCTACATGGTGGGCACCAACCTGACCTTCATCGGCGCCGGCTGGATTGCCGACGGCCGCATTCCCGGCGCGCTGGGGCTGTGGTGGCTGACCCTGCCGCTGCTGGCGTTCGCCATCTGGATGTACGCGCGCGATGGCCGCCTGGCCCGCCCGAAGGGAGCCCGCGCATGAAGCTGCGCCCGATGCGTTTCGATGTCTACCTGGGCCGTGCGGTGTTCACCACCGTGCTGCTCACCTGGGCGGTGCTGACCGGCCTGGACGTAGTGATGGCCTTCTCCGGTGAGTTCAAGGACATCGGCAAGAACGGCTATTCGCTGGGCCATGCTGCGGCGTGGGTGCTGTATACCGTGCCCCGCCGTGCCTACACCTTCTTCCCGACGGCCGCGGTGATCGGCGCGCTGATGGGGCTGGGCCAGCTGGCCGCCACCTCCGAGCTGACCGCGCTGCGCGCGCTGGGCCTGTCGCGCAAACGTCTCAGCGTCTCGGTGGCGATCGCGCTGTCGCTGCTGACCGGCGTGATGGTGATCAGTGCCGAGACCATTGGCCCGTGGGGCCAGAGCCGTGCCGATGCGCTGAAGATGAGCGCCAAGTGGGGCACCGATGTGACCACGGCCCGCTATTCGGGATTGTGGGCGCGCGAGGGTGACACCTTCCTCAATGCCGCCACCGGCGAAGAGCAGCTGGTCGGTGACAAGGGCACGCGGCTGATCCTGCGTGACGTGCGCCTGTACCGCATCGCCGGGGATGGCAACATCGTCTCGCTCACCCATGCGGCCACCGCCGAGCACGACAAGGACGGCTGGGTGCTGACCGGGGTCAAGCGCGACACCTTCGCCGAGCGTGGCGCGACCCGCGAGGAAGCCGCGCGCGAGGTCTGGGATTCCAAGCTGGACGCGGGCGCGCTGGCGACCGGCATCGCCAAGCCGCGCAACCTGAGCGTGTCCGAGCTGCGCACCAGCATCGAGTACCGCGAACGCAACAACCTCGATGCCCGTGATTTCGAGGATGTCTACTGGAGCCGCTGGTTCTACCCGCTCAACGTGCTGGCGCTGTGCCTGGCCGCCGTGCCGTTCGCATTCGGTTCGCTGCGCAGCGGCGGCATGGGCAAGCGCCTGTTCCTGGGCATCCTGTTCGCGCTGGGCTTCTGGCTGCTGCAGCTGTTCTTCGGGCGCATGGCCGGTGCGCTGAAATTCGATTACCGCATTGCCTACGCCTTGCCGCCCATCGTCATGCTGGCGGTCTCCGGCTGGCTGTTCCGGCGCAGGTAGCGCCGCCTTGCTTCACCGCGCGGGCGCATGCGGCGCCCGCACGCTCCACACCAAGGATGAATACCTTCAAGGATGAACATGCTCTTCAATCGCCTGGTTCCTGCTGTTGCCGCCCTGTTGCTGCTGGTGGGCTGTTCGCGCCCGATCGATTTCGAGATCGACAACCCGACCGACGCTCCGGTCACCCTGTCCATCGACGCGCAGGCGCACGTCATTCCACCGCACACGGCCGTGCCCATCAGCCTGGAGCCTGGCCAGTACCGGCTGCAGAGCGAGAAGATCGGCACCGTGCGCATGGTGGTCTACGCCGGCGGCATCGGCGGCCTGATCAACCCGACGCTGGGCGAGTACGTGATCGTGACCGAGCAGTACGTCACCAGCAAAACCAACTCCGGCGGCCTGGCCTCCAAGGTCGAGCTGAATGACGTGGTGATCGATGGCCCGTACGTGAAGGCGACCGGCCTGTTCATTCCGCGCCGCTGGGATATCGGCCTGCTGGGCGAACTGCCGGACGTGGTGATGTCCAACAGCCCGGACACCTCGTCTGATTACCGCACCAAGCTCTACAACGTGCCCGGCTTCTTCGAGTACCTGGATGCCGAAGACGATCTGCGCGCGGCCTTCGGCCCGGAGGGCTACCAGACGCCGGAGGCGACGGTCGAATTCACCCCGGCCACCCTGCCGGAACTGCCCGCCGCCTTCGAGGCCAAGGGCAAGCCGATGCGCGAACTGTATGCGCAGTACCTGGCGGCCAGCGATGCCGGCGAGCAGAAGCGCCTGAAGAAGGCCAGCCTGAAGCTGTGGCAGGACTTCGGCACGACCCGCGCGGCATTGAACGGCAAGATCCCGGTGCCCGACGACGTCAAGGCCACGGCGTTCTCGTTGCAGTTCTTCGAGCTGTGGGCGCAGCCAGCGGTGATCCTGCCGGAAGGCTGACCCGTAGCGTCGAGCAAGCTCGACGCTATGTAGGTAGCGCCGGGCCGCGCCCGGCACACGCTCTCAGCGCTTGGGCATCCGCACTAGGCGCGTGCCGCTGGCGCGGTCATGCCAGGTCAGGCGCTGGCGATCCAGCCACGCCCACCAGAAGCCCAGCCCGCCCAGCAGCAGTGACAGCGTGGCCACCGCGAAGCGCAGCCACAGCTGGCGGCGGCGCAGCGGCGTGCCATCGCGCGATTCCAGTTTCAGCCGCCACGGCCGCATGCCCAGCGTCTGCCCGCCGCGGCGCCAGCTGGCCGTGGCGTACCACCCGGTCACCGCCCAGCACACGGCCCACAGCAGCCACTGCCACGCACTGAACGGCGCGATGTTCTCGCGCTGGGCATGGCCACTGAAGGTGTAGGCCAGGGTGAACAGCGTGCCGGCCAGCATCCACAGGGCCAGCACGGGCAAGGCGTCGTAGACCATCGCCAGCACGCGCCACGGCAGCAGCGCACGCGGGCGGGGCGTTCCAGTGGCGGCCGCAGGGGCCGTGTCGGTGGCGGGCTGGGACATGCGCCGAGCATACGCAAAGCTGGCCGCGCCCGCAGTGGTCCTCGTATCCTGCACGCATGGCCGTCATTTCCACCCCTGCCGAACGCCGCCAGCTGGTCACCCAGCTGCCGGAACTGCGCGCCGCCGACAGCGTGCGCATCCAGCGTTTCCTCGATGCGATCTGGGCCGAGAACGGGCTGGCGCGCGCCACCCTGGACAGCTACCGGCGTGACCTGGAAGGCCTGGCGCGCTGGATGGATGGCCGCGAGGGCGGCCTGGCCGGCATCGAGCGCCCGGGCCTGTTCGATTACCTGGCCTGGCGCACCCGCCATGGCTGGTCGCCGCGCAGCAATGCGCGCCTGCTGTCGGCGCTGCGCGCGTTCTTCGCCGATGGCGTGCGCCGTGGCGAGCGCAGCGAAGACCCCAGCACGCTGCTGGATCCGCCCAAGCTGCCCCGCCTGCTGCCCAAGGCGCTGGCCGAAAGCCAGATCGATGCCTTGCTCGCCGCGCCGGACATCGACAGCCCGCTGGGGCTGCGCGACCGCGCCATGCTGGAACTGATGTATGCCGCCGGCCTGCGCGTGAGCGAGCTGGTGCTGCTGCCGGCCACCGCGGTCAACCTGCGCCAGGGCGTGCTGCGGGTGACCGGCAAGGGCAGCAAGGAACGCCTGGTGCCGCTGGGCGAGGAATCGCAGCACTGGCTGGAGCGTTACCTGCAGCAGTCGCGGCCGCAGCTGGTCGGCAAGGGCAAGGTGCACGCGCTGGCCGATGGGCAGACGCCGCTGTTCATCGAGCCCAGCCTGCATGCGCTGACCCGGCAGGCGTTCTGGCACCTGGTCAAGCGCCATGCGCAGGTGGCCGGCATCGACCCGGCGCGGATCAGCCCGCACGGCCTGCGCCACAGCTTCGCCACCCATCTGTTGAACCGTGGCGCCGACCTGCGCGCGCTGCAGATGCTGCTGGGCCACAGTTCACTGTCGACCACCCAGATCTACACCCTGGTCGCGCGCGAACACCTGCAGAAGCTGCACGCCCGGCACCATCCGCGCGGCTGAACGGCCAACGGCGGCAGCGGGGCGGTACGTGCGCACGGTCGCGGCCCGTCACGTAGGCCTGTGTCAGAATCCGGGGTCTGATTCCCAGCGGATTGCCCATGTTCCGATTTGCCATCGCTGCATTGTTCAGTGCGGTCAGCCTGACCGCCTGCGCCCAGCCGGCGCCGCCGGCCGCCAAGGCACCTGCCGCTGCTGCCAAGGCCGGTCCGGCCGCGCCTGCGGGTTCGCCCGAACAGGCCGTACGTGCCGCACTGACCGCGCTCAACCCGGGCTTCGAAGTCGATTATGTCGGCGCGGCACCGTTCCCCGGTTTCCGCGAAGTTGTCGTTTCCGGCCAGCTGCTGTACGTCTCCGATGACGGCCGTTACCTGTTCCAGTCGCAGCCGTATGACACCCGCGAGAAGGCCCCGGCCAACAGCGAAGGCCTGCTGGGCTACCGCCGCCAGCTGCTGGCCAAGGCCAACCATGGCGACCGCATCGTGTTCGCCGCGCCCAACGCCAAGTACACCATCAGCGTGTTCACCGATATCGAGTGCGGCTACTGCCGCAAGCTGCACCAGGACATCGCCGAGCTCAACCGCAACGGCATCACCGTCGAGTACCTGGCCTTCCCGCGCATGGGCCTGGGCAGCAAGGACTACACCGACATGATCTCGGTCTGGTGCGCGGCGGATCGCCGCCAGGCGCTGACCAATGCCAAGCGCGGCGGCAGCGTGCCGGCCAGGAACTGCACCAACCCGGTGGCCATGCAGTACACGCTGGGCCAGCGCCTGGGCGTCAACGGCACGCCCGCGATCTTCGCCCCCGACGGCACCCAGCTGGGCGGTTACCTGCCGCCGGCGCAGCTGCGTGCGGCGCTGGAGAAGCGCGCCGCCGCCAGCACCGCAGGTGGCAGCCGCTGATCGGAACGCCGCCGGGCATGGCCCGGCGCTACCGTGGATGGGCGGGTAGCGCCGGGCCATGCCCGGCGGATGCATCATGCAGAAAGGGCCGGGGACGCGATGCGTCCCCGGCTTTTTTCATTTCAGGCCATCACTGACCGCCTTGGTCAGCGTGCCCTGTGCATCGTCGCCACTGAACTCCCAGACGAACGCACCGCCCAGGCCCTGCGTTTTCACGTAGCCCATCTTGCGGGTGATGTTGGCCGGGGTGTCGAAGCTCCACAGCGTGCTGCCGTTGTAGATCCACGTGGCACCGGCGGTGTTGTCGGTGTAACCGGGCCAGGCCAGGTTCTTCAGCACCTTCCAGTCTTCGATGCCGGCCTCGTAGGTGCCCGGCGCAGCACCGCCGGCGGTCTGGTACATGCCGTTGTTGCCGCTGGCCACGCCGGTCCAGCCACGGCCGTAGTAACCGATGCCGAGGTTGAGCTTGGCCGCCGGCACGCCGCGGCTGATGAAGGCCTCGATGGCGTCGTTGCTGTTGTAGAGCTTCTGGTCGCCGGTGGACGGATCATTGGGCGAGTCGAACAACGCGGACTGGTGATTGGTCTTCGCATCCCACGCGCCGTGGAAGTCGTAGGTCATCACGTTGATGTAGTCCAGGTACGGGTGGTACGCGGCCGGGTCGGTGACGCGGACCTTGTCGACGCCCGCACCCACGGCCACGGTCAGCAGCAGGCCCGGGCGCACCGCATCGAGCTGGCGGCGGAACTCGGCCATCAGCGCGGTGAAGTTGGCGTTGTCCTCCGGCTTGCCGCATTCGATGCCACACGCCACCGGGTACTCCCAGTCGATGTCGATGCCATCGAACACGCCCAGTGCCGCGGCTGCGCCACCGGCACCATCGGTCACCGGCAGGTTGCCCTTGATGTAGGCATCGATGCAGGAAGCGACGAAGGCCTGGCGGTTTTCCGGGCGTGCGGCGCTGGAGAAGCCGCGCGACCAGGTCCAGCCACCCAGCGAGATCAGCACCTTCAGGTCCGGGTACTTGGCCTTCAGCTGCTTGAGCTGGTTCCAGTTGCCGCGCAGCGGCTGGTCCCAGGTATCGGCGCTGCCGCTGACGCTCTCACCGGCAGCGAAGGCCTTGCTGTAATCGGCGAACGCATCGCCACCGGCACCGGTGTTCGGGTCCGACGGCTGGGTGATGCCTACTTCGCAGCGGTTGTTGCGCACGTTGCCGAAGGCGTAGTTGATGTGGGTCAGGCGCGCGGCCGAACCGCTGCTGTCGATGTTCTTCACCCGGTAGTTGCGGCCGTAGATGCCCCATTGGGTGAAGTAGCCGATGACCCGCTTGCCGGTGCCGCCGCCGCTGCCGGCCAGGGTGGTGGCGCTGACCGCGCTGCCCTGCGCCGACGCGTTGCCGGCATTGTCGCGGGCACGGATGCGGTAGCTGTAGGTGGTCGAAGCGGTCAGCCCGCCATCGACATAGCTGGCGCTGGATGGCGAGCCGACCAGGCTGCCGTCGCGGTACACGTCGTAGCCGGCCAGGCCGCTGCCACCGGTGTTGTCGGTGGACGGGCTCCAGCTGAGCGCGATGCTGCTGGCAGTGCGGGTGCCCACCGCCAGGCCGCCGGGCACGCTGGGTGCGGTGGTATCGCCGCTGGCCGCGTTGACGGTGATGGTGATGGTGGGGGTGCTGGTGGTGGCGTTGTTGTTGTCGGTGGCCACCGCGCGCAGGGTGTGGCTGCCGGCGCTGGCGTTGGCCCAGCTGGCGCTGTACGGCGCGCTGGTGTCCACCCCGATCGAGCTGCCATCGCGGAAGAACTCGACCTTGCTGACGCTGCCGTCCGGGTCGCTGGCATTGGCGTTCACGGTGATCGTGCTGCCGGCGCTGAAGGTGGCGCCGTTGGCGGGCGAGGTCAGGCTGACCACCGGCGGCTGGTTGGCGCCGCTGCCGTCACAGGCACCGAGATTGGTGTAGTAGGGCGCCCCGGCCGGGTGGTCCGGCGGTGCGTTCCAGATGTCCTGGTTCGCCCGGTACAGGACCCCTCCCTTCTGCAGGGTGTCGCCGGCCCGGTAGATCTTGGCCTGGTCCCACTGCGCCACGCCGGCACAGCTGGCGGCCTGGGCCAGGCCGGGCAGGGCGGCTGCCCCGGCGGCCAGGGCCAGCAGCCAGGCCAGGCGGCGCGGGCGGAGGGAGCGGGAGGAGCGTTCGGCACTGCGTACATCGGCACTCTGCACAAGCTTGTCGTACATGGTGTGTCTCCGACTTCCGGTGGCGCGCGGGCCGGATGGCACCGCGCGTGACGCAGGTCCGGACATCGCCCGGGGAAGGGCGACGGTGGGGGCGGACGGGGTACCTGGCTGGCCGGGGAGAGAGTCCGGGGCCAAGTGGGGACAACGTTGTCATCAATTGATCAGGCAATCCGTGAGCGAGCGCATGGTTCCGGGATTCGGGTATTCCGGCGAAGAGCGGCGCTGGCGCGCGGTTGGCTGCCATCGGCGGGGCCCCTCGTGGCTGGGGCGTTCTGTGAATTTTGTGGGTTGGCCGGGCGGGTGGGCTGCGCAGGGGACGCTGCAAGTACGTCCATGTAAGCTCGTAGGCGCCATCCATGGCGCCTGCGCCCCTGCGCAACCCACCCGCCCGGCCTCGGACAGGTTCCTGCGCGCGCCAGCCACGAAAGACAAAAGAAAAATTCAAAAGCAGACGCCGGTCGCTGCGCTCTCGATGCCTGATTTCCTGCTTTTGATCTGTTTCCCTGTTGCCGGCCAGCGGCCGGCACGACCAGGCGGCATCCACGCATGGCCGTGTCGACCAACGGTCGGCACCTACCAACAGCCGCGTGCAACTGACAGGGGTGGGGCGGTGTGGGCTTGCAGGACCGCAGGCGCCATGGATGGCGCCTACGAGCCCCCATGGACGGGTTTACGGCGTGTCCTGCAAGCCCACACCGCCCCGCCCAACCCGCAGCAGTCCAGGACCGCTGTTGCTCTGGCTGTTGCTCTGGCTCTGGCTCTGGCTCTGGCCGTTGCCCTGGCCTCTGCGGGTGCCGGGCGCCGCCCGGCCAAAGACCCTCCCCCCGGTTCCGGTACAATGTCGGGCCCGTTTCCCAACTACGGTTCCCCGGACATGATGGTCCTCGAGGGCGCGCCCGCCCTGTCGCTGTTCCGCCGCGAACGCCTTGAATCCCGCCTGCAGTCCATCGCTCCCTCCCTGCGCATCAGCGGTGCCTGGCACGTCTACTTTGTCCAGCCCGAAGGCACGGCCACCCCCGACGTGGCCACCCTGTGCCGCATCCTGGAAGCCCAGCCGCAGGCCGAGGCCGTCGCCGACGGCGCCGTAAGCCGCATCGTCGTGCCCCGCCTGGGCACCCTGTCGCCCTGGTCCAGCAAGGCCACCGAACTGGTCCGCGGTGCCGGCCAGCCGGTCAGCCGGGTCGAGCGCGGCCTGCGCATCGATGTGCAGGGCTGGCCGACCGATGCCGCCGCCCAGCAGGCGCTGGTCAAGGCCCTGCATGACCCGATGACGCAGTCGGTACTGGAGACAGTGCAGCAGGGCCAGGCCCTGTTCACCACGCCGGCCCGGGGTGAACTGGAACGCGTGCCGGTGGACCAGCTGGAGGCCGCCAACCAGCGCCTCGGCCTGGCCATGGCCCAGGACGAGATCGACTACCTGCGCGAACGCTTCACCGCGCTGGGCCGCTCGCCGTCCGACGTCGAACTGATGATGTTCGCGCAGGCCAACTCCGAGCACTGCCGCCACAAGATCTTCAACGCCAGCTGGACCATCGACGGCCAGGAACAGGACCGTTCGCTGTTCCGGATGATCAAGAACACCCACCAGCAGACCCCGCAGCACACGCTCAGCGCGTACAGCGACAATGCCGCGGTGATCGAAGGCCACCCGGCCTCGCGCTACCGACCCGATCCGGCCAGCGGCGAGTACCGCCGCGAACCGCAGGTGCCCAGCGCCTTCCAGATCAAGGTGGAAACGCACAACCACCCGACCGCGATCGCGCCGTTCCCGGGCGCCTCGACCGGCAACGGTGGCGAGATCCGCGACGAAGGCGCAACCGGTCGTGGCGGTAAGCCGAAGGCCGGCCTGAGTGGTTTCTCGGTCTCGCACCTGCGCATTCCCGAGCTGCCGCAGCCGTGGGAAGCACCGCGCGCGCTGAACCCGCGCATGGCGCCGGCGCTGGAAATCATGACCGACGGCCCGCTCGGCGGCGCTGCGTTCAACAACGAGTTCGGCCGCCCGAACCTGCTCGGCTATTTCCGCAGCTTCGAGCTGCCCGAGGGCGCCGACCTGGTCCGCGCCTACGACAAGCCGATCATGCTGGCCGGCGGCCTGGGTGCGATCGATCGCATCCAGGTCGACAAGATCCCGCTGCAGGCTGGTGATGCGGTCATCGTGCTGGGTGGCCCGGCGATGCTGATCGGCCTGGGCGGTGGTGCCGCCAGTTCGGTGGCCTCCGGCGAAAGCGCCGAGGACCTCGACTTCGCCAGCGTGCAGCGCGACAACCCGGAAATGGAACGCCGCTGCCAGGAGGTCATCGACCGCTGCGTGGCGATGGGCGCCAACAACCCGATCAAGTTCTTCCACGACGTCGGTGCCGGTGGCCTGTCCAATGCCATCCCCGAACTGCTGCACGACTCCAGCGTCGGCGGCATCATTGACCTGGGCAAGGTGCCCACCGATGACCCCTCGCTGTCGCCGATGCAGCTGTGGTGCAACGAGTCGCAGGAACGTTACGTGCTGGGCGTGGCCCAGGAGCGCCTGGCCGAGTTCGCCGCGCTGTGTGCCCGCGAGCGCTGCCCGTTCGCCGCCGTCGGCGTGGCTACCGCGGAGGAACACCTGGTGGTGGCCTACGGCGCCGTGCCGGGCCACACCCCGGCCGATGCACCGATCGACCTGCCGATGGACGTGCTGTTCGGCAAGCCGCCGAAGATGCACCGCGACACCGCGCACCCGCCGGCACCGCGCTGGCCCGCGCTGAAGACCGCTGGCCTGGACCTGCAGGAAGCCGGCCTGCGCGTGCTCGCGCATCCGACCGTGGCCTCGAAGAACTTCCTGGTCACCATCGGCGACCGCAGCGTCGGCGGCCTGACCGCGCGCGAGCAGATGGTCGGTCCGTGGCAGCTGCCGGTGGCCGACGTGGCCATCACCCTGGCCGACTTCGACGGCGTGGCGGGCGAAGCCATGTCGCTGGGCGAGCGCACCCCGCTGGCCCTGCTCGACGCCGCCGCCTCGGCACGCATGGCGGTCGGCGAAGCGCTGACCAACCTGTGCGCGGCGCCGGTCGACGCACTGGATGAAATCAAGCTGTCGGCGAACTGGATGGCCGCTGCCGGCCACCCGGGCGAAGACGCGCTGCTGTACGACGCGGTGAAGGCCGTGGGCATGGAACTGTGCCCGCAGCTGGACATCAGCATCCCGGTCGGCAAGGACTCGCTGTCCATGCAGGCGCAGTGGCACGACCAGGGCGAAGCCCACAAGAGCGTGTCGCCGGTGTCGCTGGTCATCTCGGCGTTCGCGCCGGTGGCCGACGTGCGCCAGCAGCTGACCCCGCTGCTCGACCGCGACGTGGACAGCGAGCTGTGGCTGATCGGCCTCGGTGCCGGCAAGCAGCGCCTGGGCGGTTCGATCCTGGCCCAGGTGCATGCCGACCATGGCGACCTGCCGGCGTTTGCCGGTGCCGCGCCGGACCTGGATGACCCGCAGCGCCTGCGTGGCTTCTTCGAACTGATCCGTGATGCGCGCCAGGCCGGCCTGCTGCTGGCCTACCACGACCGCAGCGATGGCGGTGCCTTCGCAGCGCTGTGCGAAATGGCCTTCACCTCGCGCCTGGGCCTGGACATCACCCTCGATGCCTGGGGCGATGATCCGTTCCGCAGCCTGTTCAACGAAGAGCTGGGCGCGGTGGTGCAGATCGCCCGCGAAGACCGTGCGGCCTTCGCCGACCTGGTCGAGCGCCATGCACTGATCGAATGCGCGCAGCGCATCGCCAAGCCGACCACTGCACCGGTGGTGCGCGTGTCGCTGGGCGGCGAAAACCTGGCCGAGTGGCGCTGGGAAGCGTTGTTCGATGCCTGGTGGTCGGTCACCCATGCCATGCAGAAGCGCCGTGACAACCCGGCCAATGCCGATGCCGAGCGTGACGTCGCCCGCGCCTTCAACGCGCCGGGCCTGAAGCCCAGGCTCAGCTTCGACCTCAACGAGGACGTGGCCGCACCGTTCATCAGCACCGGGGCGCGTCCGCGCGTGGCCGTCCTGCGCGAACAGGGCGTCAACGGCCAGATCGAAATGGCCAACGCCTTCGAACGTGCCGGCTTCAGCGCTTTCGACGTGCACATGAGCGACCTGATCGAAGGCCGCGTGGCGCTGCAGGACTTCGCCGGCCTGGTGGCCTGCGGTGGCTTCAGCTACGGCGACGTGCTCGGTGCCGGCCGCGGCTGGGCGACCTCGATCCTCGAGCGCAGCGCGCTGCGCGATGCCTTCGCCGCATTCTTCGCCCGCGAAGACAGCTTCGCCCTGGGCGTGTGCAACGGCTGCCAGATGATGAGCCAGCTGAAGGACATCATCCCCGGTGCCGAGCACTGGCCGCAGTTCCGCCGCAACGCCAGCGAGCAGTTCGAAGCCCGTACCGCGCTGCTGGAAGTGGTGGAATCGCCGTCGATCCTGCTGCGTGGCATGGCCGGTTCGCGCCTGCAGGTGGCGGTGGCGCATGGCGAAGGCCAGGCCGTGTTCGACAACACCGTGGACCAGGCGACCGCCCGCGTGGCGCTGCGCTACGTCGATGGCAACGGCAACGTCGCCAGCCAGTACCCGCTGAACCCGAACGGTTCGCCGGACGGCATCACCGGCCTGACCAGCACCGACGGCCGCGTCACCATCATGATGCCGCACCCGGAACGCACCCCGCGCGCGCTCAACCTGAGCTGGGCCCCGGCCGAGTGGCAGGGTGACTCGCCGTGGATGCGCATGTTCCGCAACGCGCGGGTGTGGTGCGGCTGACGGCGTATCCGCCGCGCAGGCTGCAGTGCGATGAAGTACGGAAAACCCGGCAGGCGACTGTCGGGTTTTTCTGTATATGGGCAGAAAATCCTGCCGCATCCATCATTTACATGCATTTACATGGCGCCGACATTTCGTCACATGCAAATAACAAAATCGCCGAATAAATAGGCGGAAAAGTGAACTGGTTCACGGCAATTGCATTTTCTGCGTCAAAGTCTTGACGACCCGGAAAGTTCCCGTTAACACTTGGGCCCTGTTTCAAATCTGTTCATACCGCAGTAACCGCACGTCGCTTGCGCTCGGTTTTCTGTCGCTGCGCGGCGTTCGGCAATACCCGCAGTAAATCACGCGAATAACGCCCCCAGGGGACGTTGGACCAGAAGGTCCGGCGCTGGCGTTGCTTTGCCCAAAACCAGTCCAAAAAATCAGGAGCCGTACCGATGAATCGGATTTATCGCAAGGTCTGGAACAAAGCGTTGGGTCAGTTGGTGGTGGCCTCGGAACTGGCCTCTTCCGACACGCGCGGCGGGGTCGTCGACCAGCGTCGCGATGCCGGCCACGTACGGCCGGTGACGCTTGCCGCGGCCCTTGCCCTGGCCATGGGACTGGGAGGCTCAGGCCTCGCCGCCGCGCAGTCGGTGGAAGTGGGTGGCAACGCCAACTGCGTGACCCTCAGCAGCAGCCTGATCGACCAGTGCGTGGTTGACGGCAGCGCCAATGCCAGCGGCCGCAACGCCGTGGCCGTGGGCACCGGCAGCACCGCCAGCGCCGCCAACAGCGTCGCGCTGGGCGCCGGCTCCAACGCCAACCGCGCCAACACGGTGTCGGTCGGCGCAACGGGCAACGAACGACAGATCACCAACGTCGCCGCAGGCACGGCGGCCACCGATGCGGTCAACCGCGCCCAGCTCGACGCCCAGGCGCAGGCCACCCAGGCCGCGCTGGCCGCCGCCGCCGCGCAAGGCAGCCGCTACTTCAAGGCTGACGGCGCCGGTGATGACAGCGATGCGGCGCAGATCGATGGCGAAGGCGCACTGGCCGCCGGCGCTTCGGCAACCGCCGATGGCGACGACACCACGGCGCTGGGCCACAACGCGCAGGCGACCGCTGACAGCGCCACCGCCGTTGGCGCGCAGGCGCAGGCCTCGGGCAGTGGCAGCACCAGCGTCGGCGCAGGCAGCACCGCCAGCGGCACCGCGTCGGCCAGCTTCGGCGTCGGTGCCGAAGCCAGCGGCGGTTACAGCACCGCACTGGGCGGCCTGTCCAACGCTTCGGCCTTCAACGCAACGGCGGTCGGCAATGCGGCCAACGCCACCGGCTCCAACAGCGTGGCCGTCGGCGGCGATGCCGAAGCCAGCGGCGCGTACAGCACCGCCACCGGCCAGGGCAGCCTGGCCACCGGCACCAACTCGGTCGCCGTGGGTGGCGCACTGTTCGGCCTGCTGCCGACCGAAGCGTCGGGCGACTATTCCACTGCGGTGGGTGGTGGCGCCTGGGCACCGGGCACCAATGCCACCGCATTGGGCAACGCCGCAGAAGCTCAGGGCGCCAACAGCGTGGCACTGGGTGCCGATTCGATTGCCGAGCGTGACAACAGCGTCTCCGTCGGTGGCGCTGGCAACACCCGCCAGATCACCAACGTCGCTGCCGGTACCGAAGGCACCGACGCGGTGAACAAGGACCAGCTGGACGAGGTCGCTGCGACCGCAGAAAACACCCGCAAATACTTCCAGGCCAGCGGCAGCGAGGACAGCGATGCCGGCGCCCTGGCAGAAGGCGACAGCGCGCTGGCGGCCGGTGAAGCGGCCAATGCCATCGGCGATGGCGCCACCGCGCTCGGCGGCGGTGCGACCGCCATCGCGGCGCAGGCGACCGCACTCGGCTACAACAGCCTGGCCACCGGCGAGAATGCTTCGGCCGTCGGCACCAACGCGCAGGCCAGCGGCAGCGACAGCGCCGCACTGGGCAGCGGTGCGGTGGCCAGTGAAACCAGCACCACCGCCACCGGCGCCGGCGCACAGGCAACCGCGGTCTACAGCACCGCCAACGGTGCCGAAGCCGTCGCCAGTGGCGCACAGTCGTTGTCCAGCGGCTTCCGCGCAGCGGCCTCGGCCGACGGTGCAACCGCCGTCGGCGGTTACAGCGAAGCCAGTGGCCGGCTGGGTTCGGCACTGGGCTACGGCACCGTCGCCAGCGGCGCCAACAGCACTGCCGCCGGCGTGTTCGCCACCGCGACCGGTGCCGGTGCGGTCGCCGTGGGTGAAGCCAGCGAAGCGACCGGCGACGAAAGCGTCGCCATCGGCGGCAGCACCTACTTCGGCTTGATCACCTCGCGCGCCAGCGGCTACGGTGCATCGGCCTATGGTGCCGGCGCATGGGCCACCGAAGACTATGCAACGGCCATCGGCTGGAACGCCTGGGCCGATGGCGCGCAGTCCACCGCGCTCGGCGCCAGTGCCACCGCCAATGGCAGCAACAGCGTCGCCCTCGGTGCGGCCTCGCAGGCCGACCGCGACAACACCGTGGCCGTCGGCAGCGACGGCAACGAACGCCAGGTGACCCATGTCGCCGCAGGTACCGAAGACACCGACGCGGTGAATGTCGGCCAGCTGAAGGACGTGGCTGCGGTGGCCGACACCACCGCCAAGCGCTTCCAGGCCACCGGCAGCAGCAACAGCGATGCCGGTGCACTGGCCGACGGCGATGACGCACTGGCCGCCGGTGAGGCCGCCAATGCCATCGGCAACGGCACCACCGCAGTCGGTGCCGGCGCGACCGCCGTCGCCCAGAACGCCACCGCGGTGGGCAACAACGCGCTGGCCAGCGGCCAGAACAGCGCCGCCTTCGGCAACAACGCACAGGCCGCCGGCCCGGGCAGCGTGGCCGTGGGTGGTGCCGCCGTCGATGAAGCAGGCAACCCGCTGATCACCAGCGGTGGCGTGCCGGTGGAAACCGGTGCGACCAGTGCCGGTGTCGGTGGTACCGCCGTCGGCGCCAGTGCCGAAGCCAGTGGCTTCGCGGCATCTTCGTATGGCGTCGGTGCCTATGCGGCCGGCGCACAGTCCTCCGCGTTCGGTGCAGTGGCCAACGCGGTCGGTGATTACTCCACCGCCGTGGGCACGCAGAGCAACGCCACCGGCACCAGCAGCGTGGCCGTCGGTGGCCCGGCCGACCTGATCCCCGGCCTGGGCTTCTTCGTGCAGACCCAGGCCAGCGGCGAAGCCGCCACCGCCGTCGGTGCCGGTGCCATCGCCAGCGGCGATTACGCCGTCGCCAACGGCAGCCTGACCGAAGCCTCCGGTGCCGAGTCGGTGGCCGTGGGCTACTTCGCCTATGCGCCCGGCGAGAACGCCAGTGCGCTGGGTGCACAGACCTGGGCCAGCGGCGCGCAGAGCACCGCCGTGGGCTACTACGCCACCGCGCGGGGCGCCAACAGCGTCGCCCTCGGTGCCAACTCCGAAGCGGTGCGCGACAACAGCGTGGCCGTCGGCAGCGACGGCAACGAACGGCAGGTCACCCACGTGGCCGCCGGTACCGAAGACACCGATGCGGTGAACAAGGGCCAGCTCGATGCGGTGGCCAGCACGGCAGACACCACCGCGCGCTTCTTCCAGGCGCAGGGCGAGGAGGGCAGCGATGCCGGTGCCTACGCCGAAGGCGAAGGTGCGGTGGCGGCCGGTTCGGCCAGCAATGCGATCGGCGCAGGCGCGCTCGCACAGGGCGCGGGCGCGGGTGCCATCGGCGCCGATACCGTCGCCCTGGGCCGCAACACCTTCGCCAATGGCGACGGTGCGGTTGCCATCGGTGGCCTCGGCCAGGCCTACGACGAGTACAACCAGCCGCTGCTGGATGACGAAGGCAATCCGGTGCTGGTCGGCACCACCGCCTCGGCCGGCTCCACTGCCGTGGGCAATGCCGCGCTGGCCACCGGCGCCAGCAGCAGCGCGTTCGGCACGGCGGCGCAGGCCACCGGCGACAACAGCTTCGCTGCTGGCGGCAAGTCGCGCGCCAACGGCAGCTATGCCGTCGCCATCGGCGACAGCGCCTTCGCCAAGGCCGACGACAGCACCGCCGTCGGCGGTTACAGCACCGCCAGCGAAGAAGGTGCCACCGCCTTCGGTGCCGGCGCGTGGGCCACCGGCACCAACGCGTCGGCCTTCGGCCCGGCGGCCTGGGCCAGTGCGAATGGCGCGACCTCCATCGGCTACAACAGCTGGGCCAATGGCGTCAGCTCCACCGCGGTCGGCCGCGGCGCCTTCAGCTATGGCGATTACAGCCTGGCACTGGGCTTCCAGGCACTGGGCAACAGCATCAACAGCATCGCGGTGGGCACCAATACCGTGGCCGATGGCGAAAGCGCCATCGCCATCGGTGCCGGCAGCACCGCCAACGGCAACAATGCCGTGGCCCTCGGCGCAGGCTCGGTGGCTGACCGCGACCGCAGCGTGTCGGTCGGCAGCGCCGGCAGCGAACGCCAGATCACCAACGTCGCCGCCGGCACCCAGGCCACCGATGCGGTGAACAAGGCCCAGCTGGATGCCGTGGCCGCCAGCGCAGGCACCGGCAACAAGTTCTTCCAGGCCAGCGGCAGCGACGACAGCGATGCCGGCGCCTACGTGGAAGGCGACAACGCACTGGCCGCCGGTGAGGCCGCCAACGCCATCGGTGACGGCGCCATCGCACTGGGCAGCGGCGCCAACGCCATCGGCACCAACGCACAGGCGATCGGCTTCAATGCCCTGGCCAGTGCCGACAACGCCAGCGCCATCGGCGCCAACGCGCAGGCCACCGGCGAGTACGCCACCGCGCAGGGTGCGGAAAGCGAAGCCAGCGGCGAGCAGAGTGCCGCCTTCGGTGCAGCAGCCGTGTCCAGTGGCGCCGGCAGCACCGCCACGGGCGTGCTGTCCGAAGCCAGCGGCGAGGAAGCCGTGGCGGTGGGTTACTTCAGCAGCGCCAGCGGCGAAGCGGCCACCGCGGTGGGCAGCGAGACCGTGGCCAGTGGCACGGCCTCGGCGGCGTTCGGCATCGGTGCCGAAGCCACCGGCGGCTACAGCACCGCCATCGGCGGCTATGCCAGCGCATCGGCGTTCAACGCCACGGCCTTCGGCAACTTCGCCAACGCCTCCGGTTCCAACAGCGTGGCCCTGGGCGGCGATTCGGAAGCGTCCGGTGCCTACGCCACGGCCACCGGCCAGGGCAGCCTGGCCACCGGCGTGAACAGCGTGGCCATCGGCGGTTCGCTGTTCGGCCTGCTCGCTACCGAAGCGTCGGGTGATTACTCCACCGCAGTGGGTGGCGGTGCCTGGGCGCGGGGCACCAACGCCACGGCGCTGGGCAACGCGGCCGAAGCACAGGGTGCCAACAGCGTGGCCCTGGGTGCCGACTCGATTGCAGACCGTGACAACACGGTCTCCGTCGGCGGCGCTGGCAATACCCGCCAGATCACCAACGTCGCCGCCGGCACCGAAGGCACCGATGCGGTGAACAAGGACCAGCTGGATGCAGTCGCCGCCACCGCGGAGAACACCAGCAAGTACTTCCAGGCCAGCGGCAGCGACGACAGCGACGCCGGCGCCTACGTGGAAGGTGACAACGCACTGGCTGCCGGTGAGGCCGCCAACGCCATCGGCGACGGTGCCACCGCGCTCGGCAGTGGTGCCACGGCGGTGGCCGCCAATGCCACTGCGGTCGGCTTCAACAGCCTGGCCACCGGCGGCAACGCTGCGGCGATCGGCAACAACGCCCAGGCCACTGGCGAAGACAGCGCTGCCCTGGGCAGCGGTGCCGTCGCCAGCGAAACCAGCAGCACCGCCACCGGTGCCGGCGCACAGGCCACGGCGGTCTACAGCACGGCCAACGGCGCCGAAGCCAACGCCAGCGGCGCGCAGTCGCTGGCCAGCGGCTTCCGTGCGGCGGCCTCGGCCGATGGCACGACCGCAGTGGGCGGCTACAGCGAAGCCAGCGGCCGCCTCGGCTCGGCCCTGGGGTATGGCACCCTGGCCAGTGGCGCCAACAGCACCGCTGCCGGCGTGTTCGCCACCGCCAGCGGTGCCAGTTCGGTGGCCATGGGCGATTCCAGCGAAGCCACCGGCGATGAAAGCGTGGCCATCGGCGGCAGCACCTTCTTCGGCCTGATCCCGGCGCGTGCCAGCGGTTACGGCGCGGCGGCCTTCGGTGCCGGCGCGTGGGCGACCGACGACTACGCCACCGCCATCGGCTGGAACTCCTGGGCCGGCGCCGTGCAGTCCACCGCGCTCGGTGCGGGTGCCACCGCCAACGGCATCAACAGTGTTGCGCTGGGTGCTGCTTCCCAGGCCGACCGTGACAACACCGTGGCCGTCGGCAGCGAGGGCGGCGAACGCCAGGTGACCCATGTGGCAGCGGGTACCGAAGGCACCGACGCGGTGAACAAGAACCAGCTGGATGCCGTTGCCGCCACCGCCGAGACCACCAGCAGGTACTTCCAGGCCAGCGGCAGCGCCGACAGCGATGCCGGTGCCTACGTGGAAGGCGACAACGCACTGGCTGCGGGTGAAGCATCCAACGCCATCGGCAACGGCGCCTCCGCGCTGGGCAGCGGCGCCACCGCCCTGGCTGAAAATGCCACGGCCGTCGGCTTCAACAGCCTGGCCACCGGCGTCAATGCCGCGGCCGTCGGCAACGCGGCGCAGGCCACCGGCGAGAACAGTGCCGCGTATGGCAGCGCTGCGGTCGCCAGCGAGATCGGCAGCACCGCCACCGGCAACGCCGCGCAGGCCACGGGCGTCTACAGCACGGCCAACGGTGCCGAAGCCATCGCCAGCGGCGCACAGTCGCTGGCCAGCGGCTTCCGCGCCTCGGCCAGCGCCGATGGCACCACCGCTGTCGGTGGTTACAGCGAAGCCAGCGGCCGCCTTGGCACCGCACTGGGCTACGGCTCGGCCGCCACCGGCGCCAACACCACGGCGGTGGGCTTCGGTGCTACTGCGGCCGGTGCCAACGCGGTGGCGCTGGGCCAGTCCAGCGACGCCAGCGGTGATGAAAGCGTGGCCATCGGCGGCAGCACCTTCTCCGGTCTGATCACGGCGCGTGCCAGCGGCACCGGCGCGGCGGCCTTCGGTGCCGGTGCCTGGGCAACCAGCGATTACGCCAGCGCCATCGGCTGGAACGCCTGGGCCAGCGCTGCCGATGCGACTGCGCTGGGTGCCAACAGCACCGCCAGTGCAGCCAACAGCGTCGCCCTTGGTACCGGCTCGCAGGCCGACCGCGCCAACACGGTGTCGGTGGGCAACACGGCCGCGCAGCGGCAGATCACCAACGTGGCTGCCGGTACGGAAACCACCGATGCGGTGAACAAGGGCCAGCTTGATGCCGTGGCCGCCACCGCCGATGCGGTCGGCCAGCGCTTCAAGGCCAACGGCAGCGGCGTGGCTACCGCCAGCGGTACCGATGCGGTGGCCGTGGGCTCCAACGCCACCGCCAGCGGCAACCGCAGCAATGCGGTGGGCAGCAGCGCCAGGGCCGTCGGCAACGCATCGCTGGCGCTGGGTGCCGGCAGTGCGGTCACCGGCAACAACTCGGTGGCCCTGGGTGCCGGCGCGCGTGCGGTGGACGCCAACGTGGTCTCGGTCGGTGGCGGCAACGGCACCGATGGTCCGGCCACCCGCCGCATCGTCAACGTGGCCGATGGCCGCATTGCCGCCGGCAGCAGCGATGCCGTCACCGGTTCGCAGCTCAACGTCACCAACCAGCGCGTGGGTGCGGTCGAGACCCGCGTGGGTGATTTCGATTCGCGCATCTCCACCGTCGAAAGCAGCACCGCCAACGCCATCGGCTACGACGATGCCAGCCACGACCGCCTGACCCTGTCCGGCATCGACGGTACGGTCATCGACAACGTCGGCGCCGGCAGCATCGCCTCGGGCAGCCACCAGGCCATCAACGGCGGCCAGCTGTTCCAGTCGCTCAGCGATGCCGCCAGCATCCTCGGCGGCGGCGCCAGCGTCGGCATGCAGGGGGTGTTCATCGCGCCGAACTACGTCATCCAGGGCAGCACCTACAACAACGTCGGCGATGCGCTGGGCGCACTGGACCGCAAGGTGACCGAGCTTGACCAGCGCACTGCCGGTGGCACCAGCCGTACCGCCACGGCCAGCCTGCGCAGCGCCAGCGTGCAGGCCACTACCGCCCAGGTGGCCACGGTGGCCGAGGCCGATGCAGTGGCCTCGCGGTCCAACGTGGTGGCCAAGCCCAGCGTGGAGGGTGCTACTGCCGCGCAGCCGGCCGTCGGTGCCAACGCCGTCGCCATGGGCGAGGGTGCCGTGGCCAGCGGGGCGTCGTCCACGGCCATCGGCCAGGGCGCGTCTGCCACCGCTGCCAATGCCGTCGCGCTGGGCCAGGGTTCGGTCGCCGATCGCGCCAACACGGTCTCGGTGGGCAGCGAAGGCAACGAACGCCAGGTGACCAACGTGGCAGCCGGTACCGCCGCCACCGACGCGGTCAACAAGGGCCAGCTGGACCGCGGCATCACCACCGCCAACAGCTACACCGACAGCCGCGTGCAGGCAGTCGCCGACAGCTTCGACGTGTTCAAGGGCGAAGTGGACGGGCGCCTGCGCAACATGGACCGCCGCATCGACCGCCAGGGCGCGATGAGCGCGGCCATGCTCAACATGGCCACCAGTGCCGCCGGCATCCGCACCCAGAACCGGGTCGGCGTCGGCATCGGTTTCCAGGGCGGCGAATCGGCGATGTCGCTGGGCTACCAGCGTGCCATCAGCGATCGCGCCACGGTCACCCTCGGCGGTGCGTTCAGCAGTGATGACGCCTCGGTCGGCGTCGGTGCCGGCTTCGGTTGGTAAGGCAACACCGCGCCGGCGGCCATGCTGCCGGCGCTGCTTCTGCAACAGGGCCTGAGGGGAGGTCTCGGCAAACCCGGCTCGGCCAGCCGGGAACCGTCAAGGATTGATGGCCGCAGTGTTGGATCCAACCATGACCCAGAAGAGGAATGTGACGTGATCAATAAGCAGAACCTTCGCATCAACGTGCTTGCTGCCGCCATGCTGTCGATGACCGCCGCAGGCGCGGTCCACGCCGCTGGCCTGCCGACCCGCGAGCCGGTGCGCCAGGCCAGCACCACCGAAGCGGGCGCCGAGCGCATCATCGTGAAGTATCGCGCCGGTACCGCTGCTGCCAGCGACCGCTCGGCCAAGCTGTCCACGGTGCAGTCCGCACTCACCCGCGCCAGCCTGTCCGGTGGCACCAGCCGTGCAAGCACGTTGGGCCCGCAGGTGGTGCGCAAGCTCGGCATCGGTGCCGACGTGATCCGCCTGAAGGGCCGCCTGGCCCCGGCCGAACTGCAGCGCGTGCTGAAGGAACTCAAGGCCGACCCGTCGGTCCAGTACGCCGAAGCCGACGTCAAGCTGCGCCGCACCGAACTGCGCGCGGGCGACGTGAAGCCGGCCCTGGTGCCGAACGATCCGCTCTACGCGCAGTACCAGTGGCACCTGAGCAACCCCACCGGCGGCATCAACGCACCGTCGGCCTGGGACGTTTCGCAGGGCGAGGGCGTGGTCGTCGCCGTGCTCGACACCGGCATCCTGCCGCAGCATCCGGACCTGGTCGGCAACCTGCTGGAAGGCTACGACTTCATCAGCGACGCCGAGACCTCGCGCCGTGCCACCGACGACCGCGTGCCGGGCGCGCAGGACTACGGTGACTGGGTGGAGAACGCCAACGAGTGCTACAACGGCTCGCAGCCGGAAGACAGCTCCTGGCACGGTACCCACGTGGCCGGCACTGTCGCCGAGCAGACCAACAACGGCGTCGGCATGGCCGGTGTCGCACACAAGGCCAAGGTCCTGCCGGTGCGCGTGCTCGGCAAGTGCGGTGGCTACCTCTCCGACATCACCGATGCGATCACCTGGGCGTCGGGTGGCACCGTCGCCGGCATTCCGGCCAATACCAACCCGGCTGAAATCATCAACATGAGCCTGGGTGGCAGTGGTGCGTGCGCAGGCGCCTACCAGGATGCGATCAGCGGCGCGATCTCGCGTGGCACGACCGTGGTGGTGGCCGCCGGCAACGAAACCGACAATGCCGCCAACTACCGCCCGGCCAGCTGCGAAGGCGTGGTGACCGTGGGTGCGACCCGCATCACCGGTGGCATCACCTACTACTCCAACTACGGCACGCGCGTGGATCTGTCCGGCCCGGGCGGCGGTGGCAGCGTGGACGGCAACCCGGGTGGCTTCATCTGGCAGTCCGGTTCGAATGCGGCCACCACGCCGGATTCCGGCACCTACAGCTACATGGGCATGGGCGGTACTTCGATGGCATCGCCGCACGTGGCCGGTGTTGCCGCCCTGGTGCAGAGTGCGCTCATCGCCAACGGCAAGGATCCGCTGGCCCCGGCGGCCCTGCGTGCGCTGCTGAAGGAAACCGCGCGTCCGTTCCCGGTCACCATCCCGGCCTCCACGCCGATCGGCACCGGCATCGTCGACGCCAAGGCCGCGCTGGCCAAGGCCCTGGCCGAGCCGTGCACCGAGAACTGCGAGCCTGAAGGCATCCCGCTGACCAACAAGGTCGCCCTCAGCGGCGTGGCCGGCGCCACCGGCAGCGAGACGGTCTATACCTTCGAAGCCGTCGCCGGCAAGCAGCTGAGCGTGCTGACCTACGGTGGCACCGGCAACGTGTCGGTGTACGTGGCGCAGGGCCGCGTGCCGACCGCCACCGACAACGATGCCAAGTCCAGCCGCCCGGGCAACACCGAGACCGTGCGTGTTGCCAAGCCGGTGGCAGGCACCTACTACGTGAAGGTGGTGGGCGAAGCGGCCTTCAGCGGCGTGACCATCCTGGCCACCCAGTAAGGGCCACGCTTGCACGGAATGTCGTAAGTGAATTGGCGACGCCCGTTACCGGAAGGTGACGGGCGTCGTCTTTCATGGTCCTGCGCGCACAAGGCAGCGGAAGTCCGGGCTGAACTGCTAAAGTCGGGAGGATCGACAGGAGAGTCATGTGAACGCGCTCGCTGCCACTGCCATCGACGACGCCGAAGGCCGCATCCTCGATGCGCTGCTGGCGCGCGGGCGCCTCAAGGAAGGGGACCTGGCCCGCGCACGGCCGCTGCACGCCGAAGCCGGTGGCAGCCTGCTGGGCCTGCTGGTGCGGCTGGGGCTGGTCTCCGAGCGTGACCAGGCGCAGGCCAGTGCCGATGTCCTGGGCCTGCCGCTGCTGGAAGGCAAACAGCTGCCCGAAGCACCGCCGCAGTCGCTGGCCGAAGGCCTGCCGTTGTCGCTGCGTTTCCTGAAGCAGTTCCACGTGTGCCCGCTGGCGCTGGATGAACACGGCGTACGCCTGTGGCTGGCCGATGCCCACGATGCCTATCCGCAGCAGGCCGTGCAGCTGGCGCTGGGCGTACCGGTCAGCCCGGTGCTGGGCATGCGCGCGGAGATCGACGACCTGGTCGAGCGCTGGTTCGGCCAGGGCCGCAGCGCGATGGGTGCGATCGTGGAAACCGCAGATGGCGAAGGCGGCGCGGTCGATGACATCGAACACCTGCGCGACCTCGCTTCCGAAGCCCCGGTCATCCGCCTGGTCAACCTGGTCATCCAGCGTGCGGTGGAACTGCGCGCCTCGGACATCCACGTCGAACCGTTTGAAAGCCGGCTGAAGGTGCGCTACCGCGTCGATGGCGTGCTGGTGGAAGGCGAAAGCCCGCCGGCCAACCTCACCGCCGCGGTCATCAGCCGCATCAAGATCATGGCCCGGCTCAACATCGCCGAGCGCCGCCTGCCGCAGGACGGCCGCATCATGCTGCGCGTGCAGGGCAAGGAACTGGACCTGCGCGTGAGCACCGTGCCGACCGCGCACGGCGAAAGCGTGGTGATGCGACTGCTCGATCGCGAGACCGTGGTGTTCGATTTCCACCGGCTCGGCTTCACCGATGCGTTCCTGCCGCAGTTCCGCAAGGTGCTCGAGCAGCCGCACGGCATCCTGCTGGTCACCGGCCCGACCGGCTCGGGCAAGACCACCACGCTGTACACCGCGCTGAGCCAGCTCAACACCGCCGACGTCAAGATCATCACGGTCGAGGATCCGGTCGAGTACCAGATCGAAGGCATCAACCAGATCCAGGCCAAACCGCAGATCGGCCTGGATTTCGCCAACGCGCTGCGCAGCATCGTCCGCCAGGACCCGGACATCATCATGATCGGCGAAATGCGCGATCTGGAAACCGCGCGCATCGCCATCCAGTCGGCGCTGACCGGCCACCTGGTGCTGTCCACGCTGCACACCAACAACGCAGCCGGCGGCATCACCCGCCTGCTCGACATGGGCGTGGAGGATTACCTGCTCACGTCCACCATCAACGGCATCCTCGCCCAGCGCCTGGTGCGCCGGCTGGAACCCACCCACGCCGAGCGCTACGAAGCCTCGCCGGAGGAGATCGAACGATTCGAACTGCGCCGCCTGCAGCCGCAGGGGCCGATCCACCTGTTCCGCCCGAAGCCCTCGGCACTGGCACCGACCGGTTACCTGGGCCGCACCACCATCATGGAATTCCTGGTGATGAACGACGCGCTGCGGCGCGCGGTGATGCGGCGCGACGGCATGGGCGAGATCGAACGCATCGCCCGCGAGGCCGGCATGCGCACCATGTACGAAGACGGCCTGTCCAAGGCCCTGAGCGGGCAGACGACCATCGAGGAAGTCCTGCGCGTGACCGAGGAGGGTTGATGCGCGCGGGAGATCGACGCTGACATGCCCACGTACCGCTACAAGGCACTGAACCCGCACGGTGAAGTCTTCGACGGGCAGATGGAAGCGGCCAGCGAGGCCGAGCTGATCGCACGCCTGCAGGACCAGGGCCATCTGCCGATGGAAACGCGCCTGGCCGAAGGCGGCGCGGCAGGGGGCAGCAGCCTAGCCAGCCTGTTCCGCCCGCGGCCCCTGCAGGGCGCGGCGCTGCTGCAGTTCACCCAGCAGCTGTCGACCCTGCTCGGTGCCGGCCAGCCGCTGGACCGCGCTTTGTCGATCCTGCTCGGCCTGCCCGAGGACGAACGTTCGCGGCGCGCGATCACCGACATACGCGACGTGGTGCGCGGCGGTGCGCCGCTGTCGACGGCGCTGGAGCGCCAGCACGGCCTGTTCTCGCGCCTGTACGTGAACATGGTGCGCGCCGGCGAGGCCGGAGGCAGCCTGCACGAAACCCTGCAGCGCCTGGCCGATTACCTCGAACGCAGCCGCGCGCTGCAGGGCAAGGTCATCAACGCACTGGTCTACCCGGCCATCCTGCTGGTGGTGGTCGGTGGCGCCCTGCTGTTCCTGCTCGGCTACGTGGTGCCGCAGTTCGCGCAGATGTACGAAAGCCTGGACGTGGCCCTGCCGTGGTTCACCAACGCGGTGCTGCAGCTGGGCCTGTTCGTGCGCGACTGGTGGATCCTGCTGCTGGTGGTGCCGGGCGTGTTCACCCTGCTGCTGGAACGGCAGCTGCGGCAACCGGCGTTCCGCCTGGCGCTGGATGGTTGGCTGCTGCAGCGGCGCGGCATCGGCCGCCTGCTGGGCGAACTGGAAACCGCACGCCTGGCCCGAACCCTGGGCACGCTGCTGCGCAACGGCGTACCGCTGCTGGGCGCACTGGGCATCGCCCGCAACGTGCTGGGCAACCGCGCGCTGGCCGCCGATCTGGACACCGCTGCCGACGAAGTGAAGAACGGTGCCGGCCTGTCGCTGGCACTGTCGCGCGGCAAGCGCTTCCCGCGCCTGGCCCTGCAGATGATCCAGGTCGGCGAGGAATCCGGCGCCCTCGATACCATGCTGCTCAAGGCCGCCGACACGTTTGAACAGGACAGCGCCCGCCGCATCGACCGCCTGCTGGCGGCGATGGTGCCGGCCATCACCCTGGTGCTGGCATCGGTGGTCGGCGCGGTCATCGTCGCCGTGCTGGTGCCGCTGTACGACCTCACCAACGCCATCGGCTGACGATGGCCTTCCCTGCAACCCCGACTCACCGCAACTGAAAGGACCGACCATGCTTGCTTCCCGTCGACCGATCCGCATGTCCTTCGCCAGCGCACGCCACCAGAGCGGCATGAGCCTGCTGGAAATCATCATCGTCATCGTGCTGATCGGTGCGGTGCTGACCCTGGTCGCCAGCCGCGTGCTCGGCGGCGCCGACCGCGGCAAGGCGAACATCGCCAAGGCCCAGGTGCAGACCGTGGCCTCGAAGATCGACAACTACCAGATCGACACCGGCAAGCTGCCCGGTTCGCTCAATGACCTGGTGACCGCACCGGCCGGCGTCGGTGGCTGGCTGGGCCCGTATGCCAAGGCCGCCGATCTCAACGATCCGTGGGGCCATGCGCTGGAATACCGCGCGCCGGGCGAAGGCCAGGCCTACGACCTGGTGAGCCTGGGCAAGGACGGCAAGACCGGCGGCAGCAGCGTCGATGCTGACATCCGTTACGAGCCGTAAACCCGCATGAGGCTGTCCCTGCCGCGCCGGCTGCCCAGCCCGCGCCTGCACGGCAGGCGCGCCACCGGCATGTCGCTGCTGGAGATGCTGCTGGTGATCGCGCTTATCGCGGCCATCGGCCTGATCACGGCCGCCGGCCTGTCGCGTGGCTTTGCCGGCATGCAGCTGCGCAGCGCCGGCAAGGACATCGCCAACCAGCTGCGCATGGTGCGTGCGCAGGCGATCGCACGCGGTGAGCCGCAGCGCTTCGTGATCGAGCCGGCCGAGCATCGCTGGCAGGGTGCCAACCAGCGCCAGGGCACGGTGCCCGAACCGGTGCAGGTGGTGTTTGAAGGCGCCGCGCAGCTCAGCGATGCGCCGGGGCAGGGCGTGATCGAGTTCCATCCCGATGGCGGCTCCAGTGGCGGCCGCATCCGCCTGCAGCGCGGTGCCGCCGAATGGCGCATCGATGTCGGCTGGCTGACCGGCGAGGTCCGTTCCGGTCCATGGCGGGCGCAATGAAACAGTCGGTGCGTGGCTTCACCCTGCTCGAAGTG
Source organism: Stenotrophomonas sp. ZAC14D1_NAIMI4_1 (assembly GCF_003086775.1). Lineage (NCBI taxonomy): Bacteria > Pseudomonadati > Pseudomonadota > Gammaproteobacteria > Lysobacterales > Lysobacteraceae > Stenotrophomonas > Stenotrophomonas sp. ZAC14D1_NAIMI4_1. Next base: position 769,385 of record NZ_CP026001.1, read on the forward strand.
ATCGTGGCCTTCGCCCTGCTGGGCCTGGCCCTGACCCTGCTGCTGGGCAGCCTGTCCGGCGGCGCGCGCCAGGTGCGTGAGGCCGAGCTGCGCACCCGCGCGGTACTGCACGCGCAGTCGCTGCTGGCCAGCGCCGGTGTCGACGCGCCGCTGCAGGCCGGCAGCCAGAGCGGTGAGTGGGAACAGGGCCGTTACCACTGGCAGCTGCAGGTGCAGCCCTGGAGCGAGCCGCGTGCCGGCGATGTCGCGCCGACGCAGTCGCCGGGTGCGCCGTGGCTGGCCGAACTGCAGCTGCAGGTGCGCTGGGGGGATGGCGAACGCGAGCGACTGCAGTGGCGCACCCTGCGCCTGTTGCCGCCGGACCTGGAGAGCGCACGATGAAGCGTCGCGCCGCCGGTTTCACCCTGGTCGAAGTGATGCTGGCCACCGTGCTGCTGGCCGGTGGCCTCGCATTGGCGTTCGCCAGCGTGCGCGCGGCGATGGCGGTCAGCCAGCGTGGCGAACAGATCGCCGCCGACAGCGAGCGCATGCGCGCGGTGCAGGCGCTGCTGCGGCGGCAGCTGGGCGGTGCAATGCGCAGCCCGATCGAGGTACCCGATCCCACCCGCGAACCGGTGTATTTCCAGGGCGATGGCGAAGGCATGCAGTTCGTCGCTGATCTGCCCGGCTATCTCGGCCGCGGTGGCCCGTACCTGCATACCCTGCAGGTGGACGGCGCCCCCGGGCAGCGCCGGCTGCTGCTGGACATGGTGCTGCTGCAGGAAGGCGAACGCCTGCCGGAAACCCCGCCGCGCCCGCCCGAAGTGCTCGCCGACGGCTTGAAGGACGTGACGCTGCGCTACCGCGGCGTTGATCCTGCCAACGGGCAGATGAGCGACTGGCTGCCGCGCTGGGACGACACCCGGCGGCTGCCGCTGCTGGTGGAAGTGCAGGTCGTGCCGCAGCGTGGCGCGGCGTGGCCGCCGCTGGTGGTCGCACCGCGCGCCGGCGGCCAGGGAGGCGCGCGATGAACGCACGGCGCGGGGCCGCCCTGGTGCTGGTGCTGTGGCTGATCGCGCTGATGACCGCGCTGGTCGGTGCCTTCGCGCTGACCGCACGCGTGGAGCACCTGCAGCAGCGGGTGCTCGACGATGATGCGCGCGGCCAGGAACGCGCCCGTGCCGGCATGGAGTACGCGCTGCTGCGCCTGCGCCCGGACCCGCAGCGGCCGGCCTGGCAGGCGGACGGGCGTACCTACCGCTGGCAGTACGATGATGTGCCCGTCGAGATCCGGGTGGTGGACGAGAACGGCAAGATCAACCTGAACCTGGCCGACGCGACGCTGCTGGATGCGTTCCTGCAGGCGATGGGCGAATCGCCCGAGCAGGCCCGGCAGCTGGCCGGCGCCATCATCGACTGGCGCGACGAAGACAGCCTGCTGCAGCCGGGCGGCGGTGCCGAGGCACCCGATTACGCCGCTGCGGGCCTGCCGTACGGCCCGCGCAACAGGCGTTTCGAGACCCTGGGTGAACTGCAGCGCGTGCTCGGCATGCGTGCGTCGCTGTACTCGGCGATGCTGCCGTACCTGACGCTCTACAGCCGGCAGGCGCGTCCCGATCCGCGCGTCGCAGGTGCACCGGTGTTGACCGCGTTGGGCCTGGATGCCGAACAGGTGTTGGCGCAGCGCGCCCAGCTGGAGCGTGACGAAGGTTCCGGAGCGATGCCGTCAATGCTTGCCAGCGGCAGCGGCACCTATAGTATCGAGTCCCGTGCCATCGACGGCAGCGGTCGCTTGTCGGTTCTGCAGGCGGTGGTACGCAATGGATCGGGCGGTGTGCCCGGACGAACCTACACGGTGCTTCGCTGGGAGCAGGGAATGGCAGCAAGATGACAGCATGGCAGGACAGCCTGCGGCAGGTACAGGGGCGGATCGGCCCAGGTGCGGGCCGTTTCCTGCGCTGGTGGCGGCAGTCCCTGCTGGCCTGGGTGCCGGCGCGTTGGCAGTGGGCGCTGGGCTGGTCGCAGACCCGCCTGCTGCTGCAGCGGCAGGGTGACCTGCTGCAGGTCTGGCGCGAAGCCGGGCAGGGCCTGGAGCCGGTGGCGAGCCTGCCATGGCCGACCCAGCCGGCCGATCTGGACCGGGTACTGGACGCGCGCCTGCGCCGCCTGCCGCGGGTCTGGCTGCTGGCCGACGCGCAGGTCCTGCGCCGCAACCTGCGCCTGCCCATGGCCGCTGGCGACCGCCTGCGCGCGGTGGTCGGCTACGAGATCGACCGGCAGACGCCGTTCGAATCCAGCCAGGTCAGCTATGACGTACGCGAACGCGGCAGTGCCGGCGAAGGCCTGCTGCAGGTTGAACTGGTGGCCTGGCCGCTGCGCCAGCTCGATGCCTGGCGCGGCCAGGTAGGTGCCTGGGCCGATGCGCTCTCCGGTGTCGACGCCCTCGACGCGCAGGGCCAGCCGCTGCAGGTCAACCTGCTGCCGCAGGCCCAGCGCCAGCCACGGCATGACCCGACACGGCGCTGGAACCTGCTGCTCGGCCTGGCCGCGCTGGTGATGCTGGTGCTGGCCGCCACCCAGGTGCTGGACAACCGCCGCGAGGCGGCCGACGCGCTGCGCGCTGAAGTAGAGCGCAGCGCCCGCAGTGCGCGTGGCGTGGCCAGCGAACGCAGCGAGCTGCAGGCGCTGCTGGACGGTGCCGCGTTCCTCGAAAAACAGCGTGCCCAGCGCGCCAGCACGGTGGAGCTGTGGAACGAACTGACCCAGCGCCTGCCCAATGGCACCTACCTGGAAAAACTGGCCATCGAAAACAACAACCTGCAGCTGATAGGCCTCAGCAGCGAAGCCTCGCAGCTGGTGCAGCTGCTGCAGGATGCGCCGCAGTGGCGCAAGGTCAACCTGACGGGCGTGCTGCAGGCCGATGGTGCCGGCAGTGGCCGTGACCGCTTCACCCTGACCGCCGAACTGCAGCCGTTGCCGGTGGCCACGCCCGCCGCGCCCGCCGCCCCAGCCAGGGAGGCGGCCGATGCCGATGCCAAACCCGCGCCGTGACCGCTGGCTGGCGCTGGCACTGCTTGTAGCGGTGCTGGGCCTGGCCTACCTGCTGCTGGTGCACCCGTGGTTCACCCAGCCGCTGCTGGCCGTCAATGCCGACGTGGCTGCACTGCGCGAGCGCCAGCAGCGGGTGCAGGCACAGCTGCAGCAGGAGCCGCAGATCGAACAGCGCCTGCAGCAGACCCGCGAGGCCCTGCAGCAGCGCCCCGGGTTCCTGCGCGAAGCGACCGCCGAAGCGGCCGCCGCGGCCCTCGGCGCGCGCGTGCAGGACGCGGTGGCCAACGCCAGCCCGGGCAACCGCAGCTGCACCATCAGCAACCGCACGCCGCTCACCGACAACCGCCGCGACGCCGAGTTCGTGCGCGTGGCCATGCAGGTGCGCCTGCGCTGTGGCGTGGCCGAACTGGCCACCGTGCTGCACAGCCTGGAAACGGGCAGCCCGCGCCTGTTCGTCGACAACCTCAACCTGATCGCGCAGCGCTTCCAGCAATCGGCGAATGAATCGGGCCTGGGCCTGGATGTGTCGTTCGAGCTGGCCGGCTACCTGCTGCCCGCGGCCAGTGGTGATGCCGCCGCGCCAGCGGCAGCGGCATCCGCGGCGCCGGCACCGACGCCGACGCCAGCTGCCGATGCCGGCGCTGCACCGGCCGAGCCGCCGGTGGAAGCGGAGGGCACCGATGAAACGTGACCCGATCACGCTGCGCACCGGTTTCCTGCTGGCCCTGGCCGGCTGGGCCGGCGCGATCTGGCTGGCCACCGGCTTCGGCCTGGGCAGCCGCCTGCCGGCCGCCGACAGCGATGCCGCCGCGCAGGCCGTACTGCCCGCCCTGCCGCCGATGGCGGCCGAGCGCATGTCCGCTGCCGACAGCTTCAGCGCCATCGGCGAACGCCCGCTGTTCGCCGAAGACCGTCGGCCCCGGCCCTATCTGCTGGGCGGCAGCGAACCGGCGGCCAGTGCTGCCTTGCGCCTGACCGGCGTGCTGCTCACCGACAGCTTCAGCATGGCGACCTTCACCACCGATCAGAATCGATCGCTGCGGCTGCGCCTGAACGGTGAAGCCGTGGATGGCTGGCAGCTGGTCGCGCTGGAACCACGCCAGGCCACGGTGATCGGCCCCAGTGGCAGCCAGGTGCTGGAACTGGCCACCTTCAACGGGCAGGGGGGCGAACCGCCGACCGTGCTGCGTGGCGCCAATGGTGCGGTCCCGCCGGCCGGTGTCGTGCCGCCGCCTCCACCGCCCCCCGCCGCCGCTGCCGCATCCAATGCGCGGCCCGGCCCCGATGTCGCCAGCGCCGCCGCCGCCTCGGCAAACGCGCCTTCACCGGCCGCCCCCGCCAACAACGGCCCCAGCGAAGCGCAGATGCAGGCCATCCGCGAACGCATCCAGGCCCGTCGCCGTCAGCTGCAGCAACAGCAGCAACAACCGTCGCCGCCCCCGGGCGATGGCACCAACCGATAGAGTGAATGCATGAACCTGCGTTTTCTGCCCTGGTCCCTCGCCCTGACGCTGCTGGTTGGCTGCGCCACCGTGTCCGGCCCGCATGTCCATCGCAGTGCCACCACGCCGCCGCCGGAGGCCGGTGCCGCCTCCGCCGATCCGCAGGTGGTCGAAGGTGACGCCGCCGCCGGCACACCGCAGGCGGTGATCCGCCGTGGCAGCGGCACGATGATCAACCGCGAGGCGGCGCGTGCGCCGTCACCGGCCCTGCACTCGGCCAGCGGCGGCAGCGCCACCTTCAACTTCGAAGGCGAGTCGGTGCACGCCGTGGTCAAGGCGATCCTCGGCGACATGCTCGGGCAGAACTACGTCATCGCCCCGGGCGTGCAGGGCACGGTCACCCTGGCCACGCCCAAGCCGGTGTCGCCGGCACAGGCCTTGAACCTGCTGGAAATGGTGCTGGGCTGGAACAACGCCCGCATGGTCTACAGCGGTGGCCGCTACAACATCGTCGCCGCCGACCAGGCGCTGGCCGGTACCGTCGCACCCAGCACCGCGCCGGCCTCCAGCGCCCGCGGCTTCGAAGTGCGGGTGGTGCCGCTGCAGTTCATTTCCGCCAGCGAGATGAAGAAGGTGCTGGAGCCGTATGCGCGGCCGAACGCCATCGTCAACGTCGACACCGGCCGCAACGTCATCACCCTCGGTGGCACCCGCGCCGAGCTGGAAAACTACCTGCACACCGTCGAGATCTTCGACGTCGACTGGCTGTCGGGCATGTCGGTGGGCGTGTTCCCGATCCAGTCGGGCAAGGCCGAGCAGGTCGCCAGCGATCTGGAGAAGGTGTTCGGCGAAGACAGCAAGACCCCCAGCGCCGGCATGTTCCGCTTCCTGCCACTGGAAAACGCCAACGCCGTGCTGGTGATCACCCCGCAGGTGCGCTACCTGGACCAGATCCAGCAGTGGCTGGACCGCATCGACACCGCCGGTGGCAGCGCACGGCTGTTCTCCTACGAGCTGCGCTACATCAAGGCGCGTGACCTCGCCCAGCGCCTGGCCGAAGCCTTCGCCAGCAGCAACAGCCGCAACAACCGCGGCTCGGTGCCCGGGCTGGCCCCGGGCGCCATGCCGATGCAGCTGGACAGCCGTGGCGGCAACAGCAGCAACAGCGACATCGTCGATGTCGGCAGCAACAACGGTACGGGTACGTCCAACGCCAACGGCGGCATGACCAGCACGATGAACCTGCCGCAGCGCCAGGAAGGCAACATCAGCGTCAGCCTGGACGTGGAAGGCGACACCGTCGGTGTGTCGGCGGTGGAAGAAACCAATGCACTGCTGGTGCGCGCCACGCCGCAGGCCTGGCGCTCGATCCGCGAAGTGATCGAGAAGCTGGACGTGATGCCGCTGCAGGTGCACATCGAAGCGCAGGTGGCCGAAGTCGATCTGACCGGCGACCTGAAGTACGGCGTCAACTGGTTCTTTGAAAACGCCGTGCAGGGCCAGGATTTCAGCGGCTCCACCGGCGGCGCCACCCTGCCCAGCGCGCTGGGCCGCAACATCTGGGGCAGCTTCGCCGGCGCCATCACCGGCAGCGAGACCGGTTGGACGTTCCTCGGCAAGAACGCCGCGGCGGTGGTCAGTGCACTGGACAAGGTGACCAACCTGCGCCTGCTGCAGACCCCGTCCATCTTCGTGCGCAACAACGCCGAGGCGCAGTTGAATGTCGGCACCAAGATTCCGATCAACTCGGTGTCGGTCAACACCGGTATCAGCGACAGCACTTACAGCACGGTGCAGTATCTGGACACGGGTGTGATCCTCAAAGTGCGCCCGCGCATCACCCGCGATGGGGTGGTGTTCCTGGACATCGTGCAGGAGGTCAGCTCGGCCGGTGCCATCCCGACCGGTTGCGACCCGACCAAGACCACCTGCAACCCGCCGATCAACACCCGCAAGATTTCCACTGAGGCGGCGTTGCAGAGCGGCGACACGATCATGCTGGCCGGCCTGATCACCAATTCCGACGAGGAGGGTTCCAGCGGTGTGCCGGGCCTGAGCCGTCTGCCGATCGTCGGCGGTCTGTTCGGCAACAAGACTCGGTTGAACAAGCGTTCGGAAGTGATCGTGCTGCTGACCCCGACCATCGTCCGCAACGGGCAGGAAGCACGCACGCTGACCGACGAGTACAGCAACCGCTTCCGCGCGATGGAGCCGTTCCCCACCCGCGAGCGCAAGAAGTAGGGGTTTTTTGTGGCAGGGCTTGCAGCCCTGCACCTGCAGAGGCCAAAGCAAGATCAAGAGCGGCATTCCGTGGGGTGGCGGGGCGGTGTCGGATTGCGGGGACGCCGCAAGTACGTCCCTGTAGGCTTGGCCGCCGCATCCATGCGGCGGACACCCCGCAATCCGACACCGCCCCACCTTCGACAGTTGGCCGGCGGCTGATGGTGGGTGCCGACCGTTGGTCGGCACATCTGTCAGATATCGAATGAATTCATCCACGCATGGCGTGGATCTACTGGTAACGGCGGCTGTTGGTAGGTGTCGACCTTGGTCGACACGATTTTTCTGTCAGATATCGAATGAATTCATCCGTGCCGACCAACGGTCGGCACCCACCAACAGCAGCAGGTTCCAACAGCCGCAGGAAACTGTCGAAGGCGGGGTGGGTCCGGTTGAGGGGGTGTGAGCGGCATGGATGCCGCGACCAAGCCCCCATGGACGGGTTTACGGCGTCCCCCTCAACCGGACCCACCCCGCCATCCCACGGAATGCCAGCTTTTGATCTTGAGGTTGCCGGCCAGCGGCCGGCACTACCGCAGGTGCAGGGCGCAGCCCTGCCGGTGCTACGCTACCGCCACCGACAACCACGGAGGCGGGATGGGGGCGATCGTGTTGTTGCCGCTGGGCGTGGACGATGCCGCGCTCGACCGCTGCCTGGCCGCGCTTGATGCCGGCACCGCAGCGGGTACCGCCGTGTGGCTGGCCGATGACGCCCAGGCGGGGCCGCGCGCTCAGGCCGTGGTCGAGCATTGGCTGGCACAGACGCCGCTGCAGGCCGAATACACCCGCCGCGCGCGCCCGCTCGGCGAAGTCGCCCACCTCGATGAAATGCTGCGCGCCTGCGAGGGGCTGGACGTGGCCGTGCTGGCCCCGGACAGCGTGCCTGCGCCGGGCTGGCTGCAGCAGCTGCAGGCCGCCTTCGCCCGCGATGCCGCCATCGCCACCGCCACGCCCTGGTGCAACGCAGGTGAAACCGCCGCGTGGCCGCGGCTGGGCGAGATCAATCCGGAACCGGCCGATCCCGCGCTGCTGGCCCACACCTGTGCATCCCTGCCCAACCTGCACCCGGAACTGCCCTCGGCGGTGACCCATGCGGTGCTGGTGCGCGGCAACGCGCGCCGCCGTGCCGGTGGCCTCGACACCGACAGCTACCTTGGCTGGAACGCTGCGCTGGTCGATCTCAGCCTGCGCATGGCCGGGCTGGGCTGGCGCAACGTGCTGTGCGAGAACGCCTTCGTCAGCCGTGCCGGCGAGGCCGCGAGCCGCGAGGGCGACCTGGAGGCCCTGGCCGCGCGTTGGCCGGGCTGGATGCCGCGGCTGGCCGATTTCCTCATGCACGATCCGCTGCATGCGCTGCGCGATGACCTGCAGCAACGGTTGCGGCAGGCGATAATGCCGCGTGACCAGGGCGACCTGTTCGCCATGCCCACGCCGCCGGAGTCGCCTGCTTGAACCCTGCCATTGCCGCCATCGTCGTCACCTACCAGAGCGGCAGCACCATCGATGCCTGCCTGTCGCGGCTGCGCCAGGCGCAGGACGTCGCCCAGATCCGGGTGGTGGACAACGGTTCGCAGGATGACACGCTGGAAATCGTGCAGCGCCATGCCAGCCACGACCCGCGGGTACGCTTCATCGGCAACCCGGACAACCCCGGCTTTGCCGCCGCCAACAACCAGGGCGTGGCCGATTCCAGCAGCCCGTGGCTGGCATTCATCAATCCCGACCTGCTGGTGGAGGAGGACACCCTGGCGGCGCTGCGCGATCGCGCGCTGGTACTGGGGGATTGCCTGCTGGGCGTGGAGCAGGTGGACGAGCACGGCTTCGCCGACGAGGCCGTGCGCCGGCGCGATCCCGACTTCCTGGCCATGCTGCGTTCGCCTGGCCGCGGCGGGCGGCTGGCGATTCCGCGCGACCCGGCGCAGGCGCTGCAGCGGGTGCCGGCACTGTCCGGCGCGCTGCTGCTGATGTCGCGTGCGCTGTTCGACCGTATCGGTGGCTGGGATGCCGGCTACCGCCTGCACGCCGAAGACCTCGACCTGTGCCGCCGCGTACGCGATGCCGGCGGCGTGGTCGCCATCGCCAACGATCTGCGGGTGACCCACGTGCGTGGGGTATCCAGTCGCTCGCGGCCGTTCTTCGTCGAATGGCACAAGCACCGTGGGCTGTGGCGCTACTTCAGCAAGTTCGAGGCGAAGCAGCGCTCGGCGCCGGTGCGGGTGATGGTGTGGGGCGCGATCTGGGCCCATGCGCTGATGCTGGTGCCGAGGCTGCTGCGCAAGTCGCTCTGACGGCGGGGCAGGGCATCCACGCATGGCGTGGATCTACCCGCAGCCGAGCCCGGGAAACGCGATTCACCCGAACGGGCGCATAATTGGCCCATGGCCATCATCCAGTCCCTGCTCGACACCGACCTGTACAAGTTCACCATGATGCAGGCGGTGCTGCACCAGCACCCCGGCGCCCTGGTCCAGTACCGGTTCAAGTGCCGCACCCCCGGTATCGACCTGGCGAGCTACATCGACCAGATCAACGAAGAAATCGACCACCTGTGCAGCCTGCGCTTCACCAGCGAAGAGCTGGACTACATGCGTGGCCTGCGCTTCGTGAAGCCCGACTTCGCCGATTTCCTTGGCCTGTTCCACCTCGATCGCAAGTACATCCAGCTGCAGCCGTCCAAGACCGTGCCCGGCGAGATCGACCTGGACATCACCGGTCCGTGGCTGCACACGATCCTGTTCGAAGTGCCGCTGCTGGCGATCATCAATGAGGTCTGGTTCCGCAACACCACCACGGCTGATTTCGCCGAGGGCGAACGCCGCCTGCAGGCCAAAGCCGCGCTGCTGCGCGATACCCCCGGCTTCGAACAGTGCCGCATCGCTGATTACGGCAGCCGCCGCCGCTACTCGCGCGACTGGCATGCGCGCCTGCTGCCGCTGCTGCGCGATGCGCTCGGCCCGCAGCTGGTCGGCACCAGCAACGTGCACTTCGCCCGCCTGTACGGCATGACCCCGCACGGCACCATGGCTCACGAATACCTGCAGGCCTTCCAGGCCCTGGGCCCGCGCCTGCGGGATTCGCAGGTGGCGGCGCTGGAATCGTGGGCACGCGAGTACCGCGGCGACCTCGGCATCGCGCTGTCCGACGTGGTCGGCCTGGATGCGTTCCTGCGCGATTTCGATATGTACTTCTGCAAGCTGTTCGACGGCGTGCGCCACGATTCGGGCGACCCGTTCGACTGGGGCGACCGCATGCTCGCCCACTTCCAGCAGCGCCGCGTCGATCCGCGCAGCAAGGTGCTGGTCTTCAGCGATGGCCTGGACATCACCAAGGTGATGCGCCTTTACGACTACTTCCGCGGCCGCTGCCAGGTGGCGTTCGGCGTGGGTACGCACCTGACCAACGACCTGGGCCCGACCCCGCTCAACATCGTCATCAAGATGGTCCGCTGCAATGGCCAGCCTGTGGCCAAGCTCAGCGATTCGCCCGGCAAGAGCATGTGCGATGACCCCGGCTACCTCAGCTACCTGCGCCAGGTGTTCGAACTGCCGCCGGAAGTGCCCCAGGGCTGATCGCCCGGGGCCGGTTGCGCTGGGCGGCGACGCTCAGGGGTAGTCGACGCGCACCAGATAAGCCCCCTGCAGCGGCTGCTGCTTCGGGGCTTCCAGGCGGTAGCTTTCCGAAAACACCAGATCGCCCGCGCGCAGGCTGCGGGCAGCCACGGCCAGCTGCTGGCCCTGGCGCTTGCCGTCGCGCAGCACCGCGCCCTGGCCCTCCTCCATCGCCACCAATGCCACCGTCGCGCCCTTGGCCGACAGCGGGCAGCCTTCCAGGCGCAGCTGCTGCTGGTCCACGCGCGCCGAGCACCCCGGATCAACGATGCGACCGCTGAAGCGGATCGTGCCGCCGTCGGCATGTGCCAGCGAACTGACGCCCATCAGGGCCACGCAGAGCAGGATCGAGGTCTTCATGACGTTCTCTGGTTCGGTATGTGTCTGTTAACGACAGCCCGGAACAGTCTTTAAGGGTCAGAGTTTCGATCTGGAAGGCGCGTCACTGAGCAATAGTGATGCGCGTCAAACATTGCATTTTTGCCTTGAAAACAGCCTCCTCCTCGCGCTGTGACACGCGCGTAAAGCCCCGCTGCGCAGGAGTGTGACGTGCGTTCGATACGCGCCAGCGGCATGGCGGGTAGCACGCCAAATATTTGGCGTCAATGTGCGATGCGACACGTTCATTGCGTGAACTGCATCACATTTGTGATCTATACTGTCGGCTCGGGCCCCAAGGATGGCGTCATCGCGGGTCCGGCCACAGGTGAGACGCAAGGATGGGTCTGATGCCCGGCAGTGCTCCTTGCTTCCTCCTCTACGTCCACATTCCTCAGTAGGGTTAGAAAGCAAATGCGCAAGATCAATCTGTTCGCCGTCCTCCTGCTTGCTGCCGCACCGCTGGCCGCCAACGCCGCCGATGGCACGATCACCTTCAAGGGCAAGGTCACCGACGTCACCTGCCAGATCACCACCCCGGCCGGCAAGGACTTCACCGTCAACCTGCCGACCGTGTCGAAGGCTTCGCTGGCCACCGTCGGTGCCACCAACGGCCGCACCCAGTTCGCCATCAACCTGAGCAAGTGCGGCACCAACAGCAACGTCGCCACCTACTTCGAACCGGGTTCCACCGTTGATTTCGCGACCGGCCGCCTGCTGAACCAGACCCCGACCTCCGCCAATGGCGCAGGCAACGTGCAGGTCCAGCTGCTGGGCAGCAACTTCGACGTGCTGCCGATCAAGGCCGCCAGCTCCGGCCTGGCCCAGACCAACTCGCAGTGGGTGAACACCGGCACCGCCGGCACCGCCGACCTGAACTACTACGCCGAGTACTACGCAACCGGCGCAGCGTCGGCTGGCGAAGTCAGCACCAGCGTCAAGTACACGATCATCTACAACTGATCGTTGCTGCCTGGTCCCTGTCCGGTGCCAGCACCGGGCAGGGGCATTGCCTTCACCCACGGGTAGTTCCTCCGATGAAAGCCTTTCTTTCCCGGACGCTGCTGACGGCCGCGTTCTCACTCGCCCTGTGCCAGACGGCGCTGGCTGGCGTGGTCATCAACGGTACGCGGGTGATCTATCCCGGGCAGGCGCGCGAAGTCACCGTGCAGGTGGACAACGTGGGCGATTCGCCGTCCCTGGTCCAGGCCTGGATCGACAGTGGCGATGCCAACCAGACCGCCGACAGCAGCGATGCGCCGTTCGTGCTGACGCCGCCGATCAGCCGCGTCGAGCCGGGCCGCAGCCAGGCGCTGCGCGTGATGTTCACCGGTGCCAAGCTGCCGACCGACCGCGAAACGGTGTTCTGGTTCAACGTGCTGGACGTGCCGCCTTCGCCGGCCCGCACGGGCGATGCCGACCAGAACATGCTGCAGGTGGCATTCCGCTCGCGGCTCAAGCTCTTCTACCGCCCGCAGGGCCTTCCCGGTACCGCCAACGAAGCGCCCGCGCTGCTGCGCTGGAGCCGCTCGGGCGACCGCCTGCGCGTGGAAAACCCGAGTGCGTACCACGTCACCCTGGCCGAAGTGCATGCGTTGGCAGGCACCCGCGACGAGGTGGTCGAGGACAAGGGAAAAATGGCCGCACCCGGCCAGAGCATCGAATTCACCGTGCCTGCAGCGACCACGCAGGTGCGCTTCGTCACCATCAATGATTTTGGCGGGCGCGTAGAGCGCACCGTCGATCTCGCCCGCGGGAACTGATCGAACGGCTGCATGCAGGCAGCGCGCCCCGTCATGGCTGCACCACGGCCGTCGTCAAGGAATGTCAGTGTGATTGGAAACAGATTGACATTGTCGATCCGGCAGGCCGTATGCCTGCTGGCCGCTGGGGCCGCAAGCCCTGGATGGGCTGTGGCCGCGCCTGCAAACCTGGGCGAGCAGGCATTGATGGCGCAGAGCACCGCAGCGACCGCCGCGCCCCCGGAGCAGGCCCAGTTCAATTCCAGTTTCCTGTCCGGCAAGGCCGGCCAGGTCGATCTTGCCGCCTTCGCCAACGGCAATCCGACGGTCGCGGGCAGCTACCGCGTGGATGTGTACGTCAACGGTGCCTGGCAGGGGCGTCGTGACGTCGAGTTCAAGGCCGATGCCCAAGGCAAGGTCGACGCCTGCCTGGGCCTGCCCATGCTGGAGGAATTCGGCGTGGACAGCGAGGCCGTCCTGGCCCAGCAGGACCCTGCCGTGCCCACGGCCGCCGATGCCTGCGTGCCGGTGCAGCAGCGCATGGCCAATGCCTTCGGCACGTTCGACAGTGGCAGCCTGCGCTACGACCTGAGCATCCCGCAGGTGTTCCTGCGCCGCCACGCGCGCGGCTACGTCAATCCTGCGCTGTGGGACCGTGGCATCAACGCCGGCTTCCTCGGCTACACCTTCAATGCCGTCGACAGCCAGACGCGTACCGAAGGCGGTGGCCGCAACCGCACCGCCTATCTGGGCCTGAACTCCGGCATCAACCTGGGCGGCTGGCAGCTGCGGCATGATTCCAACCTGACCTGGAGCGATGGCAACGGGCGCCATTGGCAGAGCATCGCCACCTATGCCCAGCGAGGCATCGCGCAGGTGCGCGGCATGCTGACCGTCGGCGAGGCGTTCACCAGTGGCGAACTCTTTGACTCCATCGCCTACCGTGGTGCCAGCCTGGCCACCGATGACCGCATGCTGCCCGACTCGCTGCGCGGCTACGCGCCGGTCGTGCGCGGCATCGCTGAAACCAACGCGCGGGTGGAAGTGCGGCAGAGCCAGCAGCTGATCTATTCCACCACCGTGTCGCCCGGCAGCTTCGTCATCGACGATCTGTACCCCACCGGCTACGGCGGTGACCTGGAAGTGTCGGTCATCGAAGCCGATGGCCGCCGCCGCACCTTCAGCGTGCCGTTCGGCTCGGTGCCGCAGATGCTGCGCGCGGGTGTCTCGCGCTATGCAGTCACTGCTGGCCAGGTGCGCAACGACCTGCTCCGCGATGATCCGTGGCTGCTGCAGGGTACCTGGCAGCGTGGCATCGACAACCGGGTGACGGTCTACGGTGGCAGTGCGTTGAGCACCGGCTACGTTTCGCTGCTCTACGGTGCGGGCGTATCGACCCCGGTGGGTGCGTTCGCCGCCGATGTTACCCATGCGCGGACACGCCTGGATACGCTGGGTGAGCGATCCGGCGCCAGCGTGCGCCTGAGCTACAGCAACCTGATCGGCGAGACCAACACCAACCTGACCCTGGCCGCGTACCGCTATTCCACCGGGGGGTTCTACAGCCTCCAGGACGCACTGATGGTGCGCGACGACATCAGCCGCGGCAACGACCCCAGCGTGCGTGGCCGCCAGCGCAGCCAGTTCCAGGTGACCCTCAACCAGCCGCTTGGCCTGCGCGGTGGTTCGCTGTACGTCACCGGTGCGCTGCGCGACTTCTATGACCGCCCCGGCACCAGCAAGCAGTACCAGGTGGGCTACAACAACGCCTGGCGCTCGTTGAACTTCGGCGTGTCCGCCATCCGTACCGAAGAAGGACTCGCCGGCACTGCCGACACCCAGTATCTGCTGTCGATGAGCGTGCCGCTGGGGCAGGGCCGCCGCCAGCCGATGTCGTTCAGCGCCGACGTGGGCGTGCGTGATCGTTCGGGCTATGACTCCAGCCGCATCGGCATCACCGGCTCTGCCGGCAGTGACAACGAACTCAGCTACGGCGTCGCGCTGTCGGACAGCCGCGAGGGTGGCACCACCGGTATCGCCAACGCCGAGTACCGCAGCCGCTATGCAGCGACGAGCGCGTCCTACGGGTACTCCAGCGCATTCCGCCAGTTGGCGGTCGGCGCGACGGGCAGCCTGGTGGTGCATGGCGGTGGCGTAACCCTTTCGCCGCAGCGCGGTGACACGCTGGTGCTGGTGCAGGCCGCCGGTGCCCGTGACGCCCGCGTGGCCAATGCGCCGGGCCTGCGCATCGATGGCCGTGGCTATGCCGTTGTGCCCTATGTTTCGCCGTACCGCCTCAACACGATCACCCTCGACCCGCAGGGCATGTCGCTGGACGTCGAGCTGGAAGGCAGCAGCCAGTCGATCGCCCCGTACGCCGGTGCGATCAGCCTGCTGCGCTTCGAAACCCGGCAGGGTCGCGCGCTGTTGATCCAGGCGCATGGCGCCGATGGCAGCACGCTGCCCTTCGGTGCACAGGTGAAGGATGCGCAGGGCCAGCCGGTGGGCATGGTCGGGCAGGGGGGCCGCGTGTACGTGCGTACCGCCGATGACAGCGGCCAGCTGCAGGTTGAGTGGGGCGACGACGCGGATGCCCGCTGCACGATCGATTACACGGCGCCCGCCAGCGCCGACGCCGGCCCGGCCGGACTGACTACCGTGGAGGCCCTATGCCGTTGATGTCGTTCCGCCGTGGCACCCTGGTGATGGCGCTGCTGGCTGCCGGCACGGGCCTGTCGGGGCAGGCGCTGGCCGCGTGTTCAATCGATACGCGAGGCTTCATTGCCCAGGACGTGGAAATGGACATGGGGCAGGTGGTCATTCTGCCAACCACGCCCGTGGGCGGTGTGATCAAGCAGTTGAGCGTGCCGATCATCGCAAGGAACAGCGTGGCCAGCTGTGACTGGTGGGCGGGTGGGCGCTCGGTCGGCGTCTACTTCAACGCCGCGCAGCAGCGGCTGTCCCCCGGGTACTCCAATGTCTACCAGACCGGCGTGGAGGGTGTAGGCATCCGCCTGTACCGCGACTCGGGCGCCATCCAGACCTATTACCCGCATCAGATCTCCTACTCTGCCGGATCGACCATCTCGCTGGTCGCGGGCCAGTTCAAGATCGAGCTGATCAAGACTGCCGCGGTGACGGGGTCGGGGATCATCGCGCCCAACGGGCGCTTCACCAATTACTACTTCGACGGTGATGGCGCTGGCCGCCCTGTGCTGACGTCGTCCTTCAAGGGGTCGGGCACCACCGTTGTCAGCCCCACCTGCGAAGTGGATGCGGGCAGCCGCAACATCGTGGTCGATTTCGGCAGCGTGCCCAACGACAGCTTCACCGGCGTGGGCTCGCGTGCCGTGGATCGCGATTTCAACATCAACCTGCGCTGCCAGGGCAGCAACGTGGCGCAGTACCAGAGCACCATCGGCATCCAGCTCGATGCCACGTCGGCCAGTGGCAACCAGCCCGGGACGCTGGCCGTCACCAGTGGCAGCAACAGCGCCACGCGCATCGGCATCCAGATCGTGCGCCGCAATGGCAGCAACGAGCAGACGATCCGCTTCGGCGACAGCCTGATGCTGGGTGATACGGTGACCGGCAGCTCGACGATGTCGCTGCCGCTGCGCGCGCGCTACATCCAGACCCAGGCCGGCACGGTGGGGCCGGGCGAAGCCAACGGCACCGCCACGTTCACGATTACCTACAATTGACCTGCCGCCGGGCATGGCCCGTCTGCGGTAGTGCCGGCCGCTGGCCGGCAACCGCGATCTGTTACTCCAACGCGTAACGCAGCACGAACAGCGTCGCCACCAGCCACACCGCCGGGTGCACTTCACGCCAGCGGCCGGTACCGGCCTTCAATGCGGCATAGGCGATGAAGCCGAACGCCAGGCCGTTGGCAATGGAATAGGTGAACGGCATCGCCAACGCACACAGCGCGGCTGGCACCGATTCGGTCAGGTCGCTCCAGTCCACTTCCACCAGTTCGCGCAGCATCAGGCCGGCCACGAACAGCAGGGCAGGCGAGGTGGCATAGGCGGGCACCATCGCCGCCAGCGGCGAGAACAGCAGTGCGGCCAGGAACAGCGCCGACACCACCAGTGCGGTCAGCCCGGTGCGGGCACCCACCTGCACGCCCGAGGCGCTCTCGGCGAAGGCGGTGGTGCTGCTGGTGCCCAGCAGCGAACCGGCCACGATGGCGGTGCTGTCCGCCAGCAGCGCCCGGCCGAAGCGCTTCTGCGCACCCGGCAGCTTCAGCAGGCCGGCGCGACCCACCACGCCGTACAGCGTGCCGGTGGCATCGAACACTTCCACCAGCACGAACACCAGCACCACCTGCAGCAGCACCGCGATCGGCGCGCCCCCGTCGTGGTGCAGCAGGCCGGGCAGGTCCAGCTGCAGGAAGGTCGGTGCCAGGCTCGGCGGCAGCGAGACCAGGCCGTGGTACTGCACATCGCCCAGTGCCCAGCCGGCGCCGGTGACGGCGAGGATGCCGATCAGGATCGCACCGCGCACGCGACGCGCTTCCAGCACGGCAATCAGCAGGAAGCCGCCCAGCGCCAGCAGCGGCGGTGCGGTGTTCAGCGGGCCCAGGGCCACCAGGGTGTCTTCGTTGCCGACGATCACCCCGGATTTCTGCAGCGCGATGATTGCCAGGAACAGGCCGATGCCGGCGACGATGGCCGAGCGCAGCGATGAAGGGATGCCGGCCACCAGCCACGCGCGCACGCCGGTCAGCGACAGCACCAGGAACACCAGCCCGGAAATGAACACCGCGCCCAGTGCCTGCTGCCACGGCAGGCCCGCAGCACCCACCACGGTGAAGGCGAAGAAGGCGTTCAGGCCCATGCCCGGGGCCATGCCCACCGGGAAGTTGGCCGCCAGTGCCATCACCGCCGAGCCCAGTGCCGCAGCCAGGCAGGTGGCCACGAACACCGCGCCGGCATCCATGCCCGTAGTGCCCAGGATTTCCGGGTTGACGAAGACGATGTAGGACATCGTCAGGAAGGTGGTGACACCGGCCAGCAGCTCGGTACGCACGGTGGTGCCGTGCTGCTGCAGCTGGAACAGGCGCTCGAACAGGGACATGGGGGTTCTCACAACAATAAGGAGTCACCACCAACGGTGGTGACCTACCCAAATGCAGAACGTGGGTACCGACCGTTGGTCGGTACGCCTTTAGTCACCATCAACGGTGGTGACCTACCGAAAGAGAAAGGCCGCGCGAGCGCGGCCTTTCTGGTTGCCTTATTTCAGCGCCTTGAAGCGCAGGCGCTTCGGCGCAGCGTCGTCGCCCATGCGGCGGCGCTTGTCTTCTTCGTACTCGCGGTAGTTGCCCTGGAAGAACTCCACGTGCGAGTCGCCTTCGAACGCCAGGATGTGGGTCGCGATGCGATCCAGGAACCAGCGGTCATGCGAAATGACGAAGGTGTTGCCCGGGAACTCCAGCAGCGCATCTTCCAGCGCACGCAGGGTTTCGATGTCCAGGTCGTTGGACGGTTCATCGAGCAGCAGCACGTTGCCACCCTGCAGCAGGGTCTTGGCCATGTGCAGGCGGCCACGCTCACCACCGGACAGCGAACCGACCATCTTCTGCTGGTCCTGGCCCTTGAAGTTGAAGCGGCCGATGTAGGCGCGCGACTGGATCTCGATACCGTTGATGTTGAGGATGTCCAGGCCGCCAGCGATTTCCTGGAAGACGTTGTGGTTGCCTTCCAGCGCGTCGCGGCTCTGGTCCACGTAGGACAGCTTCACGGTCGGGCCGACCACGATCTCGCCGGTGTCCGGCTTTTCCTGGCCGGTGATCATCTTGAACAGGGTCGACTTACCGGCACCGTTCGGGCCGATGATGCCGACGATGGCGCCGGCCGGCACCAGGAAGCTCAGGTTGTCGAACAGCAGACGGTCGCCGAACTTCTTGGAGACGTTCTTGAACTCCATCACCGCGTTGCCCAGGCGCTCGCCCGGCGGGATGAAGATTTCATTGGTCTCGTTGCGCTTCTGGTAATCGACCGACTGCAGCTCTTCCAGGCGGGCCAGACGGGCCTTGCCCTTGGTACGGCCACCCTTGGCGTTCTGGCGCGACCACTCCAGTTCCTTCTGGATTGCCTTCTGGCGAGCCTTTTCCTGGTTGTCTTCCTGCTTCAGGCGCTCGTCCTTCTGGGTCAGCCAGTCGGTGTAGTTGCCCTTCCACGGAATGCCGCGGCCGCGGTCCAGTTCCAGGATCCACTCGGCGGCGTTGTCCAGGAAGTAGCGATCATGGGTGACCGCCACGACGGTGCCGGTGTAACGCGCCAGGAACTGTTCCAGCCATTCCACCGACTCGGCGTCGAGGTGGTTGGTCGGTTCGTCGAGCAGCAGCATGTCCGGCTTCTGCAGCAGCAGGCGGCACAGCGCCACGCGGCGCTTTTCACCACCGGACAGCTTGCCGACCACGGCATCCCACGGCGGCAGGCGCAGCGCATCGGCGGCCACGTCCAGCTGGTTTTCCAGGGTATGCGCGTCGCCAGCGGCGAGGATCGCCTCCAGGCGCTCCTGTTCCTTGGCCAGGGCGTCGAAGTCGGCGCCTTCCTCGGCATAGGCCGTGTAGACCGCGTCCAGCGCAGCCTGTGCCTGCAGCACTTCGCCCACGCCTTCCTCGACTGCTTCACGCACGGTCTTGGTCGGGTCCAGCTCCGGTTCCTGCGCCAGGTAGCCGACCTTGATGCCGGCCTGCGGGCGGGCTTCGCCCTCGAAATCGGTGTCCACGCCGGCCATGATCTTCAGCACGGTGGACTTGCCGGCGCCGTTCAGGCCCAGCAGGCCGATCTTCGCGCCCGGGAAGAAGGACAGCGAGATGTCCTTGATGATCTGCCGCTTGGGCGGGACCACCTTGGACACGCGGTTCATGGTGTAGATGTATTGCGAGGACATGAGGTCTCCGTAGGGGCGCGGCCCTGCACCCGTCCGTCAGCGGGAAGATCCCGGACGACAGCGGGCACAGACTGAATGGAATACCCCCAATTATAGCCGGAACCGGTTCCCGGCCGCGCCTGTCGGCGCCCCGCGGGGCTGGCCGAAGGCTGAATACAGAGTGCAATACGTCAACGGGAAGCGTTTCCAGCCGGAAACGGTTCAGATCGCCTGCGCAATATGGACATTACCACCCACCCAGCAGAGGTCTGTCATGCGCATCAACTTCATCGTGGCCGGGGCCATGGCCTCTGTACTGGCCCTGGGCGCCGTCACCCCGGCGTTCGCCGACAACGACCACCGTGACCGCCGCGAATGGCGGGAAGACCGCCGCGACGATCGCCGCGAGTACCGCCACGATGTGCGCGAGGCGCGCCGCGACTACGAGCGCGACCGCCGCGATGCACGCCGTGACTGGCGCCGCGACCATGACCGTCGCTACTACCATCCGGCGCCGCCGCCGCCGCGCGTGGTCTACCGCCCCGGCTATCGCCCGGGCCCGGGCTACGGCTGGCAGGTCGGCCACCGCTACCGCGATTACTACCGTGGCCCGATCTACGTGGTGAACGATTACCCGCGCTACCACCTGCGTCGCCCGCCGTATGGTCACCACTGGATCCGCGATGACCGCGGCAACATGCTTCTGGTGGCCATCGCCACCGGCGTCATCGCCCAGTACGTGCTCAGCCGTTAAGCAGGTTGCTGTCGGGGTCGGATCCCTTTCCACAGGAAAGGGATCCGACCCCAGGCCCACAGGCAAAACCATACGGGGCCGGATCTCCGCCAGGGGATCCGGCCCCGCGTCCATTCCGGCCCCGGCGGGCCGCCACGGGGCTACAATCAGGGGCTGTGCCATTCCCCTTTTTCCCTGCCTGCCGGAGTAACCGATGTTCCCGCGTGACGTCCGCATCGAAACCTACGATCCCGAACTGGCCAAGGCCATCGCCGCCGAAACCCAGCGTCAGGAAGACCACGTCGAGCTGATCGCCAGCGAGAACTACACCAGCCCGGCCGTGATGGAGGCCCAGGGCAGCCAGCTGACCAACAAGTACGCCGAAGGCTACCCGGGCAAGCGCTACTACGGTGGCTGCGAATACGTGGACATCGCCGAGCAGCTGGCGATCGACCGCCTGAAGCAGCTGTTCGGCGCGGACTACGCCAACGTGCAGCCGCACAGCGGTTCGCAGGCCAACCAGGCCGTGTACTTCGCCCTGCTGCAGCCGGGCGACACCATTCTCGGCATGAGCCTGGCCCACGGCGGCCACCTCACCCACGGTGCCAAGGTCAACGCCTCGGGCAAGCTGTTCAACGCCGTGCAGTACGGTGTGAACGACCAGGGCCTGATCGATTACGACGAAGTCGAGCGCCTGGCCCTGGAGCACAAGCCGAAGATGGTCGTGGCCGGTTTCTCGGCCTACTCGCAGGTGATCGACTGGGCGCGCTTCCGCGCCATCGCCGACAAGGTCGGTGCCTACCTGTTCGTGGACATGGCCCACGTGGCCGGCCTGGTCGCCGCCGGCGTCTACCCGAGCCCGCTGGAACACGCCCACGTGGTCACCTCGACCACCCACAAGACCCTGCGCGGCCCGCGCGGCGGCATCATCGTCGCCAAGGGCGCCGACGAAGACCTGGTCAAGAAGCTGCAGTCGGTGGTGTTCCCCGGCATCCAGGGTGGCCCGCTGATGCACGTCATCGCCGCCAAGGCCGTGGCGTTCAAGGAAGCGCTGGAACCGGGCTTCACCGCTTACCAGCAGCAGGTGGTGAAGAACGCCCAGGCGATGGCCAACACGCTCATCGCGCGCGGCTACAAGATCGTCTCCGGCGGCACCCAGAACCACCTGATGCTGGTGGACATGATCGGCAAGGACGTGTCCGGCAAGGATGCGGAAGCCGCGCTGGGCAAGGCCCACATCACCGTCAACAAGAACTCGGTGCCGAACGACCCGCGTTCGCCGTTCGTGACCTCGGGCCTGCGCCTGGGCACCCCGGCGGTCACCACCCGTGGCTATGTCGAACAGGACTGCGTGGACCTGGCCAACTGGATCGCCGACGTGCTCGACGCCCCGGCCGATGACGCCGTCATCGCCCGCGTGCGCGACGCCGTCAGCGCGCAGTGCCGCAAGTACCCGGTCTACGGCTGACCGGGGAGCGGGGTCGGATCCCTTCCCGCAGGGAAGGGCTCTGACCCCGGCATCGAAGGAGAGCACCGCGCATGGATGAGCGCATGAATGAGCGTTGGCACAAGCGCCTGCACCTCGTGCAGGCCCTGCTGTTCGGCCTGCCCGGCGTGCTGCTGGGCGGCACGGTGGCCCTGGTGGGCGTGTACTCCGGCCTGATGCAGGAAACCCGCCTGCTGAGCCGGCTGCTGCTGGTGTGCTGGGGCACCGCCGGGGCGCTGGGCATCGTTGCCTGGTTGCACATCGGCGCCGGTTTCCTGCTGCAGGGCCGGCCTGGCCTGCAGGCGGTGGGCCGGCTGTGGTGGGCGTTGCTGGCGCTGGGCGCGCTGGCTGCGGTGCCCGCCGCCGCACTGGGTCTGGTGGTCGGCCTCACTGAACGCATGGAGGGCTTCGGCCTGCTGCTGTTGGGCCCGCCGCTGCTGCTGCCGGCGGCGCATCTGGCCTGGCTGCGCTGGCGGCAACCCCTTGCCGCACAAGGCTGAGCGCCGCCCGGATTTGCTGCAAAAGCGCTTCTCAGGTACCTTTGCGACGCTGCCATGACGATGGCATGACGTTCTTTCCTGAGCCAGGCGTTCCATGTATTGCCCCTTCTGCCAGCATGCCGATACCCGGGTCATCGACTCGCGCGTCTCCGAAGACGGCGCGACGATCCGTCGTCGGCGTGAGTGCGAGGCCTGCAACGAACGCTTCAGCACCCTGGAAACGGTCGAGCTGAAGCTGCCGGCCATCGTCAAGAGTGATGGCACCCGCGAGGCCTTCGACCAGCGCAAGGTGCGCGCCGGCTTCGACCGCGCGCTGCAGAAGCGCGCCGTGCCCGAAGAGAAGATCGAAGCAGCGGTGCGCGCCGTGGTCCACCAGCTGCGCATCAGCGGCGAACGCGAAGTGCCCTCGATCAAGGTCGGCGAGTTCGTGATGAACGAACTGCGCAAGCTCGACCACGTCGGCTACGTGCGCTTCGCCTCGGTCTACCGCAGCTTCGAGGACGTGGCCGATTTCCGCGAAGAAATCGAGAAGCTCGAACGTGAGCTGCCGGCCAGCACCGAACAGCTGCAGCTGCTGGGCGATGTCATCGCCCTGACGAAGAAGAAGAAAGGCTGACGCCCTGATGGGCGGTGGGTGCCAACCGTTGGTTGGCACTGATGGCGTTACCATGGCCGCATGAGCACTCCGTTCACCGTCCTTGACCACCTGCACATGGCCAACGCATTGCGTCTGGCCGAGCGTGCGGCCTACACCACCCGCCCCAATCCCATGGTCGGCTGCGTGATCGCCCATGGCGAACGCGTGGTCGGGCAGGGCTGGCACCAGCGTGCCGGTGGACCGCACGCCGAAGTGTTCGCGCTGCGCGAGGCAGGAAGCGAGGCGCGCGGCGCCACCGCCTACGTCACCCTTGAACCGTGCGCGCACTACGGGCGCACGCCGCCGTGTGCGCTGGCATTGATCGACGCGGGTGTGTCGCGCGTGGTCGCGGCGCTGCGCGATCCGTTCCCGAAGGTCGATGGCGGTGGCTTCAACCTGCTGCGCGAGGCGGGCATCGAGGTGGCCGAAGGACTGATGGCGATGCAGGCGCGGGAGATCAACAAGGGTTTCCTGTCGCGTGTGGAGCGCAATCGGCCGTGGTTGCGGGTGAAGCTGGCCGCCAGCCTCGACGGTCGCACCGCGATGGCCGATGGTAGCTCCAAGTGGATCACCGGCCCGGCCGCGCGCGAAGACGTGCAGCACTGGCGTGCGCGTGCTGGTGCGATCCTGACCGGCGCCGACACGGTGCTGGCTGATGACCCGATGCTGACCGTGCGCCTGGCCGATACCGAGGTGATGCCACCGCTGCGCGTCGTGCTCGATTCGCGCCTGCGCTCGCTGGAATGCAGCCGCGTGCGCGAGGGTGGAGCGCCGACGTTGTACGTGCACGATGCCGCGGTGAGCGCGCCGGATGCGGCCGACGCCGAATTTGCCAGCGTGCCGAGCGTGGATGGCCGCCTGGATCTGGGGGCGGTGCTGGCGCTGCTGGCCGAGCGTGGCATCAACGAAGTGCATACCGAAGCCGGTGCCACCCTGGCGGGTGCGCTGCTGCGCGGCGGCTGGGTCGATGAGCTGTTGCTGTACCAGGCACCGACGCTGCTGGGTGATACCGGCCGCCCGCTGCTGGCCGGCTTGGGCATCGAGGCGATGGACCAGCAGCGACGCCTGCGCGTGGTCGACCAGCGCCAGGTGGGCGACGACCTGCGGTTGCTGCTGCGCGCTTGATGCGGTGACATCCATCCACGCCTGGCGTGGATGGATGCGTCCGCGCTGTTACCGCCTTACGCGCACTCGTCGGTCCACATCATCTGTGCGATCGGGCGCAGAGCCTTGCACTCCTGCGTCATTTCATCGGCCGATTGCACCTGCGCCTTGGCCTTCAGTTCTTCGGCCATCGCGTCCACGCCACTGATCTGATCCGGC
Organism: Stenotrophomonas sp. ZAC14D1_NAIMI4_1; assembly: GCF_003086775.1. Lineage (NCBI taxonomy): Bacteria > Pseudomonadati > Pseudomonadota > Gammaproteobacteria > Lysobacterales > Lysobacteraceae > Stenotrophomonas > Stenotrophomonas sp. ZAC14D1_NAIMI4_1. Next base: position 793,429 of record NZ_CP026001.1, read on the forward strand.
GCGATCTTCGCCACGCAGCTGCGGTGCTGCTGCAGCAACAGGTCGCAGCTGGGCACGCCGGTCACCTTCGGTGCGCTGGCGGCTTGGGCATCTTCCATCCACAGCTGGAACGGCGCGAGTGCTTCCAGCACCGGGGTGACCAGCTCATCGAAGCTGCCACTGAACCAGTACGCCTGCTCTGCGCCGGAGTACAGCTTCTGGCTGCCCGTCACCGTGCGCTGCGTGCCGCTCTTCAGTGCCTGCGTGTAGGCATCGATGAAGCGGCTGCGGGCGGCAGGGTCGTCACTGGTCATGCTGGCGGCGAACAGCGGGCGCACGCTTTCCAGATCCACCACCTTGCAGCTGAAATCGACCGAGGCGATCTTCTGGCCGTCCACGTACTCGTTGTCTTCGATGGTGCTGCCGGTGGCGCGGCAGGTCGATGCCTTCAGCACCTTTGCATAAAGCGCTTCGGTCGCGGCGGCATCGGGCGTGCCGCCGGTACTGGCCTGCAGCGCCATCCACGGTTCGGCCAGGGCCTTGGCCAGTGCGCCCGGCGTGGGCGTGACCGCGTCCTTGCCGTCGTGGGCGCTGCGCAGGGCATCATTGAGCGTGCGCGCGGCAGCGGCATCGTCTTCAATCAGCACGCGTGCGTACAGGTCCAGTGATTGCTCGGGCGTCAGCGCCGGCGCGGCGGTGGCGAACACAGGGGCGCACAGCAGGGCGCTGGCGAGCAGGGTGCGCAGGGGAGTCTTCATGACGGTGTTCCGTTTCCAGTGGGTAGTGCAGAGGCGCGAAAGACTAGCGCATCTGCACGCAGATTCGATGGCAGGGGCGTGCACGCCATGCCGCCACGCGGCTACTTTTCCAGCAATGTGTCGGCCAGCGTTTCCGGAAAGATCGAGAGCAGCACCGGGGCAAGGAATCGGATCGTGTCGCCGTCGGGGAAGTAGCCCGTCCCGGCGCTTCCTTCCAGCAGCGCGGTGCCGGTGATCGTCTGCTGCTCCGCCATGCGCAGCTCCGAGGCGATCAGATACGCAGCAAACACCTCGTCGTCCTGCAGTTTCTGCTGGATGGCCGGGTCGGCCAGCAGGCCGCTTCCGGTATTCCATACCGGGACCTGGCAGGTAAACGTGATCTGCGCCTGCCCGGCCGGTGCAGCTTCGGCAATGGTCTGCCCGGGCACGGCCCGGCAGTGGCTGCTGGCGTACGTTCTGCCGATCTGGGTCACCACCGCCTCGGCCAGTACGGCGGGGACGACTTCATCTTCCCACTGGTCGAATACCTGTTCGTGCGTGTCCTGCAGGAGGCGTGGCAGGCGCAGGAGGGCAGTGGCATTCCACAGGGCGTCGGCGGGCAGTGCGCGGGTCAACGCTTCAGCGGCGCGGGCATCACCTTCCAGCAGAGCCTGCGCGTACAGGTCAAAGGCCTGCTCGGGGCTCAGCTTTTCCGAAGCGGTTGCCTGCGCGGCGAATGGCAGGCACAGCAGCAGGGGGAGGCGGTAGGCCAGCATCGTCCATCCAGAAGGGGAAAGGACAGCAGCCTGCGGCAGCAGCCCGCAGGACGCCATGCAATTTGTCTGAAAAGACAGTCGCAAAAAAAACGGGCCCCTTGCGGGGCCCGTTCGATTACACGACGAGGATCGAGCAATCAGAAGCTGGCGCGCACGCCGGCCGAGAACTGGGTGACGTCGCGGTAGCCGGAGATCTCGCCCACCAGACCCCAGGTCTTGGTGAAGTTGATCTGGCCACCGAGGGTGCCGACCCAGGTGCCTTCAAAGTTGTTGCCGCCATCCATGTAACCGGCCTTGATCCAGGCTTCGGTCATGGCCGAGGGCTTGCCACGCAGGCCCATCGTGGCGCGCACGAGATTGGTGTGGTCCTTGTCGGTGATACGACCGAAACCGTCGAAGTCCGCCTTGACCTCAGCCTGCTGGCGGACCCAGGCGATGTCGGCGGTGTAGTCCACGCGGTCGCTGAAGGGCATGTGGTAACCGATGCCCAGCTCCGGCTGGTTCAGTTCCAGCTTCAGTTTGGCGTTCGAGTAATGGTAGGTCTTGCTGCCGTAGCTCCAGCCACCGAACACATGCACCTGCTCGGCCAGAGCGAACGAACCGCGCACGTAGCCGCCGTCGACCTTCGGGTCGTCGAAGCCATCATCCTTGGTATTGACCTGGCTCCAGCCGCCTTCGACGTAGGTATAGCTGAGGCCGTCGGCCGAGGCCGAGAACGGGGCGGCGGCCAGCAGTGCGGCCACGATCAGGATCTTGCGCATGGAAATTCCTGTGAATTGCAGTCCATTGGCGGGCCACCACTGTTGGTGGTCCGTGGCGACCTCATGTCGTCCGAGGTTTGAGTTTAATGAAAGTTTTACGAATTGCGAGCGACGGACGTCACAGCTGGCGGCAGGCGTCCGACCCCGTTCAGCCCAGGCTGGTACACTGGGCCGGCCGGTTCGCCGGTACACAAACGTCTTCAGGGCGGGGTGCGATTCCCCACCGGCGGTAGGTGCGCAAGCACGAGCCCGCGAGCGCCCCGGCCCACGGCCGGGGGTCAGCAGATCCGGTCCAATGCCGGAGCCGACGGTCATAGTCCGGATGAAAGAAGACGGTGCCACAGGGCCTTTGCGGCCCTGCGCCCGCCTGTTTGCCTTGCGGCGTTTTTCGCTCACTTTCCGCGGAGAACGTTTCTTGTTTACTGGAATCATCGAAGGCGTCGGCCGTCTGGCCGCACGCGAATCCATCGGCGGCGATGTCCGCTTCACCTTCAACGTCGGAAATCTGCCGTTCGACAACGTGCAGATGGGCGAGAGCATCGCCATCAACGGCGTCTGCCTCACCGTCATCGCATACGACGCCGGCAGCTTCCAGGCCGATGCCTCCACCGAGACCCTGGGCCTGACCACGCTGGGCCAGCTGGGTGAGGGGGCGGTCATCAACCTCGAACGCGCCATGCGCCCGACCGACCGCCTCGGCGGCCACCTGGTCAGCGGCCACGTCGATGGCCTCGGCCAGGTCCTGTCCATCCACGAAGATGCACGTGCCCAGCGCTGGCGTTTCGCCGCACCGGCCGCCCTGCGCCGCTACATCGCCAAGAAGGGCTCGATCTGCGTGGACGGCGTCAGCCTCACCGTCAACGAAGTGGACGAGGAAGGCTTTGAAGTCGCCCTCATCCCGCACACCGTGGCCAACACCGCCTTTTCCGCTACCGGCGAGGGCAGTGCGGTGAACCTGGAAATCGACCTGGTCGCCCGTTACGTTGAACGCCTGTTGGGCGAAGGAGCACGCGCATGAATTTCGCCCCGATCCCGGACATCCTGGAAGACATTCGCCAGGGCCGCATGGTCGTCATCGTCGATGACGAAGACCGCGAGAACGAAGGCGACCTGATCATGGCCGCCGAGCTGGTCAAGCCGTCGGACATCAACTTCATGGTCACCCATGGCCGTGGCCTGGTGTGCCTGCCGCTGACCCGCACCCGCGCCGCCGACCTCGGCCTGGCGCCGATGGTGCAGGCCAATACCGCGCAGTTCCAGACCAATTTCACCGTCAGCATCGAGGCGGCCGAAGGCGTGACCACGGGCATTTCCGCCCACGACCGCGCCCACACCATCCGTACTGCGGTGAAGCCGAACGCCAAGCCGGCCGACCTGCACCAGCCGGGCCACATCTTCCCTCTGATCGCCCAGCCGGGTGGCGTGCTGACCCGTGCCGGCCACACCGAAGCCGGCGTGGACCTGGCCATGCTGGCCGGGCTGGAACCGGCCGGCGTGCTGGTGGAGATCCTCAACCCGGACGGCAGCATGGCGCGCCGCCCGGAACTGGAAGTGTTCGCCCGCGAGCACGGCCTGAAGATGGGTTCCATCGCCGACCTCATCGCCTACCGCCTGGCCACCGAAAAGACCGTCGAACGCGTGGACGAGCGCGAGATCGACACTGAATTCGGCCCGTTCAAGCTGGTCACCTACCGCGACCGCATCGCCCACGACCTGCATTTCGCCCTGGTGCGTGGCACCCCGGCGGCCGACACCCCGACCCTGGTGCGCGTGCAGGTGGAAAACCCATTGGCCGACCTGCTGCACTGGCGCCGCGATGATTTCGGCGTGGCCGCCACCGATGCCCTGCGTGCGATTGCCGCCGAAGGGGCGGGCGTGATGGTGGTGCTGTCGGCCCCGCGCGATGGCGAAGCCCTGCTGGCCCGCCTGCGCCAGCAGCCGGCGCCGGTGGTGCCGGGCAAGGACAAGGACGTGGGCCAGTGGCGCCGCAACGGTGCCGGCTCGCAGATCCTGTCCGACCTGGGCCTGGGCAAGCTGCGCGTGCTGGGTACCCCCCGCCGCCAGGTGGGCCTGGCCGGCTACGGCCTGGAAGTGGTGGAGACGGTCACCCTGTAAGCCAGCTTGGCGTGCCGACCAACGGTCGGCACCCACGGTGGGTGCCGACCGTTGGTCGGCACATCCTCCCGGCCCCCTGGCAGGTGCCGACCGTTGGTCGGCACACCATGCGGTAGAATCACCCCCTAATCGAACCCCCAAGCCGCATATGAGCCACTACGAAGGCGATCTTCGCACCCCCGAGTCGGCGCGCTTTGCCATCCTGGCCAGCCGCTGGAACGCCCGCATCACCGATACCCTGGTTGCTGGCGCCCGCCAGAGCCTGGCCGGCAACGGCATTGCCGAAGCCAACATCGACGTGATCCGCGTGCCGGGTGCCTGGGAACTGCCGCTGGTCGCCGCGCGCCTGGCCGCTGCCCATGAACACGCCGCCATCCTCACCCTGGGCTGCGTCATCCGTGGCGATACCCGCCACTACGAACACGTGGCCGACCGCTGCGCCGAAGGCCTGATGCGCGTGCAGCTGGATTTCGGCGTGCCGGTGCTGAACGGCGTGCTGGCCGTGGAACGCGCCGAGGATGCCGAGGCCCGCGCCGGTGGCAGCCATGGCAACAAGGGTGAAGAAGTCGCAATCGCTGCATTGGAAATGGTCAACCTGCTGGAGCAACTGCCATGAACAAGAACACCCAGGGCAAGCCCTCCGGTAAACCCGTCCGCCGTGATGGCATCGACCCGGTGCTGCGTTCGCGCGCCCGCCGTCGTGCCGTGCAGGCGCTGTACGCCTGGCAGATCTCCGGCGGCAACGCGCAGTCGCTGATCGCCCAGTTCGCCCACGAACAGGCCCGCGAAATCGCCGATCTGGCTTATTTCGAAGCGCTGGTGCATGGCGTGCTGGACAACCGCCGCGACATCGACGAAGCCCTCGGCCCGTACCTGGACCGTGGCATTGAAGAAGTGGATGCCATCGAACGCGCCGTGCTGCGCCTGGCCGGCTACGAGCTGCGCTTCCGCCTGGACGTGCCGTACCGCGTGGTCATCAACGAAGCCATCGAATCGGCCAAGCGCTTCGGTTCCGAGCATGGCCACACCTACGTCAACGGCGTGCTGGATCGTGCCGCCGTGGAATGGCGCAAGGTCGAATCGGGTCACTGACCCCCTGCGTCCCGAATCGTTCGTTGAACGGCGCGGGAATCTGCTTCGGTAGAGTCGACTGTCAGTCGACTGCCTTTCGATCAGCAGTCGTAGTGTCGGACGGGAGAGCAGTCGACTGACAGTCGACTCTACCCCGGCGGTTCCATCCGATCGGCACGATCCGCCCGCATTCGCGCCCGCCGCCCATCCATGCAACCCGCCGGAGCGCCCCATGTCCCTGGCCGAATTCGCCCTCATCGACCGTATCCGCGCGCGCACCAGCGAGCGCGACGACATCCTGCTCGGCATCGGCGATGACGCCGCGCTGCTGCAGCCGCGTGCCAACGAACAACTGGTCGTCACCGCCGATACGCTCAACAGCGGCGTGCATTTCCCGGCGGAAACCCCTGCCTACGACATCGGCTGGAAGACCCTGGCGGTCAATCTGTCTGACCTGGCCGCGATGGGCGCACGCCCGGCGTGGTGCACGCTGGCACTGTCCCTGCCGGACACCAGCGAAGAGTGGATCGACGCCTTCGCCGAAGGCTTCTTCGCCCTGGCCGACCAGCACGACATGGCCCTCGTGGGGGGCGACACCACGCGCGGCCCGCTGTCGTTGACGGTGACCGCGATGGGCCAGGTTGGCCGCGGCCAGGCGCTGCGCCGCGACCGCGCCCAGGTGGGTGACGATGTCTGGGTGAGCGGCACGATCGGTGACGCCGCCGGTGCACTGAAGCTCTGGCAGCAGGGCGCGCTGGACGTGGCCACCGCCACCCTGCTGGGTGACTACGAAACCCTGCGCCTGCGCCTGCTGCGTCCCACCCCGCGGGTCACCCTCGGCCTGCGCCTGCGTGCCTTCGCGCATGCCGCCGTGGATCTGTCCGATGGCCTGGTGGCCGATCTGGGCCATATCGCGGCGCGCAGTGGCGTTGCTGCACAGATCGATGCCGACGTGCTGCCGATCTCGCCCGAACTGCGTGGCCTGCTGGGCCGCGACGGTGCGCGTGAGTGCGCGCTGCGTGGCGGCGACGATTACGAACTGTGCTTCACCGCTGCAGCCGACCAGCGCGATGCGCTGCTGTACCTGTCCGAATCGCTGGATGTGCCGCTGACCCGCGTCGGCCGCATCACCGAAGGGCAGGGCGTGCAGGTCGATGGTGAACCCGCCAGCGGCGGATACCAGCACTTCGCCTGATACAGGGACACGCCGGGCTTGGCCCGGCGCTACCGCGTCGCGGTGCAGGTGCAGGTGCAGGATGGCGCCCGCTACGCCGCGCGTACCTGCACGCCCACGTACTCGGCCAACGCGCGGCAGGCAAACAGAATCCCCTCGCGCGCGGCATCGCCCATCTGTGGGTTTTCATCGCCATCCACGCGGGTGCGTTCGATGGCGTGCAGCAGTTCCAGCAGGAAGGTCTGCCCGGCATTGGCACGATCAATGCCCGCCAGCGCCATGCATTGGCCGGGTGTATGGCCATCGCTCGGCCATGGCTGGCCATCGGCGGCTTCGCCCTGGCGGATGCGCTGCAGGCAGTCCAGTACGGTGATGCTGCCAGGCGTGTACTCAGAGTCATTCGCCGCAGGGGTGGCGGCAAGCGTGCGTTCCAGTGCGCGTGCCAGATCATCGGGCAACTGCTTGGCGGCTTCGCCCAGCGTGGCGAACAGACAGGGATATTCGATTGCGGTCATCTTGGCGTCCTTGTGCATGAAACCGGGATGCCACCCGCGCGGGAACGCGAGGGTGGCGGACGATGCGTGGCTCCAATACCGGTGATCTGAATGAAGCCGGCGGGCCGAAACCCTCCACGCACCGCCCGCCATAGATGCGCGGACAGAGTGCCTGCCGACGCCACGCACACGGGATGCGCGACGCCGGCAGACAAACGTATACAACCTTCAGATCAGAACGGGATTGGAGTCCCGTGCCACCCGTTGTCGGTGGCGCGCCCATGATTGGCCGCAAGCGCCTGGCGCCCAATGAGGAAAGTTGCAAAGTAGAAAAAATACGAATCGTTGCAGCGTCTCGGCGAAGAGCGTCAACGCATGCCGATTGCGACAAACTGCTATTCGTAGAGTCGAGCTTGCTCGACTGCGGCCGACGACAGTCGAGCAAGCTCGACTCTACAGCGGCATTTATGCCGCCGGCAGCACCTTGCCCGGGTTGAGAATCCCATCCGGGTCCAGCGCCGCCTTGATCGCACGCATCGCCGCCAGCGTCTCCGCGGTGAACGCCTGGGCCATGAAATCGCGCTTGGCGATGCCAATGCCATGTTCGCCGGACAGTGTGCCGCCCAGTGCCAGCGTCAGCTCGAAGATCTTCGGCAGCGCGGCCTGCGCGCGTGCGTTCTCCTCGGCATCCTCAGGGTGGTAGAGGATGTTGACGTGCAGGTTGCCGTTGCCGGCGTGGCCGAAGGTGACGATGGTGAGCGTGTAGTCGCGCGCCAGTGCCTGCACGCCGGCCACCAGATCGGGAATGCGCGATACCGGCACCACCACGTCTTCGTTGATCTTGCCCGGGGCAACACTGCGCAGCGCGGGCGACAGCGCCTTGCGGGCGGCCCACAGCTGGTCGCGCGCGCGGCCTTCCATCGCCACGTCCAGTTCGATCATGCCCTCGCCTTCGGCGGCGCTGGCCAGCGCCTGCAGCAGGTAGGGCAGAGTGTCGTGGTCGCCATCGGCTTCGACCAGCAGCATCGCGCCGGCCTCGGGAACATCGGCGCCATTCAACCGCAGCAGCTCCAGGCTGCGTGCATCCATGAATTCCAGGCGGGTGGGCACGACCGGCTGCGACATCAGCCGCGATACGGCGGCAGCGGCGGCGTCGGCATCGCGGTACAGCACGCGCAGGCCGGCCTGGCTGACCGGCAGCGGCGTCAGCTTCAGGGTGGCCTCCACGATGAGTGCCAGCGTGCCTTCGCTGCCCACCAGCAGATGGGTCAGGTCGTAGCCGGTGGCGTCCTTGGTGTAGGCGCCGCCGCAGCGGATCACTTCGCCGGCGCCGGTGACCGCCACCAGCCCCAGCACGTTGTCGCGGCTGGTCCCGTACTTCACCGCGCGCGGGCCGCCGGCGTTGCAGGCCAGGTTGCCACCGATGCTGCAGATATCCGCACTGGAGGGGTCCGGTGCCCAGAACAGGCCATGCGGTGCCAGTGCCTGCTGCAGCGTGCCGTTCAGGACGCCCGGCTGCACCACGGCGCAGCGGTCACCGGCACGGATGTCAATGATGCGGTCCATGCGGGTGAACGAGAGCACGATGCTGCCCGGCTGCGGCACCGCCGCGCCGGTGGTGCCGGTGCCCGCGCCGCGCGCCACCAGCGCCACGCCATGCGCGCGGCACGCACGCACCAGGGCCTGCACCTGCCCGATATCGGCCGGCAGGGCCACGGCTTCCGGGCGCTGCCGGCGCCAGGAATTGTCCTGCGCGTTGGCCTCCAGCGCGGTGTCATCCATGCGCCAGCCCTCCGCGCCCAGCAGGGCGGACAGTTCGGCAACGAGGGGGGCGGGCAGGGCAGTACTCATGAGGGTTCCCGGGGAACGGCAGGGGCAGGGTGGATCAGTTTCCAGGCGACCACGGCGGTGGCCAGCGGCAGCCACACCCAGCGCAGTTCGGACAGCAACGTGGCCAGGCCACGCGCGCTGAAGAACTGCGGGGCAAACGGTGATACGCGGATCGGTCGCCACGGTGCGAAGAAGCGGTGCTCGCTCCACGGCCAGGCCAGGGCAACGCCCAGCCCGCCCGAGGTCATCGCATCCAGCAGCGGATGGCTGGCCGCGCAGACCAGGACGAAGACCGCGGCCTGCACGGTCGATGCCGCGGTTGGCCGCGCCGTGGTAGATGCCAACCTTGGTTGGCACAGAACCGCCGACCAAGGTCGGCGACTACCAAAGCTCAGCAACAGCGTCGCCAAGGCCGCCACGACCAGCGCAAACAGCAGCGAATGGCTGGCGCCGCGGTGGCCGAACGCATCGGCATAGGGAATGTGCAGGGCGAAGGCCAGCACGTCGGCATCGGGCAGCATGGCGGCGATCACGCCAGCGGCCAGCAGGCGCGGCGGAATGCGGCCGCGGTCAGCGGCGCACCACAGCGCCAGCGGCACGGCGGCATGGGTGATGATCGACGGCATCAGTCACACACCGTGGTAGTGCCGGCCGCTGGCCGGCAATCGCTCGGGGTAGTGCCGGCCGCTGGCCGGCAATGGGCAGCCATCAGCAATCATCCAGCCGGAACGCATCACGCAGCCAACGCAGCTGCGGCGGATCGCCACTGGCGTCCACCACATCAAACCGGCAGGGCGCATCGGCCAGGGCAGGGTGATCCTGCAGATACAGCAGCGCGGCGTGCGCCAGGCGCCGGCATTTGCGTGCATCCACCGAGGCGGCGCCGCCGCCGAAATCCGAACGCGCGCGGTAACGCACCTCCACGAACACCACGGTGCCCGCGTCGTCCATCACCAGGTCCAGTTCGCCACCGCGGTAACGCACGTTGCGTGCGCGCGGCTGCAACCCGGCCTGTTGCAGGTGCTGCTCGGCGGCGGCTTCCACCGCCGAGCCCCGTTGCAGGTGCTCAGCGACCACCGACGATCGGCATCGGGCGGCCACCGCTGAAGGTGGACCACGCCGGCTGGCGCAGGATGTTGCCGTTGCTGTCCAGGTACAGCGTACCGGTGGCGCCATCCAGGCCGCCTTCGTTCGACAGCTTTTCCAGATAGGCGCTGATCTTCCACGCATCGGCACCGAAGGCGAACAGGCGGCCAGCGGCACCGCGCGCACTGGGCAGGGTCTGGCCCACCTGTGCGGCCGACGGCACGCCGGACACGCTGCGCACGTTCCAGGCTTCGTTCGGGTAGATGATGCCGTCCAGCGCCACGTCTTCCTCGGCCTTGCCGCTGCCGGTGGTCAGCTGGCTGGTGCCGACGCGGGTGGCGCCACCGGCACCGGCCAGCGCCAGCTGCGGCGCCAGCAGCCGTGCCTGCGGCGCACGCACCGCCAGGAACACCGCATCGATCTGGCCGGCATTGCGCACCTGCGCGCTGACATCGCCCACGGCTTCAGCCACGGCCACCGTGGCGGCCACCTGGCCACCGCGCTGGGCAAAACGCTGGGCGAAGGCGGCAGCGGCGCGGCGGCCGGTGTCGTCGTTGCTGCTGATCACCAGGGCGCGGTTGCGCTCGCGGCCACGCAGGTACTCGGCGGCCACGATGCCATCGTCTTCCGGTGCCAGCGAGAAGCCTGCGCTGCCGGCCGGCGGCGCATCCTTGCCACGGTTCAGCGCCAGCACCGGCACCTGCAGCGGCTGGCGGCCATACACCGCATCCACCTCGTCGCGGCCCAGCGGGCCGACCACGAAGTCGGCGCCGGAGGCCACGGCCTTGTCATAGGCCGCCAGCGCGCCGGCAGGCGTACCGGCGGTATCGAAGAAGTTGATGTCCGGGCGGCGGCGGCTTTCACCGTAATAGGCGGTCAGCAGGCCATCGCGCACCGGCTGTGCGGCGGTGGCCAGGCGGCCGCTCAGCGGCAGCAGCACGGCCATCTTCGCCGGCGGGCGGTAGCCGTCGCTCATGGCCGGCGGGCGCTTGCTGGTATCGAACTGGGCCGCGCCCTCGCGGTCGAACGGGCGCGGCAGCGGCAGGCCACGGGCGATCAGCGCGCGGCCAGCGAAGTTGTACAGCGGGTCGTTGGCCGGCAGCGCGGCGGCACGGCTGCGCAGGTTGGCGTCGTCCAGCGTGCCGAGCAGGCCGGCGATGGCGGTCTGGTTCTCGCTGCGGGCGGTGCCCGCCAGGCCGGCGTGGGCGCGGGCGCGCTCACCGGCAGCGGCGAAGCCGTCACCACTGGCCTGCAGCGCGGCGGCGCGGGCCAGGTGCCAGCGCGTGCGCAGGCTGGGGTGCACGTTGTCGCCCGGGTCCTTCAGCAGGACCAGAACCTGTGCAGGCTGCTGGTCGGCCAGGGCCAGCTCGGCGCTGGCCAGCTGGAAGCGCTGCAGGCTGGCGCCGGACAGCTGGCGCGCGGTCAGCTGGCCCAGCAGGCTGCGCGCGCGGGCGCTGTCACCGGCCAGGTGCCAGGCCCAGGCCGCATCGGCCAGGGTGTTGCTGCGGGCACCGCCGCGCAGGGTGGCGGCCTGCGCTTCCAGCTGCAGGGCAGCGTCGCGCGGCTTGCCTTGTTCGATCAGCGCCAGCGCCTGGCTCTGGGCCGGCGATTCGGGGGCGCTGGTAAGACTGGTGGTGGCACAACCGGCCAGAAGCATCAGCGACAACGACAGGGCGGAGATGCGTGCGGCGGGCTTGTTCATGATCGGGTCCATGCGATGAGGGCAGCGGCCTTGGCCAGGTACACGCTAGGATTCTACCCTTGCCCCGTGAGTACCGCTGAAATGAGTGTGCCAACCCTGTATGTCGTCGCCACGCCGATCGGCAACCTGGCCGATCTGAGCCCGCGCGCGCAGGAGGTGCTGCGCTCGGTGGCGGCCATCTGTGCCGAAGACACCCGCCGCAGCGGCCAGCTGCTGTCCCATTTCGGCATCCAGCAGCCGCTGGTGGCCCTGCACGAACACAACGAAGAGGCGCTGTCGCAGCGCCTGGTGGCGCGCCTGCAGGCCGGCGAGTCGCTGGCCCTGGTCAGCGATGCCGGCACGCCGCTGGTCAGCGACCCGGGTTTCCGCCTGGTGCGCGCCGCGCGTGCGGCTGGCATCAAGGTCAGCCCCATTCCCGGCGCCTGTGCGGCCATCGCCGCGCTCAGCGTGGCCGGCCTGCCCAGCGATCGCTTCAGCTTCGAGGGCTTCCTGCCCGCCAAGGCCAGTGGCCGCCGCGACCGCCTGCAGGCGCTGGCCGGCGAGGTGCGCACGATGGTGTTCTACGAATCGTCGCACCGCATCGTTGAATCGCTGGCGGACATGTCGGCGATCTTCGGCGCCGAGCGCCCGGCGGTGCTGGCGCGCGAGCTGACCAAGCTGTTCGAGACCGTGCTGGACGGCGATCTGGCCGGCCTGCTGGCCAAGGTCGAAGCCGACGAGAACCAGCGCAAGGGCGAATTCGTGGTGATGGTGCAGGGCGCCGGCGACGATGCCGAGGCGCAGCTGGCGCACGGCCGCCACGTCTATGCCAAGCTGAGCGAGCACCTGCCGCCGTCGACCGCCGCCAAGCTGGCCGCCGAACTGACCGGAGCCCCGCGCAAGGCGTTGTACGGCAGTTGATGGATGGCCGCAGCCACGCATGGCGTGGCTCTACTGACGCATCCGCCAGTAGATCCACGCCATGCGTGGATGGATGAACCAGGCGCCGCGATCAGCACGGCAGAAAAGGCGTGCGTGCGCTAGAATGCGCGTTGGCGGAGCCGGCCAGACAGTCGCGTCATCCCTTCGGGGGTGCCGAGGAAAGTCCGGGCTCCATAGGGCAAGGTGCCAGGTAACGCCTGGGCGGCGCAAGCCGACGGAAAGTGCAACAGAAAGATACCGCCTACGTCTTCTTCGGAAGGCCGGTAAGGGTGAAATGGTGCGGTAAGAGCGCACCGCGAGTCTGGTAACAGACCGGCACGGCAAACCCCACCTGGAGCAAGACCAAATAGGGATCCATTGGCGCGGCCCGCGTTGGATCCGGGTAGGTTGCTTGAGCGTTGCGGTGACGTAACGCCTAGAGGAATGACTGTCCACGACAGAACCCGGCTTATCGGCCGGCTCCGCCTCCATTTCTCGTATCGGCAATTCCATCCACGCATGGCGTGGATCTACCGGGCAAGCGCGATCAATTCAGAAGTCGACGCGGCTTTCGCCCAGGAACACGCCCTGCGCGCCGAAGCGACGTTCGTGCATCTGCCCACGGCCCGCGGCATCGATCAGCAGCACCGTGCTGGCGCGCGTGCCGTAGTCGTCGCCGCGGATGAAGGCCGGGCTCAGCCAGCGCTCGCGCTCCAGGCCGATGCCGGTGTCGGGCAGCTCGCTGTCGGCGGGGCGGTGCTCGTCGGCGAGGGCGGCCCAGAGCGGGGCCAGGTCTCCATCTGCTTCCAGCCACGCCGAGAGGGCGTCCATCAACCTGCGGGTCTTCGGCCAGGGCGCGTCCAGTGCGCCGTTGGACATGCCGTGCACGCCCGGGCCCAGGGTCTGGCGCTCGGCCGGATGGTTGCCCAGGTACTCGAGGCTGTCGCTATCGGCCAACAACAGGTTGAACGGGGCATACGCCGCGGCGATGCCGGCCAGGCGGTCCATGTGCACGGCGGCCGGGTCGCGGCCGCGCAGGAAATCGGCCACCAGCGCGCCGCGCGAAGGGCCGGCCTGGGCGGCCAGCGGGTCACGCACGTTGGTGACCACGGCCATGCGGCCGGCACCGCCGACGCCGGCCCAGCCACCGCCCGAACGCAGGTCGCGCCCGCCGATGATGGACGGCTCGTCCTGCCAGGGGGCCAGGGCCGCCGTCGGGCGGGCGTGGAACTCATCGCGGTTGCCGGTCATCACCAGTCGCCAGCGCGGGTGATGCAACCAGCCAAGAGCAAGCAGGCACATGGCGTCATTGTGCCCGGTTTGCGCAGAGCGACGCCGCTTTCAGCCCGTTTTTGATGAATGCGCAGCCCATGTTTCACGCGCTCTCCACACCCCTGAACTTCTGTTCAATCTCAAAAATTGAGACGGATCAGCAACTTGTGGATAAGCCTTGAACAATTCTCTAAACATTGCTGCAAGCCATTGATGTGGCTGGCGATTTCCCCGCTGAAAAGTTGTTGACAACCCTAGGGCCGCTGCTAAGGTGGGCATCAGAGGGAAATCCGGGTGTTTTGTGGGTTTTCGTGGTTCAATGTTTCACCGGGCGAAGGAAAGGTGCACGCGTCGTGTTCCAGGGCGAGACGGCCATCACAGTTGACGATAAAGGACGCATGGCGGTTCCCACCGCCTACCGCGACCTCGTCGCGCGTGCCAGCAACAACCGTCTCGTTCTTACCTACAACCCGTTCGAAGCCGGCTGCCTGTGGCTGTATGCCGAATCGGAATGGGAACGGGTCCGCGACGACGTGATGTCCAAGCCCAACACCCAGCGTGTCGTGCGCCTGTTGCAGCAGAAGCTGGTCGGTTCGGCCGCCCATCTCGAGCTGGACGGCAACGGTCGTATCAGCATTCCCGCCAGCCACCGCGGTGCGGTGGGCATTGAAAAAAAGGCGGTATTGCTCGGTATGGGCGACAAGTTCGAATTGTGGAGCGAGCAGGCGCATCGGGCCCTGATCCAGCAGACATTGTCTGACGAGGATCTGGGTGATGGGTTGCTCGACCTGAAGTTGTGAGCCGGGGTGCCCGGATGCGCCCAGAAGCGCAGACCGGTCACCTTCCGGTGTCGCAGTCGCCGGCGGTGCACCTGCCGGTCCTGTACACCCAGGTCATTGACGGCCTGAGGGTGATCGAAAACGGACGTTATCTGGATGGCACGTTCGGTCGTGGCGGTCATGCACGTGGCGTGCTCACCCAGTTGGGCCCGGAGGGGCGCCTGCTGGTCATGGACAAGGATCCGGAAGCCATCGCCGTAGCCGAGCGCGATTTCGCGCCGGACCCGCGCGTGTCCATTTTCCGTGGCAGCTTCGCCCAGCTGCTGCAGTGGGAAGCGACGGCCGAAGGCCTGGATGGCGTGCTGTTCGACCTCGGCGTGTCCTCGCCGCAGCTGGACGTGGCCGAGCGGGGTTTCAGCTTCGGCAAGGACGGCCCGCTGGACATGCGCATGGACCCGGACAGCGGCGAAAGCGCGGCGCAGTGGATCAACCGCGTCGAAGACCGCGAGATTGCCGATGTGCTGTGGACCTACGGCGAAGAGCGGCAGAGCCGCCGCATCGCCCGTGCCATCGTCGCCCGCCGCGAGAAGCAGCCGTTTACCCGCACCGCCGAACTGGCCGAGCTGATCGCTTCGGTGATGCCGCGTGGCAAGGACAAGATCCACCCGGCCACGCGCAGCTTCCAGGCCATCCGCATCCACATCAACCGCGAGCTGGCCGATCTGGAAGCCGGGCTCGATGCGGCCGTGGAACGGCTCAAGCCCGGTGGCCGCCTGGCGGTGATCAGCTTCCACTCGCTGGAAGACCGCATCGTCAAGCAGTACATGAACCGCCTGGCCAAGGCGCCGCCGGCCAACCGCCGCCTGCCCGAGGCCGTGGCGTTCGTGCCGACCCTGGATCTGATCGGCGGTGCCATCAAGGCCACCGATGAAGAGCTGGCCGCCAACCCGCGTGCCCGCAGCGCCGTGCTGCGCGTGGCACAGAAGCGGGAGGCCGATGCATGAGCCGGCTGCTGCTGATCATCCTGTTGGCCTGCACCGTGGCCTCGGCGATCGGCGTCGTGTTCGTGCGTCACCGTCATCGGCAGACGTTCATCGAGCTGTCGCGTGCCGAGCGCACGCGTGATGACATCAACCTGGAATTCGGCCGCCTGCAGCTGGAACAGGCCACTTTGGCCGAAGCCAACCGCGTCGACCGCGTGGCCCGCGAGAAGCTGGGCATGAAGTTCCCCGAAGCCGCCGACGTGGTGGTGGTGCGCCCATGAGCAAGACCGGCCGCAACCGCCCACGCAACGCCTTCAACCTGCGCCAGCGCCTGCGCTGGGTCGCGCTGGCGCTCGGCCTGTGCTCGGTGTCGCTGGTTGGTCGCGCGGCGTACGTGCAGATCATCAACAGCGATTTCTACCAGCGCCAGGGCGAGGCGCGCTACCTGCGCGAACTGCCGATCAAGACCTCGCGCGGCATGATCACCGACCGCAACGGCGAGCCGCTGGCGGTGTCCACCCCGGTCGCTTCGATCTGGGTGAACCCGCAGGACCTGCTGCGCGCGCCGGACCGCATCCCCGAACTGGCCCAGGCCGTGGGCATGTCGGTGGACGAGCTGAGCAGCCGCCTGTCGCAGAAGTCGGACAAGGAATTCATGTACCTGCGCCGCCGGATCAATCCGGACGAGGCAGAGAAAGTGGTCGCGCTGAAGATTCCGGGCGTGGCCGCGCAGCGCGAGTTCCGCCGCTTCTACCCGCAGGGTGAGGCGATGGCGCACGTGCTGGGCTTCACCAATATCGATGACCGCGGCCAGGAAGGGCTGGAACTGGCCTTCGACGAATGGCTGCGCGGCAAGGCCGGCGCCAAGCGGGTGATCCGCAACCGCAAGGGCGAGACGGTGGAGAGCGACCTGCTGCGCGCCGCCGAGCCGGGCAAGGACCTGACCCTCAGCATCGACCGCCGCATCCAGTACCTGGCCTTCAAGGAACTGCGCAGTGCGCTGGTGGCCAACAAGGCTGCCGGTGGCTCGATGGTGATCATGGACGTGGCCACGGGCGAAATCCTGGCCATGGTCAACCTGCCGACCTACAACCCGAATTCGCTCAACGGTGCCGTGCCCGATACGCGCCGCAACCGCGCCGTGACCGACCTGGTCGAGCCGGGTTCGACGATGAAGCCGCTGACCATCGCCACCGCGCTGCAGTCCGGTGCGGTGACCAAGGACACCATCATCGATACGAACCCGGGCTACATGCAGGTGGCCCGCTTCACCATCCGCGACGTGCCGCGCAACAACGGCGTGCTCAACGTGACCGGCGTGATCACCCGCAGCTCGAACATCGGCGCGGCCAAGATCGCTGCGAAGATGACCGACCAGACCTTCTATGACGGCGTGCGCCGCTTCGGTTACGGCTCGGTGCCGCACAGCGGTTTTCCCGGTGAATCCGGTGGCGTGGTGCGCCGCCCGGGCAACTGGGATGGCGCCACCAAGACCACCATGTCCTACGGCTATGGCCTGAACGTGACGCCGCTGCAGATCGCTACCGCCTACTCGGCGCTGGCCAACGGCGGCAAGCTGATCGCCCCGACCTTCGTGAAGGGCCAGCGCAACGAAGGCAAGCAGATCATCGACGAGAGCGTGGCCAAGCAGGTCGTGTCGATGATGGAAACGGTGGTGACCCAGGGCGGCGCCAAGCAGGCGGCCGTGCTCGGCTACCACGTGGCCGGCAAGACCGGCACCGCGCGCAAGGCCGGCCCGGGTGGCTACGAGCGTGGCCACTACAACTCGCTGTTCGCCGGCGTGGTGCCGGCCACCAACCCGCGCTTCGCCACGGTCATCGTCATCAACGACCCGCAGGGCGGCAAGTTCTATGGCGGCCTTGTCTCGGCGCCGGTGTACCACAACGTGATGGAAGGCACCCTGCGCCTGATGGACGTCCCGCTGGACGACCTGCAGTCGTGGCTGGCCGCCCAGCAGTCGGGAAAGATGGGGCATTCGGCCTCCATCCTGCCGGCGCCGCCGGCCGAGGCTGCGCTGCCGGCCGATGCCGCCGCCGAATTCGACGCCGCGCTGCCCAGCGCGCAGAACCATGTGCCGGCCCCGCCCGCGGGAGGCACGCAATGAGTCCTTCGATGTTGCTTTCGCAGTTGCTTCCGGACGTTGCCCTGGCGGGCAATGATCCCGTCCTGACCGGCCTGGTGCTGGACAGCCGTGCCGTGCGCCCCGGCAACGCCTTCGTCGCCATCGCCGGTTTCGGCGCGCATGGCCTGGGCTTTGTCGAACAGGCGCGTGCGGCCGGTGCCAGCGCCATCCTGTTCGAGCCGCCGGCTCCGGCCGAGCTGCCGGCACCGGCCGATGCCATCGCCGTGCCGGGCCTGCGCGCACGCCTCGGCGCCATGGCCGACCAGTTCCATGGTGCGCCCTCGCGCGCGATGACGATGGTGGGCGTGACCGGCACCAACGGCAAAACCTCCACCGTGCAGCTGCTGGCCCAGGCCTGGCACCTTCTCGGCACGCCCAGTGGAAGTATCGGCACGTTGGGCGCCGGACTTTATGGTTCGATCGAGCCGACCGGCTTCACCACCCCGCTGGTGCTGCAGATGCATGCGCTTCTGGCGCAGCTGCGCAACGACGGTGCGCGCGCGGTGGCGATGGAAGTCAGCTCGCACGCGCTGGACCAGGGCCGCGTGGATGCCGTGCACTACGACGTGGCGGTGTTCACCAACCTCACCCGCGACCACCTGGACTACCACGGTGACATGGCCAGCTACGGCGCGGCCAAGGCGCGCCTGTTCCACCGCCCGGGCCTGAAGGCGGCGGTGGTGAACCTGGACGATGCCTTCGGTCGCCAGCTGTTTGCCGGCCTGCCGGCCAGCGTGCAGGCCATCGGCCTGAGCTCGCGCGGTGCCGCCGATGCCCGCGTGCGTGCGGAAAACCTGCAGCTGGACGGTCGCGGCATCGGCTTCGAGCTGGTCATCGATGGCGCGCGCGCTGCGGTGCAGTCGCCGCTGCTGGGCCGCTTCAACGTGGACAACCTGCTGGCCGTGGCCGGCAGCCTGCATGCGCTGGGCGAACCGGTCGAGCGCATCGCCGACGTGCTGTCGGCGCTGCAGCCGATCCGTGGCCGCATGAACCGCCTGGGCGGCGAAGATGGCCTGCCGACCGTGGTGGTCGACTACGCCCACACCCCCGACGCGCTGGAACAGGCACTGGACAGCCTGCACGGCCACCTGCAGGGCACGCTGTACTGCGTGTTCGGCTGCGGTGGCGAGCGCGATACCGGCAAGCGCCCGCAGATGGCCGCCATTGCCGAGCGCCTGGCCAACCAGGTCATCGTCACCGACGACAACCCGCGTGGCGAGGATGGCGATGTGATCGTCGCCGACATCCTCGCGGGCTTCACCGATGCCTCCGCCGTGACCGTGCAGCGCAGCCGCGCGCGTGCGATCGGCCTGGCGGTGAAGCGTGCCGGTGCGGGCGACATCATCCTGATCGCCGGCAAGGGCCACGAGCCCTATCAGGAAGTCAACGGCGTGCGCCACGACTTCGACGACACCGAAGTGTCGGCCGCCGCGCTGGCTGCCAAGGCCGGTGTACTTGCGACGCGCATGGATGCGCTAGTGGCCCGGCCGCAGGACGCGGAAGAGGGCCCTGCTCAGGCAGGGGAGGGCATCGCATGAAGCGCACCCTGCTTTCGCTGATCGCGCACTGGGCCGGTGGCGAGATCCACGGCGACGACGTGGCCATCGATGCGGTCAGCAATGACACCCGCAGCCTGGGCGCGGGCACCCTGTACGTGGCCCTGCGCGGCGAGCGTTTCGACGGCCATGATTTCGCCGCCGATGCGCAGGCGCGTGGTGCCAGCGCGCTGCTGGTCGAGCGCCTGCTGCCGCTGGACGTGCCGCAGGTGCTGGTGGCCGACAGCGAACTGGCCCTGGCGAAGATTGCCGCCGGCATGCAGCGCGACCGCGACACCGAGGTGTTCGCGATCACCGGCAGCAACGGCAAGACCAGCGTGAAGAGCCTGCTGCTGGCGATCCTGCAGCAGGTGGCCACGCACGCGCACAAAGTGGTCTACGCCAACCCGGGCAACCGCAACAACGAGATCGGCCTGCCGCTGGCGGTGATCGATGCACCGGAAGATGCCGACTACGCCGTCTACGAGATGGGTGCCGGCAAGCCGGGCGACATCGCCTACCTGACCGACATCGCCCGCCCGCGCTATGCGCTGGTCAACAACATCGCCCCGGCCCATCTGGAACGCATGGGCAGCCTGCTCGGTGTGGCGATGACCAAGGGCGCGATCTACGCCGCGCTGCCGGCCGATGGCGTGGCCGTCATCAATGTCGATGATGCCTACGGCCGCTGGTTCGAACAGCATTTCGTCGGCACCCCGGCGCGCTGCAAGGTGCTGCGCTACGGCCTGGACCACAGCGCCGACGTCACCGCGCGCGACATCCGCGGTGGTGCGCAGGGCAGTCAGTTCACCCTGGCGACTCCGATGGGCGAGGCCCGCGTGGCGCTGGGCCTGCCGGGCCGGCACAACGTCAGCAATGCGCTGGCCGCAGCCAGCCTGGCCCTGGCCGCGGGCATCGACCTGGCCCTGGTGGCGTCGGGCCTGGCCGCCGCGCAGCCGGTGCCCGGCCGCCAGATCGCCCATCAGCTGCACAACGGTGCGGTGCTGGTTGACGACAGCTACAACGCCAACCCCGGTTCGCTGGCCGCCGCCATCGATGCCCTGGCCGCCGCCCCGGAAGAGGGCTGGCTGGTGCTGGGCGACATGCGCGAGCTGGGCCCGGATGCCGAAGCCCTGCACGCGCAGGCCGGCCTGCGTGCGCGCGCCGCCGGTCTCAAGCGCCTGTACGCACTGGGCCCGCTCAGTGCCGCCGCCGCCACCGCCTTCGGCGAAGGCGGCCGTCATTTCCCCACCCATGACGCGCTGTCGCAGGCGCTGAAGGACGCGCTGCACGCTGGCGTGCGCTGCCTGGTCAAGGGTTCCCGTGGCAGCGCCATGGACACGATTGTCAAAGCGCTGCTGGCGCAAGGAGAGGATTCCCCGCATGTTGTATGAACTGGCTCGATGGTTGCAGCAGTTGGAGAGCCTGTTCGGGCTGTTCAACTACCAGACGTTCCGCGCCATCCTTGCCGCGCTGACGGCCCTGTTCCTGTCGCTGTGGCTCGGCCCGGCGGTGATCCGCCGGCTTGCCCAGTTCAAGGGCGGCCAGCCGATCCGTACCGACGGCCCGCAGACCCACTTCGTCAAGGCCGGCACGCCCACCATGGGCGGTTCGCTGATCCTGCTCACCGTCACCCTGTCGGTGCTGATGTGGGCCGACCTGCGCAACCGCTACGTGTGGCTGGTGCTGGCGGTGATGCTGTGCTTCGGCGCCATCGGCTGGTACGACGACTGGATCAAGATCGTGCGCCGTGACCCGAACGGCCTGGCCTCGCGCTGGAAGTACCTGCTGCAGTCGATCTTCGGCCTGGCTGCGGGCATCTTCCTGCTGCAGACCGCCGACGTGCCGGCGGCGCTGACGTTCTACATCCCGATGTTCAAGTCGATCGCGCTGCCGCTGGCCGGCATCAGCTTCGTGGCCATCGCCTACTTCTGGATCGTCGGCTTCTCCAACGCGGTCAACCTGACCGACGGCCTGGACGGCCTGGCGATCATGCCGACCGTGCTGGTGGCCTGCGGCCTGGGCGTGTTCGCCTATGCCTCGGGCAACGTGGTGTTCGCCAACTACCTGCAGATCCCGCAGATCCCCGGTGCCGGTGAACTGGTCATCATCTGCGCGGCCATCGCCGGGGCGGGCCTGGGCTTCCTGTGGTTCAACACCTACCCGGCCATGGTCTTCATGGGCGACATCGGCGCGCTGGCGCTGGGCGCGGTGCTGGGCACGATCGCGGTCATCACCCGCCAGGAGCTGGTGCTGGTGATCATGGGCGGCGTGTTCGTCATCGAAACCCTGTCGGTGATGATCCAGGTGGCCTCGTTCAAGCTGACCGGCAAGCGCGTGTTCCGCATGGCGCCGATCCACCACCACTTCGAGCTGAAGGGCTGGCCGGAGCCGCGCGTGATCGTGCGCTTCTGGATCATCTCGGTCGTGCTCGTGCTGATCGGCCTTGCCACCCTGAAGGTGCGCTGAGAATGAACGACCTGTCCCGCCAGGCAACACGCCTCGAAGCCATCGAAGGCAGCTACGACAAGTGGCTGCTGGGCGCGATCATCGCGCTCACGGGCATTGGCGTGGTCATGGTGGCGTCCAGCTCGATCGCGCTGATGAGCAGCCCGTTCTACTACCTCAACCGCCACCTGATCTTCCTGGCAGTGGGCATCGTGCTGGCGGTCGTGGCCGCCCGCACCGAGCTGAAGTCGATCGAGCAGTACAACCAGCTGCTGCTGCTGGGCTGCTTCGTGCTGCTGCTGGCGGTGTTCACGCCGGGCCTGGGCAGCACCGTCAACGGCGCGCGCCGCTGGATCAACCTGGGCATCTCCAAGTTCCAGACGGTCGAAGCGGTGAAGGTCCTCTACATCGTCTGGCTGTCCAGCTACCTGGTGCGTTTCCGCGACGAGGTCAATGCAACCTGGCCGGCGATGCTCAAGCCGCTGGGCGTGGCCGGTGCGCTGGTGGTGCTGCTGCTGCTGCAGCCGGACTTCGGTTCGTCCACCCTGCTGCTGGCGATCACCGCCGGCATGCTGGTGCTGGGTGGCGTCAACATGCCGCGCATGTCGATGCCGGTGATCATCGGCCTGGTCGGCATGAGCGCGCTGGCGATCATCGAGCCGTACCGCATGCGCCGCATCACCTCCTTCCTGGACCCGTGGGCCGACCAGCAGGGCGACGGCTACCAGCTGTCCAACGCGCTGATGGCCGTGGGCCGTGGCGAGTGGACCGGCGTGGGCCTGGGCAACTCGGTGCAGAAGCTGTACTACCTGCCCGAGGCGCATACCGACTTCATCTTCTCGGTCACCGCCGAGGAGTTCGGCTTCCTGGGCACCTGCGTGATCGTAGCCCTGTACGCGCTGCTGGTCGGCCGCACCTTCTGGCTGGGCATGCGCTGCGTGGAAATGAAGCGCCACTTCTCCGGCTACATCGCCTTCGGCATCGGCCTGTGGATCAGCATGCAGACCTTCGTCTCGATCGGCGTGAACCTGGGCATCCTGCCGACCAAGGGCCTGACCCTGCCGCTGATCTCGTCGGGCGGTTCGTCGGTGCTGATGACCTGCGTGGCGATGGGCCTGCTGCTGCGCGTGTCGTATGAACTGAAGCGCGCCGAGCGCCGCCAGGCCGTGCGCATCGGTGGTGGCGAAGACGCCGTGGCCGCGCCCGTGCCGGAGCCGGCCGCGCCGGCCGCCGCCAGCGCGCCGATGGGCGCCGAACCGGTGGCTGCCGCTGCACCGGCCGCCGCACGTGGCACCAGCCGTCTGCAGTCGCGCATCGAACCGACCTTCGGGAGGCTGTCATGAGCACCGCCTCCACCCAGGCCACCCAGGCCCGCCCGGTGATGATCCTGGCCGGCGGTACCGGTGGCCACATCTTCCCCGGCCTGGCCGTGGCCCGCGTGCTGCGCCAGCGCGGCGTGCCGGTCACCTGGATGGGGGCCGACGGTGCGATGGAAACGCGCCTGGTGCCGCAGCACGACATTCCGATCGACACGCTGGCCATCACTGGCCTGCGCGGCAAGGGCAAGCTGGCCCTGCTGGGCGCGCCGTGGCGGCTGATGCGCGCCCTGCGCGCGGCCGGCATGATCATCCGCAAGCGCCAGCCGCGTGCCGTGGTCGCCTTCGGTGGCTTCGCCTCCGGCCCCGGTGGCATGGCCACGCGCCTGCATGGCCTGCCGCTGCTGGTACACGAACAGAACCGTGCGCCGGGCATGACCAACCGCATCCTGGCCCGCTACGCGCGCCGCCTGCTGACCGGTTTCCCGGGCACCTTCGCCAAGGGCGAGGAGTTCGTGGGCAACCCGGTGCGCGCGGAAATCGCCGCCATCGCGCCGCCGGAACAGCGCTTCGCCGATCGCCAGGGCCCGCTGCGGCTGCTGGTGGTGGGCGGCAGCCAGGGCGCGCGCGCACTCAACACCGGCGTGCCGCAGGCCATTGCTGCACTGGGCAGTGCCGTGCCGGTGCAGGTGCGCCACCAGAGCGGCGAGAAGCTGCATGCCGAAGCGGTCGAGGCGTATGCCAAGGCCGGCGTGCAGGCTGAAATCACCCCGTTCATCGCCGACATGGCCGAGGCCTTCGCCTGGGCTGACCTGGTGGTGTGCCGCGCGGGCGCGTCCACCCTGGCCGAGCTGTGCGCGGTGGGCGTGGGCAGCGTGCTGGTGCCGTTCCCCGCCGCCGTCGACGATCACCAGACCCGCAATGCGGAGTACCTGGTCGAGCGCGACGCGGCCGTGTTGCTGAAGCAGGATGGAACGCTGGCCGACGGCATTGCCGCACTGCTGCGCGAACTGTCCGAAAATCCCGCCCGCCGCATGCAGATGGCGCAAGCCGCGCGTGCCCTGGCCAAGGTCGATGCCGCCGAGCGCATCGCCGATATCATTCTTGAGGAAGCTGTATGAAGAAGGCCCGCCACTGCGCCTGCCACGCGCGAGGCCGCGCATGATCCGCCGCCTGCACGACACCAACGACCTGGTGCGCGCGTTCCCGCGCGTGCATTTCGTCGGCATCGGCGGTACCGGCATGAGCGGCATCGCCGAAGTGATGCTGACGCTGGGCTATGAAGTGTCCGGTTCGGACAACGCCGACAACGCGGCCACCCGCCGCCTGGCCGGCCTGGGTGCGCGCATCATGCGCGGCCACTCGGCGGCCAACGTGCTGGGCACCGACTGCGTGGTGGTGTCCAGCGCCATCCGCGAAGACAACCCGGAACTGATGGAAGCGCGCAGCCAGCGCATTCCGATCATGCCGCGTGCGGCCATGCTGGCCGAGCTGATGCGCTTCCGCCGTGGCATCGCCGTGGCCGGCACGCACGGCAAGACCACCACCACCAGCCTGACCGCTGCGGTGCTGAGCGAAGGTGGCCTGGACCCGACGTTCGTGATCGGTGGCCAGCTGCTGGCCGCCGGTGCCAACGCCAAGCTCGGTGGTGGCCAGTGGCTGGTGGCCGAGGCCGACGAAAGCGACGGCAGCTTCCTGCGCCTGAACCCGCTGATGTCGATCATCACGAACATCGATGCCGACCACCTGGAAAACTACGGCAACGATTTCGCCCGCGTGCAGGCGGCGTTCGCCGAGTTCCTGCAGCGCCTGCCGTTCTACGGCCTGGCCGTGCTGTGCATCGACGACCCGGAAGTGGCCGCACTGGCGGCCAAGACCCCGCGCCACGTGATGAGCTACGGCATGAGCCCGCAGGCCGACGTGCGCGCCGAAAACGTGGTGCAGGAAGGCTCGCGCATGCGCTTCACCCTGCGCCTGCCGCAGGGCACCAGCCAGGAAGTGGTGCTGGCCCTGCCGGGCAAGCACAACGTGCTGAACGCGCTGGCCGCCGCTGCGGTCGGCTGGCAGCTGGGCGTGGCCCCGGACGCGATCGCGCGTGCACTGGAAAGCTTCGCCGGCGTCGGTCGCCGCTTCAACGACCTGGGCGAAGTGACCACCGCCAGCGGCGCCAAGGTGCGCATCATCGACGACTACGGCCACCACCCCAGCGAGCTGGAAGCGGTGTTCGCCGCCGCCCGCGGTGGCTGGACCGACAAGCGCCTGGTGGTGGCGTTCCAGCCGCACCGCTACAGCCGTACCCGTGACCAGTTCGACAAGTTTGCCGCCGTGCTGTCCAGCGTCGATGCGCTGGTGCTGAGCGAGGTCTACCCGGCCGGCGAAGAGCCGATTGCCGGTGCCGATTCGCACGCCCTGGCCCGCGCCATCCGTGCGCGTGGCCGCAGCGAACCGGTGGTGGTGGGCAAGGCGGCCGAGCTGGCAACGGTGCTGCCGGACGTGCTGCAGGACGGTGACCTGCTGCTGATGATGGGGGCGGGCGACATCGGCGCCGTCGCCAGCCACATCGCCGTGGAAGGCTTCAAGGCGGAGGGCCAGGCGTGAGCGCACTGACCTTCCCGCCGCTGCGCGCCACCGACCCGGCCGTGTTCGGCCGCGTCGCGGTGCTGCTGGGCGGCAGTTCCAGCGAACGCGAGGTGTCGCTGGATTCGGGCCGCAACGTACTTGAAGCGCTGCAGTCGCGCGGCGTCGATGCGGTTGCCGTGGATGGCATCCCGGCGCTGGCCACGGCGCTGGCCGCCGGCGGCATCGACCGCGTGTTCAACATCCTGCACGGCCACAACGGTGGCGGTGAGGACGGCATCGTGCAGGGCCTGATGGACGCCTTCGGCGTGCCGTACACCGGTTCCGACGTGCTGGGTTCGGCGCTGAGCATGGACAAGATCCGCACCAAGCAGGTGTGGCTGTCGCTGGGCCTGCCGACCCCGCAGTACCGCAAGGTGACCGCGGAGAACGTGCACGCCAACGCGGCCGAACTCGGCCTGCCGGTGGTGGTCAAGCCGGCCAACGAAGGTTCCAGCGTGGGCATCAGCAGGGTGACCGACGAGGCCGGCCTGGACGAGGCGGTGGCCCTGGCTGCGCGCTACGACGGCCAGCTGCTGATGGAACAGATGGTGGTGGGCGACGAGCTGACCGTGGCCATCCTGGGCGATGTCGCGCTGCCGTCGATCCGCATCGTGCCAAAGGGCCAGTGGTACGACTACAACGCCAAGTACATCGCCGAGGACACCCAGTACCTGTGCCCGGGCCTGGACGGCGCCGACGAAGACGAGATCCGCCGCATCGCCCTGGCCGCGTTCCGTGCTGCCGGCTGCCGTGGCTGGGGTCGCGTCGACGTGATGCGCGACCGCGCCAGTGGCCGCTTCTTCCTGCTGGAAGTGAACACCGCGCCGGGCATGACCAGCCACTCGCTGGTGCCCAAGGCTGCAGCGCAGGCTGGCATCGGTTTCGAGGAACTGGTGTGGCGCGTGCTGGAACAGACCCTGGAGGCAACGCACGCATGAACGCGCTGCTGCGCATCTTCGTCTGGCTGTTGGCCCTGTCGGTGGTTGCACTGCCGGTGGTGGCCGTGGTCAATGGCTGGGTCGGCGCCGAGCGCTGGCCGCTGGCGAAGCTGCGCGTGCACGGTGAGTTCAAGCGGGTACCGCCGGAACAACTGCAGCAGGTGCTGCTGCCGTACGCGCATGCCGGCTTCTTCGCGGTCAAGCTGCAGGACGCGCAGGACGCCCTGGAAAAACTGCCATGGGTGGAAAGCGCGCGCGTGCGAAAGCAGTGGCCGGACGTGCTGGAAGTGACCCTGATCGAGCACAAGCCGTTCGCGCGCTGGGGCGAAGGCCGCCTGCTGTCCGAGCAGGGCAAGCTGTTCCCCACGCCGAAGAAGCTGGCCGACCTGCAGCTGCCCGAGCTGGATGGCCCGGACAGCCAGACCGAAGAAGTGGTGAAGCTGTACAACGATGCACGCGCGCTGTTCGCACCGGCCGGCGTGGACGTGCGCCGCCTGACCATGGACGCGCGCGGCAGCTGGTCGCTGCTGCTGAGCAATGGCACCGAAGTGGTGGTCGGCCGTGACGATGCCCGCTCGCGCCTGCAGCGCTTCGTGCGCGTGCTGCCGCAGCTGGCCAACCAGGCTGCGCCGATCGAGCGCGCCGACCTCCGATACACCAATGGTTTCACCCTGAGCTGGGGAACGCCGGCCACGCCGGCCGGCGCACCCGCGACCCCGGCCAGAAGAACGCAGGAAAGGACATGAATCGCAAGGGTGACAAATCGCTGATCGTCGGCCTGGATATCGGCACCTCCAAGGTGGTGGCGCTGGTGGGCGAGTATTCGCCGGGCAATCCGATCGAAGTGATCGGCATCGGCTCGCACGAGTCGCGCGGCCTCAAGCGCGGCGTGGTGGTGGACATCGAATCGACCGTGCAGTCGATCCAGCGCGCGGTGGAAGAAGCCGAGCTGATGGCCGGCTGCGAGATCCGCTCGGTGTACGCCTCCATTTCCGGCAACCACGTGCAGTGCAAGAACTCGCCCGGCATCGTGCCGATCCGCGACGGCGAAGTGACCTGGGGCGACCTGGATCGCGTGCTCGATGCGGCCAAGGCGGTGGCGATCCCGGCTGACCAGAAGATCCTGCATGCGATCCCGCGCGAGTACGTGCTGGACGACTCGCAGGAAGGCATCCGCAACCCGGTCGGCATGACCGGCGTGCGCCTGGAAGTGCACGCCCACCTGGTGGTCTGCGCGCAGTCCGCTGCAGCCAACATCAGCAAGTGCGTGCAGCGCTGCGGCCTGCAGGTGGACGACCTGGTGCTGTCCTCGCTCGCCTCCAGCGTGGCGGTGCTGACCGCCGACGAAAAGGAGCTGGGCGTGGTGCTGGTGGACATGGGCGCCGGCACCACCGACATCGCCGTGTTCGTGCAGGGCGCGATCTGCCACACCGCCTCGCTGCCGATCGCCGGCGACCACGTGACCAACGACATCGCGCACATGCTGCGCACGCCGACCCCGGAAGCCGAGCAGATCAAGGTGCGCTACGCCTGCGCCCTGGCCCAGCTGGCCACCGCCGAGGAAAGCATCCAGGTGCCGTCGGTGGGCGACCGCCCGCCGCGCCGCATGCCGCGCCATTCGCTGGCGCAGGCAGTGCAGGGCCGCTACGAGGAAATCTTCGAGATGGTGCAGGCCGAACTGCGCCGCTCCGGCTTCGAGGAACTGGTGCGCGCCGGCCTGGTGCTGACCGGTGGCGCCTCGAAGATGGAAGGCGTGGTCGAACTGGCCGAGGAAATGCTGCAGATGCCGGTACGCGTGGGCATTCCGCAGCACGTCACCGGCCTGGGCGAAGTGGTGGGCAACCCGGTGCATGCCACCGGCGTGGGCCTGCTGCTGATGGGCAGCCAGAACGAGCATCCGCGCCGGCCGTCGCTGCCGACCGGACGCGCGGGCAGCATGTTCAAGAAACTCAAGACCTGGTTCCGCGGCGAATTCTGACGCGGAACCTGCACCACCCGGGTCCGCCCGGTTGCATTACCGGCAACACGACGCAACAACGCAACACACAACCCACACAGCCGCACCGGCAACATGACGCGCAAAGGCAGGAGGCCTGAACGCCCATGCCACCGACAAGCGGATACAACGAGGACACGGACATGGCGCATTTTGAACTGATCGAAAAGATGGCACCCAATGCGGTGATCAAGGTGGTTGGCGTGGGCGGCGGCGGCGGCAATGCCGTGGCGCACATGGTCAACTCGGCAGTGGATGGCGTGGAATTCATCACCGCCAACACCGACTCGCAGGCCATCAAGAATTGCGGTGCCAAGCTGCAGCTGCAGCTGGGTACCAACGTGACCAAGGGCCTGGGCGCAGGCGCGAACCCGGAAGTCGGCCGCCAGGCCGCGCTGGAAGACCGTGAGCGCATCATGGACGCGCTGCAGGGTGCGGACATGGTGTTCATCACCGCCGGCATGGGCGGCGGCACCGGCACCGGTGCTGCACCGGTGGTGGCGCAGCTGGCCAAGGAAATGGGCATCCTGACCGTGGCCGTGGTCACCAAGCCGTTCCCGTTCGAAGGCCGTCGCCGCATGCAGGTGGCGCTGAAGGGCATCGAGGAACTGAGCCAGCACTGCGACTCGCTGATCACCATCCCGAACGAAAAGCTGATCACCGTGCTGGGCCGCAACGCCACCATGATCCAGGCCTTCCGTGCCGCCAACGACGTGCTGCAGGGCGCCGTGCAGGGCATCGCCGACCTGATCGTGCGTCCGGGCCTGATCAACGTCGACTTCGCCGACGTGCGCACCGTCATGTCCGAAATGGGCCTGGCGATGATGGGTACCGGCACCGCCCGCGGCGATGACCGCGCCCAGGCCGCCGCCGAAGCCGCCATCCAGAACCCGCTGCTGGACGACGTCAACCTGGCCGGTGCCAACGGCATCCTGGTCAACATCACCGCCGGCGCCGACTTCACCATGGCCGAGTTCGACGAGATCGGCCGCACCATCGATGGCTTCGCTTCCGAAGACGCCACCGTGGTGGTGGGTACCGTGCTCGACCCGGACATGCAGGACGAAGTGCGCGTGACCGTGGTGGCCACCGGCCTGAACCGTGTCTCGGCCAGCAAGAGCCAGCGCCCGGGCGAGCGTGCACCGATCAAGCTGGTGCGCAACGCGACCACCGGCCAGCCGGAGTTCGGCGACTTCGACAACGGTGGCGACGCCGTGTCCAAGGCCGTCGGCGGCATGGGCCTGGGCCTGCGTCGTGCCAGCAGCGACAGCGTGGCCGCTTCGACCCCGTCGGCGCCGGCTTCCTCGGCCCCGGCTTCGGCTGAACTGCCCAACGATTACCTGGACATCCCGGCCTTCCTGCGCCGCCAGGCGGACTAAGCGGAGCTGCCCGGGGCTTGTCCCCCCCGGGTTGCGCCACCATGTCCTGATAATGCGGGCGCCGGGCCAGGATGGGCCCGGCCGCCTTGCTTGACGCGTGTCCCACCGGCAGCCTGCAGAGGCGTTTCAGCCGGGGTATGGGACCGTGCGTGTTAATCTAGCGTGTCACTTCCGGTCTACCCCCATGATCCAGCAACGCACCCTCAAGAACACGATCCGCGCCACCGGCGTTGGCCTGCACAGCGGTGACAAGGTCTACATGACCCTGCGCCCGGCACCGGTCAACCATGGCATCGTGTTCCGGCGCGTGGACCTGGACCCGGTGGTGGAAGTGCCGGCCAAGGCCGAACTGGTCACCGAAGTGACCCTGTGCACCGGCCTGACCTGCAACGACGCCAAGATCCAGACCGTCGAACACCTGATGTCGGCATTGGCCGGCCTGGGTGTGGACAACATCATCGTCGAACTGTCCTCGGCCGAGCTGCCGATCATGGACGGTTCGTCCGGCCCGTTCGTGTTCCTGCTGCAGTCGGCAGGCATCGTGGAGCAGGACGCGCCCAAGCGTTTCATCCGCGTGCTGAAGACCGTGGAGGTGACCGAGGGCGACAAGGTGGCCCGCTTCACCCCGTATGAGGGGTACAAGCTGGGCTTCACCATCCAGTTCGACCACCCGATGATCCCGGCCAAGCAGTCGCGCCAGGAAATCGAGTTCTCGACGATGGCCTACACCAAGGAAATCTCCCGCGCGCGCACCTTCGGCTTCATGCGCGACCTGGAGTACATGCGCGAGCGCAACCTCGGCCTGGGCGGTTCGATGGACAACGCCATCGTGCTCGACGAGTTCCGCGTGCTCAACGAAGACGGCCTGCGTTACGCCGACGAATTCGTGCGCCACAAGATCCTCGATGCGATCGGCGACCTGTACCTGGCCGGTGGCCAGGTGCTGGGTGCCTACGAGGGCTTCAAGTCCGGCCACGCGCTCAACAACAAGCTGGTGCGGGCGCTGATGGCCGACGCCACCGCCTGGGAGTGGGTGACCTATGAGTCGCCGACCGCCGAAGATCCGGTGGTGTACGCCGTCCCGGCCTACGCCTGATCGTTCCAGGTTGTTGAAATAAAACAGGAAAACGCCGCCTTCCAGGGCGGCGTTGTCGTTTCCGGGCGCCGCTGGCTGAATGGCGCAGCGGGTAAAGCGACTGTCGGCTCCGGATCACGGTTTTGTGAACCAGACCGTCTGGAAGCCTGAATATAACGATTATTTAACAACAATCTAACGACTCGACCACCCGGGGCGGCTAGGATGCGACCCGGCCCCCGAAAATGTTTCACGCTGCGGTGACACGCGCGACGGGGATCGGAGCAGGATGCTCCGTTGTCCTCAGGACCCTTGCTTCGGTTTGACCGGGGCATCCTGCAGGGCCGCCAAGGCGTCGCGTAGCCCTTTGTGCGTGGCGGCTGAAACTGCGTGGGGGCCATTCCGGTTGTCGTGCGCTGGGGAGCGCGTGGGAGTGGGAGACGCAGTCTTGATGGTCACCTTGGTGGCCTTCAGCCCGATGGACCGGGCCGCGTCGAGCAACTGGGCTTCGGCAAGCCGCAACTTGGCATGCCAGACCGGTGATTCGACGAGAAAAATGAGGTGTTCCCCGTCCACATTGGCCAGCCGGCAACGGTTGCGCAACGCGGGCGGTAACTGGGGGCGCAACTGACGGTCCAGCGCATCGAGCCACAGGGCACGACGCAGAGGGTTCCCGCTTTTGTCCGCCATCACTGCATCCAGTGCCGGTTTCGGCCTGGTCGCGGGACGAACGCTGGATTTCGGCTCAGACATGAAAACTCACTGATGGCATTCAAAAAGATCGTAATCAAAACGCGTGAAGGGCAGGCCAAATCGCCGATCGCGCGTTTGCGGTTCTATTTCGAGGACCGCCCCCGCGCCCTGCTGGGCAGCGTGCTCGGGGTAGGCTGCATTATCGGCCTTGCCGGTGGCTTTGGCGCCAGCGCGCTGAACGACTCGCGCCTGCAGGCCAAGGTCGACCGCCAGGAAGCTGAACTGGCCAAGGTCCAGCGCGATGCGCAGACCCAGGTCAACGCACTGGCCGCCCGGCTGGGCGAGCTGCAGGCACAGGCCACCCGCCTGAACGCCCTCGGCGAGCGCCTGACCCAGATGGGCAAGCTGGAAGACGGCGAGTTCGACTTCAACGAGACCCCCGGCCTGGGTGACGGCGATGCCGGCGGCCCGACCGCGGACATCCCGGTCAAGGACGTCAACGCCGACTTACAGGTGCTGGAGCAGCGCTTCGCTGCTTCAGGCCGCCAATTGTCGGTGATGGAATCGCTGATGTTCGACCACCAGCTGCAGCAGAACGCCGTGCCCTCGCGCATGCCGATCCGCAACAGCTACGTCACCTCCGGCTTCGGCACCCGTGCCGACCCGTTCGGCCGCGGTGCCGCCACCCACAAGGGCATGGACTTCCACGCCCGCGTCGGCGACCCGGTGATGTCCGTGGCCGATGGCGTGGTCAGCTTCTCCGGCGTGAAGGGCGGCTACGGCAACGTGGTCGACGTCGACCATGGCAACGGCTATGTCACCCGCTACGCGCACAATTCGCGCCTGGTGGTGAAGGTAGGTGACCTGGTCCGTGCCGGCCAGGAGGTGGCCAAGGCCGGTTCCACCGGCCGCTCCACCGGTGCCCACGTGCACTTCGAGGTGTGGGAGAACGGCAACGTGGTCAACCCGCGCAAGTTCCTCGGCGACGGCGGCAATACCCCGGTCGGCCGCATCAGCCGCGGTTGAACCCGCTTTGGGTAGTGCCGGCCGCTGGCCGGCAATTCCTTGGGTGACCGAACGAGGTTGCCGGCCAGCGGCCGGCACTACCCCACGGGGTTGAAACCCCTCGTGTCCGTCCCAAGCTACAATGGGTGTTGCCATCGACAGGGCGCCAGGCGCCCTGTTTCGTTTGCGGCGATCGGATCCCCGGGGGGGAGGCCGGGCCGCTGTGTCCATCCAACCCGGTTCCTTCAATGATCAACAGCCTGCTTACCCGCGTATTTGGCAGTCGTAACGAACGACAGCTGCGCCAGCTCAACCGCATCGTCGCCAAGATCAATGCGCTGGAGCCGGAGATCGAGAAGCTTTCCGACGAGCAGCTGCAGGCCAAGACGCCGGAGTTCAAGCAGCGCATCGCCGGGGGTGAAGCCCTGGACAAGGTGCTGCCCGAAGCGTTCGCGGTCTGCCGCGAAGCCGGCCGCCGCGTGCTGGGCATGCGCCACTACGACGTGCAGCTGATCGGCGGCATGGTGCTTCACCTGGGCAAGATCGCAGAAATGCGCACCGGTGAAGGCAAGACCCTGGTCGCGACCCTGCCGGTGTACCTGAACGCGCTGGAAGGCAAGGGCGTGCACGTGGTCACCGTCAACGACTACCTGGCCCGCCGCGATGCCGCGCAGATGGGCAAGCTGTACAACTGGCTGGGCCTGAGCGTGGGCGTGGTCTACCCGGGCATGCCGCACAGCGACAAGCGCGAGGCCTATGCCTCGGACATCACCTACGGCACCAACAACGAATTCGGTTTCGACTACCTGCGCGACAACATGGCGCTGTCCAAGGCCGACCGCTACCAGCGCGGCCTGCACTACGCCATCGTCGACGAAGTCGACTCCATCCTGATTGACGAAGCGCGTACCCCGCTGATCATCTCCGGCCCGGCCGATGATTCCCCGGAGCTGTACATCCGCGTCAACCGCGTCGTGCCGAACCTGGTCAAGCAGGAAGTGGAAGACGGCGAGGGCGACTTCTGGGTCGACGAGAAGGGCAAGCAGGTGCACCTGTCCGAAGCGGGCATGGAGCACGCCGAGCAGCTGCTGGTGGAAGCCGGCATCCTCGACGGCGAGACCGAAGGCCTGTACGCGCCGCAGAACCTGACCGTGGTCCACCACCTCAACGCCGCCCTGCGCGCGCACGCCATCTACCAGCGTGACGTGGATTACATCGTGCGCGACGGCGAAGTGGTCATCGTCGACGAATTCACCGGCCGTACCCTGGCCGGCCGCCGCTGGTCCGACGGCCTGCACCAGGCGGTGGAAGCGAAGGAAGGCGTGCCGGTCCAGCGCGAGAACCAGACGCTGGCGAGCATCACCTTCCAGAACCTGTTCCGCATGTACAAGAAGCTGTCCGGCATGACCGGTACGGCCGATACCGAAGCGTTCGAATTCCAGAGCATCTACGGCCTGGAAGTGGTGGTCATCCCGACCAACCGCCCGACCATCCGCAAGGACAGCCCGGACCAGGTGTTCCTCAACCGCAAGGGCAAGTTCAATGCGGTGCTGGCCGACATCGAAGAGTGTGCCAAGCGCGGCCAGCCGGTGCTGGTGGGTACCACCTCGATCGAAACCTCGGAAATGCTGTCCGAGCACCTGAGCAAGGCCGGCGTGAAGCACGAAGTGCTCAACGCCAAGCAGCATGACCGCGAAGCGACCATCGTTGCCAACGCCGGTCGCCCGGCTGCCGTGACCATCGCCACCAACATGGCCGGCCGCGGTACCGACATCGTGCTGGGCGGTTCGCTGGAAGCGGAAATCCACGAGCTGGGCGAGGGCGCGACCGACGAGCAGAAGGCGGCGGTCAAGGCCGAATGGCAGAAGCGCCATGACGCGGTGAAGGCCGCCGGCGGCCTGCACATCGTGGGCACCGAGCGCCACGAATCGCGCCGTATCGACAACCAGCTGCGTGGCCGTTCCGGCCGCCAGGGTGACCCGGGTTCGTCCCGCTTCTACCTGTCGCTGGAAGACAACCTGATGCGCATCTTCGCCTCCGACTGGGTGCAGAAGGCCATGCGCATGATGGGCATGAAGGAAGACGACGTCATCGAGGACCGCCTGGTCAGCCGCCAGATCGAAAAGGCGCAGCGCAAGGTCGAGGCCCACAACTTCGACATCCGCAAGAACCTGCTGGACTTCGACGACGTCAACAACGACCAGCGCAAGGTGATCTACGCCCAGCGCGACGAGCTGCTGGACGCCGAATCGGTGAAGGACAACGTCGACGGCATCCGTGACGACGTGATCTTCGACGTGGTCGCCCGCTTCGTGCCGCCGAACTCGGTGGACGAGCAGTGGGACCTGCGTGGCCTGGAAGCGACCCTGGAGTCGGACTTCGGCCTGCAGATGTCGCTGGTGGACATGGTCAAGTCGCACGAGGAACTGGACGCCGAAGGCATCGCTGCGAAGGTGCTGGAGCGCGTCAACCAGCACTTCGCCGAGAAGGAAGCCGGCGTGGGCGAGGAAACCATGCGCGCGCTGGAAAAGCACGTCATGCTGACCGTGCTCGACCAGAGCTGGAAGGAACACCTGGCCCGCATGGACTACCTGCGCCAGGGCATCTACCTGCGTGGTTACGCGCAGAAGCAGCCCAAGCAGGAGTACAAGAAGGAAGCCTTCGAGTTGTTCTCGGACATGCTGGAGAACGTCAAGCGCGAAGTGGTGACCCTGCTGGCACGCGTGCGCATCCGCAGCGACGAGGAAGTGCAGGCGCTGGAAGCGGCCGAGCGGCAGCAGGTGGAAGCCCGCCTGAGCCAGTCGCAGTTCCAGCACCAGGACGCCGGCAGCTACAGCGCCGACGAAGAAGCGGCACAGGTGGAAGCCGCCCAGCAGGGCGGGAGCCCGCTGCAGCGTGACGAGCCGAAGATCGGCCGCAACGATCCGTGCCCCTGCGGCAGTGGCAAGAAGTACAAGCACTGCCACGGCCAGCTGAGCTGACCCCAGGAAGCCCCGCGAATGCGGGGCTTCTTCGTTGTGGCCGGGGCGATGGCCGCGCCGGGCCGGCGGCCGCCATTGCGCGGCGCCCTGTCGATTCGGCATCCTGTCCCCATGCCTTCCCCGAAACGATCGATCCATGTCGTGGCCGGCGTCATCACCGACGTCCGTGGCCGCATGCTGCTCAACCGCCGTACCGAGAACCGCGACATGGCCGGCCTGTGGGAATTCCCCGGCGGCAAGCGCGAGGCCGGCGAGAGTTCCGAGCAGGCGCTGGTGCGTGAGCTGCGCGAAGAGCTCGGCATCGAGGCCGAGATCGGCGAGTGGATCATGGACGTGCCGCAGCACTACCCGGACAAGCACCTGACCCTGGAGGTGCGGCACATCCGCAGCTGGAAGGGCACCCCGCGCGGGCGCGAGGGCCAGGCCATCACCTGGGTGGCGCCGGACAAGCTGGGCCGCTATTCAATGCCGCCGGCCGACCTGCCCGTGGTGGCCGCGCTGCGCCAGCCCGACCGCTACCTGATCACCCCGGCGCCGGAAGAAGGCGAGGGCGGCGTGCAGCGTTGGCAGGACCAGCTGCAGCAGGCGGTGGCCACGGGCCAGCAGCGCATCCAGCTGCGCCTGCCGGCCGCGCACCCGCAGCGGCAGGTGCTGATCGAGCAGGCCCTGCAGGCGCACCGGCAGGGCGTGCAATGGCTGCTCAACCGCGATATCGAACTGGCCCGCGCGCTCGGCATCGGCGTGCACCTGGGCAGCGAACAGCTGCTGGCCCTGCAGGAACGACCGCTGCCGGAGGGCCAGCTGGTGGCGGCCTCCTGCCATGACCTGGCGCAGCTGCAGGCAGCGCAGCGGCTGGGCTGCGATTTCGCGGTCCTCGGCCCGGTGCAGGCCACGGCCAGCCACCCCGGAGCCACGCCGCTGGGCTGGGAGGCGTTCGCCGCGTTGCGGGCGCAGGTGTCGCTGCCGATCTACGCGCTGGGCGGGCTGGATGCAGGCCAGGTCAGCCAGGCCCGTCGCCACGGCGGGCAGGGCATCGCCGCGATCCGCGGGCTGTGGCCAGCCTGACCCCGGTAGCGCGGGGCCATGCCCCGCGAGCGCGTAGCGCGGCGCTTCTGGCCTTCCGCCGGGCATGGCCCGGCGCTACCACAGGGTCGGCCGCCCGCTGTCAGTAGATCCACGCCATGCGTGGATGCGGCCCTACAACGTGATCCAGAAACACCCGTACTGTCGCCGCAGCCCCAGCACCGTCGCCGCGCGCGCCGCACTGCCCGGCAGGGTCTGTTCCAGGCGCAGGCCGACCGGATGCCGCGGCGCCGCCGGCTCCGGGTCGGATTCCTGCGCAGCAGGGCTCTGGCCCTCATCCGGTTGCACCTCATCATCCTGCCGTGGGTACACCGGCACCACGTCCACCAGCGGGCGTCGCACCACCGATTCCAGCTGGCCGAGGATGCGCTGCGCGCCGGCGTCGGACACCGCGCTCCACAGGTACAGCGTGGACAACCGGTTGACGTCCTGGGTGTTCACCGCGTCATGCAGGGCCTGCACCAGTTCGCTCAGGCGGCGCGGGCAGCTGGCCCCCAGGCTGTCGCGCTGCAGGGTGCTGCCGGCCGGTGGCGGCGGCGGACGCCGCGACTGTGCGCCTACGCTGTCACACGGGCGGTCGGTATAGACGCTCTGGCCCTGCGCATCGGTGCAGCGGTTCAGGCGCGTGGATTGGGCGTGGGCATCGATGCTGGCCGCGGACAGCAGCACCAGCAGCAGGGACAGGACAGCTTTCATGCCGACAGGGTAGCGTTGAAAGCGACAGCGCAGTGTGCCTTCAGCCGTTCAGCAGCTTCAACACCGACACCGTCGGCTTGGCCAGGTTCAGCGTGTAGAAGTGCAGCCCTGGCGCGCCGCCTTCCACCAGGCGCTGGCACAGCCTGGCCACCACTTCGGCGCCAAACGCACGCACCGATTCGCTGTCGTCGCCATAGGCCAGCATCCTGCGGCTGATCCAGCGCGGGATCTCGGCACCGCACTGTTCGGAAAAGCGACGCAGCTGGCTGAAGTTGGCGATCGGCATGATGCCCGGGGTGATCGGCACCTGCACGCCCAGCCGCTGCACTTCGTCGACGAAGTGGAAGTAGGCGTCGGCGTTGTAGAAGTACTGGGTGATGGCCGCATCGGCGCCGGCATCGATCTTGGCCTTGAAGTGCTTCAGGTCGGTCAGTGCATCCGGCGCCTGCGGATGGGTTTCCGGGTAGGCGCCGACCTCGATGCGGAATGCATCGCCATGCTCGGCGCGGATGAAGGCGATCAGTTCGGCCGCGTAGCGCATGTCGCCCGGAAAGCCCATGCCCGAGGGCAGGTCACCGCGCAGCGCGACCAGCCGCCGGCAGCCGATGGCGCGGTACAGCTTGAGCAGCTCGCGGATCTCCTGCCGGGTGCCGCCGACGCAGGACAGGTGCGGCGCCGCATCGAAGCGATGGTGCTGGTTGAGGTGGCGCACCGTCTCGGAGGTGTAGCTGAGGGTGGAGCCGCCGGCACCGAAGGTGCAGGACACGTACTCGGGGGCATACGCCTTCAGGCGGGCGGCGGTACGGTCCAGCTGGCCACGCTGCTCATCGGTCTTGGGTGGGTAGAACTCGAAGCTGATGGCGGTCATGGCACGGGCGGTGGCAGCGGGTGCGGTTGAGTATATCTCTCCATCAAGATGGATGTGAAGCATGAGGGCGTGAAGAGGCGGCAGGGCGTGGCGACCGTTCACCCGGCGTGGCGGCCGTTGCTCCGGAACTGCACCCCGGCGGCGCCCATCGCGGCCACGCTGGCCGCACACCCCACGCACCCGCCCCTGGAAGGAACACACGATGAAGATGATCCTGGCGATGTACTACGCGATGAAGGCCCTGGCCCGGCTGGCCATGCTGGGCATGGCGATGGCCGTGCTCGGCTCGGGCGCCGCCCATGCTGCCGAGGCAGCGCCGACCGGCACCGGCAAGCTGCAGGTCGAGGTGGTCGGCCACGGCCGCCCGTTGTTGATGATCCCCGGTTTGAACAGCAGCGCCGAGGTCTGGCGTGAGACCTGCCTGGCATTGAAGGGCGTGCAGTGCCACCTGGTGCAGCTGCCGGGCTTTGCCGGTACCCGCGCCGCCGCGCCGCGCCCGGCGGATTTCCTGTCGGCCATGCGCGACCAGCTGCTGGCCTATGTGCATGAGCAGAAGCTGGACCATCCGGCAGTGATCGGCCACAGCCTGGGCGGCGTGCTGACCCTGCAGATGGCGGTGAAGGAACCGGACGCATTGGGGCCGCTGGTCATCGTCGACGCGCTGCCGTTCTACGCGGGCATGCAGAACCCGCAGGCGACCGCACAGAGCGTGCAGCCGCTGGCCGAACAGATGCGCACGGCCATGCTGGCTGCGGACCCGGCCAGCTACCAGGCGCAGGCCGAAGCGGCGCTGGCCCCGCTGACCAACAGTGCCGCGCGCCTGCCCCAACTGAAGCGCTGGGGCCGCGACAGCGATCGCGCCACCACCGCCGATGCGATGTACTCGCTGCTGGTGACCGACCTGCGCAGCGACGTGGCCGGTATCCAGTCACCCACGCTGGTGCTGGGCGCCTGGGCGTCCTACCAGGCAATGGGTGCGACCGAAGCGTCGGCGCGTGCGATCTTCCAGTCGCAGTACGCCGCGCTGCCGGGTGTACGCATCGAACTGAGCGCGACCGGCCACCACTTCCTGATGTGGGATGATCCGCAATGGCTGCGTGGGCAGGTGCAGGCGTTCCTCGACAGCCACCGCTGATCCTTCCGTCCCCGCCGGCCATTGCCATGCCCGAATCGACCTCCACGCTGCGCTTCTGGTTGATCAACACCCTCGGCTGGGCGCTGTTCTGCGTGGTCAGCCTGGCCATGACCGGCGCGTTCGGTGGCGGCAGCAGCAGTGGGAGCACGCTCATCAGCGTCGGCCTGGGCGTGCTGTTGTATGCCATCAGCGGCAGCGTGCGCGCGCTGGCCCTGCGGCGCCACTGGTGGCGGCTGGACCTGGGCGCGCTGGTGCTGCGGCTGGCGTTGGCGGTGTTGCTGGGTGCAGCACTGGCGCAACTGCTGCTGACGGCGGTGCTGCAGCCGGCGCTGGCACTGGGTTGGGTGGATTTTGCTGGCCGATCGGGTGATTTCCGCCCGGTGGCGCGCCTGCTCTACTGGCTCAACACCGTGCTGATGCTGGGGCTGTGGACCGCGTTGTGGGCCGGCCTGCACGGCGTGCGCAGTGCGCGCCAGGCCGAACTTGCGCGCCTGCGTGCCGAAGCCGAACGCAGTGCGCTGGAGCGCGATGCGCTGCGCGCGCGCTTGAACCCGCACTTCATGTTCAACGCATTGAACAACCTGCGCGCGCTGATCCTCGAAGATCCCGAGCGCGCACGGCAGATGGTCACCGATCTGTCGCGCACGCTGCGCCATGCGCTGGAGCACGCACGCAGCGAGGAGGCCGTGCTGGCCGATGAACTGGCCGTGGTGCAGGATTATCTGGCTGTTGAAGCCGTGCACTACGAACAGCGCCTGCAGGTGCACTTCGAAGTGAGTGGCGAAGCCGCTCAGGCGCGCCTGCCGGTGATGGCGCTGCAGCTGCTGGTGGAAAATGCGATCAAGCACGGCATCGCTGTGTGTCCCGGCGGTGGCGAGGTACGTATCAGCGCGCAGTGCAGCGGCGGCCTGCTGCGGCTGCAGGTCGACAATCCGCTGGGTGTGGCCGCCGCAGGCAATGCCGCCGCAACCGCCGGGCATGGCGTCGGCCTGGCCTACCTGCGTTCGCAGCTGGGCCGCGGTGGCCGCTTCCATCTGCAACCGTTGGACGGCCGCATGCAGGCCCTTCTGGAGATCCCGCAATGCGCACGAACCTGAGTGTCCTGATCGTCGATGACGCGCGCCTGGCGCGGCAGGAACTGCGCACGCTGCTGGCGGCGCTGCCGTGGGTGCAGTGCGTGGGCGAAGCCGATGACGTGCCGGCCGCGCGCGAGGCGATCGCACGGCTGAAACCCGACCTGGTGCTGCTGGATGTGCAGATGCCGTCCGGCACCGGCTTCGACGTGCTTGATGGCCTGGAACAGGCGCCGGCCGTGGTGTTCGTCACCGCCTACGATGCGTATGCGGTGCGCGCCTTCCAGACCAATGCACTGGACTATCTGGTCAAGCCGGTGGAAGCGCCGCGCCTGCATGAAGCGCTGGAACGCGTGCGCCAGCGCGATGTGCCTGCCGCGCCGCCGGTGACCGCAGGTGGCAGTTTGAGCGCGCAGGACCAGGTGTTCGTGCGTGATGGCGAGCGGTGCTGGTTCGTCGCCGTGGGCGAGATCCGCCGGCTGGTGGTGGATGGCAACTACACCCGCCTGTGGTTCCGCGACCAGAACGCGCTGCTGGCACGCAGCCTGAGCGCGCTGGAAGCACGCCTGCCGGTGGAGCTGTTCTTCCGTGCCAACCGCAACACGCTGGTGAACCTGCGGCGGATCCGCGCGGTCAGCCCCAGCGTGGGCGATGGCTACGACCTGGCGCTGGATGATGGCAGCGAGGTGGAAGTCTCACGCCGGCAGGCGCGCGAGTTGCGCGAGCGGATGGCGTTGTAGCTGATGCTACAGCTCGGCGGACTGCCCCCTCAAACGGGCCACTACCCCATCGCCGCCATGCTGCATGACCAGCTCGAGCCCGTAGTGGCTGCAGAGTCGCCGCATGATGTCCAGGCCCAGACCGTTGCCCTCACTACCATCTCGTTTGTCGAAGGGCCGCGGTTCGGGCCAGTTGCCCAGAAAGGGCGATGTACCCGCCGTGTTGTGCACCAGCAGGTGACCGTCCTGCCATGCAATCAGGACCTCTCCCTGCGCGGTATGCGCGAACGCATTGCCGACCAGATTGGCCAGGACTACGCGCAGGGCAGCCTCGGGCGCACGCAGCGTGGCCCCGTTGGGCACGTCCAGCCTTACCTCGACAGGCCGCTCGGCCAGCAACGGAGACTGCTCGATGATCACCCGTTCCAGCAGCGGTACCAGCTTGACCGGCGGAGCACCGTGGCTGGCGGTTTCTTCCCGTGCCAGCGCCAGCAGCGCCGCGATCGCCTGCTGCAGCTGCAGTGCCGACAGGCGGATGTGCTGCACATGCTGGCGGCCACGCTCGGACAGTGCTGGCTCGCTGGATAGTTGGCCTGCCGCACTGGAGATGACGCTCAGGGGGGTACGCAGCTCGTGGCTGGCATCGCGCGTGAACGCCTGTTCGCGGGCGACGAAGGCGGCGACGCGTGCGGACAATCCATCGAGCGCACGCGCGAGTACGCCAATCTCGTCATCGTCGAAACGCGCTGCCAGGTGCATGCCGTGGCCGGGTTCCGGTTGCAGCGCTTCAACCTCTTCGACCAGCACGTAGAGCGAGCGCGTGCTGCGATGGGCGAGCCACATGCCAAGAGCAATCGCCGCGATCAAGACCAGCAGTGCCGTACCGGCCAGCAGCATTACAACCCGGTCACGGATCGGTCGGACCACCAGTTGTGCGCTGACTTCCGACACAAGCCACGCAGGCGGGGTGCCGGCCGGAGGATCGATCCGCTTGAGATGGTAGTGTCGCCCATCGACGCCTGCGAACTCCGAGCGCCAGGGTTCCTTTGCGAACTCGCTGCGCAGATCGTCGGGGAAGGTCGAGGGTGAGTAATGCAGCTGGATGGCGGCGTCGGCAGGCGTCCCCCAGTCCCCTTCGCGCGCGTGGCGGGCAAGCTGGGCCCGCGCTTCACGGTCCAGCTGGGCGTTGAAGATGCTGTCTTCCACCACGTACATGAATACCAGCGAATAGGTGCCGAACACCATGGCGGTGAACAGCGCGAAGGCGGTGAATGTGATCACCAGTCGACGGCGCAGGCGCTGGGTTGGCCGCGGCCTCATGGCGAGGCTTCCAGACGGAAGCCGACACCGTGAACGGTGCGCAGCATCTCGCCTTCGAACGGCTTGTCCAGTACCTGCCGCAACAGATACAGGTGCGATCGCAGCGGATCGGAAGGCGGCGCCTCATCACCCCACAGGCGTTGAACGAGCTCGCTGCGCGTGACCGTTCGCGGCCAGGCCTCGGCCAGTACGAGCAGGATGCTCTGCGGAACCTGTGCCAGTTCCAGCAGTATTCCGGCACGCCAGGCTTGGCCGCTGCGGCGGTCGATGCTCAGCGGTCCAACCTGCAGGAGGTTCGGTTGACCCACGCGATGGCGGCGGGCGAGGGCGAGACAGCGGGCGAGCAGTTCGGCGTCGTCGAAGGGCTTGACCAGATAGTCATCTGCGCCCGCAGCGAAGCCCTGCAGCTTGTCGCCGATCGCATCTCGTGCGGTCAGCATCAGCACCGGGACGTGCCGATCGCTGCGTTCGCGCAACCGATGGCAGACGGTCGTGCCATCGATGCCGGGCAACCCGATATCGAGCAGCAGTACATCCGGCGGTGATGCCAGCGCCAACTGCAGCCCGAGGTGTCCGTCAGCGGCGAAATCGACCAGATGGCCATGCGCCTGCAGCATATCGATGATGGCCGATGCCAACGGCAGGTTGTCTTCAATCAACAGCAGGCGCAGACGCTCGGCGTCCATGGTCAGGGCTGCATGCGGGCCAGGAGAGCGCTAGCTTCGTCCAGTCCGGGCTGCTTTTCCAGCACAGCCAGTACCTGCGAACGGGCCAGTTCGGTCCGGCCCAGGCGCCAGTGGGCTTCTGCCATCGCGACCTGCAGCCTCGGTTCGTCCATATGCGGGCTGGCCAACTGCATGATGGACAGCGCGTCGGTGATCGCGCTGGCATCCTTGGCGCCCTTCAGCTGGTAGAAGCCCAGCATGCCGATCAACTCAACGTGATGGTCGGAGGGGCGCTGCGCCAGTTCTCGTGCCGCACGTCCATCGCGCTGCTGCAGGTGCTGCTCCACCAGCGCCATGCTGCGCTCGTCGCGCCATGCCTGGCGCGCCAGTGGCACGCGTCCGCTGGCGCGCACGAAGGCATCGGCCAGCGCGGCGGTCGAGAACGGGTTCTGGCCCGTCAGCAGGCGTCCATCGACCACCACTTTCGGCATCATCAACGGTGCCTCCTGCCAGC
This sequence comes from Stenotrophomonas sp. ZAC14D1_NAIMI4_1, assembly GCF_003086775.1. Lineage (NCBI taxonomy): Bacteria > Pseudomonadati > Pseudomonadota > Gammaproteobacteria > Lysobacterales > Lysobacteraceae > Stenotrophomonas > Stenotrophomonas sp. ZAC14D1_NAIMI4_1. Next base: position 837,289 of record NZ_CP026001.1, read on the forward strand.
GTGCCCCCAGCTCGCGCATGCGCGGTTCAAGCTGGAACGCGAATTCCTTCGCCCAGCGTTTGCCAAACAGCGCTTCTTCCTCTTCTGTGAAGCCGGTCATGGCGCGGCCATCCACCATTGCCCGGCCATCGGCAAGGCGAACACCTGCCAGCGCCGCCGGGCCATGGCACACCGCCGCGACCAACCCGCCCTGCTGCCAGATTCCGGCAATCGTGGCGTGCAGGGCCGTATCGACGGGAAGATCGAACATGGCACCCTTGCCGCCGATCACCAGGACGCCCTGGTAGTCGCTGGCACGCAGTTGTGCGGTGGGCACGGTTGCGGCCAACTTGCCCATGGCCTGCGGATCGGCAAGGACGGCGGCATTGAAAGCCTCGGAGGGGTTGTACTTGTCAGCCTCGACGGCGCCACCTCGCGGACTTGCCACGTCGATGTCGAAGCCGTTCTGCTTGAGGATGAGCCAGGCCTGCGCGAATTCGTCCATCTCGAAACCCGGCCGGGTCTTGCCCTGGTCCCGGCCTTCGCTGCTGACCACGAGCAGCACCCGCGGTGATGCGGCAGATATGGAAGGGAGGGACAAGGCAGCGGGGAGAAGGAGGGCCAACAGGCCGGACAGCAGAGGGCGGTGGAAGCGGTTCATGCAGGACTCTCCGGGAGATGTACGCGCACTGTGGCCGTCAAATGTGAAGCAGACTTCAAGCGCATCGACCGTTACCCTGATGACCTGTTCCCGCCCGTGCACGCCATGTCCATCGTCCTCACTGAATTCGCCCGTCCCCGCCTGTTCCCGCGCGTGCCGCGCGCCAACACCATCCAGGACATCAGCGCCGAGCAGTTCCAGGCGCACCTCAATGCGCATGCGCCGCTGAAGATGCTCGACGGCTATGCGCCGTTCTGCAAACTGTTCGTTTACGAGAACTGGACCGGCACGCGCTGCCTGACCGTGCCGGTCACCGAGGCCAACCGCCACCTGCTGCACAGCGGCTACGAGGCGCGCAACCGCGAGGAACTGCCGGTGCTGGTGCGCTGGTTCGAGGGCGTGGAATCGCCGCGCGCGAATTACCTGGTGGTGATCCTGTACAGCGCCGAACAGCTGGCGAAGGAAGGCTCACCGATCGACGCGGACTGGGGCATCGTCGGATGCATCTACACCGCCGAGCCGGAAGAAGTGCCGATGGCGCCGATCACCATGATGCGCAATGCGCTGGGCGTGGAGGAGGGTGGTTCCGGCGTTCCGCTGGACCGCGAGGCCTACCAGCGCGCCGTGCAGTTCTGGGAGAACAACGCCAACTGGCGGCCGTAAGTCTCCGGCCCCGGTAGATCCACGCCATGCGTGGATGCTCTTCCGTCAGGCGGCTTTCCACTCCCACCATGGGTAATGGTATTCGCGGTCGGTCGCTTCCCAGTGCTGGCCGCACTGCGTGCAGGCGACGTGGTGGCATTCGGCCAAACCGTCCTCGGCTTCGCCCACCGAGAGCAACCGCATCTGCCCCTGTTCGATCAGCCTGCGCGGGTCGAAGAACAGATACGTCGGCGTGAGCGCGCACAGGCAGCCGGCCTGCGCCTGCCAGTAACGCAGGCGCTGCAGTGCCGCCTGCGGATGCACCTGGTTGGCCAGCAGTGCGCCGCCGAGTGTGACCCCGGCGCAGGCACGTTCGATACGGTCCGCATGCGGCGCTAGTGCACCAAGCAGCGCGTGATCGAAGGTCACCGCGACCCGGCTTGCCGAGGCATGGATGCGCGTGGCATCGCCACTGAGCAGGTCCTGCAGCAGGACATCTGCGGCGGACATCAGCGGGCCTTCCCGATGGGCGCGTAGTGCCCTGCGGTGAGCCGCAACAGGTCGGCCGGCGCCAGTTCCACTTCCAGGCCGCGGCGACCGGCGCTGACGTGCATCGCCGGCAGTGACTGCGCGCTGGCATCGAGGAAGCTGCGCAGGCGCTTCTTCTGCCCGAGCGGACTGATGCCACCGACCAGGTAGCCGGTGGCGCGCTGGGCAGCATCGGCCGCGGCCATCTCGCACTTCTTGCAGCCGGCGGCTTCGGCCAGCGCCTTCAGGTCCAGCTGCCCGGCCACCGGCACGATCGCCACCAGCAGTTCGTGGGTTTCGGTGCTGGCCAGCAGCGTCTTGAACACCTGGGCCGGGTCCAGGCCGAGTTTCTCCACGGCTTCGCCGCCGTAGGATTCGGCATGCGCGTCGTGCACGTAGCTGCGCACGGTGTGGGCGATCTTTTCGCGCTTGAGCAGGTTGATGGCGGGGGTCATGGGGGCATCGTAGCGCGCGCGGGACGCATTGCCTTGACCGAGGCTCCTGCCGGAGCGCATCCACGCATGGCGTGGATCTACTGCCGGCCCCAGTAGATCCACGCCATGCGTGGATGCGTGGTGCATGACCGAATGCCAACGCAGAACGGGCGCCCGAAGGCGCCCGTTCCGTGTGCTGCGTGCACGGGTAGTGCCGGCCGCTGGCCGGCACCCCGCATGGCATCAGTAGCGGTAGTGGTCCGGCTTGAACGGGCCTTCCACCGGCACGCCGATGTAGTCGGCCTGTTCCTGGGTCAGGGTGGTCAGCTTCACGCCGATCTTTTCCAGGTGCAGGCGGGCCACTTCTTCGTCCAGGTGCTTGGGCAGCAGGTAGACCTTCTTCTCGTAGCTGTCCTTGTTGGCCCACAGGTCGATCTGGGCCAGGGTCTGGTTGGCGAACGAGTTGGACATGACGAAGCTCGGGTGGCCGGTGGCGCAGCCCAGGTTCACCAGGCGGCCTTCGGCCAGCAGGAAGATCGCATTGCCGTTCGGGAAGATGTACTTGTCCACCTGCGGCTTGATGTTGACGTGCTGCACGCCCTTGAAGCCCACCAGCGCATCGACCTGGATCTCGTTGTCGAAGTGGCCGATGTTGCAGACGATGGCCTGGTCCTTCATCGCGCTCAGGTGCTCGATGCGGATGATGTCCTTGTTGCCGGTGGTGGTGACGTACAGGTCGGCACGGCCCAGGGTCGATTCGATGGTGTTGACTTCATAGCCTTCCATCGCCGCCTGCAGGGCGCAGATCGGGTCGATCTCGGTGACGATGACGCGCGCGCCGTAGGCACGCAGCGACGCGGCGCAGCCCTTGCCCACGTCGCCGTAGCCGCAGACCACGGCCACCTTGCCGGCCAGCATCACGTCCATCGCGCGCTTCAGGCCATCTGCCAGCGACTCGCGGCAGCCGTACAGGTTGTCGAACTTGCTCTTGGTGACCGAGTCGTTGACGTTGATCGCCGGGATCAGCAGGGTGCCGGCCTGGGCCAGCTGGTACAGGCGGTGCACGCCGGTGGTGGTCTCTTCGGAGACGCCCTTCCAGTCCTTCACCACGCGGCCCCAGTAGCCCGGGCGCTCGGTGGCCACGCGCTTGAGCAGGTTCTTGATGACCTGTTCTTCGTGCGAGGAGGAGGCGGTGTTGACCCAGTCGCTGCCGTTTTCCAGCTCGTAGCCCTTGTGGATCAGCAGGGTCACGTCACCGCCGTCGTCCACCACCAGCTCCGGGCCGGTCAGGGTGCCGTCGGCCAGGGTGAAGGTCAGCGCGTCCAGGGTGCAGTCCCAGTACTCTTCCAGGGTTTCGCCCTTCCAGGCGAACACCGGGGTGCCGGTGGCGGCGATGGCCGCAGCGGCGTGGTCCTGGGTCGAGAAGATGTTGCAGGAGGCCCAGCGCACGTCGGCGCCGATGTCCTTCAGGGTCTCGATCAGAACCGCGGTCTGGATGGTCATGTGCAGCGAGCCGGTCACGCGCACGCCCTTCAGCGGCAGGCTGGTGGCGTGCTTGCGGCGGATCGACATCAGGCCCGGCATCTCGTGCTCGGCGATGTCCAGTTCCTTGCGACCCCAGTCGGCCAGGGTGATGTCGCGGATCTTGTAGTCACCTTCGGTGGAGAAGGTCTTGGCAACAGCGTTCATGCAGTAGCTCCGGTTGTGGGCGAGCGGGTACTCGCATCTAGCCGGGCGCCGTTGTTACAAAGCCACCTTACCGAGCCTGGCCGGGCCTCATGGGTTCCGGTCGCAGCGCCCCTCGGCAGGGGAGAACGCCCAGTATATCGCGGCCCCGGGGCGGAACCGGAGCGACCCAACCATCGGCAGATGGGGCGCGGGTCGGTGCCTGTTAAGGTCGAGGGTCTTCACGCATACAAAACAGGAAGATCGATGAGCAAGCACGCGCGCCGCAGCCGGCGCTGGACCGGCCTGGTCCTGTCCATGGCCCTGCTGGCGGTGGTCCCGCAGGCCTGGTCCGCCGACAGCCCGCAGGTGGCGGCGGCCAAGGGCGAGACCGGCTATGAACTGCCGTCGGCCGCGCTGCAGGCGGTGGTTGATGCGCCGCGTGCGCCCAGCCTGTTCCTGTCGCCGCGCCGCGACGTGGCCGCGCTGATGCAGATGCCGTCGCTGCCGTCGATCCAGGTGGTGGCCCAGCCGGAACTGAAGCTGGCCGGCATCCGCATCAACCCGCGCACGTTCTCCGACAGCCGCTTCAGCTTCGGCGAGAAGCTGTGGCTGATGAACGTGGCCGACGGCAAGGAACTGCAGATCAGCGGCCTGCCGCCGCAGCTGTCGATTGCAGGCCTGGCCTGGTCGCCCGACCAGAAGTGGCTGGCCTTCAACCAGGTCGACGCCGCCAGCGGTGCCAACGAGCTGTGGCTGGTTGATGTGGCCAGCGCCAGCGCACGCCGCGTCCGCACCGACCTGAACACCGTGTTCGGCGATGGCTACCAGTGGCTGCCCGACAGCCGCGGCCTGATCGTGATGACCCGCGTGGCCAACGCGGGCGACCCGCCGCCGGCCGATGGCATCCCCACCGGCCCGGCCGTGCAGCAGACGGGCAAGAGCACCGGCGTGGTGTCCATCCGCACCTACCAGGATCTGCTGAAGAACCAGGCCGATGCGAAGCTGTTCGACTACTACGCCAACGCCCAGCCGATGCAGGTCAGCCTGGACGGGCAGGCGCGTGCCATCGGCATGGCGGGCATCTACCTGGGCCTGAGCGTGTCGCCGGATGGCAACTACCTGCTCAGCCAGCGCGTGCAGCGCCCGTATTCGTACGTGGTGCCGGTGGGCAGCTTCCCGCGCCGCATCGAGGTGCTCGACCGCAACGGCCAGCTGGCCCACAGCGTGGCCTCGCGCCCGCTGGTGGAGGGCCTGCCGACCGGCAATGATGCCGAAGTGACCGGCGTGCGCGACATCAGCTGGCGCGCCGATGCGCCGGCCACCCTGGTCTGGGCCGAAGCGCAGGACGGTGGTGATCCGAACCGCGACGCGAAGGTGCGCGATGCGGTGTTCATGCAGGCCGCGCCGTTCGAGAAGCCGCCGGTGACCCTGGCCCAGCTGGGCAGCCGCTTTGCCGGCATCACCTGGGGCCGTGGCGACCTGGCCCTGCTCAGTGAATCGTGGTGGAAGACGCGCAACACCAAGACCTGGCGGATCGCCCCGGACGATGCGGCGCAGTCGCCGCAGCTGCTGTGGGACCGCGATGCGCAGGACCGCTACAACGATCCGGGCCGCGCCGGCGTGGTGCGCGACGTCAACGGCCGCAGCCGCCTGCAGACCACCGCCGATGGCCGCAGCATCTTCTTGTATGGGCAGGGTGCCTCGCCGGAAGGCGATCGTCCGTTCGTCGACCGCTTCGACATCGAAAGCCGCAAGGCCACCCGCCTGTTCCATTCGCAGGCGCCGGTGTATTCGGCACCGGTCGCGCTGCTGGACCAGGAAGGCGAATCGCTGTTGCTGACCCGCGAAAGCCCGGACGCGCCGAGCAACTTCTACGTGCAGTCGCTGGCGCAGGTCGATGCCGCACCGCGCGCGCTGACCCACTTCGCACACCCGCTGCCGCAGCTGAAGGGCGTGCAGAAGGAGCAGATCCGCTACAAGCGTGCCGATGGCGTGGACCTGACCGCAACGCTGCTGCTGCCGCCGGGTTACGACCCCAAGCGCGATGGCCCGCGGCCGCTGCTGATGTGGGCCTACCCGGGTGAGTTCAAGAGCGCCGCGGCCGCCAGCCAGGTGACCGACTCGCCGTACCGCTTCAACGCGATCAGCTACTGGGGGCCGCAGGCGTTCCTGGCCAAGGGCTACGTAGTGCTGGCCAGCCCGACCATGCCGATCATCGGCGAGGGCGACAAGGAGCCCAACGACACCTACATCGAACAGCTGGTGGCCAATGCACAGGCCGCCGTGGATGAAGTGGTGCGCCGTGGCGTGACCGACCGCGAGCACATCGCCATCGGTGGCCATTCCTACGGTGCGTTCATGACCGCCAACCTGCTGGCGCACACCCGCCTGTTCAAGGCCGGCATCGCCCGCAGCGGCGCCTACAACCGCACGCTCACCCCGTTCGGTTTCCAGGCCGAGGAGCGCAATTACTGGCAGGCGCAGGACGTGTACCAGAAGATGGCGCCGTTCAATTACGCCGACAGGATCAAGGATCCGATCCTCTTCATCCACGGCGTGGACGACAACAACTCCGGCACGTTCCCGCTGCAGAGCGAGCGCATGTTCGCCGCGGTGAAGGGCCTGGGCGGCACGGCACGGCTGGTGATGCTGCCGAACGAATCGCATGCCTACCGCGCACGCGAGTCGATCATGACCATGCTGGCCGAGAGCGAGCGCTGGCTGGAACAGACCATCGGCCCGGCCGAGCAGGGCAAGGCGAAGAAGAAGCGCTGACCGTACCTGGTAGTGCCGGCCGCTGGCCGGCAACCTCATGGACCCACGCAGCCTGAGGTTGCCGGCCAGCGGCCGGCACTACCAGATGAAACCATTTCTGCAACGCAGCAACGGCTTCGAACTGGGGTAGGCTTGGCGACGGATCATGCCCCGAGGTTCGTGCGTCGCCGATGAACGAGTACCGCAGCAGCATCGAATTCGCTTCCCCCGATCTTCCGCTTCGCGATGATGTGCGCCGGCTGGGCGCACTGGTCGGCGACCTGCTGGTCGAACAGGTTTCCGCCGCGTTCCTCGATGATGTCGAGGACGTGCGCACCCGCGCCATCGCGCGGCGCGAGAACCAGGCACCGCTGTCCGAGCTGGCCGATGGCCTGGCCGGGCGCACGCCGCAGCAGGCCGAAACCATGGTGCGTGCGTTCAGTACGTACTTCCAGGTAGTCAACATCGCCGAGCGCGTGCACCGCATCCGCCGCCGCCGCGACTACCAGCGTGCGGGCACTGCCGCTGCGCAGCCCGATGGCCTGCAGGATGCGCTGCAGCACCTGAAGGCGCAGGGCGTGGGCCTGGACGAGCTGGCGCAGTGGCTGCCGCGCATCGACATCGAACCGGTGTTCACCGCGCACCCCACCGAAGCGGTGCGCCGCGCGCTGCTGGAAAAAGAACAGTTGATGGTGGCCAGCCTGGTGGACAACCTGGATGGCCAGCGCACGCCGGGCGAGGCTGCTGCCGATGCCGCGCGTTTCCGCATGGCGCTCACGGCGTCGTGGCAGACCACCGATTCCTCGCCGGTGCGGCCCACGGTCGACGACGAACGCGAGCACGTTGGCTTCTACCTGGTGCAGGTGCTGTACCGGGTGATTCCGGTGCTGTACGAATCGCTGCAGCAGGCGCTGCGCGATACCTATGGCGAGGAACTGCCGCTGCCGCGCCTGCTGCGCTTCGGTACCTGGGTGGGCGGGGACATGGACGGCAACCCGAACGTGGATGCCAGCACCATCCGCAACACGCTGGATGCACAGCGGCAGGCCGTGCTGGGGCGCTACCAGAAGGAACTGCTGCAGCTGGCCAGCCTGCTCAGCCAGTCCACCGAACGGGTGGGCGTGAGCGACGCACTGCAGGCGCGCGTGGCGCACTACCAGCAGCTGCTGCCACAGGTGCAGTCGCGCCCGCGCCACGCCGACATGCCGTACCGCCTGCTCAACGACCGCATGCGCGCGCGCCTGCAGGCCACGCTGGACGATGGCGAAGGGGCTTATGCCGGCCCGGATGAACTGATCGACGACCTGCAGCTGATCCTCGACAGCCTGCGCGCCAACCGTGGCGAACACGCCGGTGGCTTCGCGGTGCAGCGCTTGCTGTGGCGGGTGAAGACCTTCGGCTTCCACCTGGCGCGGCTGGACGTGCGCCAGGAATCGAGCGTGCATGCACGTGCACTGGCCGCGGTGCTGGGCGGCGATGACGCATGGCAGGCACTGGATGCGCTGGGCCGTGCGCGCCTGCTGGGCCCGCATGCCAGTGGTGAAACTGCACTGCCCGGCAGTGATGACGAAGGCAACCAGCGCCTGGATGCGGTGTTCGCGGCGCTGGCCGATGCGCGTGCGCGGCATGGCGGGGATGCACTGGGCAGCTACATCATTTCCATGGCGCATGACCGCGGCGACGTGCTGGCGGTGCTGGCGCTGGCGCGGCGGGGTGGCTTGGTCGATGCCGATGGCGCGGTGCCGCTCGACATCGCACCGCTGTTTGAAACCGTGGATGACCTCAAGCGCGGCACTGCCACGCTGCGCGACCTGTTGGACGACCCGGTGTACCGCGCGCACCTGCGTGCACGCGACGACGTGCAGATGGTGATGCTCGGCTACTCGGACAGCAGCAAGGATGGCGGCATCGCGGCATCGCGCTGGGGCCTGCAGCGTGCGCAGGTGGAACTGCTGGAGGTGGCCGCCGAGGCTGGCATCCGCCTGACGTTCTTCCATGGCCGTGGTGGTTCGATCAGCCGTGGTGGCGGCAAGACCACCCACGCCGTGGATGCATCGCCGCGCGGCAGCATCGATGGGCGCCTGCGGGTGACCGAGCAGGGCGAGGTGATCCATCGCAAGTACGGCATCCGCGCGCTGGCGCTGCGCTCGCTGGAACAGGCCACCGGCGCGGTGCTGCGCGCCAGCCTGCGGCCACGCGCCCCCGAGCCGCGCGAGGACGACTGGCGGCCGGTGATGGATGTGGTGTCTGCGGCCAGCAGCGAGGTGTATCGTGCCTTCGTTGGGCAGCCCGGCTTCATGGACTACTTCCGCACGGCCACGCCGATCGATGTGATCGAGCGGATGACGCTGGGCTCGCGGCCGTCGCGCCGGCTGGGCCAGGACGCGGCGCTGGGCAACCTGCGCGCGATCCCCTGGGTGTTCGCCTGGAGCCAGGCGCGTGCGGTCATTCCCGGCTGGTACGGCGTGGGCAGTGGCCTGCAGGCCGCGGTCGATGCCGGCCACGAACAGACGCTGCGCGCGATGGCGCGTGACTGGCCGTTCTTCCGCACCTTCCTCGACGACATCGCGATGGTGCTGTCGAAGGGCGATATCACCATTGCCGAACAGTTCTCGCAGTTGTCCGGCGACCTGCACAGGCGCTTCTTCCCGCAGGTGCAGAAGGAGCTTGAGCTGACCCGGCACTGGCTGCTGGCGCTGATGGGCCAGCAGACGCTGCTGGACCACGACGCGCGGCTGGCGCTGTCGATCCGCCTGCGCAATCCCTACGTGGATCCGATCAGCGTGCTGCAGGTGGACCTGCTGCAGCGCTGGCGGGCCAGCGGGCGCGAGGATGACGATCTGCTGCGCGCCCTGGTGGCGTGCGTGAACGGCGTTTCGCAGGGCGTGCAGAACACCGGCTGAGATGCATCCGCCGGGCATGGCCCGGCGCTACCCAACCGGCAATTCACGGTAGCGCCGGGCCATGCCCGGCGAGCTCGAAAGGGTAGTGCCGGCCGCTGGCCGGCAACCTCATGATGTCTGGCAGCACGTGCGAGATAGCCGGCCAGCGGCCGGCACTACCGCGATATCGGTTCCGTTATCCTCTCGCCCCATGAAGCATTCCTGGCGTATCACCAAGTACTGGCAGCGGATGCCCGAGGGCTACCTCTGCTCATCGCCTGAAGAGTGGACGGACTTCGGCGATGTCGGCAAGCGGGTGAGCCTCGAGGATTACCTCGTTGTCGAGGATGCCTATCTGGACGCTATCAGGCGTTTCTGCGTCGGTATCGGTGTCGAGTCACTGAGCATCCAGTCGCTTGAACGGCGTGACTCACGCGGCTACCACGAGGGCCAGCTGCTGGATCTGGACGGCATCGAGCGGGTGGCGCGCGATGCGCTGCGCAACGTCATCTGGTGCAAGCTGGTGGGCGAGAGCGCCGAAGTTCACTTCGGGTACGACTACTACATGTTCATGGTGTCGTCGGTGGACGCGTCGGCCGCACTCGCGCAGGCCGATCCACTGTTGAACATCGAGTCTTTCCTGTCGCCCTATCTGCCCGAACAGGAAGAGTAGTGCCGGCCGCTGGCCGGCACCCTCATGATGCCTGGCAGCGCGCGAGGTTGCCGGCCAGCGGCCGGCACTACCGGGTTCGCGGTCAGTCTTCCGGCGACGGCGGGTTCGAGGCCAGCAGTTCCAGGTGCCGCTGTTCCATTTCCTGCCGCAGCTGGCGGCGGATCTGCGCGGCGGCCTGCCGGCGTTTCTCATCCGAACTGGCCGGCTGCAGCGGCGGCACCGCCGTCGGCCGGCCTTCCTCGTCCACGGCCACCATGGTGAAGAAGCAGCTGTTGGCGTGGCGCACGCTGCGCTTGAGGATGTCCTCGGCCACCACCTTGATGCCGATTTCCATCGACGAGGTGCCGGTGTAGTTCACCGAGGCCAGGAAGGTGACCAGTTCGCCCACCGCGATGGGCTGCCGGAACATCACCTGGTCCACCGACAGGGTAACCACGTAGCTGCCCGCGTAGCGGCTGGCGCAGGCGTAGGCAACCTGGTCGAGCAGGCGCAGGATGGCGCCACCGTGGACCTTGCCGGAGAAATTGGCCATGTCCGGCGACATCAGCACGGTCATGGACAGCTGGTGGGTTTTCAGTTCGGTCGACATGCGCCGATTGTATCGGGCGCGGGCCGGGCGTGCCCGGCCGCGCCCATGGCACGGGACGCGTCAGGCGGGCTGCACGCGCGTGCGCAGGTCCGCGTCGGGGAAGCCGCGGGTCAGGTAGCGCGGCGGGTGGATGTGCCGGGTATCGGCTTCCAGCAGGTGGCCGAATTCGCGCATCGCCACGTGCCACTCCACCATCTGCGTATCGCTCTCTTCCACCACCAGCGCGATGAAGTCGGTCTGCGGCAGTGAGGTTTCCACGCCTTCGGACCAGCAGCCGATGGAGATATGGTTGCTGCCGTCGACGATGAAGTTGGCCACGAACACGTCGTGCGCGTGCAGCTCATGCACCTTGTCCAGCTGTTCCTTCTGGGTGGCGTACAGCCCCGCGTGCAGCTGCAGGCGCAGGGCGCGCAGTGCCTGCTGCAGTGCTTCGCTGGCCGGGGTGAAGGGCTGCAGCTGGCCTTCCACGTAGTGATGCATGTCGCCGCTGATCACCCGGCCATCGTCCATGGCCTCGCTGGCCTGGGCAATCATCGCCTGCTGCGCTTCTTCATCACGTTCACCGGCCACCAGCAGCACGTCGCGGGTCGGCATCATGAACACCGGCGGGCCTGCCAGGGGAAGGCGGTGCAGCAGTTCGGGCAGCAGCACGCGGCTGCTGTCATAGGCATCGCTCCAGGCGGAGCGGAACAGCCCCGGGGCGATCTCGATGAAGGGCGCATCGTCCAGTGCGCGCAGGTTGTCGCGCGCGATCGCCAATGCCTGGTCGAGGGTGATGCCCCAGTCCTCGGGCAGGTCGCGGGTCTGGGTCGCGGTGTGCTGGTCGTAGTCCACGGCCAGCAGTTCCACGCATTCGCCGGTGAGCGGGCGGTACTGCAGGGACACCCGCGCGTCGAGGCCGTTTTCTTCCATCTCCTGCAGGATGATCTGGTCGAGCAGGTTGCGGTTGCGGATCACCGGGCGCAGACGGTCGCGGATCTCGGCAAACGGCAGCGGTTCCTCGTCTGCCATGCCCAGGATGCTGGTGAAACGTTCCAGCACCTCGCGCTGGCGGCCGCGTTCCACGTCCAGGTAGGCCGAGTAGGCGTTGTGCAGGTTGAAGAACGAACCGCCGTCATAGACGATGCGGAACTGATCGGCCTGGTAGTCCAGCGGCTTGTCGATGCCCAGCCGGCGCGCGGTCTGGATGACTTTCGCGGCAAATGCCTCGGGGGTGGGCTTGTCCTTGAACCAGCGGTCGAGCAGTCGGGAAATCATGCGCCATCTTCCTTGATAGAGGGCTGCATGCTGGCGTGGCAGGGACTGCTTTGCAAGACGGCTGGCGGGCTGCACTCCACAGGCCATGAAAAAGCCGGCCAGCGGCCGGCTCTACCATGAAGCAGAAGGGCCGCTTGCGCGGCCCTTCTTCAACGTGAGCCGACTAACAGTCGGCTCTACCCGTCGGCTCTACCCGCAGGCTTTACTTCAGCTTCGCATCGGCGCGCAGGGCGGCGGCGCGGTCGGTCTTCTCCCAGGAGAAGGCCGTGGCGTTGACGGTCTCGCCTTCGCCGTTGAGGTAGCTGAACTCCTTCGGCTTGCGGCCGAAGTGGCCGTAGGCCGCGGTCTGCTGGTACATCGGGTGGACCAGGTCCAGCATCTTGATGATGCCGTACGGGCGCAGGTCGAAGTGCTTGCGGATCAGCTTCTCGATCTTGTCGTCGCTGATCTTGCCGGTGCCGAAGGTGGTGACCGAGATCGAGGTCGGCTCAGCCACGCCGATGGCGTAGGAAACCTGCACTTCGCAACGATCGGCCAGGCCGGCGGCAACCACGTTCTTGGCGACGTAGCGGGCAGCGTAGGCAGCCGAACGGTCGACCTTGGACGGGTCCTTGCCGGAGAAGGCGCCACCACCGTGACGGGCCCAGCCGCCGTAGGTGTCGACGATGATCTTGCGGCCGGTCAGGCCGCAGTCGCCCACCGGGCCACCGATCTCGAACTTGCCGGTCGGGTTGATGTGGAACTTGGTGCCCTTGTGCAGCCACTTGGCCGGCAGCACCGGCTTGATGATCTCTTCGCGGACGGCCTCGATGAGGTCCTTCTGCTTGATGCCCGGGGCGTGCTGGGTCGACAGGACCACGGCGTCGATGGCCGAAACCACGCCGTTTTCATAGCGCAGGGTGACCTGGCTCTTGGCGTCCGGGCGCAGCCAGGACAGCGGCGAGTTGCGCTTCTTGCGGATCTTGGCCTGCTGTTCGACCAGGCGGTGCGACAGGTGGATCGCGGCCGGCATGAAGCTGTCGGTCTCGTTGGTGGCGTAGCCGAACATCAGGCCCTGGTCGCCAGCGCCCATTTCTTCCGGCTTCTTGCGGTCCACGCCCTGGGCGATATGCGGCGACTGCTTGCCGATCAGGTTCAGCACGCCGCAGGTGGCGCCGTCGAAGCCGACGTCGGAGCTGTCGTAGCCGATGTCCGTGATGACCTTGCGGGTCAGCGCTTCCAGGTCGATCCAGGCGCTGGTGGTGATTTCACCGGCCACGATGGCAACACCGGTCTTGACCATGGTCTCGCAGGCCACGCGGGCGCGCTGGTCCTGGGTCAGGATCGCGTCCAGCACCGCATCGGAGATCTGGTCGGCAACCTTGTCCGGATGGCCTTCGGAGACCGACTCGGAGGTGAAGAGATAGCTGGACATCAGGCGGTATATCCCTTGATTCGGATGGAAAGATGGGCGCGCATCATACACGGGGTGCGCCGCCTGTGCATTGTGAACCCGTATGGGTTGCCGGTGGTTAAGGTGTTGTGCCCACCGCGACAAGGCCTGGCGGGCCCTGGGGGGCCATGGTGCGCAGGCAGTGTTCCACTGGCGTGACCATTGCCGGGTGGGCGCCGGGCCCCGGCGGGCCCATCCGGGCGCCCGGCCGGGGCCGTCATCGTTCTGCCGCCAAACCGCCATCTGCCTGCCGCGTGGCGGGCGCAGGCTCTCGGCCAATCCGGCCGCCGGGCATCAGTGACCACGCCATGCAGGAACTCGAGCAGCGCTTGCAGCAACGTTTCCCCGATTGGTTCCACGGCCCCCGTGGGCGGCTGGCGCGGCCCCTGTTGCGCAGCGTCGGCCGCTGGTCGCGGCTGGACCGGGTGGAGGCCTTCCTGCAGCGCAGCGCCAACCTGCGCGGCTTCGATTTCGTCGCCGCCGGGCTGGAGTTCCTCGAAAGCGACTACCAGGTCGATGCGCGGGATCTGGCCCGTATCCCGGCCACCGGCCGCCTGCTGATCGTGGCCAACCATCCCTCCGGCGCGCTGGACGCACTGGCCCTGCTGGACGCGGTCGGCCGGGTGCGGCGCGACGTCCGCATCGTCGCCAACGATCTGCTGGGCGCCATCGGCCCCCTGCAGGATCTGCTGCTGCCGGTGCGCATCCTCGGCGGCAAGGTCCAGCGTGGCAGCCTGCACGCGGTGGAACAGGCGCTGGACGCCGAGCAGTGCGTCATCGTGTTCCCGGCCGGCGAGGTGTCCCGGTTGTCGCTGCAGGGCATCCGCGATGGGCGCTGGCAGCGCGGCTTCGTGCGTTTCGCCCGCGCGGCCGCTGCACCGGTGCTGCCGGTGCGGGTGGAGGCACGCAACTCGGCGCTGTTCTACGGCGCCTCGACCCTGTTCAAGCCGGCCGGCACCGCCCTGCTGGCCCGTGAGATGTTCGCCCGCCGCGGGCGCCCGCTGCGCCTGCGCATCGGCCAGCCGATGCAGCTGGGCCAGGGCGACCCCGGCGCGCAGCTGCTGGCCGTGCGCCGGGCGCTGTACGCGCTGGGCCCGGCCGACAGCAGCGCCGGCAGCGTGCCGGCCGGCCCCGAGCCGCTGGCTGCCCCGGTGCCGCCGGCGCAGGTGGCCGCCGATATCGCCCGGGCCACCGTGCTGGGCCAGACCGGCGACGGCAAGCAGATCCTGCTGGCCAGCTGCACGGCCGATTCGGCCCTGCTGCGCGAACTGGGCCGGCTGCGCGAGCTGACCTTCCGCCAGGTGGGCGAGGGCACTGGCCGCAGCCGCGACTTGGACGACTACGACCTGCAGTACCAGCACATCGTGATCTGGGACGGCAGCGCGCAGCGCATCGCCGGTGCCTACCGCATCATGCGCGGCGCGCAGGCACTGGCCCGCCGTGGCCTGGCCGGTCTCTACAGCGCCTCGCTGTTCCGCTATTCCGACGATGCCATCACCCGCATCGCCGAAGGCCTGGAACTGGGCCGCAGCTTCGTGGCGCCCGATTACTGGGGCAGCCGCAGCCTGGATTACCTGTGGCAGGGCATCGGCGCCTACCTGCAGTGCCAGCCGGGCATCCGCTACCTGTTCGGCGCGGTGTCGATCAGTGCCGCGCTGCCGCGCGAAGCACGCGAACAGCTGGTGGCCTACTACCAGCGCTATTACGGCGGCCGCAGCGGCCTGGTCGAATCCAACCAGCCGTTCCAGTACTTCGCTGCACCGCCCAGCTTCGGTGAACTCGATGCCGGCGCCGCCTTCGACGTGCTCAAAGCCAATCTGGCCGCGCTCGGCACCGGCATACCGACGCTGTACCGGCAGTACACCGACCTGTGCGAACCCGGTGGCGCGCGCTTCCTCGCTTTTGGCGTCGACCCGGATTTCAGCGATTCGATCGATGGCCTGATCGAAGTGGACCTGCAGGCGATCCGGCCGCACAAGCGCAAACGCTACCTGCGCGACGCGGGGATGCCGGCATGAGCGCGCTGGCGAACCTGTCGCCGCACCGGCGCGCAGTGTTCGTCTCCGATGTGCACCTCGGGTCGCGCCACTGCCATGCGGCCGAGCTGGCCACCTTCCTCGGCCAGCTGCGCTGCGAGCGCCTGTACCTGGTGGGCGACATCATCGACCTGTGGTGGATGGCGCACCGCCGCGCCAACTGGCGCGCCTCGCACAGCGAGGTCATCCAGGCGCTGCATGCACTGCGTCGCGCCGGCACCGAGATCATCTACATTCCCGGCAACCACGATGCCTCGCTGCGCCATGTCTGCGGGCTGATGCTGCCGGCGATGCAGGTGCGCCGCCGTGCCATCCACGTGACGGCGGACGGGCGCCGGCTGCTGGTGGCGCACGGCGACGACTACGATGGCGTGACCCACTTCGGTGGCCTGCAGGAACGCTTCGGTGACTGGCTGTACTACCGCATCCTCACCGGAAACCAGGCGTTGAACGCGGTGCGGCGCCGGCTGGGCATGCGCTACTGGTCGCTGTCCGAGTTCCTGAAGAAGCGCAGCGGCACCGCCGAGCGCTACATCGAACGCTTCGTCCAGGCCGGCCTGGAGGACGTGCGCCGGCGTGGGCTGGACGGCATCATCTGCGGCCACATCCACCGCGCGGCGCTGGTCGAGCGCGATGGCCTGGTCTATGCCAACGATGGCGACTGGGTGGAAAGCCTGACCGCCCTGGCCGAAGACCACGACGGCGCGCTGCGGCTGCTGGACCACCACGGCCAGACCCTGGTGGAACTGCCCGGCGCGCGCATGGCGCAGGCGGCGTGATGCCCGCGCGGTTGTGTGGCGGGCGGGTTCTGTAGAGTCGACTGTTAGTCGACTGCTCCTGCCTTCCGCCCGCGCCATGCACGGCAGTCGACTGACAGTCGACTAACAGTCGACTCTACCAACCGTCGACTCTACCAACAGCCGACCCCACCAACAGTCGCCTCCACAAAACCGCGGCCGTCGCGCTAGCATCGGCCCATGGACTCGTTGACCCAGATCGTTCTCGGTGGTGCCGTCGCTGCCGCCATCGCTCCGCCCGGCCACCGCCGCGCGGCCCTGCTGGCCGGTGCCGCGCTCGGCACGCTGCCCGACCTTGATGCCCTGTGGCTGGGCTTCGCCGCGGCCGATCCGGTGGCCAACATGGTCGACCACCGCAGCTTCAGCCATTCGCTGCTGGTGCTGCCGTGGGTGGCGGCACTGATCTGGTGGCTGTTCAAGCGCTTCGGCAACGGCCGCGTGGCGCAGGCGCCGGTCCGCTGGTTCTGGGCCATCCAGCTGGCGCTGGTCACCCATCCGCTGCTGGACGCGTTCACCGTCTACGGCACCCAGCTGTGGTGGCCGCTGCGGCCGCATCCGACGATGGGCTCCAGCGTCTTCATCATCGACCCGGCCTACACCGTGTGGCTGCTGCTGGGCTGCGTGGTGGCCTGGTTCGCGCGTGCGCGGCCGTGGGCGGGCAAGGTGCTCGGGGTATCGCTGCTGGTCAGCACCGCCTACCTGGGCTGGGGCCTGGTGGCCAAGGCACAGGTCGACCGCGCCGCGCAGCAGAGCCTGGCCGCCATGGGCCTGGGCGATGCACCGCGCTTCTCGGTGCCGATGCCGTTCAACACGCTGCTGTGGCGGGTGGTGGCGATGACACCCAGTGGTTACGTGGTGGGTGACCGTTCGCTGGTGGCCGACCAGGGGCCGATGCGGTTTGAAGGCTACCCGTCCAACGTGCAGGCGCTGCGCGAAGCCTCCGCGATCCCGGCGGTGCAGCGGCTGCAGTGGTTCAACCGCGGCTTCATGCGTGCGCAGGTGGTGGATGGCCAGCTGGTGCTGAGCGACCTGCGCATGGGCCTGGAACCGGACTACACCTTCAATTTCGCGGTGGCCGAGCAGGTGGACGGGCAGTGGCGGGCGATCGTGCCGCAGCAGCAGCGCATGGACTACAGCAGCCCCGCCGCGCGCGCCGACGCCGGGCAGCGGCTGGCCGCGATGTGGCAGCGGATCTGGCAGGCGCCGCCGACAGCGACCCTGCACATCGATCCGTGAACCCGCGCCGCGCGCGGGCCGCGCCTCAATACACCGTCGCGCGGCCCTGCACGAACGAATAGAAGAACACCGCGTTCGGATCGTTCTGCACCAGGCGGAACTCGCGGCGCATGCCGTCCACGGTCTCCTCGTCCACGGCGCCGGCCTGCAGCAGCTGGTCGGCGGCCGACAGCAGCAGCTGCTCCCAGAACGCGATCATGGTCTTGCGGCGTGCCGGTTCGCGGTTGTCCAGGTGGATGGTCTTGATTTCGGTATGCACGTCGCGGAAGCCGCCGGCCAGCAGCAGGTTGCCCAGCTTGGCGCCGACGAACGGGTCGCCACCGTGGTCGTGCTGGAAATCATTGAAGGCCATCCAGTAGCGCCAGATGTGCGGCGAGTACGGGTCCAGCAGGAACGAGGCGTTCATCACCTCGGTGATGTAGACCGGCGAACCCGGGGCCAGCACGCGGCGCACTTCGCTCAGCACGCGGGCGGGGGAGGGCACGTGTTCCAGCACCCAGCACAGGAACGCCGAATCGAAGCTGCGGGCCTCGAACGGCAGCTCGCCGGCATCGGCCTGCTGCAGGGTGTAGCGGTCGCTGCACCACGGGGTGCGCGCCAGGTTCTCGCGCGCCGTGGCCAGCTGCGCCTCGCTCAGGTCCACGCCGGTCACGTGCAGCTCGGGGAAGCGGCGCAGCAGGATCCCGGTCTGCGCGCCGACGCCGCTGCCGACTTCCAGCAGGTGGCGCGCACCGGTGTAGTCGATCTGGCTGAAGATGCTCGATTCCAGCAGGCGTGCCTGGGTCATCAGGCGCTGCTGTTCGGTACCGGAAAAGCCGTGCAGGTAGGTCGGGGAAGAGATCGGCGGCGTCATGGTGGCGGACTCTTGGGGCGTCGAGCAGGATCGATGGGAAGGGTGCGTAGAGTCGAGCAAGCTCGACTCTACGGATCAAGGCAGTCGGGCAGGTTACGAGGTGGCCGGTCGGTCAGGCGGCCGAAGGCATCGCCGGTTCCCCGGCGATCAGGCGGTTGAAGTACTCGCTGGTCAGCGCGATCTGGCTGGCCGGGTCCTCGGCGCGGTTGACCACCGCGCGGAAGGCAGCGTTCTCTGGGCGGTCCTTGGCGTACCAGCCCAGGTGCTTGCGGGCGATGCGCACGCCCTGCGGTTCACCATAGAAGGCATGCAGCGCGTGCAGGTGGCCCAGCAGGATGTCGCGCACTTCCTCCAGCGACGGCGGCGGCAGTTCCTGGCCGGTGGCCAGGTAGTGCGCCACCTCGCGGAAGATCCACGGCCGGCCCTGCGCGGAACGGCCGATCATCACCGCGTCCACGCCGGTCTGCTGCAGCACGTGGGCAGCCTTCTGCGGCGAATCGATATCGCCGTTGGCGATGACCGGGATGCGCAGCGCGGCCTTGATCTCGCCGATCGTGGCGTACTCGGCCTGGCCGGTGTAATGCTGGTCGCGGGTCCGGCCATGCACGGCCAGCGCGGCGATGCCGCTGTCCTCGGCGATGCGCGCGATCACCGGCCCGTTGCGGTGGTCGCAGTCCCAGCCGGTGCGGATCTTCAGCGTGACCGGTACGTCCACCGCGTTGACCACGGCTTCAAGGATGCGCGCCACCAGCTGCTCGTCGCGCATCAGCGCCGAACCGGCCCAGGCGTTGCACACCTTCTTGGCCGGGCAGCCCATGTTGATGTCGATGATCTGCGCGCCATGGTCGACGTTGTAGCGCGCGGCCTCGGCCAGCTGCTGCGGCTCGGTGCCGGCAATCTGCACGCTGATCGGCGCCGGCTCGCCCTCGTGGTCCATGCGATGGATCGACTTGCGCGTGGTCCAGAAGCGCGGGTCGCTGATGGTCATTTCCGAGGCGGCCAGACCCGCACCCAGCCGTTTGCACAGCAGGCGGAAGGGCTTGTCGGTGACGCCGGCCATGGGCGCCAGCACGACGTTGGGGGCAATGGTGTACGGGCCGATCTGCATGCGCCCATTGTAGGCCGCCGGGCGCGGCGCGAAGGTGCCGGCAGGGGCCCTGTTCAGGCCAATCTGGACCGACCTCATGCCACACCGGCATCAGCAGATGCTTGATGGTCGGTTCCGCCGCCCCCACGGCCGGGTCATGGTGGGCGGCTGGGTGTGGCCTGGGAACGAAAAACCCCGGGCATTAGCCCGCCCGGGGTTCCCATCCACGCATGGCGCGGATCACGTTATCCCGCACGGCGTGGATCTCTACACGTCGGCGGGGGTGAAGCGCGCCATGGTCTCTGCGGCGCCTTCCTTTTCTGTGGAACGGACAGCGAATTGGTTGGGGAAACGCACGTGGCCGGCGAGCGGGGCCTCCCGCGCCTGAGCCATCGAGTGGGCCAAGGAGCCGTTGTCAAGTGCGCGTCGGCAGCCGCTTGTAGTCGCTTATCGAAGCCTAGCTGAGCCCCGCAGCGTGCAGAATTCGTTTTCTGATCTCTATCATCGCCGAGTTGCCCACGCCTGCTGGAGGGCGTGGATCGTGTGCAAAAAAATTTGACATTATGGTGTAAAAATATTTTTCGCTCAGATCCTCGCGGTCTTGGCCTTGTTTTGATATTTGGCCAAGAGCTTGAATAAATCCGCCAAATCCAGTTGTCTTGAAGAAGTAGTCCCTCGGGTAGGCTGTTGGTTCATTGTCTTGTGCCTTTGATATTGCATTGAAGGCATTTAGTACCACCTTTCTGATTACCCAATCTTCATTGCTTTCGAAGTACTCTCGGAATATTCCGGACTGATCTGTTATTAGCTTGGATACCGAGTCCACGAAAGCTGCTTGAGACAGTGTTTCGCGATCGTCATTCCTCTTTCCAAGCATCTTTATACGTCTGAAGAATGGAGATGACTGATCTTCGTTGAGTGATTTGACGATCTCATGGCAAGTCTTGCCAATGCTCCTCCCGGGCGCGAGCGAGAAGAGGTCGTACATCAGCGATTTTGACACCTGCTTTTGCGTGCTGTTAATTGTGGAAAAGATCGTAGCTTGCGCGTAGGGATCAATGTCAAAAACAAACACAAGTAGCAGGTCAAAGCTCTCGATAACTGATGGGCTGGAGTTTCGGAGTCCTAGGATGCGATGCTGGCCATCCAGGATATGCCCTACAGAGCCTCCTTCACGCAACATTGTGAGGCTGCCATCGGTTACTGAGATGTCTTCACTGTTCGCAGCGACTACCACGGGTGTCGGCAAAACGGCTGAGGGTGATATCAAGTAGTTTTTGATATCAGAAATTCGCCGTGGATCCTCTTCGCGTTGGATTCCGTTAATTCCGTCTGCACTGCGGCGTCGGATTTCCAGTCTATAAATGATGTCTTTTGCAGGTATCGAGCATGCGTAAAACACAGCTCCAGGTTGAGCATAGGTGACGCAAGGATAGGTGCGCGCGTTCGCTTCCGTACTCACAGTGCCACCTTTCTGATCCTGTCTGCAGCGGATTGCTCGGTCATGTCAATGGCAGCTTCTTCCATTTGTCTAATCACCTCCTGTGCGCTGCCGGCCTGATACTCAATTGCCCACAGAATGAAAGCTAGAAGAAGTGAGCAGCAATAGACAGTCCAGTGAACCCATCGTTGGAGCGGCGTATTGAACGATTGCTGCATCAAAAGCGTTGACGCAAGTATTACGCCCCACAAGCAAAAGAAGATTGCGAGCAGCACGACGATAGACTTTTTCTCTCTACCCGATCTCAATTCGTGAATCGAGTTGTATTCCTTCACGATGAAGTAGGTTGCGCCCGCCAGAATTGCGGTCGAACAGAGGATCAGCTCGCCGTTGCCTGCCCTTTTGTCCAGGGCAATGCAGAGGGAGCCGCCGTTCCAAATTTCAGCAGCTATGACCAGTACTGGGCCAAGTTGCCCCACGAAAACAACAATGAACAAGAACCAGAGGAAGTTCAGTAACAGGCGACCCCAGCCGCCAAATGACTGGCCTTTAGCTACGAGCACTTTCCATTGCTCTTTCATATGAACGCTCTAGTTATTGTTTAATGGTCCAGTGCCAGTGCCAGTGCTCGCAATTCTAAGTTTGGCTGGGCGAGCTTTTCTAGCAGAAATTGCTTTGTGGCCTAGCGGATGCCTTCAGCGTCGGCCGGGGTGAAGCGCGGCATCGCCGCAGCGGCGCCTTCCTTTTCGGTGGAACGGCCGGCGAACTGGTTGGCGAAACGCACGTGGCGGGCGAACGGCGCGTCCGGCACCTGGGCGATCGAGGCCGCCAGGGCGCCGTTGAAGGCATCACCGGCACCGGTGGTGTCGATCGCCTGCACCTGTTCGGCACCCACGCGGTAGTACGGCTGGGTGTCGCCACGCAGGTTCTCGTCGGCGTGCGAAACGAACACGCCCACCGCACCCAGGGTGACCACCACGGTGCCGTTGCCGACCAGCTTGCGGCACAGCGCGTGCAGGCTGGCGCCGTCCAGCGCGGCCACGTCGTCGGCATCCACGCGCTCACCGACATGGCGGCCGAGCAGGGAGGCGAACTCGGTCTCGTTCGGGGTCAGCACATCGGCCAGCTTCAGCAGGCCGATGCTGGACGGCGCGTCGGCCGGGGCGGCGTTCAGCACGGTGGTGACACCGGCTTCGCGCGCTGCTGCCAGGGCCGCTTCAATCGTCTGCACCGGCGATTCCAGCTGCACCAGCACCACCTTGGCACCGGCCAGCAGGGCCTGCTGCTGCTCCAGGAACCCGGTGCTCAGCGCGGCGTTGGCGCCCGGGCCGATGACGATGGTGTTGCGGCCACGGGCATCGACGTAGATGCCGGCGGTGCCGGTCGGCTCGCTGCTGGCCTCGGCGATCAGCGCGAAGCCGTCCTGCGCGGCCAGGTCACGCGCCGTCGCGCCACCGGCGTCATCGCCCAGCGCGCACACGAACGTCGTCTCGGCGCCGGCACGGCAGGCGGCCACGGCCTGGTTGAAGCCCTTGCCACCCGGGCCGGTGCTGTAGCGGCCGGCAATGGTCGCGCCCGGCGCCGGCAGCGCTTCGCACCGCCACACGTGATCGACATTGAAGGAACCGACGACAACGACACTGCTGCTCATAGGGGATGTCTTCTCAAACAAGGGTTCAACTGAAGTGCGTCAGCACGCCGGCGATGGTGGCCGTCATGAAGGTGGCAATGGTACCGCCCAGCACGGCGCGCAGGCCGAACTTGGCCAGGTCGTGGCGACGTTCCGGGGCCAGGCCACCGATGCCGCCGATCTGGATGGCGATCGAGCTGAAGTTGGCGAAGCCGCACAGGGCGTAGGTCGCGATCAGGCGGCCTTCGTCGGACAGCGACACGCCGGCGACCTGGCCGTTCACGATCTGCGACAGCTCGGTGTAGGCCACGAATTCGTTGATGACGACCTTCTGGCCGATCAGCGAACCGACGGTGGTGGCATCGGCCCACGGGGTGCCGATGACCCAGGCGATCGGGGCCAGCACGTAGCCGAAGATGGTCGACAGGTTGGTCGGCTTGCCGATGGCGGCGGCCAGGCCGGTGACATCACCGATCCAGGTCAGCGGGGCGTTCAGCAGGGCGATCAGGGCGATGAAGGCCAGCAGCATCGCGCCGATGTTCAGCGCCAGCTTCAGGCCGTCACCGGCGCCGGCCGCAGCCGCGTCGATGATGTTGCTGGAGGTCTTCTCCACTTCCATCTTCACCGTGCCGCGGGTGAGCGGGGTGCCGGTTTCCGGGATCAGCAGCTTGGCCACGACCAGGGTGGCCGGGGCCGCCATGATGCTGGCAGCCAGCAGATGCTTGGCATAGAAGGCCTGCTGCACCGGGTCACCGCCGCCCAGCATGCCCACGTAGGCCGCCAGCACGCCGCCGGCGATGTGGGCCATGCCGCCGATCATCATGGTCAGCAGCTCGGACTGGGTCATCCTGGCGATGTACGGGCGCACGGTCAGCGGCGCCTCGGTCTGGCCGATGAAGACGCTGGCGCAGACGCTGGTGGTTTCCGCACCCGACACGCGCATCACCTTGGTGATCGACCACGCCATCACGCGGACGATGCCCTGCATGACGTTCAGGTGGTACATCACGCCCATCAGCGCCGAGAAGAAGATGATGGTCGGCAGCACCTGGAAGGCGAAGATGAAGCCGTAGTTCTTGGTGTCCATCAACGAGCCGAAGATGAAGCCCGAGCCCTCGTTGACGAAGCTGAGGATCTTGACGAAGCCCTTGCCCAGGGCATCGAACACGTCGCGCCCGCCGGGCACCAGGATCACCAGCGCCGCGAAGGCGATCTGCAGGGTGATGCCGGTGATGACCAGCTTCCAGTCCACCGCGCGCTTGTTATTGGAAAACAGCCAGGTGATGCCGATCAGCACCGCCAACCCGAAAAGGCCGAAGCCGATCCTGCCCAAACCTTCGACCATGAGAGCTCCCCCCGGGGGCGCGCGAAAAACGGGAAGCCTAGTGCAGGGCCGGGGCTGGGGCAAGGAAAAGCAGCGTGCGCGAGCCCATCGGCAGCGAACAAGCCAGCAACGGCAAGGGGTTGCCGCCGCCGGGGCCGGGTAGAATGGGGTTCGATCCCGGCCCGTATGCGGGCCTGCAACAGGAGAATCGCATGCTCTATCGTCGCCTCGGCTCTACCGGCCTGCCGGTGTCCGCCCTGTCCTTCGGCGCCTGGGTGACCTTCGGCGACCAGGTGCCGCGTGACGAGGCCCGCAACCTGATCGCTGCCGCCTGGGATCACGGCATCAACTTCTTCGACAACGCCGAGGGCTATGCCAACGGCCGCGCCGAGCAGGTGATGGGCGATGTGATTGCCGACCTGCGCCTGCCGCGCGACGGCTACTGCGTGTCCAGCAAGGTGTTCTTCGGCAGCGCCAAGGACCCGCGCCCGACCCAGCGCGGCCTGTCGCGCAAGCATGTGACCGACGCCTGCCATGCCGCGCTCAAGCGCCTGCGCGTGGACTATCTGGACCTTTATTACTGCCACCGCCCGGATCCGGACGCGCCGATCGCCGAGACCGTGCATGCCATGGACACCCTGGTCCGGCAGGGCAAGGTGCTGTACTGGGGCACCTCCGAGTGGTCGGCCACGCAGATCGAGGAAGCGGTGGACATCGCCGCCCGCCACAACTGGCAGGCACCGTCGATGGAACAGCCGCAGTACAACCTGCTGCACCGCGAGCGGGTGGAAGTGGAATACGCCCCGCTGTACGCCAGCGCCGGGCTGGGCACCACCATCTTCTCGCCGCTGGCCTCGGGCCTGCTCAGTGGCAAGTATGACCAGGGCATTCCGGCCGACGCACGGCTTGGCCGCGAGGGCATGGGTTGGCTGCAGGACCTGGTGCTGGGCCAGAACGCAGCCGTGCGCCTGGCCCAGGTGCGCCGCTTCAGCGAAGTCGCCGCCGAGCTGGGCCATGCCCCGGCCAGCCTCGCCATCGCCTGGTGCCTGCGTAATCCCAATGTCTCCAGCGTGATCCTTGGCGCCAGCCGGGTCAGCCAGCTGCTGCAGAACCTGCAGGCGCTGGACGTGCTGCAGCAGGTGGACGATGCCGGCTGGGCGCGGGTGGAAGCGGTCTTCGCCTGACCACCACGGCGCGCGGATCGGTCCGTCGATCCGCGCCTTCCATTGATGAGATCTATCGAAATCGTGAATTCGATCATAAATCCCATCAATGGAAGTGAGAATGGTTGTTGATTGTCAACTGAGAATCATTATCATCTAACTCGTCCCTCGCACGAGTCCAGATGCTCATGAATGCTCAACCTGTACTGCTGCGCCCCGAAACGCTGACCCTGCGCGACCGCCCGGTGCGTGTCGTTCCGCCGGAAGAAGTGATCGACAGCGAAGCCCTGCTGAAGGGCCGCCGCGAAATCCTGATCCAGCACGGCGACCGTTTCTACCGGCTGCGCCACACCAGCAACGACAAGCTGATCCTGACCAAGTAACGCGGTCTGGTCGCCCGCCTCCCTCCCTCCTGCCGGCAGCGCCGGCAGGGTGGGCGACCCGTCCGCTCCCGCTCTCTCCCCCTCGGCTGTCCGTGCACGCCTGGCGTGCCGGTGGCCGGGGGCTCCCCCTGCCTGATCGATCACCGCCGATGACCCGCCCGACTGCCCTGTCCGTTGCCCTGTGGATGGCCTTGCCGCTGTCCGCCCATGCTGCTGCCGATGCCGCGCCCGAAGCGCGCGAATTTGATCGGGTGCAGGTCACCGCCACCCGCACCGAACGTGCGGTCAGCGACGTGGCCGCCACCGTCGATGTGATCGACCGCGAGCAGATGGACCGGCAGCTGGTGCACGACATCAAGGACCTGATCCGCTACGAACCCGGTCTGTCGGCCGGCCGCAGCGCCACCCGCTTCGGCCTGGGCAGCATCCGCATCCGTGGCCTGGACGGCAACCGCGTGCGCATCCAGACCGATGGCATCGCCATGCCGACCAGCTTCAACATCGGCTCGTTCTCCAACGCCAACCGCAACTTCACCGATCTGGACACGCTCAAGCGCGTGGAGATCGTGCGCGGGCCGGCCAGTTCCCTGTACGGCTCGGATGCCCTCGGCGGCGTGGTGGCCTTCGTCACCAAAGACCCGGCCGACTACCTGAAGGACGGCAAGGGCAGCTACGCCGGCCTGAAGTTCGGCTATGACGGCGAGTGGAAGGGCCTGCTGGGCGGCGTCACCGGTGCCTGGGGCGGCGAACACTGGAGCGGCATGGTCAACATCAACCATCGCCAGGGCCAGGAAACCGGCAACCAGGGTGACATCCGCAGCCTCGACAACACCCGCACCGCCGCCAACCCGCAGGATCGCGACGGTCGCAGCGGCCTGGCCAAGCTGGTGTATGCGCCCAGCGAAGACCAGCGTTTCCGGCTGACCGTGGAAGGCAACGAAGACAACACCGATACCAACGTGTTTTCTTCCATCGACCACACCACCACGACCAGCATGAAGGCGCGCGACACGCAGAACCGCACGCGGGTGTCCTTCGCCCATGAAATGGATGCGCTGGACAAGGGCTTCGCCGACAGCCTGCATTGGCAGCTGTACACCCAGCACAGCGAAACCACCCAGATCACCGATGAAGGCCGCGCCAACCGCAGCCGCCGTCATCGCGAGTTCAACTTCGACCAGCGTGCGTGGGGCCTGCAGGCGCAGTTCAACAAGGCGTTCAGCACCGGCAGCGTCGAACACGCGCTGACCTACGGCTTGGACGGCGCGCGCACCGACATCCGCCAGAAGCGCGACGGTTACCAGATGCTGGCCAACGGCCAGGTCACCAGCACGCTGCTGCCGGATGTATTCCCGGTACGCGATTTCCCGATCAGCAAGACCACCGAGCTGGGCCTGTACGCGCAGGATGAAATGCGCCTGGCCGACGGCAGGCTCTCGCTGGTGCCCGGCGTGCGCGTGGACCGCTACGAACTGAAGCCGGAAGTGGACAGCATCTTCGCCGAAGACAATCCCGGCGTACCCGTGTCCAAGCTGAGCAAGACCAGCGTGTCGCCGAAGTTCGGCCTGGTCTACCGCTTCACCGATGCGTGGTCGCTGTTTGCCGGCTATTCGCGCGGCTTCCGCTCGCCGCCGTACAACGACGTCAATCTCGGCTTCACCAACTTCGCCTTCGGCTACACCGCCATTCCCAACCCGGACCTCAAGCCGGAAACCAGTGATGGCGTGGAGCTGGGCCTGCGGTTCGTCGCGCCGGTGGCGTATGTCAGCCTCAGCGGCTACTACAACGACTACAAGGATTTCATCGAGTCGCAGTCGCTGGTCGGCACCAACGACCAGGGCCTGATGGTGTTCCAGTCGCGCAACATCGCCGACGCGCGCATCTACGGTGCCGAACTGAAGGCCGGCGTGGATTTCGGCCAGGTCAGCCCGGCGCTGCAGGGCTGGGCACTGCGCAGTGCAGTGGCCTGGTCGCGCGGTGACAACAAGACCGAAGACACGCCGCTGGATTCCATCGACCCGCTGCGCGGCACCGTCGGCCTGATGTACGACACCGACACCTGGGGCGTCGAACTGGCCGGCACCTTCGTCAAGCGCAAGGACCGCGTTGCAACCGCGACCGCCTACCGCCCGGCCGGCTACGGCGTGGCTGACCTGATGGCGCACTGGAACTTCGCGCCGGGTGCCACCGTCAACGTCGGTGTGTTCAACCTGGGTGACAAACGCTACATCGACTGGTCCAACGTGGGTTCGACCCTGTCGGCCAGCAGCACCGTCCTGGACCGCTATACCAGCCCCGGCCGCACCCTGTCGGCCAGCCTTGCCGTTTCCTGGTGAATCCCATGAGCCGAGCCCTGTCTGCACGTCGCCTGTCGTCCTTCCTGCCGCACCACGCGCTGCAGGCCTGGCCCACGCCGGCGCAGCTGGCCGCGCTGGGCACCGTGCTGTGCCTGTACCACGCTGACAGCAGCGAACTGGGCGGTTGGCGCCAGGCCGTTTCGGTGCACGCCTGCCAGGGCGTGGACAGTGAAGGGGTGCGCGAAAGCCTGTGTTTCCTCGACGGCCGCGGCCGCTGCGTGTGGCGGCTGTACCTGCTGCCGGACAGCGATTTCCTGGCGTGGGACCGGCTGGTGGCGTCGCTGCCGCCGGGCCCGGAACATGATGCCGAAGGCAGCGTCGGCGAGCGCCTGTGGCGGCGCCTGGCCGGCCACCTCGGGGGCCAGCGTTGGCGCCTGTGCGCGCTGCGCCTGCATGCCGCCGACGAAGGCCGCACCCTGGCCGCCAGCCTGTCCACGCTGTCCTCGCTGGGCGCCGCGACGGCGCGCCGCATCGCGCGGCTGGAAGGTGCCGAGGGCGAGCTGTCCATCGATGACTGCTGCTGCGCCGATGCCGCGCGCAGGCCCGCAGCCCGCATTCCGGGCGAGCTGCCGCTGGTGCGCCTGTAACCCGAACCTGAAGGATCGAATGCGGCCATGGATGGCCACCCCTCGAACGTGACACCCCGAAGGAATTCCAGATGAAGTTGCAGACAGCCAGCGTGATGGTGCTGATCGCCGCAAGCGGTGCAGCCAGCGCGCAGCCCTCCGATATCGCCCGTGACCACGCCAGCATCCTGGCCATGCAGGGCGAGTACACCGTGGATTTCGCCTTCGACGAAACCGTGCTGCTGAAGCCGGGCTACGAGCGTGCGCCAGCCATGCGCAGTGCCGGCAACGAAGTGGTGATCGTGGTTGAAGACAGCCCGCGCCGCGTTGTCCTGCAGCACCTGCTGGTGGACGCCAAGAGCGGCCACGTGACCAAGCACTGGCGCCAGGACTGGGTGTATGAAGCCCCCAACCGGTTCGAGTTCAGCGCCGACCAGACCTGGCAGGTGCGCACGATCGCAGCGGCCACCAACACGGGCGCCTGGACCCAGTGCGTCTACGAAGTGAGCGATGCCCCGCGCTACTGCGGCACCGGCACCTGGACCTACGACAACAACGTGCCGACCTGGACCAGCGACATCAGCTGGCGCCCCCTGCCGCGCCGCGAATACACCAAGCGCAGCGACTACAACGCGCTGGCCGTGGTCAACCGCCACACGCTCACGCCGAACGGCTGGACCCACGAGCAGTTCAACACCAAGGTGCAGCGCAACGCCGACGGCAGCCAGGTGGAGATCGCCCGCGAGTTCGGCTTCAACGACTACATCAAGACCACCGAGGTCGACTTCACCCCGGCGCGCGACTACTGGAAGGCGACGGCCGGCTACTGGGCCAAGGTGCGCCAGCGCTGGGACGGCTTCCTGACCCAGGCCCCGGGCGTACACCTGAAGACCAAGCTGGATGGCATGGCGATGATCATCCCGCTGTTCACCCAGGCCGACGACATCCAGTCGGGCAAGAAGGTGAAGGACAAGCAGATCGACGAAGTGTTCGCCAAGTACGTGGAAAAGGCCCAGTAACGTCGGGCCGCAACCGCATCCACGCAGGGCGTGTATCTACCGGCGGATCGCCAGTAGATCCACGCCACGCGTGGATGCCGTCATCCGTCAGTAGATCCACGCCATGCGTGGATGCCGTCATCCGCCAGTAGATCCACGCCATGCGTGGATGCCGTCATCCGTCAGTAGATCCACGCCATGCGTGGATGCCGTCATCCGCCAGTAGATCCACGCCATGCGTGGATGCGCTTATTCCTTGAACATCAGGAACGCCGCCAGCACGATCAGCCCGAACGCGGCGTAGTGGTTCCACTTCAACGGCTGGCCCAGGTAGAACGCGGAGAACACCGCGAACACCACCAGGGTGATCACTTCCTGCATGCCTTTCAGCTGCGGCGCCGAATACACCGCGCTGCCCAGCCGGTTGCCCGGCACCTGCAGGCAGTACTCGAAGAAGGCGATGCCCCAGCTGACCATGATGACCATCATCAGCGGCGCGCTCTTGTACTTCAGGTGGCCGTACCAGGCGAAGGTCATGAAGATGTTGCTGCCGAGCAGCAGCAACACCGGGTACAGGTAAGCGGCGAACGACGTGCCGGGCATCCGGGCGATCTCATCAGGTGGGGCGCGCAGCATACAGCCGGCCCCACCCGCAGCGTGTCACGGCGGCGTCAGGCCTCGCGCAGGGCCAGCGCCGGCGGGGTGTGCAGGATCGCCCGCGTGCCCCACCAGCCGGCCAGCAGGCTCAGGCCGATGCCGACCAGCCCACCCAGCAGCAGCCCAGGCCAGGGCGGCAGCAGCGGCAGTTCGAACACCTTCTGCGACACCGCCACGCCGATGCCGGCGGCCGCACCCACGGCCAGCAGCGCGGCCAGCGCACCCAGCGCGCCGAACTCCACCAGCACCGCACCGCGCAGCTGCCGCCGCGTGGCCCCCAGCGTGCGCAGCACCGCGCTGTCGTAGCGGCGCTCGCCGGCCGTGGCCTGCAGCGCTGCCAGCAGCACCAGCACGCCGGCCAGCAGGCTGAACACCATCACCAGCTGCACCGCCTGCGCGACGCGGTTCATCACCTCGCGCACCTGCGAGATCACCGCGTCCACGTCCAGCAGCGACAGGTTGGGTTGCTCGCGCACCAGCGCACCCAGGCCTGCCGCCTTGCCGGCCGGCAGATGGAACGCCGACAGCAGGTTGTGCGGCGTATCGCCCACCGCGTTGGGGTTGAGCAGCACGAAGAAGTTCGGGCGGAAGGTGTTCCAGTCCGCCTTGCGCACGCTGGTCACGGTGAACTCGCGTTCCTGCTCGCCCACGGCAATGGTGATGCGGTCGCCGGGATACACGCCGTAGCGCTTGGCCCAGCCGATCTCCACCGAGGCTTCCGGCGCGGTGCTGTCGGCCTTCCAGAACGTGCCGTTGACCAGCGTGTTGGCCGGCGGGAAGGTGCTGCGCCAGCTGAAGTTCAACGGCCGGTTCTCGTCATCATCGTCGCGCTGGGCGTCGCCCTGTGCCGGCGTGCCGTCCTGTTCCGGGGTGCGGTCCACGCGCAGCGGCGGCTTGCCGTTGATCGCGATCAGGCGGCCGGTGGCCATCGGTTCAACGCTGGCATCGGCCGCGCCCAGCCCCTGCAGCGCGGCCAGCACGCCGTCGCGCTGTTCGGGCTGGATGTTGATCAGGAAGTAGTTGGGCGTGTTCTCCGGCAGGCGCTCGCGCCATTGCTGCAGCAGGCCGGGGCCGGTCACGGCCAGCAGCAGCAGCGCGCACAGCGACAGCGACAGCCCGACCAGCTGCATCACCGCCAGCATCCGGCGCCGGGTCAGCGCGGCCAGGCCCAGCCGCCAGTTGCCATGCAGGCGGTGCTGCAGGCCGCGCAGCAGCTGCAGCAGCAGGAAGCCGACCACGCCGGCGGCCAGCGCCAGCGCCGCCAGGCCGCCCAGCACCCACAGGGCCAGCTTCAGATCGCCAGTGACCTGCACCGCCAGCAGCAGGCTGGCCCCCAGCGCGGCCACATAGGCCAGCAGCGAGGCTGGCGGCAGGGCGGCGAAGGAGCGGTTGAGCACGCGCATCGGCGGCACCCCGCGCAGGCGCAGCAGCGGCGGCAGGCCGAAGCCGAACAACAGCAGCAGGCCGATGCCCGCGCCGGTCAGCGCCGGGGTGGCCTCGGGCAGCGGCAGGCGCTGCGGCACCAGGCTGCCCAGCACCTGCACCAGGCCTTCCTGCGCGGCCATGCCCAGGCCGATGCCGAGCACGCAGGCCGGCACCGCCAGCATCAGCAGCTGCAGCGCCAGGCCGGCCAGGATGTCGCGCTGGCGCGCACCCAGGCAGCGCAGGATCGCCACCTGGTCGATGCGACGCAGGGCGAAGCGGTTGGCCGCCAGCGCCGTAGCCACGCCGGCCAGCAGCACCGCCAGCAGCGCGCTGAGGCCGAGGAAGCGGCCGGCCAGATCAAACGCCTGGCGCACGCCACGCTGGGTGTCGTCCACGCTGAGCAGGCGCATGCCCTTTACCTGCGGCAGCAGCCACTGCCGGTACGCGGCCACCTGGGCGGGCGCACCGGCCACCATCAACCGGTAGTTGATGCGGCTGCCGGGCCCGAGCAGGCCGGTGCCGTCCACGTCGGCGCGGTTCATCAGCAGGGTGGGGGACAGGGTCAGCAGGTCGCCGCCGGTGTCCGGCTCGGCCTCGATGATGCCGGCCACGCGCAGCGTGCCCGCACCGAATTCCAGCGCATCACCCACCTTCAGCCCCAGTGCCTGCAACAGGCGCGGGTCGGCATAGGTCTGGCCCTGCGGCGGCATGCCGGCATCGGCGATCAGCGCGCCGCCCGGCGTGGCCCGCACCCGCAGCGTGCCGCGCAGCGGATAGCCGGCCTGCACTGCCTTGATGCTGGCCATCTGGCTGGCATCGCCGTTGAACAGCACGCTGCCGAAGCCGGCGATGCGCGTGTGCGCCAGCCCGCGCCGCTGCGCTTCCTCTGCAAAGACCGCCGGCGGATCGCTGCGCCCGGCCACGCCGAGGTCGCCGCCCAGCATCTCGGCCGCGCTGCCGGTCAGGGCCAGGTTGACCCGGTTGACCAGGGTGCCCACGGCGGTCATCACCGCCACGCCCAGCACCAGTGCGGCGAACACCGTCAGCAGGTCACCGGCCAGGGCTTCGCGGCGCAGCGCGCGCCAGGCGTGCCGCAGCAGGTTCATGCCTGTGCCCCGTACTCGACCGCCTGCAGGCGGCCATTGTCGATGCGATGGATGTACTGGCAGCGCTGCGCCAGGCGCAGGTCGTGGGTGACCAGCACCAGGGTGGTGCCGCTGCCGGCATTGAGTTCGAACAGCAGATCGCTGATGTGCTGGCCGGTGGCCTGGTCCAGCGAACCGGTGGGTTCATCGGCGAACAGGATGCGCGGGCGGGTGACGAAGGCGCGGGCCAGGGCGACGCGCTGCTGTTCGCCACCGGACAGCTGCCGTGGGTAATGGCGGGCGCGGTGCGACAGGCCGACCTGGGCCAGCACTTCATCGACCCGCGCGCGGTCCTCGCGGCCGGCCAGTTCCAGCGGCAGTGCGACGTTTTCGGCCGCCGTCAGCGCCGGCAGCAGGTGGAAGCTCTGGAACACGAAGCCCACTTCGCGCGCACGCAGCTGCGCCCGGGCCTCCTCGTCCAGCGCGCCCAGCGATTGCCCGGCCAGGGTGATGCCGCCGCGGCTGGGCAGGTCCAGCCCGGCCAGCAGGCCGAGCAGGGTGGTCTTGCCGGAACCGGAGGCCCCGACAATCGCCACGCTGGTGCCTTCATGTACCGTGAGGGTGATGTTGTCCAGTATGTGGACTTCACCCTCCGGGCCATGCACGGATTTGCCGACCTGGTCGACGGCGATGGCGACGGACGCGCTGCGGGGGGACAGGCTGTCGATGAGGAGACTCCAATGCGCATTACAGGGTGGAGCCGGCAAGCCGGCACGATGATGGTGCTGCTGCTAGGGTTGCTGCTGTGGTCCGGGCTGGCGTGTGCCAAAGGTCCGGCCGGCACGGTGCTGGTGCTCGGCGACAGCCTCAGTGCTGCCCACAATATCCCGGCCGACGCAGGCTGGGTCAGCCTGCTGGACAAGCGGGTCAGGCAGCAGTCGAAAACCCCGCCGCGCATCGTCAACGCCAGCATGAGCGGGGAAACCACCGCTGGCGCGCTGACCCGCCTGCCGGGCCTGCTGGCGAAGGAGAAGCCGACCGTGGTGGTCATTGCCCTGGGCGGCAACGACGCGCTGCGTGGGCTGACCCCGGCGCAGGTGCAGGGCAACCTGGAAAAGATGCTGCTGGCCAGCCGCGCTGCCGGGGCCAAGGTGCTGCTGCTGGGCATCGACGTGCCGCCCAACTACGGCCCGGCCTACCGCCAGCGCCTGGCCGCCGCCTACCGCGCCCTGGCCGACAAGTACCAGGTGCCGCTGCTGCCGTTCCTGCTGGAAGGCGTGGCCCTGCAGCCGGGGCTGATGCAGGCCGACGGCCTGCACCCCACCGCGCAGGCCCAGCCGAAGGTGCTGGACAACGTCTGGCCGCTGCTCAAGCCGCTGCTGTGAATCTTTTTTCAGCGACTTGACGGAACTTCACATCGCGTCCACCGTCGATCGGGCATGTTTCACAAAGCTGAAGAAAGAGGGACTCACATGCGTCAGACGAAGGAGACTTCCGGCTTGGTGCTGGTGGTCGAGGACAACCGCAACATCTCCGAGATGATCGGCGAATACCTGGAAGGCCGTGGCTTCGAGGTGGACTATGCGCAGGATGGCCTGGACGGCTACCGTCTGGCGGCTGAAAACAGCTACGACGTGGTCGTGCTGGACCTGATGCTGCCGCGCCTGGATGGCATCGAAGTGTGCCGCCGCCTGCGCAACGATGCACGCAAGTCGACCCCGGTGCTGATGCTGACCGCGCGCGATACGCTGGACGACAAGCTCACCGGCCTGGGTTTTGGTGCCGATGACTACCTGACCAAGCCGTTCGCCATCCAGGAACTGGAAGCCCGCCTGCGCGCGCTGATCCGCCGCGAACGTCGCCAGGTGGGTTCGGAAGTGCTCAAGGTCGCCGACCTGGTGCTCGATCCGGTCAGCATGCGGGCCACCCGCGCCGGTACCGAACTGCAGCTCTCGCCCATCGGCCTGCGCCTGCTGACCATCCTGATGCGGGAATCGCCCCGCGTGGTCACCCGCCAGGAAATCGAGCGCGAGATCTGGGGCAACGGGCTGCCGGATTCGGACACCCTGCGCAGCCACCTGTACAACCTGCGCAAGATCATCGACAAGCCGTTCGACCGTCCGCTGCTGCACACCGTGCAGAGTGCCGGTTACCGCATCGCCGACATCGCCCAGCCGATGGCCTGAAGGGTGCCGGCGCAGGAACAGGCCCGCCCCGGCTCCGGCCGGGTCGCGGGGCAGGGAACGGGCCGTCGGCCGTACGCGGGGTCATCCCCCGTGCACGTCGCCGGCACGTCGCGCTGCCTATAATCGCAGCGCTTCAACCGGGACCCCGCAATGCCGCACGGCCTGCCGCGCAAGATCCGTATCGCTTTCATCCTGCAGGCAGTGCTGGCCAGCGTGGGCATCCTGCTCGGTGCCTGGCTGGTCTCGCTGGTGATCAAGCACAGCCTGGTGGGCGCCGCCCTGCGCGAAGAGGCGGCCTACTACTGGACGCTGCACGAGGCCTCGCCCGCGCAGCCGCCGCCCAATACCCAGAACATCCGTGGCTACCTGCTCGAGCGCGGGCGCTCCAGCCTGTCGCTGCCGGCCAACCTGCGCACGCTTGAACCCGGTTTCCACGAACTGCCCGACGATGACCAGCTGGTGCTGGTCGATGCCCGGGCCGAAGGCCGCCTGTACCTGGTGTTCCTGCGCTCGCGCGCGGAAATGCTGGCCTTCTGGTTCGGCATCGTGCCGGTGCTGCTGACCCTGCTGGCGGTGTATGGCGCCAGTTGGGTGACCTACCGTGCGTCCAAGCGGCTGGTGTCGCCGGTGAACTGGCTGGCGCGCCGGGTGTCGCGTTGGGACCCTGGCCACCCCGAAGCAGCCGACCTGGAGCCGGACAAGCTGCCCGCCGACATGCAGGGCGAGACCCGCCAACTGGCGGCCGCGCTGCATTCACTGGCCAACCGGGTCACCGACCACGTGGCCCGCGAACGCAACTTCACCCGCGATGCCAGCCACGAGCTGCGCACGCCGCTCACCGTGATCCGCGTGGCCAGCGACATGGCGCTGGGCGATGACAGCCTGGAACCGCGCCTGCGCCGCAGCCTGCAGCGCATCCAGCGCGCCGGGCGGGACATGGAAGCGGTGATCGATGCGTTCCTGATCCTGGCCCGCGAGGCCGACATCGAACCGCAGATCGAGCTGTTCGATGTCAACGACATCGTCCGCTACGAGGTGGACAACGCCAACGAACTGCTGGGCAACCGCCCGGTGGCGGTGCACCTGCACAGTGCCGGCCCGGTGCAGCTGCATGCCCCGCCGCGCGTGCTGCAGGTGGTGGTCAGCAACCTGGTGCGCAACGCCTGCAACTACACCGACGAAGGCCGCATCGACGTGCAGGTCGAGCCTGACCGGGTGGTGGTGCGGGATACCGGCATCGGCATGTCGGCCGAAGCGCTGGCCCGCGCGTTCGAGCCGTTCTACCGCGCCGAGCCGGACCGCCCGCAGGGCACCGGCCTGGGCCTGTCGATCGTGCGCCGGCTGTGCGACCGCTTCGGCTGGAAGGTCGCCCTGGCCAGCGAGCCGGGCAAGGGCACCGAAGCGACGGTCATCTTCCGCTGACCCGCGCCGCCGGGCATGGCCCGGCGCTACCAGTAGATCCACGCCATGCGTGGATGAATTCCGGGTCACGCCCTGCTCAATCGCACTTCACCTTCGGCGCCACCGCCTTGGTCCAGATCGCGTAGCCGGCCGGGGTCATGTGCAGCATGTCCTCGCGGAACAGCTTCGCATCCGGCTGGCCATCGGCACCCAGCATCGGGGTGTAGATGTCGGTGTAGCCGGTGTTGGGCAGCTTGGCCAGGGCGGCCTTGATCATTGCGTTGGCCTGGTTGATCGCCGGCAGCAGGTGCGCGCGTGACGGGCTGGGCTTGATCGACAGGTATTCCACCTTGGTCTTCGGCAGGTCGCGATGCACGCGCTGCACGAAGGCCACCACGTCATCGCGGACCTGGGTGGCGCTGCGGCCGCTGTTGAGGTCGTTGTCGCCGGCATAGAAGAACACCTTGCACGGCGCATACGGCACCACGACCTGGCCGGCATACCAGGTGCTGTCGCGCACTTCCGAACCTCCGAAGCCACGGTTGAACACCGGCTGGCCGGGGAAGTCCTGGGCCAGGCTCTCCCAGAAGCGGATCGAGGAGCTGCCGATGAATTCGATGCCACCGCGCGGCGGCGGGTTGCTCTGGTCGGCCTTGAGGAAGCTGGCCATGTCGCCTTCCCAGGCCACGTTGGACACCTGTTCGGGTACGCGCGGCGGGGCCGGCGGGCTCAACGCCTGGGCCAGCGGGGCCAGGGTCAGCAATCCAAGCGACAGCAGGCAGGTACGGGCGACGGACATCAGGGGCTCCAGCAAGGGCAGGGGACACCCATCATAGGAGTTCGCTGCGGTGCTGCGCTTGCCGATGGCGGGTCGTTGGCCGGCCCGCGCGGGGTGCCGCCGCCGCCCTTGTGGCAAAATGGGGGCTGTCTGCCCATTCCTGTGCACCCATGATTGCCTGCCGTGCGTCTGAGCGGTCGCTGCGCCGCGCCCCTGTTGCTGGATGTTCCACCCGTGGCTGATCAGTTCGGCCACATGCCCCGCGGCCCGCGCCGCATCTTCCAGGCCGCCCGCTGGTCCTGGCAGGGCCTGCGTGCTGCCTGGCTGCACGAGTCCTCGTTCCGGCTGGAGGTCTACCTGCTGGTGCTGCTGACCCCGCTGGCGCTGTGGCTGGGCCAGACCCCGGTCGAGCGCGCGCTGATGATCGGCTCGATGCTGCTGGTGCTGGCGATGGAACTGGCCAATTCGGCCATCGAAGCGGTCATCGAGCGCTACGGCGCCGAGATCCACGAGCTGGCCGGCCGCGCCAAGGACATGGGCTCGGCGGCCGTCTTCGTGCTGATGATGAACGTGCTGCTGTGCTGGGCGCTGGTCGTGGTGCCCCACCTGCTGGCCGGCGCTTACGCCTGAACCCCCATTCCCCCACTGTCCTGAAGAGTTTCCATGTCCTTTGAGTTCCTCGCCGACCCCAATGCCTGGGTAACCCTGTTTACCCTCAGCGCCCTGGAAATCGTGCTCGGCATCGACAACCTGGTGTTCATCTCCATCGCCGTCAGCAAGCTGCCGGAAGAGCGCCGCCCGTTCGCCCGCAAGCTCGGCATCGCCGTGGCCTGCATCACCCGCATCGGCCTGCTGGTATCGCT
Organism: Stenotrophomonas sp. ZAC14D1_NAIMI4_1; assembly: GCF_003086775.1. Classification (NCBI taxonomy): domain Bacteria; kingdom Pseudomonadati; phylum Pseudomonadota; class Gammaproteobacteria; order Lysobacterales; family Lysobacteraceae; genus Stenotrophomonas; species Stenotrophomonas sp. ZAC14D1_NAIMI4_1. The sequence continues at coordinate 875,054 of NZ_CP026001.1, forward strand.
GGCCTACCTGGCGCACATGGCCGCCAACCTGTTCACCGTGGCCGGCATGGGCATCTCCATCCGCGACCTGGTGCTGATCGTCGGTGGCCTGTTCCTGATCATCAAGGGCTACATGGAGATCAAGGAGCTGATCACCGGTGGCGAGGATGAAGACCCCACCACCACCAAGGCCTCGGCCGTGTTCGGCTACGTCATCGCGCAGATCGCGGTCATCGACATCGTGTTCTCGCTGGATTCGGTGATCACCGCCGTCGGCATCGCCGATCACATCCCGGTGATGGTCGCCGCCATCCTGCTGTCGGTGCTGGTGATGCTGCTGGCCGCCAACCCGCTGGGCCGCTTCATCGATGCCAACCCGACGGTGAAGATGCTGGCCCTGGCCTTCATCCTGCTGATCGGCGCGGTGCTGATCCTGGACGGCCTGGACGTGCACGTGCCCAAGCCCTACATCTACGCCGCGATGGGCTTCTCGGTGCTGGTGGAGTGGCTGAACCTGCTGATGCGCCGCCGCGCACGCGACCACCACGTGCCGGGCGCCGGCAACTGGTAAACGATCCACCCAGGACCCCCGGCACTGCCGGGGGTTCTGCGTTGTGGGGCCATGCCCGGCGGAATGCGGCCACCACCTGTGAACCGGGGTCAACACTGTTTTCCCGCGGCGAGGCTTAATCGGCGGCGGCAAAGCGCGCAGGCTACGCAGCTTCCCGTTTCCTCCCCACAGGAACCCCATGAATTCCAGAGCCGCCCTGCTTGCGCTGGCCGTCGGTGCCTTCGGCATCGGCACCACCGAGTTCACCCCGATGGGCCTGCTGCCCGTCATCGCCAGTGGCGTGGGTGTCAGCATCCCCACCGCCGGCATGCTGATCACCGCGTACGCTGTGGGCGTGATGGTCGGCGCGCCGATCATGACCCTGCTGATGGGCCGCTTCTCAAGGCGCACCGCGCTGATGCTGCTGATGTCGATCTTCATCGTCGGCAACCTGCTGTCCGCGCTGGCGCCCAATTACGGCCTGCTGTTGCTGTCGCGCCTGGTCACCAGCCTCAACCACGGTGCCTTCTTCGGCATCGGTGCGGTAGTGGCGGCCAGCCTGGTGCCGAAGGAAAAGCAGGCGGCTGCGGTGGCGACCATGTTCATGGGCCTGACCATCGCCAACATCGGCGGCGTGCCGCTGGCCACCTGGGTCGGCCAGCAGCTGGGCTGGCGCCTGGCGTTTGCCGGCACCGCGGTGCTGGGCGTGGTGGCGATCACCGCGCTTGCGCTGGCCCTGCCGGCCTCGGCGCCGGGCGCGCGGCCGGACGTGCGCCGCGAGCTGAAGGCGATCCTGCAGCCGCAGGTGCTGCTGGCGATGGCGACCACGGTGCTGGGCGCCGGTGCCATGTTCACGCTCTACACCTACGTGGCGCCGGTGCTGACCGAGCTGACGGGTGCATCGAATGCGTTCATCGCAATGTCGCTGGCGCTGATCGGCATCGGCTTCACCGTCGGCAACGGCATCGGTGGGCGCTTGGCCGACTGGTCGTTGGACGGTGCCACGCGCATCCTGCTGGCGGCGCTGGCCGTGCTGATGTTCGTGCTGCCGCTGGCCTTCATGCATCACGCCACTGCGGCACTGGGTGTACTGCTGTTCGGTGCGGCGACCTTCGCCATCGTGCCGCCGCTGCAGATCCGGGTGATGCAGGCCGCCAGCGAGGCGCCGGGCCTGGCGTCGTCGATCAACGTGGGTGCGTTCAACCTGGGCAATGCGGTGGGTGCCGCGCTGGGTGGTGCGGTGATCAGCGCGGGGCTGGGCTATGCGGCGATTCCGGTGGCCGGTGGTCTGCTGGCGACGGCGGGGTTGCTGCTGGCGTGGCTGGGGCGGACGCGCGCGCCGGTGGCTGAGGCCTGCTGAGGGGTGTGGGGTTCCGGCAGGGCTTGCAGCCCTGCACCCGCAGAATCAACGTCAACGTCAAAAGCGGTGCTGGTTTTCTGCTGGTTGGGCGGGGCGGTGTGGGCTTGCAGGACACGCCGTAAACCCGTCCATGGGGGCTCGTAGGCGCCATCCATGGCGCCTGCGGTCCTGCAAGCCCACACCGCCCCACCCCCGACAGGTCCACTCGGCTGTTGGTGGGTGCCGACCGTTGGTCGGCACGAATGCCTGGAGCATGGGCTTTTGCTTTTTGCTCTTTTTGATCTTTCCCGCGGTGCCAGGAAACCGTCCATGGTCGGGAGGGTGGGTTGGCTGGGGGCGCGAGCGCCATGGATGGCGCTCACGAGCCTCCATGGACGGATTCACGGCGTCCCCCAGCCAACCCACCCTCCCGACCAAACCCGCATAACCAGCACACCCACACCCACACCCACCGCGGAGGGGGCCCAGCCCGTTGGCCGACCAACCCCGACCTCCACGCTGGCGTTAACGCGAACCATGGCATGCTCGGCAGCCAGTCCACCCGGAACTCCCGCCATGCGCCTGTTCACCCGCGTCCTGCCCCTGTTGCTGCTGGCCTCACTGCTCTCCGGCTGCGGCTACAACGCCATCCAGCAGAAGGATGAAGCGGTCAAGGCCAGCTGGTCCGAAGTGCTCAACCAGTACAAGCGCCGCGCCGACCTGGTGCCCAACCTGGTGCAGACCGTCAAAGGTTTCGCCAGCCAGGAAGAGCGCGTGCTGACTGAAGTCACCAACGCCCGCTCGCGCGTCGGCCAGATCAACGTCAACGCCGATGACGAAGCCTCGCTCAAGCAGTTCCAGCAGGCACAGGGCGAACTGGGCAGCGCGCTGTCGCGCCTGCTGGTGGTCACCGAGAACTACCCGGTGCTGAAGTCCGATGCCAACTTCCGCGACCTGCAGGCCCAGCTGGAAGGCACTGAAAACCGCATCACCGTCGCCCGCGGTCGTTACATCCAGCAGGTGCAGGACTACAACACCTACATCCGCTCGTTCCCGCAGCTGGTCACCGCGAAGATCTTCGGCTACCAGCCCAAGCCCAACTTCAGCGTCGACAACGAAGCGCAGATCTCCAACGCGCCGGCGGTCGATTTCGGCAACGCGCCGCAGCAGCCGGCACCGCAGCCGGCGCACTGAGTCATGCGCCTGGCCACCGTGCTGCTGGCGCTCCTGCTGTGGCTGCCGCTGGCGTCGCAGGCGCAGCAGCTGGCGCCGATTCCCGCGCTCGATTCGCCGGTGGTCGACACCACCGGCACCCTCGATGCCACGCAGAAGCAGGCGCTGGTACAGCAGGCGCTGGCGCTGCAGCAGCGCAAAGGCAGCCAGCTGCAGGTGCTGGTGGTGCCCAGCACGCAGCCGGAGGACATCGCCCAGTACACCACCCGCGTCTTCGACCAGTGGCAGATCGGCCGCAAGGGCGTGGATGACGGCGTGCTGCTGGTGGTGGCCAAGGACGATCGCCGCGTTCGCATCGAACCGGGCTACGGCCTGGAAGGCGCCATTCCCGATGCCATCGCCAACCGGGTCATCCAGGAATACCTGGTGCCGCGCTTCCGCAGCGGCGATTACGCTGGCGGCATCACCGACGCCACGGCCGTGCTGGTCAAGCTGGTCGACGGCGAGCCGCTGCCGGCGCCGGTCAGTGGCCATCGTGGCCGCGAGCCGGGTGGTGGCGACACCTGGATCCTGGCGCTGTTCATCGGCGTGTTCGCCGGCAGCATCCTGCGCGGGGTGTTCTCACGGGTGCCACGCCCGCTGCGCGGCCTGCTGGGCGGCGGTGGCGCGGCGCTGGCCGCTTTCATCTTCACCTCCACCGTGCTGGCCAGCGGCCTGGCCGGCATTGTCGGTCTGGTGGTGGCGATGCTGTCCGGCCATCCCGGGCGTTTTGCCGGGGGTGGCGGCTGGGGCGGCGGCAGCTGGGGTGGGGGCGGTGGCTTTGGCGGTGGTGGCGGTTTTGGTGGCGGCGGCGGCTGGGGCGGCGGTGGTGGCCGCTCCGGTGGCGGTGGCGCCTCGGGGGGCTGGTGATGATCCGGCGCCTGTGCCGCCATCTCCTGGCACCCTCGGTGCGGCGGGCTTTCCCGCCGGACACCCTGCGGGCCATCACCGAGGCCATTGCCGCCGGCGAGGCACGCCATGGCGGCCAGGTGATGTTCGCGGTGGAGGCGGACCTGCCGCTGCACGCGCTGTGGCGGGGCGTGACCCCGCGGCAGGCGGCCGAGCAGGCCTTCGCCCAGCTGCGCACCTGGGACACCCACCACAACAACGGCGTGCTGATTTACCTGCTGCTGGCCGACCACGCCATCGAGATCGTGGCCGACCGCGGCCTGCACGGCCGGGTCAGCCCAGCGCAGTGGCAGCGGATCTGCACCCATCTGCGCGAGGGCCTGCGCGGGGCCAACCCGGTCGAGGCGCTGCGCAGCGCCATCGACGAGGTCTCCGCGCTGGTGGAAGGGCACTTTCCGGCCGCCACGCGGTCCGATGATGACGGCCTGCCCGACACCCCGCAGATCCTGGGTTGAGCCGTAAAATACCCGTACTCCCGCAAGGCAGCTTCCATGATCTATTTCCACGACATCGACCCCATCGCCCTTTCGCTGGGGCCGATCAAGGTGCACTGGTACGGCATCATGTACCTGCTGGGCTTCACTGCAGCCTGGCTGCTGGGCCGCAAGCGCATCGCCGAAGGCCGCCTGCCGGGCGTCGATGCCAACGGGTTCTCCGACCTGCTGTTCTACGCGATGCTCGGCGTGGTCCTGGGCGGGCGCATCGGCTACATGCTGTTCTATGCGCTGGGCGATTTCCTGCACAACCCGCTGCTGCTGTTCAAGGTGTGGGATGGCGGCATGAGCTTCCACGGTGGCCTGCTGGGCGTCATCGCGGCCTGCTGGTGGTGGTCGCGCAAGCACGCGCTGCACTTCTTCGACACCATGGATTTCATGGCCCCGCTGGTGCCGCTGGGTCTGGGCTTCGGCCGCATCGGCAACTTCATCGGCGCCGAGCTGTGGGGCAAGTACACCGATGGCAGCTGGGGCGTGGTCTTCCCGTCCGGCCTGCCGGCACCGCTGAACCAGCTCGACACCGCCACCCTGCAGGCGCAGTTCGCCAGCGGCGCGCTGAACCCGTACGCCCGCCATCCCTCGCAGCTGTATGAAGCGGCACTGGAAGGCCTGGTGATGTTCGTGGTGCTGTGGGTGGTATCGGCCAAGCCGCGCCACCGCTACCTGATCGGTGGCCTGTTCGCGCTGCTGTACGGCATCTTCCGCTTCGCGGTGGAGTTCGTGCGCATGCCGGACAACGGCATCTACATGGCCTTCGGCTGGCTGACCAAGGGCCAGATCCTGTGCGTGCCGCTCATCGCCTTCGGCCTGGTGCTGCTGGCGTTGTCGCGCCGCGCGCCGGTGCTGCAGCCGCAGCCGCTGGTGGCCGCGGAGGGCAAGGCATGAAGCCCTACCTGGACCTGCTCTCGCATGTGCTTGAGCACGGTGCGGAGAAGAGTGACCGCACCGGTACCGGTACCCGCAGCGTGTTCGGCTGGCAGATGCGCTTCGACCTCAACGAAGGCTTCCCGCTGGTCACCACCAAGAAGCTGCACCTGCGCTCGATCATCCACGAGCTGCTGTGGTTCCTGAAGGGCGATACCAACATCGGCTACCTGAAGGACAACCAGGTGCGCATCTGGGACGAGTGGGCCGACGAGAACGGCGACCTCGGACCGGTCTACGGCAAGCAGTGGCGCAGCTGGGCCACCGCCGATGGCCGCGAGATCGACCAGATGCAGTGGCTGGTGGACGAGATCAAGCGCAACCCCGATTCGCGCCGGCTGGTGGTCAGCGCCTGGAACGTGGGCGAGCTTTCGCAGATGGCGCTGATGCCGTGCCACAACCTGTTCCAGTTCTACGTGGTGGACGGCAAGCTCAGCTGCCAGCTGTACCAGCGCAGCGGTGACATCTTCCTGGGCGTGCCGTTCAACATCGCCAGCTACGCGCTGCTGACCCACATGGTGGCGCAGGCCACCGGCCTGGGCGTGGGCGACTTCGTGCACACCCTGGGCGATGCGCACCTGTATTCGAACCACTACGAGCAGGCGCGCGAGCAGTTGTCGCGTGAACCGCGCGCGCTGCCCAAGCTGTGGCTGAACCCGGAGGTGACCGATCTGTTCGGCTTCCAGTTTGACGACATCCGCATCGACGGCTACGACCCGCACCCGGCCATCAAGGCCCCGGTGGCGGTGTGAGTGCGATGAAGCTCTCGATGATCGTGGCACTGGACCGCAATCGTGGCATCGGCCAGGGCAACGCCATGCCCTGGCACCTGCCGGACGACTTCAAGCACTTCAAGGCGCTCACCCTGGGCAAACCGATCCTGATGGGACGCCGGACCGCCGAGTCGATCGGCCGCGTGCTGCCGGGGCGGACCAACCTGGTGCTGACCCGCAGCGGCCAGGTGCCGTTCGAGGGCATGCGCGCGGTGGCCTCGCTGGATGAAGCAAGGGCCATCGCGGCGGCCGAGGGTGCCAGCGAGCTGTGCATCATCGGCGGCGGCGAGATTTTCCGCCAGCTGCTGGACCAGGCCAGCGATCTGTACCTCACCTGGGTGGATGCCGAGGTGCCGGCCGACACCCATTTCCCCGAGGTGGATCCGGGCGTCTGGCGGGAAACCAGCAGTGAGCCGCATCCGGCCGATGCGCGCCACGCCTACGCGTTCCGCTTCGCGCACTACGTGCGTATGTAGAGTCGAGCCCTGCTCGACTCATCAATGCCGCAGCCGAGCATGGGCTCGGCTCTACAGGAACCGCCTCGACGTTACGTCCCGGGCATCCGGTAGTGGCCGATGATGTCGTGCTGGAAGAGCAGGTCTTCCTCGCGGGTGCCGCGGGCGATGTTGTGCAGGATCAACGGGGTGCCGTCGGCCAGGCGGCGGTCGGACACGATGCCGACGTGCAGCAGGCCATTGCCCGTGAGCTTCCAGGCCACGATGTCGCCAGCGTGGTAGTGGGTGGGCAGGGCGCTGATCGGCTGCTGCCAGCCCTGCCGCTCGAACCAGCGCATCAGGTTGGGCACGCGGCGGTGGTCGATGTTGCTGTCGGGCCGTGCCAGGCCCCAGATCGCCGGGTACGCGCTGAAGTCGCTGCGCATGTCTTCATGCACGCGCGCCTGCAGGTCCAGGCCTTGGCTGCGCAGGGCGCGCACCACTACATCGGTGCAGACGCCACGATCGGCCGGCACGTCACCGCCGGGATAGGCCAGCACCTGGTAAGCGGGGTCATAGCGCGTAGTGACGCCAACCTGCGCGCGTGCAGCGGCGACGAGCGGCTGCGATGGTGCCTGCGGCGGTGGGGGAGCCAGGGCCGGGGCGTGGGCATCGGCGTGCGGCGGGGGCGGGGACGCGGGCTGGCAACCACTGGTACAGGCCAGTGCGAGCAGCAGCACCGTCCATGGTGCGCATCGTCCTTGGCTCATGCCGTTGGCGGGGCTCCGTTGCCAGGGCCGGCGCCGCCGCTGCCACCACCGTTACCGCCACCGCGACGGCGGCGACGACGGCCCCGGCTGGCGGGTGCTGCAGCCGGTTCTTTTTCCTTGCCCGGCGCAGCCGCGGCCGGCCGCTCATGCGCCGGTCGTGCCGGCGGGCGTGCATTGGCCACCGGTGCCGGCACATCACGGCCGGGCACCTGGACCACGCGCAGTTCATCGGTATCGAGCTGGATGGCGGTGAGCTTGCCGCCCCACACCGCACCGGTGTCGATGGCGTGCACGCCCTGGGTGATGGTCAGGCCCAGCGCCGACCAGTGGCCACAGACCACCTTCAGGTCGCGCTCGACCCGGCCCGGCACTTCGAACCAGGGGTACAGCCCCTGTTCCTGGGTGCCCGGCGTGCCCTTGTCCTCGATGCCGATGCGCCCGCGCGGGGTGCAGTAGCGCATGCGGGTGAGCACGTTGATGATCGCGCGCGAGCGGTCGTAGCCGGACAGGTTCGGTGCCCAGCTCGGCTTGTCGCCATACATGTTGCGGAACAGCTTGCGGTAGCCGGCGCCATGCAGCTGCACTTCCACCTCGGCGGCGTGCTTCTCTGCCATCTGCGTGGTCCACTTCGGCGCCAGGCCGGCATGCACCATCATCCAGCCCAGCTCGCGGTCCACGTGCACCAGCTTCTGCAGGCGCAGCCAGTCCAGCAGTTCGTCGCGGTCCTCGGCCTGCACGATGCGCAGCAGGTCCGGGTTGACCTTGCGCTGCTCTTCTTCGGTGCGTGCACCGACAGCCAGCAGCGAAAGATCATGGTTGCCCAGCACCACCACGCTGTGCTCGCGCAGCGAATGCACCAGGCGCAGGGTTTCCAGCGACTGCCCGCCGCGGTTCACCAGGTCGCCACAGAACCACAGGGTGTCCTGCGCCGGGTCGAAGCGGATCTTTTCCAGCAGTCGCTGGGTAACGTCGTAGCAGCCCTGCAGGTCGCCGATCGCCCATACACTCATCGTCCGGCCTCCGTGTCAGTGCAGGGTACGCGGCACGGCCAGCACGAAAGGTGCGACCGGCGCGGCGAATTCGGTGCCGTCATCGGCAACCATGTCGTAGTGACCCTGCATGGTCCCGTGGTCGGTCCCGAGCATGACACCGGAGGTGTAACGGAAGTCTTCACCCGGGCGCAGGCGCGGCTGTTCGCCGATCACCCCATCGCCATCGACATGCTCGACGCGACCGTTGGCATCGGTGATGCGCCAGTGGCGGGCGACCAGGCGTGCGGCAACGCGCCCCTGGTTGTGGATGCGGATCGTGTAGGCGAACGCATACCGGCCGTCCTCCGGCGCGGATTGATCGTCGAGGAAGCGTGGAGCAACCTCGACAGTAATGGCGTAAACGTCAGCGTCTTCCATACCGGCAGTGTAATCAGGTGGCATTGGCCAAAGCGATGAATTCAGCCACATCCAGCTGTTCGGCACGGGCATCGGGGCGCACGCCGGCGGCCACGAACTGCTCGGCCGTCACGACGTTGTTGAGTGCATTGCGCAGGGTCTTGCGGCGTTGACCGAAGGCGGCCTTGACCACCTCGGCAAAGCGCTTGTGGTCGGCGATGGTGATGCTGGCCGGATCGCGCGGCACCAGCCGCACCACGGCCGAATCGACCTTCGGCGGCGGCCGGAACGCGCCCGGCGGCACCACGAACAGCGAGGTGACCTGGCAGTAGGCCTGCAGCATCACGCTGAGGCGGCCATAGACCTTGCTGCCCGGGCCGGCGGCCATGCGGTCCACCACTTCCTTCTGCAGCATGAAGTGCATGTCGCGGACGACCGCGGCGTGCTCCAGCGCGTGGAACAGGATGGGCGAGGAGATGTTGTAGGGCAGGTTGCCGACCAGGCGGATCGGCTCGCCGGCGGCCAGCGCGGTGAAATCCACGCGCAGCACGTCGCCCTGGACGATGGTCAGATCGCCCAGCGGTTCGGCGGCGGCGGTCAGCGGCGCGATCAGGTCGCGGTCGAACTCGATCACCGTCAGCTTCGGATGAACGCGCAGCAGGGGCAGGGTGATCGCGCCCTGGCCGGGGCCGATCTCGACCAGGCGGTCACCGTCCTTGGGATTGACCGCCATCACGATCTTGTCGATGTAGTGGCGGTCGGCCAGGAAATGCTGGCCAAGCTGCTTCTTGGCCGGGGCGGTGAACACCGGGCCGGAGGGGGAATGCGGGGAATTCATGCGCCCAGTGTACGTTGCCGGGCCAGCCGCGCACACAGCGCCGTTGCGGCCTGCAGGCTGGAGGGGTCGGCGATGCCACGTCCGGCCAGCTCCAGCGCCGTGCCGTGGTCGACGGCCACGCGCGGGTAGGGCAGGCCCAGGGTCAGGTTCACGGCCTGTTCGAAGCCGGAATACTTCAGCACCGGCAGGCCCTGGTCGTGGTACATGGCCAGCACGGTGTCGAAACCGGCCAGCTTGGCCGGCAGGAAGGCGGTATCGGCCGGCAGCGGCCCGACCAGGTCCATGCCCTCTGCGCGCAGGCGCTGCAGCAGGGGAATGACCAGGTCCAGTTCCTCGCGGCCGAGGTGGCCGTCTTCGCCGGCATGCGGGTTCAGGCCGAGCACGGCGATACGGGGCGCGGGCAGGCCGAACTCGCGGCGCAGTGCGGCATGCACGGTACGCAGGGTGTGTTCCAGGCTGGGCGTGGTGATGGCATCGGCCACCTCGCGCAACGGCAGGTGGGTGGTGGCCAGGGCCACGCGCACGATGTCGTTGGCCAGCATCATCACCACCTTCACCCCGGCCTGGTCGGCCAGCAGTTCGGTGGTGCCGCTGTAGGCAATACCACCCTGGTTGATGACCGCCTTGTGCACCGGGCCGGTGACCACGCCATGCAGTTCGCCGGAGAGGCAGGCCTGGCCGGCGGCCAGCAACGCGCCGATCACCGCGCCCGCATTGGCGGGGTCGGTCTGGCCGAAATGGCTGGGGGTGGCATTGGCCAGCGGACGCAGGCGCAGATCGCCCGGCAGGCGGGCCTCGGCATCCTCGGGCAGCAGCTGCAGGGGCAGCTTCAGCGCGGCCGCAGCCGCGCGCAGGGTATCCGGGTCGGCGAAGGCCAGCAGCCGGCAATCATCACGCGGCTGCTGGACAAGGCGGACGCACAGCTCCGGGCCGATCCCCGCCGGCTCGCCCGGTACCAGAGCGAGCTCGGGGCGCATCGGTCAGGGCTGCTGCGGCGTGGCGGTGTTTTCCGCGCGGTCGCCACTGCGGAAGCTGACGTAGGCTTCGCCACGCAGTTCCTGCAGGAAACGGTTGTACTCGTCTTCCAGCTTGCGGCGGCCGATGGTCTCGCGGACCTGGGCACGCTGGTTGTCGCTGGTCACGTCGGTCTGGCGCGTGGCAACGCGCTGCACGATATGCCAGCCGGCATCGGTACGGAACGGCTGGCTGACGCCGCCATCCTGGATGCCCTCGACCTGCTGGCCGAACGCCGGACCGAAGGCATCGGCCGGGAACCAGCCCAGATCGCCGCCCTGGCCCTTGCTGTTGGTGTCTTCCGAGGATTCCTTGGCAACGGCCTGGAAATCGGCACCACCGGCAATGCGGGCACGCAGGGTATCGATCTTGGCCTTGGCGGCCGCGTCGGTCTGGTTGTCGTCCACGCGCACCAGGATGTGGCGGCCGTGGTACTCGGTCACGGTGTGGTTGCCGGCGGCGGCGTTGGCATCACGCACTTCCACCACCTTCAGCAGCTGGAAGCCGCTCGGGCCGCGGATCGGGCCGACCACGTCGCCGGGCTTCATCTGCTCCATCATCTGGGCGAATGCAGCCGGGATTTCATCCAGGGTACGCCAGCCCAGGTCGCCGCCTTCCAGCGCGTTGGGGCTGTCGGAATAGCGCACGGCGGCAGCGTTGAAGTCCAGCTCGCCCTTGTCCAGCAGCGCCTTCACGCCGTCGGCCTTCTTCTGGCCGGTGGCGATCTGCTCGGCGGTGGCGCCGTCGGGCAGGGCCACCAGGATGTGTGCCAGGTGGTACTGGTTGCCGGCGGTGGCCTGCTGCTTCAGGGCAGCATCGACCTCGCCCTCGCTGACGCTGATGCGGCTCTGCGCAAAGCTCTGGCGCAGGCGCTGCACGGTGATCTCGTCACGCACCGAAGAGCGGAAATCGGCGAAATCAATGCCGTCGCTGGCCAGGCGCTGGCGCAGGGCGTCCAGGTTGGAACCGTTCTGCTGGGCGATCGAGTTCATCGCCTGGTTCAGTTCCTGGTCGCTGATGCGGATGCCGCTGCTCTGGGCGCGGGCGACCTGCAGCTTGACCAGCACCAGGCGCTCGAGGACCTGGCGGCTGAGCACGTCATCGGGCGGCAGCTGGTTCTCGCGGCCGGCGTACTGGGCCTTGATGTTGATGATCGCGCGCTGCAGTTCACTCTGCAGGACCACGTCCTCATCGACGATGGCTGCAATGCGGTCCAGCGGCTGGGCCTCCTGGGCAATGACCTGGAGGGGGGCGGACACGCTGGACACGGCCAGCAGCGAAGCGAGTAGGACGGGGAAGCTCTTGGTCATGGGATCTGGTTTGGATCGTAGTCGTCCCGGGTCGCCCCGGTGTTGCTGGGCGGCACGAGATAGAGGTCGTCGCGGTTGTAGCCGAGGATAGCACGGCGCAGAGTGCGGTCCGTGTCCTGGCCCAGCGAGCTCAGGCCCTTGAGCACGAACTCGAGCTGGATGGAATTGTTCAGTTCACCTTCGCGGTTGCGCACGTAGCGGCGGGCCACGGCGCGGACCGCCAGGCAGCAGCTGTCCCACTGCACGCCACCGATGATTTCCAGCGGCTTGCTGTCCTGGATGGAGTAGTAATAGCGGCCCACCAGGCTCCAGCGCTCGTTCAGCGGGTACAGGAACGACAGGTCGGCCTGTTCCAGCAGGGTGCGCTGTTCCTTGGTGGCGTTGGCCGCCGCACCGGCGTTGATGCGGTAGCGGTAGCTCAGGTTGACCACGCCGTCGTTGGGCATCAGGTAACGGGCACGGACGCTGGCCAGATCCTCGCGCTTGTACTTGGGGTCCCACTGGTAGGTGGCGCCCAGGGTCCAGCGGTCGTTGATCATGTAGTTCGAATCGGCGATCCAGGCCGACTTGCCCTTTTCCACCGGGGCGCCGCCCGGGGTCACGGTCACCCGCGACTCGTCGAAGTACTGGATCTGGCCGATCGAGGCCGAGAAGCGTTCCCTGCCCGTGGTCTGGTCGATGAAGCGGGTGCTCAGCGCCACGGTCAGCTGGTTGGCGTCGTTCTGGCGGTCGGCGCCGGTATAGCGCGAATCGCGGAACAGCTGGCCCCAGCTGAAGGTGAAGTCACGGGTATCGAAGATCGGCAGGTCGTCCTGGTTGCGGTAGGGCGTGCGCAGGTAGAACAGGCGCGGCTCCAGGGTCTGCAGGAAGGACTTGCCGCCGATCGTGGTGTCACGGTCGAAGAACAGGCCGGCATCGAGGCTGGCGATCGGCAGGGCGCGGGTCGGCGAGGTGTTGCCGCGCAGCTGATCGGCGGTCAGCGTGCTCGTATCGACGTTCTGCGAGGCCAGCACGTTGCTGCGGATGCTGTCGGCCAGGCCGCGGTCAAGCTGGTAGGCGGTGTAGCGGTAGGCCAGCGTCGGGGTGACGTACCAGGCCGCGCCGCTGATCGGGAACGACACGTACGGCTTGACGTCCAGGCGCGAACCGCCGTAGATCCGCTGGGTCTGGCCGTTGCGGGTGTACTGCAGGTCTTCGCCGGCGCTGGCGTCGTACTTGAAGTTGACGTCGTCGTGGGTGAAGCGCACGGCTTCGGAGTAGACGCCGGTCTCCAGCCACGGCAGCAGCGACTTGTCCCAGTTGAAATACAGCCGCGGCTGGCGGTTGTAGGCCAGGGCGCGCTCGTCCAGCGTGTAATCGGTCAGCTGCCAGCGGTCGGCCATGATGCCGGCGGTCCAGTCCTTGCCGGTGCCGTACAGGCCGATGGTGCTCTGCAGGTTGGACGCGGTCACGCCGACCAGGCGGTTGGCGAAGTCCTCGACATAGCGCTCGTCACTGACCCAGGCCAGGTTGGCGCGCGCCTGCCAGTGGCTGTCCACGTTGTGGTAACCGTTGAACATCACCCGGCCGCGGTCGCGGTCGCGCAGCTCGTCGTTGGGCATGTAGGCGGTCAGCAGCTCGCCGCGGCCGCCGTTGTAGAGGTAGCGGAACTCGTTGTCGAGCATCAGGCCGCGCCGGCTCATGTAGCGCGGTGTCAGCGTGTCGTCGTAGTTCGGCGCCAGGTTCAGGTAGATCGGCTGGGCGTAGTCGAAGCCGTTGCGGCCGGACATGCCCAGCTGCGGGAACAGCAGGCCGGTCTTGCGGCGGTCATCGATCGGGAACTTGAAGTACGGCGCCCACAGCACCGGCACCTTGCCGATGCGCAGCACGGCATTGCGCGCGGTGCCGAAGCCTTCGTCGTTGTCCACTTCGATTTCCGGCGCCGACAGCTTCCACACCGGCTGCGAGGGATCGCAGGTGGTGTAGGTCGAACGGTGCATCTGGCCGACGGCGCCCTGCAGGTCGACCGATTCGGCATCGCCGTTGCCACGGCGCGACACCAGCTGGTACTGGATGTCGGTGATCTTGTGGGTGTCGCTTTCCTGGTTGCCTTCGGCACGCTTGGCGATCATGCGGATCGACGCGTCCTGGTAGCGGACATTGCCGTCGGCGATGTAGTTGCCGCTCTCGGTGTCGAAGCTGAGCTTGTCGGTACCGACGAACTGGTCGCCACGGCGCAGCGCCACGTTGCCCTGGTACTGCGGCACGGTGGTGGTGCCCAGCAGCTGGTCACCCTCGATGTCGGTGGGCTGCTGCTCGCGCTCGGCGCTGGCGGCGGCCTTGTCCTGCCCGGGCACCGGGGTGGGGGCATCGGTGAAGGCGGGAATGACCTCGGTTGCCGGGCACAGGCCCCAGTTGAGCGGCTTGTCATCGGCCATCGCGGGAAGGCAGACGGCGATGCTCAGGGGCAGGGGAAGCAGGCGGAGGGCTCGGCGCACGCGGTTCGGATTCGGGCGAAAACGGACGGTAGATTGCCCCATCCGCTGCATAGGGGCAATGAAGGCGCCCCCCTGCTGGCGGTTCGGGTTCATCCAGCCCGAGGTCCGGCGGCCCCGTCCAGCAGGGCCTGGACATGGGCCACGGTGCATTCGGACAGGGCCTGCAGGTCGTAGCCGCCCTCGAGCATGGACACCACCCGGCCGGCTGCATGGCGGCGGGCCAGTGCATGCAGTTCGGCGGTGACCCAGGCGAAATCGTCGGTTTCCAGCATCAGGTCGGCCTGCGGGTCGCGCAGGTGCGCGTCGAAGCCGGCCGAGATCAGCAGCAGCTGCGGGCGGAAATCGTCGATGGCCGGCAGCATCTCGTCGGCCCAGACGTTGCGGAAGCGGAAACCGCCACTGCCCGGCGGCAGCAGGATGTTCATCAGGTTGCCGGCGCCACGGTCGCGGCGCAGGCCCGAATTGGGGAACAGCCCGGCCTGGTGGGTGCTGTAGTACGACACCCGGGCGTCGTGCTGGAAGATGTCCTGGGTGCCGTTGCCGTGGTGGACGTCGAAGTCCACCACCGCGATGCGTTCCAGCCCGTGCCGGTCGCGGGCGTAGGCGGCGGCCACGGCGATGTTGTTGAGCAGGCAGAAGCCCATCGCCGTACTGCTGGTGGCGTGGTGGCCGGGCGGGCGCACCGCGCAGAAGGCCAATGGGTCATCGCCCAGCATCACCGCATCGACCGCGGCAACGCCGGCGCCGGCGGCGTGCACGGCGGCACTGGCCGAGCCGGGCGAGGTCCAGGTGTCCATGTCCAGCTGGCGCAGCGGCGTGGTCTGCGGCTGCAGCACGAAGTCGAGCAGGGCGCTGTCGTGTACCCGGCTCAGTTCACCGAACTTGGCGGGCGGTGCCTGCCGCCATTCCAGCTGGCCGGGGAAGGCCTGGTGCAGGGCATCGAGCACCACCTGCAGCCGCTGCGGGCATTCGGGATGGCCGGGGCCGGGATCGTGCAGCAGGCAGGAGGGGTGGGTATAGACCAGCATCGGGGATCAGCGCTGCCGGTGCTGCGGCTGCCACAGGGCCTCGCCGTGGCCGTCGGCGCGGGCCAGCACCCGCGACAGCACGAACAGCAGGTCCGACAGCCGGTTGAGGTATTGCAGCGCCTCGCTGCGCACGCTTTCCACCCGCGCCAGGGCGACGGTCTCACGCTCGGCACGGCGCACGATGGTGCGCGCCAGGTGGCAGCGCGCGGCCGCTTCGCCGCCGGCCGGCAGGATGAATTCCTTCAGCATCGGCAGGTCGGCGTTGTAGTGGTCCAGCTGCTGTTCCAGCGCCGAGATGTCGGCGGCGTGGATGGCGGCGTGGCCGGGTACGCAGAGTTCGGCGCCCAGGTCGAACAACTGGTGCTGCAGATGGACCACCAGCGCGCGCACGTCTTCGGGGAGTGCGGCGGCCAGCAGCAGGCCAAGGGCAGCATTGGCTTCGTCCACCGTGCCGTACGAGGCCACGCGCAGGTCGTCCTTGCCGACCCGGCTGCCATCGCCGAGGCCGGTGCTGCCGTCATCGCCGGTGCGGGTATAGATGCGCGAAAGACGGTGGCCCATGCGATCGCTCAGTGGTGGATGTCGCGGCGGGCCTGCTGCAGCTTCAGCACCTGCTCGACCGCCAGCTGCAGGGCCGCGGCCAGCGCCACGTAGAGGGCGGTGGTGCGCAGGTAGGGGCCGAACCACTGTGCGTAGTTCTGCGCCCAGCCGGCCACGGTCGGCTCGGCCACGTTGCGGGTGGTCCAGTAGAAGCCGCCCTGCGCCAGCAGGTGGCACAGCGCCACCGAGGCCACCAGCAGCAGCACGCCCTTGCCCAGCGTCGACCAGTGCGCGCCGTGGTAGTTGCGGCCCAGCAGCAGGCCACCGGCCCACAGCGAGAAGTACGCCGGCAGCAGCAGCCAGTAACCGGGCGACACGCAGTAGTGCTGCCAGAAATCCAGCCCGCTGCTGCGGATCACGATCCAGTCCACCAGTACGGCGAAGACCATCAGCAGCGGGAACGCCCAGCGCGTCCAGCGCGCCAGGTAGAAACCACCGATGAAGAACACCGCCCACGACGCATCGGGGATGGCCGCGAAGTGGTTGACCCGGGTCGCCGCCAGCAACAGCACAAGCACGGAAAGGACGAAGGCGCGGTTGGCGGTGTCGGACATGGCAGCGGGCCCGGAGCGGATTCAGCTTTCATTCTAGCCCGCCGCGCGGGTCGGCGCAGGGTTCGGCAGCGAGCGCGTATCATTGGCTCATGAGTGAACGACATGACGTGCTGATCGTCGGTGGCGGTCTGGTGGGAGCCAGCCTGGCCATCGCCCTGGACCGGCTGGGCCTGGACGTGGGCCTGCTCGAGGCCAGCCCGGCCGGCGAACTGCCGGCGGTGTTCGACCAGCGCAACCTCAGTTTCGCCGCCGCCACCGTCAACGCGTTGACCGCGCTGGGGGTGATGCAGAAGCTGGCGATGGCGCCCGGCCCGATCCGGCGCATCCATGTCAGCCGGGCCGGCGATTTCGGCCGCGTGCAGCTCGATGCGGCCGATTACGACCGGCCCTGGTTCGGCCAGGTGGTGGTGGCGCGCGATTTCGGCCAGGCGCTGGAAGCGCGCCTGCAGGAACTGCCGCACCTGCACCGTTACCGGCCGATGCGCTTCCTTGGCCTGGGCGAGGTGGTCGACGGCCACCGCCAGGTGCGCGTGGCCGACGAGAGCGGCGAGCGCGTCCTGCAGGCACGGCTGGTGGTCGGCGCCGATGGCACCGCCAGTGGCGTGCGCGGCGCGCTGGGCATCGAGGTCGACCGCCATGACTTCCAGCAGACCCTGTTCGTCGCACGCGTGCGCAGCCAGCGCGCGCCCGATGGCAGTGCCTGGGAGCGCTTCACCGATACCGGGCCGACGGCCCTGCTGCCGCGCGGCGACCGCCATTTCGGCTGCGTGCACGGCGTGGCCCGCGACCAGGCCGAGGCGGTGATGGCGCTGGACGATGCCGCCTGGCTGCAGCGCCTGCAGAACGCGCTCGGCTGGCGTGCCGGCCGCCTGCTCGAATCCGGCCCGCGCAGTGCCTACCCGCTCATCCAGGTGCTGGCGCGCGCGCTGGCCGGACAGCGCACGGTGCTGCTGGGCAATGCGGCGCAGACCATCCATCCGCTGGGAGCGCAGGGCTTCAACCTGGGCCTGCGTGATGCGCTGACCCTGGCCGAGCTGCTGGAAGACGGCGCCGCCGATGCCGGCAGCGATGCCCTGCTGCAGGCCTACGTGGCCCGCCGCGAGGAGGACCGCCGGCAGACGGTGGCGTTCTCCGGTGGCCTGGCGCGGCTGACCAGCAACCCGGCGCCGCTGCTGCGGCCGCTGCGCAGCCTGGGCCTGGTGGCCGCACAGCGTGCCTCGGTGCAGTCGATGCTGGTCGGCGGTGCGATGGGCTTCCGCGGTGATGTACCGCGCCTGTGCCGTGGGGAGGCCGCATGAGCCGCCGCATGCGCCTGGACGTGGCCATCGTCGGTGGTGGCGTGGTCGGTGCCGCCTGTGCGCTGGCGCTGGCCGATGCCGGCCTGTCGGTCGCCCTGGTCGAAGGCCGCGAGCCGCCGCCGTGGCAGGCCGCGCAGCCGGACCTGCGCGTGTTCGCCTTCGCGGCCGACAACGTACAGCTGCTGCAGCGCCTCGGCGTGTGGCCATCGATCGCCCAGGCCCGTGCCTGGCCGTACCGGCGCATGCAGGTGTGGGATGCGGCCGGTGGCGAGGACCTGCTGTTCGATGCCGATCGCTTCGGCCGTCGCGAGCTGGGCTACATCGTCGAGAACGGACTGCTGCAGGACCGCCTGTGGGCGGCGCTGCCGGCGGCCGGCGTGCAGCTGCACTGCCCGGCACGGGTGGAAGCGCTGGAGCAGGACGACGAGGGCGTGCGCCTGCGCCTGGACGATGGCCGTCGCCTGGATGCCGCACTGGCCGTGGCTGCTGATGGCGCCGAATCGACCCTGCGCCAGCTGGCCGGGATCGAGGTCGAGCGCCACGATTACCACCAGCGTGGCGTGGTGGCCTATGTGGACAGCGAGCTGCCGAACCAGGCCACGGCCTGGCAGCGCTTCCTGCCGGGCGGGCCGCTGGCCCTGCTGCCGGTGGCCGAGCGCCGCAGCTCGATCGTCTGGACCCTGCCCGAGGACGAGGCTGCACGCGTGCTGGCGCTGGACGAAGCGGCCTTCAACCGTGAACTGACCCGTGCCTTCGCCGCGCGCCTGGGTGAGCTGCGCCTGGCCTCGCCGCGTGCAGCGTTCCCGCTGCGACGTCAGCTGGCCCGCCACTACGTGGCCGGCCGCGTGCTGGCGCTGGGCGATGCTGCCCACGTGGTGCACCCGCTGGCCGGGCAGGGCGTGAACCTGGGGTTGCGCGATGTCGCCGCCCTTCAGCAGTGGCTGGCGCCGTCGGCCGAGCGCCGTGGCCAGCCGCGCCTGTCGCCGCAGCGCCTGCAGCGCTGGGCGCGCGAGCGTCGCAGTGACAATCACATCGCCGCCTACAGCTTCGATGCGATCAACCGCCTGTTCTCCAACGACGAGATGCACCTGACCCTGGCCCGCGGCCGCGCGCTGGGCTGCGTCGGCAAGTGGCCGCCGCTGGTGCAGGCATTCTGGAAGCGCGCCGCTGGCGTGTAAGCGGGTAGCGCCGGGCCATGCCCGGCGAGCGCGCCGCGCGGTTCACCGATGCCGCCGGGCGTGGCCCGGCGCTACCACTGTAGATCCACGCCATGCGTGGATGGACATTTGGAATTAAGTCAGTAGATCCACGCCATGCGTGGATGAACATCGCGAAGGCGGATCAGTCGATCAGCCAACCGGCCAGATCGGTGCGGTCCAGCTTGCCGCGGCGTTTCACATCCAGCGAATTGAATTCATCGGCCAGCGCGGGGTTGGCCTGTGCTTCTTCGCGGCTGATGAAGCCATCGCCGTCCACGTCCAGTGCGGCGAAGTGGATGCGGTACTGGCCGACCACGCTGGCCGGGCTGACCGAGCGCACGGTCACCGGCGTTTCGCCCAGCGGCACGGCGATGTCGACGCTGCCGGTGACGCGGCCACTGGCCAGCGACTGCTGGCGCACCACGCCGCTGTCGTCGCGCAGCGGCGCACTCTGTGCCGGCGCAGGCAGGGCCACCTGCGCCGATGCAACGGCCGGCAGCAGGGCCATCAGGAGTGGAATCAGTCGGAAGTGCATGCGGGCGTATTCCTGGTAGCGCCGGGCCAGGCCCGGCAGGCGTCGCGCCTCAGCGCAGCGGCGAGGCCAGTACGGTGATCTCTTCGCGGTCGTGGTAGAGCTGCTTGGCACGCACCACCAGCGGCTTGCCGGCCTGCTCCTGGAACAGGTCCAGGCACAGGCGGGTTTCGTCCCAGCGCTTCTTCATCGGCAGCTTCAGGTTGAAGATCGCGTGCCTGCACCAGCCTTCGCGGAACCAGGTGGCCATGCGTTCGGCCACGCGCCGCGGCTGCTCGACCATGTCGCAGACCATCCAGTCCAACGGCTGATCCGGGTGCCAGTGGAAACCATCGGCACGCAGGTGCTCGACCAGGCCGGTGTCCAGCACGTGCTGGCGCAGCGGGCCGTTGTCGATGCTCAGCACGTGCATGTGCTGGCGGGTCAGCACCCAGGTCCAGCCACCCGGTGCGGCACCGAGGTCGGCGGCACGCATGCCGGGCTTTGCCAGTGCCTCGCGTTCTTCCGGGGTCAGCAGGGTCAGCAGCGCTTCGTCCAGCTTCAGCGCCGAGCGCGAGGGCGCTTCGGGCAGCAGCTTCAGGCGCGGAATGCCCAGTGCCCACGGTGCGCTGTCGGCCGGGTCGGCCACGCACACGAAGGCATGGGTACCGTCGACGAATACCACGTGCAGGCGCGGCAGGCGCGCATTGGGCTTGTCGGTCAGCTTGCCGGCCTTGCGCAGCGCCGGGCGCAGTGCATTGCCGAAGGCGCGGGCCAGCCCGGACAGCGGCTTGCCGGCATCCGAATCGGGGTGCTCCACCCACAGGTCGCCGAAGCGCGGCGCATCGGCCAGCACCTCCAGCATCGGGGTGATGCGGTCGGCCGGATCCAGCTGCGGCAGCTCGGCCAGCACCACCAGCTTCTGCCGGGCGAAGATCAGTTCGCGCCAGCGCAGGCGCGGTGCCAGCGCAGCGGCTTCGTCGCACATGAACAACACGTAGCCATCATTGCGCTGGGTGCGCGAATAGCCGGCGAAACCGGCTTCACCGGCGCGGAACTGCAGTTCGCCGGCCAGTTCGGGCTCGAAGCCCTGGCGGCACAGGCACAGCAGGCCGATGCCGGCCTCAGTAACGGGCGCCATCACTCTCTCCATAGGCGCGCAGCACGCTGCGGGCGTCATCACGGTTCAGGCCCTGCACGACTTCAATGCCGCGCTTGTTGAGCTCACCCACCCAGTCGGCGGGCAGCGGGCCTTCATCAAATGGGGTCAGTGCTTCCACATCGGCCGAACTGGCGCCGATCAGCAGGCGGTCGATGCCGGCCCACACGGTGGCGCCGTAGCACTGGCAGCACGGCTGCGAGCTGGTGGCCAGGGTGATCGGCGACAGCACGGCGTTCAGGCGCGGGGTCTGCAGGCGCTGCTGGGCCAACATGTAGGCCATGTTTTCGGCATGCGCCAGCGAGGTCGCATGCGGCATCACCCGGTTCACGCCGGCGGCGATCACCTTGTCTTCCGGCCCGAACACCACCGCGCCGAACGGGCCGCCACTGGCGTGTTCGATGTTCAGCCGCGACAGCTCGATGGCCAGCGCGACCTTGGCCTCATCGCCGGGATAGCGACGATCCAGGTCGATCTGGTCGTGGATCCAGGCGGGAAGGGTCAGGTGGACTTGCGCGTACAGCATCGCGGGGGTGCCTCGTGTGGAAGGGAAGAGGTGCAGCGGGTTCGGTAACCGGCGCGCAGTGTAGCGGCAGCCGGGTGCACCGCGGGTGTCTGCTCAGTCGTCCAGGTCGGTGCGGACCACCACGTACTGCTTGCGGAACTCCAGCCCGGCCTGCGGCCAGCGCGCGGCGTAGGCACGCAGCAAGGGCAGGGCGGCGGGGAAGTCATGGCCGTTCACCCGGCAATCGGCCTCGCACTGGCCGTCCGCATCGCGCGAGGCGAACAGGCGGATGCCGAGGAACTGGCGGGTCTTCAGCAGTTCGTTGAAGGCGTCCACGCTCTGGGTGAACAGGCAGCACGGGCAGGAGCCGTGGTCGCCCTCGCTGCAGGCAGCGGCGTCGTTGGCCGGTTCGCTGCGGTAGTGCGCCAGCGGGCCCAGCACCACCGCGCGTGCCAGCGGCGTTCCGGTTTCCTCGGCGCCGTAGCGCAGGGTCAGCATCTGCAGTTCCGGCGCGTCGTCGGCGCCGATGGCGGCCTGCAGGGTGGCCAGGTCCACCCGCACCCAGTTCTCGAAGCCGGACAGCGTGGCTTCCTCCTGGCTGTCGCCGGCGGCGTGCTGGTACTCGAACAGGCCATCGGCGAACAGCGCCGGATGGCGCGCCTCGATCACCGAGGAGATCTGCCAGCCGCCGTTGTCGCGCGGATCGGCACCTATCGCGTGCGGGCTCAGGCGCAGGCCGCTGTCCAGCACCAGTTCGTGGCCATCGACGGTACAGGCGATGTCACGGCCCAGCAGGACCTGGTGCAGCAGCGGCAGGAGGGGAGACGCGGTCGTGGTCATCGGGGCACCTGGTTTGCAGGGTGGGGCGCAGCCGCCGGGCAGGGCTGGCGTTACAGAGCGTCGAGTTCGGCGCGATACCGCCGTGCGTCGGATTGCTGCTGCGGATCGTTGCCATGGTCGCGCAGCCAGGTTTCCAGCTCGCGGCGATAGTCCGCGCGGAAATCGGCATTGCCCGGGCTGAAATGCAGCTTGCGCGCCGCCACGTCCACGCGCTCGCGCGCACGTGCGCGGGCCTGGGCGATGCCGTGCGGTGATTCGTTGGTGAGGATGACGAAGTTGCGCGGGAAACCCGGCGTGTACTTCACCACGAACGGCTGGTCGCGCGCCGGAATGCGGATGGCGTTTTCCAGCGGCCACAGCGAGGCGGTGTTGGTATGGAACACCACCTCCACATCGCGGCCCTCGGCGGTGTGCAGCACCGCTTCATAGCGCCAGATGTACTGCTCGTTGAGCGTGGAGCTGGTTTCCTCGGCCTGGACGATCACCGCTTCACCGCGCTCGCCCACCGCATTGAGGAAGGTGGCGTTGAGGAAGCTGCCGAGGAAGACATTGAGCATCGCCAGCGGGAACACCACGATGGCGTAGCCGAATGAGCGCCGCCACCACGAGACCAGCACGGCCAGCACCATCGCTGCGAAGAACGTCAGCAGCGGATGCTGCGAGATGAACCAGAGCAGGGCGGAGAGGGCGGTGATCATGTCCGGCAGTGTGCGGGCGCCTTCCCGGCGCCCGCGCAGGTCCTCAGGCCGACCAGGTGTCGCGCAGGGTCACGCTGCGGTTGAACACCGGCTTGGCCTCGGTGTGGTCGCGGCGGTCGGCGACGAAGTAGCCGGTGCGCTCGAACTGGAACGACTGCTCCGGGGTGGCGCTGGCCGCGGCCGGCTCGACATAGCCGGTGACGGTGCGGCGCGATTCCGGGTTGAGGTAGTCGCGGTAGGTCTTGCCTTCCGACTCGTCGTCCGGGTTCGGCACCGAGAACAGGCGGTCGTACAGGCGGATCTCGGCCGGCACGCCGTGCACGGCGCTGACCCAGTGGATGGTGCCCTTGACCTTGCGGTTGGCGCCTTCCATGCCCGGGCGCGATTCCGGATCCAGCCAGCCGCGCAGCTCGGTGATGGTGCCGTCGGCATCCTTGACCACTTCATCGCAGCGGATGATGCCGGCACCACGCAGGCGCACTTCGCCACCCGGCACCAGGCGCTTCCAGCCCTTGGGCGGCACTTCGGCGAAGTCTTCGCGGTCGATCCACACCTCGCGGGCGAACGGCACCTGGCGGCTGCCGAAGCTCTCGTCCTTGGGGTGGTTGCTGAAGGTCAGCTGTTCTTCGTGGCCTTCGTCCAGGTTGGTCAGCACCAGCTTCACCGGATCGATGACGGCCATGCGGCGCGCGGCGGCGCTGTCCAGGTCTTCGCGCAGCGCGCCTTCCAGCACGCTGAAGTCGATCAGCGAATTCTGCTTGCTGATGCCCACGCGTTCGGCGAACAGGCGCATCGCGGCCGGGGTGTAGCCACGACGGCGCAGGCCCTGCAGGGTCGGCATGCGCGGGTCTTCCCAGCCGTCCACCAGCTGCTCGGTGACCAGCGCCATCAGCTTGCGCTTGCTCATCACCGTGTAGTTGATGTTCAGGCGCGAGAACTCGATCTGGCGCGGCTTGGCCGCTTCGCGCGGCAGGCCGGCGTCGACCAGCGGCTGGGTCAGCGCATCGTCATGGGCGAAATCGACGTTGTCCACGCACCAGTCGTACAGCGGGCGGTGGTCTTCGAATTCCAGCGTGCACAGCGAGTGGGTGATGCCTTCGATCGAATCGCCCAGCGCATGGGCGAAGTCGTACATCGGGTAGATCGGCCACGCGTTGCCGGTGTTCTGGTGCTCGACGTGCTTGATGCGGTACAGGGCCGGATCGCGCAGGTTGATGTTGCCGCTGGCCATGTCGATCTTGGCCCGCACGGTGCGCGCGCCATCGGGGAACTCACCGGCGCGCATGCGGCGGAACAGGTCCAGGTTTTCCTCGACGCTGCGGTCGCGCCACGGCGACGGACGGCCCGGCTCGGTGAGGGTGCCGCGGTAGGCGCGCACTTCCTCGGCCGACAGGTCGCAGACGTAGGCCTTGCCCTGTTCGATCAGCTTCTCGGCGGCCAGGTAATAGGTCTGGAAGTAATCCGAGGCGTGGCGCAGTTCGTTCCAGGTGAAGCCCAGCCAGCGCACGTCGTCCTGGATGGCGGCCACGTACTCGGGGTCTTCCTTGGCCGGGTTGGTGTCATCGAAGCGCAGGTTGCAGACACCGCTGAACTCACCGGCCAGGCCGAAGTTCAGGCAGATCGACTTGGCGTGGCCGATGTGCAGGTAGCCGTTCGGCTCGGGCGGGAAGCGGGTCTTGATCGCCTGGTGCTTACCGCTGGCCAGGTCCTCGCGCACGATCTGGCGGATGAAATCGCGCTTCTCGTGGCTGTCGGCGGGGGTCTCGGGGCTGGCGGGGGTGTGCTCGGACATGAGTCGGCGAAAGAGAAAGGCAGAAAGACCAACAGTTTAGCGCGTCAGGGGCGGGGCTGCCGGGTCCGGGTCGGTAGCGCCGGGCCACGCCCGGCGAGCGCGGCGGCAACCCGCCGGGCATGGCCCGGCGCTACCGGGACGGGGCGGGCGTATGCTGGACCCCTGTCCCGAGGAGCCGCCCATGCACATCGTGTACAAGGCCGACAATCTGTTCGACGCCCATCTGGTCAAGCACGCGCTGGAAGATGCCGGCATCCCGGCCTTCGTGTTCGGCGAGCAGCTGCTGGGCGGCATGGGCGAGCTGCCGCTGTTCGGCGTGCTGCGGGTCGGCATCCCCGACGTGGCACGGCCGCAGGCCGAGGAGATCATCGCCGCGCTGGACTTGGGCCAGGGCCCGTCCGACCCCATTTCAGACGCAGACGATTGGGCCGGACAGCCGGCGTAGGAGCGCATCATGTTGGGAATCAGCCAGGGCATCCTCGGCATCGGGGCCTTCAAGCAGCGCCTGCCGCGCCCGGAAGAGGCGCTGCCGGGCCGCGACCAGCCGCTGCCGCTGCACAGCAACCAGCACTTCGTGAACAGCCACCCGCTGAAGGATCGTTTCGCCGGCCTGCAGCAGGTCCGCTTCGCGCTGGGCTGCTTCTGGGGCGCCGAGCGCAAGTTCTGGAACGAGCCGGGCGTGTATAGCACGTCGGTGGGCTATGCCGGCGGCGTTACCCCGAACCCGACCTACGAAGAGGTCTGCTCGGGCCTGACCGGCCACACCGAGGTGGTGCAGGTGGTGTTCGATCCGGCGGTGGTGGGCCTGGAGCGGCTGCTGCAGCTGTTCTGGGAAAGCCACGACCCGACCCAGGGCATGCGCCAGGGCAACGACACCGGCACCCAGTACCGTTCGGCGATCCACGCCACCGACGAGGCGCAGTATGCCGCCGCGCTGGCCAGCCGCGAGGCGTACCAGGCGCAGCTGGACGCGGCCGGTTACGGGCCGATCACCACCGAGATCGTGTACCCGGCACCGGAGTACTACTACGCCGAGGACTACCACCAGCAGTACCTGGCAAAGAACCCGAACGGCTACTGCGGTATTGGTGGCACCGGGGTGAGCTGCCCGATCGGGCTGGATGTGGAGGCGCCGCGCTGACGCGCGGTGGTCCGCCTGCGGCGGGCAACGTCAACGTCAACGTCAACGTCAAAAGCCAAAGCGGCTCTGGGTTGCTGATGGTTGGGCGGGACGGGGGCGGCTGGCAGGACACGCCGTGAACCCATCCATGGGGGCTCGTAGGCGCCATCCATGGCGCCTGCGGTCCTGCCAGCCGCCCCCGTCCCGCCTTCGACAGTTTCCCGGTGACGGTGGGCAAGAGCATTGGTTGGTGACGAACTGATGGAAAAGAAAAAGGACGCGGCTTTCGCCGCGTCCTTTTTCTTTTTCTGCTTCCTGTAGAGCCGAGCCATGCTCGGCTGCGAGCAAGCGAAGCGCGCGACCCGCTGTTGCTCTTCCTTCTTTCTTCCGTGGCGGGCGGCCACCGGAAACTGTCAGAGGGCGGGCGGGTTGGGTTCGCGGGAGTGTCCGCCGCATGGATGCGGCGGCCAAGCCTCCAGGGATGGATTCACGGCGTCTCCCGCGAACCCAACCCGCCCGACCCAGCGCGGCTTTTGCTCTTCGCGACCAACCGACCCGCCACGAGGGGCTCAGCCGTTCGCCGCAATCACAGTTCCGAACGGATCCGCTCGCGCAGCGCCTGCAGATCCTTGGCAAACGCATCGATACCCGTCGCCAGCTTCTCGGTCGCCATCGGGTCCGCCGCCAGATCCGCCGCGAACTTCGCCGCGTCGATCGGGGCCACGGCCACGCCGTCGGCCGCACCGGCCACCAGCTTGCGCGGCAGCTCGCCGTGGTCGGCGTCCAGCTTCTCCAGCAGGTCCGGCGAAATCGTCAGGCGGTCGCAGCCGGCCAGCGCTTCGATCTGCGCCGTCGAACGGAACGAGGCGCCCATCACCACCGTCGGCGAACCGCGGCGCTTGAATTCGGCATACACGCCGCGCACGAACTTCACGCCCGGGTCTTCGTCGATGTTGGCCGGGGCCTGGCCGTTGGCCACGTACCAGTCCAGGATGCGGCCGACGAACGGCGAGATCAGGAACGCGCCGGCTTCGCTGCACGCCAGGGCCTGGGTCGGGTTGAAGATCAGGGTCAGGTTGCAGTCGATGCCTTCGGCCTGCAGGATGCGCGCGGCTTCCACGCCTTCCCAGGTCGCGGCGATCTTGATCAGGATCTTCTCGCGCGGCACGCCGGCATCGGCGTACATCTGGATGAACTGGCGGGCCTTGGCCACGGTGGCGGCGGTGTCGTGGGCCTGGTCGGCATCCACTTCGGTGGACACGCGGCCCGGCACCAGGGTGCTCAGCAGCGCGCCGACGCCGATGGTCAGGCGGTCGGCCACGGCGTGCACCACCGCCTCGCGGTCACCGCCCTGCTGGCGGCCCCAGGCCAGTTCGCGTTCGATCAGCTCGGCATAGACCGGCAGGTCCAGCGCCTTCTTCACCAGGGTCGGGTTGGTGGTGCAATCCACCGGCTGCAGGCGCTTGATCGCGTCGTAGTCACCGGTATCGGCGACAACCACCGACAGTTCGCGCAGCTGGGACAGTTTGGACGGGGTACTCATTACGGCTCCTGGTGCAGGGAAATCGAATCGCGCGCGATGCGCAGCGGTAATCAGGGACGGTCGTTGTGGACCGCAGTCACGCGCAGGCGCAGCTTGCGGCCGCCGGGCGCGTTCCAATCGATGCTCTGGCCGATCGCCAGGCCAAGCAGGGCGCTGCCGACCGGGGCCAGCACGGACACCTTGCCTTCATCGACGTTGGCTTCGC
The DNA here is from genome assembly GCF_003086775.1 of Stenotrophomonas sp. ZAC14D1_NAIMI4_1. Lineage (NCBI taxonomy): Bacteria > Pseudomonadati > Pseudomonadota > Gammaproteobacteria > Lysobacterales > Lysobacteraceae > Stenotrophomonas > Stenotrophomonas sp. ZAC14D1_NAIMI4_1. Next base: position 902,517 of record NZ_CP026001.1, read on the forward strand.
GGGGGAAGACCAGGGTCAGGACATGCGTCTCGCCCGACACTTCATCTTCGCACTCCACGCGCGAATGCATCATGACGATGCCTTCGGGAATCTGGTCCGGCGCCAGCACGGTGGCCCGGTTGAGTTCTTCGGCAAGCGCGAGCGCGGCAGGCGTCTGGCTCAGCGCAGGCGAATCAAGCATGGCCTCGAGGCGGTCCATGTCGAAGGTCGACACAGTGATGGACGGCGGCAGGCCGCTGGCGGTGTTCATGGTGGTGCTCCTTGATTGAAAGCCATGCAAAAGGCGGCACCACCTGGCGCCGCCTGACTGTATTGTGGGGACAAATGCAGCCGGAATCGACTCCCGCCGCAGCGGCGGGCCGGTTCTCCCGGCTCAGCCGTTCAGCAGCGGGCCGGACACGTTCGGCGCTTCGCCGGCGGGCACGCCCTCGGCATCCAGGGTGAACAGGGCCTGCGGCAGGCGCTTGAACTGGTCGGCCAGCTCCAGCAGGAAGCCATGCATGGCCGAGCTGCGCCGCCAGACCATGGCGATGCGCCGGCTCGGGCGTCCTTCGCCGGTGAAGTCGAGCAGGCGGATGTTGTTCGAGCGCGGCACCGGTGGCTGCACCGACAGGCTCGGCAGCAGGGTGATGCCCACGTCGGCAGCGACCATCTGCCGCAGTGTTTCCAGGCTGGTGGCGCGGAATTCGGATTTCTCGTTGGCACCGAACAGGCGGCACACTTCCAGCGCCTGGTCACGCAGGCAGTGGCCGTCTTCCAGCAGCAGCAGCTTCTGCGTGGCCAGCTCCTGCACGTCCAGGTGGTCGCGGCGGGCCAGCGGGTGGCGCCCGGAGACGGCCAGCAGGAAGGGTTCCTCGAACAGGAACTCGGCATGCAGCTGATCGTCGATGACCGGCAACGCCAGCAGCGCGGCGTCCAGCTTGCCCTCGCGCAGGCGTTCCAGCAGCACGTCGCTCTTTTCCTCGACCAGCAGCAGTTCCAGCTCGGGGAAGCGGTCGCGGATGCGCGGGATCACATGCGGCAGCAGGTACGGGCCCAGGGTCGGGAAGATCCCCAGGCGCACCGTACCGGCTTCCGGATCGCGGCTGCGTCGCGCCGCTTCCTTCAGTTGTTCCACTTCGGACACGATCACCCGTGCACGCATCGCCGCCTCCTGCCCGGCGGGGGTCAGCATCACCTTGCGTGGTGCGCGTTCCACCAGCGGCACGCCCAGCTCTTCTTCCAGCTTGCGGATCTGGGTGGACAGCGTGGGCTGGCTGACGAAACAGGACGCGGCGGCCCGGCCGAAGTGCTTGTGATCGGCCAGGGCCACCAGGTATTTCAGATCGCGAAGGTTCATCCTCAGACCCCAGGGGTAACGGACCGGCTTACCCAGCAGGCAATGGTGCCCCCGATGACCTGGGAACGCGTGATCAGGCCGCCTCGGCCACTGCGCCGCTGCCCTTGGTCACGGACGAACGGATCAGGTGGTCGAAGGCGCTCAGTGCCGCGGTGGAGCCGGCGCCCATGGCGATGATGATCTGCTTGTAGGGTACCGTGGTGCAATCGCCTGCGGCGAACACGCCCGGCAGGTTGGTCTGCCCGCGGTCATCAATGACGATCTCGCCACGCGGCGACAGTGCCACGGTGTCCTTCAGCCACTCGGTGTTGGGCAGCAGGCCGATCTGCACGAAGATGCCTTCCAGTTCCACCCGGTGCGCGTCGCCACCGACGCGATCCTTGTAGACCAGGCCGGTGACGCGGCTGCCATCGCCGAGCACTTCGGTGGTCTGCGCGCTGGTCAGCACGGTCACGTTGCCCAGGCTGCGCAGCTTCTTCTGCAGCACTTCATCGGCGCGCAGGCTGGAATCGAACTCCAGCAAGGTGACATGCGACACGATGCCGGCAAGGTCGATGGCCGCTTCCACGCCGGAGTTGCCGCCGCCGATCACTGCCACGCGCTTGCCCTTGAACAGCGGGCCATCGCAGTGCGGGCAGTAGGCCACGCCCTTGTTGCGGTACTGGTCTTCGCCCGGCACGTTCATCTGCCGCCAGCGTGCGCCGGTGGACAGGATGACCGAGCGCGACTTCAGCACCGCACCGTTTTCCAGCTGCACCTGCACCAGGCCGTCTTCGCCGGCCGGCACCAGTGCGCTGGCGCGCTGCAGGTCCATGATGTCCACCTCGTACTCGCGCACGTGCTGTTCCAGCGCGGTGGCCAGCTTCGGGCCCTCGGTTTCCTTCACCGAGATGAAGTTCTCGATGGCCATGGTGTCCAGCACCTGGCCACCGAAACGCTCGGCGGCGATGCCGGTGCGGATGCCCTTGCGCGCGGCGTAGATTGCGGCCGCAGCGCCGGCCGGGCCACCGCCGACCACCAGCACGTCGAAGGCGTCCTTGGCGGCGATCTTCTCCGCTTCGCGCTTGCCGGCGTTGGTGTCCAGCTTGGCCACGATCTGCTCGAGGGTCATGCGGCCCTGGTCGAACACTTCACCGTTGAGGTACACGGTGGGCACGGACATGATCTCGCGCTTCTCCACTTCGTCCTGGAACAGCGCGCCGTCGATGGCCACGTGCTGGATGCGCGGGTTGAGCACGGCGGCCAGGTTCAGCGCCTGCACCACGTCCGGGCAGTTCTGGCACGACAGCGAGAAGTAGGTTTCGAAGCGGTAGTCGCCTTCCAGGTTCTGCACCTGCTCGATCAGCTCGGCGGTGGCCTTGGAGGGGTGGCCGCCCACCTGCAGCAGGGCCAGCACCAGCGAGGTGAATTCGTGGCCCATCGGCAGGCCGGCGAAGGTCAGGTGGATGTCCTGGCCCGGGGTGCCCAGGTCGAAGGACGGCACGCGGCCCTGGCCGTCGCGCAGGACCTGCAGCGAGATCCTGTCCGACAGGCTTTCCAGGGTCTGCAGCAGTTCCAGCATTTCCTGCGACTTGGCACCGTCATCAGCGTGCGCGGTGATCTGGATCGGGCGGGTCACGCGCTCCAGATAGGTCTTCAGCTGCGACTGCAGGTTGGCGTCCAACATGGTCTTCTCCTGGCTTCAGGCAAACAGGGGGCGTGGCACCGCTGCAAAAGGTAGCGGACCAGCGAGGGGGTAGGGGTGAACCCAAGGCAGCAGAGACAGCTGTGGAAGGGGCTGGCGAGCGGCGGCTTGCTTGCTCGGCTGTCTTGGGTTCACCCCCACGCCGGCGGGGGGACCGGCACGGGGATGAGGGGCGCGCCGCGGCGTGGGGCCGCGGCAGGCCGGTACTGCTTCAGATCTTGCCGACCAGGTCCAGCGACGGGGTCAGGGTCTTCTCGCCTTCCTTCCACTTGGCCGGGCAGACCTGGTTCGGGTTGGCGGCGGTGAACTGGGCAGCCTTCAGCTTGCGCAGGGTCTCGGACACGTCACGGGCGATCTCGTTGGAGTGGATCTCCAGGGTCTTGATCACGCCTTCCGGGTTGATGATGAAGGTGCCGCGCAGGGCCAAGCCTTCTTCTTCAATGTGCACGCCGAAGGCGCGGGTCAGCTTGTGGGTCGGGTCGCCGACCAGCGGGAACTGGGCCTTGCCGACGGCCGGCGAGGTTTCGTGCCACACCTTGTGCGAGAAGTGCGTGTCGGTGGTGACGATGTAGACCTCGGCACCGGCCTTCTTGAACTCGGCGTAGTGCTCGGCGGCGTCTTCGATCTCGGTCGGGCAGTTGAAGGTGAAGGCGGCCGGCATGAAGATCAGGACGGACCACTGGCCCTTCAGGCTGGCATCGGAAACCTTGATGAACTCGCCGTTGTGGTAGGCGTTGGCTTCGAACGGCTGGATCTGGGTGTTGATGAGGGACATCGTTTTTCCTCTGGGTGAAGGGGAGTGGGTGAATCGACAGGAGCTAGGTTACCGATTCATTGTCGATAAGAACAATGCATTGATTTCATCTATTCGATAGATGGAGTCTATTGAAATGCGATGAGCCTGCCATGAATCTCGCCGCCACCATCCTGCAAGTCGTTGTATGACAAGGAAAATCGCTGCGGGCCGTGAAGATGGCCCGATAGCCCCTCCTTATCCCGCCCCACCGAACCTGAATGGATTCCCGCTTTTGTAGAGTCGAGCTTGCTCGACTGCTTCGCTCGACTGCCTTGCCGGCGCAGTCGAGCAAGCTCGACTCTACAATTGAGGCATGTCCTTCAAAACAGAACCCTCCCTGCGCCAGGCCGTGGCCGAGGCCAGCGCCCGCCTGGGCGGGCTCGATGCCCGTCACGAGGCCGAACTGCTGCTGCTGCACGTGCTGCAGCGACCGCGCAGCTGGCTGTTCGCGCACGCCACCGATCCGCTGCCCGCCAGCGATCTGGCCGCCTTCGAAACCCTGCTGGCACGCCGCGTCGCTGGTGAGCCGGTGGCCTATCTGACCGGCCGCCGCGGCTTCTGGACGCTGGACCTGGAAGTCGACCCCTCCACCCTGATTCCACGCCCGGAAACCGAGCTGCTGGTGGAACTGGCGCTGGAGCGCCTGCCGCTGGAGCACGACCTGCAGGTGGCCGATCTCGGCACCGGCAGCGGCGCGATCGCCCTGGCCCTGGCCAGCGAACGCCCGCAGGCCCAGGTATTGGCCACCGATGCCAGCGCGGGCGCCTTGGCAATGGCCGCGCGCAATGCCGACCGCCATGAACTGGGCAACGTCCGCTTCGCCGAGGGCGGGCACGACTGGTATGCGCCGCTGCACGGCCAGTGCTTCGACCTGATTGCCAGCAACCCGCCGTACATCGCCAGCGATGACCCGCACCTGCAGCAGGGCGACCTGCGCTTCGAGCCGGCCACCGCGCTGGCTTCGGGCGCCGATGGGCTGGATGACATCCGCCGCATCGTCGCCGGGGGGCAGGCCCATCTGCTGCCCGGTGGCTGGTTGCTGATCGAGCACGGCTGGGACCAGGGCGAAGCAATCCGCGTGCTGTTCGAACTGGCCGGCTACGTGCAGGTACAGACCGCACGGGACCTGGAGCAGCGCGACCGCATCACCCTGGGCCAGCGCCCGGCCTAGAATGGAGGTTCTCCTGCCTCGGCAGGGCATCACCCTGGAGCTGCAAGCATGCGTACGCTGTATCCCGCCATCACCCCCTACGACGTCGGCACCCTGCAGGTGGACGACCGCCACACGCTGTACTTCGAACAGTGCGGCAACCCGGACGGCAAGCCGGTGGTGATGCTGCACGGTGGCCCGGGCGGCGGCTGCAGCGACAAGATGCGCCAGTTCCACGACCCGTCCAAGTACCGCATCATCCTGTTCGACCAGCGTGGCGCCGGCCGTTCCACCCCGCACGCCGACCTGGTGGACAACACCACCTGGGATCTCGTTGCCGATATCGAGAAGCTGCGCGAGCACCTGAAGGTGGACCGCTGGCAGGTGTTCGGTGGCAGCTGGGGTTCGACCTTGGCGCTGGCCTATGCCGAAACGCATCCGCAGCGCGTGACCGAACTGGTCCTGCGCGGCATCTTCATGCTGCGCCGCTGGGAACTGGAATGGTTCTACCAGGAAGGCGCCAACCGCCTGTTCCCCGATGCGTGGGAGCACTACCTGAAGCCGATCCCGACCGTGGAGCGCCACGACCTGATCTCGGCCTTCCACCGCCGCCTGACCAGCGAAGACGAAACCACCCGCCTGGACGCGGCCAAGGCGTGGGCGGTGTGGGAAGGCGCGACCAGCTTCCTGCACGTGGATGACGACTTCATCAACAGCCACGAAGACCCGCATTTCGCGCTGGCGTTCGCCCGCATCGAGAACCACTACTTCGTCAACGGTGGCTTCTTCGAAGTGGAAGACCAGCTGCTGCGCGACGCGCACCGCATTGCCGACATCCCCGGCGTGATCGTGCATGGCCGCTACGACGTGGTCTGCCCGCTGGCCAACGCCTGGGACCTGACCAAGGCCTGGCCGAAGGCGAAGCTGGAAATCACCCCGGCCTCGGGCCACTCGGCGTTTGAAGCGGAGAACGTGGACGCGCTGGTGCGCGCCACCGATGGTTTTGCCTGATCGGTAATGCCGGCCGCTGGCCGGCAAGGGGTCGGATCCCTTGCCCGCGGAAAGGGCTCTGACCCCGGTCCGGAACCCCATCCACGCATGGCGTGGATCTACTGCAGCCTGGTAGTGCCGGCCGCTGGCCGGCAAGGGGTCGGATCCCTTTCCCGCGGAAAGGGCTCTGACCCCGGTCCGGAACCCCATCCACGCATGGCGTGGATCTACCAGTCTCCGGCCAGCAGCGCGTCGGCCAGCACCTGCAGCTTCGGCGAATGCTGCCGCGACGGCGGATAGATCAGCGACAAGGCGCGGCTGCGGCCCTCATACGGCTGCAGCACGTGCTGCAGGCGGCCATCGGCCAACGCATCGGCCACGGCGAAATCCATCACCTGCACGATGCCGATGCCGGCGATGGCCGCTTCCACCAGCGGGTCGCCGCTGTCGAACACCATCCGCGTGGCCGGCGTGAAATCGCGCAGGTGGCCTTCCTGCAGGAACTGCCAGTCAACCACGCGCCCACTGCGCAGGTTGCGCACCGCCAGGCAGGCATGGTCATGCAGCGCGGCGATGTCGGCCGGCGTGCCGCAGCGGGCCAGATAGGCCGGGCTGGCCACGGTCACCCAGCGCAGCGGCCGCAACGGCCGCGCCACGATGCGCTGGTCGGCGATGACGCCGGTGCGCAGCGCTGCATCGAAGCCTTCCTCGACCAGGTCGACCAGGCGGTCACTGAGCACGGCCTCCACCTGCAGCTGCGGATGCTGCTGCAGCAACGGCCCCAGCAGCGGCACCAGCACCTTGCGCCCGAACATCGACGGCGCACTGATCTTCAGCGTGCCCGAAGGCGTGCACGGGCGATCGGCCAGCTGGCGCTCGGCATCCTCGAAGCCGCACAGCAGCGGCGCCACCTGGTCGACGAACTGGCGCCCATCCGGGGTCAGCGCCACGTTGCGGGTGTTCCGCTGCAGCAGCTTCACCCCCAGCGTGGCCTCCAGCCGGCTGATCGCGCGCGACAGCCCGGACTGGCTCAGCCCCAGCTGCCCGGCGGCCACGGTGAAGCTGCGCGCCTCGGCCACCTGCACCAGCATGCGCACGGCATTGAGGTCCAATGACGATCCATTCATGCCGAAAATCATGACAGATATAGGCGCGCGGGGGGTTTATTGATGGCGCCGCATCAATGAGACTGCGCTCCCCACCGATCCACCGCCGCCGATGCCCCCACTCAAGTACCCGCGCTGGGCGCTGACACTGCTGGCCACCGCCCAGCTGATCATCGCCCTGGACGCCACCATCATCTTCGTCGCCCTGCATGACATGGGCCGCGCGCTGCAGATCAATGCGCAGCAGCTGCAGTGGGTGGTCAGCGCCTACACCGTGGCCTTCGGCGGCAGCCTGCTGCTGGGCGGCCGCGCCGCCGACCTGATCGGCCGCCGCCGCTTCTACCGGCTGGGCATGCTGCTGTTCGCACTGGCCTCGCTGCTGGGCGCGCTGGCGCCGAACGCCACCCTGCTGATCATCGCGCGCGCGGCGCAGGGCATCGGTGCCGCGCTGCTGTTCCCGGCCACGCTGGCGCTGATCAACACGCTGTATGCCGAAGGCCCCGTGCGCAACCGCGCGCTGGCGATCTGGAGCATGGCCAGCGCGGTCGGCCTGGCGCTGGGCACCCTGCTCGGTGGCGTGCTGACCCAGGCGTTCGGCTGGCCGGCCGTGCTGGCGGTGATCGTGCCGCTGGCCACCGCCTGCGCCGTTGCCGCCGGTGCATGGCTGCCGGCCGATGGCCCGCGCGCGCAGGGTCGCTCGTTCGACCTGGCCGGCTGCATCACCGTCACCCTCGGTGGCAGCCTGCTGGTGACCACCCTCGTGCAGGGGCCGGAGTGGGGCTGGACCGCGCCGGCCACGCTGGGGTGCCTGCTGCTGTCGGCGCTGCTGCTGGTGGCCTTCGTGCAGATCGAGCAGCGCAGTCGCGACCCGCTGATGCAGTTCGCGCTGCTGCGCCTGCCCGGCCTGCGTGCCGCGCTCGGCCTCACCTTCGCCTTCATGAGCAGCTATGGCGTGCAGTACTACTTCATGGCGCTGTATTTCCAGGATGGCTACGGCTGGAGTCCGCTGCAGGCCGGTCTGGCGTTCCTGCCGGCCACCGCGGTGTGCACCGTGGGCATCCAGCTGGCCGAGTGGGCGCTGAAGCGCTGGAGCGCACGCAAGGTGCTGGTGCTCGGCCAGCTGGCCGGTGCCGTCGGCATCGCCTGGGTGGCCGCAACGCTGCCGTACGCCGCGAACTTCTGGCCGCTGTTGCCGGGCGTGGTGGTGCTGAGCATCGGCCAGGGCATGACCTGGACATCGATGTGGATCGTGGCCGGGCAGGGCGTGCCGGCCGCACAGCAGGGCGTGGCCTCGGGCATGGCCGCCACCGCGCAGCAGATCGGTGGTGCGCTGGGCCTGGCGGTGCTGGTGATGGTGGCCAATGCCGGCGCCGGCGTTCCGGGTTCGCCCGGCGCGCTGGCCGGGCTGGTGCGTGCCGAGTACGGCGCCGCGCTGTTCGCCCTGTTCGGCGTGGTCATCGCGCTGGGCCTGCGCCCGGCACCAGTAGACTGCAGTTCCCTCGATGGACAGGCCAACAACGCATGATCGAACTGCTCGACCTGCAACAGACCCTGCACGCGTTCGCTGCCTGCAACGACGACCATGCGGTGTATCAATCCTTCGGCTGGGTGCATGCCACTGACGGTGACCTGCTGCAGGCACGCTTCTGGTTGCCACCCGACGAGGAAACCGCCTTCGACGATGACAGTGAGGTGCCGGCCGATGCGCGCGCGCTGGGGCTGTCTACCTACCTCGAACCGGCGACCTTCGCCGACGTGCTCGAGGTGCAGAAGCGACAGCGCCCCCTGTCCAGCCTGGCCGAGTACGCGCAGGCACTGGTGCATTACCACGAGTACGACGCGTTCCAGGAAGTGGAAGGCATCGACGAGGCGCTGGGTGAGGCGACCGCTGCAGATCGGGCGGCGGCGCGTGATGCCGGTGTTGGCGCAGGCATCTTTGCTTCGTTCGATCTACAGCTGCTGGCCTGCGCGGACGATCAGCTGAAGGCCACCGCGCAGGCCGTGGCGCACCTGCATGAGGTACCGGTGGGTGAAGCGCTGGCACGCTGCCGTGCGTTGCCGCTGCTGCTGGGGCAGGGCCTGGATCGCAACCGCGCGCAGGCCATCAAGGATGAATTCGAAGGCATCGGCGCGACGGTGCAGGTGCAGGGCTTCAAGGCGTTCGCGTGGATGGACGCGCCCGTGTTGCGTTGAACAACACCATCCACGCATGGCGTGGATCTACTCGCGATACCCCAGTAGATTCACGCCATGCGTGGATGACGGTCACCCCGGTAGTAGATCCACGCCATGCGTGGATGCAGGTCACCCGGCCGCCAGCAACCCCGGCTGCAACGCGCTGAAAATCCGCGCCAGGCGCTCGGCCCAGGCCTGCTGCCCGGCCACATCGGCAATCAGGTCCTGGCGGATCTCCAGTTCCACATGCACCAGGCCACGGCCTTCGCCATGCACTGGCACCGCGTAGTCGCTGGTGCTGCTGACCGAATACGGCTCGTTGTCGCCCACCACCAGATCGCCCTCATCGCGCAGTGCCTGCAGCAGCGCCTGGGCGAAGCGGGTGTCCTGGTGGTACAGCACGCCGGCGTGCCACGGCCGCGGCGTGCCGTTCATTGCCGGGGTGAAGCTGTGCATCATCACCAGCAGGGTGGGGCGGCCGCCATCGCGGCGCGCGTCCAGTTCGGCATCGATGCGCGCATGGTAGGGCGCATGGATGGCGTCGATGCGCTGCTGCCGCTGTGCCGTCGACAGTCCGGCGTTGCCCGGCACCACAGTGTGGTCACTTACTTCCGGGATCAGCGTGGGCGAGGCCAGCGGCCGGTTGCAGTCGATCAGCAGCCGCGAATAGGTCTGTTCGATCGCCCAGGCATCCAGCAGCCCAGCCAGCGCACGGGTGGTGCCGGCGATGCCGATGTCCCAGCCGATGTGGCGGTCCAGTTCTACCTGCGGCAGGCCCAGGCCGTTCAATGCGCGCGGCACCTGCTGGCCGGCATGGTCGGCCAGCAGCAGGAACGGTGATGCGCCCTGCGCGCGGTGGATCGTGTAGATCGCAGGATCGTCAGCGCCCAGCAGGGCCGGCACTGCATACAGGCCGGCGTCAGCCACGCGGGCGTCCATCCAGGTGGTGCTCGATCATCCACAGGCCGGCCCAGAGCTTGGCGTCCAGCGCGTAGCCTTCGCCCATCTTCTGCACCAGCCAGGCGGCAGCCTGTGCACGCGGAATCTCATGCACAGTGATGTCTTCGCTGTCATCGCCGCCGCCTTCGCCGATGCGGCGCAGGCCGGTGGCGCGGACGAAGGCGATCTGCTCGCTGCTGGCGCCGGAAGACGTCGGGCCGATCATCAGCACTTCGGCGTGCTCGGCGGTCCAGCCGGTTTCTTCTTCCAGCTCGCGCACGGCCGAGACCTCGATGGACTCGCCCGCGTTGATGTCGCCGACCAGGCCGGCCGGCATCTCGATGGTCGCCGACTGCAGCGGCACGCGGAACTGCTCGACGAACAGCACGTTGTCCTCGGGGGTGACGGCGATGATGATCGCCGCCAGGCCGCCGGCATGGGTGCGTTCGCTGTATTCCCAGCTGCCGCGCACGACCATGCGCTGGTACTTGCCTTCGTAGACGACGCGCGGGGCTTCGGTGTTTCTCTGGCTCATGCGGGCTCGCTGGAGGAGGGAAGGGGATTGTCCGGGCCGGCCGTAGAGGCCGAACCGGGATCGTTCACGCCGGCGGCGCTGAACAGGCGGCGGCGCGTCAGCGGGCCGAAACGCAGCGCCTGGCACAGGCCGCCCAGCAGTTCGGGGTCGGCCGGCTGGCGCAGCAGGCCGGGCTGGCTGCCTTCCAGCGGCGCATCCAGCGCGATGGTGGTCAGCTGCCGCCAGAGCTGGGCGTGATCGCGCTGCTCGCGCAGGCGCACGGCCATCTGTGCGGCACCGCGCAGGCGCAGGAAGGGCACTTCGTCCAGGCGTTCGTACAACGCGTCCATGCTGCCGAAATGGGCCAGCAGTACCGCGGCCGATTTGGCGCCGACGCCGCTGACGCCGGGAATGTTGTCCACCGCATCGCCACACAGCGCCAGGTAATCGGCGATCTGGTGCGCATGCACGCCGTGCCGCGCCTTCACCCCGGCCACGTCCCAGCGCTGGTTGCGTGCGTAGTCCCACTGTTCGTCGTGGTCCAGCAGCAGCTGCGACAGGTCCTTGTCGGCGGAAATGATCAGCCCGCGATGGCTGTGCCGGTGCTGGTGCAGGGCACTGCCGATCAGGTCGTCGGCCTCGTAGTCATGGTGCGCCAGCACCACCAGGCCCAGCGCCGCGCACAGCGCCTTGCAGTGCACGAACTGGCGCTTCAGCGCTTCCGGCGCCGGGTCGCGGTTGGCCTTGTAGGCCGCGTACAGGCGGTGGCGGAAACCGCTGTCCAGCGCCTCGTCGAAGGCGATGGCGATGTGCCGGGGGCGCTCGCGCTCGAGCAGGTCGAGCAGGAAGCGGGCGAACCCGTGCACGGCATTGGTCGGCCAGCCCTGGCTGTCCTGGAACTCGTCCGGCAGCGAATGCCAGGCGCGGAACACATAGATGCTGGCATCCACCAGGTACAGCGGCGGCGGCAGCGGTACGGCATTCACGGCGCTCACTGGCCGGTCCAGTCCTGCAGCAGGGCCGCCGCATCGGGGCGCTCGCGCTCGGGTACCTCGGCCTTCGGCGTACCGATATGGATGAAGCCGGCGATGCCTTCACCCTCGGCCAGGCCCAGGTGGGCATGCACGGCGGGGTCGAAGGCCATCCACGCGGTCAGCCACTGCGCGCCGAAGCCCAGCGCCTGGGCGGCCTGCAGCAGGGCGAAGCAGACGCAGCCGGCGGTCATCAGCTGTTCCTCCCCGGGCACCTTCGGGTCCGGGCGCGGGCTGGCCACCACCACGATCACCAGGGGGGCGTGGCTGAAGCGCTGGCGGTCCTTCTCCAGGACCGCCTCGCCGGCCTGCGGATCGCGCTGCCGGCTGCGTTCGACCAGGAAGTCACCCAGCGCGTGGCGGGCATCGCCGGCAATCTTCAGGAAGCGGAACGGGACGCGTTTGCCGTGGTCGGGTACGCGGACGGCCGACTGCAGCATGCGCAGCAGGGTGGCCGGGTCCGGGCCGGGCTCGCCCAGCTGCCGCGAGGGCACCGAACGGCGGGCGTCGAGGGCGAGCAGGGCAGCGGGGTCGGGCATGGAGTCTGAACCGGTCATCACGGGCTGAAGATTATAGTCGGGGCGGTTGGTGACGCTGTCTGCGTCGTGTTTGCCCTCTGAATATCAAACTGTGATGAACGTCATGCCACTGCCGGGCAACCGGCGAGCGCTTCCCCTCGCCTCGCAGGCCCCGCACGGCTTAGGATATCCGTCTTGCCGGGCCGCCGGTCGTGAGGTTTGAAGTGAGGACTGTTTCACTGTCCGTGACGGGCTGGCCGGCCTACCATCGACGTACCGGTACATGGGGTGTACCGGCCGTCGCGATGTCCATGATGTCTGTCGTACCAGAGAAGGTGGGGAGCCTTCCCGAATGATGAGCGCGCCCACTCGGATGGGATCGCCGGGTCGTGACCCGGCCCAGCTCCAGCTTGCGCGGGACGCTGTCCTGCCCGCACTGTGCCAGGCCTTCGGCGCGGCGCTGGCGCGGTTTGACGACGCCCTGTTCGACCGTGCCGGCAATGCCGGCGCGTCGCAGTTGCTGTTCCTGGACGCCATGCGTGAACTGCGTCGGCGCCGGGACGAGATCACGGCGGCCTTCGCCGCCCACCTGGACCAGGCCTGGGCCGCGTTGGCCGCCGGCGAGCCGCTGTCCGCCGAAGCCACCCTGTCCGGCCCGGCCGAGGAAGGCCTGAGCCTGATTCCTGAACATGTGCTGGAGTCGCGGCTGGCGGTGCGCAACTTCGCCACCGTGCTGCTGCGCGATTTCAAGCCGGTGCTGGCCCGCCTGGAGCGCCGCCTGGGCTGGCTGGCCGGCGGCATCGAGCTGGACGCCGATCTCGATCCGGTCAGCCCCGAGCATCTGGGCGTGGCCATCCACCAGGCGTTCGCCGGGTGCGAGCTGGCCCCGGAAGTACACCTGGTGCTGATCAAGCTGTGCGAGCGCGACATGCGCGCGCCGGTGGGTCGCATCTACGAGAAGCTGGACGAGCAGTTGGCTGCAGCCGGTGTGATGCCGCAGATGGGCGCCCCGCGGCGGCCGCTGTCGGCGGCCCCGGCGCAGCAGGCCCCGCACGGGATGGACGATCTGGTCGAACAGCGCCAGGCGCCGGGCTTCGACACCGATTTCAGCGATGAGGAGCAGGCCGCACCGGCCTGGGCGCAGCGGTTCGCCGCGCGCTGGTCCGAGCGCCGTGGCCACATGCAGCAGCACCTGGCCGGCGAAGACGGAATGCCTGGCGGTGCGCCCGGTGGTTCCGGCGAAGCCTTTTCCGGCCAGCAGGGCATGCTGCTGGAAGCACTGCACGAACTGCTGCAGCAGACCCGGCATGTCCGCGAGGATGCGACGTCGGCCGCGCAGGTGGCCGTGGGCCAGCACCGCCCGCTCAGCCAGCGCGAGATGATGTCGGTGCTGTCGCTGCTGCAGGCCACGCCCAGCGCGACCCTGCGCGCGGCCATCGGCGAGGACGGTGAATCGCTGGCGCAGCGGCTGAAGAGCGAAGTGCTGTCCAACGCCACCCGCCTCGGCGTGGACCCCGGCCAGACCCGGCTGGACCCGCAGGACGAGGATGCGATCGACCTGGTCGGCATGCTGTTCGACGTGATGCTGGATGAACGCGAACTGGAAGGCCGCTCGCGCGAGCTGATCGGCCGCCTGGTGGTGCCCTTCGTCAAGGTCGCCATGCTCGACCGCCGCATGTTCGTGCAGAAGACCCATCCGGCCCGCAAGCTGCTCAATTCGCTGGCCGAGGCCTGCGAAGGCAACACCGGCGAAAGCCAGGCCGAGCGCATGCTGATGGCCAAGGTCGAGGAGATCATCGAGCGCCTGGTCGCCGAGTTCAATGAGAACCTGGCGATCTTCCTGACCCTGGAAGAAGAATTCCGCGATTTCCTGCTGCAGCATCGCCGCCGCGTGGAAATCGCCGAGCGCCGCGCCGCCGAAACGCAGCGCGGCCAGGAAAAACTGGAAATGGCCCGCAACCGTGCCGGCGCCGAGCTGGACCGCCGCATCGGCGATGCCACCCTGCCGCCGGCCATCGCCGAGTTCCTGCGCCAGCCGTGGCAGCACCACCTGACCCTGGCGCTGCTGCGCGAGGGCGAGGACGGGGCGTCCGTGGCCGAGGCGCTGAGCCTGGGCGACGGCCTGCTGGAGGAAGTGGCCGAGGCCCGCCGGCACATCGTCGGCAAGCCGTGGCTGCAGGCCTGGCAGCCGGTGCTGGCCAAGGTGTTTGCCAGTGTCGGCGTGCACGGTGATGCGGCCTCGGCCGCCATCGATGCGCTGCACGGCACCCTGCAGGGCATCGCCGAATCGCGCCCGGAACTGCAGCGCGCGCTGCCGGAACTGCCGCAGGTCGCGCTGCCGACCGCACCGGTGCCCGAAGCCAGCGCGGTGGAACTGGCCGGGCAGGTCGAGACCGATGATTTCGACAATGCCGACGCCGACCGCTTCCGCCGCATGGAAATCGGCAACTGGCTGGACTTCGTCGACAAGGACGGCAAGGTCCAGGCCGGCAAGCTGTCCTGGATCAGCCCGATCTCCTCGCGCCTGCTGTTCGTCAACCGTCGTGGCGTGCGCTTCTGCGTGGCGTCGCCGGAAGAACTGGCGGTGATGGTGCGGCTGGGCCGCCTGCGCGCCCACGTCGACGATGGCGCCTTCGACAGCGCCATGCAGGGCGTGATCGACCGCCTGGACCCGGGTAACGCCACCCTGCACTGAGGGGTGGCTGCCTGCTAGGATCGGGAAAACTCACCGATCAGCGGGGACCTGCATGGCCGTGGCGTTGCTGGGGATGAAGGAGACCGTGCCGGGCGAACGGCGCGTGGCACTGACGCCGGAAACGGCGCGCAAGCTCGGGGCCTTGGGCATCACCGTCTGGTACGAAGCCGGCGCCGGACTGGCCGCAGGCTTCCCCGATGCGGCCTACGACGATGCGGGCGCGCGTGCCTTCGACGCTGGCCGCTGGAACGAGATCGACATCCTGCTGTGCGTGCAGGCGCCACCGGCTGCGGTGCTGGCCCAGCTCAAGCCCGGTGCCAGCGTGGTCGGCCTGCTCACTCCGGCCAGCGACCCGTCGCTGGCGGCGCTGGCCGGCGATGACCGCCTGCTGTTGTTCCCGCTGCAGCAGCTGCCGCGTACCACGCGTGCGCAGGCCATGGACGTGCTCAGTTCGCAGGCCGGCATGGCCGGCTACAAGGCCGCGCTGATCGCCGCCGAGCGTGCGCCGCGCTTCTTCCCGATGCTGACGACGGCGGCCGGTACCGTGCGCCCGGCCAAGGTGCTGGTGATCGGCGCCGGCGTGGCCGGCCTGCAGGCCATCGCCACCGTGCGCCGCCTGGGCGCGCAGGTGGAAGGCTTCGACGTGCGGCCTGAAACCCGCGAACAGATCCAGTCGCTGGGCGCGCGCTTCCTCGACCTGGGGGTCAGCGCGGCGGGCGAGGGCGGCTATGCGCGTGCATTGACCGACGAGGAACGCGCCGAGCAGCAGCGCCGCCTGGCCGACCACCTGCGCAGCGTGGACGTGGTGATCTGCACCGCAGCGGTGCCGGGCCGGCCGGCGCCCACCATCGTCACCGCGGCAATGGTCGAGGGCATGGCGGTGGGCAGCGTGATCGTCGACCTGGCCGCCGAGAGCGGCGGCAACTGCGCCCTGACCCAGCCGGGCCAGTGCATCGAACACCAGGGCGTGGCCATTGATGGCCCTTTGAACCTGGCCAGCCGCGGTGCCACCCAGGCCAGCGAGATGTACGCGCGCAACCTGCTCAACTTCGTCACCCTTTTCGTGCAGGGTGGCCAGCTCGGGTTTGATTGGGAAGACGAACTGCTGGCAAAGACCCGCTGGCAGGCATGAAACGGTAGCGCCGGGCCATGCCCGGCGAGCGCAGCGGCCCGCGCAGGATCCGCCGGGCATGGCCCGGCGCTACCCCTTTACCGCGGCTTTGCCGGCGGCGGATTCTCGCGCACCCAGTCCTTGCGTTCTTCCGGCGTCATCTGCGACCAGCGCTCGCGCAGTGCATCGCGCTGGGCCGGGCTCAGCGTGCGCATCTGGCCGAACAGCGCGCGCGCCTGCTCGCGCTGTTCCGGGCTCATGTGCTCGAAACGGCGCAGGCCACGGCGAGCCTTGTCGCGTTCTTCCGGGCTCATCGACTGCCAGCGCTGGCCGTGCGACAGCATGCGCTGGCGTTGTCCGGCATCGGCGCCGTTCCAGCGGTCGCGCAGCGGCGCCAGCAGCGCCTCGCGCTGGGCCGGGCTCAACTGTTCCCAGTTGGGCAGCACGGGGGCCGGTGTGGCGGCAGGCGCAGTGGTCTGTGCCAGCAGCGGCGCAGCCGGCAGCAGGACCAGGGCGAACAGCAGGGGCAGGGTGGGGCGTCGCAGCATGGTTCTCACTCCATCGCCAGGTCGGTGTCGCCCAGCCACAGGTACATGTCGGGATTCTCGTCGTACAGCGCGCTGTTGTCTTCCACCGCCGCAAGCGTCGGTGCCGGGGCCGGGCCCGTGTGCGTGCCCGGGCCGGTGAACTGCACGCCGATGCCCAGCGCCATCACCAGCGAACACGCGCTGGCCAGCCACCAGCGCCAGCGGCCCCGGTGCGCCGCATGGGCGCCATGGCGGGCCTGGCGCAGCCGCGCCAGGGTGGCCGGCGACAGCGACTGCAGCGACTGCGCATGCAGGTTGCGCAGGGCGTCATCGGAAGGCAGGGAGCGGTTCACGGATGGTTCTCCAGGTAATCCTGCAGCGCCTGTCGGGCGCGTGCCAGATGGGTCTTTACCGCGCCTTCGCTGCAGCCCATGGCGCGGGCGGTGGTGGCCCCGTCCAGGTCCTGCAGGACGCGCAGGGTGAAGGCTTCGCGCTGGCGGGCGGGCAGCGTGCGCAGCGCCTGCACCAGTTGCTGGTACTGCTGGTGCTGCTCATGTGCCTGCGCCGGGTCCGGGCCGGGGTCGGCCCAGTCGATGTCGGCGCCGTCGGCATCGTGGTTGTCGCGCCAGAACGGCAGGCGGAAGCGGCGCCGGCGCTGCAGGTCGATCACCCGCCGGCGCAGGATGCTCCAGAACAGCGGCGCCCATTCGGCGGCCGGCTTGTCGGCGTAGTCCAGCATGCGCAGCAGGGCGTCCTGCACCGCGTCCAGGGCATCCTCGCGCTGGCGCAGGCCGGCCTCGGCGAAACGGAAGGCGCGCGGGCCGACGCTGGCCAGGAACGCTTCCAGCGACGCCGGCAGGGCATCGGCATCGTCGGTCTGGGGGAGGGGGCTGCTCACCAGCACAGGGTACGGTTCCTCGCTCGGGGTCACCATCGACAACGCGTGAGCGCGGCTTTGGTTGACCGGGGTGCGCGCGGGGTTCAGCCCGTGGTTATGATGGGGCGACGAAGACAGAGCGGGAGGCGTTGCCGATGAGTGACGGGTTCGTGGCGCTGTACATCTTCATGCTGGCCGCAATCGCCGGTCACGTGATCATTTCGCGGGTGCCGGTCATCCTGCATACCCCGCTGATGTCGGGTTCCAACTTCATCCACGGCATCGTGCTGATCGGCGCGATGGTGGTGCTGGGCCACGCACAGACACCGCTGGAGAAGGCGCTGGGCTTCCTGGCCGTGGTGCTGGGTGCCGGCAACGCCGCCGGTGGCTACGTGGTCACCGCGCGCATGCTGGAAATGTTCAAGCCGAGCGCGCCCAAGGGCGGCAAGGACGAACCGAAGGAGCCGCAGGCTTGAACATCAGCACCGTCGAACTGCTCGATTGGCTGGTCAAGGCCAGCTACCTGGTGGCCGCCACCCTGTTCCTGCTCGGCCTGCAGCGCATGGCCTCGCCGCTGACCGCGCGCAGTGGCATCCGCTGGGCCGGGCTGGGCATGCTGCTGGCCACGGTGGCCACGTTCTTCCTGCCCGAACTGCACAACGTGCCGCTGATCCTGGTGGCGCTGCTGCTGGGCGCCGGCCTGGCCTGGTGGTCGGCCGGCAAGGTCGCCATCACCGACATGCCGCAGATGGTGGCCCTCTACAACGGCATGGGCGGTGGCTCGGCTGCGGCCATCGGCGCAGTGGAGCTGCTGCGCTATGCCTTCCTGGCCAACCGCGATACCAGCCACTGGAGTGCGCAGGCGCTGGCCGACCTGGCCGCGCGCCAGCCTTCGGCCACCGTGCTGCTGCTGGCGGTGGTTGGCGCGGCCATCGGTGCGGTGTCGCTGTCCGGCTCGGTCATCGCCTGGGCCAAGCTGGACGGGCGCCTGGACAAGCGCGTGACCTGGCCCGGCCAGCAGGCGCTGAACCTGCTGGTGGCGCTGGCCGTGGTGGTCCTGGCGATCATCGCCGCCAGCACGCTCAGCACCTGGTCCATCGTCGCCTTCTTCGTGCTGGCGCTGGCACTGGGCGTGCTGATGACCCTGCCCATCGGCGGTGCCGACATGCCGGTGGTGATCTCGCTGTACAACGCGTTCACCGGCCTGGCGGTGTCTTTCGAAGGCTACGTGCTGGGCAACGAGGCACTGATCATCGCCGGCATGATGGTCGGCGCGGCCGGCATCCTGCTGACCCGGCTGATGGCCAAGGCGATGAACCGGCCGATCAGCAACGTGCTGTTCTCCAACTTCGGCGGCGGCGCCGGCGGTGAAGCGCAGGCGATCACCGGTTCGCAGAAGCCGATCGAAGCAGCCGACGTGGCCGCGATGATGGCCTTCGCCGAGCGCGTGGTGATCGTGCCGGGCTACGGCATGGCCGTCGCCCAGGCCCAGCACAAGATCTGGGAACTGGCGCAGCGGCTGGGCCAGCGCGGGGTGAAGGTGAAGTTCGCCATCCACCCGGTGGCCGGGCGCATGCCCGGGCACATGAACGTGCTGCTGGCCGAAGCCGGCGTGCCCTACGACCTGATCGCCGACATGGACGACATCAACCCCGAGTTCGCCAACACCGACGTGGTGCTGGTGATCGGTGCCAATGATGTGGTCAACCCGGTGGCGCGCACCGACCCGGCCAGCCCGATCTACGGCATGCCGGTGCTGGATGTGGTCAACGCCCGCAACGTGATGGTGATCAAGCGCGGCAAGGGCACCGGCTTTGCCGGCATCGAGAATGCGCTGTTCTACGCAGACAACACGCGCATGCTGTACGGCGATGGTGCCGAAGCCGCGGCCTCGCTGGTGAGCGAACTGAAGGCGCTCGACGGCGGGCATTGAGGCTGTACCGGTAGCGCCGGGCCATGCCCGGCGCTACCGGCATCCGTGTGATCAGCGCGCCAGCCAGGCGCCGACCACCACGCCCACCGCCAGCCAGATCCATTCCATGGCGCCGTTGGCCAGGCTGGTCAGGGTCCAGGCCAGGTGCGGGCCCATCCGCAACACGGCATCCATCGGGTTCAGCCCCATCGAGCCACCCATCCAGACGCTGGCGATGCACCAGTAGGCCACCGCGCTCACCAGCGCCGTGCCCAGCACCACCAGCGCGACGCGCAGCCGGCCCGGGCCCAGCGTGCCCAGGCGCAGCATGAACGTGAGTTCCAGGGCGGTCACCACCGCCATCCAGCCGACCTGGCGGCCGGTCATCAAGGCCACCAGCACCCAGACCATCGGGGCGACAACCAGGCCCAGCAGCAACATGAAGGGCCAAAGCCAGGTGACGGTCCTGGCACGCGCGGCATTGGAGGACATCGAAGCTCCCTGAAGGACACCCACAGGATACTGTGGTTTGCCGCAGTGCACCGGCGGGGGCAGGGCGGCTGGGCTAGAATGCCGTCTTGCGTGGCTTCGGCCGCGGCCCCATATCGGTCCCCATGTATTCCCGTAGCAGCGAACCTGTCCACTTCGAACGCGATTGCGAGGCCGTGATGGTCCCGCAGGGCGACACCGTGACCCTGCCCGCCGGCAGCTATGGCTATATCACCCAGGCACTGGGCGGCAGTTATTCGGTGTTCGTCGAAGGCAACCTGTTCCGCATCGCCGGCAAGGACGGCGACGCCATCGGCAAGGAGGCGCCGGCCCCGCTGGAGCTGCCCGCCGATGCCACCGATGAACAGGTGGAACAGCTGGTATGGCAGCAGCTGCGCACCTGCTTCGACCCGGAAATTCCGGTCAACATCGTCGAACTGGGCCTTGTCTACGAAGTCGAGATCAAGCACCTGGACGAAGGCCAGCGCGAGATCGACGTGAAGATGACCCTGACCGCACCTGGCTGCGGCATGGGCGACATCCTGGTCGACGATGTGCGCAGCAAGCTCGAGATGATCCCCACCGTGGCCCAGGCCGACGTCGACCTGGTGTTCGACCCGCCGTGGAACCAGCACATGATGTCCGAGGCCGCCCGGCTCGAAACCGGCATGCTTTGACCCATGGCCCGCTGTCCGGCGGGCCCGGCACTACCCGCAACCAGAACAGGAATCCTCCGGTGTCCCAGTCCATTCCCAGCTTCGCCGTCACCCGTTCGGACCACCCGCGCAGCGCTGAAGAGCGCGCCCAGATCCTGGAGAAGCCGGGCTTCGGCCTGCACTTCACCGATCACATGGTGGAAGTGCGCTGGGACAAGGACACCGGCTGGCACAACGCCAACGTGCGTGCCTACGGCCCGCTGCAGCTGGACCCGGCCGCGGCCGTCCTGCACTACGGCCAGGAAATCTTCGAAGGCATCAAGGCCTACCGCCACGCCGACGGTTCGATCTGGACCTTCCGCCCCGATGCCAATGGCCGCCGCCTGCAGCGTTCGGCGCAGCGCCTGGCGCTGCCGGAACTGCCGGTGGAGATCTTCGTCGAATCGCTGAAGCAGCTGATCGCGCTGGACAGCGCCTGGGTGCCGTCGGCCGACGAATCCAGCCTGTACTTCCGTCCGTTCATGATCGGCGACGAAGCCTTCCTCGGCGTGCGCGGCGCGCACAAGGCCGGCTACTACGTCATCGCCAGCCCGGCCGGCCCGTACTTCGCCAAGGGCGTCGCCCCGGTGTCGATCTGGCTGTCCACCGAATACGCACGTGCGGCCAAGGGCGGCACCGGCGCGGCCAAGTGCGGTGGCAACTACGCAGCCTCGCTGCTGCCGCAGCAGAAGGCACAGGCACAGGGCTGCTCGCAGGTGCTGTTCCTCGATCCGGTCGAAGGCAAGTACCTGGAAGAACTGGGCGGCATGAACGTCTTCCTGGTCTACAAGGACGGCACCCTGGTCACCCCGGAACTGTCCGGCAGCATCCTCGAGGGCATCACCCGCGAGAGCATCCTGCAGCTGGCCCGCGACCGCGGCATGAAGGTCGAAGAGCGCAAGGTCACCATCGACGAGTGGAAGAACGGCGTGGCCTCCGGTGACATCGCCGAAGTGTTCGCCTGCGGTACCGCAGCGGTGGTCACCCCGATCGGCCAGCTCAAGGGCGAGGGCTTCTCGGTGGGCGACATCAACGCTCCGGCCGGCGAAGTGACCATGTCGCTGCGCAAGGAACTGACCGACATCCAGTACGGCCGCCAGCCGGACCGCCACAACTGGCTGGTCAAGCTGGGCTGATCCGCCCGCACCAGGTCTGTAGAGCCGAGCCCGCGCTCGGCTACGCTCCCTGTAGAGTCGAGCCATGCTCGACTGCTTTACCGGAAAGCCCGTCCCCGTGACGGGCTTTCTGCGTTTCAGGAACCATCCCCGGCAGTCAGCCTGCCGATGTCGGCAAAGACATGGTGGGACAGCCAAAGTCCCGTTCATGTCCGTATAGGGCGGGTGAAAGTTCCTTCACCTTCACAAACCCTACACCCATCACGTCTCAGATCAGACATTTCATGTTCCTGAAAAGACGCTGAAAATCTTGTGGAGTCCGTTTCGGGCCATTAGCGTCAACAGCACGGCGGGTCGCAGGGGAATCCGCTGACTGACCGGACTTCGAGCCATGCGTGCACACCTCCATCGCGCGCTCGGGCCGGTGCTTCTGCCGATTCCGGCATTCACACCACTAGAAAGGGAAATTCCGATGTCCCAGGTTTCGCAACTGCGTCTGCGCAGGTCGTGGGTGGTTCTCAGTGCGTCCGTCGTCACCTCCCTGCTGCTGGCCGCCCCGGCCTTCGCTGGCGATGTCCAGCTCAGCGGGTTGAAGTCCGCGCCGGTGCACCAGCAATTCATCGTCAAGTACAAGGACGGCAGCCAGCTGGTGGCCAACACCACCGCACTGGCCTCCTCGCTGAAGACGGCCGCCGCCGGCCTGCCCAGCGCCCAGGGGCGCGCGCTCGGCCTGCAGCAGATCCGCCGCCTGGCCACCGGTCCGAGCGTGGTGCGCTCCGACCGCGCGCTGGACCAGGCCGAATCCGAGCTGCTGATGCGCAAGCTCGCCGCCGACCCGAACGTCGAGTACGTGGAAGTCGACCAGATCATGCGTGCCACGCTGACCCCGAACGATGCCCGCCTGAGCGAGCAGTGGGGCTTCGGCACGTCCAACGCCTCGATCAACGTGCGCCCGGCCTGGGACAAGGCCACCGGCACCGGCGTGGTCGTGGCCGTCATCGATACCGGCATCACCAGCCACCCGGATCTGAACGCCAACATCCTGCCCGGCTACGACTTCATCAGCGATGCCGCGATGGCGCGCGATGGCGGCGGCCGCGACAACAACCCGAACGACGAGGGTGACTGGTACGCCGCCAACGAGTGCGGCGCCGGCTATCCGGCCTCCAGCTCCAGCTGGCACGGCACCCATGTGGCCGGCACCATCGCCGCGGTGACCAACAACAGCACCGGCGTGGCCGGTACCGCCTACAACGCCAAGGTCGTGCCGGTGCGCGTGCTCGGCAAGTGCGGCGGCTACACCTCGGACATCGTCGACGCCATCACCTGGGCCTCCGGTGGCACGGTCAGCGGCGTGCCGGCCAACGCCAACCCGGCGGAGGTCATCAACATGTCGCTGGGTGGCGGCGGCAGCTGCTCGACCACCTACCAGAACGCCATCAACGGCGCGGTCGGCCGTGGCACCACCGTGGTGGTGGCCGCCGGCAACGAGTCGGCCAACGTCTCCACCTCGGTACCGGCCAACTGCGCCAACGTCGTGGCTGTCGCTGCGACCACCTCGACCGGCGCCAAGGCCAGCTTCTCCAACTACGGCACCGGCATCGACATCTCCGCACCGGGCGCGAACATCCTCTCCACCCTCAACACCGGCACCACGGTGCCGGCCAGCGCAACCTACGCCTCCTACAACGGCACCTCGATGGCGGCGCCGCACGTGGCCGGCGTGGTCGCGCTGATGCAGTCGGTGGCCCCCTCGCCGCTGAGCCCGGCGCAGGTGGAAAGCATCATCAAGAGCACCGCACGTCCCTTGCCGGGCGCCTGCTCGGGCGGCTGCGGCGCAGGCATCATCGATGCCGATGCAGCGGTCACCGCGGCCATCAACGGCACCGGCGGCGGCAACCCGAACCCGGGTGGCAGCGTGCTGCAGAACAACGTGCCGGTGACGGGCCTGGGGGCCTCCAGCGGTGCTTCGCTCAGCTACACGGTGCAGGTGCCGGCCGGCCGCTCGCAGCTGCGCGTAGCGATCAGCGGCGGCAGCGGTGATGCCGACCTGTACGTGCGCCAGGGCAGCGCCCCGACCGACACGACCTACACCTGCCGCCCGTACCTGAGCGGCAACAACGAAACCTGCACCATCAACAGCCCCGCCGCCGGCACCTGGCATGTCCGGGTGAAGGGTTACAGCACCTTCTCGGGCGTCAGCCTCAACGCCCAGTACTGAGCCCAAGTCCCTCTCCAAGGGCACGCCCCGGCTTCGGCCGGGGTGTTTTTCTGGGGTGGCGGAATCTTGAACGTCCCGGCTTCCGCTCTGCCCTTGATCTTGCTGGCCGAGCGCGATGACCTGTCAGGAGGGGGTGATCCCCCCGACGCAGGACCGTTGGCGCCAAGGATGGCGCCATCGAGCCCCCATGGATGGGTTCACGGCGTGTCCTGCGTCGGGGGGATCACCCCCTCAAGCCAGCGGCAACAGAAACGCCGAATCCCGCCGCGCGACAGCGCGCCGTAAAAAGTCAGACCGACTCGAACCGGTTCGCCGCCACGTTCTTCCGCACATGCTGCGGATCGAAGATGCGGCCGTTCATCGCGATGTACACGCCGGTCGGCAGCGACTGCACCGCACCGATCGCGCAGCCGATGTTGAACTCCGCATCCGAGCCACGGAAGCGTGCCGGGCTCAGCGCACCGGTCATCACGATGGTCTTGTCCGGAATCGTCGCCAGCACCTGGCCGGTCTGCACCATGGAATCAGTGCCATGGGTGACCAGCACGTGCCGGGTCGCCTGCGCGGCGATCGTCGCGCGGATCAGCTCGCGGTCGTCGTCGTTGATGTGCAGCGAATCCTTGCGCAGGATCGGAATCACGTTGAAGCGGAAGGTCACCCCGAGCTCCCGCAGGATCATGCCGATCTGCGGATCACCGATCTGGTAGTCCGACTTGTCGTCGAAGTAGATCTTGTCGATCGTGCCACCGGTGGTGACGACCAGGAGCTCTTCCATCATGTGCATGCGCGAAACCAGGACAGGTACAGCGGCGCGGGGCCGGGAACACAGATGATAAGGCCCGGCGGCCGCAGCGTCAGCGTCGCTTGCTGAAGCGGGCGCGCAACCCTGGCAGGCTGGCGGCGAAGATGACCAGCAGGGCCAGGGCCGTCTCGATCAGCGCCAGCCAGCGGGTCTCCGGGTGGCTCCAGGCACTCATCACGCCATGGCTGAACCAGCCCAGGGCCAGCACCGAGGCCCAGAAACCGGCCTTGCGCCAGCCCAGGCGCAGGGCGATGGCCAGCGCCAGTGGCGGTGCGGTGAACACCAGTTGGGTGGCCAGCCAGTGCTTGTCATTGATGAACCAGCCCACGTACAGCGCCGCCAGGCCCAGCAGGGCCAGCAGCAGGACCGTGCGCGGCGCGGTATTCATCGGGCCAGCCGCTGTGCGATGTCGGCCACCCGGCGGCCCAGCGCGCGGGCCAGGACGGCCTCGTCGTCGGTCGGCTGTGGGTCGTCCGCTGCACCGGCCACATGGCTGGCGCCATAAGGCGTGCCGCCGCTGGTGGTATGGCTCAGCGCCGGCTCGGTGAAGGGAATACCGACGATCAGGCAGCCGTGGTGCAGCAGCGGCACCTGCATCGACAGCAGGGTCGATTCCTGGCCGCCGTGCATCGAGGCGGTGGAGGTGAACACACCGGCAGGCTTGCCGGCCAGGGTGCCGTTGACCCACTCCGCGCCCAGGCCATCGAGGAAATGCTTGACCGGTGCGGCCATGTTGCCGAAGCGCGTCGGGCTGCCGAGCAGCACGCCCTGGCAGTCGGCCAGGTCCTGCACGCTCACGTAGGGCGCGCCGTCATCGGGTACCGGCGGCTGCGCGGTCTGGGTCACTGCGGCCACCGGCGGCACCGTGCGCAGGCGCGCGGTCATGCCCGGCACTTCGCCGATGCCCCGCGCGATCTGGCGCGCCAGCCGTGCCACCGAACCGCCCCGGCTGTAGTAAAGCACCAGAATCTCGCCCATCGCGTGCAGGTCTCCTCATCGTGTGGATGCCAGTATGGCTATCCTGCATCGATTCCGCATCGGGTACCCTTTCGCCGATGGAACCTCTGGATACGCTCAACCTGTGGATGGAGCGCGCGCGGGATCGCGCACGGGCCGCCAGCTTCGGTCGCTTCCTCTGGCGCCGCTTCCTCGACGACCGCCTGTTCCAGGCGGCCGCGGCGCTGGCGTACACCACCGTGTTCGCGCTGGTGCCGCTGGCGATCGTGGTCTTCGGGGTGCTGTCGGCATTCCCGGTGTTCGACCGCTGGAGCGACCAGCTCAGCGATTACGTGTTCTCCAACTTCGTGCCCAGCGCCGCGCGCGCGGCGGAGGGCTACCTGCGGCAGTTCTCGGCCAGTGCCGGCCAGCTCACCGCCGCCGGCTTCATCGCCCTGGTGGTTTCGCTGCTGATCACCCTCAACAGCGTCGAGGAAACCTTCAACCAGATCTGGCGGGTGGGCAGCACGCGGCCCAAGCTGACCCGCTTCCTGGTCTACTGGACCGTGCTGACCCTGGGCGCCATGCTCGCGGCCGCTTCGCTGGCAGTGTCGGCGCGGGTGTTCGCGATGCCGCTGTTCGGCACCCAGGAAGGACGCTGGCTGGCCGACCTGTCGCTGCGGCTGGCGCCGGTGCTGATCGAGTTCGTCTGCATCATGCTGATGTTCCGCGTGGTACCGCACCACACGGTGAAGTGGCGGCATGCGATTCCTGGCGCGGTGCTGGCGGCGGTCCTGCTGGAGCTGATCAAGTGGGGCATCGGTGCCTACCTGGGCAGCTTCCAGTCCTACCAGAAGCTCTACGGCACGGTTGCCTTCGTGCCGATCCTGCTGCTGTGGATCTACCTGTGCTGGGTGGCCGTGCTGCTGGGCGCGTCGCTGGCCTCGTCGATGGCCGCCTTCCGCTACCAGCCGGTGGAGCTGCGCCTGCCGCAGGGCTTCGAGTTCTACGGCCTGCTGCGCCTGCTCGGGCGCTTCCACTACGCGCGCGGCAAGGGGCGCGGCCTGGCCGACGATGAGATCCTGCGGCTGGAGCCGATGCTGACCGATTCGCTGCTGCAGGATCTGGCCTGCAATCTGCAGGACATCGGCCTGCTGCGCCGCGACGAGCGTGGCGAGTGGCTGCTGGCGCGCGACCTGGACCAGGTCAGCCTGGCCGACCTCTACGAATGCACCCAGTTGCGCATCCCGGTGTCCGAGCAGCACCTGCCGTACCGCGATGACAGCCTGGGCCAGGCTGCGCTGGCCGCCCTGGACGAACTTCGCCTGCCGCTGCGCGAGCGCCTCAAGCGCCGTGTCAGCGACATCTACCCTGATTCCGGAGACACACCATGATCCGCACGCCCTTGTTGAAGGCCCTGCCGCTCGCCCTGCTGCTGGCCCTGGCTGCCTGCAAGCCCGCGCAGGAACCGACCCCGTCCAGCAGCACGCCGCCGGCCCAGGCACCGGCGCCCGCGCCCCCGGCAGCTGCGGAAGGTACCGACGAGAACCCGGCCGAACGCACCACGGCCGAGTTCCCGGCGTTGAAGATGAAGGCCATCGACGGCAGCGAGTACGACCTGGCCGCGCACCGGGGCAAATGGGTGGTGGTGAATTTCTGGGCGACGTGGTGCGCGCCATGCCGCAAGGAGATGCCGGAGCTGTCGGCGTTGCACGCGATGCGCAGCAACGTCGAGGTGGTGGGCTTGGCCTACGAGGACATCGAGACGCCGGAGATGCAGGCGTTCCTGGCCAAGCATCCGGTGACCTATCCGATCGTGGTGGTCGACCCGTTCGACCCGCCAGCCGACTTCGCGATCCCGCGCGGCCTGCCGTTGACCCATCTGATCGACCCGAAGGGCAAGGTCGCGCACACGTTCCTGGGGCCGGTGACCGCTGCTGACATCGAACAGCAGATCGCTGCTGCGAAGTAGGTTTTTTTGTTTGCAGGGCTTGCAGCCCTGCACCTGCAGAATCAACGTCAACGTCAAAGGCCTGCATTCCGTGGGTTGGCGGGGTGGGTCCGGTTGAGGGGGACGCCGTAAACCCATCCATGGGGGCTTGGTCGCGGCATCCATGCCGCTCACACCCCCTCAACCGGACCCACCCCGCCTTCGACAGTTTTCCGCGATCTGTCGGAACGGCGTTCTGCTCTGGTGGGTGCCGATTCCCGCTGCTGTTGGTGGGTGCCGACCGTTGGTCGGCAGGGTAGATCCACGCCATGCGTGGATGAATTCATTCGATATCTGACAGATTTCATCCACGCATGGCGTGGATCTACTAGCCGGGCTCCGATCCAATTCCAAATATCGATATCTGACAGATGTGCCGACCAACGGTCGGCACCCACCAACAGCTGCGTGAACCTGTCGAAGGCGGGGCACTGTGGGTTTGCGGGGTGTGAGCCGCATGGATGCGGCGACCAAGCCCCCATGGACGGGTTTACGGCGTCCCCGCACACCCACAGTGCCCCGCCATCCCTCGGAATGCTGCTCTGGCTTTTGACGTTGCGGTTGCTTGAATGCTTCTGCAGGTGCAGGGCGCAGCCCTGCCGAACCACCCTTAATCCTGCACCGGGAAATCCTCGATCGGCCGCAGTACGTCGTAGTGCTCCACATGCAGCTTGCCCTTCAGCTTCGGCAGATCCAGCACCGGCTCATCCACCCGCGTATCCGGCAGCCGGTCCAGCAGATTGCGCACCAGCGACAATCGCCCCAGCCGCTGGTCGTTGAAATCCACCAGCGTCCACGGCGCCGCTTCGCGATGCGTCGCCCGCAGCATCGCCTCGCGGGCCTCGGTGTAAGCGCTGTACTTGCTGCGTGATTTCAGGTCCACCGGCGACAGTTTCCAGCCCTTCAGCGGATCGCTGTGGCGTTCGGCGAAACGCTTTTCCTGCTGCGCCTGGTCCACGCACAGCCAGTACTTGAACAGCAGGATGCCGTCGTCCACCAGCAACTGCTCGAACACCGGCGCCTGGTGCAGGAACTGCTGGTACTCGGCCTCGCTGCAGTAGCCCATCACCCGTTCCACGCCAGCGCGGTTGTACCAGCTGCGGTCCATCAGCACGATCTCGCCCGCCGCCGGCAGGTGGCTGGCGTAGCGCTGGAAATACCATTGCGTCGATTCACGGTCGGTCGGCTTCGGCAGCGCCACCACACGGCATTGGCGCGGGTTGAGGTGTTGGCTGATCGCCTGGATCGCGCCGCCTTTGCCGGCGGTATCGCGGCCCTCGAACAGCACCAGCAGGCGTTGCCCGCTGTGCTGCACCCAGCGCGCCATCGCGGTCAGTTCCAGCTGCAGCGGCTGCAGCAGTTCGTCGTACTCCTTGCGCTTGAGCTTGCCCATCGTTGCACCACGCTGGAAGGAAGCCCGAGCGTAGCGCAGCGGTCGCCCAGAGCGTGTCGACGAGGGATGACCGGCGTCCGGCCTTACTCCGCCGGTTCCTCAGGCAGCCGGCCGGTCCCCTGTACCAGCAGATCGCCCGGCAGCAGTTCCAGCCGTACATCGTCCAGCTGCATGACCTGGCCATTGGCTGGCTGGCCTTCCTCGTCCAGTTCAAACACGCCAAAACTGCCGAACGCATCGCCTGCCCATGGCAGCACCGTCACCTGCGCGCGCCCGTCGATCGCGTGCTGTGCGCACAGCTGCAGGCAGGCCACCGCACGATCCAGCTGCCGCTTGCGCTCCAGCAGGGCAGGCGTGCCCGGGCTGTGTCGCAGCCCGTCGATGGTTTCGCGTTGAGCGGCCTGCAGCAGGGGCAGTACCTGGTCGAAGGCGGTGCTGTCGCTCACTGTGCGCCCAGCCAGCCCTGCTCGCCCGCCAGCCGCTGCAGCAACGCGGACAGATCGGTGGCGAAGCCGTCCATGTCGAACACGCCGCTGCGCCCGCGTGCCTGCGCCAGCTCGGCGCGCAGCGCGGTCAACGTGGCCGGGTCGTTGCCCAGCGCGCTGGCGGTGGCGATGAAAGCGGCATCATCGGCCACGTTCATGTGCGCCAGGCCGAGATGATGGTTGAGGCTGCCGGCCACGCGCGCGGCGAAGGTGTCGCCGGGGCAGGTCAGTACCGGGCAGCCGGCCCACAGCGCATCCGACGCGGTGGTGTGCGCGTTGTACGGATGCGTGTCCAGGAACAGGTCGGCCAGCGCGTAGCGGGCCAGGTACTGCGGGTGGGGCAGCTTCGCCATGAACACCAGCCGTGCCGGGTCCACGCCGGCGGCCTGCGCGGCCGCACGCAGGCGCGCATCGGCCTGGCCCGGGCCGGACAGCAGCCACAGCACGCTGCCGGGCACCGCCTGCAGCACCGCGAAGGCACGGCCGGCGCTGCGCGGGTTCAGCTTGTAGCTGTTGTTGAAGCAGCAGAACACCACGCCCTGCTCGGGCAGGCCGCACTCGGCCCGGGTCGGCGCCGGCTGCAGTACGCGGGTGTTGTCCGACGGCTGGAACGCGCGCGGCAGGCGCAGCACGCGCTCGCTGTAGTGCGGTTCCAGCGCCGGCGGCAGGGCAAACGCATCGCCGACCACCGCATCCAGCCACGGCGCGCCGGACGTGCCGGGGTAGGCCAGCCAGTTCAACTGCAGCGGGGCAGGGCGCATGGCCAGCACTTCCGGCGTGCCGCCACCGCCCCAGCCACGCAGGTCGAACAGGACGTCGATGTCCTGCGCACGGATCTGCGCAGCGGTCTCGGCATGGCGTTGGCCGGCGACCTCGTGCAGCCGCGCCGCGGACTGCAGGCGCTGGCGGATGCGGCTGCCGTCATTGCGGTTCAGCGCGAACAGGTGCAGCTGCAGCGCCGGGTCCGCCTGCAGGTGTTCCAGCAGTGCCACGGTCAGCAGGCCGGTGGGGTGCGCGCCGAATCCATTGGAGAGGAAGCCGATGCGCAGCGGGCCCCGTGCACGCACGGGCACGGCCGGCAGCGGGCGCACGGCGGCGGCCACCGCTGCGGCACGCGCACGCGCGCAGGCCAGCTGCTCGGCGGCGCTGGCATCCTCGCTGAGGAAAGCGAAGGGCTCGACCACGCCCTGGCCGCTGGCAACCGCGGCGCGTACCTGTGCGGCCAGCGCGTCCACGTCCTGCCAGTCACACAGGCGGCGCTGCCAGGCGAGGCGCTGCGCGGCGATGTACGGCTCGCCCGGCAGCAGCGCGTGCGCGCGGCGGTAGGCGGCCGCTGCGCCCTCGGCGTCGTCGGCATCTTCCAGTGCATGGCCCAGCCACAGGGCGATGCCCGGATGCTCCGGTGCCAGCGCGGAGGCCTGGCCGAGCAGCGTCGCCGCGTCGGCGTGGGCACCGGCCATCCAGGCCACCCGGCCCAGCCGGGCCAGTGCCTCGGGATGGTTCGGCCGCAGCTGCAGGGCGCGGCGCGCGGCGCGTTCGCCGGCGGCGATGTCGCCGGCTTCCAGTTCCAGGTCGGCCAGCATCACCCAGGCGATGAAGTCACCGGGCTGGCGTGCCAGCGCCTGTTGCAGTTGCTGCCGTTGCTGCCAGGCCGACATCGGCTCAGCCCGCCGACAGCTGCGCCAGCGCATCCACCTGGTGCTCGTGGCTCAGGCGCTGCAGCAGGGCGTCGAGGTCGCCGGACAGGATGTTGGGCAGGTCGTACAGGGTCAGGCCTTCCACGCGGTGGTCGGTGATCCGTCCCTGCGGGAAGTTGTAGGTGCGGATGCGCTGGCTGCGGTCGCCGCTGCCCACCTGCAGGCGCCGCGATTCGGCCTGCGCCGCGTCCTGGCGCTGGCGCTCGGCATCCAGCAGCTGCGCCTTCAGGCGCTTCATCGCCTTGTCGCGGTTGGCGTGCTGGCTGCGCTCGGTCTGGCATTCCACCACCACGCCGGTCGGCACGTGGGTGATGCGGATGGCCGATTCGGTCTTGTTGACGTGCTGGCCGCCGGCGCCGGACGAACGGAAGGTGTCCACCCGCAGGTCGGCCGGATTGATGACGATGTCATCCACCTCGTCGGCCTCGGGAATGATGGCCACGGTAGCGGCCGAGGTGTGGATGCGGCCCTGCGATTCGGTGGCCGGCACGCGCTGCACGCGGTGCGTGCCCGATTCGAACTTCAGGCGCGAGAACGCGCCGCGGCCGACCACGCGTGCCACCACTTCCTTGTAGCCGCCATGTTCGCCGGGGTTGTCCGATTCGATCTCCACCTTCCAGCCCTGGCGCTCGGCATAGCGGGCGTACATGCGGAACAGGTCGCCGGCGAAGATCGCGGCTTCGTCGCCGCCGGTGCCGGCGCGCACTTCCAGGAACAGGTTGCCCTCGTCGCGCGGGTCGCGCGGCACCAGCAGCAGGGCCAGTTCCTGTTCCAGTTCCTGCAGCCGGGCCTGGGCAGCGGCGATTTCCTCGTCGGCCAGCTCACGCAGGTCAGGGTCGGCACGCATGCCTTCGGCGGCGGCCAGGTCGGCCTTGGCGCGGGCTTCGTCGGCCAGTGCGGTGGCGACCGGTTCAAGTTGGGCGAATTCGCGCGAAAGATCGCGGAAACGGGTGTTGTCGGCGACCACGTCGGGTTCGGCGAGCAGTCGTTCCAGTTCTTCGCGGCGCTCGGCCAGCGCTTCCAGCTTACGGCGCAGGGTCGGCGTCATCGGGTCTCACGGGTGGGTGGCGGTAGCCCGGCGTGGCCGGGAACAGGCGCTCGGCGGCGCGGGTCAGGTCGGCATCGCCACTGAGCGCGGCCGCGCGCAGGGCGGCGGTCGGCGGGTGCAGCAGGCGGTTGGTCAGGCCATGGGCCAGCAGTTCCAGCACTTCGTCGGCCGGCTTGCCATTGGCCAGCTGCTGCCGCGCACGTTCCAGCAGTTCGGCGCGGGTGGCCTCGCCGAAGGCGCGCAGCTGCCGCAGCGGGGCCTGGTGGGCGCTGGCCTGCAGGGTTTCGACGAAACGCGACACCTGCAGGTCGATGATCGCTTCGGCCTCGGCGGCGGCTTCGCGGCGGCCGCGGCGGTTGTCTTCCACTGCGCGCTCAAGGTCGTCCACGGTGTACAGGAACGCATCGTTGAGCGTGCCGACCTCGGCCTCGATGTCGCGCGGCACGGCCAGGTCGAACAGCAGCATCGGCTTGTGCCGGCGCGCGCGCAGGGCCTTGGCCACCATCTCGCGGTGGATGACCGGCTCGCGTGCGGCAGTGGCCGAGAACACCACGTCGGCTTCGGCCAGGTGGCGTTCCAGTTCGGTCAGCGGCAGGGCGACGCCACCATGGCGGGTGGCCAGTTCCTGCGCATGGGCCAGGGTGCGGTTGGCGATCAGCAGGCGGCGCACCTTGCCTTCGCTCAGGTGCCGTGCAGCCAGCTCGATGGTCTCGCCGGCGCCGACCAGCAGCACCGTCGAATCATCCAGGCGGGCGAACGCGTTCTGCGCCAGGCGCACGGCCGCAGAGGCGACCGACACCGGGTTGGCGCCCACCTGGGTATCGGTACGTGCGCGCTTGGCCACCGAGAAGGTCTGCTGGAACAGCCGGTCCAGGCGCTGGCCGAGCAGGCCGTGGTCGCGCGCGGTGGACCAGGCGTCCTTCACCTGGCCCAGGATCTGCGGCTCGCCCAGCACCATCGAATCGAGCCCGGTGGCCACCCGGAACAGGTGGCGCACCGCATCGGCATCGGCATGCTTGTACAGGTAGCCCTGCAGGTCGCCGGCCTGGCTGTGCAGCCACTGGTCCAGCGCCTGCGGCGAATCGGCCACCGCGTACAGCTCGGTGCGGTTGCAGGTGGAAAGCAGGACCGCCTCGGCGATCTGCGGGGTATCGCGCAGCGAACCGAGCGCGCGCGGCAGCGCGTCACCGGCGAAGGCCGCGCGTTCGCGCAGCTCCACCGGTGCGGTCTGGTGATTCAGTCCGAGCACCCACAGGGTCATTGTTCAGTTGCTTGCGATAAGCTGCTGGCCATTGGACGACATTTTAAGGCCCCGATGCCGACGATGCCCGCATTGATTCGCATCCCCAGTGTTCTGCTGCTGTCCCTGGCCTGCAGCCAGGTGCTGGCGGCGGCGCCGGCCAAGGCCCCCGCGCGGGTCCCGGCCAGCGAAGAACTGGCCCTGGAACCGGTGATGGCCGGTGAATTCGCCCTGCAGGCCGGCAAGCTGGCCGATGCCGCGCACTGGTACCTGCAGGCGGCCGAGCAGACCGCCGGCGATGCCGGGCTGGCCGAACGGGCCACCCGCATCTCCATGCTGGCCAACGATGACGCCAGCGCCGCCAAGGGCCTGGCCCTGTGGGAGAAGCGCGCCCCCAGCTCGCTGTCCATGCGCAGCGCCGCCGGTGCACTGGCGATGCGCCAGGGCAACGTGAAGGCCGCGCGTACCGAATTGCAGGCGCTGCTGGCCGACCCCGACGAAACGGCCTGGAAGTTCGCGCTGGCCGCCCTGATCGGCGGTGGCCGCGACCCGGCCGTGCCGGCGCAGGTGCTGGGCGAACTGGTCGATGCCAACGCCATTCCGCCGAAGATCGAGGCCTGGCAGGAATTCGGCCGGCTGGCCCTGCGCATGGAAAAGCCCGAGCTGGCCCGGCGCATGATCGACGAAGTGGTCAAGCGCTTCCCGGACGAGCCGCGGGTGGCCCTGCTGCGCGCCAGCCAGCTGCAGCAGGCCGGTCAGACCGCGCAGGCGCTGGCCCTGTTGCAGGGCGTTGAGCCGAAGACCCGGCAGGACCCCGAGCTGCGCAACGCCGTGGCCATCGCCTATGACAGCCTGGGCCAGCCGGCCGCCGCCGAGCGGGTGCTGGCCGTGGGCCCGCAGAACGTGCAGACCTGGGGCATGCGTGCCTCGCTGCTGGCCAAGCAGGGTGACACCGCGGCGCTGTCGGGCCTCTACAACGAGCTGTCGCGCCAGGCCGCCAAGCCTGATCCGGCGCAGCGCCTGCTGCTGGGCAAGATTGCCGAGTACCTCAAGCGCTACCCCGAGGCGGTCAACTGGTACCACAGCGTTCCCGGCGGCGACGAACTGAGCGAGGCGCGCCTGCGCGCGGCCAATGCGCAGGGCCTGGCCGGCCGCCAGTCGCTGGCGCTGGACGAGGTGCACGCCATCCAGTCCGATGCC
This sequence comes from Stenotrophomonas sp. ZAC14D1_NAIMI4_1, assembly GCF_003086775.1. Taxonomy (NCBI): domain Bacteria; kingdom Pseudomonadati; phylum Pseudomonadota; class Gammaproteobacteria; order Lysobacterales; family Lysobacteraceae; genus Stenotrophomonas; species Stenotrophomonas sp. ZAC14D1_NAIMI4_1. The sequence goes on from NZ_CP026001.1 coordinate 937,192, forward strand.
AGCGTGGATGACGACGTGCGCCGCGACGCCTACCTGCTGGAAGCCGAGCTGCGCCAGCGTGCCAATGACCTGCCCGGCGAACTGGACGCGCTGGCCCGGGGCCTGGCCGCCTACCCGGACGAGAACGCCCTGCTGTACGCCCGTGCACTGGCCTGGGAACGCCGGGACGACATCGCCCGCGCCGAGGCCGACCTGCGCAAGGTGCTGGTGACCGACCCGGAGAACGTGCCGGCGCTGAACGCGCTGGGCTACACCCTGGCCGACCGCACCAAGCGCTACCAGGAAGCCCTGGAACTGATCGACCGCGCGCGGGTGGCCGAGCCGGACAACCCGGCCATCGTCGACAGCTACGGCTGGGTGCTGTATCGCCTGGGCCGCAACGAGGAAGCCCTGGTGCAGCTGCGCCGGGCCTGGACCCTGTCCCGCGACCCTGAGATCGCCGCCCACGTGGGCGAGGTGCTGTGGGTGCTCGGCAAGCACGACGAGGCCCGCCACTTCTTCGAGGAGGCGGCCAAGCTCGACCCTGAAAACCGCGCGCTGCTGCGCGCCCGCGAGAAATTCAATCCATGAGTGTTTCCATGATCCGGCCGCTGCTGCTGGTGGCCGTGACCCTGGCGGTGAGCGCCTGTACCAGCGTGGGCACGCAGAAGACGCCGGCCCCGGACGTGGTCTACACCGTGTCGCCGGCCGCCGAGCGCGCCGAGGAAGCCCGCGTGCAGGCCCTGCGCGCCCAGCCCGATTACAGCTTCCAGGGCCGCGTCGCGGTCAGCAAAGGAAAGAACGGGGGCAGCGGCCGCATCGATTGGGTCCAGCAGGGCAGCGAGTACCGCATCCAGCTGAGTGCGCCGGTCACCCGCCAGAGCTGGACCCTGCAGGGTGATTCGGTGCAGGGCGGGGCGCGCCTGGACGGGCTGGGCGATGGCCCCCGCGCCGGCGATGACGCGCGCCAGCTGCTGCTCGATGCCACCGGCTGGGATATCCCGGTCAATGAACTGTCCGACTGGACCCGTGGCCTGGTGCTGCGCGGGTCCGGCGAAAGCAGCGTGGAGCGGGATGCCGAGGGCCGCCCGCGGCGCATGCAGCAGGCCGGCTGGCTGATCCAGTACCTGGACTGGTACCCGGCCCAGGAAGGAAGCCCGGCGCTGCCGCGGCGGATCGAGGCCAGCCGCGAGGACGCCAAGGTGCGCCTGCTGGTCGACCAGTGGGGCACCGACGCGCCATGACCGCGCAGATTGACGCCGATGGCTGGTCCTGGTGGCCGGCCCCGGCCAAGCTGAACCTGTTCCTGCACATCACCGGCCGTCGCGCCGATGGCTACCACGAGCTGCAGACCGTGTTCCGCCTGCTGGACTGGGGCGACCGGATCGGCCTGCGCCTGCGCGCCGATGGCCAGGTGCGGCGGCAGGGCGACGGCCTGGCTGGCGTTGCCGAAGCCGACGACCTCGCCGTGCGTGCGGCTTCGCTTCTTAAAAGCGTTGCCAATGTCGGCCAAGGTGCTGACATCATCGTTGAAAAGCGCGTTCCGGCGGGTGGTGGCTTCGGTGGCGGCTCGTCCGACGCTGCCACCGTGCTGGTGGTCCTGAACCGGCTCTGGCAGGCCGGCCTGGACGAGGACGCGCTGGCGGCGCTGGGCCTGCGCCTGGGCGCCGATGTGCCGGTCTTCGTGCGCGGCCACAACGCCTGGGCCGAGGGCGTGGGCGAGCGGCTGCAGCCGGTCACGCTGGCGCCGGCCTGGTACGTCATCGTCGAGCCGGGCGTTCATGTGCCGACCCCGGCCCTGTTCGCTGACCCGGATTTGACGCGCGACTGCCCAAAGGCGAAAATAGGCGACTTCGCTTCCGGCGCTCTGGTCGGAAACGTGTTCGAGCCGGTGCTGCGCCGTCGCGAGCCTGCCGTAGAGGCGGTGCTTGCCGCGTTGAGCAGCATAGGCCAGGCACGTTTGACCGGGTCCGGAAGTGGTTGTTTCGTCGAGTTCGATTCGCAGGCTGCCGCAGAGCAGGGGCGAGCGGAATTGCCGAAGGAGTTGCGGGCAAGGGTGGCCGCGGGCGTTGCACGTTCGCCACTGCTGGATGCACTCGAGCAACACTGATTCATCAATGCAGGGGCGTCGCCAAGAGGCCCAAGGCACCAGGTTTTGATCCTGGCATTCGGAGGTTCGAATCCTCCCGCCCCTGCCAATGCGGCTGCGTCCGCGCCATCCAGCGCATCACTGCGCGGGACGTGGAAACAGTCGCGGTGTTGTAAGCAGCAGGGGCCGCAGCGGTCCTTGCCGCTACCGGATCCCCGCCACTCGTCCCCGCCCGAGACAATCATGATGCAAGAGTCCCCGAACCTGCTGGTCTTTTCCGGCAACGCCAACAAACGTCTGGCGCAGAACATCTGCAAGGAACTGGGAGTCCGCCCGGGCAAGGCGCTGGTCTCGCACTTCTCCGACGGTGAAGTGCAGGTCGAGATCGAAGAGAACGTCCGCAAGCAGGACGTCTTCGTGATCCAGCCGACCTCGGCGCCGAGCGCGGAGAACCTGATGGAACTGCTGGTGCTGATCGACGCGCTCAAGCGCGCATCGGTGGCCAGCGTGACCGCCGTGGTGCCGTACTTCGGCTACTCGCGCCAGGATCGCCGCATGCGTTCCTCGCGCGTGCCGATCACCGCCAAGCTGGCGGCCAAGATGTTCAGCACCGCTGGCGCTGATCGCGTGCTGACCGTCGACCTGCACGCCGACCAGATCCAGGGCTTCTTCGATATCCCGGTGGACAACGTGTATGCGTCCCCGCTGCTGCTGGCCGACATCTGGCGCGCCTACGGCACCGAGAACCTGATCGTCGTTTCGCCGGACGTGGGCGGCGTGGTCCGCGCCCGTGCGGTGGCCAAGCGCCTGGATGACGCCGACCTGGCGATCATCGACAAGCGCCGCCCGCGCGCCAACGTCTCCACCGTGATGAACATCATCGGTGACGTCGAAGGCAAGACCTGCGTCATGGTCGATGACATCGTCGATACCGCCGGCACCCTGTGCGCCGCTGCCGCTGCCCTCAAGGCGCGCGGTGCGCTCAAGGTCGCCGCCTACTGCACCCACGCGGTGCTGTCGGGCCCGGCGGTGGACAACATCACCAATTCCCAGCTCGACGAACTGGTGGTGACCGATACCATCCCGCTGAAGGACGCGGCGCGGGTGTGCAGCAAGATCCGCCAGCTGAGCGTGGCGGAAATGCTGGCCGAAACGATGCGCCGCATCGCCTTCGGCGAGTCGGTCAGCTCGCTGTACGTCGATTGATTTTCGTCCCTGCCGGAAACGGCGGGGACACACCCCGGGTGCTTCTGGTCGCGGAAGCATCTTCAACCGCCACGCCGCAAGGCGCGGCAACAACCTGAGTAGTCGAAAATGTCGAAGACCCATGAAATCAAGGTCACCAAGCGTGAACTGCAGCGTAAGGGTGCGAGCCGCCGCCTGCGTCACGCTGGTGTGATCCCGGCCATCGTGTACGGCGGCAACGCCGAGCCGGTCGCCATCAGCCTGGACCACAACGAAATCTGGCTGGCCCAGCAGAACGAGTGGTTCTATGCCTCCATCCTGGACCTGAACCTGGACGGCCAGGTGCAGAAGGTCCTGCTGCGTGACATGCAGCGCCACCCGTACAAGCAGCTGATCATGCACCTGGACTTCCAGCGCGTGAACGAGAACGAAGCCCTGACCGCTTCGGTCCCGCTGCACTTCATCAACGAAGACACCTCGCCGGCCGGCAAGGCTGCCGACGTCGTGGTCACCCACGAACTGAAGGAAGTGACCATCAGCTGCCTGCCGAAGGACCTGCCGGAGTCGATCGAAGTCGACCTGGGCGGCCTGAACGCTGGCGACGTGGTGTACCTGTCCAACATCAAGCTGCCGAAGGGCGTGGAAATCCCGGCCCTGGCGCTGGGCAAGGACCACGACGACGCCATCGTCACCGCCAAGCACGGCAAGGAAGACGCTGCCGACGCTGAAGCACCGGCTGCCGAGTAATACAGTGGCGGTGCCTGCTTCCGGGCAGGCACCGTTCTGGAAGGAACCATGGCAGGACTGCGACTGATCGTCGGTCTGGGCAATCCCGGATCGGAACACGCCCGGACCCGGCACAATGCCGGGTTTCATTTCGTTGAGGCCCTGGCTGAAAAAGCCGGTGCACGCTGGAACGTGGACAGCAAGCTGTTCGGCGAGACCGCCAAGGTCGAGATCGCCGGGCAGACCGTCTGGCTGCTGAAGCCGGCCACCTTCATGAACCTCAGCGGCAAGTCGGTCACCGCCGCGCAGCGGTTCTGGAAGATCGAGCCGGAGGAAACGCTGCTGGCACACGACGAACTGGACCTGCCGCCCGGTGCGGTACGGCTGAAGTTCGACGGTGGCCATGGCGGCCAGAATGGCCTGCGCGACACCATGCGCCTGCTGGGGCACGGCAAGTTCCATCGCCTGCGCGTGGGCATCGGCCATCCCGGCCACAAGGACCGCGTAGTGGGCTGGGTGCTCGGTCGTCCCTCCAAGGACGATGACGTGCTCATCGCACGCGCCATCGACGATGCCATCGACGTGCTGCCGCTGGCGGTGCAGGGCGATTTCAACGAAGCAATGAAGCGGCTGCACACCCCGAAATAACCGGTAGGTACCGACCGTTGGTCGGTACGGAGAATGATTGGAAAAACGGCGACCACGCCGCTGTTTCCCCAATCACTTTCACCCCAGAGAGCTGTCACCATGGGTATCAAATGCGGCATCGTCGGCCTGCCCAACGTCGGCAAGTCGACCCTGTTCAACGCGCTGACCAAGGCGGGCATCGCCGCGGCAAACTTCCCGTTCTGCACCATCGAACCGAACGTCGGCATCGTGCCGGTGCCGGACCCGCGCCTGGGTGAGCTGGCGGCGATCATCAACCCGCAGAAGGTCATCCCGACCGCGGTTGAGTTCGTCGACATCGCCGGCCTGGTGGCCGGTGCAGCCAGCGGCGAAGGCCTGGGCAACAAGTTCCTGGCGCACATCCGCGAAGTCGATGCGATCACCCACGTGGTGCGTTGCTTCGAGAATGCCGACGTCATCCACGTCAACAACAAGGTCGACCCGATCTCGGACATCGAAACCATCGATACCGAGCTGGCCCTGGCCGACCTGGACAGCGTCGAGAAGGCCCTGAACCGTGCCGAGCGCGCCGCCAAGGGTGGCGACAAGGAAGCGGCCGCGCGCAAGCCGGTGCTGGCCAAGCTGCAGGCTGCCCTGGCCGACGGCAAGTCCGGTCGTTCGGTTGGCCTGGACGAGGAAGAAAAGGCGCTGGTCCGTGACCTGTTCCTGCTGACCCTGAAGCCGGTGATGTACATCGCCAACGTGCTGGAAGACGGCTTCGAGAACAACCCGCACCTGGACGCCGTGCGCGCCCACGCCGCCGCCGAAGGCGCGCAGGTGGTGCCGGTGTCGGCCGCGATCGAAGAAGAGCTGTCCCAGCTTGACGACGAAGACCGCGACACCTTCCTGGCCGACCTGGGCCTGAGCGAGCCGGGCCTGAACCGCGTGATCAATGCGGCCTACAGCCTGCTGGGCCTGCAGACCTACTTCACCGCTGGCGTGAAGGAAGTCCGTGCGTGGACCGTGCGCAAGGGCGCCACCGCCCCGCAGGCCGCCGCGGTCATCCACACCGACTTCGAGAAGGGCTTCATCCGCGCCGAAACCATCGCGTATGACGACTTCATCAAGTACAAGGGCGAAGCAGGTGCCAAGGAAGCCGGTCGCCTGCGCCTGGAAGGCAAGGAATACCGCGTGCAGGAAGGCGACGTGCTGCACTTCCGCTTCAACGTCTGATCCAGCGGCAACGGATCGACCCCGGGCGCCCCGCCTCGAGCGGGGCGTTCGCGTTTCCGGCATCGGTTTCTGCGTTGGACAAAAAATGACCACGCTTCGAAACGCCTGCAGCGCAATGTTCGCACGCACTTGTCCACACCAAACCCCCACCGCTTTCCACGCGGGGTGTGGAAAACCCAGCCTGCCACTGTAGCGCCGAGCCCATGCTCGGCTGATGCCCGCCGAAGCCGAGCATGGGCTCGGCTCTACAGAAGCTGGCCCGCGCGGCCGTGGACAAAATTTCACCACGCTGGGAAACGCCTGCGGCATAACGCTCGCACCCACTTGTCCACATCAAGTTCCCATCGCTTTCCACGCACGGTGTGGAAAACAACCGGAGGCGTGGATAAAAAATCACCAAGCCTGGAAACGCCTGCGGTGCAATGCTCGCGGCCACTTGTCCACATCAAGTTCCCATCGCTTTCCACGCGTCGTGTGGAAAACCCGGCGGGCGCGCAGAGCCAGGTTCCCATCGCTTCTTATGCTCTGGTAGTCGCCCACCTTGGTGGGCGCGCGGCAAAGCAGTGCCCACCAAGGTGGGCATCTACCAAAGCCAGGTTCCCAGACAACAAGGCCCGCCAATGGCGGGCCCTGTCGTCCACGTGCTGCGGAGCCGCCTGCGCTTACAGCGCGCTGCCGCCGAACTTGTGGGTGTACTGCAGGTTGATCGTGCGGCCGACGCTGTCGAACCAGGACACGTCGTAGTACGGGTAGGCCGTATACGTGGCGTCCTTCGGCGGCATCTTGTTGAACACGTTGACCACCGACAGCGACAGGCGCGAGTGGTCGTCGAAGCGGTACTGCACCGAGGCGTTGTAGCGGTAGGTGGCCTTGATGTACGGGCTGTCGCCGCTGTCCTCGTCGAACACCTGGTCGTAGCTGTCCGAGTTCGGCAGCTTGCCCAGGCGCGAGCCGTACACGGTCGCCGACCACGCGTCCTTCTCCCAGGTCACGCTGACGCTGGTCTTGGTGCGCGGGATGTCGAAGGCGCTGTTCACCGCGAACTGGTCTTCGATGGGGTCACCCGGGTAGCGCTGGAAATCATGCTTCTTCACCCACGTATGGGTGCCATTGAAGATGAAGTCGCCAGCGCCGGTCTGCAGGCGGTAACGCAGGCCCACGTCGATGCCCGAGGTCGACTCGCGCGCCACGTTGATCGGGTTCACGTACACGCCGTACAGGCGGCCGTCGGCAGTGCGGGTCACCCTTGCCAGCGCGTCCACGCAGGTGGGCGAGGTGATGTCGGCGTCGCCCAGGCGGCAGTTCGCTTCGCTGGCCAGGATCGTGCGCACGTCCATGTCCTGCACCTGCTTGCGCATGTCGATGTCGAACCAGTCCACCGACAGGTCCAGGCCGGCGGCCGGCGACCAGACGAAGCCTGCGCTCCACGAGGTGCTGGTCTCCGGGTCGAGTTCGCGGTTGCCGCTGCGGCTGCGGATCACGTTGCGCTCGTAGTCGGAGCAGTCATCGGCGTCGTCGGCACGGCAGCTGTACAGATCTTCTGCCGTGGTCTCGTCGTTGCCCGGGCCGGCGAACACGTAGTGCAGGTCCGGCGCGCGGAAGGCGGTGCCGTAGGAGCCGCGCACCAGCAGGCTGTCCACGGGTCGCCATTCCAGGCCGCCGCTCCAGGTCGCCTTGCCGATGGTGTGGCCCGAGTAGCGGTACTGGTCGTAGCGGCCGGCCACGCTCAGGTTCAGCGTGTCGTGCAGCGGCAGGCGCAGCTCGGCGGCGGTCGCCCAGCGGTTGCGCGAACCCTTGCCGTCCGAATCCTTCCAGCTGTAGTAGTAGTACTCGGTCGCCAGCGGGTCGGGATTCAGTGCATAGGCCTGCTGGCCCACTTCCACCGTCGCGGCGAAACCGGCGTCGCCGCCGGGCAGCGCGAACAGCGAGCCGTTGGTCAGGGTGAGGGCGGCCGTCTCGGTGCGCGATTTCGGCGTGTAGGTCGTGCGCGCGGCGATCGACTCGTACTCGGCGCGGGTCAGCGGCCGGTACAGGCGCGACGGGTCGGCGTTGTAGATCGGGAAGCCATCATCGTCCTCGCCCAGCTGCGGCCCCAGGAACAGGTCGTTGGCCTTGGCGGCAATGATCTGCGGCCAGCTGATCCGCGACTGGTACTGCGAATGGCTCAGCGCCGCTTCGTAGTCCCAGTTGCCCGCCAGGTTGCCCTTGAAGCCGGTGGTCACGCTGAAGGTCTTCTGCGTGCTGCGCACCATGGCGTTGCGCAGGCCCCCCATTTCCTCGGGCGAGAACTGGCGCTGCCAGAATTCGATCTCGCCGGTGGCCTCGTTGTTGAAGTAGCCCGACTCGTCGCCGTCGGCCGCCATGCGTCCCCACGAAGTGACGTCGCGCATCAGCGCCAGCGTGTGGTAGCCCATCTGCACGTCGGCAAACCACTGCTGGCCGTTGTCGAAGTCATAGCTCAGCGAGGCGTAGCCGTTGGCACCGCGGCGCTTGCTGAGGATGGTGCCGTAGCCGATCGACGCATCACTGCCGCAGTAGTAGCCATAGCGCGGGCGGAAGGCATGGTAGGTGCTGCCCTGGTTCTGCCCGGCCAGCGCTTCGCAGGTGGCCGCGCCCGGGTCCAGGTAGTCATCGTTGTAGTCGGTGCGCAGGTAGGCGCGGCGCGCGATGCGCGAGCCTTCGGTCGGCCCGTCCTGGGTCGAATCCTGGATGTCGCGCTCGTAGGCCCACAGCGGCGTCTGCGACTGCAGCTCCACGCTGTAGACCGCATTGAAGTTGCCCTTGCTGAAGCCGCTGGACAGGCTCATGTCGAACGACTCGCCGCCGCCTTCGCTGGTGGTGCCCATGCGCACGTCGACCGTGGTGCCGTCGGCCTTCTTCTTCAGGATGAAGTTGACCACGCCGGCGATCGCATCCGAGCCGTAGATGGCCGACGCGCTGCCGGTCAGCACTTCGATGCGGTCGATCATGCCCAGCGGGATGTTGGACACGTCGGTGAAGTTGCTGCGGCCCTGGAAGGGCATCGGGAAATCGGCGATGCGGCGGCCGTTGACCAGCACCAGGGTGTGGTTCGGGCCCAGCCCGCGCAGGTCGACCTGCTGTGCGCCCGGCGAGAAGTCGGCGCCGCTGGAGGATTGCTGGCTCTGGGTCTCGCCGCCGTTCTGGGTCATCGCACGCAGCACGTCAGGCACCGTGGTGAAGCCGCTGGAGCGGATCTCCTCGGCATTGATCACCGTGATCGGTGCCGGGCCTTCCACCTGCGCGCGCGGGATGCGCGAACCGGTTACCTGGACTGCATCAAGTTGCTGCACCGAAGAGGAGCCGGGGCTCTGGGCCGCTGCCGAGGCAGCAACACCCATCAACGCCAGCTGGATCGACCACGCCATCGCCTGTCTACGCATGAGAAATATCTCGGGAATGAAGCCGGCCCGCAGAGGAGGGGCCCTGTCCCCCATTCACAATCCGGAATGGGCGCGCGCATTTAACGCCTTTTTTACGCTCTTGACTACAGGTCTTTCATCTGGCAAAGAGTGAAAACGATTGCAAGCCGATTCTGTTCAGGGAGATCAACCATGAGCGCCCTTGTCCGCCGCGTCTGCTCAAGCCTCTTGCTGGGGATGGTGCTGGCCCTGATGGCCCCGCTGGCATCAGCACAGGACCCCCGCGACCTGCAGTCCCCCGGCTTCGATTATTACGAGATTGGCGACCTGGATGCACCCCGGCCCGGCCCGCGCGCGCCGGCGATGATGCTGATGGGGGGCGGCGAGTGGGTACCCGAAGCCTTCCAGTGGTGGCTGCGCCAGGCCGGCAACGGCCGCGTGCTGATCCTGCGCGCATCGGGCCGCGACGAACTGCAGGAGCGCCTGTACCGCGACATCGGCGGTACCACCGCCGTGCAGACCCTGGTGTTCGACAACCGCCGCGGTGCCGACGATCCGGCGGTGCTGCGCGTGGTGGCCGCCGCCGATGCCATCTTCATTGCCGGCGGCGACCAGTCGCGCTACATCCGCTTCTGGAAGGGCACGGCGCTCAATCGCGCCCTCAATGCACACGTGCGGGCCGGCAAGCCGATTGCCGGCACCAGTGCCGGCCTGGCGATCCTCGGCGGCTATGCCTATGGCGCGCTGGACGGCGGCAGCATCACCTCGGCCGGCGCGCTGGCCGACCCGATGGGCAGTGCGGTGACCCTCGACAGCGGCTTCCTGCACATGCCCTACCTGCAGCGCGTGGTCACCGACACCCACTTCGACAAGCGCGACCGCCTCGGCCGCCTGATCGTGTTCGTTGCCCGCGCCGCCCGCGAGAGTGGTGATCCGGACATGGTCGGCATCGGTGTGGACGAGGACACGGCCCTGTGCGTGGAGCCCGACGGCCAGGCCCAGGTCTACAGCGCCGATGGCAAAGGCAAGGTCTGGGTGGTCAGTCCCGGCCGCGACGCCGACCGCCTGGTGGAGGGCGAGCCGCTGCAGTTCCACGCGGTGCCGGTGACCGTGGTCGCCAGTGGGGGCCGTCTGCGCCTGGATGACTTCCAGGCCGACGTCGACTACCAGGCCATGGCCGACATCACCGACGGCGAGATCGAAGTCATCCGCCGGTAGTGCCGGCCGCGGGCCGGCGGCCTTGCCGCGAAGCACCTTCCGCCGGGCATGGCCCGGCGCTACCGAACCATTTCCCTGGAGACGTACCCGATGAAACTGCGCCTGGCGCTGTCCGCCCTGCTGTCCCTGCCCCTGCTCGCGCAGGCAGCGCCGTCCACTTCACCGCTGCTGGTCATCCATGGCGGGGCAGGGGTCGAGCGCAAGGATCTGTCGCCGGCCGAAGAGAAGGCTGCGCGCGCCGCGCTTCAGGCTGCACTGTTGAAAGGCCACGCCGAACTGGCTGCCGGCCGTCCCGCGCTGGCCGCAGTGACCGCCGCGATCAGCGTGCTCGAGGACGATCCGACCTTCAATGCCGGCAAGGGTGCGGTATTCACCCATGACGGCCGCAACGAACTGGATGCCGCGCTGATGGATGGCGCCACCCAGGCGGCCGGCGCGGTGGCCGGCGTGCAGCGCGTGCGCAACCCGATCCAGCTGGCGCAGCGGGTCATGCAGAAATCGCCGCACGTGATGATGGTCGGGCAGGGCGCCGAGGCATTCGCGGTGGAGCAGGGTGTCAGCCTGGTCGATCCCTCGTACTTCCGCACCGACAAGCGCTGGCAGCAGCTGCAGCGCGCGCTCAAGGAAGAGGCCAGCGGCCAGGCCCATGCCGATCTGGAGACGGCAAAGCACTTCGGTACCGTCGGTGCGGTCGCACTGGATGCGCAGGGCCATCTTGCGGCCGGCACGTCCACCGGCGGCATGACCAACAAGCGCTACGGGCGCGTGGGTGATTCGCCGATCATTGGTGCCGGTACCTGGGCCGATGCGCGTTGCGCGGTGTCGGGCACCGGTTGGGGCGAGTACTACATCCGCACCGCGGCCGCGCACGAGATCTGCGCGCGCATGCGCTACCAGGGACAGACGCCGGAGCAGGCTGGCAAGGGCGTCATCAACGACACCATCCCGAAGATGGGGGGCGACGGTGGGGCGATCGTGCTGTCCGCAGACGGAAAAGCAGCCACGCCGTTCAACACGCAGGGCATGTATCGGGGCTGGATCGGCGCCGACGGCGTACCCCATGTCGCAATTTTCGCCAACGAGACCCTGGTGCTGCCAGGGCAATAACGTTGCGTATCAATGGGTTTGCGACAACGTGTGAAAAAAATGGAAAAAAGCGTTGACAGCCCCCCGTCCCATCAGCAGAATAAGCGGCTCACCACCACACACCGCAACGCTTCGGCGGCAACGGGATGGGGTGGTAAGGAGGGATACCCAAGCGGCCAACGGGGGCAGACTGTAAATCTGCTGGCTTACGCCTTCGGTGGTTCGAATCCACCTCCCTCCACCAGATTCACGTTGTGGCACATTCCCGGTGCGGGAGTAGTTCAATGGTAGAACCTCAGCCTTCCAAGCTGATGGTGCGGGTTCGATTCCCGTCTCCCGCTCCATTGAATGAACTTTGAATATTATCGAGTTCATGCCATAATGCAAAACTCGCTCACATAGCTCAGTCGGTAGAGCACTTCCTTGGTAAGGAAGAGGTCGAAGGTTCGATTCCTTTTGTGAGCACCATCTTAAGCACCACACCAGACGAATTCGAGATAAGCAGCCATGGCCAAGGGTAAGTTCGAGCGCACCAAGCCGCACGTCAACGTCGGCACCATCGGTCACGTCGACCACGGCAAGACCACGCTGACCGCCGCACTGACCAAGATCGGTGCCGAGCGTTTCGGTGGCGAGTTCAAGGACTACTCGGCCATTGACGCCGCTCCGGAAGAGAAGGCTCGTGGTATCACGATCTCGACCGCGCACGTCGAATACGAATCCACCACCCGTCACTACGCCCACGTCGATTGCCCGGGCCACGCTGACTACGTCAAGAACATGATCACCGGTGCCGCCCAGATGGACGGCGCGATCCTGGTGTGCTCGGCCGCTGACGGCCCGATGCCGCAGACCCGCGAGCACATCCTGCTGTCGCGTCAGGTCGGCGTGCCGTACATCGTCGTGTTCCTGAACAAGGCCGACATGGTTGACGATGCCGAGCTGCTGGAACTGGTCGAAATGGAAGTCCGCGAGCTGCTGAGCAAGTACGACTTCCCGGGCGACGACACCCCGATCATCTCGGGTTCGGCCCGCCTGGCGCTGGAAGGCGACCAGAGCGACATCGGCGTGCCGGCCGTGATCAAGCTGGTCGAAGCTCTCGACAGCTGGATCCCGACCCCGGAGCGTGACGTCGACAAGCCGTTCCTGATGCCGGTGGAAGACGTGTTCTCGATCTCGGGCCGCGGCACCGTGGTGACCGGTCGTATCGAGCGCGGCGTGATCAAGGTCGGCGAAGAAATCGAAATCGTCGGCATCCGTCCGGTGCAGAAGACCACCGTGACCGGCGTCGAAATGTTCCGCAAGCTGCTGGACCAGGGTCAGGCAGGTGACAACGCCGGTCTGCTGCTGCGCGGCACCAAGCGTGACGACGTCGAGCGTGGCCAGGTTCTGGCCAAGCCGGGTTCGATCAAGCCGCACACCAAGTTCGACGCCGAAGTCTACGTGCTGTCGAAGGACGAGGGCGGCCGTCACACCCCGTTCTTCAAGGGCTACCGTCCGCAGTTCTACTTCCGTACCACCGACATCACCGGTGCGGTTGAGCTGCCGGAAGGCGTCGAGATGGTGATGCCGGGCGACAACATCAAGATGGTTGTCACCCTGATCAACCCGGTCGCAATGGACGCCGGCCTGCGCTTCGCAATCCGCGAAGGTGGCCGTACTGTCGGCGCCGGTGTGGTCTCCACCATCATCGAGTAAGCCTGCAAAGCCGGCGGTTGCATAGCGCTGCCGGTCGCGCGAGTGGCGGGCCGGGAACCTCGGTCCGCCTTCGCCGTCTAAGGGAAGGCAAGTTTCAATCTGTACGCCAGTAGCTCAATTGGCAGAGCAGCGGTCTCCAAAACCGCAGGTTGGGGGTTCGAGTCCCTCCTGGCGTGCCATCTGCCCACCTTATCCAGCGGTTCGGCCGCTAAAGCAGACATAGCCTGATGAATAGCAAGATCGAACACTCCAAGGACACCTCCACCCAGGGTGGGGATATCGTCAAGTACGCCCTCGCCACCCTGCTGGTGCTGGCTGGTCTGTTCGTCTGGTTCTGGTTCTCCGCTGACTCTGGTCGCGCTGCCCAGCTGGGCGCGTGGACGGGTCAGCTGCGTGCGTTGGCCGTCGTCGTGGGTCTGGCCGGTGGTATCGGCGTGTTCCTGCTGACCGGCAAGGGTCGTGATACCCGCGAATTCCTCTCCGAGTCGCGCTTCGAGCTGCGCAAGGTGGTCTGGCCGACGCGCCAGGAAGCCACCCGCATGACCTGGGTCGTGATGGTTGTGGTGATCATCCTCAGCTTGCTGCTGGGTGGATTCGATTACGTCATTCAGCGGCTGGTCCAGCTGTTCCTGACCCGCTAAGGAGATTTGCATGAAGCGTTGGTACGTCGTTCACGCCTATTCGGGCTTCGAGAAGTCGGTTGCGCAGGCCCTGCGTGATCGCATCGTCCGTGATGGCATGGAAGAGCGCTTCGGCGATGTCCTGGTCCCGACCGAAGAAGTGGTCGAGATGCGTGCCGGCCAGAAGCGTCGTTCCGAGCGCAAGTTCTTCCCGGGTTACGTGCTGGTCCAGATCGAGACCCACGAAGAAGCCGGCATCCCGCGCATCGACAACGAAAGCTGGCACCTGGTCAAGGAAACCCCGCGCGTCATGGGCTTCATCGGCGGCACCGCCGATCGTCCGCTGCCGATCGCCGATTCCGAGGCCGAAGCCATCCTGAATCGCGTTCAGGAAGGTGTCGAGAAGCCGCGTCCGAAGGTGCTGTTCGAGCCGGGCCAGATGGTTCGCGTCACCGACGGCCCGTTCAACGATTTCAATGGCGTCGTCGAAGAAGTCAACTACGAGAAGAGCCGTCTGCGCGTCTCGGTGCTGATCTTCGGTCGTGCCACTCCGGTCGAGCTCGAGTTCGGCCAGGTCGAAAAGGCCGTCTGACCTGTCGGTAGAGTCGAGCTTGCTCGACTTTGCAGATCAGTCGAGCAAGCTCGACGCTACGGAACCAGGAACCGGGCTCAGCCCGGTTTCATTCGTTTACGTGCTGCTTCAGGCATGTGAAGAAAAAACCTGTTATAGTGCGCGGCTCCCCGCTGGGAAGCCAGCAGGACGAGGCCGCCGCAAGGTGGCCGTCAGCATGATTTCAAAACGCGATGCCGGGACGCGTGATTCCCGGTCCGATGGGGAGCCTGTTGTCGCAAGGCGCTAGCACCCGGAGAGCATACTCATGGCAAAGAAAGTTGTCGGTTACATCAAGCTGCAGGTGAAGGCCGGTCAGGCCAACCCCTCGCCGCCGGTCGGTCCTGCGCTGGGTCAGCGCGGCCTGAACATCATGGAATTCTGCAAGGCGTTCAACGCTGCCACGCAGAAGCTCGAGCCGGGTCTGCCGGTTCCGGTGATCATCACGGCCTACTCGGACCGTACGTTCACCTTCATCACCAAGAGCACCCCGGCCACCACCCTGCTGAAGAAGGCCGCTGGCATCTCGTCGGGCTCCAAGCGCCCGAACACCGAGAAGGTCGGCAAGGTCACCCGTAAGCAGCTGGAAGAGATCGCCAAGGCGAAGGAACCGGATCTGACTGCCGCCGATCTGGACGCCGCCGTGCGTACCATCGCTGGCTCTGCCCGTTCCATGGGCCTCGTGGTGGAGGGTTAATCAGATGGCACAGAACAAGCGCGAAAAGGCCATCAAGGCCGCCGTTGTCCCGGGCAAGTCGTACGCCTTCGAAGACGCGATCAACATCCTGAAGACCGCCACCAAGGCCAAGTTCGTCGAGTCGATCGACGTTGCTGTGCGCCTGGGCGTCGATGCGAAGAAGTCCGACCAGCAGGTCCGTGGCTCCACCGTGCTGCCGGCGGGTACCGGCAAGTCGGTCCGCGTCGCTGTCTTCGCTCCGGCCGGTGCCAAGGCTGACGAAGCCCTGGCCGCTGGCGCCGAAGCCGTCGGTATGGACGACCTGGCCGAGAAGATGCAGGCCGGCGATCTGAACTACGACGTCGTCATCGCGACCCCGGACGCCATGCGCGTCGTCGGTAAGCTGGGCACCGTGCTGGGCCCGCGCGGCCTGATGCCGAACCCGAAGGTCGGCACCGTTTCCCCGAACCCGGGTGAAGCCGTGAAGAACGCCAAGTCGGGCCAGGTCCGTTACCGCACCGACAAGGCCGGTATCATCCACTGCACCATCGGCAAGGCCGACTTCGCCGAAGACGCGCTGAAGTCGAACCTGACCGCGCTGCTGCTGGACCTGATCAAGGCCAAGCCGGCCACCTCGAAGGGCACCTACCTGCAGAAGGTTTCGGTCAGCTCGACGATGGGCCCGGGCGTCACCGTCGACCAGTCGTCGCTGACCCTGAAGTAATTGTTTCAAGCGGTCACGGTACCCTCGGGCACCGTGACCGTGACATTTGAAGGCATCGCCAGCCGTACATCGCTGGTGGTAGCCGTCAAAGACCGCAGGCGCGGTCGTGGCAATACCGGCGACGGGCACGGAAGCTCGATATGGCAGGGAGTCGCCGCCGGAGCAGCAATGACCGCTTAATCGATTCTTCGGAATCAACCTGCGTAGATGGTGCCCTTCTGGAGTTTTTCTGGTTCACGCACGTCTGGGATCTTCCCCGATTGCACTCCAGGTCTGGAACGGCCCACCCCCGGAACATCATTCCGATGTTCCCGGCGTCCAGGACGGATGCCGCACAGGACCGCACACGGCAGGAGCCGTAAGCGGAGTTCAATTGGAGGAGTGCAATGGCTCTCAATCTGTCCCAGAAGCAAGAAGTAGTCGCCGAGCTGGCAGACGTCGCCGCCAAGGCCCACTCCTTGATCGCAGCCGAATACGCTGGCACCACGGTCGCCCAGATGACCGCGATGCGCAAGCAGGCTCGTGAAACCGGTGTTTTCTTGAAGGTTGTCAAGAACACCCTGGCTTCGCGTGCCGTTGAAGGCACCGAGTTCGCAGTCGCACAGGACCAGATGGTTGGTCCGCTGCTGTACGCGTTCTCGCTCGAGGAGCCCGGCGCAGCCGGTCGCCTGATCAAGGAAGCCGCCAAGGGCAACGACAAGCTGAAGGCTAAGGTCGTCGCCATCGGTGGTGAAGTGTTCCCGGCGAGCCACGTCGAGGTTCTGGCATCGCTGCCGACCCGCGACCAGGCCCTGGCAATGCTGGCACGCGTCCTGGCCGAGCCGGTCACGATGTTCGCCCGCGCCATCAAGGCTATCGGTGACAAGCAGAACGGTGGCGAAGCCGCTGAAGCTGCTGAACCGGCCGCCGAGACCGCCTGAGTTTCGACTATTTAGTGGTTCCTTGCGGAACCTCATCCCAGAAAATCATCCAAAGGTAATTATCATGTCCCTTACCAACGAACAGATCGTCGACGCCATCGCCGAGAAGTCCCTGATGGAAGTGATGGAGCTGGTCAAGGCCATCGAAGAGAAGTTCGGCGTCTCCGCCGCTGCTCCGGTCGCCGCTGCTGTGGCTGGCCCGGCTGCCGTTGTTGAAGAGCAGACCGAATTCGTCGTCACCCTGAAGACCGCTGGCGACAAGAAGGTCGAAGTCATCAAGGCCGTCCGCGCCATCACCGGCCTGGGCCTGAAGGAAGCGAAGGACCTGGCCGAAGCCGGCGGCGTTCTGAAGGACAACGCTTCGAAGGACGAAGCCGAGAAGATGAAGAAGGACCTGGAAGCTGCTGGCGCGACTGTCGAAGTCAAGTAAGCACTTCCCTTGCATCGTCATCGATTCACGGCGATGCAGCCAAGGCTGGGGGCGTAAGCCCCCGGCCTTTGGTCGTTGTTGCGGTGTTGTAGAGTCGACTGTTAGTCGACTGCTGTGAAGGAAGTCGACTAACAGTCGACTCTACCGGTTCAAAAGCAGAAAAAGCCCAACACGGGCTGCGGTCACAACCTCGCCAGCCAGCGCCTCGCGCGGCGGCAGGGCAGTAGATGCAGACGAGTTGGCAGTTGGAAGTAGCAAGAGAAGGCGTGCTGGTGCCGGCAATACCAGCGACTTCCAACTGACAATTTCAAGTTCCCTTCGGGTCGTGGGCGCACGACCCGCACAAACAGGTGGAAGACCTCATGACGTCCTATTCGTTCACCGAAAAAAAGCGTATCCGCAAGGATTTCGGCAAGCAGCGCTCGATCCTCGAAGTGCCGTTCCTGCTGGCCATCCAGGTGGATTCCTACCGTGATTTCCTGCAGGAAAACATCGATCCGGCCAAGCGCGCCGATTACGGCCTGCACGCTGCGCTGAAGTCGGTCTTCCCGATCGCCAGCTACAGCGGCAATGCCGCCCTGGAATACGTCGGCTACAAGCTGGGCGAGCCGGTCTTCGACGAGCGTGAGTGCCGTCAGCGTGGCATGAGCTACGGCGCGCCGCTGCGCGTGACCGTGCGCCTGGTCATCTACGACCGCGAGTCGTCGACCAAGGCCATCAAGTACGTGAAGGAGCAGGAGGTCTATCTGGGCGAAATCCCGCTGATGACCGAGAACGGCACCTTCATCGTCAACGGCACCGAGCGCGTCATCGTCTCGCAGCTGCACCGTTCGCCGGGCGTGTTCTTCGACCACGACCGTGGCAAGACCCACAGCTCGGGCAAGCTGCTGTACAGCGCCCGCATCATTCCTTACCGCGGTTCCTGGCTGGACTTCGAGTTCGACCCGAAGGACGCGCTGTTCACCCGTATCGACCGTCGCCGCAAGCTGCCGGTGTCGATCCTGCTGCGCGCGCTTGGCTACAGCAACGAAGAGATGCTGGCCGAGTTCTTCGAGATCAACACCTTCCACATCAACCCGGATGAAGGCGTCCAGCTGGAGCTGGTGCCGGAGCGCCTGCGTGGCGAAACCCTGGGCTTCGACCTCGCCGACGGCGACAAGGTCATCGTGGAAGCCGGCAAGCGCATCACCGCGCGCCACATCAAGCAGCTGGAAGCCTCGGGCATCGCTGCCCTGGCCGTGCCGGACGACTACATCGTCGGCCGCATCCTGTCGCACGACGTGGTCGATGCCTCGACCGGCGAACTGCTGGCCCAGGCCAACGACGAGATCAGCGACGAGCAGCTGCAGAACTTCCGCAAGGCCGGCGTCGATGCGGTGGGCACCCTGTGGGTGAACGACCTGGATCGTGGCCCGTACCTGTCCAACACCCTGCGCATCGATCCGACCAAGACCCAGCTGGAAGCCCTGGTCGAAATCTACCGCATGATGCGTCCGGGCGAGCCGCCGACCAAGGATGCCGCGCAGAACCTGTTCCACAACCTGTTCTTCACCTTCGAGCGCTACGACCTGTCCGCGGTCGGCCGCATGAAGTTCAACCGTCGCGTGGGCCGCAAGGAAACCACCGGCGAAGCCGTGCTGTATGACAGCAAGTACTTCGGCGAGCGCAACGACGAAGAGTCCAAGCGCCTGGTCGGCGCCCACGGCGACAGCTCCGACATCCTGGACGTGATCAAGGTCCTGACCGAGATCCGCAACGGTCGCGGCGTGGTCGATGACATCGATCACCTGGGCAACCGTCGCGTGCGTTCGGTCGGCGAAATGGCCGAGAACGTGTTCCGCGTCGGCCTGGTCCGCGTCGAGCGCGCGGTCAAGGAGCGCCTGTCGATGGCCGAGTCGGAAGGTCTGACCCCGCAGGAGCTGATCAACGCCAAGCCGGTCGCCGCTGCCATCAAGGAGTTCTTCGGCTCCTCGCAGCTGTCGCAGTTCATGGATCAGAACAACCCGCTGTCGGAAGTGACCCACAAGCGTCGCGTCTCGGCCCTCGGCCCGGGCGGCCTGACCCGTGAGCGCGCCGGCTTCGAAGTGCGCGACGTGCACCCGACCCATTACGGCCGCGTCTGCACCATCGAAACGCCGGAAGGCCCGAACATCGGCCTGATCAACTCGCTGGCCGTGTACGCCCGCACCAACAAGTACGGTTTCCTCGAGACCCCGTACCGCAAGGTCGTGGACGGCAAGGTGTACGACGAAGTCGAGTTCCTGTCGGCCATTGAAGAAAACGAGTACGTCATTGCGCAGGCCAACGCCCTGACCAATGCCGACAGCGTGCTGACCGAGCAGTTCGTTCCTTGCCGTTTCCAGGGCGAATCGCTGCTGAAGCCGCCGGCGGAAGTCCACTTCATGGACGTCTCGCCGATGCAGACCGTGTCGATCGCGGCCGCGCTGGTTCCGTTCCTGGAGCACGATGACGCAAACCGCGCACTGATGGGCGCGAACATGCAGCGTCAGGCCGTGCCGACCCTGCGTGCGCAGAAGCCGCTGGTCGGTACCGGCATCGAGCGCGCCGTGGCGCGTGACTCCGGTGTGACCGTCAACGCCCGTCGTGGTGGCGAGATCGTGCAGATCGACGCCGCGCGCATCGTGGTCAAGGTGGTCGAGGAAGAAATCGTCGGTGCCACCGACGCCGGCGTCGACATCTACAACCTGGTCAAGTACACCCGTTCGAACCAGAACACCTGCATCAACCAGCGCCCGCTGGTCCAGGTGGGTGACGTCATCGCCCGCGGCGACGTGCTGGCCGACGGTCCGTCCACCGACATCGGCGAACTGGCCCTGGGCCAGAACATGCTGATCGCGTTCATGCCGTGGAACGGCTACAACTTCGAAGACTCCATCCTGCTCTCCGAGCGCGTGGTGGAAGAGGATCGCTACACCACGATCCACATCGAAGAGCTGACCTGCGTCGCGCGTGACACCAAGCTGGGGCCGGAGGAAATCTCCGCCGACATCCCGAACGTTTCCGAGCAGGCGCTGAACCGCCTGGACGAAAGCGGCGTGGTGTACATCGGTGCGGAAGTCCGTGCCGGCGACATCATGGTCGGCAAGGTCACCCCGAAGGGCGAAAGCCAGCTGACCCCGGAAGAGAAGCTGCTGCGCGCGATCTTCGGCGAGAAGGCTTCGGACGTTAAGGACAGCTCGCTGCGCGTTCCGCCGGGCATGGACGGCACCGTCATCGACGTGCAGGTCTTCACCCGCGACGGCATCGAGAAGGACAAGCGCGCCCGCCAGATCGAAGAGTCTGAAATCAAGCGCGTCAAGAAGGACTTCGACGACCAGTTCCGCATCCTGGAAGCCGCCATCTACATGCGTCTGCGTTCGCAGATCGTGGGCAAGGTGGTCAACGGTGGTGCCGGCCTGAAGAAGGGCGACGTCATCTCCGACGCTTACCTGGACGGTCTGAAGAAGGCTGACTGGTTCGCCCTGCGCATGAAGGACGAGG
This sequence comes from Stenotrophomonas sp. ZAC14D1_NAIMI4_1, assembly GCF_003086775.1. NCBI lineage: Bacteria > Pseudomonadati > Pseudomonadota > Gammaproteobacteria > Lysobacterales > Lysobacteraceae > Stenotrophomonas > Stenotrophomonas sp. ZAC14D1_NAIMI4_1. Next base: position 957,873 of record NZ_CP026001.1, read on the forward strand.
ACGCTTCGGAAGCCATCGAGCGCGCACAGAAGCAGATCCAGGCGCACGAGAAGGAATTCGAGCGTCGCTTCGCCGACAAGCGCGGCAAGATCACCGCCGGCGACGACCTCGCCCCGGGCGTGCTGAAGATGGTCAAGGTCTTCCTGGCCGTGAAGCGCCGCATCCAGCCGGGCGACAAGATGGCAGGCCGCCACGGCAACAAGGGTGTGGTCTCCAACGTGGTGCCGGTCGAGGACATGCCCTACATGGCCTCGGGTGAAACCGTGGACATCGTGCTGAACCCGCTGGGCGTGCCGTCGCGCATGAACATCGGCCAGATCCTGGAAGTGCACCTGGGCTGGGCAGCCAAGGGCCTGGGTCGCAAGATCCAGGCGATGATGGAAGCCCAGGCTGCGGTTGCCGACCTGCGCAAGTTCCTGGACGACATCTACAACCACGACGACACCAACGTGGCCAACCGTGTCGACCTGTCGCAGTTCAGCGACGAGGAACTGCTGCGCCTGGCCCGTAACCTCACCGACGGCGTGCCGATGGCTACCCCGGTGTTCGACGGCGCCACCGAAGCGGAAATCAAGCGCATGCTGGAACTGGCCGACCTGCCGAGCAGTGGCCAGACCCAGCTGTATGACGGCCGCACCGGTGAAGCGTTCGATCGCCACACCACCGTGGGTTACATGCACTACCTGAAGCTGAACCACCTGGTCGACGACAAGATGCACGCCCGTTCGACCGGTCCGTACTCGCTCGTCACCCAGCAGCCGCTGGGCGGCAAGGCGCAGTTCGGCGGCCAGCGCTTCGGTGAAATGGAAGTCTGGGCGCTGGAAGCCTACGGCGCGGCCTACACCCTGCAGGAAATGCTGACGGTGAAGTCCGATGACGTGCAGGGCCGCAACCAGATGTACAAGAACATCGTCGACGGTGAGCACGAGATGGTCGCGGGCATGCCGGAATCCTTCAACGTCCTCGTGAAGGAAATCCGCTCGCTGGCCATCAACATGGAACTGGAAGACAACTGATCCATGCCGGCGCGGCGGTCCGCCGCCGCGCCGCTGGCAGTCAACTGAAAGCCCATCGACACAGCATTCCTCCTTCTGGAGAACACCATGAAAGACCTGCTCAACCTCTTCAACCAGCAGCGCCAGACGCTGGACTTCGACGCGATCAAGATCGCGCTGGCCTCGCCGGACCTGATCCGTTCGTGGTCCTTCGGCGAAGTGAAGAAGCCGGAAACCATCAACTACCGTACCTTCAAGCCGGAGCGTGACGGCCTGTTCTGCGCCGCCATCTTCGGGCCGGTCAAGGACTACGAGTGCCTGTGCGGCAAGTACAAGCGCATGAAGCACCGCGGCGTGGTCTGCGAGAAGTGCGGCACCGAAGTGACCCTGGCCAAGGTGCGCCGCGAGCGCATGGGCCACATCGACCTGGCTTCGCCGGTCGCGCACATCTGGTTCCTCAAGTCGCTGCCGTCGCGCATCGGCCTGATGCTGGACATGACCCTGCGTGACATCGAGCGCGTGCTGTACTTCGAAGCCTACGTGGTGACCGAGCCGGGCCTGACCGCCCTGGAGCGCCGCCAGCTGCTGACCGAAGAACAGTACCTGACCGCCCGCCAGGAACACGGTGACGACTTCGATGCCGCCATGGGCGCCGAGGCCGTGTACGAACTGCTGCGCACCATCGACCTGCAGTCGGAAATGACCCGCCTGCGCGAGGAAATCGCCGCAACCGGTTCGGAAACCAAGCTCAAGCGCCTCACCAAGCGCATCAAGCTGATCGAAGCCTTCCTGGAGTCGGGCAACCGTCCGGAATGGATGGTCATGACCGTGCTGCCGGTGCTGCCGCCGGACCTGCGTCCGCTGGTCCCGCTGGATGGCGGCCGCTTCGCGACCTCCGACCTGAACGATCTGTACCGCCGCGTCATCAACCGCAACAACCGCCTGCGCCGCCTGCTCGAACTGAGCGCGCCGGACATCATCGTGCGCAATGAAAAGCGCATGCTGCAGGAATCGGTCGATGCGCTGCTGGACAACGGCCGTCGCGGCCGTGCCATCACCGGCACCAACAAGCGTCCGCTCAAGTCGCTGGCCGACATGATCAAGGGCAAGCAGGGTCGCTTCCGCCAGAACCTGCTGGGCAAGCGCGTCGACTACTCGGGCCGTTCGGTCATCGTGGTCGGTCCGTACCTGCGCCTGCACCAGTGCGGCCTGCCGAAGAAGATGGCGCTCGAGCTGTTCAAGCCGTTCGTCTTCGCCAAGCTGCAGCGTCGTGGCCTGGCCACCACCATCAAGGCCGCCAAGAAGCTGGTCGAGCGCGAAGAAGCCGAAGTCTGGGACATCCTGGAAGAGGTCATCCGCGAACACCCGGTCATGCTGAACCGTGCGCCGACCCTGCACCGCCTGGGCATCCAGGCGTTCGAGCCGGTGCTGATCGAAGGCAAGGCCATCCAGCTGCACCCGCTGGTCTGCACCGCGTTCAACGCCGACTTCGACGGTGACCAGATGGCCGTCCACGTGCCGCTCTCGCTGGAAGCCCAGCTGGAAGCGCGTGCGCTGATGATGTCGACCAACAACATCCTGTCGCCGGCCAACGGCGAGCCGATCATCGTGCCGTCGCAGGACGTCGTGCTGGGTCTGTACTACATGACCCGCTCGCTGGAAAACAAGAAGGGCGAGGGCATGGCCTTCGCCAACATCGCCGAAGTGAAGCGCGCCTACGACAACCGCGTGGTGGAACTGCACGCACGCGTCAAGGTCCGCATCACCGAAGTGGTGACCGACGAAGAAGGCAACAAGCAGAACAAGACCTCGATCGTGGACACCACGATCGGTCGCGCCCTGCTGGCTGAAATCCTGCCGGAAGGCCTGCCGTTCGCGCTGGCCAACACCGAGCTGACCAAGAAGAACATCAGCCGCCTGATCAACTCCAGCTACCGCCAGCTGGGCCTGAAGGACACGGTCGTGTTCGCCGACAAGCTGATGTACACCGGCTTCGCTTACGCGACCCGCGCCGGCGTCTCCATCGGCATCGACGACATGCTGATCCCGGACGAGAAGAAGGGCATCCTCACCGAGGCCGAAGCCGAAGTGCTGGAAATCCAGGAGCAGTACCAGTCGGGCCTGGTCACCGCCGGCGAGCGCTACAACAAGGTGGTCGACATCTGGTCGCGCACCAATGAGCGCATCGCCAAGGCGATGATGGACACCATCGGTACCGAGAAGGTCGTCAATGCCAAGGGCGAGACCATCGACCAGAAGTCGATGAACTCGCTGTACATCATGGCCGACTCCGGTGCGCGTGGTTCGCAGGCGCAGATCCGTCAGCTGGCCGGTATGCGTGGCCTGATGGCGCGTCCGGATGGCTCGATCATCGAGACGCCCATCAAGGCGAACTTCCGCGAAGGCCTGAACGTGCAGGAGTACTTCAACTCCACCCACGGTGCCCGTAAGGGTCTGGCCGATACCGCACTGAAGACCGCGAACTCGGGTTACCTGACCCGTCGTCTGGTCGACGTCGCGCAGGACGTGGTCATCACCGAGGTGGATTGCGGTACCACCGAAGGCCTGATCATGACCCCGATCGTGGAAGGCGGCGACGTGGTCGAGCCGCTGAAGGATCGCGTGCTGGGTCGCGTGGTTGCCGAGGACGTGTTCCTGCCGGGCAACGACGAAGATCCGATCGTCACCCGCAACACCCTGCTCGACGAAGCCTGGGTGGCCAAGCTGGAAGATGCCGGCGTGCAGAGCATCAAGGTGCGTTCGACGATCTCGTGCGAATCGGCCTTCGGTGTCTGCGGTCGCTGCTACGGCCGCGATCTGGCCCGTGGCCACCTGGTCAACATCGGTGAAGCGGTCGGCGTCATCGCTGCCCAGTCCATCGGTGAGCCGGGTACCCAGCTGACCATGCGTACGTTCCACATCGGTGGTGCGGCGTCGCGAGCTGCTGCGGTCGACAACATCACCGTCAAGACCACCGGCTCGGTCAAGTTCAGCAACCTCAAGTCGGTCGAGCACGCCAACGGCTCGCTGGTGGCAGTGTCGCGTTCGGGCGAAATCTCGGTGCTCGATGCCCACGGCCGCGAGCGTGAGCGTTACAAGCTGCCGTACGGTGCGACCATCACCTCGAAGGACGGTGATGCGATCAAGGCTGGCCAGACCGTGGCCAACTGGGATCCGCATAACCACCCGATCGTGTCGGAAGTTGCCGGCTTCATCCGCTTCATCGACTTCGTCGACGGCATCACCGTCATCGAGAAGACCGATGAGCTGACCGGCCTGGCCTCGCGCGAAATCACCGATCCGAAGCGTCGTGGTGCCCAGGCCAAGGACCTGCGCCCGATCGTGCGCATCGTCGACGCCAAGGGCAACGACCTGTCCATCCCGGGCACCGATCTGCCGGCGCAGTACCTGCTGCCGCCGCGTTCGATCGTCAACCTGCAGGACGGCGCCGCAGTGGGCGTGGGCGACGTGGTCGCCAAGATCCCGCAGGAAGCCTCGAAGACCCGCGACATCACCGGTGGTCTGCCGCGCGTGGCCGATCTGTTCGAAGCCCGCAAGCCGAAGGATCCGGCAGTGCTGGCCGAGCGTTCGGGCATCATCAGCTTCGGCAAGGACACCAAGGGCAAGCAGCGCCTGATCATCAAGGACACCGATGGTTCGGAACACGAAGAGCTGATCCCGAAGTACCGCCAGGTCATCGTGTTCGAAGGCGAGCATGTCACCAAGGGTGAAACCATCGTGGACGGCGAGCCGAGCCCGCAGGACATCCTGCGCCTGCTGGGTGTCGAACCGCTGGCTGCCTACCTGGTGAAGGAAATCCAGGACGTGTACCGCCTGCAGGGCGTGAAGATCAACGACAAGCACATCGAGGTCATCACCCGCCAGATGCTGCGCAAGGTCGAGATCACCGACCAGGGCAGCAGCAAGTTCCTGAACGGCGAACAGGTGGAGCGCCAGCGCGTAATCGAGGAGAATGCGCGCCTGTCGACCCGCAACGAGCTGCCGGCGCACTTCGATCCGGTCCTGCTGGGTATCACCAAGGCATCGCTGGCGACCGAATCGTTCATCTCGGCCGCTTCGTTCCAGGAAACCACCCGCGTGCTGACCGAAGCTGCCGTCCGCGGCACCAAGGACAACCTGCGCGGCCTGAAGGAAAACGTCATCGTCGGCCGTCTGATCCCGGCCGGTACCGGTCTGTCGTACCACAGCAGCCGCCGCCGCGGCGCTTCGGGTCTCACCGACTCGGAGATGCAGGCCCTGACCGGCACCCCGGCGGCCGTCGAAGCTCCGGCCGTTGAAGCCGAAGCTGAACAGGCGTCTGGCGAAGAATGAGGTATCAGGTCCGGCCGGTAGAGTCGAGCTTGCTCGACTGCACCGGTCGGCCATTGGGAAAGGGCAGGGGGGATCGTCCGCGATCCTCCCGGCCAACCTGAACGGGGTGCACGGAGGCTCCCCAGTAACGTTCCAGGATCAGGAACGGGCTTGACAGGAGGCGTTTGACTGCTTTCCTGACAGGTTGCTACAATCGTCTGTCTCAGCAGGCCAGAATTTTGGCCTGCTTTAACATTTCCGCATCTCTGGCCGGATTTCCGGCCACCAATCAGAAGAACCTACTGATGGCGACGATCAACCAGCTGGTCCGCAAGCCGCGGCAAGCTACTACGTACAAGAGTGCCTCGCCGGCGCTCGACAAGTGCCCGCAGCGCCGTGGCGTCTGCACGCGCGTTTACACCACCACCCCGAAGAAGCCGAACTCGGCTCTCCGCAAGGTTGCCAAGGTCCGCCTGACCAACCAGGAAGAAGTCATTTCCTACATCGGCGGCGAAGGCCACAACCTGCAGGAGCACTCCGTGGTCCTGATCCGTGGCGGTCGCGTCAAGGATCTGCCGGGTGTGCGTTACCACACCGTTCGTGGCTCGCTCGACGCCGCCGGCGTTGCCAAGCGTCGCCAGGCCCGTTCCAAGTACGGCGCCAAGCGTCCGAAGGCATAAGGAGAGACCACTATGTCGCGTAAGGGTAATACTCCGCAGCGTTCCGTCCTGCCGGATCCGAAGCACGGAAGCGAAACCATCGCCCGTTTCATCAACATGGTCATGCTGAGCGGCAAGAAGTCCGTCGCTGAAAAGATCGTGTACGGTGCCATGGACGTCATCGCCGAGAAGAACGCCAACTCGATCGAGCTGGTGCAGAAGGCTCTGGACAACGTCGCTCCGTCGGTCGAAGTCAAGTCGCGCCGTGTCGGTGGTGCCACCTACCAGGTGCCGGTCGAAGTGCGTGCATCGCGCAAGATGGCTCTGGCCATGCGCTGGCTGATCGACTCCGCGCGCAAGCGTGGTGAGAACACCATGCCGAAGAAGCTGGCTGCTGAACTGATCGACGCCTCGGAAAACCGTGGCGGCGCCATCAAGAAGCGCGAAGAAACCCACCGCATGGCCGAAGCCAACAAGGCCTTCGCCCACTACCGCTGGTGAGTTTGACGGCCTTGTAAAACAGGCAGGGCAGCACCACATCGGTGCTGCCTCGCGGCCCCGGAAGGGCTGCGCCAATCCGAAGGCCGCCGCAAGGCGGCGTTCGGCCATCCGAAATCCAAGAAATCTGAGAGGCTCCCCGTGGCCCGTTCCACTCCCATCGAGCGTTACCGTAACTTCGGCATCATGGCTCACATCGATGCCGGCAAGACCACCACGTCCGAGCGCATCCTGTTCTACACCGGCAAGAGCCACAAGATCGGTGAAGTGCACGACGGCGCCGCCACCATGGACTGGATGGAGCAGGAGCAGGAGCGTGGCATCACGATCCAGTCCGCTGCCACCACCGCGTTCTGGAAGGGCATGGACAAGTCCCTGCCGGAGCACCGCTTCAACATCATCGATACCCCCGGGCACGTCGACTTCACCATCGAAGTCGAGCGTTCGCTGCGCGTGCTCGACGGTGCGGTGTTCGTGCTGTGTGCCGTCGGTGGCGTGCAGCCGCAGTCGGAAACCGTGTGGCGCCAGGCCAACCGTTACAAGGTGCCGCGCATTGCGTTCGTCAACAAGATGGACCGCACCGGCGCCAACTTCTACAAGGTCCGTGACCAGCTGAAGGCCAAGCTCGGCGCTGTCGCCGTGCCGATGCAGCTGCCGATCGGTGCCGAGGACGGCTTCAAGGGCGTCGTCGACCTGCTGAAGATGAAGGCCATCCATTGGGATGAAGCCTCGCAGGGCATGAAGTTCGAATACGGCGACATCCCGGCCGACCTGCAGGAAAAGGCTGAAGAAGCCCGTACCTTCATGATCGAAGCCGCGGCTGAAGCCAGCGAAGAGCTGATGGAAAAGTACCTGGGCGGCGAAGAGCTGGCCGAGGCCGAAATCATCAACGCGCTGCGTACTCGTACCCTGGCCACCGAAATCGTCCCGATGTACTGCGGTTCGGCGTTCAAGAACAAGGGCGTGCAGGCCATGCTCGACGGCGTGATCCAGCTGCTGCCGTCGCCGGTCGACGTGCCGGACGTGACCGGTACCGACGTGGATGACGAAAACGTCGCCATGACCCGCAAGTCCGACGACAAGGCTCCGTTCTCGTCGCTGGCCTTCAAGATCATCACCGACCCGTTCGTCGGCGCGCTGACCTTCTTCCGTGTCTACTCGGGCACCCTGAACGGTGGCGACACCGTCCTGAACTCGGTGAAGGGCAAGAAGGAGCGCATCGGCCGCATCCTGCAGATGCATTCGAACAACCGCGAAGAAATCAAGGAAGTTCTGGCCGGTGACATCGCCGCTGCCGTGGGCCTGAAGGACACCACCACCGGTGACACCCTGTGCTCGATCGACCAGCCGATCATCCTGGAGCGCATGACGTTCCCGGAACCGGTGATCTCGATGGCTGTCGAGCCGAAGACCAAGTCGGACCAGGAAAAGATGGGTCTGGCCCTGGGTCGCCTGGCGCAGGAAGATCCGTCGTTCCGCGTCAAGACCGACGAAGAATCCGGCCAGACCATCATCTCGGGCATGGGTGAGCTGCACCTGGACATCATCGTCGACCGCCTGAAGCGCGAGTTCAACGTTGAAGCCAACGTCGGCGCGCCGCAGGTTGCCTACCGCGAAACCATCACCCTGGCCGACGTCAAGTCGGACTACAAGCACGCCAAGCAGTCCGGTGGTAAGGGTCAGTACGGTCACGTCGTGATCGAGCTGTCGCCGATCACCGCTGAAGATCGCGCCGATGCGAAGATCGCTCCGCTGATCAAGGACGACTTCCTGTTCGTCAATGACATCACCGGCGGCGTGATTCCGAAGGAATTCATTCCTTCGATCGAAAAGGGCCTGCGCGAAACCATCACCAGCGGTCCGCTGGCTGGCTTCCCGGTGGTGGACGTGAAGGTCAAGCTGGTCTTCGGTTCGTACCACGACGTCGACTCCTCGGAAATGGCGTTCAAGCTGGCATCGTCGATGGCCTTCAAGCAGGGCTTCGCCAAGGCCAAGCCGGTGCTGCTGGAGCCGATCATGAAGGTCGAGATCGTGACCCCGGAGGATTACCAGGGTGACGTGATGGGCGACGTGAGCCGTCGTCGCGGCGTGCTGCAGGGTTCCGACACCACCGGTGACGGCTCCGCTTCGATCATCAACGCGATGATCCCGCTGGGTGAAATGTTCGGTTACGCCACTGCGCTGCGTTCGCAGACCCAGGGCCGCGCCACCTTCACCATGGAATTCGACCATTACGAGCCGGCGCCGAACAACATCGCCGAAGCCGTCATGAAGAAGGGCTGAGCCTCGCTCAGCCTCTCCTGAAAACACTTACGACAATCAAGGGATACAACAATGGCAAAGGGTAAGTTCGAGCGCACCAAGCCGCACGTCAACGTCGGCACCATCGGTCACGTCGATCACGGCAAGACCACGCTGACCGCCGCGCTGACCAAGATCGGCGCCGAGCGCTTCGGCGGCGAGTTCAAGGATTACTCGGCGATCGACGCCGCTCCGGAAGAGAAGGCTCGTGGTATCACGATCTCGACCGCGCACGTCGAATACGAATCCACCACCCGTCACTACGCCCACGTCGATTGCCCGGGCCATGCTGACTACGTCAAGAACATGATCACCGGTGCCGCCCAGATGGACGGCGCGATCCTGGTCTGCTCGGCCGCTGACGGCCCGATGCCGCAGACCCGCGAGCACATCCTGCTGTCGCGTCAGGTCGGCGTGCCGTACATCGTCGTGTTCCTGAACAAGGCCGACATGGTTGACGATGCCGAGCTGCTGGAACTGGTCGAAATGGAAGTCCGCGAGCTGCTGAGCAAGTACGACTTCCCGGGCGACGACACCCCGATCATCTCGGGTTCGGCCCGCCTGGCGCTGGAAGGCGACCAGAGCGACATCGGCGTGCCGGCCGTGATCAAGCTGGTCGAAGCTCTCGACAGCTGGATCCCGACCCCGGAGCGTGACGTCGACAAGCCGTTCCTGATGCCGGTGGAAGACGTGTTCTCGATCTCGGGCCGCGGCACCGTGGTGACCGGTCGTATCGAGCGCGGCGTGATCAAGGTCGGCGAAGAAATCGAAATCGTCGGCATCCGTCCGGTGCAGAAGACCACCGTGACCGGCGTCGAAATGTTCCGCAAGCTGCTGGATCAGGGCCAGGCAGGCGACAACGCCGGTCTGCTGCTGCGCGGCACCAAGCGTGACGACGTCGAGCGTGGCCAGGTTCTGGCCAAGCCGGGTTCGATCAAGCCGCACACCAAGTTCGACGCCGAAGTCTACGTGCTGTCGAAGGACGAGGGCGGCCGTCACACCCCGTTCTTCAAGGGCTACCGTCCGCAGTTCTACTTCCGTACCACCGACATCACCGGTGCGGTTGAGCTGCCGGAAGGCGTCGAGATGGTGATGCCGGGCGACAACATCAAGATGGTTGTCACCCTGATCAACCCGGTCGCCATGGACGCCGGCCTGCGCTTCGCAATCCGCGAAGGTGGCCGTACCGTCGGCGCCGGCGTGGTTGCCAGCATCCTCGAGTAATCTGCTACACTCTGCGCCCCGATGTTGCCTGGGTAGGGCATCGGGGCGTATCAAACGGGAAAGTAGGCACAGGATGTGCCTTGTGTTCCCCGGACCAGGAAGGGTCAATGCCATTCAGGCGGCGTCAACAGGAAACTGTTGACAGCTGCCTTGCGTGCCATTATGCTTCGTCGTCTGGGCAGGCCTGTTTCTAGGTCTGCCTACGTTTTTGAGGTCTACGGATTGACCTTGTCGGCCTGCAGGAGTGCGGGCCGTCCGTATTCAGGGATTTCATGGGACAAAGCAACCCAGAGGCTTTGTCTGTCGCTCTTTTAACGAAGGAACCTACCGCCATGGCGGACCAAAAGATCCGGATCCGGCTGAAAGCGTTCGATCATCGTCTGATCGACCGTTCGGCCAGCGAGATCGTTGAGACGGCCAAGCGGACCGGCGCGCAAGTGCGTGGCCCGATCCCGCTGCCGACCAAGATCGAGCGTTACACCATTCTCGTTTCCCCGCACGTCGACAAGGACGCGCGTGACCAGTACGAGACCCGCACGCACAAGCGCGTGCTCGATATCGTTGACCCGAATGACAAGACCGTGGACGCGCTGATGAAGCTCGAACTGGCTGCCGGCGTCGACGTTCAGATCAAGCTGACCTGAGGACTACGACCATGACGAAGAAGTATTCGTTGGGCTTCGTGGGCCGCAAGGCTGGCATGAGCCGCGTGTTCACCGAAGATGGCCGCTCCATCCCGGTGACCCTGATCGAAGCAACCCCGAACCGCATCGCGCAGATCAAGACCGTCGAAACCGACGGCTACAGCGCCGTGCAGGTGACCGTCGGCGCTCGTCGCGCTGCCCTGGTCAACAAGCCGGAAGCCGGCCACTTCGCCAAGGCGAAGGTGGAAGCGGGTCGTGGCCTGTGGGAATTCCGCGTTGAAGACGCGCAGCTCGGCGATTTCGCCGTTGGCGGCGAAGTCAAGGCGGACATCTTTGAAGTCGGCCAGATCGTCGACGTCCAGGGTGTCACCAAGGGTAAGGGCTTCCAGGGCACCATCAAGCGCTACAACTTCCGTATGGGTGACGCTACCCACGGTAACTCGCTGTCGCATCGCGCGCCGGGTTCGCTGGGTCAGCGCCAGACGCCGGGTCGCGTGTTCCCGGGCAAGAAGATGTCCGGTCACATGGGCTCCGTGCAGCAGAGCACCCAGAACCTGGAAGTTGTCAAGGTCGACGTCGAACGCGGTCTGATCGCGGTTCGCGGCGCCGTTCCGGGCGCGGCGGGTGGCGACGTGATCGTCCGTCCGGCGAGCAAGGCATAAGGAGAGATGACGATGGAACTCGTTATCACGGGTAGCAATAACAAGGTCTCGGTCTCCGACGCCGTGTTCGGTCGCGATTTCAGCGAAGATCTGGTCCACCAGGTCGTCGTTGCTTACCGCAACGCCGGTCGCGCCGGCACCAAGGCGCAGAAGACTCGCTCCGAAGTGGCAGGTACCACCAAGAAGTCGAAGAAGCAGAAGGGCGGCGGCGCGCGTCATGGCGCACTGACGGCTCCGATCTTCGTCGGCGGCGGTGTCACCTTCGCGGCAAAGCCGCGCAGCTTCGAGCAGAAGGTCAATCGTAAGCAGTACCGTGCCGCCATGTGCGCGATCCTGTCCGAGCTGAACCGTCAGGGCCGTCTGACCATCGTGGAGTCCTTCGATGTCGAAGTGACCAACACGAAGGGTCTGATCGCCAAGCTGGCCGGCCTGGAAGTGGGCAAGCGCCCGCTGATCGTCACTGAAGAAGCCTCCGAGCACCTGTACCTGTCCGCCCGCAATCTGCCGTACGTGCAGGTGCGTGACGTCCAGGGTCTGGACCCGGTGTCGCTGGTCGGTGCCGACACGGTCGTCATCACCGCTGATGCGGTCAAGAAGGTCGAGGAGTGGCTGGCATGAACAGCAACGAAAAAATCTTCAGCGTGCTGCGTGCCCCGCGTGTCTCCGAAAAGACCGCTCGCATTCAGGAACTCTCCAACCAGTATGCCTTCGAAGTTTCGAACGAAGCCACCAAAGCCGATGTAAAGGCCGCGGTTGAGCAGCTGTTCGGCGTCAAGGTCGAGGCTGTCAACGTGGTCAACGTCAAGGGCAAGAACAAGTCCTTCCGTAACCGTGCTGGCCGCCGCGGCGATTGGCGTAAGGCTTACGTTCGCCTGGCCGACGGCCAGTCGATCGATGTAACGGCCAAGGCCTGAGGTACATCCCATGCCATTGATGAAATTCAAGCCCACTTCCCCCGGCCGCCGTTCGGCCGTGCGCGTGGTTACCCCCGACCTGCACAAGGGTGCTCCGCACGCCGCACTGGTCGAGTCGCAGAGCCGCTCGGGTGGTCGTAACCACCATGGCCGCATCACCGTGCGTCACGTCGGTGGTGGTGCCAAGCAGCACTACCGCATCATCGACTTCAAGCGCAACAAGCTGGGCATCCCGGCGCGCGTGGAACGCATCGAATACGATCCGAACCGCACCGCCCACATCGCCCTGCTGTGCTACGTCGACGGCGAGCGTCGCTACATCATCGCCCCGAAGGGCCTGAAGGCTGGTGATCAGGTGATCGCTGGTTCGGATGCCCCGATCAAGGCTGGCAACACCCTGCCGCTGCGCAACATCCCGGTCGGTACCACCATCCACTGCATCGAACTGAAGCCCGGCAAGGGCGCTCAGATCGCCCGCGCCGCTGGTGCGGCCGTGCAGCTGGTTGCCCGCGAAGGCATCTACGCCACCCTGCGCCTGCGCTCGGGTGAAATGCGTAAGGTTCCGGTCGAGTGCTGCGCCACCATCGGTGAAGTCGGCAACGACGAGCACAGCCTGGAAAAGCTGGGCAAGGCCGGTGCCAAGCGTTGGCGCGGCGTCCGCCCGACCGTTCGTGGTGCTGCCATGAACCCGGTTGACCACCCGCACGGTGGTGGTGAGGCCAAGGCCGGCCAGGGTAATCCGCATCCGGTCACCCCGTGGGGTGTCCCGACCAAGGGTTACAAGACGCGCCATAACAAGCGCACTCAGCAGTTCATCGTCCGCGATCGTAGGGGCTAATCGACCATGGCACGTTCACTCAAGAAGGGCCCGTTCGTCGATCACCACCTCGTCAAGAAGGTGGAGGCCGCTGCGGGCAGCAAGAAGCCGATCAAGACCTGGTCGCGCCGTTCGATGATCCTGCCTGACATGGTAGGCGTCACCATTGCCGTGCATAACGGCAAGAACCACATCCCGGTTCTCGTCAACGAGAACATGGTCGGCCACAAGCTCGGCGAATTTGCCATCACCCGGACCTTCAAGGGTCACGGTGGTGACAAGAAGTCGGGTAAGTAAGGAGAGATGACAATGGAAGCGAAAGCCATCCTGCGCACTGCGCGCATCTCCCCGCAGAAGGCTCGTCTGGTCGCTGACCAGGTGCGCGGTCTGCCGGCCGAACGTGCGGTCAACCTGCTGAAGTTCTCGGACAAGAAGGCTGCCCACCTGATCAAGAAGGTGGTGGAGTCGGCTATTGCAAATGCCGAGAACAACCAGGGCGCCGACGTCGACGAGCTGAAGGTTCAGACCATCATGGTTGATGAAGGTCCGACCCTGAAGCGTTTCATGGCGCGGGCGAAAGGCCGCGGTACCCGCATCCTCAAGCGCACCAGCCACATCACTGTGGTTGTGGGCGCCGCCAAGTAAGCGGATAAGGAAAAGACCATGGGTCATAAAGTTCATCCGATTGGTATCCGCCTCGGCATTTCCAAGGACTGGAACTCCAAGTGGTACGCCAACAAGGCCGAGTTCGCCGGTTACCTGGCAGCCGACCTGAAAGTGCGCGAAATGCTGCGCAAGAAGCTGGCTCAGGCCGGCATCAGCAAGATCCTGATCGAGCGTCCGGCCAAGACCGCTCGCGTGACGATCCACACCGCCCGTCCGGGCGTGGTGATCGGCAAGCGCGGTGAGGACATCGAGAAGCTGCGCAAGGAAGTGAGCGAGATGATGGGCGTCCCGGCGCACATCAACGTCACCGAAGTGCGCAAGCCGGAACTGGACGCTCAGCTCGTTGCCGAGTCGATCGCCCAGCAGCTGGAGCGTCGCATCATGTTCCGCCGCGCCATGAAGCGCTCGGTCGGCAACGCGATGCGCCTGGGTGCCCTGGGCATCAAGGTCAACGTGGGTGGCCGCCTCAACGGTGCAGAAATCGCCCGTTCGGAGTGGTACCGCGAAGGCCGCGTGCCGCTGCACACCCTGCGTGCCGACATCGACTATGGCTTCGCTGAAGCCAAGACGACCTACGGCATCATCGGCATCAAGGTCTGGATCTACAAGGGCGAGGTCTTTGATTTCTCCCAGGTTGGCCAGGAAAAGCAGGACGACACCCCGTCGCGCAACGATCGTCACGATCGCGGCGACCGTGGTGACCGTCAGCGCCCGGCTCGTGAAGCGAGGTAACGACAATGTTGCAACCCAAGCGAACCAAGTACCGCAAGGTGCACAAGGGCCGTAACGACGGCCTGAGCTGGAGCGCCAACGCTGTCAGCTTCGGCGAGTACGGCCTCAAGGCAACCGCCCACGGCCAGCTGACCGCGCGTCAGATCGAAGCGGCCCGCCGCTCGATCAGCCGCTACGTCAAGCGCGGCGGCAAGATGTGGATCCGTGTGTTCCCCGACAAGCCCATCACCAAGAAGCCCATCGAAGTTCGAATGGGTTCGGGTAAGGGCAACGTGGAATACTGGGTGGCCCAGATCCAGCCCGGCCGCATGATCTATGAAATCGAGGGTGTCTCGGAGGAAGTGGCACGCGAGGCGTTCCGCCTGGCCGCCGCCAAGCTCTCGGTCACCACCACTTTCGTGACCCGGACGGTGCGCTGATGGAACTGAAAACTCTCCGTGAAAAGTCGGCTGACGAACTGAAGGCCCACCTGATCGACCTGCGTAAGGAACAGTTCTCTGTCCGTATGCAGCAGGTCACCGGCCAGCTGCCGAAGACTCACGATATCCGCCGCGTCCGTCGTGAGATTGCTCGCGTCAAGACGCTGCTCGGCAGCACGAAGTAAGGACGGCCGCTATGAGCGACAATATCGAAAACAAGGCGCTGCGCACGGTCGAAGGCCGTGTCGTCAGCAACAAGATGGACAAGACGGTTACCGTCCTGGTTGAGCGTCAGGTCAAGCACGCGCTGTACGGCAAGTACATCAAGCGCTCGACGAAGCTGCACGCCCACGATGCCGACAACGCCTGCAAGGAAGGCGATGTCGTCCGCGTGACCGAGATTGCTCCGATGTCCAAGACCAAGAACTGGCGCGTGGTGGAAGTCATCACGCGCGCGGCTGAATAAGGAGCTGAATCATGATCCAGATGCAGAGCTACCTTGACGTCGCGGACAATTCGGGTGCCAAGCAGGTGATGTGCTTCAAGGTGCTGGGTGGTTCCAAGCGCCGTTACGCCGGCATCGGCGACATCATCAAGGTCACCGTGAAGGATGCGATTCCGCGCGGCAAGGTCAAGAAGGGTGAAGTGTATGACGCCGTCGTGGTGCGTACCCGCAAGGGTGTGCGTCGCGCCGACGGTTCGCTGATCCGCTTCGACGGCAACGCTGCCGTCCTGCTGAACAACAAGCAGGAGCCGATCGGCACCCGTATCTTCGGGCCGGTGACTCGTGAACTTCGCTCTGAGAAGTTCATGAAGATCGTCTCGCTCGCTCCCGAAGTGCTGTGAGCGACAGGAGATAATCATGGCTAACCGTATCAAGAAGGGCGACCAGGTTGTCGTCAACGCCGGCAAGGACAAGGGCAAGCAGGGCGAAGTCGTCCGCGTCGACGGCGACCGTGTGGTCGTCGGCAACGTGAACATCGTCAAGCGCCACACCAAGCCGAACCCGCAGGCAGGTGTTGCCGGCGGCGTGGTCGAGCGCGAAGCTTCGATCCATATCTCCAACGTGAATGTGCTGAACCCGGCTTCGGGCAAGGGCGAACGCGTTGGCTTCAAGGTGCTGGAGGATGGACGCAAACTGCGTGTGTTCCGCTCCAGCGGTGAGGCGCTTGACGCCTGAGGAATGAGAAGATGAGTTCCCGTCTCGAAAAGTTCTACAAGGAAGAAGTGGTACCGGCGCTGATGAAGCAGTTCGGTTACACCAATCCGATGGAAGTGCCGAAGCTTGTCAAGGTCACCCTGAACATGGGTGTCGGCGAAGCGGCCACCAACAAGAAGATCCTGGAAAACGCCGTCGGCGACATGACCAAGATTTCCGGCCAGAAGCCGGTTGTCACCAAGTCGCGTGTGTCGGTTGCGTCGTTCAAGATCCGTGATGGTTGGCCGATCGGCTGCAAGACCACGCTGCGTCGCCACAAGATGTACGAGTTCCTGGATCGCCTGATCAACATCTCGCTGCCGCGCGTGCGCGACTTCCGTGGTGTGTCCGGTCGTTCCTTCGACGGTCGCGGCAACTTCAACATGGGTGTGAAGGAACAGATCATCTTCCCGGAAATCGACTTCGACGCTGTCGACGCGATCCGCGGCATGGATATCGCCATCACCACCACTGCGAAGACCGATGCGGAAGCGAAGGCGCTGCTGGCAGCGTTCAAGTTCCCGTTCCGTAACTGATCCGTCGAGGAATCCGAAATGGCAAAGACCTCCATGGTCAACCGCGACATCAAGCGGGAAAAGCTGGCAAAGAAGTACGCTGAAAAGCGTGCGGCTCTGAAGAAGATCGTGTCCTCCGTGGACGCGACCTACGAAGAGAAGATCGACGCCGCAACCAAGCTGGCCAAGCTGCCGCGCGATTCGTCGCCGAGCCGCCACCGCAACCGTTGCGAACTGTCGGGTCGTCCGCGTGGCGTCTACAGCAAGTTCGGCCTGGGCCGTAACAAGCTGCGCGAAGCCACCATGCGTGGCGACGTCCCGGGTCTGCGCAAGGCCAGCTGGTAATCCCAGCCGGCCCTGTGATCAGGAGCCCCTTCGGGGGTTCCTGAACCGGGCAGGGGAGGCATTCAGCCTTCCCGACGCAAAAAAACCGAAGAGCCCGGCGCAAGCCGGGCTCTTTTGGCGTATACTCCCGCGTCTTGCTCTGTGCAAACGGGGTAGCAGGGCAGGCCATCGGCCTGCTGCAACAAGGGACCTGGCCCGTTTCCAGGAGACAACAGATTTTCGCGAAAGCGGATATCGGTGCACTCAAAGGTACTCATATGAGCATGACTGATCCCATCGCCGACCTGCTGGTCCGCATCAAGAATGCGGCCGCGGTTGGCAAGCAGACGGTGAAAGCCCCGTCGTCCAAGATCAAGGTTGCGATCGCCCAGGTCCTGAAGGACGAGGGTTACATCACCGACCTGCGCGTGACTCAGCTGGAAAACAACAAGTCCGAGCTGGAAATCGTGCTGAAGTATTTCGAAGGCAAGCCGGTCATCGCGACCCTGAAGCGCTTCTCGCGTTCGGGCCTGCGCCAGTACCGCGGCAAGAGCGAGCTGCCGAAGGTCATGAATGGCCTGGGTATCTCCATCATTTCCACCTCCAAGGGCATCATGACTGATGCGCAGGCGCGCCAGCTGGGCGTCGGCGGCGAAGTCCTGTGCTTCGTGGCCTAAGGCGAAAGGAGTAATACTATGTCCCGCGTAGCCAAGAAGCCCGTCACCCTGGGTAAGGTTGAACTGAACGTCCAGTCCGATTCCGTCACCGTCAAGGGCCCGAAGGGCACCCTGTCGCTGCCGAAGCCGGCCGGCATTGCCATCAACGTCGACAACGGCGTTGCCACCCTGAGCGCCGAGAACGTTGACCTGGTCCCGCTGACCGGCACCGTCCGCGCCATCCTGGCCAACATGGTCAAGGGTGTTTCCGAAGGCTTCGAGCGCAAGCTGGAGCTGGTCGGCGTGGGTTACCGTGCTGCCATGCAGGGCAAGGACCTGAGCCTGTCGCTCGGTTACTCGCACCCGATCGTGTTCGTGGCGCCGGAAGGCATCACCATCACCACCCCGACCCAGACCGAAATTCTGGTTCAGGGCGCTGACAAGCAGGTCGTCGGTGAAGTCGCCGCCAAGATCCGTGCGTTCCGCAAGCCGGAACCGTACAAGGGCAAGGGCGTGAAGTACTCCGACGAAGTCATCATCCGTAAGGAAGCCAAGAAGGCCTAATCAGGCTCTTCCGCTTTCAAGGGAAAAAAATCATGAACAAGAACATCGCCCGCCTGCGTCGCGCCAAGTCGACCCGCGCCCACATCCGTGAGCTCGGCGTCGCCCGCCTGTCGGTGCTGCGCACCGGCCAGCACCTGTACGCCCAGGTCTTCACCGCTGACGGTTCCAAGGTGCTGGCTGCAGCCAACACCACCCAGACCGACATCATGGAAGGCCTGAAGAACGGCAAGAACGCCGATGCCGCCGCCAAGGTCGGCCGTATCGTCGCTGAGCGTGCCAAGGCCGCCGGCGTCGAGAAGGTTGCCTTCGATCGTTCGGGCTACCGCTACCACGGCCGCATCAAGGCCCTGGCAGAAGCCGCCCGCGAAGCCGGCCTGCAGTTCTAAGGGATAAGGGCAGGGGACTTCTGGTCCCCTGTCCGCCTGCTCGCCCGCCTGAGTGAGGCGGGGCGGCGTCGCTCTTCTGTAGCGGCCCACCGCAACAACGCGGTACTCCACAACCATAAGCGGCCTCGAGCCGTACATACCCAAACTACCAAGGAATCAAGATGGCAGAAGAACGTCAGCAGCGGGGTCGCGATCGCGACCGTAACCGCGAAGAGAAAGTCGACGACGGCATGATCGAAAAGCTGGTCGCGGTCAACCGCGTCAGCAAGACCGTCAAGGGTGGCCGCCAGTTCACCTTCACCGCCCTGACCGTGGTCGGCGACGGCGAAGGCAAGGTCGGTTTCGGTTATGGCAAGGCGCGCGAAGTGCCGGTCGCCATCCAGAAGTCGATGGAACAGGCTCGCAAGAACCTGGTCAGCGTTGACCTGAACAACGGTACCCTGTGGCACACCATCAAGGATGGTCACGGCGCAGCACGCGTGTTCATGCAGCCGGCTTCCGAAGGTACCGGCGTCATCGCCGGCGGTGCCATGCGCGCCGTGCTGGAAGCGGTTGGCGTGAAGAACGTGCTGGCCAAGGCCACCGGTTCGCGCAACCCGATCAACCTGGTGCGTGCCACCGTGAAGGGCCTGTCTGCTGCGCAGTCGCCGGCTCGCATCGCGGCCAAGCGCGGCAAGAAGGTGGAGGAACTCAACCATGGCTAATGAGTCCAACAAGACTGTGAAGGTGCGCCTGGTGCGCGGCCTGCGTGGTACCCAGTCGCGTCACCGCCTGTCGGTGCGTGCCCTGGGCCTGAACAAGCTCAACGATGTCCGTGAACTGAAGGACAGCCCGCAGGTTCGCGGTCTGATCAACACCGTTCACTACCTCGTCAAGGTTGAGGAGTAATCGATCATGACTCTGCGTCTCAATGAACTGAGCCCGGCACCGGGCGCCCGCACCGAGCGCACCCGCGTCGGTCGCGGTATCGGCTCGGGCCTGGGCAAGACTGCCGGCCGCGGCCACAAGGGTTCGTTCGCCCGTAAGGGTGGCGGCAAGATCAAGGCTGGCTTCGAAGGCGGCCAGACCCCCATGCAGCGTCGTCTGCCGAAGATCGGCTTCCGTTCGCCGATCGCCAAGGACACCGCTGAAGTGCTGCTGTACGCGCTGGACAAGCTGCCGGCCGGCGAGATCGACTTCGCTGCCCTGCGTGCTGCCAAGCTGGTCCCGAGCACTGCAAAGAAGGCCAAGGTCGTCGTCAAGGGCGAAGTGACCAAGGCGTTCACCCTGAAGGGTATTGCTGCCACGGCTGGTGCCAAGGCTGCAATCGAAGCTGCCGGCGGCAGCGTGACGGAGTAAGAAAATCATGGCGCAAGCTGGCATCGGTAACCTCGCGGGCGGAATGGGCAAGTTCACTGAACTTCGCCAACGTTTGCTGTTCGTCGTCGGGGCTTTGATCGTCTATCGCATCGGCTGTTATGTGCCGGTGCCGGGCGTCAATCCCGATGCCATGCTTGCCATGATGCAACAGCAGGGCGGCGGCATCGTGGACATGTTCAACATGTTCTCGGGCGGCGCCCTGCACCGTTTGAGCATCTTCGCGCTCAACGTGATGCCGTACATCTCGGCATCGATCGTGATGCAGCTGGCCACCCACATCTTCCCCGCCCTGAAGGCGATGCAGAAGGAAGGTGAGTCCGGCCGCCGCAAGATCACCCAGTATTCGCGCATCGGCGCCGTGCTGCTGGCGGTGGTGCAGGGCGGTTCGATCGCCCTGGCGCTGCAGAACCAGGTGGCACCGTCGGGCGCTGCGGTCGTCTACGCACCGGGCATGGGCTTCGTGCTCACCGCCGTGGTCGCGCTGACCGCCGGCACCATGTTCCTGATGTGGGTCGGTGAGCAGGTCACCGAGCGCGGCATCGGCAACGGCGTGTCGCTGATCATCTTCGCCGGTATCGTGGCGGGCCTGCCGGGTGCGGTCATCCACACCTTCGACGCCTACCGCGACGGCAACATCCAGTTCATCCAGCTGCTGCTGATCGCCATCGTCGTCCTCGCCTTCACCTTCTTCGTGGTGTTCGTCGAGCGCGGCCAGCGCCGGATCACGGTCAACTACGCGCGCCGCCAGGGCGGTCGCAACGCGTACATGAACCAGACCTCGTTCCTGCCGCTGAAGCTGAACATGGCCGGCGTCATCCCGGCGATCTTCGCCTCGAGCCTGCTGGCCTTCCCGGCCACCCTGGCCATGTGGTCCGGCCAGGCCGCCAACCAGAGCGCCGTCGGCCAGACCCTGCAGAAGGTCGCCAACGCACTGGGCCCGGGCGAGCCGCTGCACATGATCGTGTTCGCTGCGCTGATCACCGGTTTTGCGTTCTTCTATACCGCGCTGGTGTTCAACTCGCAGGAAACCGCCGACAACCTGAAGAAGTCGGGCGCGCTGATTCCGGGCATCCGTCCGGGCAAGGCCACCGCCGATTACATCGACGGCGTGCTGACCCGCCTGACCGCTGCCGGTTCGGCTTACCTGGTGATCGTCTGCCTGCTGCCGGAACTGATGCGCACGCAGCTGAACGCCTCGTTCTACTTCGGTGGTACTTCGCTGCTGATCGTCGTGGTGGTGGTGATGGACTTCATCGCCCAGGTGCAGGCGCACCTGATGTCCCACCAGTACGAGAGCCTGCTGAAGAAGGCCAACCTGAAGGGCGGCAACCGCGGCGGTTTTGCCCGCGGCTGATAAGCCTGTTATACTTTCGTCTTCCTGACGTGATGGTCCTCCGCTTCGCGGACTCTGGCCACACAAACGAAGGGCGGCCCCCGCAGCGGTTCCGGGTGGGGGTGTGGCGAGGTGGTCCTGCGCTGGAGTAGCGCGGGCGGCCCCGGGGAAACCCAGGTCCAACCTTGTCCGGCGCCGGAGCCTGGGCACACTCCCCAGGCCGGGTCCATGAAACTTCAATGTTTCACGGGCTTCCATGTAAACCGGAACCTTGTTAGTATCGCTAGTTCACTTTTTTGATCCATCCTGCCGGATTGGCGTGCCCGAGGCGCGCTGTCGGCCATCACTCAGCTGGAGAACCGCGTCATGGCGCGTATTGCAGGCGTCAACCTGCCAGCCCAGAAGCACGTCTGGGTCGGGTTGCAAAGCATTTACGGCATCGGCCGTACCCGTTCGAAGAAGGTCTGCGAAGTCGCAGGCGTTACTTCGACCACCAAGATCCGCGATCTGTCGGAGCCGGAAATCGAGCGCCTGCGCGCCGAAGTCGGCAAGTACATCGTGGAAGGCGATCTGCGCCGTGAAATCGGCATCGCGATCAAGCGCCTGATGGACCTGGGCTGCTACCGCGGCCTGCGTCACCGTCGCGGCCTGCCGCTGCGTGGCCAGCGCACCCGTACCAACGCCCGCACCCGCAAGGGCCCGCGCAAGGCGATCAGGAAGTAAGGGACCTATAAATGGCTAAGCCCGCTGCTAAGACCAAGAAGAAGATCAAGCGCGTCGTCACCGACGGCGTTGCCCACGTCCACGCTTCGTTCAACAACACCATCGTGACCATCACCGACCGCCAGGGCAACGCTCTGTCGTGGGCGACCTCCGGTGGCGCTGGCTTCCGCGGTTCGCGCAAGTCGACCCCGTTCGCTGCCCAGGTGGCTGCCGAAAAGGCCGGTCGTGCTGCGCTGGACTACGGCGTGAAGTCGCTGGAAGTCCGCATCAAGGGCCCGGGTCCGGGCCGTGAGTCGGCCGTGCGTTCGTTGAACAACGTCGGCTACAAGATCACCAACATCATCGACGTGACGCCTATCCCGCACAACGGGTGCCGTCCGCCGAAGAAGCGTCGCGTCTAAAGGGAGCGATAAGAAATGGCTCGTTATATCGGTCCTACCTGTAAGCTCGCCCGTCGCGAAGGCGCCGACCTGTCCCTGAAGAGCCCGGCGCGTGCGCTGGACTCCAAGTGCAAGCTGGAGCAGAAGCCCGGCCAGCACGGCGCCACTGCCCGTAAGGGCAAGCTGTCCGACTACGCCACCCAGCTGCGTGAAAAGCAGAAGGTCAAGCGTATCTACGGCCTGCTGGAGCGTCAGTTCCGCAACTACTACAAGAAGGCCTCGACCAAGAAGGGCAACACCGGCGAGAACCTGCTGCAGCTGCTGGAAACCCGCCTGGACAACGTCGTCTACCGCATGGGCTTCGCCGTGACCCGTCCGGCTGCCCGTCAGCTGGTGTCGCACCGCGGCGTCACCGTGAATGGCAAGTCGGTCAACCTGGCTTCGTACCAGGTCAAGGCTGGCGACGCCATCGCTCTGTCTGAAAAGGCTGCCAAGCAGCTGCGCGTCCAGGAAGCCCTGACCGTCGCCGCCCAGCATGACCTGAGCCCGTCGTGGGTTGAAGTGGATTCCGGCAAGTTCACCGGCATCTTCAAGGCTGTTCCGGATCGTTCGGATCTGCCTGCGGACATCAACGAAGCGCTGATCGTCGAGCTGTATTCGAAGTAATTCATCATTGGAGAGCCCCCGGCGACGGCCGGGGGTTCACTAGGAGAACCCGCAACATGACGGTTACCGCCAACCAGGTTCTGCGTCCTCGCGGTCCGCAGATCGAACGCCTTACCGACACCCGTGCAAAGGTCGTTATCGAACCTTTGGAGCGGGGTTACGGGCATACGCTGGGTAATGCCCTGCGTCGCGTGCTGCTGTCGTCCATCCCGGGCTTCGCCATCACGGAAGTCGAAATCGACGGCGTGTTGCACGAGTACACCACGGTCGAAGGTCTGCAGGAGGACGTGCTCGAAGTCCTGCTGAACCTGAAGGACGTGGCCATCCGTATGCATTCCGGCGACAGCGCCACCCTGTCCCTGTCCAAGCAGGGTCCGGGCGTTGTCACTGCTGCTGACATCAAGGTCGACCACAATGTGGAGATCCTGAACAGCGATCATGTGATCTGCCACCTGACCAAGGATACGGCGATCAACATGCGTCTGAAGATCGAACGTGGTTTCGGCTACCAGCCGGCTGCCGCGCGTCGTCGTCCGGACGAAGAAACCCGTGCCATCGGCCGCCTGGTCCTGGATGCCTCGTTCTCGCCGGTCCGCCGCGTCGCCTATGCCGTGGAAGCGGCTCGTGTCGAACAGCGTACCGACCTGGACAAGCTGGTCATCGATATCGAGACCAACGGCACCATCGACGCCGAGGAAGCCGTGCGCACCGCCGCCGACATCCTCAGCGACCAGTTGTCGGTGTTCGGTGACTTCACCCACCGCGACCGCGGTGCAGCCAAGCCGGCCAACAACGGCGTGGATCCGGTGCTGCTGCGCCCGATCGACGATCTGGAGCTGACCGTGCGTTCGGCCAACTGCCTGAAGGCCGAAAGCATCTACTACATCGGCGATCTGATCCAGAAGACCGAAGTGGAGCTGCTGAAGACCCCGAACCTGGGCAAGAAGTCGCTCACCGAGATCAAGGAAGTGCTGGCTCAGCGCGGCCTGTCCCTCGGCATGAAGCTGGAGAACTGGCCGCCGGCCGGCGTCGCCAGCCACGGCATGCTGGGCTGATATCGGTAATGCCTGGAGGCTCCACCGTTCGCGGTGGGGCCTTCAACGCAACATACATGCCACGACGAACCGCAGGTTCGCGGGCAGGTCGTCCAGGACGGATGGCCAGGACCAACCGCAGTCCGCGCAGCAACGCCAGGATGGCGACAACGATCCACACAGTCTCATCATTAACCAAGGAATATCACCATGCGTCACATGAAGTCTGGCCGTAAGTTCAACCGCACCAGCGCCCACCGCGAAGCGATGTTCAAGAACATGGCCGCCTCGCTGTTCAAGCACGAGCTGATCAAGACCACCCTGCCGAAGGCCAAGGAACTGCGCCGCGTTGCCGAGCCGCTGATCACCCTGGCCAAGGTCGACTCCGTCGCCAACCGCCGTCTGGCCTTCGCCCGCCTGCGTGACAACGAAGCCGTGGGCAACCTGTTCACCATCCTGGGCCCGCGCTACGCGAACCGTCCGGGCGGCTACCTGCGTCTGCTGAAGTGCGGCTTCCGCGCCGGCGACAACGCTCCGATGGCCTACGTCGAGCTGGTCGACCGTCCGGCCGTGGCTGAGGAAGTGGCCGAGTAATCGGACCGCTCCAACGCGACACAGCGAAAGCCCGGCTTCTGCCGGGCTTTTGCGTTCTGGTAGCGCCGGGCCATGCCCGGCGTTTCCGTTTCCGGGCTCCGCTCCGGCCCACACCGTTCCGACAGGCGTGCCGTGTGGCGGTTCGAACGGGAGGCGCTCTCGGTTACGCTTGGCGCCTGATCCGTTCGAGCGTTCACGATGAATCCTTTGCGCTGGCCCTTCCGCGCCCAGTTCCTGTTGGGCTTCCTGATCTGCGCGGGCCTGCTCGGCTTCGCCATCTTCCTGCAGTTGAAGATGGGGCTGGAGCCTTGTCCGCTGTGCATCTTCCAGCGCCTGGCATTCGCTGCACTGGGCCTGCTGTTCCTGATCGGCGCCTTGCACGGCCCCTCCAACCGGCCGGGCCGCGCGACCTACGGCATCCTCGCCTTCATTGCCGCTGCTGTCGGGTTCGGCATCGCGGCACGCCATGTGTACGTGCAGATGCTTCCGCCGGAGATGGGTTCCACCTGCGGCCCGCCGCTGGCGTTCCTGAGCGAGACCATGGGGCCGCTGGAAGTGTTCCGCACCGTGCTGACCGGCACCGGCAACTGCGGCAACATCGACTGGACCTTCCTGGGCATGACCATGCCGATGTGGTCGGGCGTGTGGTTCGTCCTGCTGGCGCTGTGGGCGCTGGTGGTGTCGCTGCGCAAGGTCAAGCGCTGAAAACACGGCGGGGTCGGATCCCTTTCCTGCGGAAAGGGATCCGACCCCCGCCCGATCAGAAGTCCTGCTGCAGGCTCAGGTAGGCACCGCGGCGCGGGCCCCACTGCGGGGCGAACACACCCACACCGCCGCCGTCACGCAGCTGGTAGCTGCGGTCCAGTGCATTGATCAACGCTACCTGCATGTGCAGCGGATGCCCGCTGTCGGCATTGAAGTCGTGGCCGGCGCTGAGGTTCACCTGCAGGTAGGACGGCAGTTCGCCGCCGTTGGGCACGGTGTCGGTATCCGAGCGCAGGCCGCTGCCGAACACGTAGTTCGCGCCGACGCGGTTGTGGCCGGCGAAGGCATAGCTGAAACCGCCCGACGAGGTCAGCTTCTGGTCGTGGTCCAGGTGGATCCAGTGGTCGGCCACGTAGGCCAGCGCTTCCGGGTCGAGGTTGTACTGGCTGGTGATGACGTCGGTGCCGATGGCCTTGTTCAGGGCGGCATTGAAGTAGGCGCTGAAGGGACCGTTGCTGTAGTCGGCGCTGAATTCCAGGCCACGGATGTGGCCGCGGCGGTAGTTGAACGTCGAGTAGATGTAGGCGGCGCCGAACTGGCCTTCGTCCTGCAGGCGCGAGACGCGCCGGTCGTAGGCATCCAGGCCCAGGGTCAGGTGGTCGCCGACCTGCTGGGAGACACCGATGTCGTAGTAGTCGCTGCGCTCGGCCAGCGGGATGTTGTTGCCACCGGACGGCTGTGCGTTGGTGGTGCCGTCATACAGGCTGATGTCGCTGGTGGCGATCAGCTCGCTCGCCGGCGGGGTGAAGTAGCGCGAGTAGCCGGCATGCACGGTGGTGCTGTCGCTGGCAGTCCAGACCACGCCCAGGCGCGGGCTGAGCTGGCCCTCGGTCTGGCCGAAGGCCTTGTAGCGATCACCGCGCAGGCCGTAGTTGACCGTCCAGTCGTCGCCGATCTTCCATTCGTCCTGCACGTAGACCGCCAGGGTGGTGGCCTTGAACGCGCTGTTGTCGGCAATCTGCAGCGGCGTGGTGCTGGCCTGCGCGCCGTCATCGTCGACCGGGAACACCCAGCTGTTGTTGCTGGCACGCGCGCGTTCCTGGTTGCCGTATACGCCGTAGCGCAGCGTGTGGTTGTCGCCCAGCGGCGTGGAGAAATCCGCCTGCAGCGTATTGGCGCGGTTGCTGCGCTGGACCTGCGAGGCGACGCCACTGAACACCATGTCGCCGGCCACGTCGGGATTGAAGCCGACATCGCTGTAGCGCTGGCCGGCGGAGACCTGGTAGGCGGTCTCGCCCAGCGTGCCCTGCAGCACCAGCATGCCGAAGCGGGTAGTTTCGCGCTGGGTCTCATCCAGCTGGCTGGAATCGAAGGTGGTGGTGTCCAGGTAGCCGAACTGCGGCGTCTGCCCCGGATTGACCGGAATCTGGAAGCGGTTGTTGGCGAAGCCGGCGAACACGCTCAGGCGGGTGGTGTCGTTGACCAGATAGGTCAGGTCGGCGAAGGCTTTGCCCTGGTGGGTATCGTCATGCTCCGGCTTGCGCGAGCTGGTCGGGTTCTCCAGGCCGACCTCGTTCTGGTCGTAGTTGCCGGTCAGGAACCAGCTCCAGCGCCCCTGCGAGCCCCACCAGGACGCATTCGGATTGACCTTGCCGAACGAGCCGGTGGTGATGCCGACGCTGCCGCCATTGCCGAGTTCGGCGCCACTGCGGGTGGTGATGTCGACCACTGCGGCGGTGCGCTCGCCGAACTGCGCCGGCAATGCACCGTCCATCAGCCGGATGCTCTTGATCGTGCGTGCATCCAGGGTCTGGCCAAAGCCGGAGATCGATTCCGGCAGCAGCACGCCGTTGATGCGGTACTGCAGGTTGGCGTGGTCGCCGCGCACGTGCACGCCACCGTAGGAATCCTGGACCACGCCGGGCGCCTGCAGCAGTACCTGGCTGAGCGGCGCGGACGCCCCCAGTGGCTGCTTCTGGATGTCCTCGGCGGTGATCTGGTACTGGCTGCTGCCGATGTCGGGCGACAGCGCGTTGCGCGCCTGGTCGAGCTGGGCGCTGACGGTGACCGTATCGAGGTCCTTCACCGGCGCCGCGTCGGTGCCGGCATCGGCGGCCAGGGCGAGGTTGGGCAGGCTGGCCAGGGCCAGGGCGAAAGTGATGCCGGTAGCGAGCAGGGAGGGCTTCATGGCGGATGGGCTGTGGAAGGGGCCAATAGGGGTGACTGGATTGTTACTTCGTAACACTGCGGAGCGAATCATGCGCCTGTCCGGGGGGCTGTGGGCATGCGGTTTGTGGCCGCTCGCGCTGACCTTTCCCCGGCGTTCAGCCATGTGCAGGCGTCGCCCGGGCCTTTGCGGCAGCGGCCTGCTCTGCGACCATGACCGTCCCCCACCCCCGGAATCCTGCAATGAGCCTGTCCGCCGTTCCGCCCGTCTCTGATCCTGCTGCGACCGCTGCTGGCGCTGGCTGGTCGCCGGAGAGCTGGCGTGGCAAGACCGCCCTGCAGATGCCGACCTATCCCGATCCGATTGCCCTGGACGCGGCCCTGCATGAGCTGAAGCGGCTGCCGCCGCTGGTGACCTCGTGGGAGATCCTGGCGCTGAAGCAGCAGCTGGCTGATGCGCAGGAGGGCAAGCGCTTCCTGCTGCAGGGCGGTGACTGCGCGGAGAATTTCAGCGACTGCGAATCGGGCACGATCTCCAACCGCCTGAAGGTGCTGCTGCAGATGAGCCTGGTGCTGGTGCACGGCCTGCGCCAGCCGGTGATCCGCGTTGGCCGCTTCGCCGGCCAGTACGCCAAGCCGCGTTCGGCCGACACCGAGACCCGCGATGGCGTGACCCTGCCCAGCTACCGCGGCGATGTGATCAACGCGCCGGCATTCACCGAGGCTGCGCGCCTGCCGGACCCGAAGCGGATGCTGCAGGCCCACGCGCATTCGGCAATGACGATGAACTTCGTTCGGGCATTGATCGATGGTGGCTTCGCCGACCTGCACCACCCCGAGTACTGGAACCTGGAGTGGGTGCGGCATTCGCCGCTGGCCGCCGAGTACCAGAAGATGGTGGCCTCGATCGGCGACGCGGTGCACTTCATGGAGACCCTGGCCGGGGCCCGCGTGCACAACCTCAACCGCATCGATTTCTACACCTCGCACGAAGCGCTGCTGCTGCCCTACGAGCAGGCCCTGACCCGCCAGGTGCCGCGCCAGCAGGGCTGGTTGAACCTGAGCACGCACTACCCGTGGATCGGCATGCGCACTGCCGCGCTGGATGGCGCACACGTGGAATACCTGCGTGGCGTACGCAACCCGATCGCGATCAAGGTGGGCCCGTCGGTGCAGCCGGACCAATTGCTGCGGTTGATCGACGTGCTGAACCCGGATGACGAACCCGGCCGCCTGAGCTTCATCCACCGCATGGGGGCGGCGCAGATTGCCGAGAAGCTGCCGCCACTGCTGGACGCGGTGAAGCGCGATGGTCGTCGCGTGCTGTGGGTGTGCGATGCGATGCACGGCAATACCGAGAGCACGGCCAACGGCTTCAAGACGCGTCGCTTCGACAACGTGCGGGGCGAAGTGGAGATGTCCTTCGACCTGCACGCTGCGGCGGGCACGCGGCTGGGTGGCGTGCACCTGGAGCTGACCGGCGAGGACGTGACCGAATGCACCGGTGGTGCGCGCGAGTTGACCGAGCGTGACCTGGAGCGTGCGTATCGCTCGACGGTGGACCCGCGGTTGAACTATGAGCAGTCGCTGGAGATCGCGATGGCGATCGTGCGCAAGCAGGAGCAGGCGAGGTAGGTTTTTTCCGCAGGGCTTGCAGTCCTGCACCTGCGGTAGTGCCGGCCGCTGGCCGGCAACCTCAACAGCAAAAGCGGGCATTCCGTGGGTTGGCGGGGCGGTGTGGGTGGTCAGGACACGCCGTAACCCCCCCTCCGGGGTCCGGCCCAGCCGCTGGCGGCTGTGCGTTCGGGCGCTTGCGAAGCAGTGCTTCGCAAGCAAAGCGCCCTCACCCATGGGGGCTCGATGGCGCCATCCATGGCGCCAACGGTCCTGCCCACCCACACCGCCCCACCTCTGACAGATCCCTGCGATCTGTTGGTGGGTGCCGACCGTTGGTCGGCACATCTGTCAGATATCGAATGAATTCATCCACGCATGGCGTGGATCTACCGTTCGCCGCTGTTGGTGGGTGCCGACCGTTGGTCGGCACATCTGTCAGATATCGATATTCAAAATTCTCTCCGACCCCGTGCCGACCAACGGTCGGCACCCACGAAAGCAGAACGCCGTTCCGACAGATCGCGGAAAACTGTCGAAGGCGGGGTGGGTCCGGTTGAGGGGGTGTGAGCGGCATGGATGCCGCGACCAAGCCCCCATGGATGGGTTTACGGCGTCCCCCTCAACCGGATCCACCCCGCCATCCTTCAGTAAACCCGCCTTTGACGTTGACGTTGACGTTGACGTTTGCGGGTGCAGGGTGCCAACCCTGCATACAAAACAGTCATCCGCCATGCGCGACCCTGTCCATTCGCGTGTTCGAGTGGAGGTGGCAAGCGTGCATTGGCAGCACATGCAGGCCTATGCGTGGCCGTTGGGACTGGCGCTGGTGATCGGCGGCATCGGTGCCTGGGTGATCCTGTGGATCTATCACCGGCTGAAAGGGCGTGATCGGCGCCGTGCGCGCATCGGTCGTGTGCTCGGCCTGCCACTGGCCACGGCATTGCCGCTGCTGCTGCTGATTCCCGCGCTGCAGGCGACGCCATTGCAGGATCCGCTGCTGGGCAATCTGCAACGGGTGCTGCATATCAGCCTGG
Source organism: Stenotrophomonas sp. ZAC14D1_NAIMI4_1 (assembly GCF_003086775.1). Classification (NCBI taxonomy): domain Bacteria; kingdom Pseudomonadati; phylum Pseudomonadota; class Gammaproteobacteria; order Lysobacterales; family Lysobacteraceae; genus Stenotrophomonas; species Stenotrophomonas sp. ZAC14D1_NAIMI4_1. The sequence continues at coordinate 987,969 of NZ_CP026001.1, forward strand.
TGGCGTGTTTCATCTGGCTGCTGGTACGCGGTGTCAGTGCCATCGAGCGCGCCATCCTGCGCAGCAACCCGATCGACGTGGCCGACAACCTGGAAGCGCGCCGCATCCAGACCCAGACCCGTGTGCTCAGCCGGGTGATCATGGGCGGCATCATCGTCCTCGGCGCCTCGCTGGTGCTGCTGCAGTTCGATATGGTGGCGAAGATCGGTTCGGCGCTGCTGGCGTCGGCCGGGTTGATCGGCCTGGTGGCCGGTATCGCGGCCAAGCCGGTGTTCGGCAACCTGATCGCCGGCCTGCAGATCGCCGTGACCCAGCCGATCCGCCTCGATGACGTGGTGATCGTGGAGGGCGAGTGGGGGCGCATCGAGGAGATCGGCAGCAGCTACGTGGTGGTGCGTATCTGGGATGAGCGGCGGATGGTGGTGCCGTTGACCTGGTTCATCGAAAACCCCTTCCAGAACTGGACGCGACGCAGCGCCGACCTGCTCGGCACCGCGTTCTTCTGGCTGGACTACCGCGCGCCCATCGCGGCGATCCGTGCCGAGCTGGAGCGCATCTGCCGTGGCGAGGCGCTGTGGGATGGCCGCGTGTGCGTGACCCAGGTGACCGACACCAGCGAACGCGCGATCCAGGTGCGCCTGCTGGTGAGTGCGCGCAGCTCCGGCGATGCCTTTGACCTGCGCTGCCTGGTGCGCGAACGGATGCTGGATTTCCTCGCCCGCGAACATCCGCAGTCGCTGCCGCAGGTGCGTGCGCGCCTGCAGCACGAGGATGAGCTGGACATGCCGCGCGGGCCGCGTGCGCGCACGGCGGACGTGCGTTCGCCGGGCGCGGAGGATGGTGAGGCGGCGATCGTGCCGGGGGAGCCGGAACCCGAACGGTAGCGCCGGGCCATCCCCGGCGAGCGCAGCGGCACGTTCCGTCCGCCGGGCATGGCCCGGCGCTACCAGATGATTACGGGTCGCCTGCGTCGATCAGGGCGTCGGTGGCAAACCGTGGCGGCTGCCGCGCGCGGGTGCGCTGTTCGTAGGCGTAGGCCATCTCGATCAGCTTCGGCTCGCTCCAGGCGGTGCCCATGAACAGCAGGCCGGCGGGCAGGCCGTCGATCTGCCCCATCGGCACGCTCAGGCTGGGGTAGCCGGCCACGGCGGCGGCGCTGTAGCTCTCGCCCGGGAAATCGTCACCGCTGCTGCGCAGCGGCCAGGCGATGCCGGTGGTCGGGGCGATCAGGCCATCGAGCTGGTGTGCCGCCAGCACCGCGTCGATGCCCTCAGGGCCCGCCAGGCGCCTCGCGTCGCTGCGTGCACGGATGTAGGCGGGGTCGGCCAGCCCGGCGGTGGCCTCGGCCTCCTGCAGCAGCTGCTGGCCGAACAGCCCCAGTTCCTGCTTCGCATGGGCCTGGTTGAAGGCGATCAGCTCGGCCAGGCTGCGCATCGGGGCCTGGTAGGTGGCGAAGTAGCGCTCCAGCCCGGCCTTGAACTCGTACAGCAGGACGGTGCGCTCGGCCTCGTCCCAGGCGCCCTGGTTGGGCATGGCCACCGGCACCACCACTGCACCGGCGCGGCGCAGCTCGGCCACGGCGTGGTCCATCAGCGGCGACATGCCACGGTACTTCAGCAGCGGCGTCTGCAGCAGGCCCAGGCGCTTGCCGCGCAGGCCCTGCGGGTCCAACCGCGCGGTGTAATCGTAGACGGCGCGGCCAGGCATGGTAGCAGTGGCCGGGTCGGCATCATCGCGGCCGGCGATGGCGGTCAGCACGGCGGCCGCATCGGCCACGCTGCGGGTCATCGGCCCGGCGGTGTCCTGGCTGAAGGAGATCGGGATGATGCCCTCGCGGCTGACCAGGCCGACGGTGGGCTTCAGCCCGACCACGCCATTGATGGCCGCCGGGCAGACGATGCTGCCGTCGGTTTCGGTGCCGATCGCCACGCTGGCCAGGTTGGCGGCCACGGCCACGGCGCTGCCGCTGCTGGAGCCGCAGGGCGAATGGCTGAGGCGGTAGGGGTTGCGGGTCTGGCCGCCGCGGGCGCTCCAGCCGGAGATCGAGTCGTTGCCGCGGAAGTTGGCCCATTCGCTGAGGTTGGTCTTGCCCAGCACCACCGCGCCGGCCTCGCGCAGGCGGCGCACCAGGTAGGCGTCGCCGGGCTTGAAGCCCTGCAGCGCCAGCGAGCCGGCCGTGGTGGCCATGGGCGCGGCGTTGATGTTGTCCTTCAGCAGCACCGGGATGCCATGCAGCGGGCCGCGCAGGCGGCCTGCACGGCGCTCGCGGTCGCGCTCGGCCGCTTCCTTCAGGGCATCGGGGTTCAGCTCCAGCACCGCGCGCAGGCGCGGCCCGGTGCGGTCCAGGGCGGCAATGCGCTTGAGGTAGGCGGCGGTGAGGGTGGCGCTGTCCAGTTCACCGCTGACCATCCGTGCCTGCAGGTCCGCCACGTCGGTTTCGGCATAGGGGAAGGGCACGTTGCTGCTGCCGGGTGCGGCGGCGTGCGCCGCGGGTGTGGCCGGACTGCAGCCCACGGCAAGCAGCGCGGGCAGGGCCGCGATCAGGCAGGTCAGCAGGGAAGGCAGGAACGGGCGCATCGGACGGCTGGGTCGGCTCCAATCGTCAGTGTAGCGGCTGCTCAGTGGCGGCGCTTGCGCAGGTCGCGGGCGAGGACGTAGACGACGATCAGGTTGATCGCCAGCACGCTCCAGGACGCCCAGCCAGGATGGCGGAGCACCGCGTAGATGTCGAAGGGCAGGTAGATCGAGGCCGTCAGGCAGCCGAGCCAGGAGGCCCAGGCCTTGGCCTTCCACAGGCCCCAGGCTTCGACCAGGTGCAGCAGGCCGTAGCCGATCATCGCCGCTGCGGCCAGGTGCACCGCATCGGGACTGATCATGTTCAGCAGCGAGGGCAGGGTGCCGTGATCCGGGTCCAGGCTGAAACGCCGGATCAGGGCATTGACCCCATCGCGAAGCGGCTGCGGACCGAGCATTTCCAGCCCGGTCGCAGCCAACAACGCCAGCATCGCCTTGCTCGCTTCGAGCAGGGCGATGACGTGGAGACCCGGATGCCGGTGCGGATCCGGGTTGTAGCCGTTCTGGCTCACGGGTCAGGCTCAGCCGCCGCGCGAAGCCTTCTTGCGGTCGCTTTCGGTCAGGAACTTCTTGCGCAGGCGGATCTCCTTCGGGGTGATCTCGACCAGCTCGTCGTCCTCGATGAAGTCCAGGGCCTGTTCCAGCGAGTACTTGATCGCCGGGGTCAGCTGGATCGCATCGTCCTTGCCCGAAGCGCGCATGTTGGTCAGCGGCTTGGTCTTGATCGCGTTGACGGTCAGGTCGTTGTCCTTGGAGTGGATACCGACCAGCTGGCCTTCATACACGTTGTCGCCTTCAGCGGCGAACAGCTTGCCGCGTTCCTGCAGCGGGCCAAGCGAGTAGGCCGGCGTGGTGCCCGGCGCATTGGCGATCATCACGCCGTTGATGCGCTTGGCAATCGCGCCCTGTTCCTTCGGACCGTAATGGTCGAACACGTGGAACAGCAGGCCCGAACCCTGGGTCAGGGTCTTGAACTCGTTCTGGAAACCGATCAGGCCACGGGCCGGGATCGAGTATTCCAGGCGCACGCGGCCCTTGCCGTCCGGCTCCATGTTCTTCAGCTGGCCCTTGCGGGTGCCCAGCTTTTCCATCACGCCGCCCTGGTGGATTTCTTCGATGTCCACCACCAGCTGTTCGATCGGCTCCATCATCTGGCCGTCGATTTCCTTGATGATGACTTCCGGGCGCGACACGGCCAGCTCGTAGCCTTCGCGACGCATGTTCTCGATCAGCACCGACAGGTGCAGTTCGCCACGGCCGGAGACCAGGAACTTGTCGGCGTCTTCCAGCTGTTCGACCTTCAGGGCCACGTTGTGGACCTTTTCACGGTCCAGGCGGTCCTTGATCTGGCGGCTGGTCAGGAACTTGCCGCCGGACAGGTCCTTGTTGCCGGCGAACGGCGAGTTGTTGACCTGGAAGGTCATCGAGATGGTCGGCTCGTCGACGGTCAGTGCCGGCAGCGCTTCCGGGGTATCCGGGTGGCACAGGGTGTCGGAGATGGTCAGCTCCGGAATACCGGAGATGGCGACGATGTCACCGGCTTCGGCGGTGTCCTGCTCGATGCGCTCCAGGCCCAGGAAGCCCAGCACCTGCGCGACCTTGCCGTTGCGCTTCTTGCCTTCACGGTCGATGACCGCGACCTGCATGTTCTTCTTCAGGGTGCCGCGCTGGATGCGGCCGATGCCGATGACGCCCACGAAGTTGTTGTAGTCCAGCTGGCTGATGCGCATCTGGAAGGCGCCTTCCGGATCGACTTCCGGCTTCGGCGCGTGCTGCATGATCGCTTCGTACAGCGGGGTCATGTCGCCGTCGCGCACGGTGTCTTCCAGGCCGGCGTAGCCGTTCAGGGCCGAGGCGTAGACGATCGGGAAGTCCAGCTGCTCGTTGGTGGCGCCGAGCTTGTCGAACAGGTCGAAGACCTGGTCGATGACCCACTCCGGACGCGAGCCCGGACGGTCAACCTTGTTGACCACGACGATCGGCTTGAAGCCCATCGCGAAGGCCTTCTGGGTGACGAAGCGGGTCTGCGGCATCGGGCCGTCCATGGCGTCGACCAGGATCAGCACGGTGTCGACCATCGACAGCACGCGCTCGACCTCGCCGCCGAAGTCGGCGTGCCCCGGGGTGTCGACGATGTTGATCCGGTTCTTGATGCCGGTCTTCTTGTCTTCCCAGGTGATGGCGGTGTTCTTGGCCAGGATGGTGATGCCGCGTTCCTTTTCCTGGTCGTTGCTGTCCATCACGCGCTCGGCGAGGACGGTACGCTCGGACAGGGTGCCGGACTGCTTCAGCAGCTGGTCGACCAGGGTGGTCTTGCCATGGTCGACGTGGGCGACGATGGCGATGTTGCGAAGGTTTTCGATGGACATACGAAAGGGGGCCAGTCGGCGCCGGATTTGGAAAAAGAAGTCCAACATTATACGTCGAAGTTGACGATTCGCGAAAACCTTGATTTCAGGCCCGGGCAGAGGCCCATTCAGGGGCCTGCCCTGGCTGGCTGAACGGCGCCCCCCGGCCGGCGGGACCGGTCCCGTTGGCCCATGGTCGAAGGCGCCGCTGCCACGAGCCGGGTGTAAACTAGGTGGCTAGACGCAACCCCATCTGCATCAAGGATCTTCATGTCCCTCATCGCCACTTTCGACACCACCCAGGGCCCGATCAAGGTCGAGCTGTTCGCCGACAAGGCGCCGCTGACGGTTGCCAACTTCGTCAACCTGGTCAAGCAGGGCTTCTATGACGGCCTGATCTTCCACCGCGTGATCGCCGACTTCATGATCCAGGGCGGCTGCCCGCAGGGTCGTGGCACCGGCGGCCCGGGCTACAAGTTCGAGGACGAGAAGAACGGCGTGAAGCACGAGGTCGGCTCGCTGTCGATGGCCAACGCCGGCCCGAACACCAATGGCAGCCAGTTCTTCATCACCCACATCAAGACCGACTGGCTGGACGGCCGCCACACCGTCTTCGGCAAGGTCCTGGAAGGCCAGGCCATCGTCGATTCGGTCAAGCAGGGCGACGTGATCCATTCGATCACCCTGGAAGGCGACGTCGACGCCGCGCTGGCCGCACAGGCCGACCGCGTCGCCGAGTGGAACAAGATCCTCGCCGCCTGATCCCCCTTCGAAACGGCCACCCTTCGGTGGCCGTTTCCCTGTTCCCCGCCGCCCGCCAGGCCTGCGTGCCACGCCCGCGGCGTTCCATCCAACGCTTGCAAGCAAGAGGAAACCCCCATGAAAGCACCCGTTCGTGTTGCCGTGACCGGCGCTGCCGGCCAGATCGGTTACGCCCTGCTGTTCCGCATCGCCTCCGGCGAAATGCTGGGCAAGGACCAGCCGGTCATCCTGCAGCTGCTGGAACTGCCGGTCGACAAGGCCCAGGCCGCCCTGAAGGGCGTGATGATGGAGCTGGAAGACTGCGCCTTCCCGCTGCTGGCCGGCATGGTCGGCACCGACGACGCCGAAGTGGCCTTCAAGGATGCCGACATCGCCCTGCTGGTCGGCGCGCGTCCGCGCGGCCCGGGCATGGAGCGCAAGGACCTGCTGCTGGAAAACGCCAAGATCTTCACCGCCCAGGGCGCGGCGCTGAACAAGGTCGCCAGCCGTGACGTGAAGGTGCTGGTGGTCGGCAACCCGGCCAACACCAATGCCTACATCGCCATGAAGTCGGCCCCGGACCTGAAGCCGGAAAACTTCACCGCCATGCTGCGCCTGGACCACAACCGCGCGCTGAGCCAGCTGTCGACCAAGCTCGGCAAGCCGGTCGGTGGCATGGAGAAGCTGGTCGTGTGGGGCAACCACAGCCCGACCATGTACCCGGACTACCGTTTCGCCACCGCCGATGGTGCTTCCATCGCCGATGCGATCAACGACCAGGAATGGAACGCCAACACCTTCATCCCGACCGTGGGCAAGCGCGGCGCGGCGATCATCGAAGCCCGTGGCTCGTCCTCGGCTGCTTCGGCCGCCAACGCTGCCATCGACCACGTGCGTGACTGGGTGCTGGGCAGCAACGGCAAGTGGGTCACCATGGGCGTGCCGTCCGACGGTTCCTACGGCATTCCGGAAGGCGTGATCTTCGGCTTCGCCGTGACCACCGAAAACGGCAAGTACACCCTGGTCAAGGATCTGCCGATCGACGACTTCAGCCAGAAGTACATCGACAAGACCCTGGCCGAGCTGGAAGAAGAGCGCTCCGGCGTCGCCCACCTGCTGGGCTGATACCGGCGTTGTCCGGTAGGTACCGGCCGTTGGTCGGTACGTGATCCAGAAGGTAGGTGCCGACCGTTGGTCGGTACCAGGCAACGGGGAAGCTCAGGCTTCCCCGTTGCTGTTTGAGGGCCAGGAAACCTGATGATCCACCTGCATTACATCGACGACGCACTGCTGGTGGCCGAGAAGCCGGCCGGCCTGCTGTCCGTGCCCGGCCGCAGCGAGGAGAACCAGGACTGCGTGGTGGCGCGTCTGCAGGCGCTGTACCCGGATGCGCTGACCGTGCACCGTCTGGACCAGGTGACGTCGGGCCTGCTGCTGCATGCGCGCGGCAAGGCGATGCAGGCGGCGCTGTCGATGCAGTTCGAGCAACGCCAGGTGAGCAAGCGCTACGAGGCGGTGGTGCAGGGGCTGCTGGAGGCAGAGGCCGGCGCGGTGGACCTGCCGTTGATCGTGGACTGGCCGAACCGGCCGAAGCAGCAGGTCGACCACGAACGTGGCAAGCCGGCGCTGACGCGGTGGCGCGTGCTCGCCCGCGATGTGCAGGCGCAGCGCACGCGCGTGGCGCTGGAGCCGGTGACCGGGCGCAGCCATCAGCTGCGGCTGCACATGGCCAGTCTTGGTCATCCCATCGTGGGTGATGTGCTGTATGGGGCCACGCCGGCGCAGCGGGTGTACCTGCATGCGTGTGCGCTGGCGTTCACCCATCCGGTGACGGGTGCCGCGCTGGCGTTCGAGTCTGCGGCTCCGTTCTAAGGGGTTCGGCAGGGCTGCGCCCTGCACCTGCCGAAGCAACGTCAACGTCAACGTCAAAAGCGGTGCTGTTTTCTGCTGGTTGGGCGGGGCGGTGTGGGTGGGCAGGACACGCCGTAAACCCGTCCATGGGGGCTCGTAGGCGCCATCCATGGCGCCTGCGGTCCTGCCCACCCACACCGCCCCACCCCCGACAGATTTCCGCGGCTGTTGGTGGGTGCCGACCGTTGGTCGGCACATCTGTCAGATATCGAACAAATCATCCACGCATGGCGTGGCTCTACTGTGTCGACTCCGACAGGCTGCTGGTAGGTGTCGACCGTTGGTCGACACATCGGTCAGACATCGATATCCGACCCCGTGCCGACCAACGGTCGGCACCCACCAGAGCAGAGCGCCGTCCCGACAGATCGCGGAGAACTGTCGAAGGCGGGGTGGGTCCGGTTGAGGGGGCGTGAGCCGCATGGATGCGGCGACCGAGCTTACAGGGACGTACTTGCAGCGTCCCCCTCGACCGGACCCACCCCGCCATCCCTCAGCAGCCCCGCTTTTGACGTTGACGTTGCTTCTGCAGGTGCAGGGCGGCAGCCCTGCATGAAAAACCCCACCCCCTACCAAGGTAGGGCGGCCCGCGTGCCAGCGCGGGACTATCCTCGAATGCATGACTTTGTCTGGGAGGGCTGCGTCATGAATTACGAGGAAACCTACCGCCGCTCGATCGACGAGCCGGAGGCGTTCTGGGGCGAGGAAGCCAAGCGCATCTACTGGCATGTGCCGCCGAAGCAGGTGCTGGACTACAGCAATCCGCCGTTCCGCCGCTGGTATGTCGGGGGCGAAACCAACCTCTGCTACAACGCCGTCGACCGCCACCTCGTTGATCGGCCCGACCAGCTCGCGCTGGTGGCGGTCTCCACCGAAACCAACGTCACCCGCGAAATCACCTACCGCCAGCTGTACCGCGAGGTGAACGACTTCGCCGCGGTGCTGCAGCGCCTGGGCGTGGGCCATGGTGACCGCGTGGTCATCTACATGCCCAACATGGCCGAAGCCGTGTTCGCCATGCTGGCGTGCGCGCGCATCGGCGCGGTGCATTCGGTGGTGTTCGGTGGCTTCGCCGCGCACAACCTGGCGCTGCGCATTGACGATGCCAAACCGAAGCTGCTGATCGCCGCCGATGCCGGCATGCGCGGTGGCAAGGTCATCCCGTACAAGGCCATGGTGGACGCTGCCTGCGCCGAGGCGACCAGCCCGCCGCCGCACGTGCTGATCGTTTCGCGCGGCCTGGATCCGGCCGAGCCGCACGTGCCCGGCCGCGATGTCGACTACGCCGCACTGCGCGGGCAGGTGGGTGAAGTGGACGTGCCGGTGAAGTGGCTCGAGTCCAGCGAACCCAGCTACCTGCTCTATACCTCCGGCACCACCGGCAAGCCCAAGGGCGTGCAGCGCGACGTGGGCGGCTATGCCGTGGCGATGGCGCAGTCGATGCAGACGGTGTTCGACTGCCAGCCGGGCCAGGTGATGTTCTCCACCTCGGACGTGGGCTGGGCCGTCGGCCATTCCTACAACGTGTATGGGCCGCTGATCGGTGGCTGCACCTCGCTGCTCTATGAAGGGCTGCCGACCAACCCGGACCCGGGCATCTGGTGGGCGCTGTGCGAGCAGTACAACGTGCGCACGATGTTCTCCTCGCCCACCGCCATCCGCGTGCTGAAGAAGCACGATGCCGACTTCATCCATCGCCACGACCTCGACGCGCTGAAGTACCTGTTCCTGGCGGGCGAGCCGTTGGATGAACCCACCGCGCACTGGATCAGCGAGGCGCTGGGCAAGCCGATCATCGACAACTACTGGCAGACCGAAACCGGCTGGCCGGCGCTGACGTTGTTGCCGGGGCTGGACATGAAGCCCGTTCGCTTCGGTTCGCCGGGCTTCCCCAACCTCGGCTATCGCATGAAGGTGATCGACGAGAACACCGGCGAGGAAGTCGCGGCCGGGCAGAAGGGCGTGCTGGTGGTGACCCCGCCGCTGCCGCCGGGCTGCATGAGCACGGTGTGGAACGACGATGCGCGTTTCATGCAGAGCTACTTCAGCCACTTCAAGGAACTGCTGTACAGCTCGCTGGACTGGGCCATCCGCGATGACGACGGCTACACCTTCATCCTCGGCCGCACCGATGATGTGATCAACGTGGCCGGGCACCGCCTGGGCACGCGCGAGATCGAGGAAGCGATCTCCGGCCACCCGCGCGTGGCCGAAGCGGCGGTGATCGGGGTCAAGGACGAGCTGAAGGGGCAGGTGCCACTGGTGTTCGTGACCCTCAAGCAGGGGCTCAACGGCGAGGACCCGGCGCCGGTAGTGGCCGAGATGATGGCGGCGGTGACCGCCTCGCTCGGTGCGGTGGCCCGGCCGGCACACGTGCACGTGGTCAACGCGCTGCCCAAGACCCGCTCGGGCAAGCTGCTGCGGCGCTCGCTGCAGGCGCTGGCCGAGCAGCGCGACCCGGGCGACCTGTCGACCCTGGATGACCCCGGGGCGTTGGAAGAAATCCGCCGCGCGCTGGGGCGGTAAGCGGTCTGGTAGCGCCGGGCCATGCCCGGCGAGCGCGAAGCGCGGAAAAGCCGCCAGGCATGGCCTGGCGCTACCCATCCGCCAGACATGCGCTAAGCTCGGCCTGTCATCGATCTGCAACAGAGCCTGCGCTTCGGGGAAGCTGCGCCGGCGCTGACGATGGCGACCAAAGGGGGCGCGCCCGCCCGGGCGCGCAGATGAAGCGCATCAAGGATTGGGGGGATGCATGGCACTGCTGCACGCCAAGACGGCCGCTGGCCGCCAGGAAATCGAAGACCGCGGCCGGCGCCTGCCGGCGGGATTGCGTTCAATCCTGTTGATGGTCGATGGCCGCCGCGATGACAACGAACTGCGTGGCCTGCTCGAAGGCCTGCGCGCGCCGCCGGATGCGCTGCAGCAACTGGCGGCACTTGAGCTGATCGAAGTGGTCGGCGGCGCGGTCGAGCCGGTGGCCGCGCGTGCCCTCAGCAGCGGCCGCGAACAGGACCCGGCGCTGTACCAGCAGTTGTACGAGGCGATGAGCGAGGCAGTACGCCGCCATCTGGGCCTGAAGGGCTACTTCATGCAGCTGAAGATCGAGCGCTGCAAGGATGCGCTGTCGCTGGAGCGGCTGTGCCCGGAACTGCTGGACGCGGTGGCGAAGGCACGCAGCCCGGCACTGGCCCAGCGCTGGTGGCAGGAAACCCAGGTGCTGCTGTCGCCGGCGGCGGGCGAGGTCGTGCAGGCCTGACGTGGCGGGTAAAGTGGGCGGTGGATTCCACTGCCCTCGAGGATGCCTGCGTGCAGGACGAACACGACACCACCGACACGCCCGGTTGGGACGCCATCAATGCGGCGCTGGCACCGCTGTATGCCGGCCAGGAGCCGCGCCACTACGGCACTGCATTGCCCTACACGCTGGGTGGCCAGGATCCGCTGGACGGCATCAGCGTGTACTGGGCCGACGCCCCCGTGCCGCACTGGCACTACATCACCTACGGCTTCTCCGAGCTGTATGCGAAGGAAAGCAGTGATGCCGACACCAGCGGTTACGGCTTCGAGCTGACCTTCCGCCTGGCGGCCAGCGCCGGCGAGCATGCCGGCAGCACGCCGCCGGTGTGGCCGTTGAACCTGCTGCAGAACCTGGCGCGCTATGTGTTCGGCAGCGGCAACGTGTTCGAAGATGGCCACCATCTCGATGCCAACGGCCCGATCGCGCTGGAGACGGACACCCGGCTCTGCCATCTGGCCTTCATCGCCGATCCGCAGCTGCCGGCGCGCGATACCGCCAACGGGCACCTGCAGTTCCTGCAGCTGGTCGGCTTGACCGATGAAGAAATGGAGGCGATCCGGCGCTGGTCGACCCGCGGCGTGCTGCAGGCCCTGCAGCCGGCGATGCCGCTGTGGATCACCGACCTGCACCGCGGCAACCTGCTCGATGATCCCGCGTTGGCCGCGCAGGCACGGGAGGGCAGTGAGCGTGAAGGCTCGACCACCGGCATGCTGTTCATCGAGACCCTGGGGTGGCGGCAGGAGGCGGGCGTGACCACGCTGGTGCTGGGCGCTGGCCAGGTGCCAAGCGTGTCCGAGCTGCTCGGCCTGCGCCTGCGCCATGGCAAGCCGCTGGAGCTGGTCAGCCGTGAGCGGCAGTGGACGTTCGTCCCGGCCGATGGCGACAGCGTTGAAGAGGTTGAAGGCGACAGCGCGCGCTGGCTGCTGGATGAGGCGGGGCTGCAGGCGATGGCAGCCGTGCCGGCCGAACGCGGCCTGTACCCGGTGGGGTCAAGGCTGCGCATCGAGGTGGTGCCGACCCAGCTGCGCGACGGCAAGGGTGCCGTCATCCGCGAGATCGGCTGAGCGCGACGAACGCGGCAGATGCGTAGAGTCGAGCTTGCTCGACTGATTGACCCGTGGTCATCGGGGTCAGAGCCGTCTGCTGCGCAGACGGATCCGACCCCGCGTCTGGCCCCGTCCAGGCCTCAGGCCAGGCCTTCGGCCTTCAGCACGGCCTGCACGCCCGCGTCGGCTTCCATGCGGGTCTTGAACGCAGCCACGTTGTCCAGGCCGACCAGGTCGACCTTGGCGGCCGCAGCCCAGCGCAGGGTGATGTAGAAGTAGGGATCGGCGAAGCTGCGGAAGCCGGCCAGCCACGGCTTGTCGGCCAGCTGCTTGTCGGCGGTTTCGAACAGGCCGCGCAGGCGCTTGCGCGCGGCGGCGCGGATGGCGTCGAACTGGCCTTCATCGGCGATGAACTTGGCCGGCCCGAACAGCGGCGAGAACGCCGGGTGCACGTCCGAATTGACGAAGGACAGCCAGCGGGTGGCTTCGGCGCGCTGCTGTGCGCTGCCATCGCCGCCCAGGCCGGCCTGCGGGAAGCTGTCGGCGATGTAGCCCATGATGGCTGCGTTCTGCAGCAGGATGAAATCGCCATCGACCAGCGCAGGCACCGCGCCGGCCGGGTTGATCTTGAGGAAGTCCGGACCCTTCAGGGTGTCCTTGTCCAGCAGTTCCACTTCATAGGGCTGGCCGGTCCACTGCAGGGCGATGTGGTCGGCGGTGGAACAGGCACCAGGCTTGCTGTACAGCTTCATGGGGACTCCAGGCGGGTGTGGCGGGAAACGCCCACTATCCCAGAGCCTGCCGGCGTGCGGCAACGCTGCCGCCGGCAACAGATCGTTACGACTGGCGAGGCTTGAGGTTCTGCACCTTATAGAAGGTGTGGTCGCCGATGGTCGCCACCTGGTAGGCATTGCGCCAGTTCGGGCTGGCAATGGACAGCGCGGCGAAGTGGCTGGCACCGGGGACGATCTCGCGGCGTTCGCCGGCCGGCAGCGCCCAGTTGCGCTCGGCGTCGAAGGCCACGTTCATCGCTTCGCTCCAGGCCGCGTCGTTGCCCAGCTGGGTGCCGGGGGAGACGATGGTCGGGGCGAACTGCTTGCGCGCGGTGACCACCTGGCACATCGAATCGCCCCACAGGCCGCTGTCGAGGCGGCGCAATGCGACTTCGGCGACGGCCTGCTGGCCGCGCAGGGTCTGGTCGCGGGCTTCCAGGTAAACGGTGGTGCTCAAACACAATGAATCAGCGGCCGGCTGCGGCAACAACTGCGACAGCCAGAGAATCCAGGCCAGTTTCATATAACTCCTTGCTCCGTGTGGGCCGCAGCCCGGGGTTCCAGCAGCGGGGGCTGCGGGCCGGGATACGACTTGGCGTCATGGGGAGGCGGCCATCGGGGCCGCCCCGTGGGCGGCCCCAAAAGAAACGATCATCCGATCGAGGGGGCCGCGCCGGCTCACCGGGAACTGGCTGGTGAGCAGAAAGTCGGCGCAAGGTAGGGGGGGATTACCCAACGCATCCTGAATCGGCTTGCTTGACATTCAGGTTCGGGCGGAGGGACGAAAATCACATTCCGCCCCCCATTCAGGCCCGGACTACAGGGCAGCGGCCACCCGGCTGCCCTGATCGATCGCACGTTTTGCATCCAGTTCCGCAGCCACATCGGCGCCGCCGATCAGCTGCGCGGCGATGCCGGCGGCCTGCAGTTCGGCCTGCAGTGCGCGGTTCGGTTCCTGTCCGGCGCAGACCACCACATGGTCGACCGGCAGCAGCTGCTCACTGCCATCCACACGGATGCGCAGGCCATCGTCATCCACGCCCAGGTACTCCACGCCGCCGAGCATGCGCACGCCCTTGGCCTTCAGCGTGGCGCGGTGGATCCAGCCGGTGGTCTTGCCCAGGCGCGCACCGGGCTTGCCGGCGCTTCGCTGCAGCAGCCACAGCCGGCGCGGCGAGGCTTCCACCTGCGGGCTGGCCAGCGCGCCGCGGGCCTCGAAATGGCGGTCCACGCCCCATTCGGCCATCCAGCGCTGCGGGTCCAGCGAGGGCGAGGGGCCCGCATGGCTGAGGAACTCGCCGACATCGAAGCCGATGCCGCCGGCACCGATGATCGCCGCGTTGGGGCCGACGTCGACCCGCCCCAGCAGCACGTCCAGGTAGGTGACCACCTTGGCGTGGTCGGCACCGGGGAAATCGACCTTGCGCGGGGTGATGCCGGTGGCCAGCACCACCTCGTCGAAGCCGGCCAGCGCAGCCGCATCGGCGCGGGTATCCAGGCGCAGCTGCACGCCGGTTTCCTGCAGCTTGTGGCGGAAGTAGCGCAGGGTCTCGTGGAATTCCTCCTTGCCCGGGATGCGCTTGGCCACGTTGAACTGGCCGCCGATCTCCGCGCCGGCATCGAACAGGGTGACCTGGTGGCCACGCTCGGCGGCCACCGTGGCGCAGGCCAGGCCGGCCGGGCCGGCGCCGACCACCGCGATCTTCTTCGGCGCGGTGGTGGGGTGGTAGACCAGCTCGGTCTCGTGCGCGGCACGCGGGTTGACCAGGCAGCTGGCCAGCTTGTTCTCGAACACGTGGTCCAGGCAGGCCTGGTTGCAGGCGATGCACGTGTTGATCGCCTCGGCGCGGCCGGCACGGGCCTTGTTCGGCCACTGTGGGTCGGCCAGCAGCGGGCGGGCCAGCGACACCATGTCGGCGCCACCACCGGCCAGGATGCGCTCGGCCACTTCGGGCATGTTGATGCGGTTGGTGGCGACCAGCGGCACCTTCACGTGCGGCTTGAGCTTGGCGGTGACCCCGGCGAAGGCTGCGCGTGGCACCGAGGTGGCGATGGTCGGGATGCGCGCCTCGTGCCAGCCGATGCCGGAATTGATGATCGTCGCGCCGGCGGCTTCGATGGCCTGTGCCTGCTGCACGATTTCTTCCCAGTTGCTGCCGTCATCGACCAGGTCGACCAGCGAGAGCCGGTAGATGATGATGAAGTCCGGGCCGCAGGCCTCACGGATGCGGCGCACGATCTCCACCGCGAAGCGCATGCGCTGGCGCGCGTCGCCGCCCCAGGCATCGGTGCGCGTGTTGGTGCGCGGGGCGATGAACTCGTTGATGAGGTAACCCTCCGAGCCCATCACTTCGACGCCGTCGTAGCCGGCCTCGCGGGCCAGCTTCGCGCTGCGGGCGTAATCGGCGATATGGCGTTCGACGCCGCTGGCCGACAGCGCGCGCGGAGTGAACGGGTTGATCGGCGCCTTCAGCTTGGACGGCGCCACCGACAGCGGGTGATAGGCATAGCGGCCGGCATGCAGCAGCTGCAGGCAGATCTTTGCGCCGTGCTGGTGCGCGGCGGCGGTGAGCTGCTTGTGCGGGCGCACTTTCCAGGGCCACGACAGCTTGCCGCCGAACGGCTTCAGCCAGCCAACCACATTCGGGGCGAAGCCACCGGTGACGATCAGGCCGACGCCACCTTCGGCGCGTTCGGCGAAATAGGCGGCCAGGCGCGGGAAGTCGCGCGCGCGATCTTCCAGGCCGGTGTGCATCGAGCCCATCAGCACCCGGTTGCGCAGCTGGGTAAAGCCCAGGTCCAGCGGGGAGAACAGGTGCGGATAGGCGGTTTCGTTGGCTGGCGACATGGTCGATACGCTTGCGTACGGAAGCGCGCAGGGTGCCGCGAAACTTCGGCCGGGGCAAGGGCTGCCGCAGCGTCGGGTAGCGCCGGGCCATGCCCGGCGGCGCGGTCATCCGTGGCCGCGCTGCGCGCTCGCCGGGCGTGGCCCGGCGCTACCCCCCACCGGGCGGCCGATGCCGAACCAGCCCAACGTCAGGCCGCACAGCGGGCCGATCAGCACGGCGAAGGCCAACGTGCCCAGGCCGATGTTGCCGCCCAGCCACCAGCCCACCGCCAGGGCACTGCCTTCGATGAGGGTGCGGACCTGCCAGATCGGCCGGCCGGTGCGCGCGTGCAGGCCGGTCATCAGCCCGTCGCGTGGGCCGGGGCCGAGGCGTGCGCCGATGTACAGGCCGGTGGCCAGTGCGATCAGCAGCAGGCCGGCGCAGAACAGCAGCAACTGCCAGGCCAGGCCGGCTGCCGGTGGCAGCAACCACAGGCCGAACTGCGCGGACGGACCGATCAGCAGCACATTGAGCACGGTGCCCACGCCAGGCTTCTGCCGCAGCGGCCACCACAACAGCAGCACCACCAGGCCGACCAGGTTGGTGACCAGGCCGAACGAAAGCGGCGAATGCAGGGTAATCCCCTGTGAAAGCACGTCCCACGGCGCCACGCCGATGGCCGCACGCACCATCAGGGCGATGCCGAATCCATACAGGAACAGGCCGGTGACAAGCTGGAGCAGGCGCAGGGGGAGGGCGGTGGGCATGGGGGTTCCGGGGGGAGGGGGAATCTGTTCCCACCGTAGTCCTGCTTTGGCCGTTGTTATAGATACAGATGCGGAGCAATGCACGTGTACAGCGGCAACGCGGCCAGTGACGTGAATGGCGTTAACCCGGAGCTGCGGTTCACGACGCTGCAAAGGCCGGGGCGGGAAAGAAGAAAATCGCTCGACGCCGGGGCATTCACCCCTTGGCCAGCGAAGTATGTGCCCGCCTCATTTGGTTCCTCACGACAATGGGCGCGCGCTGAATCTCCCGATGCAGCACTCCGGCAAACCCGTCGCTTACTCCCCTTAATCCCCTCCAAACCCTTGTCGCACGGGGGTCTTGCGGATTTTCATGATCCTGTATAGGGTTTCAATGTCGGACCGGTGGCTGGTCGGGTGCGACGCTTCACATGTTACGGGACTGTTAACATGACCTTCACCCGCCTGAGCATAATGTTCGCGGCGGTGGCGTGCTGAATCGGCTGTCGAACATCGACGCAGTAGTGCTGGCCCATGCCTCTACCGGTTTCATACCCCCGAAATAGGAGCTGTACTCAATGAACAAGAAGATCCTTACTGCCGCGCTGCTGGGTGGTCTGGCTTTCGCCCAGGCTGCGTCCGCGCAGGAGTTCGATGACCGCTGGTACCTGACCGGTTCGGCCGGCTTCAACTTCCAGGACAGCGACCGCCTGACCAACGATGCTCCGTTCGTCACCCTGGGCCTGGGTAAGTTCATCAGCCCGGAGTGGTCGCTGGACGGTGAGCTGAACTACCAGAACCCGAATTTCGATGCCAACCAGGATCTGAACTGGTCGCAGTACGGCATCTCGTTCGACCTGCGTCGCCACTTCATCAAGGAAGGCCGCGGCTGGAACCCGTACATCGTCGGTGGCCTGGGCTACCAGAAGTCGGAAGAAGAGTACGCTGCCAACAGCCTGAACGGCCCGCGTGAGCGTAAGGACGGCAATGCCGCTGCCAAGCTGGGCTTCGGCCTGCAGACCACCTTCGAAAAGCGCGTTGCTGTCCGCGCCGAAGTGGCCTACCGCGCTGTCTTCGACGACCAGAGCGTTGCTGCTCCGAACGAAGACTGGTTCGGCGACGTGCTGGCTTCGGTCGGCGTCGTGATCCCGCTGGGCCCGGCCCCGGTGGCTGCTGTTGCCCCGGCTCCGGCTCCGGTTGCCCCGAGCTGCGCTGACCTGGATGACGACGGTGACGGCGTCAACAACTGCGACGACAAGTGCCCGAACTCGCAGCCGGGCCAGACCATCGGTCCGGACGGTTGCCCGGTGCCGGTGTCGATCGACCTGAAGGGCGTGAACTTCGACTTCGACAAGTCGAACCTGCGTCCGGACGCTGTGGCCATCCTGTCGGAAGCTTCGGAAATCCTGAAGCGTTACCCGGACCTGCGCGTTGAAGTCGCCGGTCACACCGACTCGAAGGGTACCGACGCTTACAACCAGAAGCTGTCCGAGCGTCGCGCCACCGCCGTGTACAACTACCTGACCCAGAACGGTGTGGACGCTGGCCGTCTGCAGGGCCCGATCGGCTACGGCGAGAGCCGTCCGATTGCCCCGAACACCAACCCGGATGGTTCGGACAACCCGGAAGGTCGCGCCAAGAACCGTCGTACCGAGCTGAACGTCCAGAACTAAGTTCTGACGCTCTGCCAGTAAGACACAGCAGGACCCGGCTTCGGCCGGGTCTTGTTGTTTGTGGGCCCTGGAACGCGGCTCGCTCCCGCTGCCGGCAACCGTTCGTCGGTATTTTGCTCGCAAAACCAATGAGTTGCCGTATTCATTGAAAGTGGCGCTTGAAAGCTGTCGCGGCATTGCTAAACTCGCCGCGTCACTTCCTTTCGTGGATGCCCCTCATGCTGCGCTCTGCATCGGCCGCCGTCCTGGCGCTGGCCCTGGTTCCCGTCGCCCACGCGGCGGTCGATTGCTCGGTCAACACCAGCGCCTCGCCGCTGCCCCTGCCGGCCACGGCCATCGCGCCGGTGGCCGATGAGCTGTACATCCGCGGTACCCAGCTGGGCATGTCTGCCGGCGTGCTGGGCAGCAGCTACGATCCCTCGCAGTCGCTGGACCAGGTGCTGCAGCGCCTGCGCATCGATGGTTGCCAGAACATCGCCAAGGCCATCCCCAGCGCACCGGCGGTGAAGCCCAACGATCCGGCCGCCTACAAGCCGCAGACCGAGTTCGACAACACGCCGTGGCGCTTCGACATGAGCCAGAACGGCAAGCGCATGACCGCTGAAGAGTTCGACGCCTGGATGAAGGCGCGTGGCGTGCGCGTGGTCAAGGCGCGCCCGGCGCCGGCTGCCGCTGCCGTCCCGGCCACCACCGAAGCACCGGCTGAGACCAAGCCGGGCGAAAAGAAGTAAGCCGCGCGGGGAGCAGAGGCTTGCGCACGCGCCGCCCTCCTGCCACCCCCGCCGCCCGCTCCCACGCCCCGCGTGGGCGTGCGAAGCCCGCTGCCGCACCCGCCGGTGTCCGCCATGGTCTGGCGCGCGTGCTGTCCAAGGCGGGCGTCTGCTCGCGTACCGAAGCCGCACGCTGGATCGCCGATGGCCGCGTGCGGGTGTCCGGGCGCATCGTCCGCGATCCCGAATTCCCGATCGCGCAGCCGGCACCGCCGATTGAAGTGGACGGCCAGCCGCTGGGCGCGCCGAAGCGCCTGTACCTGATGCTCAACAAGCCGCGCGGCGTGGTGACCACCGCGCAGGACGAGCGCGGCCGCGATACCGTCTACCGCTGCTTCGATGGCGCCGGGCTGCCCTGGATCGCACCCGTCGGGCGGCTGGACAAGGCCAGCGAGGGCCTGCTGCTGTTCAGCAACGACCCGCAGTGGGCCGCGCGCCTCACCGACCCGCAGACCGGGCCGGACAAGACCTACCACGTACAGATCGACCGCCTGCCGGACGAGGCCACGCTGGCCGCGCTGCAGGCCGGCATCGACGACGAGGGCGAGTTCCTGGTCGCCCGGGCCGTGCGCGTGCTGCGCAGCGGCGACAAGACCGCATGGCTGGAGGTGGTCCTCGAAGAGGGACGCAACCGCCATATCCGCCGCCTGCTGGCGGCCTTCGACCTGCAGGTGCTGCGCCTGGTCCGGGTTGCGATCGGCGGGCTGGCGCTCGGCGATCTCGGCAAGGGCCAGTGGCGGGTGCTGGAGGTCAGCGACCAGCAGCGGCTGGGGGCCGCTGCACCGGGCTGATGTCCGGCCCACGGCCGGCAGCCGCCGGCCACCGTTCCAGGCGTAGGGGGCGCCTGGTTTTCGATTTACTTGAACGGAGCGTGCCCATGTACCCGACCCTCGACCGAACCCTGCGCTGCGCCGGCCTGTTGCTGCCGCTTGCGCTGCTGGCCGCCTGCAGTGGCCACAAGAAAGTGGCCAAGGCCGAAGTCCCGGTGGAAACGCCGGTGGTGGAAGTGAAAACCCCGGAACTGGACGGCCGCGGCAGTTACCGCTTCATGATGAGCGACGGCGACCACAAGATGACCGCCGATGAGTTCGATGCCTGGATGAAGGCCAACGGCATCCGCGTGGCCAAGGGCAATGCGCAGGACGCGGCCGCCAAGCCGGTGGTGGTGGCCAGCAAGGACGAGCCCAAGGACAAGAAGAAAAAGAAGAAGTGACGCGCGTTGCGCGTCACGCCGGTAGCGCCGGGCCGTGCCCGGCGAGCGCGTAGCGCGGACATCGGGAAACCGCCGGGCATGGCCCGGCGCTACCCTGTGGCGATCCGCCCCCGGTTCTGATCAGCTCTTGATCACGCCCAGTTCCAGGCCGATGCGGGTGAACGCATCGATGGCGCGGTCCAGGTGTTCGCGCGTGTGTGCGGCGCTGATCTGGGTACGGATGCGTGCCTGGCCCTTGGGCACGACCGGGAAGAAGAAGCCGATCGCGTAGATGCCTTCTTCCAGCAGGCGCTGGGCGAACTTCTGTGCCAGCGGTGCGTCGTACAGCATCACCGGGCTGATCGGGTGCACACCCGGCTTCACGTCGAAACCGGCGGCAACCATCTTCTCGCGGAAGTAGCGGGTGTTTTCCACCAGGGTGTCGCGCAGGTCATCGGCGGCGGCCAGCATTTCGAAAGCCTTGATGCCGGCGGCGACCACGTGCGGCGGCAGCGAGTTGGAGAACAGGTACGGGCGCGAGCGCTGGCGCAGCAGCTCGATCACTTCGGCGCTGGCGCAGGTGAAGCCGCCCAGGGCGCCGCCCATGGCCTTGCCCAGGGTGCCGGTGATGATGTCGATCTTCTCCAGCACGCCCTTCACTTCGGCCGAGCCGCGGCCGCTGGCACCGAGGAAGCCGGTGGCGTGGCATTCGTCGATGTGCACCAGGGCGTTGTACTTCTTCGCCAGCGCGGTGATCTCGTCCAGCGGGGCGATGAAGCCGTCCATCGAGAACACGCCGTCGGTGGTGATCAGCTTGGTCTTGCAGCCGGCGGCGTCAGCGGCCTGCAGCTGCGCTTCCAGATCGGCCATGTCGCAGTTGGCGTAGCGGAAGCGCTTGGCCTTGCACAGGCGCACGCCATCGATGATCGAGGCATGGTTCAGTGCGTCGGAAATGATCGCGTCGTTCTCGCCGAGCAGCGGCTCGAACAGGCCGCCGTTGGCATCGAAGCAGGCCGCATACAGGATGGTGTCCTGCTTGCCGAAGAAGTCGGCGATCTGCTTTTCCAGCTGCTTGTGCAGGTCCTGGGTGCCGCAGATGAAGCGCACCGAGGCCATGCCGAAGCCGTGGGTATCCAGGGCGTCCTTGGCCGCCTGGATCAGGTCCGGGTGGTCGGCCAGGCCCAGGTAGTTGTTGGCGCAGAAGTTGAGCACGGTGCGGCCATCGTCGAGGGTGATCTCGGCCGACTGCGGGCTGGTGATGATCCGCTCGGACTTGAACAGGCCCTGGGCGCGGATGGCGTCCAGTTCCTCGGCGTAGTGGCGGGTCAGGGCAGAGGAGGTCTCGGTCATGGCGTGGGCACGGCTCAGCACGGGAAACCGCTGATTCTACCGGGCAACGGTGGCCGGCAGCCGTCCGCAGCGGGCCATCGCCATGGCCGGCACATGTTGCATCGCAATATCAAACAGGTTAAAAAACCGTGAACCGGTAGCGATGCCGCCGGCCGCGCCACCCGCCTCCCCCCGCCACCGCCATCCGGAGATGCACATGAAGCCTGCCCGCAGCTGCCTCGCCCTCGCCGCCGCCCTCTGTCTCGCCCCCTTCGCCGCCAGTGCCCAGGATGAGGCCGCATCGCCGTACAGCTGGAACGTGACCGGCGTGTCCGACTACGTGTTCCGTGGCGTCTCCCAGACTGATGAAGATCCCACCCTGCAGGCCGGCTTCACCTATACCAGCCCGGTTGGCCTTTACGCCGGTGTGTGGGGATCGGGTGTCGATTTCGGGCCGGGCGACCCGAACGTCGAGCTGGACTACCTGATCGGCTACGGCATCGACGTCAGCGACAAGGTCAACTTCGACGTGCTGCTCAACCGCTACACCTATCCCGGTGCCAGCGAACTGAACTACAACGAGTTGATCACGACCACCACGTTTGCTGAGCAGTACAAGCTTACCGTGGCCTACACCAACGACCTTTCCGGTTCGGATACCAAGAGCTGGTACTACGCCGTTGGCGGGGAGTGGGGCCTGCCGCAGGACTTCACGCTGAGCGCCAACGTCGGCCGCACCACGCTTGAAACGGATTACGGCAAGGATTACACCGATTTCAACGTCGGCGTATCCCGTCAGTTCGGCATGTTCAACCTGGGCGTGGCCTACCACGGCACCGATGGCGCAGGCCGCGACAACAACGGCAAGCTGGCCGACAACCGCGTCGTGTTCACCGTCGCGATCGGTAACTGATCCGGCGCTGCTGTTGCCCAAGAAAAAGGCGCCCGATGGGCGCCTTTTTCATTCCTGCAACGCCGGGCGTGGCCCGGCGCTACCGTGTGCCGGATCAGTTCCAGCTCAGGACGACCTTGCCGGCCTTGCCTTCTTCCATCAGGTCGAAGCCCTTCTGGAAATCGTCGATCGGCAGCTGGTGGGTCATCACCTTGCCCAGCGGGAAGCCGGACAGCACCAGCTGGGTCATCTTGTACCAGGTCTCGTACATCTTGCGGCCGTAGATGCCCTGCACGGTCAGGCCCTTGAAGATGATCTTGTCCCAGTCGCAGCCGGCGCCCCTGGGCATGATGCCCAGCATGGCGATCTTGCCGCCGTGGTACATGCAGTCGAGCATGTCGTTGAAGGCGCGCGGGTTGCCGCTCATTTCCAGGCCCACGTCGAAGCCCTCCATGTGCAGTTCCTTCATCACGTCCTTCAGCGACTGGTTGGCGACGTTGACCACGCGGGTGGCCCCCATGTCGGCGGCCAGCTTCAGGCGGAAGTCGTTGACGTCGGTGACGACCACGTTGCGTGCGCCGATGTGCTTGCAGATGCCCGCGGCGATGATGCCGATCGGGCCTGCGCCGGTGATCAGCACGTCCTCGCCGATGACGTCAAATTCCAGCGCGCAGTGCGCGGCATTGCCGTACGGGTCGAAGAAGGCGGCCAGCTCGGAGGGGATCTGGTCGGGGATCGGCCACAGGTTGCTGGCCGGCATCACCATGTATTCGGCGAAGGCGCCGTTGACGTTGACGCCGATGCCGACGGTGTTCGGGCACAGGTGCGGGCGGCCACCGCGGCAGTTGCGGCAGTGGCCGCAGACGATGTGGCCTTCGGCCGAGACGCGCTGGCCGACTTCATAGCCGGTGACGGCCGAGCCGAGTTCGGCGATGCGGCCCACGAACTCGTGGCCGATGGTCAGGCCCGGCTTGATGGTGCGCTGGCTCCAGTCGTCCCACAGGTAGATGTGCAGGTCGGTACCGCAGATGGCGGTCTTTTCCAGCTTGATCAGGACCTCGTTCGGGCCCGGGGTCGGCACCGGAACCTCTTCGAGCCAGATGCCCTTGGCTGCTTCGCGCTTGACCAGGGCCTTCATCGTTTGCTGCGCCATCGGGTGGAACTCATCTGGGGGAAAACGCGGATTATAGAGGGCTGCGTGGAATTCCCATGTTGCGCTGCGGGTGCATTGGGCCCCCCGGTAGCGCCGGGCCATGCCCGGCGGAAGCAGTGGCGCGGCCCATGACTTCCGGGCATCGGGGCGGGGCAGGGGGCTGGGCTACACTCGGCGGTTCTTTCACCAGGGGCCGCTCGATGCGCTCGAACCTGCTTGCATTCTCCGTCGTCGCCAGCCTCGGGCTGGTCCAGGTCGCCCATGCCGCCGAAGGCATGTGGGTGCCGCAGCAGCTGCCGGAGATCGCCGGCCCGCTGCAGAAGGCCGGCCTGAAGCTGTCCCCTGAACAGCTGGCCGACCTGACCGGCGACCCGATGGGTGCGGTGGTTGCGCTGGGTGGCTGCACCGCCAGCTTCGTCTCCCCGCAGGGTCTGGTGGTCACCAACCACCACTGTGCCTACGGCGCCATCCAGCTCAATTCGACCGCGCAGAAGAACCTGATCAAGGACGGCTTCAACGCGCCGACCCAAAAGGACGAACTGAGCGCCGGCCCGAACGCCCGCGTGTTCGTGCTCGACCAGATCACCGACGTCACGGCCCAGGCCAAGGCCGCCATCGCCGCCGCCGGCAAGGATCCGCTGGCCCGCAGCCGCGCCCTGGATGCCTTCGACAAGGCCCAGGTGGCCGCCTGTGAAGCCGACGCCGGCTTCCGCTGCCGCCTGTACTCGTTCAGCGGCGGCAACACCTACCGCCTGTTCCGCAACATGGAAATCAAGGACGTGCGCCTGGTCTACGCGCCCCCGGGCAGCGTCGGCAAGTTCGGCGGCGACATCGACAACTGGATGTGGCCGCGCCACACCGGCGATTTCTCGTTCTACCGCGCCTACGTCGGCAAGGACGGCAAGCCGGCGGCGTTCTCGGCCGACAACGTGCCCTACCAGCCCAAGCACTTCCTGAAGTTCGCCGACCAGCCGCTGGGCGCCGACGACTTCGTGATGGTGGCCGGTTACCCGGGCCGCACCAACCGCTACGCCCTGGCCGGTGAGTTCAACGAGACCGCCAGCTTCACCTACCCGACCATCGCCCGCCATTACAACGCGGTGCTGAAGATGATCGACGAGGCCGGCAAGGCCGACCCGGACGTGAAGGTGAAGTACGCCGCCACCGCTGCCAGCATGAACAACGTGGCCAAGAACTACCTGGGCCAGCTGGAAGGCTTCAAGCGCATCGATGCCGCTGGCCAGAAGCAGGCCGAGGAAGCGGCCGTGCTGGCCTGGCTGAAGAAGCAGGGCACCGCCGGCAAGCCGGCCCTCGCCGCGCACGCGCAGCTGCTCCAGCACCTGGACACCAGCAAGGCCACGCGCGAGCGCGACCTGTTCGTGTCGCAGTTCAACAACACCTCGGCGGTCAGCGCCGCCATCACCCTGTACCGCCTGTCGATCGAGCGCGCCAAGCCGGATGCCGAGCGCGAAGCGGGCTACCAGCAGCGCGACCTGACCACCATCGAAGGTGGCCTGAAGCAGATGGACCGCCGCTACGTGGCGAAGATGGACCAGCAGCTGCAGACCTACTGGCTGGACCAGTACGTGGCCCTGCCGGCCGCGCAGCGTGACAACGAAGTGCTGAACACCTGGCTGGGTGGCAGCAACGAGGCCGCCGTGAAGTCGCTGGTGGGCAAGCTGTCGGGCACCCAGCTGGGCAACCTCGACACGCGCCTGAAGTGGTTCAACGCCGACCGCGCCGCCTTCGAAGCCAGCACCGATCCGGCGATCCAGTACGCGGTGGCCGTCATGCCGGCGCTGCTGAAGCAGGAAGAACAGCGCAAGATCCGCGAAGGCGAATCGCTGACCGCGCGTCCGCTGTACCTGCAGGCCGTGGCCGACTACAAGAAGAGCAAGGGCGAGTTCGTCTACCCGGACGCCAACCTGTCGCTGCGCATCACCTTCGGCAACGTCATGGGGTATGGCAAGGACGGCGTGCAGTACACCCCGTTCACCACCCTGGAAGGCGTGGCGGCCAAGGAAACCGGCGAAGACCCGTTCGATTCGCCGAAGGCGCTGCTGGATGCGGTCAAGGCCAAGCGTTACGGCGGCCTGGAAGACAAGCGCATCGGTTCGGTGCCGGTGAACTTCCTGTCCAACCTGGACATCACCGGCGGCAACTCCGGTTCGCCGGTGCTGGACGCGCACGGCAAGCTGGTCGGCCTGGCCTTCGACGGCAACTGGGAATCGGTCAGCTCCAACTGGGTGTTCGACCCGGTGATGACCCGCATGATCGCCGTGGACAGCCGTTACATGCAGTGGATCATGCAGGAAGTGGCGCCGGCGCCGCAGCTGCTGAAGGAACTGAACCTGGCTAAATAAGGTAGTGCCGGCCGCTGGCCGGCAACGCTGGCGGTAACCGTCTGCAACCTGAAACCCCGCGACCCCGGTCGCGGGGTTTTTTCATGCCCCGACCGGCCGGGTCCGCCGAACAGGTATCATCCCTGTTCCGCGTACTTCACAGGATGTGAACGAAACGCGGAAACCTCCTCCCCCCAGGACCCCTTGTTCGCATGCGCATCCTGCTTGCCCGTCACGGCGAAACGCCGTGGAACGCCGAAGGCCGCTACCAGGGCCAGATCGACATCCCGCTTTCGCCCATCGGCGAAGCCCAGGCCCAGGCCCTGGGCGCCCGTCTCGCTTCGGTGGACATCACCCGTGCCGTGGCGTCGCCGCTGTCGCGCGCCCAGCTGACCGCCCAGCTCGCCCTCGGCGCCGACCGCGCCGGCATGCTGCAGACCGAATCGGACCTGCAGGAAATCGCCCACGGTGAGTGGGAAGGCCTGCTGGCCAGCGAGATCAACGAAAAAGACCCGTCGCGCCTGAAGGCCTGGCGCGAGGAACCCGATACCGTGCTGATGCCCGGCGGCGAATCGCTGCGCCTGGTGCTCGAGCGCAGCTGGCGCGGCCTGGCCCGTGCCGCCGAAGGCCTCGGCGAGCATGACACCCTGCTGGTGGTCGCCCATGACGCGGTCAACCGGGTGATTCTGTGCAAGGTGCTGGGCCTGCCGATTTCCCGCCTGTGGACCTTCCGCCAGGCCCCGACCACCCTGAACCTGCTCGAAGGCGCCGACCTGGACAGCCTGGAGGTGGTGCGCCTGAACGACTGCGCCCACCACACGCCGTTCTTCGGCGAAGCCAAGCACCGCGCGCTCTGATCCCGAACCACCTGCTTCTGCTGGAACCCCTGCCGTGACGAACACCCCGACCACCCTGGCCGACTGGCTGGACTACATCGAACGCCAGCACTCGGCGACCATCGACATGGGCCTGGAGCGCGTGCGCGCCGTGGCCACCGCGATGGGCCTGGGCGCGCCGGCCAAGCGCACCATTGTGGTCGGTGGCACCAACGGCAAGGGTTCCACGGTGGCGTTCATCGAGGCCATCGGCCGTGCGGCCGGCTGGAAGGTCGGCGCGTACACCTCGCCGCACCTGCTGCGCTACAACGAGCGGGTGCGCATCGATGGCCAGGACGTGGAGGACGCCGCGCTGGTCGCGGCGTTCAATACGGTTGAAGCCGCGCGCGGTGGAATCACCCTGACCTATTTCGAGTACGGCACCCTGGCTGCGCTGCAGCTGTTTGCCGATGCGGGTCTGGACCTGGCGGTGCTCGAAGTGGGCCTGGGCGGCCGCCTGGATGCGGTCAACATCATCGATGCCGACGTTTCGGTCATCACCACCGTGGACATCGACCATGCCGAGTGGCTGGGCGAGGACCGCGAGGCGATCGGCGCCGAGAAGGCCGGCATCATCCGCGGCTGGAAGCCGGTGATCCTGGGCGAGACCGACCCGCCGTCCAGCGTGCTGGACCGGGCCTATCGGCTGGGTGCCAACGCCATCCGCGGCGGCAGCGACTATTTCTATGAGCCGATCGATGCCCAGCGCTGGCGCTGGCGCGATGTCGGCCTGCGCATGGAACTGCCGACCCCGTCGCTGGCCGCTCCGATCCAGCTGGCCAATGCCGGTGCTGCCATCGCCGCACTGCGCGCGCTGGACCGGCCGGTGCCGCGTGCGGCCTGGGCCGCCGGCATCGCCGCCGCGCGCATCGCCGGCCGCATGCAGGCCTTCGAGCGTGATGGCGTGCAGATCCGCGTGGACGTCGGCCACAACCCGCAGGCCGCGGGCCAGCTGGCCCGCGCGCTGAACGCCGAAGTGGCGCCCGGCCGCACCCTGGCGGTGTACGCGGCGCTGCAGGACAAGGACGCCGCAGGCGTGGTGCAGGCGCTGCAGGACAGCGTCGCGCAGTGGACCCTGGCCGGGCTGGAAGGCCCGCGTGGGCAGACCGCGCAGCAGCTGCAGGCCCGCCTGGCCGATACCCCGGCCGCGACGGCCGCGCTGGCCGACAGCGTCGAGCAGGTGCTGCAGCAGGCGTTGGCCCAGGCCGAGCGCGGCGACCGGGTGCTGGTGTTCGGTTCGTTCCACACCGCAGCGGCAGCGCTGCAGTGGCTGCAGGACCACCCCTGATCCACGTTCAGCCAGCGCCGACGCCGTTCGTCCCGGCACCCGTATAATCGACCCATCTCCAGCCTGTCGCCTGCCTCACGTGGATACGCCCCTGAAACAGCGTCTGATTGGTGCCATCGTCCTGGTGGCCTTGGCCGTGATTTTCCTGCCGATGCTGGTCAAGGGGCCTGCCCCGGACAGCGGCGTGGCCAATGTGCCCATCGCCGCGCCCGACGCGCCGGCCGATGGCCAGTTCGAAACCCGTGAACTGCCGCTGGTCGCCCCGACCGGTGGCGCCACCGGCCTGCAGAGCGGCCAGGCCAAGCCGGTCGAGGACGCCGCAGCGCCGGCGACCCCGCCCACCGTGGATACCTCGCCGGCCGTCGCCGCCGGCAACTACGCCGTCACCTTCGGTGCCTACGGCAGCCAGGCCGACGCCGATGCGGTCATCGCCTACCTGAAGCGTTCGCAGCTGCCGGGCTTCACCGAAACCGCCTCCATCAATGGCCGCCCGGCCTGGCGCGTGCGCGTGGGGCCGTATGCCGACCGCGCGCAGGCCGAAGCCGCGCGCCTGCAGGCGGTGAAGGTCCGCGGTGACGTCAAGGCAGAAGTCATCACCCTGGATGCCAGCACCGCGCCGTCTTCGGCCGTGGCTGCCACCCCGGCCGCGCCGAGCGCCAGCACGCCGGTTGCTGCACCGTCGCCGTCGGCTGCCGCCAACCCGGTACGCAGCGAAAGCCTGCCGGCCAGCACCCCGGCCGCCGCCACGCCGCCGGCCCCCAAGCCGGAAGCCCCCAAGCCGCAGCCCAAGCCTGAACCGGCCAAGCCGCAGCCGAAGCCGGAAGCAACGGCCAGCAAGCCCGAGGCCC
This sequence comes from Stenotrophomonas sp. ZAC14D1_NAIMI4_1, assembly GCF_003086775.1. Classification (NCBI taxonomy): domain Bacteria; kingdom Pseudomonadati; phylum Pseudomonadota; class Gammaproteobacteria; order Lysobacterales; family Lysobacteraceae; genus Stenotrophomonas; species Stenotrophomonas sp. ZAC14D1_NAIMI4_1. Next base: position 1,016,596 of record NZ_CP026001.1, read on the forward strand.
CGGCCACGCCGGCAGCCCCGGCTGCCAGCGGCATCGGCTTTGCCGTGCAGCTGGGTGCATTCGGCCAGGCCAACGATGCCAATGCGCTGCGCGACAAGGTCCGTGCTGCCGGTTTCAGCGCCTTCGTCGAGCAGGTCCGCACCGAGAAGGGCACCCTGCATCGCGTGCGCGTCGGGCCGGTGGCCAACCGCGCCGACGCCGAGCAGCTGAAGGCGCAGGTCGCCGCCAAGGTCGGCGTGGCCGGCATGGTCCGACCACACCCATGATCCGGCCGATCGCCCGCCGTAAGCAGGAGGGGGCGACGTGATCGACATCGTGCTGGGCGTGCTGATTGCCGCCTCGGTGCTGTTCGGCCTGATGCGTGGCTTCATCGGCACCGTCGTCGCCCTGCTGTCCTGGCTGCTTGCCGCCTGGGCGGCCTTCACCTTCGGCAGTGAGGCCGCACACGCCTGGGCCGCGCCGCAGCCGCCCGGCAGTGGCCACTACCTGGCCGGTTACCTGGGCGTCTTCATCGCAACGGTGGTGGTGGTCGGCCTGCTGGGCCTGCTGCTCAAGGCTGCCATCAAGCTGACCCTGCTGGGCGGCGTGGATCGCCTGCTCGGCGGCGCGCTGGGCCTGCTGCGCGGGCTGCTGCTGGCCAGCGTGCTCCTGCTGCTGGCGGGCTTCACTGCGTTGCCGGGCGAGCCGTCGTGGCAGCAGTCGCAGCTGCGGCCTCTGCTGCAGCCGGCCGTCGCCTGGATGCAGGCGCAGCTGCCGGCTTGGGGGGAGGGCCTGCCACTGGATGGTCTGCTGCCCGACCATCTGCCCTTGCCCCTGCCGGAAAACGCCCCATCTGCTGTGCAGGTGTTGGGCAAGCCGGTCATCACAGGCGATAATGGCGTACTCAACGAGGTAGTGGCGGGCGGCGGATGGCCGCGGCCCGTGGACGCACAGCAGGAGCCCGTCGCGGCTTCGGCACTGCCCAGCAGCATCGAGCCGGCGCCCGAGCGTCCGGCACGGCCCGCGCCCGCTGCGGGCGGAACCCCAGGCCAGGTACGGCCACCTTCCTTGTAACTGGGCACGGCCCAGCGGAGACCTCGCACCATGTGTGGCATCGTCGGAATCGTCGGCAACCAGAACGTCGCCGGGCAGTTGTATGACGGCTTGACCGTCCTCCAGCATCGCGGCCAGGACGCGGCAGGCATCGCCACCGCCAGCGGCAGCCGCCTGCGGGTGCAGAAGGCCACCGGCCTGGTCCGCGACGTGTTCGACGCCCGCACCATGTCCACCCTGGAAGGCAACATCGGCATCGCCCACGTGCGTTACCCGACCGCGGGTTCGGAAGGCATGGACGAAGCGCAGCCGTTCTACGTCAATTCGCCCTACGGCATCGCGCTGGCCCACAACGGCAACCTGATCAACACCGAAGACCTGCGCCGCCAGGTGTTCGAGCAGGACCGCCGCAACGTCAACACCGATTCGGACAGCGAAGTGCTGCTGAACGTGTTTGCCTACGAACTGGAACAGCAGCGCCAGCTCAGCCCGGAAGCGGCGATCCGTGCCGTGGCCGGCGTGCACCGCCGCTGCAAGGGCGGCTATGCGGTGGTCAGCGTGGTGCTGGGCCTGGGCCTGGTCGCCTTCCGCGACCCGCATGGCATCCGCCCGCTGGTGCTGGGCAAGCGCAGCCACGCCGAAGGCGACGAATACATCGTGGCGTCCGAATCGGCGGCGCTGGACGTGCTGGGCTTCCAGCGCGTGCGCGACGTGCAGCCGGGCGAAGCGCTGGTGATCACCGCACGCGGCGAACTGTTCTCGGAAATCTGCGCCGAGCCGGCCGAGCACACCCCGTGCATCTTCGAATACGTGTACTTCGCACGCCCGGATTCGATGATCGACAACGTCTCGGTGCACAAGGCGCGCATGCGCATGGGCATCAAGCTGGGCGAGAAGATCCTGCGCCTGCGCCCGGACCACGACATCGACACCATCATCCCGATCCCGGACACCTCGCGCGATGCCGCGCTGGAAATCTCCAACGTGCTCGGCGTGAAGTACCGCGAAGGCTTCATCAAGAACCGCTACATCGGCCGCACCTTCATCATGCCGGGGCAGGGTGAGCGGGTGAAGTCGGTGCGCCGCAAGCTCAACCCGATCCACCTGGAGTTCCGCAACCGCGTGGTGCTGCTGGTGGACGACTCGATCGTGCGCGGCACCACCAGCCAGCAGATCGTGCAGATGGCCCGCGATGCGGGCGCGCGCAAGGTCTACCTGGCCAGCGCCGCGCCGCCGGTGCGCTTCCCGAACATCTACGGCATCGACATGCCGGCGGCCGAGGAGCTGGTGGCGCACAACCGCACGGTGGAAGAGATCGAAGCCCACCTGGGCTGCGACTGGCTGATCTACCAGGACATCGAGGACATGGAAGCGGCGGTGAGCGAGGGTAATCCGGCGCTGCGCAATTTCGATTCGTCCTGCTTCAACGGCCATTACCCGACGGGCATCGAGCCGGGCTACTTCGAGCGCATCCAGCAGCTGCGTTCGGACGACGCCAAGCACAAGCGCCGCGCCTGAGGCACAGCCGTGGTCGATGTCCCCGACGTCGGTGGCGACCTGCTGCGCGCTGCGCAGCAGTGCCTGGCCGAAGCCGACCCGCTGCGCAAGGTGGCGCTGACCCAGGCCTACGCGGCGGCGTTCCGCGCCGGGCGCCTGAAGGTGGCCGCCGACGCGCCGCCGCCTGAAGCGATCCGCATGCCCGGCCGCCCCGCGCGGCTGGTGCTGGTGCACCCGCGGCAGGTGCCGCGGCGTGGGCTGGGCGGGGTGGAAGGCCGCGCCGCCTTCATCCACGCCATTGCCCACATCGAACTGAACGCGATCGACCTGGCCTGGGATGCGGTGTATCGCTTCCGCGGCCTGCCCGCAGCGTTCCATGCCGACTGGGTGAGCTGCGCCGACGATGAGTCGCGGCACTTCCTGCTGCTGCGCGAGCGGCTGCAGGTGCATGGCCACGAGTACGCCGATTTCCCCGCGCACAACGGCCTGTGGGAGATGTGCGAGAAGACCGCGCATGACGGCCTGGCGCGCATGGCGCTGGTGCCGCGGGTACTGGAAGCGCGTGGGCTGGACGTGACGCCCGGCATGATCGAGAAGCTGCGCAATGTCGGCGACGCTGAAACCGCCGATGTGCTGGAAGTGATCCTGCGCGAGGAAGTCGCGCATGTTGCTGCCGGATCGCGCTGGTACCGCTGGTACTGCGAACGCGCCGGCGTCGAGCCGCGCGCACGCTTCAAGGAACTGCTGCTGGAATATGCCGGCGGCTACCTGCACGGTCCGTTCAATCTGGAAGCGCGCCTGCTGGCAGGCTTCGACGCCGACGAGTTGGCCAACCTGATCGAACAGGCGGGCTGATCACGCCGCTGGCGCCATCCACGCCATGCGTGGATGCGCGTCACGCGTTGGGCAACACCACGCGCTTGCCGTCCACCGTCGGCCGGTTGATGTAGAACAGGCCGGGCCCGGGCCGGTACGGCAACTCGCTCACGCCGGCATCGGCCGCATAGGTCAGCGCGGTGTCGCCCAGTGCATCGAAGTTCCAGTGCGCCGACTGCATCAGGTAGCGGCGGCGCAGCAGTGCTTCCTGGGTGGGGGTCAGTGCCTGTCCCTCCAGCAAGCGCCGTGCGATCGGCTGCAGGTTGGCAGGCAGCGCCCAGTCCGCCACGTCGGCCGCCGCGGCCGTCCACTGCACGCCGGCTTCGCTGGCCTGCCGCTGCATCACCTGCAGGCCGATCAGCTGGTAGCGCCAGTCGATGGGCCGGCGCAGCACCACCGCTGCGGTCACGTACAGCACGGGGCTCAGCAATACGCTGCGGCTGCCGGCACGGCGCTGCTGCTGCCACTGGTGCCAGACATCCACCCACACATCTTTCTCGTCCAGGCCCAGCTGCTGCCGCCAGCGTTCGGCATCGGCCTGCGCTTCGGCGTACACCGTGGTCGCCTGCAGCTGCGCCAGTGAGGGTGTCTGATAGTCGGGCACCGGTGGGCGTCGCAGCTGCTGCCGGTGCGGCCGGCTCAGCAGTTTCGGCCCTTCCTCGGTCTGGTCGTAGCCGCCGCCGATGTTGGCATGCGCGCCGGGCAGCACGATCTCGGCGTGCGTCGGTGCCACCGTGGTCAGCGGATAGTGCTGGCGGTGTTCATCGCGGGCCACCAGCTGCACCACGCGGCCGGCGATGCCGGCAGGCAGGGCCAGCTGTGGCCGCTCATCGGCACGGCCACCGCTGACCGCCACCACGGTGTCGAACAGGCCGATGAAGCGCAGCGCCGGGCGCTGTACCGCGAAATCCACCGCGCACACGAGGCCCGCCTGCTGCAGCAGCTGTCGCCAGCGCGCGCCATCCCAGCCGTGCAGCTGGTTGGCGACATCGCGTGCGGCCGCTGCGCCACGCGAGTAGCCGAACAGGTCCACCTGCACGCTGTGCAGCGGGGTACGCCGCTGCGCGGCAAGCGCGGCCAGGGCCGCCGGCAGCAGCACCTGCAGCGCGCGCTGGACCTTGGCGCGCACGCCGCTGGCACCCACGCCGAAGGCCAGGCCGATCAGGTCGTCCTCGGCGTCATCGCGGGTGCCTACACCCTCGATGTAGATCGCCAGCGACGCACCGACGCCGGGCGTGCGCCGGCTGTCCGGGTACAACTGGTACAGCCGCGTGATGTTGGTGGTGCCGTTGTCGTAGCTGCTGGTCAGCCGGCTCTGGTAAGTCGAGTCATCGTCGGCGCGCAGCAGGGCAGGGCGTGGCTGCGGCGACTGCGGCCGGCCGCGCGCGAGGTTGTGCGCGTTGTTGCGGGTGCCGTCGAAGAACAGGCCGATGCGCAGCACGCCGGGATCGGCGTCCGCATCTGCCTGGTGCTGTCCTGGTGCCATGTGCGTTCCCCGTCGTGGCCGCGTCACGGTGGCGCGAACGCCATGTGTTGGCGAAGTGTACTGGCGTTTTTGACCTGCCTGAACGTCGAGGCCGTGGATCACAGATCCGGATGCTGACGCCTGTCCTCTATTGAATTCACATGGGCTGGACAGGCCGAATGGCCAGACCCGGCAAACCGGGTCGTGATGCATCAAGGCTGTCCACCTCACTTCCAGGAGCGACCAGAATGATGTCCAGATCGATGGGTAGAACGGCGGTTGGCGTGTTGTTGGGCCTTTCGGTGGCGGCGGCGGCCAGTGCCGCGCCGTTGTTTGAACCGGTGACCATCCTCAGCCGTGCTTCGGCCGGCAGCGATCCCGCACTGGCCCGGCTGCTGTCCACGCCGTCCACTGCCACCGTACAGGAAGTGCGCATCGACGCGGCCGCCACCGCGCAGCCGCAGCTGGAATTCGAACTGCTGGGGCAGCAGGTGCAGGCGATCCGCAGCAGGGTCGAGGCGCTGCCTGACGGTGGCAGCATCTGGTACGGGCAGATCCGCGCGCCGTCGGACCGCCTGCAGAAGGCGACCTCCAATGGCCAGGACGATCCGGGCAATTCACTGATCGTGGTGCGCTCGGGCAACACGCTCACCGGCTCGATCCGCAAGGACGGCAAGCTGTACCGGCTGCGCCCGCTGGGTGATCGCCACATCCTGGTGGCAGTGGATGAAACGCGGATGCCTGCCGACCACCCGGCCGACTACAACCAGCTGCCGAAGATTCCGATGGCGGACCAGGATCGCATCGGCATCGCCCAGGCATCGTCGGGCACGCCCGCGACCATCCGCGTGCTGGTGGTGGCCACCAATGCCGCCGTGGCGGCCTACGGCGGCAACATGCAATCGCTGGTGCAGTTGGCGGTGGCCGAATCCAACCAGGGGTATGCCAACAGCAACGTCGGCATCACCATGCAGCTGGCCGGGTATGAAACCACCAGCTATACCGAGTCGGGCAACTTCACCACCGACCTGGCCCGCTTCCGCACGACCAGTGACGGCTACATGGACAGCATCCATGCCAGCCGCAACAGCACGACGGCCGATGTCGGCGTCCTGCTGATCAACAACTCCAGCTACTGCGGCCTGGCATCGGGCATCGGCTCGACGGCGGCCACGGCGTTCGCCGCGGTGTACTGGGATTGTGCGACCGGGTACTACTCCTTCGCGCACGAGATCGGCCACCTGCAGAGTGCCCGGCATGACATCGCCAACGATCCGAGCACCTCGCCGTATGCCTTCGGCCACGGCTACCGCTACGAGCCGGCCACCGGTACCGGCTGGCGCACGATCATGGCCTATGACTGCACCCGCGGTTGCCCGCGCCTGAACTACTGGTCCAACCCGAACATCAGCTACAACGGCATCCCGATGGGCATTGCCAGTTCAGCCGACAACCAGCGCGTGCTGGTCACCACCAAGCACACGGTGGCCGGCTTCCGCTGAGGCGGTTACCGGATGGCACCCGCCGACCAGGGTCGGCGTCTACCGGCCTGCGCGCTCTGGTAGATGCCAACCTTGGTTGGCACCCGGCAATCCGTCATTCGCGCTTGAGCGAATCCAGGCGCCAGCCGTCGGCATCCACGCGCAGCACCGAACCCTGTTCGTACCAGTCGCCCAGCACGATGCGGGTGCAGCTGCGGCCACCGGCCTGCAGCGTGTGGATGGCCGGGCGGTGGGTGTGGCCGTGGATCATCGTGTCCACGCCGTGGCGCACGAAGGTGGCCTCGACTTCGGCCGGGGCCACGTCGGTCACCGTCTCGAACTGCGCGCGGTCACCCTGTTTCATTTCCGACTGGCGTGCCTGGCTGGCATCGCGCGCCTTCTGCGCGAACGCAATGCGTGCGGCCAAAGGCTGCGACAGGAACTGGGCCTGGAACACCGGGTCGCGGGTCTGCGCGCGGAACTGCTGGTAGGGGATGTCGTCGGTGCACAGCAGGTCGCCGTGCTGCAGCATCACCGGGCGGCCGTACAGCTCGATCACGCAGGGGTCGGGCAGGATGCGCAGGCCCGCACGGCGCGCATAGTCCTCGCCCAGCAGGAAATCGCGGTTGCCGCGCATGAAGAACACCGGCACGCCGCTGTCGGACAGCACCTTCAGCGCATCGGCCACCGCATCGGCGGCCGGCGAGGGCGTGTCATCGCCAATCCAGGCTTCGAACAGATCGCCGAGGATGTACAGCGCGTCCGCGCCGGGCGCGTCCTCGCGCAGGAAGCGCAGGAACAGGTCGGTGATGGCTGGACGGCTGGGGTCCAGGTGCAGATCGGAAATGAACAGCGTCGTCATGCAGGCATTCTAGGGCATCGGCTCGCCGGGCATGGCCGGCGGGCGCAACCGCGTCACACCGGCAGCGGCAGCCAGGCCAGGCTGGCCGAGGCCAGCAGCGCGGCGATGCCAGTGGCCGCCAGCACGTCGCTGGGGTAGTGCAGGCCCAGCACCACGCGCGACAGGCCGACACCGAAGGTGAACGGCACCAGCAGCGGTGCCAGCCACGGGTAGTACGCCAGCGCCACGATGGTGAAGGACACCGCATGCAGGGTGTGGCCGGAGGGGAAGCTGAACTCGTCCAGCGGTGCCACCCAGGCGCGGATGCGCAGGTCGGCCGCATACGGCCGCGGGCGCCGGGTCCAGCGCTTCAGGCCCTTGTAGAGCAGCAGTGCGGCCAGGCCGGTGGCGGCCATGTGCACCGATGCGCGCAGGCCGTCGAAACCATCGACGAGTACCAGCGCCCCCATCAGCACGTACCAGAAGACGCCATCACCCAGGCGGCTGATGATCGAGAACAGGCGACGCACGCGGCGGCGCCGGCAGTAGTGGTTGGCCCGCCGGCACAGCCGCGCTTCGCGGCCAGCCAGTCCTTCAAGCGGCGTTGTGCGCATGTCCGGTCCTCCGTGCCTGGGCCAGTTCGGCCAGCAGCGTTTCGAATTCGGCCACCACCTGCTGCGGGTGCAGGCGCTTCATCGCGCGGGCGGCGTTGCTGCCCAGCTCGCGGCGCAGCGCATCGTCGCTGGCCAGCTGCACGGCCGCTTCGATGAACTGTTCGTCGGTGTCCACGGCGGCCCCGTTCTCGCCGTTGCGCAGGTACTCGCGCGCAGCGCCGTAGTCGAAGGCCACGGTGGCCAGGCCGCAGGCCATGCTTTCAAGGGTCACGTTGCCGAACGTCTCGCTGCGGCTGGGGAACAGGAACAGGTCGCCGCTGGCGAAATGGCGGGCCAGGGCGTCGCCGCGCTGGATGCCGCAGAAAATGAAATCGGGATTCTCGTGGGCCAGCTTCTCCCGTGCCGGGCCGTCGCCGACCCACACGAAGCGTGCCTTCGGCCGCACCTGCTGCAGGCGGCGGAAGGCCTTCACCGCCAGTCCGAGGTTCTTCTCGGCGGCGATGCGGCCCACGTAGATGGCGACCAGTCCGTTGCCGTCCACGCCCCATTCCTCGCGCAATGCGGGATCGCGCCGGCTGGGATCGAACTGCTGGCTGTCCACCGCGCGCGCCAGCAGGCGCACGCGCTCGAAGCCCTGGTCGGTGAGGAAGTGCTGCAGTTCGCGGGTCGGCACCAGGGTGGCATCGGCCTGGTTGTGGAAGCGGCGCATCCAGCGCATCGCTGCCGTCTGCAGCCAGGCCACACCGTAGTCGGGCAGGTACTCGTCGAAGCGGGTGTGGAAGCCGGTCGCCACCGGAATGCCGAGGCGGCGGGCGGTGCGCAGCGCCGACCAGCCCAGCGGGCCTTCGGTGGCGATGTACACCGCGTCAGGGCGCTGCTTCTGCCAGTGGCGGCCCAGGCGGATCGGCGCGGGCAGGCCGAAGCGCAGGCCCGGGTAGCGGGGCAGGGCGGCGCCCGGCACCAGCAGCGTGCCGGGCGCCGATTCCAGTGCTTCACTGGCCTGTCGTGGACGGATCAGGTCGACCTCATGGCCGGCCGCACGCAGTCCCAGTTCCAGGCCCTGCACGGTGAGTGCGACGCCGTTGACTTCCGGCGGATAGGTCTCGGTGACAATGGCATGGCGCATGGCGGGCCTCCGGTTTTCCGGCATGCTCGGGCCTGCCCATGTAGTGCCTGTTACCGCTTTGCGACCGTCGGATGACGGCCGCGCCGTACGCAGAAGCACGGCCCCGAAGGGCCGTGCCGTGGATCAGAAGCGCTGCTGGTACTTCATGTAGATGAAGCGGCCGATGTCGTAGCCGCCGTAGTAGGAGAAGTTCGCGCTCGGCTGGGTGTACATGATCGGGCCGTACTTCTCGAACACGTTGTTCGCACCCAGCGATACCGTGGCATCCCACGGCAGGCTGTAGCGCACCTGCACATCGTGGAAGGTGGTCGAGCCGCGGCGGTTGTAGTTGCGCACGCCGCTGTACCACGGGGCCTGCTGGCCCGGGTGCGAGCATTCGTCGGCATGCAGGCGCGGGCTGAAGCACTGTTCCTTCACTGCCGAGTAGTAGCGCACGCCCCAGTTGATGCCGAAATTGCCACGCTCCCAGTCCAGCGACAGGTTGGAGCGGGTGCGGAAGCCGATCCCGCCTGCGCCGGCCAGGCCGTTGCCGGGTGTTGGCACCACGCCGGCGTCATTGGTGCTGCGTTCCAGCGACGACACCACGTAGGTGCTCTTCCAGTCGGTGCGCAGGGTGCCCCAGTCGGTTTCCCAGCGATGGCTCAGTTCCAGGTCATAGCCTTGCGTTTCGCGGAAGCCGCTGTTGCGCACGCCGTACTTCAGCTGGTTGACGATGCCCAGCGCCGGGTCGCGGGTGAAGCCGGCGCAGCGCTCGGCGATGCCCAGTTCATAGCAGTCGCGCAGCATGTCGTTGGGATGGTCGGCCACGATGGTGTCGTCGATGCGGATCTTCCACCAGTCCAGCGCGATGTTCAGGCCGGGCGCGAAGCCCGGGCTCCAGACCACGCCCAGGGTGCGGCTGGTTGCGGTTTCCGGCTGCAGGTCGGGGTTGGAGCCATTGGTGAACGGCAGCGGGGTCTGGCCACTGCTGCTTTCAATGGGCACGTTGCCCTGGCCCAGCTGGCGGTAGCTGTCGGCATTGGCGATGTCGGCCGCGCAGCGCGCACGCACCTCCGGGCTGCTGGCCGCCGCGCCGTACACGGTATCGCAGGGGTCGCGGAAGCCCGTGGTGAAGGTCTGCGAGCCGCCGCCATAGAGGTTGGCGATGGTGGGCGACCGGAAGCCCTGCGCCCAGGTGCCGCGCAGCAGGACCTGTTCGATCGGCCTCCAGGTGAAGCCGAACTTGCTGTTGAGGGTATCGCCGAAGGTGCTGTAGTCCGAATAGCGCGTGGCCGCGTTGACGGTGAGTTCGTGCGCCGCGGGCAGGTCGCGCAGCAGCGGCACGCTCAGCTCCAGGTACGCTTCGTCCACGCGGTAGCCGCCGCCGGTCGGCCCTGCAGCGAGGTTGGTGGTGGCGCCGGTCTGGGCCAGCGGGTCGGGAATGAAACGGCCATCCTCGCGGCGGCTCTCCACACCCACGGCCATGCCGAGGTCGCCGGCCGGCAGGGCCAGCACGGTGCCACTCAACGTGGCGAACAGGTTGCGGCTGGTGGTGCGGCCGCGGCTGATCTCCTCGGGGAACAGCCAGTCCATCAGTGCCGGATTGCCGGTCAGGCCGTTGGGGTCGTGCTGGCCATAGGGCACCAGTGGGTTCCACGGTATGCAGCCTGCGATCGGCGCACCGGGTGTGCCGCATTCGACCTTGCCGGTGGCAGCGTTGTAGAACGAAGGGCCGGTGGCGTCTTCGACGCGCTGTTTGTGCAGATTGCCGGTCGCGCGCTGGGTCAGTTCGCTGCGGTTGTACTGGTAGCCCGCTTCCCAGTCGAAGCCGTGCGCGCCCAGCTCGAAGCTGCCCTCGAAGGCGGCTACGCCCTGCCAGGTGGTGAGGTCGCTGACGCTCACGCGCGGGACTTCCCAGAGGCGCCGGTTCCAGTTCACGTCGCTGGGAGCCTGGTAACCGTGGTGGCTGCCAAACGGATTGAACCAGCTGTCCTTCGACATCGGGTTGATGCCCGCGGCGCCGGACTGGAACGGATAGCCGGCGATCTGCCGGGTCGTCTCGCGTCGGTTGTAGGCCAGCTGGGTGTTGAAGTGCAGCGAGTCGGTCAGCGCGACGCGGCCGTCGACGAAGATCGAGTCACGCTTGATCGGCGTCTGCACGTGCATCTGTTCGTTGCTGTTGCTGACATCGCCGGTGAACGGTGTGTCGTCGCTCAGGTGGACGCTTCCGGGGCCACCCGGCGCCACGCCACGATCCAGCGAGTAGCTGCAGCCACGGCTGCTGCTGCAACCCGGGCCATTGAAGCCGGTGATGCGGCCCCACTGGCCCACCGTGGTCCAGCCATCGGCAGGATGGCGGTCGGTGTTGGTGTAGGCGCTGAACCAGCGGTCGCGCGCCCAGACGCCTTTCTCCTCGACGTGTTCGGCAGCGAAGCTGATCGAGGCGCGGTCGTTGGACCAGCCGCCCACCACGTCGTACTGCGTGCGGGCACCATCGCCCTGGCTGTACTGGCCCTGGTAGACGCTGGCGCTGATGCCTTCGACGTTGCGGCGGGTGATGATGTTGACCACGCCGGCCATCGCATCGGACCCGTAGATGGCCGATGCGCCATCCTTGAGCACTTCCATGCGTTCGACGGCGGCGGCGGGCAGGGTGGAAATGTCCTGCAGGCCGCCGGTGGTCATGCCCATGCGCTTGCCGTTGACCAGCACCAGGGTGCGCTGCGCGCCCAGCCCGCGCATGTCCACGAAGCTGCCGCCGGCCGACTCGCCCGCTGACAACGGGCTGGCGCGGCTGGCGGCGGGGCTGCCCATCGCGGTCAGGTTCTGCAGGATATCGGCCACCGAGTTGAAGCCCTGCCGTTCGATGTCGGCGCGGCTGATGGTCAATACGGGCTGTGCGGTTTCCAGATCGACCTGGCGGATGCGCGAACCGGTGATCTCGATGCGGTCCAGCGTGGTCGGGGCGGTGGAATTCTGGGCCAGTCCGGCCGTGGCGGCGGAATCCTGCGCCAGTGCGGGCAGGGCGGCCGCGGTGCCGGCGGTGGCCAGCGCGCAGCGGATCGCCCAACCCAACGGGGAGGTGCTCGGCGTCATGCGGTTTCTCTCTCTGATGTGCGGAAACGGACGCCCGAAGCGCGGGCTTGTCCGGCCGCCACGACGTTCATCGCGACGGCACGCCACTAACGCGCAGCGTTCAAATTCCGTAAAGGCAGAAAGCGACCGGTGGCTGCATCGGCGCTGTCGTATTCCGCGTTACCTGCGGAGGTTCAAGAACTTGTGTGCGTTGCGGTGCAGAACGAGAGAGCGCCGGAAGACGCCACGCCATCGCCTTGGCGCGGCCGCCTTCTGTTCATTAGCGACAAAAAAAACCACGGCCCCGAAGGGCCGTGGTTGTTCAACAGATGCGGCGGCGCGATGGATCAGAAGCGCTGCTGGTACTTCATGTACACAAAGCGGCCGATGTCGTAGCCACCGTAGTAGGAGAACACCGAGTTCGGCTTGCTGTACATGTTCGGGCCGTACTTCTCGAACACATTGTTGGCACCGACCGAAACGGTGGCATCCCACGGCAGGTTGTAACGGAACTGCACGTCGTGGAAGGTGACCGAGCCGCGCTCGTTGTAGTTGCGCGAACCCGGGTACCAGGGGGCGCGCACGCCCGGATCGGAGCATTCGTCTGCGTGCTTGCCCACATCCAGGCACTGTTCCTTCACGCCGGAGTAGTAACGCGCGGTCCAGCTGATACCGAAGTCGCCCAGATCCCAGCCCAAGGTCAGGTTCGAGCGGACGCGGAAACCGCTGACGCTGTTGGTGGCGATGCCGTTGATCGGCGTCGGCACCACTTTGCCGTCGTTGGTCGAGCGGAATACGTTGGAGCTGACGTAGGTGGTCGACCAGTTGGTGGAGAAGGTACCCATCGAGTCGGTTGCCAGACGATGGGTCAGGTCCATGTCGTAACCTTCGGTTTCCAGGAAACCGGCGTTGCGATTGCCGTAGGTCAGCTTGTTGACGATGCCCAGCGCCGGATCACGAGTGAACTGCAGGCAGCGGGCGTCGATGCCCTGCTCGTAGCAGTCGATCAGGATCTGGTTCGGGCTGTCGGCGATGATGGTGTTGTCGATGCGGATCTTCCACCAGTCCAGCGAGACGTTGAAGTTCTGGATGAACTGCGGGCTCCACACAACGCCCAGCGTCTTGCTCTTGGAGGTCTCCGGCTGGAGGTTCGGGTTCGAGCCGTTGGTGAACGGCACCGGCGTCTGGTCAGTGCTGCTGGTGATCGGTACCAGGCCCTGCTTCAGCTGGCGGTAGGTATCGGCGTTGGCGATGTCGCGAGCGCAACGTGCGCGTACTGCTGCGCTGTCCTTGGACGGGCCGTAGACGGTATCGCAGGGATCGGCGTAGCCGGTGGTGAAGGTTTCCGAACCGCCGCCGTACAGATCGTTGATGGTCGGGGCGCGGAAGCCCTCCGCCCAGGTGCCGCGGATCAGCAGCTGGTCGATCGGACGCCACTTGAAGCCGAACTTGCTGTTCAGCGTGTTGCCGAAGGTGTCGTAGTCGGAGAAGCGCGTGGCGGCGTTGAAGCTCAGTTCCTTGGCGCCCGGCAGGTCCGCCAGGACCGGGACGTTGAGCTCCAGGTAGGCTTCCTTCACCTTGTAACCGCCACCGGTCGGGCCAGCGGCCAGGTTGGTGGTGGCGCCGGTCTGGGCCAGCGCGTCGGGAATGAACTCACCGGTTTCCTTGCGGTTTTCCAGGCCGAACGCAAAGCCCAGGTCACCGGCCGGCAGAGTGACGATGCTGCCGGCGATGGAGGCGAAGAAGTTCTTGCCAACGGTCTTGCCGGTGGAATTCTCAGCCGGCATCAGGTAGTCGATCAGGGCCTGGTTGCCGGTCAGACCGTAAGGATCAACCACGCCTGCGGCGATCAGCGGATTCCAGACCATGCAGTTGGCGATCGGTGCAGCGGCAGTACCGCATTCGACCTTGCCGGTGGCCGCGTTGTAGTACGACGGGCCGACGGCATCCTTGACGCGCTGCTTGTGCAGGTTGCCGGTAGCGTGCTGGCGCAGCTCGTTCTTGTTGTACTGGTAGCCCACTTCCCAGTCGAAGTAGCGTTCGCCGATATCGAACGAGCCACCGAAGGCGGCCACGGCGCGATAGGTCTTCAGCGAGCTGTCGCTGACGCGCGGCACTTCCCAGGTGCGGTGGTTCCACGCCACGGCGGTCGGGGTGGCATAGTTGTGCTGGCTGCCGAACGGGTTGAAGTAGCTGTTGACCGACATCGCACCGATACCAGCGGTGGACGACTGCAGCGGATAGCCGGCGATCTGGCGGCTGGAATCACGCTTGTTGTAGCCCAGCTGCGTGCTGAAGTGGATCGAATCGGTGATGTTCACGCGGCCATCGACGAACACCGAGTCCCGCTTCAGCGGATAGTTCAGGTGCATCTGCTCGTTGGTGTTGCTGACGTCGCCGTCGGGGGCACTGGCGTTGGTGATGTGGTAGTTGGCCGGGTTCAGCGGATCGCTGCCGCGGTTGAGCGAGTAGCCACAACCTGCAGCGGCACAACCCGGGCCCTTCAGGCCGGTGATCTGGCCGTACTGGCTGACCGTGGTCCAGGCTTCGGTCGGGTGGCGGTCGGTATTGCCGAAGGCGCTGAACCCGCGGTCCTTGGCCCACACGGCCTTTTCTTCGGAATGCTCCGCAGAAATGGTGATCGAGGCACGGTCGTTGGACCAACCGGCGACCACGTCGAAGCGGTCACGGGCGCCGTCACCCTGGCTGTACTGGCCGTGGTAGACGTTGGCGGTCACGCCGTTTGCGTCATGGCGGGTAATGATGTTGACCACGCCGGCCATGGCGTCCGAACCGTAGATGGCCGAGGCGCCATCCTTCAGGACTTCGATGCGCTCCACCGCCGACACCGGCAGGGTCGACACGTCCTGGTAGCCGGAGGTGCTGATGCCCAAGCGCTTGCCGTTGACCAGCACCAGGGTGCGCTGAGCGCCCAGGTTGCGCATGTCGATGTAGGTACCACCCGCATTTTCGCCCGCGCTGAGCACATTGGCGCGGCTGATCGCAGGGCTGCCCATGGCGGTGACGTTCTGCAGGATGTCCGACACCGAGCTGAAGCCCTGGCGCTCGATATCGGTGCGCGAGATGGCCAGCACCGGGTTCGCGTTCTCCACGTCGACCTGGCGGATGCGCGAGCCAGTGATTTCGATGCGGTCCAGGGTCGTAGGGGCGCCGTCCTGGGCGAATGCAGGCAGCGCAATCGTTGCGGTGCCGACGATCAGGGCGTGGCGGATCGCCTTGCCCAGCACGGTGGTGCGTGAAGTCATCGCGTCTCTCTCTCTCAGAAGCTTCGGGTGCAGGGCCAAAGGAGCCCCGGCAAATGTCGGCTCGCATCAAAGCGATTGAGCCGACGACTTCGATTTATTCTCGTTCGTTAACCGGATGTAAAGGGCTTGCAGCAAAATATGTCGAAAGTTGTCGACTGAATTTCATCTAAATTTAATAAAAGCAAGGCCTTAGCGTCACGGTGAAATGGCCAGATTCGGCACAGTGCCGGAGCCTGAACGCCCGTTCATTTTTTAGAATGCGCAAACGCGCACGCGAAGACGGCCCCGTCAGGGGCCGTCGTCAGGGCAGGCAGCGGCAGCTGGCCGGGGGTCTCCCGGCAGCGCGGATCAGGCCACGAAGGGGCGGAACTGGATGCCCAGCCCGGCCAGGCCCTCGGTCTCGCCGATCAGGTCGGCGCGCAGCAGCGGCCGCGGGTCGATGAACGCCTGCGGCACGATCAGCGACAGGCGGGTGTCGTCGGCGGTCAGTTCCAGCGCCGGCAGCGGCGCGTCTTCATGCGCGCGGTTGAGCAGCACGGCCAGCCGCAGCAGGGCGGTCAGGCGGCGCGCGGTCAGCAGCAGGCGCTCGGGCAGGGCATCGAAGGCCGACTTGCCCACGCTGCGCCGATGGCTGCGCACCAGTGCGGCCAGCATCTGCTGTTCCTGCCGCGAGAAACCGGCGATGTCGGAGTTCTCCAGCACATAGCTGCCGTGCACGTGGTAACCGCTGTGGGCGATCATCAGGCCCAGCTCGTGCAGGCGCGCGGCCCAGCCGAGCATGCGGGCATCGTCGGCATCCAGTTTCCAGCGCTCCTGCACCTGCTCCAGCAGGGACAGGGCGGTGTCCTGCACGCGGTCGGCCTGCACGGTGTCGATGCCATAGCGCTGGGTCAGCGCCGCCACCGACTCGTCGCGCGGGTCGTTCTCGCCGGCGCGGCCGACGATGTCATACAGGATGCCTTCGCGCATGGCTGCCTTGCTGACCAGCAGCTTCTCCAGGCCCAGGGCCTGGAAGGCGGCTTCCAGCACCAGGATGCCACCGGCGATGATCGGGCGGCGGTCGGCGGACAGGCCGGGCAGCACGATGTCGTCGATCTTCTTGGCCTTCAGCAGTTCGTCGCGCAGCTGCGGCAGGGCCTCGGCGGTGATCGCGCCCTTGCTCAGCTTCATCGTGGCGCAGATTTCGCTGATGGCCTTGTGCGTGCCGGATGAGCCAAGGGCTTCCTGCCAGCCCAGCGCGCGGTACTTGCTGGCAAACGGCTGGAACTCACGGCCGATCTCGGCCAGTGCGTCCTTCCAGCGCTTGCGGCTGAGCTTGCCGCCGGGGAAGAAGCGGCGCGTGCTGGCAATGCAGCCGGCCTGCAGGCTTTCGCGCTCCAGCGTCTGCATGCCCTTGCCGATGATGAATTCGGTGGAGCCGCCACCGATGTCGATCACCAGGCGGCGCTGGTCGGCCTTGGGCGGCTGTGCATGGGCCACGCCGAGGTAGATCAGTCGCGCTTCTTCACGGCCGCTGACCACTTCGATGGCGTGGCCCAGCGCGGTTTCAGCCGGCACCAGGAAGGATTGCGGCGAACGCAGCTGGCGCACGGTGTTGGTGGCCAGGGCGCGCACGCGGTGCGGGGGCACGTTGCGGATGCGCTGGCCGAAGCGGGCCAGGCATTCCAGCGCACGCTGCCGTGCGGCGGTGGACAGGCCGCCCTTGCCATCCAGGCCATCGGCCATGCGTACCGTTTCGCGCAGGCGGTCGATGACCCGCAACTGGCCGAGCGTGTAGCGCGCGATGACCATGTGGAAGCTGTTGGAGCCAAGGTCGATGGCGGCCAGCAGGTCGCCATCCTGCAATGCGGGCGGAGTCGTGGTGGTATGCGGCATGGACGAATGTTAGCCGAAGGGGCGGTGTGCTCGTCACCGCATCGCCTTCACATTTTGTAGGGGGAGTGCGGTAGTGCCGGCCGCTGGCCGGCGACGATCGAGTCCCGACCAACGGTCGGGACCCACCGGGGCAGCTTACAGGCCCTGCATCAACGCCATCTGGGCCGAATGCGGCGCTTCGTCGTGGGCCGGGGTGCGCTTGTGGTAGATGCCCTCGGCATCCAGCTCCCAGGCGTTGAGGTTGTCGTCCAGGTAGTTCTGCAGCACTTCGCGGTACACGCGCTTGGCCAGATCCGGGTCGAGGATCGGGAAGCAGGTCTCGACCCGGCGCAGCAGGTTGCGTTCCAGCCAGTCGGCGCTGGCGCAGTACAGCTCCGGCGCACCGTCGTTGCCGAACCAGTACACGCGGCTGTGTTCCAGGAAGCGGCCGACGATCGAGCGCACGCGGATGTTGTCCGAGACGCCCGGCACGCCCGGGCGCAGGGTACAGGCGCCGCGGATGATCAGGTCGATCTGCACCCCGGCCTGCGAGGCGGCGTACAGCGCGCGGATCACCTGCGGCTCGTTCAGTGCGTTCATCTTGGCGATGATGCGCGCCGGGCGGCCGGCAGCGGCGATGCGCGTCTCGCGTTCAATGCGCGCGAGGATGCCGGTGTGCAGGGTGAAGGGCGACTGCAGCAGGCGCTTGAGCTTCATCTTCGAGGCCAGCCCGGACAGCTGCTGGAACAGCAGGTGCACGTCATTGCCGATGTCCGCATCGGCGGTGATCAGGCTGATGTCGGTGTATGCGCGGGCGGTGCCGCTGTGGTAGTTGCCGGTGCCCAGGTGCACGTAGCGGCGCAGCTTGCGGCCCTCGCGGCGCACGATCAGCAGCATCTTGGCGTGGGTCTTGAACCCGACCACGCCATACACCACCTGCACGCCGGCTTCCTGCAGGCGGTCGGCCAGGCCCAGGTTGGCTTCTTCGTCGAAGCGCGCGCGCAGCTCGACCACCACCGTCACGTCCTTGCCGTTGCGTGCGGCCTGGATGAGCGCATCGACGATCAGCGAATCCTTGCCGGTGCGGTACAGGGTCTGCTTGATGGCCAGCACGTTCGGGTCCACCGCCGCCTGCTTGATCAGGTCCAGCACGGCGGTGAAGGCATCGAAGGGATGGTGCAGCAGCAGGTCCTGGCGGCGGGTGATCTCGAAGATGCCGTCGCTGTCGCGCAGGGTGCGCGGGTTCATCGGCGGGTACTTCAGGTCCGGCTGCGGCACCAGGTCGTACAGCTGGATGATGCGGTTGAGGTTGACCGGGCCATCGATGCGGTACACCGCGTTTTCGGTCAGGCCGAAGTTCTGCAGCAGGGTGCGCACGATGTCCTTCGGCGTGTCCTCGGCGATCTCCAGGCGCACCGCCGGCCGGTAGCCGCGGTCGACCAGTTCATCGCGCAGGGCCAGGGCCAGGTTCTCCACTTCTTCCTCGTCCACCACCAGCTCGGAATTGCGGGTGACGCGGAACTGGTAGGCGCCCTGGACTTCCATGCCCGGGAACAGCTCGTCGACGAAGGCCGACAGCACCGAGGACAGGAACACGAAGTTCTGCCCGCCGCCCAGGCTTTCCGGCAGCTGGATGATGCGCGGCAGCGAACGTGGCGCACGCACGATGGCCAGGTGGCCGGCGCGGCCGAACGCATCGGTGCCCTTCAGCACGACGACGATGTTCAGCGACTTGTTGAGGATCTTCGGAAACGGATGCACCGGGTCCAGGCCCAGCGGCGACAGCACCGGCATGATCTCGTTGCGGAAGTACGCGCGCAGCCAGCGCTTCTGGCGGTGGTTCCACGAATGGCGGCCGAGCACGCCGATGCCGGCCTCGGCCAGCGCCGGGCGCAGCGTCTCGTTCCAGCAGCGGTACTGCTGGTCCACCAGTTCGGCGGCGCGGTCGTGGATGGCGTTGAGGATGGCCTGCGGGCTCATGCCGTCCGGGGCCGGCGGCAGGCCGAATTCCTGCGCGTGGCGCACGGCGGCGGCGCGGATCTCGAAGAACTCGTCCAGGTTGGTGCAGGAGATGCACATGAAGCGCAGGCGCTCCAGCAGCGGCACCTGCGGATCCATCGCCTGTGCCAGCACGCGGAAGTTGAAATCCAGCTGGGACAGTTCGCGGTTGATGTAGAGCGCCGGGTCACGCAGTGGATCGTTGTCCGGGCTCACGGGGAGGGGGAGGGATCCGAGGCTGCTCATGGCTTCATTCTTCGATGGAGGTCAGGGGGGCGGACTCGCGCGGGCGCACGTGGTCGGCATCGAAATGACAGGAGAACACCGAGCCCTTGCCCACTTCGCTTTCGATCTCCAGCCGTGCGTGGTGCAGGCCGAGGATGTGCTTGACGATGGACAGGCCCAGTCCGGTGCCACCGCTCTCGCGCGAGCGGCTGCTGGACACCCGGTAGAAACGTTCGGTCAGGCGCGGCAGGTGGGTGGCGGGAATGCCGTAGCCGCTGTCACGCACGGCCAGCACGACGCCGTCGCCTTCGCGGCGGAACTCCACGGCGATGCGGCCATCGGCCGGGGTGTAGCGCACCGCGTTGGTGACCAGGTTGGAAAACGCGCTGTGCAGTTCTTTGGTGGAGCCCAGCAGGTCCACGCCGGCCAGGTCGTCGATGCTGATCTGGTGCCGGCCCTGGCTGTGCGCTTCGGCTTCGCGGCGCAGGGTGGCCAGCATCGGCTGCATCGCCACGGTCTCCGCTTCGCTGTGTTCCTGCGATTCCAGCCGCGACAGGGTCAGCAGGTCTTCCACCAGCTGGGCCATGCGCTGGCTCTGCTTGCGCATTTCTTCCAGCATCGGGCCGGTGCCGGGGAAGTCTTCCGGATCCATCATGTCCAGGTAGCCGTGCACCACGGTGAGCGGGGTGCGCAGTTCGTGGGACACGTTGGCGACGAAGTCGCGGCGCACCTGTTCCAGGCGCAGCAGCTTGCTGACGTCGCGGGCGATCAGCAGCCAGTAATCGGAGGAATACGGAATCAGGCGCAGGTTCAGCCGGATTGCCGGATCCACCGGCGAGGGCACGTCCAGGATCGGTTCGGCATTGCGGCCGCCGGCCAGCCAGTGCGCCAGCGGCATCGGCTGCAGGCGTTCGACCAGGGCTTCACCCAGATCGCCGGGATGATGCAGGCCGAGCAGGGCGGTGGCCGCTTCGTTGAACCACTGCACGCGCTGGCTGTTGCGGTCCAGCACCACCACTGCATCGGGCAGGGCCGCAGCAGCGGCGCGGTAACTGCGCAGCATGTCCAGCAGGCGGCGCTTGCGCACGCGCATTTCCACCTGGTTGCGGTACAGCAGGCGGTCCAGCTCGTTCCACACGCCGGACCCTTCCTCGGCGGTTTCCCAGCGCTGGCGCGCGGTCAGCCGGCGCAGCACGCAGCGCAGGCGCCAGTAATGCCAGGTCAGCGTGCCCAGTGCGGCCAGCGCGATGCACAGCCACAGGTGCCCACTGAACCACCCGACCACGCCGGCCAGCACCAATACCGCTGCCACGGAGGCCAGCGTCTTCAACCAGGCGGAGCGGATGTGGCGGGGCATTGCGGTCTCGTCGTTGGAGGCGGCGGTTCACGCGGTGAACCGAGGGTTATAGCAGAGTTGCCGACACCGGCACCGGCAGGTGCGCGGTGCCGGCACGACGAGGCTCAGGTTGCGGTGGAGAAGCGGTAACCGGCGCCGCGCACGGTCTGCACCATGTTCTCGGCATTGAACGGTTCCAGCGTCTTGCGCAGGCGGCGGATGTGCACGTCGATGGTGCGTTCTTCCACGTACACGCTGCCGCCCCACACATGGTCCAGCAGCTGGGCGCGGGTGTAGACGCGCTCGGGATGGGTCATGAAGAAGTGCAGCAGGCGGTATTCGGTCGGGCCGATCGGCACCGGCTGGTCGTTGGCGAACACGCGGTGGGCGGCGCCGTCGATGCGGATCGGGCCGACCGCCACGCTGCCGTCCTCGTCATCGTCACGGGCGCGGCGCATGACCGCGCGGATGCGGGCCAGCAGTTCGCGTGCCGAGAAGGGCTTGACCACATAGTCGTCGACACCGGCTTCGAGGCCGCCGACGCGATCATTCTCTTCGCCACGCGCGGTCAGCATGATGATCGGCACTTCGCGGGTCAGAGTTTCCTTGCGCCAGCGGCGGGCCAGGTCCAGGCCACTGGTGCCGGGCAGCATCCAGTCCAGCAGGATCAGGTCGGGGACGCGGTCGGCGATCGCGGTCTGGGCCTCGCGGGCATCGCCGGCGTGGACAGGTTCGTAATCGCCCTTGCGGAGGGCGAAGGCGACCATTTCGCGGATCGCGGGCTCGTCATCGACGATCAGGATGCGTTTCTGCACGAGGACACCGTAGGGCTCGGTTACTGGAGTGGTGCCAGTAGACTACGGTTTGATGACATGTTTGTGACTACCTGGCCGGGATCGGCGCTGATTGCCATGCCCCGGTCATGCGGCGCTCAGCGCCGGTCCAGCTCCGGGTCCTGCACACCCTGGCGGCGCAGCTCCAGTACGGTCGGGGTGATCGTCTCGATGCGGGCGTCCACCCGCGCGCGGCCGACATAGTCCAGCTCGGGATTGCGCTTGAGCGCCTGCAGCTGCATCAGCGCCTGCTCCGGGCGGCCACCGAGGAAGGCCGCCTCGGCATAGGCCTCGCTGGCCCGCACGCTGTCCCCGGCCAGCTCGCTGGCGCGGGCGTAACGCTGCTGGAATACCGGATCGTTACCGCTTTGCGACAGCAGCGGCCGCAGCATCGCCTGCGCGCGCTGGCCGGCCTCGCGACCGCCCTGTTCATTCAGGATCTCGGCATAGGTCAGCGCCACCGGGCGGCTGTTGGGGTGCTCGCGCAGCATCTGTTCGAACCGCGCGTTGGCCTGGACCGGCTGGCCGGCACGGGATTCGGCTTCACCCAGGGCCAGGGCCACGAACAGGCTGTCCGGATGGGTCTGCAGCAGGCTGGCCAAGGCCTGACGGGCCTGGTTGGCGCCGCTGCGGCCGCCGCGCATGGCGGCCAGGGCCTGGCCATAGCGCTGGGCGTCGGTCAGGCCGTCCTTCTGGCGCCGGGCCAGGTCGGCGTATTCGCGCTCCAGGTCCGGCGTGGTGTCGGCGCTGAGAACCCGCAGGCGCTCGCGGGCCCAGTCGAAATCACCGCTGGCGCCGCGGCTGAGCTGGCCGATCGGCAGGCGCAGCACGGTGCTGGGCAGCAGCGGGTTGCTGCCACGCAGCAGCGGCTCGCCCAGGCTGGGGTCGGCCGGGTTCACCCGCTCCTTGCGCTCGCCGGTGGGGGTGCTGGTGGTCAGCAGCACCGTGTCCTTCTTCATCTGCTGGGCGCGCGCCTTGGCCTCGCTGATGCGGGTGGTGTTGACCGGGTGGGTCTGCAGGAAGTCCGGGGCCTGGTAGCCGCCGTCGTTGCCGCGCATGGCCGCCGACATCCGCTCGAAGAAGCCGGCCATGGCGTCCACGTCGTAGCCGCTGCGGGACAGGGTGCGGATGCCCAGCCGGTCGGCCTCCGATTCGTTGGAGCGGGTGTAATTGATCTGCCGCTGCTGCATCAGGCCCATGCCCGAGCTGATCGCGGCCATGGTCGCGTTGCCGGAGGAGGTGCTGTTGCTGGCCTGGGCGGCAACCACTGCCGCCAGCATGCCCAGCAGGATCGGGATCTGGTCGCGCTGGGCGCGCTCGACCCCGCGCAGCACGTGCTGCTGGGTGACGTGGGCGATTTCGTGGGACAGCACCGCTGCCACCTCGTCCTCGCGCTCGGCGGTCAGCACCAGGCCGGCGTTGACCCCGATGTAGCCGCCCAGGGTCGCGAAGGCGTTTATCTGGCGGTCCTTCATGATGAAGAACGTATAGGGCTGGCGGGGCTGGTCGCTGTTGGAACCCAGGCGGGTACCCATGGTCTGCAGCCAGTCGTTGACCAGCGGGTCGTCCAGCAGGTAGCCGTAGTTGCGCAGCTCGCGCAGCATCATCGCGCCGTACTCGGCCTGCCGTGCCGGGGTCAGCAGCTCGCCGGCCGACGAGCCGATGTCCGGCAGCTTCTCCTGGGCCTGGGCCAACGGCATGGCCAGGGCCAGGGTGACGGCGGTAGACAGCAGCAGGGCTCGCAAGCGGGAGGTCCTCGGGCAGGGCGCGCCAAGCGTGGCAGGGCAGGGGGCAACCATTCGTTAATCCACAGTGTTGCGGTCGTGGCGTGGAAATTCCAGCACACCGGTACCATATATGGACCGTCGATCCATCGTGGAGTTTCCCGTGACAGCCCAGCCCGCTGGCGGTTCGCCCGCCATCACCATCTATTCCACCGCCGTCTGCCCGTACTGCGTGGCCGCCAAGAACTTCCTCAAGAGCAAGGGCCAGCAGTGGACCGAGGTCCGCATCGACCTGGACCCGGTCGAGCGCGAGAAGATGATGTCCCTGACCCGCCGCACCAGCGTGCCGCAGATCTTCGTCGGTGACGTCCATGTCGGCGGCTACGACGACATGATGGCCCTGCACCGTGAAGGCAAGCTCGAGCCGCTGCTGGCCGGGCAGGGCCAGGCATGAGCGCGGCCGACGACGGCAGCAAGGACCGCATCGCCGAATTCACCGATTTCCGCAAGCGCATGAACGAGCGCATCCTGGGCGAGCCGAACCAGGTGGTGCGGCGCTTCTTCGCCCTGGACACGCAGACCTACCAGGCCGGCGCGCTGGACGTGAAGACCAAGGAACTGCTGGGCCTGGTGGCCTCGATGGTGCTGCGCTGCGACGACTGCATCAGCTACCACGTGGCCCAGTGCAAGGACGCCGGCGTGACCCGCGAGGAGTTCTTCGAGACCTTCTCGGTCGGCCTGGTGGTTGGCGGTTCCATCGTGATCCCGCACCTGCGTCGCGCGGTCGACTTCCTCGACCAGCTTGAAGGCGGCGCCGCCGCCCCGGAAGCGCACGAGCACTGAGGTAGCACCGGCCGCTGGCCGGCGGACACCTGAACAAACGGCCGCCGGGCATGGCCCGGCGCTACCGGACGCGCGCAGGGGCCTTTACCGCGATCTCTCAGCCCAGGAGCCCCTTCTTGTTGAAGGGGCGCGCCGGCAGGCGGGGGTAGAGGAGGAATGCGCGGGCAATTATGCCTTTGCCGGGGTCGGGACCATGGTCTACTTGGGTAGCCGGGCCCGGCTAAGGCATAATTGCGGGTGAAACTTCCTTAGCGCCGGCGTTTCCGGGCACGTCCGGACGGCGTATTCCCCCCTGTTCGGAACATCGATCAATGACGCAGAAAATTACGGTCATCCGCGGCGACGGCATCGGCCCGGAAATCATGGACGCCACCCTGTTCGTCCTCGACCAGCTCAACGCTGGCCTGGAGTACGAAGATGCGGACGCCGGCCTGGCGGCCCTGGAAAAGCACGGCGACCTGATGCCGGCGGTGACCCTGGAATCGATCGCGCGCAACAAGGTCGCGCTGAAGAGCCCGCTGACCACCCCGGTCGGTGGTGGCTTCACCTCGATCAACGTCAGCCTGCGCCGCCACTTCGACCTGTACGCCAACGTGCGTCCGGCCCACACCTTCCCGAACACCAAGTCGCGCTTCGACAAGGTCGACCTGATCACCGTTCGTGAGAACACCGAAGGTGCGTACCTGGCCGAAGGCCAGGAAGTCTCGGCTGACGGCGAGACCGCCTTCTCCGGCACCCGCATCACCCGCAAGGGCTCCGAGCGCATCGTGCGCTACGCCTTCGAGCTGGCCCGCAGCGTCGGCCGCAAGAAGGTCACCGCCGTGCACAAGGCCAACATCATCAAGTCGACCTCGGGCCTGTTCCTGAACGTCGCCCGTGAAGTGGCCGCGCAGTACCCGGAGATCGAGTTCCAGGAAATGATCGTCGACAACTGCTGCATGCAGCTGGTGATGCGTCCGGAACAGTTCGACGTGATCGTCACCACCAACCTGTTCGGCGACATCATCTCCGACCTGTGCGCCGGCCTCGTCGGCGGCCTGGGCCTGGCCCCGGGTGCCAACATCGGCAAGGACGCGGCGATCTTCGAAGCCGTGCACGGCACCGCGCCGGATATCGCCGGCCAGGGCAAGGCCAACCCGTGCGCGCTGCTGCTGGCGGCCGCACAGATGCTGGACCATATCGGCCAGCCGGAGAACGCCGAGCGCCTGCGCAAGGCCATCGTGGCCACCATGGAAGCCAAGGATTCGCTGACCGGCGACCTCGGCGGCACCGGTACCACCATGAGCTTCGCCCAGGCCATCGCCAGCCGCCTGTAAGCGGCCGGCCAACCTCGGTTGATCCACAGCGGGGCGCCTTCGGGCGCCCCGTTGCGTTTATGGGCAACGGTGCGTTTCCCGCACAGATCATGTGCCCGGAGGCGGCTGGTTCGTGCGCCATCCGCTCCGCATCCTGTGCCTACTTCCCACCGCACAGGAGTTGCCCATGAACCTTTCCGCCTTCGGCCTGGCCAGCCTGATCGGCATGGCCGCCACCGCACCGGTCGCCGCGGCCGAGCCGGCCCATCCCACCATCCGCCACATGGCCGGTGCCCCCTCAACCACATCTCTCGATGCGGCGAAGACCGCGCTGCTGGTCATCGATTTCCAGAACGAATACTTCGATGCCAGCGCCGCGCCCGGCTTCGCCGGTGGCCGCATGGTCATTCCCGATGGCGTGGCCGCATTGCAGCAGGCCAAGCGTGTGGTGCAGTTCGCCGACGCCAACGGCATCCGGGTGATCCACGTGCAGCACGTGCTGCCGGCCGGCGCGCCGCTGTTCGCGCAGGGCAGCGTCAATGCCGCCTTCCATCGCGATCTGCAGCCGCGCCAGGGCGAGACGGTGGTGCAGAAGGACAATGTCAGCGTGTTTGCTGGTGCATCGGCCGCCGTGCTCGACACGGTGCTGCAGGACGCTGGTATCGACACCCTGCTGGTTACCGGCCTGCAGACCCATGCCTGCGTGGTGGGTGCAGCGCGCGATGCCGCTGCGGCGCCGCGCGGTTACCGGGTGATCGTGGCCGGCGATGCCACCGCCAGCCGTGACCTGGATCTGGCCGGCGGCCAGCGCATCGGTCATCGCGCGCTGCACGAAGCCTCGCTGGCACAGATCGAAGATGCCTTTGGTGAGGTCATCAGCACCGAGGCGCTGCTGGCGCTGCCAGTGCGCAGGGCCGGCGACGGCGCTTGATAAGCTGGCGGGGCCCGCAGATCGCGGGCTCCGCAACCGGGAGCTGCCCTCGATGGACCACTTCGCCGCCCTGCGCGCGCTGCGCACCATCGTCGAAGCGGGCAGTTTCACCGCCGCCGCCGAGCGCCTGGGCACCACCCATTCGGCGATGTCGCGGCAGCTGCGGCAACTGGAAGAACACCTGCAGGTGCGCCTGCTCGACCGCAACAGCCGCCGCCTGTCGCTGACGGAAGCCGGGCGTGACTACTACCGCGATGCCGTGGGCCTGCTGGATCGCCTGCAGGCCGCCGATGACCGCGCGCGCGCTGGGCAGGCCGAGCCCAGCGGCCGCCTGCGCATCAGCGTGCCGCAGGTGGTGGCCAGCCAGGAACTGCCGCACTGGCTGCCCGGCTTCCTCGCCCGCTATCCGCAGGTCTCGCTGGACCTGTCCGCCGACGATCAGCTGGTCGACGTGGTCGGCGGTGGCTTCGACCTGGCCCTGCGCATTGCGCCGTCGCTGCCGGACAGCCAGCTGGTGGCGCGCGAGCTGGCCCGTTGCCCGCGCATCCTGGTTGCGGCACCGGCCTATGTGGCCCGGCACGGCCTGCCGCGGCAGGCGGCGGACCTGCAGCAGCACACGCTGCTGGGCTTCAGCCCGACCGCCGCCAGTGCGCCGTGGCACCTGCAGGGGCCGCGCGGTACCAGCGCCAGCATCGAGGCCGGCCAGCGCCTGCGCGTGGATGCCACGCCGGCCCTGCACGGAGCGGTGCTGGCCGGCATGGGCATCAGCCTGTTCACGGCGTTGACCGTGCAGGAGGATCTGCGCGCCGGCCGCCTGATCCGCGTGCTGCCGGCCTGGAATGCCGGCCAGCGCTGCTACTTCGCGCTGTACCCGCATGCCCGTGCACTCGCACCGAAAGTGCGCGCGCTGGTCGATCACCTGGCGGCGCACTACGCTGCATGGACGGGCGGGGCAGAGTAGCCACGCCACGGCAACGAGGAACGTGATGGATCCGGTCTATCTGCTGGTGGCGATCGGCGCGATCGTCGCGGGTTTCGTACAGGGGCTGTCCGGGTTCGCCTTCGGGATGGTGGCGATGTCGTTCTGGGCGTGGGGACTGGACCCGCGCCTGGCCGCAGCGCTGTCGGTATTCGGTGCGCTCACCGGCCAGCTGCTGGCGGTGTTCACCGTGCGGCGCGGCTTCAACCTGCGCCTGCTGCTGCCGTTCGTGCTGGGCGGCCTGGCCGGCATTCCGCTGGGCGTGCTGGTGCTGCCGCAGCTGGACATGGCCTGGTTCAAGGCGTTGCTGGGTGGTTTTCTGGCGGTCTGGTGCCCGGTGATGCTGGTGGTGCGCCGGCTGCCGCCGATCGCGGTCGGTGGGCGCATCGGCGACGCAGTGGCCGGCATGGCCGGTGGCGTGCTCAGTGGCATCGGCGGGTTCGCCGGGCCGGTGCCGACGCTGTGGAGCACGCTGCGCGGCTTCGGCAAGGACGAGCAGCGCGCGGTCATCCAGAACTTCAACCTGGCCATGCTGGCGGTGACCATGGCCACCTACGTGGGCAATGGCATGGTCACCCGGCAGATGCTGCCGTACTTCGCCATTGTGGCCCCGGCCATGCTGGTGCCGACGCTGCTCGGCGCGCGGCTGTACATCGGCATCAGCGAGGCGCGCTTCCGGCAGATCGTGCTGGGCCTGCTGACCGCGTCCGGCATCGCCCTGCTGTGCTCGGCGCTGCCGGTGTTGCTGTCGCGCTGAGGCTCAGGCAGGGCGGAACATGCGGAAACGCTGTTCGGCGCTCACCCGGAAGTAATCGGCCGGGCCGCCACCGCGCAGGATCGGGTCGGCCGCAGCGGTGTCATAGATGCCATCGACCAGCAGCCGCGCATCGATATGCACCGCCACCACCTCACCCAGCACCAGCCAGCCGTTGGTGTCCTGGCCGGCGGCATCGCGCAGGCGCACGATCTGCGTGCAGCGGCATTCCATGCTGACCGGGCTCTGCGCCACGCGCGGCGGGCGCACCTGGGTGGACGCCAGCGGCGCCAGTCCCGCCAGGCTGAACTCATCGACCTCCGGCGCGACCGCGCGGCAGCTTTCGTTCATCGCCTCGGCCAGGTCGAAGGTGGCCAGATTCCAGACGAATTCGCCGGTGGCCTCGATGTTGTGCAGCGAGTCTTTGCGGCCCTGGCTGGAGAAGCCGATGATCGGCGGGGTGTAGTTGAAGGCGTTGAAGAAGCTGTACGGCGCCAGGTTCAGGGCGCCGTCGGCATCGCAGCTGGAGATCCAGCCGATCGGGCGCGGGCCGATGATGGCGTTGAACGGATCGTGCGGCAGGCGGTGGCCGTCGGCCGGGCGGTAGCTGTGGAAAGTGTCGGACATGGGGTGGGGGTTCCGTAGAGTCGAGCTTGCTCGACTGGATCGGAGGCAGTCGAGCAAGCTCGACTCTACCGCGTGAGACCCACGAAAAAGCCGCGACCCTTGCGGATCACGGCTTGTCGTTTACGGCCTGATTGGGTTCAGCGCTGCTGGATCTTCGACAGCAGGCGCAGGAATTCCACGTACAGCCAGACCAGGGTCACCATCAGGCCGAATGCGCCATACCACTCCATGTACTTCGGCGCACGCTGGGCCACGCCGGTCTCGATGAAATCGAAATCCAGCACCAGGTTCAGCGCGGCCACCACCACCACGAACAGGCTGAAGGCGATGCCCAGCAGGCTGGCGTCATGGATCATCGGCACGTTGATGTTGAAGAAGCTCAGCACGAACGAGGCCAGGTAGAGCAGAGCGATGCCACCGGTGGCGGCGACCACGCCCAGCTTGAAGTTCTCGGTGACCTTGATCAGGCCGCTGCGGTAGGCGAGCAGCAGGGCGAACAGGGTGCCGAAGGTCAGTAGCACGGCCTGGAACACGATGCCCGGGAACTTCATGTTGAACAGGGCCGAGATGGCGCCCAGGAACAGACCTTCCACCAGTGCGTACATCGGCGCGGTGACCGGCGACCATTCCTTCTTGAAGGAGGTCACCACTGCCAGCACCAGGCCGCCGATCGCGCCGCCAATGGTGTACAGCGTGGCGCTGGGCATCACCTCGCCGAGCGGGTTGATCGACTGGTTCCAGGCGAAGGCGGCGGTCAGCACGGTCAGCAGCAGCAGGATGCCGGTCTTGTTGACGGTGCCGTTGAGGGTCATCGCCTGGTCGGGGTGGGTCACCACCGAGCCGCTGGCCAGATCAAGGAAAGTCGACTCTGAAAGAGCCGGGTTGCCGCTGCGCATGCGAGATCTCCGTGCGAAAGGGGTGGTTACGGCCATCCGGCCGATTGCCGCGAGCATAGCCCATGGCCGGGTAAGGTGGCGTAGCGGTGGCGCCTGGTCGGGCCCGCTGCGTTGACAGGCTGCGCTGCGCTTGTTCACAATGACCAGCTCCCCGGGCCCTGCCCGAGGGGATTGCAGTGCCGGGGTATAGCGCAGTCTGGTAGCGCGCCTGCTTTGGGAGCAGGATGTCGGGGGTTCGAATCCCTCTACCCCGACCAATCCCATTACGTCGGATTGGACGCCGTTCCGGTTCGGGCGCCCGTAGCTCAACTGGATAGAGCACCGGCCTTCTAAGCCGGCGGTTACAGGTTCGATTCCTGTCGGGCGCGCCATTGGAATCAATGGCTTGGACTTCCTTTCTGGTCAGTATTGAGCCCTTCCGGAGTTGCCTCCGGTATTGCCTCCTGCCCACGCTGCACCGGCAGCCCGCCTGCATCCTGTCCAGCCGCAACCCCCGCCGGGACCGCTCGGCATCGTGCGAAGATTGCCGATCAGGAACGGGGGTGAAATGAAAAAGCACGGAATGGCTCTGGCAGTGATGTGCCTGCTGCCGATGGCGGCGACGGCGGAATCCTTCGCAAAGATCGACAATGACGCCGATGTTTCCGCCTGCGTCAGGGTGGAGCGCAAGTTGTGCAAGACCACGCGGAGTCTTGATCACTGCAACCCATGGCATGAAGAAAACGCTGCGCGTGTCGGCGCTGACACCGTCGTTGTCGTCAACTCCGACAAGAACTCGCAGGTGCTGGGCTTCATCGGCAAGCGCAGCGAGGTCATCGCCGACTACTACCGCTGCAAGAACCCCGAGCCCATCGTGGCGGCGCCTGATTACTGGGATGTGGAAGCATTCCGGTACGAGAACTACGTGGGGCAGGGGACGACCTCCATCATGGGGCAGGCATTCCTGCGCCAGCGCGGCGGCGGCATCGTGACCTGTGCCGGCAGTGACGTGTATGCCATTCCCATCGGACCGTATTTCGAGGGGGTGATGGATCCGGTCACCGCAAGCCTTGATGAGCGGGCCAGGGTTCTGGTCCACCACGCGATGTGTGATGCGTCGGGGAACTTCAAGTTCTCCAAGCTGCCGGAGGCACGGTGGCGCGTTGTCACCGCCGTCGTCTGGGATACCGCCATCCGCTATGAAAACGTGCAGGGTGGCTACCTGTCCAAGGAAGTCAATTCCGTGGTTGATCCGGAGCCTGTCTACCTGACGGGTGCCGACCAGACCCACTGAGCGGCAGGAGGTTCAGGGGCGAAGCGTCGCTGGCTTGCGGCGCTTTGCCCTCCTGGCGGCCACTCGCTACAGTCAGCGCTCGGACAAGGCCGTCCGGGGCAGCGCGTTGTCCGCATTTCGTGCCCCATCAAAGGAGTGAGATGCATGACGGAACAGGCAGCCCGGGACAACGACCTCGCCGCGGAAGTGCAGCGCCTGCGCAGCAGCCAACGGCGGCTTTCGCTGTACTGCGGCGGCGTCACCCTGCTGGCGGTGGCCGGCCTGCTGATGGGTGCCAGCGCCCATCGCGATGCTTCGTTCGATGTCATCGATGCGCAGCGCATCAACATCCGCGAACCTGACGGCACCCTGCGCCTGGTCGTGTCCAATCGCACGCGTTTCCCCGGTGGCTTCATGAAAGGCGAGGAGATCACTGCGCACAAGCGGCCCATGGCCGGCATGCTGTTCCTCAATGACGAGGGCACCGAGAACGGTGGCCTGATCTTCAACGGTGCGCTGGGCAAGGATGGGCGTCCGGACAGCGGGATGAGCCTTACCTTTGATCGTTACCAGCAGGACCAGCAGTTGCAGTTGCTGGGTCTGGACGGTCCGGAGGGCAGTTTCGCGGGGTTGATGTTCAACGACGTGGCCGATGGCCTGAAGCGCCCGACTTTTTCGGCCGATGACGAACGCCTGGCCAAGGCGGGCGAGGCGGCGATCACCCGTCGCGTCTTCCTCGGCAAGTCCGGTTCGCGCAACGCGATGCTGCAGTTGCTGGATGCAGAGGGGAATCCGCGGCTGCAGTTGCAGGTCACGCCGAAGGGCGAGGCGACGCTGGCGTTCCTGGATGAAGCAGGCGAAACGACCCGGGTCATCTCGGCCAGCGATCCCTGAGTGGCGGGTGCCGTCGGCCCCGGGCAGGCCCCTGCACATCAATGTGAAGAAGTGCTTGCAATTCCCGCGCGACTCCCGGAAAATGCCGGACTCGCTTCGGGGGACGGAACTTCTGCTTCCGCCCGCTCAAGGCAACGTATCAGGCTCCAACGCCAGCCGCATCGGCGATGAAGCAAAGTTTCAGTGGTGGCTGTAGCTCAGTTGGTTAGAGTACCGGATTGTGATTCCGGTGGTCGGGGGTTCGAATCCCCTCAGCCACCCCACTGTTTCAACCGCATCGGCAACGCCGACACGGTATTGCAATAAACAGAATGCACGCTACAATGTGCGTCTGAGTTTCACGGGCTGTTAGCTCAGTTGGTAGAGCAGTTGACTCTTAATCAATAGGTCCAAGGTTCGAATCCTTGACAGCCCACCAAGACGGAAGCCACCTGGTATGCCAGGTGGCTTTTTTCTTCAGATAGTGCGGTACCCGGAGCAGCGCGGACGTCAACGATGTTGAACGAAGTGCTTGCATCCCCCAGGCGGATGGGGTCATAATTCGCGCCCCGATTTCGGGCTGTTAGCTCAGTTGGTAGAGCAGTTGACTCTTAATCAATAGGTCCAAGGTTCGAATCCTTGACAGCCCACCAGACGAAAGCCACTTGGTTCGCCAAGTGGCTTTTTTCTTGTCTGTGATCAGGTGATCGGCGGTAGTCGCGCATCCATGCTTGAAACCGGGTTACATGCGTCATCAGTGTTTTCAATGCTGTGCACTGCATCTCACCGATCGCACTTCGCATCATTCCCAATGAATGTTCCGCGCCAGTGGCGCATGCAGGTGGAGTGAGTGTTGATGATTGCAATGAAACGGGATGCGGGGCTGATCGTGTCTGGCGCGCTGCTGCTCGCGCTGGTGGGCTGCACGGCGGGCGAGCCGCCTGCGACCGCCGAAGATCACGCGCAGACGGTGGAGCGCGATGCGGGTACGGACATGGTGCCGGGGAAGCCGGCAGTGCCATCGGAAGATGGCGCAACGCCCGAGGCGGTCGAGGTCACCCGCGCAGCAGACGGTTCCTCGGTCGAACTGCGTAAAGCCGATCCTGCAGCGGCGCCGTCCTCGTCTGCACCGGCCCAGCCAGCGCAGTAATCCCGCAGGGCCCGCGGTGGCTCAGGCCATCCGGGCCCGCACCGGCGCCGCACGCAGTCGCGGCAGGCGGCGTCCCGTTTCGTAGGCCAGCAGCGGCAGCGCCCAGCTCAGCACCAGCAGGCTGGGTACCATCACCAGCGGCGATGCCAGCTGCATCAACGCCGGTACCAGCAGGAACAGGCGGAAAACCGCCGGCGACAGGGTCACCAGGTAGCTGCGCAGCATCCAGCGCCGATGGGCGTCGATCTCGCCGCGGCGGATCGTGCGGTAGCCGCGCAATGACGTGATCAGCCAGGCAAGGCCGGTGGCAGCAAACGCGAGCTTCAGTGCCAGCCAGCCCTGGGTCGTGATGAGCAGCCCGACCACGGCGGCACTGCCCAGCAGGATGCCCAGCAGATAGGTGCGCCCCAGCCAGCGGTGCAGGGTGGGCCAGCGCCGGCGCAACGCCGCCACGAACTGGCTGGCCCCCGCCAGCATGGCCAGGCTGCCGCCGGTGATGTGCAGCCACAGCCAGCTGCGCCGGTCCCAGAACATGCCGTAGGCCTCGGGCGTCACCTGCACATAGCGCTGCGCGGTGGCCCACAGGAAGTGCCCGGCCACGGCCAGGCCGAGCAGCCAAAAGGTGGCCTTCCACCAGGCGTTCCAGGTGCGCGGGGAGGGCGGGGCAGTGCTGATGTGCTCCATCGGGATGTCCGGCCAGGGCAATCCGGCGAGTCTGCGCGAAACACGCGGTAATTCGCATTCAGCTTTGTCACGCCTTTCGCTTTCCAGCCCCGCCTGCGACAATGAACCCCTGTGCCGGCCACGCGAAAGTGGCGGAATTGGTAGACGCCCTGGATTTAGGTTCCAGTGTCGCAAGGCGTGGGGGTTCGAGTCCCCCCTTTCGCACCAGTGCCGGCCTGTCCCCGCCCTGATCGGGCTCCCTGCGGCCCCTTGACCGCCACGCGCTGGCAGTGCAGGCCGAATTGGGCGAAACTAAAGGGCTGCGGCAAGCAGGCGCGTCCCAGACGTCGTGTCCTTACAACCGTTTCATCCCAATCATCGAGCCGGGGGCGTGGGCCACCGGTGGCAGGAGTCAACATGCAAGCTTCGATCGAAACCATCGGCAACCTGGAACGCCGCCTGAGCTTCTCGCTGCCGGAAGACCGTCTGCAGAGCCACATCAACGGCCGCCTGGGCGAAATCGCCCGTACCACCCGCATCAAGGGCTTCCGTCCGGGCAAGGTGCCGGCCAAGGTGATCGAGCAGCGCTTCGGCGCGCAGGTCCGTGGCGAGGCGCTGGACGGCCTGCTGCGCGAAACCTTCGATGCCGCCGTGCGCGAGCACGACCTGCGCATCGTCGGCAGCCCGCGCATCGACAAGGGCGAGGAAGGTGAATTCTCCTTCGTGGCCACCGTCGAAGTGGTGCCGGACTTCGGCGACATCGACGTCAGCAAGCTGACCGTGGTGCGCCACACCGCTGAGATCACCGACGCCGACATCGACCAGATGATCGAGAACCTGCAGAACCAGCGTCGCACCTGGGCCCCGGTCACCCGTGGCGCGCAGGACGGCGACCTGGTCGCGCTGGAAACCTGGTCGCAGGCCGGCGAAGAGCGCCTGCCGGCCGAAGGCACCGAGAAGGGTTCGATCGTGCTCGGCCAGGGCATGATGTTCGAAACCATCGAAAAGGGCCTGGTCGGCCTGGCCAAGGGCGAAGAAAAGACCCTGGACGTCGAGTTCCCGGCTGACTGGCGCGTGCCGGTGCTGGCAGGCAAGACCGTGCAGGTCACCGTCAAGGTCGTCGAGCTGTCCGAGCCGGTCGTGCCGGCCGTCGATGAAGCCTTCATCAAGAGCTTCGGCGTGAAGGGCGGCGACGTCGAGCAGTTCCGCAGCGACATCCGCGCCAACCTGGAGCGCGAGCTGAAGGGCGCCCTGATGAACCGCCTGCGCCGCGAAGTGGGCGAGCAGCTGATCGCCGCTTACGCGTCGGTGGAAATGCCGCCGCGCCTGGTCGAGAACGAAGCCCGCGCCATGCTGGCCCAGCAGGTCGAGCAGGCCCGCCGCAACGGCCAGAACGTCGGTGACGTCCCGGCCGATGCCCACGAAGGCTTCAAGGATGCCGCCGCCAAGCGCGTGCTGGTCGGCCTGGTGGTGGGCGAAGTGGCCCGCACCAACGACCTGCGCCTGGAGCCCAAGCGCCTGAATGAAACGATGCGTCTGATCGCTTCGACCTACGAAGAGCCGGAGCAGGTCATTGAGATGTACCGCAACGACCCCCAGCTGATGTCTGGCCTGCAGAACCGCGTGATGGAAGAGCAGGTGATCGACTGGATCGCCGAGCGTGCCCAGCACACCGAAGAAAAGCTGTCGTTCCAGGACGCGATCCGCCAGTAATACGGGGCGGATCTCCCCATACCCCGCGCCTGCCCTGGCGCGGGGGTGTTTCCCCCAAGACAGGTACCTCACGAAATGGACAACCGGACCAAAGCCCTGAACATGGTTCCCATGGTGGTCGAGCAGACCAGCCGCGGCGAGCGTGCCTACGACATCTATTCGCGCCTGTTGAAGGAGCGCCTGATCTTCCTCGTGGGCCCGATCGATGATCACATGGCCAACGTGGTGGTGGCGCAGCTGCTGTTCCTGGAAGCGGAAAACCCGGAAAAGGACATCAGCATCTACATCAACTCGCCGGGTGGCGTGGTCACCGCCGGCATGGCGATCTACGACACCATGCAGTACATCAAGCCGGACGTGAGCACCATCTGCGTCGGCCAGGCCGCCTCGATGGGCGCCCTGCTGCTGGCTTCGGGTGCTGCCGGCAAGCGTTATGCGCTGCCGAACTCGCGCGTGATGATCCACCAGCCGCTGGGCGGCTTCCAGGGCCAGGCCACGGACATCGACATCCATGCCCGTGAAATCCTGACCCTGCGTTCGCGCCTGAACGAAGTGCTGGCCAAGCACACCGGCCAGTCGCTGGAGACGATCGCCCGCGACACCGAGCGCGACAACTTCAAGAGCGCGGTCGACTCGGTGGCCTACGGCCTGGTCGACCAGGTGCTGGAGCGTCGTCCGGAAGAGTCGATCCAGGCCGGTTGATCGGCCTTCACGGGGCCAGGGAGGCCCCGTTCCTGCAGGGTCGGACCGGGACTGGTGTCCCTCCGGCCCTGTGCTATTCTCGAATCGAACCCCCGTTCAGCGGGTGGGGTAACTGGGTAAGCGAAGCATGAGCGAAGACCGCCAAGGTCGTTCCACGGACACCGGCAAGATCCTCTACTGCTCTTTCTGCGGAAAGAGCCAGCATGAAGTGCGCAAGCTGATTGCCGGTCCGAGCGTGTTCATCTGCGATGAGTGCGTGGAGCTGTGCAACGACATCATCCGTGAAGAACTCGAGGAAAAGGCGCAGTCGGCGCGCAGTTCGCTGCCCAAGCCGCGCGAGATCCTCGAGGTGCTCGACCAGTACGTGATTGGCCAGAACCGGGCCAAGCGCACCCTGGCCGTGGCTGTCTACAACCACTACAAGCGCATCGAGAGCCGGCAGAAGAACGATGAGGTCGAACTGGCCAAGTCGAACATCCTGCTGGTCGGCCCGACCGGTTCGGGCAAGACGCTGTTGGCCGAAACCCTGGCCCGCCTGCTCAACGTGCCGTTCACCATGGCCGACGCCACCACGCTGACCGAAGCCGGTTACGTGGGCGAGGACGTGGAGAACATCATCCAGAAGCTGCTGCAGAAGTGCGACTACGACGTCGAGAAGGCGCAGCAGGGCATCGTCTACATCGATGAAATCGACAAGATCTCGCGCAAGAGCGAGAACCCGTCGATCACCCGCGATGTGTCCGGTGAAGGCGTGCAGCAGGCCCTGCTGAAGCTGATCGAAGGCACCGTGGCCAGCGTTCCGCCGCAGGGCGGCCGCAAGCACCCGCAGCAGGAATTCCTGCAGGTGGACACCAAGAACATCCTGTTCATCTGTGGCGGCGCGTTTGCCGGCCTGGACAAGGTGATCCAGCAGCGTTCCAACGACGCCGGCGGCATCGGCTTCGGTGCCAAGGTCAAGAGCGCCGAGCGCAAGGTGGAAGTGGGCAAGGTGCTGGCCGAAGTCGAGCCGGAAGACCTGATCAAGTTCGGCCTGATCCCCGAGTTCGTCGGCCGCCTGCCGGTGGTGGCGACCCTGGAGGAGCTGGACGAGCCGGCCCTGATCAAGATCCTGACCGAGCCGAAGAACGCCATCACCAAGCAGTTCAAGAAGCTGTTCGAGATGGAGAACGTCGAGCTGGAGTTCCGTCCGGACGCGCTGTCGGCCATCGCCAGGAAGGCGCTCAAGCGCAAGACCGGCGCCCGTGGCCTGCGCACCATCGTCGAATCGGTCCTGCTGGACACCATGTACGACCTTCCTTCGCAGGAAAACGTCAGCAAGGTGGTCGTGGATGAATCGGTGATCGAGCACAAGTCCGAGCCGTACCTGATCTACCAGACCCCGGTGGCCCCTGAACAGAAGGCCGCAGGCGCCGAGTGATCCTTTCAAATCCTTGATTTGAAAGGAGTTTGAACGAACGCCTTGCATCTGAAAGCCGATGGCCCCATAACGGGGCCATCGGCTTTTTTTGTCTCCGGAAGATGCCCTCCCGGAGGCGGTTTTCCCCTTCCCTGGAGCCCCCATGGCCCGTTCCCCAAGTGAAACCCTCGACCTGCCGGTCCTGCCGCTGCGCGACGTAGTGGTGTTCCCGCACATGGTCATCCCGCTGTTCGTCGGCCGTGACAAGTCCATGCACGCGCTCGAACAGGCAATGGAGGCAGACAAGCGCATCCTGCTGCTGGCGCAGAAGTCGGCCGAGACCGATGACCCGCATGCGGCCGACCTCTACCAGGTCGGTACGCTGGCGCAGGTGCTGCAGCTGCTGAAGCTGCCCGACGGCACCATCAAGGTGCTGGTCGAAGGCCTGTCGCGCGTGCAGGTCACCCAGGTCGACGAGCGTGATGGCTCGCTGCACGGCCAGGCCGTGGAGATCGACGCGGCCGACCCGCGCGAACCGCGCGAGATCGAGGCCATCGCCCGCTCGCTGATGTCGCTGTTCGAGCAGTACGTCAAGACCAACCGCAAGCTGCCGCCGGAGCTGCTGCAGACCCTGGCCGGCATCGATGAGCCGGCACGCCTGGCCGATACCATCGCCGCGCACATCAGCGTGCGCCTGGCCGACAAGCAGCGCCTGCTGGAAACGCTGGCCGTGGGCGAGCGCCTGGAGATGCTGGTGGGCCTGGTCGACGGCGAGATCGACGTGCAGCAGATGGAAAAGCGCATCCGCGGCCGCGTGAAGTCGCAGATGGAAAAGAGCCAGCGCGAGTACTACCTCAACGAACAGATGAAGGCCATCCAGAAAGAACTGGGTGACCTCGACGACGCGCCGGGCGAGCTGGAAGAACTGGCGCGCAAGATCGCCGAAGCCGGCATGCCCAAGCCGGTGGAAACCAAGGCACGCAACGAGCTGAACAAGCTCAAGCAGATGTCGCCGATGTCGGCCGAGGCTGCCGTCGTGCGCAACTACCTCGAGTGGCTGCTGGGCGTGCCGTGGAAGAAGCGCACCAAGGTTCGCAAGGACCTGAAGGCCGCGCAGGACACCCTGGACGCCGACCACTACGGCCTGGACAAGGTCAAGGACCGCATCCTGGAATACCTGGCGGTGCAGTCGCGCGTGAAGCAGATGAAGGGCCCGATCCTGTGCCTGGTCGGGCCGCCGGGCGTGGGCAAGACCTCGCTGGGCCAGTCCATCGCCAAGGCCACCAACCGCAAGTTCGTGCGCATGTCGCTGGGCGGCGTGCGCGACGAGGCCGAGATCCGTGGCCACCGCCGTACCTACGTCGGTTCGATGCCGGGCCGCATCGTGCAGAACCTCAACAAGGTCGGCAGCAAGAACGCGCTGTTCGTGCTCGATGAGATCGACAAGATGTCGATGGACTTCCGTGGCGATCCGTCCTCGGCGCTGCTGGAAGTGCTCGACCCCGAGCAGAACAACGCGTTCAACGACCACTACCTGGAAGTGGACCTGGACCTGTCCGAAGTGATGTTCGTGGCGACCTCCAACTCGCTCAACATTCCGGGCCCGCTGCTGGACCGCATGGAAGTGATCCGCATCCCCGGCTACACCGAGGATGAGAAGCTCAACATCGCCACCCGTTACCTGTCGCCGAAGCAGATCAAGGCCAATGGCCTGAAGCCGGAAGAACTGGAAATCGGCAGCGATGCCATCCAGGACATCGTGCGCTACTACACGCGCGAATCCGGCGTGCGCAACCTGGAACGCGAGATCGCCAAGATCTGCCGCAAGGTGGTGAAGGAAATCGCCCTGGCCGGCCCGCAGCCGGTGAAGGCGAAGAAGGGCGCGAAGAAGTCCAAGGCCCTGGTCAGCGTCACCAGCAAGAACCTGGACAAGTACCTGGGCGTGCGCCGCTTCGATTTCGGCCGCGCCGAAGAAGCCAACGAGATCGGCCTGGTCACCGGCCTGGCCTGGACCGAAGTGGGCGGCGATCTGCTGCAGATCGAATCGACCCTGGTGCCGGGCAAGGGCCAGCTGATCCTGACCGGCCAGCTCGGCAACGTGATGAAGGAATCGGCGTCGGCAGCGCTGTCGGTGGTGCGTTCGCGCGCTGTCGGCTTCGGTATCGATGCGGATTTCCTGCAGAAGCACGACGTGCACGTGCACGTGCCCGATGGCGCCACGCCGAAGGACGGCCCCAGTGCCGGTGCGGCGATGGTCACCTCGCTGGTGTCGATGCTGAGCAAGGTGCCGGTGCGTGCCGACGTGGCGATGACCGGCGAGATCACCCTGCGCGGTCGCGTCACCGCCATCGGTGGCCTGAAGGAAAAGCTGCTGGCGGCACTGCGTGGCGGTATCCGCACGGTCATCATCCCCGAGGAGAACCGCAAGGACCTGGCTGACATTCCGGCCAACGTCACCCGCGATCTGCAGATCGTGCCGGTGAAGTACATCGAGGAAGTGCTGGACCTGGCGCTGGAGCGTCCGTTGGCACCGAAGAAGGCGCGCAAGAGTGCGCAGCGCGTCACGGTGCGCAGCAAGGCCAAACCGAGTGGAAACGCGCGCGTCAAGCATTGACGCGCGCTGTCGAAATGCCTGAAACCCGCGTCGTTGCTGGCTTTCCACCTTGCGTGGGGGTAGGGGCGCTGGTATAAAAGCAGCACCCGCGAATGAGTGATCGCAGTCTGGTGATCACTGAATTCGGCGAACAGTTTCCACATGGCGGCCGTGCGCGCATCGCGTGCGGTTGCTTCCCTGTCGAATAAGCGGAACCCACCGCCAAAGGAGTTGTAGAGAATGAACAAGACCGAATTGATCGATGCCGTTGCTGAAGCCGCCGACCTGACCAAGGCCGAGTCCAGCCGCGCTGTCGATGCCGTCGTTGCTGCCGTCACCAAGGCGCTGAAGGACGGCGATGCGGTCACCCTGGTTGGCTTCGGTACCTTCCAGGTCCGCGACCGTGCTGCCCGCACCGGCCGCAACCCGAAGACCGGCGACACCATCAAGATCGCTGCTTCGAAGAATCCGTCGTTCAAGGCTGGTAAGGCCCTGAAGGATGCTGTAAACTAAGCGGCTCGCTGGGGTGCTTAGCTCAGCGGTAGAGCGTCTCCTTTACACGGAGAGGGTCGGGGGTTCGAAACCCTCAGCACCCACCACAGCACCGCAGTAAAAGTTAAGTGTGGAGCGGTAGTTCAGCTGGTTAGAATGCTGGCCTGTCACGCCGGAGGTCGCGGGTTCGAGTCCCGTCCGCTCCGCCACTTTGACGCGAGGCCCCCGGGCAACTGGGGGCTTTGTTTTCTTCAAGGGTTCGCCCTGCGGGAAAACAGCAACACAACTGGAGCGGTAGTTCAGCTGGTTAGAATGCTGGCCTGTCACGCCGGAGGTCGCGGGTTCGAGTCCCGTCCGCTCCGCCAGTTTCAAAGGCTTCCGGGCAACCGGGCGCCTTGTTTCAACCGGCCTCGGCCGGAAGAAACAGAAAGGTTTGCAGCAAACGTGGAGCGGTAGTTCAGCTGGTTAGAATGCTGGCCTGTCACGCCGGAGGTCGCGGGTTCGAGTCCCGTCCGCTCCGCCAAGTTGCAAGCAGGGGTATCTGGAAGTGCTGTGGAGCGGTAGTTCAGCTGGTTAGAATGCTGGCCTGTCACGCCGGAGGTCGCGGGTTCGAGTCCCGTCCGCTCCGCCATCCCGGATCCCAACAAGTTCTGCCCATGTGGAGCGGTAGTTCAGCTGGTTAGAATGCTGGCCTGTCACGCCGGAGGTCGCGGGTTCGAGTCCCGTCCGCTCCGCCAGCAGAGTTTGAAGTGTCAACGAAGATGCCCGTCGGTCCTGGACCTGCGGGCATTTTGCTTTTTCGGGGTCGATCTACGCCGGGCGTGGCCCGGCGCTACCGCTCGAGCGATGCGACGCGGTCGAGCACCGCTTCCACCGCCAGATGCCGCTGCACCGACGCCTGCAGGGCCGCCAGCCCCGGGAACGCATCGGCCTGCAACGCGCGCGCGAACAGCGCCGGCAGCTGGTCCAGGTCACGCAGCCACAGCCCCGCGCCTGCGGCCTGCAGGCGTGCGGCGTGGTCGAACTGGTCGTAATCCAGCGGAAATACCAGCGACGGCACGCCCGCGCGCAGCGCGTGGTACATCACGCCGGCGCCGCCGTGGTGCAGCACCCGGTCATAGCGGTGCAGGTGGCGCGCGTAATCGACGAAGGGCAGCCGGTGCAGGTTCGGCAGCGGCTGCGGGGCGCTGTGTGTTTCATCCGCGTGCCCATCACTGACGTGGATCTGCCACTGCGGATGCAGCGCCGCCAGCGTCGCCGCCGCCTCGGCCAGGCGCGGTTTGATCCAGTCCTGGTGGGTGCCGGCGGTGACCAGCAGATGCCGCGCACCCTGTACGAATGGCGGCGGCGCATGGGTGCCGGGTGGGGTGTGCAGCATCGGCCCGATGAACTGCAGCGCCCGTGGCCAGGTGCGGGGGAATTCCAGTTCCGGCACGCCCAGCGCGAGGATGCATTCATCTGAATAGACCCGCTCGCTGCCATCGGCGCGATAGATCGACGGCACCCCCAGCCGCTGCATGGCCGAGCGCTGCCACGCGTGTACGCCGCGCTTGAACACGCGGGTCAGCTGCCGGCCGCAGGCGTGCTGCAGCGCCTGCCAGCCAGTGCGCGCGGGGCTGAGCCCGCCCAGGTATGGCGGTGGACCGTCACTGCAGTCCAGCACGCAGGGCGAGGGCAGGCTGGTCCACCAGCGGCTGCCGAGCTCGGCTGCCAGCAGGCCTGCCGGTGGCAGGGTGAAATCAACAATGACCAGATCCGGGCGCGCATGCTGCCAGCGCTCCTGCAGCGCCTGTCGCATCTGTTCCATCAGGCGCAGCGCCTGGGTCAGCTGGGCGTGCAGCCGCAGCGGGTTGGCCTTGACCGGCGTGGGCGGGTTGGCGATCTGCCACAGCGCCGCTTCCTGGTCCGCCGACAGCAGCACGCCACCGTTGAGTCCGCTGGCGGAGATCGCGGCCTGCGCGCCCGGCGTACTCAGCACCGTCACCTCATGCTGCGGCTGCAGCTGGCGGGCGATGGCGAGGATCGGATGCAGGTGGCCGCTGTAGGGCGGGGCGAGCAGTTCGATCTTCATGCCTGTTCCTGCTGCAGGCGCGCAGCTAGTTCGCGGGCGATGGCGAGCACCGCTGGCTGCTGCAGGTAGTCCATGTGGCCGCTGTCGATCCACTGCCGCGCGCCGCGCCAGCCCAGCCGCGAGACCCAGTCCTGCCGCCCGACCAGCACCTGCAGCTGCGCCACCTGCGGTGCACGGCGCGCCACCGGCCCGTAGGCCAGCACGCTGCAGCGCTGCGCCAGGGCCGGCGGCAGCTCCAGGTTGGCCAGCAGTTCCAGCCCGCAGCTGCCGGCCAGCAGCAGGGTGTGCGGTGCGGCCTGCAGCAGCTGGGCCAGCGCGGGGCCGTGGGTCGCTGCGAAGCCTGGGCGGCGCGAGCGCAGGTAATGGCGGGTGTTGTGCCAGCTGGCGGCCAGTAGTGCGGCCGGTTGGTGATCGGGCGTGGCGGCGTCGTAAGGAAAATTGCAGGGGTGCAGCACCCGCCCCGGCGCCAGCAGGGCCTGGCCGAAGGCGCGCTGCTGCGGGCTGAGCGCGCAGCGGGCCGGATCGCTCTGCCCGGTCAGGAAGGCCAGCTGCAGCGGCGTGCGGGCGCCCGGCATCGATTCAGCCCCCCTGGAAATCATCGTTGGCGCGCACCTGGTACAGCCGGGTGCGCCAGCGGATGCGACGTACGCAGGCGGCGTGCAGCAGGTGCAGGGGCTGCAGCAGTTCGGCCAGCAGCGACGCCAGCGGGCGATGCCGGGCGCGCCCACCGGCGCGGCGCTGCAGTTGCAACAGCAGGCAGGTGCGCAGCAGCACGACCAGCGCGGCCACGAGGGCCGGCAGTCCGATCGGCGGCACTGCGGCCAGTATCAGCAGCGCCCACAGCAGCAGCGGCGGAAGACCATGCAGTACGCCGATCAGCAGGCGCAGGCGTGGTGACTCGTCGCGCAGCAGCAGCACGGCGAACAGCATCCAGCGGTGCATCTGCTGGCGATAGCGCTGCAGGGTGGGCACATGCGTCTGCACCTCCACCGGCGCGGTGGACTGGAACAGGCGCGCACCCTGCCGGCGCAGCGCGCGGGCCAGCGCCAGATCGTCGGCCAGCATCCGCAGCAACGGGGTGAATCCGCCCAGCGCGCGCAGTCGCTCGCTGCGCAGCGCGTAGCACATGCCGTTGATCGACAGCGGTGCCAGCCACGGCAGCAGGCCGAGGTAGGTCAGCACGGCATTGTTGTTGACGAACTGCGCCATCAAGCGCGCACCGGCGGCGCCGTCATCGCGGTAGCACGGCAGGGCG
Source organism: Stenotrophomonas sp. ZAC14D1_NAIMI4_1 (assembly GCF_003086775.1). Lineage (NCBI taxonomy): Bacteria > Pseudomonadati > Pseudomonadota > Gammaproteobacteria > Lysobacterales > Lysobacteraceae > Stenotrophomonas > Stenotrophomonas sp. ZAC14D1_NAIMI4_1. The sequence continues at coordinate 1,060,303 of NZ_CP026001.1, forward strand.
GTGACCAGATCGGCGTCGGCCGCGCCCAGCTCATCGACCAGCTGCGCCAGCGCCGCCGCTGACAGGCGCGCGTCGTCGTCCAGCACCAGCAGCACCGGCTCGCGCACCTGCGGCAGCACGGCATCCAGCTTGAAGGTCTTCGGGTTGGTGCCCTCCGGCGCGGCCGGGCAGCGCAGGCAGGTGATGTGGTGGCCGGGATGCGCCGCGCACAGCGCCGCGGCGGTGGCCAGCCCGATGCTGTCGGCGTCGTCCAGCAGCCAATGGAAATGTGCGCCGGGCAGGGCCCGCAGGTTGTGCTGCAACACCTGCGCCAGCAGCGGGTCGCCGCCGAGGATGGGCTGCAGGATGGCCACGCCGCTGCCGTCGTACCCGGCCGGTGCCTGCGGCCGGAGCGGCCGCTGGCCGAGGATGCGCAGCGCGCCGGCTGCCTTCAGGCCCATCAGCAGCAGGTACAGGGCTGCCAGCACCAGGCTGGCCAGCGCTACCCCGTTCAGGCTCAGGCCGCCCATTGCGCACGCTGCTCGTCGATGAAACGTTCGATACCGTCTTCCATCGACACCCGTGGCGGCCCCAGGTCGGCCAGCATGCGCTGCGGATTGAAGGTCTTTGAATAGGCGAAGGCGGCCACCCCGAAGCGGGTGATCGGCGGCTCGCTGCGCAGGCGCAGGGCGCGCCAACCGGCTTCGACCACGCTGGCGGCACGCAGGGCCAGGGCGGTCGGTACGCGGCGGTGCGGCGGTGGCAGCTGCAGGGCGGCCAGCAACCGCTGCAGCAGGGCATGCAGGTCCACCGGCTGCGCGCTGGTCAGGTTGTAGGCCGGGCCCAGCCGCGGCGCCTGGGCGGCGCGCAGCAGGTACTCCACCAGGGTGTCGATGTGGATCAGGTCCATCTGCGGCGGACCGCCGGGGCTGACCAGCAGCGGCACGCCGCCGCGCCGCGCGGCCGCCAGCAGGCGCGGCAGCAGCACCGTATCGCCCGGGCCGAAGACGGCGCGCGGGCGCAGGATGCACGACGGGCCCTCGTAGCCGGCCAGCAGGCGTTCGGCGGCGGCCTTGCTGCGGGCGTATTCATTCAGGAAGGCGGGGCCGATCGGGCTGTCTTCGTCCAGATCGTACTGGTGCGCCTCGCGGTAGAACACGGCGGTGCTGGACACCAGCAACAAGCGCGGATGGCCGGCGCGGCGGCAGAAGTCGATCACCTGCGCGGTGGTGTCCACGTTCTGCTGCCCGAACTGCGCGGGGCTGCCCCAGGGGGTGACCCGCGCGGCGGCATGGACCACCACGTCGGGCCGGAACGGCAGCTCGAACGGCCGCGACAGGTCCAGCGCAACGTAGTGGGGCAGGGGCAGCGGCCGGCGGGCGACACCCAGCGCCTCCACCCCGGGCACGTCGGCGAGGCGGCGCAGCAGGGCGCCTCCCACGAAGCCGGAGGCGCCGGTGACCAGGATGCGCATGGACGTATTCCTCCTTGTGCCTGTGACGCGCCGCAGCCGGGGCGGGCCGCCCAGATGACCGCCCAGTATGCGCCGGCTGCTGCGCGTGCGGCCATCGCAGGCACGGCGTGGACAGCGCGCATGGGGCGCAGATCCTTGCCCTGCCTGCCTCCGCGCCGTTTTTGGTGCGGGCCGCGAAGCGGGTTACACTGCCGGGCTCGCCAATCAGGCCATGTGATTCCTCACCATGCTGCAGAAACTCCGCGACAAGACCTCAGGCTGGATCGTCACCGTGATCCTGGGGCTGCTGATGATTCCGTTCCTGTTCGTGATCGACAACAGCTACCTCGGTGGTGTCGGCGCACAGAACGTGGCCAAGGTTTCGGCACCGCCGACCTGGTGGCGCTCGGCGCCGTCGTGGTGGCCGGTGCGCATGCTGTGGCAGCACCACGAGATCAGCGCGCAGGATTTCCGTACCCGCTTCGAGCAGGAGCGCATGCGTGAGCGCCAGCAGCAGGGCGAGAACTTCGACCCGCGCGCGTTCGAGAGCACCGAGAACAAGCTGGCCGTGCTTGACCAGCTGGTCGACGAGCAGGTCGTGCGCCTGGTGGGCGAACAGGCCGGCGTGGTTGTCGGCGATGGTGCCGTGCGCGATTACATCCTGACCATCCCGGCCTTCCTCGGCAGCGATGGCAAGTTCAATGAAAACAACTACCGGCTGGCGCTGGGCGGTGGCAATCCGCCGCGTACCCCGGCGCAGTTCCAGGAAGAAGTGCGTGCCAGCCTGCAGCAGTCGGTGATCCCGGCCGGCCTGCAGAACTCCGGCTTCGTCACCCAGGCCGAGACCGAGCGCCTGCTGAAGCTGCTGGGCGAAACCCGTGACGTCGAGCTGGTCGCGCTGCCGGAAGTGCCGGCCGATACCGCGCCGGTCACCGATGCGCAGATCAAGCAGTGGTACGACAGCCACGGCAAGGATTTCCGCCAGGCCGAGTCGGTCACGCTGGAATACGTTGAGCTCAACGGTGCCAACCTGCCGGCGCCGGTGCCGGCCGATGAGGCGACCCTGCGCAAGCGCTACGAGGAAGAGAAGGCGAAGTTCGCGACCCCGGAACAGCGCCAGGCCTCGCACATCCTGATCACCGGCGACGGTGCCGAAGCCAAGGCCGCCAAGCTGGCGACCGAAGCCAAGGCGGCCGGTGCCGACTTCGCCGCCCTGGCCAAGGCCAACTCGGAAGATCCGGGTTCCAAGGACCAGGGCGGTGACCTGGGCTGGGTCGAGCGTGGCGCGATGGTCAAGCCGTTCGAAGACGCGCTGTTCGCCGCCAAGGCGGGTGACGTGATCGGCCCGGTCAAGACCGACTTCGGCTACCACATCATCAAGGTCGCGGCCGTGCGCGGTGGCGAAGGCAAGTCGTTCGAGGAAGTGCGCGACACGCTGGCCGCCGAACAGCTGAAGGCCGACGGCGAGCGTGGCTTCAACGATCTGGCCGGCCGCCTGGTCGACGCCATCAACAAGAGCCCGAGCGACCTGGTCGCCGCGGCCAAGTCGGTGGACCTGCCGGTGCAGACCCTGGGCCCGATCACCCGTGCCACCGCCAGCGGCATCGCCGCTGACCCGGCCGTGCTGCGTTCGGCGTTCTCCGACGTGATGGTGCAGGACGGTACCTCCAGCGATCCGATCGCCCTGGGCGGCAGCACCAACCACAGTGTCGTGATCCGCGTGGCCGCGCACACCCCGGAACAGGCGCTGCCGCTGGACAAGGCCCGCGAGCAGGTCATCGCCGCGATCCGTGCCGACCGCCAGCGCCAGGCCAGCGACAAGGCTGCTGATGCCCTGCTGGCCAAGCTGAAGGGCGGTGCCAGCCTGCAGTCGCTGGTGGCCAGCGACAAGCTGCAGGTCAGCCCGATGCCGGGCCTGCCGCGCAGCCAGCCGGTGCCGACCCCGGAAATCAACCGCGCCATCTTTGGCGCGCCGGTGCCGGCCGAAGGCAAGCCGAGCTACGGCAAGGTTGACGTCAACGGTCACGCACTGGTCTTCGTGGTGAACAAGGTCACGCCGGGCAACATCAAGGAAGTGACGCCGGAACAGCAGAAGCAGCTGAAGGACCAGCTGAGCCAGATCGACGGCATGGCTGCGGCCAAGGCCTACATCGACGCGATGCGCAAGAAGTTCCTGGTGCAGACCACCGAAGCGAACCTGTAAGCCACACGGCGGGCAGGACGGAAAAGGCCCGGCAATGCCGGGCCTTTTTTGTTGGCGCGTCCGTTGTATGTAGAGTCGAGCTTGCTCGACTGCTTTTGTAGAGACGTGCAGAAGAGCAGTCGAGCAAGCTCGACTCTACAAAGAGCGGAAGGGCAGAAGAGCGGTCGAGCAGGCTCGACCTCTACAGACAGCGGAGTGCCGCGATCAGTCTTCGATGCGCAGCACGGCGCCCGGCTTCAGCACGGCGCTGCCGCTCAGGCCGTTCAGCGACAGCAGCGCCTTGACCGGCATGCCGTAGCGGCGGGCGATGGTCCACGCCGATTCGCCGTTGCGCACGGTGTGGCGGCGGTTGCGCGGGCGGTCAGCGGCGCTGGCCACGACCTTGGCGACCTGCGGGGCCGGCTGCAGGCTTGCAGTGGCGGTGACGGCACCCGTGGCGGTGGCCACCGAGGCAATATCGGACACCGGCGCGGAGGCCGCAGCGACCGGGGCCAGCACGCGGGTGGTGCCCGACGGGCGGCCGTTGCCGGCCAGGGCCGGGTTCAGGCGGGCGATGCGTGCCGGGTCCAGCGCGCGCTGCGCGGCCCACTGCTGCACGCTGGTGCCGGCCGGCAGGGTGTGGTCCTTCAGCACCGGCACCGTGCGGTCCAGCGAGGCCATCACGCTGGGCTTGTCTTCCACGTCTTCCAGCACGCAGGCCAGGGCATGCAGCTTCTCGACGTAGGCATGGGTGACCGGCGACAGGCCGGGCAGGGCGGCCGGCTTGGCGTTCTGGGCGTTCATCCCCGCCTTGCGCATCGACTGCAGCACGCGGTACTCGCCGGCGTTGTAGGCCATGGTCGCCAGGCGCCAATCGCCGCCGAACATGCCGTGCAGGGTCTTCAGGTAGCGCACCGCGGCCTGGGTGGAATCGACCGCCGACAGGCGGCCGTCGTAGCCGTTGGCCATCGGCACGCGGTGGTTGCGCGCGGTGGTGGCGATGAACTGCCACAGGCCGGTCGGGCCGCTGCCGTTGCGGGCGTTGGGGCGGTAGCCGCTCTCCACGAACGGGATGAGCGCAAATTCGGTGGGCAGGCTGGCCTTGCGCAGTTCTTCGACCACATAGCCGAACAGCACCAGCGCATCGTCATCCTGGTTGGCCAGGCGCGAGGGGGCGTGGGCAAACTGCTTCTGCCAGCGCGGGCTGGTTGCGTCAGCGTCACAGGTCGGTTCGGCCAGGCCCTCGCGGAAGCTGGCGAAGATCTCCTGGCCGTTGCGGACCGATGCGGCCGGCAGAAGGGCCGGGTCCATCGGCACGGCCGACGCGGCGGTCAGGTTCTGGCTGATGCCGGCGCCCAGCGACTGCGCGCCCGCGTTTCCGGCCAGCCCCAGGACAAGGCCCAGGGCCAGCGGCAGACTTCGGCGCATCATGCGCGGAAGCCGTCTTTCCAGTGCCGGAGACCGGCCATGACATCGACGTCGTCAACGACATCGCGCCCCAGGTGCGCCGACACCGCCGCGCGGATCGGCGCGGTGTGCACACGCAGGAACGGATTGCAGTCCAGTTCGTTGGCCAGGGTTACCGGCAGGGTGGAACGGTCATCGCGGCGCATGGCCAAAGCCTCCTCTTGGCGCTGCCACAGGGCAGCGTTGGCGGGGTCGACATGCCGCGCGAAGACGGCATTTGACACGGTGTACTCATGGGCGCAACAAAGCAGCAGTTGCACGGGCAAGGTACCCAGCTTGCGCATCGACGCCAGCAGCTGGGACGGCGTACCTTCGAACAGGCGTCCACAGCCCAGGCTGAACAACGAATCTCCGCTGAAAAGATGTTCAGCAGTGTGAAACGCGATGTGGCTGCGGGTATGCCCGGGCACGGATAGTACGTGGAACATCCGGCCTAGTGCCTGAACGCGTTCACCTTCGCCCACCCGCTTGGTGGCAGTCGGGATCCGCTCCTCGACCGGAGCGATGACCCGCGCGCTGGGAAAACGCGCCTGCAGCGCGGGTACGCCGCCGATGTGGTCGTCGTGGTGGTGGGTCAGCAGGATGGTGTCCACGCGCAGGCCTTGGTCGGCCAGGGCCAGCACGGGCGCGGCATCGCCGGGGTCGACGACCACGGCGGCGCCATCGTCGGCGATCAGCATCCAGATGTAGTTATCCGCAAATGCGGGCAGGGCAGTCAGTCGCATAGAATTGGACCATGCCCCTGCTGCAGAGCCACCGTCAAGCGAGCCTGGTGCCGTGGTTCGACAGCGAGCCGGCGGCGGCCCTGCGCGTGCTCGAGCGCCAGCTGCTGTTGCCACGGCTGGCCACCCTGCCGTCCCAGCCATGGCTGTGGATCGCCCCCACGGCATCCTGGCTGGAGGATGCGCAGCTGGGCGGCCGCGGCCTGCGCCTGTACCGCGACGGCGCCGGCTATGCCGGAGATACCCGCTGCGCGCTGCCGCTGCCGCTGGCCAACGAGAGCGTCAACGCCATCGTGCTGCAGCACGTGACCGCCGCCGATGCCGATTACCTGCTGGATGAGTGCTCGCGCGTGCTGATGCCCGGCGGCCAGCTGTGGCTGAGCAGCCTCAACCCGTTCAGCCCGTACCGCACCCGCTGGCGCCAGCATGGGCTGGTGGTGCGCACGCCGCAGCGGCTGCGCCTGCTGCTGGCCCGCCATGGGCTGGAATGCGATGACACCCGCTACCTGGGGCCGCTGTGGCAGGGGGCTGGCAGCCGCCGTCGCGCGGGCTGGGCGCCGCTGCGCGCGGCCTGCCTGTTCCATGCCGAAAAACGTACGCTGGCCCTGCCCGGGCCGACCCCGCTGCCGGTGCGCTGGCACGGCACCGTTGCTACCTGATCTGGAGTTGTATTGAAAACCATTGAAATCCACACCGACGGTTCCTGCCTCGGCAATCCCGGCCCCGGTGGCTGGGCCGCTCTGCTGCGCTACAAGGGCCACGAGCGCGAACTGAGCGGCGGCGAAGCGCACACCACCAACAACCGGATGGAGCTGATGGCAGCCATTTCCGGGCTGGAGACGCTGACCGAGCCGTGCGACATCGTGCTCTACACCGATTCGCAGTACGTGCGGCAGGGCCTGACCCAGTGGATGCCGGGTTGGATCCGCAAGAACTGGAAGACGGCCGGCGGCGACCCGGTGAAGAACCGCGAGCTGTGGGAGCGCCTGCATGCGGCCACGCTGCGGCACCAGATCGACTGGCGCTGGGTGAAGGGCCACTCCGGCGACCCGGACAATGAGCGGGTCGACACCCTGGCGCGTAACGCCGCGATCCAGATCCGCGACGGCAGCCCGGTAAACTGAGCCCATGCGTCAGATCATCCTCGATACCGAAACCACCGGCCTGGAATGGAAGAAGGGCAACCGCATCGTTGAAATCGGCTGCGTGGAGCTGTTCAAGCGCCGCCCGACCAACAACAACTACCACCAGTACATCAGGCCCGACGTCGACTTCGAGCAGGGCGCGCAGGAAGTCACCGGCCTGAGCCTGGATTTCCTGGCCGACAAGCCCGAGTTCGCGCAGATCGCCGATGAGTTTCTGGCGTTCATCGATGGCGCCGAGCTGATCATCCACAACGCGGCGTTCGACCTGGGCTTCCTGGATTACGAGCTGTCCCTGCTGGGGCCGCAGTACGGCAAGATCACCGACCGCTGCACGGTGATCGATACCCTGGCGATGGCGCGCGAGCGCTTCCCCGGCCAGCGCAATTCGCTGGACGCCCTGTGCCGGCGCCTGGGCGTGGACAACTCGCACCGTGCACTGCACGGTGGCCTGCTCGATGCGCAGATCCTGGGCGATGTCTACATCGCGCTGACCTCGGGGCAGGAAGAGATCGGCTTCGGCCTGGAAGACGACAGCGGGGCCGACGGTGCCGCGCTGCTGGCATTCGATACCAGCACGCTGCTGCCGCGTCCGCGCGTGGTGGCCACGGCATCGGAGCTGGAGGCGCACACCGCGCGCCTGGAGCGCCTGCGCAAGAAGGCCGGCCACGCGTTGTGGGATGGCCCGAAGGTGGAAGAGGCCGCAAGCGCGTAAGTAGTGGTAGTGCCGGCCGCTGGCCGGCATCCACGGCGCGTCATCCACGCATGGCGTGGATCTACTGTAGAGCCGAGCCCATGCTCGGCTCCAGGATTCAGTGGCAGCGCACCAGGATCACCGTGATGTTGTCCGACCCGCCGCCGTCCAGGGCCGAGGCGACCAGGCTGTCCACGCATTCCTGGGCGCTGGCATCGTCGTAGGCGAGGGTACGGGCGATGTCGCGGTCGTCGACGTCTTCGGTCAGGCCGTCGCTGCACAGCAGCAGCTGCATGCCCGGCCGCAGTTCGCCGCTGGTGGTGGCCACGTTCAGATGGTTCGGGTCGGTCACGCCCAGGGCCTGGGTGACCACGTTGCGGTGCGGGTGGGCGCGCGCCTGTTCGGCGGTCAGGTTGCCCTGCGCCACCAGTTCCTGCACCACGCTGTGGTCCTGGCTGAGCTGGGCCAGCTGGCCGTCGCGCCACAGGTAGGCACGGCTGTCGCCCACCCAGGCCACTTCATAACGGTTGCCCTGCACGCGTGCGGCGACCACGGTGGTGCCCATCGGCAGGGTGTCGTTGCGCCGCCGCGACGCGCGGATGATCTCTTCATCGGCGGTGCGGATGGCGTGCGCCAGCGGCGCGCCGCGGCGGATCTCGCGGACGATGGTCTCGCGTGCCAGGGCGCTGGCCACCTCGCCGCAGGCGTGCCCACCCATGCCGTCGGCCACCAGCCACAGGGCCAGCTCGCTGTCACCGTAATAGGTGTCCTCGTTGAGCTCGCGGCGCAGGCCAGGGTGGGTGAGGTGTCCGAATTCAATCATGGTGGTTGCTGGGCGGGGTCATGCCGGGGAGAACGGCATCATCACGGCCAAGCGGACATCCGGCAAGGCGTTCAGTCAGAAAATTTTCACATGATGGGCCGCAATGGCTTGTGGTCTGCCGCGCTTCCTCGTATGATGCGCGTCCCCGGTTCGCCGGGGAATACCTGGAGAGGTGGCAGAGCGGTTGAATGTACCTGACTCGAAATCAGGCAGGCGTTTATAGCGCCTCGGGGGTTCGAATCCCCCCCTCTCCGCCAGATTAAAAAAACGGGCTGCCTCAGGGCAGCCCGTTTTTTTTTGATCTGGCGCGGGACAGCCCTCCGACGGGTCAGTAGATCCACGCCGTGCGTGGATGCCGTTCGCACACTGCGGGTTACCATGTGCCATTACCTGCTGGAGCGCTGCCATGACCGCTGAAATCCTTGTGCCTGTTTCCTTCGGCGAGCTGCTGGACAAGATCTCGATCCTGCAGATCAAGTCCGAGCGCATCAGCGATGAAGGCAAGCTGGCCAACGTGCGCCGCGAGCTGTCCGCGCTGGATACCACCTGGATGGGCCACCCGGCCGCGGTGAAGGACATCGCCAAGCTGCGTGCCGATCTGAAGGCGGTCAACGAGCAGCTGTGGGACATCGAGGACGAGGTCCGCCTGAAGGAGAAGGCGCAGGCCTTCGACCAGGCGTTCGTCGACCTGGCCCGCAGCGTCTACCTGCGCAACGACGAGCGCGCGCGCATCAAGAAGGCGATCAACCTCGCGCTGGGCTCGGCGTACGTGGAAGAGAAGTCCTACAAGTAATCCCACGCCCTGCGTGGAGGGTGCGGGCCACGGGCGGCCCGCACCGGTCGCTCAGCCGAGGTGATCGGCCACGTAGCGCTCGAAGGCGGCGATGCCGTCCTCGACGGTGATCAGTTCCATCACATCGTCGAACTCGATCTTGGTGCCCCATTTGAGATCGGCGGCAGTCTTGCCCAGGTACTTGCGCGCGGCATCGTCGTAACGGTCCACGCAGTAGCGCCGGTCGGAATAGGGGCCGCTGCGGTGCGGGTTGCTGGCCGCATGCAGGCCCAGCACCTTGGTGCCCATCGCGTTGGCGATGTGCATCGGGCCCGAATCAGGCGTCATCACCAGGTTGGCGCGGGCCAGCAGGGCCGGCAGCTGCTTCAGCGTATCCCTGCCCACCAGGTCCAGCGCCGGCGTCGTCAGCTGGGTGAGGATGGCATCGGCCATGCTGCGCTCCAGTTCGCTGCGGCCACCACACAGCACCACCTGCCAGCCACGCGCGCTGGCATGGTTGGCCACGGCGGCATAGCGGTCGGCGTACCAGTTGCGCATGACGTGGCTGGAGCACGGCGAAATCATCAGCACCGGGCGGCCATCCTCGGGCCACTGCGCCGCTGCCCATTCGTAGGCAGACGGCGGTACGGCCAGGTCCCAGCTCACGTCGGTCTGGCGCAGGCCCAGCGGTTCGCAGAAGCTGCCGATGGCATCGAGCACGTGGATGCCTGGGCGATCGGGAATACGTTCGTTGATGAACAATCCGTGCAGGTCCTTGGAGCGGCTGCGGTCGTAGCCGATGCGGCGCTCGGCCGGAATGAAGGCCGACAGCAGGTTCGCGCGGAAGGCGACCTGCATCTGCAGCAGCGCTTCGAAGCGGCCCGGCGGCAGCTGCGTGCGCAGCTCCTTGACCCCGGCCATGCCGGTCTTCTTGTCGTACGCATGGAACACCACGCCAGGCAGGCCATCCAGCAGCTTGTGGCCGACATTGTCGATGATCCAGTGGATCGGCGTGTCCGGGCGCGCGGCCTGCAGGGTGCGCACCAGGGGAACAACGTGGGTGACATCCCCCAGGGCAGACAGGCGCAGGAGGCACAAGGATGAGGACGCTGATGCCATGTGTTGTTAGACTCAAAGATGATGGTCGCATTTGACGCCAATGAAGCGCTGACGCCATGCCGCGAGGGTCGCGGCATCGGGGCCATTCTGTTCGACCGCGAGCGGCTGCGGCAAGCCGACGTCGGCCTGTTCTCGCCCCAGCACTGGGGCAGCAAGGCCCGGCCGGTGGGTGAAGGCGGGCGGGGCAGTGCCTGGTTCGTCGATGCCTCCTTTGGTCCGGGGGTGCTGCGCCACTACCTGCGCGGCGGCCTGGCAGCCAAGCTCAGCCGGGACCAGTACATCTGGCGCGGCGCCGACCGTACCCGCAGTTTTGCCGAATTCCGGCTGATGCGCGCCCTGCGCGCGCAGAAGCTGCCGGTGCCCCGGCCGATAGCGGCCTTCTACATGCGTGAAGGCATGCGCTACCGCGCGGCCATCCTGATGGAACGCATCGAAGGCGTGCGCTCGCTGGCCGACCGCGCGCTGGTGGCCGGCCGTGGCGCGCCGTGGGAAGAGGCGGGCCGGCTGATCGCGCGCTTCCATCGCGCTGGCCTCGACCATGCCGACCTCAACGCCCACAACATCCTGTTCGATGGCAATGGCCACGGCTGGCTGATCGACTTCGACCGTGGGGTCATCCGCATCCCGGCCACCGCCTGGCGGGAGCGCAACCTCAAGCGCCTGCTGCGCTCGCTGGTCAAGCTGCGCGGCGAGCGCAGCGTGGAAGACGTGCAGAAGGACTACGCGCGGCTGCGTCGCGCCTATGACATGGCCTGGAACCGGGGCACCTGATGGACTGGTCGTTGCGTTTTCTCGGGGTCGGCAATGCGTCGGCGGTCGAGCTGGGCTCGCCCATGTCGGTCATCGAGCGTGATGGCCGTCCGTGGCTGACCATCGATTGCGGTGGCGAGGGCCTGACCGCCTTCAAGGCGCACTACGGGCACCTGCCGCAGGCGCTGTTCGTCACCCACGTGCACCTGGACCACGTGGCCGGCTTCGAGCGGCTGTTCGTGGATACCTTCTTCAACACGCACCGGCGCGGCAAAGTGCGCCTGTACGTGCCGGCCACCGTGGTGCCGCTGCTGCACAAGCGCGTGGGCGATTACCCCAACGTGCTGGCCGAAGGTGGCGCCAACTTCTGGGATGCCTTCCAGCTGGTCGTGGTGGGCGATGCGTTCTGGCATGAGGGCGTGCGCCTGGAAGTGTTCCCGGCACGCCATCATTGGCCGGAGACCGCCTATGGCCTGCGCCTGCAGGGCGCGTTGACCTGGAGCGGCGATACCCGGCCGATTCCGGAGATGCTGGCGCGCTTTGCCAACGACAACGAACTGATCGCCCACGACTGCGGACTGCATGGCAATCCTTCGCATACCGGCGTGGACGACCTGGAGCGCGAGTACAGCGCCGAGCTGCAGTCGCGGATGATGCTCTACCACTACGCCAGCGCGGCCGATGGCCAGGCGCTGGCCGCGCGTGGGCACCGCGTGGCGCAGCCGGGGCAGTGCGTGCCGCTGGCGACCCCGACGGCGCCGCACGTGCTGGCGCAGGATCCGCCGTGACGGCCATGGGCCGGTCCACCTGCCTGGAATGCATCAGAACGAGTGCCTGGTAGCGCCGGGCCATGCACGGCGAGGCGCGCCAACCAAGGTTGGCATCTACCAGAGTCTGAGCGATGAGCGTCGGTAGCGCCGGGCCATGCCCGGCGAAGCGCGGGCGGGGCATCGCCCAAAAAGGCGGTGGCCCCGCCGGCTGACCTCGGCGCCCGCGTCGATCGATACCGTTGCTGCCTTCCGGCCCTGGCGGGATTTTCGACCTAGCGTCGCGAGGGGCCGACGGGGCCACCATAGAGACGTTGGCCGCCCAAGGGCGGCCGGTTCACGGATCAGGGGAAGCAGCGCGTCGCGCGCCGGAGACCACAGCCGGACTGCACATCGGCTGGCCGATGGCAGGCGAGCATTCTAGCGCAGGCGGGCAGGTACGCGCCAGCGTCACGCGCGGTTTTCAATCCCCGCGTTGCCACAGCAGGTGCAGGTCGCCGTCCACGAAGCCCAGGCCGACGCCCTGGGCCATGCGCAGTGGCGCACCCGGCGTGCCTTCCTGCACCAACGGCAACAGCAGCCCGCGCATGTTTTCCAGGCAGCTTTCCCAGTCCGGCCCGGTGAACGCGGTGGCGATTTCCAGTGGCGGATGGCTGGGGCGCCAGCACTCGTCGCATGGCCAGTCCGGGTCATTGGCATCGAAGCGCTCGCAGCCGACCAGTTCCAGGGTAAAGCTGGCTTCGTCGGCGGCCGCACCGTCCACCAGGTTGAAGCAGTAGCTGCGCAGCGATGCCGGGCGTGGTTCGCGCAACGTTGCAGCCAGCCACGTCGTCAGATCCTCTTCAACGCTCATGCAGCACCCCGGACGAAAGCGCCATCATGGCATGGCCGCTCCGCCTGAACCCCGTGTAATCACAGTGCGCGCAGCACGGCCCCGCGCATCCGGCGTTGCTAGAATGCGGCCGCAGGAGGAACGACCTCCCCCGCATCGGGAATCAATGACCAGGACGGCCTGGCCCTACCAAGAGGAGGGCCGTCATGGCCTGGATCTATCTGTTGTTTGCCGGCCTGCTGGAAATCGTCTGGGCCGTGGCGATGAAGCAGTCCGAGGGCTTCACCCGTCTTGCTCCCAGCGTGATCACCCTCGTCGGCATGATCGCCAGCTTCTGGCTGCTGGCCGTGGCCATGCGCACGCTGCCACTGGGTACCGCCTACACGATCTGGACGGGCATCGGCGCGGTCGGTGCCTTTGTGGTCGGCATCGTGTTCCTCGGCGAACAGGTCAGTGCGATGCGCATCGGCGCGGCCGTGCTGATTGTTTCCGGCCTGGTGCTGATGAAGCTCTCCAGTAGTTGAAGCTGCGGCGGTCAGGCGGAAATGCCTGCCAGTGCCGCATACATCACCACGACGTTGACCAGGAAGAGGTAGACGCCGCCGATGAGGGCGTAGCGCAGCAGGGTCAGCAGCTTGTTGCCGCCATAGACGCGCTGCTGCATCCACAGCAGGTAGACCGGCACCGACAGCCACAGCAGCGCGAGCAGCCATGGGCTGAGCGTGGTGATCAGGGGTGAGGCCAGCGCGTTGCTGATGCTGGCGACCAGGAAGGTCGCCAGCACCACCATCATCAGCCAGCAGTGGCTGTACAGCGCCACCACCAGGTGTTCGAGGTAGCCCATCGGGCGCGGGATGTAGGCGATGCGCAGGACCAGCGCGAACACCGGCATCAGGAAGAACAGCGCACCGGGCAGGGCGGTCAGGATCGCCTGCATGTACAGATCGGTCTTGCCGCCCATGCGCTGGATGTTGGCATTGCCGTTCTGCAGGCGCCGGTTGAGCCAGTTGTTGGCGAACTGCGGCAGGCCGGCCAGCACGATGGGGTTGCTGTCTGCATCCCAGGGCTTGCCGTTGATGCTGTAGTTGAAGAACGTGCCGGGGTCGTCGCCGGCCGCGGGTGCGGTGGCGTCAGCGGGCGTGCCGAGTTCGGCCTTGCGCTGCGCCGCGGCTGCATTGACCGCAGCCCTGGCAATGGCCAGGCCGGGGTTGCCGGCATTGGCCGTGCCGGCCTGCTGGTCGATCAGTGCCATCTGCTGCGCGCGCACCGCCTCGACCTGCTCGGCGGTGGTGGCTTTGCCGAACAGCGAATTGCCGCTGGCGCCCACGCTGAAATCGTCAACGTGCACGAACATCTTGCCGATGAAGAACGTAAACAGCGTGAGGATGACGAACAGCCGCAACGGCTGCACGTAGCCCACCCGGCGGCCCTTGAGATAGTTCAGTGCAATGCGGCCGGGCACCCACAGGTCGCGCAGCGTGCGGAAGATGCGCCCGTCCAGGTGCCAGAACGATTCGAAGACTTCCTCGATGGCGTGGCCGACATGCTTGAGTGGGTTGTGCGCGGACTGCCCGCACTGGTGGCAGTAGTGGCCATGCAGGGCGGTGTCGCAGTTCTCGCAGGTGCCATGCGCCGGGGAACCGGCGTCGGGCAGGGCGGCGTGCACGCTGTCGGTCGAGGTCATCGGGCGAAGGGCCGGGTATTGGTTGAAGTCGCCTACGATAGCGACTTTTCAGGTTTCGTTCAGCTTTTGGATCGGGGTGTTTGTGGGTGCGCGGGAGCGGTGTGGCGTGCCATCCACGCATGGCGTGGATCTACTGCCTTCGGGGGGAGAGGCAGGCAAAGGGAGGGGCCCATTCGTTGCGCAGCAACGCATGGGGCGAAGCGCACGCAACGCACTTCGCGTCCCGCGCCAGATAAACAGGAAAAGCGCCTGCCAGATGAGGGGCATCGGACGGCGCGCCATCCACGCATGGCGTGGATCTACTGATCTGTCTGGAGGCACAAGCCCCTCTGTTGAGGGGCTGCCCCGACAGGGGCGGGGAGAGGCAGGCAACGGGAGGGGCCCATTCGTTGCGCAGCAACGCATGGGGCGAAGCGCGCGCAGCGCACTTCGCGTCCCGCGCCAGATAAATAAAAAAGGCCGCCCGAAGGGCAGCCTTTTTTATTTATCTGGCGGAGAGAGGGGGATTGTCGGGTGCATCCATGCACCCGATCCCGATGCGCGTTGCGCCTCGGGACCAGCCTGCGGCTGTCCGGTTCTGCTCCTGCAGAACCGTCGAACCCCGGCGGGGCTTCTCACCACCCATCCCATCCGCCAGACAAACGCAAAAGGGCCACCCTATGGGCGGCCCTTTTGCGTTTGTCTGGCGGAGAGAGGGGGATTCGAACCCCCGAAGCGCGGTTTAGACGCTTACACACTTTCCAGGCGTGCTCCTTCAACCACTCGGACACCTCTCCGGATCCCTGCCATCGGCAAACGCCTCAGCAGGGGCGCAGATTCTAGCGGGCGGCGCGGCCATACACAAGCACCCCCAGTCATCGATGTGCAGTGGGCGTGCCGGAGGCGAGGGGGCTGGACAGGCATGGCACAATGGAACATCCGATGGAAGACGGTGGCCTGATGTCCTATCTCGTGCTTGCCCGCAAGTGGCGTCCGAAGCGTTTTGCCGAGCTGGTGGGCCAGGAACACGTGGTCCGTGCGCTCAGCAATGCGCTGGACAGCGGCCGGGTCCACCACGCGTTCCTGTTCACCGGTACCCGCGGTGTGGGCAAGACCACCATCGCGCGCATCTTCGCCAAGTCGCTGAACTGCGAACAGGGCACCAGCGCCGACCCGTGCGGCCAGTGTGCGGCCTGCCTGGACATCGACGCCGGCCGCTACATCGACCTGCTGGAAATCGATGCCGCGTCCAACACCGGCGTGGATGACGTGCGCGAGGTGATCGAGAACGCCCAGTACATGCCCTCCCGCGGCAAGTACAAGGTCTACCTGATCGACGAAGTGCACATGCTTTCCAAGGCGGCGTTCAACGCGCTGCTGAAGACGCTGGAAGAGCCGCCGGAGCACGTGAAGTTCCTGCTGGCCACCACCGACCCGCAGAAGCTGCCGGTCACCGTGCTCAGCCGCTGCCTGCAGTTCAACCTCAAGCGCCTGGACGAGGACCAGATCCAGGGGCAGATGACCCGCATCCTCGCCGCCGAGGAGATCGAGGCCGACGGCAGCGCCATCGTGCAGCTGGCCAAGGCCGCCGATGGCAGCCTGCGCGACGGCCTGTCGCTGCTGGACCAGGCGATCGCCTACGCCGGCGGCGCGCTGCGCGAGGACGTGGTGCGCACCATGCTGGGCACGGTCGACCGTACCCAGGTGGCCGCCATGCTTGATGCACTGGCCGAGGGCGATGGCCCGCGCCTGCTGCAGGTGGTGGCCGCGCTGGCCGAATTTTCGCCTGACTGGAGTGGCGTGCTGGAAGCGCTGGCCGAAGGCCTGCACCGCATCCAGGTGCAGCAGCTGGTGCCCGGCGCCGCCGCCCCTGCCGAGGGCCTGGATGCCGCCGCCTTCGCCGAGCGCCTGCGCCCGGAAGTGGTGCAGCTCTGGTACCAGATGGCCCTGAACGGTCGTCGTGACCTGCCGCTGGCCCCCAGCCCGCGTGCCGGCTTCGAGATGGCGGTGCTGCGCATGCTGGCGTTCCGCCCGGCTGCCGCGGTGCCGCCGGTGCCGAAGACGGTCGAAGGGGCTGTCGGTGGCGGCGCCAGCGGCGGCAACGCCGGCGGTGGCCATGCCGGTGCCGGCAGCCAGGACGCCGCGCCTGTGGCTGCGGCCGCTGCGGCGGGCCCTGTGGCCGTGGCCGAGGTGACCGCGCCGGTGCAGGCCGCGCCGCGCGAGCCTGACCCCGAACCTGAGCCGGCTCCGCAACCTGAGCCTGAGCCGGACCCGACGCCGGAGCCTGAACCGGTCCCGGTGCAGGAACCCGAGTCGCCGCCGCCGGTGAAGGCCGAAGCGGCGCCGCAGGTGGCCGCCGACGATCTGCCGCCGTGGGCCACGGATGAGGCCGAGGCACGCGATCAGGCGCTGGCGGAGGAGATCGACGTGCCGGTCGTGATGGCCACCCCGGAAGCGGCCATGGTCGCGCCGTGGCAGGAGCCGCCGGCCCCGGCACCGGTTGCTGTGGCGGCCGAGCCGGAACGCACGTTCCAGGCCGAAGGCATCGCGATCGCCCCGGCCGCACCGAAAGCGGCACCAGTTGCGCAGGAGGGTGTGTCCGATCTGGCCAGCGCCGAGGACTGGCTGGATCTGGTGGCCAACAGCGGCCTGAGCGGCCCCTCGCGGCAGCTGGCGGCCAATGCCGCCTTCATCAGCTGCCAGGGCGGTACCTTGAAACTGGGCCTTTCGCCCGGATTTGAATACCTGCGTTCCGAACGCGCGCTGTCCGCCCTGGGCGAAATGCTGGAAAAGGCCCTGGGTCAGGCGCCGAGGATCGTGGTCGAGACCGTGGAGACCGAACACGTACCGGCCGAGACCCTGCACCAGCGTGCCGACCGCCAGCGTGGCGAGCGGCAACAGGCCGCCGAGGCCATTTTCATGGACGATCCGGAAGTGCAGCTGCTGATCCAGCAGCATGGCGCCCGGGTTGTTTCCGATTCCATCCGTTCTTTTGACGAGTAAGACACTATGCGCGGCAACATCGCCCAATTGATGCAGCAGGCCCAGAAGATGCAGGAAAACCTGCAGAAGGCCCAGGAAGAAATCGCCAAGATCGAAGTGACCGGCAGCGCCGGTGGCGGCATGGTCAGCGTGACCCTGACCGGCGCCAAGGAATGCCGCAAGGTGCGCATCGACCCGTCGCTGGCCAGCGATCCGGAAATGCTGGAAGACCTGATCGCCGCCGCCTTCAACGATGCGTCCAACAAGATCGACGCCGAATCGAAGTCGAAGATGGGTTCGGCCACCGCCGGCATGCAGCTGCCGCCGGGCATGAAGCTGCCGTTCTGATGTTCAGCGTGGCACCCGTGCAAGCGGGTGCCATCGACCGCGTAGAGTCGAGCTAGCTCGGCTGTTCCAACTTCAGTCGAGCAAGCTCGACTCTACCAAGCAAATCAGTCGAGCATGGCTCGACTCTACAAAGCCTGTCGCCGTGTCCGCACCCCTGCTTGAACAACTGATCGATGCACTGCGGGTGCTGCCTGGCGTCGGCCAGAAGACCGCGCAGCGCATGGCCTACCACCTGCTCGAGCGCGAACGCGAAGGCGGGCAGCGCCTGGCCGATGCGCTGGCGCTGGCGGTCGAACGCATCGGCCATTGCGCGCAGTGCCGCGATTTCAGCGAAACCGAGCTGTGCCCGACCTGCGCCAACAACAGTCGCGAACGCAGCCAGTTGTGCGTGGTCGAATCACCGGCCGATCGCCTGGCCATCGAGAGCGCCACCGGCTTCCGCGGCGTCTACTTCGTGCTGCAGGGCCGGCTCTCGCCACTCGATGGCGTGGGCCCGCGCGAGCTGGGCCTGGAGCAGTTGGAACAGCGGCTGGCGCAGGGCGAAGTGCAGGAACTGATCATCGCCACCAGCGCCACCGTTGAAGGCGAAGCCACCGCGCATTACCTCGCCCAGCTGGCGCGTGCGCGTCAGGTGCAGCCCAGCCGCCTGGCGCAGGGCCTGCCATTGGGTGGCGAACTGGAATACGTTGATCGCGGCACGCTGTCGCATGCGTTCGGGACGCGCAGCGAATTCCGCGATTGACCGCGGCCGCGCGTGGCGTGGCCGGCCTACAATGCGGAAGACATCCCGCCGAGGCCGACCATGAGCACCGAAACCCTCTTCAGCAAGATCATCCGTCGCGAGATCCCGGCCACCATCGTCTACGAGGATGACGAGGTGCTGGGCTTCAAGGACATCGCGCCGCAGGCGCCGGTGCACGTGCTGTTCATTCCGAAGAACGAGATCATCCCGACCCTGGACGACCTGCAGCCCTCGCAGGCGCACCTGATCGGCAAGCTGGCCCTGGCCGCCGCCGCGTATGCGCGCAGCGAAGGCTTCGCCGAAGAGGGCTACCGCATCGTGATGAACTGCCGCGAGGATGCCGGGCAGACAGTGTTCCATATCCACATGCACCTGCTGGCCGGTGCGCCGCTGGGCCATTTCGGTACCCCGGGGCGTTGAGGCAACCTTCCGTGCCGACCCACGGTTGGCACCCACCGTGGATGGCGCCAACAAAAAGGCCGCCCGAGGGCGGCCTTCTGCATTACGTCAACCGTCGCGGGCTTACCACCAGCCCCAGCCGCGGTAGCCGCCCCAGTACGGGCCCCACGGACCCGGGCCCCACGGGCTGTACGGGTAGGGCACCACATCGACCTGGCGCTGTTCCGGCCACAGGTAGATGACGTCGGCCGAGAGCTTGGGCAGGCGGTAGTCGTACTCGCCGATGCGGGTGTTGGCGTAACCATCGATCTTGCCGATGAAGGTCACGTCACGGCCTTCCTCGAAGACGGCCGGGTCGTAGAAGCCGGCGCGGCAGGCGATGAAGCGGCCGTCGCTGGCGTCGGACGAGGTGGTGTTCGGGCGGCCACTGCCATTGAGCGGGCGCGAGATGATCTGGAAGCAGGTCTCGCCCTGGCCAGGCTGGGTTTCAATGATGCGGCCACCCCAGCGAACGGGGGTGCCGACCTGCTGGGTGGCAACCGAGTCGCGCGGGGAAACCACGCTGAACTGACCCTGCAGCGGCTTGGGGGCCGTGGCGCAGGCCGACAGGGCCAGGGCGGCCACGGCGGTGAGAAGGAACTTGGTGTTCATGAAGTAGCTCCGGAAGTCGGGCGATGCCTGCGCAGGTCCCGCAATAATGGGGCGAGCTCGGTTCGAGTGCCAGCGTAGCGCGCTTCGACGAAACGCTGGCTGAGTGCGATGAGGCCCGGATCGGGGCGCTGGGCGTGCACCCGCTGGGCCCAGGCCAGGGCCGGTTCGTGCGCCTCGCGGGCCAGCCCCAGCCGCGCGTAGCGACGGCCCAGCCGGTGCCAGGCGCGCAGCAAGGGGTCGCGCTCGCGTTCGCCACGGGCCAGCAGCCAGGCCATCCAGCCCAGCGCCAGCACGGCGGCTGCCACGAACCCGGCCAGCAGCTGGCCCGGGCCCAGGTCATCCAGGCCCAGCGGCTGCAGCAGCTGCTGCTGGCGGCGCGCGTCGAAGGACAGCACCAGGTCGTTCCAGCCCCGGCGCAGCCAGTCGCCGAGCTGGCCAGCCTGCAGCCAGCGCTGCTGCAGGTTGAGGTCGCCGCCTTCGGGAAGGCGGTCTTCCAGCGTATCGAGGATGCGCTCGGGCGCGACCGCTGCGGTCGGGTCCACCCGCACCCAGCCACGCTGGGGCAGCCAGACTTCGGCCCAGGCATGGGCATCCATGCGCCGCACCACCCAGTAATCGCCCACCCGGTTGCGGGTGCCGCCGGCGAAGCCGGTCACCACGCGCGCGGGAACGCCGGCATTGCGCATCAGCACCACGAAGGCCGAACTGAAGTGCTGGCAGAAGCCGGCCTTGTAGCCGAACAGGAACTCATCCACCGGATCGCGCCCGGGCGGCGGCGTCACCAGCGTGTAGGAGAAATCAGCCTTGATCCAGTCCAGCGCGCGGCGGACCACGGCAGCATCGTCGGTGCCGGCTTCCTGCCGCCACTGCCGGGCCAGCGCCGCGGTGCGCGGGTTGAAGTTGGCCGGCAGCTGCAGCGCCGCCCGCCGCTGGTTGTCCGGCAGGTCGGCATCGAAGCGTGCTGCGGGTGCCGAGTGCAGGCGCCAGCGGCTCAGCGCCGACAGCGTGCGCTGGCTGGCCAGGCTCATCTCGGCATTGAGCATCGCACCTTCCGGCGCTGCCGTGGGCAGGTCCAGCGCAACCAGCAGGCGGCGGTCCGTCGGCTCGTAGTCGATCTGGTAGTCCCAGCCCTGGCCTTCATGCGCCACCTGCGGCATGGGCCGGTAATCGGCGTTGCGGTCGCGCGTCCAGACGTGGCCATCGAACCGGCTCAGCACCGGTCCGCGCCAGTAGCGCTGCTCCGGTTGAGGCGCGGCACCGAAGAACTGCACGCGCAGCGCCGGGGTGTCGTCGGCCATCAGGTCCAGCCACTGGTCCGGCTCCATCGATTCGGACAGGCCCGGCGTGCCGACCGCGCGCTCGGGCACGCCCCACAGCGGCGAGGTCAGCCGCGGAAACAGCCAGAAGCAGGCCAGTGCCAGCGGCAGGCCGATCAGCAGCAGGCGGCCGACGCCGCGCACCTGGCCAGTGAGCGGCAGCGGCGCGCTGCGGCCTTCGTTGTGGGCCAGCCGCTGCAGGGCGAGCAGGGCGGTGATGCCGGCCAGCGCGGCCAGCAGGGTGGTCAGCGGCCCCTGGTCGAGCAGGAAGGCGGCAAACGGCGCGAACAGGGCGAAGCCGAGCAGGCTGCGTGCATCGCGTACGCTGCGCAGCTCGCTGGATTTGATCGCCAGCATCGCTGCCAGCAATGCGCAGCCGGTGTCACGCCCCGGGCGCACCGCGCCCATCTGCCAGACGATGGCACCCAGCATGGCCAGCACCAGCAGCAGGCGCACCGGTATGGGCAGTACGCCTCGCAGCGACAGCGCAGCGGTGGCCACGCCCGCCACCGCGATCAGTGCCGCCAGCGGCCCGGGCAGCTGCAGCAGCAGGGGCAGCAGTGCCAGCGCAGCGCTGGCCAGGGTCCAGCCACGTGCATTGCGATCCAGCAGGAGGGCGGGCTCAGTCATGGGGCATCAGTGCCAGTGCGCGCAGGCACGCTTGATGGTGGCTCGCGCCCTGGCCGGGGCCGAGCGCGGGCTGGCCGGGCAGCAGCAGCGTGTAGCGGCGCCCTTCGCGTTCGGCGCTGTCGACCCAGCGCGCCAGGCGCGAAATGCGCACTTCCGTCGGCAGCGTGGCCAGTGCACGCCAGTCCAGCACCACTTCGATGCCGACCGGCTTCTCGTATTCGCGTACCAGCAGGGTGTCGCGCCGTGCCGAGTGTTTCCAGGCGATGCTGCGCGGCGGGTCGCCGGCGCGGTACGGGCGCAGCTGGTGCAGTTCTTCGCCGCTGGCATGGGCGCGGGTGTGCAGCGGGTCGCTGCCCTGTTCGGGCAGGGGCTGCGCCACTGCTTCGGCCACCGGGTGCACCAGCAGCGGTTGTTCCGGCCACACCCAGGACCATGCGCGCACCAGGCCCAGCGGCTGGGTGCTGGACAGGCGGATGCGTGGCAGGTCGAGCCAGCCACGGCGTTCGGTGGGCACGTCCAGTTCCACTTCGCCCCGGCCCTGTGCGGGAAGGTCGGTCCAGGCCTGGCTGTCGCCGACCTGCAGTTCCAGGCCGTGCCGTGGCCGCGGATCGCGCAGCGACAGGTCCACGCGCAGGCGCAGCGGCTGGCCGGCAGGCACCGGTTCGGCCGAGATCGCATCGACCTGCACGCCCGACAGCTGCAGGTGGGCGGCGATGGTGCTGGCGATGGCGGCTGCCGCCAACAGCAACGCCAGCAGCAGGGCCGGGTTGTTGTTGTAGTTCAGTGCGCCCAGCAGCATGGCCGACAGCAACACGGCCACGAACAGCCCGAAGCGCGTGGGCAGCACATAGATGCGCCGGCGGTGGAGCCGCTGCGGCAATGCTTCGGGCGTGCGCGGGCGCGCCAGGCGCAGCAGGCGTGAGCCGCGTGCAGGCATCCTCAATCCACCGCGACGGTCTGCAGGATCGCGCGCGCCAGCGCCGGCCCCGTGTTCGACTCGGACTCGCCGACCAGGCGGTGGCCGGCCACGGCGACGAACAGGGTCTGCACGTCTTCGGGCACCACGTGGCCGCGGCCGAGCAGCAGCGCGTGCGCCTTGGCGGCGCGCAGCAGGGCCAGGCCGGCACGTGGCGACAGGCCCACGCGCACGCCGGCATGCTGGCGGCTGCGGGTCAGCAGGGCCTGCACGTAATCCACCAGGGCGTCGCTCACGTGGATCTGGCTGACTGCAGCGCGCAGTTCGCGCACCTGGTTGTCATCCAGCTGTGGCACGGCACGCGCGATCAGGTCGCGGCGGTCGGTGCCGCGCAGCAGTTCGCGCTCGGCCTGCGGGCTGGGGTAGCCCATGGCCAGCCGCAGCAGGAAGCGATCCAGCTGCGAATCGGGCAGCGGGAACGTGCCGGAGAGATCGACCGGATTCTGCGTGGCGATCACGAAGAACGGATCGGGCAGCGGATGGGTCTGCCCGTCCAGGGTCACCTGCTGTTCGGCCATCGCCTCCAGCAATGCGCTCTGCGTGCGCGGCGGCGCGCGGTTGATCTCGTCGGCCAGCAGCACGTGCGAGAACACCGGGCCGGGGTGGAACTGGAACTGGCGCGTACCGGCGTCGTAGACCGATACGCCCAGCACATCGGCCGGCAGCAGGTCGGACGTGAACTGCACGCGCTGGAAGCTCAAGCCCAGGCTGCTGGCCAGTGCATGGGCCAGCGTTGTCTTGCCCAGGCCGGGCAGATCTTCGATGAGCAGGTGGCCACCGGAAAGCAGGGCGACAAAAGCCAGCCTGACTTCCGGCACCTTGCCGAGCACCAGTGCATTGACCTGATCCTGTGCCTCCCGCAGGGCCTGGCGCAGTTGATCGGTTAGCATGCTGGGCATGGGGGACGGAGCTGGCATGGTCGTCTCACGTTCGGGAACCATTCGATTCTATCCATAGAGCAATGCAGGGCGAACAACGCGCACGCACGATTTTTCTCTGGTTGTGGACGCTGGTCACAGCGGCCAAGCTGCTTGTGGCCGCACGTCTGCCTTTGTTCGTGGATGAAGCGTTCTACTGGCAGGAAGGCCAGCACCTGGCCGCCGCGTACTCCGACCTGCCCGGGCTGACCGCGTGGCTGGCGCGCCTGGGCGTGGAGATCGGTGGCCATCACGTGCTGGCCCTGCGTCTTCCGTTCCTGGCCATCGGCGCCCTGTTGCCACTGCTGGTCATGCGCATCGCCACGCGCTGGTTCGGCAACGTGGCTGGCTGGCAGGCGGGCAGCCTGACCCTGCTGATGCCGTTGTCGGCCACGCTGGGCCTGCTGGCCGTGCCCGATGTGCCGATGGCACTGGCCGCTGTGCTGTGCCTGGATGCCGGTGCACGCCTGCTGCGCAACGTCGATGCGTCCTCGGCCATCATGCTGGGCCTTGGCCTGCTGATCGGCGCGCTCAGCCATTACCGCTTCATCGGCGTGATCGGCGTCGGCTTCATCGCGCTGCTGGCACTGCCGCAGGGCCGGCGGATGCTGACCGACCCGCGCGTGTGGGTGGCGCTGGCGGTGGGCGTGCTGGCCTGGTTGCCGCTGCTGGCCTGGAATGCCGACAACCATGATGCCGGCCTGAAATTCCAGGTGGTCGAGCGCCATCCCTGGGCGTTCGAGTGGCGGGGCCTGTGGTTCCTGGTCATCCAGCCGATGCTGGTCACGCCCATCCTGTGCATCGCGATGTGGAAAGTGGCGCTGGCCGGTACGCGCAGTGGTGGTGGCGCGCGCGTGCAGTGGCGCTACTTCGGACTGGTCGGTGGCGTGTCCACCCTGGGCATCTTCCTGCTGGGCTTCTTCACCGATGTCGAGCGCATCAGCTTCCACTGGCCGCTGCCCGGCTACCTGGCGCTGCTGGTGGCGGTGCCGGTGGTGCTCAACGGCTGGCCGCGCTGGCTGCGCCGTACCGGTTGGTGGCTGGCCGGCATCGGCATGGCGCT
Source organism: Stenotrophomonas sp. ZAC14D1_NAIMI4_1 (assembly GCF_003086775.1). Taxonomy (NCBI): domain Bacteria; kingdom Pseudomonadati; phylum Pseudomonadota; class Gammaproteobacteria; order Lysobacterales; family Lysobacteraceae; genus Stenotrophomonas; species Stenotrophomonas sp. ZAC14D1_NAIMI4_1. Next base: position 1,084,692 of record NZ_CP026001.1, read on the forward strand.
GTCCTTCGGCTATTACCTGATGGCATCCACGCCCTCGCTGCGCGAGCAGCTGGCCGGTGACAAGTACTACCCGCGCAACTTCGCCGGCTGGGAGCCGCTGGCCGCCGCCGTGCGCGACGAACTGGCAAAGATGCCGGAAGGCACGCGCGTGCTGGCTGGCAACTTCAAGGTGGGTGCCGAGCTCGGCTTCCAACTGGGCGACGCCGATATCCTGGTGCTGCCGCACCCGCTGAACGACAAGCACGGGCGCACCGCGCAGCTGGCGCAGTGGGGCCAGGTGCACGAAGGCGAGCGCAGCGGGCCGATGCTGCTGGTGCTGTCGCCCAGCGACCAGCGCTTCCGTGATCTGGTGCCGCGCTACCACGCGGTGTGCGCGCAGGTCGGGCCGCTGCCGCCGCCGCGGGTGGTCAGCAACGATCACGGCTTCCAGCGCTTCCTGCTGTTCCGCCTGCCTGCGCAGCGTGACGAGGGCGAGTGCGTGACGCCGGCGGTGGCCTATCTCGATTCGCCGGGCAATGGCGAAGCGGTGTCGGGCACGTTGGCGGTGAAGGGGTGGGCGTTCAAGGACGGCGTCGGCCTGGCGCGCGTGGAAGTGCTGGTGGACGGGCAGCCGGTGGGCGATGCCCAGTACGGTCGCGAGCTCGACATCCGCCCGATGTGGCCGATGTCCAACGACCCGCAGCACCCGAATGCCGGCTTCGATGCCAGCGTGGAGACGCTGGGGCTGTCACCTGGCCGGCATTGGCTGGGCCTGCGCCTGCATGGCCGCGATGGCAGCGTGGAGGACTGGCAGGAACAGCCGTTCGAGGTGGGTCGGTAAACCTTTGTAGAGTCGAGCCATGCTCGACTGCTCCCTACATCCAGTCGAGCATGGCTCGACTCTACAAATTACGGCACTGCGAACCCGGCCCGGCGCAGCAGCGCACACAGGGCAATCAGCGGCAGGCCGATCAGGGCGGTGGGATCGCGGTTGTCGATCGCCTCGAACAGGCTGATGCCCAAGCCTTCGCACTTGAAGCTGCCGGCGCAGTCCAACGGTTGTTCGGCGGCCACGTAGCGGGCGATTTCCTCGGCCTGCAGCGGGCGGAAGCGCACTTCGGTCAGGTCCATTGCCGCAAGCGATTCTCCATCGCGCGTGAGACTGATGGCCGTATGAAAGCGCACTGTCTGCCCGGCCATCGCCGCCAGCTGCGCGCAGGCGGCCTCGACCGTGCCGGGCTTGCCCAGCGGCTGTCCATTCAGGTCCGCCACCTGGTCCGAGCCGATCACCCACGCGCCGGGGTGCCGTGCGGCGACCTCGGCGGCCTTCGCGGCCGCCAACCGTCCGGCCAGGGCCAGTGGCGCCTCGCCGGCCTGCGGGGTCTCGTCCACCTCCGGGCGTGCGCAGTCGAAGGGCAGGCCGAGGCGCTGCAGCAGCTCGCGGCGGTAGCGGGAAGTGGAGGCCAGGAGCAGGGCAGACATGCGACAATTCCGGGGCAGGGCGCGGCAGTCTGGCCCGGTATCGGCGCTGCCAGCAAGCCCCTGTATGGCGGGCATTTGACAGCGGCGGTCCCGATCCTTAGTATTCAGCGGCTTATGTCCGCGAACGTGCCCGAAACGCTGGATGCTTGGCGGATGGTCGTAGCGCGAAGGCGCTTCGACGGCCAGGTCTCTTTGGCTGATTTGACTCGCCTGCAAGGGTTGGTCGCCGATACCGACGGTGAGTGCAATTACTCGCTTGAATTCGGTCGCGACGACATCTTGCGGGTATCCTATGTGGAACTGACCATCGATACCGCGTTGCCGCTGACCTGTCAGCGCAGCATGCAGCGATTCCTGTTGCCGGTGAAGATGACCCAGAGGCTTGGCCTGATCCGCGACGAGGACGAGGAATCGTCCCTGCCCGAGGAGTACGAGGCGTTGCTGGTGCCGGAAGATGGGCAGCTGCGTCCGCTGGACCTGGTCGAAGATGAATTGGTGCTGGCAGTACCGGTGGTACCGCTGTCGCCGGACGGTGAGGCAGTCAACAAGGACTGGGCGCCGACCGAAGAAGAAACAAAGCAGGCCAACCCGTTTGCGGCGTTGGCGGCACTGAAGAAAGAGTAAAAGCATTAGCAGCCGGATTGTCGTCGGCGGCTGCGGCGAAAGCGAAAGTGTGCTGGGCGCTGGCGTCCTGCGCGACGATACGACGAAGCAAATCGAACCGAGTTTGGAGCAATCCCATGGCTGTCCAGAAATCCCGTGTCACCCCGTCCCGCCGCGGTATGCGCCGTGCGCATGACGCCCTGAGCGCCAAGCAGCTGTCGACCGACCCGACCACCGGCGAAGTGCACCTGCGTCACCACATCACTGCTGACGGTTTCTACCGCGGCAAGAAGGTCATCCAGACCAAGACCTCGGCCGTCGAAGAAGATTGATGTGCCGGAAGGCCGCTGCCCCAGGGCAGCGGCCTTTGCCTTCTTCCCCGGGCATGCCGGTGATCGGCAGCCTGCGCAACAGGAAACATGATGAGCAAGCGGATCTACTCGAGGATCGCGGGCACCGGTAGCTATTTGCCGGAAAAAGTCCTGACCAACGCCGACCTGGAAAAAATGGTCGAAACCTCGGATGAGTGGATCCAGTCGCGCACCGGTATTCGTGAACGGCACATCGCGGCCGAAGGCGAAACCACCAGCGACCTCGGCTACCACGCCGCGGTGCGTGCGCTTGAAGCGGCCGGTATCGACGCTTCCCAGCTCGACATGATCGTGGTCGGTACGACCACCCCTGACCTTATTTTCCCGTCCACCGCGTGCCTTATCCAGGCCAAGCTCGGTGCGTCGGGCTGCCCCGCCTTCGACGTCAACGCGGCCTGCTCGGGCTTCGTGTTCGCGCTCAGCGTGGCCGACAAGTTCATCCGTTCCGGTGACGCCCGCCATGTGCTGGTGATCGGCGCCGAAACGCTGACCCGCATCGTCGACTGGGAAGACCGCACCACCTGCGTGCTGTTCGGCGACGGTGCCGGCGCGGTCGTGCTCAAGGCCGACGAAGAAACCGGCATCCTCAGCACCCACCTGCATTCCGATGGCAGCAAGAAAGAGCTGCTGTGGAACCCGGTCGGCGTGTCGGTCGGTTTCAAGGATGGTAGCGGCAACGGCGGCGGCACCATCAACATGAAGGGCAACGACGTGTTCAAGTACGCCGTCAAGGCGCTGGACTCGGTCGTGGACGAAACCCTGGAGGCCAATGGCCTGGGCAAGTCCGACCTGGATTGGCTGATCCCGCACCAGGCCAACCTGCGCATCATCGAAGCCACCGCCAAGCGGCTGGACATGTCGATGGATCAGGTCGTGGTTACCGTCGACCGCCACGGCAACACCTCCTCCGGCTCGGTGCCGCTGGCGCTGGACGCCGCGGTGCGTTCGGGCAAGGTCGAGCGCGGCCAGTTGCTGCTGCTGGAAGCCTTCGGTGGCGGCTTCACGTGGGGTTCGGCCCTGCTGCGCTATTGATAGCGTAGTTACGACAACGTGAAGTCTGTCGTTACGGCCCCTCTGGGGCCGTAACGCGTTTCAGGAGATCCGTCATGGTTGAGCCCATCGTCATCGAAGGGCAGCGCGCCTGGCTGAAGCAGTACGGCAAGGGAAGCCGCGCATTCGCCTTGGGCCTGCTCAATTTCATCGCCCGCCGCTTCCACCTCGATGCCCTGCGTCCGCCGCCGCACCGCGGGGGAGATGCTGCGTGCAAAACCGAGGCGCGCCGCCTGGGCGAGCTGCATGCGCAGGGCGTCAACGTGCCCGAAGTGATCGGCAGCGGCCACGCCGCGCTGGTGATCGGTGACAACGGCGGGTCCTTCAATACCTGCCTGCGCGAAGCCGATGATGCCGGTCGTGACCGGCTGGTGGCGGCGGCCATGAAGGCGCTCGCCGAGGCCCATGGCCGTGGCGCGTATTTCGGCCAGCCGGTGCCGCGCAACCTCACCTGGGACGGGCAGAACGTGGGCTTCATCGATTTCGAGGAAGACCCGCTGGAAGTGATGGACCTGGCCGAGGCCCAGGCGCGCGACTGGCTGATGTTCGGCTATGGCGTGGCCAAGTATTACGCCGACCGCCCGCAGCACCTGCAGGCGATGATGGCCGAGGCCATGAATGGCGTGCAGGCGCCGGTGCGCGCGCACGTGCATTCGGTCAGTGGCCGGCTGCAGGGCCTGGCCCGGGTCTGCATGAAGCTGGGCCGCTCGGCCCGCGCGCTGGCGCAGTCGATCTTCATCACCCACGGCGCCACGACGCTGGGCCTGATCATGGTGGTGGGCCTGTGCGTGGACTGGTTCGCCGATGGCGAGCTGGACGTCCTGCAGCTGTTCTGCTGATCGCATCCGCCGGGCCATGCCCGGCGGACTCCATACGCCCTGCATACGCGCACGTACAGACGACACGGGGGATTCGCCCTTATCATGGCCCGCTTCGATTGCAACAAGCGGATGACCGCGTGACCGTATCCACCCTCGCATTTGTCTTCCCCGGTCAGGGCTCGCAGTCCGTGGGCATGCTGGCCGAGCTGGCCGAGCTGCACCCGCAGGTGCGTGAAGCCTTCACCGAAGCATCCGATGGTGCCGGCGTCGACCTGTGGGCGCTGTCCCAGGGTGGCCCGGAGGAAATGCTCAACCGTACCGAATACACCCAGCCGGCCCTGCTGGCCGCAAGCATCGGCGCATGGCGCGCCTGGAACGCCGCAGGCGGTCCGCGCCCGTCGGTCCTGGCTGGCCACAGCCTGGGCGAATACACCGCGCTGGTCGCTGCCGGCGCACTGAGCCTGCATGACGGTGCGCACCTGGTGCGCCTGCGCGGCCAGCTGATGCAGGAAGCCGCGCCGGCCGGCGTTGGTGCCATGGCCGCTGTGCTTGGCGCCGAGGACCAGCTGGTGCTGGACGTCTGCGCCGAAGCGGCGGGCAGCCAGATCGTGGTGCCGGCCAACTTCAACTCGCCGGGCCAGATTGTCATCGGTGGCGACGCTGCCGCGGTCGATCGCGCGCTGGCGCTGCTGGCCGAAAAGGGCGTGCGCAAGGCCGTGAAGCTGGCCGTCAGCGTGCCCTCGCACACCCCGCTGATGCGCGAAGCCGCCAACCGCCTGGCCGAAGTGATGGCCGGCCTGTCCTGGCAGGCACCGCAGCTGCCGGTGGTGCAGAACGTCGATGCCAAGGTGCATGACGGCGTCGATGCCATCCGTACCGCGCTGGTGCAGCAGCTGTACCAGCCGGTGCAGTGGACCGGTTGCGTGCAGGCCCTGGCGGCCCGTGGCATCACCCAGATCGCCGAGTGTGGCCCGGGCAAGGTGCTTACCGGCCTTATCAAGCGCATCGACAAGTCCATCGACGGCCGTTCCCTGGCCACCCCGGGCGACTTCGAAGGCGCCCGCGAGGCGTGGTCGGCCTGATCCCCCTGTTCCTGCCGACCGTGCCGGTGGCCGCTGCAAGCGGCACGGGCGCGGTCGCTGCCCACGTTTGAGGACAACATCATGAGCAAGCCCCTGCAGGGTGAAATCGCACTGGTCACTGGCGCCAGCCGTGGCATTGGTGCCGCCATCGCCGATCTGCTGGCCGCCCAGGGCGCCACCGTCATCGGCACCGCCACCACCGAATCCGGCGCTGCCGCGATCGGCGAGCGCCTGGCGGCCCACGGCGGCCACGGCCGCGCGCTGAACGTCACCGACGCTGCCGCCCTGGAAAGCGTGCTGGACGGCATCGCCAAGGAATTCGGCGCCATCTCGATCCTGGTCAACAACGCCGGCATCACCCGCGACAACCTGCTGATGCGCATGAAGGAAGACGATTGGGCGTCGATCATCGACACCAACCTGACCAGCGTGTTCCGCACCAGCAAGGCGGTCATGCGCGGCATGATGAAGGCGCGCAAGGGCCGCATCATCAACATCGCATCGGTGGTGGGCGTGACCGGCAATGCCGGCCAGGCCAACTACGCCGCCGCCAAGGCCGGCATCATCGGTTTCAGCAAGTCGCTGGCCAAGGAAATCGGCTCGCGCGGCGTCACCGTCAATGTCGTGGCTCCCGGCTTCATCGACACCGACATGACCAAGGCGCTGCCGGAAGAAGCCCGCACCGCCCTGATCAACGACATCGCCCTCGAACGCCTCGGTTCGCCGGAAGACATCGCCCATGCGGTGGCCTTCCTGGCCAGCCCGGCGGCCGGCTACATCACCGGCGAAACCCTCCATGTGAACGGCGGCATGTACATGCCGTAAGCAAGGGGCGCACGGATTGCGCCGCAAGTGGTTGATCTGCTGGGTTTTTTGCACCTATGCAAGGCCCCGCCGGTTTCCACTACACTATCCCACGGCCATCGCCATCCGATGGCGACCACTTTTGAACCACTACTCCATCTGGAGCGATACCCCATGAGCACCATCGAAGAACGCGTCAAGAAAATCGTCGTCGAACAGCTTGGCGTCAAGGAAGAAGAAGTCACCAACAGCGCATCGTTCGTCGATGACCTGGGCGCTGACTCGCTGGACACCGTTGAGCTGGTGATGGCCCTGGAAGAAGAGTTCGAGTGCGAGATCCCGGACGAAGAAGCCGAGAAGATCAGCACCGTGCAGGCCGCCATCGACTACATCAAGGCCCACGTCAAGGCCTGATGTCAGACGGCAGTGCGCGCGCGGGTTCCGCTCGCCGCGCACCGCACCCCATGGGGCCGCAGTTGCGGCCCCGTGTGTTTGAGCATCACACCGCAGTAGAACCGAGTTGCCCGTTGACATCATCGGGTCAGGAGAATCAGCAATGAAGCGTCGCGTCGTCGTAACCGGCCTGGGTATCGTCTCGCCGTTGGGCAATGATCTGGCCAGCAGCTGGGAAGGCATCACCCAGGGTCGTTCGGGCATCGGTCCGCTGACCAACGTTTCTGATGCCTACCTGGATCGGTTCACCACCAAGATTGCAGGTGAGGTCAAAGGCTTTGACATCACCGCCGACAACGAACTGTTCGGCAAGTACCGGGTCAGCGGCAAGGATGCCAAGAAGATGGACCCGTTCATCCATTACGGCCTCGGTGCCTCCTTCATGGCCCTGCATGATGCGGGCCTGGAGATCACCGAAGCCAACGCCGAGCGCATCGGCGCGATCGTCGGCGCCGGCATCGGCGGCCTGCTGGGCATTGAAGAGCAGACCATCGATTTCCACGAGGGCAAGAAGATCTCGCCCTTCTACGTGCCCAAGACCATCATCAACATGCTGCCGGGCCAGCTGAGCATCATCACCGGCCTGAAGGGCCCGTCGTTCTCGGCGGTCTCGGCGTGCGCGACCTCGAACCATTCGATCGGTACCGCCATGCGCATGATCCAGTACGGCGATGCCGACGTGATGGTGGCCGGTGGCGCCGAGCGCGGTTCCTCGCCGACCGCCCTGGGCGGCTTCTGCGCGATGAAGGCCATGAGCACCCGCAACGATGCCCCGGATCAGGCCTCGCGCCCGTGGGACAAGGACCGCGACGGCTTCGTGCTGGGTGACGGCGCCGGCATCCTGGTGCTGGAAGAGTACGAACACGCCAAGGCCCGTGGCGCCAAGATCTACTGCGAACTGGCCGGCTTCGGCGCCAGCTCCGACGCGTACCACATGACCGCGCCGAGCGAGAACGGCGAAGGCGCTGCCCGCTGCATGGCCATGGCCATGCGCGACGCCGGCGTGACCCCGGAACAGGTCGGTTACCTCAACGCACACGGCACCTCCACGCCGCTGGGCGACCTGGGCGAAACCATGGCCATGAAGGCCGCCTTCGGCGACCACGCCTACAAGATGATGGTCAGCTCCACCAAGTCGATGACCGGCCACCTGCTGGGTGCTGCTGGCGGCGTGGAAGCGATCTTCTCGGTGATGGCGCTGCAGGACAACATCATCCCGCCGACCATCAACCTGCAGCAGCCGGGCGAAGGCTGCGACCTGGACTACGTGCCCAACGAAGCACGCCAGGCCAAGGTCGACGTGGTGATGTCCAATGGCTTCGGCTTCGGCGGCACCAACGGCACGCTGATCTTCAAGCGCGTCTGACCGAGTTGCGACGTCGCGCCATGCTCGACGTCGCATTGGTAGAGTCGACTGTTAGTCGACTGTTAGTCGACTGCCTTTCGATCCGCCGCGGTGATCGTTGATGGGAAAGCAGTCGACTGACAGTCGACTCTACCTATCGGCAATCCGACAAACGGATCAACGCCGTGCACCACGGAGCCGCCGCAAGGCGGCTTCCGTGCATCTGAACCCCGAACTGGCCGCCATGACCCACGCCCCGCTGATCCACCCGCTGCCGCACCCGATCGACCTGCTGGCCCTGCAGCAGCACGACCCGGCGCGCTTCCCGCTGCTGATGGAATCCACCGCCTCGGGCACCGCCCAGGGCCGCTGGAGCCTGCTGCTGGCCGCGCAGGGCGACAGCCTGCGGCTGGACGCCGACGGCCAGGTGCGCGACCAGCACGACGCCATACACGCCGGCAGCTTCCTGCAGGTGCTGGACCGTGCCTGGCAGGCCGCGCGCCTGCCGCACGATGGCAGCCACAGCCTGCCGTTCCGTGGCGGCTGGGCGCTGATGCTCGATTACGAAGTCGCCAGCCAGATTGAAACCGTGCTGCCGGCGCGTGCGCGCGACGACGGTCGCCCGACCGCGCTGGCCCTGCGCTGCCCGGCGGCCGTGCTGCACGACCACGAGAACGATGCCAGCTTCGTCATCGCCGAAGCGGGCGAACAGGCGCTGCTGGATGCACTGCTGGCACAGGCCTCGGCCGTGCTGCCCGAAGCCGGGCAGGGCTGGCAGCCGCCGCAGTCGGTGGGCGAGGACGCGCCGCAGCGCTTCACCGACGGCGTGCGCCGGGTGATCGAGTACCTGCGCGCGGGCGATGTGTTCCAGGTGAACCTGTCGCGGCGCTGGAGCGCGCAGTTCGCCGCGCCGGTCAGCCCGCAGGCGCTGTACGCGCAGTTGCGCCGCGCCAATCCCGCACCGTTCGCGGGCCTGTTCACCGCGCACGGCCGCCACGTAGTCAGCTCCTCGCCGGAGCGGCTGGTATCGGTGCATGCCGGCCACGCGCAGACCCGGCCGATTGCCGGCACCCGCCCGCGCTTTGAAGGCGACGACGATGCCGCGCGCATCCAGGAACTGGTCGGCCACCCCAAGGAGCGCGCCGAGCACGTGATGCTGATCGACCTGGAGCGCAACGACCTGGGTCGCATCTGCCTGCCCGGCACCGTGGTGGTCGATGAACTGATGACCGTGGAAAGCTATGCCCACGTGCACCACATCGTCAGCAATGTCAGCGGCCACCTGCGCCCCGAGGTGACCCCGGGCGAGGTGATCGCCGCGACCTTCCCGGGTGGCACCATCACCGGCTGCCCCAAGGTGCGCTGCATGCAGATCATCAGCGAACTGGAACAGGTGCCGCGCGGTGCCTATACCGGCGCATTTGGCTGGCTGAACCGCGATGGCGACCTGGACCTGAACATCCTCATCCGCACCGCCGAAGTGGATGGGCACGAGGTCAGCTTCCGCACCGGTGCCGGCATCGTGGTCGACTCGGACCCGGACAAGGAACTGGACGAGACCCGCGCCAAGGCCCGCGGCCTGCTGCGGGCGCTGGGCCAGCAGGGGTAACCGATCGCCCCCCGCCGGGCATGGCTGGTGGGTGCCGACCGTTGGTCGGCACGGATGCCCCCATGGCCCAGGTGGGTGCCGACCGTTGGTCGGCACGCAGACGCCACCCCGGTCATGACCCCACGCCACCCGGCACGGTATCCTGCACGGCGGAATCGCATTCAGAGGTAGTCCATGGCGGGAGCCAAGCGCGGGTGTCTGTTCGTGGTCATGCTGGTGGTGGTGCTGGGCGCCGTCCTCGCCGGCGTGGGCGCGTGGTTCTTCTACCAGCAGGGCCAGTTCGCCGACCGCCACATCACCCCGTCCGCCGAGAGCGTGGTCATCGCCAGCGGCGATGGCATGAACACTGTGCTGCGCAAGCTGCGCGATGCCGGTGTGGATGAAGGCCAGGACACCCAGTGGCAGCTGCTGGCCCGCCAGCTCGATGCCGCCGGCAAGCTGAAGGTGGGCGAGTACGCGCTGGACAGCAGCCTGACCCCGCGCGAGCTGCTGCTGCGCATGCGCGCCGGCAAGGTGCTGCAGCACCGCGTCACCATTGTCGAAGGCTGGAACATCCGCCAGGTGCGCGCTGCGCTCAAGCGTGCCGAGCCGCTGCTGCACACCACCGATACCCTGGATGAGGCTGCGCTGATGCAGCGCCTGGGCTTCGGCGGCCAGCACCCGGAAGGCCGCTTCCTGCCGGAAACCTACGTCTATCAGCGCGGCGACAGTGACATGGATGTGCTCAAGCGCGCCCATGCCGCGATGGAAAAGGCGCTGGACGAGGCCTGGGAAAGCCGTGCCGCCGACCTGCCGATCAACAGCTCGTATGAACTGCTGACGATCGCCTCGATCATCGAAAAGGAAACCGCGCTGGCCAGCGAGCGCCCGCAGATTGCCGGGGTGTTCATGCGCCGCCTGAAGATCGGCATGCGCCTGCAGACCGATCCCACCGTCATCTACGGCATCGGTACGGCCTACGACGGCAACATCCGCCGCCGCGACCTGACCACCGATACGCCCTACAACACCTACACCCGTGCCGGCCTGACCCCGACCCCGATCGCCATGCCCAGCCGCGATGCGCTGATGGCGGCCGCCCAGCCGGCGGCGGGCGATGCGCTGTACTTCGTCGCCGTGGGCGATGGCAGTGGCGCGCACGTGTTCTCGCCCAGCCTGGACCAGCACAACGCCGCCGTAGCCCGCTACCTGCAGCAGCTGCGCCAGCAACGTACCAAGGAGACCCCGGCGCAATGAGTTCCGCGCTGCTTCGCCACCCGCGTTTCGTCAGCCTGGAAGGCGGCGAGGGCGCGGGCAAGACCACCGCCATCAACGCCATCCGCGATTGCCTTCGCAGCCACGGCCACGAGGTCGTGCTGACCCGCGAGCCGGGCGGTACGCCGCTGGCCGAGCGCATCCGCGGCCTGGTGCTGAAGCCCGACGCGGAGATCGCCGCCGAGCCGCTGAGCGCCGAAGCCGAGCTGCTGCTGGTGTTCGCCGCGCGCGCCCAGCACGTGCGCCAGGTCATCCAGCCGGCACTGCAGCGCGGTGCCTACGTACTGAGCGACCGCTTCACCGATTCCAGCTACGCCTACCAGGGCGGTGGCCGTGGCCTGGACCCGCAGTGGATTGCCGACCTGGAACGCCGCGCCGTCGGCCTGCTGCCAGGCCTGACCCTGCTGCTGGATGTGGACGTGGCCGTGGGCCGCGCCCGCGCCAATGGCCGCGACCTGTGGCCGGACCGCATCGAGAGCGAGCAGGACGACTTCTTCCAGCGCGTGCGCGAGGTGTTCCGCAGCCGCGCCCAGCAGGACCCGAAGCGCTTTGCGCTGATCGATGCTGGCCAGGTGCAGGAACGCGTGGCCGCCGATGTGGTGGCCAGCGTCGAGCGCTGGCTGCAGGCCGGGGAGGGCGCATGAGCAGTTTCTCGCCCTGGCAGCAGCGCGCCTTTGACCAGACCGTTGCTGCACTGGATGCCGACCGGCTGGGCCATGGCCTGCTGATCTGCGGCCCGGCCGGGCTGGGCAAGCGTGAGGTCGCGCTGGCCCTGGCCGACCACGTGCTGGCCCGTGGCGATGCCGCGCACGCCACGCGCACGCGCCAGCTGATTGCCGCAGGCACGCATCCGGACCTGCAACTGGTCAGCTTCATCCCGAACAAGAGCGGCGACAAGCTGCGCACCGAGATCGTCATCGAGCAGGTGCGCGAGATCACCAACAAGCTGGCGCTGACCCCGCAGTACGGCGTGGCCCAGGTGGTGATCGTCGACCCGGCCGATGCCATCAACCGCTCGGCCGCCAACGCCCTGCTTAAGACCCTGGAAGAGCCGCAACCCGGCCGCTACCTGTGGCTGATCAGCAGCGACCCGGCGCGCCTGCCGCAGACCGTGCGCAGCCGCTGCCAGCGCCTGGAGTTCAAGCTGCCGCCGCGCGATGAAGCCATGGCGTGGCTGCAGCAGCAGGGTCACAGCGAAGCTTCCGCGCGCGAAGCGCTGGACGCGGCGCGCGGCCATCCCGGCCAGGCCGACAACTGGCTGCGCGAAGACGGCCTGAGCCTGCGCCGCGACGTGGGCCGGGAACTGGAACAACTGGCCGCCGGCAAGACCGGTGCGGTGGAGCTGGCACAGAAGTGGTGCGGCGATGAAAACGCGGCGCTGCGCCTGCGCTTCGCCGCCGATCTGGCGCTGGCCCAGGCCAGCACCGACGCCTTGACCGCGCCGGACCGATTGCACAAGCTTGCAGCGTGGTTCGATGCTGCCAACCGTACCCGCGACCTGCTGCGCACCACCGTGCGTGCAGACCTTGCGGTGGTCGAGTTGCTGCTGGCCTGGAACAAGGTGAACGAGCGGCCTGCCGCAAGGGGAAATCGATGAGTGCCAGCAACGCCCGCCAGGGCATCCTGTCCCTGGCTGTAAAGGACAAAGCCGCGCTGTACAGCGCGTACATGCCGTTCGTGAAGAATGGCGGCATCTTCGTGCCCACGCCCAAGCGCTACTTCCTGGGCGACGAGGTGTTCCTGCTGCTGACCCTGCCCGATTCCAGCGAGCGCCTGCCGGTGGCCGGCAAGGTGATCTGGGTGACCCCGGCTGGTGCACAGGGCAACCGCGTGGCCGGCATCGGCGTGCAGCTGGCCGACGGCCAGGAAGGTGAGAACGTGCGCCACAAGATCGAGACCCTGCTGGCTGGCCTGACCAGCTCGGACAAGCCGACGCACACGATGTAACGGGGCGCGATCGCGGCCCCTGGTAGCGCCGGGCCACGCCCGGCGACGCCTTCGAAACACCGGTGAACCGCTGTTCTGTAGAGTCGAGCCACGCTCGACTCCGGCTCTCGAAAACGGCTGTGAACCGCAACCTGGTAGCGCCGGGCCATGCCCGGCGGCGGCTCTCGAAAACGCCCAAGAACACAAATGTGAAAAACTGTTGACGGCCTCTGAAAAGCCCCTATAATGAGCGGCTCAGCAACACACCGGGCGGTTAGCTCAGCGGTAGAGCATTGCCTTCACACGGCAAGGGTCACAGGTTCGATCCCTGTACCGCCCACCATGTTGCAGAACGAAAGAAGCCTCCAGCAATGGAGGCTTTTTTGTTGGCTGTGATGTGGCGCAGACGCATTGCCTCAGTCGTTATCCCCCAGCAACTCACGCGCGATCATCGCCGTGCCGTCCAGCAGGTCGTGGCCGCTGCCGGCCTGCACCACCACCGCCAGCAGCTGGCGGCCCACCTCGCCATTGCCGCCGCGCAGTTCCATCTCCCCCTCGAAGCACAGATCGCCCAGCCATTCGTGCGCCTGCGGCAAGCCGCGCTTGCGGGCGCGGCGGAATTCCGCCAGCAGCTTCGCCTGGCCCGCTTCGTGTTCGCCATCGGCAAGCAGGCCGATGGCACCCCCGTGCGCCGCGCGCCAGATGGCCGGCAGCGGCCGGCCTCTCTCATCCAGCACGTCCAGTGCGAACTGCGCGCAGTACATCTCGTAGCGCTTGCCCGCCGTGCTGGTGGGCACGATGCCTGCCTCGGCCAGCAGGCGCTCGGCTTCATCCAGCTGATTGAACTTCAACCGCAGCAGGGCAGGGCGGCTCAACTGCTGTGACAGCGCCTGCTGGTTGGCGGCAAACCACACGTTCCAGCCGATGGTTGCGCGGCCTTCCAGCGCGGCCTTGAAGTACTCCAGGTGTTCGGCGTCCATTGCGGTTTCCTGCGATTCCCTGCGCGATTGTAGCCAAGGCGCTCAGGGCGTTCCGCTTTCCAGGCAATGGGTGGCCTCGCACACCAGCTGCCGCGCGGCCACGATCAGGCCATCGGTGTGGAAACTGCCCATCTGTTCGTCCGGGCCGCCTTCGACACGCGCGCGCTCGGCGGCCTGCAGAATATCGAGCAGCGCGGAGAGCCCTGCCAGCGAGCGGCTGAGTGAGGCGTGCTCGCTGGCCGCCAGCCTGCGCGGGCTGCAGGGCTGCCCGTTTGCGCCGTCGGCTCGCCGGATGGCGTCCAGGCAGGCGAAGAATGTGGGGGCCTGAAGGGGCAGATTCTGTTCGTCCAACGCGCACTCGATCTCGCGTGCGATGTCGTCGGGAACCTGGTTGGCGATGTCGGCAATCAACGCGTACAGGCGTGGAAGCGATGCGGCTCGGTTGGTCATGGCAAAACCCTCACTGGCGTAAGGCCACCTTCGGAATGAAGGTGGCGGACGGTGCGGGTTGGCGTACCTAGGCAAACGAACTTCTACCGAGAAGAAGGCCTGGCGGATCTGTCGATCCCCACGCACCGGCCGCCATTGAAGGCAATCGTTGCATTCTCTCTGCTGCGGCGTGAACCGCAGCGGTAGAAGTTCATTCGTTTATTCGAGACGCCAATCCCGACCAAGGCGTGCTGCCTTGGCGAGGCGATCATCGATTCGCGCAAAGCCGGAAGTCAGTGAGGAAAGTTGTAACAACGCCCGCCATGACGCTGCTTCACCGCCCAGAGCCCGATCCTCTGCCTTATTTGAACCGGGGAGTGCCGCTACACAACACCAGTAGGTGGCAATCACGTCACCCAGCGTGGGTCTTACCTCGTAGTTTGTGTAGCTTTGGACGAACTACTGTGTCTTGCTCTGGGCGTACTGTCGTTCAGGGATTCTGCAGTGCTTCCAGCGCGTCATCCAAGGCAGTGACTGCATCCACTACTGTTCGCACAGTAGCTCGGTCGAATTCGTGATCGCGCTGCGAGTCGTGCACACCACTGTTCAGGTATCCCCATTCAATGCTCGCCCCGTTGACGCTAAGCAAAGTAGTGAGTGCGTCGACCGATTGCTGTGCAGCGGGATACTGCGCCGCAACGCGAGCTACCGCTGATTTCAGCTTGCTGCATTTGTTGTTCAACTCCAAGGGCGAGCGAGGTCCGCCGAGCTTGATCTCAATGCGCCCATCTCCCCGCCGGCTAAGCCATGTCCAGAGGCGGTCAGTCAAGCTTTCTAGCGCGGGCCGTGCCTGTCGCAAGGCCTCGCGCTTCTCATCGTTCGCCAGCGCCTGCTGGGCTAACAGCACATAGTTCTTCGTCGGCGGGTCGCTGTCGACGCGCAGCTCGTGTTCGCCATGGTGCGGGAGGAACTTGTAGCGCTTGATCGCTCCGGCGCGGCGTGCACCAAGTTCCTGCTGAATCCGGTGAAGAAACTCCTCCGCATGCGAGGTGAGGATGACCTGCTTATCGTTTAGCAACCCATCCTCGAAGAAGGTGCGCCAGATGCCATCACGGTGATCATCATCGATCGCGTTGACCACGTCGTCGAAGATGACCACAGGGCATTCTTGCGCGATATTCTTGGCCAGTAGAATCGCCAGTCCAAGGCACTTAATGTGCCCTTCACTGAAGACGACCAAGGCGTCATAGCGCATGCCAGGTTCGCCGGCGAACTCGACTTCGATCTTTCCGTTCTCGGCGACCGGCAGCCACAACGCGTGCAGCAGGTCGCCAGGTGGATCGGCGCGGTTGAACGCGTTGTAGAGGTTGCGAGCCTGCTCTCCAAGGCCCTGGAGCAGTCGGCCCGGCAAGGCCGCCAGATAGGCCTGGATCTCGGGCAGGTAACCGTTGTAGGCGGCCTGGATGCGCTGGTGGTGCGCGATGACCGGCACTTCGGCCGCGGTAGCGTCGATCAGGCCACGGTTGGCCTCATCGAACTGGGTCACAGTCTGCCGGGCAGTGGCCAGTTCCTGGTCTGCGGTCGTGCGCAGAGTCTTCAGCCGCTCAATCTCCAGCCGGTGCTGGTCCAAGACATCTCGTTCCTGAGCCAGCGCTCCACGCAAGGCATGTGCCTCGCGAGACTGCGCGTCGGCATGTTCGATGAACTCGGCGACCTGCAGCAGCGCAGTCCACCCGCGGCGATCGCCATCGACCCATGCTCCTAGCCAGGCACCTGTGGCGGCTGGGGGCAGTAGAGGCAACGCCGCCGCCTGCAGCTGGGCAGGACACACGGCCGCCGCCGCCATGGCTACGCGACGCATCTCCTCCCACAGCGCCCGCACCGCCTCGCTCAGTTGCGTGCGCAAGCCGGCCTCTTGCTGTTGGAGGGCGGCCAACTGTGCGAGCTGCTCCAGGCCCGCTCGTGCCTTGGCGAAGGGGTCCTGGGCCACTGCGGTTAACCCGGTTCCGCATGCGGGACAGGCAGCTGCGCCATCGGCCAGGGCCAGCACCGCCTCGTACAGCTTGGCATATGACACGTCACCGGCACGCGCGGCCAACTGCCCGGTGGCGGCCTGCCACTGGCCTTGAAGGCGGTACACCTCGTCTAGCAAATCCTGCAGACGTGCACGTGTCACTTCATGAATCGCTGGAGGGACGGCGACAAGTTGCGCCTGCACGTACGGAAGCCGCCCTTGTAGCTGCGGCGTGCCAAGTAGCCAGTCGACGCAGCCCTGGTACGTCGCGTCGGGCAACATGCGTTGCGCGAGCGCCTGTTCCATGCCCTCAATCGCTGCGATCTTTTGTGGATGGCCGGCAATCGTCTGTTCGGAATTTGCCAACTGCAAGCGCCGCTGCGCGAGTTGGGCGGCCTGGATTCCGGCAAGCATCAGGTCTTGGTCGAGCGTGGGATTGAATCCGCGCACGAAGTCACTGAACTGATCCACGCCAAACAAGGTGGCAATGAGCTGTCGCTGGTCGCCCGGTGTACGGGCCGCGATGCGCGCGAAATCATCGAGGCGATTTTTCTCGATGAAGCAGAAGCGATACTCCGCCTCGTCGGGCTGCACGGCTTGGGCCCGCTCTGCCGCCCCGGAAGAGAGAACGGGCGCGACATGGCGCCGCAGCCGGGCGTTGTTACAGTAAGTACGCTGGTCGACTCGCTTGGCCTGGGCTTCGCTGATGGACCCGAGCATCGCAACTTCCAGCGCCTCGCAGAAGCTGCTTTTACCCGTGCCATTAGCGCCATAGACCAACGTGATGTCATGGCTGAGGTCGAACGTTTCTTGCCTCATGAACCCGCGGAACGGGCCCACCTCGAGCTGAAGCAGGCGCCCAAGCGCCGGCCCAGCGTCGGGACCGTGGCCGTCTCCTTGGTACGCCGCCGGAGTCTGCGCCAAGTTGGCTATGGCCAGCGGCGCTAGGCGGACCGATCGCCTGCGGCCCGCCGCGCCAACCTCAGCCAACGGCTGCAAGTGATCCAAAATCAGGTGCGCAAGCCGGCGCACATCGTCGTGCACTTGTCGCTGCGCCAAGTGCGCCAGGAAGCGGTGGTACTCGGAACGAATGCTCGCCATGCAGCCCCTCTACACGGAAGGACGCTGTCGGTTGCGCCCTTGGTTTTGTTGATTAGCCGCCAGCGCCGTGGTTACGGGCGGATGTTGCTTTCACTCGTGACCGGCCGAATCGACTAAGTGCACAAACTATGCACTAACGGGGCCACATTAACTATGGGGTCCATGTACGCCATGGTTGGTAAATCAAACACCTCGATTTGCACAAGCTATGGGTTCACCTTCTACGCGAACTGTGGTGTCCAGCCCAAGCACAGCCCGCGCGAGCGTGCCATGGATGAAAGCAGACGTTCCATCCATGCGCTGTGCGGCCGACCGCAGCGGGCGTAGTCTCGGCCCACGGTTGTCCCCTCTGGCTCTGGAGTTCCACCATGCCGCTCGCCCGTATCGATCTTCGCAAAGGTAAATCCGCCGATTATCTGCAGCGCGTGGGGGAGGCCATCTACCAGGCCCTGCGCGCGGTGGGTGTGCCGGAAAATGATCGCTTCCAGGTCTTCCAGGAACACGAGGCGGGTACGCTCGTCTTCGATCCCGGCTATCTGGGCGTGGCCCGCACCGATGACTTCATCTGTGTGCAGATCACCTGGAGCGAGGGGCGCACGCAGGAGCAGAAGAATGCGTTGTACCTCGGTATTGCCAATGGCCTGCATGAGGCGGTGGGCATCCGCCGCGAGGGCGTATTCATCAATCTAGTGGAAGTGAAGCCGGAGAATTGGTCGTTCGGGAATGGGGTGGCGCAGTACGTGAGTTGATTTGCCAGGAGCAAGAGCATCCACGCATGGCGTGGATCTACTGCGAGAGGGCGGAGTCATCGGCGTGGCTACGGTCTGGCCCCTGCGTCACCGTGTCGCAGGGGCAAAACCCTGAACGTGGTCCAGGGTTGGCTGCGGCGCCGTAGAATGGCGGGGTGCGTCGCCCCCGATTCCACCGCCGGTTCCAGACCTTGGCATGGCTTGCCATGCTGCTGGTGCTGCTTGCCCCGCTGGTGAGCCGCTGGATGGCCCATGGGCCGGCGCCGGCTGCCGCGCCGGTGATGGCGGGCATGGATCATGGCGCGATGGACCACAGCGCGATGGGCCACGGCGCGCACGCGGAACACGCGCAGCACGCGATGGAAGGGCACCACGACCACCATGCGATGGCGATGGCGCACGACGAGGCTGCTGGCAAGCCGGCCGTAGATCCACATGCCGAGCATGAAATGGGCGTGGACTGCGAGTACTGCCTGATTGCGGCACGCCTGATCACCTTGCTGGTGGCGGCGTTCCTGCTGCTGGTGCCTTTGGCGCCGGTGTGCAGGGCATTGGCGGGATCTGTCAGAGCGCTGCCCTCGCGGCTGCGCGGAACACTGGGCGCGCGTGGGCCACCGGTGGCGTTCGCTGGCTGAGCCGCGCACGCGAAAGCCGCCGGGCATGGCCCGGCGCTACCGATTTTCTTGAAGCTGCTGGGCATCGCCCTGCGTTAGCGCGTGCGCTTTCCTTTTCTGCTGCCCTGTCTGATGGGGCGGCATTGCATGCCGTGGAAACATGAAAACCAACCCGAACGTCGTCGCCCTGCGCTGGGCGACGCTGCCGGCGCTGTGCGCCTGCGCCCTGTACACCGCACCGGCCCGCGCTGATGCCGCAGACCCCACCACCCTGGACACCGTGCGCGTGGTCGATACCCGCCATGGCGAACTGTCGGCCGTGCCCAGCGCGGGCTCGGCGCTCGGCCTGAGCGTGCTGCAGACGCCGGCCGCGCTCACCGTCATCGACCGCGACCAGTTGGAACAGCGTGGCGACAGCAACCTCAACGATGCGATCAGCCGTGCCGGTGCGATCAGTGCGATGCCGCACCCGGGCAATGGCCTGAGTGCGCTGTCCAGCCGCGGCTTCACCGATGGCGCGTCGGTGATGCGCCTGTACGACGGTCTGCGCCAGTACGGCGGGGTGGGCGTCACCTTCCCGTTCGATACCTGGTCCATCGAGCGCATCGAAGTGCTGCGCGGCCCGGCGTCGGTCATCCATGGCGATGGTGCCATTGGCGGGGTCATCAACATCGTGCCGAAGAAGCCGACGCGCGGTGCCGTCGAGAACGAGATCAGCGTGACCGTGGGCAGCGAGGACACCGCGCGCCTGGGCTTCGGCAGCGGTGGCGCGCTGACGCCGGAGCTGGCCTACCGTGTGGATGTGAGCGGCAACTACAGCGGTGGCTGGGTCGACCGTGGCCGCAACAACGATGCGACGTTTTCCGGCGCGCTGTTGTGGCAGCCGCGCACCGACCTGCAGCTGACCCTGACCCATGCGCAGGGCTACCAGCAGCCGATGCGCTACTTCGGCACGCCGCTGGTGGACGGCCGCCAGCTGGACGCGCTGCGCCACCGCAACTACAACGTGGCCGACAGCGAGATCCGCTTCCGCGACCGCTGGACCCAGCTGGATGCGCTGTGGACGCCGACTGCTAACGTGGAATGGCGCACGCGCGTCTACCAGATCGACAGCCAGCGCGACTGGCGCAATGCCCAGGCCTATGTCTACAACGATGCCACGGGCCTGATCGATCGCTCGGACAACACGCAGATCACCCACAACCAGGACCAGACCGGGCTGACCTCGACGCTGCGCGTGCAGGGGCAGGTGGGCGGGCTGGCCAACAACTTCGCGGTGGGCCTGGATGCCAACCGCGCGCATTTCAAGCACACCAACAACACCTACGCCGGCAGCTCCGGGCCGGTCGATCCGTTCCACCCGGTGCCGGGGCAGTTCGCCAGCGATGCGCCGAACCTGCCGCGCTACCGCAACGGTGCCGAGCAGTACGCCTTGTTTGCCGAAGACCACCTGACGCTGACCGAGCGCTGGTCGGTGCTGGGCGGGCTGCGCCATGACCGCGCGACCATCGACCGCACCGATCTGATCAGTGGCGCGGCAGCATTCTCGAAGACCTACAGCAGCACCGGCTGGCGCGCAGGCACGGTGTTCGCGCTGCGGCCGACGTTGAGCCTGTACGCGCAGTACTCGCAGGCGGCGGATCCGGTCAGTGGCCTGCTGATGATCAGCCCGGCCAATGGTGCGTTCGATCTGGCCAAGGGGCGGCAGTTCGAAGTGGGCATGAAGCAGGCGTTCAACGGCGGCGAGTGGACGCTGGCGGCGTACCGCATCCGCAAGACCGGCCTGCTCAGCCGTGATCCGCTGCAGCCCGATCGCCGCGTGCAGGTGGGCGCGCAGACCTCGCGCGGCATCGAGGCCTCGTTGAATTGGGCGTTCGCACCGCAGTGGTCGCTGGATGCGAATGCCACGGTGCTGAAGGCCGAATTCGAGGACTTCCTGGAAACCACTGGCTCGCCGGCGGTAGTGGTCTCGCGCGATGGCAACGTGCCGCCTAACGTGGCCGAGCGGATGGCGAACGTGTGGCTGAGCTGGCAGTTCCTGCCGGACTGGACCGTGGCCGGCGGCGCGCGCTATGTGGGCAAGCGTTACGCGGACAACGCCAATACGCTCGAACTGCCCGGCTACAGCACCACCGATCTGGCGCTGACCTGGCAGGCCGCGCCGCGCACGCGGGTAAGCGCGCGACTGTTCAACGTGTTCGACAAGGCGTACTACGCAACGGCGTACTACACCAGCACGCAGTGGCTGCTGGGCGCGGACCGCCGCGTCGAGTTCACCCTCGACCATCGCTTCTGAGGGCGCTGGCCATGTCGCTGCGATCCACCGCCAAGCGTTGGACTTACCTGCTGCATCGCTGGTTGGGTATTGGGGGTTGCCTGCTGATGCTGCTGTGGTTCGTCAGCGGCATGGTGATGCTGTTCATCGGTTACCCGAAGTTGACCCCAGGTGAGCGGCTGGCCGCATTACCGGTGCTGGAGGACTCGCGCGCGCTGCAGGGGCTGTCGATCCTGCCCGACGCTGTGCAGGCCGAACCGGAACGCGTGGCGCTGACCACGCTGCGTGGCGAGCCGGCCTATGTGGTGCGCAGCGGTGCCAACGTGGGTGCGTGGTCGGCCGGCAGCGGCCACGCGCTGCTGCCGGTGTCCGCACAGCGTGCCGAGCTTGCGGCGGCGGCGTTTGCCGGTGGCCCGGCCTTCCTGGGCGCGGTGCGCGTGGACGAGGATCGCTGGACGCATTCGCGCGGATTGGATGCGCACCGGCCGCTGTACAAGGTGGAGGTGGGCGGCCGACAGCCGGGCAGCGTGTACGTGTCCTCGCATACCGGCGAAGTGGTGCTGGATGCGCCATACCACCAGCAGCGCTGGAACTACGTGGGCGCGTGGCTGCACTGGTTGTACTTCCTGCGCATGCAGTCGGTGGACCCGGTGTGGACGTGGGTGGTGATCGTGTTGTCCGGGCTGTGTACGGTGGCGGCCATCAGCGGCATCGTGGTGGGTGTGTGGCGTTGGCGTTTCCGTGGCCGGTACCGCTCCGGTGCGAAAACGCCCTACGTAGAGCCGTGGATGCGCTGGCACCACCTGGTCGGCCTGGTGGCCTCGGCCTTCGTGTTCACCTGGATCTTCAGCGGGCTGATGTCGATGAACCCGCTGCAGGTGTTCAGCAGCCCGGCGGATGCGACGAATGCCGCGCGTTATCGAGGCGCGCCGGTGCCGCTGGATGATGCGCTGGCCCAGCCACAGGCGTTGCTGGCCGCCGCGGCGCAGGCGGGGTTTGCGCCGGTGGAGATCCAGTGGCGGCGCATCGATGGCCAGCTGTTTGCGGTGCTGCTGGACGGGCAGGGCGGTACGCGCATCGTCTCGCGCGTGGATGGGCAGCTGCAGCTTGCAGAGCAGTTGCCAGTGGCGTGGCTGCAGCAGCGCGCACAGGCGTTGGGCACGGCACCACTGCGTGCATTCACGATCCTGCACACACCGGATGCCTGGTTCTATCCACGCGCGCCCGAGGCGATGAACGGTGCAGCGGTGCGGCGCTTCCCGGTGGCGGTGGCCGACTTCGGCGATGAACACGCCACGCGGGTGTACATCGATCTGGCCACCGGCGATCCGCTGCTGGCCCTGGGCCATCGCGAACGCGTCGGCCGCTGGCTGTTCTACTTCCTGCACAGCTGGGACCTGCCGGGCATGCTGCGGCAGGAGAACACACGGCTGGGCGTGCTGTTGCTGCTGAGCGTGGCGGGTACCGGCCTGTGTGCGACCGGTGTCGTGATCGGCACGCGGCGGCTGCGGATGAAATTCGGCCGGCCGCGCCAGCGAAGGGGATGACGGCGCCCGGTCTCGCGTGGTGATACGCCCGTGCGTGATGATCGTTGCCACAGTCATTGTCATCCGCCTTCGCTATGATGGGTCGATCTGAAGTGGGTACGCATATGGAAGTACGACTCACGCGCGAGCAGGTACTCGCGCTCGCGCCGGATGCGGCGTCGGCCAAGGCCGGCGGCGGCCTGGCCATCGATGGCAAATGGGGCCTGCTGGGTGCCGATGACGAGGCGCTGTGGGGCGAATGCCAGGGCAGTGGTTCCAAGCCCTACCAGACCCAGGTGGACCTGGCGGCGCTGGTCAGCCGGTGTTCCTGCCCCAGCCGCAAATTTCCCTGCAAGCACGGGCTGGCCCTGCTGCTGTTGTATGCCGCCGGCAACCCGCGCTGCGTGCCACAGGCGCGACCGGCGTGGGTGGACGAATGGCTGAACGGGCGCCGCGACCGCGCCGCGCGCAAGGAGGCTGCCGTGGAGGCGGCCGCCGTTGCGCCGCCCCCGGATCCGCAGGCGCAGGCCGCGGCCACCGCCAAGCGCGAGCAGGTGCGCTGGGGCCGCATCGAAGCCGGTGCAGCCGAGCTGCAGCGCTGGATTGCCGATCAGTTCCGCCAAGGCCTGGCCAACCTGCCCGCCGATTTCCACGCGCAGGGCCAGACCATGGTCGCGCGCATGGTCGATGCGCAGGCGCCGGGGCTGGCCAGCCAGCTGGAGGTTGCGCTGGGCGAGGGCACACCGGGCCTGGCCGGCCTGGGTGAACTGGGCGCGCGGCTGGGGCTGCTGCAGCTGCTGACCCAGGCCGTGGCCCGCCGTGCGCAGTACGAGCCGGCGCGACTGGCCGACCTGCGCGCAGCGCTGGGCTGGCCGGTGGACCGCGAGGCGGTGCAGCGCGATGGCGAGGCGGTACACGACCGCTGGCACGTGCAGGGGCAATGGCTGCTGGAACAGCCGGGCAACCTGGTCGAGCGCCGCGTCTGGCTGCATGGGCTGGACAGCGGGCGCAGTGCGCTGGTGCAGGATTTCAGCCACGGCGGTCGCGGCTGGCAGGAACAATGGCGCACCGGCAGCGTGCATGCGGCGCGGCTGCATTTCCATGCCGGCAGTGTGCCGCTGCGCGCGGTGGTGACCGAATTCGAAGCGCCCCGCGCTGAAACCACCACGCCCCGCACCGATACCTTCGACGCGGCCTCGCAGGCGTACGCGCGCAACCCCTGGTTGCCGCAGGTGCCGATGCGCCTGCAGGACGTCCACATCGCCCATGACGGCACGCACTGCTGGCTGCAGCATGCCGAAGGCGCGCTGCCGCTGCAGCTGCCGGGCCTGCAGGCGTGGGCGTTGATGGCGTTTGCCGGTGGCCATCCGGTGTGCGTGATGGGTGAGTGGGACGGCCAGGTGCTGTTGCCACTGTCGGCATGGAATGCGCGCGACGAGCGCTGGGAAAGGAGTGCCGCATGAACCAGGCCTGGTTGAAGCCGGCGTTGCTGGGCATTGACCGCCCGCAGGTGATTGCCGTGGGTGGCGCGCTGGATGCGCTGCTGCAGGCGGTGGCCGATGCGGACGAACCGGCATTGGCGTACAGCCGCCAGGTGGGCGTGCTGGCCGCCTGCGAGCGCGCCGCCGTGCGCACGGCCGCAGCGGTGAGAGTGCCACCGCCGGTGGCGGATGACCCGCTGCAGCTGGCGGCCGACCACCCGTGGGTCGCGTTGCTGGCCACGGTGTTCCAGCCGGGCCAGTTCTCGCCCTGGGGCAAGCGGCTGCGGCTGCAGGCCTGCGCGCAGCTGGCCGCACACGGCCGGCACCTGCCGGTGGCGGTGCTGCCGCAGGCGCTGGAGGCAGGTGCGCGCCTGGCCGTGCTGCGCGATGCGCTGCGTGCGGTGCTGGGGGTGCGCGGTTACTGGCTGGCGGCCTGCAATCCGGAGTGGCGCTATGCATCTGCACCGCTGGAGGCACAGGCCAGCGTGGAGGAGGTGGAGCAGGTCTGGAACGAGGGCAGCAGCGAGGCACGCCTGGCTGTGTTCCAGCAGCAGCGCCTGGAAGATGCTGCCGCGGCGCGTACGCGGTTGCAGGACAGCCTGAAGGAACTGCCCGCACGCGAGCGTGCCGCGTTCGTGGCCGCGCTGCAGCCGGGCCTGGGCGCGGACGATGCGCCGCTGCTGCAGGCCTTATTGAAGGACCGCAGCCGCGAGGTGCGCGCGCTGGCCGGGCCGATGCTGGCGCGCCTGCCGGGCTCGGCGCACGCCGCTTATCTGCAGGCACAGATGGCGGCGCTGCTGCAGCAGTCGCGCAGCCGCCTGCTGCGTCGCTTGGCGTGGACGCTGGAAGCGCCGACCACGCTCGACCCGGGCTGGGCCGACGCGGCGATCGACGGCAAGCGGCCCAACGGCGAAGTGCTGGGCGAGCGGGCCTGGTGGCTGTACCAGCTGGCGCGCCAGCTGCCGCTGGCCTGGTGGTGCCGCACGCTGGAAAAGCCGGCCGCCGAGGTCGTGGCCTGGGCGCGCGAGGGCGACTGGTATCAGGCGTTGCTGCGCGCGTGGCTGGAGCGCGTTGATGCCAGCGAACCGGAGTGGGTGGAAGCGCTGGTCGCGCTGAAGGAAACCCATGCGCGCAAGAGCGAACTGCTGGCGTTGCTGCCTGCGGCGCAGCGCGAGCGGTACTGGCCGGCCAAGCTGCAGGACCTGATCGCACAGGGCCTGCTCGATGATGTGCTGGACAGCACCGGCGCGGCTCAGTCGTTGAGCGCGGCCTATTCGCAGGCGCTGGCCCCCAGCGTGGGCGCACTGTTCGGTGATGAACGCCTGCGCTACGACTACCTGCTGCGCGACCGCCTGCTGGAACTGCTGGCGGTGCTGCATCCATCCACGCTGCCCGGCGTGCAGATTGCCGAGCCGCCGGCCACGGCCACCGACGCGATGCTGCACTGCGCGCAACAGGCGCGTGCGCTGCTGGCCCTGCGCCAGGCCCTGTATTCCCCCTTCTGATCGAACCCCTTACACACGGAGCCACCATGACCACTGCCGTCCTGCGCCAGCACGCCGAACACCAATACGCCGAGGAACTGGAGGAACTGCGCCGCCAGGACAACCGCCAGCGCCCGGCCAACTGGACGATGTCGCCGTGGGCGGTCGTCACCTATCTGGTGGGTGGCACGCTGGACAACGACTTCGTGGTCAGCCCCAAGTACATCGGTGACCGCCGCCTGATGGAAATCGCCGTGGCCACCATCGCCACCGACCGCGCGCTGCTGCTGTTCGGCGTGCCGGGCACGGCCAAATCCTGGGTTTCCGAGCACATGACCGCGGCCATCAGCGGTGATTCGACCCTGCTGGTGCAGGGCACCGCCGGCACCAGCGAAGAGCAGATCCGCTACGGCTGGAACTATGCGCAGCTGCTGGCCAACGGCCCCAGCGAAAACGCCCTGGTGCCCAGCCCGATGATGAACGCGATGCGCCTGGGCAAGATCGCCCGCATCGAGGAACTCACCCGCATTCCTGCCGACGTGCAGGATGCGCTGATCACCGTGCTTTCGGAAAAGACCCTGCCGGTGCCCGAGCTGGGCAGCGAAGTGCAGGCCGTGCGCGGTTTCAGCGTGATCGCCACGGCCAACAACCGCGACAAGGGCGTCAACGAGCTGTCGAGCGCACTCAAGCGCCGCTTCAACACGGTCATCCTGCCGGTGCCGTCCAGCGAAGAAGACGAAGTGGCCATCGTGCTCAAGCGCGTGGGCGAACTGGGTACGGCGCTGGACCTGCCGGCCGAGCCGCCGGCGCTGCAGGAAGTGGCGCGCGTGGTGCGCATCTTCCGCGAGCTGCGCAACGGCGTCACCGAGGATGGCAAGTCGAAGCTGAAGAGCCCGACCGCTACGCTGTCCACCGCCGAGGCCATCTCGGTCATCAACAACGGCATGGCGCTGGCCGGCCACTTCGGCGATGGCGTGCTGCGCCCGGCGGACATGGCCGCCGGCATGATCGGCGCCATCGTCAAGGACCCGGTGCAGGACGCGCTGGTGTGGAAGGAATACCTGGAGACGGTGGTGAAGGAACGCAGTGAGTGGAAGGATCTGTACCGCGCCTTCCGCGAACACGCCTGAGCAGGCCCGCGCCGATGAGTGAAGGGATTTCCCTGTTCGGCATCCGCCACCACGGCCCGGGCTGCGCGCGCAGCCTGCTGGCCGCGCTGGATGCGTTGCAGCCGGACTGCGTGCTGATCGAGGGCCCGGCCGGTACCGAGGACCTGTTGCCGCACGTGCTGGATGCGGCCATGCAGCCCCCGGTGGCCCTGCTGTCCTACAGCGTGGACGACCCGCAGCTGGCGGTGTTCCATCCGTATGCGCTGTACTCGCCGGAATGGCAAGCCCTGCAATGGGCCGCGCGCAATGCGGTCGAGGTGCGCTTCATGGACGTGCCACCGGCGTTGTCGCTGGAGTGGCTGGAGCAGACGCGGCAGGCGCCGCCGCAGGACGAGGATGCCGAGGATGCCGAGGCAGACGATGCTGCTGAGGCCGCCGCCGAGGAGGCCGCCGAGGAGCGACCGGCCGATCCGCTGGACTGGCTGGCACGGGTCGCCGGCCACGCCGATGGCGAAGCGTGGTGGAACCACATGGTGGAGGAACGCGGCGACGGCCAGGGGCTGTTCGAGGCGATTGCCGAAGCGATGACCGCGCTGCGCGAACACACCCCGGATTATCCCGGCCGCCGCGGCGAGCAGGAAGCGATGCGCGAGGCGCACATGCGCGCGGCACTGCGCGCGGCAAGCAAAAGTTTCAGCCGCGTGGCCGTGGTCTGTGGCGCGTGGCACGTGCCGGCACTGCAGCCGGCGGCGCTGCGTGCCAACAGTGCGGCCGCCGACAACCGCCTGCTGAAGGGCCAGAGCCGGCGCAAAACGCAGAGCACGTGGGTGCCGTGGACCTACCGCCACCTGAGCGCAGGCAGCGGCTACGGCGCCGGTGTCGATGCACCGGGCTGGTACGACCACCTGTGGCGCAATGCCGGGGTGCATGGCCAGCGCGCGGTGGGCTGGTATGCGCGGGTAGGCCGCCTGCTGCGCGAACACGGCCTGGACTGCTCGTCCGCGCACCTGATCGAAGCGACACGCCTGGCCGATACCCTGGCGGCCCTGCGCGGGCGCCCGGCGCCTGGCCTTGAGGAGATCGACGAGGCCAGCCGCAGCATCATCTGCAATGGCGACGACGCGCCGATGCAGTTGATCCGCGAGCAGCTGCTGATCGGCAATGCGCTGGGCCAGGTGCCTGACGGCGTGCCGGTAGTGCCGCTGCAGCGTGACCTGGAAGCGCAGCAGAAGCGCCTGCGGCTGAAGCCCGAGGCACTGGAGAAGACCCTCGACCTGGACCTGCGCAAGGACAACGATCTGGCCCGCAGCCATCTGCTGCACCGCCTGCGCCTGCTGGGCATTGAATGGGGCCGGTTGGCGCGTACCGGCCACGCTGCACGCGGCACCTTCCACGAGCTCTGGCAGCTGGCCTGGCAGCCGCATTTCCTGGTGGCGCTGGTGGAAGCCAGCCGCCATGGCCAGACGCTGGTGGATGCGGCGTCGAACCTGGCGGTCAGCCAGGCACGCGCAGCGGCTGACCTGCCGGCGTTGTCCGAACTGGTCGACCAGGTGCTGCTGGCCGATCTGCCGCAGGCCGTGCAGGCCATTGCGGCCGAACTGGAGGCGCGCGCGGCCACCGATGCCGATCCGCTGGCCCTGCTTGGCGCGCTGCCGCCGCTGGCCAACATCCATCGCTATGGCAACGTGCGGCAGACCGAGGGCGTGCAGGTCGCGCACCTGTTTGACAGCATGCTGGAACGCGCGGTGATCGGCCTGTCGCTGGCGCTGACCGGCCTGGACGAAGCACGCGCGGAAGCGGCGCGCGAGGTGGTGCTGGCTGCCGAGCGGGCGATCAGCCTGCGCGACGATGCCGACGGCCGCGATGCGTGGCGGCAGGCGCTGCGCCGCGTCGCGCTGTCGCAGGCCAGCACGGCACTGCTGCGTGGTGTCAGCCTGCGCCTGCTGTTCGATACCGGCGCGCTGGACGCCGGCACCGTGCATACCCAGTTGCAGCAGCAGCTCTCGCCGGGTGCCGAGCCGCTGCAGGCCGCGCAGTGGCTGGATGGCTTCCTCAACCGCAACGCCACCGTGCTGCTGCATGACGATGCGGTGTGGCGGATGATCGATGACTGGGTGGTGAGCCTGGATGAAACCCAGCTGGTGCGCGTGCTGCCGCTGGTGCGGCGCACCTTTGCCGCGTTCGAGGCGGCTGACCGCCGCGACCTGGGCACCCGGGTCGCGCGGGCCACTGTGACGAAGGCGGTGGCCAGCGAGGCCCCGGACTGGAACCTGGCACGCGCCGAGCGCGCGCTGCCGATGCTGCGCGAACTGTTGGGGATTGCCGGATGAGCACGCCAGACGACCTGTCCAATGACACAGCGGGCCAGCTGCCCACCACGCGCGAACAGCGCTGGCGGCTGATCCTGGGCCAGCAGGCCGATGGCAGCTGCGGCGCACTGCCCAAGCCCTTGCAGGGCATCGACCAGGCGCTGTCCGCGCTGTACGAACCGGAGGGCCAGGGCGGCCTCAACCGGCGTGGCGGGCGCGGTGGATCGGCGCCGAACGTGGCGCGCTGGCTGGGCGACATCCGCCGCTACTTCCCTTCCTCGGTGGTGCAGGTGATGCAGCGCGATGCCCTGCAGCGGCTCAACCTGACCCAGATGCTGCTGGAGAAGGAAATGCTCGAACAGGTGCAGCCGGACGTGCACCTGGTGGCCAACCTGATCGGCCTGAGCCAGGTCATCCCGGCGGAGACCAAGGACACCGCGCGCATGGTCGTGCGCGCTGTGGTGGACGACCTGCTGCGGCGGCTGGAAGAACCCATGCGTTCGGCGGTGACCGGTGCGCTGGACCGTGCCCGCCGCAACCGCCGGCCGCGCCTGGCCGAGATCGATTGGCACCGCACCATCCGCAGCAACCTGCGGCACTGGCAGCCGGAACTGCGCACGGTGGTGCCACAGGAACTGGTGGGTTACGGGCGCAAGGCGCGCAAGCCGCAGCGCGAGGTGCTGCTGTGTATCGACCAGAGCGGCTCGATGGCGGCCTCGGTGGTGTATTCGAGCATCTTCGGTGCGGTGATGGCCTCGCTGCCGGCAGTGTCCACCCGGCTGGTGGTGTTCGACACCGAAGTGGTGGACATGAGCGAGCAGCTGGACGACCCGGTCGATCTGCTGTTTGGCGTGCAGCTCGGCGGCGGCACCGACATCCATCGCGCGGTGAGCTATTGCCAGGGGCTTATCCGCGAACCACATGGCGCGATCCTCGTGCTGATTTCCGATCTTTACGAAGGCGGAGTGGAGGACAAGCTGCTGGCGCGCGCGCACGAGCTGGTGGAGTCGGGCGTGCAGTTCATCGTGCTGCTGGCGCTGAGCGATGAAGGTACGCCGTCCTACGACCAGCAGCTGGCAGGCAAGCTGGCCGCATTGGGCGTACCCTCGTTCGCCTGCACGCCCGATGCGTTCCCCGGCCTGATGGCCGCGGCCATCCGGCGCGATGACATCAACCAGTGGGTCGGCGCCAATGGCCTGCTGGCGACCCGTGGCCGCTGACGCGGCGCAATGACCGAACCCGATTGGATTCCACCGCATGACCCCCGCTGTCCATCACCGCCTGCGCATTGCCGGCGACCAGTACACCGGCCAGAAAGTGGTCGACCAGCAGTTCCACGAATGTGATTTTTCCGGTGCGGATCTCACTGCCACCGAATTCGTGAACTGCAGCTTCTACGATGCCGAAAGCCGCACCGGCTGCCGTTTCAATGGCGCCACGCTGAAGGAAGCCAGCTTCCGCGGCTGCGACATCAGCATGTGCCACTTCAACTTCATCAAGGCCCTGGGCCTGGAAATCAGCGAGTGCCGTGCGCAGGGCGCGGATTTCAGCAACGCCAGCTTCATGAACCAGATCACCACGCGCACCTGGTTCTGCAGCGCCTTCATCAAGAAATCGAACCTGCGCTACGCCAACTTCTCGCGGGTGACGCTGGAGAAGTGCGAGCTGTGGGAGAACCGTTGGGATGGCGCCAACCTCAGCGGCGCCAGTTTCGCCGGCTCGGATCTGTCGGCCGGGCAGTTCGAGGGTGTCGACTGGAGCAGTGCCAACTTCACCGATTGCGACCTGACCGGTTCGGAACTGGGCGACCTGGACCTGCGCGTGGTCAACCTGCGCGGGGCGCGGCTGGATGTGCAGCAGGTGGCATTGCTGATGCAGCGCATCGGCATCACCGTGGTGCCGTAATGCCGTGGCGCGATGTGGCGCCTTACCCGGCGTACGCCACCCAGCCCTTGAAACTGAAGCCGGCATAGAACAGCTCCACGCCGTCGAAGCCGGCCTGTTGCAGCAACGCCACTTCCTGCTCGGGTGACTGCAGCGGCAGCCGCTCGATCATGACCTCGATCGTGCGCTGGGCATCGGCGTGGTTCACCCCGGACGCCTCGGCGAAGGCCAGGTAGCGCTGCAGCCAGCGGCGCTTGCCTGCTTCATCGGCCGGTACGCTGTGGTGGGCCACCACCAGCGGCGCACCCGGACGCAGGCGCCGGTGCAGCTCGCGCAGCGTGTGCAGCCGCTGCGCGGCATCGAGGAAGTGCAGCGTCAGCAGGCAACTGGCGCCATCAAAACGCACGTCGGGTGCATCGTCGATATAGCCTTCCAGCAGCTCGACCTGCGCCATCAGCGGCCCCAGCGTCTGCTCGGCAAGCGCCAGCATCGGTGCGGCCGGGTCCACGCCCAGCAGCTGCCAGCCCGGATGGGCTTCAGCGAAGGTCTTCAGTTCCAGGCCGCCTCCGGCGCCCAGCACCAGCACGCGTCCCTCGCGGGGCACATGTTCGGCCAGCAGCAGCTGGCTCATCTGCTGCAGGGCGAGGAAGCCCGGCACCTGCCGCAACGGGCCCTCGGCGTAGCGGGCGACGGCCTGCGGATCATTGAAGGTCGACATGGGGCGTTCCTGCGGCAGGGGGGACAATCCACTGTAGCGTGCTCGTCAAGCCGACACGCCTGGAAAACGTCAAGCGTTTCAGCGCAGCGCCCGCGCCAGTACCTGCCAGATGCGCGGGTCCTGGCATTGCGAGACATTGAAGCGCACATAGTCGGCCACGCGCTGCGACTGGCTGAAGGCATTGCCTGGTGCCAGCACCACGCCTTCGCGCAGGCACTGCCGGGCCAGCGCGGCGGCATCGCGGCCATCGGGCAGCTGGCACCACAGGAACAACCCGGCTTCGGGCAGCAGCCAGGGCGTGATGCCCAGGCGCTGCACCTGCCGCAGAGTGTGCTTGCGGGCATCGGCCAGGCGCGCACGGATGGCCTGCATGTGCCGGCGATAGCCGCTGTCGGTCAGCGCGATCTGCATCAGGTGTGCAGCCAGGTGGCCGCCGCCGAAGCTGGTGGCCAGCTTCAGGTCGACCAGCGCGTCGATCCAGTCCGCACGCGCCGCGATGTAGCCACAGCGCGAAGCGGCCGACACGGTCTTGGAGAAGCTGCCGACATGGATCACGCGTGACAGCCCGTCCAGCGCGGCCAGGCGCGGGGCAGGGCGCAGCTCGAAGTCGGCGAAGATGTCGTCCTCGACGATGGTCAGCCCGCTGCGCTCGGCCAGGCCCAGCAGCCGGTGCGCGGTGGCCGCCGACAGCACCGCGCCGGTCGGGTTGTGCAGGCCGGAATTGGTGATGTACAGCCGCGGCGCGTGTGCCTGCAGGGCCGCCGCGAAGGCCTCCAGGTCCGGGCCGCTGTGCGTGTAGGGCACGCCGATGGCCTGCACCTGGTGCGCCTTCAGCAGCGCGTGGTAGTTGAAGTAGCTGGGGTCGTCGACCAGCACGCTGTCGCCCGGCTTCAGCAGCAGCCGGCAGACCAGATCCACCGCGTGCGTGCCCGATTCGGCCAGCAGCACCTGGTCCAGCGGCACTTCGATACCGAGGCCGGCCGCGCGCCGCTGCAGCGACTGGCGCAGCGCCGGCAGGCCGAGCGGGCTGGCGTAGTCGGTGAGTGCGGAAGGCTCGGCGCGCGCCATGCGCCGCAGGCCGCGGCGCAGGCCATCCTGGTACAACCATTCGCTGGGCATCCAGCCGCAGCCGGGCTTGAGGTGTTCGGCAGGGGTTTCCAGTGACTGCCGCGAGACCCACAGCGGATCCACCGCGCGATCCAGGCGCGGCTCGATGGCCGCCAGGGCCAGCGGCGGCAGCGGCCCGGCCACGTAGAAGCCGGAGCCGGCACGCGCGGCGATCACGCCTTCGGCAGCGAGCCGCTCGTAGGCCTCGACCACGGTGGATACCGAAACCCCCATGGCCGCTGCCTGTGCACGTACCGAAGGCAGGCGCGCGCCGGGGCCATCCTGGCGGGCGGCGATGCGCGTGCGTACCGCATGGATGACGCTGTCGATACGGCTGGGAGATCCGGACATGGTGGTGACTGTGTGGGAAGTGTGACCAGTACAGTTACTTGCGACTGTACTGGATTGTAGCTGGGTGGCAGGGCGCGGCAATGGCCCAATGGCGGCCCGGGCCACGCGTGGCCCTTCGCAAACGGATGTCAGCGTGGAACGGTCGGCAAGCGGGTGGATCAACGGCTTCATCGGTGTGGTGATCTTTGCCGGCTCGCTGCCCGCTACGCGGCTGGCGGTGCTGGAGCTGGATGCCGGCTTCGTGACTGCCGCGCGCGCCAGCATCGCCGCACTGCTCGGCCTGGCCCTGCTGCTGGCCCTGCGCCAGCCCCGGCCGGCGCGCGCGGACCTGCCCGGCCTGGCCATGGTCAGCCTGGGCGTGGTGGTGGGTTTTCCGCTGCTGACCGCGCTGGCCCTGCGCCAGGCGTCGTCCGCGCACACCATCGTCTTCGTCGGCCTGTTGCCACTCAGTACTGCGCTGTTCGGCGTGCTGCGCGGCGGTGAGCGGCCACGACCGGCGTTCTGGCTGTTCTCGCTGCTGGGCAGCGCCTGCGTGGTCGGTTACGCGGCACGCAACGGCATCGAAGCGTCGCTGCAGGCCGACCTGCTGATGCTGGCGGCGATCGTGGTGTGCGGCCTGGGCTACGCCGAGGGCGGGCGCCTGGCGCGGCGCCTCGGCGGTTGGCAGGTGATCAGTTGGGCGCTGCTGCTGGCCCTGCCGGTGATGCTGCCGCTGACGGTGATGATGCGCCCGCCGTCGATGGCGGCCATCGGTGCACCGGCGTGGTGGGCACTGGGCTACGTGGCGGTATTCAGCATGCTGGTCGGCTTCCTGTTCTGGTACCGCGGCCTGGCCCAGGGCGGCATTGCCGCCGTCGGCCAGCTGCAGTTGCTGCAGCCATTCTTCGGCCTGGCGCTGGCGGCGCTGCTTTTGCATGAAACGGTCAGCGCCGGCATGCTGCTGGTGACCCTGGCCGCCGTGGCCTGCGTGGCAGGGGCACGCCGCTTCAGCCGCTGAAGGCAGCGCAAGCCCCGTGGCACGCTGTGTGCCGGCCTGCGATGTCGCCTGGCACCTGCCATGGGCAATAATGCGGTCTCTGCCTGAGCATGGATCGCGATGTAGATGACGGCCTCCGGATCGCCCGCTGACGATGGCGCCACCACGCTGCTGCGGCGCTGGAGCACGGGCAACGATCTGTCCGCGCGCGACCGCCTGCTGCAGATGCTGTACGCGCAGCTGCGCGGCATGGCAGCAGTCCGGCTGAGT
Organism: Stenotrophomonas sp. ZAC14D1_NAIMI4_1; assembly: GCF_003086775.1. NCBI lineage: Bacteria > Pseudomonadati > Pseudomonadota > Gammaproteobacteria > Lysobacterales > Lysobacteraceae > Stenotrophomonas > Stenotrophomonas sp. ZAC14D1_NAIMI4_1. The sequence continues at coordinate 1,118,848 of NZ_CP026001.1, forward strand.
GGCGATGCGCCCGGCCTGCTGCAGCCCACCATGCTGGTGAACGAGGCGCTGATGCGCATGCTCGACCCCGGCACGGCCTACAACGATCGCGTGCACTTCCTGGCCCTGGCCGCATTGAAGATGCGCAGCGTGATGGTCGACCACGCACGTGCGATGGGCGCGGCCAAGCGTGGCGGCGATCAGCTGCATCTCACCCTGGGCCACGCCGATCGCGAAGGCGTGGAGGACCAGGACGCCGTGGACGTGCTGGCGCTGGATGCGGCGCTGCTGGCCTTGGCCGATGTGGATGCGCGCGCCAGTTCCACGGTCGAGTGGATGTACTTCGGCGGCATGCGCCGCGAGGAAATCGCCGCAGCACAGGGCGTGTCGGTGCCGACCGTCGATCGCGACCTGCGCTTCGCCAAGGCCTGGCTCAAGCGCCACCTCGGTGGCACGCCTGCGGGGGATGCCAGCACATGAGCAGCGCAGTGGACTGGCGCGCGGTGCGCGCGCTGTTCGATTCGGTCTGCGAACTGCCCGAGCCGCAGTGGGAGCGCGAGCTGCATGCATTGACCGGCGACGCAACGCTGGTGCACGAGACGCTGGCCCTGCTGCGTGCACAGACCCAGGCGCTGGGCGGCATGCAGCGTTCGATCGATACGGTGCTCGCTTCGCTGGATGCAGGCGATACCCAGGTGGGGCAGCTGATCGGGCCGTGGCGGCTGGTGCGCCTGCTCGCGGCCGGCGGCATGGGCCGGGTGTTCCTGGCCGAGCGCGCCGACCAGCTGTATCGCCGCCAGGTGGCGATCAAGGTGATGCGGCGCAGCTTCGATCCCGCGCTGGCGCAGCGGCTGCAGGCCGAAAGCCAGATCCTGGCCGACCTGCAGCATCCCAACATCGCCCGCCTGTATGACGTCGGCCGTGCGGCCGCCGACCAGCCCTACCTGGTGATGGAATTCATCGACGGGCAGCGCCTGGACGAAGCCTGCCGCGCGCCGGACATCACCCTGGCACGGGTGCTGGGTCTGTTCTGCAAGGTCTGCCGCGCGGTGCAGGCCGCGCATGCGCAGGGCGTGATCCACTGCGACATCAAGCCGGCCAACGTGCTGGTGCGCAGCGATGACGAACCGGTGCTGCTGGATTTCGGTATCTCGCGGCTGATGGATGACGGCAGCAGCGAGGCCGGTGCCTACGCCACGCCGCGCTATACCAGCCCGGAGCGGCGCTCGGGGCGCCCGGCGGCGGTGGCCGATGACATCTACAGCCTCGGAGTGATGCTCGACGAGCTGCTGGCGCTGGGTGGGCCGGCGGTGCGCCTGCACGCCGACCTGATGGCCGTGGCCGCCCGTGCACGCGCACTGGTTGCCGCCGATCGTTACGCATCGGTGGATGCGCTGGCCGAGGACGTGGTCCGGTTCCAGCAGCATCGTCCGGTGCGCGCGCGGCGGCCCAGCCGCGTGCAGCGCGCACGCCTGTTCCTGCGCCGGCAGTGGCGCGCCTCGGCGGTGGCGGCCTGTGCGCTGCTGGTGGCGGTGGGCTTCGTGCAGCGCATCGGCGATGCGCGGGCACGCGCGGAAGAAAACGCGGCGGCCGCGTCCAGCATCGCCGACGTGTTGGTGGCGGCCTTCGATTCGGCCGAGCCGGGCATCCGTGGCGACCGCCCGATGACCGCGCGGGAGGTGCTTGATCTCGGTGCGCTGCGGATCGAGCAGGATCTGTCCGCCTCGCCGCTGGTGCGCGCCCGCCTGCAGGCCGCGCTCGGCCGTGCCTACCGCAACCTGGGGCAGCCGCGCGAAGCCGGCGCGCTGCTGCAGGGCGCCGTGCAGGGCCTGCGCGAGGCCGGTGCACCGGCGCACGAGATTGCTGCGGTGGAAGCGGCACGGGCCCTGCTGCAGGTGGAGGACGGCCAGCAGGATGCCGCCCTGCAAGGGGCACGCCGCGGGCTGGCGTTGCTGGAACAGGATGACGACGTCGGCGTGCGTATCGACCTGCTCAATGCGATGGGGCGTGCCCACGCCAGCCGCGAGCACTTCGAGGAGGCCAACACGGCCTATGCCGAAGCACTGGCCCTGGCCCGCAGTGGCACGGGCGCGGCGTTCGATGCGGGCCGGATGACCACGCTGTCCAACCTGGGCACGCTGTACCGGTCGCAGGGCAGGTTGCCGCTGTCCGAGGAGACGTTGCGCGAAGCGGCGGCCATCGGTGGCGATGCCTCGCCCCTGCACGGGCCGGCGCGCCTGCGCGTGCTGCGCTCGCTGGTCTACACGCTGCTGGCGCAGGGGCGTGCCGACGAAGCGATGCGGCTGGCCGAGCAGACCTTCGCCATCACCCGCCAGTTGTTCGGCATCGACAGCAGCTATACGGCCTCGGCCGAAGCCGCGCTGGCCGGCCAGTATCTCGATCTTGGCCGCTATGGCGAATCGCAGCAGCACTTCGATGCGGCCATCGCCACCAGCGCGCGGGTGGATGGGGCCGACAGCCTGGCGTACGCCGGCATGGTGTATGGCCGGGCGATCATGGAAGAGGCGCGCGGCGACCTCGCGCTGGCCGAGCAGGGCTACCGGCAGACGCTGGCCCTGCACCAGCGCCTGCTGGGCACGCAGCACCCGCGCAGCCTGGACGTGCAGATGGTGCTGGCACGTCTGCTGATGCGTGCGGACCGTACCTCCGAAGCCGAGCCGTTGCTGCGCGAAGTGGGCGTGGTGTGGCGGCGTACCCTGGCGGCCGATTCACAGCAGCTGGTGACGCTGGAACTGGTGGAACTGGAGTGGCTGACCCGTGCCGGCCGCATCGCCCAGGCGCGGGAAGCGCTGGCCGCATTCGATCGGCAGCATCCTGCGCCGGTGCCGAGCCTGGCGCTGCGCCAGCAGATGCAGTCCGCGCTGTTGGCACAGCGGAGTGGTGCCGCTGATGCCGCCGCGCGCTGGGCGACCGTCGTGGCCACCTTCGAGCGCTTCTACGGTGCCGACTCCACCGCCACGGCGAAGTGGCGCATTCCGTATGCGGAAAGCCTGCTGCAGTCCGGCAACGCGGCATCGGCCGCGGCCCAGCTGCAGCGCGCCCGCCCGCAGCTGGTCGGGCTGTCGCCGCATTCGGAGTTCCTGCTGCGCGCGGCGGCCCTGGACGCGCAGCTGGCCGACACACAGGTTGCCCGGGCGCGATAGGTTCCGCGCGGTTTCTCCGGTTGTTCCATGACAGGCATCCGCACTGCATGGACAACAGGGGAAACGCAACATGCGCAATGATCGACTGGCCCAGCGCCCGGAGAAAACCAACCGCGGGCTGCTGCACCGCTTTGCCAAGGCCTACGGCAAGGCGCGCGAGTGGCACTGCTCGCGCCTGCGCGCATCGGTGGTCGGGCTGCGTTTTGCGGTGTGGGGGGATAGCGGGCGCTTCACCTCGCATGGTGGCTGGCGCGTGTCGCGCATCAGCCGCAGCGATTCGGAAGCCTGAGCCCGTGGTTGATACGCAACGGCTATCGTGCGCGTGGACAATCGGTATTGGCCGCAGCGCGGGCGCATCGCCCATGCTGCGGCGGATGAAACCTTCCCTCGTATCCTTTGAAGGCCAGGTCGGCCTGGTGACCGGCGCGGCCGGCGGTCTTGGCCTGGCGTACAGCCGCCTGTTGGCACAGCGTGGCGCGCATGTGGTGATGCATGACGTGGGCGCCGGCCTCGATGGCCGCGCCAGCGATCCCAACCGCATCGGCGACGCCGTGGCCGCCCTGCAGGCACAGGGCCTGTCGGTGGAGGCGGCCTCCGGTGCGATCAATGCGCGCGTGTGCTGCCACGCGCTGGTGCGCGAACTGCTGCAACGGCATGGGCGCATCGATTTCATCGTGCACAACGCCGGCTGGGTCGCGTACGAACTGCTTGAGGCGGTGGATGACGATGCCTTGGAGCAGATGCTGCGGCTGGCCGCCAAGACGCCACTGTGGCTGGCCCAGGCCGCCTGGCCGGCGATGCGCGACGCTGGCGGCGGCCGCATCGTGGTGACCACCTCCGACCGCGCGCTGTACCCGCAATACGCGCAGAAAGGCTTGGCGGGCTACGCGATGGCGAAGATGGCCGCGCTGGGGCTGGTCAACGTGCTGGCACTGGAGGGCGCCGAGCACGGCATCGTGGTCAACGCCGTTTCGCCGGTGGCAAAGACGCGCATGTGGGGCGTCGACGGCGAGCCCGACGAGCTGCACCCCGATGCGGTAGCCAGCGGCGTTGCCTTCCTGGCATCGACGCGGTGCCACGAAGGGGGCTGGGTGCTGCGCGCCAGTAACGGGCAGTTCCATGCGCTGCGCCTGCAGGAAGCCGAACATGTGGGCTACCCGCGCGACCTGCGCGCGGTGGCGGCTGACAGCATCGAGGCGGTGGCCCTGCAGTGGCCGGTGATCGCACGGCCGAGTGTCGACGCACGCGGCTGAGCGCGTACCCTAGGCAGCCCCCCGCTGCCCGTGCCGAGATGATCGATCTGCGCCTGCTCCGCCAGTTCGTGGCGGTGGCCGAAGAACTGCATTTCCATCGCGCCGCCGCGCGCCTGCACATGTCGCAGCCACCGCTGACGGCGGCGATGCGGCGGCTGGAGGATGACGTGGGCACGCGCTTGATCGTGCGCGGCAACCGCACGCTGGGGCTGACCGCCGCCGGGCAGACCCTGCTGGTGGAAGCCCGTGCCACGCTGCAGCAGGCCGGGCAGGCGCTGCAGCGCACCCGTGAAGCGGCGGCCGGGCAGATCGGCAGCCTGCGCGTGGGGTACGTTGGCAGCGCCCTGTACGGTCGCCTGCCGGGCCTGATCCGGCAGTTCCGCCAGGCGTTTCCGCAGGTGCAGCTGCACCTGCATGAGGCCACCTCGCGGCAACAGCAGCAGTGGCTGCGCGAAGAGCGCATCGACCTGGGCGTGCTGATCCCACCCATTCCGTCCACCGAGCTGGCGCTGCAGGGGTTCGACCAGGATCGCCTGGCCATCGCCCTGCCGCGCACGCACCCCCTGGCGGAGTGCCCGGCGCTTACCGTGGCGATGCTGGCCGAGCAACCGTTCGTGTCCTGGCCGGCGGGCGAGGGCATTGGCTTCCACGCCCAGGTGCTGGGCCTGTGCACCACCGCAGGCTTCACCCCGCGCGTGGTGCAGGAGGCGCAGGGCATGCACGCGGTGCTGTCGCTGGTGGCGGTGGATGCGGGCGTGGCAATCGTGCCGGCCAGCATGGCCAGCTTCCGTCCGCAGGAAGTGGTGTACCGCGTGATCGACGGCGCCGAGGCGGCGTTCGAACTGCAGTTCTGCACGCGGCAGGGCGTGGCTGGGCCGGTGCTGCAGCACTTCTTGGCACTGGCCGCCCAGCAGCATCTGTCGTGATCGACATTGCGGCGTGTCTTTGCCGCGCCGGTGGTGCCTGAAATACCGGTCGCAACGCGTTGCGACGCCGGTGCGCGGGCACTGCAGGACAAGGGCTTCAGCGCGTCGCATTGGCGATTCGCACATTCCTGAGGCGGGTCTGCGGATAAGCCCTACAGCCAACGTCGGCACGCGCCGTCAGCATCCCTTCGCCGGCCTTCGTGGCTGGCTGGGATTGGCGTCCCAGAAAACTCTGGCGCGTGTCCGGAGGCTGTTCAGGGAGGACGGCTTCCGGACGGCGCGGCCCGCTGGTCCGTGGCGGGTGATGCGTGGGGATCATCCCGATCCGCCGGTCCGCTCCAGAGTCTTCCGGTACGCCAACCCGCATCGCCCGCCGCCCATCCACGCCGCAGCGTGGGTGTGAGCGCTGCAGCTCTGTGCAGGCAGAGCGCACCTCATCTGGGGAGTGGCGGCGGGCGGTGCATTCTTCGCAGGCCTGGACTATGGCAGCAGGTCACGCGCCATGCGGAAGACATCGGTGACCGCGTACAGGCCGCTGTGCCGGGCAAGGTGCGCGTTGTCCGGCCCCTGCGCGATGCCGCTGGCCAGCAGACGGAACTGGTGGGCAGGGTCGGGCTGGTACTGCAGCCCATACAGCGCATGCCGGTCCACGTACGCCCGGCCGTCGTTCAGCCGTTCGCCACGGGCGACGACGCCCTGCAGGTGTTCCCATGCCAGCGGCGTGTCCTGCACGATGTCGTAGAACTCGACGATGGGCGCACCCTGGCTGACCTCCCGTACATGGAAGGCATGGTGGCGGTCGCCCACCTGCATGCCGACCACGTCACCGGCGCGCCACGCGGTGTGCGCTTTCGCCTGCGAGGGGCGGCGTGCCGGCATCAACGCGGGGCTGCGCAGCAGGGTTTCGATGTCCGCACTGCGGCGATGGAAGGTGTCATTCAATGCCACGGCGGCATTCAAGGCGGCGATCGCCGCAACCGCTGCGTCGGTGAGTTCCGCGTCGGCAAAGCCTTGGCGATGCAGGCACACCGCCAGCGCCAACGCGGTCTTGTGGACATACAGCGGCGCCACCTCGGCCGGGTCGGCCTGCAGGATGCAGTTCCAGCGCAGCAGTACGTTTTCCATCACCTCTGCACCGATCTGCGCAGGCTCGCGCTCGGCTGCCGCAGGGCCGAGTCGCGCCCAGTGCGCGCAGCGCTTGACGTCGCCATCGATGGCCTCGACCAGCCCGGCGGCGGCAAGCAGTTTCAGTACGTCCAGGTGTTTGATCGCCATGTGCGCAACTGCTTCCAATGCGGCTGCCCAGTCTATCGAGCACGGAACAGGTGTTCGACCAGGTAATCGATGAACACCCGCAGCCGCGCGCTGGGCAGCTGCTGCTGGGGCGCAGCGAGGTGTTGCACGAAACCAGTGCGGAACGCGCGTGAGTCGCCCGGCATGTCATCGTCGTGTCGTCAGGGACTCACGCGGTCCATGCCGCCGCAGGCCTAGAGTCGATCATCCCCGTCCCCCACGGAGATCCGCCATGTGGCTGCTTGATCATCTCTGGCCCAGCCGCCGTCCGCTGCCGCCGCCGATGGCGGTCGACCCGCCGCCGCCGCCGCGCAGGCCCTGGCTGAAGCGCCCCGTACGGGCAGGGCGCAGCGGCATGGCACCGTGGCAGAAGGTCACCCCGGCCATGCGCCGCACGCGCCACTAGGCAGTCTGGTCGGCCGGGTGGTTGACCCCGTCGTTGACCGGGATGATGCCCAGCGCGAAGGGGTCGATGCCTTCCAGGCAGGCCACGTTGTAGCCGTACTGGTCCGGTTTGGAGCGGCGCCGGTGATGGGTGTAGATGCCGCAGATCCCGCAGAAGTAATGCTCAGCCACGTGGGTGTTGAACTGGTACAGGCGCAGGTGGTCCTGGCCGCGCACCACCTGCAGCCCCTCGCGGGTGACGCTGGCGGCGATGGCGCCGCGGCGCCGGCACATCGAGCAGTCGCAGCGGCGCGGGTCGACGATGCCGTCGGGCAGGTCCAGCAGCAGCTCGACCGCGCCGCAATGGCAGGTGGCGCGGTGCCGGGCCTGTACCGCAACACCGGCTACAGATGTGATTCCCATCGCTGTTCCCGAAGGTGGTGACCCGGCCAGTATGCGCTGCCCCGGCGGCCGGCGCCCGTTGCTGAATGGGCCGGTGATGCCAGCGTCAGCTCGCTTGTGGCTAACTATGCCGCCCCCCGAACGCGACAGGATGCCCGTGAGAGCCGCAGGACGTTGGATGACAGGATGTGCCATGGCGCTGCTGGCGCTGTGGATGGCCGGCTTGTTTGCCTACCAGCTGCCCGGGCCGGGCTGGCTGTCGGCGGGCGTGGCCGGGCTGTGGCTGCTGGCGGCGCTGTGGACCAGCTGGACAGTGGCGCGCGGTATGCAGACCCGCCGCTGGAGCGGCTTCTACGTGGCTTCGGTGGTGCTGGCCGGCCTGTGGTGGCTGCTGCTGACCCCGCGCCAGGACCGCGACTGGGCCGACGATGTGGCGCAGCGCCTGCACGTGGCGTCCTTCGATGGCCGCCACGTGGTGCTGGACAATGTGCGCGACTTCACCTGGCGCAGCGAGACCGACTACGACGCGCGCTGGGTGCGCCGCGAGTACGACCTGGACCAGCTGCGCTCGGCCGATCTGGTGCTGTCCTACTGGATGGGCCCGGCCATCGCCCACACGCTGGTCTCGTTCGGTTTCGACGATGGCCGCCACCTGGTGTTCTCGCTGGAGATCCGCAAGGAGCGCGGTGAATCGTTCTCGGCGCTGGGAGGCTTCTTCCGCCGCTTCGAGATGACCCTGGTGGCCTCGGAAGAGACCGACATCCTGCGCACGCGCACCAATGCGCGGGGCGAGGATGTCTACCTGTACCGCCTGCATGGCCTGGACCGCAGCCAGCTGAAGGCGCTGTTCGCCGCCTACCTTGATGAGGCCAGGCAGCTGGATGCCGCGCCGGCCTTCTACAACACGGCCACCAGCAACTGCACCACGATCGTCTTCGACCTGGCCCGGCACATCGCCCCGGGCCTGCCGCTGGACTACCGCCTGCTGCTGTCCGGCTACCTGGCCGAGTACGCACAGGATGTCGGTGCGCTGGCGCCCGGCGTGCCGTATGCCGAACTGCAGGCCAAGGGCCGCATCACCGAACGCGCGCTGCAGATGGCGCCGGGCGACAACTTCTCCGCCGTGATCCGTCGCGGCATTCCCGGCACCGGGCAGGATCCGCAGCCATGACCTTCGTTTCCCCGATCCGCTGGCAGCGCGTGCTGCCGGCGCTGCTGGCGGTGTGCGTCCTGCTGGCAAGCAGCGGTTGCGCCATGGTTACCGTCAAGCAGGTGGCCTCCAGCGATTCGCTGGTGAACAAGCGCGCTGACGTGCTCAACACCGGCAAGCTCAGCCCGGCCTCGCGCGAGACGCTCAGCGCCGCCGGCCTGGATGAATCGCAGTGCGAGAAGGACTTCCTGGTCTGCCGCAGCACGCTGTTGATGACAGACGACCTCAATGTCGAGCAGCGGCTGTCGACGCTGTCCGAACTCTGGGTCAAGGCCGCACTGGCGCTGACCCCGAAGAAGCATGCCGCCGGCGAGCCACCGATGAGCGATGCCGCGCTCGACGCATGGCTGGAGGCGGCGCGTTACGGCTACGCCTACCTGTTCTTCAGCGGTCGCTCGCCCTCCGACCGCGCGTTCGAAGACCGGCAGACGCAGGTGCGCGACTACTACAACTACGCGGCGGAAAAGGCTGCGGTGGTGCTGTTCGCGCGTGCGCGTGCGGCGGCGCTGGCCGGCGAGGACTACACCCGGCCGATGTCTGCCGGCAGCTGGACGTTGGCCGCCAACTACCAGCAGCTGGCGCTGAAGAGCATCCCGTCGCAGCTGGTGCCGGCCGGTACGGTCAGCTTCGTCGGCCTGCGCAGCACCTACCGCCGCGATGGCTTCGGTGCCGAGCTGGTGATGGTGATGGACCCGCCGAAGCTGGTGGTGCCGGTGGTGGCAGCCGATGGCCCCAAGGCCGAACCCGCGGCGGACGACGATGACGCGGCACGCGGCCGCCGCCATCGGCATGACGACGGCGTGCCCGAGTTCAGCGAGATGTCCTCGATCAACGTCACCGCGCTGCTGCGCTTCGAAGGCGACAGCCTGGACGATGTGATGCGCACGCGGCGGGTCGAACTGGATGCCTACTCGCCGGAAGCCACCGAACGCATCACCCTGCATGGCGAGCAGGTGCCGCTGGCCGGCAACTTCACCGCGGCCTACGGCCTGTGGCTGGCGCAGAGCGGGTTCGCCACGCAGTCGCTGCGCACGCTGTTCGGCCTGAGCGAAGGCATCGGCGAACCGCACATCTACCTGATGCAGCCATGGGACCCGAACCGCCGCATCATCTTCATGCTGCACGGGCTGGCCAGCAGCCCCGAAGCCTGGGTGAACCTGGCCAACGAGATCATGGGCGACCCCGAGCTGCGCCGGCAGTTCCAGGTGTGGCAGGTCTATTACCCCACCAACGCGCCCATCGCCTTGAACCGCTACGAGATCGCCACTGCCTTCAACGATACGTTGAAGCACTTCGATCCCAACGGCAGCACGCGTGCGTCGAAGGACATGGTCTACATCGGCCACAGCATGGGCGGCGTGCTGGCGCGGCTGCTGGTGAGCGATTCGGGTGATGTGCTGTGGAACGACCTGCTGGCCAACTACGACCTGAAAGGGGAGCGCCTGAAACGCGTGCAGAGCAAGCTGGGGCCGCTGCTGCACTTCAAGGCACAGCCGGAGGTGGAGCGCGCGATCTTCATCGCCGCCCCGCACCAGGGCACCGATATCGCCGGCAACAAGGTCGGCCGCCTGATCGGGCGGCTGGTGCGCCTGCCGCTGACCATCCTGGGCAAGTTCGAGGATGTGTTCCTGGCGCTGGCGCAGGCCGAGCAGCAGGTCGATGGCACCGCCAAGCCGAAGATCCCCAACAGCATCGACAACCTCAAGGCCAGCGATCCGTTCGTGAAGGCGGCCGCGCAGCTGCCGATCGAGCCGGGCCTGAAGTACCACTCGATCATCGCCCAGCGCAAACCGGAACTGCCGCTGGAGAAATCCGACGATGGCCTGGTGCCGTACTGGAGCGCGCACCTGCCGGGCGCGCAGTCGGAGAAGGTGATCATCTCCGGCCACAGCGTGCAGGAAAGCCCGCAGGCGGTGCTGGAAGTGCGGCGCATCCTGCACCGTGACATCGACGAAGTGGGGGCCGACGAATCACCCTGATCGCGGCGCTCGCCGGGCATGGCCCGGCGCTACCGAAGGACACGCAGGGTAGCGCCGGGCCACGCCCGGCGGAATCCATCCCGTTGCGCTACACCCGCCGCGCGACCACGGTGGCCAGCACGGCCAGGCCCACGGTGATGGCCAGGCACAGCACATAGCCGGTATGCGGCGCGGTTTCCACAAACAACGCGAACAGCGCACCGGACAGCGCCAGCGCGGTGGCCACGCACAGCGCTTCGCTCAGCTGCAGGGCCGAACTGTTGCGGCCCTGTTCCTGCGGCGCGGACAGCGACAGGGTCAGCACCGAGAGGCTGGCGTAGATCATGCCCATGCCGAAGCCGGTGAGGGTCCAGCCGGCCAGCGCGACCGGCAGCGGCACCGCGTTGAACAGCACCGCCAGGGTGGCCGTGATGCCGAGGGTCATCAGCACCGTCCCCACGCGCAGCAGCTGCTGCCGTGACCAGCCGCGCTGCTGGTGGCCCTGCAGCCAGGAGCCGCTGAACCAGCCCAGCGCGCCCAGGCTGAGCACCGCGCCGGCCCAGCTCGGCGACAGGCCACGTTCGCGCTGCAGCAGCAGCGGCAGATAAGCTTCGCAGGCGAAGAACGCGGCGGCCGCCACGCCACGCAGTGCAATCACGCTGGGCAACCCGCGGCGCAGGCGCAGCGTGCCCGGTGGCAGCAGGCGGTGCCCGCACAGCAGCAGGCTGGCCACGGCCACCGCCATGCACGCCAGCGCCGACACGCCCTGCTGCTGCCCACCGAAGTACAGCAGCAGCGCCGCCAGCGATGCACCGGCGGCCCAGCGCACGACATCGCCGCCATCGTCCCCGTCGCGGGTTTCGACGGGGGCCTGCCGGGCCAGCGCCGGGCGCAGCATCAGCGCTGCCGGTATCGCCAGCAGGGGCACGACCAGGAACACCCAGCGCCAGCCCAGGTGTTGCACGATCATGCCGCTGAGCGCCGGTCCCACCATCGACGGCACAACCCAGCCGGCCGAGAACGCGGCGAATACCTTCGGCCGCAGCGCCTCGGGGTAGTTGCGTCCGACCATCACGTACAGCGCCACCGAAATCGCGCCGCTGCCCAGGCCCTGCAGCAGCCGCCCGGCCACCAGCACGCCCATGCGCGTGGCCAGGCCGGCCAGCAGCAGGCCCAGCACGAAGCAGGCCAGCCCCCACCACAACGGTCGCGCCGGGCCGCTGCGGTCGGTCCAGCGCCCAGCCACGGTCATGCCCACCACGCTGGTGGCCAGGGTGCCACCGAAGGCCAATGCGTACAGGCGCAGGCCATCCAGAGCCTCGGCCACGGTAGGCATGGCCGCGGCTACGGCCAGCGCTTCGAAGGCGAGCAGGGCGACCAGCACGACCATGCCGACGGTGGTGCCGCGGTGGGCGGGCGAGAGGATGGAGTCGGGCGCGGCGGTGGCCGTCGCCGGAGCGGTGGAGGGGGTGTTCATGCGGAGACGGGTACTCGGGCCGCGCTTGTCATCCGGCGGCGAAGGACGCAGCATGACACCTGAACCATGGTTGAGGTCAAGCGATGCAGGAACAGGAACTGAGCGTGGGTGACGTGGCCCGCCGCAGCGGTGTCGCGGTATCGGCGCTGCACTTCTACGAGCGCAAGGGCCTGATCAGCAGCCTGCGCACGGCGGGCAACCAGCGCCGCTATGCGCGCGACGTGCTGCGTCGGCTGGCGGTGATCCGCGTGGCGCAGCGGGTCGGCATGCCGCTGGAGGCGGTGGCACGCGCGTTCGAGACCCTGCCGCAGGGCCGCGCACCAACCAAGGCCGACTGGGCGCGGCTGTCCGCGCGCTGGCAGCAGGAACTGGAAGAACGCATCCACATGCTGCAGCTGCTGCGCGATGAACTGACCGGCTGCATCGGCTGCGGCTGCCTGTCGCTGAAACGCTGCCGCCTTGCCAACCCCGACGACGTGCTCGGCGAGCGCGGCGACGGCCCCATGCGCTGGGGCTGAATGGAGAAGTGAAGAGCGTCGATCTTGATGTGAGGGCCAGTGGTGGCGATGTCCCTATATGTGTTGAAAGCATTGGTTCAATCGGGCTCTGCAAAGACAACGTCAACAGCCTGCGCTTGGCGCGGATTGAGCTATTTCAGACCAGAAGCGCGAAGACGCTTTGACGCTGAAGTGCGGTGACCTCGTCTTTGAAGCGGAAAAACCACCAAAGACCTTCGATGGAGACGAAGTCATCAAAAGAGCAGTTGACTCGATCAATAGCCTGTCTTGCAAAGTGCATGCAGAAGAAGGGCAGTCTCACCCAGGGAACAGCCTGGCAGACTTGCTTTCGTAAGGAATTGATTGTGAGTTCTCTTGATCGTTGCTGATACCTTCAATCAAGCAGCAATCCAGGATCGTTCGATGCCCCTTCCGATCCTTCGCTTACTTGCTCTTGTAGCGCAACTTGATGTACAAATCGCGGCGCATTCGTGCGTTCATACAGGGGGTTATTGAAAGTGGAAGTTGATCTTTTTCGAATCCGTAAGCTTGCGGCCACGCCGTTTGATCCCGAGAGTCATCATGAAGTAAAGCCACTTGTGATCGGGCTGATCCGAAAGATTTTCAATAAAGAGATCACTCCCCAGCATCTCGCTCGTGACGATGAGATGCTGCTGACCGCCGTCTACGTTCAGTCGATGGCAGCAGTCAAGGCGCTTTCATTGTCTGGTGTTCCCTACAATACCTATGAGCCTTTTTCAGATGTTGAAATAATCTGGGCCAACTTGGACGGTTGGACGGTCATTGGTGGATGGGCTCATCCCCAGACCAAGACTGTCGTTCTCATCACTAATGACACGTACCGTGCTGAGCTTGAGGCGATCATGTCGTCCGTAGATAAGAAGTATCTGGGTCACGTGGTCCATCTCGTCGACATCCGCACCCAGACCTTCGATCAGTTCGTGATCACTCCGCCGAATCACCAGTTCGCTGGCATCCCTGAGAAGCATCGGCGCATCCTCTTGGCGCGGGAGACCGTGTCCGTCATCTTTGATCCAGATGCGCGTGAGACCAACCATCAGGCGACGGAAACCGCGATCAGCGCAATCAGGCCGATCCTCAGTGGCGCAATGTCTGAACATGAGGCTGATAGCGCTGACGATCCGATCTGGAAAGTTGCGATGGCGTATGCGCGTGCCGCCGCATCTTTGCTGCAGTTTAATGGCGTCAACTTTGAACCCGTCAAGGTTTTTAGCTATCTCAAGCCGATCATGGGTGATTTCAGGGGCGCACAAGTCGTATCTGGCTTCATCTATGAGCCGAACATGTCCTTCGTGTTGATCACGAACTACAGCGATAACGAGGAGCGGAAAGCCTTCCTGGAGCCGCTGAATTTTGAACGCATGACTGGCGATGCGCTATTCATTGATGTGGACACGCGCTCCCTCAGACACTTCCAAAGTTGCGCGGATGCGATGAACAGCTTTGATGGGTTATCGGACGCTGGCGAAGGCGAAGGCGAATCGTGGGTGAACGAAACAATGGGACTTCTTGTTGAACAGCTGATCGGCTCTGAAGTGGATGATGAAGAGGCAACTGCGCTTTTTGAGACGCTAAGCCCTCATTTCATGATCTTCGCCAAGGTCTTGGGTGAAGATGACGAGGGATATGGTGTGAGCGAGGGTCTGCTGAAGAATGTCACCAAGGCCGCGATCAACCAAGTCCGAAACGAATTTGACTTCGATCTGGACGACATCACGGAAGTCGTGGGTGGTTTCATGCGAATGGCGATTGCGATGTACCCATACGACCTCAGCGACTGGCAATGCGACGTGCGTGCTTTTGGTGTTATCGCATGGGATAGTGGCAGAGGCGACATCGCCATCTATTGCCATGATGATGATCAGTCAAAAGTGTTCATGCAGAACTCCATTCTTGAGATCTCGGAACAGTTCAGATCATCTAGGCCATCAGCAGCGCATGTCATGTCAGTGAAAGTTCATTGACAAAATAAAGCCCCGCTCAGCGGGGCTTTTCTTATGGCACTTCTTCCATCTCAGGGAAAGGGCTCACGGCCGACAAACCGGACTGTGGTGGTCGATACTAAAACTGGTGTCGGCGTGTGGCCAAGCTGGATTGCATGCCGTTCCAGCAGGGCGGGGTGTCGCCTGGATGATTCCTGGCGGGCATATTGCTGATGCTTGTCACGATTTCGATCCATGCCACAGTCAAGTGAAATGGGTTGGGGTTGAATGCAGTCAAGTCCTTGATTCTAAAAGTATGCAGAAAATATTGGGCTCGGTGGATCTTTCGAGGGGCATTCTTGCGATGGACGGACTCATAATGAGAATGGGTCATCGCTGCGCCACGGGGAAAGTGGGGCCGTCACGCAAACGGGAGCTCTGGGTTGCCAATGGCCCCTCGGGACGCGTTTGTTCGAGGGGAACGATAACTAAATCAAGGTCATCAAGCGCATCGGCTACGGATACCGGGACGAGGCGCAGTAAGTCAATAACGTCCGCCCAGCCTTCTCCCTGAATTGGGTGAAGAACGCTTTCTACCAGACGGTGAGGGTTTCGCCGCTCTGGATACCTTCCACCGCGCGCTGGAAGGCAAGTGCCGCGCGCTGCGCGGGTACCGCTTCAAAGCCGGGGAAATAAGGGCCGTAGGAATCCAGCGATTCGGCCAGCACGTTCGGGCTGACCGCGTTGATGCGCAGGCCGCGCGGCAGCAGTTCCAGCGCCGCAGCACGCACGAAACCTTCCAGCGCCTGGTTGACCGCCGTGGCATTGACGCCGTCGCGGATCGGCTGCGCGCTGATGATGCCGGTGGTGAGGGTGATCGAGCCACTCGGGTTGAGGTGATGCTGCGCCGCCAGCGCCAGCCGCACCTGGCCGAGCAGCTTGTCCTGCAGGCCACTGTTGAACTGCGCGGCGGTCATCGTCTGCAGCGGGCCGAAATGCACGTTGCCGGTGGTGGAGATCACCGCATCGACCGGGCCGGTCTGCGCGAACAGCGCCGAGACGCTGGCATCGTCGGCCAGGTCCACGCGCAGCGCACCGCTGCGGCGGCCGGCAGCGAGGATCTCGTGGTGCTGGCCAAGGTGGCGGGCGACCGCCTGGCCGAGGGTGCCGCTGGCACCGACAAGCAGGATCTTCATGGTGGCGTCCTCAAGGGGAAGGGCTCCAGTCTGCGCCGCCGGTTGCGGGTTTGGTAAGCGGCGTATGATTCGCACATTCCTAACCCGGGGTTAGCAATGGATACTTTGCGCTGCATGCAGGCCTTCGTGGCCGTGGCCGAGCACGGCAGCTTCGCGGCCGCCGCCGTGCAGTTGCAGGTGTCGGCGGTGATGGTCGGCAAGTACATCCAGCAGCTGGAGGCACACCTGGGCACCGCGCTGCTGCAGCGGAACACCCGCCACCAGCGCCTGACCGAAGCGGGCGCGGCTTACCTGGCCGGCTGCCGCCAGGTACTGGAGCAGGTGCAGCAGGCCGAGGCTGACGTCGCCGGGCTGCAACGGCAGCCGCAGGGCCTGCTGCGCATCAGCGCGCCCACCACCTGGGGCAGCTGCGTACTGGCGCCGTTGCTGTCGGGGCTGTTGCGCGCGCAGCCGCTGCTCAACATCGAGCTGGACCTGAGCAACCGCCGCGTGGACCTGATCGAGGATGGCTTCGATGCGGCGATCCGGGTCGGACCGCTGCCGTCGCAGGAACTGGTGGCGCGCCCGCTGCCGCCGTATGCGATGAGCCTGTGCGCATCACCGGCCTACCTGCGCCGGCGCGGTACGCCGCGCACGCCGGCCGACCTGGCCGGACATGACTGCCTTAGCCACCTGGCGTGGCGTGGCGGCCATGGCTGGCAGCTGGCCAATGGCGAACAGGTGGACTGGGAGGCGCGGCTGTCCAGCAACGATGGCTATGCGCTGCGCGAAGCGGCGGTGGCCGGGGCCGGCCTGATCCTGCAGCCGACTGCGCTGCTGGCCGCAGACATCGCAGCCGGGCGCCTGAAGCCGCTGTTGCGCGACTACGTGCCGGCACCGCGGCCGATGCACCTGATCTACCTGCCGGACCGGCGCCCGCGCCCGCGGCTGCAGTGTTTCATCGATTTCGTCATGGCCACATTGGCGCGTTGACGAGGCATTGCGGTAGGTGCCGACCGTTGGTCGGCACGACATCACAGATCGCGGTCAATCATTCGCCGCCGACAACTCCCGCCCGCGCTGCTGCGCTGCGCGCAGCGCCTTGGCCACCAGAGCCTCGAAACCATCGGCCTGGAAACTCTCGATCGCGGCCTGGGTGGTGCCGTTGGGCGAGGTCACCCGGCGCCGCAGTTCGGCTGGGCTTTCACCGGCTTCGTCCAGCATGCGCGAGGCACCCAGCAGGGTCTGCACCGTCAGCGCGCGGGCCGCATCAGCCGGCAGGCCCTGCGCAATGCCGGCCGCTTCCATCGCTTCGGCCAGCAGGAACACATAGGCCGGGCCGCTGCCGGACACGGCCGTGACCGAATCCATCAGCGCTTCGTCCTCGATCCACACCGTGCGCCCGGCGCTGGCCAGCACGCGTTCGGCCTGCGCATGCTGCTGCGCATCCACGGCAGGCGTGGCGTACAGGCCGGTGACTCCGGCGCCCAGCAGGGCAGGGGTGTTGGGCATCGCGCGCACCACCGGCAGCGCACCGCCCAGCCAGCGTTGCAGCTGCGCGCTGGTGATGCCCGCAGCGATCGACACCACCAGCGGCGCCTGCGCCTGCGCCAGCGCCTGCAGCGATTGGCAGACCTCGCGCAGCACCTGCGGCTTCACCGCCAGCAGCCAGGTCTGGCCCTGGGCGGCGGCATCGGCGGCGTTGTCGTGGGTCTGGACGCCGAAATCGGCGGCCAGGGCCTCGCGCAGCACGGCCACCGGCTCGGCCACGTGGATCTGCGCCGGCGGCACGCCCTGGCGGACCAGCCCGGCAATGAGGCTGCGGGCCATGTTGCCGCCGCCGATGAAGGTGATCGATTCAACTGTCATGCGGGATTCCTTGGTTCAGGCCGGGCGCGGACGCGCACCGAACAGGGCGGTGCCGATGCGCACCAGGGTGGCACCTTCGGCAATGGCCTCGGCGTAATCGCTGCTCATGCCCATCGACAGGGTGTCCACCTGCGGATGGCGCGCGGCCAGCGTCTGGAAAAGGGCATGCACGCGCACGAAGGCATCGCGGCGGCGCTCGGCCTCCGGCCACGGCGCCGGAATGGCCATCAGCCCGCGCAGGCACAGTGCGGGCTCGGCGCTGATGGCCGCGGCCAGTGCGTCCACCTCCTGCGGTGCACAGCCGTGCTTGCTGCCTTCATCGTCGATGTTGACCTGGATGAGCACGTTCAGCGGCCCGCGGCCGGCCGGGCGGTATCGGGCCAGGGCGCTTACCAGCTTGGGCCGGTCCACGCTCTGCACCCAGTCGAAGTGGCTGGCCACGGCTTCGGCCTTGTTCGACTGCAGGTGGCCGATCAGGTGCCATTCCAGCCCCAGCGCCTGCAGCGCCTGCATCTTGGCCAGGGCTTCCTGCACGTAGTTCTCGCCGAAGGCGCGCTGGCCCTGCGCAGCCAGGGCCGCCACGGCCTCGGCCGGCTGGGTCTTGGAAACCGCCAGCAGGCGCGGCGGTGGCCGCCCGGCGGCCTCGGCGGCGTTGTGCAGATTGCTCAGGATCTCGGGCAGGGCAGTGGCCACGTAACGCGTTCCAGTGTGACAGGAGGCTATACTGCCGCCAGGGGAAAGATCCTTCCAGTCGAAGCCGTTATTGGGGAGTAGCCGCTCATGGATATCGCCGAGCTGTTGGCGTTTTCCGTAAAGAACAAAGCGTCCGACCTGCACCTGTCTGCAGGCCTGCCGCCGATGATCCGCGTGGACGGCGATGTTCGCCGGATCAACATCCCGGCCCTGGACCACAAGCAGGTCCATGCGCTGGTGTACGACATCATGTCCGACAAGCAGCGGCGCGATTACGAGGAATTCCTCGAAGTCGACTTCTCCTTCGAGATCCCGTCGCTGGCGCGCTTCCGTGTCAACGCCTTCAACCAGAACCGCGGTGCCGGTGCGGTGTTCCGTACCATTCCCTCCGAGGTGCTGACCCTGGAGGACCTGGCCTGCCCGCCGCTGTTCCGCGAGGTGATCCAGCAGCCGCAGGGCCTGATCCTGGTGACCGGCCCGACCGGTTCGGGCAAATCGACCACGCTGGCGGCGATGATCGACTACATCAACAAGAACGAATACGGCCACATCCTCACCGTCGAGGATCCGATCGAATTCGTGCACACCTCGCAGAAGTGCCTGATCAACCAGCGCGAAGTGCACCGCGATACGCACGGCTTCAACGAAGCACTGCGCTCGGCGCTGCGTGAGGATCCGGACATCATCCTGGTGGGCGAACTGCGTGACCTGGAAACCATCCGCCTGGCGCTGACCGCCGCGGAAACCGGCCACCTGGTGTTCGGCACCCTGCACACCAGTTCGGCGGCCAAGACCATCGACCGCATCATCGACGTGTTCCCCGCCGGCGAAAAGCCGATGGTGCGCTCGATGCTGTCCGAATCGCTGCGCGCGGTCATTTCGCAGGCGCTGCTGAAGAAGGTGGGCGGCGGCCGTACGGCGGCGTGGGAAATCATGGTCGGCACCCCGGCCATCCGCAACCTGATCCGCGAAGACAAGGTCGCGCAGATGTACTCGGCCATCCAGACCGGCCAGCAGTACGGAATGATGACCCTGGACCAGCACCTGCAGGACCTGGTCAAGCGCAGCCTGATCACCCGCAACCAGGCGCGCGAGTACGCCAAGGACAAGCGTCTGTTCGAGTAAGGCGAGGCAACGGTGGGGCGGTGCGCATCCATGCCGCCGTCCCGCGATGTCCTGTCCACCGACCGATCTCTGGCACATGCCCATTGGGAGCCCGCCATGAACAGCACCGCCAGTACCGCCAGCACCATCGATTTCACCTCCTTCCTCAAGTTGATGGCGCACCAGCGCGCCTCGGACCTGTTCATCACCGCGGGCATGCCGCCGGCGATCAAGGTCAACGGCAAGATCTCGCCGATCACGCAGACGCCGCTGACCCCGCAGCAGAGCCGCGACCTGGTCCTCAACGTGATGACCCCGGCGCAGCGCGAGGAATTCGAGAAGACCCACGAGTGCAACTTCGCCATCGGCCTGGCCGGTGTCGGCCGTTTCCGCGTGAGCTGCTTCTACCAGCGCAACCAGGTGGGCATGGTGCTGCGTCGCATCGAGACGCGTATCCCGACCGTGGAAGAACTGAGCCTGCCGCCGATCATCAAGACGCTGGCGATGACCAAGCGCGGCATCATCCTCTTCGTCGGTGCCACCGGCACCGGCAAGTCGACCTCGCTGGCAGCGATGATCGGTTACCGCAACCAGAACTCGACCGGCCACATCATCACCATCGAAGACCCGATCGAGTTCGTGCACAAGCACGAGGGCTGCATCATCACCCAGCGCGAAGTCGGCATCGATACCGACAGCTGGGAAGCCGCCCTGAAGAACACCCTGCGCCAGGCGCCGGACGTGATCATGATCGGCGAGGTGCGTACCCGCGAGGGCATGGACCACGCCATCGCTTTCGCTGAAACCGGCCACCTGGTGCTGTGCACGCTGCACGCCAACAACGCCAACCAGGCGATGGACCGCATCATCAACTTCTTCCCGGAAGACCGCCGCAACCAGCTGCTGATGGATCTGTCGCTGAACCTCAAGGGCGTGGTCGCGCAGCAGCTGATTCCTTCGCCCGATGGGCGTTCGCGCAAGGTGGCGATGGAAATCCTGCTGGGCACGCCGCTGGTGCAGGATTACATCCGCGAAGGCGAGATCCACAAGCTCAAGGAGCTGATGAAGGAGTCCGTGCAGCTGGGCATGAAGACCTTCGACCAGAGCCTGTTCGAGCTGTACCAGGCCGGCGAGATCAGCTACGAGGACGCGCTGCGCTACGCCGATTCGCAGAACGAAGTGCGCCTGCGCATCAAGCTCAGCCAGGGCGGCGATGCGCGCACCCTGTCGCAGGGTTTGGATGGCGTGGAGATTTCCGAGGTCCGTTGAGTGCTGGGCGCCTGCGGGCGCCCTCTGCTTCGGGATGACCGCCATGAACCGGCCAGGGAGGCCTGCATGCGTGTGACGACGAGCGTGGTGCTGGCAATCGTGGTGCTGCAGGCCGGGTGTGCCCGCACGTCCGGGCCCGCCGCGCCAGCCGCGGCCGAAAGCTGCGGCGATCCGCTGGCGCACGCCTGGTACCTGCTGCCTCCGCCTGCACAGGCGCAAAGCCGCGACCCGCTGCCGTTCCGTGATTTCACCGGGTTTGCGAGCGCGACCTACGCTGTCCATCTGCGGGATCTGCCGGGCCTGCCTGAGCCGTCCTTCCGCTGTGGCCACGTTCCGGTCCAGGCCTATCGTTTCGTCTGGTCGCCCTCCTTCTTCCCGGGCGTGGTGATACGCGCGCAGCGCAACGCCGCCGGCCAGGCGTGGATTGTCGGCCGCAGTGCGCGCGCGTGGGAGATTCCCGGATCCTCGCCCGGGCACCCCTCCAGCATCATCAACGGTTGGACGTGCCCTCCGCCACGCGCGTTGAGTGCGCAGGAATGGAAGACCGTCACCGCCGCGTTCGCGCGCCTGCAGGGCGAAGACTCGAGCGCGGGGCTGGATGGCTCAACGTGGACGTTCGAGTCCGTGGTGGACGGTGAGCAGCGCTGGTTCGCGCGGTGGGTGCCGCAGGATGTGACGTTCCGCACCGCCGGCAGGATGATGGCCGAACTGGCCGGATGCACCGACGCCCTGCAGGCCATGGAGTGACCGGCACGAGGGTGGATTGATGAAATCCAGTCATGACCGACTGCCATCCAGGTCGTTCAATCCAGCGGGGGGAGGGGCGTATCGTCATCGCTCCCCCTCTGGAGCATGACGATGCAGACACGTGAACTCGGCCGCAGCGGCCTGAAGGTTTCCGCCCTTGGCCTGGGCTGCATGGGCCTGAGCCACAGCTATGGCCCGCCGGTCGAGCAGCGCCAGGGCATCGCCCTGCTGCACGCCGCGGTCGAACGCGGCGTGACGTTCTTCGATACCGCCGAGGTCTATGGCCCGTACACCAATGAAGCACTGGTCGGCGAGGCGCTGGTGCCGTACCGCGACAAGCTGGTGATCGCCACCAAGTTCGGCTTCAAGGACGCCCGCACCGATACCGGCCTGGACAGCCGCCCGGAGAACATCCGCGCAGTGGCCGAGGCCAGCCTCAAGCGCCTGCGCACCGACCACATCGACCTGTTCTACCAGCACCGCGTGGACCCGAACGTGCCGATCGAGGATGTGGCCGGCACCGTGCGCGACCTGATTTCCGAAGGCAAGGTCGGCCACTTCGGCCTGTCCGAGGCCAGTGCCGCGACGGTGCGCCGCGCGCATGCGGTGCAGCCGGTGGCCGCAGTGCAGAGCGAGTACTCGCTGTGGTGGCGCGAGCCGGAGCGCGAGCTGCTGCCGACCCTGCAGGAGTTGGGTATCGGCTTCGTGCCGTTCAGCCCGCTCGGCCGCGGTTTCCTCACCGGCACCATCACCGCCGATACCACCTTCAGCGACAACGATTTCCGCAACAGCGTGCCGCGCTTCGAAGTGGAGGCCCGCCGCGCCAACCAGGCGCTGGTGGATCGCATCGGCACCATTGCCGCCGCCCGTGGCGCCACCCCGGCGCAGGTGGCACTGGCCTGGCTGCTGGCGCAGGCACCGTGGATCGTGCCGATTCCGGGCACCACCAAGGTCCACCGCCTGGAGGAAAACCTGGCCGCGACCGAGCTGGTGCTGTCGGCCGACGAACTGCAGCGCATTGCCCAGGTGCTGGAAGAGGTATCCATCGTCGGCGAGCGCTACAACGCGCAGCGTGCAGCACAGGCCAAGGGCTGATCTGCCCTTTGTGGGTGCGTACCGTTGGTGGTGGGTGCGGAATGTTGGCGGTGGGTGCGGACCGTTGGTCCGCACTCCTTATGTTCACCCCATCGGCCCGCGGAGTGCATCCAGCACCGTGCGCATCGCCACGCTGACATGGCGGCGCGAGGGGTAATACGCGTAGTAGCCATCAAACGTCGGGCACCAGTCATCCAGCACCGACTGCAACCGCCCCTGTTCCAGCAGCGCCAGCACCTGGTCCTCGGGCAGCCAGGCCAGGCCGCTGCCGGCCAGCGCGGCTTCGCGGGTCATGCCCATGGTGTTGAAGGTCCACTGGCCGCTGACGCGCACGCTGAGCTCGTTGCCATCCTGGCCGAAATCCCACGGCATCAGCCCGCCGTGGGTGGGCAGGCGCAGGGTGATGCAGTTGTGCGCGGCCAGCTCCTGCGGGTGGCGGGGCATGGCGTGCTGGCGGAAGTAGCTGGGCGCGCCGACCACGCGCATGCGCAGCGGCGGGCTGATCGGCACCGCCACCATGTCCAAGGCCAGGCGTTCACCGAGGCGGATGCCGATGTCGTAGCGCTCGGCAACGATGTCGGCCAGCGCGTAATCGGCGGTCAGTTCGACATTCAGGTCGGGGTACTGCTGCAGCAGCGGCGCCAGCCGTGGCCAGGCCAGGTACTCGGCGGCGTGGCCGGTGGCGTTGATACGAATGGTGCCGGCGGGGCGTTCGCGGTACTCGGCCAGCGCGGCCAGTTCGTTCTCGATCTCGGCCAGGCGCGGGGCGAGGGTATCGAGCAGGCGCGCGCCGGCTTCGGTGGTGGAGACGCTGCGGGTGGTGCGGGTCAGCAGGCGCACGCCGAGGCGCTCCTCCAGGCCGCGCATGGCGTGGCTGAGGGCCGACTGCGAGACGCCGAGCTGGGCGGCGGCCTTGGTGAAGCTGCCCTGGCGGGCAACGTGGACGAAGGCCTGCAGGTCGTTGAGGTTTTCGCGGGGCATGGTGGAATGATACGGCCGGGCTGCGCCCGGCACCTGCCGAATCCACGTCCACGTCAACGTCAAAGGCAGAAGCTGGCTATCCGTGGGATGGCGGGGTGGCTCAGGTTGCGGGGGACGGCGCAAGTACGTCCATGTAGCCTCGGTCGCGCCATCCATGGCGCTCACTCCCCCGCAACCTGAGCCACCCCGCCTTCGACAGTTGGCTGCGATCTGTCGGGCGAAGCGGGGTCGGATCCCGTTGCTGCGCAACGGGCTCCGACCCCATTCTGTGTAGACGTGTGGGTATGTCGATTTCCACGTCTGTGGTTCGTCGAATGAATGACTTTCAACGGGAGCTGCACATGAGCACTGACACCAAGCCGAAAGGCCCGGCCTCGTACTTTCCCTCCATCGAGAAGACCTACGGCCAGCCGGTGGCGCACTGGCTGGGCCTGCTGGCGCAGAAGCCGGGCCTGAAGCACATGGAACTGGTCAGCTACCTGAAGAGCGAACACGGCCTGGGCCACGGCCACGCCAACGCCCTGGTCGCCCACCACCTCAACGCCCAGCGCTGACCCCGCGCCCAAAAGAGCGCAGCGACCCGCTTCTGCTCTTGCTCTTCTTTTTCTCTTACGTGGCTGGACGCCCACGGAACCTGTCAGAGGCCGGGCGGGGTGGGTGCGCGGGACCGCAGGCGCCATGGATGGCGCCTACGAGCCCCCATGGACGGGTTCACGGCGTGTCCCGCGGTCCCACCCCGCCCGGCCAAGCCCATGAACCACGCAGTTCCGCCCAGCCACGAGGGGCTGCGCCGTTCGCTGACTGAACGATTTCATCTGCAACTGTCACCCGGATCGTGTCTAATACCGCTCCCCACCTGCGGTCCCCACCCGAATGTCCCTCCAATCCCATGGCCCGGCGCCGTGCGACGACGCTGACGGCCACCTCGTCACCGCAGGTCCGCTCACCCCGCCCCCGGACAGCGCCGGCACCCCCGCCGACGAAAAAGCGCTGCGCCACTCGGTCGCCGAGGATGTGCAGGGCATGGTCCTGGCCACGCTGGTGGCCTCGCTGGGCCTGGCCATCTTCGCCAAGGGCGGGCTGATGATCGGCGGCATGGCCGGCGCGGCCTTCCTGCTGCACTACGCCATGGGCTGGAACTTCGGCCTGGTGTTCGTGCTGGTCAACCTGCCGTTCTACTGGGTGGCCGTGCGCCGCATGGGCTGGGAATTCACCCTCAAGACCTTTGCCGCGGTCACTGCCTGCGGCGTGCTCACCGACATCCTGCCGCGCTGGGCTGATTTTGCGCATATCGCGCCACTGTACTCGGCGCTGGTCGGCGGCGCGCTGGCCGGCCTGGGCATCCTGTTCTTCATCCGCCACCGCGCCAGCCTCGGTGGCATCGGCATCCTGGCGGTGTACCTGCAGCGCACCCGCGGCTGGAGCGCCGGCAAGGTGCAGATGTCCTTCGATGCCTGCCTGATGGTGGCCGCGTTCTTCGTGCTGTCACCGTCGAAGGTGATGTACTCGGCGATCGGCGCGGTGGTGCTCAGCCTGGTGCTGATGTTCAACCACCGCCCCGGCCGCTACATGGGCGTGTAAACCCCTACACCGCGTTCGCCGGGCATGGCCCGGCGCTACCGGACCCACCGCGGATGCGCATCAGCGGCCAGCCGTCTGCACCCACGGCGGTGCCAGCTTCAACAGCTGCGCATGCACCGGGCAGTCCTCGGCATGCGCGCCGGGCAGGTAGCCCAGGCTCATCAGGAACTCGCCGGTGATCTCGCCGCCGGTGAAGCGGAACGTCTTCTTGAACAGCTTCACCCAGTCGGCCTTGCTGCGCGGGTGGTGCGCGTCCAGCCACGCTGCAAAGCTGCCGTGGCTGGCCCGCAGCTGCTGGATCACCTGCGCGTTGTGGATCGCGGCCAGCACCTTCAGCCGGTTGCGGATGATGCCGGCGTCGGACAGCAGGCGCTCGATGTCCTGCTCGGCATAGGCCGCCACGCGGTCCACGTCGAAGCCATCGTAGGCCGCGCGGAAACCCTCGCGCTTCTTCAGGATGGTTTCCCAGCTCAGCCCGGCCTGGTTGATTTCCAGCACCAGCCGCTCGAACAGCTCGCGCTCGTCACGCTGCGGGAAGCCGTATTCATTGGCGTGGTAGAACTCATGCACCGGGTGGCCCGGGGCGATGCGGCAGTATCCGGACAAGGTGTTCTCCTGGCGGGCGGGCGCCCCATTATGCGCGGCGTGCAGGCGCCGGAGGCGCCCACCGGCTAGAATGGCACCATGCCTGTAACGCCTACCTCCCTTGCCGATCACCTGCTCGTCGCGCTGCCGTCGCTGATCGACGCCACCTTTGCCCGCAGCGTCGCGCTGATCTGCCAGCACGACGAGAACGGGGCGATGGGCGTGCTGGTCAACCAGCCCTCCGAATACACGCTGGGCGAAGTGCTTTCGCAGATGGACATCACCACCGGTGATGGCGAGCTGCAGGCGCGCACGGTGCTCAACGGCGGCCCGGTGCATCCCGAACGCGGCTTCGTCATCCACGACGACGCGCGCGACTGGGATTCCAGCCTGCGCGTGGGCGAGGGCCTGTACCTGACCACCTCGCGCGACATCCTCGAGGCCATGGCCCGCGGTGAAGGCCCGGCCAATGCCGTGGTCACCCTGGGCTGTGCCGGCTGGGGCGCCGGGCAGCTGGAAAGCGAGCTGTCCGAGAACAGCTGGCTGACCGTGCCGGCCGATGCCGAACTGGTGTTCCAGCTGCCACTGGAGCAGCGCTGGCAGGGTGCGGCCTCGCGCATCGGCGTGGACCTGTTCCGGCTGACCGATTACAGCGGCCATGTCTGAGCCGGCCGCCCCCGCCCCGGTTCCTGCCGCCCCGGCCATCCGCCGTGATGGCACCGTGCTGGGGTTCGATGTCGGCTCGCGTCGTATCGGCGTGGCTATCGGCAGTGCCTTTGCGGCGCATGCGCGCGCGGTGGCCGTGGTCGATGTGCACGGCAACGGGCCGGACTGGACCGCGATCGAGCGCCTGCTGAAGGAATGGAAGCCCGACGGCCTGGTGGTGGGCGATCCGCTCACCCTGGATGGCCAGGACCAGCCCAACCGCAAGCGCGCGCAGGGCTTCGCCCGCCAGCTGCGGGAACGCTTCAAGCTGCCGGTGGCGATGATCGACGAGCGTTCCAGCTCGGTCGAGGCCGCCCGCCGCTTCGCCGTCGAGCGCGCCGAAGGGCGCAAGCGCCGCCGTGATGCGGCCGCCCTCGACGCCGTGGCCGCGGCGGTGATCATCGACCGCTGGCTGTCGTCCCCCGACGACGCCACCCCCATTCCCTGACTGCACGACTCCCGCCATGACTGCCCAGCAACTTGATGCTTCCGGACGCCTGCGCCACCTGCTGACCCTTGAGGGCCTGCCGCGCGAAACCCTGCTGCAGCTGCTCGACCGGGCAGGGCAGATCCGCGATGCCGCCGTCGGCCGCGTCGGCAACAAGCGCCAGGTGCTGGCCGGTTCGGCGGTGTGCACGCTGTTCTTCGAACCCTCCACCCGCACCCGCAGCTCGTTCCAGCTGGCCGCCCAGCGCCTGGGCGCGGACGTGCTGAACTTCGATGCCTCCACGTCGTCGACGCGCAAGGGCGAGACCGCCTGCGACACGCTGAAGAACCTGGAAGCGATGGGCGTGCGCGGCTTCGTGGTGCGCCACCCCGATGACGGCGCGGTCGCCGCGCTGGCCGCAGCGGCAGGCGAGGGCACCGCCCTGGTCAACGCCGGCGACGGCCGCAGCTCGCACCCGACCCAGGGCCTGCTGGACATGCTGACCCTGCGCCAGGCCAAGGGTCCGGACTTCTCGAAGCTGAAGGTCGTGATCGTCGGCGACGTGAAGCACTCGCGCGTGGCCCGCACCGACCTGCATGCACTGCGCACGCTGGGCGTGGGCGAGATCCGCGTGTGCGGCCCGCAGTCGCTGCTGCCCGACGACGAGACCCTGAAGGGCTGCGTGGTCGGCGATGATTTCGACGCGATGCTGGAAGGCGTGGACGCGCTGATGATGCTGCGCCTGCAGCGCGAGCGCATGGAAGAAGGCCTGGTGCCGTCGCTGGAGCAGTACCACGCCCAGTACGGCCTGAACGCCGAACGCCTGGCCCGTGCCGGCAAGGATGCAGCGGTGCTGCACCCGGGCCCGATCAATCGTGGCGTGGAAGTGACCGACGAGGTGGCCGACGGCCCGCAGTCGTGGGTGCTGCGCCAGGTCGCCAACGGCGTCGCCGTGCGCATGGCCGTGCTGGAAACCCTGCTGGGCTGATCTGCCTGGGTGGGCGCCTGGGTGGGTGCCTGGTGGGTGCCGACCGTTGGTCGGCACTGTGAACTGCCCCGGTGGGTGCCGACCGTTGGTCGGCACTGAACTGCCCTGGTGGGTGCCAACTGTTGGTCGACACTGAACTGCTGGGTGGGTGCCAACCGTTGGTTGGCACTGAACTGCCCCGGTGGGTGCCGACCGTTGGTCGGCACTGAACTGCCCTGGTGGATGCCGACCGTTGGTCGGCACTGAACTGCCCCGGTGGGTGCCGACCGTTGGTCGGCACTGAACTGCCCTGGTGGATGCCAACCGTTGGTCGGCACTGAACTGCCTTGGTGGGTGCCGACCGTTGGTCGGCACTATCTCGTAGATCCAGAATGCCCCATTGCCTGTAATTACCCAGCCATCTCCCATCGACACCACGCGTGGGGATACTCGCCAAGCTGCGTGGTCAATCCTGCTCTGATCGGATTTGCCACCACGTACATGGCATGACGAAACAGCGATTCATCCGAACGGATCGCATGATCGTGATAGCTCGATTGCCAGAAACGTCCTGATAGGCCGAGCATGCGATTGACCTGCAATGCACTGCTCGATTTGAATCGCTGCATGAGGTAGTCCAGCGAGAACGCACGAAGCTCCACGAGCCAATGGATGTGGTCCGGCATGACCACGTAGGCAAGTGAGTGCGTGAGGCCCTCAGTGTCGATCCGATGGAGAACATCCATCACCAACTGCGCCGCATTGGGATCATCGAAGTAGCGACGACGCCCATGCGTTACGGTAGTCAGGAGGTAGGACTGCCCGATGCGGGAATGGCGGCCAAGGCGCAGGCGTGCACGGTTCATGAACACCAGCGTGTGCGCGCCGACTGTTTCTTGCTATCGGGTAATTACCTTGATGCAGGTAAGGGCAGTGCCGACCAACGGTCGGCACCTACCGAAGCCGAGCAGTGCCGACCAACGGTCGGCACCTACCGAAGCCGAGCAGTGCCGACCAACGGTCGGCACCCACCCACAGCAGACCAGAGTTTGGGCTTCAGCGCTTCTGCGCGAACAGCCACGCCCACATCGCCGGGTCGGCGTAGGTTGCGTCCCAGGCGTTGTGGTTGCCGTCGGGGTATTCGGTGTAGCGCACGTCGCCCGCGCCGGCGGCCTCGAAAGCGGCATGCAGGCGGCGGTCATCGGCCGGGGGCACCACGTCATCCTGCGCGCCGTGGAAGATCCAGATGGGCGTCTGCCGCAGGCGCTGGGCGATGGCTGCGTAAGGGTCAGCTTCGTGCGCCACCTGTTCGACGAACAGGGTGGGGCGCACGGCGCGCGGGGCCAGCACGGCGCCGCATACCGGCACGATCGCGGCGAAGCGCTGCGGTTCGTCCAGGGCGATGTTCCAGCTGCCGTAGCCGCCCATCGACATGCCGGTCAGGTACTGCCGCGCCGGGTCGGCACCAAACTCGGCGATCGCCGCATCCAGCGCAGCCAGTGCCACGCGGTTGTTGCGGCCGCTCCATTCCTCTTCGCCGGGCACCTGCGGGAACACCGCCAGCGCCGGGAAGTCGGTGGCATGCTCGCGCAGGTAGGGCCCCAGGCCGGCATGGGTCTGCTTGATGCCGTCGCTACCGCGCTCACCCGAACCGTGCAGGAACAGCACCACCGGCAGCGAGCCGGGCGTGCGCGCCGCCGTTGTCGGGATGAAGACCTGGTAGTAGGCGGTCTGCCCGTCCACCTTCACCGCACGGGATTCGAAGTGGCCACGCGCGCTGTCGGGCGTGCTGGCGCAGGCGGCCAGCATCAGCAGGGACAGCAGCGGCAGCCAGCGCAGCAACGGACGGACCATGACGTTTCCCCAAGGGTTGGAAGCGTTTTCATGGTAGTCGCTCGGCGTGCGCCGGGCATCGTGCAGCGCGTCACTGCGGGGGCGGGAAACTGGCGATGATGTCCAGCTGTTCCTGCGCCTCGGCGTTGCCTTCGGCGGCCGCCGCCTGCACCTGTGCCATGTCCGGGTGCAGCACCACCAGCAGCGGGTTTTCGCACACCGGGCAGTCGTACTCGGTGGCGTCCTCGTCCAGCTCCATCACCATCGCGCGCGAATTGCCTTTCCATTCGCAGGCGGCACAGGTGTGCATCTGGTCGCGCCAGCCGGGCTGGAAGTAGTTTTCAATCGTGGTGGCCATGGTGGCGTCCGGAAGGTCTTGCAGCTGGGGTCAGAGCCCTGCTGTGCAGGGATCCGACCCCGTGCGGGGAATCAGTGCAGCAGGATGAGGGTGGCCAGGCCGAGGAAGCTGAAGAAACCCATCACGTCGGTCACCGCGGTCACCACCACGGTGCCGGCCACGGCCGGGTCCACGTTCATGCGCTTGAGCAGCAGCGGCAACAGCACGCCGGCCAGTGCGGCGGCCAGGAAGTTGATGATCAGCGCGAGGGTGATCACCAGCGACAGCAGCAGGCTGTGGAACCACAGGAACGCAATCAGGCCGACCAGCAGGCCGATCAGCGTGCCGTTGATCAGCGCCACGCGCGCTTCCTTCCACAGCAGGATGCGCGCATTGCTCTGGCCCACCTGGCCCAGCGCGATGCCACGCACCATCAGGGTCAGCACCTGCACCGCCGCGTTGCCGCCGACGCCGGCGACGATCGGCATCAGCACCGCCAGCGCCACCACCTTCTGCAGGGTCAGTTCGAACTGGCCGATCACGCTGGCGGCGAGGAACGCCGTGCACAGGTTGATGCCCAGCCAGACCACGCGGCCGCGCACGGCACGCTTGATCGGCGAGAACAGATCCTCTTCCTCGTCCAGGCCGGCCGCGCCCAGTGCCTGGTGCTCGGCCTGCGAACGGATGATGTCCACCACGTCATCGATGGTGATGCGGCCGAGCAGGATGTTGTTGTCGTCCACCACCGGTGCGGACACCCAGTCATGGTCGGAGAACTGCCGGGCGACTTCCTGGTCGCTCTCGCCGACGTCGATGGCCGGCTGTTCGTCGTCGATCAGGCGGTTGATCGGCGTGGTGTCTTCGTGGGTGACCAGCGCGGCCAGCGACACGCGGCCCAGGTACTGGTGGCGGCGGCTGACCACGAACAGGTGATCGGTGTGGTCGGGCAGTTCGCCGCGCAGGCGCAGGTAGCGCAGCACCACGTCGACGTTGACGTCGGCGCGCACGGTCACCACGTCCGGGTTCATCAGTCGGCCGGCGCTGTCCTCGGGATACGACAGCACCTGTTCCAGGCGCTCGCGGTTCTCGCGGTCCATCGACTTGAGGACCTCGTCGATGACCGTATCGGGCAGGTCCTCGACCAGGTCGGCCAGGTCATCGATGTCCAGGTCTTCGACCGCGGCGATGATTTCGTCCGGGTCCATGTCCGCGAGCAGGCTCTCGCGCACTTCCTCGCCGACGTGGACCAGCACCTCGCCATCGTCCTCGGGATCGACCAGCCCCCACACCACTTCGCGCTTGCCCGGGGGCAGCGATTCGAGCAGGTTGCCGATCTCGGCCGGCGCCAGCGTGTTGACGAGCCGACGTACTGGCCCCAGCCGGCCGCTGTCCAGTGCATCGGACAGCATCCGCAGCTGGCGTGCAGTCTTGTCGTGGCGTACGGCTTCAGCCATCACAGCTCCCGCGGGAAGAGAAAAGCCGCGATCCCGGCGAGGATGCGGCAACAGGGGTGTTCAGCGCGTCATTATCGCAAGCGGATGTTTCAACGCATAGCCGCCGGGTGCTGGTAGTGCCGGCCGCTGGCCGGCAACCTCAAGGGCTTCGGTGGAGGTGTTTGCCGACCCTTGTGTTGGGGGGCGACTCGAAGCAATGCAGCGCGGTCGCACGGAATACCACCCCGCCGGGCACGTAGGCGTCACTCCGCTCGAGCTGTCCGCTGACTCGAACATGCAATGGGGGCAGTCCCTTCCGGGCCTGCATCCTGAAAGCAGTGGTCATGAATGAATCCACGTACGGATCCTTGTCCAAGCCATCTGCAAGCTCCAGCCAGACACCCGATCCAAAACCGCTGCTGCAGTCATGCAGGGAGAGTCCGTGCCGGGTGCCGCGGTAGCAGCCAGCGATGATGACCGGATGCTCCTGTTGAAGGCCAGATGTGAGCCGATGGGCTGGCGTATCCGTAGTCTCCGCCGGGCAATCTTTTGCCCATGAGGGGAATGCCGCAAGGACCAGGAGCGCTGCGAGTGGTGCGGTTTTCATGGGGACACGTTGTGTTGGTAACGCCGGGCCGTGCCCGGCGAGCGCGCAGCGCGGCAGTCAGGGTGTCTCGGCCACCAGTGCCAACCAGCGTTCGATACCCCGCCGGTCGCGCGCGGCCAGCAGCTTTGGCGCGCGTGCGCGCAGGGTGGCCAGGTCGGCATCGCGGATCGCGCGGCGCACTTCCAGCAACGTGCCTGGGTGCAGGCTGAACTCGGTCAAGCCCAGCGCCAGCAGCAGCGGGGTCATGCGCGCGTCGCCGGCCATCTCGCCACACACCGCCACCGGGATGCGATGGCGTGCGCCGGTATCGATGACCATCTGCAACAGGCGCAGTACCGCCGGGTGCAGCGGCGAATACAGCTCGCCCAGCGCCTCGTTGTTGCGGTCGGCGGCCAGCAGGTACTGCACCAGGTCATTGGTGCCGATCGACAGGAAGTCGACCAGGTCGATGAAACTCTCCAGCGCCAGCGCAGCGGCAGGCACTTCGATCATCGCGCCCAGCGGCACGTGCTCGGCCACCACGTGGCCTTCGCCGCGCAGCTGCTCGGTCAGCTTGAGCATGCGTCGGCGTACCGCCAACAGTTCCTCGCGGGTGCTGACCATCGGCACCAGCACGCGCAGCTTGCCGTAGGCCGAGGCGCGCAGGATCGCGCGCAGCTGGGTGTCGGACACCTTCGGCCGCGCCAGCGACAGGCGCACGCCACGCAGGCCCAGCGCCGGGTTTTCCTCGTTGCTCAGGGTCAGGCCGGTGCGGTCGGCCTTGTCCGCGCCCAGGTCGAGGGTGCGGATGGTCACCGGTCGCCCGCTCATGCCCAGGGCGGCATCGCGGTAGGTCTGGAACTGTTCTTCTTCGTCCGGCAGCTCGTTGCGCTGCAGGAACAGGAATTCGGTGCGGTACAGGCCCAGCCCCTGTGCGCCCAGCGCATGCGCCTGGGTCACGTCTTCCAGCGATTCGGCATTGGCCAGCAGGGCGATGTCGACCTGGTCGCGGGTACGGCTGGGCTTGCTGCGCAGGCGGCCGAGCTCACGCTGCTCGCGCGCGTGTTCCTTCAGGCGCACGCGGTAGTCGCGCAGGTTGTCGGCCTGCGGGTTGACCGTGATGCTGCCGTCGGCGCCATCGATGATGAGCACGTCGCCATCGACGATGCGGCTGAGCACCTGCTGCACGTTGACGATGAGCGGCAGGTGCAGGCTGCGGGCGAGGATCGCGCTGTGCGACAGCGCGCTGCCGGCGGCGGTGACGATGCCGACCACGCCCTGCGACTGCAGCTGGGCCAGTTCGGACGGGGCGATGTTGTCGCAGACCAGGATCTCGCCGGCCAGGCCTTTCACCACTGGCGGGCGCTCTGGCTGCAGGAACGCGTGGATGCGGCCGATCACATGGTCCAGGTCGTCCATGCGGCTCTTCAGGTAGGCATCGTCCATGCCATCGAAGACCTTGGCCAGGCGGTCACGCTGCAGGCGCAGCGCATAGCCGGCACTGTAGGGACCACTGCGGATCAGTTCGTCCAGGCCGTGCAGCAGTTCGGGGTCGTCCAGCAGCAGGGCATGCAGGTCGAGGAACTCGCCGACGTCCTGGCTCAGTGCGCCGTGCAGGCGCTGGCGCAGTTCGTGCATTTCCGCGCGGGCGGCATCCACCGCGCGATGCAGGCGGACCAGTTCGGCCTCCACCTGCTGCGGCGCGACGCGTTGTACGGCCACTTCCAGGGCGTGCGGCAGGCGCACCCGCGCGCGTCCCATCGCCGAACCGCGTGCAGCGCCGTGGCCGGCCAGCAGCTGTACCGGCCGTTGGCCGGTGGCAGGTTGGCCGGCGCGTGCGCGTGGCACGCTCAGCTGTCCTCGTCGAAGCGGCGCTCGAACAGCTCGACCACCGCGTCCATCGCCGCCGCTTCATCCTCGCCGTTGATGCGGATGGTGACCGGCGTACCCTGGGCGGCGGCCAGCAGCATCACGCCCATGATGCTCTTGGCGTTGATCTCACGGCCCTTGGCGGCCATGGTCACGTTGCAGCGGAATGGGGCCAGCGTCTGCACCAGCTTGGCGGTGGCCCGGGCGTGCAGGCCCAGGCGGTTGCTCACGGTGAGTTCTCGTTCAAGCATCGTCGACTATCGCTCCATTACGGGTGCCCGCCGCGGCTGTGGCGGGCAGTTGATCCAGTCCCTGTTCCGGATAATTCATCACCCGCAGCAACATCGGCAGACTCAGCGCCGACACCCGGCGAACCGGGGTCCCCAACCGGGCCAGCTGCCCGGCAAGGTTGGCGGGGCTGGCGCCGTACAGGTCGGTCAGGATCAGCACGCCATCCCCACCGTCGACCCGGCGCAAGGCAGCCGAGGCGAGCGGGAGAAGAGCATCCAGGTCTGCGTCGAACGGTACTTCGAAAGCTTCGGTTTTCAGCGGCAATTGCCGCAGGAGCCGGGTCGCCACGTCAAGCAGGGCGGTCCCGACCCCAGGATGTGTTACGAGGAGAATGCCACAGGTCATTACTGCACGTTAACAGGTCAAGGTGAATCGGCGATAGCAGCAGGAGAGGGGCACTGTGTCCCGTATTCAGCGTTGCCGGTGTCAGAGCCATTTTTCGTTGAAAAAGGGATCCGACCCCATCGTGTCGACCAAGGTCGAAACCTACCAACAGCACACGGAATCTGTCAGAGGCGGGGCGGTGTGGGTATGCATGACCGCAGGCGCCATGGATGGCGCCTACGAGCCCCCATGGATGGGTTCACGGCGTGTCCTGCATACCCACACCGCCCCGCCATTCCAGGGAATGCCGCTGTTGCTGTTGCCGGCCAGCGGCCGGCACTACCGGCAAGTGCCGGGCGCAGCCCGGCTGCCCTCAATCCTGTTCGCGGTGGTACGTGGCCACGTCATCCCAGCCCATCTCGCGGGCATGCCGCGCCATGCGCTCGGCCAGGTACACCGAGCGGTGCTTGCCGCCGGTGCAGCCGAAGGCCACGGTCACGTAGCTGCGGGTGCCATCGCCCAGCTTGGGCAGCCAGGTGTCGAGGAAATCCATCAGCTGGCCCAGGTAGCGCTGCACGTCCGGCTGCGCTTCCAGGTAATCGCGCACGCCCGGCTCGCGGCCGCTCAGCGCGCGCAGGTCCGGGTCCCAGTGCGGGTTGGGCAGCACGCGTGCATCGAACACGAAGTCGGCCTCGGCCGGCACGCCGCGCTTGTAGGCAAACGATTCGAACAGCAGCGACAGGCGCGTGGCGTGCCCCATCGCGAACTCGGTGATGATGCGCCGACGCAGCTGGTGGACGTTCAACGCGCTGGTATCGATGACCACGTCGGCCTCGCGGCGCAGCGGTGCGATCAGCTCGCGCTCGCGGGCGATCGCTTCGGGCAGGGACAGGCCCAGCTGGCTCAGCGGATGCCGGCGACGGGTGTCGGCATAGCGCTTGAGCATCGTCTCGTCGCTCGCCTCGAAGTACAGCACCTTCGCTTCCACGCCGGCATCGGTGGCCAGCTTGCGCCAGTTGGACAGCTGGCTCAGGTCGGCCTGGCCGCGCACGTCGATGCCCACCGCCAGCCGGCGCGGCGCGCCACCGTCATGGTTTTCCAGCACGCTGCGCACGAAATCGGGCAGCAGCTGGATCGGCAGGTTGTCCGAACAGTAGTAGTCCTGATCCTCGAAGGTCTTCAGGGCGACGGATTTACCCGAGCCGGACAGGCCGCTGACGATGATCAGGGTCGGGGCGGTGGGGGTGACGGTACTCATGGACAGGCTCTTGGTGGTGGGGCTCAGGGTGTTCGTCGTTCCAGCAGGTTGCTGTGGCGGGCGATGAACATCGCCGCCGGGTCGATACCCTTGGTACGCAGAATGTGCAGCCGGGTGGCCGCCTCGGTCAGGACCGCCAGGTTGCGGCCGGGCATCACCGGCAGGGTGATCAGCGGCACGTCCAGGTCCAGCACGTGGCGGGTGCCCGAATCGCCGGTCAGGCGCTCGTAGCCGTGCGGGGTGGGTTCGGTCATCGGCTTGGTCAGGTGGACGATCAGCCGAAGGTACTTGTTCTTCTTTACCGCCGTATCACCAAACATCTCGCGCACGTTCAGCACGCCCAGGCCGCGCACTTCCAGCAGGTCCTGCAGCAGTTCGGGGCAGGTGCCGTCGAGCACGTCGGGGGCGATCTGGGTGAATTCGGGGGCGTCGTCGGCCACCAGGCGGTGACCGCGGCTGAGCAGTTCCAGCGCCAGCTCGCTCTTGCCCGAGCCGGCCTCGCCGGTGATGAGCACGCCGATGGAGTAGATCTCCATGAACACGCCATGCAGGATCACCCGCGGCGCCAGCGTGCGCGCCAGGTGGTAGGACAGGTGGTTGAGCAGTTCGTGGCCGCGCTTGGGCGACAGCCACAGCGGCGTGCCGGATTCATCGGCGGCCGCGCGCAGGTCTTCCGGGCAGGCCTGGTTGCGGGTCAGCACCAGCGCCAGCGGGTGCGACTGCATGATCTTCTCGATCGTTTCCCAGCGCTGGCGCGGTTCCAGCGCGTCCAGCCAGGACAACTCCTCGGTCCCGAGGATCTGCACCTTGTTGGGGTAGATCGCGTTGAGGTAGCCGGCCAGCGAGGGGCGGCGGGAGACCGTGTTGCCGGCTTCCAGCTCGCGTTTCTCACCGGCCTTGCCGGCGGCCCAGCGCAGCCCCAGCCGCTCGCGCTGCTGGTCGAACAGTTCGCGTGCGGTGATGCTGGTATTCATGCGGCGCTCGCCGATGGGGGAAGGTCCAGGGCCTCGCGCAGTGCCCGCGCATCGCCCGCCGCGCGCAGGGCGTCGCGGATCGAGGGCGTCGAGAACAGCTCGGCCAGTTCCGACAGCAGCATCAGGTGCTGGTGGGTGTAGTGGGCGGGGACGGCCATGGCGAACACCAGGTCCACCGGTTCATCGCCGCCGAAATCGACCGGGGTCTGCAACCGCAGCAGGGCGCCGCGGGGACGGTCCAGGGCAGGGGCCCGGCCATGGGGAATGGCGATGCCGCAACCGATCGCCGTGCTGCCCAGGGCTTCGCGCTGGCACAGGTTGAGGTAGATCTGTTCGGCGTTGGCCTGGCGGCAGGCCAGCAACCCGGCGGCGGCCTGCAGGACGCTGTCGCGGTCGGTGGCCGTGCAGAGCTGGGTCTGCACGGCCGCCAGGAGGTCAGTCAGGGGCATGTCTGCGGGGAACGGTGGCGATCAGCCGCCATTGTCGCCCACCGGCAGTGGTGCGTGCTGCTGTTTTTTCTCCTTGTGCTTGATCACCAGGCGGTCGAGCTTGTCCGCCAGCACGTCGATGGCGGCATACATGGTCTGGCCGCCGGCTTCGGCATGCAGGGTCTGGCCGGGAATATTGAGGCTGGCGTCGACGTGGTGTTCGGTCTTCTGCAGCTTGAGGGTTACCCGCGCTTCGCAGTGCTGGTCGAAGTGCTTTCCGACCCGGGCCAGCTTTTCTTCAACATACGACTGCAGGGCCGGGGTGACTTCGACATCTTTGCCAAACGTTTCGATGCGCATCGGGTTTCTCCTGTGTTCGGATGTGCCAATGAACCTCTCCGCCGGGCGCGGCGGCGCGTCAAGCGATTCTGACCCTTTCGTGCGAGGCGGAGATGTTCATGGCCTCACGATACTTCGCCACGGTGCGCCGCGCTACTGGGATTCCCGACGTTTTGAGCAGGTCAGCCAGCTTGGCGTCAGAAAGCGGCTTGCGTGGGTTTTCGTCATCGATCAGGCGGCGGATCATCGCCTGGATGGCGGTACTGGATGCTTCGCCACCGCCTTCGGTGTCGATGCCCGATGCAAAGAACGCGCGCAGCGGCAGGGTGCCGCGCGGCGTACGCACGTGCTTGCGGGCGATCGCCCGCGAGACGGTGGATTCGTGCAGGCCCAGTTCGGCGGCGATCTCGCGCAGGGTCAGCGGGCGCAGCGCCTGTTCACCGAATTCGAGGAAACCGGCCTGCTGGTGGATCAGGCTGTGCACCACGCGCAGCAGGGTTTCGCCGCGCGCCTGCAGGCCCTTCAGCAGCCAGCGGGCTTCCTGCAGCTGGGCGCGCAGGTAACCGGCGTCGGCTTCGCCGCAGCGGCGGATCATCTGTTCGTAGCCGCGGTGGATGATCACCTTGGGCCCGGCATGGGCGGCCAGCGCGGCGCGCCAGAGGCCGTTCTGCCGCCATACCACCACGTCCGGCACCACGTAGGTGTCCTGCGCCAGCGGCGCGATCTGGGTACCCGGGCGCGGGTCGAGCGAGCGCAGCAGCGCGACGGCGGTCTCGACCTCGGCCAGCGGCTGCTTCAGTTCGTGGGCCAGGCCGGCCACGCCGCTGCGCGGCAGGCGCTCCAGCGGTCCGGCGGCGACCTGCCGGGCCAGGGCCAGGCCGGGGGTGTCGGTGGGCAGCACGTCCAGCTGCAGCCGCAGGCATTCGCCCAGGCAGCGTGCGGCCACGCCCACCGGGTCGAAGCGCTGCACCTGGTGCAGCACGGTCAGGATCTCGTCTTCACCGGCGTGGATGGCCGGCAGCAGGGTCTCGGCGATGGTCGCCAGCGGCTCGCGCAGGTAACCGTCTTCCTCCAGCGCATCGATCAGCGCGGCACCGATGCTGCGGTCGCGCATCGACAGATGCGACAGGTGCAGCTGCCACAGCAGGTGGTCAGCCAGGGTCTCGACCTCGGCCACGCGCTCGGCGGCGCTGCCGGTGTCT
Organism: Stenotrophomonas sp. ZAC14D1_NAIMI4_1; assembly: GCF_003086775.1. Lineage (NCBI taxonomy): Bacteria > Pseudomonadati > Pseudomonadota > Gammaproteobacteria > Lysobacterales > Lysobacteraceae > Stenotrophomonas > Stenotrophomonas sp. ZAC14D1_NAIMI4_1. Next base: position 1,157,427 of record NZ_CP026001.1, read on the forward strand.
TCATCGTCGTCGAAACTGCCGCTGCTGCCCGGATTGCTCCAGTCCTGCTCGGCGGGGGCCCAGTCGTCGCCGCTGGCCTGCGCGGGCTCCGGCGGTGCATCGCTGTCGGCGCCGTGGTCATCGCCGGCATCGCTGCCCGCACCGGCGCCGTCATCGCTGCTGTCGGCCCAGTCCAGCAGGGGATTGCTTTCCACCGCCTGGGCGATTTCCAGCTCCAGCTCGGTGGTGGACATCTGCAGCAGCTTGATCGCCTGCTGCAGCTGTGGTGTCAGCACCAGCTGCTGTCCCAACGATGTCTGCAGCCGAGTCTTCATGCCTGTGCCGAAACGGAGGGGAAGGGCCCGGCGGCCGCGGTCACAGCTTGAAGGAGTCTCCAAGGTAGACGCGACGGACGTCGGCGTTGTCCAGGATCGCTTCCGGCGAGCCCTGGGCCAGTACGGTGCCCTCAGCGAGGATATACGCGCGGTCGCAGATTCCCAAGGTTTCGCGCACGTTGTGGTCGGTGATGAGCACACCGATGCCGCGCTGCTTGAGGTGGGTGACGATGCGCTGGATCTCGCCGACCGAGATCGGATCGACGCCGGCGAAGGGTTCGTCCAGCAGGATCAGGCGCGGCTTGGCGGCCAGTGCGCGGGCGATCTCGCAGCGGCGGCGTTCACCACCGGACAGGCTGGCACCGAGCTGCTCGGACACGTGGCCCAGCTGCAGTTCGTCCAGCAGGCTGTTGAGTTCGCGCTCGCGGCCGGCCGCATCCAGGTCGTCGCGCAGTTCCAGCACCAGGCGCAGGTTGTCGGCCACGGTCAGCTTGCGGAACACCGACGGTTCCTGCGGCAGGTAGCCCACGCCCTGCTTGGCGCGCGTATACATCGGGTCGCCGGTGATGTCCTGGCCGTCGAGCACGATGCTGCCGGCATCGGCCTCCACCAGGCCCACGATCATGTAGAAGCAGGTGGTCTTGCCGGCGCCGTTGGGGCCGAGCAGGCCGACCACTTCGCCGGCATCGAGGGTCAGCCCGAAGTCCTTGACGACTTCGCGCTGCTTGTACTTCTTGCGCAGGCCCTTGGCGACAAGCATTACTTCTTGCTCCCGGCCGCCGGCTGCGCCGCAGGCGTCTTGTTCTTGGGCGGAATGACGGTACGCACGCGGCTGCCGTCGCCACCGGAATTCATTTCGCCGGTACGGGTGTTGTAGACCATGCGCTGGCCGGCATTGGTACCGCGCGCGCTGGTCACCTTGTAGTTGCCGGTGAGGGTGATGATCTCGGTCTTGATGTCGTAGTCGATCTTGTCGGCCACCGCATCCATCCAGGTGCCGTCGTCGAGCTGCTGCTTCATCTTGGCCTGCTTGCCGGTGAACACGGCACGCACGGCTTCGCCGTCCTTCATGTAGATCTCGGCCTCGGACGAACGCAGGTCCAGCGAGCCCTGGGTGATGACCACCCCCTGCGACAGGGTGGTCTTGCCATCCCCGGTGAGGTTGCCGGCCTGTGCGCCGGCATCGATGTTCATGGGCTCGTTGCGGTCGGTGGACTTGGCCTGCGCGAAGGCAGGAACCAGCAGACCGAAGGCGAGCAGGGCAGCAAAGGGAATCTTCATCGGGGTCCGTTCTACCGGTGAGGCTGCCCGGTCATGCCGGGCGGCGGGTGGGGGCTGCGGCCTCGCGCCAGTCGCCATGGCGACGTCGCGGGCCAGCGGCGGAATCAGCGTTGGGGCGTGTAGCGGCCCTTGGACTGGCTGAGGAAATGATACGTGTTGTTCTTCGAATCCACCTCGAACCCGACGCCGGACTGTTCCATGCCCGGTCGGGTCATGGTGACCCGGGCATCGGTACGGGCGCGGCTTTCCTTCGGGAACACGTCCAGGTGGTCGGTGCGGAAAGTGGTGGGCACCACGCCGGGGGCGGCCGGGCTGTCGCCGGAAACGTCGCCACTCAGCTTCATCTGGTCGCCCTTGGCGCTGAGCCAGCCGGTCTGCGCGCGCAGGGTCCAGTGCTGGCCGTCCTTGTCGGGCATCTCGAACAGCGGGGTGGTGATGTTGATCGTCTGGTCGCCGCGCTGGCGCTCCAGCAGCGGTGCGCGCAGGGTGGTCGATTCCTTGCCCTGTTCGTCCAGCGCCACGATCTGGAAGTCGTGCAGGATGTAATCCACGCCTACGTCCTGGCCGGTCTGCGCCGGCCCCTTGTCGCGGTTGCGCAGGGCGGCCCAGCTGCTCAGCAGGGCCGCCAGCAGCAGGCCGATGCCGAGCACGGTGCGCCAGTTCAGCGACGGAGCATTCATGCGCCGAACCTCGCCAGCACCGCATCGATATGCCCCTGCGCGGCCAGCAGCACGTCGCACAGTTCGCGGGCGGCGCCACGACCGCCGTCGCTGCGGGTGGTCCAGTGCACGCGTTCGGCGATCCACGGGTGCGCGTTGGCCGGGGCCACGGCCAGGCCGACCGCGCCCAGCGGCGCCAGGTCGGGCAGGTCGTCGCCCATGAACGCCACCTGGTCCAGGCCGATGCCGTGCTGGGCACACAGTGCCTGCACGCTGGCCAGCTTGTCGCCCACCGCGATCTGGGTGTCGATGCCCAGGTCGGCGCCGCGCCGCAGCGCGGACTGGCTGTTGCGCGCGGTGATGAGCACGGGGTGGATACCGTGCTGCTGCAGCAGTTTCAGGCCCAGACCATCCTGCACGAAGTACGCCTTGCTCTCGTTGCCGTCCTTGTCGTAGTACAGCCGACCGTCGGTGAGGGTGCCGTCCACGTCGAAGCAGGCCAGGCGGATACGGGCCGCGGTGGCATGCAGGTGGGCGGGGAAGGCGGGCAGGGGGGACCAGGGCATCAGGGCATCAGGCTCGTTCGGGGCGGGTGCGGTTTACAGTCTGAATGGGGTCTACGGACTCTCGGTTAAACCACCCGGGCCCGCAACAGGTCATGAATGTTCAGCGCGCCGACCGCCCGGCCCTCGCCGTCGACCACGATCAGGCCGTTGATCTTGTGGGTTTCCATCAGCCGGGCGGCTTCCACCGCCAGCTGGTCGGCACCGATGGTGCGCGGGTTGCGGGTCATCACCTCGGCGATCTTCGCCGTGCGCACGTCCAGTTCGGTGTCCAGCGCACGGCGCAGGTCGCCGTCGGTGAACAGGCCGATCAGCACGCCCTGGGCATCGACCACGGCGGTCATGCCCAGCCGCTTGCGGCTCATCTCCACCAGCGCCTGGCTGAGGCTGGCGCCGGCGTCGACCTTGGGCAGGTCCTCGCCACTGTGCATCACGTCGGTGATATGCAGCAGCAGGCGGCGGCCGAGGCTGCCGGCCGGGTGCGAGCGGGCGAAGTCGTCCGCGGTAAAGCCGCGCGCGTCGAGCAGGGCGACGGCCAGCGCATCGCCCATCGCCAGCGAGGCGGTGGTGCTGGAGGTCGGCGCCAGCGCCAGCGGGCAGGCCTCGGCCGGCACGCTCACGTCCAGGTGCACGTCGGCGGCCTTGGCCAGGCTGGACTGCGGCCGTCCGGTCATGGAAATCAACACGTTGCCCTGGCGCTTGAGCACCGGCAGCAGCATCAGCACCTCGTCCGATTCGCCCGAATAGGACAGCGCCAGCACCACATCGTCCTCGGTGATCATGCCCAGGTCGCCGTGGCCGGCCTCGCCCGGGTGCACGTAGAAGGCCGGGGTGCCGGTGGAGGCCAGGGTGGCGGCGATCTTGCGGGCGACATGGCCGGACTTGCCCATGCCGGTGGCGACCACCCGGCCGCGGCTTCCCAGGATGGCCTGGCAGGCCTGCTGGAATGCCTCGCCCAGCCCGCTGGCGACGGCCTGCAGCGCCTGCTGTTCGATCTCGAACACGCGGCGGCCGCTGGCCACCAGGGCGGCAGGATCGACGGAACGGGGGGGCAGGGAGGACTCGGCCATGCGGACGCCACGCAGCGGAAGTAGAATGAGGGTTCATTTTATTAGGAAAGCCCGTTGGACGCCGACACCATCCGCAACCTGATCGAAACCGGCCTGCCGGGCGCCCGCGCCGACGTGCGCGGTGACGATGGCGTGCACTTCGAAGCGACCGTGGTCTGTGAGGCCTTTGCCGGCAAGATGCCGCTGGCCCGCCACCGGATGGTCTATGCCACCCTGGGCGACCTGATGGGCGGCGCGATCCACGCGCTGGCGCTGAAAACCGTGACCCCGGCCGAAGCCGGCTGAACCGCAGAAGATTCCCAATACATGGCCAAGATCGTTGTGACCGGCGGCGCTGCGCTGCACGGTGAAGTGAGCATCTCCGGCGCGAAGAACGCCGTCCTCCCCATCCTCTGCGCGACCCTGCTGGCCGATGCGCCGGTGGAGATCACCAACGTGCCGCACCTGCACGACGTGGTCACCACGGTGAAGCTGCTGGGCGAACTGGGCGCCAAGGTCACCATCGACCAGGGCACCCTGTCGCGCGGCAGCGCGATCGTGGTCGACCCGCGCCCGGTCAACCAGCACGTGGCCCCCTACGAGCTGGTCAAGACCATGCGCGCCTCGATCCTGGTGCTGGGCCCGCTGCTGGCCCGCTTCGGCGCGGCCGAAGTGTCGCTGCCCGGCGGCTGCGCGATCGGTTCGCGCCCCGTCGACCAGCACATCAAGGGCCTGCAGGCGCTGGGTGCGGACATCGTGGTCGAGAACGGCTTCATCAAGGCCACCGCCAAGCGCCTGAAGGGTGGCCATTTCACCTTCGACATGGTCAGCGTCACCGGCACCGAGAACGTGCTGATGGCGGCCGTGCTGGCCGAGGGCACCACCATCCTCGACAACGCCGCGATGGAACCGGAAGTGACCGATCTGGCGCACTGCCTGATCGCGCTGGGCGCGAAGATCGAGGGCCTGGGCACCGCCCGCCTGGTCATCGAAGGCGTCGAGCGCCTGTCCGGTGGCCGCCACGAAGTGCTGCCCGACCGCATCGAAACCGGCACCTTCCTGGTGGCCGCAGCGATGACCGGCGGCAAGGTGACCGTGAACCGCGCGCGCCCGAACACCATGGACGCCGTGCTGTCCAAGCTGGTCGAGGCTGGTGCGACGATCGAGACCACCGAAGACAGCATCACCCTGGACATGCACGGCAAGCGGCCGAAGGCGGTCAACCTGACCACCGCGCCGTACCCGGCGTTCCCGACCGACATGCAGGCGCAGTTCATGGCGCTCAACTGCGTGGCCGATGGCGTAGGCGTGATCAACGAAACGATCTTCGAGAACCGTTTCATGCACGTCAACGAACTGCTGCGCCTCGGCGCGGACATCCAGGTGGAAGGCCACACCGCCATTGCCCGCGGCCACGAGCGCCTGAGCGGTGCGCCGGTGATGGCCACCGACCTGCGCGCGTCGGCGTCGCTGATCCTGGCCGGCCTGATGGCCGACGGCGAGACCACCATCGACCGCATCTACCACCTCGACCGTGGCTACGAGAACATCGAAGAGAAGCTGTCTTCGCTCGGTGCCACCATCCGGCGCGTGCCATGATCCTGCGCGGCCGCTTCAGCCCCCGCCGCAAGGCGCTGCTGGCGCTGGTGCTGATCGTGCTGGCGTGGCTGGGCTATGCCTGGTACGCCAACCTGGCCATCACCAAGGGCATCGAGCAGAAGGACATGGACTGGAATGGCGATGGCACGGTCAGCCGTGACGAGATCATCCAGTCGTTCTATGCCGTTGCGGTGAACGACAGCCAGGAAGGCAACCGCCATTGCCGCACGTTCGTCTGGCGCAGCAGTGGCCAGCAGATCCGGGTGGATTGCCGCACCGAGTTCAAGCCGGCCGAAGCGGAAGAGAAGAAATAAGAAAACGCCCGCGCAAGCGGGCGTTTTTTTCGGTAGTGCCGGCCGCTGGCCGGCAACCCCATGGACCTTGCGGAGCATCGCGGGAATGCCGGCCAGCGGCCGGCACTACCGGCTCGCGCGTCAGTTCAGCGCCTTGATGGTCAGGTCCAGCGCATCGCGGCCGCCTTCGCGCTGCAGGATGCGGGTCGGCACCGGGAACTCGGGCACGATCCAGGCGATCTGCTCCTTGTCGCCATCCACGCGCGACACCTTGGTGGCCTGGTAGCTCTTGCCGCCCACGGTCACCGCTTCCTTGCCCACGACCTTGTAGGTCATGTTCTTGATGCGGCCTTCGTCGACCATGCGGTAGGTCAGCGGCTTGCCGGCGGCCAGGTCGCGGGCGATGGCCAGGTTGATCAGCAGCGCATCCATGTCACCGGCCTTCAGCGCGACCGGGCCGGCGCGGTCCGGCTTGATGTCGCCGGTCCAGGTGGCCTGGTTGCTGGTCCAGTTGTAGTTGGCCTGCACGTTGCGCTTCTTCACCAGCAGCGCCGAGCGGTCCTGGCTGCTGAGCGGGCGCAACTGGCCACGCACTTCCTCGAACACGGTGCTCTGGCTGAGGTCGGCCAGCTGGTTCTTCACCTGCAGGTTGTAGCGCCACTTGCCGGTGCCTTCGCTGGCCAGGGTCATGGTGCCGTTGGCCTGCATGCCCATGTAGCTGGCCAGGTAATCGGCCTTGAACGGCTGCAGGGCCATGGCCGGCAGGCTGGCCACCGACAGTGCGGCAGCGGCGATCCAGGTCAGCGGGCGGGTCAGGGTCGTCATGCTCATACTCCTTGGTATTCGATCAGGCGCAGGTCGACACGGTCCTCGCCATCTTCGCGTTGCAGGATGCGCACCGGCGTGGGGACACCGTTGGCGATCCACAGAATGGTTTCGTTGTTGCCGCCGTTGGTGCGGTACACCTTCAGCGCGTTGTAGGACAGGTCGCCGACTTCCACGTTCTCGGTCTGCGCGGCCGCCTGGTAATCGTGCTGGCGCACCTTGCCCAGTTCAACGTAGCGGTAGTGCATGGCCACGCCGGGGCGGGCGTCGCGCATCAGCGACAGGTTCAGCAGCAGCGCGCTCTGGTCGCCGGGCTGCAGCGGAATGGGTTTGGCGCGGTCCTTCTTCACATCGCCGGTCCACTGCGCGGTGCCGGTTTCCCAGTTGTAGGTGCCCACCGCTTTCTTGCCCAGGAACAGGCCCTTGCGCACGGTGCTCTGGCTCAACGGCGCGTAGACGCCATTGCGCACGTCGAACACGGTGCTCTGCTCCAGGTTCAGGCCGAGCACGCTGGCAAAGCCGCGGCGGCCGACCACCTGCATGTCCACCCGCCACTGGTTGCCGCCGGTGTGGGTCACCTGCATGGTTGCGTCGCCGGCCTCCTTGCCCTTGTAGAAGGCCTGGTAGGTGGCACTGAAGGGCTGCAGCGGCGGCGGTTCCCAGGCCATGGCCGGCAGCGCGGGCAGGGGCGGTTCGGCCGGTGCCTCCACCACGGGCGCCGGTTCGGCCGACGGCGGGGTCTGCGCCCAGGCGGCACAGGCGAGCACGGCGAACGGCAGCAGCAGGAATTTGCGCAACGGGGGCGTGTTCTTCATGGCAGGCAGGAACCGCAGGAGGTGGCAGGATGCCAGCCCCGCAGTCAGCGGGGCGTGTGCACGGGCGTTACCGGTTCAGGTTCCCGGCGGAATCTAGAGCCAATGGGCTAAACAGGGGGTGACCGTCGAGTGTCGGCCGGCCCTCCCGTTCAGCCAGGCGGCCATCGCACAGCAGCTGCAGGGTGGCGATCAGCAGGGGATGCTCGACCGCCAGCACGCGATCGGCCAGGCGGGTTGCGTCATCGCCGGGCAGCACCGGGACGCGCACCTGGGCCAGCACGGTGCCGGCATCCAGCTCCGGCACCACCAGATGCACGCTGGCCCCATGCTCGGCGTCGCCGGCATCCAGGGCGCGGGCGTGGGTGTGCAGGCCCTTGTGCAGCGGCAGCAGCGACGGATGGATGTTGACCAGGCGGCCGTTGAAGCGCTGCACGAAGTCGGCACCGAGGATGCGCATGTAGCCCGCGCAGACGATCCAGTCCGGGGCCACGGCGTGGACGGCATCGCCGAGTGCCTGTTCGTAGGCAGCGCGGTCGCTGAAGGTCTTCGGCGCGTGCGCCCAGCGCTGTCCGGGCCCGACCCGCTGCAGCGCGGCCGCATCGGGGCGGTCGGAGAACACGCCCACCACCTCGGCCGGCAGGCGGCCGGCCGCGATCGCATCGAGGATGGCCTGCAGGTTGCTGCCACGGCCGGAAGCCAGTACGGCGATACGGGCGGTCATGCGACGACGGCGCTGCCCGGTTCGCTGAAGCTGGCCACGACTTCGGCACGCAGCAGCACAACCAGCGCGTAGACGCCCAGCGCGATGCCCAGCGCACCGCCCAGGCAGGCCGCGCCGGCGGCGACCATGCACAGTGTGCGCTGGCGGCGCTGGGACAGGCGGCGTGCTGCGGTCAGGCTGAGGCTGCCCAGCGCGGCGAAGACCAGGCTGGCACCGACGAAGAGCGCGGCCAGCAGGGCCGGAGACGCCTCGGGATCGGTGCTGTGGCTCTCGCTGACATAACCGCCGGCGGCCGCGAGCAGCAGCAGGACGGCCAGCACCAGCTGCAGGCCGCCGTAGATGTAGAACAGGATCTTCAGCGAATGCAGGTGGCTGTTGACCTGCAGATCGGTCCAGCCGCGTGGCCGGTTCAGCGGGGGCGGGGCGACGGCCATCGGCAACTCAGCTTCGGGTAGGGACGTTGGCGGCAAAGGCGGCCTTCACCTGCGGCCGCAGCAGCACGATCAGGGTGAACACGCCCAGCACGGTGCCGAACGGGGTGAACAGGCACGACAGGCCGGCCACGACCAGGCACAGCAGGTAACGCCGCCGCTGCTTCAGGCAGCGCCCGGCATAGGCGATGAAGCCGGCCATCACCAGGCCAAGCGAGACGACGCCGCTGCCCATGATGATGAACAACCAGCCCGCGAACTGCTGTTCCTGCGCCGAGCTGGGCTGGCCGTTGGAGCTCATCGGCAGGGTGCCGTTGAGCATGGCGATGCCCATCACGATGTGGAACACGAAGATCAGGGCGAACACCGCCGCCAGCCCGGCCACCACGTAGTGGAAGATCGACAGCAGGCGGAGGTGGTCGTTGTCCTGCGAGGTCAGCCCGGGCACGGCCGGTGCCGGGGGCGGCACCGGTGCGGTGGGCAGGGGGGGCGTAGCGTCCATGCGGGCTCCTGGGTACGTATCAGGCAATGCGGACGCGCTCGGCGCCGCTGGCGGTGACCACCTGGCCGATCGGCCAGTGAGCCAGGCCCTGCGCCTGCACGGCTTCGGACACGGCAGCGACCTGCTCCGGGGCGACGATCAGCACGAAGCCGATGCCGCAGTTGAAGGTGCGCCACATTTCGCTGTCGACGACGGCGCCTTCCTTCTGCAGCCACTGGAACACCGGCGGCAGCGGCCAGGCCGAGGCCTGGATGTCCAGGCCCAGGCCTTCGGGCACCACGCGGATGATGTTCTCGGTCAGGCCACCACCGGTGATGTGGGCCATGCCGTGGATGGCCGCGCCATGCGACTTCAGCAGCGACAGGATCGGCTTGACGTACAGGCGGGTCGGCGCCATCAGCGCATCGACCAGCTTCACCCCGTCTTCCAGCTCCAGGTCGGCCGGCTGGCCGGCGCGGTCGTAGATGCGGCGCACCAGCGAGTAGCCGTTGGAATGCGGGCCGGAGGAGGCGATGCCGATCAGCACGTCGCCGGCGGCCACGCTGGCGCCGTCCTTCAGTTCGCTCTTCTCGACCGCAGCGACGGTGAAGCCGGCCAGGTCGTATTCGCCCGGGGCGTACATGTCGGGCATTTCAGCGGTTTCGCCGCCGATCAGCGCGCAGCCTGCCTCGGTGCAGCCGTTGGCGATGCCGCCCACGACCGCCGCGGCGGTGTCGATGTCCAGCTTGCCGGTGGCGAAATAGTCCAGGAAGAACAGCGGCTCGGCGCCCTGCACCAGCACGTCGTTGACGCACATGGCGACCAGGTCGATGCCGATCGTATCGTGGCGGTTCAGCTGGTGGGCCAGCTTCAGCTTGGTGCCCACGCCGTCGGTGCCCGACACCAGCACCGGCTCGCGGTACTTGTTGGACAGGTCGAACAGGGCGCCGAAGCCGCCCAGGCCGCCCATCACTTCCGGGCGGAAGCTGCGCTTGACCAGGGGCTTGATCCGCTCGACCAGTTCGTTGCCGGCGTCGATGTCGACGCCCGCATCACGGTAGGTGAGGGGGGAGGGGGCGGAAGACGGGGTGTTGGTCACGGGCGTCGGCGCTGGCAGGGGTTGAACGGGCGATTTTAACAGGCCGCATTGGCGCAAAGTCCGTATTCGGGCAACAATTCCCCCCGGATACGTCGAGCCAATGGATGTCCTGATGCGCCGCAGCCTTATTCTCACCCTGCTCCTTGCGCTGTGCCTGCCGGTGGCCACGATGGCCCAGAGCGGCCTTCGCACCGAGGGAGATGTCGCCACCGCCAGTGGTGCCTACGAGGCCGAAGTGCCCGTCAACAGCCAGGCCGAGGCCGACCGCAACGGTGGCCTGGCCCGTGCCCTGAGCGTGGTCCTGGGCAAGCTGTCCGGTGACCGCAGCGTCATGTCGCGCCCCGGCGTCGCGCAGGCCCTGCGCAACGCCAAGGACTACGTGGCCAGCTATGACTTCAAGCAGGACCAGAGCGTGGGTGCCAGTGGCGCACCCAGCTACCGGACCCTGCTGGTGGCCCGTTTCCGCGAAGATGACGTCGATGCGCTGGTGTCGGCCCTGGGCCTGCCGCTGTGGCCGCAGCCGCGGCCGAAGCCGGTGGTCTGGCTGGCGGTGGACGACGGCAGTGGCCCGCGGCTGGTCAGCGTGCAGCAGGCCAATGCCGCGCGCCCGCTGCTGAACCGGGCCATCGAGCGCGGCTACAAGCTGGGCCTGCCCAGTGGCGGCGCCGCCGAACAGGCCCTGGCCGGCGCGATCTGGCGCCAGGACAGCGCTGCGGTGGCCCGCGCGTCGTCTCGCTACTCGCCGCCGATGCAGCTGATCGGCAAGCTGTACCGCGCCAATGGCGGCTGGCAGGCGGACTGGGTGTTCGTCGACAACGGCCGCGAGCTGAACAAGTGGACCACCAAGGACGCCAACGCCATGCGCGCGATGGCGGCCGGTGCCGACGGCGCCGCCGATGCCCTGGTCAAGCGCTACGCCAAGGCCGGCGCGGCCACTGGTGCAGCCGGTGCCTACCGCGTGGTGGTGACCGGCATCAACAGCGCCGATGAGTACCTGCGCCTGGCCGCCGGCCTGCGCGAGGTGCCGGTGGTGCGCAACGTCACCCCGCTGCGGGCGACGGGCGACCGCCTGGAGCTGAACCTGGAAATGACCACCGGCCTGGCCGGCTTCAACCGCATGCTGGGCGACAACGGCGTGCTGGTGCCTTCGGCGCCCCTGCCGGCCCTGCCGGCGCCGATCGATGACAGCACCGGCGCACCGCAGCCGGCCCCGGTCAGCAACGAGTACCGACTGCGATGATCCAGGCCCCGGAAGCGGAAATCGCGCAGTTCCTGCGACGGCTGAAGTACGTGGCCGTCGCCCTGCTGATCGGTTGGGTGGTGTGGCTGCTGGCCCCCATCCTGACCCCGTTCGTGCTGGCCCTGGCGCTGGCCTGGCTGGGCGACCCGCTGGTCGACCGCATCGAGGCCACCGGCCGTTCGCGCAATACCGGCGTGGTGCTGGTGTTCGTGGCCATGGTGCTGGTCATCACCGCGCTGCTGCTGGTGCTGGTGCCGATGATCGAGCGCCAGATCACCACGTTGATGGCCGCTGTTCCGCAGGCCCAGGCCTGGCTGATGCAGACCGGCATCCCCTGGTTCGAGCAGAAGACCGGCCTGGAAGTGATGCAGTGGATGGACCCGGACCGCCTGATCGAGTGGGTGCGCAGCCACTGGCAGCAGGCCGGCGGCTTCGCCACGACCTTCATGGGCTACGTCTCGCGCTCGGGCTTCACGGTGGTGACCTGGATGGTCAACCTGGCGCTGCTGCCGATCCTGGCGTTCTACTTCCTGCGTGACTGGGACAAGCTGGTCGAGCGCGTGGCCTCGGTGATCCCGCGCAACCACATCGGCACGATCACCAACCTGGCCCGCGAATCCAACGAGGTGCTGGGCGCGTTCATCCGTGGCCAGTTCCTGGTGATGGTGGCGCTGGGCGTGATCTACGCCGCCGGCCTGTCGATGGTCGGCCTGAAGCTGGGCCTGCTGATCGGCCTGGTGGCTGGCCTGATCAGCTTCATCCCTTACCTGGGCGCGACCACCGGCATCGTGATGGCGGTGGTGGCAGCGCTGGTGCAGGCACAGGGCATCGACCTGAAGCTGCTGCTCCTGGTCGGCGTGGTGTTCACCGTTGGCCAGCTGCTGGAGAGCTACGTGCTGACCCCGCGCATCGTCGGCGACAAGATCGGCCTGCACCCGGTGGCGGTGATCTTCGCGGTGATGGCCGGTGGCCAGCTGTTCGGTTTCCTCGGCATGCTGCTGGCGCTGCCGGTGGCGGCGGTCAGCAACGTGCTGCTGCGCTATGCGCACCAGCGTTACCGCCAGAGCGAGCTGTACGTCGGCGAAAAGCCGGCGATCGTGCTTGATGGCGTGATCGATGCGCCCCATATCATCCTCGACCCCTACGAGAACGGCCCGGACCCGAAGTGATTGGTGTGCCGCAACTTCCGCTGGCCCTGCATTACCCGCGGGACCAGCGCCTGGAGACCTTCATCGGCGCGCCGGATGGCGCGCTGGCGCAGCTGCGTGCCATCGCGGTGGGTGCCAGCCATGACTGGGTCTACCTCGAAGGTGCGGCGGGCACGGGCAAGACCCACCAGGCGCTGGCGATGTGTTCCAGCGCGCAGCAGGCCGGGCGCCTGCCGACCTACGTGCCGCTGGCCGGTGCAGTCGGCCGGGTGGCGGCGGCGCTGGATGGCCTGGAGCAGCGCGAACTGGTCGCGCTGGATGGCCTGGATGCGGTGGCGGGCCATCGTGAGGACGAGATCGCGCTGTTCGACTTCCACAACCGCGCGCGCGCGGCGGGGGTGACGGTGCTGTACACGGCGCAGCGTGCGCCTGGCGAGCTGGGGCTGGTGCTGCCGGACCTGCGTTCGCGGCTGGGCCAGTGCGTGCGCGTGCTGCTGCAGCCGCTGGATGAGGAAGGCCGCGCGGCCGTGTTGCGCGAGCGCGCGCTGCGGCGCGGGCTGGCGATCGACGAGGCGGCCATCGAGTGGCTGCTGTCGCACACCGGGCGCGAGCTGGGTGGGTTGATCACGCTGCTGGACTGGCTGGACCGGGAATCGCTGGCGGCCAAGCGGCGGATCACGGTGCCGTTCCTGCGCCAGGTACTGGAAGAAGGCCGCCCTCGCTACTGAGGGGTGTGTTTTCTTTGCAGGGCTGCTGCCCTGCACCCGCTGGAGCAACGTCAAGATCAAGTGCTGGCTTCCTGAGGGGAGGCGGGGCGCTGTGGGCTTGCGGGGACGCCGTAAACCCCCCTCCGGGGTCCGGCCCAGCCGCTGGCGGCTGTGCGTTCGGGCGCTTGCGAAGCAGTGCTTCGCAAGCAAAGCGCCCTCACCCATGGGGGCTTGGTTGCCGCATCCATGCGGCTCACACCCCGCAAGCCCACAGCGCCCCGCCTTCGACAGGTTCCCGCGGCTCTTGGTGGGTGTCGACCGTTGGTCGACACCGGAGCGAGCGCAGCGACGCGATCCGCTTTTGCTTTTCTTTTTCTTTTCCGTGGCTGGACGCGCACGGAAATTGTCCGTGGCCGGGCGGATGGGTTGCGCAGGGGCGTGAGCCGCATGGATGCGGCGACCGAGCTTACAGGGACGTACTTGCAGCGTCCCCTGCGCAGCCCATCCGCCCGGCCAGACATCAGTGATCCCAACGCACCACGCTTCAAGCCACGAGGGGCTCAGCCGTTCGCTGCCAACTCCGCGTCCAGCGCACGCAGCCGATCCACCGTCCCGACATCGGTCCAGCGCCCGCGATGGTGCTGCCCGGTCATCAACCCCTGCGCCATGAAATGCTTCTGCAGCGGCACCACCGAGAACTTCGGCGGGACCCGCTCGCTGCCCGGCGCATCGCCGATCACTGCGCGCCAGTCCGCCACGATCGACGGGCGGTACACGCCGATGCCGGCATAGGTCAGGCATGGGCCCGCGCGGTCGTGGTGCAGCAGGCCCTGCGCATCCAGGCGGTAATCGCCCTCCGGGTGCTGCGCCGGGTTGTCCACCAGTACCAGGTGTGCCTGGCCCTGCGGCTCGCGGGGCAGGGTGGCGAAATCGAAATCGGTCCAGATATCGCCGTTGACCACCAGGAACGGCGCATCGCCCAGCCGCGGCAGCGCGTTGAGGATGCCGCCGCCGGTTTCCAGCGGCGTCTCGCCTTCGTGCACGAAGTGCAGCTGCAGGCCCCAGTGGCTGCCATCGCCCAGCGTGGCCGGGAACTGCTCGGCCAGCCATGCGGTGTTGATGACCACCTCGCGCACGCCCAGTGCGGCCAGCCGCTCCAGGTGCCAGGCGAGCAGCGGCTTGCCGGCCACCGCCAACAACGGCTTGGGCGTGTGCAGGGTCAGCGGGCGCATGCGCTCGCCCAGGCCGGCGGCGAAGATCAGGGCTTTCATCAGCGCACCACGCGCATCGGTGCGGCCAGTTCGGCCAGGGCCGGCTTGATGCGCATGTCCAGCAGCTGCTGCAGCGTGGCCAGTTCGGGGTAGCGCGGCAGCACTTCGTCCAGGTAGCCGATGAAGCGCGGCACGTCGTCCAGGTAGTGGCCCTTGTTGTCGCGGTAACGCAGGCGGCTGAAGATGCCCAGGCACTTCAGGTGGCGCTGGATGCCCATCCAGTCGGCGTCGCGCAGGAAGGTCGCGCGGTCAGGCACCGGCAGGCCAGCGTCGAGCGCGCGCTGGTGGTACTGCGCCAGCCATGCGTCCACGCGCGGCAGCGGCCAGCTCAGGAACGCGTCCTTGAACAGGCTCACCGCGTCGTAGGCGATCGGGCCACGCACCAGGTCCTGGAAATCGAGGATGGCCGGACCATCGTCGACCGGCATCAGGTTGCGCGGCATGTAATCGCGATGGGTCATCAACTGGGCCTGGCCCAGCGCGTTGTCCATCAGCAGGCGCTGCGCCTGCTGCAGGCCTTCGGCCTCGGCGGCGTCCAGGGTGATGCCCAGGTGGCGCTGCAGGAACCATTCGTCGAACAGGCCGGCGTCGCGCTGCAGCAGGGCTTCGCCAAAGCGGCCGAAATCATCGGGCACCGGGATCGCCTGCAGGCGCAGCAGCTGGTCGATGGCGCGGCCGAACCAGGCATCGGCATTGCGTTCGTCCAGCACCTTGGCCAGGGTCGGGCCACCGAGGTCCTCCAGCAACAGGAAACCGGCGTCGAGATCCTGGGCGAGCAGGGCGGGCACGCGCAGGCCGTGGTCGTGCAGCAGGCCGCGCATGCGCAACCATGGCTGCGGATCTTCCAGGCCGGGCGGGGCATCCATCACGATGTGGCTGCCGCCACGGCTGGTGGTACGCCAATAGCTGCGCAGGCCGGCGTCGACCGAAGCGCGCTCGACCACCGTGTTGGCGTCGTCCAGCTGGGTGCGGGCCCACTGCAGGCGCTGCGCGCTGCGCTGGGGATCGGAGGCGGGTTCGGTCATGCAGGCAGTTCCGGGCGCGACAGGCGCGCCACGCTCAGGAGTAAAGAGGAAATACGAAGATCAGCGGCGTGGGGTGAACAGCCGCATCAGCGCCAGCACGGCCACCGCGCCGACCACGGCGCCGAGGAAACCGGCCGGCTCGCCGGGCGAATACCAGCCCATGTACTGGCCGAACCAGCCGGCCACCAATGCGCCGACGATGCCGAGCACGATGGTCAGCAGGCAGCCCATGCGGTTGTTGCCGGGCATGAAGAAACGCCCGAGCAGGCCGACGAAGAAACCGACCAGCAGGATGTACAGCCAGCTGCTGCTGCCGAACAGACCATTCATGTGCATGCGTTCCGCTTGGGGTGGACGCAGCCTAGCAAGGCCAGGCTGCGTCCGTCACGGGTGTGCGATCAGCAGCAGCCGTGGTCGCCGTGGCGGGTGCCGCTGTCGGCTGCCACCGGCGAGCCGCTGGTCTCGCCGCGCAGGCTGGCGGCGTAGTGCTCGCTGATGACCTTGGACACGCAGGCGGTGACCTTCTTGCCCATCGGGATGTGCAGGAATTCGTTCGGGCCGTGCGCGTTGGAGTGCGGGCCGAGCACGCCGGTGATCATGAACTGCGCGCCCGGGAACTTCTCGCCCAGCATGCCCATGAACGGGATCGAGCCGCCTTCGCCCATGTACATCGCCGGCTTGCCGAAGAAGGCCTGGCTGGCGTCGTCGATGGCCTGGGTCAGCCACGGCGCCATGGCCGGGGCGTTCCAGCCGGTGGAGGCCTTTTCCAGGTCCAGGGTGACCTGGGCGCCGTTCGGCGGATCGCGCAGCAGCGCTTCCTTCAGCAGTTCGCCGCAGGTCTTGCCGTCGGCGGTCGGCGGCAGGCGCAGCGACAGCTTCACCGAGGTCTGCGGGCGCAGCACGTTGCCGGCCGATTCCAGCGGCGGCATGCCACCCACGCCGGTGACCGACAGCGCCGGGCGCCAGGTGCGGTTGAGCACCAGCTCGGTCAGGTCCTCGTTCATCGGGCGCAGGCCGTCGACCATCGGGAACTTCTCGAAGATCTCGGTATCGACCACTTCGGCGGCACGCTTGGCCTGGGCCAGGCGCTCGGCCGGGATCTCCACGTTCATGCCGTCGATCAGGATGCGGCCGGTGTCCTGGTCCTCGATGCGCGACAGGATCTGGCGCAGCAGGCGGAAGCTGGACGGGATGACGCCGGAGGCATCGCCGGAATGCACGCCTTCGTTGAGCACCTTGACGGTGAAGTTGCCGCCGGTCAGGCCGCGCAGCGAGGTGGTGCACCACAGTTGGTCGTAGTTGGCGCAGCCCGAATCCAGGCAGACCACCAGCGACGGCTTGCCGATGCGGTCGGCCAGGTGGTCGACGTAGGCGGGCAGGTCGTAGCTGCCGGATTCTTCACAGGCTTCGATCAGCACCACGCAGCGGGCGTGCGGCAGGCCCTGGGCCTGCAGGGCCAGCACCGCCGCCAGCGAACCGAAGATGGCGTAACCGTCGTCGGCGCCACCGCGGCCATACAGCTTGTCGCCGCGCAGGACCGGGATCCACGGGCCCAGATCCTCGTCCCAGCCGGTCATTTCCGGCTGCTTGTCCAGGTGCCCGTAAAGCAGGATGGTGTCGTCGCCGGTCTCGGCGCCGGTGGCCGGAATTTCCAGGAAAATCAGCGGCGTGCGGCCTTCCAGGCGGACCACCTCGACCTTCAGGCCGGGCAGTTCCTGGGCCTTGGCCCAGTTTTCCATCAGGGTGACCGCCTGTTCCATGTAGCCGTTCTGCACCCAGTTGGCGTCGAACATCGGCGACTTGTTGGGGATGCGGATGTAGTCGACCAACTGCGGGACGATCTCGCTGTCCCACTTGTCATTGACGAATTGGCCGAGCTTGGCGCTGTCCATCTGAAACTCCGGTTGCATGGGCGTGTGATGCGGCCATTCTACGCCTGTGCCGGGGGTAGGGTTTTTCCTACAGCACGTCGGGTATTTGGCTGGCTTTTAGAAATCCCGGAAACCGATAGTCTGTGTGCATGTGGTGACGGACACTGTTTCGACCGACGGGATTGCCGGTCGAGACGGCCAGAACCACAAGGAGATACACGTCGTGCCTTGGTCAGTCGTGTTCAGGGTGTTGGTAATGGGGATGTGGATGGTGGGGGCGCAAGCCGCCGAGCCGATCGACATCAACCGGGCCGATGCCCACGCGCTGCAGCAGGGATTGACGATGGTCGGGGCCGTAAAGGCAGCGGCAATCGTCGAGCACCGGCGCAGACACGGCCCATTTCATCGCGTCGAGGACCTGACGCAGGTGAAGGGGATAGGGACAGCAATCGTCGAACGGAATCGACAGCGGATCACCGTCGGCAACACGATGTTGCCAGCGGATCCGGTACCCGGATCGGTACCGGTGCGCTCCGTACCCAGGCGTTGACAGCAGGATCGTCGGGACCGGCAGGAGGCTGGTTCATCGGACACGGACAGGAAGGACGTGCCCACCGACCGTCGCAGGGATGCGGCACCAATCACCAGGATGGTGGCATCACAGACCTGTGGAAGGGGCTGAGATACAAGCAGGACGAACGCGGCCGCGTGCAGGATGCAACGCCGCCCCCACAGCGCAGGATGCGAGGGGGTGGCAGCAGGCCGACAAGGACGTAACGAGTGCCCGGTACGACACATGGCTGTGTCGCCGGGCATTTCGCTTTCTGGCGCGGGCACGTTCTGGCACGGCGCTGCGCCGCCAATGGTGTAGGTTGAAGGTTCCCCACGGATTGGAACCTGCTGGATGCGCCTGCCCCGTCTGCCCCTGATGCTCGCACTTGCCCTGGCCCTGCCGTTGGCGGCCCAGGCCGCCACGCCCGCCACCACCGCCGCTACCGCCGCTACCGCTGAGGTACGTGGCCCAACCGATCTGAAGCCCGGTGAGTACCTGTGGCATCCGGAAGTGTCGCCGGCCGGCCCGATCGTGCTGGTGGTCAGCCTGGATGAGCAGCGCGCCTACGTGTACCGCAACGGCATCGCCATCGGCCTGAGCACGATCAGTTCGGGCAAGGCCGGGCATGAAACACCCACGGGCGTGTTCACGATCCTGCAGAAAGACAAGGACCACAAATCCAACCTCTACAACAGCGCACCGATGCCCTACATGCAGCGGCTGACCTGGGATGGCATTGCCCTGCATGGCGGCAGCCTGCCCGGGCACCCGGCCTCGCACGGCTGCGTGCGCCTGCCGCAGGCGTTCGCGCAGAAGCTGTTCAGCGCAACCCAGCGCGGCGACACAGTCGTGGTGGCCGACGCCAAGAGTGCGCCGATGACCCTGGCCTACCCGGCGGTGCTGGCACCGGTGAACGCGCGTGGCCAGGCCCTGCCGGAAACCGAAGGCGCCAGCCCGGCCAAGGCCTGGTGGGACGATGCGGTCGCCCCCAGCGGCCAGGTCGGCATCCTGGTCAGCCTGCACGACCAGCGCCTGTACGTGCTGCGCGATGGCGTGATGATCGGCGAATCGCCGCTGCGGGCCGATGCGCTGCCGGCGTTCCAGGGCACCACGTTGTTCGTGATGGGGCAGGGCTTCAGCGATACGCCCAGCCCGCTGGACACGCAGCAGCGCCTGCACCAGTGGACCGCCTACCCGCTGCTGGGCCAGGACCGCGCGCAGGCCACCCCGGACCTGCTGGCCACGCCGTCGTTGCCGATGGCGCTGCCGGCCGATTTCGCCCGCCAGCTGTACCAGGTGCTGGTGCCGGGCACGACCCTGCTGGTCACCTCGCTGCCGGCGGTGCGCCCAAGCGCGGCTGAATCGGGATTGCAGCCGGTCTTGGAATCCGAACCCGCCACGCCCACGTCGAAAAAGTCCTGAGTGAATACCGTGTGCCCATGATTGCTTCACGCACGCGCTGGCAGGCCGCCTGCGGCCTGCTCGCGCTGGTCGCCGCCGGCAGCGCTGTCGCCGCGGCGCCGCCCGCCACCGCAAGCACCGACGACCTGACCGCGCTGCTGGCGCGCACGGCACCCAATGCCGACCGCCACGTATTGAAGCTGGCGGCCACGGCGTTGCGCTGCGCCCTGCAGCGTCCGGAACTGGGCATCAAGGCCGAGCGGCTGGGCGTCATCGATTACTCGCGGCCGTCCACCGAGCAGCGCCTGTGGGTGTTCGACCTGGCGCGGCAGCGGCTGCTGTTCGAGGAATGGGTGGCGCACGGCCGCAACAGTGGCGGCAACCGCACCGAGCACTTCTCCAACCGCGATGGCAGTTTCATGTCCAGCATCGGTGCCTTCACTGCGCAGGAAACCTACATGGGCGGCAACGGTTATTCGCTGCGGCTGGACGGGCTGGAGCCGGGCTTCAACGACAAGGCACGTGACCGCGCGATCGTCATCCACGGTGCGCCCTATGTGAACCCGACGATGGCCCGCCTGCAGGGCCGGCTGGGCCGCAGCCTGGGCTGCCCGGCGGTACGCCTGTCGGTGTCGCGGCCGCTGATCGATTCGCTGCGTGGCGGCACCCTGGTGTTCGCCTACTATCCCGACCCGCAATGGCTGCAGCATTCGCAGCTGCTGTCGCCGCAGTGTGGCGAAGCGGGCGGTGTTGCTGCGCGGTGATGCGCGATCGCGCGCGGCATGATGCAATGCGCGCATGGACATAGATGCTCTGCTGCGCACCCCGAGCCAGGTGATCTCCAGCCTGGACTACCGCCGCGAACGCTGGCGCAACGGCCTGGGCTGGACCCGCGAGATCCTGCGCCTGCCCGCGCAGGGTGATGACTGGGCGCTGCGCCTGTCGGTGGCCGAGATCGAGCAGGACGCCGCGTTTTCGGCGTTCCCCGGCGTGGAGCGCGAGCTGGTGTTGCTGCAGGGCAATGGCGTGCGCCTGCGTTTTGCCGATGGCCGCGTGGCCGAGGTGCTGCCACCGCACGGGCGCGTGCGCTTTGCTGGCGAAGAAGCGCTTGACGGCGAGCTGGTCGATGGCACCACCCACGATTTCAACCTGATGTGGAAGCGCGGGCTGTTGCAGGCCGAGCTGCTGCACCGGCCGCTGGTGGGGTCGATGTTCTTCTTCTGCGAACCGGGCGTGGCCTGGGCGCTGTACCTGCTGGCCGGGCATGCGGAATTCGGCGCGGACAGCGGGTTGCCACCGATGCAGGCCGGCGATACCGCGTGGTTGGGTGCCGGTGAAAGGCAACGGCATGCATTGCAGGGCGGCGGCGAGTTGTTGGCGATACGGGTAACGCGCGCCGGGTAGCGCCGGGCGATCCCCGGCGTCGTGGGGTGTCATGGGGCGTCATCCACGCATGGCGTGGATCTACTGGGCAACGAGCATCGCAGTAGATCCACGCCATGCGTGGATAAGGCAACGGCATGCATTGCAGGGCGGCGGCGAGTTGTTGGCGATACGGGTAACGCGCGCCGGGTAGCGCCGGGCCATGCCCGGCGTGGTGGGGTGTCATGGGGCGTCATCCACGCATGGCGTGGATCTACTGGGCAACGAGCATTGCAGTAGATCCACGCCATGCGTGGATAAGGCAACGCCACGCGGTGCAGGGCGGCGGTGAGTTGTTGGCGATACGGGTAACGCGCGCCGGGTAGCGCCGGGCGATCCCCGGCGTCGTGGGGTGTCATGGGGCGTCATCCACGCATGGCGTGGATCTACTGGGCAACGAGCAGCGCAGTAGATCCACGCCATGCGTGGATAAGGCAACGGCATGCATTGCAGGGCGGCGGTGAGTTGTTGGCGATACGGGTAACGCGCGCCGGGTAGCGCCGGGCGATCCTTGGCATCGTGGGGCGCCATGGGGCGTCATCCACGCATGGCGTGGATCTACTGGGCAACGAGCATCGCAGTAGATCCACGCCATGCGTGGATAAGGCAACGCCACGCGGTGCAGGGCGGCGGCGAGTTGTTGGCGATACGGGTAACGCGCGCCGGGTAGCGCCGGGCGATCCCCGGCGTCGTGGGGTGTCATGGGGCGTCATCCACGCATGGCGTGGATCTACTGGGCAACGAGCATCGCAGTAGATCCACGCCATGCGTGGATAAGGCAACGGCATGCATTGCAGGGCGGCGGCGAGTTGTTGGCGATACGGGTAACGCGCGCCGGGTAGCGCCGGGCCATGCCCGGCGTGGTGGGGTGTCATGGGGCGTCATCCACGCATGGCGTGGATCTACTGGGCAACGAGCATTGCAGTAGATCCACGCCATGCGTGGATAAGGCAACGCCACGCGGTGCAGGGCGGCGGTGAGTTGTTGGCGATACGGGTAACGCGCGCCGGGTAGCGCCGGGCGATCCCCGGCGTCGTGGGGTGTCATGGGGCGTCATCCACGCATGGCGTGGATCTACTGGGCAACGAGCAGCGCAGTAGATCCACGCCATGCGTGGATAAGGCAACGGCATGCATTGCAGGGCGGCGGTGAGTTGTTGGCGATACGGGTAACGCGCGCCGGGTAGCGCCGGGCGATCCTTGGCATCGTGGGGCGCCATGGGGCGTCATCCACGCATGGCGTGGATCTACTGGGCAACGAGCATCGCAGTAGATCCACGCCATGCGTGGATAAGGCAACGCCACGCGGTGCAGGGCGGCGGTGAGTTGTTGGCGATACGGGTAACGACGCCCGGGTAGCGCCGGGCGATCCCCGGCGTCGTGGGGCGTCGCCAGCCGAGCATGGGCTCGGCTCTACAATGGTCAATACACGTCGCGCCGGTAACGACCGGCCATCAACAGTGCTTCCTTGCCCTCGGCACCGAGCACCTGTTCGATCACCGCATCCACGGCCGGGGCCATGCCCTGCAGGCTGCCGCAGACCAGGATCGTGGCGCCTTCATCCACCCACTGCCGCAGCGTCGCTGCTTCGGCCAGCAGCCGGTCCTGCACGTAGCGGTGGGCGCCGCCATCGCGGCTGAACACCGCATCCAGCCGCGCCAGCGTGCCGTCGGCCAGCAGCGTCTGCAGCTCCTCGCCGAAATGGAAATCGTGCGCGGCCGAACGTTCGCCAAACAGCAGCCAGGTGCGGCGCGCACCGCTGCGGGCGCGCTCGTGCAGGTGCGCGCGCAGGCCGGCAATGCCGGTGCCGTTGCCGATCAACAGCAGCGGTACCTCGGCGGCCACGCCATGGAAATTGGCGTTGCGACGCAGGCGCAGCTGCACCGGCTCATGCACCACCGCGTGGTCGCACAGCCAGCCGCTGCCGATGCCGGGCGTGCCGTCGGCACGCAGCTGGCGGCGCAGCAGCAGTTCCAGCGCGCCGTCGGCCATCACCGAGGCAATCGAGTACTCGCGATGCGGCAACGGCTGCAGTGACGCCAGCAACCCGGGCAGGTCGCCCGGTGCGACGAGGCTGGGCAGGTGCGAGCGCACGACGCGATCCAGCAGAGCCACGCCATCGTCCAGCCGCAGGTCCGGATCGAAACCGCGCTCCAGCAGCCACGCGCGTGTGGAAACGGCAGCGTGCTGTGGGCCGATTTCGGCGATGTCACCGGCCTGCCACTGCGCATCGCTGCCGGCCGGTGGCTGCAGGCGCAGCCAGTACACCGGCCCGCCGAGGCTGCCGGGGTTGAGGTGTTCGCGCTGCAGCAGCGGCCACGGCTGGTACTCCGCCGGGCTCCAGTCAGGCAGTTCGCTGGCACCGCCGCCGATCTGTCCCAGCAGCTGCTGCCAGTGGCGCAGCGCGGCCGGATCGGCGTTGTCGACGTCGATCGCATCGAACATCGGGTGCGCGCCGTGTTGGCGCAGCCAGTCGTCGACCCGGTGGCCGAACGCGCAGAAATGGCCGTAGCTGCGGTCACCCAGCGCGAGCACGCCGAACTGCAGGTGGCCCAGCGAGGGCGAGGTGCTCATCACCCGGCGCAGGAAGGGCAGGGCGTGGTCGGGGGCGTCGCCTTCGCCGGTGGTGCTGGCGATGAACAGTGCGCGCTGGCTCTGCGCCAGCAGCGCGGTGTCGACTTCATGCAGCCCACGCACGCGCACCGGCAGGCTGGCGGCGCGCAGGGCCTCGGCGCTGCGTTCGGCCAGTTCGCGGGCGAAGCCGGTCTGGCTGGACCACACCAGCAGCAGCGGCGCGACATCACCGCTGGCGGCGTCATCGCGCGGGCGCCCACGCCACCACACTGCGGTGCAGGCCAGCGCATACAGTGCGAAGGCCAGGACGGCGCCGTGCCAGTGGCGCGCGGGCGGGGCGCCCTGCCACCACGTCTCGCCCAGGTGCAGGCGCAGCAGGGCGTAGCCGGCCACGGCCAGCAGCACCATCACGATGAGGTTGCCGAGCACGGCGCGCGTTGGCCGGCGGCTCATGCGGCCTGCTCGTCCAGCAGGCGCTGGAAGGCGCTGCTGAGATGTTCGCGCGGACCGTCGATCGCGCGTTCCAGGTAGCGTGCGGCCAGGCCTTCGCGCTCGGCCAGGGCCAGGCCCTGTTCGCGGCCGAGCACGGTCAGCGCGGTGGCCCAGGCATCGGCGTGCATGGCATCGTCGGCCACCACGGTCACTGCGGCGGCGACCTGCCGCACCGGCATGCCGGTGCGCGGGTCCAAGCTGTGGCTGTAGGCCTGGCCATCGGCGTGGTACTGGTGCCAACGGTCGCCCGAGGTGGCCACGGCCTTGCCATCCAGCGCCAGCACGCGCGGCGGCGTATCGCCGTGCGCATCTTCTTCCGGGGCCGACTCCACCAGGACGCGCCACGGCTGCCCATCCGGCTTGCGGCCGTAGCCGGTCAGTTCGCCGCCCACTTCGATCAGTGCCGCGGTGATGCCCTGCGCGCGCAGCCAGGCAGCGACGTGGTCGACACCGAAGCCCTTGGCAATCGCAGAGAGATCGAGTTCCAGGCCGCCAGGTTGCAGCAGGGCGTCAGCGCGCCACTGCAACTGCTGCCAGCCACAGCGCGCACGCGTGGCCTGCAGGGTGGCGGCGTCGGGCACGCGGCGTGGGCCGGCCTGTGCACCGAAGCCCCACAGCGCGACCAGCGGGCCCAGGGTGGGATCGAATGCGCCGTCGCTGGTGGCGGCAATCGCCTGCGCGGCGGCCAGCACATGGCGGGTTTCGGCCGGCAACGGGCACCACTGGCCGGCGGCGGCGCGGTTGTAGCGGGCCAGGTCCGAGCCGGCGTCCCAGGTGCTCATCTGCGCGACCACCTCATCCAGGCGCGCCTGGATGCCAGCGTGCAGCGGGTGCAGGTCGCGCTGGCGTGGCGCCACCAGCGACACACTCCAGGTGGTGCCCATGGTGGTGCCGCCGAGGCGGGCGATGTCGGACAGGGGATCGGTCATGGCGGGGCGTTGCAGGCGCGGTGCCGGGGCGGGCCCGGCACCGCGGTCCACGTTACTGCGGCAGCACTTCCAAGGTGGCGACGTAGCTCAGGCGGCGCTTGGCGGCCTGCTTCACCGAGGTCTTGTTGTCTTCGGTGCCGGTTTCCAGCCAGTACATGCCCGCTTCGGGCCAGGTCACCTTGATCTCGCCCTTGGCGTCGCTGGTCAGCTTCAGCTCGTCCTGCGCGTTGCGGTAGCGGGTGGCGCCACGCACGATCTCGAATTCCAGGCCGGCAGTCGGCTTGCCATCCACCAGCACGCGGAAGGTGGCTTCCTCGCCAGCGAACAGATCGTTCGGATGGCCCACGGCCAGCAGCTCGATGCCGCGGTTGGTCGGCCTCAGCGCCGTGGTGTTCGGCGCGCCGTTGGTGACGAAGGTTTCCACGCGGCCCACCGACTGGCTCACTTCCAGCTTCTTCGCATCCTTGGGCAGTTCGCCGAAGGTCGCGGCGGTGCCACGCCAGCGCTTGCGCTCGCCGTTCTGTTCGTAGGTGGCGAACAGGCCGTCATTGACCGAGGCGATGCGGTAGGTGCCCTGCTGCTTCAGCTCGATGTCGAACACGCTGCGGTACTTGCCGGTGGCGGCGTTCTGCGGCTGCACGCTGCTGCCGTCCGGCGCGGTGATCACCAGCGACTCCAGGCGCAGCGGCACGTGGTTGAAATAGAACAGGTCGTTGGAGACCGCACCGTCGACGGTGATCCACGGCGCGTTGCCGGCGATGACGGTCTGCGAGGGCAGCAGCCAGGCCTTGTGGGCCAGGGCGGAGAACGGAAGGGCAGCGGCCAGGGCGGCGGCTAGGACGAGCGTGCGCTTCATGCGGAAGACTCCAGGGGTGGTGGTGGGGTCAGAGCCCTTCCTGCGGAAGGGATCCGACCCGGGGGTCATGCAGTTACGGCTTGACGGCGAGGGTGACCTGGCCCAGCTCGGTGGCGCCCTGCGCCTTGCCGTTCTGCGCGGCGGTGGCCGGCCAGGTGAAGGGGATCTTCAGCAGTTCGCGGCCGCCGACTTCGCGCACCGCTTCCACCACGAGGGTGTAGCTGCCCGGGGCCAGCTGCTTCAGGGCCGGCTGCTGGTCGTTGAACGACAGTGCGTGCTTGCCCGCCGGGCGGGTCGGACCGGTCACGCCATCCACCGGCACCTGCAGCGTGCGGCCGCTCTTGCGCCACCACTGGCGCAGGTCGGGCAACCACTTGGTGCCATGGCCTTCACTGTTGCTGGTCTGCTGGTACCAGACCGACAGGTTGGCGGCGGCCTTCTGGTCGGCGCCTTCCAGCCACACGGCCACATACGGGCGGTGGTATTCGGCAACGTTGAGCTTGGGCACTTCGACGTTGATGTCGAGGGTGGCGGCATAGGCCGGCGAGGTGGCCAGCAGGCCGCTGAGGGCGATGGTGAGGGTGACGCGCATGGGGCGGCTCCGGAGGGAACGGATGGAAGTCAGTGGATCAGCAGCAGGGCGATCAGCAGCGGGATCATCAGGCCCAGGCCGACCAGCGGCCAGGTCATGCGCCGCTGCCGCGCATGCAGGTGCAGCAGGAACAGGCCGGTGATGCAGAACACCAGGCAGGCCACCGCGAACAGGTCCAGGAACCAGCCCCACGCCGGGCCCGCGTTGCGGCCCTTGTGCAGGTCGTTGAGGTAGGACACCGCGCCGCGCGAGGTCGATTCGTATTCCACCGCACCGCTTTCGCGGTCGATGCTCAGCCAGGCGTCGCCACCGGGGCGCGGCAGCGACAGGTAGATTTCTTCCGGCGACCATTCGGCCGGGCGCCCGCCGATGCCGATGTCCAGCTGCGCATCCAGCCATTGCCGGGCCGGCAGCGGAATGGGGGCGTTGCCGTCTTCGCGGTCACCCAGCGCGCCAAGAAGCTCAGCCGGCAGTTCCAGCTTCTGGTTCTGCACCTGCGGTTTGGCTTCGATCTTCGCCGCGTGGTTCAGGGTCAGGCCGGTGGCCGCGAACAGCAGCATGCCGATCAGGCACACCGCCGAGCTGATCCAGTGCCACTGGTGCAGCGTACGCAGCCAGAAGCCACGGCTCTGTTGCTGCTGCACGGTGGAGGACACGGGACGGCTCACGGTGTTTTTCGGGGCGGGTGAAGACTACCCATTACAGCATTAATGAGAATGGCTCGCAATTAGGTGTCGTTGTGTATCCCGTGCGGAGGAGCCCGGGCAATGCCGGCCAGCGGCCGGCACTACCGGTGCGGTAGATCCACGCCATGCGTGGATGCCACAGCAGGGCAATGCCGGCCAGCGGCCGGCACTACCGGTGCAGTAGATCCACGCCATGCGTGGATGCCACAGCAGGGCAATGCCGGCCAGCGGCCGGCACTACCGGTGTGCAGTAGATCCACGTCATGCGTGGATGCCACAGCAGGGCAATGCCGGCCAGCGGCCGGCACTACCCGGGGACGTAATCAGAACTTCGCGTTCAACGAGATCCAGTAACTGCGGCGCTGGTCCTTGGTCGCATAGTCATCCACGCAGTTGAACTCGCTCTGGCTGATCAGCAGGCACGACTGCGAGACGAAGTCCTTGTCCAGCAGGTTGTTGACGCGTGCATTGACGGTCAGCCACGGCGTGGCATCCCAGCTGCCGCCCAGGTGGAAGATCGTGTAGTCCTGATAGTAGCGGTTGTGGCTGGCGCCGCTGGCATCGAGGATGGTGTCGCGGTAGCGGTCGTAGCGGCCTTCGCCGATCAGCGACAGGCTGATGGCATCGTTGAGCTGCCAGTTGAGGCTGGCGTTGGCCATGTGCTTGGCCGGGGTGGTGCCGGTGATCGGCAGGCCCTTCTGCGGGCCGCTGGTCTGCTCGCTCCTGGTCCAGGTGTAGTTGCCGCGCAGCTGCAGGTTCTGCAGCAGGTCGACGTGCGCGGCCATTTCCACGCCACGCGTTTCGGCCTTGTCGATGTTCACGCTCTGGGTGAAGGTGCTGTAGCCCAGTTCCGCCCAGCCCGGTCCGATGTCCACGCAGTAGCCGCTGCCGGCCGGCGCCACTTCGCAGTTCGGGAAAGTGCCGCCGCTGGCGATCTTGTCATCGAACTTGTTGATGAAGCCGGTGACGTTCATGCCCCAGCGCTGGCCTTCGTAGTACGCGGCCAGCTCGTAGTTGGTGCTGGTCTCCGGCTTCAGGTTGGGCGAGCCCACCAGCGGCAGCACGCCCTGGCCGCCGAAGCCGCTGATGCCGGGGAACAGCTGGTCCGGACGCGGGGTCTTGTAGCCGGTGCTGACGCCGCCCTTGAGGGTCCAGGCGTCGCTGGCATTCCACACCAGGTAGCCGCGCGGGCTGACGTGGCTGCCGAACACGTTGTGGTCGTCGTAGCGCAGGCCGAAGGTCGCGGTCAGGGTGTCGGTCAGCGACCAGTTGTCCTCGGCGAACAGCGCCCACATGCGGTGCTTCTGTTTGGTGTTGCTGCGGTAGCCGGCGCCGTCCATGCCGAACACGCCGTCGATCATGTCGGTGTCGTTGTACTGGCCGCCGACGGTCAGCTTGTGCGCGCCAAAGTCGAGGTCGAGCATCGTGTCCAGCACGTAGCCTTCCAGTTCCATGGTGCGCAGCGGACGCGGCAGGAACGCCTGCAGGCGCGCCATCTCCTCGGCGTTGAGCGCACCCAGCGCGTTGCTGCGGCCGGCGGCGCAGTTGTTGGCGGCACCGGTGCGCTGGCAGACGTCGTTCCACAGGGTCTGCAGGTTGGCGCGCTCGTCCAGGGTGAGCGGCAGCGAGCGGCCGAGGTTGTTGCTCTTGCTGTGGGTCAGCGAGGTCTGCCAGGTGCCGAAGCTGTAGCGGCCCTGGTGGGTCAGCGACAGCTGGTCGCGCTCGTAGCGCTGGTAGGCGGTGTAGCCCACGCGCGGCTGCACCACGCGGCGGGTGATCGTGCCGCTGCCGTTCGGGTTGGGGATGACCGCGTTGCCGACGCGCCACAGGCTGGCCAGGCTGTCCAGGGTGCCGGTCTGGCCTTCACTGTTGTCGTACTTCTGCCGCGAGACGTCGTAGTCCAGCCACAGCTCGTGGTCGTCGTTGATGCGGAAATCCAGGCGCAGGCCGGTGTTCCAGTTGGTGTTGGCCACCGACTTGCCGCCGCCGCCGAAGCCGATGCTGCGCTCCCACGGCGTGCCATCGGGCAGGGTCAGCGCATCCCATTCGGGGTTGGACGCCTTGGCGTCGTAGTAGCTGCCGCGCACGGCCATGCTGATGCGGTCCTTCAGCAGCGGGCCGCTGAGGTAGACATCGGTGGTGCGCGCATCGCCGAACTGGTCGTCCTGCTGCACGGTGAAGCCCTGGCTGAGCGAGCCGTGCCAGCTGTCCTGGTTGCGGCGGGTAATGATGTTGATGACGCCGCCCATGGCATCCGAGCCGTACAGGGTGGACATCGGGCCGCGCACTACTTCGATGCGCTCGATGGCCTCCAGGGGCGGCAGGTACGAGAACTGGCCGCCGCCGAAGTTGTTCGGGTACAGCTGGCCGACATTGCTCTGGCGGCGGCCGTCGATCAGCACCAGGGTGTATTCGGACGGCAGGCCACGCATGGAAATGGTGGCGCGGCCGTTCTTGTCGGTGGCTTCCAGGCCCACGTCGATGCCTTCGACGTCGCGCAGCGCATCGACCAGGCTGGTGTACGGGCGCTTGCTCAGTTCTTCGCGGCTGACCACGCTGATGCTGGCCGGCGCATCGACCACCTTCTGTTCGAAGCCGGAGGCGGTGACCACCACCTTGTCCAGGGTCTGCGGGGCGGCGGCTTCGCCGTGGGCGAAGGCGGGGCTGGCGAAGGCGGCCAGCACGGCGCTGGTCAGCAGGTGGCGGGACAGGGACGAACGGACACGATGGCGCTGGGCCATGGCAGTAACCTCGAAGGATGCAGGGTGGTGCGATGCCAGCGCGGAATGCGTGGCATGCACGGGGAGCCCCGGTCAGGGGCAGCAGGGATGCAGCAGGGGATGAAGCAGGCAGCGGCGCGCAGGCGCGACCGCAGGCGCGGTCACGAAGGGCCGGAGATCAGGCCAGCGGCGGCGCCTGGCCGCGTTGCTGGCGGCGCCCGGGCGCATCGGCCCACGGCGTGTCCGGCGTGGCCAGCGGCCAGTGCGGACGGGCCCCGGCGTGGACCGGGGCAAGGGGAATCAGATCCAGTTCACTGCGCAGCCATTGGCTGGCCAGCAGCAGCGGCGGCGGCGGTGCCTTGTCGGCGGCCTTGGTCGGTGTGCAGACGCAACGGCGCAGCTTGGCCGGCGCGTCTTCTTCCACCGGCACTTCACCACCGCGGCCTTCGAGGGGCTGCTGCCACGCCTGCGCGGCGGCCTCCGCCTGGCCGTGCGGCAGCAGCGGCAGGGTGCCCAGCAGCAACGCCAGCATCGCCACCCACGCCAACAGGCTGGCCAGTGCAGGGCGATGACCGCGCATGGCGGTACCGAACTGCACGAGGCGAAGCGGGCGAGGGCGGAACGGGCGACGCAAGGCAGGCAACCCCTGGGCGTACGCCGGACCATCCGGCGTCAACGGGGCGTGATTGTAATGAGAGCTGTTAGCGGTTGCAAATGAGAATGATTGCCAAAGTGTCGCAGGGCCGCTGCGCCGGCCTCAGACTTCGCTCCAGCGCCGCAGCAGGTTGTGGTAAACGCCGGTCAGCTGCAGCACTGCACCAGCGTCGCCGCCGGTCTGCCGCAGGCGTTCGATGGAGGTGTCCATCTCCCACAGCAGGCACCGCTGCACATCGTCGCGGACCATGCTCTGCACCCAGAAGAACGAGGCCACGCGCGCACCGCGCGTGACCGGGTTGACCTGGTGCAGGCTGCTGGACGGGTACACGATCAGGTCGCCGGCGGGCAGCTTCACTTCGTGCTCGCCGTAGGTATCGCTGATCACCAGTTCGCCGCCGTCGTACTCCTCCGGCGCGGACAGGAACAGGGTGCAGGAGATGTCCGAGCGCAGCTGTTCGCCGTGGGCCAGGTTCATCACCGCGCCATCGACGTGGAAGCCGTAGGTGCCGCCGCCGCTGTAGCGGTTGAAGCGGGGTGGCAGGATCTTCAGCGGGAGCGTGGCCGCAAAGAACAGCGGGTTGCGCCGCAGCGCGGCCAGCACGCCCTGGCCGAGCTCGGCCTTCAATGGCGAGGCATCGGGCAGTTGCTCGTTGTGCTTCACCAGCGCGCCCTGGGCGCCGACGGTCTCGCGACCGTCGGCCCAATCGGCCGCATCCAGCCGCTGGCGCATCTGTGCCACCTCTTCCGGGGCAAGCACGTTGGGTATATGCAGCAGCATGGCGGTTCCTCGTCGATACGCGGGGGAGTCAGGCTCCCCCGCGCAGGTGCATCAGAAACGGACGTCCGCGCTGAGCAGGAAGGTGCGCGGGGCACCCGGGGTGTAACGGTAGCCGCTCTTGTTGATGCTGGCCACGTACTGCTTGTCGAACAGGTTGTAGCCGTTCAAGCGCAGCGACACGTTCTCGTTGATCGCCCAGGACACCACCGCGTCATAGACCACATACGACTTGGTGAACGCCGGCGTGCCGACGGCACCGTCGGTACCGCGGTGCATGCCGGCGGCATAGCGGACGCCGCCGCCCACGGTAATGCCATGCGGCAGCACGTAGCTGGTCCAGCCGGTGAACGTATCGTCCGGGGTATAGACCAGGTTGTTGGTGCCATCGGCGGCCACCTTGGCACCATCCTTCACATCGGTGTTCAAGTGGCTGTAGCCTGCGCTGATCGACCAGTTCTCGGACACGCGGCCCACGGCGGACAGCTCAACACCCTTCACCCGCTTGCTGCCGGTCTGCGTCGGGTTGCCAGCGTCGTCCAACACGGTGGTGTTGATTTCGTTTTCCACATCGGTCTGGAACAGCGCCAGGTTCACCGCCAGCGCATCTTCCATGAAGGCCCACTTGCTGCCCACCTCGAAGGTCTTGGCCTTCTGCGGATCCAGCTTCGGGTTGTCGGCGCTGCTGGCCGAGCTGCTCAGCTGGAAGTTGGCGCCGCCCGGAGGCTGCTGCGAAATGGCGTAGTTGGCGTAGACGCTGACCGTGTCACCGACCTTGTACAGGGCACCCAGCTTCCAGTTCAGCAGCGTATCGGAGGCTTCCAGCGTGGGATTGCGCAGCACAGTGCCGGTGGGGTTGCTGCCACACACCGGGCCGCCACGGCCGCCACACACCGAGGCGCTGGCGTACTCGGTCCTGTAATGATCGGCACGCACGCCTGCGGTCAGCAGGAAGCTCTCGCCAAACGACAACGTATCGAACAGGTAGGCCGAGGACGTGGTGGTCTTGCCGTGCGCGTCGGCACCGTTGTGTGCCCAGCTCAGGCCAGCCACGTTCCAGTCGGGGTTGTACAGGTTCGCGGCAGGCCAGCTGCTGCCACCGGTGGCGGCCTGGCCGTAGCTGTCCAGTTCTTCCCGGGTGAACTCCAGTCCGGCACTGAGGGCGTGGCCCACCGCGCCGGTGTTGAAGTCGGCGCGCAGGTTCAGCTGGTCGGTCAGGATGGTGTTGCGCTGGTCCTTGAAGGTCGGCAGGCTGCGCGCGATCGCATAGGTCGAAAGATCCGCTGCGTTGGTATAGGTGATGTTGCCGGTCGGCCGGCCGTTGGCGCCGCGCACGCCGGTGCCCATGAAGGCGGTGAGCAGGTAGTCCTGCTCGGTGCGGCCCCAGCGGGCGGTGTTGGTCAGGCGCACGTTGTCGTTGAAGTCGTGCTCGAAGCGGAACGTGGCCATCTTCGCGGTGACGTCGTCGTGGTCGGCGCGGGTGCCGTAGAAGTTCTCCGGGTCCACCGGATGGCCGGCCAGCGCTTCCAGCGTCGGTTGCGGCGTCCAGCCGGGCAGGCCCAGGGTCGGCACGCCGCCATCGGGCACGTTGTCCTGCTTCACATAGAGCAGGTTGAGGTAATAGCGGGTTGCGGTGCCCAGGCCGAAGGCCAGCGACGGCGCGATGCCCCAGCGCTTGTTCTGCAAGTGGTCGCGCCCAGGCTGGTCGCTGTCCTGCCACATGCCATTGATGCGCAGCGCGCTGGTTGCGCCCAGCGACTGGTTCCAGTCGGCGGTGGCGCGGCGCTGCTGGTCGCTGCCTACGGACACGCTGGCCGAGGTCGCATCCTGCAGGTTGGCCTGCTTGCTGACCAGGTTGATCGCGCCGGTCGGCGCCGAGCGGCCGTTGTCGGTGCCGGCCGGGCCCTTGGTCACTTCCACCTGCTCGATGTTGAAGACATCGCGCGAGATCGAACCCAGATCACGCACGCCGTCCACGAACAGGCTGTTGGACGTGTCGAAGCCGCGCATGAACAGCGCGTCGCCGGTGGTGGTGTTGCCGTTCTCACCGGCATAGAAAGTGCCCACGCCCGGGCTGTTGCGCAGCGCTTCGGTGAGGGTGGTGGCGCCCTGCTGGTTGAACAGGTCGCTGGTGATGACCTGGATCGTCTGCGGCGTGTCCTGCAGGCGCTGGGTGAACTTCGGCGAGGCGACCTTGTCGGCTTTGTAGCCGCGGGTGGCGTGCACGTCGATCTTGTCCAGCGTGCGGGCATTGTCGGTAGCGTCTGCCAGGGCCACGGCGGGCAGCGCGGCCAGGCCGAGGCCGGCGGCCAGGCTGGCGGTGGCCAGGGGCAGTGAACGAAGCGGGGAGGCGTGCTTGCGGCTCTTGATCGAGGTCATGGGATGGGCTTTGCCAGGGGCAGGAAGGCCCCGTCGACGCGGCGGTCGGCAGGGCGGTTTGCGCGGGGGGAATCCGGTACGGAAACGCGGGGGCGGCGCCGGTGCCGGCGCAGCGGCTCAGCTCAGCAGGGCTGGAGGTGCGTGCGAGGGCGGCTGACGACGGCCCGCCAGGCGTACCGCTGCTGCGGCGCGCACAGGCAGGCGCAGGGTCTGCGGGCCCGACAGCGGGACGAGAAGGCACAGGCGGTTCAGCAGGGGCGGACTGTCGCCGTGGCTGCCTTCTGGGCCGGATTCGATGCGCGGGGCCAAGGGCTCGGGTGGTGGCGATTCGCCGGCACGCCCGCTGGCGTGTTCATCCAGCGCCGCTGCAGACGGGGACAGGGTTGCGTCCCCGGATACACGGCGGCCTTCCTGCAGCGCCGACCAACCCAGCCACAGCGCCAGCAGCGCGGCCACGAGCAGCGGCCACCCCTGACGGGCGAGCAGGTACAACGCGGCGATGGGTGCAGGCGAAGCCAAGGTGCGGTCCGTTACAAACCGTTACGAATCAGGCGCGCAGGATAACACCAACGATAATGATTCGCATCTGCGCATTTGGCAGCGGCGGCTGGGCGGTACGCAGGGGTGCTGGGAGGGCGCGCAGAGGGCGCGGGTGGCCAATCTGTGGCAGGTCCACCCCATGGGTGGATAACGGACGGCGTGGGTGGGGGCAGGCACTCGGGCGCGTCCCCGCTCGGGTCACTCGCGGTCGTCGCGGGTCCAGATGGCGTCGTGTTCGCGCTTTACCGGGAACTTGGGCGCGGCGGTGTAGGCCGGGGCACACAGGGCGCGGCCATCACGCACATCGAAGCGCGCGCCGTGCAGCACGCACTCGATGCTGCCTTCGGCGGTGTTGAACTCGCCCGAGGACAGCTCGAATTCCTCGTGCGTGCACTGGTCTTCCAGCGCATACAGCTCGCCATCGAGGTTGAACACCACGATGGGCGTGCCGGTCACTTCATCGAACACGCTCTTCATTTCACCCGGCAGCAGCTCGGCGCCGGCGCAGACGAAGGTCCAGGCCTCGCTCATGCCGATGCCCCGGCCAGCGGCTTTTCCAGGATTTCAAAGCGCAGGTCGTCGCGCTTGGGGATGCCGAAGCGCTCGTCGCCATAAGGGAACGGCTTCTTGATGCCGGTGCGCTGGTAGCCGCGGCGCTCGTAGAAGGCGATCAGTTCGTCGCGCACGTCGATCACCGTCATCTGCATGACCGGCACGTTCCACTCGCGCGCGGCATGGGCTTCGGCCGCGTCCATCAGCTGCTTGCCGACGCCACCGCCCTGCTGGGCCGGGTCGACCGAGAACATGCCGAAGTAGCCCTTGCCGTCGACATCGGCAACGTGGGCGCAGGCGACGAGGCGGCCCTCGCGCTCAGCCAGCAGGATGGTCGAGCGCGGGCGGTCCAGGTCGCCCTGGATGCCCTCGGCATCGATGCGGGCGCCGTCCAGCAGGTCGGCCTCGGTGGTCCAGCCGGCACGGCTGGCGTCGCCGCGGTAGGCCGAGGTGACCAGGGTGATCAGGGCGGGGATGTCGGCCGGCGTGGCGGCACGGAAAGTCAGGGTGCTCATGCCGCCATTCTAGGTGGGGCAGGGGCGCCCGCAAAATGGTGCGGGGTCAGATCCCTTTCGCAGCGCGAAAGGGCTCTGATCCTTGGGTACCGGCTATGCTCCCCGTTCATCGCGTTCCCGCAGGAGGCAGGAATGAACAGGCAAAGCGGAGGCGGTGTGGCTGCGAAGGTCGTGACGCTCGGTCTGGTCGTGGCGTTCTCCACCCTTCTGGCGCGCATGGATGCCTCCGTTGCGGGCAGGGACGCTGCGTTCAACAGCTTTGCCTGCCCCAGGTTCAACCCGACGCGTGCACTGCCTGTCGCGCTGGAGGAACTGCGCGCGCACCCGGTCCGCTACCAGGGCCGCTTGGTGAAGGTGCGTGGCGCGTATGTCGATGGCTGGGAAATGTCGGCGCTGCATCCGGGGCCGCCGGTAAGTGACCCGTGGGCGGCGGACGGCATCTGGGTGGAGGGCATTGCGCCGATGACGCTGCCGACGGAGCAGGCCGTTGAAATGACCGGGATCGTGTCGGCGGCGCGACCGGATGCGGTGAGCGGCAAGGGGCATCTAGGCAAGTGGCCGGCCGAGTTGTGCGTGGCGTCGGTGCGACGGTTGCAGGCGTGACCGGGCGTGGGGCGCTGTGCTGGCCAGGCCCTCTGCAAACGATGTGAGACGATGACGCCATCACAGCGCCTGGCGGCATGGCCAGGCCGGAGGACATGCGGGACACCATGATCGCAATGAACTGGATTCGCCAGGATGAGCAGGGGTGGCATTTCGATGCCTACTTCGACTATCTGGCAGGGGCAGCGGCGGACTTGCCCGACACACTTCGCGAGTTCGCGCTCGATTTCGGCAACTACGCGCTGCGCGGCCGCGATTCCCTGCACGACGCGCGCATGAGCGCGTTCCGGGTTGAAAAGTCGGCTGTTGACGGTGCCGAAGGGGCGACGGTCAGCATCGAGGTGGTCCTGCTTGATCAGCAGTTCGAAGGCGAAATGCTGATGACGTACTCGGGCGTGATGGGCTATCTCCTGCAGGAAACGCTGTGCAGTGACGACCCCGGCGTCGATGTGCTGGTGCATGAGGTATCGGTGGTCGAACCGGGGCGCTACCGGCACACCGTGCTGTTCGACAACGGTGGCGGCTATGCAGTGGAATTCTCCGGGTTCACCCGGGCGCGCCGTGAGCGCGGGCCATCGCGCGTGTAACGCAGCGGAACCAACGAAAAACGCCACGGTCTCCCGTGGCGTTCTGCTTCCGTCAAGTTGCCAGAGCCTCAGCCCAGCAGCTTGCGTACCTTGGTCAGCGCAGCCATGAAGCGCTCGATCTCGGCATGCGTGTTGTAGAACGCCAGCGAGGCACGGCAGGTGGCGGCAACGCCGTAATACTGCAGCAGCGGGTGTGCGCAGTGCTGGCCTGAACGCACGGCCACGCCTTCCAGGTCCAGCAGGGTAGCCAGGTCGTGCGCGTGCGCGCCGTCGATCAGGAAGGACACCACGGCGGCCTTTTCCGGTGCTTCGCCGAGGATGCGCAGGCCATCGACCTTGCGCAGCTCTTCGGTGAAGTGCGCCAGCAGCTCGGCCTCACGCGCTTCCACGTGCTCCAGGCCCAGGCCCTGCAGGTAATCCACGGCCACGCCCAAGCCGATGAAGCCGGCGATGTTCGGGGTGCCGGCTTCGAACTTGTGCGGGGCATCGTTGAACACGGTGCCGTCGAAGCTGACTTCCTTGATCATCTCGCCACCGCCGAGGAACGGCGGCATCGCGTCGAGATGCTCGCGGCGGGCCCACAGCACGCCGGTGCCGGTCGGGCCGCACATCTTGTGGCCGGTGAGGGCGTAGAAGTCGCAGCCGATCGCAGCCACGTCGACCTTGCGGTGCGGCACGGCCTGCGAACCATCGACCACGGTGATGATGCCGCGCTTGCGCGCTTCACGGCAGATCTCGCGCACTGGGTTGACCGTGCCCAGCACGTTGGAGACGTGGGCCACGGCCAGCAGCTTGACCTCAGGAGTCATCGCGCGGCGCAGTGCATCCAGGTCCAGCGCGCCATCGGGGGTGATCTCGGCCACGCGGATGGTTGCACCGGTGCGCTGGGCGACCAGCTGCCACGGCACGATGTTGGCATGGTGTTCCATGCGCGAGACCAGGATGACATCACCGGCTTTCAGCCGCGGCAGCGCCCACGAGTACGCCACCAGGTTGATGGCGAAGGTGGTGCCGCTGCACAGTACCAGTTCGCTGCTGCGCACGTTGAGGAAGCGGGCCAGCTTGTTGCGCGCGCCCTCGTAGGCGTCGGTGGCCTCGGTGCCCAGCGCGTGCACGGCACGGCTGACGTTGGCGTTGTAGCGGCGGTAGAACTCGTCCACCGCGCCGATCACCTGCACCGGCTTCTGGCCGGTGTTGGCGTTGTCGAAATACACCAGCGGCTTGCCGTGCACTTCGCGCATCAGCAGCGGGAAGTCGAGGCGGACGCGGTCCCAGTCGGGCGTGCCGGCGGGGGATTCGATCGGGCGCGGCGTGGACAGGTTCATGCCACGCCTGCCTCGGCCAGGGCCTTGTCCAAGCGACGCGCCAGCTGTTCGCGCAGCACTTCGGGCAGCACCTTCAGCGGTTCGTGGCAGAACGCGGCGCTCAGCAGCGCCTGTGCCTGCGGCTGCGGCAGGCCGCGCGAGCGCAGGTAGAACAGCGCATTGGCATCGAGCTGGCCGACGGTGGCACCGTGGGCGGCCTTCACTTCGTCGGCGTCGATCACCAGCACCGGCTGGGTGTCGATCTCGGCGTCGGCCGACAGCAGCAGGTTCTTGTTGGACAGGTTCGCGTCGGTGCCATCGGCGCCCTCGCGGATCTGGATGCCGCCATGGAACACCACGCGGCTGCGGTTGGCCGCGACGCCGCGCCACAGCAGCTCGCTGCTGGTATCGCGGGCGATGTGGTCGATGCCCAGGCGGGTATCGACATGGCGGCGGCCATTGCCGAGCAGCACGCCATTGGCGGTCAGCTGGGCGTTGTCGCCTTCCAGGCGGACGTTCAGTTCGTGGCGGCTGAGCGCGGCGCCCAGCTCCAGGTCCACGCGGTGGTACTGGGCATCACGCGCCAGCACCGCATCGGTGCGCAGGAAGCTGGTCTGGCGCGCGCTGCCGGCCTGCACGCGGGCGTGCTTGAGCACGGCGTCGCGGGCCACGTGGGCATGCAGCACGGTGTTGTCCAGGTGCGCCGAATCGCCCACGCTGAAGCGGTGCTCGACCACGCCAAGGCTGGCGCCGGCACGCAGTTCGATCAGGTGGCGGTGGTGCCAGGCCAGGTCGGTATCGCCAGCCACGCTGGCGAACACCAGCTGCAGCGGCACCTCGACCTGCACGCCTTCGTCCACGCGCAGCACCACGCCTTCATCGGCCAGCGCGGCATTCAGGCGGGCGAACACCTCGTCGCTGCGCTCGTAGCGGCGGCCGAGGAAACGCGCGGCATCCTCACCGGCGGCCAGCGCCGAGGACAGCGGTTCCAGCTGCACGCCGGCCGGCAGGCCGTGGGTGTCGCTGAGCGCGTCGCTGAGGCGGCCGTTGACGAACACCAGGCGCGGTGCCGGGATGTCTTCCAGCACGGCCACGTCCAGCGCCGGCGGCGACAGCGGCGCAGCGGCGAAAGCACGGCGCTCCAGCTGGCGCAGCGAGGTGTACTTCCAGGCTTCGCTGCGGGCAGCCGGCAGGCCATCGCGCAGCACCGTGTCGAGCACTTCGCGGCGCGCATCGCTGCCGCAGAAGGCCTGGGCCATCGAGTCGAGCAGGGCGCTCATCAGACCGCCGCCTCGCGCACCACGCGATCCTTGAGGAAATCGTAGCCGTGCGCTTCCAGTTCCAGGGCCAGTTCCGGGCCACCGGTCTTGACGATGCGGCCATCGGCCAGCACGTGCACCACGTCCGGCTTGATGTAGTCCAGCAGGCGCTGGTAGTGGGTGATGACCAGGAACGAACGGTCGGCTGCGCGCAGCGCGTTGACGCCGTCGGCCACGCTCTTCAGCGCGTCGATGTCCAGGCCCGAATCGGTTTCGTCGAGGATCGCCAGCTTCGGCTCGAGCACGGCCAGCTGGAAGATCTCGTTGCGCTTCTTCTCGCCACCGGAGAAGCCTTCGTTGACGCCACGGTGCAGCAGTTCATCCTTCAGGTGCAGCACGGCCAGCTTCTGCCGCACCAGCTTGAGGAACTGCATGGAATCGAGTTCTTCCTCGCCACGTGCCTTGCGCTGGGCATTCAGTGCCGCGCGCAGGAAGTAGGTGTTGTTCACACCCGGGATTTCCACCGGGTACTGGAAGGCGAGGAACAGGCCGGCGGCGGCGCGCGCTTCCGGATCCTGGTCGAGCAGGTCGCTGCCTTCGAACTGCACGCTGCCTTCGGTCACTTCATAGCCGTCACGGCCGGCCAGGACATTGCCCAGGGTGGACTTGCCGGCGCCGTTGGGGCCCATGATGGCGTGCACCTGGCCAGGCTTCACTTCCAGGGACAGGCCCTTGAGGATTTCCTTGTCGCCGATGCGGGCGTGGAGGTTGTCGATCTTCAGCATGATACGAATCCAGTAGAGCCACGCCATGCGTGGCTGAATAATCAGAACGAGGGCAGCAGGCGGGTCAGCCGACCGAACCTTCCAGCGAGACTTCCAGCAGCTTCTTGGCTTCCACTGCGAATTCCATCGGCAGTTCGCGGAACACCTGCTTGCAGAAGCCGTCGACGATCATCGACACCGCGTCTTCCTGGCTGATGCCACGGGCGCGGCAGTAGAACAGCTGGTCGTCGGAGATCTTGGAGGTGGTGGCCTCGTGCTCGACGGTCGCGCCCGGGTTCTTCACCTCGATGTAGGGGAAGGTGTGGGCACCGCACTGCTTGCCGATCAGTAGCGAATCGCACTGGGTGTAGTTGCGCGCGCCATCGGCGTTGCGGTCGACCTTGACCAGGCCGCGGTAGGTGTTCTGGCCGCGGCCGGCGCTGATGCCCTTGCTGACGATCTTGCTCTTGGTGCGCTTGCCGACGTGGATCATCTTGGTGCCGGTGTCGGCCTGCTGGCGGTGGTGGGTCAGCGCGACCGAGTGGAACTCGCCCACCGAATCGTCGCCCAGCAGCACGCAGGAGGGGTACTTCCAGGTGATGGCCGAACCGGTCTCGACCTGGGTCCAGGTGACCTTGCTGCGCGCACCACGGCATTCGGCACGCTTGGTGACGAAGTTGTAGATGCCGCCGACGCCGTTCTCGTCGCCCGGGTACCAGTTCTGCACGGTGGAGTACTTGATCTCGGCATCTTCCAGCGCGACCAGCTCGACCACCGCGGCGTGCAGCTGGTTCTCATCGCGCATCGGCGCGGTGCAGCCTTCCAGGTAGGACACGTAGGCCTTGTCCTCGCACACGATGAGGGTGCGCTCGAACTGGCCGGTGTGGCCGGCGTTGATGCGGAAGTAGGTGCTCAGTTCCATCGGGCAGCGCACGCCCTTGGGAATGAACACGAAGCTGCCATCGGAGAACACCGCGGAGTTGAGCGCGGCGAAGTAGTTGTCGCCCACCGGCACCACGGTGCCCAGGTACTGGCGCACCAGCTCCGGGTGTTCCTTGATGGCCTCGGACATCGAGCAGAAGATGATGCCTTTCTCGGCCAGTTCCTTGCGGAAGGTGGTACCGACGGACACCGAGTCGAACACCGCGTCCACCGCCACGCCGGCCAGCTTGGCGCGCTCGTGCAGCGGCACGCCCAGCTTGTCGTAGGTATCGAGCAGTTCCTTGGGCACGTCATCCAGCGAGGCGTACTTCGGGCCCTTCGGCGCGGAGTAGTAGCTGAGCGCCTGCAGGTCGATCGGGGCGATCTGCAGCTTGGCCCAGTTCGGCATCGGCATGGTCAGGAAGTGGCGGTAGGCGTCCAGGCGCCACTGCGTCATCCACTCCGGCTCTTCCTTCTTGGCCGACAGGGCGCGGATGGTGTCCTCGTCCAGGCCCGGCGGCAGGGAGTCCGATTCGATCTCCGTGATGAAGCCGGCCGAATACTTGCGGCCGAGCTGCTCATGGATCTCGCGGTTGGGGGTGTCGTCGTGGGCGACGGTTTCGATGGTTTCGGTGGCCATGGGGGGCTGCCTACGGATCAGGAGACGACGTCGACAGCGATGGTGCGGCGCTGTTCGTCATCGACAAGGGGAAGGGGGGGCAGGATCTGGGCGAGGGTGACATCGCGCAGGGCCTCGGAGACCACATCGTTGATCAGCCGCCAGCTGCTGCGCGCGCCGCACTTGGGCGCCATGCCGCACTGGTGGTGGTCGTGGCTGCATTCGGTCAGGGCCAGCGGCCCTTCCATCGCTTCGACCACCTCGAACAGCGAGATCTCGATGGGCGGGCGGGTCAGCCGGTAGCCGCCGCGCACGCCGCGCAGGCCCTCGACCAGGCCGGCCTGGGCCAGCGGCTTGAGCACCTTGCTGACGGTGGGCGGTTCCAGACCGGTGAATTCGGCCAGCTCGGTCGCGCTCAGCACTTCACCCGGGCGGGCGGCAAGCACGGTCAGCACGACGGTGGCGTAATCGGTAAGTTTGGTGACGCGCAACATGGGGGATGCGAGTGGTTCTTAAAGCGGACTGAAATTGTACGCTTTTCTTCGCCAGCATCCAACCCGGGCATTCAGCCAGCGCTGGGGGCGGTCCTGGGCCGGCCGGGAACAACACACCGGGCGCCACCGGGGCGTAATGCTGCGGCATGCAGGTTGTTTTCGCAATCACCCGGAATGGGTGAGAATCGGGGTTCCTTTCGCTGCAGACCTCCCTTGCCGATGCCCAAGAAGATCCAAGCCCGCAAGTCCGCCATCCATGGC
Organism: Stenotrophomonas sp. ZAC14D1_NAIMI4_1; assembly: GCF_003086775.1. Classification (NCBI taxonomy): domain Bacteria; kingdom Pseudomonadati; phylum Pseudomonadota; class Gammaproteobacteria; order Lysobacterales; family Lysobacteraceae; genus Stenotrophomonas; species Stenotrophomonas sp. ZAC14D1_NAIMI4_1. Next base: position 1,199,273 of record NZ_CP026001.1, read on the forward strand.
AACGGCGTGTTCGCCGTGGCCCCGATCAAGCAGGGCGAGCGCGTGATCCAGTACAAGGGCCTGCTGCGCAGCCACGGTGATGTCGATGCCGATGACAGCGGCGACGTCGAAAGCGGCCATACCTTCCTGTTCACCCTCAACGACGACTGGGTGATCGACGCCAACTACAAGGGCAACGACGCACGCTGGATCAACCACAGCTGCGACCCGAACTGCGAAGCGGTGATCGAGGAAGACGAGGACGGCGACAGCCGCGGCGACAAGGTCTTCATCGAGGCCCTGCGCGATATCAAGGCCGGCGAGGAGCTGACCTACAACTACGGCATCACCCTGGCCGAGCGCCACACGGCAAAGCTGAAGAAGATCTGGGAGTGCCGCTGCGGCTCGCCCAAGTGCACCGGCACGATGCTGCAGCCCAAGCGCTGACCGGTATGGGGTAGTGCCGGCCGCTGGCCGGCATGGGCCTGACCGGGATGCCGGCCAGCGGCCGGCACTACCGGCCTCGTCTGCACCTGCCGTGCACGGCAGGGTCACCGCGGTCCAATGGCCATTGGCCGACCCTGTGTGCTCCCTTTCCCGGAGCACACACCATGGCAAAGCGTATCGCCGGCAAGCAGGTCGCCATCCTCGCCACCCACGGCTTCGAGCAGTCCGAACTGATCGAACCCAAGCGCCTGCTGGAAGCGGAGGGCGCCATCGTCACCGTGGTGTCGCCGGCAAAAGAGGCCAGCATCAAGGGTTGGAAGGACAAGGACTGGGGCGGCGTGGTGGCGGTGGATCTGCCGCTGTCCGACGCCGATGCCGGCCGCTTCGATGCGCTGGTCCTGCCCGGCGGGGTCATCAACCCGGACACCCTGCGCACCGATGACGCCGCGCTGGGCTTCATCCGCAGCGTGGCGGGGGCGGGCAAGCCAGTAGCAGCCATCTGCCATGGCCCGTGGCTGCTGATCAACAGCGGGCTGGCCAAGGGTCGGGAGGTGACCTCGTGGCCCTCGCTGCAGCAGGACCTGGCCAATGCCGGTGCGCGCTGGCGCGACGCCGAGGTGGTCGTGGACGGCAACCTCATCACCAGCCGCAAGCCGGACGACATCCCGGCCTTCAGCGAGGCCGTGGTGAAGGCACTGGCTGCATGATGCGTTGCTGGTAGTGCCGGCCTCTGGCCGGCAGATGCGGTAACCGGGCTGCCGGCCAGCGGCCGGCACTACCCTTACTTGCCGAGAAGGCCAGCCGGCACCAGGTTGCCCAGGTTCTGGTTGAAGGTGACCACCAGCTTGCCGTTCTTCACCTGCGCCGACTGCACCTGCAGCGCGCCCAGCAGGCCGGCCACGGCCGGATCCAGCTTGTAGATCGGTTCGCGGCGGGCGTAGTCGCTCAGCGCGGCATTCAGCAGCGCACGGGTACGCGAATCAAGGCGGCCACCCTGGCTGGCCGGGCTGAAGTCATCCACGGTCGGGTCCTGCAGGTGGAAGCCCTGGGTCTGCGCGTCATAGCGCAGGCCGCTGCTGAGCTTCACTTTGCCCAGGTTGGTCGGGCTGCCACCGGCGGTGGCCAGTGCCAGGTCCATGCCCAGGTCGAGGCGCTCGCCCGCCGGCAGGCTCAGCTGCGGGTGGCTCATGGTCAGCGCGATCAGGCCGCCCAGCGCATCCTGGGTGCGCGGGAAGCTGCCATCCAGATACTGCTGCACGTCGCTGGCACCAACCGCCAGTTCGCGGCCGGAAATCGAGGGGGCCGCCTGCGCGCCGATCGCCACGGCGATCAGCACGGTGGACGCGGCAAGGCGGGTCATCAGGGAACGCAGGCGCATGGCGGTGGCCGGGGGGATGAATGAGGGCTACAGAGTAGCTTTGCACGCTGAATCGTGCGTGCATGCCGCTGCAACGGTTCAGTCCAGCGTTGGCTGCAGATGCGCTGACTGGATCTGCCAGCCCTGGCCATCGGTGCGCGGCTGCACGCGGTACCAGCCGTGGTAGCGGAACAGGCCCTCGCCGGTCGTGGCGCGGATGCGTACCGGCACTTCCAGCAGGCGTGGCGGCTGCTGTTCGTCCCGTGGCACGGGCGGGTCGCTGTCCAGGCGCAGGTTGCGCACGTCCGGCAGCAGGCGCAGCGCAGCATCATCGGCACGGCGTGCATCGGGCGGGGCGATGGCCCACGCCGCTTCGATACCGGCCTTGTTGTGGTTGAGCAGGTCCAGCACGTAGCGGTTGAGCAGTCGCGCCGGCGTTTCGCCATCGGGCGCGACGGCCGCATACAGCGGATCGATGCCGAGCGCCGCCACGGCGGGTGCTTCGCCTGTCGAAGCGGGGCGGCCCGGGCCTGCCGTCGCCGCATCGGCGGAAGGGGCTTCGGCGGCGGCATCAGGCGGGGTCGGGCTGGAACAGCCCAGCATGGACAACGACGCGATCAACAACAGGGCACTGCGCATGTCTGCCTCCTCCCCGAGGCGACCTGGAGAACGGCAGTGTATCGGCAGCGCCGGGCTCAGCGCGATGCGGGCAGCTGTTCCAACGCGTCCAGGGCCGGCAGCACCTGTGCGGCGATCGCCGCCAGCGCATGGCCGTCGGTGTCGGCGTGGCGCTGCACGATGTCGCGCAGCAGCTGGGTCGCGACCACCAGGGTGGCGCGCTCGTCACCGCTCAGCCCGGCCGTGCGCGGCGCGGTTTCCAGCAGGCGCATCAGGTCGCGGCGGGCGCGGTGTTCCAGTTCGATGGTGCAGCGCCCGGTGCACTGGTGCCCGTCCTTTTCGATCGGGGTCACCGAGATCCGGTAGCGGGTGGAGGGGCTGGCCATGAGGGTGTGCTCGCCTGGGTGTGGAGGGATGTGCCCACCATAGGCAAGGCGGCGACCGGCGGCGACGGCCGGGGCTGCACGCAGTGTTCCACCCGGTCCGTTCCCGACAGTGAAAAACGAGGTCCCGGCCAATGCTGGTGCGGCTGTCAGCGGGAACGCTGCGGGACGGAAACGCTGTGTTGCGGTTTGCATGGGGGCGGGCGCCGCCCCAAACAAAAACGGGACGGCCTGCGCCGTCCCGTCGGAAGATGCCGTTGGGCGCGCGCTTAGAGCGCGGCGTCCTTCAGCTTCTTCAGCGGGCGCACCTTCAGCTTGGTGGTGGCCGGCTTGGCAGCGAACCACTGCTCTTCCTTGGTGAACGGGTTGATGCCCTTGCGCTTCGGCTTGGCCGGCACGCTGACGGTCGAGATCTTCAGCAGGCCCGGCAGGGTGAAGGAGCCAGCGCCCTTCTTGTGCACCGAGGAAGCAACGGCGGTTTCAAGCGAGGCCAGCACCGCGCGCACGTCCTTGGCAACAACGCCGGACGCTTCCACGATGTGTGCAACCAGGCCCGACTTGGTCAGCACTTCCTTGATCGGCTTCGGAGCGGCCGGCTTGGCGGCAGCCTTCGTCGCGACTTTCTTCACTGCCTTTTTCGGGGCAGCCTTCTTAGCGGTCTTTGCCATGGTTTCCTGTTCCGTGAACGGTTGGTTGTGTGGTCGGCGCCGAACCCCGTCGGCAAGCGCAATGTAGGGCAACTCTCGAGCGCCGCCAATAGCCCGGAGCGCTGAAAGTGCATGTTTTTTCATATCCAGGCCGATTCAGTACATGTCCGGAAGCGGGCAAACAGGCGGTGCGCTGCAGTGCGCAATAGGGGGTGCCGCTGCTGCGGAACGCGCGAAACCGCTGAAAACAAGGGAAAAATTCATTTCGCGCTGGCGAGGAAGTGTCCACCGGGCTGGCCTGGGACTGCGGCGTGCCCTGCGGCGGGGCGACGCAGGGCTAACGCGAGCCGTGCGAGGGTAGCCGTTCATCACCGCCACGCAGGAGCAGCACATGGGAATCTCGCGACACGCCACCGCGCACTGGGAAGGGGACCTCAAGTCGGGCAAGGGCCAGTTGAGCACGCCGCAGAGCGGGCTGCTGGACAAGACCCGCTACGGCTTCAACAGCCGCTTCGGCGATGAGAAAGGCACCAATCCGGAGGAGCTGATCGCCGCCGCGCACGCCGGCTGCTTCACCATGGCGCTGTCGGCCAAGCTGGGTGATGCCGGGTTTACACCGACCTCGCTGGATACCGAAGCCAAGGTCGACCTGTCGATGGAAGGTGGCCCGCAGCTGTCGCAGATCCGGCTGAAGGTGAAGGCGGTGGTGCCGGGCATCGATGCCGCGCAGTTCCGCGCGATCGCCGACGACGCCAAGCAGAACTGCCCGGTGTCCAAGGCGCTCAGCGCGGTGCCGATCAGCCTGGAAGCCGAGCTGGGCTGAGAAATCGCGGGCCGGGATAGTCACGGTAGTGCCGGCCGCTGGCCGGCAACCGCATGATGTCGAGGTCCAGGTAACAGCCGGCCAGCGGCCGGCTCTACCATCCCCAGCGCAATCACCAATCAATCGTTCCGGCAATCACCGTCTGCACCTGGCCGCCGGACCAGACCTCGCCGGCCTCGTCCACGCGCAGCGTCAGCCGCGCATCGTGGCCAACCTCGCGGCCCTGGCTGACTTCATACGCTTCGCGGCCGCGCGGCAGCACGCCGCGCAGGTCCAGCCAGGCCGCCAGCACGGCATTGGCCGCACCGGAGGCGGCATCCTCGAAGCGCCGCCCGTTGCCGACAAACGCGCGCACGGCCAGGTCGAAACCTTCGCTGCCATCGCTGAAGGCGTAGGCGAACACGCCCATGCTGTCGGTGGATTCGGCCAGCGTGGCGATGGCGTCCCAGTCCGGCTGCAGCGCACGCAGCGCGGCCTCGCTGGCCACCTGCACCACCCACCAGCTGCGGCCGCCCTGCATGCGTGCCGGCGGCAGTTCGCCCAGCGGCCAGCCCTTCAGCGCTGGCTGCAGGCGCGGATCCCCGGCCTGTGCGGTTTCGGCCAGCTGCGCGCGCGGGGTACGGATGGCGATGCGCTGCTGCGCGCCTTCACCGCTGACCTGCAGGGGCAGCATCCCGGCGATGCCGTCCTGCACCAGAACGCCCTCGACCGGCGCAGCCAGGCCGGCCTGCAGCACCGCATGGGCGGTGCCGACGCTGGGGTGGCCGGCGAACGGAACCTCCTTCTGAGGGCTGAACATGCGCAGCCGGTAGCTGCTGCCGGCGGCCTGCGGGGCGAACACGAAGGTGGTTTCCGGCAGCCGGGTCCAGCGAGCGATGGCCTGCATGGCCGCGTCGTCCAGGCCCTCGGCATCCAGCACCACGGCCAGCGGATTACCGGCGCCGGCGCGCGGCGAGAACACATCGAGCTGCAGGAAACGGCGGGTGGTCATAGGGGGTAGAACTCCAGGAAATGCGGAAATGGTAGCGCGGGGCCATGCCCCGCGAGCGCGCAGCGCGGCGGGGTGACGCCGCCGGGCGTGGCCCGGCGCTACCAGTGGATGCTGCCGTCGATCACCGGCTGTACCTGGCCGCCGATCCACACCGTGCCTTCGGCATCGACGCGGACATGGACGCGGCCGTCGCGGCCGACTTCGCGGCCCTGGCTGGCCACGTACGCGCCACCGCCGCCGGACAGGGCACCTCGCGCACGCAGCCAGGCGCCGATCAGCGCGTTGGCGCTGCCGGTCACCGGGTCCTCGGGCACGTTCACCGCATCACCGGGGCAGAACGCGCGCACCACGCGGCTGTGCCCAGCGCCGGCTTCATCGGCGAACACCGCCACCCCGGTCGCGCCGGTGGCATTGGTCCAGTCGCGCAGGGCGGCCATGTCCGGGGCCAGGCTGCGCACGGCGGCGGCATCGCGCAGCGGCAGCAGCCACCAGCGCGGGCCGTTGTCCCACAGTTCGGGCGCGTGGCCGCTGGCGGCCAGGGCCTGCAGCGGTTCCGGCACCTGCCCGGGCGCGGTCGGCAGGTGGCGTGCCGGCGGGCTGGCCAGTTCGATGCTGGGCGCGTCCGCCGGGCCACTCACCCGCACCGGCAGCAGGCCGGCAGCGCACTGCTGGACCAGGGCGCCGCCGTCGCGCGGCGTGGCCAGGCCGCAGGTCACCGCCGCCCAGGCCGCGCCGACGCTGGGGTGGCCGGCAAACGGCAGCTCGCTGCCGGGGGTGAAGATGCGGATGTGGTAGTCGGCGCCGGGGGCGCTGGGGCGCAGGAAGAACACCGTCTCGGACAGGTTCAGCCAGGCCGCCAGCGCCTGCATGCGCCCGGCGGACAGCCCGTCGGCGTCCAGCACCACGCCCAGCGGGTTGCCGCTGCCGGGCTGGTGGGCGAAGACATCAAGCTGCAGGTAGCGGAAGGCGGCCATCGGCGGGTCCATTGGGCTTAGAATCGAAGGTTCCGCCCCCTCGGGCGGCTCCCCCACATTACACATAGCCTATCCATGTCAGCTTCCCCCCTTGTCGATCGTTGGATCGTACTGAAGTTCGGCGGCACCTCGGTGTCGCGTCGCCACCGCTGGGACACGATCGGGAAGCTGGCGAAAAAACGTGCGGAAGAGACCGGCTCGCGCGTGCTGGTGGTGGTCTCGGCGCTGTCCGGGGTCACCAACGAACTGACCGCGATTGCCGATGGCGCGCCGGACAGCCGCGATCGCGTGGCCGCCCTGGTCGAACGCCATGAGGGCTTCCTGGCCGAGCTCGGCCTGGGCCGCGAGGTGCTGGGCGAACGCCTGGCCGCCCTGCAGGGGCTGCTGGATGACCCGCGCGCGGCCACCCGCCCGCTGGAATGGCAGGCTGAAGTGCTGGGCCAGGGCGAACTGCTGTCCTCGACCCTGGGCGCGGCCTACCTGCACGCCTCGGGCCTGGACATGGGTTGGATGGACGCCCGCCAGTGGCTGGACGCGATGCCGCCGCAGCCGAACCAGAGCGACTGGTCGCAGCGCCTGTCGGTGAACTGCCAGTGGCGCGCCGACGCGGAGTGGATGCAGCGCTTCCGCGCGCAGCCGACCCGTCTGCTGATCACCCAGGGCTTCATTTCCCGCCACGCCGACGGCGGCACCGCCATCCTCGGCCGCGGCGGTTCTGATACCTCGGCGGCGTACTTCGGTGCGCTGCTGGGCGCCAGCCGCGTGGAAATCTGGACCGACGTGCCGGGCATGTTCAGCGCCAACCCCAAGGATGTGCCGGACGCGCGCCTGCTGACCCGCCTGGACTATTACGAAGCGCAGGAAATCGCCACCACCGGCGCCAAGGTGCTGCACCCGCGCTCGATCAAGCCGTGCCGCGATGCCGGCGTGCCGATGGCCATCCTCGATACCGAGCGCCCGGAACTGCCGGGCACCAGCATCGATGGCAGCGCCGCACCGGTACCGGGCGTGAAGGCGATCAGCCGCCGCAACGGCATCGTGCTGGTGTCGATGGAAGGCATCGGCATGTGGCAGCAGGTCGGCTTCCTGGCCGATGTGTTCGGCCTGTTCAAGAAGCATGGCCTGTCGGTGGACCTGATCGGTTCGGCCGAGACCAACGTCACCGTATCGCTGGACCCGTCCGAGAATCTGGTCAACACCGATGTGCTGGCCGCGCTGTCGGCCGACCTGTCGCAGATCTGCAAGGTGAAGGTGATCGTGCCGTGCGCGGCCATCACCCTGGTCGGCCGTGGCATGCGTTCGCTGCTGCACAAGCTGTCGGACGTGTGGGCCACCTTCGGCCGCGAGCGCGTGCACATGATCTCGCAGTCGTCCAACGACCTGAACCTGACCTTCGTCATCGATGAAGCCGATGCCGATGGCCTGCTGCCGATCCTGCATGCCGAGCTGATCGACAGCGGCGCGATGCCGGTGGAAGAGACCGAAGTGTTCGGCCCGCGCTGGCGCGAGATCGCCGGCACCGTGCGCCCGCGCGGCACGCCGTGGTGGCGCGGCCAGCGTGCGCACCTGCTGCAGCTGGCCGACGCCGGTACGCCGCGCTACGTCTACCACCTGCCGACCGTGCGTGCCCGCGCCCGCGCGCTGGCCGCGATCAAGCCGATCGACCAGCGCTACTACGCGATCAAGGCCAACAGCCACCCGGCCATCCTTGAGCTGCTGGAAGCCGAAGGCTTCGGCCTGGAATGCGTCTCGCACGGCGAGCTGAAGCACGTGTTCCAGCACCTGCCCGAGCTGTCGCCCAAGCGCGTGCTGTTCACCCCCAGCTTCTGCCCGCGCGAAGAGTACGAAGCCGGTTTCGCGCTCGGTGTCACCGTCACCGTGGACAACCTGGAAGCGCTGCAGCGCTGGCCGGACCTGTTCCGCAACCGCGAAATCTGGCTGCGCGTCGACCTGGGCCGTGGCGAAGGCCACCACGCCAAGGTCCGCACCGGCGGCAAGGATTCCAAGTTCGGCCTGCCGATGGCGCGCGTGGATGAGTTCGTGCGCACCGCCACCGACCTGGGCACCCGCGTGGTCGGCCTGCACGCGCACCTGGGCAGCGGCGTGGAAACCGCGCAGCACTGGCGCCTGATGTGCGATGAGCTGGCCGGTTTCGCCCGCCGCATCGGCAGCGTGCAGACCATCGACATCGGTGGCGGCCTGCCGATTCCGTACAGCGACGAAGACGAGCCGTTCGACCTGGATGCCTGGGCCGAGGGCCTGGCCGAAGTGAAGGCGCTGCACCCGGCGTTCCGCCTTGCGATCGAGCCGGGCCGCTACCTGGTGGCCGAATCGGGCGTGCTGCTGACCCATGCCACCCAGGTGGTGGAAAAGGACGGCGTGCGCCGCGTCGGGCTGGATGCCGGCATGAACACCCTGATGCGCCCGGCGCTGTATGACGCCTGGCATGACATCGAGAACCTCAGCCGCCAGGGCGGCTATGCCGAGGCGGCGTTCGACGTGGTCGGCCCGATCTGCGAATCCAGCGATGTGTTCGGCAAGCGCCGCAAGCTGCCGGTGTCCACTGCGCCGGACGATGTGATGCTGATCGCCGACGCCGGTGCCTACGGCTATGTGATGTCCAACACCTACAACCAGCGGGCGATGCCGCGCGAAGACGTGATCGAGTGATCACCACCCGCGCCCTGCACCCGCCCACCGACACGCCCCGCGCCCGCGCGCGGGTCCGTGCCTGACCGGAAACACCATGACTGCTTTCGACAAACACCAGGTTTCCCGCTTCCGCTTCGTCCGCTGCGAATTCGCCGCGGATACCGGCGTGGCCAAGCTGGTCTACGCTTTCGATGACGGCCCGGAGATGGTGGAAACCATTACCGTGCCCGGCGCCCCGTTCGTACTGGACGACGCGCGTGCCGCCGCGGTGCAGCGCGCACTGCAGCTGCTGCACCTGATTGCCGGTGTCAGCTACTACAAGGCGGGCGTGCCGGAAACGGTCAGCATCGACAGCTATGCCATCGATGCCGATACCGCAGCGCTGGTGGAGACGGTCTACCTCAACGGCCTGGGCGAGTTCGCCTACCGCAACGGCCTGAACCTGCGCGGGCGCTTCCGCCTGCCGGTACAGGGCGAAGCGGTGCAGGCGCCGGTGCTGGGCCTGCAGCCGCATGCGCTGGTGGCCATCGGCGGCGGCAAGGATTCGCTGGTGAGTATCGAAGCGCTGCGCCGTGCCGGCGTGGACGAGACGGTGACCTGGATCGGTGGTTCGCAGCTGATCCGCGCCTGCGCCGAGCGCACCGGCCTGCCGACCCTCAACCTGGGCCGCGCGCTGGCGCCGGAACTGTTCGAGCTCAACCGCCAGGGCGCCTGGAACGGCCATATCCCGGTCACCGCGGTGAACTCGGCGATCATGGTGCTGGCCGCGCTGCTGCAGGGCGTGGACCAGGTGGTGTTCTCCAACGAGCGTTCGGCCAGCTACGGCAGCCAGATTCCGGGCACCGGCGAAGTGAACCACCAGTGGTCCAAGGGCTGGGCATTCGAGCAGGCGTTCGGCAACCACGTGCAGAAGCAGGTGGCCGCCGATCTGCAGTACTACTCGCTGCTGCGCCCGATGTCCGAGCTGGCGGTGGCCCGCCAGTTCGCCAAGAGCGATTTCTACGACGCGCATTTCTCCAGCTGCAACCGCAATTTCCATATCCTGGGCGAGCGCCCGGTGAACCGCTGGTGCGGTGTCTGCCCGAAGTGTCACTTCGTGTTCCTGGCGCTGGCCCCGTTCATGCCCAAGACCCGCCTGGTGCGCATCTTCGGCCGCAACCTGCTGGACGATGCCGCGCAGGCCGGTGGTTTCGACGCACTGCTGGAGTTCCAGGACCACAAGCCGTTCGAATGCGTGGGCGAAGGCCGCGAGTCGCGTGCAGCGATGGCGACCCTGGCGCAGCGCCCGGAATGGAAGGAAGACGCGCTGGTGAAGCGCTTCTGCAATGAGATCCAGCCGCAGCTGGATGCCGCCGAGCTGGAACTGGCGCCGCTGCTGCAGCTGCAGGGCGAGCATCGCGTTCCGGCAGCGCTGTGGGAACGGGTACGTGAAGATTTCGAAGCTTGAAGGAAAGCGCGTTGCGCTGTGGGGCTGGGGGCGTGAGGGCCGTGCGGCATTTGCCGTGCTGCACGCGCGCCTGCCTGCGCTGGCCCTGAGCCTGTTCTGCCCGGCCGCCGAGGTAGAGGCGGCACGCGCGGAAACGCGGGGCGCACTGGACGTGCGCGGTGAACCTTCCGCTGAAGCGCTGGCCGCGTTCGAGGTGGTGATCAAGTCGCCCGGCATCAGCCCGTACCAGCCGATCGCGCTGGCGGCGGCAGGGCAGGGCACCACCTTCATCGGTGGCACTGCGCTGTGGTTTGCCGAACACGCGGCTGACGACGGCATCGTGCACGACACCGTGTGCGTGACCGGCACCAAGGGCAAGAGCACCACCACCGCGCTGGTCGCGCACCTGCTGCGCGCCGCCGGCCACCGCACCGGCCTGGTCGGCAACATCGGCCTGCCGTTGCTGGAAGTGCTGGACCCGCAGCCTGCGCCCGAGTACTGGGCGGTGGAACTGTCCAGCTACCAGACCGGCGAAGTGGCGCGCAGTGGCGCCCACCCGCAGGTGGCGGTGGTGCTGAACCTGTTCCCGGAACACCTGGACTGGCACGGCAGCGAACAGCGCTACATCGAAGACAAGCTGCGGCTGGTGACCGACGCCGCGCCGCGGATCGCCGTGCTCAACGCGGCCGATCCACACCTGGCCGCGCTGTCGTTGCCTGACAGCGAGGTGGTCTGGTTCAACCAGCCGCAGGGCTGGCACATGCGCGGTGACATCGTGCATCGCGGCGAACAGGCCGTGTTCGATACCCGCAACACGCCGCTGCCGGGCCGCCACAACCGTGGCAACCTGTGCGCGGTGCTGGCCGCGCTGGAAGCGCTGGGCCTGGACGCGGTGGCGCTGGCACCGGCGGTGCAGGATTTCCGGCCCCTGCCGAATCGCCTGCAGCGCCTCGGCGTGGCCGATGGCCTGACCTACGTGAACGATTCGATCAGCACCACGCCACATGCCAGCCTGGCCGCGCTGGAGTGCTTCGCCGGCCAGCGCATCGCGCTGCTGGTGGGCGGGCACGACCGTGGCCTGGACTGGACCGATTTCATGCAGCACATGGCGCACGACGTGCCGCCGGTGGAGATCGTGACCATGGGCAGCAACGGCCCGCGCATCCACGCGATGCTGCAGCCGCTGGCGGATGCCGGCCGTTTCGGCCTGCACGCGGCAGGCGATCTGCCCGAGGCGATGGCGCTGGCACGCGCGGCGCTGGGTGCGCAGGGCGGGGTGGTGCTGTTGTCGCCGGGCGCGCCGAGCTTTGGTGCCTACCGCGATTACGTGGCCCGCGGCCGCCACTTCGCAGAACTGGCCGGGTTCGATCCGGACAGCATCAGCGCGATTCCAGGCTTGGGCATCGCCTGATCCACCGGCCCGGGGTCGGATCCCTTTCCGCAGGAAAGGGCTCTGACCCCAGCGAGTTGCAGGGGGCGAGTTACCATCGGCGCATTCCCGGACGGATTCGAGAAGCCTGCATGTGCACCTTCATCACCCTGTTCCTGCCCACCTCGTTTGCGCACGTTGAAGCCGCCGCGATCATGAAGCGCAGCGGCCGGAGCTTGTTCGCCCAGGCATCGCCCAGCCTGCAGGCGGCGGTCGGGCCCGGCTGGCAGCCGTGGCTGAGCGCCGCGCACTGCGATTGCGGCACGGCCCTGGCGTCGGCACGCACGGAGCCGGAATGGAAGGGCGATGCCGAGCGCTGGCGGAAGAAGGGCTGGAGCGAGGCGAAGATCGCCCGCGCCCTGGCCGAGCAGTTGGCGCATTTCGAGCAGGAGCGGCAGGCACGCCAGAGCAAAGGCCTGGGTGATGCCGGCCAGTGGCTGCAGCGCATCGACGCGCTGCTGCAGGCCGGTGCGGCGCGCATCGGCCTGCTGGTGCGTGACTACGACGGTGCGGTGAGTGCCCAGCAGCCGAACCCGCCGGAACATCATTGGTCGCGGGATCAGCTGGCCGCTGCGGATCTGCTGGCGCTCGCGCCGGGCACGTTGCATTGGATCGAGCACGGCTGAGAGCGCCATCCACGCATGGCGTGGATCTACTCCTGATCGATGAACGCGTAATCGCGATCAATCAACTGCTGCAGGTAGGCATCGAAGCTGGGCGCGATGACTGCATAGCTGTCCGGATCATGCAGGTAGCGCACCACCTGGCCGACGGTGCCGCCGGGCGCGGGGTCGAAATCCAGGTACAGCATCGAGGTGCCGCCGTTGTTCATGCAGTGCGAGAAACACAGGCGACGGTTCATCGGCAGGTCGCCATCGATGCCATCGCCCAGGATCTCCGGCTCGTCATCCAGCCACTCCTCGTAGATGGAGCGGATGCTGTCGTCCCACTGCTGCTGGTCTTCGAAAATCTGCGCGACCGAGCGCAGGTAGTACGGGTAGCCGCCGTCCTCGACGTCCGAACCCAGCACGTAGACCACCACTTCGCCACCGGGATACTCGCGGAAGTGCGTGCCATCCACCCGCGACAGCAGGACCAGCAGGCTGTCGGGCACCTGCGGCCACTGCGTGCGCAGGCGCTGCAGGTCTTCGGCGCTGGCGCCCTGGACATGTGCCCACTGCGCAGCGTCCTCGGCAGGCAGGCGCGGGACAAGGCCGGAGAGAAAGCGATCAACAAGGTTCATGTAAAAGAGGGGCGGAGGGGATCAGGTCGTATCCAACCACACCTGCGTCACGTCGCCAATGCAGAATGCGACGCGGGAGGGTGTTCTGCGACGTGATCCCCTCCATTCCCTTTTCAGTGGAACAGTCACATGAACCGATGGCGTTGTGGCGTGGCGATGGTGCTGGGGCTGGCGGCGATGCCGGCCTGGGCGGCGATGAAGATCCAGCCGGTGGAATGGAAGCACCAGGGCACGACCTTCAGTGGCGTGCTGGTCTATGACGACGGCGACAACGACAAGCGCCCGGGCCTGGTGATGGTGCCCAACTGGAAGGGCGTGAACGAATCGGCCATCGAGAAGGCCAAGCAGCTGGCCGGCGATGACTACGTGGTGCTGGTGGCCGATGTGTACGGCAAGGGCGTGCGGCCGAAGACCGATGCCGAGGCCGGCCCGGTGGCGACCAAGCTGCGCAATGACCGGCCGTTGCTGCGGGCGCGCGCGCTGGAGGCGGTGAACGTGCTCAAGGCCCAGGCCGGCAAGGCACCGCTGGATGCCAGCCGGATCGGTGCGGTGGGCTTCTGCTTCGGCGGCACCACGGTGCTGGAACTGGCCCGTGCCGGTGCGCCGCTGGCGGGCGTGGTCAGCCTGCACGGCGGGCTGGGCTCGCCGCTGGCGGCACAGGCCGGTGGCAGCCATCCCTCGGTGCTGGTGCTCAACGGCGCCGATGACAAGAGCGTGACCGCCGAAGACATCGGCAGCTTCCAGAAGGAAATGGACGCGGCCAAGGTCGACTGGGAGTTCACCAACTACAGCGGCGCAGTGCACTGCTTCGCCGAGCGTGACGCCAACAATCCGCCCGGCTGCCAGTACAACGAACGGGCGGCCAAGCGCGCATGGAAGGCGCTGGATGAGTTCTTCGAGGAGCGGTTCCGGTAATCAAAGGCGTGCCGACCAACGGTCGGCACCCACCGATGCTTCTGTGCCGACCAACGGTCGGCACCCACAGGACGAGGTAGGTGCCGACCGTTGGTCGGCACACACAGGAAGAGGTAGGTGCCGACCGTTGGTCGGCACCCACAGGACGAGGTAGGTGCCGACCGTTGGTCGGCACACCTTCACCCATCAATGCGAGCGCTGCACCGCGTAACGGGCCAGGCCGCGCAGGGCCGCCACGGCATCGTTGTCGCCCAGGCCGTCAAGCGCGCGCTCGGCGGCTTCGGCGTATTCCTCGGCACGGCGGCGGCTGTAGTCCAGGCCGCCGGTGGCGCGGATGGCGGCCAGCACTTCCGGCATGGCCGAGGCGTCGCCGTCCTGCACGATGCTGCGCAGGCGCTCGCGGGTGGCGTCGTCCGAATGGGCCATGGCGTGGATCAGCGGCAGGGTCGCCTTGCCTTCGGCCAGGTCGTCGCCCAGGTTCTTGCCCAGTTCCTCGGCGTTGGCCGAGTAATCCAGCACGTCGTCGGCAATCTGGAAGGCATAGCCCAGGCGCATGCCGTAGTCGTACAGGGCCTGCTGGGTGGCTTCGTCCACGCCGCTGGCCAGCGCGCCCAGGCGGGTGCCGGCGGCGAACAGCACCGCGGTCTTGCGCTCGATCACGCGCAGGTAGGCAGCTTCGTCGGTATCCGGGTTGTGCACGTGCAGCAGCTGCAGCACTTCGCCTTCGGCGATGCGGTTGGTGGTGTCGGCCAGGATCTGCATGACCGGCATGCGGTCCAGTTCCACCATCAGCTGGAAGCTGCGCGAATACAGGAAGTCACCCACCAGCACGCTCGGCGCGTTGCCCCACAGGGCATTGGCGGTGCTGCGGCCGCGCCGCAGGCTCGATTCGTCCACCACGTCGTCATGCAGCAGGGTGGAGGTGTGGATGAACTCGATGATCGCCGCCAGCTGGTGGTGTTCCGGGCCGGCCGTGCCGACAGCATGCCCGGCCAGCATCACCAGCATCGGCCGCAGGCGCTTGCCGCCGGCGGAAATGATGTGGTCGGCGATCTGGTTGATCAGTACGACGTCCGAGGACAAGCGGTGCCGGATCAGGGCATCGACGGCGGCCATGTCGGCCGCAGCAAGCGACTGGATCTGGGGCAGGCCCAGGGCGGGACGGGTGTCTTCGGTGATGGTCATGCGATCAGGCTTTCAGGCTCACCGCCAATTATAGGGGCTGGCCGTGAAATCGGGCGGAAACCGGCCCATCCGGCCTTTTCGCAGGGCGTTGGCCGGCCCGGCGGCGTGAATACGTATGCAGGCAGCGCCATGCCCGGGAAGCCGCCGCTAAGCTTGCCGGAGTTGGTTTTCGGCCCGCTTCCGGTGGGTCCCGCATGCCCGGAGGGGGGCTGTCGATGTCGCACAATCCATGGTGGCGCGGAGCCGTCATCTACCAGATCTACCCGCGCAGCTACCTCGACGCCAGCGGCGACGGGGTGGGCGACCTGCCGGGCATCATCGAGCGGCTGGACCACATCGCGGCGCTGGGCGCCGATGCGATCTGGATCTCGCCGTTCTTCAAATCGCCGATGGCCGATTTCGGCTATGACATCGCCGACTACCGCGATGTCGACCCGCTGTTTGGCAGCCTGGAGGACTTCGACCGCCTGCTGGCCAAGGCGCATGGACTGGGCCTGAAGGTGATGATCGACCAGGTACTCAGCCACACCTCGCTCGAGCATGCCTGGTTCCGCGAGAGCCGCCAGGACCGGACCAACCCCAAGGCCGACTGGTACGTGTGGGCCGACCCGCGCGAGGACGGCACCCCGCCCAACAACTGGCTGTCGCTGTTCGGTGGCGGCGCCTGGCAGTGGGAGCCGCGCCGCGAGCAGTACTACCTGCACAACTTCCTGGTCGACCAGCCGGACCTGAACTTCCACAACCCGGACGTACAGCAGGCCACCCTGGACAACGTGCGGTTCTGGCTCGACCGCGGCGTGGACGGCTTCCGCCTGGACGCCATCAACTTCTGCTTCCACGATGCGCAGCTGCGCGACAACCCGCCCAAGCCGGCGGACAAGCGCGTGGGCCGCGGCTTCAGCCCGGACAATCCGTACGCGTACCAGTACCACTACTACAACAACACCCAGCCGGAGAACCTGCCGTTCCTGGAGCAGCTGCGCGCGCTGCTGGACGAGTACCCGGGGGCGGTGAGCCTGGGCGAGATCTCCTCGGAGGACTCGCTGGCCACCACCGCCGAGTACACCCAGGACGGCCGCCTGCACATGGGCTACAGCTTCGAGCTGCTGGTGGACGACTACAGCGCGGCCTACATCCGCGACACGGTCTCCCGCCTGGAAGCGGTGATGACCGAAGGCTGGCCGTGCTGGGCGGTGTCCAACCATGACGTCGAACGGGCGGTGAGCCGCTGGGGCGGCCGTCCGTCCGACCCGCGCCTGGCCCGCATGCTGGTGGCGCTGCTGTGCTCGCTGCGCGGTTCGGTCTGCCTGTACCAGGGGGAAGAGCTGGGCCTGGCCGAGGCGGAAGTCGCCTTCGAGGACCTGCAGGACCCCTACGGCATCACCTTCTGGCCGAACTTCAAGGGCCGTGATGGCTGCCGCACGCCGATGCCGTGGACCGACGCCCCGCTGGCCGGCTTCACCACCGGCAAGCCCTGGCTGCCGATCCCGGCCGAGCACCGGGCGGCGGCGGTGGCGGTGCAGGAGGCCGACCCGGGTTCGGTCCTGGCGGCCTTCCGCGGCTTCCTCGCCTGGCGGCGGACCCAGCCGGCCCTGCAGCACGGCGACATCCGTTTCCTGGACAGTGCCGAGCCAGTGCTGCTGTTCGAGCGTATGCTTGCAGATGAAACCCTCCTGCTGGCCTTCAACCTGTCGGCCGAGGCGGTGAGCCATCCGCTGCCGCCGGGCAACTGGCAGCAGGTGGCGGTGCCGGGCCCGGATGCGGGCACGGTGCAGGGCAATGAACTCCAGCTGCCGCCGCGCGCGGTGTATTGCGCACGACGCAGCTGACCGATTTCTCCGGTGGCGGTACTTGCGGGGACGGGGCCGAAGCGCCCCGTCCCTTTTTTGTGGGTCGCTGTTGGCCGTCACTTTCCAACTATTGGAATGGAAACGGCCGGGGTGGGCGTGGACACTGGTGGCCCCCCTCCATGGTGGCCCTCCGATGCATGGCTTATCTTCGCTGTTGCGCCTGTTGGCACTGGCGGTGGCGCTGTCCATTGCCCACCCCGCCTGCGCCACACCCATCGTGATCGTGGGCCCGGCGCTGGAAGAGGCCTTCGAGGGTTCTGACGTGGTGCCCGGCCTGAAGCAGTTGCTCGGGCCGGAGTACGCGGCGTTCCGGCGCAACTTCGATGAATCTGCGACGCCGGTGCCGCTGAAGAGTGGTGGCCTGCTGCTGGCCGGGTGGCGGCTGGGCTTTCCTGATTCCTACGGTGCGGTGGTGGTGCTGCATCCAGACGGAAGCCTGGACGCGGCCTACTACAACGCGGGTCAGCGCGCCCCGCGCCATTTCTCGAACGCAGACCAGCCCCACCACCTGGCGCTGCGGGCCTGGGCGAGGCAATACGTTGGCTGCATCGCACAGACCGCCGGGCTGCTGATCGATTTCTCCGGTGGCGGTACTTGCGGGGACGGGGCCGGAGCGCCCCGCCCCTTTTTTTCCGGGACTGTCGTCTGAACGCGATGCTGGACGCTTCTGCTTCGGCACATGCCGCCTGTCACAGCGGCCGCGTAGCGGCAGGAGGATGCGCGGCAGCCAGGGTCTGCAGCATCGCGAACTTGGCAGGATGCGCCTGCGCGAAGTACTGCGTGGCGGCGGGGTCAAGCTTGCCTTCTTCGCAGGCCCAGCCAAGCAGGTACTCCCGGGCAAGCGGGCCAAGCCTGAGTTCTTCCGGCACCAGGACCTGCACCGATAGGGAGTTCGGCAGCGCATGCCTCAGCAGATACTGGGCACTGAGCCGGGCAAGCCACTCTGTATCCTCTGCAGACAGGTGTTCAAGCGTCCATACGTCCTGCGATCGGGCCAATGCCGAGACTTCAGCCAATGCGATGAGTTCGTTGGACAGCCATTGGTTTGCGAGGGTGGCGCGTAGATCGGCCCGGGGTAGTGACCTGAGCAGTGCACCAAGACCTTCTGCCGTGCCTGCAAAGAAAACCAGTACGTAATTGATCAGATACGCCGCGCTCTGGCCAAGCGCGGTGCGGCCCGGCTGCCCGGCCTGGATGGCCAGTGCGCATTCCAGCAGCGGTAGCAACCGGGCCTTGTCATGCCACAGCCGGTGTACTTCGCTGGCATCACGATGAAGTGCCATCAGGGTCTTCTGCAGAATCTGGTTCGGGGCATTCATCGGGTTTCTTGTTGTTCTGGGCGACACGCTTGAAGATGGTAATGCACGGTGGCCGGCGGTCTTCAAGCCACTGATCCTGATGGCCCTCCCTGCATGGCGGATTTCCGATGCGTTCCTTTGATTCCTGGTTGCGTGTATTGGCACTGGCGGTGGCACTGTCCGTTGCCCATCCCGTCTGCGCCACGCCCATCATGATCGTGGGCCCCGCGCTGGAGGATGCCTTCGAGGGCTCTGACGTGGTGCCTGGCCTGAAGCAGTTGCTCGGAGGGGAGTACGCGGCGTTCCGGCGCAACTTCGACGAGTCGGCGGTGCCGGTGCCGCTCAAGGATGGAGGGCTGCTGCTGGATGGGTGGCGCTTGGGTTTCCCTGCACACCATGCCGCGGCGGTCCTGGTCTATCCCGATGGCGCCCTGCACGCGGCGTATTACAACGCGGAAGACCGAGCGGTGCGTTACTTCTCCACGACAGGTGAACTGCAGCACCGCGTCCTGCTGGTCTGGGCCAGGCGATTCGACCTGCCGCCTGTCCATTTGCGTTCCACCAGTGGTTCCCCGGAAGAGGGCGCCTGAGTCCTGACGAGAGAGAGGTTGTGCCATGTGGGAACTGCTGGGGCAGATCATTACCGTGGCCCTGAACAATGTTGGCCATGCTCTTGGCCGATCCAGCGGGCGCATCCTGCTGGTGATGATGCTGGTCATCGCCATCAGCTGCGCTGTGCTGATCTCATGATGTTCTGCCGGGTGCATCCACGCCATGCGTGGATGCGGTGTCCATGCGCAAAAAGAAAACCCGCTGCCTGCGCAGCGGGTTTCCGGTCCTGCTCCCCTTGTGTGTCGCCGGGCATGGCCCGGCGCTACCGGTGCGTTGCCGGCCAGCGGCCGGCACTACCGATCGTGGTCAGAACTTGTAGTTCACGCCCAGCACGTAGGTGCGGCCCCACTCGATGTATTCCAGCGGGCGGTCCGTGGTGCCGGCGTAGGTGCGGTACGGCTCGTTGGTCAGGTTGCTTCCCTGCAGCAGCAGGGTCAGGCCACGCATGGCGCTGCTGTCGCTGAAGGTGTAGCTGATCTGCGCATCGGTCACGTTCTCGCCCACCACGTAACGCAGCGTGCGGTTGCCGTTGAAGTTGCCGATCTCACCGATGAAGTCCGAACGACGGCGCTGGCTCACGCGCGCTTCGAAGCCGTTGCGCTCGAAGTAGGCGGTGAAGTTGTACACGCGCTCGGACAGGCCGGGCAGGCTGATCGGATCCGAACCCACGCTGGAAGCGCTTTCCGGGTCGAGGATCTTGATGTCGCTCTTGTTGAAGGTGGCACTGGCCTGCACGCCGAAGCCACGCAGGCTGTCGGTCAGCATGTCCAGCGGGAACGATGCAGTCAGTTCCAGGCCCTTCAGCGTGCCGCCCTTGCCGTTTTCCGGGGTGGAGAACGTGCCGGTGGTCAGCACCGGTGCGGTCATGCCCGGCGGCGGCACGTAGCTGCCCAGCAGGTCGGTGAAGTCGTAGTCGTCCACCGACTGGGTGTAGACGTAGCTCTTCAGGTCCTTGTAGAAGATCGCGGCGGCCACGTAGGCCTTTTCACCGAAGTACTTCTCGTAGGACAGGTCCAGCGCGGTGGCACGCCACGGATCCAGCAGCGGGTTGCCGCCGCTGCCGCCGGGCTTGCCGGTGGCGGTATCCACGCCGAACTCCAGGCCAGCACGCATCTGGTCCACGCGCGGGCGCGCGACCTGCTTGGCTGCGGCGAAGCGCAGCGTCTGCTGGTGCGGGAACATGAAGGCCAGGTTCAAGCTCGGCAGCCAGTCGTTGTAGGTCTTGCCGTTGGAGTACGGCTGGATGTTGCTGCCGGCCGGCTGTGAGCTGTCCCAGTAGCGCGAATCCGAGCTCTGGTCGGTGTGCTGCATCTGCACGCCGATGTTGCCGCGCACGCCCACCTCACCGATGTCGGTGTTGATGTTCAGGCGCGCCCAGGCGGTGGTGATCTTTTCCTGCACCACCCACGACTTCGGGATCAGGTAATCAAGGTTGTCGACCGGATTGAAGGTCATGTAGCGGCCCACGGCCGCCGGCACGTTCCAGGCCGGGATGTAGCCGATGCCGGCAAAGCCCAGGTTGACCGGCGAATACTGCAGGTCCGAGGCGATGTTGGCATCGCCCTGCGCACCCAGCAGGATGTTGCCTTCGGACTGGGTCTTGGTCTTGCGGCGGTCGGCGTAGTTCACGCCGATGTCCACGTCCGGTGCCCACGAGGCGATGGCCTCGGGCAGGGCGATGGTCGCGGCCAGCTTGGCGCCCTTCAGGCGGTCTTCCACCTGCGGCACCTTGCCGTAGCCGGAGCCATAGATGGTGTTGGTCAGGAACAGCGCATTGGGATCGGAGTAATCCAGGCCCGGGCTGATCTGCGAGAAGCCGTTCGGGCGGATCTGCAGGCCGATGGTGTCCAGCTGTGGCATCGGGGTCAGCTGCAGATTGTTTTCCAGGTTCAGCTCATCGCGCGTGGCCTTGGAGTAGTTCACATCGGCGACCAGCTTGACGCTGCCGAAGGTGAACTCGTTGTTCCAGCCGAACGCATCGATCTTGTCCTTGCGCTTGTTGTACATGCCGCGCACCAGCGGGTACACGCCGCTGGCGGTGCCACCGGTGAAAGTGCCATCGGCATTGACCTGCGGGTTGCTGATCAGCAGGCCCGGGGTATAGCCACCATTGAAGTTGCTCAGGTTGAGCTCGAACTGGTTGGCGGTGTCGATCTGCTCGGCTTCGGTGTGGAACGCATCGAAGGTGCTGGTCCAGGCGTTGTTCGGCCGGAACTGGATGGTGGCCATCACGCCGTCGCGCTTGTTGTTGCCGGTACGGCGCAGCGCCTTGATGCCGTCGGAGAAGTACGTGCCTGCGGCCACGCCCGGGCGGTTGCCGTTGGTGGTCTGCTCGGTGGTCCACGGCTCGTACAGGCCGACCTGGTTTTCCTGGATCGGGTTGTCGCTGTGCGCGTAGCCGATCGAGATGCCCAGGGTCTTGTCGAAGAACTGGTCGATGTAGCTGGCGCTGAAGCGGTTGCCGAATTCATCGACATTGGCGGCTTCGCCGAGCGAACTCTTCTGCAGGCGGCCGCTGACGGCGATCACGCGGTCGGGGAAGCTGAGCGGACGCACGGTCTGCATGTCGATGGTGCCCGACAGGCCCTGGCCGACCAGGGCGGCGTCCGGGGTCTTGTAGACGGTCACGCCGTTCACCAGTTCCGAGGGGTACTGGTCGAACTCGACGCTGCGGTTGTCGCCGGTGCTGACCACTTCACGCCCGTTGAGCAGGGTGGTGGCGAAGTCGGGCGACAGGCCGCGCACGCTGATGACCTGGGCACGGCCGGCCACGCGCTGGGCGGCCAGGCCGGGCAGGCGACCCAGCGATTCGGCGATGCTGACGTCGGGCAGTTTGCCGATGTCTTCGGCCGAGATCGCTTCAACCACCGAGGTGGCGTCCTGCTTGATCGCAATGGCGTTTTCGATGCCGCGGCGGATGCCGGTGACCTGCACGGTGTCCAGGTTGGTGGCGGACGTACCGGTGGTGGTTTCGGTGGACTGCGTGGATTGCGCCGATGCCAGCGACGGCACCAGTGCAACGGCCAGCGCCAGACTCAGCGCGGTGCGCGTGTGGTTCAACATTTTCCCCTCCCAGGCAATGTTGTAGAGCATCTTGTGGTCGTCCCGGCGGTGCCGTGGACGTGCGACGCGGTGGCCGCTGTCGTCGCCGCTATGGTAGGCAGCGGCTTCTCCGCGGGAATCACCCTGCATACGTATTCAATGGCTTTCGCAGCGTTGTAATCGATTCCAGTGTCTGTATCCCGGTAGTGCCGACCGCCGGCCGGCAACCACGCGATGCGGATGGATGCCGGCCAGCGGCCGGCACTACCGTTCCATTCAGAGCGGGGTGAACCGGATCGCCTGGCCACCGCCCGGCGCCAGCACCAGGGTCAGGGCATCGGCGCTGGTCACCTCGCGGGTCTCGCGCTTGAACGCGAACGGATTGCTGCGGAAATCCGCACCATCGCCGTCGCGGTAGATCTCGGCGCGGTAGCGCACGCCCGGTTCCAGGAAGCCCAGCGACACCGGCAGCACGCGGCCGTGTTCATCGGTGATGCTGCCCAGGAACCAGTCACGGCTGGTGCGGTCGCGGCGCACGATCGTCACGTAGTCGCCCACTTCGCCATCCAGCACGCGGCTCTGCTCCCAGTCCACCGCCACGTCCTCGATGAAGCGGAACGCCTCGCGGTGCTGCAGGTAGTGCTCGGGCAGGTCGGCGGCCATCTGGATCGGGCTGTACAGCACCACGTACAGCGCCAGTTGGCGGGCCAGCGTGCTGGGAATGGCCTGGCCGTGGCGGCCCTTCAGGCTGAGGATGCCGGGGGTGTAGTCGAACGGGCCGGCCAGCATGCGGGTGAACACCAGGTTGACCTCGTGCTCGGGCGGGTTCGGCGGCTGGCCCCAGGCGTTGTACTCCATGCCGCGCGCGCCTTCGCGCGAGATCCAGTTGGGGTAGGTGCGGCGCAGGCCGGTGTCCTTGATCGGCTCGTGCGGATTCACCGACAGATGCCGGCGCGCGGCTTCCTGCACCACCTTCAGGTGGTGGCGGGCCATGAACTGGCCGTCATGCCACTCGCGCCAGAGCGGGCCGCCGGCCGGATTGCGGCGGTCGACCTGGCCGTCATCGCAGACGTAGCCGGTCTTGAACTGGTCCACGCCCAGCCGTGCATACAGGTCCAGCGCGGCGCCCAGCTGGTCTTCGTAGTGCTCGATGGCGCAGCCGGTTTCGTGGTGGCCGATCAGGTGCACGCCCTTCTTCAGGCCGTACGCGGACAGCGCCTCGATGTCGAAGTCCGGCGTGGCGCGGGTGAAATCGAAGTCGTAACCGTTGCCGACCCACATGCCGTCCCAGCCGGGATTCCAGCCTTCCACCAGCACGCCGCGGAAGCCATGCGCGGCGGCGAAGTCGATCACCTTCTTTGTCTTCGCGGTGGTGGCGGCGTGCTTCGGGCCAGTCGCCCAGCTTTCGTTGTCCAGGTGCATCGACCACCAGACGCCCAGGTACTTGGCCGGCTTCACCCAGCTCACATCGCCCAGTGCATTGGGTTCGTTGAGGTTGAGGATCAGGTCCGATTCGACCAGGCCACCGGCGCGGTCGGCGATCTGCAGCGTGCGCCACGGCGTGGCGAACGGCAGGGCACGGCGCACCTTCCAGCCTTCGGCCGAGGGCGAAAGCTGCGCGCGCAGGCGCTGGCCCTCGGTGCGGCGCAGCCACATGCCGGCGTAGTCCACCAGCGCGGCCTCGTGGATGGCCACGTGCAGGCCATCGTGGCTGCGCAGGGTCATCGGCGTGTGCACCAGCGGCACTTCGCGCAGCGGCGTGCGCTGGTACAGGTACTCGTAGTGGATCGGCTCGCCGGCCGGAATCCACCAGGCGGTTGAATCGGGGGCGATGGCGAACTCGGTCAGCTCGTCATCGATGATCGCCTCGCGCAGGTTGGGCTGCTCGGGGAACACATAACGGAAGCCAAGGCCGTCGTCGTACACGCGGAACACCACGTCCAGGCGGCGCTTGCTGCCGGTGGTTTCGGCCAGCTGCACGGTCAGTTCGTTGAAGTGGTTGCGGGTGACCCGGCGCTCGCCCCAGGGCTGTTCCCAGGTGTCATCGACGCTGCGCTGCTGCTGGCCGAGCAGGGCGAAATCGCGGTCCAGGCGGCCATCGCGCAGTTCAAAGCCCAGCTTCGAATCGGCCACCACGGGCTCGCCGAAGCGCTCGACGCGGTAGCGCGCGGTGCCACCGTCCAGCACCAGGCTGACCTTGAGTACCTTGCCCGGCGATTCCACGCTGGCCACCTGTGGCGCGGCCTGGGCCAGGGCAGCCAGGCCCAGCAGGGCCAGGCCGATCACGTGCGCGAACATCGCGCGGATTGCAGCAGATGAAGCCGGCATTTCCCCTCCCAAGGCGCCGTTGGCAGACCCGGACCATAAGCCAGCGTGGGCGCCGCTCTTCACGCAACTGCGATGAATACGTATGCAACTGGCCGCAGGCTGCAGCGCCGCGTCTACCATGGGGCCAAGGCACCTTGAGGGAGGCGCCGCGCCCGCGCACCGTCCAAGGTGGCGCGGACCCACAACGGTGCAGAGAGGGAGGGAGGTCGACGGGCGCAAGCCGGTCTGCCGCTTCGATGCTGAAGATCATTTGCCTGACGGCTGCCCTTGGGGCAGCGCTGGGAACGACCGCGCACGCGGCCGACCTGGAATTCAACGGCCGCCATGCGCGTGCCGAAGCCGCTGCCAAGGGCAGCTTTGTCCTGCATGCGCCCACGCTGGAAGGGCACGGCGCCGTGCAGATCGCCGCCGCGCCCATGCGCAGCCAGACCGGCAGCGTGATGTTCGACGCGCTGTTCGCGCTGGCGCAGCAGGAAATGGACCAGGACCGCGTGGACGCGATCCGCGATCCGTCCTTCGACGAAGGCCGACCGGTGCCGTGCGACTGCTTCCAGACCGGTGCGCGCTGGCCCTATGTGTGGACCCGCGATCTCAGCTTCGCCGCCGATCTGGCACTGGCCAAGCTGGACCCGCAGCGCACCCGGCAGTCGCTGCAGTTCAAGCTGTCGGCCGCGCGCGATGGCCACACTCCCGGCCTGTTCGTTGCCCAGGACACCGGTTCCGGTGGCAGCTGGCCGATCAGCAGCGACCGCGTGGTGTGGTTCCTCGCCGCGCGCCACCTGCTGGATGATCCGGCGTTCGCCGACCAGGTGTGGCAGGCGCTGCAGGGCACGCTGGCGCAGGACCGGGCGATGGTGTTCGACGCGCAGATGGGCCTGTACCGCGGCGAGACGTCTTTCCTGGACTGGCGTGAGCAGACCTACCCGGACTGGACGCGCGAGAACGTGCGCTTCATCGGTGATTCCTACGCGCTGTCCACCAACGTGCTGCACTACCAGGCGCTGCGCCTGGGCCAGCAGATGGCCGCGCAGCTGGGCGACGAGCGCAGCGAACAATACAAGGCCTGGGCCGACGCGCTGGCGCTGCAGATCGATGCACGCTTCTGGCGCGAGGACATGGGCCAGTACATGAGCTACATCGGCGAGGCCGCGCACCCGGTGCCGTACGCCAAGGTCGATCTGCTGGGCCTGTCGCTGGGCATCCTCGCCGACGTGCTGCCCGCCGGGCGCGCGCAGCATGCGCTGGCCGCCTACCCGATGGGGCCGGCCGGCAGCCCGGTGGTGTGGCCGCAGGAAGCGCAGCAGCCGATCTACCACAACCGCGCCATCTGGCCGTTCGTCAGCGCCTACTCGCTGCGTGCCGCGCGCAAGCTCGATGATGCCCCGCGCATCGCCGCCGAAATCCGTTCGCTGATGCAGGGCGCGGCACTGGCCGGTTCCAACATGGAGAACTACGAGCTGGTCACCCAGGCCGTGCACGTGGACGAAGGCGCGCTCAGTGGCCCGGTGGTCAACTCCGAGCGCCAGCTGTGGTCGGTGGCCGGTTACCTGGCCATGGTCAGCGAAGGCGTGTTCGGCCTGCAGGACGATGGCAGTGTGCAGCCCAAGCTGCCGGCCAGCCTGGTGCCGGACCTGTTCGGAAAGCAGCGCCGCATCAGCCTGGAGGCGAACGGCAAGCGCTATGTGCTGGAGCGGCCGAAACAGCTGGGCGACGGCCTGCTGGTGGCCGGCAAGGTAAAGACGCGGGGTGCGACCACCACCGTACAGCTGGTGCCGGCCGCTGCCGCGCCGCGTGATGCGGTGGCCAGCGCCGACGCCAATGCGCGTGCATCGGCCACGCCGGCCGCACCGCAGGCCAGGCGCAGTGGCAAGGGCTGGACCGTGGCCGTGGCCGCCGACCAGGTGCTGTGGCAGGACGGCAAGGCACTGCAGCCGGCCAAGGGCGTGGCCCGCGTGGGCGACGATGGGCTGCAGCATTGCCTCAGCCTGACCCGCCGCGACGGTGCGCTGGAATCGCTGCACAGCCCGATGCTGTGCGTGGGCCCGCAGCAGGTGCTGCGCGGTGATCGCCAGTGGCGCTTCAGCAATGCCAAGGCTGGCCATGTGCGCCTGCGCCTGCAGTACAACAACCCGAACGGGCCGATCAACACCGGCGTGACCGCGGCGGTGAAGCAGTTGAACCTGCAGTGCGCAGGCCAGCCGGCGCAGCGGCAGACCGTCACCCTGCCGCACAGCGTTGCCGCGCAGGAATCGACCGCGGCCAGCTTCGCCGTGCCGAAGGGCCGCTGCACGGTCACTCTGGAAGAAGGCTTCAACATGAGCGCGCTGGAGCACTTCGCGCACTACACCGGCGGCAAGGGCGGGCGCGAAGGCGTGCTCAACCAGGCCCAGGTGCAGGCGCTGAAGGTGGCGCCGGTCGCTGCGGTCGAGGGTGCACGATGAGTCGTCCCGCCAAGCCGCAGCTGTCGTTCTGGCAGATCTGGAACATGTGTTTCGGCTTCCTCGGCATCCAGTTCGGGTTTGCACTGCAGAACGCCAACGCCAGCCGCATCTTCGAAACGCTGGGGGCATCGCAGGACGCGGTGCCGGGGCTGTGGATCGCCGCACCGCTGACCGGCCTGCTGGTGCAGCCGGTGGTGGGCTATCTGTCCGACCGTACCTGGACGCGCTGGGGGCGACGCCGCCCGTTCTTCATGATCGGCGCGGTGCTGACCACGCTGGCCCTGCTGGTGATGCCGAACTCGCCCACGCTGTGGATCGCGGCCGGCACGCTGTGGGTGCTGGATGCCTCCATCAACGTGTCGATGGAACCGTTCCGCGCGTTCGTCGGCGACCAGCTGGCGCCGCGGCAGCGGCCGACCGGCTATGCGATGCAGAGCTTCTTCATCGGCGTCGGCGCCATCGTCGCCAGCTTCCTGCCCTTCATCCTCACTCACTTCGGCGTCAGCAACACGGCCGTGCCGGGTGAAGTGCCCGACTCGGTGCGCTACGCGTTCTACTTCGGCGCGGTGGTGCTGCTGGCGGCAATCAGCTGGACGGTGTTCAGCACGCGCGAGTATTCGCCCACCGAGCTTGCGTCCTTCGACGATGCCGAGCCGCCCGCGCACCACGCCGGTGCCGCCGTCAGCGGTCCCGCACCGTGGGGCCAGGTGGCGCTGTGGCTGGGCCTGGGCGTGCTGCTGGCAGCGCTGATCGCCTGGCGCCAGGGCGACAAGATGCTGTACGTGCTGGCCGGCCTGTGTGCGGGTTACGGCCTGCTGCTGGCGCTGGCCCGCCTGTTGCCCGGCCCGCACATGCTGGCGGCCATCGTCGGCGACCTGCGGGCAATGCCGGTGACCATGCGGCGCCTGGCCTGGGTGCAGTTCTTCTCGTGGTTCGCACTGTTTGCGATGTGGATCTTCACCACCGCCGCCGTGGCCGGTACCCACTTCGGTTCCACCGATCCGCAGTCGGCGGCCTACAACGAAGGCGCCAACTGGGTGGGCGTGCTGTTTGGTGCCTACAACGGCTTCGCTGCACTGGCCGCACTGCTGATCCCGCCGATGGTGCGCGCGCTCGGCCTGCGCTGGAGCCACCTGGTCAACCTGTGGCTGGGCGGGGCAGGGCTGATCTCGATGATGTTCATCGATGATCCGCGCTGGCTGCTGCTGTCGATGGTCGGCGTGGGCTTTGCCTGGGCCTCGATCCTGTCCCTGCCGTATGCCCTGCTGTCGGACAGCGTTCCGGCGGCAAAGATGGGCGTATACATGGGCATCTTCAATTTCTTCATCGTGATCCCGCAGCTGGTCGCGGCCAGTGCGCTCGGCTTTGCCCTGCGCGCGTGGCTGGGTGAGCAGCCGATCCACGTGCTGGTGCTGGGGGGCTGCAGCCTGCTCGTGGCCGGTGTGTGCGTACTGCGGGTTCCGTCCCGTCCGGAGGTGGTGTGATGCGTGGTGTGCTGGCTGTTGCTGTTTCCCTTGCCCTGTTCGCCGGCCCGGCCGTGGCTGCGCCGCGCCCGGACTATGTGGGCACCACCGAGCCGTTCGCCAGCGATGCGGTGTACTTCGTGGTCACCGACCGTTTCGTCAACGGCGATCCGTCCAACGACCACCGCGAACAGGGTGGCAAGCACCGCACGTTCGACATCCCGGTGCCGTGCCCGGACAAGGTCGATGGCAACATCGGCTACCTCGGCGGTGATTTCCGCGGCGTGCTGGACAATGCGCAGTACATCCGCAGCCTCGGTTTCGGTGCGGTGTGGATCACGCCCATCGTAGACAACCCGGACGAGGCCTTCACCGGCAGCAAGCCGATCAGCTGCACCAGCACGCTGACCGACCGCGGCAAGACCGGTTACCACGGCTACTGGGGCATCAACTTCTACAAGCTCGACGAACACCTGCCCAGCAGGGACCTGGATTTTGCCGGCCTCAACAAGGGCCTGCACGATGCCGGCCTGAAAGTGGTGCTGGACATCGTCGGCAACCACGGTTCGCCTGCCTGGACCATGCCCAAGCGGCAGCCGCAGTTCGGCCAGATCTTCGACAAGGACGGCACGCTGATTGCCGACCACCAGAACCTGCCGCCGCAGAAGCTGGACCCGAAGCACAACCCGCTGCACGCGTTCTACAACAACATCGGTCCGGTCGACGGCAAGGACGGTTCCATCTTCGACGGCAACCTGGCCGAGCTGTCCGATTTCAACCAGGACAACCCGGCGGTGATGGATTACCTGGTGGGCGCTTACCTGCAGTGGACCGCACAGGGCGTGGATGCACTGCGCATCGACACCATCGGCTGGCTGCCGCACCCGTGGTGGCATGAGTTCGTCAACCGCATCCGCGCCGAGCACCCGGGCATGTTCATGTTCGGCGAAGCCTTCGACTACAACGCGGCCAGCATCGCCGAGCACACCTGGCCGGCCAATGCGAACGTGAGCGTGCTCGATTTCCCGCTGCGCGGCGCGCTGGAGCAGACCTTCGGCACCACGGGCAAGGGGTTTGAAACGCTGGCCGAGCCGCTGCACCTGACCGGTGGCCCGTACGCCAACCCGTACGAGTTGATGAGCTTCTACGACAACCACGACATGCCACGCCTGCAGGCCAGCGACACCGGCTTCATCGACGCGCACAACTGGCTGTTCACCGCGCGCGGCATCCCGGTGGTCTATTACGGATCGGAGACCGGCTTCATGCGCGGCCGCGCCGAACACGCCGGCAACCGCGCGTACTTCGGCCAGCAGCGCGTGGACGATGCACCGCAGAGCCCGATCTTCGCGCCGCTGCAGCGCATCGCCAAGCTGCGCGAAGCCACCCCGGCCCTGCAGCGCGGCCTGCAGGTGAACGAGCGCCTGCAGGGCGACGAGGCAGTGTTCTTCCGCGTGCTGCAGCACGGTGACGTGGCGCAGACCGCGCTGGTGCTGCTGAACAAGGGTGATACAGTGCGCAGCATCGAGGTGGAGCGGTACCTGCAGGCGGGCACCTGGCGTGATGCGCTGGGCGGCAACGAACTGAAGGTGAAGCGCTCGCTGAAGGTGGAGGTGCCGGCGCACGGCGTGAAGGTGTACGTGCTGGATGCGCCGGTGCAGCAGCCGGCCCTGCAGGCCGAGCTGGACAAGGCGGTGGCTGACCAGCAGGCGCGGGACCAGCGTTTGAAGCGGTAGGGCCGGCCGCTGGCCGGCAGCTCCAGATCATTGGCAGATGCAACTGCCGGCCAGCGGCCGGTACTTCGGCAAGGATGGGCTGAATGATGCGACGTTTACTGATTCCACTCTGTGCTGGCGTGGCCACCGGTGGCCTGATCGCCGCCGTGACCTTTCCGTGGCTGGCGCGCACCGCCGCCATCGCGATGCCGCGCAGCTTCAATGTGTACCTGTGGGACGCGCTGGTGGTGTTCGGCCTCGGCGCCACCTTGGTGGCGTTCCCGCTGATGCTGCTGGCCCTGCGCCTGGCCAGCGCACGTGGCACGGGCGTGGCAGTAATGCTGGTGGCGGCCCTGCTGGCGCTGGTTGCGGGACTGGCCGCGATGGATGCGCTGCAGGGCGGCGGCAGCGTGCTGATGGCGTGGGCCGCGGGCATGCTGCTGGCTGCACTGGTTCACCGGTACTGGCGCCGTTCCGGCCAGGCCCCGCTGCAGGCACATGCCCGGTAGAGCCAGGCCATGCCTGGCTGCTTCGGCGGGCAGGGGCAGCCGAGCGTGGGCTCGGCTCTACAATAGGCGCCCCTACCTCCCCGCCGTACCGCCATGACCGACCTCGCCCCGCAGACCCCGATCGAAACCCTGCTGAAGGCCGCCATGGACGGGGCCGTGCCGATCCGCGCCTTCATGGAAGCCTTCGTGGCGTCCGAGGTGGTGCTGTTGACCGGCAGCCTGGTCACCCCTGACGGCAGCGGTTTCGACCCGCTGCTGTTCGACAAGCAGGGCACCCTGCACGTGGCTGTGTTCACCGATCCGGCGCGGGTCGGCATCCATTCCCAGCAGGCCCCGCACCAGATCCGCTGGCTGATGCTGGACGTGCTGCGCCGCGTGCCGGGTGGCTACGGCGTGGTGGTCAACCCTGGTACGACGCTCGGCTTCGAGATTTCCGCCAGCGGCGTGGGCGAGATCCTGAAGGACTTCGCGCAGGGGTGAGCAGGGTCTCCGGCATGGACTCGATGGCACGCGCTGCCGCCCACCACGAACGGCGGGCTGCCATCTGGCTGGCAACCGGCGTGGCGCTGTCGATGGTGATCGGGTTGACGCTTGCATTCGGCTTCGATATCGACGGCAGCCCCGCACCGCTGCTGGCATGGGTGGGCAGCTGGGGCGCAGCTTGGCATCTGTACCAGCGTGCGCGATTGCAGGGACGGCGGGCGTGGTTGCTGGGTGGCTTCGCCATGCTGGGGCCAGTGCCAGCATTCCTGGTCCATCTCTCGTTGCGCGGGTCGTAGTGCTGCGCCTCGCCCCGCACCAGGGGGGCCTTTGCCGAGCATGGTGCGGCGTTCCACAATGGTGGCATCAGGCCCACAGGGAAGACTGTCCATGGAACTGGAAACTGCTCCCACGCCCCGCCATTCCCGCTCCGCCCTGATCTTCCTGGTCGCGGCCATCGTTGCCGCACTGTTGGCCCTGCCGCTGCTGCGCGCCGTCGGCATGGCACAGTGGCCGGTGTTCGCCCTTGCGTGGCTGATCAACCTGGGGGCGGCCTGGCATCTTGGACAGTGGGCGCGGCAGCAGGGCCGGGCGGCCTGGGCCTTCGGTGGGCCTGCGCTGCTGGGTACGGTCGCCTCGATCGTCGTGTACGTGCTGCTGGCGTTGCTGGGGCCGAAGCGCGGGACATCGCCGCGAGGGTGATGCGGGGAAGCCCTGCCAGGCATGGCCTGGCACTACCGGAATCAGTTCGGGTAGTAGAGCAGGGCGGAGCCCTTGGTCAGAGCCTCTTCGTAGAACCCGGCGAAGCCACGGTAGGCATCGGTGTCCAGCACATCCACCTGCAAGCGGCCGCAGCGCAGGTCGGTGATCTCATCAAAGCCGAATCGTGCGCATTCGGCCTGGGCCAGGTCGAACGCATCGCGCTCTTCGTCCTGCCGCAGGAACAGCATGGCTCTATGCAACGCACCTGCTTCCGGCGCATTCCATTCGAGTTCGGACGCGCCTGCATAGCGGCCCGTAAAGCCATAGACCATCACGATCACGTTTCATCTCCAGGCAGGACGGCGGTGGTACCGGGCATGCGGCCCGGCACCACCGCCAGCATCACATCGAAACCTTCTTGCGGTTGTCGTCGCTGACGCGGTCGATCAGCTTGTTGTACGGATCAAACCCGGCCTCGTCCGGCTTGCTGTCCACCGTCACCGTGATGGTGGGCTCGGCCGTGGTCACATGGTGGCGTTGCAGGTACAGCACCTTCTGGTCGCGTTCCTTGCCCGACGGCCCGTTGGCGAACACGCCGATCTCGATCCAGTCATCCATGCTGCCATCGCTCTCCTGGCCCTTGCCGTCGGCGTACTGCTTGGCCGCGTGCAGGACCAGTGTCACGTCGTAGCGACCGTCCTCGCGCTTGCGCGCGCTCGCGGACATCACCCGGTTGTCGTAGAAGCTGATCTTCTCGAACAGGTCGGTGACCAGCGCCTGGCGATCTGCCGGCGTTTCGGCGCGGATGTAGTCGAGCAGTTCGCGCGAGGTGGTGTACGGCGGCTGCTGGTAACCCTTGTCCTGCAGGAAGCGCTTCAATGCACGGTTCAGTGCCTCTTCGCCGATCTCCTCGCGCAGCCGGTAGAACACCAGCGATCCCTTCTGGTAGTGGATGTACTGCTGGTTCTCCACGCGCTCCAGCGGCTGTTCCTCGATGGCCTCGCCGCCGCGCCCGGACAGGTAGCCATCCAGCTCGCGCTTGAGGAACTGGCGCATGTGCTGGCGGCCGTACTCCTGCTCCATCACCATCAATGCCGAGTACTGCGACAGCGACTCGGACAGCACCGTGGCGCCCTGCACGTTGGCACCGATCACCTGGTGCGCCCACCACTGGTGGGCAACCTCATGGGCGGTCACGTAGAACACGTAGTCCACCTTGTCCGG
This sequence comes from Stenotrophomonas sp. ZAC14D1_NAIMI4_1, assembly GCF_003086775.1. Taxonomy (NCBI): domain Bacteria; kingdom Pseudomonadati; phylum Pseudomonadota; class Gammaproteobacteria; order Lysobacterales; family Lysobacteraceae; genus Stenotrophomonas; species Stenotrophomonas sp. ZAC14D1_NAIMI4_1. The sequence goes on from NZ_CP026001.1 coordinate 1,232,006, forward strand.
ATCACGCAGGTCGGCGATGAAGCCGATGGCCTCGGAATAGGGAATGGTGTTGGCGAAGGACTGCGCGAAGCGGGCATAGCCGGGGAATTCGATGATGCGCACCTGGCGATGCTGGTAAGGCGTGAAGTTCGCTTCGTAGTAGGCCAGCGACTTCTGCACGGCTTCAATCATCCGGTCCACGTTGTAGCCGTGCGCCGGGTCGAAGTAGACCTCGATCGGGATGTCCCTGTACTTCGCCCTGCGCACTTCCCAGCGTGCCGACAGGTAGGCATAGAAGTTCAGCATCGGCCGGTCCATGGCATAGCTGAAGCAGCGGCGGCCATTGACCGTGGTTTCGTGCTGCAGGTAGCCCGGGGCCAGCGCCACCTGGTCCGGCGCGGTGCAGACCGTGGTGCGGAAGTCGAGCCAGTCGGCATCGTTGGACACATAGTTGTTGGCGCGCGCGGCCTCGTCTTCCAGCTTGGGCATGCGCCGTGGTTCACCCAGACCGCGCTTGCGCCGCTCATTGCGGTCGCTGATCTCGGCACCTTCGTTGTAGCCGAAGGAAGGCAGCACGCGGCTGTTGAAGAACGTGCCGTTGTCCACGATGTTGCTCGGCGCCTGGCCGGCGGTGATGCCGTCGGGCTTCTGCATCACCCGGAAGTGCACGTCGCGCGTTTCACCCGGTTGCAGCGGCGCCTGCAGGCGGTAGATGCGGTAGCCAAGATCGGCGTCGTGCATCGCCAGGGTCTGCCCACCCAGATCGACGGCGAGCAGTTGCTTGTCATCCCCCATCGAGACGTGCACGTCCTGGATCGGGACGGCATGGGTGTTGCGCACCTTCCAGTGGGCGTCGATCACCATGGACTGCGATTCGGGGAACAGGTCCACGCGGTTGTCCACCGCCACGATGCGCGGCTGCGGCAGCGTGCGGTACCTGGACAGCTCGCGCTCGTAGCGGGCCTGCAGGTCCAGCTGCTGGTCGGGGGAAATGAACTCGTTGCGGATGTTGGTGCTCCAGTACAACCAGCCACCCACGACGACGAACGCCAGCGCAGCGACCGCGGCGAAGGCACCGGTCGGACCGCGCAGGCGGCGGCCGGCCAGGGCCAGGCGCTGGCGCAGGCCCTGGCTGACACCGCGTACCCAGAAGGCCGAGGCCAGGCACATCAACGCAAGCAGGAACAGCGCCCAATAGCCCTGGAACGCCAGCTGCCCGGCCAGGAAGTGGCCATAGCCGTTCATGTCCGAATAGGGGGCATTGGGCCAGCTGCCAAAGTTGTAGATGTTCTGCGTGTAGTCCAGCATGCCCAGCACGCCCTGGCCGATCATCACGATGATCAGCAGTGCATAGCCGACGAACTTGTTGTTGGTGAGCACCTGCAGCACCAGCGCCAGGCCACCCATCAGGATGTAGACCACCGAATCCAGTGCCAGGCTGCGCAGGTACAGCAGTGGCTCCAGGTGGGTGTAGCCCTTGGCCAGCTGCACGCCCATCGCCGCCAGCGCGCCAGCGGCCTGGAAACAGGCGATCACTGCCAGCAGCGCGGTGAACTTGGCCAGCAGCGGTACCCAGTTCGGCACGGGCATGGCGTCGGTCACTTCATTGATGCGTGCGCCGCGTTCCTTCCAGACCAGCTCGCCGGCGAAGAACAGCACGATGATCACCAGCAGCCAGCTGAAGGCGCCCTGCAGGGCCATGACCATCTGCGAGGTGACCGGCCAGATCGAAGTGCCGTACAGCGTCTGCCGGAACAATGCGCTAGGCAGGAAGTTGGCCAGGCCCAGCACCAGCAGCACGATGAACGGCACGCTGCGCAGCACGCCGCGCGTGTCGAAGCGGACCTGGCGCAGGAACTGCTGCCACGCCGTGCCCGCGGTGAACACCGGTACCACCCGCGGCAGGGGCGCGCGGGTGGGGCGGATGGCACCCGCATCGGCGGCCGGCAGCACCTGCTTGCGGCCCCAGCGGCGGCGGCCGCTGCCACTGCGTTCGGTACGGAACAGGGCAAGCGTGGCGGCGAACAGTGCTGCGGCCACGCCCAGCCACAGGGCGCGGTTGGCCAGCAGGTAGCCGGCCAGTTCGGGGATGCCGCCGTTGCGTTCCGCAGTGGACCAGTAGCGGATGGTACGGCCCAGCGCACGCATGCCCAGCGGCTCGCTCAGCACCGCGATCCAGGTGTTGTCGATGTCACGCAGCAGGGCGGCGCTGGCACCGTACAGCACCAGGTAGGCCACCAGGCCGATGTACACCCAGAGGATCGAGCGAGTCAGCGCCGCCAGCAGCGACAGCAGCGCGGTGGTGAACAGCAGGTTCGGAATGACGATGACCGCGAAGGCCCAGGCAAAGCCCTGCCAGCTGATCGGGCCCATGCGCTCGGGATCGACCCACGGCATGAACGGTGCCAGCCACACGCCGAACGCAATGATGATGTAGACCAGCAGCCCGGCCGCGAGGGCCGCGGCGATGCGACCGGCCAGGTAGTCGCGACGCTTCACCGGGCTGGCGAAGATCAGTTCGGCAGTGCCCAGTTCGAAGTCACGCAGCAACGCGTTGCTGACGAACAGCGCGTTCACCAGCATCCCCAGCAAGGTGAAGATGCCGAGCATCTGCGCGATCACCGTCGGCGCATTGCTGTGCACGTTGCCGCTGCCACCACCGATCTGCACCGCATCGCTGGAGGCGGCGGCGAAGGCGAGCAGGGCGAACAGCCCGGCCAGCAGCCACAGCAGGGGAGAACGCAGCTGCTCGCGCAGCTCGAAGCGGAAGAAATTGAGGATCATGGCGTGCTCCGCTCAGGCTGCCGCGCGGGCACGCGCCTGCAGGCGCAGGCGCTGGAAGTAGACGTCCTCGAGATCGGGGGCCACGGCACGGAAGCCATCGCCGGGATCGCTGGCACTGTGGATATGGATGACCGGGCGGCCACCGACCAGGCGCGTGGACAGCACCACGTAGCGCGCCTCATGGTCGGCCAGTTCGGACGGGTCCACCTGCTTGCGCCAGACCTGCTGCTGCAGGGCCTCGATGGCATCGGTGGGGCGGCCGGTCAGCAGCACCTGGCCCTTGTTCATGATGGCCATGCTCGGGCACAGGTCGGTCACGTCCTCCACGATGTGGGTGGAGAGGATCACCGCGACGTTCTCGCCGATGGCTGCCAGCAGGTTGAGGAAGCGGTTGCGTTCCTCCGGGTCGAGGCCGGCGGTGGGTTCATCGACGATGACCAGGCGCGGATCGCCAAGCAGGGCCTGGGCGATGCCGAAGCGCTGGCGCATGCCGCCGGAATAGGTGCCCAGCTTGCGCTTGCGCGCGTCCCACAGGTTCACCTGCTGCAGCAGGCCGTCCACCACTTCGCGGCGCTGCGCGCGCTGGGTCAGGCCCTTGAGCACGGCGAAGTGCTCCAGCAGGTCGAGCGCGCTGACCTTGGGGTAGACCCCGAAGTCCTGCGGCAGGTAGCCCAGGCGGCGGCGCACGGCATCCTTGTCGCGCAGCACGTCGATCGGCGATTCGCCGGGAATGGTCAGCACGGCCGTGCCGCTGTCGGCTTCCTGCAGCGTGGCCAGGGTGCGCATCAGCGACGATTTGCCGGCGCCGTTGGGGCCGAGCAGGCCGAACATGCCGCGCGGGATGTCCAGGGTGACCCCGTTCAACGCGTGGACGCCGTTGGCGTAGGTCTTGGACAGCGAGTCGATCTGCAGCATGCGCGTACACCCCTTCCCTGTATGAATGGCCGTTTATCGCGCTGAACAGGGGTGCCGGTCAATCGCCGTTGGTAATGATTACTGCCAGCCGGGGGGGAGCTGAGCCATGCTCGACTGCTTTGGCCGCTGGAAACAATTGCAGCCGAGCATGGGCTCGGCTCTACAGAAAGGCGAACGGCAGCCGAGCATGGGCTCGGCTCTACAGAAAGGCGAACGGCAGCCGAGCATGGGCTCGGCTCTACAGAAAGGCGAACGGCAGCCGAGCATGGGCTCGGCCCTACATCCGCAGCGACGACTCGCGCACCACCAGCTTCACGGGAATGCTCAGGCTTTCCACCGGCTGCCGGCCGATCAGCGCCAGCAGCTTCTCCACCAGCAGCTGGCCGGCCTGCTTGGTGTCCTGCTGCACCGTGGTCAGCGCAGGCGACACCGAGGCCGCCAGCGGAATATCGTCGAAGCCGGTGACCGCCACGTCCTGCGGCACGCGCAGGCCGGCCTCGCGCAATGCGCGCATCGCACCGATGGCGATCAGGTCGCTGGCCGCGCAGATCGCATCGATGCGCTCGCCGCGCGCGAGCAGCGCCATGCACGCTTCCTGCCCGGAGGCCTCGGTGGTGATCGCATCGTGCTGCAGTGCCGGGTCGGCGGCCAGGCCGTGCGTGCGCAGCGCTTCGACATGGCCACGGTAGCGTTCCTCGAACTCCGGGTAATGGCTGGACGCATGGCCGAGGAAGGCGATGCGGCGGCAGCCCTGCTGCAGCAGGTGGGCGGTGATGTCATGCCCGCCCTGGAAGTTGTCGCTGCCGATCGACACGCCCGGCTGGCCGGGCAGGGCCGCGCCCCAGCGCACGAAGTGCGTGCCCTGTTCGACCAGCCGCTGCAGGCGGTCGCGCGACTGGTGGTAGTCGCCGTAGCCCAGCAGGATGATGCCGTCGGCCTTGTTGCTGTCCTCGTAATCGGCCTGCCAGTCGGTGGAGAGCTGCTGGAAGGACACCAGCAGGTCCTGCCCGTGCAGCGCGCAGGCGCGGGTGATCGAGCCCAGCATCGAGTGGAAGAACGGGTTGATCAGCGAATCATCGTTGGTCGGGTCTTCGAAGAACAGCAGCGCCAGCGTGCCGGCATTGCGCAGGCGCAGGCTGGAGGCGTTCTTGTCGACCTTGTAGTTCAGCTCGCGGGCGATGCGCAGGATGCGCTCGCGGGTTTCGGCATTGACCATGGGGCTGCCGCGCAGGGCACGCGACACCGTGGGCTGGGAGACCCCGGCCAGGTGGGCGATGTCCAGGGACGTGGCTTTGCCTTTGATGGTCATGGGCGGTGCAGGCGGGGGGATTCACGGATGATGCCACGGGTGGCTGCTGCTGGCCCTGCCGATGTCCCGCCGGGGAGACGGAGCGGACAGCGCTTGGCTGTGACGCGACCGGACCCGCACGGTGCGGACCAGGCCAGGTCATCCTCACTGCCGGCTGGATTGAAAGGCCTCCAGAGCCTGACGGGGCAAGGGCTCGGGGCGCATTCCGGCCGCCGCCGGGGGCTTCCCTGACCGGGCGCACGGCGGCGGCGATGATAAGATGGGACATTCTTGAATTCCCCCAAATGCATCGGGGGCGGCCCTGGGCCACTGCCTCCTGCCAGGAGGACGTGCTATCACTGGTGGTCTGCCCCTGTACAACGGACGAACACACCTATGGCGCGTGGCATCAACAAAGTCATCCTGGTCGGCAACCTCGGCAACGACCCGGACGTGAAGTACACCCAGGGCGGCATGGCGATCACCCGTATCAGCCTGGCCACCACCAGCGTCCGCAAGGACAAGGACGGCAACCAGCAGGAGCGCACCGAATGGCACCGCGTGGTGTTCTTCGGCAAGCTCGGCGAAATCGCCGGCGAATACCTGCGCAAGGGCAGCTCGGTCTACGTCGAAGGCAGCCTGCGCTACGACAAGTACACCGGCCAGGATGGCGTGGAGAAGTACTCCACCGACATCATCGCCGACGAAATGCAGATGCTGGGCGGCCGCGGTGAAGGCGGCGGCGGTGGTGGCGGTGGTGGCAACTTCGGCGGCGACCGTCCGCAGCGCCAGCAGGCCCCGCGCCAGGAGTACGGCGGTGGCGGCGGCCAGCGTGGCGGCGGCCAGGGCGGTGGTTACGGCAACCAGGGCGGTGGCCAGGGCGGCTACGGCAACCAGGGCGGCGGCAACCAGGGTGGCGGTTATGGCAACCAGGGTGGCAACCAGCGCCCGCAGCCGCAGCAGGCCCCGCCGATGGACGACTTCGCTGACGACGATATTCCGTTCTGACGCGCGCCTGGCATCAGCCAGCAGAAAACCCCGGCAAGGCCCTGCGCCTGCCGGGGTTTTTTATGAGCATTGTGCTGGGATCACCCCGCCGCGTTCATCCACTCCACCGCGTCATCGCCCCCGGGAATACGCATCGGCGCGTTCTCGTCGGTCACCGCGCGCCACACTGCTTCGGCCACGGCTTCCGGCGTAGTCACCGGGCCGCTGCTGTCGCGGAAGCTGGCCAGCACGCCCTGCACCAGCGGCGCATAGGCCGGGTGCTCCACGCCGCCCAGGTGCGGGAATGCGTTCTCGCCGAACCGCGTGGTCGGCGAGCGGCCGGGCAGTACCAGACGCACGCGCACACCCAGCGGCGCGACTTCGATGGCCAGCGATTCAGTGAAGGCATTCACCGCCGCCTTGCTGGCGGTATAGACGCCCACCAGCGGCAGCGCTTTCACCGTCACCGTGGAGGTCACGTTGATGATCACGCCGTCGCCGCGCTCGCGCATCTGCGGCAGCACGGCCTGGGTCATCGCCAGCGTGCCCAGTGTGTTGGTGTCGAACAGGGCGCGGGCGGTTTCCATCGGGGTCAGTTCCACCGGCACCGGTGCGCCGAACCCCGCATTGTTGACCAGCACATCGATCGGGCCGGCCTCGGCGATGGCCCGCGCGATGCTGGCCGGGTCGGTGATGTCCAGGGCGAGCACGCGCAGGTGCGCGGAGGCGGGCAGCAGATCGGTGCGCGGCGTGCGCATGGTGGCGATGACCTTCCAGCCACGGTCGAGGAACAGGCGGGCCGTTTCCAGCCCGAAACCGGAGGAACAGCCGGTGATCAGTACGGTTTGCATCGTGTACGCCTTCAGCAGGAACGAGTGACCATGGTCGGTCCCGCTGGATGGACGCGCTACAATGAAACGTCCATATTTCCTCGTCGAGCGTCCAGTGTCGTCCGATCCGCTGTCCGACGTCGTGGCCCTGCTGCAGCCTACGGCACGCTTCTCCAAGCGCGTCGAGGCCGCTGGCGAGTGGTGTGTGCGCCGCGAAGGGGAAGGCGAGCCGTTCTACATGGCGGTGCTGCACGGGCAATGCCGGCTGTCGGTGGAGGGGGGCGCACCGATCACCCTGCAGGCCGGCGATTTCGTGCTGGTGCCGGCCCTGCGCGAGCTGGTCAATACCAGCATGCAGGCGCCGGCGGACATCACGCCGAGCCTGCCAGTGCGTATCGCCGAGGGCCACTTCCGGGTAGGCAGCCTCGATGGACCCGTGACGCTGTGCGCGCAGATCGGCCACTGCGGATTCGCTTCGCCCGATGCGGCCCTGCTGGTTTCGTTGCTGCCGCGGCTGCTGCATGTACGCGGTGAGCCGCGCCTGGCCACGTTGGTGCAGATGGTGGGCGAGGAAGCGCGTGCGCAGCGACCGGCGCGTGATGTCGTGTTGGAACGCCTGCTGGAAGTGCTGCTGATCGAGGCGCTGCGCAGTGGCATGGACAGCGTGGGGGGCAGTGGGCTGGTCCGCGGGCTGGGCGATGAGCGGCTCGCTGCCGCATTGCGTGCCCTGCATGCGCGGCCACAGCACGCGTGGACGGTGGAGGCGCTGGCCGGGCAGGCGACGATGTCGCGCTCGGGTTTCGCCGCGCGTTTCATGCAGGTGGTAGGTGTGGCTCCCATGGAATACCTGCTGCACTGGCGCATGGCACTGGCCAAGCGCCTGCTCAACGATCGCTCGCTGAGCCTGGAACAGGTTGCCGAGCGGGTCGGCTATGCCAGCGCGGTCACCTTCGGTGCGGCGTTCGCGAGGTTGGTGGGCATGCCACCGGCGCGTTTCGCGCGCATGCGTGGTTGATCACCTGCGGCCTCACTGCCGTTGTGCCCCGCAGCATCAATTTTCGTGCACCGCGTCTTGCAAAAAAAATAATTCCTCCCTTATGGTGCAATCGATTGCATCGCGGTGAATCATCAATGTTTGCACCGGTTGGGAGGCCGGGAAGTGGATGTCGATCCATTCCATCGAACCGGCACCGGTGCCGGGGCTCACGCGGCGCGAGGCGCTGCGCATGGCGCTCACCGGCAGCCTGGGCCTGGCGGCCGCAGGCATCCTGCCCGCCGTCGCCACTGCCGCGCCCCTGAAGGGCAGGCTGAAGCACTCCGTCGCCCGCTGGACCTTCCCGCAGTTGTCGGTCGCCCAGCTCTGCCAGACCGTGAAGGGCCTCGGCTTTGCCGCCATCGACCTGGTCGGCCCGGAGGACTGGCCGACGCTGAAGGCCCATGGCGTAGCCAGCTCGATGTGCAACGGCGCGGAACTGAGCCTGACCAAGGGCTTCGCCGGCAGCGAGTTCCACGATGAGCTGGTCGCTCGCTACACCCGGCACATCGACCTGGTGGCCGATGCCGGCTATCGAAACCTCATCTGCTTCTCCGGCAACCGCAACGGCATGGACCCGCAGCAGGGCATGGCCAATGCCGAAGCCGGGCTCAAGCGCATCCTCGGCCATGCCGAGAAGCGCGGCGTGGTCCTGGTGATGGAGCTGCTGAACTCGCGCGTCGATCATCCCGACTATCTGTGCGACCACTCCGCGTGGGGCGTGGAACTGTGCAAGCGGCTCGGCTCGGACAACTTCGGCCTGCTCTACGACATCTACCACATGCAGATCATGGAGGGCGACATCATCGCCACCATCGGTCGGCACCACGCGTGCTTCAAGCACTACCACACCGCAGGCGTGCCTGGCCGACACGAGATCGGGGACCAGCAGGAACTGAACTATCCGGCCATCTGTCGCGCGATCCGCGACACCGGTTTTGATGGGTATCTGGCGCAGGAATTCATGCCTGCAGCGCCGGATCCCGTTGGCTCATTGCGCGAGGCGATCCGTCTCTGCGACGTCTGAAACGATATCCACCCAGGTGATAGACCCATGGCAGATAATCATTACGACGCCATCGTTGTTGGCTCGGGAATCAGTGGCGGTTGGGCGGCGAAGGAACTGACCGAAAAAGGTCTCAAGGTCCTGATGCTGGAACGCGGGCGCAACATCGAACACGTGAAGGACTACGTCAATGCGATGAAGGAACCGTGGGATTTCCCGCATCGCAACCGTCCGACCCAGGCGATGAAGGCGGCGTTCCCGGTGCTGATGCGCGACTACGCGCTGGCCGAGAATCTCGAGGGCATGTGGGCTGACGAACAGGACTCGCCCTATATCGAGACCAAACGGTTCGACTGGTTCCGCGGCTACCACGTCGGTGGGCGTTCGCTGATGTGGGGCCGGCAGAGCTACCGCTTCTCCGATCTGGATTTCGAAGCCAACCTCAAGGACGGCATCGCCACTGATTGGCCGATCCGCTATGCCGACATCGCGCCGTGGTACGACCACGTAGAGAAATTCGCCGGCATCGCCGGCACGCGCGAAGGGCTGGACGTGCTGCCTGATGGCGAGTTCCTGCCGCCGATCCCGCTGAACATCGTCGAGAAGGACGTCGCTGCGCGGATCCAGAAAGCCTTTGGTGGCACGCGCCACATGATCCACTCGCGCACCGCCAACATCACCAAGCCGATGCCGGAGCAGGGCCGGGTGAACTGCCAGTACCGCAACAAGTGCATCCTCGGCTGCCCGTTCGGTGCGTATTTCTCGACCCAGGCGGCAACCCTGCCGGCGGCGATGAAGACCGGCAACCTGACCCTGCGGCCGTTCTCGATCGTCAAGGAAGTGCTCTACGACAAGGACCGCAAGCGTGCGCGCGGGGTGGAGGTCCTCGACGCCGAGACCGGCCAGACCTACGAGTACACGGCCAAGGTCATCTTCCTCAACGCGTCGTCCTTCAATTCGACCTGGCTGCTGATGAACTCGGCCACCGATGTCTGGGACGGCGGACTGGGCTCGTCGTCCGGCGAGCTGGGGCACAACGTGATGGACCATCACTTCGGCGCGGGCGCGTCCGGCCGGGTGGAAGGCTACGACGACAAGTATTACTTCGGCCGTCGTCCCTGCGGTTTCTACATCCCGCGCTTCCGCAACGTGGCGGCGGACAAGCGCGGCTATCTGCGCGGGTTCGGCTACCAGGGCGGTGCCAGCCGCAACGGCTGGTCACGCGAGATCGCCGAACTGAACATCGGCGCCGATCTGAAGGACGCGCTGAGCCTGCCCGGTGACTGGCGCATCGGCATGACCGGTTTCGGCGAAATGCTGCCCCACCACGACAACACCATCCGCCTGGACCACGAGCGCAAGGACAAGTGGGGGCTGCCGGTGCTGGCCATGGACGTTGCCATGCGCGAGAACGAAAAGGCGATGCGAAAGGACATGGCGGCCGACGCGGCGGAAATGCTGGAAGCCGCCGGCGTCAAGGACGTGGAGATGCACGACAACGACTATGCGCCGGGCAAGGGCATCCACGAAATGGGCACCGCGCGCATGGGACGTGACCGCAGGACCTCGGTGCTGAACCAGCACAACCAGGTCTGGGACGCGCCCAACGTCTATGTCACCGACGGTGCGTGCATGACCTCCAGCGCCTGCGTGAATCCGTCGCTGACCTACATGGCGCTGACTGCGCGGGCCGCCGACCATGCCGTGCGCGAACTCAAAGCGGGGAATCTCTGATGGACCGCCGTGAACTGCTGAAGATGATCTTCGCCGCCACCGGCGCGGCCATGATCGGCCTGCCGACGCTGGCCAGCGCCAAGCTGCCGGCACCGGCGGCGAGCGCTGGCTTTTCCGAGGCCGAGATCGCCACGCTTGATGAGATCGCCGAGACCATCCTGCCGCGCACCCGCACCCCCGGCGCGAAGGACGCGGCCACCGGCGCCTTCATGGCGCGGTTCGTGACCGACTGCTACACCGCCCGGCAGCAGGCGACGTTCCGTGCCGGCCTGGCCGACATCGACAAGCGCGCCGGCGGAAGCTTCGTGGCCCTTGCGCCCGAGGCGCGCACCACGCTGCTGCGCACGCTGGATGCCGAGGCCCGCAAGCGTGCGGTGGAGGTGAGCGAGACCGGCACCGGGGAAACCGCGAAGGCGATGCCGCATCCGTTCACCATGATCAAGCAGTTGGCCATCTTCGGCTTCTTCACCTCGAAACAGGGCGCGACCGAAGTGCTGAAGTACGTCGCCGTGCCCGGACGCTACGATGGCGACATGGCCTATGCGCCAGGTACGCCGGCCTGGGCCACCAGCTGATGGAGTACGACAGGATGATCAGACCTTTCTTGATGGCCGCGGGCGTGCTGGCGGCAGTGCCGGCGTTCGCGCAGGCCGGTGCGGAGCGTGATCCGGCAAAAACCGAGGTATGGGCGCCGGTGGCGGAAGTCGCCACGCCGGCCGGCGCGGCACCGTCGGATGCCATCGTGCTGTTCGATGGCAAGGACGTATCCGCGTGGGAGGCAGAGGAGGGCGGGCGCGTGCCGTGGACGGTGGCCGACGGGGCGATGACCGTGGTGCCGGGCAGCAAGGGCATCCGCACCCGGCAGCGTTTCTGCGACATGCAGCTGCATGTCGAGTGGCGCACGCCCACCGACACAAAGGGCTTCGACGGCCAGAACCGTGGCAACAGTGGCATCTTCCTGCAGGAGCTCTACGAACTGCAGGTACTCGACAGCCACGGCAACCCGACCTACGCCAACGGCCAGGCCGGTTCGATCTACAAGCAGGCCATGCCGCTGGTGAATGCCTCGCGTGCGCCCGGCCAATGGCAGGCCTACGACATCATCTGGAAGGCACCGCGTTTCTCGGCCGGCGGCGGGCTCACCTCGCCGGCGCGCATCACCGTGCTGCACAACGGTGTGCTGGTGCAGGACGACACGGTACTGGCGGGCCGGACCGAGTACATCGGCGCACCGTCGTACTCGCCGCATGGCTGCGCGCCGCTGTATCTGCAGGAGCACGCATCCAAGGTCAGCTACCGCAACATCTGGGTGCGCGAGCTGTAAGGCTCGCGTCTACTTCGCCAGGAAGCTGGCGAGGTCATCGATCTCCTGCTGGGACAGCTGGGAGAAGGGCGGCATCAGCCCGCCGCCCTTGCTGATCTTTTCCTTGATCTGCGCAGGCTGCAGACGCTTGCTGATGTCGGTGAGCGCAGGGAACGCGCCTGGCATGCCCGCACGATCCGCGCCGTGGCAGGCCAAGCAGTTCGTCGCGTACAGCTTGGCGCCGGCAGCAGGATCTTCCTTGCACCACGCCGGCAGCGCATGCGTCGCCGCGCAGAGGGTCAGGGCCAGGGTCAGGACGGTTTTCAAGCAAGGCTCCTTTGCGGGCTAGCGCGATGCGCGGGCGGGCAGGCTGACGGTGAGGTGTTCGCGCAGGTAGTCGGCGCCGGTCTGGATCACCTTGGCCGGATCGCGCGGCTGGTCGTGCTCGACGATGTACCACTTCACGCCTGCGCCGGCTGCAGCCGGCAGGATCGCGTTCCAGTCGAGCACGCCCTGGCCGACGGCGGCGAATCCGCCTTCGTCCTCGGCCTCGCCCTTGGGCGCGTTGTCCTTGGCATGCACCGCGAACAGGCGGCCGCGGAACTTGCCGAGCATCACCACCGGGTCATGCCCGGAACGCGCCACCCAGGCCAGGTCCAGCTCGGTCTGCAGGTCGGGGCCGGCGGCTTCGAACAGCAGCTCCAGTGCGGTGCGGCCATCGAAATCGACCAGCTCGAAGTCATGGTTGTGGTAGGCCAGACGCATGCCCTTGGCGCGCACGCGTTCGGAGATGCGGCCCAGTTCCTTGCCCAGCGCGGCCCAGCCGGCGGCATCGGTCGGCCGGTCCTTGCTGTCCAGGTAGGGCACCACCAGCGTGGTGTTGCCGATGGCGCGGTTGAAGGCCACCACCTTGTCGAGGTCGTTGCGCAGGTCGGCCAATGCCGTGTGCGAGGAAATCGCCTTGATCCCGTACTTGTCGAGCAGCTGCTTGAGTTCGCCCGCACTGACGTTCTGCGTGCCGACCGTTTCCACCGCGTGCACACCCGCGTCGTGGACGATCTTCAACTGCTGGTCGAGCGTGCCGGCGTTGCGCAGCGTGTACATCTGCACCGCGATGGGCTTTTCAGCGCTGCCGGTTTCCGCAGCGAAGGCGGGCAGGGCGGCGAGCAGCAGTGCGAGGGTGGCGATCCTGCGTGTTGGAGCCTTCATCCGTACATCCTCCGGGGATTCATTCGATGGTGGTCCAGGCGCGCGACCTGGCCGATGCGATGACGCGGTCGACGATCCGCGCCGAACGCACGCCGTCCTCGAAGGTGGGCAGGCCCTGCGGCCGCTCGCCGTCGATGGCGTGATAGGTGTCGGCGACGAAGGCCTCGAAGCACTGCGCGTAACCCTGCGCATGCCCGGGGGGCAGGGCCGACAGCCGGCGCTGTTCGGCACTGCCGGCGCCCGGCCCGCGCACGAAGGTTTCCTCGCGCTGGTCGGGCCGGCCGATCCACAGCCGCTCGGGGTCTTCCTGGTTGAAGGCGACGCTGGCCTTGGCACCGTCGATCTCGAACCAGAGCCGGTTGTGGCGCCCTGCCGAGACCTGGCTGACCGTCAACGACGCCAGCGTCCCTGCGCCGGTGCGGAACATCGCCGTGGCCACGTCCTCACTGGAAACCGCCTGCGTTGCGCCGCCTGCCGCGGGCGTGCTGAAACTCTGCGCGCCTTCGGCGCTGCGCTCGGCGATCACCGTGGCGAAGGCGGCGCTGACCTCGGCGAAGCGCTCGCCGCTGACCCATTCCACCAGGTCGCACCAGTGCGAACCGATGTCGGCGAACACACGCGAGGTGCCGCCCAGCACCGGATCGACGCGCCAGTTGTTGCTGGCCGGGTCCAGCAACCAGTCCTGCAGGTAGCTGCCGTGGATGAGGTGCAGGGGGCCGATGTCGCCTGCAGCGATGCGCGCACGTGCTTCGCGCACCACCGGGTGGTAGCGGTAGACGAAGGGCACCGTGGCGACCAGACCGCTGGACGCGGCCAGCGTGGCCAGGTCCTGCGCGTCGCCCAGCGTGGTGGCCAGCGGCTTTTCGCAGATCACGTGCTTGCCGGCGGCCAGTGCGGCCTGCGCCATGTGCCGGTGCAGGTGGTTGGGCGTGCACACATGCACGACCTGTACGTGCGGGTCGGCGACCACCTCTTCGATATCGCGGTAAGCGCGCGGAACATTCCATGCCTGCGCCACCTCCTGCGCGCGCTGCGGCGTGGACGCGGCCACGCCGCGCACCTCGGCACCGGCCAGCAGGGCGGCGCGGCGATGTACCGCACCGATCATGCCGCTACCGACGATGGCGATTCCAAGCTTGGGCATCGATTGCGGTCCTCAGTGCGTGGTGGAAGCGGCCGCAACGGCGGGGCGGTCGCGGAACAGCAGCAGGAAGGCAATCAACACGACCAGCGCGACGCCGGCGGGGAACAGCCAGATCTGCTGCCAGTCGGGCCCTGCGGCCGTGGTGTAGTGCTCCACCACCGCGCCGGACAGGAAGGTGCCGATCAACATGCCGACGCCGTAGGTGGCCAGGGTGATGAAGCCCTGTGCGCTGCTGCGCGCGTCCGGGCCAGCATGTGCATCGGTGTAGATCTGCCCGGTGACGAAGAAGAAGTCGTAGCAGATGCCGTGCAGCACGATGCCGATGACCAGCAGCGAGAAGCCGCCGCCGGCATCGCCGAAGGCGAACATGGCATAGCGCACCACCCACGCGGCCATGCCCACCGCCAGCATGGTCTTCACCCCCAGCCGCACGAACAGGAACGGCATGGCCAGCATCAGCAGCACTTCGGACACCTGCCCCAGCGACTGCAGGCCGGCGGCACCGCGCACGCCCAGGTCGTTGAGATACGGGTTGGTGAAGTTGTAGTAGAACGACAGCGGGATGCAGATGGCGATGGAGGCGATGAAGAACACCAGGTAGGCGCGCGACTTCAGCAGGCGCAGCGAATCCAGGCCGAGGATCTGGCCGAGCCCGGCGTCGCGCTGCTTGGCCAGCGGCGGCGTGTGCGGCAGGGTGAACGCGTACAGGCCCAGCAGCAGGGAGGCCACCGCGGCCATCCGGAAGGTCAGTTCCAGCCGGTGTGCCTGTTCCCAGCCCAGCCAGCCGATCAGCACGCCGGCGATGATCCAGCCGATGCTGCCGGCAACGCGCACCAGCGGGAACTGCTTCTCGGGCGACTGCATGTGGCGCATCGCCACGCTGTTGGCCAGTGCCAGGGTCGGCATGAACAGCAGCATGTAGCCCATCACGCAGGCGGAGAACACGCTGAAGCTGGTCGC
The DNA here is from genome assembly GCF_003086775.1 of Stenotrophomonas sp. ZAC14D1_NAIMI4_1. Taxonomy (NCBI): domain Bacteria; kingdom Pseudomonadati; phylum Pseudomonadota; class Gammaproteobacteria; order Lysobacterales; family Lysobacteraceae; genus Stenotrophomonas; species Stenotrophomonas sp. ZAC14D1_NAIMI4_1. The sequence goes on from NZ_CP026001.1 coordinate 1,247,178, forward strand.
CGTGGAAGCCAGCCACATCAGTACCGCGCCGGCCAGGTGCAGCACGGCCAGGATGCGCTGCGCCGCGAAGTAGCGATCGGCGATCAGGCCGACCAGGAAGGGGGCGACGATCGCACCGATGGACTGGCTGAGGAAGGCCGTGGCCACCTGGCTTGCGCTGGCCTTCAGCGGGCCCTGCACCAGGTAGGTGCCAAGGGTCACGAACCACGCGCCCCAGATGAAGAACTGCAGAAACATCATCGCGCCCAAGCGCGACATGGCGTGCGTCATGGCTTGCCCTCCCGGGGCGTTGTCAGCTCAGATTCCCAGCATGCGGTGCAGTGATGCGGCATCCGTTCCGCTGTCGGCAAAGTCGTCGAAGGCGCGCTCGGTCACGCGGATGATGTGGTCGCGGATGAAGGCGGCGCCCTCCCGTGCGCCGTCCTCGGGGTGCTTCAGGCAGCACTCCCATTCCAGTACCGCCCAGCCGGGGAAGTCGTACTGCGCGAACTTCGAGAAGATCGCCTTGAAGTCGACCTGGCCATCGCCGAGCGAGCGGAAGCGGCCCGGGCGATCGATCCAGTCCTGGTAGCCGCCATACACGCCGCTGCGGGCGCTGGCGTGGTATTCAGCATCCTTGACGTGGAAGATGCCGATGCGCGGATGGTAGCGGTCGATGAAGCCGAGGTAGTCCATCTGCTGCAGCAGCAGGTGGCTGGGGTCGTAAAGGATCTTCGCGCGGGGATGCTGGTCGACCACGTCGAGGAAGCGCTCGAAGGTCGCGCCGTCGTGCAGGTCTTCACCGGGGTGGATCTCGAAGCACAGGTCCACGCCGCACGCGTCGAACGCATCCAGGATCGGGCGCCAGCGGCGGCCCAGTTCGGCGAATGCTTCGTCCACCAGGCCGGGTGGACGCTGCGGCCAGGGATACATGTACGGCCACGCCAGCGCGCCGGAGAAGGTGGCATGCGCGGTCAGGCCCAGGCGCTGGCTGGCCTTTGCCGCCAGCATCAGCTGATCCACGGCCCAGGCCTGGCGGGCGGCAGGATCGCCGCGCTTGTCTGCCGGGGCGAAACCGTCAAACAGGCTGTCATAGGCGGGGTGCACCGCGACCAGCTGTCCCTGCAGGTGCGTCGACAGTTCGGTGATCTGCACGCCGTGCCCGGCCAGCATCCCGGCAACGTCGTCACAGTAGGTCTGGCTGCGCGCTGCCTCGGCCAGGTCGAACAGGTGAGGCGCAGTGGTGGGCACTTGTACGCCAGAATAGCCCAGGCCCGCGGCCCATCCGGCCAGCGTGTCGAGCCGATCAAAAGGAGCTTTGTCGCCGATGAACTGCGCTAGGAAAAGCGCCGGACCCTTGAGCGTCTTCAAGGTGATTCGCCCTAGATGCAATCGATTGCATTACCCTAGCATGGGCCTCCCGCAGAACCGTTGTGCAGTGCACAGCGGCAACCAGAGCTGAAACCATGGCAACCATCTACGACATCGCAAAGCACGTGGGCGTCTCCGCCGGCACGGTGTCGCGGGCCTTGTCGCGGCCGGAAAAAGTGCTGCCCGCCACGCGTGCGCGCATCGAACAAGCGGCCGCCGCGCTGGGCTACGTGCCCAACACGGTGGCCCGAACGCTCAAGACCCAGCGCAGCGGCAAGATCCTGGTCACTGTGCCGGACATCGCCAATCCCTTCTTCGCGCAGATCCTGCAGGGTGCCGAAGATGCGGCGCAGGCCGCGGGCTACGCCGTGCTGCTGGGCGATACCCAGCACCAGCCTGATCGCGAGGAGCGCTACGCGCAGATGCTCCGGCGCAACGAGGCCGATGGCCTGATCGTGCTCGGCCATCGCCTGCCGCCGACCGCGCGCGAGATCGTGCAGGCGCTGGGCGCCACCGCGCCGGTGGTCAATGGCTGCGAGTTCGATCCCGCGCTGGGCATTCCCAGCGTGCACATCGACAATGCCGCCGCTGCCCGCGCGGTGATGGAACATCTGTATGCACTGGGGCACGAACGCATCGCTGTGGTTGGCGGGCCGCCCGACAATCCGCTGCACCAGCAGCGGCTGGAAGGCGTGCGCAGTGCCGGCAAGGCACGCGGCCGGCTGCGCAGCCTGAGCGTGGTACCCGGTGATTTCTCGCTGGAATCCGGCCATGCGGCCGCCACGGCGCTGCTCGCGCTTGCGCAGGCACCGACCGCGGTGTTCTGTTTCAGCGACCAGATGGCGCTGGGCGCGCTGGCGGCCTGCCGCGACCTGGGCATCCGCGTGCCGGACAAGCTGTCCATCGTCGGCTTCGATGATCTCGCCTCGTCCAGCTTCCTGACGCCGCCGCTGACCACCGTCCGCCAGCCCATGCGGGAGATCGGTGCGCGTGCGGTCAACCTGCTGCTGGCGATCATCGAGCGCATCGATGTGCCGCTGCAGCAGACGCTGGACTTCAGCCTGATGCTGCGTGGCTCGACGGCCGCGCCCGCAGCGGGGTGAGCGGCGGGCGCCACCGCGCGCGTGGCGTCATTGCAGATGCGCCTTGGCGCAGGCCAGCACGTGGTTGTAGTCGCTGGACATGCACTGGTAGAAATCGCGCTTGGCGTCAGTCGCGCCTTCGCAGTCGGCATCGGTGATCTGCGGCAGCAGGCCGCGCATCGGCGTGGCCATGGCCTCGAACTTCGCGGCATCGAGGTAGCCGCCGGCCACGTTCTTCGCACCCACTTCCAGCATGGTTTCCAGCCCGTAGCGCGCGTTCTCGACGGCCTTGGGGCAGGACAGCTCGACATCGGTGCGCTGCACCTTCAGCAGCGAGGCGGCGATGGCCTCGGCATCGGCCTTGACCTGCGGCGGCAGCGGCGTGGTGTCGTCGCTGCTCATGGCCAGTGTCGGCAGCGGCAACAGCATCAGCGCCAGGGCGGCGGACAAGAAGCGGGGCATCGGGCATCCATGCGGCGGGTGGGGCGTCAGTGTGCGCTGGCGTGGGCGCGGCCGCCAGAGGGCTGAACGGAACACCGGCACTGCCCCGGAACCGCCATGGCAATCCACTACCATGGGCCACCCCAGTGGATGCCCTGCCATGACCGACGTGACCCTCGCCCTGCCCAAGCCGCCTGCCGCGCGCATCGCCGCCTGGCTGCTGATGCTGCTGGGCATGTGGCTGGCCCTGAAGCTGGGCCTGGTGGTCACGCTGCTGTCGGGCCTGCTGGTGTTCCAGCTGACCCACGTGCTGGCCAACAGCGTGGAAGGCAAGCTGCCGCCGGGCCGCGCACGCGCGGTGGCGGTCATCGTGCTGTCGGCGGTCATCATCGGCGCGCTGGTGCTGGCCGGTATCGGCGTGGCCTCGTTCTTCCGCAACGAGACCGGTGGCCCCGACGTGCTGCTGGCGCGCCTGATGGACATCCTCAACACCTCGCGGCACCAGGTGCCTGCGCTGCTGCAGCCGTACATTCCCGAAGACCTGACGCGGCTGCGCGAGGCGCTGAACGAATGGGCGGCCGAGCACCAGCGGCAACTGGGCGTGGCCGGTACTTCGGTGGTGCAGGTGGGCGTGCGCATCCTCATCGGCATGGTGCTCGGTGCGATGATCGCCCTCTACGACGAACTACCGCTGCCGAAAATGGGACCGCTGGCGCAGGAGCTGGTCGGCCGCACGACGCGCCTGGCCGTGGCCTTCCGTCAGGTAGTGTTCGCCCAGGTGAAGATCTCGCTGCTCAACACGGTGTTCACCGCGGTGTTCCTGCTGGGCGTGCTGCCGCTGTTCGGCGTGCACCTGCCGCTGTCGAAGACGCTGGTGCTGATCACCTTCCTGGCGGGCCTGCTGCCGGTGGTGGGCAACATCATCTCCAACACCATCATCACCATCGTCGCGCTGTCGGTGTCGTTCTACGTGGCGGTGGCAGCGCTGCTGTACCTGATCGTGATCCACAAGCTCGAGTACTTCCTCAACGCGCGCATCGTCGGCGGCGAGATCCAGGCGCGCGCGTGGGAGCTGCTGCTGGCCATGCTGGTGATGGAAGCGGCGTTCGGCCTGGCCGGGCTGGTGGCGGCCCCGGTGTTCTACGCGTACCTGAAGCGTGAGCTGGTCGACCAGGGCTGGATCTGATTCCGGCCAGGCGTCCCTGATCCGGTAGCGCCGGGCCATGCCCGGCGAATGCGCGTGAAGGCTGCGCCAGCGCCACTGCACGCGCCGGTCACCGCGCGCGGGGGAGGCTGGGCTTCCCTTTCCGCCCGGACCCTGCGCATGACCACGCTCACCCTGCCCGAACTGGCGAAAAAGATGGCCGGCATCGATTTTGCGATGCTGCAGACCCATGCGGGCGGCGAGATCGACGGCCGTCCGATGAGCAACAACGGCGACGTCGACTACGATGGTGACAGTTGGTTCTTCGCCCTGCAGGGCACCGACATGGTGCAGCAGATCGAAGCCGATCCGCGGGTCGCGCTGGGCTTCACCGGCAGCAAGTCGCTGCTGGGCAAGCCACCGTTGTTCGTCCATGTCAAAGGCCGGGCCACGATCATCCGCGAACGTGGCGTGTTGGCCCAGCACTGGGTCAAGGATCTGGAACGCTGGTTCGAGCAGGGCGTGGATACGCCGGGGCTGGTGCTGATCCATGTGCACGCGCAGCGCATCCATTACTGGGATGGCGAGGACCAGGGCGAGCTGATCGTCTGATCATCCGCGGTCGCGCCGGGCCATGCCCGGCGGCTCAACCCGCTGTCGCCACGCCCTCATCCACCCAGTCGGCCAGCTCCGGCGCCAGCGCATGTTCCACCGCACGCCGCAGCAGCGCCGGGGCGATGTAGTGGCGGTGCACGGCATCGATCAGCGCCATGTACAGGCGGCCGAACCGGTTGTGGGTCTGTACGCGCGACCCCAGGCTGATCTGCACGCGGCCGTCGTCGTCGAACTGCACGCGCACGCTGCTGCGGAAGCGCAGGTGGCGGTCATCGGCGCCCAGCAGTACTTCGGCACTGCGGTCGGCGCCATCCACGCGTGCGTCCAGCACCGGAAAGCGCCCGGCGAACAGGCGGCTGCGATCCGCCGACAGCAGCGACGACACCGGGCAGCCCAGCGGCGAGGTGCGCAGGCGCAACGGTGCCACCAGGCGGTTGCGCAGGGCCATCAGCCGGCCCACGCCGCCCGGCGGATTGCGCAGGAAGCCTTCCAGCACGTCCACCAGCAGGGCAGACGCCGAGCGCTGCGTGCAGTGCCCGCTGCGCAGGGTCAGCACGGTGAGGTCGTGGTAGTGGCTGTGTGGCAGCGCACCGGCCAGCAGGCCCTGTGCGTCGGGCCGCCCGCTGTGTACCGGGTAGCGCGGTGTGCTGCGTTCGACGAACCCGCGCAGCGGCCGCAGCTTGATCCGCCGCAGCGGGCCGAGCATCGAGCGGGTCTGCGCACACAGGCGCGCGCACAGGCTGGGCGGCGCGGCCTGCAGTGACAGTTGCAGCAGCGGCGCAGTGGCCAGCATGGCCGCGCTCGGCCAGTGCTGCTGCGCCAGCACCTCGGTCAGGCTGGGGATGTCGGCACTGTTGGCCTGCACCCGCGCGCGGGTGGCCTCGCTCATCGCCCCGGCCAGTTCATTGCTGTGGCACGACAACGCGAACAGGGCAGGGTGGGCGGGATGGTTCGATGCGAACTGGTGCCAGGTGCCGCCGCCAAAGCGCACGGTGAACAGGCAGTCCGGCGGGATGCGGATACGGCGCAGGCTGCGCAGGAACGCGGACGGATCCCCCGCAAGCTGCGCATCGGCGGCGGTGGCGAAACGCAGCTCGGCGCCGGCACTGCCGGCGATGGCGGTGAACATGCGCGGCCCGGCATGGCGATGGAACGGGTGGCCGCCGCCTTCCACCACGAAGCTGTACAACGAGGAGGCATCGCCGTGCTGCAGGTGCATGCCGCCCAGGCGCGCGGAGGGTTCATCCAGCGCATCGATGAAGGCAGGATGGTGGCGCTGCCGCTCGCCCGCATCGTTCACCAGCGCATCGCCGGCACCGATGCCGAGCTGTGCGATGAGGGTGACTTCGATGGGGCCGGCGCCGTCCTGCGCGGGCAGCTGGACACCTGGAAACGAACGGCTGTTGCGGGTCGAACCAGGCATCGTCGTGCTCCTTGTCAGCGGGCAGGGGACTTGCGGCGGGCGCGGGCTTCGCGCTTGAGCGGGCCACCCACCGGACATACTTCGGCGGCCCAGGAAAACAGCGTGTTGGCCAGGCGCTCGGGCACCTGGCGGAAATACACGAACTGGCCGCGCTTCTCGCGTTCGATCAGGCCGGCCTCTTCCAGGATGCGCAGGTGGCTGGACAGCGCCGGCTTGCTGAAGTCGAAGCGCTCGGCCAGCTCGCCCGCGCTCAGTTCACCGGCGCTGAGGTAGGCCAGGATCTGCCGGCGGGCGCCGGAGGCGAGGGCTTCGAAGATGCGGTCCATAGGTCGTTAATTAACTAATTCGTTAATTGATGATCCTGCGCGGCCGGGCGCGTGTCAAGCCGCTGCCACCCGGTGGGGGCGATTCATCCATTCGCTCTGGATGTGGTATATCGTTTATCGATAAATCCATCCCGGGCGGCGAGGCCGCCCCATGCCGGAGGCTGCTTGACCGCTCGTCCCGCCCGCGCCGAACCTGCGCGCGGCTTGTTCACCTTGGCCCAGACCGCCGTGCAGGCCGTGCGGGCGATGTGCTGGCTGGGCATCCTGGCCGCGCTGCTGGCCATTCCCCTGGTTGCCTACGACCGGCGCTGGCTGCTGGCCAGCGTGCATGACGCGCACGCCGCCGCCGTGCACGGCAGCGACCTGTTCCTGCACTTCTGCATCGGCCTGGGCACCATCGTCGCCCTGCTGGTGCTGTGCCTGGTATTCCTGCGGCACCTGGCGCGCCTGCTGCGCTCGGCCGCCGGCGCGCGCCCGTTCACCCATGCCAACGCGCAGCGCCTGCAGCGCATGGCGTGGCTGATGCTGGCGATGGAAGTGCTGTCGATCATCATCGGCGTGTACGCCTCCTGGATGGGGCCGGACTTCGCGTGGATGGAGGTGGGCGGTGGCATGTCCATCACCGGCCTGATCGCGGTGCTCATGCTGTTCGTGCTGGCGCGTGTGTTCGCCGTCGGTGCGGCCATGCGTGATGACCTCGATGGTGTCATCTGATGGCGATCGTCATCACGCTCGACCGCATGCTGCAGGCGCGGGGCATGACCCTGTCCGAGCTGGCCGGGCGCATCGACATCACCCTGGCCAACCTGTCCATCCTCAAGACCGGCAAGGCACGCGCCATCCGCTTTTCCACCCTGGATGCGATCTGCCGCGAGCTGCAGTGCACGCCGGGTGACCTGCTCGGGCACGACCCGCTGCAGGCGCAGGACGACGACTGAATACCCCCTCTTTCCCTTACCTCATGAAGAAACGGACCCGAAATGGAATGGTTGGCTGACCCCTCGATCTGGATGGGCCTTGCGACCCTGATCGTGCTTGAGATCGTGCTTGGTATCGACAACCTGGTGTTCATCGCGATCCTGGCCGACAAGCTGCCGCCGCACCAGCGTGACCGCGCGCGGGTGATCGGCCTGAGCCTGGCCCTGCTGATGCGCCTGGTGCTGCTGGCCGCGCTGGCCTGGATCATGAAACTGACCGAGCCGCTGCTGACGCTGTTCGATCACAGTTTCTCCGGGCGTGACCTGATCCTGCTGGGGGGCGGCCTGTTCCTGCTGTTCAAGGGCACCATGGAACTGCACGAACGGCTGGAAGGCCGCCAGCACCATGAAGACGGCAAGAAGGTCTATGCCAGCTTCGCGATGGTGGTGGCGCAGATCGTGGTGCTCGACGCGGTGTTCTCGCTGGACTCGGTGATCACCGCCGTGGGCATGGTCGACAACCTGGGCGTGATGTACGCCGCGGTGACCATCGCCATGGTGCTGATGCTGCTGGCGAGCAAGCCGCTGACCCGCTTCGTCAACAAGCATCCCACCGTGGTGGTGCTGTGCCTGGGCTTCCTGCTGATGATCGGCTTCAGCCTGGTGGCCGAGGGCCTGGGCTACAAGATCCCGAAGGGCTACCTGTACGCGGCCATCGCGTTCTCGATCCTGGTGGAAGCGTTCAACCAGTGGGTGCGCTTCAACCGCGAGCGCAACGAACGCCGCCAGCCGTTCCGCCAGCGCACGGCCGATGCAGTGCTGCGCATGCTGGGTGCACGCCCGGCCAATGGCCACGATGATGCGGGCGAAGAGGACCATGGCGATGCGGAGGAGCGCCTGCAGCCGGCCGAGCACGAGATGATCCGCAGCGTGCTGGGCCTGGCCGACCGGCCGGTGTCGAGTGTGATGACGGTGCGTGCCGACGTGCAGTGGATCGATCTGGCGCGTGGCCAGGACGACGTGGTGGCACGCCTGGTGGCCTCGCCGCATACGCGCCTGCTGGTGGGCGAGGGCGACCTGGACAGCCTGCGTGGCGTGGTGCAGAGCCGCGACCTGCTGGCTGACCTGCTGCAGGGCCAGCCGCTGCAGCTGGAAGCCAACCTGCGCCAGCCGCAGTACGTGCTGTCCAGCGCCAGCGCGCTGCAGGCCCTGGAACTGATCCGCCTGCACCCGGTGCCGCTGGCGGTGGCCGTGGACGAGTACGGCAGCGTGGAAGGCCTGGTGACGGCCAACGACCTGCTGGCGGCCATTGCCGGCGATCTGGCCGACACCCAGGACGACCGCTATGGCGTCGTGGCGCAGGGGGAGGACCACTGGGAAGCCGATGGCGCGCTGACCCTGGATGACCTGCAACGCCTGGCGGGCGTATCGCTGCCGCGCAGTAGCGATTACATGACCATTTCCGGGCTGGTGCTGGACCAGCTGGGGCGCCTGCCCGATGAGGGCGATGCGGTGGACGTGGCCGATGTGCGCATCACCGTGCTGGCGATGGAGAAGCGCCGCATCGCCCGCCTGCGCGTGCAGCGGCTGGTCGGCACCTGACGTAGAGTCGAGCTTGCTCGACTGCTTCCACAGCAGCCGAGCATGGGCTCGGCTCTACACGGGATGCAGCCGAGCCGACGCTCGGCGCTACCCTTTGCAACCTTTGCCCGTCACCATGGCGGGCCCCCACGTTCCGGAATGTCGCAGTGCTGAGTACGATTGGTTTGTTGATGGGCCTCTACGTGGCCTGGCGCCTGTTCTGGCCGCTGCGCCTGCCGGTGTGGGCCAAGGCGGTGGTGTCGCTGCTGCTGGTGGGGCTGGCCGTGCAGCTGCGCATCGTCGCCACGTTCTGGGGCACGATGGCCTCGCCGGAAATCCCGAAGATGGCCATCGCCGTACTGGCCACCGGCTCCACCGCCGTGCTGTTGCTGGCGCTGGCCATGCTGCTGTTCGATGCCGGCCTGCTGGCGGCGCGCGTGCTGCGCCTGCCGCGCGCGGTGTCGGCGCTGCGGGCGCCGCTGTTGCGCCCGTCGGCGGCCGCCGTTGCCCTGCTGCTCAGTGGTTACGGTGTCAGCCAGGGCATGGCCGTGCCCCAGCCGCGCCAGGTCGAAGTGGCGATCAAGGACCTGCCGGCCGCGTTCGATGGCTACCGCATGCTGCAGCTCACCGACATCCACGCCAGCCGCCTGCTCACCGGCGACTGGGTGCGCCAGGTGGTGGCCGAGAGCAATGCGCTGAAGCCGGACCTGATCGTCATCACCGGTGACCTGATCGATGGCACGGTGGACGCGCGCCGCGATGACTTCCGCCCGCTGGGAGACCTGCGGGCGCCGGACGGGGTGATCGCCATCACCGGCAACCACGAGTACTACGCCCAGTACAGCGACTGGATGCAGGCCTTCCGCGCGCTGCGCATGCAGGTGCTGGAAAACAGCCACACCCAGGTGCGGCGTGGCGATGCGGCGCTGACCATTGCCGGTGTCACCGACCCGGTGGCCGCGCGCTATGGCCTGCCGCTGCCCGACCTGCAGGCGGCCCTGGCCGGTGCCGACCCGGCCGCGCCGGTGATCCTGCTCGACCATCGCCCGCGCAATGCCGTTGATGCGGCCGCACGCGGGGTGAAGCTGCAGTTGTCCGGCCATACCCACGGCGGGCAGATCATCGGCATGGACCAGCTGGTGAAGCGGGCCAATGGCGGTTTCGTGTCGGGCCGCTACGAGGTGGATGGCATGACGCTCTACGTCAGCAACGGTGCCGGCCTCTGGGCGGGCTTTCCGGCGCGCATCGGCGTGCCTTCGGAAATCACCCTGTTCACCCTGCGCCGCGCGCCGTGATGTCTGCCTTGGGGTCAGGTCCCTTTGCTTGGCAACGGGCTTTGACCCCGACGCACCCCATGCGAGGAACCATGTCCCATACCCGCGCACCCATGGAACGGCTGATCCGCGCCAATGCGGATGAAATCAACCGGCTGCGCCAAGCCATCCGCGAAGCCGCTGGCGCGCGCTGGCGTGGCCCGGAAGAAATGCAGCGGCATGCGGCAGCCTGTGCGGAGTACAACCAGCGCTATGAGCAGCTTGCGTTCCCGGGTGGCTACGTCAACGCACTGAATCAACTGGCGGAGCACGATCCGGATACGGTGGATGTCGTGCTGACCTTCCTCGAGGTGCGGCCATACTTCTTCCGTTCCGGATACATGTGGAAGACGCTGCTGAAGCGCGTGCAGAGGGTGCCGATGGGCGCGAAGCAGCAGGCCCGGATGCAGAAGATCCTCGATACCTACGCTGCTTATCGTGCTGCCATTCCTCTGTAGAGCCGAGCCCATGCTCGGCTCCACAAGAACCCGCCTCCTCAGGAACTCCGCAGCACCGGCCGCGCATGCAGGTGGCGCTTCAGCGACTGCGCGCGCTTGGCGATGGCGCGTACCACGAAGGCCGTGAACAGCAGCGCCGAAGGCACCGCGTACCAGAAGTTGCCGGGCACGCGCTTGAAGTACGAGTAGGTGAACACCGCAGCGATGATCCACATGCCGGTGACGTGCAGGCGCCGCCATGCGGTGGGCCCCATGCGCCGTGCAATGGCGCGGTGCGACGTGATCGCCAGCGCCAGGATGGCCACGTAGCCCACCGTGCCGGGCAGGTTGGCCAGGGCCGAGCGTGCCGGCCAGAACGCCGGGTTGAGGATGCCGAACGCGGTGATGGCGATGGCATGCAGCAGGTGCGAGAACGCAAACGACAGGCCGATGGTCCGGCGTTCGCGCAGCAGGAAGCGGGTGGTCGGCCCGGGCAGCAGGCTGGCGAACGATGAAGCGGTGAAGGCCGCCAGGAACAGCAGGAACGAGGTGCGCGCGGTCACCCGGATCGCCGCGCGGCTGCCTTCGGCCACGTCGGCCTGCAGGGCGAATGCAGCCAGCGCGAAGGCGATCAGCACCACGGCAATGGCCACGAACAGGCGCCAGCCGGACAGGAGGGGAGTATTGGAAACAGCCATGATCAAACCTCGGAAGGGAAGTGGGTAGTGCCGGCCGCTGGCCGGCAACTCTGGAAACCGGCCAACACAACCAGCACGCCGGCGGCACACAGCTCGGCCAGCAGCGGCGCGCAGGCCACGCGCAGCTCTTCCGCAAGCACGCCATGCGCATCGGCCAACGCCTGCAGGGCGTCATCGACGCGCACACCGTCATGGCCGAAGACCGAAAGCAGGGCATACGCGAGCGGTGCCAGCGTCTCGACCTGCAGGCGGTAATCGGCCTGGCGGCGCAGCAGCAGGAGCGTGGGCGTCGTGGCCGGTGCATCGTCCAGCACCGCGTCCTCGTGCACCGGCCATTGGTAGCCCAGCACACGCACCAGCGGCGACACCGCCAGCAGGTCACTGCCCACCGCCACGTGGTGCAACGCCTGCCCGGCATCACGCGCTTCGATGTGCAGCGCCTGCTGCGTGCTTTCGAAGTGCGCCAGCTCGGCCGCCCACGCTGGCAGCGCCAGGCTGTCCTGCAGCGCCAGCCACGCGGCGAACTCGCTGGCGATCTGCGGGAACAACGGGGTATGGCAGGCATGGTGCGCGTAGTAGTGCTCGATCACACCGCGCCAGCGCGCCGCACCCAGCTGCTGCTGCAGCCGCGGCAGGCAGCCGGCCAGCAGGCTGTCCAGGCTGTCGATGCAGAGGCGGCGATACACCGCCAGCCGGCGCGCATCGACGCCCTCGGGTGCGGGCCGGGACGGATCACGCACATGGTCGGCCCAGCGCTGCTGCAGGGTGGCGAGCGACTCAGCCACGGGCCACCTCGGGCAGTCGTACGTCGGCCTGGGCCTGGCGGATCTGCGCGACCTCGGCCAGCAGCTCGGCCAGCGGCGGAAAATTGAAATCACGCTCCAGCAGGGTGGGGCGCACGCCGACGCGCGCATACGCTTCACGCAGCAGCGCCCAGACCACGCCCTTCACCGGCGCGCCGTGGGTGTCGATCTTGAAGCCATCGTCCTCGTCGAAATGGCCGGCGACGTGCAGGGACGCAACGCGATGGGCCGGGACGCGGGCGAGGAAATCGAAGGCGTCGTAGTGGTTGTTGCAGGCGTTGACGAAGACATTGTTGACGTCCAGCAGCAGGTCGCAGTCCGCTTCGGCCAGCACGGCGTTGATGAAATCGATCTCGCTCATGTCCGCGCCAGGCACTGCGTAGTAGGAGATGTTCTCCACCGCGATGCGCCGGCCCAGCATGTCCTGCACCTGGGCGATGCGTCCGGCGACGTGGTGCACGGCTTCACTGGTGAACGGCAGCGGCAGCAGGTCGTAGACGTGGCCTCCGGCAGCGCAGTAGCTCAGGTGCTCGCTGTACAGCTGCACCTGGTGCAGGTCGAGGAAGGCGCGGGTCTGTGCCAGCAGGGCGCGGTCCAGCGGGTCCGGGCCGCCCAGCGACAGCGACAGGCCATGGCAGGTCAGGCGATGGCGCTCGCTCAGCTGGCGCAGCGCGGCACCGTGGGCACCGCCGACGCCGATCCAGTTGTCGGGCGAGACTTCGAGGAAGTCGATGGCATCGGCCGGCATCGCCAGCAGTTCGTCGATCAGGCCGCGGCGCAGGCCAAGACCAGCGCTGGCGGAAGGCAGGGGCAGGGACATGCGCGGTACTCCAGGGCAATGGCGCCGCCACGGGGGCGGCGCCGGAGGGTGGGCCATCAGTCGTTGACGCGGGAGAACAAGCCCTTCGGCATCGGCTTGCCGTTGGCGGTGTAGACGCTGCGCAGGTAGTCGTGCGCTTCCTGTTCGCTGATGTAGCCGTCGTGGTCGGTGTCGATGCGGTCGAACTCGGCGGCACGCTTGGCGGCCACGGCGTTGAACTCGGCACGCGAGACCCGGCCGTCGTGGTCACGGTCGGTGCGGGCAAACGAGGCGTCGCCGCACTTGCCTTCGCCGCACTGGCCTTCGGCCACCTTGGCCTTGCCGGCGGGCTTGCTGCTGGCAGCCTTGTTGGCACCGCACTTGCCTTCGCCGCACTTGCCTTCAGCGGCGGCGCTCATGGCCACGGCACTGATCGCCAACGGCTGGATCGCGGCGGCCTGGCCGGCCAGCAGCAGGCCCCCGGCCAGGGCGATGCCGATGGCACCGATGCGCGGCAGGCGGGAGGCGGTGGTGTTCTTGGTCGAGACGGACATGGGATGACTCCTTGGGATTGCACGCCAGGCGTGCGGGATGGACGCCGCTGCAAGGCGACGGAAAAGAGACGTGGACAGGGATGGAGCGGATCAGGCGCTGCGGCGACGGCGCAGCACGTAGGCCAGCAGCAGAGCAGCGCCGAGCAGGGCACCACCGAAGCCGATGCCGGGCAGCAGCGCGGCAATGGGCAGCAGCAGCGCGACCAGGCTGACGCCCCAGCCGAGGCCGTCATCGCCGGCGATGGCGCGTTGCGGGCCGGCCAGCAGGCGGTCCAGGCTGAGTGCGCCGCCACCGTTGAGGATCAGCGGCAGCAGCATGGCCAGGAACAGCAGCGGCAGCTTGAAGTTGCCATAGCCCTGGTCGGTGATTGCATAGCCCTGCCAGAGTTCGCCCAGGCCGTTCCACTGGTCGGGCCAGTGCACGGCGGCGATGGCAACCACCGTCAGCACCCAGAAGATGTAGGCCACCGAGCGTGTGGCCAGGCCCAGCAGCAGCATCACCGCGCCCACCAGTTCCAGCCACGTGGCCAGCTGCCAGTTGAGCGAAGCGGGCAGGGTCGAGAAAGGAAACGGGAAGCGGCCTTCCAGATCGGCGAACCAGTTCTGTCCGCCCAGCTTCTCGCGGCCGGATTCAAAGAACTCCCAGGCCAGCAGCGTGCGCAGGGCCAGCGGCGAGAGCCAGCGGCCGACGGCATCCAGGCGCGGGGTGTAGAGGGAGGAGGCGGTGCTGATCATGGAGGTGTCCTGCGGGCCAGTGGTCGATGGAGGCCATTTCAGGCGGCGCAGGTATCGGCAACGTGTGCCGTTGCCCGGGGTTTTGTCAGCGACTGTCGCCGCGGCAGGGGTTTCGTACAGTCGGATACAAAGACGCCGCGGTGGGGCGTTCGCCGGGCATGGCCCGGCGCTACCGGGGAGGGCCACGCGCCAGGATCCCCTCGCGCCCGCGTGCGGGGAACGATATCCACCCCATGGCGCCTGGCCATGCCCGGCGGCCGAATGTATCCCACTGTAGGAACCCGCCGTCGCCCTACAGTCCGGTACAACTCGGCGCCACAGCGAAACAGCCGCGATACACCCACCGGCGGAAATGGCCACTCCCAACACCGGAGTGCCACCCATGATCCGTACCACCCTGCTTGCCGCCGCCCTGGCCCTGGCCGGCGCCGCCACCCCCGCCTTCGCTGCGCAGGCCGATGCCGGCGCGCCGCCCACGGTCGTCCTGGTGCACGGCGCCTTTGCCGATGGCTCCAGTTGGAACAAGGTCATCACCACCCTGCGCGACTGGAAGCTGCCGGCGGTGGCCGTGCAGAACCCGCTCACCTCGCTGGCCGACGATGTGGCCGCCACCCGCCGCGCCATTGCGGCTGCACCGGGCAAGGTGGTGCTGGTCGGCCACAGCTGGGGCGGTACGGTCATCACCGAAGCGGGCAACGATCCCAAGGTGCAGGCGCTGGTCTACGTGGCCGCGTTCGCACCGGATGCGGGCCAGTCCTCGGCGCAGCAGGGCGAAGGTTTCCCGGTCGGCCCCGGGCTGACCCGACTGCAGGAGAAGGACGGTTACCTGACCCTGCCGGCCGATGCCATAGCGCAGGATTTCGCACCCGACGTGATGAAGAAGACCGCAGCCCTGCTGTACAGCACGCAGGTGCCGTTGAAAGCCAGCGCGCTGGGTGAGGCCGTGACCACGGCGGCGTGGCGCAGCAAGCCGAGCTGGTACGTGGTCAGCCGCGATGACCGCATGCTGTCGCCGCAGCTGCAGGTTGCCACTGCGCATCGCATCGGCGCGCAGCTGCAGTCCATCGGCAGCAGCCATGTGTCGCTGCTTTCGCACCCGGCGCAGGTGGCCGACAGCATCCTGGAAGCGGCCGGGGTGAAGCCGGCCGAGCTGCCGCTGGCCGAGCAGGGAGGCTGAGCGATGGCCACGCTTCGCGCCTATACCGTGCCGCTGTTGCTGGCCCTGCTCGGCGGTGCTGCGCTGCTGCTGGCCTGGCCCAGCCCCGAAGCCGGCGCACAGACCGCCGAGGCCGCACCGGCTGCGGGCTTCAACGGCGGCGGGCCGTGGCACAACAGCCCGCCGCTGGCCCTGGAGCAGCTGCGGGGGCAGGTGGTGCTGGTCGAGTTCTGGACCTATGGCTGCAGCAACTGCCTCAATGTCGCGCCGTACGTGCACCGGTGGCATGCCCGTTATGCACCGAAGGGCCTGCGCGTGATCGGCGTGCACACCCCCGAATTCGCTTATGAGGGACTGCAGGGCAACGTGCGCCACGCGATCCACCGCCTCGACATCACCTGGCCGGTGGTGCAGGACAACCAGTACCGCATCTGGAATGCCTGGGGTAACCGGTTCTGGCCGGCGCTGTACCTGGTCGACCGGCAGGGCAGGGTGGTCTACCGCCATTACGGCGAAGGCGACTATGCACGTACCGAAAGCGAGATCCAGCGCCTGCTGGCCAGCCCGTGAGCCGCGCTACCATGGCCGCGCCGCGCGGCCTTGTCCTCCGCCGCCATCATCGAGAACGCAATGAACCACGTACCGCACATCCTTGTCGTCGATGATGACAGCGACATCCGCCAGATGCTGGCCGACTACCTGCAGCGCAACGGCCTGCGCGTCAGCCAGGCCGATGGCGGCCGCGCGATGCGCGCGCTGATGGACACCCACGCCGTGGACCTGGTGGTACTGGATGTGATGATGCCCGGCGAGGATGGCCTGAGCCTGTGCCGCAACCTGCGGGCCGGCAAGCACCGCGCCGTGCCGGTGGTGCTGCTGACCGCGCGCGACGACGAGACCGATCGCATCATCGGCCTGGAGATGGGCGCCGATGACTACGTGACCAAGCCGTTCTCCTCGCGCGAACTGCTGGCGCGCATCAACGCGGTGATCCGCCGCACGCAGATGCTGCCGCCCAACCTGCAGGTGAGCGAAGCCGGCCGCCAGCTGGCCTTCGGCGACTGGCGCCTGGATACCACCGCGCGCCACCTGCTGGATGCGCAGGACACCGCCTATCCGCTCAGCGGTGCCGAGTTCCGCCTGCTGCGCGTGTTCCTCGACCACGCCAACCGCGTGCTCAGCCGCGACCAGCTGCTCAGCCTCACCCAGGGCCGCGATGCGGAACTGTTCGATCGCTCGATCGACCTGCTGGTCAGCCGCGTGCGCCAGCGCCTGGGCGATGATGCGCGCGAGCCGACCTACATCAAGACCGTGCGCAGCGAAGGTTATGTGTTCAGCGTGCCGGTGCAGCTGCTGGGGCCGGAGGAATGAACGCTGCCGCGCGCCGCCTGCCGTGGCCGCGCACGCTGTCCGCGCGCCTGCTGCTGTTGTTGCTGGGCGGGCTGACCCTGGCCCACGCACTGTCGTTCGGCCTTCTGTTCTTCGAGCGCTACCAGGCCACGCGCAGCATGATGCTGCGCAACCTGGACGAGGACGTGGCGGTGAGCGTGGCCCTGCTGGAACACCTGCCAGCGGACCAGCGCCAGGCCTGGGTGCCGCGGCTGGAACGCCGCACCTATCGCTACCTGCTGCGTCCGGCTGCGTCCGGGCCGGCACTGGAAACCGGGCGCGCGCGCCAGGTCACCGCCATCATCGATGACAGCCTGGAGCATCGCTATCCGCTGCAGGCACGCCAGGTCGCGCGCCTGCCCGAACGTTTCGAGGTGGAGCTGCGCCTGCGCGATGGCACACCGCTGACCATCGAAGTGACCCCGTCCGGCCTGCCGCTGGCGCGCTGGCTGCCGGCCGTGCTGCTGGTGCAGCTGGCGTTGCTGCTGCTGTGCGCGTGGCTGGCGGTGCGGCTGGCGCTGCGCCCGCTGCAGCAGTTGTCGCACGCGGTCGAGCACCTGCAGCCGGGCAAGGATGCAGCGGTGCTGCCCGAGGATGGCCCTGCCGAAGTAGGCGCGGCTGCGGCCGCACTCAACGCGCTGCAGGCACGCATCCGCGGCCATGTCAGCGAGCGCCTGCAGATCCTGGCAGCCATTTCGCACGACCTGCAGACACCGATCACGCGGATGAAGCTGCGCGTGGAAACCCTGCCCGAAGATGCCACCCAGCAGCGCCTGCTGGACGACCTGGACCACCTCGGCCTACTGGTGCGCGAAGGCGTGGCCTATGCGCGCAGCAGCCATGTGGCAAGCGGTGCACCGATGGCGATGGACCTTGCCGCGTTCCTGGCCAGCGTGGTCGGAGATTACGAGGACATGGGCAAGCCGGTGTCCGGCGGTGCGCCGGCGGGGCTGACCGTGCAGACCTGGCCGCAGCCATTGCGCCGGGTGGTCGGCAACCTGGTGGACAACGCGCTGCGCTATGCCGGCAGCGCCGAGATCGATGCCGGTCGTGATGCTGCCGGCAAGCCGTGGATCAGCGTGTCTGATCGGGGCCCGGGCATTCCCGAAGACCAGCTGCAGGCGGTGCTGGCGCCCTTCCACCGGCTGGAGAGCTCGCGCAACCGCGATACCGGCGGTACCGGCCTGGGCCTGGCCATCGCCGTGCAGCTGGCACAGTCGCTGGGCGGTTCGCTGCAGCTGCGCAACCGGGACGGCGGTGGCCTGCAGGCCGTGCTGCAGTTGCCGGGCTGATGGGCGCGGTGCGACCCGGCCTGCAGGTGCACCGCGCCGTCACCCTGCGCGTGACACCCTCCGCCCATGACTGAAATGACCGCGGCGCGGCAGCGCTCGATGTGGGTGGCAGGCCTGTCCACCGTGGTGGAGTGGTACGACTTCACCCTCTACCTGTACTTCGCGACCGTGCTGTCGCGGGTGTTCTTCGGTGGTGGCGAGCAGGCCATGCTGGTCACCCTGGCCGGGTTCGCGGTGTCCTACCTGATGCGTCCGCTGGGCGCGCTGTGCTTCGGCCACCTCGGTGATCGCCTCGGCCGGCGCTGGATGCTGCTGGCCTCGATGGCGCTGATGGCGGCGGCGATGCTGGCCACGGCGCTGTTGCCGACCGCAGCGACGGCGGGCACCACGGCCGGCATCCTGCTGCTGGTCCTGCGCTGCGTGATGGCCTTTTCGGTAGGCGGTGAATACACCGGGGTGGTGGCCTACCTGCTGGAAAGCGCACCGGCGCGGCGACGCGGCCTGGTCACGTCGCTGGCCTCGGCCGCCAGCGAGGTGGGCGCGTTGCTGGCGGTGGCGATCTCCGCGGTGACGGTGGCGACGCTCACGCCCGCGCAGCTGGATGGCTGGGGCTGGCGCATCCCGTTCTTCGTCGGTGCCGCGCTGGCGCTGGTGATCCTCATCGCACGGTCGGGCATGCATGAATCGCCCGAGTTCGAGCGCCAGCGCCGCGAGGGCAGCATTCCGGCCACGCCGCTGCGCCACGTGCTGCGCAACCATCCCGGCGCGGTGGCGCGCACGTTCGCGATTTCCGCGCTGGGCTCGATCACCTACTACGTGGGCATCACCTACGTGCCAGCCTTCCTGCACGCACAGGGGCACGACGAAGGCGATGCGCTGTGGCTGTCCACGGTGGCCGCGGTGGCGGTCATCGCGATCACGCCGCTGTGCGGCATGTTGTCTGATCGCTTTGGGCGGCGTCCGCTGTTGCTGGGCCTGACCGTACTGGCGGCACTGCTGCCGTTGTCGATGTTCGGCTGGATGGCCGAGGCGGCGCCGCTGGGCATCGCGCTGGCGGCGGTGGTACTGGCCTGCGTGGCGGGTGGTGTAAGCGCGGTGGCCGCACCCGCCACGGCCGAGCAGTTCCCGGGCGAAGGCCGGGTGAGCGGGCTGGCACTGGGCGTGACCATGGCCACGGCGGTGTTCGGCGGGGCGACACCGTGGCTGGCGCAGTGGTGGGTGGAACGCAGCGGCTGGGCAGCGGCACCGGGTGCGATGATCGCGCTGGTGGCGGTGCTGGTGCTGCCGGTGCTGTGGACCCTGCCCGAGACGACCCCGGGCAGGGCCAAGCGCTAGGCGATCAGACCGCCAGGGTCTGCTCGATGTCGGCCAGCACGGCCGGGGCATCCACGCCGATGGCGATCGACTGCAGCACGTGGCCATCCCACACGCTGGGGCCGAAGGCCAGGCCTTCCGGCTTGGGAATGGTCATGCCGCGGGCCACGCCATCGGTGGCCACGCGCACGCTGGCGCGCTCGAACTGGAACAGCTCCGGGCGGGTCAGGGCGATGCAGGCGCAGCAGTCGTGCACCACCATGCCCTTGTGCCCGGCCTGCAGGTAGAAGTCCACGTAGTCCTGCGAGAGCGCACGCACCAGCTCGGCGTCGGCTCCGCCGATGGCAGCCAGC
The DNA here is from genome assembly GCF_003086775.1 of Stenotrophomonas sp. ZAC14D1_NAIMI4_1. Taxonomy (NCBI): domain Bacteria; kingdom Pseudomonadati; phylum Pseudomonadota; class Gammaproteobacteria; order Lysobacterales; family Lysobacteraceae; genus Stenotrophomonas; species Stenotrophomonas sp. ZAC14D1_NAIMI4_1. The sequence continues at coordinate 1,266,900 of NZ_CP026001.1, forward strand.
TTGTCCAGGCCGTCACGGTCCATTTCCACGCGGGTGGTGACGTCCAGGCCGATGGCAGTGACCGGCCACTGCGCGGTGAACACGATGTCGGCCGCTTCGGCGTCGCCCCAGATGTTGGCCTCGGCGGCCGGGGTGATGTTGCCGTTGACGTGGAAGGCGCCGCCCATGAGGACCACGCCGCGCACCAGGCCGGCGATGTCCGGGGCGTGCTGCAGGGCCAGGGCCAGGTTGGTCATGCGGCCGACCGCCACCAGGGTCACTTCGCCCGGGTGGGCGCGGACCAGGTCGATGATCAGCTGGTGGGCCGGGCGCGCATCGGCGGCCACGTCCAGCGCGGTCGGCACCGGGTGGTTGCCCAGGCCGTTGTGGCCATGGATGTGCACCGGCCAGGCTTCCGGCGTGGCTTCGGGCTGCAGCGGGCCCGCAGCGCCGCGCGCGACCGGGGCGGCAAAGCCCCAGGCCTGCTTCAGGTACAGCGCGTTGTGGGTGGTTGATTCCACCGAGGCGTTGCCGAAGGTGGTGGTGACGCCGACAAGGTCGATCTGCGCGTGCTTGTGCAGGTACAGCAGGGCCAGGGCGTCGTCGACGCCCGGGTCGGTATCGAAAATGACTTTCAGCATGTTGTTGTTCTTCTTCTTCCGTGTGGTGCAAGGGGGCCGGCGGGCCCCAGGGGGCCGGGCCGGCGCGCCCTACATTGTCCCATCTTCATGACAGGCAGGGCGAACCGCCGCGGTGGTGCTATCGTCAGGGGGTATCCAGGGAGGGAGCACCGCCATGAAGACCCCCGCGATCCTGCTGGCCGGGCTGCTGTGCCTGGGCGCCGTCGCGCCTGCATTGGCCACCTCGGTGGCGCCGAAACCGCTGGCGGAAATGGTGGCGGAAATGGTGGCGGAAGCCGACCAGATCGTCCGCGCCAAGGTGGTCGACGTGGAGATGGTCGATGGCAAGGGACGGCCGCTGACCGATCCCGGATCGCGCACCGGGCCAGGCTTGGACAACGAGATCCGCCTGGTCCTGCAGGTGCAGGAAGTGCTGCGGCCGCGGGAGGGCAGGGTGCCGGCGACGATCCGGGTGCCGCTGTGGACGATGTGGCATTACACCTTGGGCCATATCCGCGAGGCCACGCTGGGCAGCGAAAGCCTGTTCCTGCTCAAGGGCGAGCGCCATGCACCGGTCTATCCGGTGGGTTTCCAGCGGCCGCTGGATGAGCGCGCGCAGATCCAGTCATTGATGGTGGCGCCATGACCGCGCCGGTTCGCTGCTGCGGAGGCACGCCATGCTGGTGGTGACCCTGGTCCTGATCGCCCTGGTGCTGGGACTGAACCTCGTCGCCACGTACGTGGTGGTGCGGCGCGATGGCGTGTCGGTGGGAGGGCGGGCGGTGCAGCTGCTGCTGGTCTGGCTGCTGCCGCTGGTGGGCGCGATCCTGTGCATGGCGATCGCCACCGCCGATGGCTCGGTCAGCCGCAGCGAGGGCAGCTTCGCGGGCAGCTACGATTCCTCGGGCAGTTACGCCAGTGACAGCCACAACAGCCACAGCTACAGCGGCTCGGACTGCAGCAGCGACAGTGGTGGCGGCGATGGTGGCAGCTGCAGCGATTGAGCTTTTGTAGAGTCGAGCCATGCTCGACTGCCCCGAAAAAGCAGTCGAGCATGGCTCGACTCTACAGAACAGCTCAGCCGCCGCCTTCGGTCGGCAACGGTGCGGGCACGTTCAACAACCCCCCATCGGCCACGTAGGCGGCCAGCGCCTGGCCCTGGCTCAGCAGGTGGCGTTCCATCGTGCGTTCGGCCGCCTGCGCGTCACGGCGGCGGAAGCAGTCCATCAGCTCGCGGTGCTCGGCCAGCGACTGCGCGGTGCGGCCCGGTGCCAGCAGCTGGCGGCCACGGTGCATCTTCAGGATGCGGTGCAGGTCGTGGGTGATGCGGATCAGCCACGGGTTGCCGGCGTAGTGCTGCACGGTTTCGTGGATCAGGTAGTTGTTGCGGTAGTACTCGGCGATGTTGCCGTTGGCGGCGGCCGCTTCCATGGCTGCGTGCAGGTCTTCCAGCTGCTGCACGCCGGCATCGTCGATGTGCCTGACCGCTTCATGCGCGCAGCGGCCTTCCAGCATCGCCATCACCGGGAACAGCTGGTTGAGGTCTTCCAGCGTGAGCCGGGTGACCCGCGCGCCGCGGCCAGCATCGATCTGCACGAGCCCTTCGGCGGCCAGCAGCTTCAACGCCTCGCGCAGCGGCGTACGGCTGATGCCCAGTTCCTCGCACAGTGCCGGCTCGTCGATCCATTCGCCCGGCGGCAGCCGGTAGTCGTAGATACGCTCGCGCACATGCTCGGCCACCTCTTCGTACAGAGGTGCGCGCTTCTTGGGTGAACGCGGGGCGGGAGCAATGGCCATGGTGGAAAGTGTACTGCCTCCCTGCGTGGAACCTGTAACGGGGTGGGAAAATACGACTTGGTAGAGTTGACCGTTGGTCGACTGCCCTTCGCATGGATCCCGAAGATCCCGCGCTGCGCGCGATAGTCGACCAACGGTCGACTCTCCCCCCCGATTCGAAGGGCGCCGGAATCCTCCGGCGCCCCTTCAAAATCACATCCAGCCCGGCACCACGAACACCAGCCAGGCCAGCAGCGGGCCGAACGCGACTACCAGGCCGCTGTAGACCAGGAAGCGGCGGAACAGCGTCTCGCGCTCTTCCTTCGCTGCCGAGGCCACCACCAGTGCGCCGTTGGTCGAGAACGGGCTGACGTCGACGATGGTGGACGACACCGCCAGCGCGCAGATCACACCGGCGGCCCCCAGGTGGCCCTGCATCAGGAACGGCACCGCCAGCGGAATGGTCGCGCCCAGCACGGCGGCGGACGAGGCGAACGCGGAGACGATGCCGCCGACGTAGCAGACCAGCAGCGCACCCAGCAGGGGAATGCCGATGCTGGACACACCATGGCCGATGAAGTCCACCGCGCCGGCATGTTCGAGCACGCCGATGTAGGTCACCACACCGCAGATCAGCAGCACGGTCGACCAGCTGATGCCATCGACCGCACCCTTCTGGCTCTGCGGCGAGAGCAGGGCCAGCGCCACCGCAACGGTGATCGAGACCAGGCCGACGTTGAGGTTGTAGATCAGTGCGGCCACGCCCAGGCCGAGCAGGCCGATCAGGGTGAACAGACGCTCGCGGGTGAAGCCCACCGCATCCAGTGCGGCCGGATCATTCGACAGCGTGCCACCACCGGCGGCCACCAGCGCGCCGTGGCCCTCGATGGCGAACTGCCGCGACGACGCCTGCGGGCCACCGGCCATGGCCAGGTCAGCACCGCCCACGGTGCCGGCGGCAGTGATCGAACCACGACGCATCAGGGCGATGCCGCCGAAAGCCAGGAAGCAGATGATCGCCATCATGAAGTTGAAGCCGAGGCTGGTCAGGAACACCGCCATCTCGGTCACTTCCAGGCCGGCCTTCTGCACCACGCCATTGGTGATGCTGCCGTACACGCTGATCGGCGAGAAGCCACCGGCCTGCGCACCATGGATCACCAGCAGGCCCATCATCAGCGGATTGATGTTGTACTGCTTGGCGAAGCGCAGCGCGACCGGGCCGATGATGGCCACGGCGGCCGGGCCCAGCGCGCCGAAGGCGGTCAGCACGGCGGTGATGACGAACATCACCCACGGGATGGCCACGATGTGGCCGCGCACGGCTTTCACCGCCCAGTGCACCAGCAGGTCGATGGTGCCGTTCTTCTGCGCGATGGCGAACAGATAGGTGATGCCGACCAGGGTCAGGAACAGGTCGCCCGGGAAGCCGGCGAGCACTTCCTTGCCCCCCATGCCGACCCAGACGCCGCCGACGATGAAGGCCAGGGCGAAGGCCACCGCACCCATGTTGATGGGCATCGCGGTAGCGACGATGAACATGATCACCAGGCCGATGATCGTTGCGATTTGTGGACTCATGCGCCCTCCCAGACACGTGACTCGCGTACAGCTCGGATGGAGACCCGCCATCCCGGGGTAAGGCGTCGTACAACGTGATGCGTGATACGTACTGCTCGAACCCGTTACTGCAGCCGCTCCAGCGCGCTGCGGACCCATGCCGCGGCGCCGTCCAGGCTCTGGAACTCTTCCACCGCGCGCACCTCGCAGCACGGGTAGGACGGCGCGACCATGCGCGCCAATGCGTTGCCCGGGCCCAGCTGCAGGAACACCCGCGCGCCGCGCTCGAAGGCCTGGCGCATCACCTGCGCCCACTCGATGGTCTGTGCCAGCTGCGCCGACAGCGTGTGCACCGCTGCCGCGCGATCACGCACCGGGCGCGCATCGATGCCGGCCAGCAGCGGCAGGCGCGGCGCCTGCAGCGGCGAAGCATCCAGCGCGGCCGCAAACGGCGCGACGGCGGCCTGCAGCAGCGGGGTATGTGCAGGCACGTGCACCGGCAGCGGGCGGATTTCCGCACCCTGTGTGCGTGCTGCATCGGCCAGCGCCTGCAGTGACGCCTGCGTGCCGCCGACGATGAAATGATCCTGCCCGTTGGCAATGGCCACATGGGCACCGTGTGCATCGCACAGTGGCTGCAGGGTGTGGCGCTGCAACCCCAGCACCGCCTGCATGCCCGCATTGGCGGGGCTGGCGGCATCCATCAGCCGCGCGCGCTGTGCGGCCAAGGCCAGGCAGGTTGCGGTGTCGACGCTGCCGGCAACCGCATGTGCGGCCAGTTCACCGATGCTGTAACCCGCCACGACCACCGGCGCGGGCAGGCCGTCGCGCAGCACCTGCCAGTGCGCCAGCGTGGCCGCGCACAGCAGCGGTTGCGCCAGCGCATTGTCGAAGCGCGCGCCATCGGCAGCGGCGTCGAAGACATCACGATCAAGCACCGCGCCCGCGGCGTGCAGGACATCGCGGGCCGCAGGCAGATCGCGCACGCGGTCGAACATCGCCGCATGCTGCGCACCTTGGCCGGGGCAGAGCAGGGCCAGGCTCATGCGCCCTCCTGCTGCAGCAGGAACCAGGCGCAGGCCAGCAGGTCGGCACTGCCGCCGGGGCTCAGGCGACGGGCCACGAAGCCCTCGCCAAGGGCGTGCAGGCGTGCCTGCCAGCCGGGTGCGAATGCGCCGCCGCCTGCGAGGAAGCTGTGTGCCTGCTGCTGGGCCCAGGCCAGCCCGTCGGCGCCACCACGGTGCAGCAGGTTCAGGTCATCCACCTGCGCAACCAGCTGCATCAGGGTCTGGCACAGGGCCGCGTCGCGCGCCAGGCCGCTGTGCAAGGCATGGCGCAGGGTCGGTACAGCCAGGTCGCGCAGCACGGGGTAACCGGCGGCGGCCTGCTCACGCACGCCCGGCACGCCATGGCGCAGGCGCGCGCGCTGGCCGGGGCTGGATGCATCCAGCGGCGCAGCGGCGAAGTCATCGGCCCAGTGCTGCACGGCCAGGCAGACCTGCGCGGCGGGCGCGGCGTGGCCGTGCTGGCGGCGGCTGCGCGCGGCAGCGGCCACCAGCAGGCCCAGGCTGAAGATGGCACCGCGATGGGTGTTGATGCCGCCGGTGGCGCGCAGCATCGCGCGCTCGGCGGCAAGGCCATGCGCGCGCAGGGCAGCGAACGGCGCATCGTCGGCACCGGCGCTGGCAATTGCGGTGAAGTAGTGGCGCAGCGCGAACAGGCTGCGCAGGAACGTACCGGCGTCCATGTCGTCATGGCTGCCGCTGTCGAACGGAGTAACCAGGCCCGGCTTCGGCGCGCAGGCCAGTTCAGCATGCAGGCTGGCGATGGCCAGCCGGCCCAGGCGCGCGCTGTCGACGCGGCGCGCGATGTGCGGGCTGGCATGCGCGAGGGCGTTCATGCGGCCACTCCGGTGGCGACGAACAGGCGTTCGCGGGCTTCCAGCGCGGCGCCTTCCAGGCGCTTCACCAGCACCTGGCGGCTGCCACCGGCGTATTCGCGCCAGTTCACGGCAGCGCCATCGCCCAGGCACAGTTCGCCATCCACGCGACGGCCGTACTCGCGTTCCCACTCCTGCAGGCGCGCGACCACCGCGTCGGCCTGCGCGGCGGCATCCACCTGCCACAGCAGGTCGATATCCGAAGCGGCATGCACATAGGGCAGGCCACTGAGATGCTGCCAGGCGAAGGCGCCAAACACGCGTGCTGGCGCAATGTGCGCCAATGCGTGCAGCGCCAGCTGCCAGTCATGGGCAACACCGGTGGCGAGGATCGCTTCCAGTGTCGGCGGCGGCTGCTGGCGCACGACATCGTGCAGCGGTACGCGCAGGGCGATGCGCTGCTTGCCTTCGCTTGGCGGCAGCGGCACGCCAAGGCGGAGGCGCGGGTCGGGATCATCCACGGCGCGCCGCGCCACCATCGCTGGCAGCCCCTGCGCAAACCACGACGCCAGGCGCGGTTCGTGCGCGGCCACGTCGGCCCGCCAGTCGGCATTGGCCGACAGCCAGGCCAGCGTGTGGCGGGCGGGCCGGTCAGGCATCGCCGCGGGCCACCGCAGTGCAGACATCCGCTGCCAGCGCACGGCCGCCACGCTCTACGCCGCGTGCGGCACGCAGGTCGCCTTCGCTGGGCGTGCGCAGCGCCTGCAGCAGGTGCTGGGCCAGGTCGCCGTCCCACAGCGAATCGACCGCGCCCATCGACACGTAGTTGGCCACGCCCGGCGCGAACACCGGCGAGCTCTGGCTGAGTGCCTGCAGCTTCTCCAGCGGTTGCTTGGTCACCCGCGCCATCGCGCGCAGGTCCATCACCCGCACCTGCGCATCGGGCAGGGCGTGGATGTGGTCGGCCATCAGGCCGAAGGACAGGAAACCACCGCTCACCGACTCACCGTAGACCAGGGTGACCAGGCGCGCGCCACGTCGGCGGGCCAGGTCGAGGGTCTGCGCGAGATGGGCGAAGTAGCCGTTGATGCCCAGCAGTTCATCGCGGCGGGCCAGGCGCTGGCCAGCGGTGTCGGCCAGCATCACGATCGGTCGCTGCGGATGCGCAGCGGTGCTGGCCAGCACGGTGTCGGCCAGGGCCAGTGCATGGTCGACGCCGACCTCGATGCGGTCGGTGGTGCCGATCACCGTCACCTCGCCATCCTCGGTGGTGGCCGTGCCGGTCAGTACCGAATCCTGCACGTCGATGCGGTGCCCGCGCGGGAACAGGGCATCGAGCAGGGTCTGCAGCGGGGCGCTCATGGCAGGCTCCGGTCGGCGGTGGCGGCAAGGAAGGCGTCGGTGTCCAGCAGCGGCAGGCGCTCGGGTTCGGCGATGCCCTGGCGTGCCCAGATCTCCAGTCCATCGCGGCAATCGCCCCAGGCCTGCACGCGTGCCTTCAGTGCGGCATGGCGGGCCTGCAGGGCATCCAGTGCGGTATCGGTATCGCCGCTGGCGGCGTCGGCCTGCAGTGCATCAGCGGCGGCTCGTGCAAACGCTTCGATGGCGTCGGGCACCAGCACCTGCGCCTGGTCGATCAGGTAGCGGTGCTTGCCGCCGGTCACGCGCCATACCAGGGCGCGGTCGCGCGAGTCGAATTCTTCCACGCCGCGCACGGTCTCGATCACTTCCGGCCCGGACAGCGACAGCCGGCCTTCCTCGGACATGATGACGGTGGTGCAGCAGCGGGCGACGATGCCCATGCCGCCAAACGCACCATTGCCGCTGCCGATCAGGGCGACCACCGGCACGCCAGCGGCGCGTGCGCCCAGCGTTGCACGCATGATTTCGGAGATGGCGATCAGCCCCGCGTTGGCTTCGTGCAGGCGCACGCCGCCGGTGTCGAGCAGCAGCAGCACGCCGTCGGGGCGTGTTTGCGCCGCGCGGCGCAGCAGGCCGGTCAGCTTGGCGCCGTGTACCTCGCCGACGCCACCGCCCATGAATTCACCCTGCTGCGCAGCCAGCAGCACGCGCCTGCCCTGCAGCGTGGCTTCGCCAACGATGATGCCATCGTCGAATGCGGCCGGCTGGTCGAGCTGGGCCAGGTGCGGGCTCATCACCCGTCGCGCCGGGCCGAGGAACTCGCGGAACGAACCGGCATCGACCAGCCCGGCAATGCGTTCGCGTGCGTCGGCTTCGTAGTAGCTGTGGCGTTGTACGTGGCTCATGGCGTGCCTCCGGCCAGCAGGGTTTCCACGGCCTGGTCCAGGCGCAGGCTGACCACGGCCGGGGTCGCGCCGGCATCGTTGATCGATATGCGCACGTCGCGCAGCGGATGGCGCTGCGCGAAATCGGCGATGACCGCCTGCCAGATGGTGCCGAAGCCCTGCGCGGCGGTGATGATCCGCACCGTCATCGCGCCGTCCTGCGCGGCGGGCTCCAGCAGGATTTCCAGGTTGCCCGAGGCGAGCACGCCCACCAGCACCGCATCGCGCGGGAACTGCACCGGGGTGCGGCCGTCGAATCGATAGTCGAGGGTTTCCATGCTCAGTCCCTTACCAGTTGCGGAAGCGCTTGGGCGGGTCGTACAGGCCGCCAGACCAGCGCACCAGGTCTTTCACCGAACGCGCAGCCAGCAGGTCGCGGCTGGCATCGCGCGGCGAGATGCCGAGATCTTCGGGGCGGCGGATCACGCCGCGGTCGCGCAGGTTTTCCACCATCGCGCGGTCGCGTCCGAGGCCCACGGCGGTGTAACCGGACACGCCACGGATCGCCTGTTCGCGCTCCTCCGGCGTGCGGCACAGCAGCAGGTTGGCGATGCCTTCCTCGGTCAGCACGTGGCTGACGTCGTCGCCGTAGATCATCACCGGCGGCAGCGGCATGTCCGCGCGCTCGGCCAGTTCCCAGGCGTCCAGTCGTTCAACGAAGGCCGGTGCCATGTGCTCCCGGAAGGTTTCCACCATCTGCACGACCAGCTTGCGCCCGCGCGGCATTTCACCCGGTCGCGCGGCCTGCTGCCCGGCCTTGATCCAGGCATCGCTTGCGTGGCGGCGGCCGCGTGCATCGGAGCCCATGTTGGGCGCGCCACCGAAGCCGGCGATGCGGTCGCGGGTGGCGGTGGAGCTGTTGCCCTGCAGGTCGATCTGCAGGGTGGAGCCGATGAACATGTCGCAGGCATACAGGCCGGCGGTCTGCGAGAACGCGCGGTTGGAGCGCATCGACCCGTCGGCACCGGTGAAGAACACATCGCCACGGGCGGCGATGTATTTCTCCATCCCCAGTTCCGAACCGAACGAATGCACGGATTTGACGAAGCCAGATTCGATCGCCGGGATCAGCGCCGGGTGCGGGTTCAACGCCCAGTGCTGGCAGATTTTTCCCTTCAGCCCCAGCGACTCTGCATAGGTGGGCAGCAGCAGTTCGATGGCCGCGGTGTCGAAGCCGATGCCATGGTTGAGGCGGTTGACGCCGTACTCGGCGTAGATGCCCTTGATGGCCATCATCGCCATCAGCACCTGGATCTCGGAGATCTGCGCCGGGTCACGGGTGAACAGCGGCTCGATGTGGTTCGGGCGCGGCGCCTGCACCACGAAGTTGACCCAGTCAGCGGGGATATCGACGCGGGGGAGGGTGTCGACGATTTCGTTGACCTGGGCGATGACGATGCCGCCGCCAAAGGCAGTGGCTTCGACGATCACCGGAGTGTCTTCGGTGTTCGGGCCGGTGTAGAGGTTGCCGTGGCGATCTGCAGCCTGTGCGGCGACCAGCGCCACGCGCGGGGTGAGATCGATGAAGTAGCGGCCGAACAGTTCCAGGTAGGTGTGGATGGCGCCGATCTGGATGCGCCCTTCGGCCACCAGGTTGGCCAGCCGCACCGACTGCGGACCGGAGAAGGAGAAATCCAGCTTGGAGGCGATGCCGCGCTCGAACACGTCCAGGTGCGAGGGCAGCGACAGCACCGACTGCACCATGTGCAGGTCGTGCACCCGTGCCGGGTCCAGGTCGGCCAGGGCCTGGGCAAGGAAATCGGCCTGCTTCTGGTTGTTGCCCTCCAGGCAGACCTTGTCGCCCGGCTCCAGCAGGGCGTGCAGCAGCGCACCCACGTCTGCGGCGGCGACTTCGCGGCCCCTGGCCCATGGCGCGGCGCGTTCCAGGCGGGCCTGGCGGCTGCGTTCCAACGTGTCCCAGCTCGGGTTCATCGACCGGCTTCCGATTGGTGTTGGGATAATTACGGCATAATTATGGAGGGGTGTGCAACCCGCAGCGCAGCAAAAAGAAGGGCCCGCGCGCAGGCGGGCCCATTCAGGGTTGAGAGGTATGCCGACCAACGGTCGGCACCCACCAGTTACAGGGCTGCCTGGAACTTCCAGCGCAGGCTGGCCCATTCCGGTAGGCCACGACCGTTGGTCGTGGCGGAGGGCAGGGAGTGCCGACCAACGGTCGGCACCCACCGAAAGCCGGCACCCACCGTTCTGCAGGCGCTTTAGAACTTCCAGCGCAGGCTCGCCGCCACGAAGCGCGGTTCGCCGTAGTTGTTGTAGTCCAGATTGGCCCAGTAGGTCTTGTCCAGCGCGTTGCGCACGCTCAGCGTCGCCGTCCAGTTGTCGCTGATGCGGTAGTTGGCGTTGAACTGCACCAGCGCGTACGCCGGCTGGTTCACCGTCACCGTGCCACCCAGCGGGTAAGGGATGTTGTAGCCCTGCACCTTGCTCTGCCACTGCACGCCGGCACCCACGCTCAGGCGGTCCAGCGCGCCGGGCAGGCGCACCTGGGTATTCAGCTGCAGCAGGTCTTCGGCCGGGTTGGCATACAGCAGGTCGGTGGTGGCGCGGGTCACCTTGACGTGGGTGTAGCCGGCGTTGACCGTCCAGCCCGGCAGGATCTCGCCGTTGACGTCCACTTCCCAGCCACGTGCCTTGGTGCCGTTCACGCCGATGTAGGCCGAGGTGCCATCGCTGAGCGAGCCGTCCGGCACGCTCATGTCACGCACCGCGTAGTTGTCCTGCTTGGCTTCGAACACCGCGGCGTTGGCGGTCAGGCGGCCATCCAGCCACTGCGTCTTGATGCCCGCTTCGACATTCGAACCCTGCACCGGGGCCAGCAGGTTCTCGTTCTTGTCCTTGAAATTCTGCGGGTTGAAGATCTCGGTGTAGCTGGCATACGCCGATACGTTCGGGGTGATGTCGTACACCAGGCCCACGTACGGGGTCACTTCATCGCTGACCTTGTAGGCGCCGCTGGTGCCGGTGTATGCACCGGTGGTGCTGTACGAACGGCTGCGGGTTTCCCAGCGGCTCAGGCGCGCGCCGGCAATCAGCGACAGCGGATCGGCCAGGCGCAGGCGGGTGGCCAGGTAGATGCCGCTCTGGGTGGTCTTGGCCACGCGGCGCCCACCGGTACGGGTGTAGGTCACCTCGGAAATGTCGCCATTCCAGTCGTACACGTTGGGGATGTAGTAGCAGCGATCGCCGCCGCAGCGTGCCCAGTCGGTGGGGAAGTTGAGCGTGGTGGTGTTGGTGGTGGCTTCCAGGTCCGACCACTGGGTGCCCAGGGTCACGTCGTGCTCGCGGCCGAACAGGTTGAAGGTGCCGGTCAGGTAGGCATCGACGTTGCGGCGGGTGTCTTCGGCATCGCCGGCGGCGGCGCGCAGGAAGATGCCCGAGCCGTCCACCGGGTTCGGGTTGCCGGTGCCGTACAGGCGCACGTTCTGCACGTTGCCGCGGGTGTAGGAGGTGTTGATCTTCAGCAGCCAGTCGTCACCGAAGCGCTGCTCCAGGTTGGCGAACACGGTGCTGGTTTCGCGCTGCCAGTAGCTCCACTTCGGCGACAGGTTGGTCGAGCGCGGCAGGTGGGCGAAATTGCCCTGGCTGTCGAAGAACGGCACGGTGCCCCAGGTCGAACCCACCGGGTTGTTGTCCTGGGTCTGGTAGCCGACGGTGACGGTGGTGCTGTCGGTCAGGTCGCCTTCCAGCACGGCCATGCCGGCCATCTTGTCTTCCTTGTAGCGGTCGTAATAGAAATCACGATCGGTATAGGCGGCGACCACGCGGCTGCGGAAGCGGCCGTCGGCGGTCAGCGGCGCGGTCACGTCGGCCTCCATGCGGCGGTAATCCCAGCTGCCGGCGCTGACCGAGAACGAGGCATCGAACTCCTTGCCCGGGCGCTTGCGCAGCAGGTTCACCGTGGCCGACGGCACGCCGGCGCCGCTGAGCAGGCCATTGGCACCGCGGATCACTTCCACGCGGTCGTAGAAGGCGGTGTCGTATTCCTGGTTGGTCGAGCCGCTGTAGGTCGGGATGCCGTCGACCTGGAAATCGGTGATGGCAAAACCACGCGCGTAGTACAGCGGGCGCTGGGTGTCATAGAAGGACACGCTGACGCCGGTGACGTTGCGCATCACGTCGTTGATGCTGAACAGCGATTCGTCCTGCAGGCGCTGCAGGCCGATCACCGTGGACGACTGCGGGGTTTCCTGCAGCGTGATCGGCAGGCGGGTGGTGCTCGACGGCGGCGCCGACTGCTCGGCACGCACGCTCACCCGGTCCAGGGTCTTGGCGTCGGAGGCATCGGCACCTGCGTCGGCAGCCGAAGCGGCGGGCGCGGCCACGGCAAGGCAGGACAGCAGGGCGGCCGGCAGCAGCGCACGGCGGGGCAGGGAAGAGCGGGCGGGCAGGGTCATGGAGAGCTCGAGGACGTGGGCGGGGGGAGGCAGCCGTCAACCAGCACCCGGGCGGCGGCATCGGGTGGGCTCAGATCCATCTGGAGGCATGCGGGCGTCGTGCGGGACGCAAATGTAAATCGTTCTTAACAACATTACAATTCGTGACACGGCGAAATGGTCTTTGCGCATCCAGAACGGGGTCAGAGCCCTCCGCCTGCGGCGCAGGGATCCGACCCCGGGGTCAGATCCCTTTGCCGAAGCAAAGGGCTCTGACCCCAACCGCCGGAACCCGCAAACGCGAACGGCCACCCGAAGGTGGCCGTCCGTGTCCTGCGTTGAACGTGCGGGCTTACAGGGCCTGCAGTTCCTCGTTGGCGTTGCGCTTTTCCGGCGCGGCCGGCGCAGTGGCCGGGGCCAGCGCCGGCGTCGCGGCGTTCTCCAGCGGCACCTCCAGGTAGGGCAGGTGCAGGCTCTGGCTGGTCAGCGTGCGGATCTCGTTGGTCAGCGCTGCGCTGTCGTTGAGCTTGCGGCCGTACGACGGCACGATCTCGCGCAGGCGGGTCTCCCAGCCGGCCTTCATCTGCTCCGGGAAGGCCTTGGCCATCAGGTCCAGCATGATCGGCGGCGAGGTCGAGGCACCCGGGGAAGCACCCAGCAGCGCGGCCAGGGTGTGGTCCTTGTCGGTCACGATCTCGGTGCCGAACTGCAGCACCGGGCCCTTCAGCGGGTCGCGCTTGATGATCTGCACGCGCTGGCCGGCGGTCACCAGCTTCCAGTCAGTGGGCTTGGCGTTGGGGAAGTACTTCACCAGTTCGGCCTGGCGGTCGGCATCGTCCAGGCGTGCCTGGCCCATCAGGTACTGCACCAGGTCCAGGTTGTCCTTGCCCACCGACAGCATCGGGCCGACGTTGTTGTGGTTGACCGAGGAATACAGGTCCCACCACGAGCCGTGCTTGAGGAACTTGGTGCTGTACAGGGCGAACGGCCCGAACAGGATCACCGGCTTGCCGTCCAGCTTGCGCGCATCCAGGTGCGGCACCGACATCGGCGGCGAGCCCGTTTCGGCCATGCCGTAGGCCTTCACGTGGTGGCGCGAGGTCACGTCCGCGCCCTGGAAGGCCAGGAACTGGCCGCCCACCGGGAAGCCGGCGTAATCCTTCGATTCGGGAATGCCGGACATCTGCAGCAGCTTCAGCGCAGCGCCACCGGCACCGATGAACACGAAGCGCGCATGGGTGGTGGTCTCGGTATCGGCCTTGAGGTCCTTCACCGTCACGTTCCAGCTCTTGTCGGCGTTCTGCCGCAGGGCGCGCACTTCATGGTTGAGGTGCAGGCCGAAGTTCGGGCTGCGCTGCAGGCCGGCGGTCAGCTGGCGGGTGATCACGCCGAAGTTGACGTCGGTGCCCAGCGGCATCCAGGTCGCAGCGACCTTCTGCTTCGGGTCGCGGCCTTCCATCAGCAGCGGTGCCCACTGCTTGATCTGTGCCGGATCCTCCGAATACTGCATGCCGTAGAACAGCGGGTTCTTCACCAGCGCCTGCTGGCGCTTGTGCAGGTAGGCGATGTTGTCATCGCCCCAGACGAAGCTCATGTGCGGGGTCGGGTTGATGAAGTCGCTGGGCTGGCTCAGCCGGCCTTCCTTCACCTGGTGCGACCAGAACTGGCGCGAGACCTCGAACGATTCGGCGATGCCGACCGCGCGCTTGGTCTCGATGCTGCCGTCGGGCAGTTCCGGGGTGTAGTTCAGTTCGGCGAATGCCGAGTGGCCGGTGCCGGCGTTGTTCCAGCCGTCCGAGCTTTCGCCGGCGACCGTGTCCAGCCGCTCGTAGACCTGGATGTTCCAGTCCGGCTGCAGTTCCTGCAGGTAGGTGGCCAGGGTGACGCTCATGATGCCGGCGCCGACCAGGACGACGTCGACCGGCTTGTCGTTGCTGGCGGCGGGCACCGAGCGCTGGGTCAGCGGCCAGTACAGGAACAGCGCGGCGGCCAGCAACAGCAGCACGAGCAGGGCGATAAGAGCCTTGCCAAATTTCTTCATGGGAATGACTTGGGCGTGGGGAAGGGGGCAGGATGCGCGCCGTGACGGCAAATGGCGTGAAGAAACAATGCCTTGCAGCAACCTGCCGGGATTTTAACCCTTTCTGGTCTTGTTTTGGTGCGATGCAGCATCCCGCTCATCGGGCCACCGCGTTACACTAGGCGGCTGATACCCCGCAACGACCGGCCACGGAGGGGCCGCGCACCGATGTCACGGATGCTGATCGTAGTTGGCGACGCCCTGCAGACGGGCGGCTCGGTCCTTTCAGGGTCGCCCCATACCGATATCGAAGGCCGCGCGGTTGCCCGCGTCGGGGACCGGGTGATCTGTGCCCGCCACGGGCCGGGTTCCATTGTCAGTGGCGATGCGAGCCTGGTGATCGACGGCCAGCCGGTGGCGCGCGATGGCGACAAGGCCAGTTGTGGCTGCGCCCTGGTGGCGGGCCAGCAGCAGCGTGCGCATGTCGTCGCCGGTGGTGGTGGTGGTGGTGGTGGTGGCAGCAGTTCCGCGCTGGGCACCCTGGCCAAGGTGGCCGGCATCGTGGCGCCGCTGCTGAAGACGTTGCCGTTGCAGACCCCGCCGTTCGCGCCTCCGGGTACGGCCGCGCCGGAAGCGCCGGTCGCGCCGCAGTGCTGGGTGAAGGACCACGACGCATTGGTCGATCGCGATGTCGACGGTCGTTACTACGAAGCCTACGACATCAACGGCGACAAGCACGATTACCTGTTTCCGGTCAGCTACCGCATCGAGATTCCGCTGCAGGCGCAGGGGGACGTCGTGGTGTCGATCAAGGTGCAGCCGATGCCGCAGGCCGGTGTCACCGTTGCCGAGGTCGCCGCGACCAAGGCCCGCATGGAGCAGGGCATCGAGCAGTTCTGGAACGGACGTTTCACCTTGGACGTGCATGACCCCGAGTGTGGTACCCGCAGCTTCCCCATCCGCTACGAAGTGCGCTGGGTCCAGGGCGGCAGCGACTACAAGCTGGTCATTCACCGCAGCTATGACCGCGAGCAGGTCGAGTTTCCGGATATCGACGTTTCGGTATCGACCACGCCGTGGACGTTCGCCCACGAATTCGCCCATACACTAGGTGTGCCGGATGAATACTCGTACAACGATCCGGACGAGGAAACCGTGCGCTACATCCAGCCCGATGGCACGCTTGATCCGGAAGTGCTGGTTGCGGTTCCCGATTCGCGCGCGCTGTCCGATCCGGCAGCGACCATCATGAATGCAGTGGACTGTGCTGTAACCAAGCCGCGTCATGCCTGGAACATCGCGCGCGAGGTACGCGAGCTTCTCAGTCGCGACATCGGCAGGGAGATAACATGTACCGTCAAGTGATTTCACTGATCGCCACTTTTGCCGCCGCCACCGCGCTGCCGGCCCACAGCAAGGAGCTCCCTCCCGTGATCGAACTTCATGCGCGCTGCGTGGACGATGCCCAGTGCCGTTTCCGGGGCGATACGCTCAATGTGGAACTGGAGCTGCGCAACGGCGGTAGCGAGTCTGTGACCCTGCCCCTGGAGTACATCCGCAGCCGCGGCCCCTCGGTCAAGGTGAAGGACAACCATTCCGGCAAGGTCACTGCGCTGCGCTCAGGCATGGCCGCCGCCGCGCTGCGGGACCAGATGCAGGAGCTGCGTGCGGGCCAGTCCCTGCGCATCGGCTTCCCGATCAAGCCGCAGGAGCTGACACGTTTTGCCCTGCGCCCGATGGACGTGACCCTGCAGTTCTCGGTCAACCTGACGCCCGGTGCACAGGGCGCCGAGGCCCAGCTGGTCCAGGCGCAGTTGAAAGTGGTCGACGCCGACCCGGCCGGATGACTGCATGACGCGGCCATGCCGGTGCTGCACCATCGGACACGACGCGTAGCTGCGGGCCCGCGATACCGTCCAGGAGATCACATGCACCGTCTCGCGGTGTCGCTTGCCCTCGCCCTGGCCGCTACGCCTTTTGCCGCGTCCTGCCAGGACACGTCCCCCGGGATCGAACTCCACGCCAGCTGCATCGACAATGCGCCGTGTCACTTCCTTGGCGGGGATATCCGCGTGGAACTGGAGCTGCGCAATGTCGGCAGCGAGGACGTGCGGGTGCCGGCCGAGTTCTACCGCCGGCGCGGGCCCAGCGTGAAGCTGGTGGACCGCCAGTCCGGCAAGGAAACGTCGCTGGCCAGCAACCCGCCCGACGCGCGCCTGCTGAAGTCACTGCAGACGCTGCGGCCGGGGCAGTCCTTCCGGTTCCCCTGGCGCATCCTGCCGACGGAGATCAGCCGTTTCGCCCCGCGCCCGATCGACGTGTCGGCGGTGTTCAGCGTCAACCTGACGCCGGGTGCGCGGGCTGGCCAGGCCCACATCGCCAGCCGCGAACTGCGCATCACCGACCCGGCGGGCAGCACGCAGGCTTCGCTCATCGCGGTCCCGGGCGGCGCAACTGCCGGTGAGCCAGCTGGGAGTATCGTCCTCACCGCCCGTTGCATCGATAACCCGACCTGCCGTTTCACCGGCGAGGAGATCGTGGTGGAACTCGAACTTCGCAATGATGGCCAGCAAAGCGTGCAGCTGCCAATCCGCTACCTGCGCCGCATGGGGCCGCGAGCGCAGGTGACGGACAACCAGTCCGGCGCGTCGACCTGGCTGCGCACGCCACCCCGGGATCGTTCCCTGATCGGCGAACTGGAGCCGCTCGCGCCGGGTGAGTCGATCCGGATGACCCGGTCGGTCATGCCGCACTTTCTGCAGGCGTTCGCGCAGCACCCGGTCGACGTAAGCGTGGAGTTCTCGCTCAATCCCGCGCCACAGAATCCGCGCGAAGAAGGACACCACGTAAAGCGCCGCATCAGGATCACGCAGCAGCTCCAGCGATAGCGTCAGCTGGCCAGGCGTCAGCCCAGTTCAAGGATCTCGTCACCGGCCTCGTCAACCTCGCCGGTGGGTCGCCAGCCCAGGTAGCGATAGAAACCGTGCGAGCGGGACCGCGGATCAGCCGAGCAGGCGAGGAACAGGCGCGAATGCCCGGCCGCATGGGCAAGCTCGACCACCTCCTGCAACAGCCGCTTGCCGATGCCGCGGTTCTCGTAGTCCGGTAGCAGGGCCAGCACCAGCACTTCACCACTGTCGCGGTCGGCGAAGCCGTAGCCGACCACGGTGCCGTCGTCTTCGGCGATGCGGCCGATGAAGTCACCCTCGGCGATGCCCGCGGCCCAGCTGTCCACGGTGATGCCCAGTTCGGCCAGCTGTGCGGCGCTGAAGGCGTTCTCGCGGGTGCGCCCGCGCAGGTCGATGCAGGCGGCCGCATCATCGGGTCGTGCAGGGCGGTAGTGGATCGGCATCCGTGCTCCTTCGGTGGCGCCGGGCGATGCCGGGCGCGGGTATTCAATCACTGCCAATGGTGAAGTATTCCGCGGCGAAATAGCCAATCTGGTAGGCCAGTGCCACCCCGGCCAGCACCATCTGTGCGCGCGCCGTGCGCAGGTTCCAGCCCAGCACGCAGACCACCAGCATCAGCGCCGTGTGCAGCGGATAGGCCTCGCCCAGCAGCCGCCAGCGACTCTGCCCCTTGATCGCGGTATCCACAAGATCCAAAAGCGACAGCGTGGCGATCACGCTGAAGATCCAGCGCCGGCGGTGCATGAGGTAGGTGCCGTAGCTGCCGTATTCGCGCAGGTCATCGGGAAACAGCAGGGCGCACAGCAGGAACCAGGTGGCGCTGTAGCCGATCACGAACAGGTAGGTCTCGAACGTCCAGCGGTGCACCTCGATCAGGCGGAATTCCCACCACCAGAAGGTGACCAGCGAAACCAGCGTCCACGCGACCCAGCACAGGTGCAGGGCAGAGCAGCCGCGCCGCTGCGGGTGCTCGATGATCTGCGCAAGGCCCTTCAGCAGCGTGGTGATCGACAGGCCCAGGATGATGCCCATCACCACGCGGATATGCAGGAATACCGGTTCGGTCTGCATCACCCAGCTCCCTCGTCGGTTGCGGTGATGCTGGCACAGAAACGGGTCTCACGGGATCCGGCCCCGTGCCGACCAACGGTCGGCACCCACCAGCAGCAGTACCCAGGGCGGCAGCCCCCCGCGTCACCGCTTGCGTCGGACCAGCGTGCTCGATGCCTCCAGCACCGCCTGGGTCAGCAGGGCCATCGTCTGCACATCGCCCTTCCAGTGCTGCCAGTACAGCGGCACGTCCTCCCACGCGCGCTGCCGCACATAGACCAGGCGCCCGGCATCCAGGTGGCGCTTGACCAGCGGCAGCGGGTTCATCGTCCAGCCCAGCCCGCCCAAGTTGGCCTGTACGAAGGCCCGGGTGGATGGAATCCACCACGTCGGCGCCGTGCTGGGCAGCTCATCGCCAGCCATCCGGCGGGCGAAGCGTGACTGCATGTCGTCCTTGCGGTTGAACACCAGCACCGGGGCCTGCGCCAGCGCCTGCGCGGTCACGCCCTTGGCGAAATGGCGCTCGCGGAACTCCGGCGTGCAGGTGGCCGCATAGCGGATGCTGCCCAGCGCATGGATCTGGCAGCCCTGCACCGGCTCGTCCAGCGTGGTCACTGCGCCCAGCACCGTGCCCTGGCGCAGCAGCTCCACCGTGTGGTCCTGGTCCTCCACGCGCAGGTCGAGGGTGGTGCCGGTGCGCTGCGCGAACTGCTGCGCCGCCTGCGGGAACCAGGTTTCCAGGCTGTCGTGGTTCACCGCCACCGGGATGCTGGCCTGCGGCAGGTCCTCGTCGGCCAGGCCCATGCGGTGCAGGGCGTCGTGCTCCAGCAGCGCGGTCTGTTCAGCCAGCTGCACCAGCAGCTGACCCTCGGCGGTGGCGGTGGCCGGCGTGCCGCGCTTCACCAGCAGGCGGCCGATCCGGTCCTCCAGCGCTTTCACCCGCTGCGAGATGGCCGATGGGGTGACATTGAGCGACTGCGCGGCGCGGTCGAAGCTGCCTTCGCGGATGACCGCGGCCAGGGCCCGCAGCTGGGCATGGTCGATGCGCATCGAATTAAGCTCCGCTAATGTTGGTTTAGTAAGTTTAGCTCGTCTTTTAAATGTTGCGGCGCGACAATGGCGCCCGTTCCGGTGCTGTCCGCCTCCGCGAGGCACCGTCCCCCCAGCAAGACAAGGCAGTGAATCCCATGTTCTCGGTCATCTCCGCCAGCACCGGCCTCGGTGCCTGGTTCTCTGGTGCAGCTACCGGCGTCGGCCTGTTCGCCGTGGTTGGTGCCCAGAGCGCCTTCATCCTGCGCCAGGGCATCCTGCGCAAGCACATCGTGCCGGTGGTCGCCACCTGTGCGGCCATCGATGCGATCTTCATCTTCGCCAGCGTGGCCGGCCTGCGCACGCTTACCTCGGCGCTGCCGTGGCTGACCAGCGCCGTGCTGTGGACCGGCGTGGCCTTCCTGGCCTGGTATGCGGTCAAGTCCGCGCGCCGTGCCTTCGCCGGTGGTGGTGGCATGGGCGAGGCCGACAGTGACGACGGCAGCCGCCGCGCGGTGCTGCTGGCCGCGGTCGGCTTCTCGCTCATCAACCCGCATTTCTGGCTGGACATGATGGTGATCGGCTCGATTGCCGAGAACTTCGGCAATGCGCGCATGGCGTTCGCCGCCGGCGTGGTCACCGCCAGCTGCCTGTGGCTGACCGCGCAGGGCCTGGGTGCCCGCCTGCTGGCACCGCTGTTCACCAAGCCCAGCACCTGGCGCGTGCTTGACGGCACCATCGCCGTCATCCTCAGCATCCTGGCCCTCACCCTGGCGGTGCGCGGGGTCCACTGACCCCGGCGCAGGCCATCCCGAACCCCACGTCCTTACTCTCTCTCCAAGGTAGTGGCAGCGACGGCACCGGCAACGGTGCCGTCGTTTTTTCTGCCGTTGCTGCACCGCCACTGGCGGCCGCGGCCGTCGCCTGCCTAGAATCGCGGAGGCTGGACAGGGTGTCCGGCAGCAACAGGGGGAAGGATGCGCAGGATGATGAGTGCCGCGCTGTTGTGCGCGGTGGCCGGTGGGGTATCGGCCGGTAGCGGCGGGGTGGACCTGGACCGGTACCTGAAGCAGGAATCGTTCACCGATGTAAAGCTGTCACCCGGGGGTGACTATCTGGCCGCGACGGTGCCGCTGGAAGATGCGACCGCGCTGGTGATCCTGCGTACTTCCGACCGCAAGCCGGCAGGCGTGTTCCGGCCCCAGGCGAAGAACCATGCCTACAGCTTCGACTGGGTGAGCAACGACCGCGTGCTGGTCGGCCTGGCCGAAAAATGGGGCGCGCTGGACCAGCCGCGGCCCACCGGCGAACTGTATGCGGTCAACGCCGATGGCAACCGCGGCGAGCTGCTGGTCGGCTACCGCGTGCAGGGCCGCGGCGCCGGCACGCGCATCCAGCCGAAGAAGGTCGAGGATGTCGCGGCCTTCCTCACCGACGATCTGCCCGGTGACGACCGCAATGTCCTCATCGCCGTGTGGCCGTTCTCCGATGAGCCCTATACCCGTGTCGAGCGGCTGGACGTACAGACCGGGCAGCGCGTGCGCGTCTCCGGTTCGCCCGTGCGGCGTGCCGAATTCGCCACCGATGCGCAGGGCAACGTACGCTTCGCCCACGGCGCCGCATCGGACAACATCAGCAAGCTCTATTACCGCGCCAGCAATGGCGCGTCGTGGGAGCTGCTCAACGATGAAGGCGTGACCCACCGGGTCGATACCCCGATCGGTTTTTCCGCCGATGGCACGCTGGCCTACCTGCAGGTGCAGCAGCCGCAGGGCCCCGATGCGATCGTCAGCTGGAACCCGCAGACCCGCGAGCGCGTGCAGGTGCTGCGCGACGAGCAGTTCGATCCTTCCCAGGTGATCTACCAGCCCGGCACCCGTGTCCCGGTCGGTGCCCTGATCCTGGGCGACACCCCGCGCACCCGTTTCTTTGACGAGCAGGGCCCGGACGCGCGGCAGTACCGCAGCCTGGAAGCCGCCTTCGGTGGTCCGGTGTTCATCACGTCCAGCACCCGCGATGGCAGCAAGGTGGTGGTCCAGACGTGGTCGGGCAGCATTCCGGGCGAGTTCTACCTGTACGACACCAAGGCGAAGAACGCCGAGTTCCTCATCAGCCGCAGTGAGTGGATCGACCCCAAGGCTGCCGCCAGCGTGCGTCCGTTCTCGCTGAAGTCGCGCGACGGGCTCACCCTGCATGGCTTCCTGACCCTGCCGCACGGCAGTGACGGCCGCAACCTGCCGATGGTGGTGGTGCCACACGGCGGGCCGATCAGCGTCTTCGACGACGGCAGCTACGATCCGGAAACGCAGCTGCTGGCGGATGCCGGCTATGCCGTGCTGCAGGTCAACTTCCGCGGCTCGGGCAACCAGGGGCGCGCGTTCAAGCAACTGGCGGCCGAGCAGTGGGGCAGGACCATGCAGGACGATGTGACCGACGCGACCCGCTGGGCCATCGCCGAAGGCATCGCCAACAAGGACCGCATCTGCATCTACGGTGCCAGCTACGGCGGCTATGCGGCGCTGATGGGTCCCATCCGCGAGCCGGGGCTCTACCAGTGCGCGGCGGGCTACGTCGGCATCTACGACCTGCCACTGCGCTTCACCAAGGGCGCGGCGCAGTCGGCCGACTGGGGCATGACCTGGTTGCGCGACTGGATGGGTGATCCCAAGACACTTGGCGCCTATTCGCCAACGACGCTGGCCGCGCAGGTGAAGGTGCCGGTGTTCCTGGCCGCCGGCGGCGAAGACCAGAACGCCCCCATCGAGCACACCAAGCGCATGGAGGCGGCACTGAAGAAGGTCGGTTCGCCGGTCGAGGCGCTGTACTACAGCACCGAAGGGCATGGCTTCTACCGCCCCGAGCACCGCCGCGAGTACTACACCCGCCTGCTGGCATTCCTGTCCAACAGCCTGGGCGGGGCCACCGCCAGTGCGGCCACGCCGACGGGCAGCGGCAAGGCTCCGTAAGTCCAACCGCGCACGCCGCGCGTGCGCTTCAGCATGCCGGGCAGCCACGGCTGCCCGGCCAGGGGACACCATGAAACCTTCTTTCCTGCTGGCCGGGATGCTGGCGCTGTGTGGCGCCGGCCAGGCCCGTTCGGCCGAGCTCGCGCTGGACGACTACCTGCGCCGCGCCGAGTTCAATGACATCCAGCTCTCGCCCACCGGCGAGTACCTGGCGATGACCCTGCCGCTGGAAGATGCGACCGCCGTCGCCATCCTGCGCACCAGCACCATGGAACTGGTCGGCAACTTCCGGCCGCCGCGCAACAACCACGCCGACAGCGTCGACTGGGTCAGTGACAACCGCCTGCTGATCGGCCTGGCCGAGAAGTGGGGCGCGCTGGACGCGCCGCGGCCCACCGGCGAGCTGTATGCCATGGATGCCAACGGCAAGCGCGGTGACCTGCTGGTCGGCTATCGCGCACGCCCGGACGAGCCGGGCCTGGTCAGCGGCCGCAGGGTGGAGCCGGTGGCGGCCTTCCTCGCCGACCCGCTGCAGGGCGATGACCGCAACGTGCTGATCTCGCTGTGGCCGTTTGCCAATGACACCAGTGCACGGCTGGAACGGTTGGATGTGGTCACCGGCCGCCGCGTGCTGGTCTCGCGCTCGCCGGTGCAGCGGGCCACGTTCACCACCGACAACGCGGGCGTGCTGCGCTTTGCCCGTGGCGCTGGCGAAGACAACGTCAACAAGCTGTATTACCGCCAGGATGACGGCCGCTGGACGCTGCTCAACGATGAAGACAGCAGCTACCGCATCGAACGTCCCATCGGTTTTTCCGCCGACAACCAGCTGGCCTACCTGGTGGTGCAGCAGGCCAGCGGGCCCGATGTGGTGGTCAGCTGGAACCCGCAGACCAACGAGCGCCGCACCCTGCTGCAGGATGCAGCGGTCGATCCGACCTACATCATCCACCAGCCGGGCACGCGGGTGCCGGTCGGTGTGCAGTTCGTGGGTGCGGCGCCGCGCAGCGCGTTCTTCGACGAGCAGTCGCCCACCGCGCGCATCCAGCGCATGCTGGAAAAAGCCTTCCCTGGTCACGTGGTCAGCCTGTTGTCGGCCACCCGTGACAATGCGCGCATCCTGGTCAAGGTCGACTCGGGACACAATCCCGGTGACTGGTTCCTGTTCAATACGGCCACCCGCGAAGCGGCGTTCCTGACCGCGCGCAACCGCTGGTTCGACCGCGACGGCGGTGCCAGCGTGCGTCCTGTCACCCTGGCCGCACGCGATGGCATGCCGTTGCACGGCTTCCTTACCGTGCCCCACGGCAGCGATGGCCGCGGGCTGCCGATGGTGGTGAAGCCGCATGGAGGCCCCATCGGCGAGTTCGACGACGGCAGCTTCGAGCGCGACAACCAGTTGCTGGCGGCGGCCGGCTATGCGGTGCTGCAGGTCAACTTCCGGGGGTCGGGCAATCATGGCCGCGCGCACACCCAGGCCGCCGCGAAACAGTGGGGCCGCGCCATGCAGGACGATGTCACCGATGCCACGCGCTGGGCCATCGCCGAAGGCATCGCCGATGCACGGCGCATCTGCATCTACGGCGCCAGCTACGGCGCGTACTCCGCACTGATGGGTGTCGCCCGCGAGCCGGCGCTGTACCGCTGCGCGGCCGGCTATGTGGGCGTGTACGACCTGCCGCTGATGTTCAAGCGCGGCGATGTGCAGGACCGCACGTCGGGCGTGAACTACCTGCGCGACTGGCTGGGCGAGCCGGCAACGCTGGCGGAGGTTTCGCCGGTGAACCTGGCGGCCCGGATCAAGGTGCCGGTGCTGCTGGCGGCGGGGCGCGAAGACCAGCGTGCGCCGGTGCAGCACACCGAGCGCATGGAAGCGGCGTTGAAGCAGGCCGGGGTGCCGGTGGAAGCGGCCTACTACGCGCGCGAAGGGCACGGCCTGTACGGCGAGGCCAACCGGCGCGACTACTACACCCGGCTGCTGGCGTTCCTCGCACGCAGCCTGGGCGGCGCCACCGCCGCAACAGCACCTGCAGCGGCGGGCAAGGCCAAGGCGCCCTGAGCGGGCGCCGGTGCACGGGGTTACTTGACCCCGTGCATCATCCGCTTCAGCAGTGGCGCGGCGATGAAGGCCAGCACCGCACAGCCCAGGCCGATCCACATCAGCAGCCAGAACAGGTGCGCATAGGCGCCTGCAGCCGCCACCATGTCCAGTGATTCACCTTCGGGCACCTCGATCGCTGCCAGCTTGCCGAACAGTGCGGCAAGCGTTTCGGAGAACGCGGTCGCCAGGAACCAGGTGCCCATCATCAGGCTCATCACCCGCGGCACGGCCAGCTGGGTCACCGCCGAAAGGCCGACCGGCGACAGGCACATTTCGCCACTGGCCAGCAGGAAGTAGGCCAGCACGAGCCACCACACGCTGGCCATTTCACCGGTGGCGCCCACCTGCTGCGCGGCCAGCGCCAGCGGCACGAAGGACAGCGCACCGATCACCAGGCCCCAGGCCGACTTCACCGGCTTGCCCGGCTCCCAGCCGCGGCGGTCCATCCAGGTCCACAGCGCGGCAAAGGCCGGGGCCAGCAGCACCAGGAACAGGCCGCCCAGATAGGTCAGCGAGCCGGCGGTCTGCGGAATCACCAGGCAGTCGCGCACCAGAAGCACCAGCATCAGCGCCACGATGGCGATGAAGAATGCACGCGGCGCGTTCGAACCCGGGCGACGCTCGGACAGGCGCGCGCTGACCACGAAGCCCAGCGGTGCCAGCAGCAGCGAGACGATCGACCACGGCAGCGGGGTGCCACCGGTGATGACCAGCGCCGGCACGATGTCCTTGGTCAGCAGGCGATCGGTGAAGGTGA
Source organism: Stenotrophomonas sp. ZAC14D1_NAIMI4_1 (assembly GCF_003086775.1). Taxonomy (NCBI): domain Bacteria; kingdom Pseudomonadati; phylum Pseudomonadota; class Gammaproteobacteria; order Lysobacterales; family Lysobacteraceae; genus Stenotrophomonas; species Stenotrophomonas sp. ZAC14D1_NAIMI4_1. The sequence continues at coordinate 1,292,243 of NZ_CP026001.1, forward strand.
CCCACGAGCCGTAGGACTGCTCGTACAGGGTGAAGAACACCAGCGCCATGAAGATCAGCACCATCAGCGCGATCATCTGCTGGCGCTGCACCGGGGTGCACTTGCTGCCGGTGAACCAGGCAAACCAGACCAGCACGCCGCCCAGCACCACCAGCATCAGCATCAGCGCCAGGCTGATCTCGCCGCCGAGGGCAAAGGCGCCGTTGCCGGCGGCCCACATCAACCACGCCACCGGCAGCACGCCGATCACCGCGCACAGGTAGATCAGCCATTCGCGCGGCAGGCCCAGCACCTTCTGCTTCAGTGCGGCCGGCTGCGGCGGTTCGGCGTGGCCCTGCAGGTACTTCTGGCCCCACAGGAACATGGCCAGGCCGGCCAGCATGCCGATGCCGGCCGCGCCGAAGCCGTATTTCCAGCCATAGGCCTCGCCGAGGAAACCGCAGACCAGCGAGGAGAACAGCGCGCCGAGGTTGATGCCGGCATAGAACAGCGAGAAGCCCGAATCGCGGCGCGGGTCGTCCTGCGGGTAGAGCTTGCCGACAATGGTGGAGATGTTCGGCTTGAGGAAGCCGACGCCCATGATGATCAGTGCCAGCGACAGGTAGGTCACGGCCAGCGCCGAGGTATCGCGCACCACCTCGCCGTTGACCCGGTACGCGGCGTGGCCCTCGAAGGCCATGCCCAGGTGGCCCAGCACCAGCAGGATGCCGCCGAACAGCACCGCCCGGCGCATGCCCAGCCAGCGGTCGGCGAGCATGCCGCCGAACACGGGGATGCAGTAGACCAGGCCGCCATAGGCACCGAGCAGGTCCAGGCCGGCCTTGTCGCCGAACAGGTGGTACTTGGTGAGGTAGAGCAGCAGCAGCGCCTTCATCCCGTAGAAGGAGAAGCGCTCCCACATTTCGGTGAAGAAGCAGACGTAGACGCCTTTCGGGTGGCCGAGGAAGTCGTCGGAAGCGATAGCGGCAGAATTCATCGGCGGATTATAGGCGCGTGCCGGGTAGCGCCGGGCCATGCCCGGCGGCTCTACGCAACGCCGGGCATGGCCCAGCAGCCCCAGTAGATCCACGCCATGCGTGGATGGGGCTCATCACGCGCGGTCGATTACAGGTACCGCAGCCAGGCCAGGTCGCGGCGGCGCGCCTTGAACCGGCCGAACAGCAGCGTCGGCGGGTACATCGCCACCGCCAGCGCGCAGGCCACCAGCAGCAGGCCGGCCACCGAATCCAGCGCGTACAGGCTGCCGTGGGTGGGCCCCCAGATGGCCAGCGCGGCCACGTACAGCAGCTTCAGCACGTACAGGTGCAGCAGGTAGAAGAACATCGGCGCCGCACCGATGTCGGCCAGCGGGCGCAGGGCGCGGGCCACCGGCGGCCATTCGTACAGGCGCAGCAGCAACAGGCCCACGCCCAGGGTCAGCAGCAGGAACTGCAGCGACGGCGGGTATTTGGTCACGTTGAACACGCTCATCCAGGTGCGCAGGGCGCTGTCCTGGTGCTGCCACGGCGCTTCGCCGTAACCGTTGGCCAGGCGCAGCAGGGCGAAGGCCGCCAGTGCGCCCAGCCCGGACCACAGCAGCCAGCGCTGGCGCTGCACCGGGTCGCGGTCGCGGGCGAACCACGGCCCCATCAGGTAACCCAGCACGATCACGCCGATCCACGGCAGTACCGGGTAGGACGTGCGCAGGCGCAGCACGCCGGTTTCGATCCAGTCGCGCTGGTGCAGCACTTTCCACAGCACGGCCAGCACGCCGTTGCCTTCCACGCGCACGCCATCGAACAGGTTGTGGCCGGCCACCAGCAGCACGCCCAGCACCAGCAGCGCCGGGCGCGGCAGCCACAGCAGGCCGGCCAGCGCGATCATGCTCAGGCCGATGGCCCAGATCACCTGCAGGTACAGCGTGTCCGGCGGGAACTGGAAGGTCCAGGCGAAGTTGACCAGGGTCAGTTCCAGCACGACCAGGAACAGGCCGCGCTTGAGCAGGAAGGCGGCGATGGCGCGGCGCGGGTCGGCCTGGCGCTGGCCGTACAGCCACGCCGACAGGCCGGTGAGCAGCACGAACACCGGGGCGCACAGGTGCGCCAGCAGGCGGCAGGCAAACAGGGCAGGGGACACGCTGGCCGCATCCATCGGGTCGCCGACCTGGTGCTGCAGGAAGAAGGTCTCGCGCACGTGGTCAAGCAGCATCAGCAGCATCACGGTGCCGCGCAGCTGGTCGATGGAGGCCAGCCGTGGGGAGGGGGAAGGGGGCACGCGAGATGCTCGACCGGCGTGACAGGATATAACATAACAACAACGTGTTTCCAGCACGCTCCGGGAGCTGTGGACGCGAGTACCTGCCCGCTCAGGGCAGGCAGACCGCGGGACTCCAGCCCAGCGCCTTGTCGTACTTGACCTCGATCGCTCGCTGGCTCCCGTCCGCGTTCGCTTTCACGCAGAATCGGGCGCGGTGGAATTGGGTAGCGCCGGTTCTGGTGGCCGACATCGAGACGTCGTACAGGCGCCCAGGCTGCAGTGGCATGGCCGTTTGCGTTGCAACAGCGTTGCCAGGCACTTCGCCGTAAAGCACGCAGGCTCCGGGTGGAAGCGGCAGTGACGCGGGATGCTCAAAGTAGAAAGACCATTGCCGCTGCAGTGGTGGCGTAATCGCGTCATGCACCTCCACACCGAACACCTGCGGCGTCTTGCCGATACGCTTGCGCTCCTTCTTGGGTAGCCCGAAACAGGGTGTGCCGGCATGGTCGGTGACCTCGACCGCGCCAACGCGACTCCAGGCAGAGGCGTGATCAGTCAGTGGCATCAGGCAGAACAGGGCCGCGATGGCCAGGGCTGGCGATTTGATCGGGCGGACCCGAAGTGCGTTGTTCATGGGGTGCCTCGGCGGCATGCGTTCAGATCGTGAACACGATGCATGGGGCGGTGATGCACTTCAAACGGTGTGGGCTGGAAAGCTGCAGTACCGACTGGCCCGGCCCGTGCAGGACAAGGCGTCAGCGGCGCGAGGCAGCCCACCGGGATGTGCCTGACCGGCTGGGTGTGTTGGCGGAGTTTGGCCAAATGCGACTATCCCACTGGTCACCTGCCCGCAACCCTCCCGAACCGCACTGGACTTGCCGCCCCCTGAACGCTAGCGTGCAAGGGATTTTTTGCCAGCAGGGGCTTCCATGAACCATGACGCTGCGCCCAAGCAGCTCACCTTCCGCGCAGTGGCCCTGGCCATCGTGCTGGCGGTGGTGCTGTCGGCGGCCAACGCCTATCTCGGTCTGTTCGCAGGCCTGACCATCGCCACCGCCATTCCCGCGGCGGTCATTTCCATGGGCGTGCTGCGCCTGCTGGGCGGTGGTTCCATCCTCGAAAACAACATCGTCCAGACCGGCGCTTCGGCCGGTTCGTCCATCGCCGCCGGTGTCATCTTCACCATCCCGGCGCTGGTCATCATGGGCTACTGGCCGGACTTCAAGTACTGGTGGGTGCTGGGCATCGCCGGCCTGGGCGGCCTGCTGGGCGTGCTGTTCTCGGTGCCGCTGCGCCGTTCGATGATCGTCGAAGACCCGCTGCCGTTCCCGGAAGGCAAGGCCGCGGCCGAAGTGCTCAAGGCCGGTGAGAACCCCGGCCCGGGCCTGAAGATCCTCGGCCTGTCGGCCGTCATCGGCGCCTTCGTCAAGCTGGCCGCCGAAAGCGGCCTGCGCCTGATCCCCGATGCCTGGTCGACCTCGGCCTACGTCGGCAGCTCCAAGATCACCGCCTTCATCGGCACCAACCTGTCGCCGGCCCTGCTGGGCGTGGGCTACATCGTTGGCCTGAACGTCGGCATCGTGGTCGTGTCCGGTTCGATCCTGACCTGGCACATCGCCATCCCGATCTACCAGGCGTTCTTCATGAACACCGATCCGGCCCTGGCCGCGTCGGTCGCAGCCGCCTCGTCCACCGAGGCCGCGTTCGCCATCTGGGGCGCGAAGATGCGTTACCTCGGCGTCGGCGCGATGCTGATCGGCGGCATCTGGACCCTGATCTCGCTGCGCAAGTCGCTGCTGAACGGCGTCAAGAGCGGCTTTGCTGCCGCGCGCAAGAGTGGCGGCCCGGTGCTGGCCCACACCGAACGCGACCTGCCGATGAAGTGGATGCTGGTGGCCCTGGTGGTCTTCGTGCTGCCGCTGCTGGCCCTGTACCAGGCCATCGTCGGCCAGTGGCACGTGTCGATCCCGATGACCATCATCATGATCGTCGCCGGCTTCCTGTTCGTGTCGGTCTCGGCTTACCTGGCCGGCCTGATCGGTTCGTCCAACAACCCGGTCTCGGGCATCACCATCTCCACCATCCTGTTCGCTTCGGCCGTGCTGGTGGTGCTGCTGGGCGCCGACGGCCTCAAGCCGGTCGGTGCCGGCGGTGCGCCGCTGGGTGCGGTGGCCGCCATCATGATCGGAGCGGTGGTCTGCTGCGCCGCCGCGGTGGGCGGTGACAACCTGCAGGACCTCAAGGCCGGCTACATCGTCGGTGCCACCCCGTGGAAGCAGCAGCTGATGCTGGGCATCGGCGCGTTCTCGTGCGCGCTGATCATGGCCCCGGTGCTGAACCTGCTGGCGACCGCCTACGGCATCGGCGTGAAGTCCGAGCTGCACCCGAACGCGCTGGCCGCCCCGCAGGCGAACCTGATGGCGTCGGTGGCCAAGGGCCTGTTCGGTGGCGAACTGCCGTGGACCTTCATCGGCATCGGTGCCGTGGTCGGTGCGGTCATCATCGCCTTCGACAGCTGGCTGAAGTCGCGCAATTCGCGCTTCCGCGTGCCGGTGCTGGCCGCCGCCATCGGTATCTACCTGCCGCTGGAACTGATGGTGCCGATCTTCCTGGGTGGCCTGATCGCCTACCTGGTCGAGCGCTTCCACAAGGTGCGTGGCGATGACGAAGAAGGCCGCGACCGCGTGCACAAGCCGGGCGTGCTGTTCGCCGCCGGCCTGATCACCGGCGAGGCCCTGATGGGTATCGCCATTGCCGTGCCGATCGTGGTCAGCAGCCGCGCCGACGTGCTGGCCCTGCCGTTCCACCTGCCGGCCGCGCAGTGGTTCGGCCTGGCCGTGCTGTTCCTGGTGGGCCTGCTGATCTACCGCACCGGCAAGCGCGCCATGGCGTAAGGGAATGGGGTAGTGCCGGCCGCTGGCCGGCAACCCAGGCAGATTGCCGGCCCGCGGCCGGCACTACCGCAGACCGCGCTACGGCGCGGTTTGCTTTTTCTGGCGGCGCGGCAACCCCGGCCGGGCGGCCATGACCGATGGCCTTGGCAGCCCCGCCCGCACGGGCCTACCATCGGTTTTTTGCCGTCCTGCGGAGACCCCGATGAAACTGCGTCATGCCCTGCTGCCACTGAGCCTGCTGGCCGCCCTGCCCAGCGTCGCCGCTGCCCGTGGCCTGGAAGTCCGCGACATGGTGGCCATGGATCGCGTCTCCGCCCCGGTCCTGACCGCCGACGGCGGCACCGTGGTGTTTGCCAAGCGCAGCACCGATGCCAACCTGAAGTCCAGCACCGCGCTGTTCGCGCGCAACCTGCGCACCCGCGATGCGGCACCGCCGAAGCAGATCACCCCGGCCGGCTGGAACGTCAACTCGGCTTCGCTCTCGGCCGACGGCCAGACCGTGTACTTCCTCAGCGCCAAGAACGGCAGCCAGCAGCTGTACGCACAGGCCATCAGCGGCGGCACCCCGCGCCAGCTGACCGATTTCGCGGTGGACGTGGACAGCTACCACGTCTCGCCGCAGGACGACCGCGTGCTGTTCAGCGCCGGCGTGTTCCAGGCCTGTGCCTCGGACCTGGCCTGCACCGAGAAGAAGCTCAAGGACGTGGCCGATGCCAAGGCCAGCGGCAAGGTCTTCGATTCGCTGTTCGTGCGCCATTGGGACACCTGGAACGATGGCCGCCGCAACACCCTGTTCGTGGCCCCGCTGCCGGCGGCCAAGGCCGGCCCGGTGAAGGGCGCCTCGGCGCTGAGCGCGACCATCGACGGCGACGCACCGTCCAAGCCGTTCGGCGGCAATGACGATTTCACCTGGTCGCCGGACGGCGCCAGCGTGGTGGCCAGCATCCGCGTGGCCGGCAAGCAGGAACCGTGGTCGACCAACTTCGACCTGTACCGTTTCGATGCCGCCGGCAAGCAGGCGCCGGTCAACCTGACCGCCGCCAACCCGGCCTGGGATGCCGGCCCGGTGTTCAGCGCCGACGGCAAGACCCTGTTCTACCGCGCCATGAAGCGCCCGGGCTTCGAAGCCGACCGCTTCGGCCTGATGGCGATGGACGTGGCCAGCGGCAAGACCCGCGAGATCGCCCCGCAGTGGGATCGTTCGGCCGGTGAGATCAACCTCTCCGCCGATGGCGCCAGCATCTACACCACCACCGACGACCTGGGCGAGCACCCGCTGTTCCAGATCGACGTGGCCAGCGGCAAGGCCACCAAGGTCATCGGCGATGGCACCGTGTCTGCGGTCAGCGTGGCCGGCAACAGCGTGGCCATCACCCGCAACAGCCTGAAGAGCAATGACCAGGTGCTGGTCGGCATGCTGCCGGCTGCCGGGCAGCCGATCGGCGAACTGCGCGCGCTGACCCCGGCCGCCGGCGACGTGCTGAAGGACGTCAACTTCGGCGACTTCGAACAGTTCGAGTTCAAGGGCTGGAACAACGACACCGTGCACGGCTACGTGGTCAAGCCGCACAACTACCAGGAAGGCAAGTCCTACCCGGTCGCGTTCCTCATCCACGGCGGCCCGCAGGGCAGCTTCGGCAATGGCTGGAGCTACCGCTGGAACCCGCAGACCTACACCGGCCAGGGCTACGCCGTGGTCATGATCGATTTCCACGGTTCCACCGGCTACGGCCAGGCCTTCACCGATGCGATCAGCCAGCACTGGGGCGACCGCCCGCTGGAAGACCTGCAGAAGGGCTGGAACGCCGCGCTGAAGCAGTATTCCTTCCTCAACGGTGACAAGGCCTGCGCACTGGGCGCCAGCTACGGCGGCTTCATGGTCAACTGGATCGCCGGCAACTGGAACAGCCCGTTCAAGTGCCTGGTCAACCACGACGGCGTGTTCGACCAGCGCATGATGGGCTACGCCACCGAAGAACTGTGGTTCACCGAGTGGGAGCAGGGCGGCACGCCGTACGAGAAGGCGACCAACTTCGAGAAGTTCAACCCGGTCAACCACGTGGCCGACTGGAAGAAGCCGATCCTGGTCATCCATGGCCAGCAGGACTTCCGCATTCCGGTCGAGCAGGGCCTGGCCGCGTTCACTGCTGCCCAGCGCCAGGGCATCGAATCGAAGTTCCTGTACTTCCCGGACGAGAACCACTGGGTGCTGAAGCCGAACAACAGCATCCTGTGGCATGACACCGTCAACGCCTGGCTGAAGCAGCACATCGGCGAATAAGCGTTACCAGCGCCGCCCTTCGGGGCGGCGCTTTCGTTTTCGCCGGTGGGTGGCGGCCGCCATCCGCTTTACTGGTGGGTGCCGACCGTTGGTCGGCACGCCTTTTGCCAACAGCAGCCGAGCATGGCTCGGCTCTACAAGAGCGCCTGCATGATCCAGAACGACATCGTCGTCTTCGGCTTGATCGCCGCCACTCTCGGCGCCGTGTTCTGGACCGCCTCGCGCGAACAGGGTGCGTGGAAGCGCTTCTACACCTTCGTGCCAGCGCTGCTGCTGTGCTACCTCATTCCCGGCATCTACAACACCGTCGGCCTCATCGACGGGCAGAACACCAAGCTCTACAACCCGATCGCGCGCGACATCCTGCTGCCGGCAGCGCTGATCCTGCTCACCCTGGCGGTGGACATCAGGGGCATCCTGCGGCTCGGCCCGAAGCTGGTGCTGATGTATCTGGGTGCCTCGGCCAGCATCATGCTGGGCGCGGTGGTGGCCTTCCTGGTGATGCGCGCGATCCATCCTGAAACCGTGGCCGGCGATACCTGGGCCGGCATGGCCGCACTGGCCGGCAGCTGGATCGGCGGTGGCGCCAACATGCTGGCCATGCGCGAAGTGTTCGACGTCAACGCGACCACCTTCGGCCAGTTCGCGGTGGTCGATGTCGGCGTGGGCTATGTGTGGATGGCCGCGCTGATCTTCCTGGCCGGGCGCGCGGCGAAGATCGATGCGCGCAGTGGCGCCGATACCTCGGCCATCGATGAACTGAAGGAGCGCATCGCGCGCTTCCAAGCCGAGCACGAGCGCATTCCCAGCCTCACCGACCTGATGCTGATCGTCGCGGTGGCCTTCGGCGGCGTCGGTCTGTCGCACGCCATCGGCGCGCCGCTGGCGGCGTGGTTCAAGGTGCATGTCAGCTGGGCATCGCAGTTCAGCCTGGATGCGCCGTTCGTCTGGGTGGTGGTGCTGTCCACCACGCTGGGCCTGAGCCTGAGCTTCACCCGTGCGCGCACCCTGGAAGGGGCCGGTGCCTCGCGCCTGGGCTCGCTGCTGCTGTACTTCCTGATTGCCTGCATCGGCATGCAGATGGACCTGCTGGCGCTGCTGGATCGCCCGTGGCTGTTCCTGCTGGGCATCATCTGGATCGCCGTGCACATCGCCCTGCTGTGGTGCCTGGGCAAGGTGCTGAAGGTGCCGTTCTTCTATTTCGCCATCGGTTCGCAGTCGAACATCGGCGGCCCGGCGTCGGCGCCGGTGGTGGCCGCGGCGTTCCACCCGGCGCTGGCGCCGGTGGGCGTGCTGCTGGGCACGATGGGCTATGCCACCGGCACGTACCTGGCCTACATCGTCGGCATCACCCTGCGCGCGCTGGCCGCGTAGAGGTAGTGCCGGCCGCTGGCCGGCAACCAGGTAATGCTTCACGGGTTCATGAGGTTGCCGGCCAGCGGCCGGCACTACCGGTGCATCACGCCACCGGCAAGCCGCGTTCGATCAACCACGCACGCGCGTCTTCGGCATCCTGCTCGAACCACGCCTTCGTGGACCCCAGCCGGTAGGTGTATCCCCACGCATCCATGTCGGCCATCAGCCGCTCGCTGCCCACGCCGGGCAGCTGGCCGGCCAGCACGATCTGCAGGTAGCAGGTGGCGTCTTCCTCCGGCACCGAATCGGTGGCGTCGGTATGCACCTGCGCGCGCCGCTCCGGGGGCAGCACGATCAGGTGGCAGGCCTCATGCAGCATCGAATGCACCGGCGTGTCGTCGCGCACGTAGACGTCGCTGGCGATGATGCCGGCTTCGGGTTCGCCCCAGTAGCTGCCGGGAATGGGCTCGCCGGCCGCGACGTGGTGCAGGCGCAGATCATGCGCGGCCAGCAGGCGCTGCGCATCGGCGAAGGCGATATCGCCGACGCGGGTCACGTTCGGTTCGGGTGCGGTGTCGGTCATGCGGGGTCACGCGGCCCCGCCCATGCAGGCACGGGCGGGGCAGGGGGTCAGGGTTTTTCCGGGCCTTCCGGCAGCGCCACGGAGATGTCCAGCACGTCGTGCTGGCCATCCTTCACCAGGTCGACCTTCACCGCGTCGACGTCGATGTTGACGTACTTCTTGATCACTTCCAGCAGCTCGCGCTGCAGCAGCGGCAGGTAATCGGGGCCACCGCGGTTGCTGCGTTCCTGCGCGATGATGATCTGCAGGCGGTTCTTCGCGGTTTCGGCGGTGGTCTTCTTCGCTTTGAGGAAATCGAACAGGCCCATGCTTACCCTCCGAACAGCTTGCTGAAGAAGCCCTTCTTCTCGACGTTGGTGAAGCGCATCGGGCGCTCTTCGCCGAGGATGCGTGCAACGGCATCGTCGTAGGCCTGGCCGGCCGCCGATTCACCGTCCAGGATGACCGGCTCGCCCTTGTTGGAGGCATTGAGCACGTCGCCCGATTCGGGGATCACGCCGATGGCCTTCAGGCCCAGCACTTCCTCGACGTCGGCGATGCTCAGCATCTCGCCGCTTTCCACGCGCACCGGGGTGTAGCGGGTCAGCAGCAGGAAGGCCGGCACGTTCTGACCCGATTCGGCCTTGTGGGTCTTCGAATCCAGCAGGCCGATGATGCGGTCCGAGTCGCGCACCGAGGACACTTCCGGGTTCACCACCACCACGGCGCGGTCGGCGAAGTACATCGCCAGGAAGGCGCCCTTCTCGATGCCGGCCGGGGAGTCGCAGATGATGTACTCGAAGCCGTCGGCGGCCAGGTCCTTCAGGACCTTGCCCACGCCTTCCTGGGTCAGCGCATCCTTGTCGCGGGTCTGCGAGGCAGCCAGCACGTACAGGTTGTCGAAGCGCTTGTCCTTGATGAGGGCCTGCTTGAGGGTCGCTTCGCCGTGCACGACGTTGACGAAGTCGTACACCACGCGGCGCTCGCAACCCATGATCAGGTCGAGGTTGCGCAGGCCGACGTCGAAGTCGATCACGGCCACCTTCTTGCCGCGGCGCGCCAGGCCGCAGGCCAGGCTCGCGCTGGAAGTGGTCTTGCCGACGCCGCCCTTGCCGGAGGTGACTACGATGATTTCAGCCAAAGGACTTCTCCTGATGATTCTGTTTGGGGGCTGCGTCAGTCCAGCGCAGCGATCTTGATCTGGTCCTGTTCCAGCCACACCTGCACGGCCTTGCCGCGCAGGTTGTCCGGCACATCGTCCAGTACCTTGTAATGGCCTGCAATGGCGACCAGTTCCGCATGGAAATCGCGGCAGAAAATACGCGCCGCGGTGTTGCCCTGGGCCCCTGCCAGCGCGCGGCCGCGCAGGGTCCCGTAGATATGGATGCTGCCGTCGGCGATGACCTCGGCGCCTGCGCCGACGGTGGCCATCACGGTCAGGTCGCAGTTTTCCGCGTACAGCTGCTGGCCCGAGCGTACGTTGCCCAGCTGCATGCGGCCCGGCTGCGGCGCGGCCGCATCGGCGGCGTTGCCCACCGGGGCGACCGGAGCCGGAGCCGGTTCGGCCTTGGCGGCACGGCGCGGTTCGGCTGCAGGCGGCGCGGGCGCAGGCGGGGCCGGTTCGGCCTCGGCGCGTTCGTACTGGGCGCGGAACTTGGCCAGCAGGGGCAGGCCAAGCTGCTGCGAGAGCAGGTCGACCGCCGTGGTGCCATAGGCCAGCGCCACCGGCAGCACGCCGGCGCTGCGCAGCCCATCCACCAGCGCCTGCGCGGTGGCCGCGTCGGGCACCTGGCTCAGGCCGCCGAAATCGAGGATGACCGCCGCGCGGCCGAACAGCTTCGGCGCACGGTTCACGCGTTCCTGCATTTCCTGCACGAGGCGTTCGACATCAAGGGTACGGATGCGCAGGTTGGCAATGCCCACCTGGCCGATCTTCAGTTCACCGGCCTGTTCGTAATCGAAATTCACCGCCACGCTCAGGTCCCCGTCGGCCGCTGTGCCTGCACCGGCAGCTGCCGGTCACGCGCCCATGCCACATCCGGCAGCTTGCCGCCGTAGGTCTCCTGGACCCACGGGTAGCTGCACAGTTCCTTGGCCAGCATGCTGGCGCGCACGTCGACATGCGGCATGGTGTTCTGGCCCAGCTCGCGGAAGCCGAAGCTGCCATGGAAGAGCAGGGCGGCGTCGGCGCCGTGGTCCAGGAACACCTCGCAGGTCATCTGCGGGTAGCGCAGCTCGGCAAAGCTCTGCGCATCGGCATAGAACGCACGGCCGACGCCACCACCGCGACGGCGGCTGGCGACCACGATGCGGTCGATATAGAAGAAGGGGGTGGCCAGCTGCTGCTTGAACCAGGCGAAGTTGCTGCTGTCGTGCTGGCTGTCGCTGCCGAAGCCGATCAGGAAGCCGGCCAGGTTGCCGTCGCGCTCGGCGACGCGGAAATACTCAGCGGTATCGTAGAACAGGTGCAGGCGTGCGGCATCCAGCGGAAGGATGGCCAGGCCAGCATTGTTGTTCAAAGCCAGGACGGAATCGAGCTCGTGCTCGCGCACGTCGCGGATGACAATCGACATTGTGACTCCGTGGGGTAACGCGGTTGGTCCATCAACGGACCCTGCGCACGATTATTGCATGCCCGGGGCGGGCTGCGGCATGAACAGGGGGAAGGGCAGGCATGACTTCCGCCAGAGTGCAGCGGACGGGGTTCAACCGTAGAGTGCTGGCATGTTGGGAGTCCTCAGCCATACGCGTGTCCTTCGACTGGCCGGCCTGTTTACCTGGGTCATGGTCGGCCTGCCCCTGGCCTATTCGCAGTTCGAGAACCTGCACGCCCGTGCCGACATGGGCGGCTGGGCGGTGCTGCTGTTCCTGGCCTACCTGTCCTTCGGCGCGGCCTACTTCCGGCTGACCCGCTCGCTGCGCAGCGACAGCCACACCACCTGGCTGGACCGCGGCCTGCTGCTGCTGCTCACCGTCTCGGCGCTTGGCGTCAGCTTCCTCAGCGGCTCGGGCCTGGGCAGCATCCTGATGATGGTGGCCGCCGGCGTCATCCCGTGGATGCTCTCGGTGCGGCTGGGCGTGCTGTGGCTGCTGGTCAGCCAGCTGGCGGTGGCGCCGGTCTACTACATGCTCCTGCGCTTCCCGCTGTTCGAGGCGGTGATGCAGTCGCTGCTGTACGGCGGCTTCTCCATGTTCATCTTCGTGACCAGCCTGGTGGCGCGGCAGCAGACCGAGGCCCGCGACGAGCAGCGCCGGCTGAACGCCGAGCTGCGCGCGACCCGGGCCCTGCTGGCCGAGAGCGCGCGGGTCAACGAGCGCACCCGCATCTCGCGCGAGCTGCACGACGTGCTGGGCCACCAGCTGACCGCGCTGACCCTGAACCTGGAAGTGGCCGGGCATCTGGCCGAGGGCCAGGCGCTGGAACACGTCAAGCGCTCGCATACCCTGGCCAAGCTGCTGCTGGGCAACGTGCGCGAGGTGGTCAGCCAGCTGCGCGAGACCGGTGCCATCGACCTGGCCGCCGCGCTGCGCCCGCTCACCGATAACGTGCCCTCGCTGGACATCGTGCTGGACGTGGAGGAGCCGCTGAACGTGGAAGACCCGCAGCGCGCCCACGTGCTGCTGCGCTGCACCCAGGAGATCATCACCAACGCGGTGCGCCACGCCCAGGCACGCCACCTGTGGATCCGGGTGTACCGTGAGGCGCCGGGCCGGGTGGTGGTGGAGGCCAGCGACGACGGCGTCGGCGCGGCAATGGTCAATGCGGGCAATGGCTTGCGCGGCATGCGCGAACGCCTGCAACAATGTGGCGGCCAGCTGCAGGTGGATACCCACCCCGGCGAAGGCTTCCGCCTGCGGGCCACGGTACCGGCAACGGTGCTGGCGGCCCTCACCGAGGTTCCTGAAGGAGTGCGTTGATGATTCGCGTCTGCCTGGTCGATGACCAAACCCTGGTGCGGCAGGGAATCCGCTCCCTGCTGGCGCTCGACGACGGTATCGAGGTGGTGGCCGAGGCCGCCGATGGCCGCCAGGCCGTCGAGCTGGTACCGCAGGTGCGTCCGGACGTGGTCCTGATGGACATGCGCATGCCGGTGATGTCCGGGCTGGAGGCGCTGCAGGTGCTGTCGCGCCAGGAGCAGCTGCCGCCGACCATCATCCTCACCACCTTCGACGACGACCAGCTGGTGCTGGCCGGGCTGAAGGCCGGTGCCAAGGGCTACCTGCTCAAGGACGTCACCCTGGCGCAGCTGGTCGGTGCCATCCGCACCGTGGCCGACGGCGGCTCGCTGGTGCAGCCGGCGGTGACCCAGCGCCTGCTGTCGGGCCTGGAGCACATGCGCAACGATTTCGTCAGCCTGGACCGCCCGGACCCGCTGACCGACCGCGAAACGGAGATCCTGCGGCTGATGGCCAGCGGTTTCTCCAACAAGGAGATCGCCAATTCGCTGGGGGTCGCCGAAGGGACCATCAAGAACCACGTGTCCAACATCCTGTCCAAGCTGGGGGTGCGCGACCGCACCCGCGCCGTGCTGAAGGCGTTCGAACTCCAGCTGGTCTGAAAAAAGCCTTTTGCGACAAAGGTTTGGGCGAAATCCCGAGTGCCGGGCCAGAATGCCCCCCTACATCCAGGGGGGCCGGATGCGTTACTCTTCAAAATCTTTGTCCATACAAATACGCAGCCGGCACGGAAACCGGTGCGCCAATCCGATAACAATGCCTGCGAAGCCTGCTAGGATTGGCGCTTCGCTTCAATCAACCCGGCCGTGGGATCGGCCCCGGAGACTCTCTGAATGACCCGTATTATCGAGTTCCTGATCGCCTTGGGGATCGTGGCTGGCCTGTTCGTCATTATTGGCGTCTGTCTGCCGGGCGAGCGTCACATCACCGAAAGCATCGAGACCAACCGCAAGATGACGATCGTGTACGACACGGTCAACAGCCTGCGCCGCTTCAAGGACTGGAACCCGCTGGTTCTGCGCGATCCCGCCGTTGATCTGAAGCTGTCCGGCCCGGCCTCCGGCAAGGGTGCCACGCTCGACTTCTCCTCCAAGGACCTGGGCAACGGTTCCTGGAAGATCACCGAGTCGGAAGAAAACAAGCGCGTTGTGATCGCCATCGAAGACCCGACCAAGGGCCACGACAAGGTCACCACCTTCACCCTGGAGCCGACCGGCAAGGGTGGCCGTAACGTCAAGATCACCCAGGACTACTCGGTGAAGTACGGCTTCGACCTGTTCGGCCGCTACGCAGGCCTGTATGTCAGCCGCCAGATCGGCGACGACATCAAGATGGGTCTGTCGCGCATGGCGAACATGCTGGCCACCGTGCCGAACGTCGACTACCGCACTGCCGAAGCCCCGCTGACCGATCTGGCCATCGTGGAAGTGCCGGCCGAAGACCTGCTGGTCGTCAACGCCGGTAACGTCGATCGCGGCCAGGAGACGATCACCAAGTCCATCAAGGACAACGAAGAGTGGATCAAGCGCGTGATGGATGCCAATGGCCTCGAAGCCGCTGGCCCGTTCCGCATCATCACCACCGATTTCGGTGCTGAGAAGTACGCTTTCGACATCGCCCAGCCGGTGAAGAAGAAGGGTACCGAAGGCACTGGCGCTGAAGAACTGAGCGTCAAGATCGACGGTGGCGCACCGGTCAAGTACCAGCGCGTTGCTGCGCACCGTTCGGCCCACGCGGCCTACACCGGCCACATGGCTGGCCTGGACGTTGCCCGCAACGCCCTGCGTGCCTGGGCTGTGACCAACGGTTCGGAAGTGATCGATCGCCCGTACGAAACCTGGAAGGACGGCCTGGACAAGTCGTTCACCCCGGAAGGCACCTACGACATCTACTGGGCCGTCAAGTAAGCTTCGGCTGACCCATGTAATGTTGGATACGAAAACGCGCCGCTTCCTGCGGCGCGTTTTTTTTTCATCTGCGCCCGGTGGGGCGCTGCGCAAGGAGCAGTGATGTTCAATCCGGAACGACGCGCGCGTAAGCCTTCCCTGCTGGCCTGCCTGGGCGCGCTGCTGGCGGCGGCCTCGATCGGCCTGTCCGCCTACGCCTCGCACGGCGTGGCCGAGCCGCTGGCCCAGCAGCATCTGAACATGGCCGCGCTGTATGCCTTCGCCCACGGTGCGGTGCTGCTGGCGCTGGGGCCGCGCGCACAGGGGGCCATCGCCCACCTGGGGCTGTATGCGCTGCTGCTGGGCGTGCTGCTGTTCTCCGGCAGCCTGGCCGGCGCGGCGCTGTGGCAGTGGCCGACGCGGCTGGCACCGGTAGGTGGCACCACGTTGATGGCGGGCTGGGTGCTGCTGGCGTTCAATGCGCTGAGGCGCTGACGGCCGTTGCGACTACGACCGCCGGGCATGGCCCGGCGCTACCGGGTCAGCGGGTGCCGTTCCAGCACCAGTGCCACGGCTCGTAGACGATGCCGTGCGGGTTGTCGCGCGGGTAGCTCAGGCTGAAGCCATGGGTGCCGGCGTGCGCCTGCAGCCAGGCAAACGCGTCCGTCGCCTCGAAGGTTTCCTCGGCCGGCGCGTCGCCCGGCGTGCCGATGTCCAGCGCATGGCCGCTGTGGTGTTCGCTGAAACCCGGTGCCGCGTTGACCTTGAGGATGTCGGCCACACCCAGGCCTCGGGCCAGCTTCCGTTCGAAGATGCCCAGCTGGTAGGCGTGGCTGCGGAAGCCGGAGATCGCATCCAGTGCCACGCCGTCGCGCGCGGCGTGCAGGCGCATGCGCCGCCAGCCCTGCGCGGCGCCACGGCGCAGCCACAGCGGGCGGCCGAAGCGGTCACGACCGGCGAAATGCAGCAAACAGGGTTCGGCCTCCAGGGCCAGGCCGCTGTCCTGTGCATACTGCCCTGCATCCAGCCCCAGCTGCTGCAGGCGCTGCTGCAGGCCGGCCAGCGGCAGCCACTGCGCCTCCAGGTGCGCCGCAAACGGGCGCGCGTCGGCGCCGCCCTCCAGCAGCGCCAGCGCTTCGTCCACGCCGGGTTCGCGCGGCAGGTGCGGCACCAGTGAGTGCACGCCCTGTGGCAGCACCGCGGCCAGGTAACGGCCATCGCGCTTGCGCCGCAGCACCCAGCGCGCACGTGCCAGCAGGCGCGCATCCAGGTTGCTGCGCGCGCGCAGCAGGGCGGCCGGCCACAGTTCCACGGCCTCGGTATTGATCAGCAGGGGGGCGCGACGGTGCATGCCCGCAGCTTACTGCGGGGGCGCGGTCGCAGCCACCTTGCGCAGTGCGTCCAGCAGGGCCTGCGGCCGGTCCAGGCTGAGCAGCAGCGTGCTGCCGCCGCGCACCGGAATCACCAGCGTGTGCTGGCGGTCGGTGACCAGGGCAAAGCCCTTGCTGCCTCCCTGCAGGCGGAAGTGCCCCGAGTAGAAGCCCGGCATCGAGTAGCCGTTGGTCTTCAGGCGCAGGCCATAGCGGCGGTCACGGCTGAGGTCGACCACTTCGGCCTGGTCCAGCTGCATCTGCGCGACCGGCGTGCGACGCCGGTACAGCGTCGAGCGCACGTCCAGAACATCACCGTCCAGGCTGACCCGGCGGCGGAAGAACGTGGCACCCAGCCCGGCGCCGATCAGCACCAGCGTCGCCAGGCTCCAGGCCGCGCTGCCCCACATCCGGAAGAACGGTGGCGACAGGGTGATCTCCATCCATGGCGCATCGGCCGGCGCGTCCTTCAGTTCGGCCCAGACACAGAGGGCAAAGACCACCAGCACCGGACCGAGGATCCACAGCACGCGCAGCGGCGAACTTTCGGCAACGTCGAACGTGCGTGGGTCGCTGCCGCTCATCGCTGCGCCTCCACCCAGCGCGCCACGTCGGCAATCAGGGTCGTGTCGACGTGCCCCGGCTGCGCGTACTCCTTCAGCGAGCTGGGGCCGCTGCCGGGCACGCCGATATGGTTCAGGGCCGGGTAGGCCTGCCACTGCACATCCCTGCGGCCCTGCAGCGCCTGCTTCCACAGCTCCCAATCGGCGTCGGGCACCTGGAAATCGCGGCCACCGTGCAGCATCAGCAGGGGCTTGTGCAGCGCCTTGGCATCGCCACGTGCGTCGACCGCTTCGATGCTCTTCCAGAACGTCTGCGGCACGCCCAGCGGCAGTTCGCTGGCGGCGACCGGTGCACTGCCACGGGCAGCGGCGATCTGCGCATCGAGCCGGTCCAGGAACGCCTGTTCCGGCGCGCTGATGTCACCGTCCAGGCCGAGCAGATAGCGGTTCTGCTCGGGCAGCAGATCCAGCAGGGTGCGTGCCGGTGCCGCCCACAGGATCGCGCCACGCGCCTGCGGCCAGCGGCTGGCGATGCGCGGGGCGAGCATGCCGCCCTGGCTGTGGCCGAGCACGAAGACACGGCGGCCATCGATGCGCGGATCGGCTGCGAGTGCGGCAAGGGCCGCGACGGCGTCGTCGGTGGTTTCATCATCGACGGTGAAGCTGCCGCCGCGGAAATCCTGCGGGCGGGCCAAGGTGCGCTTGTCGTAGCGCAGCACGGCGATGCCCTGCGCGGCCAGGCCGCGGGCGATATCCAGGAACGGGCGGCTGGCACCGATGGTTTCGTCACGGTCCTGCGGGCCCGAGCCATGCACCAGTACCACGGCGGGGAAGGGGCCCTTGCCCTTGGGCAGGGCCAGCGTGCCCGGCAATGCGCCGCGCGCCTGCGGCACACCGAAATCCGCCTCGCTGTAGTTCGCGTCGGCCGGTGGCGGCGCGGCCTTGGCTGCCGGGGCAGGGCGCAGCAGCAGGCCGGCCACCTTGTCCTGCGCATCCACCGCCACCTGCGCGATCACTGCGCCGCTGGCGAACTGCAGCGGCACTTCCACCAGGTGCACGCCCTGCTGTTCGCTGCTGTGGGCGGTGCCACGCTGCTTCAGTTCACCCAGCGACTGCCACAGTCCCTGCAGCCTTTCGGCCGGCACGGCGCTGGCCATCTTCTCGGTGAACATCGCTTCGGCCTCGGCGATGCGCCCGGCCTGCAGGTGGTCCAGCAGCTGCGTGGCGACCTGCTGCGGCTCGGCGGCCAGGGCACCGCCGCTGAAGGCGGCCAGTGCGACGGCGAACAGGGTGGGGCGCAGGCGCATGGTCACTGCTCCTTCTTGAAGACCAGCATGGCCGGGCGCATCGGCGCCGGGATGATGATGTTGACCAGTTCCCAGCCGAGCTGGCCCTGGCGGTTCAACTCAGCCTGGATGTCCTCCGGCTTCTGCAGGCCCATCAGCGACGTTTTGACTTCAACGGTCAGGTAGCTCCAACGCTTGCTCATTCCTTGTCCTCCGACGATGGCTTGGGTTTCGGCAGGCGTCCTGCCTTGCGCAGGGCGTCGCGCAGCACGTATTCGATCTGCGCGTTGAGGCTGCGCAACTCGTCGTCAGCCCAGCGCTGCGCGGCGGCCAGGACATCGGCGTTGATACGCAGCGGATAGGCTTTCTTCTCACTCATGCAAGCTCCTGGCGGGGCGGTGGGGCGCCCCGTTGCGAGGTTCAGTACAGCGAACCAGCGTTGACGATCGGCTGGGTGCCACGGTCCGAGCACAGCACGGTCAACAGGTTGCTGACCATGTGTGCCTTGCGCTCCTCATCCAGCTGCACCACGCCGTTCTTCTGCAGTTCGGCCAGGGCCATTTCGACCATGCCCACCGCGCCGGCGACGATGCGGGTGCGGGCGGCGATCACCGCATTGGCCTGCTGGCGCTGCAGCATCGCCTGGGCGATTTCGGCGGCGTAGGCGAGGTGGCTGATGCGCGCGTCGATCACCTGCACGCCGGCATCGGCCAGGCGCTCGGCCAGCTCGTTCTTCAGGTGCAGGGAAATCTCGCTGGCGTGGCTGCGCAGGGCCAGCTGTCCTTCTTCATGCTGGTCGTAGGGATAGCTGGTGGCCATCGCGCGCAGCGCCGATTCGGACTGGATGTGCACGAAGCTTTCGTAGTCGTCCACGTTGTAGACCGCCTCGGAGGCATCGATCACCTGCCAGACGATCACCGCGGCGATCTCGATCGGGCTGCCATCGAGCTCGTTGACCTTCAGCTTGCCGCTTTCGAAGTTGCGCACGCGCTGGCTGACCCGGCGCTTGCTGTAGAAGGGGTTGTTCCAGCGCAGGCCGTTGTCCTTGACGGTACCCACGTACTTGCCGAACAGGCTCAGCACGGCGGCCTGGTTGGGCTGCACGGTGTACAGGCCGGCCATGGCGAACAGCGCCAGCGCGCCGATCAGCAGCCCGCCGAACAGCATCACCAGGTTGGGCGAGCCGGTGCTGGCCTTGGCCGCGATGCCGAGCACGAACAGCGCGCCGCCTGCCAGTACGACCAGCAGGGCGAGGGCCAGCATGCCCAGGCCGTTGGGGGAGGAGAGCGACTTCTCTTTCATGGCGGTACGTCCTTGAGGGTTCGATGAAAAGATATCAAATTGATATCAGTCCGCAAGTGCCGTTCGTCGGCTGGCAGGGGGTAGACCGGCTAGAATGCCCACCCGCCTTCACATCGCTGCCGGACCCCCGCCATGGCCAAGCTTGGAACCCCGTTGTCCCTCTC
This sequence comes from Stenotrophomonas sp. ZAC14D1_NAIMI4_1, assembly GCF_003086775.1. Classification (NCBI taxonomy): domain Bacteria; kingdom Pseudomonadati; phylum Pseudomonadota; class Gammaproteobacteria; order Lysobacterales; family Lysobacteraceae; genus Stenotrophomonas; species Stenotrophomonas sp. ZAC14D1_NAIMI4_1. The sequence goes on from NZ_CP026001.1 coordinate 1,312,099, forward strand.
CGCTACCCGCGTGCTGCTGCTGGGTTCGGGCGAACTTGGCAAGGAAGTGGCCATCGAACTGCAGCGCCTGGGCGTGGAAGTGATTGCCGCCGACCGCTATGCCGATGCGCCGGCGATGCAGGTCGCGCACCGCTCGTACGTGATCGACATGCTCGATGCGATGGCACTGCGCGCGCTGATCGCCCAGGAGCAGCCGCACCTGGTGGTGCCGGAAATCGAAGCCATCCACACCGAGACCCTGGTCCAGCTGGAACAGGAGCAGGGCCTGCGGGTGATCCCGACCGCGCGCGCCGCACGCCTGACCATGGACCGTGAAGGCATCCGCCGCCTGGCCGCCGAAACCCTGGGCCTGCCGACCTCGCCGTACCGCTTCGTCGATACCGAAGCCGAATACCGCGCCGCCGTGGCCGCCATCGGCCTGCCGTGCGTGGTCAAGCCGGTGATGTCCTCCTCGGGCAAGGGCCAGAGCACCCTGCGCAGCGAGGCGGACATCGCCCCTGCGTGGGACTACGCGCAGACCGGTGGCCGCGCCGGTGCCGGCCGCTGCATCGTCGAAGGCTTCATCGACTTCGATTACGAGATCACCCTGCTGACCGTGCGCCACGCCGGCGGCACCTCGTTCTGCGCGCCGATCGGCCATCTGCAGAAGGACGGCGACTACCGCGAAAGCTGGCAGCCGCAGCCGATGTCCAGTGCAGCGCTGGCGCGTGCCGAAGAGATTTCGCGCGCGATCACCGACGATCTCGGTGGCTGGGGCCTGTTCGGCGTGGAGCTGTTCGTGAAGGGCGACGAGGTGTGGTTCAGCGAAGTGTCGCCGCGCCCGCACGACACCGGCCTGGTCACCCTGGTCTCGCAGGAGCTGAGCGAATTCGCCCTGCATGCGCGCGCCATCCTTGGCCTGCCGATTCCGGTGATCCGCCAGAGCGGCCCGTCGGCCTCGTGCGCGCTGCTGGCGCATGGCGAGGGCGTGCCGTACTTCAACAACGTGGCCGCCGCGCTGCAGGTGCCGGATACCGCCGTGCGCCTGTTCGGCAAGCCGAGCGTGCATGGTCACCGCCGCGTGGGCGTGACCCTGGCGCGCGCGGAAACCATCGACGAAGCGCGTTCGATCGCGCGTGATGCCGCCGAAGCCATCGGCGTCGAACTGCGCCCGTAACAGGTAGCGCCGGGCCATGCCCGGCGCGAACCGTCTGTAGAGCCGAGCCCACGCTCGGCTCTACGCCATCCCCAGCAGGCTGCGGGCGTCAGCGATGGCGCCAGGGCAGCACGGTCACGTGGATCATGGCCACCGCCCACAGCACCGAGCCATACATCCACCAGGTGCCGAAGCGGTCGCCGTAGCCCTTCCAACAAGCGACGCCTGCCGGGATCAATCCGATCAGGACCAGGGCTGCCAGTTGCATCAACCGCGGCTCCACGCAGCACGCCACGGCGACGGTACTGAAAACCGCAAGAATGAGTACCACGTTCCTGTGCACTGCCCACCCCCGGCATCGTGTCCTTTTACCGGCAATCTAGCAGAACCGGGAAAGGGGCGAGGGAGCAGCCGAGCATGGCTCGGCTCTACACCATCCCCAGCAGTACTCCTTGCCCCGGTAGGTACCGACCGTTGGTCGGTACGTTTTCCGTTACCGCACGTCCACCCACACCAGGTGGTGGTCGCTGCCGTCGGCGATCTTCGCTTCCGGGCTTTCATTGGCCGGCCAGAACACGCCGCTGCCGACGTACTCGAAGCCGGTCGAGGGCAGCACGTAGTCCAGGCGCATCGTGCCGGACTTCGGGCCGAAATCGCCGGTGGCATGGAACGGCGCACCCTTGCGCACGATGCCCTTGGCCGCATAGGCCAGGCTGGTCTGCTCGCCGCCCACGCTGCGCGGGGTGGGGTAGCGCAGCACGCGCGCATTCTCGATCAGGTTGACGATGGCGTCGTGGCGACCGTCACCATCCACCGGATCGTTGTTCAGATCGCCGAAGATCACGAAGCGCGCATCCTGGGCCAGGCCGCCGCAGTGGCCCTTGTCATCGCACAGCCAGGGCTTGTCGCCGGCCGACAGGTATTCCTGCCACAGGCGCAGTTCGTCGTGGTTGCGCGCGGCATTGCGCTTTTCCGGGCCGTCGAACACCGGCGGGGTCGGGTGCGAGACCAGGGCGTGGACCACGCCGGCGGGGGTTTTCACCGGCACGTCCCAATGCGACTTCGAGGACAGACGCAGCTGCGACCACACCTGGTCGTTGTAGAAGCTCTTGCCGGTGCGCGGGTCGACCGGGCGGATCGCGCCGGGCATCGTGCTCCACTTCAGCAGCTGGAAGCTGCGCACCTTGGCTTCGTCGATCGGGTAGCGCGACAGCACCAGCATGCCGTACTGGCCCGGGTGCAGGCCGTAACCCCAGGCATCGTTGCCGCGGCTGCGGCCTTCGCCGCCCACCACGCCGTTGCCGTCCAGGTCCAGGCCGCTGGGCACGCCGGTGTTGACCGGCGCCAGGTAGCGGTAGGCGAAGTGCAGCGGCTTGCCGCCGCCGGGCTGGGCCACTTCCAGGTAGCGCTTCTGGAACAGGTCGGCGGCGCGGTGCGCGTCGTCGAAATCGAACTCGTTCAGCAGCACCAGGTCCGGGCGCACCTGCTGCAGCACCGCAGCGATCTTGCGCGCGTGCTCGCTGTCGCCTTCCAGTTCCTTGATCAGGCCGCCGGCATCATCCGAATACAGCGAGGTGTTGTAGGTGGCCAGGCGCAGCGTCGAGGACGGCTTTTCGGTCATCGCAGGGGACTTGGCGTAGGCGGGGGCGCTGGCGCCGCAGAGCAGGGCCAGGGCGAGGATCAGGGGATGGCGGCGGGTGATGTTCATGGGCCGTATTGTGCACCCGGCCCGGTGTCAGCGGTTTGTCAGCGTCCGTCCAGTTCGCTGTCGAAATCATGCCAGCGGCGGCCGTCGTAGGCCTCCAGCGGGCGGTAGCGGCGCTTGTAGTCCATCTTCTGGTGGTCGCGGATCCAGTAGCCGAGGTAGAGGTGCGGCAGGCCCTCGCGGCGGGCCCACTCGATCTGCTGCAGGATGGCGAAGGTGCCCAGGCCGCGGGCGGCATGGTCCGGGTCGAAGAAGGTGTAGACCGCCGACAGGCCGTGCTCGGTCACGTCGGTCACCGCCACCCCCAGCAGCTGGCTGGGCTGGCCGTCGAGGCCGGGCAGGCGCATTTCCAGGAAGCGGGTATGCGACCAGCTGCCGATCAGGAACTGCTCGAACTCGTGCGGGCCGTGGTCATCCATCCCGCCGTTGGCGTGGCGATGGGTCAGGTAGCGGTGGTACAGGTCGAACAGGTCCTGGCGCGGCATGGCGGCGGTGATGCGCACCTCCAGGTCGGCATTGCGCGCGGCGCAGCGGCGCTGGCTGCGGTCGGCGGCAAAGCGCGCCACCGGGATGCGCACGGCCACGCAGGCATGGCACTGCGCGCAGTGCGGGCGGTAGACCAGGTCACCACTGCGGCGGAAGCCCCAGCTCAGGGCCAGCGGGTACAGCCCGCCCAGGCGGCGATCCTGCGGATCCAGCACCAGATCGCGCGCAACGCGGTCCGACCAGTACCCGCAGGGGTGCTCGCCGGTCTGGAACAGTCTCAGTTCGTCGTCTCTGTCGCCGTGGATCGCCATGGGCACAGCATAGCCCCAGCGTGTCGCAATGGCCGCGACTGTCCGCCGGATGAACGGAATCGGCGTCTGCGTCAACCGATGTCGCGGCCAGGCGTTGTTGTCCCCCGAGGGTGAAGTGATCGCCTCGACGCAACACCGCAATCCCCCTACCAGGAGTGACTCCATGATCCGTACCCCCCTGCTGCTGGCCCTGCTGCTGGGCACCTCCGCCACCGGCATCGCCCTGGCCGCCGATACCCCGGCCACGGGCGCGGCCAATGCCCCGGCGCAGCGCCATGCCAAGCTGGACACCAATGGCGATGGCGTCATCGACCGCAGCGAAGCCGCCGCCAACCCGCGCCTGGCCGCGAAGTTCGACGCGCTGGACAAGAACAAGGATGGCAAGCTGTCGCGTGACGAGCTGCCGCGCTGGAAGCATGGCCGTCGCGGTGGCCATGGCGCCTGGATGGCCAAGCTGGACGTGAACAAGGACGGCCGCATCAGCCGCGAGGAAGCCAAGGCCGACCCGCGCCTGGCGGCGCGTTTCGACCAGATGGACGTCAACAAGGACGGCTACCTGGACAAGGCCGACCGCGAGCTGCGCATGAAGCAGCACCGTGATGCCTGGTTCGCTGCCGCCGATACCAACAAGGATGGCCAGCTGAGCAAGGCCGAGTTCGATGCTGCCAAGGGCCCGATGCATGGCGGCCCGCGCCACGGTGGCCCGCGTGATGGCACGGCACCGAAGCCGCCGCGCTGAAACCTGCGGTAGTGAACAACGACAACGCCGGCGCCCTGCCGGCGTTGTCCGTTGCTGGATCAGCCGAATGATTCCAGCCAGTGCAGGCCGGCGACGACCAGCAGCATCAACACGCAGCAACTGATGATCGCCGATCGCCCGTACATGGATTCGTACACCCAGTTGCGGCCCGTGCGTCCGCGTCGCGCGTTGTCGCGGGCGATCAGCGGCGCCATGATCCGCTGCAGCGGCCCCAGGCACTGGTAGCTGACCACGCCCATGCCCAGCAGCAGCGACGAGGTCATCATCCACATCGGCGCCTTCAGCATTTCGCCGATCAGTACCAGCAGGCCGGTGCCCATCGCGGTGAAGGTGCTGTAGCGCACGAAGCGCATGATCTGCGCCTGTTCGATCGCCGTTTCGGTGAAGCGCAGCAGGTAGCGCCCGCCGAGATAGCAGCCGACGAAGCCGCCGATCACCCCGCCAACCACCAGGCCAGCGTTGAAGCCGCTCCCGACCAGCGGGCTCTCGCCAATGGCGGCCGTCAGCGAGCCCAGCGCAGTACCACCGGCGGCGCTGACGCCGCCCAGGCCCAGCTTGCTGCCACCCACGCCCACGCCGGTACCCAGCAGTATCGCCGCGCTGGCCGTACCGGGCGCGGCGATCAGCACCATCGAGACGACCGTTGTCGCGAAGGCGGCGCTCGGCGCACTGCTGCGGGCGAATTCGCCGAAACGCTGCAGCAGGCCGTCGCGTACCTGCGCGCGGGCACGCGACAGGCGCTTGCGCACGGCCGCGTCGCTCAGGCCCAGCAGGTCGGCCACCTGCTGCGAACGCTGGCCCTCGCGGTAATAGAGCAGCAGCACTTCGCGGCTGTCGGTGGGCAGGGCGGAGATGATGTCCTCGGCGGCCACTTCTTCTTCCAGCCGCTGCAGGCGGTCGGCGGCGCCGGGCGCGGGGTCGGCGGCCATGCCCAAGGCCACGTCGGCGGCGTCGCCGGTCAGCGGGCGGCCGCGCTGCGCGCGCAGCCAGTCGCGGGCCAGGTTGCGGGTGATCTGCCGCAGCCACGGCAGGAAGCTGGTGGAACTGCGCAGCCGGTGCAGCTGCTGCCAGCCTTTGACGAAGGCCTCCTGGGCGATGTCCTCGCTGGCGTGGCGGTCGCGGGTGATCGCCAGGGCGATGGCGGTCACCGTGTTCTGGCAGGCCAGCACGATGCGCCCATACGCCTGCTGGCAGCCATCACTGGCGGCCGGCAGCTCGCGTTCCAGCGTCTCGTCGATCGTTGCAGCGAAGGTTGTCATGGCGGCAGCTCCTGCTGGGATTGTGTCCCAAGACGGCGCTGCGTGCAGTTTGTGACCGGTCCGCTTCCCGGTAGCGCCGGGCCATGCCCGGCGGCTTGTCTGTCCGCTGCGCTCGCCGGGCATGGCCCGGCGCTACCGGCGTCGTTACGTCGACGGCGGGATACGGACGCGGATTTCCTCTTCTTCCGGTTCAGCCTGCGGGGCGGTGGGTGCCGGCTGTGGCTGCACCTGCGGGGCCGGGGCCGGGGCAGCCGGGGCCGGGGCGCCGCGGTGGCGCAGGCCGATCACCAGCGCCACGCCGGCGATCACCACCAGCAGGGCGATGCGGATGCGCCAGGCCCAGTCGCGGCCACTGCCCGAGGTCTCGGCGGTATCGCGGAAGGCGAACTCGGCCGTGGGGTGGTCGCGGCGGGTGGTGTCGAGCAGGCGTGCGTCGCGCAGGATCTCGCGCGCACGCGGCTGGTCATCGGCACGCACGATCCAGACCGCCGGATAGCCCTGGCTGTTGCCCAGGTCGGTATAGCTGAACTGGCCACGGCGGCGGGTCTTGTACGAGCGGCCGTTGGTCACCTTCACTTCGATGTCGTGGCTGCGCAGCAGCTCGGCCACGCCCTCGACGGTTTCCACGCGTTGGCTGCTGAAAATCTGGCGCATTGCTTACTCCTTGGCCGGCACGGCGGCGGCGGCATCCTGGTCCGGCACCACGCGGATCAGGCCTTCCTGGGCGGTGCTGGCCACCAGCACGCCGTCACGGGTGAAGAACTGGCCGCGGGCCAGGCCGCGCGAATCCTGCGCGCTGGGGCTGTCCAGCGAATACAGCAGCCAGTCGTCGGCGCGGAACGGGCGGTGGAACCAGATCGCGTGGTCGAGCGAGGCCATCTGCACGTGCGGGTGGTAGTAGCTGATGCCGTGCGGGAAGGTGGCCGTGCCCAGCAGGTGGAAATCCGAGGCATAGGCCAGCAGGGCCTGGTGCAGCTCGGGCGCATCGCCCACCGGTTCGCTCAGGCGCAGCCACACCTGGTGGTAAGGCGGGCGCTTGGGCGGGTTCAGTTCGTCGCGCGGGTACACGTGGCGGAACTCGAACGGGCCACCACGCGAGAGCCAGCGCTGCACCTTGATCGGCAGCCGCTCCAGCACCTCGGCCGGCAGCGGGCGGTTCGGCTCGATGTCCTCCGGCTGCGGCACCTCGGGCATCTTGTGCTGGTGCTGGGCACCGGTTTCGGCCTGCTGGAACGAGGCCGCGCAGAAGAAGATCACCTTGCCGTGCTGGATCGCGGTGACCCGGCGCACGGAGAAGCTGCCGCCATCACGGGTGCGGTCCACGTCATAGACGATCGGGTGGTCGATGTTGCCGGCGCGCAGGAAATAGGCGTGCAGCGAATGCACGTGGCGACCGTTGTCGACCGTGGCCTGTGCCGCCGCCAGCGCCTGGCCCAGCACCTGGCCGCCGAACACGTACTTGGTGCCGATGTCGCGGCTCTGCCCGCGGAACAGGTTGTCCTCCAGCCGCTCCAGGGTGAGCAGGTCGATCAGCTCGGAGACGACGGGTTCGGGCGTGTCGTTCAAGGGGGCGGCCACAGCAATGAAGAAGGCTCGATTATACCGGTCAGGGGTGGCCCATCATCGGTAGTGCCGGCCGCTGGCCGGCAGCCTCGTGATCCTCTGGGGTGCCTGCGGCTGCCGGCCAGCGGCCGGCACTACCGTTTACTTGCCCAGCCGGGCCACCAGCGCCTGCAGGGCGTTCTGCGCATCCGGTGCAAACCAGGCTTCGACGAAGCGGTCCAGCTGGATCAGGTCCGGGTGCAGCGCCTCGTGCAGGTCGGCACGGGCGATGGCGCGGGTCAGCAGCATCGGCTGGCGCGGCTGTTTGAGCAGGTTCTGCAGCCAGGCGATGGCGCGTGCCACCACCAGGTCGCCCTCGGCCAGTTCATCCACCAGGCCGATCTGCAGCGCCTGTTCGGCCGGCACCAGCGCGCCGGTGCTGAGCAGGATGCCGGAGCGGTGCACGCCCACGGCGCGGCGCAGCAGGCGCTGGATGCCTTCCGGCGCCACCAGGCCCACCTGCACCTCGTTCAGGCCGATGGCATACGGGCGGGCCGGGTCGGCGCTGCGCGCCATCACCCGGTAATCGCAGCACAGCGCCAGCACGCAGCCGCCGGCCGGCGCATGGCCGGTGAGTGCCGCCACCACCGGGATGCGGCTCTCGGCCACGGTACGCACCGCGCCGAAAAAGGCGTTCCAGCTGTCCAGCAGCTTGTGCTTGTCATCGCCGTGGGAGAGCAGGTGCGGCACGTCCATGCCGCCGGTGAAGATGCGCTCGCTGCCCGACAGCACGATGCCGTGCACGTCCTCGGCCATGGCCAGTTCGACGGCGTGGATCAGCTGGCGGCACAGTTCGGTGTCCAGTGCATTGACCGGTGGCCGCGCCAGGCGCAGTTCGCGGATGGGGCCATGGTTGATCACCTCGATGAGCGTCGTCATGCTGCGGTCTCGTTGCGGACAGGAATCTGAGGCGATGATAACCAAACCATTCGTTGGCGTATTGTGGCTGCTGTGTGCGGGCGCAGCATCGGCGGCGACGGCTGTCCCGGCCTGCGTCACCGTGCAGCAGGGCTGGGCACGCCTGCCGCCCAACCCGGCCATGCCGATGACCGCCGGCTACGGCGTGATCCACAACGGCTGTGCCAAGGCAGTGGCCATCACCGGTGCACGCAGTGCCCGCTTCGCTGACGTGTCGCTGCACGAAACCACGATCGTCGATGGGGTCAGCCGCATGCGCGCGGTCGAGCGCCTGCCGCTGGCGCCGGGCGCCCGCGCCGAGCTCAAGCCCGGTGGCCTGCACCTGATGCTGATGGAGGGCAAGGGCGCGTTGAAGGAAGGTGAGGCCGTGCCGCTGCAGCTGCAGCTGGAGGGCGGTGGCGAGGCCGGCGCGACGTTGGCGGTGCGCAAGGCTGCGCCGTAACACGTCGCTCGTTTCGCCGGGCATGGCCCGGCGCTACCGGTGATGGTCCGGCGATCATGCCTGGGTAGCGCCGGGCCATGCCCGGCGAGGGTTTACGACCAGTCGAACGTAAACAGGACCGTGCGGCTGGCTGGTTCGTAGAACATCACGATCGCATCGGCACCGGCCGCGACCCAGTGGCTGGCCGGCACGCTGGCCACATGGAAGAACGCATGGCCGTCGCGGGTCAGCTGCAGGCCATCGTCAGGCAGGTGGCTGCTGTCATTGCGGAACCGCAGGCTGCCACGCTGCCGGTAGCCCGCCAGATCCTGCAGCTGGAATGCCGCAGGCAGCGGGGCGTAGTCGGACCAGTTGCCAAACCAGATGGGGCCGCCCAGTTGCTGCAGCCACGCCTGTTCGTCCAGTTCGCCCTCGCCGTAGCGCGAGCAGCTGGCCAGGCGCCCATGCTGCAGGAAATGCGCACGCGCCTTGGCATGGCTCTCGTGCATTTCGACGATGTGGGCGCGGGCCTCTTCTCCCTCCATCGCCTCGCCGAGGAAATAGTCCTGCGTGCCCAGGAAGCGCATTTCGTTGCCCGCGGTCAGCTCGAAGGCGACCCAGTTGATGCCGGTGAACGCGTTGTGGTGCGCGGTGGTGTCGTCACCGATACAGCCTTCATAGGGTTCGATCGGGCACAGCAGGGTTGCCATCTGGCCGGCCAGCTCCGGGCGCAGCTCGCCCAGGTCGATCTTCAGCAGCGGCAGCAGGTGCTGGCCGAGCCAGGCCTGGTCGGCGGGGAAGACGTCGGTGGGGAAGGGGACCATGCCGGGCAGCAGGTCGTGCAGATCGGTGTGGTGGATCATGTCAGTCCCTTGGATCGGGTCGGCAATGCCGGCCAGCGGCCGGCACTACCAGGCTGGCTTACGACCAGTCGTACGAGAACAGCACCGTGCGGCTTACCGGCTCGTACAGCATCACGATGGCATCGGCACCGGTGGCGCACCAGTTGTAGCCGGACACTTCGGCGACGGCGAAGAACTTGTTGCCATTGCGGGTGATGATCACTGTTTCGGCATCGTCCGCCGCGTTGGGGTCATCGGCAGCTTCGGTGAAGCCCAGCTCGAATGCCGCGGGAATCTCCGCGGTCTCGGTCCAGTTGCCGAAACCTATCTGACCACCCAGCGTATCCAGGTAATCGCGCTCGCTGGGCTCGCCCTTGCCGAAGCGCGAGTAGCAGGCCAGCCGGCCATGGGCGGCGTGGTAGTCACGCGCCTTGGCATAGCTTTCGCGCATCTGTGCGATGTGCTCCTGCGCATGCTTGTCATTGCCCGGGTCGCCGATGAAATAGCCCTCGTTGCCGAGGAAGCGCATCTGGTTGTCGGCGCTCAGTTCGAAGGCGATCCAGTTGGTGCCGGTGAAGTCGTTGTGGTGCGCTTCCGTCGTCTCGCCCATGCAGCCGTCATACGGCTCGATCGGGCACAGCATCGTTGCCACCTGTCCGGCCAGCTCCGGGCGCAGCACGCCCAGGTCGATCTTCAGCAGCGGCAGCAGGTGCTGGCCGAGCCAGGCCTGGTCGGCGGGGAAGACGTCGGTGGGGAAGGGGACCATGCCGGGCAGCAGGTCGCGCAGTTCGGTGCGGTGGATCATCTCAGTCCCTTGAATGGTGTCGGTAGTGCCGGCCGCTGGCCGGCATCCGCGATACATCTGGAGGTTGCCGGCCAGCGGCCGGCACTACCTTCAGGTAGAGGCGTTGCGGATCGCCTCCGGCAGCGGCGCGCTCTTGCCGGTCTGGGTGTCCATCCAGACCACCACCACGTTGCCATCCGAGTACAGCTTCGCATCATCCTGCTGGTCGACGATGCGGTGGCCGATGGTCACGCTGCTGTTGCCCAGGCGCTCGACGAACAGCTCGACCAGGATGTCGTTGGGCCACACGATCGGCAGGCGGTAGTTGACGTTGGTCGCGGCCACCACCGGTGCGATGCGGTCGGTCATCGACACGCCTTCCACGCCCAGCATCCAGCGCACCCGCGCTTCTTCCAGGTAGGAAATGTACTTGGCGTTGTTGACGTGGCCCATGCTGTCCATGTCACGCCAGCGCACGCTGATCGGGATGCGGGCCAGGATCTTGTGTTCGCTGCTCATCAGGCGTCCTTCTTCTTCGTCGTGCTCTTGCTGGCCTTGCCGGTGCTCTTGGCGGCCACGGCCTTCTTCGCCACCTTGGCGGGCTTTTCAGGCTTCACCTTGCGCGGCGGGCGGGCGTCGGGCTTGTTGGCCACGGCGGCCGGTCGTTCCGGGCGCGCGCTGGTGGAGGGCAGCATGCGGGCGAGGAACTGGCCGGTGTACGACTGCGGGCAGGCCGCCACGTCTTCCGGCGTGCCGGTCACCAGGATGGTGCCACCGCGGTGGCCGCCTTCCGGGCCCAGGTCGACGATCCAGTCAGCGGTCTTGATGACGTCCAGGTTGTGCTCGATCACCACCACCGTGTTGCCTTCGTCGCGCAGCTTGTGCAGCACGCCCAGCAACGCTTCGATGTCGTGGAAGTGCAGGCCGGTGGTCGGCTCGTCGAGGATGTACAGGGTGCGGCCGGTATCGCGGCGCGACAGTTCCTTGGACAGCTTCACGCGCTGCGCTTCACCACCGGACAGCGTGGTCGCGCTCTGGCCCAGCTTGATGTAGCTCAGGCCCACGTCCACCAGCGTTTCCAGCTTGCGGGCGATGGACGGCACCGGCTCGAACAGCTTCAGTGCATCTTCGACGGTCATTTCCAGCACGTCGTTGATGTTGTAGCCCTTGTACAGGATCTCCAGCGTCTCGCGGTTGTAGCGCTTGCCGTGGCAGACGTCGCAGGGCACGTACACGTCCGGCAGGAAGTGCATCTCGACCTTGATCAGGCCGTCGCCCTGGCAGGCCTCGCAGCGGCCGCCGCGCACGTTGAAGCTGAAGCGGCCCGGCGAATAGCCGCGCGCACGTGCTTCGGGCACCTGCGCGAACAGCTCGCGCAGCGGCGTGAACAGGCCGGTGTAGGTGGCCGGGTTCGAGCGCGGCGTACGACCGATCGGCGACTGGTCGATGTCCACCACCTTGTCGAACAGGTCCAGGCCGTCGATCTCCTTGTACGGGGCGATCGGGTGCGAGGAACCGTTGATCTCGTTGGCGGCCAGCGAGAACAGGGTGTCGTTGATCAGGGTCGACTTGCCCGAGCCGGACACGCCGGTCACGCAGGTCAGCAGGCCCGACGGAATCGCCAGGTCCACGCCCTTCAGGTTGTTGCCGCTGGCACCGCGCAGGTGCAGGGTCATCTTCGGGTTCGGCTTGTGCCGGCGCGCCGGGATCTCGATCGAGCGCTTGCCCGACAGATACTGGCCGGTCAGCGAGCGCGGTGCATCCAGGATGTCCTGCAGGGTGCCCTGGCCGACGATCTCGCCGCCATGCACGCCCGCGCCCGGGCCGATGTCCAGCACGTAGTCGGCCAGGCGGATCGCATCCTCGTCATGCTCGACCACGATGACCGTGTTGCCGAGGTCACGCAGGCGGGTGAGGGTGCCCAGCAGGCGTTCGTTGTCGCGCTGGTGCAGGCCGATGGACGGCTCGTCGAGCACGTACATCACACCGACCAGGCCGGCGCCGATCTGGCTGGCCAGGCGGATGCGCTGCGCTTCGCCACCAGACAGCGTGTCGGCCTTGCGCTCCAGGGTCAGGTAATCCAGGCCGACATCGACCAGGAAGCCCAGGCGTTCGCCGATTTCCTTGACGATCTTCGAGGCGATCTCGCCGCGCCAGCCCGGCAGGCTCAGTTCGCTGAAGAACTTCAGCGCTTCGTCGATCGGCAGCACCACCAGGTCCGGCAGCGGGCGGTCGGCCACGAACACGTTGCGCGCGGCCTTGTTCAGGCGCGCACCCTTGCACTCGGGGCAGGCGTGTTCGCTGATGTACTTGCCCAGTTCTTCCTGCACCGCCGCCGATTCGGTTTCCTTGTAGCGGCGTTCCAGGTTGGGAATGATGCCCTCGAAGCGGTGCTTGCGCTGGGTGCGGCCACCGGCTTCGGTGAAGTAGGTGAAGGTGATCGCATCATCGCCGCTGCCGTACAGCACGGCCTGCTGCACGTTGGCCGGCAGCGAGTTCCACGACGCATCGACGTCGAACTTGTAGTGCTTGGCCAGCGAGGCGATCAGCTGGAAGTAATAGGCGTTGCGGCGGTCCCAGCCGCGCACCGCACCGGCGGCCAGCGACAGTTCCGGGTGCACCACCACGCGCGCCGGGTCGAAGAACTCGGCCATGCCCAGGCCATCGCAGCCGGGGCAGGCGCCCATCGGCGCGTTGAAGGAGAACAGGCGCGGTTCCAGCTCGGGCAGCGAGTAATCGCAGACCGGGCAGGAATACTTGGAGGAGAACAGGGTCGGCGCGGTTTCGGCGTTGTCCAGGCTCTGCACCGAGGCCATGCCGTCGCCCAGCTTCAGCGCGGTCTCGAAGCTCTCGGCCAGGCGCTGCTTGATGTCCTCGCGCGGGCGGAAACGGTCGATCACCGCTTCGATGGTGTGCTTCTGGCGCAGCGCCAGCGGCGGCACCGCGTCGATTTCATACAGCTCGCCGTCCACCCGCACGCGCACGAAGCCCTGCGCACGCAGCTGGTCGAAGACCTGCGCATGCTCGCCCTTGCGGTCGCGGATGACCGGGGCCAGCAGCATGTAGCGCTGTTCCGGGTCCAGGGTCAGCACCTGGTCGACCATCTGGCTGACGGTCTGTGCTTCCAGCGGGTAGCCGTGGTCCGGGCAGCGCGGGGTGCCGACGCGGGCGTACAGCAGGCGCAGGTAGTCGTAGATCTCGGTGATCGTGCCGACGGTCGAACGCGGGTTGTGCGAGGTCGACTTCTGCTCGATCGAGATGGCCGGGGACAGGCCCTCGATGTGGTCCAGGTCCGGCTTTTCCATCACGCTCAGGAACTGCCGCGCATAGGCCGACAGCGACTCGACGTAGCGGCGCTGGCCTTCTGCATAGATGGTGTCGAACGCCAGCGAGGACTTGCCCGAGCCGGACAGGCCGGTGATCACGATCAGCTTGTCGCGGGGCAGGTCGAGGTCGATGTTCTTGAGGTTGTGCGTCCGCGCGCCGCGGATGCGGATGAAATCCATCGCCATGGGGGATCCGGTTATGGGGGGCGTTGGCTGGGTGCCGGGCCAGCAGGGGGACGGCAATCGGTCAGCCTACCGAGGTGACCAGATGGGGGCAATGGGCGACAATGCCAGCCCGGTGTCTCACCTTGTGAGACAAGGCTTTATGAAGGGGTCAGATCCCTTTTCACGCTGTGAAAAGGGATCTGACCCCGTTCCACCGGGGCAGGCAGGGGTTGACTTGACCCCGCCGCATTGATCTGCGTACAATCCCGCTCCTGTCCGCCCTTGATGGCGACAGTCCATAGACCACAATAACTACAGAGGAAGTCTGGTCATGTACGCAGTACTGGTCACCGGCGGTAAGCAATACCGCGTGGCGCAGGGCGAAAAGCTCCGCATTGAAAAGCTCGAAGTCGAAGTCGGCAGCGAGATCAAGTTCGACAACATCCTGCTGCTCGGCGACAGCGATGGCATCAAGATCGGCGACGCCCTGAGCGGCGCAGCGGTCACCGCCACCGTCCTGTCCCAGGGTCGTGCTGACAAGGTCCGGATCATCAAGTTCCGTCGCCGCAAGCACCACATGAAGCGTCAGGGTCACCGTCAGTACTACACCGAAATCGAGATCACCGGCATTGCCGGTGGCAGCAAGTAAGGAGATAGGTCATGGCACATAAAAAAGGCGTAGGCTCTTCGCGCAACGGTCGCGACTCCAACCCGAAATACCTGGGCGTCAAGATCTTCGGTGGCCAGGCCATTGAAGCCGGCAACATCATCGTGCGCCAGCGCGGCACCCAGTTCCACCCGGGTTCGGGCGTCGGCCTCGGCCGCGACCACACCCTGTTCGCCCTCGTGGACGGCAAGGTGGAGTTCTCGGTGAAGGGCGCCAAGAAGCGCCGCACCGTCAGCGTCGTGTCGGTCGAAGCCTGATAAGGCTTGGCTGGCAGCCATGCCCTGGCATGGCCCTGCTGGTCGAATCGCACGCTGCGTGAAGAGCCCCGCTTCGGCGGGGCTTTTCGTTGGAATCAGTGGTACAACGGGCACGGCCCGACATTCAAGCAAGGCGGCGGCACGCAGGCCGCGCCCATCGCAGGCATCGAAACAATGAAACTGGTAGACGAAGCAGAAATCGAAGTGTTCGCCGGCAACGGCGGCAACGGCTGCATTGGCTTCCGTCGCGAGAAGTTCATTCCGCTCGGCGGCCCGGACGGCGGCGACGGCGGTGCGGGCGGCAGCGTGTACATCCGCGCCGACGAAAACCTGAACACCCTGGTCGACTTCCGCCATGACCGCATCTTCAAGGCGCAGCGCGGCGAGAACGGCATGGGCCGCCAGGCCTATGGCAAGGGTGGCGAAGACCTGACCATCACCGTGCCGGTCGGCACCGTGATCATCAACGTGGCCACCGACGAAATCATCGGCGACCTGACCCAGCATGGCGACCGCCTGCTGGTGGCGCAGGGCGGCCGTGGTGGTCTGGGCAACATGCACTTCAAGAGCTCGACCAACCGCTCGCCGCGCCAGGCGCTGCCGGGCGAGCCGGGCGAAGAGCGCACGCTGAAGCTGGAGCTGAAGCTGCTGGCCGACGTCGGCCTGCTGGGCTTCCCCAACGCCGGCAAGAGCACCCTGATCCGTGCCGTCTCGGCGGCAACCCCTAAGGTGGCCGATTACCCGTTCACCACGCTGTACCCGAACCTGGGTGTGGTGAAGGTCGAGAACTACCGCAGCTTCGTCATCGCCGACATTCCGGGCCTGATCGAGGGCGCGGCCGACGGTGCCGGCCTGGGCGCGCAGTTCCTGCGCCACCTGCAGCGCACCCGCCTGCTGCTGCACCTGGTGGATATCTCCCCCATGGAAGGTGGCGTGGAAGGCATTTCCCCGGTCGAGCAGGTGCGTGCCATCGAGCGCGAACTGGAAAAGCACGACCCGGAGCTGCTGCAGAAGCCGCGCTGGCTGGTGCTGAACAAGGCTGACCTGATGTTCGAGGACGAGGCCAAGGCCGCGGCCGAGCAGATCGTCGCCGAGCTGGGCTGGAAGGAGCCGTGGTTCCTGGTGTCGGCGCTGGGCCGCGAAGGCACCTTCCCGATCATGAGCCGGGTCATGGCGTTCTTCGATCGCCAGAAGGAAGACGAACTGGAAGCCCGCAACGCGCTGTGATGGTGTTGTGGTTCCGCACGAAAAACCCGGCTTCGGCCGGGTTTTTTGTTGGGTGTTGCCGGCCAGCGGCCGGCACTACCGGATCGCAGGCAACAAAAAACCCGGCCGGGGCCGGGCTTTTGTCTGCTGCCCGACCCCGAAGGGCAGGGCGGCAACGCCGGATCAGGCGGCCTTGAGGGCCTTGATGCGGTCGTTCAGGCGGCTCTTGTGACGAGCAGCCTTGTTCTTGTGGATCAGGCCACGCGCGCTGAAACGATCCAGGATCGGCTGGGCAACGGCGAAGGCGGCTTGGGCGCCGGCGGCATCGTTGGCGTCCAGCGCCTTGATCACTTTCTTGACAGCGGTGCGCAGCATCGAGCGCTGAGCCACGTTGCGCGCGTTGCGCACGACGGTCTGCTTGGCGCGCTTCTTGGCGGACTTGATATTGGCCACGGTGGTGGTTTCCTGAAAAAATCGGTGTTATGGGAACAGCAAGCTAGCTAGTATGATGGCGTAAGAAATGCACGTCAAGTCGATTGTCAAGAGGGACGCTGAGTGAGTTCACCCAAGTTGTTGCGGGGCCTGCTGTCGTTCAGCAGCATGACCATGGTCTCGCGCGTTCTCGGACTTGTCCGGGACTTCGTGGTGACCACCACGTTCGGCACCAACGCCATCACTGATGCTTTCTGGGTCGCCTTCAGGGTACCCAATTTCCTGCGCCGTTTGTTCGCCGAGGGCTCGTTCGCGACCGCTTTCGTGCCGGTGTTCACGGAAGTGAAAGAAACCCGCAGCCATGCCGAACTGCGCGAACTGATGGCGCGCACGGCCGGCACCTTGGGCGGCATCCTGATGCTGGTGACTGCCGTGGCGCTGATCTTCGCGCCGCAGCTGGCCTCGGTCTTCTCAAGCGGCGTTGATACCGACCCGGTCAAGCAGGGCCTGCTGGTCGACCTGTTCCGCCTGACCTTCCCGTTCCTGCTGTTCGTCTCGCTCACCGCCCTGGCCGGTGGCGCGCTCAACAGCTTCCAGCGCTTCGCCATGCCGGCGCTGACCCCGGTCATCCTCAACCTGTGCATGATCGCCGGCGCGCTGTGGCTGGCGCCGCGGCTGGGCGGCACCCCGGAAAAGCAGATCCTGGCGCTGGGCTGGGCGGTGCTGGCCGCCGGCATCCTGCAGCTGCTGTTCCAGCTGCCCTCGCTGAAGGGCATCAACCTGCTGACCCTGCCGCGCTGGGGCTGGCACCACCCGGGCGTGCGCAAGGTGATGACGCTGATGGTGCCGACCCTGTTCGGTTCGTCGGTGGCGCAGATCAACCTGCTGCTGGATACGGTCATCGCCGCCAAGCTGACCGATGGCTCGCAGTCGTGGCTGTCGCTGGCCGACCGCTTCCTGGAGCTGCCGCTGGGCGTGTTCGGCGTGGCCCTGGGCACGGTGATCCTGCCGGCGCTGGCCCGCCACCACGTCAGTACCGACCGTGAGGGCTTCTCGCGCTCGCTGGACTGGGGCCTGCGGATGACCCTGCTGATCTCGGTGCCGGCCATGCTGGGCCTGCTGTTCCTGGCCGAGCCGCTGATCGCCACCATTTTCCAGCACGGCCAGTTCAGCGCCTTTGATACCCGCATGACCGCGCTGTCGGTGTACGGCCTGAGCTTCGGCCTGCCGGCGTTCGCCCTGCTGAAAGTGGTGCTGCCGGCGTTCTATGCCCGCCAGGACACCCGGACCCCGGTGCGCGCGGGTGTGGCTGCGCTGGTGGCCAACATGGTGTTCAACTTCGCCCTGCTGGCCGTGCTGTACCAGGTGATGGTGCCCGACGAGCTGAAGGCGCAGGGCGTGATGGCGGCCATCGGCAAGCAGCCGGGCCTGCATCTGGCGCTGGGCATTGCCAGCGCGCTGTCCAGCTACCTGAACCTGGGCCTGCTCTGGTACTGGCTGGGCAAGACCGATGTCTACCAGCGCCGGCCGGGCTGGGGCGGCTACCTGGTGCGCCTGCTGGTGGCCTGCGTGGCCATGGTCGGCGTGCTGCTGGCCCTGCTGCACTGGCTGCCGGCCTTCTCGGCCATGGGCGTGTGGGAGCGGATCGGCGCCCTGGCGCTGCTGGTCGGCGGCGGCGGCGCCACCTACGGGGTGGCCATGCTGGCGATGGGCTTCCGCCCCCGCGACCTGCGCGGGCATTGATCGTGGCCTACGGCGGCTATACTTCAGGGTTACACCATTGAAGCGGCGGCCCCGGGTGGGCCGGAACGAGAGTTGATGAGCAGGCTGTTCAGAAGCGTCGAGGGCGGGGAGCTGTTCCCCAACGGAAGCGTGGTCTGTATCGGTGCATTCGACGGCCTCCACTTGGGGCATCGTGCGCTGGTCCGCCACGCGGTCGCCCGCGCGCGCGCCTTGGGCGTGGCCGCGGTGGCCGTGGCGTTCGAGCCGCTGCCGCGTGAATTCTTTGCCCAGGGCACGCCGCCGCCGCGGCTGACCCTGGCCCGCAGCAAGGTCGAGATCCTGCGCGAACTGGGCGTGGATGCGATCGGCCTGCTGCGTTTCGACGCGGCGATGGCCGCCATGCCGGCCGAAGACTTCGTTCATAAGCTGCTGGCGCAGCGCCTGGGCGCGCGCGAAGTGTGGATCGGCCCGGAGTTCTGCTTCGGCAACCGCCGCCGCGGCGACCTGGCCCTGCTGCAGGCGATGGGCGGCGAGCTCGGCTTCACCGCCGGCGAGATCGAAGCCGTCGACCTGCACGGCGAGCGCATCTCCAGCACCCGCATCCGTCAGCTGCTGCAGGCGGGCGATTTCACCCATGCCAACGATCTGCTCGGCCGCCCCTATGCGATCAGCGGGCGGGTGGTGCGTGGGCGCCAGCTCGGCCGCACGCTGGGCTTCCCCACCGCCAACCTGCGCTTCCCGAAGACGCCGGCGCTGTCGGGCATCTACGCCACCTGGGTGCACGGGGTGTTCGACCAGCCGTGGCCCTCGGTGTCCAGCTTCGGCACGCGGCCGACAGTGGACGGCGTGGAGCCGCTGCTGGAAGCCCACCTGTTCGATTTCCAGGGCGACCTGTACGGTCGGCACATCGACGTGGAATTCGTCGCCAAGCTGCGCGACGAAGAAAAATTCAATGATCTGGCGGCACTGACCGACCAGATGCACCGCGACGCCGACCAGGCGCGCACCATCCTTTCCGAACATAGATTGCGAGCCACTGCGTGAGCCAGGACTACAAGACCACCCTGAACCTGCCAGCCACCGAATTCCCGATGCGCGGCGACCTGCCCAAGCGCGAGCCGGGCATTCTGGCGCGGTGGGAAGAGCAGGGGCTCTACCAGCAGCTGCGTGACAACGCCGCCGGCCGCCCGCTGTTCGTGCTGCACGACGGCCCGCCGTACGCCAACGGCCGCATCCACCTGGGCCACGCGGTCAACAAGATCCTCAAGGACATCATCGTCAAGTCGCGCTACCTGGCCGGCTTCGATGCGCCCTACGTGCCGGGCTGGGATTGCCACGGCCTGCCGATCGAGATCGCGGTGGAAAAGAAGTGGGGCAAGGTCGGCGTGAAGCTCGACGCCGTCGAATTCCGGCAGAAGTGCCGCGAGTTCGCCGAAGAGCAGATCAACATCCAGCGCGCCGATTTCAAGCGCCTGGGCGTGACCGGTGACTGGGACAACCCGTACAAGACCCTGAGCTTCGATTTCGAAGCCAACGAGATCCGTGCGCTGGCCAAGGTCGTGGCCAACGGCCACCTGGTGCGTGGCGCCAAGCCGGTCTACTGGTGCTTCGACTGCGGTTCGGCGCTGGCCGAGGCGGAAATCGAATACCAGGAAAAGGAATCGCCGGCGATCGACGTGGCCTACGCCGCGCGCGATGCGCAGGCCGTGGCCCAGGCCTTCGGTGTGAGCCTGCCGGGCGACGTCGAAGTGGCCGTGCCGATCTGGACCACCACCCCGTGGACGCTGCCGGCTTCGCTGGCCGTGTCGCTGGGCGCGGAGATCCGCTACGTGCTGGCCGAAGGCCCGGCGCACAACGGCAAGCGCCGTTGGCTGGTGCTGGCCGCCGCCCTGGCCGAGCGCGCCCTGCAGCGCTATGGCGTCGAAAACGTGGTGCTGCACGGTGAAGCCACCGGCGCGGCGCTGGAAAACCAGCTGCTGGCGCACCCGTTCTACCCGGAGCGCGAGATCCTGGTGCTCAACGGCGAGCACGTGTCCGACGAGGACGGTACTGGTGCGGTGCACACTGCCCCCGGCCACGGCCAGGAAGACTACGTGGTCAGCCAGAAGTACGGCCTGCTCGACAAGTACAACGCCGGCCAGGTGACCCCGATCGACGGCCGTGGCGTGTACCTGGAATCGACCCCGCCGGCCGGTGACGTGGTGCTGGCTGGCCAGCACCTGTGGAAGGCGCAGGACGCCATCGTCGGCGTGCTGCGCGAGAACGGTTCGCTGCTGGCCTTCCACCCGATCCGCCACAGCTACCCGCACTGCTGGCGCCACAAGACGCCGGTGGTGTTCCGCGCCACCCCGCAGTGGTTCATCTCGATGGACAAGGCCAACCTGCGCAACGATGCGCTGGCCGCCATCGATACCGTGGGCTGGTTCCCGAGCTGGGGCAAGGCGCGCATCCAGAGCATGGTCGACGGCCGCCCGGACTGGACCATCTCGCGCCAGCGCACCTGGGGCGTGCCGATCGCACTGTTCACCCATCGCCAGACCGGCGAGATCCACCCGCGCACGGTGGAGCTGATGCAGCAGGTCGCCGACCGCGTCGAAGCCGAGGGCATCGACGTGTGGTACTCGCTGGATGCCGCAGAACTGCTGGGCGCCGAAGCGGCCGACTACGAGAAGGTCACCGACATCCTCGACGTCTGGTTCGATTCGGGCGTCACCCATGAAGGCGTGCTGGCCGCGCGTGGCTTCGGCAAGCCGGCCGACCTGTACCTGGAAGGTTCGGACCAGCACCGTGGCTGGTTCCAGTCCTCGCTGCTGACCGGCGTGGCCATCGACCAGCGCGCGCCGTACAAGCAGTGCCTCACCCACGGCTTCACCGTGGACGAGCACGGCCGCAAGATGTCCAAGTCGCTGGGCAACGGCATCGAGCCGCAGGACATCATGAACAAGCTGGGCGCGGACATCCTGCGCCTGTGGATCGCCTCGGCCGACTACAGCAACGAGATGTCGCTGTCGCAGGAAATCCTCAAGCGCAACGCCGATGCCTACCGCCGCCTGCGCAACACCGCGCGCTTCCTGCTGGGCAACCTGGACGGTTTCGATCCGGCCCAGCACCTGCGCCCGCTGAATGAGATGGTCGCGCTGGACCGCTGGATCGTGCATCGCGCCTGGGAACTGCAGGAAAAGATCAAGGCTGCGTTCGACAGCTACAACATGGCCGAGATCGTCCAGCTGCTGCTGAACTTCTGCAGCGTGGACCTGGGTTCGCTGTACCTGGACGTGACCAAGGACCGCCTGTACACGATGCCGACCGATTCGCACGGTCGTCGTTCGGCACAGAGCGCGATGTACCACATCGCCGAAGCGTTCACCCGCTGGATCGCGCCGATCCTGACCTTCACCGCCGACGAGCTGTGGGGTTACCTGCCGGGCGAGCGCACCGGGCACGTGCTGTTCACCACCTGGTACGACGGCCTGGCGCCGCTGCCGGCCGACGCACAGCTCAACGCCGCTGATTTCGACCAGTTGCTGGCCGTGCGCGAGCAGGTGGCCAAGGTGCTCGAGCCGATGCGCGCCAACGGTGCCATCGGTGCCGCGCTGGAAGCGGAGATCACCATCGCCGCCAGCGAAGAGCAGGCCGCGAAGTGGCAGCCGCTGGCCGATGAACTGCGTTTCCTGTTCATCAGCGGCGACGTGCAGGTGCGCCCGGCGACCACCGACGAGGTGTTCGTCAGCGCCCAGCCGACCCAGAAGACCAAGTGCGTGCGCTGCTGGCACCACCGCGCCGACGTCGGCAGCAACGCCGATCACCCGGAACTGTGCGGCCGCTGCGCCGGCAACATCACCGGTGCCGGTGAAGTGCGGAGCTGGTTCTGATGGCCGCGCCCCGTCCGCATCCGAACGCCTTGGTCTGGCTGCTGCTGTCGGCCGCCATCATCGGCCTGGACCAGTGGTCCAAGGCCTGGGTGCTGTCGAGCCTGCCGGAGTTCCAGCCGGTGGTGGTCATCGACGGCTTCTGGAACTGGTACCGCACCTACAACACCGGTGCGGCGTTCAGTTTCCTGAGCGACGCCGGCGGCTGGCAGAAGCACTTCTTCACCGTGCTGGCCATCGCCATCAGCGCGCTGATGGCGTGGTGGCTGCGTGCCACCGCCCGCGGCAACTGGAAGGCGGCGGTGCCGTACGCGCTGATCATCGGTGGTGCCATCGGCAACGTGATCGACCGCCAGGTGCACGGTCACGTGGTCGATTTCATCCAGTGGTATATCGGTGACCACGTCTGGCCGGCGTTCAACGTGGCCGATTCGGCCATCGTGGTCGGTGCCGTGGGCATCGCCCTGTTTGGCCTGTTCGACGGCAAGTCCGCCAAAAAGGCGGATAATGCCTCCCCGAAACCGTAAGCCGGCCGCTGCCGGGAGACTGAACTGATGGATGTGCTGCTCGCCAACCCGCGTGGTTTCTGTGCTGGTGTCGATCGTGCGATCGAGATCGTCAAGCGCGCGATCGAAACGCTGGGCGCGCCCATCTATGTCCGCCATGAAGTGGTGCACAACCGCTTCGTGGTCGACGACCTGAAGCAGCGTGGCGCGATCTTCGTCGAAGAACTCGATGAAGTGCCGGACAACAACACGGTCATCTTCAGCGCGCACGGCGTCTCCCAGGCCGTGCGCCAGGAAGCTGATCGCCGTGGCCTGAAGGTGTTCGACGCCACCTGCCCGCTGGTGACCAAGGTCCACTTCGAAGTGGCCCGCCACTGCCGTGCCGGCCGTGACGTGGTGCTGATCGGCCACGCCGGCCATCCCGAAGTGGAAGGTACGATGGGCCAGTGGAACCGCGAAGCCGGTGTCGGCCAGATCTACCTGGTCGAGGACGTGGAGCAGGTTTCCACGCTGGTGATCAACCAGCCGACGAACTTCGCCTACACCACCCAGACCACGCTGTCGGTGGATGACACGCGCGGCATCATCGATGCACTGCGCGAGCGGTTCCCGGAGATGCAGGGCCCGAAGAACGACGACATCTGCTACGCGACGCAGAACCGCCAGGATGCCGTGCGCGACCTGGCCAAGCGCTGCGACCTGGTGCTGGTGGTGGGTTCGCCGAACAGCTCCAATTCCAACCGCCTGAGTGAGCTGGCCCGCCGCGAAGGCGTGGAGAGCTATCTGATCGACGGCGCGCACGAGATCGACCCGCGCTGGGTGGAAGGCAAGCAGCACATCGGCGTGACTGCCGGTGCCTCGGCACCGCAGGTGCTGGTGGATGGCGTGCTGGCCCGCCTGGCCGAGCTGGGCGCCAACGGTGTCGGCGAGCTGGACGGCGAGCCGGAATCGATGGTGTTCGCGCTGCCGAAGGAACTGCGCCTGCGCCTGGTCGACTGACCGGGCAGGGCGTTCGCCGGGCACGGCCCGGCGCTACCGGGTGTGTGTCATCCACGCATGGCGAGGATCTACTGCATCCGGCCGGGGCATCGCATCGCATCCCCGGTAGATCCACGCCATGCGTGGATGGGCGCGCGCCCATGACCTTTGGCCATGGGGCCACGCACCACACAGGCCTAGCATCGAAGGTTCTACCGCTGCTGGAACCTGCCTGATGAAGACCCGTGCCCTGGTGATGTCCGTGCTGTTCGCGCTGGCTGCCACGCCTGCGCTGGCGCAGACCTCGCCGCCGGGCGATGCCGCGGCCCCCGGCCTGCTGCGCATCGATGTGGATGCACGCGACCTGGCTCGCCGCATCTTCAAAGTGACCGCCACCGTGCCGGTCAAGCCCGGTCCGGTCACCCTGCTGTACCCGCAGTGGATTCCCGGCAACCATTCGCCCACCGGCCCGATCGACAAGCTGGCCGGCCTGCGCGTCACCGCCAATGGCAAGCCGCTGGCCTGGCAGCGCGACCAGTTCAACGTCTACGCGTTCAAGGTCGACGTGCCCGAAGGTGTCAGCGAGATCGTCGCCCACTTCGATTTCCTGTCCTCGCAGGGCGGCAGCCAGGGCCGGGTGGTGATGACCCCGGAAATGCTCAACCTGCAGTGGAACGCCAATTCGCTGTACCCGGCCGGCGTCGACGCGCGCAACCTGCAGGCGCAGGCCAGCGTCACCCTGCCCAAGGGCTGGGCCTACGCCACCGCACTGGAAACCGCGCGCCGCGACGGCGATACCGTGGTGTTCAAGCCCATCTCCTACGACCACCTGGTCGACTCGCCGCTGTTTGCCGGTGAGCACCACCAGCGCATCGACCTCGACCCGGGCGCGAAGGTGCCGGTGCACCTCAACGTGTTTGCCGACGATGCCAAGTCGCTGAAGCCGACCGACGCGCAGATCAAGCTGCATCGAGCGCTGGTGCAGCAGGCCGACAAGCTGTACGGCGCGCGCCACTATGACCACTACGAATTCCTGCTGGCGCTGACCGACCGACTCGGCGGCATCGGCCTGGAGCACCATCGCTCAAGCGAGAACAGCGCCGCCCCCGGCTACTTCACCGAGTGGGACAGCAACGCGTGGATGCGCGACCTGCTGCCGCACGAGTACACCCATTCCTGGAACGGCAAGTACCGCCGCGGCGCGGACCTGGCGACGGCCAACTTCAACGTGCCGATGGGCGACAGCCTGCTGTGGGTGTACGAGGGCCAGACCCAGTTCTGGGGCCAGGTACTGGCCGCGCGCTCGGGCCTGTGGTCGGCCGAGCAGACCCGCGACACGCTGGCCAATGTGGCGGCCACCTATGACCGGGGCCGCCCCGGCCTGGCCTGGCGCGCGCTGCAGGACACCACCAACGACCCGACCATCGCCCAGCGCCGCGGGCTGGCCTACCGCAACTACCAGATGAGCGAGGATTACTACTCCGGCGGGCAGATGCTGTGGCTGGAAGTGGAAGGCAAGCTTCGCGATCTGAGCGGCAACCGCCGCAGCCTGGATGATTTCGCGCGCGCGTTCTTCGGCGTCGGCAATGGCGACTGGAACGTCAAGCCGTACACCTTCGAGGACGTGGTGGCGACCCTCAACGGCATCGCCCCGTATGACTGGGCCAGCTTCCTGCGTCAGCGCCTGGACGGCCACGGTTCGCTGACCGGTGGCCTGGAACTGGCCGGCTGGAAGCTGGCCTACCGCGATACGCCCAACGAGGCCTACAAGGCGCAGGAAAAGCGCGCCAAGGCGGCCCTGCTGGCGTACTCGCTGGGTGCGACCGTGCTCGACACCGGCGTGGTCGGTGATGTGATCTGGGACAGCCCGGCCTTCAACGCGGGCCTGGCACCGGGCATGAAGGTGATTGCCGTCGGTGGCCGCGAGTACAGCAGCGAACGCCTGAAGGATGCGGTGTCCGCCGCGGCCACGGACAAGGCGCCCATCGTGCTGCTGGTCAAGCAGTTCGACCGCATCGACACGATGCGCATCGACTACCACGGTGGCCTGCAGTACCCGGTGCTGGAACGCATCGCGGGCAAGCCGGACCGTCTTGCCGAGCTGTGGAAGGCACGATGATGTCGTGGCGCCGCGAAGGCCTGGTCCTGCTGGCAGCGATCCTGGCCATCGTCGGCGCCTTCCTGCACGGTGATGGCCGCTGGCTGCACTGGCTCGCCAAGCCGGCAACCACGCTGCTGATCGCGGCCATCGCCTGGCAGGCACGTCCGGCGGCATCGCCGTCTTATCGTTGCGCGGTGCTGGCTGGCATGCTGCTGTCCTGCGTGGGCGATGTCGCGCTGATGCTGCCGGTGGATGCGTTCGTTCCGGGGCTGGTGGCATTCCTGCTGGCCCACGTCTGCTACATCGTCGCCTTCCGTGCTGGCCTGCGTGCGGGCGCTGGGTTGTGGGCTGCGTTGGTGCTGCTGGGCGCGTTCGCCACGCTCAACGTGCTGGGCCTGTGGTCGCACCTGCCGGCGCCGATGCGAATTCCAGTGCTCGCCTACGTGGTGGTGCTTGCCTCGATGGCTGTGCTGGCGCTGGCACGCGCGTGGGCGCGGCCGCAGCCGGCAGCCCCGGAATCGTGCAGCGCACGCTGGGCCGCGATCGGCGCCGTGCTGTTCGTCGCCAGCGATTCACTGCTGGCCTGGGACCGTTTCGCTGGCGGCCTGCCGCTGGCCAGTCTGCTGGTGCTGTCCACGTACTATGCCGCGCAGTACGCCATCGCCCGTTCGGTGGGCAGGCGGCCTTTGTAGAGTCGAGCTTGCTCGACTGCTTCTGCCAACAGCAGTCGAGCAAGCTCGACTCTACAAAAGCGCAGCCGAGCATGGCTCGGCTCTACAACGCGCTCATTCGACGTCGGCCGCGCTTTCGCAGGTGCGCTCCGGCGCGCACAGGCGATCAAGCAGGGCCAGGGTCACGCCGTTGCTCCAGCCGAAGCCATCCTGCAGCGGGTATTCGCCGCCACCGCCGCCACTGGCCGAGCCATCCACCACGTACTTCTCCACCAGCTTGCCGTCGCGGTCGTAGACCGATTGCACCGTGCGCAGGAAGCGCACGCCCAGCGTCCGCGCCAGCGCTTGCTGGCCGTACTGCTGCAGCCCATCCACGGCCACCCACTGCAGCGGCGCCCAGCCGTTCGGGGCGTCCCATTGCTGCCCGGTATCGTGCTGGGTCGTCAGCAGGCCGCCTGAGCGCAGCAGGCCGGCTTCCACGGCATCGGCGGTGCGCCGCGCCTGTGCTGCGTCGGCAACCTTCAGCCACAGCGGAAACAGCGCTGCGGCGGTGAGGGCAGGGCGTTGCTGGCCGCTGTCCAGGTCGCGGTCGACGTAGTAGCCCTGGCGCGCATCCCACAACCGCGTATTGATGGCCACGCGGCGCGAGGCCGCCAACTGCTGGTAGTGGCGTGCATCCTCACGCGCGCCTGATGCGGTGCTGGCACGTGCCAACGTCTGTTCCAGCTGGAACAGCAGACTGTTCAGATCCACCGGCACGATGGCGGTCGTGCGGATGCTGGACAGCTGCGCCGGGTCATCCAGCCAGCGCGAGCTGAAATCCCAGCCGGATTCGGCACCGGCGCGCAGATCGCGGTAGACCTGCGATGACGGTCGCCGTGATGCCTGCGCCGCGGTCGCCAGGTCATCCGTCCACGATTCGGTACGCGGCACCGCACGCGCATCCCAGTAGCGGTTCAACAGTTGGCCATCGGCCAACCGCACCACGCGTTCGCGCGCCTGGCCGGGTGCAAGGCCCTCGGCGCCGTGCATCCAGAACGCGTGTTCGATGCGCAGCTGCGGCAGGTAGCGCCGGTATGCATCGTCACCTTCGTGGCGGGCCAGCAGTTCCACCATCAGGCTGAAGAACGGCGGCTGCGAACGGCTGAGGTAGTAACTGCGGTTGCCGTTGGGAATGTGGCCGTACTGGTCCAGCTGCCAGGCGAAGTTGTCGACCATGTCGCGCACCTGCTGCCAGCGCTGGCTGGACGCGAGGCCGAGCAGGGTAAAGTAGCTGTCCCAGTAGTAGACCTCGCGGAAGCGGCCGCCGGGCACCACGTACGGGTGCGGCAAGGGCAGCAGCGAACCGTGCGGATCGACGGTGGTGGTGTGCCGCTGCAGCACTGGCCACAGGCCTTCGATGTGCGCGCGCAGTGTTTCCCCTGCGGGTGGCACGTAGGCCGGCGCATCGCCCGGTACCGTGAAGCGGGTCGCGACGAAATCGCGCAGCGTGTAGCCGGGTTGCCGCTGTGCGGCCTGCCAGTCGGCCAGCACGGCCGCAGCCGGCTGATGCGGCACGGCATCGGCGAAGGTCTTCTGGTCGGCAAACAGATGGGCGCGCTGCACCTGCTGGAACAACGGCGCGAGCGGCTGGTCGGGCGGCTCAGGGGCGCGGGCGGCTTCTTTGGCTGTTGCATTGGCGATGCAGAGCACCAGTGCCAGCGACGCACCGGCCTGGAACATCGAGGGACGCATGGCGTGCCTCCAGAAGGGTGTGCGGCCACTGTAGCCCCGCATGCGTGAAAGCGGTTTGCGGGGGCCGCGAACTTGTAGAGCCGAGCCATGCTCGGCTGCTGTTGGCAGAAGCAGCCGAGCATGGCTCGGCTCTACAGGAGGTGGGGCAGCCGAGCATGGCTCGGCTCTACAGGAGGAGCGGCAGCCGAGCATGGCTCGGCGCTACAAAAGCAGGTCAGCGGAACTGCAGGGTCAGCAGGAAGTAGCGGCCCAGCGGATCATCCAGCCCGGCCATCTGCCCGCCGCTGCCAACCAGGTAGTTCACCGGCGCGGTGTCCAGCACGTTGTGCACGTCCAGCGCGGCCACCACGCGCGGGCTCAGCTTGCGTGCCACGTGCAGGTTCCAGCGCAGCTGTGCCGGATTCATGCAGCGGCGATCATCGTGCTGTTGCTGCGGGCAGTCCTCACCGGCCAGCCACGCACGCGTGCGGCCGACGCGGTTGCCACGCAGGGCGATGTCCCACGAGGGATTCTGCCACTGCACATTGACGATGCCGGCGAACGTGGGCGTGGCGTGGCCGCGCAGGTCCACCGCTTGGCCATGCGCACGGTCCCGGCGCAGTTCCTGCTGCTTCAGGCCATCCAGCGAGAACAACCACTGGCCATCGCGGCCGGCATCGATGCGGTATTCGCCGCGCAGCACCCAGTTGCGCGAGGTGGTGCGGCCGATGTTGTCGAACGACAGGCGCAGGTCGCGCAGGCGGCCCTGCTCATCCAGTTCCCACGTGTCGGGGTTCCACAGTGCATCGCTTGGCTGCAGGGCGAGGATCTCGTTGCGCAGCTCGACGATGTTGTGGGTCAGCGACAGCGAGAACGCGTCGGTGGGCGTCCAGCTGGCCGCCAGCGAATGGCTGCGCGAGGTCTCGGCGCGCAGTGCATCGTTCTCCACCACATCCACTTCCACCGCGCAGCCACCGCCGCGCAGCGGCAGTGCGCACGGCGGCAGGGTGTCCGATGCGGGCAGCGCCAGCAGGCCGAAGTAGGCCGGCGGTCGCCGCCGCTCGAACAGGCTGGGCGCACGGAAGCCACGGCCGCTGGCCAGCAGGAACGACCAGTGCGGGCTGGGGCTCCAGCGCAGGCCGGCGCGCGGCGAGAACGCGCTGTCGCCATCATCGCGGTCCAGCCGTGCCGCCAGGTCCAGGCGCAGTGTCGAGGCCAGCGGCAGGCCGACTTCGGCGTAGGCCGCACTGCTCGGCCGCGACAGCCGGCGCTGCTCCAGCGGCAGGCCCAGCGCCAGCTCGCCCTTGCCCAGCAGCGGGTCGGGCAGCGACGTCCAGCGCTCCTGGCGCAGGTCGATGCCGGTGGCCAGTTGCGCCTTGCCGCCGGGCAGGTTCATCAGTTCGCGCTGCACGCCCCACCAGCCCTGCAGCTGGCTGGTACGGCCGCGGTTGCGGATGTCGGGGAACAGTTCGTCGGCCAGGCCCGGTGGCAGCGTGGAAAAACCGGGCAGGAAGTCCAGCGCGAGCGCAGCCTCCAGCAGGCGTTCGCTGCGCACGGCGCCCCCGGTACGCAGGTCCACCTGGCTGCGCTGCGCGCTCAGGCCGGCCTCCCAGCTGCGGCCACTCTGGTCGCGGCCGATGCCCACGGTCAGGTCGCCTTCGCTGGCCCGCACCCGCGGCTGCACCTCGCCGCCCTCCTGCAGCACCACGTTGAGCAGGGCGTTGCGATTGAAGTTCAGTGCGACTGCGGTCGGCCCCAGTTCGAATCGCTGGCGGTTGTGGCTGGCGCGCGCCTCCACATAGGCATAGCGGCCATCGCCACGCTCGTGGCGGTAGCGCAGGTAGCCGGCCACGGTGTCCGATGCTGGCTGCAGCGAACGCGGGCGCACGCTGTCGTACCAGCAGCCATCCTCTTCCTCCTGCAGCGGCGCGTGGCATTCGCTGGCGGGGTAGTAATCACCGTTGGCGAGGATCAGCCCGATCGGGTACAGCTCGCTGTCGGCATGCCAGCGGCGGCGGTCGCCTGCGACGTGGCGCAGGCGGTGCAGGTCGAGGCCGGCGAACCAGCGGTCACCGTTGCCGCGCACGCCGCCGGTGGCGGCCTGCACGCGGTGCTGGTCGCCGTCGCCGCGGCTGCTGGCGCCGGTCTGCGGGGTGGCCTCCGGCCCGTCGGCCTGGTCGCGCAGGATGATGTTGACCACGCCGGACATCGCGTCGGCACCGTAGATGGCCGATGCACCCCCGCGCACCAGTTCGATGCGCTCGACGAAACTGAGCGGAATGCCGCCCAGGTCGGTCAGGCCACCTTCCTCCAGCGACACCATCGGGTAGCGCGGCAGGCGGCGGCCGTTGACCAGGAACAGGGTGGCGCGCGGGCCCATGCCGTCCAGGCTGGTGGTGGCGGCGGCGCCCACCGGCAGGTACAGCGAATCACCGCCGCGCGAGGTGCTCAGCGGCGGGTGGCCGTTCATGCCGGGCAGGTGGCGCAGCAGATCGAACAGCGTGCCGTAGCCGCTGCGCAGGATGTCCTCGCGTTCGATCACCGTCACCGGCAGGGTGGTCTGCACCGAGCTGCGTGGCAGGCGGCTGCCGGTGACATGGATCGGTGCCAGTTCCACCTGCGCCGGTCGCTGCGGTCGCGGCGGCGGGGCCGGCACGACCCGGGCCGGCGGTGCCGCAGCCACGGCATGGCGGCGCAGCACGAAGCCACCACTGGGGGTGCGCAGGATGTTGACCGGCTTGCCGGCCACCAGCGCTTTCAGTGCAGCGGCAGGTTCCTGCGGGCCCTGCGTGCCAGGGGTGCGCAGATCGGCCAGTTCGCGTGCATCGAACACCAGCGCCTGGCCGCTTTGCCGTGCCCACTGC
Source organism: Stenotrophomonas sp. ZAC14D1_NAIMI4_1 (assembly GCF_003086775.1). NCBI lineage: Bacteria > Pseudomonadati > Pseudomonadota > Gammaproteobacteria > Lysobacterales > Lysobacteraceae > Stenotrophomonas > Stenotrophomonas sp. ZAC14D1_NAIMI4_1. The sequence continues at coordinate 1,342,799 of NZ_CP026001.1, forward strand.
TGCAGCGCCGGCACCAGTGGGCCGGCGGCGATGCGGTACTCGGTGGGTGCGGTGGCGGGTGCATCTGCAGCGGCCGTGGCGCCGGCCAGGGCAAGCCACAGCAGGACCATCAGGCCCTGTCGCAGTGCCCCGGGGCTGGGCATCCGCGCCGCCTCAGTAGGTGCGGCGCAGTTCCAGCGCGCCATCCTTGCGCGGCTGGCCAGCGATCGACCACCCCAGTTCCAGGGCGGACAGCAGTTCGTGCGCATCGCCGGCACGGAAGGTGCCGCTCACCGCCAGGTCGGCGATGTCCGGGTCGGCGATCACCAGCGGCGTGCTGCCGTAGCGGTTCATGCGCTCGACCACGGTGGACAGCGGCGTGGCGTCGAACACCAGCCGGCCCTCGGGCCATGCTTCGGCGGCGGCGGTGGTGGACAGCTGCGGGCCGGGCTGGATGCGGCCGGACGGCGACACCTGCAGCTGCTGGCCGGGGGCCAGCGTGTGCTGGGCGCTGCCGCTGGTCACTTCCACGGCGCCTTCCAGCAGCGCCACTTCCACCCGGCCATCGGTCAGCCGCTCGACCTGGAAGGTGGTGCCGATATCGCGGATGCTGCTGCCGCCGGCCTGCACCCGCAGCGCGCGCGAGGATGCGGCCACCTGCAGCTGCATGCGGCCACGCTCCAGCTCCAGTTCGCGCTTGCGCCAGCCGAAGCGGGCGCTCAGCGTGGTGCCGGCATCGAGGGTGGCGACGCTGCCATCGGCCAGCGTGCGCACCTGCGGCTGGTGGCTGGCGTTGGCGTAGATCTGCGGCGTCGGGTTGCCATCGGTGAAGACCATCCAGCCGATGCCCACTGCCAGGCAGACGCCGGCCGCTGCCGCCACCGAAGGCAGCCAGCGGCGTACCGGCACGCGGGCGGCACGGCTGGCGGCGGTGCGCAGCCACGGGTCGCCGGACAGGCCGGCACTGCGCTGGTGCAGCGTCTCGGCCTGTGCCCAGGCGCTGACGTGGGAAGGGTGCTCGGCCAGCCAATCCTCGAACGCTTCGCGCTCGATCGACGTGCAGTCAGGGGCTTCCAGCCGGGCCACCCAGGCGCTTGCGCGCTCGAACAGCAACGTGTCATCCATGTAGGCGTCGCGGGTCACTCACTATCTCCATCAGTGTGGAGAGGATTGCTGCCCAGCTCCTTGCGCAGGCCCTGGAGGGCACGGGCGATGTGTTTTTCCACCGTCTTGGCGGTGATGCCGCAGTGCCGGGCGATCTGTGCGTAGCTCATCCCGGTGATGCGGTTGAGCAGATACACCTCGCGGGCACGTTCGGGAAGCTTGAACAGTGCCTGTCGCAGCAGCGCGATCATCTGGCCGGATTCTGCCTGACGCAGTGGATCGGGAGAAGTGCCTTGAGGCTCCTCGCTGCCATCGCGTTCACCCAGCGGCAGGTGGCTGCGCGCCTGCGACGAGCGCCCGCGGTCGGCCAGGCGGTTGCGGGCGATGCGGTACAGCAGCAGGCGCAGTTCGTCGGTGCTGTGCCCGCGGTAGCGGATCAGCCGCTCCATGCTGTCCTGTGCAATGTCCTCGGCATCGTCCGGGCCGACGCCACGCATGCGCAGGAAAGCGCACAGCGGCGCGCGTTCCTCGCGGATGAAGGCGATGAAGGCATCCGGAACCCCGGCCGGGTCCGGCGCGCGACGGGGCAGGGGGGAGGGGGCGGACAGGGGAAGGGCCTCGAACGACGAACGCGTCATCGAGTTTTACAAGACGATGACCAAAGGGGGAAGTCCGTGTCGTATGCCAATGCGTTATGTGAACGCATTCAGATTTTCGTGCGCGATGCACTGGGGGAGATCGGCGCGCTGCGGCGTTCTGCTTTCGTCCCGCGTGGTGCGGGTTTGGAGAGAGAGACCGCAATGAAGCATTCGAAGTTGAGCCTGGCCCTGGCCGGCCTGGTGGGTATGGCAACGCTGGGCGCGATCGGCAACGCAGGGGCGATGAACTACCACGTGCAGGACGACCGCGTCGTCCTCAGTGGTGGCGTCACCTTCGCCGACGTGGTCGCGCTGCCGGCCCTGCTGGCCAAGGCACAGGCCGAAGGCCGGCCGATCCGCGAAGTCGTGCTGCGCACCTCCAACGGTGGCGCGCTGATTGCCGGTGAGTGGCTGCAGGCCATCATCCGCACCAACGGCCTGGATACCATCGTGTCCGGGCATTGCATCTCGTCGTGCTCGATCATGCAGTCCGGCGGCGTCAACCGTTATCTGGCAGGCGATCTGCCGACGGTCGATTCGGTGCAGATCCACGCCGCCAGCAGCGGCGGCCGCATCACCTACGCGCCGTCGCCGCGCATGACCCAGATCTACACCGACAACTACGGCGGCGGCATGGATGCCGGCCTGCTGCACAAGGCCATGTATGAAGTGGTGGCGCCGAACGGCCTGCTGGTGTTCCGCGACCCGGCCCGCACCAACGGCACGTCGGTCAGCTTCGATCCCGATGGCAGCGGCCGCAGCCTGCAGCTCTTCCCGGGCCAGGACATCTACAGCAACAACATCATCACCGAGGCCGGTTACCGCAACCCCGGCGATACCCTGACCGTCGCCGGCAACGTCAGCGGTGACATCAACCCGGGCTACATGTCCACCGCCCGCCAGCTGCAGGCCTTCGTCGAGGACGACTTCTCGCGCTGGAACGATGCCGGCTACGCCACCACCTACATCAACCTTGCGGTCAGCATCTACAACGCCGCCAGCGACGGCCCCAATGGCATCGGCGATGCCTCGGTGCAGGACTACCTCAATGACCCGGGCATCCAGCAGCTGCTGCTGGGCAAGCTGCGCCTGGGTGAACTCGATGCCTCCGCGCTGGCCAACTCGGCCGGCGTGATCCGCGTGGCCAAGGGTGGCACCTGGCGCACCTCGGCCACCACCGGCGCCGATTTCATGCTGGTCGACGGCGGCACCATCGCGCTGGAAGGTGGCGCGCTGCGCGCACCGGAAGTGCGGGTGATGCCTGGTGGCATGGTGGTCGGCCACGGCGACATCGCCTCGCTGGAAACCGATACCGATGCGCTGCTCGGCGCGACCGGCCCGTCGCTGCGCGAGGACGGCTTCAACCGCCTGCGCGTGTACGGCACCCTGATGCCGCGCGGTGGCGACCTGGTCACCCACGGCTACGTCAACATCATGCCGGGCGGCAACGTGCTGTTCGATGTCACCGAAGCCGGTGGCAGCGATACCGGCCGCCTGCGCGTGGGCACCTTCTTCGACGGCGGGCAGACCGATGGCGCGCTGGTGATCTCGCCCGGCGCGCACCTGGAGTTGAACGTCGCCCAGGGCTTCTATGCCGGCAACTACCAGCGCGAACTGGTCACCGGGCCGATCTACGAGGACGGTTTCGCCGACGCCGTGCGCCTGGGTGATACGGGCTACAGCGCCAGCATCACCGACAACGAAGTCTTCCGCCCGCGCCACAACTCGCTGCTCAGCTTCAACATCAACCAGACCGAAGACGGCCTGTCGCTGACCGCCAACCCGGGCTTCGACCAGCTGGCACAGCTGACCGCCAGCAACGGCAACCAGAGCCTGGGCGTTGCCCTGGCCGCGGCGGGTGACCGCCAGGATGCCCGCCTGAAGTCGCTGCTGGGCGCGCTGCAGTTTGCCGACCGCGATGTCATCGCGCAGCAGGCCGGTGCCCTGCGTGGTGACGGGCACGCCAGCCTGCGCCTGGCCGACAACGCCCTGCTGGGCAGCATCGGCAGCGTGGTGACGCAGCACCAGGCCGGCCTGCGCAGCGGCAGCGGCGATGCCGGCGGCCTGGCGGCGCAGGCGGCGCAGTCGGCTGCAGCGCAGCCCGGCATGGCCAGCGGCAGCCTGTTCAACCAGCTGGCCATGCATCTGGTCGAGCCCGCCGCGCAGGCCGTGGCCGGTACCGACAGCGGCGCCGGTGCGCGCAACCACGGCTTCTGGGGCCGCGGCTTCGGCAGCCATGGCCGCATCGACGGCGAAGGCGGCGTGGCCGGCCTGAGCCACACCGTGGGCGGCATCGTGCTGGGCGCCGATACGCGCGTGGCCGATGACCGCGTGAGCCTGGGCGTGAGCGTGGCGGCGGCGGACATGTCGACCAAGGCGCGCGATGGTTCCGGCTTCACCGGTGACGTGCGCGCGCTGGATATCGGTGGCTACATCGATGCCACCTACGCGCGTGGCTACCTGTCGGCCGCCGTGCGCTACACCGACCTGCGCCACGACACCCGCCGCGGCATTGCCGGCATCGACGGCCTGAACGATTCGCTGCGCGCCAAGTACAACAACGATGCGATCTCCGCGCGCCTGGAGCACGGCTTCAGCTTCACCACCGGCAACGGGCTGGTGGTGCAGCCGCTGCTGCCGGTGGTGGACTACGCGCGCACCTCGGCCACCCGCTTCAACGAAGGGCAGGGCGCGGGCGCACTGGCCGGCCGTGGCGAAAGCCTGGAAAGCATCCGGGTGGGTGCCGGCCTGCAGCTGTTCAAGACCTTCAACCGTGCCAACGGCGAGCGCATCACCCCGCGCGCGCGCGTGGTCTGGCAGAAGGAACTGGGCGACACCCAGGCCCGCTACAGCACCGGCTTCGCCGCGGCCCCGGACCTGGTGTTCGGCAGCAGCAGCCAGACCCTGGGCGAACAGGTGCTGGCCTGGAACCTGGGCGTCACCAGCCGTGCCAGTGACCGCCTGTCGGTGATGGTGGACTACGTGGGCGAGCGCCGCGATGGCCAGGTACAGAACGGCGTGATGCTGGGTCTCGGCTACGCGTTCTGAGTAAAGGGCGCACCGGCGGCAGCATTGCCGCCGGTGCGCTATGGTCTGCGCAGGATTCCCGTGCAGGCCCGCCCATGCAGATCGCCGTCTTCAGCGCCCGTCCCTACGACCGCCGCTTCCTGGAAGAAGCCAACGCGCGCGATGGCGCCGGGCAGGGCTTCCGGTTCGTCCACTTCGATGCCACGCTGGACGTACACACCGCCGCGTTGGCGCAGGACTGCGCCGCCGTCTGCGTATTCGTCAACGACCGCCTTGATGCCCCCGTGCTGCAGGCCCTGCACGCGCTGGGCGTGCGCGCGGTACTGCTGCGCTGTGCCGGCTTCAACAACGTCGACCTGGCCGAGGCCGCGCGCCTGGGCCTGTTCGTTGCCCGCGTGCCGGCCTATTCGCCCGAAGCGGTGGCCGAACACGCGCTGGCGCTGGTGATGACCCTCAACCGGCAGACCCACCGCGCCTACAACCGCGTGCGCGAAGGCAACTTCATGCTGGATGGTCTGCTGGGCCGCACCCTGCACGGGCGCACGGTGGGCATCGTGGGCACCGGCAAGATCGGCCTGGCCACCGCGCGCATCTTCCGTGGCATGGGCTGTACGGTGCTTGGCCATGATCCCTATCCGTCGCCGGACTTCGCCGGGCTGGGCGAGATGGTGGCGCTGGACGAACTGCTGGCGCGCGCGGACATCGTCTCGCTGCACTGCCCGCTGACCCCGGACACCCAGCACCTCATCAACGACGCCTCGCTGGCGCGCATGAAGCCCGGCGCGATGCTGGTCAACACCTCGCGTGGCGGCCTGGTGGATACCCACGCGGTGATCCGCGCGCTGAAGTCGCGCCGGCTGGGCCACCTGGCCATCGACGTCTACGAGCAGGAAAGCGCGCTGTTCTTCCAGGATCTGTCCGGCGAGATCATCGACGACGAGGCCTTCCAGCGCCTGATGACCTTCCCCAACGTACTGGTGACCGGCCACCAGGGCTTCTTCACCGTGGAGGCGCTGCAGGAGATCTCGGCCATCACCCTGGGCAACCTGGCTGATTTCGCCGCCGGGCGGGCCTGTGGCAACCGGGTAGGGGCGGATTGACCAGCGGGGTGGGCTACCCGTAAAATCGCCTGCTCAGCCGGAATAGCTCAGTTGGTAGAGCGGCGCATTCGTAATGCGTAGGTCGCAGGTTCGACTCCTGTTTCCGGCACCAGTTGTAGAAAAGCCCCGGCCTTGGTCGGGGCTTTTTTGTTTGTGGTGCGTTGGAATTGATTGATTGGTGAGGGATTTGTTGCCGGACAGACTGCTTGCTCGGCGTCCCTGCTACTAGTTGCGGATGGTACGCATCCTTGAAGCTCATGCAGGGAACGGTCCGTAATCCGGCTTCCGGTAGCCTTATGATGGAATTCACGAGCAGCGCTACCGTTGCTCCCCCATCAGAGGGAGGGGATGGATGCCTCGTAAAGCCATCTGGCGACCGGCCAAGGCCAAGGAGTACCCTGCTCTTGGGGTATGCGTGTACTGCGGTGCAACGGAAGGGCTTGAAGACGAGCACATTTTGCCGGAGAGCCTGGCCGGGGACGCATTGGTTCTACCGAAATCAAGTTGTCGACCTTGTGCATCGATGACAAGCGCTTTTGAGGCACGCTACACAAAGCAGAGTATCGGTATCTTTCGCGAAGTCATTGGCGCTCCGACAAAGCGGCCACGAAAGCGTAAAGACAACGTAGGGCTTTGGCTTGCAGATAGAGTGGATGGCGAGATTCGCCCGCTAGGGCGAAAGCAAGACTGGGACGTCGACCTCGTGCCAGGATTGTACATAGCGCTCACGATGCCACTTCCGACCATCATCAGTGGTGCAGAGAACACTGAAGCGCTTGATTGCCAGTTGTGGACTTGGGGTAGTTATGACCCAAAGTTCTTTAGTGGCTTTCAAGAAGGAGGCAGTGCTCATATCGGCTCGATTCATCCTGAATCATTCTTGAGGATGCTTGCAAAGATTGCGCACTGTTTTGCAATAGCTGAACTAGGAGTCAACTCATTCGCCCCTCTCGTGCTGGACATCATCAAGGGCGATGAGCCTCTGTCTAACCGACTGATCGGTTGCTGGCACGAGGAACTGCCACCGAGCGACGCGCTTCACGAGATTCGCGTCGATTGGGTCGACGGTGAGGCGGGTCGTCTACTCGTCTGTTCGCTTAGATTGTTCTGTGCGATTGGATCACCGCGCTACCTGATAGTGGTAGGGCTGGAGCGCGCTGGTGCAGGCGCTGGTCATCTGTAGAACTACTGGCAACGATATAGTTTTGATCGCTATTGCAGTGGCACATAAGTGCAAATCAGACTCATCTCTGTTTGAAGGCATCATTAGGCTTTTGGACGGAGTGGCTGCAAGGACAGGAACTCGGTGGACCAGTTCTTCGCTGACGGATGTCGCGAAATTAGATGTGCGTGAGAATTGCAGACTTAGGGTGGAACTATGGATGTTATTGCCATCGATCATGTTTTGTACGAAATGCCAGTTAAGCTTGCAATCGATGGATCTCTCGCGATATACGGAGATGTCGCTCCATTGATCGAACTTGACATGGCACTGGACGCTGACCATGAAGAGACTGCGAGAAGGCTTGAAGACATTGTTATTTACGTGCATGCGCAAGGAAGGTCGATGCTGACCGTCTTGGTCGTGCATAAAGGTGGGGGTAACAACCCTGGGGAAGGATTATTCTCTGCTGCTGAAAAGATACGTTTTCTTATTGGTTCTAGACGGGATGTCGAAAGGATCATCTACTGGGTTAATCAGGTAACGTTGGTGCACAATCAATGGTCAATTTAGAGATTTATTTGACTAATTTCCACTCAATATAGATTAGTCGATATGTCAGATATAAAGAGTTCTGGTTCTATCTATCGCATCATGGACTTCGCGCGTGTCGTTGAGCTTTTTGACACTAACGAACTGTATTTTGCCAATCCTTCAGAGTGGGACGACCCATACGAGAAGAGAGGCATTCCTCTGAGTGGTGGAGGGGTCTTCGCACAGTGCTGGTGCCAGCTTGCGGCCTCGGACGCGATGTGGAGGATCTACTCACAACATGGCATGGGTGTCAGGATTTCTACTTTCCCGGCGAAGTTGGAGGAGCAGGTCAGGGCTGGAATCCTGAAGGATGGCCTTAGATGGAGGGGCGGGCCGGTTGCGTACCTTCCTCAGTTCAAGTTAGACGAAGATTGTAGAGCCTTGGCAGGAAGGCTGCGAAGGGATTTCAAAGCCAAGCACGCGGTGGAGATGCTCTACATGAAGAGAGAGGCTTTCCAGCATGAGAGTGAGTGGAGGGCGGCGGTATATCATCCAGGAAAACTAGGTCACCATAGCGAAAAGGGTATTAAAGTGCCTATTGACGCGCATGGTTTGGTTAACCGAATACTTCTGGATCCTAGGGCGCCGGATGCGCTTGTTGATGCATTTAAATTCTATTTTGAGAAGAAGCTGAAGTTCAAAGGAAGAGTGGGGCGCTCTGTTCTCTACAAATCGCCAGAGCCTCTCGATTTTGACGACGAAGAGGATGTGTAGGGGCAGGCGATCTTGATCCAAGCGTTGCCTCGCATTCTGTCCGGAGGTGGCTCCATCGCCACTTACGGCCCCGCCCGGTGTCATCCGTGCCCACCAAACGCTTCGCTCTTTCGTCGGAGCCCCGGGGTAGCCCCTATGAGCTCAGGGGCGCTCAGGTTCTACGAAGCGGCAGAAAAGGCACTCTAGCCTACAAGGTGCGCCGTTCAGGTGCGCCTTACCGACCTCGAGGAAATCCTCGCTGCTGTGAACTTACATTGTAAGGTTGTCTCGAATAGCTCTCCTGGTCGAATCATCACGCCCGAGAGCCTACCTTTTGATGCGATCGTGGAGCTTGATTGCGTAGCTGAGCTCGCGTCCGGGTGCAACGCGTTCCGCTTCAGTGAGGGCGGAATTCCCCTGAATAATGTCGACTCCTAATTCAGCCAGCTTCGCAAGCTTCAGCTTCGCCGTCGATTCGAGTGTGGTTGCAACAACCTTGATAAGTCCACTGAGGCTTCCACGCTCGTGCTTTATCTTCTGCAACCTCATATAACTGCGGTACTGCTCCATTAGGTCGGTGATCTCCTCCTGCAATTCCCCGTCAGTCCATCGAGATGTGTCGAGGTTCCTTATCCAGCGTCGTAGCGATCTCTTCATTTCCTGTAGCTCTGAGTCCTGTCGAAGGTGAATGATGTCCTGAAAAGAGGTGCCGTCGCCGGGGATAGGGAAGTTGTTAAGCACTACACGTGCCGTTCGAACTTGAGAAGTCTCTCTGCTTATATCATCAAATGAGTTTGGCGAAACTAGTGCTGTTGAGATCGTTCTTCCCTCATTGTTGGTCGCAATTGCGCATGCTCTGATAAGGAATGCGTCCCTAGCTTGAATGGCCCTCTGGAGCTCGTTCTCCCAGTTCTGGTCGCGGACTTTGCTTGCGAGCAATTCATCGATTCTGTCGTCTGATCTCGTGGCGTCGCTGTAGGCTGAAAGTATCTTTTCGTCGGTTGATGTGTCGCTGGGGAGTCGTCCTTCAATAATTATCCCCTCGTCAACGAGGTATTCAAGCTCTGCGGCGCGTGTAAGCCTTTGGTGTCGTCCATGACGTAGTTCATGGATCGCTTGATTTAGGTGAAGTAGTGAAACCTTGTCGTAAAAGAGGATTTCCTTCTTCAGCCAGTCGTTGCCCGCCATGTGTAATGCGGCGCTTGAGACTCCATGGTGTTCAATCGTCATCATGTTGATCCCGAACCTTTGTTAATGCCGTGAGATGCTCCGTGCCCGGAATGCTTCTGTCCAGGTAAGTGAGGACTCGAACTGTATCAGGGGCGTAGGTCAACTCGGTAAGTAGCCGCGGACGATCCGCATCCAAACATCGCCTCGCATCCTTTCCTAAGTTGGCTCTATCGCCACTTATGGACAGGTTGCCTGATGTCATCCGCCCTTACCAAGCGCATTGTTCTCACAGCTGAGCCCCGAGATCGCCCCTACGAGCTCAGGGATGCTCAGGTTCGTAGTTTGATCCTTCGCGTCCAGCCCTCAGGGCACAAAGCTTGGATCGTGACCTGGGCGCACGGTAAGCGTCGTACGTTAGGGTCGGTCGAGCACCTGACGCTTGATCAAGCCCGCGACCAAGCCCGGCAAGCGCATGAGGGTGGACTCAAGCTGCCAAGTTGATATCTCGGGCGTCACCGACGCACTTGCCTTGGACTTTCAGGAATTCATGGAAAACACTGCGGGTCTGGCTGGGCGCTGTTTTCAGGTGGTCAGGGAAGTGTCCTACGTCCTGATGGATTTACGCTTGGGGCACGAAGTTACCATTGGAGATGTCCTGCTTCCTGATGGTCCCTACGTTTCACTTAGTCGTCAGCGCTTAAAAAGGGATCTTCGTGCGGGGTACCGGATTGATTGCGATGAGAGCGGCTACCCGGTAGGCGTTCCGGCCCACGCACACGCGTGGATCACGTTGCAGGATGGTCAGGTTATTGATGCGACGGTTCTTTCTTCCATGAATCGGAGAGCGGGTCTCGAGCCGCTGTCGTTTCAGGACATTATCTACCATGATCGTCATCCGGCGAATATTCATCATCTTCCTTTAATGACAGGCTTTGGATACCACGGGGAAGTTCTGACCCATCCGCTAGATCGGTATTTCGATATCTATCGAAGCTGGTTCGTTGACCATTCCGATTTCATGGCTCGCATTGCAACCTGAGCCTTGACAGCCACATGCATCATTGGACTCGTGTGTTTTCAAAGATGTACTTGCCAGCCATGGGCGCGCGGGACGACCAGGAGGGGTCTCCTGTAGTGCCGACCGCTGTTCGGCGGCACGGACTTTCGACCCCCGTGGTTGCCCAGATCCGTCCTCTCAGGCACTTTATTGTTCGCGCTGTACCTGGCCTGGACACCGTAGCTGGCTTTGCTGCGGCCATCAGAGTCTTTGCGCGATTGCGTGCGATGAATACCCTGTGTCGATCCGCTTGGGAAATTTCGGAACCGAATCCGGAACCTTCATGAGCGAGCGGTGCAATCGCGGCAAGAAGCGCGTCCGTCCCACCGTGTTTGTTTTGGCTGACCTGCCGCTGCATGTCATAGGGCCAGATCGCTCAGCGCTCATGCTGAGGGGCGAACTCAATGTGCAGCGTCCCTGGTCTGCAATCACGCAGGAACTTCAAAAATCATGATGGTGTTTCTCATCGAATCCTTTCGCCAATTTGTTCTTCGTGGTCCGGTGATGAGGGGGCTGCGCATCTCGTTGCGCTTGCTGGTTCTAATGTCACTCTCGGGATGTGCCGCGCAGCCAGACTTCGATGCATGTAGATATCGTGGAAACGCTGCTGGTGAGAAAATCTGCTCCATTTCCTACATCTATCTGATGTCACATCCTGAGAAATTTGACAGTAGGGATGTCGAGTTCTTTGCCTGGGTTCGAGTCGTTGACGGCGCCGCCCTCGTTTTTCCTACAAGGGAGGCAATGGAGGATGGTGAGTCCGTTTCGTCCATGGTCATCTATGGGGATGAGGTGGTATCCAGCCTCCGTCAGAGGAATCTTGCTGCCAGAGTTGTGATCAGAGGTAAATTTCATCTATCCAAGGGCAGGGCGGACCCTCTGGATATCGACCGGATTGGCGTCATTCAAGATGCCAAAGTCCTGCCCTAGACTGGGCGCTGGGTGCGCCAATGCAGGATCAGTGCTGGGGTCTTGGCTGAATCAGGTCTTTGCGGTAGCACGCTATCGAGGGTTGTTGCCAATGGGAACTGACGAATATGCCTTTCTTGCACATCTGCTTGAAACAGGTGTGCTGGCTGTCGGCAACGAAATCGACCCTGCTCAGGCAGATGCCTACTGGTCGGGAGAAATCGGGCTTCCTATGCCGATTGATGCCGACGTCACCGCTTATTTGACCCGTGCCGATACCGAGGCGCTTATTGCTGCCGCCCTCTGGGTCGTGCGCAACCATTTTTTGTCCGGCTCCCACCCTTCGCTGCACATGCGTCTGGTCCACGGGCTGTACGCGCAGGGTCGACTTCACCGATCCGAGTTGCTGGGGCTGCTCGCGCTGTTGTCGTACCGGCAGCTGGATCAGGAGTATGAAGCGATCTCCTTGCTTGCGATGGAGGCATTGGATGAGGGACGGCTGGAGGAGGGGCTGGATCTGGTAGAGCCGATGCTGCGTGCCCGTATCCCTTGAAGTGTCGGAGCTGGTAGCGCCTGGCCATGCCCGATGGAACCTGTGGGCACCCGTAGTGCCAACCCATGGTCGGCCGCCGTGACTGCTGGATGCAGCCCGCTCCGCTGTCGCATCTGCACCGTAAAGGCGGTCTTGCCCCTGGATGAATGATCCAGGAGGGTGGTACCGGCAAGGAATCAGTTCGCTGTCCATAGCGCCGGGGCCGCTACCGATTCCAGGCACACCGGGATATGAGGCATGCGGTGGCGCGTTGTATCGGACGTCGGTTCATGGCATCCATCCGCCCCCTGTGCCTATACTCGGCGTAACCGCATGCAGCGGCCCGATTCCATAGCACGGAGGCTTACCACGATGTCCATTGGCGCGATTCCTGACGTTTCGCTGGTCGATAACAGCGAACAGCGCACGCCGCTGATACTGGTGCTCGACTGCTCCGGCAGTATGGGGGGCGGGCCGATCGAACAGCTCAACGCTGGCCTGAAGCTGCTGGAGAAGGAGCTCAAGGACGACGTGATAGCGGCCAAGCGCGTGCGCGTGCTGCTGGTGGAATACGGTGGCATGGACACTGCCGCCGTACGTGGTGACTGGTGTGATGCAATGGATTTCACCGCGCCGGCGCTGAAGGCCAACGGCACCACCCCTACCGGCGCGGCGGTGGAGCTTGCCCTGCAGGAAATCGAAGATGAGAAGCAGCGCTTCCGTCAGGCTGGCGTGGCCTACACGCGGCCATGGTTGTTCCTGATGTCCGATGGCCAGCCGACCGATGCCTGGCAGTCGGTGGCCGAGCAGTGCCGCGGTGCCGAGGAACAGAACAGGGTGGCGGTTTTCCCGATTGCAGTGGGCGATGCCGATCTCGGTGTGCTTGGCGAGTTCAGCCGAAATGGCGAGCGCGGGGTGAAGCGCTTGCAGGGCCTGCAGTTCAAGGAGCTGTTCATGTGGCTCAGCGCGAGCATGCGTGTGGTGTCCAATTCGACGCCCGGCGGGCAGGTTCAATTGCCGGCGACCGATAGCTGGTCGCACGCGCCGGTCTGACCGTGGGCTGGCGAGTTATGGCTGCCTCGGCTACGGGGCGGTCGCACGTTGATCGCGGGCAGCCCTGCCAGGACGCGCATGCCGCCGTATGCAACGGCGCGCTGCTGGCGGCGGTGGTCTGCGATGGTGCAGGTTCGGCCTCGCACAGCGATGTCGGGGCGCAACACGTGTCGCGTAGCGTCGCTGCTGCGGTGGCGGCGGCACCCGCCTTGGGCCATGCACCACTGGCGGTGCCCGTGGACGTACTGCGGCCGATCATCGAAACGGCCATCGATGACGCACGCGGTGAACTGGCGCTGTTGGCTGCCGGACGTGGCCTGCGCCTGTCCGATCATGCCTGCACCCTGGTAGGGGTAGTAGCCGATGCGCGTGGTGGCTGGTTCTTCCATGTCGGCGATGGGGTGGCCGCGTGCGCGTTCAACGATGAATCTGCCGATGCAGTGTCGCTGCCGGCCAATGGCGAGTATGCCAACGAAACCTGGTTCGTCACCGGAGCCAGTTGGCGGCAACAGTTGCGGCTGACCCGTTTTGAAGGGCCGGTGCAGGCGCTGGTGCTGATGTCCGACGGCGTGCAGCCCTTTGCGATGACGCGCCGTGGGGACACCTTGTTCCAGCCGTTCTTCGCGCCGGTGCTGCGCTATCTCTCTGCCGTGGATGAAGTGCATGGCAGCCAGGCTCTGCAGGCGACCTTGTCCGACCCGCGCACCGATGGCATTACCGGTGACGACAAGACCCTGTTGATCGCACTGCCGGGCTGAACACATGCCTGGGCGCAGTGGAGAAACCATCTTCGACCAGCGGCGCCAGCCGCTGACCCTGCTGCGCCTGCTCAAGAGCGGTGGCGCCGGCAGTGTGTTCACTCTGCAGGAGCGTCCGCGCGAGGTCGCCAAGCTTTATCACTCGGCCAAGGATGCGCCGCTCTACGAGCGCAAGTTGCGGGCAATGCTGGAACTGCAGCCGGATCTGCCGACGCTTCGTGAGGGTGGGCGCGAACGGGTCCAGATCGCCTGGCCGACCGGCCTGCTCCGTGACCGTGGCGGGCGCTTCATCGGCTTCAGCATGCCGATCCTGGACGTGTCGGCCACCACCGATCTGGAGCACGTACTGCAGGAACGGCAGGCACGTGCCGCAAAGTTGCCCACTGGTCTGGGCGCGAAGATGACCCTGGCTGCGAATCTGGCCGCAGCCCTCGCGGCCTTGCACCGCTGCCAGCACTACGTGGTCGATCTCAAGCCGCTGAATGTACGCTTCTACCGCGATTCGCTGTACATCGCCATGCTTGATTGCGATGGCTTCAGCATCCAGGGCAAGGGCGAGCGTTTCCCGGCCGGCCAGGTGACCACCGATTATCTGGCGGCCGAGTTCCAGCAGCGTGGGGTCAAGCCGGGCGAGGAAGAGGCGCAGGATCGCTTCGCATTGGCAGTGATCGTATTCCAGCTGCTCAATTCGGGGCTGCATCCGTATGCCGGGCGTCCCCAGGGTGCCGACGTGCCCAACGACCTGCCTGGGCGCATCGCTGCGCGGCTGTACCCCTATGGCCGGCGTGGCAGCAGCCGCCTGTTGCCCTCACCGGTCAGTGGCCATGAGATGTTCCCGCTGGCCCTGCGCGATCTGTTTGACCGCGCTTTCTCTGCGCAGCCGCAGCACCGTCCATCGGCGCAGGAGTGGTCGTCGCTGCTGATGGGCTACGCGCAGCGGAGTGGCGGCCAGTTGGTGGCGTGCAGCAAGGAGGCCAGCCACCAGCACTTCGCCGGGCTGCCCTGCGCGGCATGCGCGCGTGCCGGCCTGGTCGCACGCAGTGCGCAGGTAGCGCGGGTGGCACAGCAGGCGAAGGGCGGCAAGGGCCGCGGTCGCAAGCGGAAACGTACCCGCACGGCCTCGCCCCTGCGGCAGCCGGCAGCCGCACGTCCGTTAGCGAGGCCCGTAGCGAGGCCGGCAGCTCCTGGCGCTGCCGCTACAACCAGTCAGCTTCCCGGCCTGGGGTCGCGGGTGACGATGGCGGCGGTTGGCACCCTGTTGCTGGGCTGGGTGGCCGGCTGGGGCATGCCGGCCTGGCGTGCCTACAGCGAGCTGCCCTCGCCGGGCTGGTGGGATGGCTTTGAACTGGCCGTGCAGTCCGGCATGCTCCTGCTGGGCGTGCTGTTCTACATCGTGTGTGTGCCGGTCTTGATCCTGGGGAAGCGGCCGTGAAGTGGCTGGGTTGGCTGGCCGTGCTGCTGGCGGTTCTGATTGGCCTGACGCCGTTGTGGGCGTGGCTGGGCAGTCTGGTCTACTCCGCGTTTGATGTGCTGGGCCACTTGGGTGCCCGCCCAACCATCAGCGATGGCCGCGCTGCCTTCCGCGCAGCGGTGATGCTGGGCGGCACGGTTTCGGTGCTGTCGCTGCTGCGCGTGGCCTGGGTGGACCGGTCCGGCGATTACCTGGTGGCGGCGCTGATGCTGGGTCTGGCTTTTGGCGTAGTGGTGGTGTTCTCCGGTGGCGAACGCCCTGCTGATCGCGACGGGCCACGCGAGGTCTACGTCGGGGCGAACGACCTGGCGCGTGATCAGCGGCAATGGAGTTCGCGCGAGGCATTCGAGCAGAGTTCGCTGCAGACAGTGGAAGCGGCGATGCGCGCCGGCGCCCGTGGAGACCTGGTGGAGGTCGATCACCTGTTGAGCGAGCTGAAGACATCTGCCCAGCTGTGGCCGCGCGCGTCTGACCATGCGCGTGAATACGCGCGCCTGCGCGACCAGTACAGCGCAGTGGTGGACAAGATGAACGCACTTTCGCCGCCCAGCCGCAACGGCGCCACCGATCGCAGTGTGCTGGATGCAAGGCGGAGCCCGGAATACAAGGCGCTGGACGCGGAATCGACCGAACTGCTTCGGCAGATGTGGGCCGCTTCGCCACGCCGCCCGGCCATCGCCCTGGCGCTGCTGACCGAGGACATGAAAGCGCTGTCGATGCGAAGCTTCTTCGGCAGGCGGCAGCCGCCCCCTGCGTTGGACGAGTTGCCACTGCAGGAGCGCGTCTATCGGATCCAGACCCTCCTGGACCAAGTGCTGGCCTACGCGCCCAACGAAGCTTCTGTGTGGAAGGCCTACAGCGATGTGATGGCCGACCAGGACGAGGAACTGGCGCTGGGCGCGCGCGTGGTGGCCGGCCAGTTGGAACAGCGGCTGCGCAGCGGCGTCGACGAGCGTGACTACCTCAATACCGGCTATATCCTGCTGGGCAGCGACGTGCGTCTGGCGGCCATCATGATTTCGAGCGGCTCCAGGGAGCGCTCCCGGATTCTGGAGGCGCGGGCCCGCGTGCTGCTGGGGCCGGTTGCCGACAAGGCTGATGACGGTGCACGTGATGACGCCAGCAACGACACTGCGGCTTCGCCTGGCCCGACGGAAGAGCCGGGCGTGCCAGTGGTGTCGGTGATGCCACTCGTGGATGAGCCCGGCGCAGAGCGTGCACTGCCGCCGCGCGGAACGCTGGCAGATGGCACCGGCTTGTGGGTGCCGCCGCGACCCAGGGCGTCCGCAGCCCCAGCGCAGGAAGACGGCGTGCCGGCAAATGTGGCGGAGGGCGATCAAGGAACGCTGCGGTTGGATCTGGCCGCAGCCGGCTTCATGCCTGAGCCGTTGCCGCCTCTGCCGGCCGGCGTCGTCGTTGCCCACCACGCGCGTGTGTTGCTGGTGGTTGATGTCTGGGAGGACGGGCGGGTGACCTCGGTCCTTGTGCAGAAGAGCAGTGGCGTCCTCGCGCTGGACCAGGCAGCGCGGGCGGCGGCGGCCGGCTGGCGCAGTGCGGGCAAGGTGCCGGCTGGCGGGGAGCGGCGAGGGGTGGCAGTCGAGTTCCTGCCGCCGCGTGTCGAGCCGCCTCTCCTTCGCTGACCGGATTCATCCGCCATGGCCACGGGGAGTACAGGAAGATCCAAGGTCGTCAGACCCCGGCCGCGTATCCGGCAGAAACAGCTGTAGTGCCAGCCCATGGCTGGCAGAGCCGAAGCCAATCACCTATCGCGTCCTGTACGCTGAATCCCCCATTGCGTCAGATCGCCCCAGGCCATCAGTCTTCCCTGCTTCCCGTCGCGCTGCTTCATACCAGCTGATGGAATCAGTTCGACCGCGCCCAACAGGGTGCCGCAGGCAGCTGGCCAGTGAATTATCTTGTAAGCGAGAGGATGTGATGTATGACGACGGTCATCGGTAAACCATCGACCCTCGCATTGGAATACTGCATCACGAGTGCCTCGATGATGATGGGCTATTCCCGATTCTGGCTCGGCAATGCATCCCTGGGCAGCATTGAGGAGCTTGTCTATCTGGACGGCTATGTGATGGGCTGTCTGCACGACTTGCGTCGAAAAGGGACTCTGCATGCACGTTACGCGCACTTGCAGGGGGCTGCGTTGTTTCATGCGCTCGATGATGATCTGCGCCTGAGCGATCAATGTGCGGCAGCTGATTCTCGAGAGGACGCTTATTCCTATCTTCTTCAGTGCGGCACGTTGTTCGACGTTTATACGGTCTTCGCCTACCGCAACGAGACGGGCGCGTTCTGCGTGCTATGGCGTCTTGAATCGCCAGTTGAAGATTTGCCATATAGCGACCTGGCAGCGGCGACCCACGAAATTCACTTCGCTGAGTTCACTGGCGAGCAGCTCAACGCGGTCATCGAGCAATTCGCGCAGGTGATAAATGCGACACCCAGTTGAATTGGCTGTCGCTTCCGGCACGGTAAATCGGTCGATTGCGTCAGATTGCCTCAAGCCACCCGTCTTTCATGCATTCACTCACGTCGCTTCATACAACTAGTAGTAAGCGAGAAACGTCACGCACCTGGCCGGTTATCGAGCTTTTTGCGGCTCCACGTGTCGCATAAGCCTCTACGCCAGTCCGCTCGCGACTTCCCTTGTCGTCACCGCCACTGACCCCGCATGCAACACTTCCCACCGCACTCTCGATTCCCTCCGAACCTTTCGGATTTTTCTCATTGAATCGAACGTGCAGGCGTAGACAACATGGCGCGCCACCGAAAAAGGGTGGCCGGGTGTGCAAACCCGAGCATAGCTGTAAACGCTTGCCAGCCGGCACCGTCCTGAAGCGGTGCCGGCTGGCAATCCGTCGGCCTTTATGGCGGGCGGTGCGTGGGGATCTTCGGATCCGCCGGTCAATGGTAACTCTCTGTCCCGGTTTGCAACCCGCACCGTCCGCCACCCGCCTCCGCGCGGTGGCGCTGTCAAATACAGCCACGGAAGCCGATGCCATGACCACGCGCAAGAACCCGCCGCTCCATGTTGTTGATGCCGTCAACGACGATGAAGACCCCACCTCCGATATCAGCACCTTCCAGGGCTGCCTCACCCGCATCCGGGATGGCGAAGGCTCCGATGGCATGCTCTGGCCAGAAGAAAACCTGTCCGACGGCCGCAGACAATCCTTGGCACGTATCGACCGTGCGGCCGTGGCGATCCTCACGGCGGCGGAGATGCTGCATGCGGCCAACCGCTGCAAGACCATGGCCACGCCCCGCCGCCACCTCGATGAGGGCGTGGTGGAAGGGCTTTTCTTCGCCTGCCGCGAGCTGGCGGAACTGGTGTGCCGGGAAATCAGGCCGTCCTGACGTCCTGGCGGGGCAAGCGGGATCGTATACCCCCGCTGTCCTGGCCCGGGGCTGCCTGATACGCTGCGCCAGCGCGCCCCGTCGCGGGGTCTCAGGGATCGTGTGCCATGGCATCAGGGAATGTGTTGCGCCGAACCATCTTTGCCGCAGCCCTTGTGGTTCCGGTAGCGCTTCCTGCGCTGGCATGGGCCGCGCAGGAGGCCGAGACCACGCGTTTCGTACGGGAAGCGCGGCAGCTGGAAGCCGCTCCACTGCAGCCCGGTGCGCAGGACATGCGCCGGTGGCTGCTCGACTGGACGATGGAAACGCCGGATTATCAGGTGATTATCTGCCCGGTCCTTGGGCTGCCCGAGACCGTCGATGAGGAGACCTCGATCGCTCCGGAAATACTCGCGCAGCAGATGTTCGGAAATCTGGCCTACCAGATCACGGAGGGCAGTGACGGCGACGAGGTGGACCGGCAGGTGGCCGGCGTGGAAAGTGCACTCAAGGCCTACGCGGTGTTTTTGAAGGCTGATCCCTCGTTGAAGATCCCGGGCGTGGATCACCTGGCTGCGTTGCAGAAGGCCGGCACCCTGCGCGCGCATGTGGCGGCGGTCCTTGAGGAAAAGTGCAGCGGCGATGCTCCCAGGGAAACCCTGAGACTGGACGCGGACTATGCAGCGCCGCCTGTCCGGGGACCGTTCCTGGGGGACTTCCTGCGCGGCACCAGCGTGGTCTACCCGATGCAGGTGGGCCAGTGGCACGCAGTGGATGAGCGTCGGTACGACGATGTGCTCGGTGGCGCTTCCATCCGCTTCGCGCGGCCGGGCGACACCAGCGGCTGGATCGACCTGTATTTCTATCCCGTCGGCCTGCAGGAGCCGGCCGAGCAACAGACGATGGCCGAGGGCGAGCGCGAGTCGCTGCTGGACGCGCGCAAGGAATTGATGGCCAGCGAACGGGACATGTCCGCGCTGCAGCGGCTGGTGGTGCCGGTGGCCAGTCTCGGCACCGGCGGACCGGCGCGGGTGGACGCGAACGCGCTGGACTTCAGCTACAGCAGCAAGGGCAAGGCGTACAGCTCGGTGATGATCTTTGCGGTTGACCGCATGTACGCCATCAAGCTGCGCTACAGCGTGGAGGCGGCGACAGCCAGCCGCCAGCAGGCGCGCCGGGAGGCAGAGGCGTTCTTCAGGACGATGCTGTCGGGCGTGCAGGTCAGCAGCTTCGGAACCTGCGGCCGGGTACCTGCGGCGGATCAGCTGCGGCTGCGCGCCGGCTGCGTGGGCGTCGATCCGCTGCTGCCGGTGGTGGGGGAGGGCCAGCGCGAGCTGCGCTTCGAGTACCCCGCGCCCCATGGCGCTGCGGCGCGGTAAGGGGCGCCCAGCCATGCAGCCGGACGACACGCGCCTTGGCTGCATCCCTGAATACGTTCATCGGGCTTTGCCGATTCCGGCATCCCCGCCCCCTGCGCACCCGGTGCGACAACGTGTCGCAGCGATATCCGGCCACTTCCTGCGCTGGATCATTGTCAATGCCCTTCTTAAATGTTGCGTGACGGCCTAAAATTGAAAGGCTGACTCGACCCCACCTCACTGCCTGTCTCAACCGCAGGCGGGACCGGCTTTGGCCGGAGCGGGCAGGACGGGGAACGGCATTCCCTCGCAATTGGATCGACCGATGATTCCGTTGAAAACCCTTGGGCGCTGGTTGCGCCCGGGCCTGCTGCTGTCGTTGCTGGTGATGCTCACCGGTTGCGATGCAGTGGCCATCCTCAGTCCGAAGGGCCAGATCGGCCAGGATGAGAAGACCCTGCTGATCACGGCCACCGTGCTCATGCTGCTGGTCGTCATCCCGGTCATCATCATGACCCTGACCTTCGCGTGGAAGTATCGCGCCTCCAACACCAAGGCCCGCTACGAGCCGAAGTGGTCCCACTCGACGGCGATCGAGGTGGTGGTGTGGTCGATCCCCTGCATGATCGTGCTGGTCCTGGCGGTGCTGACCTGGCGGTCCTCGCACGCGCTTGACCCGTACAAGCCGCTGGAATCGGACGTCAAGCCGGTCACCATCGAGGCGATCTCGCTGGACTGGAAGTGGCTGTTCATCTATCCGGAAGAGAAGGTTGCGGTCGTCAACGAGATCAAGTTCCCGGTCAACACCCCGCTGAACTTCAAGATCACGTCCGACACGGTGATGAATGCCTTCTTCATCCCGCACCTGGGCAGCATGATCTATTCGATGGCGGCGATGGAGACCAAGCTCCACCTGATCGCCAACGAGACCGGTGAATTCCCGGGCATGTCCTCGCACTACAGCGGCCTGGGCTTCGCCAAGATGCATTTCACCGCGTATTCGGTCACCGATGCCGAGTACCGCCAGTGGCTGGACCAGGTCCGCGCCGGCACGGAAACGCTGGACAAGGCCACCTTCAAGGCCCTGGGCGAAGCGAAGAACTCCGAGTGGTACCCGGTCACCTACTACGGCACCGTGGAAGAAGGCCTGTTCAACTGGGTCCTCGCCAAGCACATGGGTGACAACAGGCACTACGGCATGAAGCACGAGCACAAGGCCCCGGCCGACGGTGCCGCTGCCGAAGGCCACGACGCCCATGCGGGTCACGAGGGCCACGAAGCCCACGGTGACGCTGCTGCCGCGCCGGCCGAACACGCCGGACATAACGCTGACGAACACGCGGGCCATGAAGGCCACGCGGGTTCGGGAGAATGAACATGTTGGGAAAACTCTCTCTTGAGTCGATCCCCCACGATCCGATCGTGCTGACCACCCTGGTCGGCGCGGTGCTGGGTGGCCTGGGCGTCATGGCCCTGATCACCAAGTTCAAGCTGTGGGGCTATCTGTGGAAAGAGTGGTTCACTTCGGTGGACCACAAGAAGATCGGCGTGATGTACCTCATCGTCGCCTTCGTCATGCTGCTGCGCGGTTTCTCCGACGCCATCATGATGCGTACCCAGCAGGCCATCGCCGTCGGCGGGTCCGAGGGTTACCTGCCGCCGCACCACTACGACCAGATCTTCACCGCCCACGGCGTGATCATGATCTTCTTCGTGGCGATGCCGCTCATCACCGGCCTGATGAACCTGGCCGTGCCGCTGCAGATCGGTGCGCGCGACGTCGCGTTCCCGTTCGTCAACTCGCTCAGCTTCTGGCTGTTCGTGTCCGGCGCGGTGCTGATCATGCTGTCGCTGTGGATCGGTGAATTCGCCGCCACCGGCTGGCTGGCCTTCCCACCATTGTCGGGTATCGAGTACAGCAACAATGTAGGTATGGACTACTACATATGGGGCCTACAGGTCGCGGGCCTGGGTACCACCCTGAGTGGTATCAACTTCTTCATTACCATCCTGAAGATGCGCACCCCGAGCATGAAGCTGATGCAGATGCCGGTGTTCACCTGGACTGCCCTGGTGACCAACGTGCTGATCGTCGCTGCCTTCCCGGTGCTGACCATCACCCTGGTGCTGCTGACCCTGGACCGTTACCTGGGTACGCACTTCTTCACCAATGATGGTGGCGGCAACGCCATGCTGTACATCAACCTGATCTGGATCTGGGGCCACCCGGAAGTCTATATCCTGGTCCTGCCGGCCTTCGGCGTGTTCTCCGAAGTCATCGCGACCTTCTCGCGCAAGGCACTGTTCGGCTACAAGGGCATGGTCTACGCCACCGCCTGCATCGGCGTGCTGTCGTTCATCGTGTGGCTGCACCACTTCTTCACCATGGGCTCGGGTGCCAACGTCAATGCCTTCTTCGGCATCACGACGATGATCATCTCGATCCCGACCGGCGTGAAGATCTTCAACTGGCTGTTCACCATGTTCCGCGGTCGCGTGCAGTTCACCACGCCCGTGCTGTGGACCATCGGCTTCATGGTCACCTTCACCATCGGCGGCATGACCGGCGTGATGCTGGCGATCCCGGCCATCGACTTCGTGCTGCACAACAGCCTGTTCCTGATCGCCCACTTCCACAACGTCATCATCGGCGGCGTGGTGTTCGGCATGTTCGCCGGCATCACCTACTGGTGGCCGAAGATGTTCGGCTTCCGCCTGAACGAGTTCTGGGGCAAGTGCGCGTTCTGGTGCTGGTTCATCGGCTTCTACGTGACCTTCATGCCGATGTACGTGCTGGGCTTCATGGGCATGACCCGTCGCCTGCAGAGCACCGTCAACCCGGCCTACGAGCCGTTCCTGCTGGTTGCCGCCGTGGGCGCCTTCATCGTGGGTGCCGGCATCCTGTGCCAGATCATCCAGGTGGCCGTGTCCATCCGCGACCGCAAGAAGACCGCCGACCTGACCGGCGACCCGTGGGATGCCCGTACGCTGGAGTGGGAAACCTCTTCGCCGCCGGCTTTCTACAACTTCGGCGCCCTGCCGGAAGTCACCGAGCTGGACGATTTCTGGGAGCGCAAGCAGCGTGGTGAAGCCTGGCCGAAGCCGGCCAAGTACACCGACATCCACATGCCGCGCAACACTGGCACGGGCGTTGTCATCGGTGCCTTCAGCCTGGTGTTCGGCTTCGCGATGATCTGGCACATCTGGTGGCTGGCCATCATTGGCTTCGTCGGCATGATCGCCACGTTCATCTACCGCACCTTCGACCAGGACGTGGACTACTGGGTCCCGGCCGCCGAGGTGGAACGCATCGAGAACGAACACCGCAAGCACCTGGAAAACCAGGGCCTGGTGAAGTCGGAGCTGAAGGCATGAGCACCAATACCTCGACCCTGAGCCACGGGCACGCCGCGCATGCGGCGGCCCATGGCCATGACGACCACGAGCACCACGATACCGGCGGCAACACCGTCTTCGGTTTCTGGGTGTACCTGATGAGCGACTGCCTCATCTTCGCCTCGCTGTTCGCCACCTACGTGGTGCTGGCCGGCGGCACCGACGGTGGCCCGGGTCCGAAGGATCTGTTCGAGCTGCCGTTCGTGGCGTGGGAAACCGCGCTGCTGCTGACCTCGTCGCTGACCTTCGGCCTGGGCATGATCGCCATGCACCGCAAGCAGGTCGGCCAGATGTTCCTGTGGCTGGCCGTCACCTGGCTGCTGGGCTTCGGCTTCATGTGCATGGAAGTCTATGAATTCCATCACCTGATCCATCAGGGCTATGGTCCGGACCGCAGTGCCTTCCTGTCGGCGTTCTTCGCCCTGGTCGGTACCCACGGCCTGCACGTCAGCGCCGGCCTGCTGTGGCTGCTGGTGATGTTCGTGCAGCTGAAGAAGTACGGCCTGACCCCGACCAACAAGACCCGCATGGCGTGCCTGAGCCTGTTCTGGCACTTCCTGGATCTCATCTGGATCGGCGTGTTCTCCGTCGTCTACCTCAATGGAGCGCTGTAATGGCACATGACAACCATGCACACGACCACGCGGCCGGTGGCGAGAGCCACGGCAGCGTCAAGTCCTACCTGATCGGCTTCGTGCTGGCGGTGGTGCTGACCGTCATCCCGTTCTGGGTGGTGATGTCCGGCGACTTCTCGCGCACTGTCAGCGGTGTGGTCATCGCGGTCACCGCGGTGCTGCAGATGCTGGTCCACCTGGTGTTCTTCCTGCACCTGGACCGCTCTTCGGAAAGCCGCTGGAACGTCAACGCTGCTGCCTTCACCGTCGTGGTGATCGGCATCATCGTGATCGGCACCCTGTGGGTCATGCACAACATGAACGTGCACATGATGCACTGACGTCTTCGCGACGTTGCCACATGCGAAAAGGCCGCCCTTCGGGGCGGCCTTTTTGTTTGGGTCGGGTGGGGCGTCCGGTGCGTTCGCCGGCCAGCGGCCGGCGCTACCAGGGGAAGTCGGTTGCGTGTTCTTCCGGGGGGTAGTGCCGGCCGCTGGCCGGCAATCGCGCGTTTCGCCGGGCATGGCCCGGCGCTATCGGGGGATGTCGGGTGTGCGTTTCGCCGGGCATGGCCCGGCGTCACGGGTTGGGGCGAGCGCTGGTAGCGCCGGGCCATGCCCGGCGGCACGGGTTGGGGCGCGCTGGTAGTGCCGGCCGCTGGCCGGCAGCAGTAGATCCACGCCATGCGTGGATGAACCGCCGGCTCACCCCACCTTGCGCAGGAACTCGTCCGGATCCATCGGCCGGCCCAGGTGGTACCCCTGCAACTGGTCACAGCCCAGCCCGCTCAGGTACTCCTGCTGCTCGCGCGTCTCCACGCCCTCGGCCACCACCTGCAGCTGAAGCGAGCGCCCCAGCGCCACGATCGACGACACGATCGCCGCGTCTTCGGCGTTCTGCTCCAGGTCGCGCACGAACGCGCGATCGATCTTCAGCTCGGTCGCCGGCATGCGCTTCAGGTACAACAGGCTGGAATAGCCCGTGCCGAAATCATCGATGGAGATATGCACGCCCATCGCGGTCAGGTCGTTGAGGATGGCCAGGCTGGCTTCCACGTCCTTCATCGCCGTGGTTTCGGTGATCTCCAGGGTCAGCCGTTCCGGCGCGATCGCATGGCGCGCCAGCACGTCGCGCACGTTGTCCACCAGCGACGGCGAGGAGAACTGCAGCGGCGACAGGTTCACTGCCATCGTCCATTCCGGGTGGCCCGAATCGTGCCAGCTGCGCAGCTGCGCGCAGGCCTGGTCCAGCACCCAGTCGCCGATCGGCAGGATCAGCCCGCTGCGCTCGGCGATGGGGATGAACACATCCGGCGCGAGCATGCCCAGCTCCGGGTGCTGCCAGCGCAGCAGTGCTTCGGCGCCCACGGCAGGCGTGCCGGCGGCGACGAACTTGGGCTGGTAGTGCAGGCGCAGCTCGCCGCGGTCGGCGGCGCGGCGCAGGTCCTGCAGCAGTCGCAGCTGGCGGTTGGCGCTGACCTGCATCGACGGGGTGAAGAACGTATAGCCGTTCCGGCCGGCATCCTTGGTGTGGTACATCGCCGCGTCGGCGTGTGCCATCAGTTCGCGTTCGGTGGCGCCGTCGTCGGGGTACAGGGCGATGCCCAGGCTGGCGCTGACCTGCAGCTCGGCGGCGTCGATCAGGAACGGCTCGGCCACCGCCGCGATGATGCGCTCGGCCACCACCACCGCATCGTCCGGTTCGTCGACGGCCAGCACGATCACGAACTCGTCGCCGCCCAGCCGGGCGAAGGTGTCCTGCGGGCGCAGCAGGCCGCTGACACGCTCGCTCATGCGCACCAGCAGGCGGTCGCCCAGCTGGTGGCCATAGGCATCGTTGACCGCCTTGAAGCCGTCCAGATCGCAGAACATCACCGCCAGGCCGTGGTTGCGGCGGCGTGCCTTCTCGATGGACTGCTCGATGCGATCCTGCAGCAGCATGCGGTTGGGCAGCTGGGTCAGCGGGTCGTGCAGGGCCGCCTGCAGCAGCTTGTCGTTGGCCTTTTCCAGCGATTCGGCAAGCAGGCCGGTGCGCTCGCGCATCTGCCGGTCGAACAGCGAGGCGACCAGCGCGATGCCGATGGTGCCCAGGGTGGTGACGATGACCAGTATCGCCAGCCAGCGGCTGTCGATGCCGCCGTCGATCACCGCGCCACAGAGGCTGCCTTCGGGGAAGCGGGCGGCGGCCATGCCGGTGTAGTGCATGCCGACGATGGCCAGGCCCATCACCAGCGAGGCCAGCAGGCGCAGGCGCAGGGTGCGCTCACCCTCCTTGCGCAGGCGGAAGGCGATCCACAGCGCCGCACCGGCGGCACCGATGGCGATCAGGATCGAGGCGGCAAACCACAGCGGGTCGTAATCGATGCCCGGCTGCATGCGCATCGCGGTCATGCCCAGGTAGTGCATGGTGGCGATGCCCAGCCCCATCAGCACCGCACCGGCCAGCAGGCGGCGGCGCGGCAGCTGCGGCCGCGAGACCAGCCACAGGGCGTAGGCCGAGGCGCAGACCGACACCGCCAGCGAGTACAGGGTGATGGCCAGGTCGAAGCCGATCGGGATCGGCAGGTTGAACGCCAGCATGCCCACGAAGTGCATGGACCAGATGCCCAGGCCCATGGCCGTGGCGCCGCCGGCCAGCCACCAGCGCGCCACCCGGCCCTCGGTCGTGGCCAGGCGCCCGGCCATGTCCAGTGCGGTATAGGACGCCAGGATGGCGACCAGCAGCGAAAAAACAACCAGACTCTGGCTGTAGGTGCCAGTCATTGAGGGTCCTTCGGGGGGCGTGGAGGGGGCGCAGCGGCGCGGACTATAGCGGCTGCGTGGAGCGCAACCTTAGAGCATTAAAGTGTGATGTTCATCTCATATTCGAGAATGTCATGACCGGGTCGCCCTCATGCCGGGGGTCGCAGCGCCTGCGACTGGCCTCGGCTATCCTCCTTCACCTCCCCGCACCGAAGTCCTGCCCCATGGCCAAAGCCCGCCTCACTGCCTACGTCTGCAACGAATGCGGCGCCGAGTACAGCAAGTGGCAGGGCCAGTGCACCGAGTGCAACGCCTGGAATTCATTGTCGGAAATCGTGCTGGAGAGCGCGGCGGCGGCCAAGGCGCCTGCGTCGCGCCGGGCCGGCTGGGCCGGCAAGATCGATCCGCCGAAGATCACGGCGCTGAAGGATGTCGAGCAGACCGAGCACCGCCGGGTCAGCACCGGCATCGGTGAGTTCGACCGCGTGCTGGGCGGCGGCCTGGTCGAAGGCGCGGTGGTGCTGGTCGGTGGCGACCCGGGCATCGGCAAATCCACCCTGCTGCTGCAGGCGGTGGCGAAGATGGCGGCCGTGCTGCCGGTGCTGTATGTCACCGGCGAAGAGTCGCTGGCCCAGGTGGCCGGGCGTGCGCACCGGCTGGAACTGCCGCTGGACGGTGTGAACGCGCTGGCCGAGACCGGCGTCGAGTCGATCCTGCAGCACGCGTCCAAGGCAGGGCCGCGGCTGATCGTGGCCGACTCGGTGCAGACGCTGTGGACCGAAACCCTCACCGCCGCCCCCGGCTCGGTCAGCCAGGTACGCGAGAGTGCTGCGCGGCTGGTGCGCTTTGCCAAGGAAACCGGCACCGCCGTGTTCCTGGTCGGCCACGTGACCAAGGAAGGCGGTATCGCCGGCCCGCGCGTGCTCGAACACATGGTCGACGCCGTGCTGTATTTCGAAGGCGAGAGCGGCAGCCGCTTCCGCCTGCTGCGCGCGTTCAAGAACCGCTTCGGCGCGGTCAACGAACTGGGCGTGTTCGCCATGGGCGACAAGGGCCTGAAGGAAGTCTCCAACCCGTCGGCCATTTTCCTGTCCGGTGCCAGTACCCATCAGCCAGGCAGCTGCGTGATGGTCACCCGCGAGGGCACCCGGCCGCTGCTGGTGGAAGTGCAGGCGCTGGTCGATGCCTCGCCGCTGTCCAACCCGCGCCGTGTCGCAGTCGGCCTGGAACAGAACCGACTGGCCATGTTGCTGGCGGTGCTGCACCGTCATGGCGGCGTGTTGGTGGGTGACCAGGACGTGTTCGTCAATGTCGTGGGTGGCATCCGCGTGCAGGAGACGGCCGCCGATCTGCCGGTACTGCTGGCCGTGCTGTCGTCGCTTCAGGACCGGCCGCTGGCGGAGAAAACGATTGCCTTCGGCGAGGTCGGCCTGTCCGGCGAGATCCGCCCGGTGCCCAATGGCGAAGACCGCCTGCGCGAGGCCGCCACCCACGGCTTCAAGCGCGCCATCGTGCCCAAGGCCAATGCGCCCAAGGGCGGTACGGTGAAGGGCATGGAAGTGATCGCGGTCGAGCGCCTGTCCGAGGCCATCGACGCAGCGTGACATCGGTCCTGTAGAGCCGAGCCCATGCTCGGCTGCTTTTCCGCCAACGGCAGCCGAGCATGGGCTCGGCTCTACACGCATCCGATGCAGTAACGGTCAGCTTCACTGTGCTAGTTTTCCCGCTCGACGACGGCGCCCCGTGGCGCCTTGTGTGGCAAGGAGTAACCGATTTCATGCAGGACCCGACGCTCAGCATCCCCGCCGCCGAAATCCGTCGCGCAGGGGTCGATCTCAATGGACTGATGACGGTGCTGGGCAAGCACCTGTATTCCACCCCGATGGTGGCCCTGCGTGAGCTGGTGCAGAACGCGCACGATTCAATCATCCGCCGCCGCCTTGAACAGCCGGGCATCGAGCTGCCTTCGCGTATCGAGGTGCGGGTGGATGCCGCCGCCGGCGTGCTGCGCATCATCGATACCGGTGCCGGCCTGACCCGCCAGGAAATCCACGATTACCTGGCGACCGTCGGTGTCGGCTACACCCGTGGCCTGCGCCAGGGCGGTGACGACCAGGACGGCCTGATCGGCATGTTCGGCCTGGGCTTCCTCTCGGCCTTCGTGCTGGCGCGGCGGGTGAGTGTCCGCACCACCTCGTACCAGACGCCGGAGCTGGGCCACCTTTACGTGTCCAGCAACGCCGAGCAGTACACCGTCAGCGAAGTGCCGGCACGCGCCATCGGCACCGAGGTGGAACTGGAACTGCATTCGGATTTCCTGCCGCTGGCCAACGAGGCGCGCCTGTACGAGGTGCTGGGCCGCTACTGCGCGCTGCTGTCCGAGCCGATCTTCATCGGCGCTGCGGCCGAGGCCCTCAACCCCGAGCCGCCGCCGTGGCGCGGGCAGGGCGACGTGGCGCTGCATCCGGTGCAGGCGCGCCGCCAGGCACTGCAGTTCGCTGCGCGGTTCGAGCATGACTTCGAGCCGATCGTGACCCTGCCGCTGCGCGCCGACGCCGACAGCGATGCCACCGGCATGCTGTGGGTGCAGGATGGCGCGACCTACGGCACCAGCGACAACCGCAACCTGTCCGTGTTCGTGCGCGGCATGCTGCTGGATGACGATGCGCGTGACCTGCTGCCGCCGTGGGCGGGCTTCATCGGCGGGGTGATCGAATCCTCGCGCCTGACCCCGACCGCCAGCCGCGAGGACCTGCAGCGCGACGACCAGTACCGCGCCGTGCAGCATGCGCTGCTGGAAGCGCTGATCGACGGCCTGGCGGAGGTCGCGCGGCAGCAGCCCGAAGCCTGGCGACGCGTGCTGGCCCGCCACAACGAAGCACTGCTCGGTGCGGCGCTGTGCGATGAGCGCCTGTTCGAGCTGCTGCTGGAACACGTGCGCGTGCCGACCTCGCAGGGCGACCTGCCGGCCAGCGCGCTGCCGTCGCGCGGCGCCGTGCATGTGATCCTCGACAACGGCGGCGGCTTCGAGGAAATGCTGTTCCGTGCGATGGGCGTGCCGGTCGCGCACGGCCACCGCTATGCGGTGGTGCCGTTCCTGCGCCGCTGGACCCAGGCCAAGGGCCTGCGCCTGGTCGAACTGGGCACCGAGCAGGGCAACCGCGCCTTGTTCCGCACCGATGACAGCCTGGATGCGGCGCAGCTGGCCTGGCTGGGCGAGCACCTGGGCGATGGCGAGCAGCTGTTGCCGGCGCGTTTCAGCCCCGAAGCGCTGCCGGTGGTGGTCGTGCCCGACCGCGAAGCCGAACTGAAGCAGCGCCTGGAAGACGACGAGAACGACAAGCGCGTGTCGATGGCGGCATTGCGGCTGGCCCGCCAGTTCACCGCCCGCATCGAGGCGCGCGCACCATCGCGGCTGTACCTCAACCTGGACAACCCGGCCGTGCAGGCCTTGCTGCAGGCACAGCGCGAGGGGCATGCGCAGGCGCCGGCGGCCGCGCGCCTGCTGCGCTCGCTGAAGATCATCGTCTCTGCCCAGGGCCGCCCGCTGGCCCGTGGCGCCGCAACGCCCGGCCCGGACCTCAATGGCGCCTTCAGCGAAATCGCCACGGCCCTGCAGCAGATGCTGCGCTGAGCATTCCAGACACTTTCTCTCATCCAGCCTCACGCTAGACAGGAGCACCAACCCCCATGGATATCTGGAACTGGGTCGAAAAGCTGCAGGAAGACCTGCGCCAGGCAGGCCAGGCGCAGAACGCGCACCTGCTGACCCGCCTTGCCGACGAAGTCAGTGAACTGCAGGTCGACCGCGTCGATGCGCTGCTGCCCGAGGCGCGTGCGCTGGGCAAGGCGCTGGACAATCCCTGGGTCGACGTCTATGTCGGCCACTGGGCCCTGCGCAACCGCGTGGGCAACCGCGTCGAAGGCGAGAGCGCACTGGGCGAAGCCGTCTCGCTGTTCGAGCGCGCGCACCGCGAAGACACCCTGGAGTGCCCGCAGTCGATCTGCGTGACCCAGGATCTGGCCGCCTGCTACGGCAACATCGACGGCCCGGGCTGGGTGCCCGAGCGCATCGAAGTGTGCGATGAAACGCTGGCGCGTATCGATCCGACCTGGGCCTGCTTCCAGTGCCTGAGCTGCGAAAAGGCCGATGCCCTGCTCGATGACGGCCGTGCGCAGGATGCACTGGATTATCTGAAGGTGCAGGCCGATGCGGTGGAAGCGCGCGGCAAGGAAGTGTTCGACAGCTTCCCGGAAATGCAGATCAAGATCCTGCTGGCCAGCGGCCGTGCCGAAGAGGCGATGGTGCTGATCGAGCAGCGCGAAGCCGAAGTGGCCGCCGCCGGCGAGTACGAACCGGCCAACTGCACGGTGCCGCGCCGCCTGTCGCGCGCCTGGGCGCTGGCCCAGCTCGGCCGCGACGAAGAAGCGCTGCAGCAGCTGGTGCCGTGGAGCGAACTGACCCCGAACACCTGGCGGCTGTGGGCCACGACGGTGGCGCTGCTGTGCAGCCGCGACCCGGCCCGCAACACCTGGAACCTGGGCACGCGTTTCAACACCATCATCGAGCACTTCGCCAGCGTCGGCGCGCACCGCCTGGTGATCGAGCTGGCGGCACTGAGCCTGGAACTGGCCCTGCAGCGCGGCGCGCGCTGGGTGGCACAGCGCCAGCTCGGCCTGGCCCGTACCCATCTGGCGCAGCTGCGCCAGGATCGGGGTGCCAGCGAGCGCGTGGCCGGCCTGGCCGCACGCATCGACGCACTGCCCGAGGTGGAACCGCTGCCGGTGCCGGCGTCCGAACTGCTGGCCTGGCTGGAAGCGCGCGGCGAGCAGGACCAGTCGCGCGATCCCGAGCGCGAAGCGCAGTGGCTGCTGCAGGCGCACGCGCAGTGCCCGGACGACGAAGCGCTGGCCGAGGTGGCCGCATCGGCGCTCAATGCCTGTGGTGCGCAGGCCGAGGCGCGCGCGCTGCTGTGGGACTTCGTGCGTGCCCATGCCCATGAAGATGGTGCTGCTGCCTACACCCTGATGCGCTGGTTGACCGAGCAGGGCGACGACGATGGCCTGCGCCGCCTGGCTGACACCTATCGCGGCAGCGTGCCGGTGTTCGCGCACTGGTGCGAGGTGCAGCGCGCACGCCGCGTGTCCGACTGGCCGGCGCTGGAGCAGGCCGCGCAGGCGCTGCTGGCGCTGTCGCCGGGTTCGCACGGCGCACGTGGCACGCTGGCCCGCATGTACATGGAAACCGGCCGCTTCAGCGATGCACAGGCCTGCTACGCGCAGCTGGTGGAGACGCTGGAAGATGCCAACGCCGCGCACTGGGACCACATGAGCGCGGCCAGTGCCGCAGGCGACTGGGAGGCGGTGCGCCGCTCGGCCGCTGCCATCGGCATGGAGCTGACCAGCCAGGACGGCGTGGTCGAGGAACCTTGGGGCTGGGTGATCATCCGCAGCCTGGAACAGGGCGAGCCGATGGAGTACTACGCACGCCGCACCGGCCCGGTGACCGCGCGCATCGTCGAGAACGCACCGGCCAACCGTGCCCAGCAGGTGGGCGACTGGGTGGTGTTCGATGCCGCGCTGGTGCATCCGGCGCCGGAGGAAGAAGAGCAGCGTCAGCACTTCATCCCGACCTATGCGCAGGTGCACGTGCTGGAGCGCGGCGGCTTCGAGCGCAGCTGGCTGATCGACGGCGCGCACCCGGGCGAGGAGGCCTGGAACGCATTCGTGGAAGGCGCCGAAGCGCAGGGCTGGCAGGTCTGGGCGCACAGCCGCCCCGACTACACCGTGACCGATCCGGATGCGGAGGAGGGCACCCTGCCGGGCCTGCTGTTCACCGTGGCCCAGCCGCAGGGGCATGCGCCGCTGGCGCTGCATCGTTACCTGCAGCAGTCCACCGCCGGCTGGTCGCACCCGCAGTGCTGGCTGCGCCTGGCTGAAGCCTGTGACCAGGAACGGCAGCCGCACCTGGATGTGATCGAGCGGTACGGCCTGTAGGTTTCACCGCGCTGCGCGCTCGCCGGGCATGGCCCGGCGCTACCCCCGCGCGAATCCGGTAGCGCCGGGCCATGCCCGGCGTCCCCAGCGAATCCGGTAGCGCCGGGCCATGCCCGGCGTCCCCAGCAAATCCGGTAGCGCCGGGCCATGCCCGGCGTCCCCGCCTCAAGGAGAAAACCATGCGGAACACACGGATGTTGATGATCGCCAGCCTGCTGCTGGCCCCGGCCGCGTACGCTGCACCGGCCTGCGAGGATGCGGCGGGCGTGGCCCGTGCGTTCTTCGAGGCCACCTCCGGTGACGACGGCCGCGTGCTGGACGCGCCGCCGGCCCTGGTCAGCCCGGCCTTCGCCAAGGCGCTGCGCGAGGAGCGTGCCTGCCAGGTACGCGAGGAGGGCATCTGCACGATCGATTCGGACCCCTGGCTGGATGGCCAGGACGGCGAGATCGACAGCGCCGTGCGCTACGGCTGGAAGCCCGTCTCGGCCACGGCCGGTGAGGTCACGCTGAGCTACTCGGTGTGGAAGAGCGCCCACCTCACCCGCCTGCCGATGGTCCGCCACGGCAAGGGCTGCTGGCAGGTGGACGACGTGATCACCAACGGCGGCCAGTCGGTGCGGAAGATCCTCGCCCAGCCCATCCCCTGAAGGTAGTGCCGGCCGCTGGCCGGCAATGGCATGGGATTGTGTTGCCGGCCAGCGGCCGGCACTACCGTGGGTGCCGACCGTCGGCCGGCACGCCTTTACCGCGTATGCCCGAACACCAGTTCGATCACGAACTGGCTGCCGAAGAACGCCAGCAGCAGCAACAGCATTGCCGACAGCGTCCAGTGCACCGCCTTCACCCCGCGCCAGCCGTAGCGGCGGCGGCCGATCAGCAGCACGCCGAACACGATCCACGACAGCACGCTGAGCACGGTCTTGTGCACCAGCTTCTGCGCCAGCAGGTCATCGACGAACAGCACGCCGGTGACCAGGGTGAGGGTGAGCAGGGCGAAGCCCACGGTGATGACCCGGAACAGCAGTGCTTCCAGGTCGGCCAGCGGCGGCAGCGCACGCAGCCACGGGCGGAATTCACGGCGGCGCAGCGCCCGTTCCTGCAGCCACAGCATGATCGCCAGCAGGGCGGCGATGCTCAGCGTGGCGTAGGCCAGCAGCGCCAGCCAGGCGTGGCTGGCCAGGCGCCAGCCCAGCAGC
Organism: Stenotrophomonas sp. ZAC14D1_NAIMI4_1; assembly: GCF_003086775.1. Taxonomy (NCBI): domain Bacteria; kingdom Pseudomonadati; phylum Pseudomonadota; class Gammaproteobacteria; order Lysobacterales; family Lysobacteraceae; genus Stenotrophomonas; species Stenotrophomonas sp. ZAC14D1_NAIMI4_1. The sequence goes on from NZ_CP026001.1 coordinate 1,376,699, forward strand.
TTGCTCGGTTCGTGGCCATAGCCGTGGTAGACCGCCAGCAGCAGCGCGGCCAGCGGGAACACCACCACGCCCAGCGCCGACATGCGCCCGCGCGCGCCCACCAGCGAGGTCAGCCAGGCCATGCCCAGGCCGACCAGCGACAGCGCGGCGAAGAAATGCATGTCCGGGCCGCCGGTCGTGCGCATCGCCACCAGCACGTGGTAACCGCCGTGCAGCAGCATGGCCGGCAGCGCCGGCCACAACCAGACGGGCGAGCCGACGGCATCATCGCGGCCAAGCGCACGCACCAGCAGGGCGCTGGCGGCCAGATAGAGCAGGGCGGCGATGAGAACGATTAACATCGTTGCAGTTTCGCATACCCCCGGGATGCTGGCGACGGCCCCGTGGTCGCAGCCCGGCAGGGTGGACGGACCCGCTATACTGTCTGCCTTATTGTCCCCCGCTTTCAGACAGGTTGCGCCGCATGTTCGAGTCCCTGACCCAGCGCCTTTCCGGCACCATCGAGCGCCTGCGTGGCCGTGGCCGCCTGACCGAGGAGAACATCCGCGAGGCGACCCGCGAAGTACGCATCGCGCTGCTTGAGGCCGACGTCGCATTGCCGGTGGTGCAGGCCCTGATCGAGCGCATCAAGGTGCGTGCGGTCGGCCAGGAAGTGCTGAAGTCGCTGACCCCGGGCCAGGCCCTCATCAAGGTCGTGCGCGACGAGCTGACCGCGGTGATGGGCGCCGAAGCCAGCGACCTGAACCTCAATGTTCCCGCCCCGGCCATCATCCTGATGGCAGGCCTGCAGGGCGCCGGCAAGACCACCACGGTGGGCAAGCTGGCCAAGCACCTGAAGGAAAAGCGCAAGAAGAAGGTGATGGTGGTCTCGGCCGACGTCTACCGTCCGGCCGCGATCGAACAGCTGAAGACCCTGGCCGAGCAGGTCGGCGTGCTGTTCTTCCCGTCCAGCGCCGACCAGAAGCCGGAAGCCATCGTGCGCGCGGCCATCGACGATGCACGCAGGTCGTTCGTAGACGTGCTGCTGGTCGATACCGCCGGCCGCCTGGCCATCGACGAAGCGATGATGGCCGAGATCAAGGCCCTGCACGCGGCGGTCAACCCGGCTGAAACCCTGTTCGTGGTCGACGCCATGACCGGCCAGGACGCGGCCAACACCGCCAAGGCTTTCGGTGATGCGCTGCCGCTGACCGGCGTGGTGCTGACCAAGACCGACGGTGACGCCCGTGGCGGTGCCGCGCTGAGCGTGCGCTACATCACCGGCAAGCCGATCAAGTTCGTCGGTGTCAGCGAAAAGCCGGAAGGCCTGGACGTGTTCCACCCGGACCGTATCGCCAGCCGCATCCTGGACATGGGCGACGTGCTGTCGCTGGTCGAGCAGGTCGAGCAGCAGGTCGACAAGGACAAGGCCGCCAAGCTGGCCGAGAAGGTCGCCAAGGGCAAGAAGTTCGACCTGAACGACATGCGCGACCAGCTCGAGCAGATGCAGAACATGGGCGGCATCGGCGGCCTGATGGACAAGCTGCCGGGCCTGGGCAACATCCCCGAGCACCTGAAGCAGCAGGTCAGCCAGGGCAAGGAAGTGCCGCGCATGATCGCCATCATCAGTTCGATGACCAAGAAGGAACGGCGCAACCCGAACCTGCTCAACGGCTCGCGCCGCGCGCGCATCGCCAAGGGCTCGGGCGTGACCCCGGCCGACGTCAACAAGCTCATGAAGCAGTACATGCAGATGGAAAAGATGATGAGCAAGATGGCCGGCGGTGGCATGAAGGGCATGATGCGCAGCATGAAGGGCATGATGGGCGCCATGGGCGGCCGCGGCCTGCCGTTCCGTTGATGCCGGAGGGCGGCGCGGGTGCCGGGATCGGCACTTGCGTGGCCTTGGCTGTATTGCTTGACTACGCGCTACATCTGACAAGGGAATGCTGATGAACAAGTCGATCATGGTGATGGCGCTGGCCTTGGCGCTGGTTGCCTGCAAGGACGACACCTCGATGTCGCAGAAGGCCGGCAGCGCCATCAGCGGCACCGCCGCCGATTTCGTGGCCGGGCTGGGCGAAGGCGTGGACAAGAAGATGAACGTGACGCTGCAGGTCGATCCGGGCCTGGCCGCGCACGGGCTCACGGTCACCTTGGGCAAGAGCCGTGGCATGGGCTCCAAGGAAGCGGCGGTCTACGTCGTGGCTGACAAGGCATTCAAGGGCAAACTGGTGGCACGCGCGCTGGACGGCGAGGGTGCCGAGATCGGCCGTGCCAGTGCCGAAGAGGAATTCGCGGCCGACGACGCGCGCTATGTGACCTTCCAGTTCAACGAGGAAATGGACAGCCAGCTGGTCCGCACCTACGCGGTGTCGGCACGCTGAGCCGCGCCCCCGTAGAGTCGAGCTTGCTCGACTGCGGCAGGCGCACGACAGTCGAGCAAGCTCGACTCTACCCCTCTCATGCGCGCACCATGGGGGCCTGTCCGAAACGATAGGCCCCATGCAGATGTCTGCTGTTATTTCCCGCGCCGAGGCGTTCTGCCAGCGCTTCGGCGTTTCCGTACCGATCCTGCTGGCGCCGATGGCTGGTGCCTGTCCGGTGCCGCTGTCGGCCGCGCTGGCCAATGCCGGCAGCATGGGCGCGATGGGGGCGGTGCTGTCGCCGGCCGATGATATCGGCCGCTGGATGGACGATTTCCGCGCCGCGTCCGCAGGCCCGGCACAGGTGAACCTGTGGCTGCCGGATCCGTCGCCCGCCCGTGACGTCACCGCCGAAGCGGCCAGCCGTGCCTTCCTCGCGCAGTGGGGGCCGGAGGTGCCTGCCAGCGCCGCCGACGCCACGCCGGCCGATTTCGACGAACAGTTCGCGGCGCTGCTCGCTGCGCGCCCGGCCGTGGCCTCGACCATCATGGGCGTGCTGTCGCCGCGCCACGTGCAGCAGTTGAAGGACGCCGGCATTGCCTGGATCGCCTGCGCGACCACGCTGGCCGAAGCGCGCGCCGCGCAGGACGCGGGTGCTGACGCGGTGGTGGCGCAGGGCGCCGAAGCCGGTGGCCATCGTGGCGCGTTTGATCCCAGCCTGGCCGAGCGCCAGCTGGTAGGCCTGTTCGCGCTGCTGCCCCGCCTGGCCGACCACCTGCAGATACCGGTGATCGCCGCCGGCGGCATTGCCGATGGGCGCGGCATCGCGGCCGCACTGACCCTCGGCGCCAGCGCAGTGCAGATCGGCACCGCCTTCCTGCGTACACCGGAAGCGGCGATCGCTTCGGCGTGGGCGGACGGGCTGGCCGCGAGCGAACCCGAAGACATCTGGCCGACCCGCGCCTTCAGTGGCCGCCTGGGCCGTGGCCTGGCAACGCCATACGTGCGTGCCGCTGTTGCCGAAGGCGCTCCGGCGCCGCGCCCGTATCCGGTGCAGCGCGGCCTGACCGCGCCGATGCGCAAGCAGGCGGCGCAGGAAAACCGCCTGGCTGCGATGCAGGCCTGGGCAGGGCAGTCGGCATGGATGGCACCGGCGCAACCGGCGGCCGACGTGCTGCGCGGCATGTGGCAACAGGCGCAGGCCCTGCTGCGATGACGGTGCTCTGCAATGGCCGGCCGGCGCAGGTGGAGGATCTGCTGCCGGCCCTGGTCAACTACGGCCACTTCACCTCGATGCAGGTGCGTGGCCACGCCGTGCAGGGGCTGGCGCTGCATCTGGCGCGGCTGTCGCAGGCGACGTCTGAACTGTTCGGCAGTGCGCTGGATGTCGTGCAGGTGCAGGCGTGGATGGCGCAGGCGCTGCAGCAGGCAGGGCAGGGCGATGCTTCGCTGCGGGTGACGGTCTATTCGCGATGCTTCGATTTCCGCAATCCGTTGGCTGCCGTGCCGGTCGATGTGCTGGTGGCGGTGTCCGCGCCGGTGGCGCTGGTCGCGCCGAAGCGGGTGCGCAGCGTGGTGTGGCAGCGCGAACTGCCGCAGATCAAGCATGTGGGTACCTTCGGCCTGTTTGCCGAGCGCCGGGCGGCGATGGCCGCGGGCTTCGACGATGTGTTGTTCGTGTCGGCCGCAGGCGATATCAGCGAGGGCAGCACCTGGAACCTGGCGCTGCACGATGGTGAACGCCTGCTCTGGCCGCAGGCCCCGGCCCTGCGCGGGACGGCCGAGGCGTTGCTGCAGCAGTACTGGCAGGGCGCACAGGCCACGCAGCCGCTGCGGCTGGCCGAACTGACCGGTGTGAAGGCGGCCTTTGCCTGCAATGCCAGTGGCCTGTGGGCGCTGGACGCCATCGACGGGCAGGTTCTGCCGAATTCGCAGGCCCTGGCTGAACAGGGCAGGGCGGTGCTGGCGGGGGTGACGTGGGACGGTCTGGGCTGAAAGGCCCGCCGGGCATGGCCCGGCGCTACCGTGAAGGCGGGCCACCCTTGGGGTTGGCTCGGCCGCGCTCTGCCGCTATAATCGCCCGCTTACCTCGCCATCCTGGCGACTGGGCAATAGGAAAAACACCATGGTCAAGATTCGACTGACCCGCGGCGGCGCCAAGAAGCGTCCGTTCTACCACATCATCGTGACCGACGTGCGCAGCGCGCGCGACGGCCGCAACATCGAGCGCGTTGGTTTCTACAACCCGGTCGCCCAGGGCGGCGAGAAGCGCATCGAGCTGGACCTGGCCCGCGTTGACCATTGGGTCAAGAACGGCGCCCAGCCGACCGAAAAGGTCCGCAACCTGATCAAGGAAGCGGCCAAGTCCCAGGCCGTCGCGGCCTGAGTCTGAAGGGCCACGCTTCGGCGTGGCCCTCTCGGTTGACGAAGATGAAAGATATCGAGCGCCGCATCCTGCTGGGCAGGGTTGTCGGCGCTTTTGGTGTGCGCGGCGAAATCAAGCTCGAGTCCTGGACCGAGCCTCGTTCCGCCATTTTCCGTTATCAGCCGTGGATCCTGCGCAGCCCCAACGGGCAGGAATCGACGCTTGAAGGCGCTCGTGGCCGTGACATCGGCAAGCACCTGGTCGCCCGGTTCCCCGGCGTCGAGGATCGCGACGTGGTCGAGGCAATGCACGGCACCGAGGTCTACGTGGCCCGCAGTGCGCTGCCGCCGCCGAACGCCGACGAGTATTACTGGGTCGATCTGGAAGGCCTGGATGTGAAGACCACCGACGGCGTTGCCCTGGGCCAGGTCTCGCACCTGTTCAGCACCGGCGCCAATGATGTGGTCGTGGTCCGTGGCGATCGCGAGCGGATGATCCCGTTCGTGCAGCCGGACTTCGTCAAGTCGGTCGACTTCGAGGCCAACCTGGTCGTGGTCGACTGGGATCCCGAGTTCTGAGTGTGAGCATGCGGTTCGACGTCATCACCCTGTTCCCCGAGTTCCTCGCCCAGTCCGCTGGGCTGGGTGTGGTCGGGCGCGCGCAGGAGAAGGGTCTTTTCAGCCTGCATGGCTGGAACCCCCGTGATTACGCCGAAGGCAACTACCGCCGGGTGGACGATCGTCCGTTCGGCGGTGGCCCGGGCATGGTGATGCTGATCGAGCCCTTGCAGGCCTGCCTGCAGGCGATCCGCGACGCCGACCCGACCCCGGCGCGGGTGATCTACCTCAGCCCGCAGGGCGCGCCGCTGACCCAGGCCAAGGTGCGGGAACTGGCGGCATTGCCGCGCATGGTCCTGCTCTGCGGCCGTTACGAAGGCATCGACGAGCGCTTCCTGGAGGCCAACGTCGACGAGGAGATTTCCCTCGGCGATTACGTGCTGTCCGGCGGCGAGCTGGGCGCGGCGGTCATCATCGATGCCGTGGCCCGCCTGCAGGAAGGTGCCCTGAACGACGCCGAATCGGCGGCCCAGGACAGCTTCGAAGGCGAACTCGGCCTGCTCGACTGCCCGCATTACAGCCAGCCGGCCCAGCACCCGCTGGGTGACGTGCCGGACGTGCTGCGCTCGGGCAACCATGCGGCCATCGCCGCCTGGCGCCGCCAGCAGTCGTTGGCCCGTACCGCTGCGCGGCGGCCGGACCTGCTGGATGAACAGGCACTGGGCAAGGCCGACCGCAAGCTGCTGGACCAGGCCCGCCAGGCCCAGAAACAGAAGGCCAGCCCCTAGCGCAGGGCTGGCTTTATCGGCTATCATGGCCAATTCCCGCCAGCCCCGGCTGGTGCGCGCAGTACCCACAACAAACGTGCAGCACAGTTCCGTGACTGCATGAGCCTACGTTGTCGACACGACACGACCACCCGAACAAGAATCGGTGTAACCCATGAGCAAGCTGAACAAGTCCATCGTCGCGGAATTCGAATCCGCCCAGATCACCCGCGAACTGCCGAAGTTCAGCCAGGGCGACACCGTTGTCGTCAACGTGAAGGTGAAGGAAGGTACCCGTGAGCGCGTGCAGGCCTATGAAGGCGTTGTCATCGCGACCAAGAACGGCGGCCTGAACTCCTCGTTCACCGTCCGCAAGATCTCGCACGGCTACGGCGTCGAGCGCGTCTTCCAGACCCACAGCGCCATCATCGATTCGGTCGAAGTGAAGCGTCGTGGTAAGGTCCGCGCCGGCAAGCTGTACTACCTGCGTGGCCTGGAAGGCAAGGCTGCCCGCATCAAGGAAGACCTGGCTGCCGCTGCCGCCGCCAAGGCTGCCCGTCTGGCCGAAAAGGCCTGATAAACAACTTCGGTTGTTGCCGCGACGGCCGCCTTCGGGCGGCCGTTTGCGTTTGTGCATCCGCCGGCGCTATGGTCGCGGCATGAGCACAGCCGAACAGCGTTACCCGCCCAAGGTGCAGGCTGCCCTGCGCCATCTCGACCTTGCGGGCGTGCATCGCCGCCACTCGGCTCCGCCGCTGCATCGCCTGCTGTGGCGCATGGGCTTCAACGCGCCACCGCCGATCCTGGCCAGCGTGGCATCCAACGCACTGCTGATGGGTACCTGGTTCGCGGTGGGCTGGGGCGTGTTGATGTGGCTGCTGGTCTGGCGCAATACCCACATGCCGGCAGGGGGCGCGGTGTTCAGCGCGCTGCTGGCCGGCGTGCTTTTCGGCCTGCTGATGGCCGTCGTGATGCGCGTCATGCGCCTGCGCCGCGGTCTGCCGTTGTGGCGCGACCTGCCGGCTGCGCCAACCCGCTGACCCCGGACCACGGAGCGCCGCGCGATGCCCGCCAAGCAAGCTGCCGCCGCTGCGCCGAAGCTGCTGTCCGGTGGCAATCCGCAGATCGCGAAAGGGGAGGGCGATGCTCCGGTCCAGGCCTACATCGCTGCCATGCCCGGCTGGAAACGCGCTTTCGGCGAGCAGCTGGATGCGCTGATCACCGAGGCCATGCCCGGCGTGCACAAGGCGGTGCGCTGGAATTCGCCCATGTACGGCGTCGCCGAAGGGCAGGGCTGGTTCCTCAGCTTCCATTGCTGCACCCGCTACATCAAGGTGGCGCTGTTCCATGGCACGCTGCTGAAGCCCGAGCCGCCCGAGCCCTCGCGGCAGGCCACCACCCGTTACCTGCACCTGTACGAAGACAGCGTGCTGGACCGGGCACAACTGCGGGACTGGCTGCAGCAGGTCCGTGAACTGCCGGGCGTACGCTTCTAGTTTTCCTTTCCCACTGTTCCGCGTGAGCGCTGACATGCCCAGAAAAGCCCCGGAAACCCTCGAAGAAGCGAGCCCGGCCCCCGAACTGATCGATGCCCGCATCGCCGAACTCGGCGACTGGCGCGGCCAGGCCCTGGCCCGCGTGCGCGCGTTGATCCACGAAGCGTTGCCCGACGTGGAGGAGACCTGGAAGTGGCGCGGTACGCCGGTGTGGGAACACAACGGCATTCTCTGCACCGGCGAGAGCTACAAACAGGCGGTGAAACTGACCTTCGCCAACGGCGCGGCCCTGCCGGATCCGAAGCAGCTGTTCAACGCCAGCCTGGAAGGCAACACCCGGCGCGCGATCGACATCCATGAAGGTGCGATGCCTGATGCGACGGCGTTCAAAGCCCTGATGCGAGCAGCCGCCAAGCACAACGCAGGCAAGAAGAAACGGTAGTGCCGGCCGCTGGCCGGCAACGCCCGTAGCACGTCCACAAATCACGATGTTGCCGGCCAGCGGCCGGCACTACCGGTTGACAGCTGTGCAACGCCAGCCCGGCGCTACCGGGCCACGGCGTCCGGGTCCGCCACCGGAGACGGCGGGCAGGCCGGGATTTCCGATGGCGTGGCCACGTGTTCTGCCGGTGGCGGGGTGATCATCTTCGCCTTGCGCCAGCCACCCCAGCGGTAATACGCCAGCGACAGCAGCATCGACACCAGCGAGCCGGCCGGGAAGCTCCACCAGATCGCATCAGCGCCCCAGTACGGCTGCAGGAACTCGGCGAAGGGCACGCGCACGCCCCACAGCGAGGCGGCCAGGATCAGCAATGGCGGAATGACCGCGCCGGTGGAGCGGACCACACCGGAAATGACGAAGCTGACGCCGAAGAACAGGAACGAACCGATCACGATGTGGTTGAGGTGGCGGGCGATCTGCAGCGATTCGCTGCCCTGCGGCAGGAACAGCGCCAGCGAATACTGGTCCAGCAGCACCAGCGGCAGGATCAGTGCACCGGTCAGCAGGAAGTTGAACAGGATGCCCTGGCGCGCGGTCCCGCGGACACGATCCCAGCGCTGCGCGCCGACGTTCTGTGCCGCCATCGACGAACACGCCGCGCCGATGGCCATCGCCGGCATCTGCACGTAGTTCCACAGCTGCAGCGACGCACCATAGGCGGCACCGGTGGCCGTGCCGTACTGGTTGACCATGGTCATCAGCAGGATGACCGACAGCGAGATCAGCACCATCTGCAGGCCCATCGGCACGCCCTTGACCACCAGCGCACGCAGGATGGTCAGGTCGAGCTTGAACAGGTGCATGTCGGCACGCCCCAGCCACAGCGTGTGCCGCTTGTGCCGCATGTACAGCAGCAGGCCGGTCAGCGACAGCGTCTGCGACGCCAGCGTCGCCCAGGCCGAGCCGGCAATGCCCAGTGCCGGGAACGGGCCGAGGCCGAAGATCAGCACCGGGTTCAACGCGATATCCAGCAGCACCGACACCAGCAGGAAGCGGAACGGCGTGCGCGAATCACCGGCACCGCGCAGGGCGGCGCTGAGGAAGGCGAATGCGTACAGCGTCGGCATGGCCAGGAAGATGATGCGCAGGTAGGCCTCGGCCAGCGGCAGCGAGGCGGCCGGCGTGCCCATCGCGGCCAGCAGCGGGTGGGCCAGGAACCAGCCCGCGATGGCGATGATCACCGACAGGCCGATGAAGAAGGTGGCACTGGTGCCGACCACGCGGCGGGCCTGGGCGATGTCGCGTGCGCCGATGGCCTGGCCGATCAGGATGGTCGAGGCCATGCCGAAACCGAACACCGAGCCGATCAGGAAGAACATGATGTTGTTGGCATTGGCCGTGGCGGTCAGCGCCGCCTCGCCGAGGAAGCGCCCCACCCACACCGCATTCACCGAACCGTTCAGCGACTGGGCGATGTTGCCTGCCAGGATCGGCAGCGCGAACAGCAGCAGGTTGCGGCCGATGGGGCCGGAGGTCAGGTCGAGCGGCGCTTTGGCCATGGGCTGGTGATCGATTCCCGGGAGGCGCACACTAGCATCAAGCCGGTTTGCGGGGTGTGGCAATGCATCAACGACAACAGCTGGCGCGGCACTGCGTGGGGGCCTTGATCGTGGCCACGCTGGCCGCATGTTCGACGGGTGACCGGCTGGGTGATGCCCAGGTGCGGCCCGCCGACCGCGCTGAGTGCCTGGTCGGCAACCAGCGCCAGGACCTGGCGGGCACGCCGACGTTGATGGGGGGCACTGGCTGCCGCAGCGACCCCGCCAACCCGCGACCCCTGAACAAGCGCACGGAGTAGTACCTGCCGATGTCCGAGCTTTCCCCGCTGTCGCCCAGTGTCCGCCTGGATATCTGGTTGTGGGCGGCCCGCTTCTACAAGACCCGCAGCCTGGCCAAGCAGGCCATTGAAACCGGCAAGGTGGCCGTGGCCGGGCAGCGCCCGAAATCCTCGCGCGCGGTGCGCGTGGGCGAGCAGCTGCAGGTGGACCGCGGCGAAGAGCATTTCGAGGTGCAGGTGCTGGGAGTGAGCGACCAGCGCGGCCCGGCGCCGGTGGCGCAGCAGCTGTATGCCGAAAGCGAGGCGTCCAAGGCGCGCCGTGCCGAACAGCGCGCGCTGCGCATCGCCGCCCGCGATGGTTTCCAGCCGCCGGAGCACAAGCCGGACAAGCGCGCGCGGCGGTTGATCCGCGCATTGGGCGATCTGGACGCGCTTTGACCGAGAGCGTGCGAACCAACGGTTCGCACCCACCAGAGCGGGCGGTTCGCACCCACCAGGGCGCGTCGGTAGCGCCGGGCCATGCCCGGCGGGCGTGCGCTGTCTCGCGCACACTCAGCCAGCGTTGGGTTTGTGCCGCGCACGTTGGATCTTCCTCTTCATGGAAGACCCGCATGTTCCTCCGCCGCACCCTGCTGTGCCTGGCCCTCGCCACCGCCGCTCCGGCCTTCGCCGCTGACATCACCTTCTGGGATACGCCGCAGCGCGGTGGCAACAGCTTCAACGAGAATCCGCCCGATCGTGCCTATTTCCAGGCGCTGCGGGACACCGGCGCGACCTGGGTGCGGTTGAGCCCGGACAAGTGGAAAAGTGCCGGCGGCCGCGACTTCCTGATGGGCGATGCCGACAACTACCAGGGGCTGGTGCAGGCCGACGTGGCCACCCTGCGCCGTGCGCTGGATGACGCCAATGCCTCGGGCCTGAAGGTGGTGCTGGTGCCGCTGTCGCTGCCCCTGCTGCGCTGGAAGCAGAAGAACAATGACGTGGTCGACCAGCGGTTGTGGCAGTCGATGGACAACCACCTGCCTGCGCAGCGCTTCTGGCACGACCTGGCCACCGCGTTGAAGGGCCACCCCGCGCTGGCCGCCTACAACCTCATCAACGAGCCGGCGCCGGAATACGGCACTGCGCTGGCCGAACATGCCCCGCGCGAGGCGATGAAGCAGTGGTATGCCGATGTGGAGGACGGTCCGCGCGATCTGCGCGTGCTCTACCGCGGGCTGATCGCCAGCGTGCGTGCGGTGGATGCGGACATGCCGCTGATGCTCGATGCCGGCTGGTATGCGGCGGCGGATGCCTTCGATTACTGGCCGGCGCCGCTGGACGATACGAAGCTGCTGTACAGCGTGCACATGTACGAGCCCTATGCGGCCACCAGTGCGCCCAACCAGAAGCGCGCCACGCCTTACCGCTATCCGGCCGTGGTGCCGTTCGGCGCGGGAAAGCAGCGCTGGGATGCGGAGCGCGTGCGCAGTTACCTGCAGCAGCCGATGGACTGGGCGAAGACCCATGGCATCGGTGCGAACCGGATGGTGATCGGTGAGTTCGGCTGCATGCGCCGCTGGCCGGATTGTGGCGCCTACCTGCGTGACGTGCTGGCCGTGGCCGAGCAGCAGCAGGTGCACTGGGCGTTCTATGCCTTCCGCGAGGATGGCTGGGATGGCATGGATTACGAACTGGGCGACAAGGCGCTGCCGTGGTCGTACTGGCAGGCGCTGGAGAAGGGTGAGGCGGTGAAGCCACCGCGGTCGCTGCAGGCGCCGTTGTTTGCGCCGATCCTGCAGCGGTTGAAAGACGGGGTGCGTTGAAAGCGTAGCGGCTGCGGAGAGCGTGCGAACCAACGGTTCGCACCCACTAGAGCGCCGGGGTAGCGCCGGGGCATGCCCGGCGACCACCCGGATCACCTCAACCGTGCAGGTCGTAGCGGTCCAGCTCCATCACCCGCGTCCAGGCGGCGATGAAATCCTGCACGAACTTCTTCTCGCCATCGGTGCTGGCATACACCTCGGCCAGTGCGCGCAGCACGGCGTTGGAGCCGAACACCAGGTCGGCGCGGGTGCCGGTCCAGCGTGCGCTGCCTTCGCCGCGGGCGCGGCCTTCATAGCTCTCGCGGCCGGTGGCCTTCCACTGCGTGCCCATGTCCAGCAGGTTGACGAAGAAGTCATTGCTCAACGTGCCCGTGCGTGCAGTGAACACGCCGTGCTTGCCACCATCGGCATTGGCACCGAGCACGCGCAGGCCACCGACCAGGGCGGTCATCTCCGGCGCGGTCAGGGTCAGCAGCTGTGCCTTGTCGATCAGCAGCGCTTCGCCCGGCACGCTGTAAGCGCCCTTGAGGTAGTTGCGGAAGCCATCGGCGGCCGGCTCCAGCACCGCGAACGACTCGACGTCGGTCTGTTCCTGGCTGGCATCGGTGCGGCCCGGGGTGAACGGCACGCTCACCTCATGGCCACCGGCCTTGGCAGCCTGTTCGACACCCACGCCACCGGCCAGCACGATCAGATCGGCCAGCGACACCTGCTTGCTGCCGCCGCCATTGAACTCGGCCTGCACCTTTTCCAGCGCGGCCAGCACCTTGGCCAGCTGCTGCGGTTGGTTCACCGCCCAGTCCTTCTGGGGGGCCAGGCGGATGCGCGCACCGTTGGCGCCACCACGCTTGTCCGAGCCGCGGAAGGTCGAGGCCGACGCCCACGCGGTGGACACCAGCTCGGCGACGCTGAGGCCGGTTGCGGCGATCTTCTGCTTCAGCGCGGCGATGTCCTTGGCGTCGATCAGCGGATGCTTCGCTTCCGGCACCGGATCCTGCCAGATGAATTCCTCGGCCGGGACTTCCGGGCCCAGGTAGCGCGCGCGCGGGCCCATGTCGCGGTGGGTCAATTTGAACCAGGCGCGGGCGAAGGCATCGGCGAAGGCCTGCGGGTCATCGAGGAATTTCCGCGAGACCTTTTCGTAGGCCGGGTCCATGCGCAGCGACAGGTCGGTGGTCAGCATGGTCGGGCGGTGCTTCTTCGACGGATCGTGCGCGTCGGGAATGACCGCATCGGCGTTCTTGGCCACCCACTGGTGGGCGCCGGCCGGGCTCTTGGTCAGCTCCCATTCGTGGCCGAACAGCAGCTCGAAGAAGTCGTGGCTCCACTGCGCCGGGGTGCGCGTCCAGGTCACTTCCAGGCCGCTGGTGATGGTGTCGCCGCCCTTGCCGCTGCCGAAGCTGCTGGCCCAGCCCAGGCCCTGGTTTTCCAGCCCGGCCGCTTCCGGTTCCTTGCCGACGTTGTCGGCCGGGCCGGCGCCGTGGGTCTTGCCGAAGCTGTGGCCGCCGGCGATCAGGGCGACGGTTTCCTTGTCGTCCATGGCCATGCGGGCGAAGGTGTCGCGGATGTCATGCGCGGCCAGCACCGGGTCGGGGTTGCCGTCCGGGCCTTCCGGGTTCACGTAGATCAGGCCCATCTGCACGGCGGCCAGCGGGTTTTCCAGCTTGCGCGAATGCACGTCGCCATCGGCATCGTCATCGGACACCAGCACGCCGTGGTCTTCCTGCACGCCTTCGGAGCCGTGCGCGTAGCGCACATCGCCGCCCAGCCAGGTGGTTTCGCGGCCCCAGTACACGTCCTGGTCCGGTTCCCAGGTATCAGGGCGGCCACCGGCGAAGCCCAGTGTCTTGAAGCCCATCGATTCCAGGGCGACATTGCCGGTCAGGATCAGCAGGTCGGACCAGGAGATGGCCTGGCCGTACTTCTGCTTGATCGGCCACAGCAGGCGGCGCGCCTTGTCCAGGCTGACGTTGTCCGGCCAGCTGTTGAGCGGGGCGAAGCGCTGCTGGCCGCGGCCACCGCCGCCACGGCCATCGCCGATGCGGTAGGTGCCGGCGCTGTGCCAGGCCATGCGGATGAACAGGCCGCCGTAGTGGCCGAAATCGGCCGGCCACCAGTCCTGCGAATCGGTCATCAGCGCCTTCAGGTCGGCCTTCAGCGCGGCGTAGTCCAGGCCCTTGAAGGCCATGGCGTAATCGAAGCCCGCATCAAGCGGATTGGAGCGGCTGGAGTGCTGGTTGAGCAGGTCCACGCGCAGCTGGTTCGGCCACCAGTCGCGGTTGGTCGTCGCGTCTCCGACGACGGCGTGGTTGAACGGGCACTTGGCTTCGCTTTTCATGGGTGTCTACCTGTGGACTGGCGAAAGGTGGAATCGGGGGAGGCCTGACCACCATAGGTGGCGCCTACTGATGGGTAAATTCGATTGATTCAACCGATGCGATAGTGGCGGCCTATCAAGGGCAGGGCTTGGACCGTTGTGCGCGATCAGCGCTTGAGCAGGCCCGCACCGAGCTTGAGCAGATCGCTGGCACCGAACTGGCCATCGCCGTCCTGGTCGAGTGCGCCCCCCAGCAGGCTGCCGAGGCCGCCGCCAGCGTGCTGGGCTTCCTGGCCGAGGGCCGAGCTGAGTTCGCCGGCATTGCCCTGCTGGGCAAAGCGCTGGGCCAGGAACGACATGACGATGGGGGCGAGGATGGCCAGCAGCTTGCCGGTGGTGCCGCTGTCCAGGCCGGTCTTCTGGCCGAGCAGCTCGGCCGCCTGCGGCTGCTGGCCGCCGAATACATGGCCGAGGATGCCGGCGCCGTCGGTGGCACCGCTGCCACCACCGCCCATCACCGCGCCGAGGATGCCGCCCAGGTCGAAACCGCCGCCGCCGCCGCCAAGATGATCGCGCTGCAGTGCATTGAGCAGTGACTGCGCGCCCTGCGGCTCACTGGCGTTCTGGCCCATCGCGCCCAGCAGCAGCGGCAGCGCGCTGCCCACCGCCCGGGTGGTCTGGCTGCTGTCCAGGCCGAGCTGCTGGGACACCTGCTGCAGGCCTTGCCCCTGCTGCAGCTGCTGGAAGAGGGAAGCGGCGAGGGATTCGGTGTTCACGGCGGTCTCCGTTCTGTGAAGGAAGGACCGCCCGAGCATAACGCCGGGTACACGACGGAAATGCGAAGGGTTCATGGCGCCGGGCGAGGGCCCGGCGCCATGTCAAACCCGCTTACAACAACGTCTTCAACCGGTACAGGGCTTCCAGCGCCTGCTTCGGGGTCAGCTCGTCCGGGTCGATCGCGGCCAGCGCTTCCTGCGCCTTGCTGGCCGGTGCGCTGAACAGGCCGAACTGCTGCGGTGCATCCAGCGCCTGCGGCGAGACTTCAGCGGCATGGCTTTCGCCACCGCGCTGTTCCAGCTCGGCCAGGCGACGGCGGGCCTGCGCCACGGTCGCCCGCGGCAGGCCGGCCAGCGCGGCCACCTGCAGGCCGAAGCTGCGGTTGGCCGGGCCATCCTTCACCGCGTGCATGAACACCAGTGCTTCACCGTGCTCGACCGCATCCAGGTGCACGTTGGCGATGCCGCTGCGGCCCCCTTCGTGCTGTTCGTCGGCCAGTGCGGTCAGTTCGAAGTAGTGGGTGGCGAACAGCGTATAGCAGCGATTCTGGTAGGCCAGGTGGCGGGCCACCGCGTCGGCCAGCGCCAGGCCATCGTAGGTGGACGTGCCACGGCCGATCTCGTCCATCAGCACCAGCGAATGCGCGGTGGCGTGGTGGAGGATGTAGCTGGTCTCGGCCATCTCGACCATGAAGGTCGATTGCCCGCGGGCCAGGTCATCGCCGGCGCCGATGCGGGTGAGGATGCGGTCGATCGGGCCGATCAGCGCGCGGCTGGCCGGCACGAAGCTGCCGATGTGGGCCAGCAGCACGATCAGCGCGTTCTGCCGCATGTAGGTCGATTTACCGCCCATGTTCGGGCCGGTGATGACCAGCATGCGACGGTCCGGATGCAGGTCCAGATCATTCGGCTCGAACGGCTGTTCGCGCACGGCTTCGACCACCGGGTGGCGGCCGCGTTCGATCTTCAGGCAGGGCTCGGCCTGCAGTTCCGGGCGCGCCCAGTCCAGCGCCTGCGCGCGTTCGGCGAAGGCGGCCAGCACGTCCAGTTCGCTCAGCGCGGCGGCGCACTGCTTCAGCGGCTCCAGCTGGCCGCCGAGGGTGTCCAGCAGCTGCTCGTACAGGTACTTCTCGCGCGACAGCGAACGGTCGCGCGCGGACAGCACCTTGTCCTCGAAGGCCTTCAGTTCCTCGGTGATGTAGCGCTCGGCATTGGTCAGCGTCTGCCGGCGGGTGTAATGCACCGGCGCGCGGTCGGACTGGCCCTTGCTGATTTCGATGTAATAGCCGTGTACGCGGTTGTAGCCCACTTTGAGGGTGGCGATGCCGCTGCTCTCGCGTTCGCGCTGTTCCAGGTCGACCAGGAACTGGTCGGCATGGGTGGACAGGCGGCGCAGTTCATCCAGCTCGGCATCGAAGCCATCGGCCAGCACGCCGCCGTCGCTCAGCTTCAGCGGCGGCATCTCGGCGATGGCGCTGGCCAGCAGGTGCGCGCACTCGTCGTGCTCGCCCAGCGCGGCGTGCAGGGTCTGCAGGCGCGGCGAATCCAGCGGTGCCAGCACTTCGCGCACGGCCGGCAGCAGGCCCAGGCCATCGCGCAGGGTGGAGAAATCGCGCGGGCGCGCCGAGCGCAGCGCCACGCGGGTGAGGATGCGTTCCAGATCGCCCAGGCGACGGAACTGCTCGCGGATGTCGGCGTCGCTGCCGCGGTCGATCAGCGTTTCCACCGCATGGTGGCGCTGCACCAGCACCTCGCGCAGGCGCAGCGGGCGGTGCAGCCAGCGGCGCAGCAGGCGGCCGCCCATCGGCGTCACCGTGCTGTCGAGCACGCCCAGCAGCGTGTTGCGGGTGTCGCCGTCCACGCGCGTATCCAGTTCCAGATGGCGGCGGGTCGCGGCGTTCATCGCGATCGCTTCACCGGCGGTTTCCGTCGCGATGGAGGTCAGGTGCGGCAGGCGCTGCTTCTGGGTCTCTTCGACATAGCCGAGCAGGGCGCCGGCGGCTGCCGTGGCGCGCGGCTTGTCGTCGATGCCGAAACCGCTCAGGTCGTGCAGCTTGAAGAAGGCCAGCAGCTGGCGGCGGCCGCTGTCCGCATCGAACAGCCACGGCGCACGGCGGCGCACGCCGGTGCGCTGGCGCAGGAATTCGGGCCAGTTCTCTTCGTCGGGCACCAGCAGCTCGGCCGGCTCCAGGCGGGCCAGTTCGGCTTCCAGCGCGTCGTCGGTCTCCACTTCGTTGACCAGGAAACGACCGCCGGCCAGGTCGGCCCAGGCCAGGCCGTAGCCCTGCTTCGTGCGCGACAGCGCCATCAGCAGGGTGTCGCGGCGCTCGTCCAGCAGCGCCTCGTCGGTGACCGTGCCGGGGGTGACGATGCGCACCACCTTGCGTTCGACCAGGCCCTTGGCCAGGGCCGGGTCGCCGATCTGTTCACAGATGGCCACCGATTCGCCCAGCGCCACCAGGCGGGCCAGGTAGCCCTCATAGGCATGCACCGGCACGCCGGCCATCGGGATGGGCGCGCCGCCGGAGCTGCCGCGCTGGGTGAGGGTGATGTCCAGCAGCCGCGCCGCCTTGCGGGCGTCGTCGTAGAACAGCTCGTAGAAGTCGCCCATGCGGAAGAACAGCAGCAGGTCCGGGTAGTCGGACTTGGCTGCGAAGAACTGCTTCATCAGCGGGGTGTGTTCGGTAGCGGCCTTGGAGGGGCTGCTCTTTTGTTTTGAATCAGTGGCTTGCAATGCGTCCGGTCTCGATGGGTGAGGGCGGGTTGCCGTCAGAAGCGGCAAGTAGCGGGATGTTCTGCTGCGATCGTGCTGCGACGCCACTCCGGGCACCGGCGATCATGCCCATGAATGTTACGACGGACCGCGTGGCGCGCGCTGGATCATTCCGGTTTCATTCGCCTGTCAGCTGCTGCGCTTCCCGGTCGGACCGTCTCCCAGGGGGTAGCCACTGAATGGCTTCACCTCGTCCATCAGGAACTGCGACACGATCTTCTCCACCCCGTAGTCGCCGCCCAGCAGCAGCCGCGCGATGTCCTTCCAGTGGTGCACATCGTTGACGATCACCCGCAGCAGGTAGTCGTACTCGCCGGAAATGCGGCTGGCCTCGACGATTTCCTGCATGCCCAGGATGCGCCGGTCGAAGGCGGTGAACTCCTCCAGTGCGTGCCGCCTGAAGGCCACCATCGCCAGCACCACCGTGGCCGAGCGGATGCGGTCCACCGCCACGTGCGCGCGGTAGCCGCGGATCAGCTCCTTGGCCTCCAGGGCGCGCACGCGTGCCAGGCACGCGCTGGGCGACAGCGCAACACGATCGGCCAAGGCCTGGTTGGTGATGCGTGCATCCTGCTGCAGCACGTCGAGGATCTTCAGGTCGATGCGGTCCAGCGATTTGGCGGTCATCAGGGCTTTCCCGGTGCGGCAGCGCGCCGCAGTTTGTTCGCAATTTGAGGGGCCGGGCCGCAGAACCTGCGTATTTCACATGTGATAACGCCCACATCCACGGCTCCCCATGAAATAAACATAATTCAATCAACACGTTGTCGCTAGTGCGGTGTCCGTTGATTCTGCTGGACAGCGGTGGCTGTTTTCACTTTCACTCGACCTCAGCCATGTGGGTTGCCGCTGCGCAGAGCGCGACCGGCGCCACGTCCATCGCCAACTGGGGGACCGTCTCATGCCGTTGCAGCTCCGCCTTCGCCCGCTCAGCCATGCTGTCCGTTTCGCGTGTTGTTTCGGCCTGTTCGCCACCGCCCCGGCCTGGGCGCAGGAGGCGCCCGCCGGCGCTGCGGCCGACCCGGCCCGTACCCTGGACACGGTGGTGGTCACCGCTGGCAAGCTGAAGGAATCGGTGCGTGAGATCGCCGGTTCGGTCTCGGCGGTCACCGACCAGCAACTGCAGGACATCGGCGCGCAGTCGCTGGCCGATTACATCCAGCGCACTCCCGGCGTGGTCTTCAACAACTACCAGCCGGGTGTCTCGCACGTGGTGATGCGCGGCATCGCCACCAGCGCTGGCAATGTGCAGGGCCAGCCCACGACCGGCTACTTCCTCAACGAAGTGCCGCTGACCGAACCGGGCTGGACCATCGCCATTCCCGATATCGATGCCTTCGACCTGAACCGGGTGGAAGTGTTGCGGGGGCCGCAGGGCACGCTGTTCGGGTCGGCCTCGATGGGCGGGGCGGTGAACTACGTGGCCAACATCGCCGATACCGGCGCCTTCGATGCCGCTGCCGAAGCGACCGTCAGCCAGACCCGCAACGCTGACGTGGGCTTTGCCGGCAAGGCAATGGTGAATGTGCCGATCAAGCAGGACCTGCTGGCGGTGCGTGCGGTGGCGCAGTACCGCGACGATCCCGGCTTCATCGACAACATCGGCACCGGCAGGGACGGCGCCAACAGCAGCACGCTCGATGGCGGCCGGCTGTCACTGGTGCTGACCCCGAACGAGGGCACCACCCTGACCTGGCTGAGCCTGCTGCAGAACACCGACAGCGACGACAACAGCTACCAGATTGCCGGACTGGGCGACCTCACGCGCCGCACCGCGCTGCCCGAGTACACCCATACCAAGGTGGCCGTGCACAGCGTGCGGCTGGAACAGGACCTGGGCTTTGCCGACCTGACCGCGCTGCTGGCCTACCAGAAAAAGAAACAGGACTGGCGCTTCGACTACACGCCGGTGCGTGCGGCCTACAACGCCGACCTGGGCCTGGACCTGACCGCGCCGCTGTACATCGCATCCGGCGGTGAAAGCACCGGCAAGAGCGTCGAGCTGCGCCTGTCTTCCAAGCCGGGTGGCCGCATCGACTGGCTGGTGGGTGGCATGTACTTCGATTCGGACAAGAGCCTGCACGAGCAGCTGGGCGCGGAAGGTGCGGCTGCCGCGTTCGACCGTTCGCCGTTGTTCGGCCCCGGCAGTGGCGCGGTGATCGCGCCGGACGGACAGATCTTCAACGGCTTCCTGACCGACCTGTCCGGCTCGGAAGCGGCGCTGTTCGGCGAAGGCAGCGTGCACTTCAACGAGCAGTGGAAGCTGACCGTCGGCGGCCGCCTGTTCCGCAACAAGGTGCGCACGGTCAGTACGCAGGTGGGCTTCTCGACCTGGCCGGGCGCGCCCAAGGTGTCGACCCAGGAGACCAAGGAAGACGGCTTCAATCCGAAGGTCTCCCTGACCTGGCAGGTGAACCCGGACGTGATGGTGTACGGCCTGGTGTCCGAGGGCTTCCGCTTCGGCGAACCCAACACCGCCGGACTCAGCGCCTACCCGGTGCCGTCCGGGTCGAAGAGTGACAGCCTGGTCAACTACGAACTGGGTACGCGCACCAGCTGGGCCGGCGGGCGCCTGCTGCTGGATGCCACGCTGTTCTACGTGGACTGGAAGGACATCCAGCTGCGGCTGCAGACGCCGGACCTGTTCAACTACGCCAGCAATGGCGGCAAGGCCTACAGCCGTGGCGTCGAACTGTCCGCCACCTGGCGCCCGGTCGATGCCTTCGAATGGCAGGCATCGGCCACCTGGCAGCGCGCCCGCCTGGATGAGGATCTGTTCATCCTGTACTACGGCACCGCGCCGAAGGGATCGCAGCTGCCGGGCTCGGCCGACTGGACGGTGAGCAACCTGCTCAGCTGGCACTTCGATGCGCGTTTCTCGCCGACGCTGTCGCTGTCACACCAGTACGTGGGCGGTGGCATCAGCGATCTGAACTCGGCCGTGCCGGGCATCACGCCCAACCGCCAGGGCAACTACAACCTGTTCGACCTGCGCTACCGCATGACCTTCGGCAACACCGATGTCACGCTGTTCGGCAGCAACCTGACCGACAAGCGTGGCATCACCCGCAGCGTGACCGAAACCAACGGCATCGGCGAAGGCCTGGTGCGGCCGCGCACCGTCGGCGTCACCGTGCACTGGCGTTACTGAGACGATGGACGGGAGCGGCCGCGTGCAGCAACGTTCAATCGGGCGCTGGCAACTGGCAGCGCGGCGCAAATCGCTGGAGGCGGTGGTGGCCGACGGCGAGCGCGCCGGCCTGCAGCGCCGGCTGGGTGCCGGCAGCCTGCTGGTGCTGGGCATCGCCAACATCCTCGGCGCCGGCATCTATGTGGTGACCGGCACTGCCGCGGCCAGTTTCGCCGGCCCGGCAGTGGTGCTGGCCTTCGTGCTGGCGGCGCTGGCCTGCGGCTTCACCGGGTTGTGCTATGCCGAACTGTCATCGGTCATCCCGGTGTCCGGCTCAGCGTATTCGTACTGCCAGGTGACACTGGGCGAAGGCGCGGCGTGGGCGCTGGCGTGGATGGTGATCCTGGAATACCTGCTGGCCGCCGCCGCGGTGGCCGCCGGCTTTGCCGGTTACCTCACCAGCCTGCTGGGCGATCTGCACGTGGCCGTGCCGCTGGGGCTTGCGGTGTCCAGCGTGACCGCCACCGCGCAGGGCGGGCATACCGTGCTGTCCTTCAGCGGCGGCATCAATGCGGTGGCAGCGCTGGCGGTGCTGGCCGCTGCCGCCGTGCAGATTGCCGGGGTAGGGCGCTCGGCACTGGCCAACCTGGTGCTGGTGCTGATCAAGATCGCGGTGCTGCTGGCCTTCATCGCGGTCGGTTCGCAGTTCATCGACGCTGCGCACTGGCAGCCGTTCCTGCCGGCCAACGAGGGCGGCTTCGCCTACGGCTGGCCCGGCGTGCTGCGTGCAGCGGCCATGCTGTTCTTTGCCTACCTGGGCTTTGAGACTGTCTCGATGGCCGCCGCCGAAGCGCGCCAGCCACGTCGTGACGTGCCGGTGGGCATCCTCGGCTCGCTGGTGGTGTGCACCGTGCTGTACGTGGCGGCCGGCGCTGTGCTGACCGGGCTGGTGCCGTTCCGCGAGCTGGGCGTGCCGGACCCGGTTGCGCTGGCGGTGGACCGCATCGGCTGGCCGGGGTTTGCGGTGCTGATCAAGATCGGCGCGCTGACCGGGCTGGGCTCGGTGCTGCTGGCCAACGCCTACGGCGCCTCACGCATCAGCCTGAGCATCGCCCGCGATGGCCTGCTGCCGACGTTCTTCACCCGCGTGCACCCCACGCTCGGCACACCGTGGCTGGCCAGCGTGGCATTCGGCAGCGCCAGTGCCCTGCTGGCCGCGCTGCTGCCGATCAGCATCCTGGGCGACCTGATCTGCCTGGGCATCGCCTCGGCGTTCATCGTGGTGTGCATCGCGGTGATGTGGCTGCGCTCCACCCGTCCAGAGCTGCGTGGCGGCTTCCGCGTGCCACTGGGCGGGGTCTGGATCGGCGGCGTGTGGCTGGGCGTTGTGCCGGTGCTGGGCATCGTGATGTGCGTGGCGATGATGGTGCCGGTGCTGGGCGACATGCTGGCCCAGGTCCGCCGCGGCGATGTGCTGCCGGCCAGCATCCTGCTGGTTTACGTGCTGGCCGGTGCGGCCATCTATGTCTTCTACGGGCAGCGCCGTGCGCGCCGCCGGCTTCAGGAACCCATGGCATGACCCTTGATGATTTTCCGCTGGCCCAGGCACTGCAGCTGGGCCATCTGGATGCGCACGACCAGCACGCGCTGGTGCGTGCCGGCGAACTCTCACCGCGCGAACTGGTTGCTGCGGCACTGATGCGCGTGCGCCACCTGGACCCGGTGCTGGGCGCACTCAGCCATGTCGATGCCGATGCGGCGCTGGAGCACGCGTCGCGCGTGCGCCGCGATGCACCCATGGCCGGCGTGGCGTGGCTGCCGAAGGATTCACTGCGCTACCCAGGCATGCCCACGCGCGGCGGTTCACGCTCGCGCAGCGCGGTGCCGGCGCTGGATGCACTGCCATTCGCACAGCGCTTCGATGCGGCTGGGCTGGTGGCCATCGGCAAGAGTGCCATGCCCGAGTTCGGCCTGATGGGGTCGACCGAGCCGCTGCTCGGGCCGGTCACCCGCAACCCGTGGAACCCCGCGTATTCGCCCGGTGGTTCCAGTGGCGGGGCCGGCGCCGCGCTGGCCGCGGGCATCGTGCCGCTGGCGCATGGCAGTGATGGCGCCGGTTCCATCCGCATTCCGGCGTCGGCCTGTGGCGTGGTCGGGCTGAAGCCGGGGCGCGGCGGCACGGTGATGGTGCGCGGACGGCATGCCATTGAAGACCTGATCGTGGCCGACAGCCTGATGTCGCGCAGCGTGCGCGATACCGCGTGGGCGTTCAGTGCGGCCCATCCCCGCGCCGGGCTGGACCCTCGCGGCTGGCTGCAGCCGCCGCGCCGGCTGCGCATTGGCGTCATCAGTGAATCGTTGCCTGGGTTGGCACCGGATCCGGCGGTGGAGGCCGTGCTGGAGCAGACCGTGCAGCTGTGCACGGCGCTGGGCCATGCAGTCGAGGCCACCACCTACCCGCTGCCGGGCCGTGAGGTCTGGCAGGCCCTCTACACCCTGTGGTCGCGGTTGGGACTGGATGCGGTCGAACTGGCGGTGGCGCAGGGCGGCGATGACTTCGCGGCACATGCACTGGAACCATGGACGCACGGCCTGGCGCGTTTCCACCGCCAGCACTGTGGCGTGCCCGAGCTGGAGCAGGCCTATGCGGTGCTGGCGGCACTGCCAGCGGCATTCAACCAGTTCCACCAGCACTACGACGTGCTGCTGACCCCGACCGTGCGCACCTTGCCGCCGCCGCTGGGCGCACTCGCCCCGGACCGCGACTTCGACACGCTGCTGCCAGCCATGTTCGAGTGGATCAGCTACACGCCACTGCAGAACCTGGCCGGCACGCCGGCCATCTCGCTGCCGGTGGGCCACCGTGATGGCTTGCCGGTGGGCATGCAGTTTGCCGCCGACCGCGGGCAGGAGCCCCTGCTGCTGCAGCTGGCCGCCGAACTTGAACAGGCCGCGCCATGGCGCGACCGCTGGCCTGCGGTGTCCGTGGCCAGCGCACTGGACCAACCCCACTGATGGAGCTCTACTGATGGGCCATGCCCGCGACAGCCGCTACGCCGCCCGCAACCAGGACGACGTGCTGCATCTGCTAGCCAGCCAACCCTTCGCCTGGCTGGTGTCCACCGGCGGCGACGATGCGGCCTTCACCCCTCTGCCGCTGCGTGCCGAGTGCGATACACACGGCCGGCTGGTGGCCCTGCGCGGCCACCTGGCCAAGCGCAACCCGCACGTGGCACGGCTGCAGCGCGACGGCCGCGCACAGGCGCTGCTGATGGGGCCGCATGCCTACGTCTCGCCCAGCTGGCTGGATGACCGCACCCAGGCGCCAAGCTGGAACTATGCCGCGGCGATGTTCGAGCTGGATGTTGCTGTCAGTACGCAGGACGCGGACATCCGCAACGAGCTGGATGCGCTGATCACGCAGATGGAAGCCGGCCGTGCCAAGGCCTGGTCGCTGCAGGAAATGGGCGAGCGCTATGCGCGGCTGGCCAGCGGCGTGGTGGCGCTGCGCGGTGAGGTACGCGAGGTACGCGCCACCTTCAAGCTGGGCCAGGACGAAGCGCGGCACGACTTCGCGCAGCTGCTGGCCGGCCTGCAGGCCGGTGGCGAGCATGTACTGGCGGACTGGATGATCGACTTCGCGGCCGGCAGCGGGGAGGACGCATGAGCCGCAGCCTGGATGCGCTGGACCCGCAGATCCGCCGCTTCATCGAAGATGTCTGCAACGAAGGCGCGCGCCTGCGCGCCGGACGCACGCTGGACTGGCCGCAGCGCCGGGTGATTGCCGCACAGGCGCGTGCGCCATGGCGCGAGGGCGGCCCGCGCATGCGCGACAGCGTGGATGTGCCACTGGACTCCGCGTACGGGCCGTTCAAGCTGCGCGTGCTGACCCCGCAGCAGCAGCCAGCCGCGCCGTCGCCCGCGCTGGTCTATCTGCACGGCGGCGGCTGGTGCATGTTCGGGCTGGATACGCATGACCGCCTGCTGCGCGAATACGCTGATCGCGCGCAGCTGCCGGTGGTGGCCATCGATTACAGCCTGGCACCCGAGCACCCGTACCCCGCAGCGCTGGACCAGGCGGTGATCGCGCTGCAGTGGCTGCGCAGCGAAGGCGCGCGCTTCGGCATCGACGGCCAGCGGCTGGCGCTGGGCGGTGATTCGGCCGGCGCCAACCTGGCCGTGGCCAGCGCCCTGCGCCTGCGCGATGCCGGCGATCTCGGTTGCGTACAGGCGCTGGTACTGAACTACGGTGCATGGACACCGCAGTTGTCCGAGCAGGCGCGGCAGCAGCTGGGCCAGCCGCAGGACATGCTCAGCGGGGCGGAAATGGATGAGTTCTGGGCCGCCTACCTCGGCGCGGATGCGCAGGCCGTGGCCGGTCCGCTGTCGGCGCCGCTGCATGCCGCGCTGCACGGGCTGCCGCCTGCGCTGCTGCTGTGGGGCGACCGCGACGTGCTGGCCGAGCAGAACCAGGCGATGGTGCAGCGCCTGCGCGATGCTGGGGTAACGGTCGACAGCCAGGTCTATCGCGGCGCGCCGCATAGTTTCATCGAAGCCATGGCGGTGTCCGCACTGGCAAACGATGCCATCGGCCGTGGCGCAGAATGGGTGCGCCAGCATCTGCTGCCGCCTGCCACACAAGGGAAGCCTGCATGAGCCTGTTGTTGAACCGGATGTGGTGCGCCTGCCTGTGCGTGGCGGTCGCATTGCCATCGCTGGCTGCCGCCCCGGCGGCGCCGGTGCTGCCGACCCCGCAGGCGATCATGGCGCTGAAGGTGGTGGGCGACCCGCAGATCAGCCCGGACGGCAGCCGCATCGCCTATACGGTCGGCACGCCACAGCCGCAGGGCAAGCCGCCGCGCAGCCGCATCTGGTGGGTACCGGCCAGTGGCAAGGCAACCGCGAAGGAACTGCCCGCCGCAGACGCTGCCAGCGAAGAGCATCCACGCTGGAGCGCCGATGGCCGCTACCTGGACTTCATCTCCACCCGCGCGCTGCCGGCCGACGTGGAGCATGCTTCGCTGGGCGGCGCGCAGGTCTGGCGCGTGGATGCGCAGGGCGGTGCGCCGCAGCTGCTGACCCGCGCAGAGGGCGATGTCAGCGCTTTCGAGGTATCACGCGATGGCACGCGCATCGCCTATCTGTCGGCCGATGTCCCCGATGCGGCCACCACCGCCGCCGGCGAGGCCAGGGACGATGCGCAGCGCGTGGACCATCCCATTGCGTTCAGCCGCGTCTGGCTGCGCGATCTGCGCAGCGGCCAGACCCGCGTGCTGAGCGCGCCCGGGCAGCAGGTGCATGACCTGGCGTGGTCGCCGGACGGGCGCACGCTGGCGCTGCGCGTTTCGCAGGGCACCACGCTGAATGACTTCTGGTACCGCTCGCAGGTGGTGCTGGTGGATGCTGGCAGCGGCGCGCAGCAGGCCGAGCTGGAACCGCGTGCGTCGGCGCACCCGCTGCAGTGGTCGCCCGACGGCACGCGGTTGCTGTACGGCCACCTCGGCGAGCACGGCATGACCGCCGACATCACCGTGCATGCCATCGGCAGCGGCCAGCGCACGGTGCTGGGGGCGGACTGGAACGGTACGCTGTGGCTGGCGCGCTGGCAGGACGACGGGCACCTGCTGGGGCTGGGCCAGCGCGGCGTGCGCGGCGCCTTCCTGCGCCTGGATGCAGCCAATGGCCACTGGACGGAACTGGCGCGGCCGCAGATTCCCTTCGCCGCGTTCACCACCACGCGCAGCGGGCGCAGCGCCTACCTGGGCATCGGCAACAGCCAGCCGACGGAAGTCTGGCTGCAGCAGGGCGCAACGCTGGCGGTGCGCAGCGACCACCACCCGGAAGTTGCGGGCTGGGCGCATGGCAACGTGCGTGAACTGGCGTGGACCTCCTCGCGTGATGGGCTGCCGATCACCGGCCTGCTGGTCACGCCGCCCGGCTGGAAGCCCGGCACGCCGCTGCCGACGCTGGTGCAGGGCCATGGCGGTCCGGCGTGGGCGTGGTGGTCGGGGTGGCTGGGTTCCTGGCACGACTGGGCGCAGCTGCTGTCCACGCACGGCTATGCGGTGTTCCTGCCCAACCCGCGCGGCTCCGAAGGCGGCGGCCGCGCGTTCGCCGAGCGGGCGCGCAACGATTGGGGCGGCGGTGATTTCCAGGACATCCTCGACGGCGTGGACCTGCTGGAGAAGGAAGGCGTCGTCGATCCGCAGCGGCTGGCGATCGGGGGCTGGAGCTATGGCGGCTACATGGCGGCCTGGGCGGTGGCGAACAGCCCGCGCTTCAAGACCGCGATCGTCGGGGCCGGGGTCATCGACATCGGTGCGATGGCGCTGACCACCGATACGCCGGATTACCTGCCCGGCTACTTTGGCGATCCGCTGCGCAACCGCAGCGTCTACGACCAGCATTCGCCGATCCGCCATGCCAGCAACATCCGCGTGCCGGTGCTGATCCTGCACGGCGAACAGGACAAGCGCGTGCCGCTGTCGCAGGGCGAGATGCTGTACCGCGCGCTGCGCTTCAATGGCACGCCGGTGGAGATGGTGACGTACCCGCGCGGGCCGCACTGGTTCTTCGAGCAGGCGCACGGCCGTGATGTCCAGCAGCGCGTGCTGGACTGGCTGGACAGCCAGCTGGGCACGGAGCCGGTGCGATGAAGGCTGCTGCCGACATCGCGTTCATCGGTGGTGGCAACATGGCGCGCTGCCTGCTGCAGGGGCTGTTGCGGCAAGGGCAGGACCCCGCACGGATGGTGGTGGCCGATCCCTTGCCGGGCATCCGCGAGGGCCTGTCTGCCGAGCTCGGCGTGCAGGTGGTCGAACAGGCCACGCAGGCGGCGCAGCGGGCACCGCTGTGGGTGCTGGCGGTGAAGCCACAGGCCGCCGAAGCAGTGTGCCGCGCGCTGGCCGCCACGGCCGCCGCGGTCTCGCCGCAGGTGGTGTCGATCATGGCCGGCGTTACCCACGCCCGGCTGCAGCAGTGGCTGGGCATCGATGTCAGTGTGCGCAGCATGCCCAACCAGCCTGCAGCGATCGGCGCGGGCATCACCGCACTGCATGCCGGTGGTGCGCTGCCTGACGCGGCACGTGCACAGGTGGAAGCGCTGTTCCGTGGCTGCGGGTCCACCGTGTGGCTGGACGAGGAAGCGCAGATGGACACGGCGACGGCGGTGGCCGGCAGTGGCCCGGCGTATCTGTACCTGCTGGCCGAAGCCCTGCAGCGGGCCGCCGAAGTGCGCGGCCTGCCGGCCGACAGCAGCCGGCAGCTGGCCCAGCAGACGCTGCTGGGCGCAGCGCGCATGCTGCAGGCCTCTGCCACGACACCCGCGCAGCTGCGGGCGCAGGTGACGTCTCCCGGCGGAACCACGCAGGCCGCGCTGGCGGTGCTGGCCGAGGGCGGCTGGCCGGCGATGCTGGACGCGGCCGTCGGAGCGGCCCAGGCACGCGCGCAGGCCATGGCCGCATCAGGTGGCTGAGCTGCGCCGCATCATGGCTGGCGTCGTTTCCCCTCAGGCCAACGACAGCAGGAACAGCCCGTAGGGCAGATCATGGTCCAGCCACTGATCCTCCACGCTCCAGCCGGCACATTCTGCGATTGCCGCCAGGCGCTGGGGCGTGAATTTGTGGGAGCTCTCGGTGTGCAGTCCTTCGCCAAGGGCGAAGTGAAACGCATGGCCTGCAATCCGTACCGCCTGCTCGCGGCGGCTTAGCAGCCACATCTCCATGCGGGACTCGCTGGCGTTCCAATGCGCACGGTGCAGGAATGCACCCGGATCGAAGTTGGCGCCCAGTTCGTCGTTGATCCGCACCAGCAGATTGCGGTTGAAGGCTGCGGTGACGCCGGCGGCATCGTCGTACGCAGCCAACAGCGTTTCTTTGTCCTTTACCAGGTCCACGCCGATCAGAAGCTGGGCGCCCGAGCCCAGGAGGTTGCGCAGATGCGACAGCAGCGCGACCGATTCCCCTGGGCTGAAGTTGCCCAGCGTAGAACCCGGGAAGAAGCCCAGCCGCGCATGTCCATCAGCGAGCCCGGGCAGGGTGACAGCCTGGGTGAAGTCGCCTGCCAGTGCGGCCAGTTGCAGATGGGGATAGTCACGTGCGATGGCCGCACCCGCCTGCGCAATCGCGGACGCGCTGATGTCGATGGGTACGTAAGCGCCGAGGTGGGGCGAGGCATCCAGGAGGACGCGTGTTTTCACGCTGGCGCCGCTGCCGAACTCTACGAGCACGGTTCCGGGTTCGATGTGGCCGGCGATGTCGGCCGCCGAAGACCGCAGGAGGGCCAGTTCGGTGCGGGTAAGGTAGTACTCGGGCGTGGCGCAGATCGCCTCGAACAAGCGCGAGCCTTCTTCGTCATAGAAGTATTTGGCCGGCATATTTTTCGGGGTCGCCGAGAAACCACGAAGCACGTCATCGAGGAACGCGCTTGACGGCGCCGACACGGCAGGATCGTTGTCGCGTGCCAGGCGCACGCCATTGAACATCCAGCGCTGGGCAGGCGCAAAGAAATTACGGTACGTCGCCCTTGCGTGTCCGGGAGGGGTGATCGAGGAACCACCGCGCAGGACCATCTGGCCCGCCATGAACTTGCCGTTGTATTCGCCCACGGTTCCAGGCGGCGCGCGGAAGCCGGGGTAGGCGTGGTAGGCGCTGCAGGTCCATTGCCATGCCTGGTCGTACAGGCCGCCCAGGTTGGGGAGCGTCATTGCAGCGTGCTCCCACTCGGCTTCGCTGGGCAGGCGCGCACCGGCCCAGCGAGCGTAAGCGTCAGCCTCGTAGTAGCTGACGTGGCGCACGGGAGCGTGTGGATCCAATGGGGTGCGGCCCTGCAGCGTCAGGGTGCTCCATTGGTCGCCTTCATCGCGCCAGTAGAGCGGTGCCTGCCAGCCCTGCGCTTGGGCGGTTGCCCAGCCATCGGCCAGCCACAGCAGAGGCCGCCGATAGCCGCCATCGGCCATGAAGGCCAGCCATTCCTCATTGCTGACCAGGCGATCGGCAAGCGCGAAGGCGTGCAGGAAGACCGTGTGGCGAGGCATTTCATTGTCGAAAGCGAAGTCGTCGCCTGTCGCGCCGATGTCCACCAGCCCGCCGGCGATGTCGGCCCATTGCATGGGCCCGGCAGGCCGCGCGCGGGAGGGGAGTTCCGGCCGATACGCAGGCGACAGCGCCGATCGGGAGAACAGGTGCAGCACGTCCATGAGGATCAGTTCCTGGTGCTGCTCCTCATGTGCCAGGCCAAGCTCGACCAGTCCGGTGCAGGCCGCCGGCAACGCGTGCAGCAGCCTGTCCATTGCAGCATCGACATGGGCGCGATACGCCAGTACATCGTGGGCGGAGGGGCGTGTCATCAGGCCGCGTTCTGCACGCGGCAGCCGTGGGCCGGCGCCTTCGTAGTACGAGTTGAAGAGGTAGCCGAACGTTGGATCAAACGCAGCGTACCCCGGCAGGTGCGGCGCCAGCAGGAACGTTTCGAAGAACCAGCTGGTATGTGCCAGATGCCACTTGGTCGGGCTGGCATCCGGCATGGATTGGGCCGCCTGGTCTTCCACGCTCAGCGGGCCGGCCAGAGCGACGCTGTGCGCACGTACAACACGATAGCGACGGCGTAGATGGCTCACAGACTCAGCCCGATTTGACGGCCGAACGTGCGCGCGCATTCTTGACGGTCACCCAGATGGCCGAGAGCAGGAAATAGAACGCGCCCAGGCCGGCGTAGGGGGCCACCGTGGTGACATCCAAGGCGATGCCACTGCTGGCCTGCTTGAAGAAGAACGCGCCGGCGGCTGCCGATTGCGCGCCACTGAGGATCATGACCCACTGGCCACCTGTGCTCTTCCAGCGACGCACCGCGGTAGCCAGTTGCAGCAGGCCGGAGAGGATCGCCCAGACACCGAAGACCTTGATCGTGGCGACCATGCCGGAAGTGAGGGCAACGCCGATGGCAATGGCAGTCACCACGCTGACGATGAAGTTGAACATCTGCGTGCCGTTCGCACCCAAGCCACCGGTGCGGCGGGCATCGATGTAGTTCGCCAGCGCATCCCATGCCGGGTACAGCACCAGCAGCACCGCACCTACGGCTGCGTTCTGCCGGCCAACCACAACGGCCAAGGCGATCCACGCAATGGACACGCCTGCGCGCAGGAAGTAGTAGCGCTGGAGCCAGGCACTTGCCGGGGACACGGAAGGGGCGGTGGCAGTCATGAAATTCTCCGGATTCGAAAGGAAGAAGCGTGGGTGGGTGTTGGCCTATCTACCAATAGGTAGGCTATCGACGTGCATGCTTGCCTACCAGTAGGTAGATCGTCAATCAGTTTGCGTCAGGGCACCGCGCCGGGTTGCCTTCTGTTCATTTCCTGGGCTTCAGCGGGACGCCGGGTGGCCTTGGAAGTGCTCGATGACCCACTGTTCGCAGAGTGCCCACAGGCTCGGCGCGCCTTCGCGGATGACCGGACCGTAGCGCTCGAGCACTTGTTCCATGGAGACGCCATTCTCGGTCCAGGTCCCGCCGCCGGCGAATATGTTCGCCAGCAGGGGTTGGAAGCGATCCAACGCCTTCGCAAACCTGGCGTCGGCGCTGCGCGCGCCTTCAAATTCATGCCACAGCGCCAACATGTCCTCGCCCTGTGGCTGCGGCAGCATGCCGAAAAGCCGCTGGGCGGCAACGGCCTCCAGCTGCGCCTGATGCGCGGCACTGGTGCCGCCATGGATGGGCATGTCACCCACGTCAATTTCAACGATGTCGTGCAGCAGAAGCATGGTCAGCACGCGTTGCACATCGACCGCTTCCGCGGCGTGCTCAACCAGCACAAGTGCGTACATCGCCAAGTGCCAGGAATGTTCGGCCGAGTTCTCACGCCGGCTGCGGTCGAGCAGGGGAGACTGGCGAACCACGTTCTTCAGCTGGTCGATCTCGCGAAGGAAGGCTACCTGTTTCTGGAGTGTCGTCGCCATGGAGCACGCTTCCCGTGGGGTCGAAGGGGATCAGGCGGCCGGGGCCAGGCGATCAAGCGACACCCGGACCAGGGACTCGAACGCCGCCGGTTCGCCCAGGCCACGCGCGGCGAGCATCGCACCATGTACCGCGGCCATGAAGGTGCGGGCTTCCACCTGTGGCGTCGCATGCAGCTGCAGCTGGCCCCGGGAGAGACCCCGCGTCATCGTCGAGGTGAGCCACTGGCTCAGGTCATCGAAATGCCCGCGCACCTCCGCCGCGACTTCGGGCGGCAGCGTGGGCAGCTCGGCTGCCAGCATCGCGCCGATGCAGAACGAGGACGTGCCGCCCAGGATGCAGCTGGACCAGTAATCCGAATAGGCGGTCAGCTCGCCCAGCGGGTTGTCCAGTTGGCCTTCCAGCAGCGCCAGGCCGGCACGGGCTTCGGCGCGGTAGCGCGCCACGACCTCCCGGACCAGATCGACCTTGGTGGGGAAGTGGTGGTGGATGCTGGCCTTGCTGATGTTTACCTGCGCTGCGATGTCTGCATAGCTGAAACTGTTGTAGCCCCCAGACTCGAGCAGAATACGGGTGTAGGCGACGATCTCAGCAGCTTTTGGCGAGAGCTCGGTATCCATGAGGCACCTGAAGGTCCAAAGTATCAATCTACCAGTTGGTAGGCTTTGGCGCAACGTGCCCGTTCAGCGGTCAGTCGAGGGCCGGTATGTGCCGAACCGGATCTGCACAGCCCCCTCCACCACATTGACCACGCCGATCTCCTGCGGGCCGATCTCGACAACAGCGGGCCAGGAGTGACGGAAGCCGAGTGGCCATGCGGGCGGGCGGATCGTTTTCCAGGTAGCGCCGGCGTCCTCGCTTGCACTGACCTCATTGAGGCAGGAGGTCACGAACATTGCGCCGCTGGTGGTACTCGTGACATGCGGGCCGCACTTCTGGTCGGCGAGGGGCGTGCCCAGGCCGACCGGCCACGTGCGGCCGTCCGTTGACGTTTTGTACGACACCGGGCATTGAGGATCGTCGCCGCAGGTTTCCAGCACCATCAGGTAGCCGCCGCCCGGGCGAGCCGAGATGACCGGCATGCCCGGCCGCAGGCGGCCTCCGCCAGGCTGTTCGGCAATGGTCGCCGCTGCAGACCAGGTGCGGCCACCGTCGTTGGATATGCGCTGCGACACCACCTGGTTGTAGGAGGGTTTTTCGTCGGCGCGGGTTTCATCGGCATAGACCACCGACAGGCTGCCATCCTGCAGCGGCGTCAGCACGGGTTCCCAGACACCGCGGTCCTTGCGCCCGCGCGGCGTTTCGTTGGCGGTAATGGTGCTGAGGAAATGCCACTGCCGGCCCTGGTCATCGCTGGCATACAGGTTGAGACGGTACGAGCGGCGGTCGATCAGTGAGCGCATGGCCAGCAGCACCCGGCCATCGGGCATGACACGCAGTTCGCCGTTGTCGAGCAGCCGCCCGGGCTCGGACACGCTGGACAAGGGCGCCCACGTGCGCGCGTTGTCATCACTGACCAGCAGCTGCAGCGTGGTCGGGCGGCCCTTGGGATAGTGAGTGGTTACGGCCAGCCAGCGTCCGTCGGGCAGCCGGGCCAGACGGCCCCAACCGGCATTGGCAGCGTCAACCGTCACCGTGTCTCCCCACTCCACGGTGGTTGCAGTGGCGGGCTGGGCGGCGACAAGCAGCGCAGCGAAGCCCAGTGCCAGGCTGCTGCGTCGCAGTGGGTGGGCCAGAGCGTCCATCGGGGGCAGTTTCATCAGGCGCATCTCGGTCACCAGTAGGTTGCGTACAGCGCGACAAGGATGGCCACCACGGCCAACGAGGCAACGTTGAACGAAGGCGCGGTAGCGAAGCCCACGTCATCGGTACGGATGCGGTCACGATCACCGCGTGCACGGGTGGCCAGCGCCACGCCGACGCCGAGCAGCAGCGTGGCCAGGAACACCACGCCCATGCGGTCCATGAAGGGCAGCAGCGGCCACAGCAGCTTGAACGCAAGCGACAGCACGAACGAACCGATGGCTGCCGCCAGCGCGCCGGCTTCATTGGCGCGCTTCCAGAACAGGCCCAGCAGGAAGATCACCACGATGCCCGGAGTGAAGAAGCCGGTGAACTCCTGGATGTACTGGAAGCCCTGGTCGAAGCTGCCCAGCAGCGGCCGCGCAGTCAGCAGGGCCACGATGATCGAAACGGTGGCCGCCAGCCGGCCGACCCGGACCAGCTTGGCCTGCGGTGCGTCCGGCGCGCGCTTGGCGTAGAAATCCAGGGTGAAGATGGTGGCCACCGAATTGATTTTGGATGCCAGCGAAGCGACGATGGCGGCGATCAGGGCGGCGAACACCAGGCCGAGAATGCCACTGGGCAGCAGCCCCAGCATGGTCGGGTAGGCGGCATCAGGGCGTTCCAGGTTGGGCGCCAGCATCACCGCGGCAATGCCCGGCACCACCACGATGGCCGGCAGCAGCAGCTTGAGGAAGGCTGCGAACACCACGCCCTTCTGCGCTTCCTGCAGATTCTTCGCGGCCAGCGCCCGCTGGATGATGTACTGGTTGAAGCCCCAGTAGCTCAGGTTGGCGATCCACATGCCGCCCAGCAGCACCGACAGGCCGGGGAGATCCTTGTAGAACGGGTTGTCCTTGCTCAGGATCATCTCGAACCGTTCCGGGTGCGCCTGCCACAGCTGCATGAAGCCATCGCTGACACTGCCGTCGCCGATCTTGCCCAGCGTGATGAACGTTACCAGCAGGCCGCCCAGCACCAGCAGGCAGACCTGCACGATGTCGGTCAGTGCAACCGCCTTCAGGCCACCGTACAGCTGGTACAGCAGCGCGAATGCGCCCAGCAGCACCAGCGCCACGTTCTGGTCCAGGCCTGCCACGCCGGCAATGGCGATCGAGCCCAGCCAGAGGATCGACGTCAGGTTGACGAATACGTACAGCCCCAGCCAGAACACCGCCATCAACGTGCGGATGCGGTTGCCGTACCGTTCCTCCAGGAACTGCGGCATGGTGGTGATGCCATTGCGCAGGAAGATCGGCAGGAACCACTTGCCCACGATCAGCAGGGTCAGTGCCGCCATCCACTCATACGAGGCGATGGCCAGGCCGATGGCGTAGCCGGAGCCGGACATGCCGATGATCTGTTCTGCCGAAATGTTGGCTGCGATCAGCGAGGCACCGATCGCCCACCAGGGCAGGCTGCGGCTGGCCAGGAAGTAGTCCTGGGCCGATTTCTGTTGCCCGTCCTTCTCGCGCGACACCCACTGCGCAAGGATGAAGATGCCGGCCAGGTAAGCCAGGACGATGCAGATATCGAGGGTGGAAAGGCTCATGGAATCTCCGCGGGTGGTCCGCGCTGTCAGCGGGGCGGCAGGTGGTCGGGGTTGCCGGCGAACCGGCGCTCGGGAATGCCGGCGATGCCGGCATCGATGGCGAACAGATGGCCGGCCAGCGGCTCGCGGAGGCGTTGGGCCGGGTCCAGCCCGTCCAGCGCGCTGGTGACGAACAACGTCCGCAGGTCGCTGCCGCCGAAGGCGGGCCGGGTCGGCTGGCTGGCCGGCACATGGATGACGCAGTCCTCGCGGCCATCAGGCAGATAACGGACGATCCGTGATGCGCCCCAGCGCGCATTCCACAGGCCGCCCTCTGCATCGACCGCGCTGCCGTCCGGCTCGCCGGGCTCATCACGCAGGTCGGCAAACACCTGCACCGGGCCGAGCGTGTCGCCATAGCGGCAGCACCACAGCAGCTTCTGCTGCGAATCGCAGAAGTACAGGGTGTCACCGCGCGGGCTGAAGGCCACGCTGTTGGAGATCGCAACTGCTGGCAGGGCAAGACGCTCCAGCCGTAGATCGGCGTGCAGCCGGTAGAACGGCGCCACCGCCTGCTTCGGGCCCACGGCCGGTTCGTGCAGCATGCCGAACACGAAGCGGCCCTGGCGGTCGCAGGCGCCGTCGTTGGCGCGGGTCTGTGCGACTTCGTCCAGCCGGTGCAGTTCGCGCAGTTCGTTGCGCCCGGGATGGAAGAATGCCAGCCGCGTTGCCAGCGCCAGCAGGAGCCAGCCATCCGCCTCGCACAAGGCCACCGATGCCAGGCGTTCGGGCATCGCCCACTGGTCCACCGCTGCGGTGGCTGGCTGGTAGCGCCACAGCCGGGACTGGACGATGTCGGTCCAGTACACCGCCTGCTCGCGTTCGCACCACACGACGCCTTCACCCAGCGTATTGGCGGACGCCACCGCAGGAGTCAGGGCTGCATTCACACCCAGCCTCCATCCACGATGAAATCCTGCCCCGTACACATGCGGCTGTCGTCGGCCGCAAGAAACAGCGCTGCACGGGCAAGGTCATCCGCACGCAGGTAACCGGGCAGGCACTGCGCGCGGCGCAGTTGTGCTTCGCCTTCTTCATCCAGCCACAGCCGCTGCTGTTTTTCGGTGATCACCCAGCCCGGCACCAGCGCGTTGATACGGATGCGGTCCTGGCCCAGTTCCCGCGCCAGGCCGTTGACCAGGCCGTGCACGGCCGACTTGGCCATGGCGTACATCGGGTAGCCGCTGTTCTTGATCATCCAGCCGGTGGAACCCAGGCAGATGATCGAGCCGCCGCCGAGTACGCGCATGTCCGGTGCGACGGCCTGGATGGCGAAGTACTGGTGGCGCAGGTTGACCGCGATGCTGCGCTCGAAGTCTTCGGCTCGCGTGTCGGCAAGGCTGTGGCGGGCGTCGTTGGCGGCATTGTTGACCAGCACTGCGATGGGGCCGATCTGCCGGCGGGCCTCGGCGATGGCGGCCTGGAAGGACGCAAGCGCGGTGACATCGGCATGCAGGTAGATCGGAACGTGGCGCACATCGGCCAGTGCCTGGACCAGTGCATGGCCGCTGGCATCGTCGATGTCGAGGAAGGCGACCCTGGCACCCTGCCGGGCAAAGTGCTCGACGAAGGCCGCGCCGATGCCGGTGGCACCGCCGGTCACCAGCACACTGCGACCGTCCAGGCTGGGATAGGTGGCCATGGCGGGCTGCGAAGAGAGGGGGATGCTCATGCCGCTCACCACTCGGCCACGCTGCCATCGGCATGGCGCCAGATGGGGTTGCGCCAACGATGGCCTTCGGCGGCACGCTCGTCCACGTAGGCCTGGTTGATCTCGATGCCCAGCCCGGGGCCATCGGGGATGCTGACGAACCCGTCCTGGTACTGGAAGGGCGTACGGTCGACCAGGTAGTCGAGCAGGTCGTTGCTGGCGTTGTAGTGGATGCCCAGGCTCTGTTCCTGGATGAAGGCGTTGTAGCAGACCGCATCCAGCTGCAGGTTGGCGGCCAGGGCGATCGGTCCCAACGGGCAGTGCAGGGCGAGGGCCACGTCGTAGGCTTCGGCCATGGCTGCGATCTTGCGCGTTTCGGTGATGCCGCCCGAGTGCGAAGGATCCGGCTGCAGAATGTCCACGCCACCGGTCTGCAGCACGCGCTTGAAGTCGAAGCGCGAGTACAGGCGTTCGCCGAGGGCGATCGGTGCCGGCGAAAGCGCGGCCAGTTCCGGAATGGCTTCCAGGTGTTCGGAAAGCACCGGCTCCTCGATGAACATCAGGTTGAACGGGGCCAGTTCGCGCATCAGCACCTTGGCCATCGGCTTGTGCACGCGCCCATGGAAGTCCACGGCCAGGCCGACATCGCTGCCGACCGCATCGCGCACGGCCTGCACGTTCTCCAGCACGCGGGTGACCTTGGCATGCGAATCGACGAACTGCACTTCTTCGGTAGCGTTCATCTTGACCGCGGTGAAGCCCCGGGCCACGGCTTCGGCAGCTGCACGCGCCGTGTCTGCGGGGCGGTCACCGCCGATCCACGAATAGACCCGGATGCGCTCGCGGACGGGGCCGCCCAGCAGCGTGTGCACCGGTACGCCCAGTGCCTTGCCGTGGATGTCCCACAGCGCCTGGTCGATGCCGGCCAGCGCACTCATCAGGATCGGGCCGCCGCGATAGAAGCCGCCGCGGTAGAGGACGTTCCAGTGGTCCTCGATGTGGCGCGGGTCCTTGCCGATCAGGTAATCGGAAAGCTCTTCCACAGCGGCGGCAACGGTATGTGCGCGCCCTTCGACGATGGGCTCGCCCCAGCCGCTGATGCCCGTGTCGGTGTCGATGCGCACAAAGCACCAGCGCGGCGGCACGAGGAAGGTGGTGATGGCGGTGATTTTCATGCGTGGGAGTCCGTGTTCGCCTGGTGCCAGGCGTCGATGAAGGCGCGTGCGCGGCGTGCGACTTCGGCCGCCGGGGTTCCCGGGGCATATAGCGCCGAGCCGATGCCGAAGCCGGCGGCGCCGGCGCTGCGATAGGCGGCCATGCGCTCAGGGGTGATGCCGCCGACCGGCAGCAGTGCGGTGCCCGCCGGCAATACGCTTGACCAGGCCTTCAATACGGGGGGCGGCAACTGCTCGGCAGGGAACAGCTTGAGTGCGTCGGCGCCAGCGCGCAGCGCAGCGAAGGCCTCGGTCGGGGTGGCAACGCCGGGCGTGCAGCGCATGCCCAGCGCATGTGCCGAAGCGATCACCTCGACATCGGCATGTGGCATCACCAGCAGGCGGCCGCCCGCATTGGCGACGTCCTGTACCTGGCCGGTGGTCAGCACCGTGCCAGCGCCGACCAGGCAACGGTCACCCAGCTGCCGGGCCAGCAGTTCGATGCTGTGCAGTGGCTGCGGTGAATTGAGCGGCACTTCCAGCAGATGGAAGCCGGCATCGGCCAGGGCCGCACCGATCGCGGGTGCTTCCTGCGGGGTGAGCCCGCGCAGGATCGCAACCAGGGGAAGGGGTTGCATCCACGCGGTACTCATCGGAAATCCTCTATCGAGCGGGTGCGCGCCTGCGCCGGCCACCCTTCAGGTTGGCCTTGGAGTCGGCAATCATGTCCAGCATGGCGGCGCGCGCCGCATCGGGCTGCTTCAGCCTGATGGCGTCGTATACGTCGAAATGCCGGGGCAGGGAGTACTTGAAGTCCTTGGCCGTCTGCGCCGAGAGCAGGAAGAAGGTGCCCAGCGCCGCGTCGATGACCGAGAACAACGAGCCCAGCAGCTCGTTGCTGGTGGCATCGAGCACGCTCTCGTGGAACGCCAGGTCGGCCTTGGCCCATGCGTCCTGGTCGGTCGCATCGGCCATGGCCTGGTACGCCTCGCCGATCCTGGCCAGCTGTGCGGGCGAGCGTCGCTGGGCTGCCAGCGCCGCTGCCGCCGGCTCGATCACTTCGCGCATCTCCACCAGCTTGTTGACGAAATCCTGGGTGGGCATCAACGCGCAGCGCCACGCCAGGATGTCGCTGTCCAGCTGCTTCCAGTGCCGCGGCTCGCGTACCCGTGACCCGGTCTTCTGGCGTGTTTCGATCAACCCTTTCGAGCCCAGTACCTTCAAGCCCTCGCGCAGCGCGGAACGGCTCACGGACAAGGTCTGCGCCAGAAGTTCTTCCTTGGGCAGGAACTCGCCTGGCTGAAGTACGCCGCTGATGATCCGTTGCCCGATCTCCTGGGCGACCTGGTCGTAGAGATTGCGTACCTCGATCCGTTTCACGGGTGCCCCTCTGGCTCGGTGCGCCGCAGGCCGCGGCCACTCCTATTATCCGACAAAAGGGATGCAGCAGGGTGTGGGGGGTGTTCATGCAGTCTTCCTTCAGAGCTTGAACCGGAAGCCGATGCCCACGGTCTTGTCCTGGTAGCGGATGTCACGCGGGCGGGTGTTGCCGTTGCCCCAGTACTGGTGCAGGTTGTTGCCCAGCAGGTTGGTGGCGGAAAACACCACGGTGGTGCGCGGGGTGGCGTCGTAGCTGATCGAGAAGTCCAGCGAGCTGGCAGCCTCCACCTGGTCTTCGGTGCCGGCCACGGTGGGCTGGGTGAAGAAATCGATGTAACGGCTGCGGTAGCCATAGGCCAGGCGCGCCGACATGCCGAAGTTCTCGTAGAACAGCACGGCGTTGTAGTTGTTCTTGGAAACGTTCTGCAGCGGGCGGGTGGTGATCGGGCCGCCGATGAATTCCGGCGACTTGGTGTCACCTTCGATGTAGGTGTAATTGAACTGCGCACCCAGGCCGCTCCAGGCCCCGGGCAGGAAGTCGAAGGTCTGCTGGTAGGCGAATTCCACGCCCTGCAGGTGGCCGCTGCCGGCGCTCTGCGGCGAGGACAGCTCGTAGGTTTCCCCGGCAATGTCGACGTTGGTGATGTAGTTCTGGATGTAGCCGTTGATGTCGCGGTAGAAGACGCCGGTGCTGACGTAGCCCACCGGTGAGAAGTACCACTCCAGCGAGGCGTCGTAGTTGGTCGACTTGATCGGGCTCAGGTCCGGGTTGCCGCTGCTGGCCACGCCGGCACGGTTGAGCGTGCCCGGGTTCAGCGAGATCGAAGGATTCAGCGCGCCGAAGTCCGGGTAGCTCATGGTCTTGGCCGCGACCAGGCGCAGCTGCCAAGCCTCGTTGAAGTGCAGGTTCAGGCTGGCATTGGGCAGCGCCTGGGTATCTTTGGTATCGCGGCTGATGGCGCTGTAGACGCCGCTGGCGGCATCGAACGAGTAGGCATTGAGCTCGCGCTTGATCTGCTCGGCGCGGACGCCGACCAGGCCATCCACCCGCAGGTTGCCCAGGTTGAAATCGTACTTGGCC
Organism: Stenotrophomonas sp. ZAC14D1_NAIMI4_1; assembly: GCF_003086775.1. Lineage (NCBI taxonomy): Bacteria > Pseudomonadati > Pseudomonadota > Gammaproteobacteria > Lysobacterales > Lysobacteraceae > Stenotrophomonas > Stenotrophomonas sp. ZAC14D1_NAIMI4_1. The sequence continues at coordinate 1,416,898 of NZ_CP026001.1, forward strand.
TGCAGGTAGCCGGCCGACTTGCGCTCCTGGATGTCGAAGAAGCGCCCCGGATTCTCTGCGGCCAGGCCGTCGGCCAGCCCGTAGTAGTTGCGCAGCGCATCGGCGTTGCCGATCAGGTAGTCATAGCAGGGCGTCAGGAACGGCTGGTTCAGGGCCGAGTTGCCGCGCTTGCTGCAGAAGAACGTGCCGCCCGGGATCGCGCCGGACGCAAGCAGGGCGTCGACCTGGTTGGCCGGGTTCGGCGAAGCGGTGATGTTGCCGGTGCCGGGACCGCCCGGGGGCGGAGTGCTGATCTCGACGCTGCCCTTCGCGCTTGCATTGCGGTCTGCATAGCGCAGGCCGAACTGGATGGCGGCGATCGGGCCATCGAGGAATTCGAAGCGGCCATCACCGCGCCAGCTGTTTTCCTCGCCACGCGACTCGCCCCACGTCTGGAAGAGCCCATTGAGGTAGTAGCGCGAGGAGTCGCTGGCCGGGTTGCCGGCCAGATGCCAGTTCTGGTGCTTGCCTGCCGTGCCGTCCCAGATCGTGGTGATCGGGCCGTTCATGAAGGTGTCGATGATGAAGTTCTCATCGCGGTAGTAGCCCGAGGTGCGCGACACCTCCGTGGACAGCTCCAGCTGATCCCCGCGCCACTTGAATCCAAGCGCGTTCTGGATGTCCTGGCCACGCTGCCGATGGGCCTGGGTGCTGCTGGCGGCATAGGTGTCGCCGGTCCATTCGCCACTGGTGGCATCGCAGATGGTCTGCCCGGCCAGGGGGCCGTCAAGGCGGTTGGCATAGCAGTTGTCGCCCACCTGCAGGCGGGTCGGCTGTACCGCGCCCACCGGGAAGCTGAACAGGAATGCCTGGTCATAGTCATCGCGCACGAAGTCGTACAGGCCTTCGACGTAGACCTCGGTGCGCTCGCTCGGCTTCCACTGTAGCGCGTAGTTGAAGGCGCTGCGCTTGCGGTCGCCCTGGCTGTAATTGGTACCCCAGCCATTCGGCGCCGCCACCAGGTTGCCGGCGTCGGTGCGCATCGGTGTGCCGTCGTCGTTGTTCAGCACCTTGGGGAAGTCACCCCACACCGCATCGTAGACATAGTGCTTGCCGACATAGCCGAAGTTGACCATGGCGCCGAACTGCCCAGCGTCGGTATCCCAGCGGTTGCTCAGCAGCAGGCTGGCCGACGGGTCGATGTCGCCGCCGTACTTGCTGTGCGTGCCGGTGACCGTGCCGGCAATCTCGGCACCGTCGAAATCCAGCGGCCTGCGCAGTTCGATATCAACCAGGCCGGCAATGCCGCCCAGCGGCAGGCTGGCTTCGCTGCTCTTGTAGACACTGAGGGTCTTGATTGCGGTGGCCGGCAGGTTCTGGAAGGCATAGCCGCGCCCCGAGCTGCTGAAGATCTCGCGCCCGTTGAGCGTGCTCACCACATTGGGCAGGCCACGGATGACGACCCCGGTGGTCTCGCCCTGGTTGCCCTGCGCGACCTGCACGCCGGTCACGCGCTGCAGTGCATCGGCAACGCTGTTGTCCGGCAGCTTGCCGATGTCTTCGGCAACGATTGAATCGACCACCATGGCCGCTTCCTGCTTGAGCGTCTGCGCGGTCTGCAGGCTCTGGCGCAGCGCGGTCACCGTCACGGTATCAAGATCGGTGGCGGTCGGCTGCTGGGCCGCGGGTGAGGCCGGTCCGGCGGTGCTGGTGTCCTGGGCCAGGGCAAGGCCGGGCAGGGCCAGTGCGGACAGGATGGCAAGGGAGAGCAGGGTGCGGGAAGAAGAAACGGTCATGGCGGTAGCTCCGGATTCCGGAAAACAAGCGCAGGTGGGAGCTGCACCGGGCAGTGCCGGCGCAGCGGAAGATTCAGAGGGCGGGCACGGCGTTGCGGGGGGTCTTGGCCAGGCTGCGGAACAGCTCTGCCTCACGGGCGCGGTAAGGCGTTCCATCGGCCTTCAACAGGTCGTGGAACCAGACGGTGGGTTCTTCCATCGTGTACGGGCGCTGCCAGCTGTCCCACGGGAAGCGGGTCTGGATGGCGCCATCCACGAAGCCCCAGTTGATCATGCCGATGTTTTCGCGGCGGGCGATCGGCAGGATGGTGTCGACATTGGAGCCTGCACCGCGGGCCAGCCACTCGGTGCAGATGAGCGGACGGCCATGTTTGCGCAGCTGCGCTACACGTGCCTGGAAGGCTTCGGGCTGCTCGTAGTTGTGGAAGGTGATCACATCGGACTGTTCCAGCTGGGTGCGCTGGATCGAGGTCAGCGAAGCGGCGCCCGGCGACCAGTCATCACCGATCCACACGCCGCTGGTCAGCGGCTGGGTCGGCTTCCTGCTCCGCGCCCACTCGAAGATCTTCGGCAGCAGCTCGGCAATGCGGGCCTGCTCGCCCTCCAGCTGCTTGTCCATGTAGTTGCCGCCGCCCGGGTTGTCCGGTTCGTTCCACAGGTCCCAGGCCAGCACGCGCTTGTCATCGGCGAAGGCGCCCACGACGCCCTCCACATAGCTGCGGAAGTGGGCGTCATTGGCCGGGTCCACCAGGGCATGTCGGCTGGGGCTCTGCACCCAGCCCGAGTTGTGCACGCCCGGAATGGGGCGGTGCTGGGGGCCGAGCACCGGGTCCGGATCCCAGCAGCTGTCGAACAGCACGAACATCGGGCGGATGCCGTGCTTCTGGGCGATATCCAGGAACGTGTCGATGCGCTTGATCAGGCCCTGCGGGTCCTGCTTCCACAGCAGGTCATGCAGGTACACGCGCATGGTGTTCATGCCGAACTGCTCGTGTGCCCAGCCCAGCTCGCGGTCGATCGCCACCGGGTCGAAGGTCTCGGGCTGGAACATCTCCAGCTGGTTGATCGCGTTGGACGTTGCGTAGTTCGAACCAACCAGCCACTGCTGCTTTGCATACCACGCGTCGGCCTGCGCCGGGGTCCAGCGTGCGGTGTCGCTCGCATGCGCCATCGGCGCGACGGCGAGCAGGGTTGCCAGCAAGGGGGAAAGCCACTTTCGCATGGGATGCATCTCCTTGGTCATGAGCTGCCCGCTCCCGGCAGGTGCCGGAAGGGCGGGGCGTGGTGCGATGTCGTCGGGTCGCGGCGGCCGCGGGTGCCTGGTCGCCGCGACGGAGGCGTGACTCAGCGGCGCGCGGGGGCGTCGCGGTCGGTCGAGAACTGGTAGACGATGCGGTTCAGATAGGTCTGGCCAGGGTCCAGCCGTGCCGAGCCGAACGCAGGCTGGTTCGGCGTGTCCGGGAACAGCTGCGGTTCCAGCGCAATGGCATCACCCTGCCGGTAGACCGAACCGCTCTTGCCCACGGTGCTGCCATCAAGGAAGTTGCCGGAGTAGAACTGCAGGCCCGGCTGCGTCGACAACAGGGTCATCACCCGGCCCGAACGGGGGTCGTGGACGCGGGCAACTTCACGAAGCTCTTTGCTGGGGCTGCGGCTGATCACCCAGTTGTGGTCATAGCCATGGCCGTGCAGCAGCTGCGGCTCATCGCCACGGCGCAGGTCGCGCCCGATGGGCTTGGCCGTGCGGAAATCAAACGCCGTGCCTTCCACAGGCTGCAGCACGCCGGTGGGAATCAGGGTGGCATCCACGGGCGTGTAGGCGCTGGCCGGAATGGTCAGTTCGTGCTCCATGGCCGTACCCGAGCCTTCGCCTGACAGGTTCCAGTAGGCGTGGTTGCTCAGGTTGACGATGGTCGGCGCGTCGGTGGTCGCGCGGTACTCGACCAGCACGCGACCATTGCCCTGCAGCGTGTAGGTCGCGGTGACGGTGAGCGTGCCGGGGAAACCCTGTTCCCCATCGGCGCTGACGTGGCGCAGCGTCACGTGGTCGGCCTTGGCCTCGACCACATCCCAGACCACCTTGTCGAAGCCACGGCTGCCGCCGTGCAGGCTGTTGGGGCCGTCATTGGTGGGCACCTGGTAGGTCCGGCCATCCAGGCTGAAGCGACCTGCGGCGATGCGGTTGGCGAAGCGACCGACCGTCGCGCCGAAATACTGTGGCTTGTCCAGGGTGGCCTGCAGCGTGCCATCAGCGAGCAGCACATCGGCGTACGCGCCATCGCGGTCCGGCACCTGCAGCGAATGCAGTGCTGCGCCCAGGGTCAATACGGTGGCCTGCATGCCGCTGCCGTCGCGCAACTGGATCGACTCGACCCGCGTGCCATCAGCCGTGGTGCCCAGCACCGTGCGCGCCTGTCCGTGTGCGGCTGATGCAGCCGCCAGTGCCATCGCCCCGATCAGTCCCGCCGTCTTTCCCTTGCCAGCAAGCATTGCCCCAGACCCCTCTCAATGTCGTGGGCGTACAAAAACATATAATCAGACAATACGCACGTTGCGACGCAACACGACGTATTCGGCCTAGCTGGCCGCGAGTTGATGAAGCGCATGGAATCCGCGGACAACGGCATCGGCTGAAGCCACCGGGCGCGATGCGATGCCCATCCCGGCCAACGCGGCCTGGTAGAGGCGGCACACCGGCGCTGATCCGATCAATGGCACGCAGGCCTGCTGCAGTTGCGGGTACAGCGCCAGCGCATCGGCGATCTCCGCACCGGCGAGCAGGCCGCGCAGGTACGCGCTGCTTTCGGTGCGCGGCAGAACCCCGCGCACCACGCGTGCGCGCACGCCGAACAGCAACGTGCCCAACCCCAGCCCACCCCGCGCTGCTGCACGCATGCCTTCGGCAAATGCCGGGCCGGCGTCGCCCGGTCCTTCCAGTACCGATGCCAGCAGGCCGCCGCTGGCAAGGCGGTCGAACAGCTCGCCGGACATCGCGGTCATGAAGGAGTGGACGCGGCCATCGACCAGTTCGATCCACTTGGTATGCGTGCCGGGCAGGGCAACAATCGAGGTGGCCTCGATGCCACCGCCGGCGAGCAGCCCCAGCAGCTCGGTCTCTTCGCCGCGCAGCACGTCCGGCGCGCCGTCGGCGGTGCGCACACAGGCCATGCCAGGCACGATGCGCATCGACAGCGTCCCGATATGGGCCGTGACCAGGTTGCGCGCCACATCGGTCACACCGGCGGGGCAATCCACATAGCCCGCATCCGCCCAGCCCACGGTGGAACCGATCATGCCTGCCGCGTAGACGTGGCCAGCGGCGGGCCAGCGCTGGCGGATCGCATCGGCGGCGGCCACCATGCCATCGCGGTCCAGGCCGGCCACGCCTGCCGGGGCCTCAAGGCTGTCGGCCATCTGTCCGGATGCATCGATGAGGTAGGCGCGAAGATTGCTGCTGCCCCAGTTGATGCCGATGATGCTGTGCACGTCATGCTGCATGTCCCATCCCCACGTCGTGGCCGTTGCCAATTGTCCGATTATATGTTTCTGTGGCGGCCGGCTGGCAACCGGCCAGTGTGGACATCAACGGGAGGGCGGGATGGTGCAGAACACACTTCGGGTATTGCTCGCAGCGGCACTGCTGCAGGCAGCTGCAGGGGCAGCGGCAATCGAGCCGGCGCGGGACAATCCGCTGCTCGATTCCGGCCCTGATCCGTGGATCGTCCGCGACGGACGGACCTTCTACTACATGGCCACCCACGGTGACCGCCTGGCGATCCGCGCAACCAGCGACCTCGCACACCTGGCGCAGGCCCGGGAAGTCACGGTCTGGCGCCCGCCAGCCACCGGGCCCAACGCAACATCGATCTGGGCGCCCGAACTGCACCGCATCGATGGCCGCTGGTACATCTATTACACCGCTGCCGCCAGCGGCGCTGCCGAAGGCCAGGAAGATGCCCAGCGCGGCGTGTTCGTGCTGGAGAACACCAATGCCGATCCGACGAAGGGCGAATGGATTGATCGCGGGCGCCTGGCCACGGCGCATGCCGGCATCGACGGCACCACCTTCGTGATCGGTGAAAAGCGCTATTTCGTCTATTCGCCGTACGTGGGCCCCGACAGCGTGCTGGCCATCGTGGCCATGGCAAACCCGTGGACCCTGCAGGGCGAGGAGGTCATCATCGCGCGGCCGGACCAGGCGTGGGAGCGCCAGGGTGGCCGGCAGATCCTGGAAGGGCCGGAGTTCCTGAAGGGCCCCAACGGCGACCTCTTCCTGACCTATTCGGGAAGCGCATGCTGGTCCGACGACTACGCGATCGGGCTGCTGCACGCGAAGGCCGGTTCCGATCCACTCGATGCCCGTGCATGGACCAAGGCGAAGGCGCCCATCCTTGCCAAGAACCCTGCAGGCAACGTGTATGCGCCGGGTCACAACGGCTTCTTCCAGGGCAGTGATGGCACCGATTGGATCATCTACCACGGCAATTCCGGTCCGGACATGGGCTGCACTGCCAAGCGCTCGCCGCGCGTCCAGCCCGTGCACTGGGACAAGAAAGGGTGGCCGGTACTTGATCTGCCGGCGGGGCGTGCTGAGCGCAACTAGGCGCTCACCCTCCTGGTGCAGCGCAATGCGCACCCATGCACTGAGTGGGCGGGTGCCCACTCAGTGGAACTGCGGTGGATGTTCTCGGGAAGGTCTTTACGTACTGCGCCCAGTGTCACCCCAAGGCAGGAAGACGCCGCGGAATCTCATTTTTCCCGATGCCAGCCGGTCATAGGCTTCGGTTGCCTGGTCCAGTGCGAAGGTCTCGACCAGCGGCTTCACTTTGCCCGTGGCCGCCAGATTCAATACCTCGCTGAGGTAATGCTGGCCGCCGTGGGTCGAGCCGATCACGCGCTGGCGCATCATGTGGAAAGGCACGCCTTCTGATGAGATCGAGAACGGCTGGCTGAAGTCCAGACCACACAACACGATGCGCCCATCGACCCGCAGGCCGGCCATGGCTTCTTCGGCGGAGTTGAACGCATTGGTCGTTACCAGCAGCACATCGGCGCCGCCGATGTCCTTCAGTTCCTTTCCGCTGGCGACGACATGGTCGGCGCCCAACTGGCGGGCGAGGGCATGCTTGTCTGCCGAATGGGTAATGGCAATGGTTTCGAAGCCGCAGGCCTTGGAAAACTGCAGCGCAACGTGCCCCAGGCCACCGATGCCAAGCACGGCGATCTTCTCATTGGGCTGGGGCGCCGCATCACGCAGGCCGCTCCACGCGGTGTAGCCGGCACACATCATCGGCGCAGCGTCCACATAGGACAGGCCGTCCGGAAGCAGAACCGTGCCCTCGGCAGAGACGGCAATGTACTGGGCATGGCCGCCCTGCGCAGCGAAGCCGGTGGTACGGGGGGCCTCGCAGTTCATGGCGGTCTGGCCGGACAATGGGCGGCTTTCGCGGCAGTAGGGGCAGCGGCCGCAGGACGACTGGACCCAGGTGGTACCCACGCGGTCGCCTACCCGACGCGAGCGCACGCCCGCGCCGACCTCGACGACTTCGCCAACCACTTCATGCCCGGGTGTCTGGGGGTAGATGTCGCCGCCATAGCCCTGGGTCGCCCACACATCGGTGTAGCACATGCCCGATGCGTAGACCTTGACCAGTACCTGGCCCGCTTCGACCACTGGCACGGGCACGTCCTGCACCTGCCACGGATTGTTCGGGCCGGTCATCACAACCGCTTTCATCGTCTTCATCGTCTCGATCCTGTTTCGGTTTGCGAATCCCGAGGGTTGGCACCCGCGGACAACCGTGAGCCTAGAATCGGTTTACTATCAAGACAATATCTCCAATATTTGATCTCATGATGAAAGCGCTTCATCAATCGACAGGCGTTGAGATGACCGCGTTTACGGCGTTCCTGGCGGTGGCTACGCATCGCAGTTTCCGCAGCGCGGCTGCCGAGTTGAACATCACCCCGTCCGCGATCAGCCATGCAATCAAGGCGCTCGAACGGCGGTTGGGCGCACGCCTGTTCAACCGCACGACCCGCAGCGTTTCGCTGAGCGATGCGGGTGAGCGACTGGCAGAAAAGCTGCGGCCAGCCATGGCCTCCATCGAGGAAGCCCTGCAGTCGGTGGATGCAGGCGCAGACGCGCCGCGCGGCACGATCCGCATCAACGCCAGTGAAGGCGCCATCCGCCTGGTGCTCAAGCCGGTGATGGCGCGATTCCTGCAGCTCTACCCGCAGGTCCACCTGGATATTGTCAGCGACGGTCGGCTGGACGACATCGTGTCGAACGGCTTCGATGCCGGCATCCGATTGGCCGAAGCAGTGCCACGGGACATGGTCGCCGTAGCCGTTACCGCTCCCATGCGGTTCGCGGTGGTCGCCTCCCCGGAGTATCTGCGGGTGCGCAGCCGCCCAATGCGCCCGCTGGATCTGCATCAGCACGACTGCATCCGCTTCCGGTTCGAAAGCGGGGCCATCTACCGCTGGGAGTTCGAGCGCCAGGGCACGACGGAGCGCGTCAATGTGTCCGGGCCCATGACCCTGACCGATCAGCCCTTGATGGTCGACGCGGCGATGGAGGGCATCGGCATCGCGTTCGTTCCCGAGCATCTGGCGGCCCAGCCGCTCGCCGATGGTCGCCTGCTTCGGCTGCTTGAAGACTGGTGCCCCGAGTTTCCTGGCCTTGCGCTGTACTACCCGGGCCACCGGTACGTGCCGCCAGGACTGAAGGCCTTGATCAGGCTGATTCGAACTGAAGCTCCAGGCGCGCCGTTCGCAGGGGAGGCATGATGTTTCCTTCCACGCGCCGGCTGCGCGCACGCCAGCGCGGATGCAGTGCCGCGATCACTCTGGTTGTTCGTCGCTGTTGAAGCCCGCGCCGGGCAGAGCAGGGGGATGGCCATGGCTGCCGGGTGGACGCGGCTTGCGCCGACGCAGCGCTCGCGTGCTGGCCGACTGCGCTGGATCGGGAACGATCCGGCCCGGTATCACGACCAGGATGTTTTCAGGCAGCGACGGGCTCATTGCCGCGACGTGCTGCGGGCATGCCATCGGCGCTCCGTACCCGGGGACATTCCAGCAGGAGGCGGCTCGCAACGCCGCTGGATCCTGAATGTGCTCGGCCGTAGGGAAGGTGTCGGGTGCATCAGGGCAGGCACGGTCGATCGCATCGGCGCTCTTGGGTGAAGTGCAATCAGTGGCAGCAGCACCACCTGCGGAGGCCGTAGGTGGTGGCCGGCCCACCCGGGTTGATGCCTGTTGCAACACCTTCCGACACATGAGCATCTGTACGAGCATCGCGTCGGTTTCCGGCCGACGCGGTGCTCGCGCGGCCTGCATCAGCGATGTCCCCGCAATCGCTGGCGCGGGGGGCCTGGCCTGCGCCTTCACCAGGGTCGGGAAGTCCGAAGTGGGGCAGGCAGGCAGATGCGTGCTCTTCCGGTCCACGTTCGGCAGAAGGGCAGGCGTTGTCGCCGGCAGGGTACGAACGCTGGTCATGAAGTTGCCCTCGATCAGGTAGCCGCGCATGACTCAACGTGCCGAGCGCGCCGGGTGGGCAGGCATCAACACTTCGGGTCGTTGATTGCCAGCCTACCAACTGGTAGATTGGATCGCAACGCAAAGCAGGTACCGCCATGAACCAGACCCCTGAAAGACAGAGCGCAACCGGGCTTGATTTCCTTCGCAATGCAATGGCATCGGGTGGCCTGGGCAAGGGCATCGGCCAGACGCTCGGACTCTCGATCGATGCCGTTGACGACGGCCACGTGACCTTGAGCGGCGCGCCAGGCCTGGAGCATGCCAACCCGATGGGCGCTGTCCATGGCGGCTACCTCGCCACCCTGCTCGATGGAGCGATGGCGCTGGCCGTGCAGACGCAGCTCGACATCGGCACGCGCTATGCGACCACGGACCTGAACATCACCTACGTCAAGGGCGTGGCACCCGGCCAAGCGGTCGTCCGTTGCGTCGGCGCCGTTCTCCATCTCGGACGAACGATGGCTCTCGCGGAGGCCAAGGTAGTTGACGACGCGGGGAAGCTCTACGCGCATGCAACAGCGACCTTCGCCATTGCTGATCGTCAGCCCTGACGGTGCCGCGCGCCTGGCTGCTGTGTCGCCGCGGGCAGGATTCTTGTACATAGGAAAACGAACTTGAAAAATCGCTCCCCTCGCTACCTCGCTGCTTTCCTCATCGCCGCTTTGCCGGGAATTTTCCCAGTCCATGCCGCCGACCACGGCAGTCACGCCATGACGGCGGCGAAGCAGGCCGTGGCACCGGAAAGCAGGAATGAAGCGGCCCCGAAGCTGATCCTCTCTGCGCCACGTGCCGATTTTCTGCAGAAAGGTTACGTGTATGTACCCTTCCGCGTAGAGAACATGACCATCCTGCCGCTGTACGCTGAAATACATGGCGAGGAGGTCACCCATCTGAAACCGAGGATCGGCCACCTGCACGTCAAGGTCGATGGAAACGAATGGTCCTGGATCCATGCCCAGACGGATCCCATCTATTTCAGCACGCTGCCGTCCGGCGTCCATCATCTGAGCGTGGAGCTGGCCGACGCCGCACACGCGGTGATCGAGACGCAGACGATGGAGCTGGTCGTACCCTGATCCAGGGAAGACCGGAATTCGGGGATTGAACTCTAGTAGGTCCCCTATTGAAGCTATAGCTCAGTCAATCTATGTGAGGGTATTGATAGAGCCTAGTCCCTGACAATGTCCGAAGATCTCCAGACTGAGCCATCCACCTTGTACCAGGTGTATCTTCCAATTCGCTTGCCGGCCTGAAACGTGCCCTCTTCCTTAAGGAGGCCTGAGTCCCACCAGCTCTTGTAGGGCCCATGAAATTCACCATCTTTGACAGCTGCACTCAGAAGGAGCAATCCATCCTCGGACCACTCTCGAATCATCCCGTTTAGCTGGCCATCTATGTACTCGCTCTCGCCGAAAAGTGCACCGCTCTCGTGCCAGCGCTGAAAAATGCCAATCCACTGTCCGTCCACCTGGGTGCCGCGCGACTCGAGTTTTCCCGATGGGAAATGGTTTTCCACTACCTTTAGGCTTGAATTTTTCATGGTTGGCCTTCCATTTTAGTTCCAGCTTGATCCGCTCGCGCACGGTTAGCGCTCGTGATGTCTAATCGCTGGCAAAGTCCGAGAACCTCCACAGCGAACCGTCTACCTTGTACCAGGTATATCTTCCGACCCGCTCGCCGGCGCGGAACGTGCCTTCCTCCTTGAGGAGGCCAGAGTCCCACCAACTCTTGTAGGGGCCGTCGTAATCACCGTTTCTGATAATGGCAGACAAGGTCAACACTCCGTCCTCTGTCCATTCCTGTAACAAGCCATTCATAACGCCGTCTCTGTACTCCGACTGAGTAAACAGTCCGCCACTCTCGAACCAGCGTTGACAGAGTCCATCCCAATGTCCATTCACGCGGGTGCCGCGAGATTTGATCTTTCCTGAGGGGTAGTGGGTTTCGACCAGTTGCGGGTTTGAATCTTTCATGGAGCAACACCTATCTGAGGTCATGATCTTTCCAAACGGGCGGCTCGTCGCCAGATTGGCCCTTATTGGCGACGCACAGATTGCGACGATCCGCCGCTCGTGTGAGACAAGCTCGATACCAGCGATCAGGATCTCTGTCTGGCCCGAACCCGCGCCATCTGTCGCACGCCACCGCCTCACCATCGTAGCGTCTGTAGCACTCGTCAGTATTGTCTTCATCGCTCGGGCAGATCGCCAAGCCCGTGAGATATCCATAGAAGCTGCCGACGACGGAGCCTGCTGCACCTCCCGCACTGCTGCCGGCTACAGCACCGCCTGCCCCGCAGCCGACTGTGCCGACGCCGGGGGCGAAAAGCGTGCATCCCGCCCCACCACCAACGCCCCCTGCAATGCCGCCGCCGGCGTAACCGATATAGCCGCCGATGACACCTCCGCTGATGGTGCACGACGCCATGCAGACCTGATCCTTGGCTTGGCCTGTGCTGTCCGTATACAGAAGGGGGTTGGACTCGACATAGCTGTAAGTGCTGATGCCTCCCGCCAGGCCAATGGGGTCACTCTGCAGATACCGGCCTGTAGCGGGCTCATACTCACGGGCGTAGTTATGGTGAAGACCGCTATAGGGGTCGTACCGCTGTCCCGCGAAGCGCATGTTGAACGTGAACGGCGTACCGTCTGCATCCGGATCCTCGCTGGGTCCGTCGCTGCCAAATGCCTCGCCTCTGCTGTCCCACGACCAGACCGCAACGTTGCGTGCAACCTCGATGACGGCGCGTGGTGCGCCGAGCTGATCCGGCTCGATGTAGTGCAGGCGATTCGAAGACGCTGCGGTGCCAACCAATACACCCACGGGCAGGTCGCCCAGCCATATCACCTGTTGGATCGGCGTACCCGTGGCATCGTAGTCACCCAGCCATTGGCCGCTCTCATCGTGGACGCTGTAGGTCGTGGTGGTGGTCCCCAGGTAGCTTCGTACCCGCTCACCACGGCCGTTGTATGCGTACTGCTGGATCACCTGGCCGCTCTGCTTGACCTGTATCAATCTATTGAGCGGGTCGAAGACGAACTCTCTATCTGCGCCATCAATGGAGGTTGTGTTGCCAACAGCGTCGTACTTCCGGGGTGCCCCCTCTACCGAGAAAAGGCGATGGCTGTCAGCCGGGTAGGCGTAACCGTCGGTCCCTCCAGCGTTGGTGAACGATGTGCGGTTTCCCGTAGCGTCGTAGCCATAGCGCTCGATCGCGGTTCCTGTTGCCCCATCCCGGAATGCAACCAGACGTTTGAGGGCGTCGTAGTCGTAGGTGGCAAGCGCCGGAGATTCATGGCCAGCGGTGTGCAGGCCGGTTAGGTTGCCAATGGCGTCGTAGGCGTAACCTGCATCCAGGCCGTCTCGGTCGACATCGCGCAGCGAAATGGTGCGGTAGTTCCGGTTATGGGCTCGGACCAAGGTCCGACCATTGCCGTAGCTCCAGCCTTCCGCAGGTCCGAAGGGGTAGTAGGTGACACCGGACAGCAGCACCTGGCGGCTGGCGCCGGGCGATGTAACGCCTATCTCCGAGATGCGGCCCTCGGGATCACGCACGTAATCAACCGAGGTGCCATCTGGGTAGGTGATGGCTTGGAGCTTTCCACCCAAGCTGTAGGCGTAGCGAGCTGCGAAGCTATGGCTGCCGGTTACCTGGGTCTTGCGTACGATGCGGCCGAAGCGGTCGTAGCAGTATCCCGTCGTGCCGCTGGCATCCACAATTTGGCTCAGATAGCCAGACGCAAAGGCCTCGCCCGTTGCACACTCAGTTGGCCCGGCATCATAGAGGTAGGACGTGTCCAGCGCAGGCGCACCGGCAACTGCAACGCGGGTCAGTCGTTTGAGCGCGTCATAGCGATACGCCAATCTCTGTCCACGGGCATCTGTGAGTCCGTCGCGATTGCCTGCGCTGTCATAGCTGTAACGGGTCGTGCCTGTATCTGGACTGCTCAGCTGCAGCAGGTCGCCTAGTGCGTTGTATGCGTAGTGTGTCTGCAGCCCCTTTGGGTCAGTGACCTGTACGAGCCGATTCAACGGGTTGTAGAGGTAATGCGTAGCGGCGGCGATTCCGCCGGCATCCTGCGTGGTCTGCCTGAGGCGGTTCTGTGCGTCGTACTCACGGCGTTCAGTGCGGCCCAATGCATCCGTCACCGCCGTAATGTTGCCGTTGTCGTCGTACGTGAAATCCGTCGGGTTGCTGGACGCATCGGCGACGGTCGCAAGCCGCCCGTTCAGGTCGTAGATGCGCGACAGGCTGCGTTGCACTCTCTGGGCTGGGTCCCGGGTCTCCTCTGCAATGCGGTTGCCCGCCGCATCCAGGGTGTAGGCGATGTAGCCGCCACTGTTGTCGGTGAGGCGTACCAGTCGATGCGCGGCATCGTAGGAGAACGCCAGCGAGTCGCCGTCGGGCTGGGTGATCTGCTCGACCAGGCCGGTTGGCCGGTAGTCGGTGCGCGTTATGCGGTCATCACTCTCGGTGCTGTCATCCGGACCTCGCACTTTCTCCGCTGTCATCCAGCCGCGCGGATGGTATTCGTAGTTCGTCTCTACACCGTTCGGATCGACGGAGGACAATCGTCGCCCCGCGCCGTCGTAGGTCGGGAAGGCTGTGATGCGCCCCAGCGGATCGATGATCTTCCACAGATCACCCTTGCGATAGGCACATCCCGTCGGGGCAACTTTGCAATCGCCGTGGTCGGTCTGGTGGTAGACGTAGGTCGTCGTATCGCTGATGTCGGTACGCGGGCCCTTGGTGCTGATCGGCAAGCCAACCAGCGGACAGGTGCCGGCGCTTGCGTCAGCGGGCTCGCAGTAGGTCGTCGTCGTTGTGCGACTGATGGATGTTTCCGGATCCCTGCGAGTCTCGCTGAGCACCTGGCCACGGCTGTTGTAAGTGAAGCTGGTCTCAGCAACGAGCGTGTCCGCCGCGTCATAGGTTCGCCGCGCTATGGGCTGGCGGAAGGTTGAATGCCAGTCTGTCTGGATTGTGCGCTTGCTGCCGCCGAAGTCGTTGGCTGCCTCGATCCGCTGGGTCTGCAGTCCGCGGGCGTTGTAGGCATAGGTGGTAACGTTGCCCCTGAAGTCCGTCCGGCTGGCGGGATATCCGTTGCTGTCGTAAGTGCGTGCCGCGGCAACACTGGCACAGTCGTCGCAAGGCGCATCCAGCGATGCGAGTCGCGCTACTCCGTGATCGACGCCAAACGCGTAGCGTCTGGCATTGCCGAGGCTGTCGGTGATCGTGGTGCTGCCGTCCTTGTTGAACTGCAGTTCGACCCGATCTGCGGTTCCGGAAGCGAAGGGACCGTGCACGCTGAGCACGGCACGCCGCTGGGCGTCATAGGCCCAGCTTGCATAGCGATTATTGTCCTCATCAGTGATGCCGGTTAGCAGGTGCGGCTGCGCCACCCCTCCGGTCTGGCCTGGCTCGCTGTAGTGATAGAGACGCGTCGCCGGGCCGGACCGTGGCGAGGGATAGGTCACGCTGGTCAGGTCGCTGCCGGTGTAGGCGTAGGTGATGACCGCCCCGGCGCTGTCGGTCAGACTCGTCAGGCGATCGCTTGTGTAGCCGAACACCAGTGACCGTCCCTGCGGGTCTGTAACGCGTTGAACGTACGGCGAGATGCCCGCGCCGGAAGCATAGGAAAGCGTCTGCACGAGCCCGTCGCGCGAGGTGATGGAGTGCAGGCGGCCGAGTTCGTTATAGGCTTCGACGGAATCGTCCGCACGGCGATAGCTTGCCGAAGCCAGTGACCCTCCTGTCAGGATGACGGTCAGTCTTTCCGGAACATCGCTACCTGCAGTCCATTCGCCATTGACAAGGCTGAAGGTCTGAATAGCGCCATTGGCTCGATGAGCTCGGAGGCGTACGACCGATCCGGCGGCGTCGGTGACCGGCTCGAGTCGGGTTGCATAGTTGTGGCTCCAGCCAATGCCGATAGGAAGCGCTCGGCTGTCCGGCACGCGATGGCTGTTGTAGACGCGAACGAACTGCAGTGGGAATGCTCCCGCTCCAACGTAGTCCGTCTCCTGCTGACGCTTGTTGCCGGTAGCGCTGGCTATGGGGTTGGATGCATTGCCTCCGTCGGCGGGGCAGTTGCTGTCGCACTTGGGTATGCCGCACTGACCGGTGTCCGGGTCGGCGAGGCCGCCGAGCGGGCAGGGCGGTCTTGCACCGCGTGGGCCGTAGACGAACGTGTTCACAATTTCGACGGGCAGCCACGAATTGAACTGGCGGCGTTGCAGTTGGCCCCGGCATATGGCTTCGCCATCGAGGTACGGTCCGACGGAAACAGCGGCGTAGCGATGCGGTAACGCGCTCTTTGCACGATGGCCATCCAGGCGGCGTTCCAGTTCGCCGGTGACGCAGGCCTCTTCTGCTGTGGGGTAGTGGGGCTCGCTGTCGTTGAAGCGGGAGTCGAGCCAGTAGGTCTCGGCCTGCACCGCGAAGCTGAGCAGAAGCGTGGACGCCATACCGAAGCGCACCGCCACGCGTTGTATCGCCAGAAGTCCCTGCATCGCCATACTCCTTCATGGGTCACGACAGACTCGGCCGAGCTGTTGATATCAGTTGTGTCCTGCCACTTCGCGCAGTCAACCATTTCCATGCTCTGGCTCGGCGCCCAATGTGGTGGGGCAGGCATCGAAAATGACTGGAGCATCGCTGCGCCGGCAGACGCGCTTCATTGATCGCTCACTGTGAGGTCAGGCCTGCAAACACCTGCTTTCAGGCGTAAAATGGCGGGTTTGCAATGAGCTCGCTCTGATGCGAAAGCTCCCGCTCCGCACGCCCGAAGGCGTGCTGAAGCAACGATCAACTTGACATCATCCGGATGCGTGTGCAGGCCAATTGCGTCAACTGAGCGCGTGCAGTGAGGGCGGAATGCGACATCGCCCGAGGGCACCTATTCCAGCCGCAACGTGATCTGCGGATGGCCCGAGAAGATTTCCATCACGATCTCGAAGTAGGTCTGGCCTTCGCCGCGTTCCAGTGCATCCAGCTGGCGGCGGATCACATCGGTATTGAACGTGCCGGGGTGCTGCAGTTTCGCCTGCAGCCAGGCGCAGGTCGCGTCCACGCCCAGTGCGACGCGGCTGAGCTCGACATCGCGCCAGGCCACGGTGGCCGTGGCGTGACCGGCCAGCGTGCCGTAGCCGCCGTACAGCAGGTCGTCCAGCGCATCCAGGCTGGGGCCGAGCTGCCAGTCCTCGCCCACCATGAACACACGGTTGAACTCGGCATAGAGGCTGTCGATGCCGGTGATCGCGCGGCCTTCGATCTGCAGGTACAGGGTCATGCATGCACTGTAGGGCACGCGGTGCCAACACCGGCGTCGCATCGCTGAACGCTGCATGGCCCTTCAGGTGGTGACGACCGGTATTTCACCTTCGGTTGGCGTTGCCAGCGGGAGACTGGGCGCACACCGGATCACAGGAGATCGCCATGAACACGTCCCTTCGCGTACTGCTGCTGGGCAGCCTGATTGCGGCGTCGTCGGTAGCCAGCGCACAGAGCTATGGCCCGCGCGATGAAGGCCGCAAGTTCAACGATGGCAGCCGCGTGGTCTGCAAGAACGTGGAAGTGCAGCGCAACTCGCGCGATCCCAACCGCATCGCCGGTACCGCCACCGGTGCGGTTGTGGGTGGCCTGCTCGGCAACCAGGTCGGCGGCGGCAACGGCAAGAAGATCGCCACCGTTGCGGGTGCTGTCGCCGGCGGTGCAGCCGGCCGCCAGATCCAGGGCAACCACCAGAACAAGACCGGTGACCGCGTGGTCGAGCGCCGCTGCGAGCGCGTCTACCGCTGAGCCACTGCAGGACCTGATACCCGCTCCCTTCCACGACGCGGTACCTCGAACGCCGGCCCCAGGGTCGGCGTTCGTCGTTGTGGGCGGGCGTATCGCAGGCAACGGCGCGGCCCCTATACTGCGCCGACTTCAATGGATGAACGCCCTGTGAACGAATCGCCTGCTGCCGAACCCGTCGTGCCTGCCAGCCACGCCGAACCCGAGCAGGGGGCGAGCACGCGCTTCGGCCGCCTGCGCGAGCGCACCGATGAGCTGGAGTTGTTCATCTCCGGCCTGCTGGCCTTCGCACTGCTGGCTGTGCCGGGCTATCTGTTCGACATCTGGGCGCGCAGCAGCCTGCATACCGAAGGCATGTACTTCCAGGTGCTGTGGTTCGTCTTCAGCATCAGCGTGGGCATGTGCTACGTGCTGGCGGTGGCGCTGATCGCGCACCTGACCGTGCGCGGCTACTGGATCGGCCTGGTCGGTCTGAAATCACACTTCCCCAAGGGCATCGACTGGGACCACCTGCCGCAGATGGGGCCGGTGTCGCGGGCCTTCATGCGTGCGCGCGATGGCGGCCTGGATGGCAGCATCCAGCGCGCCGACCGGTTGGCGACGATGCTGTTCTCCAGCACGCTGATGTGCGTGCAGACGCTGGCCGGCACTCTGGTGATGGCGATCCTCATTCTCGGCCTGGCGATGGTGGTGGCTGCGCTGTCCGGCGGTTCGGACACCGCGGCATTGATCTTCATGGGCGTGGTGATGGCGGGCCTGCTGATGCTGGGCCTGCTGCCTGCGATGCTGGAAAAGTCGATCGCGCGGCGGCAGGCGCGCGGGCAGTCGACGGCGCGCCAGCAGCGCATGCTGCAGGGGGTGCTGGGTGGCCTGCAGCGGGTGCCGCTGATGCGCCTGATCCAGACCATGCAGCTGACGATGCAGAGCAACCTGCGCTCGCGGTTCTTCATCGTGGGGTACATGTCCGCGATCCTGGTTGCGATGCTGCTGGGGGGCCTGCAGGTGGCGGGTTCGGTGAAGTTCTCGCTGTTCAACCGCTACCAGGTGGTCACCGAGGAAGCCGTCGACCACGGCATGCTGAGTGCGCACTACGAATCGATGCGTTCGGCGCACGACCAGCTGCTGCCGTACCCGATGATCCCCTCCGACACCGTCAGCGCGACCCAGCTGCGGCTGTTCATCCCGCACCGCCCGCAGCGCGACAACACCCTGGCGCGTGAGCGCTGCACGCAGCTGCCGGGGGGGCAGAATGACGCCCGCGGCGCGGCGGCTGCCACTGCGGCGGTGGACTGCCTGGCCCAGCTCTGGACGGTACAGCTGGACGGCAAGCCGGTGGACCTGCACGCCTTCGTGCCGATGGAGCGGCGTGACCTGGACATGCGCGGCCTGGCCGGCTACCTGCCGATGGCCGGGCTGGCACCGGGCCGGCATGACCTGCATCTGCTGTGGAATGCCGGCGGTCCGACGCGCGGCGGCGACCGCCGGCGCGAATACTTCATTCCGTTCTGGTACGCCCCCGATCCCTGATCGAGGGGCCGTGCAGGCGCCAGAAGGCGAGGGCACCGTAGAGCACCAGCAGGACACCAAGCGTGATCAATTCATGGCTGACGTCGGCCAGGCCGGCATCCATCTGGGTCAGCCGCACCATCAGGTTGATGCCGGAGGTGGTGGGCAGCAGCTGCGCCAGCCAGACTAGCGGCTGCGGCGTCATCACCGTGGGCCAGGACAGGCCGGCCAGGAAGAACAGCGGGATGGACGTGGCGATGATGTACTGGAAGGCGCGTTCGCGCGTGCGGAAGAAGCTGCCGACGAACAGGCCGAATGCCACCGTGGCGGCGATGAACAGCGTGCCGCCCAGCAGCTGGCCCAGGGGATTGCCGCCGCGCGGATAGTCCTGCACCCAGGCGGTGAACCCGGCGTAGTAGAACAGCCCGAACAGGCCGATCAGGCCGAAGCCCAGGGCCATGCCGGCCAGCGTGGGCAGGTCGAAGCGCAGGCGCCGACCCAGCGCCAGGCGGCGCCCGCCGAGCAGCACGCCGATGCCCATCAGCAGGGTCTGGTGCACGATCAGTTCGGCCACGCCGGGCACGATGGCGCTGCCATAGCCTTCGTGCGTGTTGAACAGTGGCCGCTGCACGAGGTTGACCGGCGGCGCCTGCGGGGCGCCCATGAAGGCCGCCTGGGTGACGGCCGCCTCGCGCCCGAATGATCCCAGCGCATCGGCCACGCTGCCCAGCACCCAGCTTGCGCGGCCAAGGTAGGCACCGTTGCCGAGCAGGACCAGCTTGGCGGGATGGCCACGCAGGATGTCGCGTTCCAGGTTGGCTGGGATCAGCACGATGCCTTCGGCATCTCCGGCTTCCAGCTGGCGGCGCGCGCTGTCGATGTCGGCGGGCTGGCCGACCACGCGCGCCACGCGCAGCGCATCCAGCTTGCGCAGCAGTTCGCGGCTGGTGGCGCTGTGGTCTTCGTCCACCACCAGGATCGGCAGGTTGCCGGCCACCTGGTGCCGGTACGCGGCCGGGTAGAAGAACGAGTACAGGATGACCGCACCGACCATCACCACGATGGCATAGCGGTCCAGCAGCACCGCCAGCAGGGTCTGCCGCAGGCTGGCCCAGACCCCGCTCATGCGTCGGCCCCCGCGGGCTGCACGGCCTGCGTGCTGCGGGCAAAGGCCAGCAGACGCCAGCCACCCAGCCCACCGGCGAGGATGATCATCAGCAGCAGCGTGCCCAGCGGCCACAGCGTGACCGCCAGCGGCGCACCGACGAACTGCTGCTGGGTCTGCAGCTTGATGTACGCGCTGAGCGGCAGTAGCAGGTGCCAGATGCGGGTGAACAACGGTGCATCGATGACCGGGAAGGTGGCGCTGGAAAAGGCCAGCGCGGTGCCGATGCTGAGGCCAACGGCCGACAGCGCCGTGCCCATGTCCCGGGTGATGCCGACGAAGAACAGGGCATAGGCTGCGGTGGCCAGGTAGAACAGCGGCTGGCCGAGCAGCAGCAGGATCACGCTGCCGGCGATGCCATCGCCGCGCAGCCAGGCCAGGTAGCCGACGCCGAGCGCGCCATACACGGAGAACAGCAGGACGTAAGGCGCGATTTTGCCGGCAAGCGCCGGCCACGGCGTATGGCCGAGCCAGCCGCGCAGGGTGCCATCGCGGATCTCGCGGCCCAAGCTGCCGGCCACTGCCAGCGCCAGCACCAGCGACAGCACGGCGGGGAAGATCAACGGCAGCAGGAACAGCTCGTAGCTGCGCGCAGGGTTGTAGAGGATGTCCGACTGCACGGCGATCGGCGCTGCGCGCAGCTTGCCGGGGCCGACCTGCAGGGCGATGCGCTCGCGCAGCAGGCGCGCGTTCCAGGCGGCCACGGCATCGCCGATGTCGCGCGCAGCCGATTGGCCGGTGGTCATGTAGGTGGCGTTGTAATAGGCAAATACCGTGCCCTGCTGGCCGCGCAGCGCCTGCCGGGTGACATCGCGCGGCACCAGCACGATGGCATACACCTGCAGTCGGCGCAGCTGCGCGCGGGCGTCATCGATGCCCACCGGCTGGCTGGCCACGCGCACGCCAGGGCTGGCGTCGAGCATGCGCAGCAGCAGGCGGCTGTCACTGCTGTGGTCCAGGTCAACCACGGCAATGGGCACGTCGCGCATCACCGAGGGGCTGAACATCCAGGCCATCAGCGCCAGCATCAGCAGCGGCAGCACCGTCACCAGCAGCAGGTCGGCGCGGTTGCCACGCAGCGTGCGCAGTTCGCGCCGCCACGATGCAGCGAAGCCGGCCTTGCCCGGGTTCAGTGCTGGGGCCACGCGAACAGCACGCTCATGCCGGGGCGGAAGCCCTCGATGCGATCTGCCGGACGCACCCGCACCTCGAAGCTGCGCACGTCGTAGCCCGATGACTGGCGGGTAGTGCGCCAGGTGGCGTAGTCGCCTGCGGGGTTGATGAAATACACCTTGAATTCGGCGTCCTGGTCGAGCGCCGGGATGCGGCCGCGCACCGTGCTGCCGACCTTCAGGCCCTGCATCTGCGATTCGCGCAGGTTCATCGACACCCACATCCGGTCGATGTCGACCAGGGTGAACACCGGGTAGCCGGCCGGCACCAGTTCGCCCGGATCGGCCATGCGCTTGTTGATCTCGCCCGCCACCGGCGCGCGTCCTTCCACTTCGGCGCGCGCGGCGTTGACCTCGGCCACCGCACCCTGCGCCTGCTGCACCTGGCCCTGTGCCGCCCGCTTGTCCTGCTCGCGGGCGCCGGCCAGCGCCATGTCGTACTGCGCGCGTGCGGCGCGTGCCAGCTCGCGCGAACTGGTGGCCTGGGCCTGCGCTTCGTCGCGCTTCTGCCGGGTCATCACCCCTTCGATGAACAGGTTCTGCACGCGGCGGGCGGTGGCTTCGGCCAGGGTGGCACCGGCTTCGGCCCGCTTCCAGTTGGCCTCGGCGGCACGGATGTCTTCGCTGCGTGCGCCCGCGTCGGCCTTGTCGGCCACTGCCTGGGCGGCGGCGAGGGCGCCCTGCGCCTGCTGTTCCTTGGCGGCCACTTCCGGGCTGTCGAGCAGGAACAGGATCTGCCCGGCCTGCACGCGGTCGCCCTCGCGGACCTTCAGTTCGGCCACGCGCGCGGTGATCTTGGCGGCCACGTTGAGGGTGTCCGCGTCGGCCATGCCCTGGATCTGGTCGGCCGGGCGCCGCCAGGCCAGCCACAGGCCCAGCACCACCACGACCAGCAGCACCAGCACCAGGATCACACCGAGGCGGCGCTTGCCCGGAGGCGTGGTGGCGTCGTCGTGCAGCACATCACTCATGGTCGATCACCTCGTCCGCACGGCGCCGGTAGTCTTCGAAACGGTCCATCTGTCCACTGATCTCCAACAGCTGCGCCAGCGCGATGTCGTACTGGTAGGCCGCCTGCGCGCGTTCGACGCGGGCGCCGCCCAGGCCGAGCCGCGCATCGATCACATCCAGCGACGTGGCCTGGCCCTCGCGGAAGGCCAGCTCCTGCAGGCGCAGGTTCTCCTGGGCCTGGGCGATGCTGCTGTCCAGCAGCACGAACTGCTGCCGCGCGCTGTCCAGTTCGTTCCAGGCCTTGCGCACGCCCAGCGCCACCTGGTTCTCGGCTTCGCGCAGGCCGGCCTCGGCCTGTTCCTGCTGCGCGCGGGCCGCACTGATCTGCGCCGGCCGCGAACTGGGCGACAGGAAGGTGTATTTCAATCCGATGCCGAAGGCCCAGTCCGGGTCGGTCAGCATTTCATCGCGGCGGCGGAAGTCGTACTGGCCGAAGGCGAAGATCTGCGGTTTCAGCTTGGCCTGCTGCACGCGCACGCCCTGTTCGGCCTGGGCCACCATGGCCTGCAGGCGGCGGATCTGCGGCTGCCGCGCCTGCGCGGTGCGCTCGAAACTGGCCACCGGTTCCAGCGGTGCGCGCTGCACGAACAACGGCGACAGTGGCTGCACCTCGCCGCCGCTGCGCAGCAGGGTGGCCAGCGCGGCCTTCAGCGTGGCCAGGTCGTTGAGGGTCTTCTGGTACTCGCGCTCGGCCTTGTCGCGGGCCACGGTGGCCTGCAGGCGCTGGGCGCGGGTGGCGAAGCCTTCGCGTTCCAGCTTCTGCGCATCGGACAGGTGGCGGTCGAGGCCATCGCGCACATCGCGGCGCACGTCCACCGCTTGTTCGGCCAGGCGCTGGCCGAAGTAGGCCTGGGCCAGCTGCACGGTGAGCGACTGCCGCTGCGCCTCGCGCTCCGCGCTGGCCTGTTCGCTGGCGGCGCTGGCCGCGCGCTGCGCCGCGGGGATGACGCCACCGGTGTACAGCGGCAGCACGGCGGTCACCACGGGGCGGGTCCGCCAGTCGCGTTCGGTGAACGTCAGGGGCGAGTCGATGCCATACGCCTCGGCCACCGGTTCCAGCGAGCCCAGCGGCAGGGTGAGGGTCTTCTGGAACTGCAGGCGGCGCACCTCACCGGTGATTTCCGGCAGGCGCAGCAGGCGCGTGGCGTCCTGCAGTTCCTGCTTGTTGCGCACGCCGGCATCGGCAGCGGCCAGTGCGTCGGAAACCTGTTCCAGCCGCTGCCGCGCTTGTTCCCACTGCAGCGCGGCCACTGCACTGCTGTCCGCACCCGCCTGGGCGTAGCCGGCGGCCGGCAGCAGCGTCGCGCAGACCAGTAGCCAACGTGCGCGGTGCGGTCGCGGGGAAGGGCGTTGCAGGTGCACGTCGGGTCCGTCATCCGTAAAGAGTCCGGCAAAAACTAGTGGATACGCCGTGAAGCCGTTGTAGGTGCGGCGCGCTTTACAGTGGCTGCCGCCACGCGGACAGGAGCGCGCGATGCAGGATTGCCACTGGAAATGCCGACGTGCCCACCTGTGGCTGGCCTGCGCGCTGCTGCTCGCACTGCCATGGGGGTGGGCCGCTGCCACGGATGTGGCGGCGCGCACCGGCCCGGCCATCATCGGCATGCAGGTGCAGGGCAGCGGACGGCTGGCGCATGGCCAACGCGTGCCGTTGCCACGCGTGCTGCAGGCGCTGGGCACGCCCTCGCAGCGCGAACCCTCACCCTACGAGTGCGGCAGCGCCTACGACGAGGGCGATATCCAGCTGCTGAGCTGGGCGGGGCAGGCGTGGGAGAGCGACGGCCGCACCGCGGTGCTGCGTCGCTTCGACGTGGGCCGGGAGGGCGCGCTGCTGTTGGCCAATGGGACGCAGATCGGCGCGCGCACCTCGCCTGCCGATGTGCTGCAGCGTGTGCCACGCGCGCACCGCAGCGGTGACACGGTGCATGTCACCCCGGACCCGCGCGGGCTGACCGAGGAGCGCTACGACCTGCGCTTCGACGGCGAGGGACGCCTGTTCCAGATCGACTACTGGATCGCCTGCTGAGCCTGCGGCGTGCGTGCCATGGGCTCAGCGCAGATTGCCTTCCGCTGCGCTGCGAAGGGCCTGGGTGATGTGCTGCAACGTGCTCGAGCGCACGGCGGCGTGCTGCCAGAACAGCGGGACGTCCAGCCAGCGGCGTGGTTCCAGCACGGTCACCCTGCGCTCGGCCAGCGCCGGCGCGATCAGCGTTTCCGGGGCCAGGCACCAGCCCAGTCCACGCCCGGCGGCTTCGACGAAGCCGGTGGAGGAAGGCAGGTAGTGCACCGGCGGCTGCAGCCGTGCGCGGGTCAGGCGGCGCATGAAGCGTGCCTGCAGTTCGTCCTTGCGGTTGAACACGATCATCGGCGCCACGGCCAACGCATCGGCCTGCATGCCCTTGCCGAACCAGCGGCGTGCGAAGGCCGGTGATGCGATGGCGTGGTAGCGCATCGCGCCCAGCGGATGCACGTTGCAGCCCTTCAGTGCGCGCCCCTCGGCGGTGACCGCGCCAAGCACGCTGCCATCGCGCAGCAGTTCCAGGGTGTGGTCCTGGTCGTCCATGCGCAGGTCGAACAGGTAGCCATGGCGCTGGTGCAGGTCGGCGATGGCGGCGACGAACCACGTATCCAGCGAATCATCGTTGACCGCCAGTGGGATCGGCGTGCGGGTGGCATCGTTGCCGCGCTCGGGCAGCAGCTCGGCCAGCGCTTCGCTCTGCAGCGCCTGCATGGGCCGCACGCTGCGCAGCAGGATTTCACCGGCCGCGGTGGGCCGGCACGGCGCCTGGCGGACCAGCAGCACCTGGCCCAGGCGGTCCTCCAGCGCCTTGATCCGCTGCGACAGCGCAGACGGGCTGATCGCCAAGCGGCGCGCGGCGGCCTCGAAACTGCCTTCTTCCAGCACCGCAGCAAAGGCGGCCAGTTGCGGGTGTACCAGGTCCATGCCGGGCCTCTTCAGTTTTGCTGCACAGGATAAAGAAAAACCAGCTGGCCTTAATCGGCGGTGGGCTGCACCCTGCGCGTCCCTTCCTGCTGGATACCTGTCCCCATGTGGTTCACCGCGGCCCTGGCCGGCCTGTTCGCAGGCGCCGGCCTGATCATCGCCATCGGCGCCCAGAATGCCTTCGTCCTGCGCCAGGGGCTGCAGCGCCGCTACGTGGGCACGGTGGTGCTGGCGTGCATGGGAGCGGACATCGCGCTGATACTGGCCGGTGTCGGCGGGATGGGCGCGCTGGTGCTGCAGTGGCCGCTGCTGCTGCAGGTGCTGCGCTTCGGCGGTGCGGCGTTCCTGGGCTGGTATGGCCTGCAGGCGGGCGTGCGCGCGTGGCGCGGCGGCAGCGCATTGGCGGCCGCCCGCAGCGACGGCGGCAACCGGCGCCAGGTGCTGCTGGCCTGCCTGGCCTTCACCCTGCTCAACCCACACGTCTACCTTGATACGGTGGTGCTGCTGGGCAGCCTGTCCACGCGCTACCCCGGCGACCTGCGCTGGGCATTCGCCGCCGGCGCCAGCGTGGCCAGCGTGCTCTGGTTCTGCGCGCTGGGCTATGGCGCGCGCCTGTTGCAGCCGCTGTTCCGCAACCCGAACGCGTGGCGCGTGCTGGATGCCGGCATTGCCTTGTTCATGGCGGGCCTGGCATTGCTGTTGCTGCTACGTCCGCTTTAGGCTGCATCCACAGCCCGGATGCTCCGGGTCATCCATTCGACCCGGTGTCTGCCCGAGGGAGGTGTTCTGATGCATCCGGACGTTGCTTCCGGGATGGGCGGCATGCGGGGTCCGTCGTCGCGGCGTGCGCTGCCGCTGATGCTGCTGGCCGGTGCGCTGTTGTCGGCGTGCGGCGCGCACCCACCGCCGCCTGTTTCCGTGCCCGCCGATACGGTGGCTGCGGCGGCAGGTGATCCCGCTTTCGCGCGCATGCTGGCAGGCTTCCATCAGTGCCGCTATGAAGGCCTTTTCGTCAACGATCTTCTGGGGCAGGTGGCCACGGCGCCGGATACGGACTGGTTCCGCGCCCATCCCGGGGCCGCCTGTGGGCGTGACGATGACTTCTATTATTTCTGCATGGACGAACGCTACCGTGGGCTTACGGTGCAGCGCATGGCGCTGCCCGGCACCGGCGGCCTGCCCAGCGTGGCGCTCTACCTGCAGCAGGACGCCGCAACCGCGCGATCCATCCTGCGCCAGCAGCTGGGCGGCGGCTTCCCGTCCTCGGCCGCCTCCGACGCTGGCACGGCCCCTGAGCTGATGGCCGACCCGGCCGATGCCAATCGTTCGATCCTGGTCTGTACGCGCACGTTCTGAGGGTTCCCCGGCCGCTTCCGCCACCCTGGGGTGTCAGTGCTCTGCCTGGTCAATCACGCACAGTGGCGTCTCGCCCGGGCGCAGGGTCAGTACGCGCACGCCCTGTGCTGTCACCGCCACGGTGTGTTCGAACTGCGCCGACAACTTGCCGTCGCGGGTGTACACCGGCCATTCGTCCGGCAGCTGGCGGATGGCCGGCTTGCCCTGGTTGAGCATCGGCTCGATGGTGAACACCATGCCCTCCTGCAGTTCCATGCCGGTGCCGGCGTGGCCGTAGTGCAGGATCTGCGGGTCTTCGTGCATCTCCTGGCCGATGCCGTGGCCGCAGTACTCCTTCACCACGCTGTAGCCGTGGCTGCGCGCATGGCGGGCAATGGCATGGCCGATGTCGCCCAGGCGCGCGCCGGGACGCACTTCGGCGATGCCCTTCCACATGGCCTGGTAGGCCACCTTCACCAGCTTGCGTGCGGCGTAGTCGATCTCGCCCACCGGGTAGGTGGTGCTGGAATCGGCGATGTAGCCGTTCTTTTCCAGGGTGATGTCGAGGTTGACGATCTGCCCGCTGCGCAGCACGTCATCGTGGCTGGGCACGCCGTGGCAGATGACGTTGTCGATGGAGGTATTGAGCACGTACGGAAAGCCGTACTGGCCCTTGCTGGCGGGTCGCGCGTGCAGTTCGTCGACGATCATCCGTTCAACGAAGTCGTTGATGTCCATCGTGCTGCGGCCTTCCAGCGGCAGCGCGTCGAGTGCGGCGAACACCTGCGCGAGCAGCCGCCCGGACTCGGCCATCAGCGCGATCTCGTCGGGGCGCTTGATGATGGCCATCGGCTCAGGCCTGGCCCGCTGGCAGCAGCGGCGGTTGCACGCCGGCCGCGCGCAGCTCGCTGGCGACGATGTCCTGGAAGCTCAGGGTCGGGTTGAGTTCGCACAGCATGCCGACCCGGATCCAGAAGTTGGCCTGGGCGTTGATGGAGCGGCTGGAGACGGTGCAGGCACGACGCAGCTGGTCGTGCAGGGTGTCATCGATGTTGACGATGCCCATGGCGGGTTCTCGATGGGGAATATATGAAGCATATATGATTCATATATTCCCGCTCAAGAGGCCCTCAGCGTGGCGGACGCAGCCGGCGCATCAGCGTTGGGGCGGCGGGCTGTCCCAGCAGCGTGTTCAGCTCGCAGAGCTGCAGGTACTCGGTCGGGTGCAGTGTCACGCCGGACTCGTCGATGTCGGCACACAGCTGGTCCAGTGCCAGCGGCACTTCATTGCGATCCAGCAGGTCCAGGACCATCGCGATGCGATCCTGGGCCAGCCGATCCTCCAGAAGTTGGCCCATCGCGCGCAGGCCAGCGCGTGCATCAGTCTCCATCGCGCGGATGGGCGGCAAAGCGCAGGCGGTTGCCGTCCGGGTCGACCAGCAGCATTTCGCGGGTGCCCCAGTCGGTATCGTGCGGCGGCTGCGGGATGGGCACGCCGGCGGCACTGAACGCGCGGAACACCGCGTCCACGTCATCGACCTTGAAGTACACCGCGCCGCCGGGCTGGCAGTCACCGGCATGTTCGCTGAGGAACAGGGTCTGGCCATCGCGGGTGAGCTGGGCGAACAGCGGCATGCCCGGCCCGAAGCGGTGTTCCCAGTCGACGGAGAAGCCCAGGCCCTGCACGTAGAACGGCAAGGTGGTGTCGGCGTGCAGCATGCGCAGCTGCGGGATGACGGTCTGGGGCATGGCGGCGGTTCCTGATGGGTAGCGTCGAGCTTGCTCGACTGGCTTTGAGATCGCGCCAACGGTAGTCGAGCAAGCTCGACTCTACCAATGCCACGGCAGTTGAGCTTGCTCGGGGTCAGTCATCCACGCCGGGCACGCCTTCAGCCAGCGGCACCCGCGTACCGTCCAGCAGGCCGCGGCTGAGCGTGCCGTTCTCGATGAACAGCAGTTCGCCGTTCTCGCCGTTCTTGATGCTGCTGTCGATGGCGATCACGCGGCCACCATGGAAGCTGCTCACGTGCGGCATCGAGGTGTGGCCGACCACGATCCGCTTCAGCTGCAGCTGGTCGAGCACGGCCTGCACGCCGTTGCTGTCCAGGCGTCCATCGAAGTAACCGCGGTACCAGATCGGGCTGGTCTTGCCGTCATACAGCGGCGCGGTGGCCGGGTTGGCCTTCACCTCGGCCTTGGGCGTGCCCAGCGAGGCCTGGTAGGCGGCATTGGTCGCGGCCGGCTGCAGCGCCAGCTGCACGGCGTCAGGCGAGATGCCACCGTGCAGGAACAGGGTGTCGCCGATCTTCAGCAGCACCGGGCGGGTGCGCAGCCACTGGCCGATCACCGAATCGGCTCCATAGAGCTGCGGATAACTGCGGCCCAGCAGCTGCGCGCTGCGCAGGTACTTGGGATTGACGTAGCGCAGGTCGTCGTACAGCACCATGGTTTCGTGGTTGCCCAGCACGAAATGCACCGCGCCACCGGCCGCTGCGGCCTGCTGCTGCAACCCGTACAGCAGCCAGAACGCCTCGGTCACCTGCGGGCCACGGTCGAACACATCACCGGCAATCACCAGCGTGTCCTTGCCCAGCGCCCACTGGTCCTGCGCATCGATCACCTTGTTGGCGCGCAGCAGGCGCACCAGCAGGCCGTACTGGCCATGGATGTCTGACACCGCAACGATGCGCGGCGTGGCCGGCAGCACCGACACCGAGGGCGCCGCCGGCGGCAGCACATGCACGCTGTGGCCGTAGCCGCACTGCGGCGTGATGTCCGTACCGCTGGTTTGGGCGGGCAGGGTGCGCATCTGCACCTGGTCGCCGCAGATCCACTTCGCCCGCAGCTGGTCGCCGACGCGGAACACATAGGGGCCATCGGCATCGACATGCTCGGCCGGCGCGGCCACCTCGCGTGCCTGCAGCGACGGCGCGCCCAGCAGGGTCAGCGGCAACAGCAGCAGGGCAGGGTGGAGCAGGCGGCGGTGCAGCATGGGCGGTTCCTCGGTGGGCAACAAAAAGGCGGGCCCGAAGGCCCGCCCGTGATGCTACGCCGATGCCCACCCCGGCAGCATGCGCCGAAGGTGGGGGTCACTGTGCGGAGTCGGGTGGCCGGCGCCGCACGGTGGCATCAGAACTTCGCGCGCAGGTTGAACAGCACCCGGCGCGGCTCGCCCCAGTAGCCCGCGTTGAAGAAGCCGACGTTGCGGTAGTAGACCTTGTCGAACAGGTTGGTGACCGTCACGCCCACGCTCAGGTTGTCGTTGATGCGGTAGCGGCCCATCAGGTCGAACAGCACGTAGCCACCCTGGCTCATCTTGCCGGTGGCGGTGACCGGGGTGCCGTTGGGGTTGAAGCGGCCGGTGGGGATCGGCTGCATCTGGTAGATCTCGCTCTGCACGCTGACGCCACCGCCGACCGTCCACTGGCCGTGGCTGTAGGTGGTGTTGAAGCGTGCCAGGTGCATCGGGCTGAAAGTCGCGAAGCGGCTGCCATCAGGGCTGCTGCTGTAGCTGTAGGTGTAGCCGCCGGTCATGCTCCAGTGGTCGTTGATCGAGCCGGACACTTCAAACTCGCCGCCCTGGGTGGTGATGCCCTTGCTGGCGATGTACGGCGAGCCGCCACCTGGAAGCTCGACGTTGATGCCTGCCGGATCCACAACGGCTACGTTGTCCTGCTTCATGTAGAAGCCGTTCAACGCGGTGTACAGGCGTCCGCCGAAGAACTCACCCTTCAGGCCATACTCGTAGTTGCCGCCGGTGGTCGGGTCGAGCAGCTGGTTGTTGATGTCGCGGCGCGCGGTGGCCTGGAACACGTCCGAATAGCTGGCGAAGGCGGTGATGCTGCTGCTGAGGTCGTACAGCACGCCCACGTATGGGGTCAGCTCGTGCGCGGTGGTGCGTGCGCTGCGGCTGGTGAACACACCGTTGACGTCGTAGTTGTCGGTTGTGGTGCGGTAATCGGAATAGCGCGCACCGGCGATGATCTTCAGCGGGTCGATCGGGTTCAGGCGCACGGCGGCGTAGTAGCCTGTCTCGGTGGTGTTCACCGTGTTCGACGGAATGCCGTAGTTGTAGGTGGTCGGCTTGCCGATGTTGCCGTCCCACTCGTAGATGCTTGGGAACGCGTTGACGTTGTACGGGCGCGAGGTGATGCCGGCGCGGATGGTGTCCAGGTCGCGGTCGTAGTGGTTGATGCCCACCACCAGCTCATGCGAACGGCCGAACAGCTGGAACGGGCCGGAGGCGTAGAGGTCGAAGGCATCCTCGCGCGTCTCGGACACCGAGTAGGTATCGGCGATGCGCAGGCCCAGGCCGGTCACGGCATCGGCCCAGTTGCCGGTGTTGGAACCGGCCAGCAGCAGCGAGTCGGTGTCGGTGGCGCGGTGGTTGTAGGCCAGGCGGCCGCTCCAGCCGGCGCCGAGCTGCTGTTCGAGGGTGGCGAAGTAGTTGGTGCTCTGGCGGTTCCACTCGTTCCAGCGCGCCGCGGCGCTGTAGGAACGCGGCATGTGCGCACGCGTGCCGTCGCGGAAGTACAGCGGCGAGGCGCTCCACGCACCGCCATCGGAGCCGGTTTTCAGGTAGTCGATGCCGGCGCGCAGGCGGGTGCTGTCGGTCAGGTCGGCTTCGATGACGCCATACAGACTGGGCGATTTGTCATGCTGGAAGCGCACCCAGCTTTCCTTGTCGGTGTAGGCGCCGACGAAGCGACCGCGCACGCGGCCGCCCTTGCTGAGCGGACCGGACACATCCACTTCCGCGCGCTTGTAGTCCCACGAGCCTGCGCTGAGGCTGGTACTGGCCTGGAAGGTTTCGGTCGGGCGCTTGCGCACCATGTTCACCGTGGCCGACGGATTGCCCGAGCCGGTGACCAGGCCGCTGGCGCCGCGCACCACTTCGATGCGCTCGTAGATGGAGGTGTCGCTGAGGATCGAGTTGCCACCCGAGCCGGTGGTGTAGTTGGTGGGGATGCCATCGAACATGAAGTTGTTGATGGCAAAGCCGCGCGCGTTGAACAGCGTGCGGTTGCTGTCATAGGACTGGATGGTGACGCCCGGGGTCTGCTGCAGCACCTCGGAAATGGTGATGAGGTTGAAATCCTCGATGCGCTGGCGGGTGAACACGGTCAGCGACTGCGGGGTTTCGCGCAGGGTCAGCGGCAGCTTGGTGGCGGTGTTCGTGCCATAGACCTGGTAGCCCTCGGTGCGCTGGGTGACCATCACCCGGTCCAGCTCAGTGGTGGTCGGCGCGCTGTCCTGGGCGAAGGCCGGCGCGGCCGCGCAGGCGAGCGACAAGGCGAGGGCGTTCCGGCGCAGGGCGCCAGGCGAAGGCTGCTTCATGATGGAACCTCTGTTTCTGGATCAGGAACGGGAAGACGGGCGTGGCGCCGGCTTGGCCGGGCTGCGGAAACTGAGCCAGAGCACCATCGCCCCGGCACCGGCGGCGAGCACGCCGCACCAACCAACAAAGCCCTGTGCAATGCCCCAGGCGGCGATGCTGGCCAGCAGGCTGGCGAGCAGCCCGAGCACGCCCAGCCCCTGCAGCAGGCGACGGCGCGGCGTCGGCGGCGCATGGCCGGCCACATCGCGGTGGTGGCGTTCCATTGCCATGGCCAGGCAGGCGAAGGCGGCGGCCGCCAACAGCAGGGCGAGCACGCTCATGCGCCCGCCTCGGCCGGCGTGGTGGCGCGTGCGGTGCGCGGCTTGCGCTGCGCCGGCACGAAACGGTGCACCTTGCGCGCGGCCCACAGCAGGCCGGCGCCGATCAGCAGCAGGCCGATGTCGATGCCGGCCTTGGCGCCATCCCCGGCAGCAAGCGCGGAAAGCAGGCCACCGTGCCACGCCACCAGGTTGTAGAGCGGCAGGCCCAGCGCCAGCACGCCGGCCAGCGCCAGCTGCTCGACCCAGCCGCGACGCGGCGCGCGCAGCATCGCGTGCACCACGCAGGCGGCCCAGGCGTAGAAGAACACCTTCACCTCGGCATCGCTGCGGTTGGCCACGTCCAGCGGCAGCAGGCGGTTGCCCCACAGGAAGGCGATCATCGCCACCGGCAGGCCGGTGACGAAGCCGATGTTCAGGCGTTCGACGATGCGGAAGCCCAGGTGCGGCCGCGCCGGATCCGGCAGCTGGGTGCGCCGCTTCACCGTCCACAGCACCAGCCCGGTGGCCACCATCAGCGTGCCGGCCACGCCGGAAAGGAAGAACAGCCAGCGCATCGTGGTGGGTGCGAAGCGCGCGGCATGCAGGCCGATCATGCCGTCGCGGGTGATGACGGCGGCCGAACGCGGCGGCGCCGCATCCAGCAGGTTGCCGCGCGCATCGAAGGCCAGCGTGTCGGCAGCGCCAGCGATCTGGTCGCCCTGCTGGCGGTGCACGCTGATGCGCATCGCCGCATCGCCAGGCTGTTCGATCTGCAGCGAGGCCGCATGGCCGCCGCCCCACTGCACTTCGGCACGGCGCAGTACCTCGGCCAGCGCCGGCGGGGTCGCGGCGGTGCCGCTGGCTTCGACTTTTTCCGCACGCGGGAACAGTTCGGCGAAGAACGCATCGCGGCCACCGGGGTAGTTGGCATCCACCGCCCACGGCATGTACAGCGTCATCAGGGTGATCAGGCCGGTGTAGGTGATCATCAGGTGGAACGGCAGCGACAGCACGGCCAGTGCGTTGTGGCCGTCCAGCCAGCTGCGCTGGCCCTTGCCCCGGCGGAAGGTGAAGAAGTCGGTGAAGATCTTCTTGTGGGTGATGACCCCGCTGATCAGCGCGATCAGCATCAGCATCGAGCAGGCGCTGATGAACCAGCGTGCCCACAGCACCGGCACGTAGTGCAGGTCGAAGTGCAGGCGATAGAAGAAGTTGCCGCCGCGCGTCTCGCGCACCTGCACCGGCTTGCCGTCGGCATCCAGCGTGGCCTGGTTCGGGTTGCGCTGGCCGCGGCGGCGTTCCTTCTCGCCCTGTGGCTGCCAGCTGACGGCGGTCGCGCTGCTGCGCGAGTCGGGCAGTTCGATGCTCCAGCGCTGCGCATCCGGCGCGGTGCGGGCGAGGAACTGCTGGGCCTGGCTGACAGCCGTGGCGCTGCTGGCGGGCAGGCCGATTTCCGGCTGCATCCAGCGGGTCAGTTCTTCCTTCCAGTACGCAGCCGTGCCGGCAATGAAGATCAGGAACAGCACCCAGCCGACCACCAGGCCCGACCAGGTATGCAGTACCGATTGCGATTGGCGGATGCCACCCAGATTGCTCATGCCACGCCCCCGCGCAGCAGCCAGGCAAGCAGCGCGCCCAGGCCACCGGCAACCAGCAGGCCCAACGTGGCGCGCAGGGTGCTGCGTGCGGCATAGGCCCAGATCGCGGCCAGC
This sequence comes from Stenotrophomonas sp. ZAC14D1_NAIMI4_1, assembly GCF_003086775.1. NCBI lineage: Bacteria > Pseudomonadati > Pseudomonadota > Gammaproteobacteria > Lysobacterales > Lysobacteraceae > Stenotrophomonas > Stenotrophomonas sp. ZAC14D1_NAIMI4_1. Next base: position 1,450,495 of record NZ_CP026001.1, read on the forward strand.
ACGTAGACCACGAAGGCGGCCATGGTGGCGACCAGGGTGGCATCGGCCTTGGCGCCGGGCAGCAGGCGCGCCAGTGCGGCGGCCCAGCCGGCGGCCACGGCATAGCCACCGAGCAGGCCGAGCAGGCCACGGGCCCACAGCAGGCCATGGCCGTTACCGCGCGGCACGCGCTTGGCCGGCGCGGTGCCGGCAGCAGGAGAGGAAGAGGGTGCGGCCATAGCCGATGTCAATAGGAATCGTCTGCAATTGCGAGCGAATGCTATTTGACACCGGTAGCGCTGTCGAGTCCCCCATTCGGGGGAGGCGCTGTTTCAGAGCTTGCGCACCACGGCCTGCTCCGCGCCGATGGCGTGGCCGGCCGCGTTCTGCGGCTGCATGTAAGCCAGGGCGCTGCCGGTGCCGCGCTCGACCAGGGTGGAGTGGGCCTCGCCGGGGCTGAAGCGATGGCGTTCGCCCCATTGGCGCAGGGCCACCAGCAGCGGGAACAGGTCGCGCCCGGCCGCAGTCAGCACGTAGTCCTGGTAGGCGCTGCCATCGGCGGCGGGCTGCTGCACCAGCAGGCCGGCCTCCACCAGCCGGCGCAGGCGGTCGCTGAGGATGTTGCGGGCGGCGCCGAGGCTGCGCTGGAAATCACCGAAGCGGGTGATGCCGTCGAAGGCATCGCGGATGACCAGCAGCGCCCAGCGGTCGCCGAGCAGATCGGCACTGCGGGCCACGGGGCAGGGGCTGTCGGCGTGCATGGCGGCGTCCGGGGTGTGGAATGTGGTTGCAGTTTAAAACCGCTGGCGCTACCGTGCATCCAGTTTCGATATGCAACCACATTGATGAGCACTCCCGTATCGCGGCCATTGCTGGGCTTGCTGGCCGTCGCCGCCGGCGCCAGCGTGGCCAATGTCTACTATGCCCAGCCCCTGCTGGAGCGGCTGGCGCAGGCGTTCGCGCTGGATACGGCCGTCGCCGGTGGGGTGCTGGCCGCGACCCAGGTGGGCAGCGTGCTGGCCCTGCTCGGCCTGCTGCCGCTGGCTGACCGCGGTGACCGGCGGCGCCTGCTGCGCGTGCAGTTGCTGGCCCTGGTGGCCGCCCTCGTCCTGCTGGCAAGCGCCCGCACGGCCCCCTGGCTGCTGGCGGGCATGCTGCTGGCCGGGCTGCTGGGTACGGCACTCACCCAGGGCCTGATCGCCTACACGGCCACGCTGGCGCCGGCCGCGCAGCGCGGTCGCATGGTGGGCGTGGTGCAGGGCGGGGTGTTCATCGGCCTGCTGTCGGCGCGCGTGCTGTCCGGCAGCGTGGCCGCGGTGGGCGGATGGCGTGCGGTCTACCTGCTGTCGGCAGTGCTGATGGCCCTGCTGGCACTGCTGCTGTGGCGGCGGCTGCCGGCCTTGCCAGTACCGGCAACGCCACCGTCATGGCGGGCGCTGCTGGCGTCGATGGCCACGCTGCTGCGCGACGACCGCGCGCTGCGTGAGCGCGGGCCGCTGGCGCTGCTGCTGTTTGCGGGCCTCAACGTGTTCTGGGCGGCGGCGCCGTTGCCGCTGTCGGCGCCACCGTTGCACTGGTCCACCGCCGCGATCGGTGCACTGGGCGTGGCAGGCATTGTCGGCGCGCTGCTGGCCGCGCGCGTGGGCCACTGGATGGATCGTGGTTTCGCGGTGCGTGTCAGCCTGGCCGCGCTGCTGCTGATGCTGGCGGCGTGGTGGCCGCTGCTGGGGCTGCCGCACTCGCTGGCGTTGCTGCTGCTGGGCGTGGTGCTGCTGGACCTGGGCGGGCAGGCGCTGCACGTAGCCAACCAGGCGCTGCTGCTGCGCGCACCGGTTGAACAGCATGGGCGCCTGGTGGCGCTGTACATGCTGTTCTATGCGGTGGGCAGTGGCAGTGGCGCGGCGGCCGGCACCTGGATGCAGGCGCGCCATGGCTGGGGCGCGGTGTGCCTGCTGGGGGCCGGCATCGCGGCGCTGGCGCTGTTGTGGTGGGCGCTGTGCCGCCTGCGCCGCCAGCCGTGCGGCGCGAGGGAATATTCAGCGTTGCAGGGCACGGCGCCCGGGTGCGTCGGGCAGGGTGGCATCAGCCAGCACCACCCGGTTGCGTCCGCCACGCTTGGCGGCGTACATCGCTGCATCGGCACGCGCCATCAGCCGCTCGTAGTCAGGGTGGCCATCGTGGGCGGCCACGCCGATGCTGGCGCTGAGGTCCAGCTGCTGGCCGTTGGCCAGGCTGACCGGCGACTGCGCGATCTGTCGCCGCAGGCTTTCAGCGATCACCATCGCCTGCGATTCGCTGGCGGCCACCAGCACCACCACGAACTCTTCGCCGCCGTAGCGGAACAGGTAATCGCTGCCACGGGTCAGCTGCCCCAGCAGGGCGGCCACGTGCTGCAACGCGCGGTCACCGGCGTCGTGGCCATGGCCATCGTTGATCGCCTTGAAGTGGTCCAGGTCCAGCAACAGCAGCGAGAAAGGCGTCTGGTTGCGCGTGGCCAGCTCAATTTCCCGGCGCAGCACGGTCGGCAGGAAGCGGCGGTTGAGCAGGTTGGTCAGTGCATCGCTGCCCGCATCCAGTTCGCCGATGCGCTCGAACAGCAGCGTCATCAGGCTGCGGATGGTGGCCAGGTCTTCGCGGATGGGCGGCAGCACGGCCAGCCGCTGTGCGGTGTCATCGCTCTTGGCGCGCACCAGGCAGGCGTCGATGCGCGCGACCAGGCGGGACACCTGCTGGGTCTCGCTGCTTTCGCCGAAGCTGGGCACGCCCTTGTGGGTGAACCACAGGCCGAACTCGGACGTGGCCAGGCTCGCGCCTTCGCCATCGCAGGTGTGGCCGGCCAAGGTGTACAACAGGGTGTTTTCCCAGTCCAGCAGCAGTGCACGCTGGCGCTCGCGTTCGGTGCTCACGTTCTGCACCAGCGAGAACAGGCGATATGCCGCATCGGTACGCGATGAGCGCTCGCGGGCATGGGTATAGGCCAGGGTCATGCCTTCCATGGCGATGTCCATGGTTGCACTGAGGCAATCGATGGCGGCGAACGCCGTATCCGCATCACTGGCCAGGCCACGCAGGCGCACGAACAGTTCGTGCTTGAGCACGCGCGCACCGCGGGTGACGAGGTCCACGGGAATGCCGACCCGTGCATGGACATCGCCGATCACACGCTGCGCGGCCACCGCCATGGCCACGCCTCCGGCATCGGTGCACAGCAGCTGGTTCAGCCAGCGCTGCATGGCGGGCTGCAGGCGATCCTTCACCTGCTCGTGGGACAGGAAGCGGCGCGCACGGGCATCCTGCAGCAGGACGTCGTAGAAGCGCTGTGCCAGCGCGGGCGGTGCATCCTGCGCGACCTGCCGCAGCAGCGCGGTCGCTGCGGGGCCAGCCTGCAGCAGGCAGTACTGCCAGGCGTCGGCCAGCGGTTTGCTGGCCTCATCCAGTTGGGGTGTGTCCACGTCGGTATCCAGCGGCGTACGGCAAACCACCGGTATCGGCAGCGCGGGTGTACGGTTGATGGGGGGCGAGCCGGCAGTTTAAGCGGCATGCAGCGTGCCTGCATCGATGGCAGGGCGGCGACGCCTGCAATGTTATAAACAGCGTAATAGTCTCCCGCGGCCACCGCGCGTAGCCTGACCGCATTGCACAGGAGCTTTGCCATGGGCCACGACCACGACCACCTGCCATCGGAAATCCGCCACGAGAAACCGTTGTGGTGGGCGCTCGGCCTGACCACCACGTTCCTGGTGGTGGAGGTGGTGGGTGCGTTCTGGACCAACAGCCTGGCCCTGCTGTCCGATGCCGCGCACATGGCCACCGATACGTTGGCACTGATGATCGCGCTGGTGGCGGTGCGGCTGAGCCGGCGCCCGCCGGATGCGCGACGCACTTACGGCTATGCGCGGCTGGAAGCGCTGGGCGCGATGATCAATGGCGCGATGCTGTTCGTCGTTGCCGGCTACATCCTGTGGGAAGCCATTGCGCGCTTCCGCCAGCCGCAGGAGATCGCATCGACCGGCATGCTGGTGATCGCAGCGATCGGCCTGGTCATCAACCTCATTTCGATGCGCCTGCTGCAGGCCGGCAGCGGTGAAAGCCTCAACGTGAAAGGCGCCTACCTGGAAGTGTGGGCGGACATGCTGGGCTCGGTGGCGGTGATCGTTGGCGCGCTGCTGATCCGCTGGACCGGCTGGAAGCCGATCGATCCGATCCTTGCCGTGCTGATCGGCCTGTGGGTGCTGCCGCGCACCTGGGTGCTGATGCGCGAAGCCATCAACGTGCTGCTGGAAGGCGTGCCCAAGGGGACCGATGTGGCCAAGGTGCGCGCAGGCTTGAGTGCGCATGCCGCCGTGCTGGACGTGCACGACCTGCACGTGTGGGCACTGGCATCAAGCACCCCCGCGCTGACCGCGCACGTGGTGATGCGCGATGGCACCGACGCCGACGCGCTGCGCCGTGAACTGGGCGCACGCCTGCACGAGGAGTTCGGCATCGATCATGTGACCCTGCAGATCGAGGCTGACCACTGCGGCGAAGCGTGCGGGGAGCCGGCCAGGCACGAACATGACCATGACCATGACCATGATGTGCAGGGTCATCATGGCCACGTGCACCGGTGACAGATCCCGACTGGGTCGCGTCGGCTGGGTAGAGTCGACTGGGTAGAGTCGACTGTTAGTCGACTGCTCTTGGCGGAAAACCCCGAAAACCCCGCGCTGCGCGCGGTAGTCGACTAACAGTCGACTCTACCCTCATCGCGGCGCGAGGCCAGGCGGTCGGCGAGGCGGGTCGGTTCGGGCAGGCGATAGCCGCGCAGCGTGCGCTGCACCCAGGCCAGCGCGGTATCGGCGCTGACCCGGTGGCCGCCCGACACGAACAACGGCTTGCAGCGGGCCTTGCTGCGCAGCACCCAGCCCAGCTGTTCATCCCCCTGCAGCAGCGGCGCATGCGCGCCGGGCTCGGCGCCGGGTTCGACGTACTGGCCGACCAGCTTCGACTTGGCCACGCCGATGCTCGGCAGGTCGGTCACCACGCCCAGGTGTGCGGCCACGCCCAGGCGCCGCGGGTGGCTGATGCCATGGCCATCGACGAACACCAGGTCCGGGGTGCGTGGCAGCTGCGCCAACGCGGCCAGCAGTGCCGGCAGTTCGCGGAAGCTGAGCAGGCCGGGGATGTAGGGCATCACCGTGGGAATGCGCGCGATTTCCTGCGCCACCGGCTGCAGGGTGGTGGCATCAAGCAGCACGGCGGCCGCGCGGGTGGTCGCCCCGTTGTCCTCGAAGCCCACGTCCAGCCCGGCCAGCCAGCGCGGCGCGGCCAGCAGCCGGTCCTGGCGCTCGACGCGGCTGGCCAGCTGCACCTGGTGTGCGCGGGCGGCGGCGACGCTGCCTTGCCAGTGGCCCGGATCGATCACGGTCTTCATCGGCCCGGAGCATGGCATGACCGCTGCCACGGCGCGGTGAGCGTGGCCGGGGCTACAATGTCCGCCTGCCTACCCTCGCGTTGGAGATCCTGCAGTGACCCGTAAACTCGTACTGTTGCGCCACGGCCAGAGCCAGTGGAACCTGGACAACCGCTTCACCGGCTGGGTCGATGTCGACCTGACCGACCAGGGCCGCAGCGAGGCCGCCAACGCCGGCCGCCTGATGCGCGAAGAGGGCCTGCAGTTCGACGTCGCCCACACCTCGGTGCTCAAGCGCGCCATCCACACCCTGCAGGGCGCGCTGGCCGAACTGGGCCAGGACTGGCTGCCGGTCAACAAGTCCTGGCGCCTGAACGAGCGCCACTATGGTGGCCTGCAGGGCCTGGACAAGGCCGAGACCGCCGCCAAGCACGGCGAGGAGCAGGTCAAGGTGTGGCGTCGTTCGTACGACATCCCGCCGCCGCCGATGGAGCTGGAAGACCCGGGCCACCCGATCCACGACCGCCGCTACGCCGGCCTGGACCGCAACGCGCTGCCGGGTACCGAATCGCTGGCGACCACGCTGGACCGCGTGCTGCCGTACTGGCATGACGCCATCGCGCCGCAGCTGAAGGAGGGCAAGACCGTGCTGGTCACCGCCCACGGCAACTCGCTGCGCGCGCTGTACAAGTACCTCAACAACGTCTCGCGCGAGGAGATCCTCGAGCTGAACATCCCGACCGGCATCCCGCTGCTGTTCGAACTGAACGACGACCTGACCGTGAAGTCGTTCCGCTATCTGGGCGACCCGGAAGCCGCCCGCAAGGCCGCTGAAGCCGTGGCCAACCAGGGCAAGGCAAAGTAAAGCACAAGGCCGGCGCAAGCCGGCCTTTCCTTTTGTAGCGTCGAGCCATGCTCGACTGCCGCTGTCGCAACCCAGTAGAGCCACCCCATGGGTGGCTGCATCCGTCGGCTACGAAGGACCCAGCAGGCGCACCCTCGGAGGCTGCAATCCAGCAATGTCGATGACGTGGTCCTGGCATATCACTTGATAGTGCGCGAATGGGCCGGGGTAACGGGTGTCGGCGAAGGTGGCATGGTCCAGATAATCGAGGAACTTCGACCGGCTGTAGCGGCGGAACCGGTTGCCGCTCCAATCTTCGGAGTCATCGCCGCTCTGGTAACACTCGTTGTGCACGACATAGCTGATGTAGTCATCCCATACCAGCTCGAAGCGCTGCGAATCGGAGGTTATCTCTATCGCGCGCACGTCATCGATCCAATGTCCCTGGCCGAAATTCACGCGGCGGGGTTCTCCTGTCACCCGTCCCTCCTCGATGACCAGCCGCAGACAGTTGACCTCCGGTTCGCCAATATCCGTCAGGAACAGATAATCGCAGGTGTCAAGGGCCTGTAGCAGCGCAGCTTCGTCCATGGGCGCGAGGTCCGGTGATCGGGAAGACAAGAGTACCGGCATGCAGTTGGTTGGCGATGCCACGGCCCCTGTGACCTTTGGCCGGTCCCCCGCACCGCCGTGGCCGCTACGCTGGACGATTCGCCGTCGGAGAGAGACTCCATGAACGTCCGCAACCTGGTCCCGCTGGGCCTGACCATCGCCATCGCTGCGTCGCTGGCTGCCTGTGGCAAGAACGAAACCGCGCCGGCCGCCACCGCCGATGCCAAGCCGGCCTTCGATCAGTCGCAGATCAAGACCCCGCTGATCTCGCTCAACAGCGCCGACCTGGATCCGTCCATCGCCGCCTGTACCGACCTCAACGGCTTCGTCAACAGCAAGTGGCTGCAGGCCAACCCGGTGCCGGGCGACCAGACCACCTGGGGCAGCTTCGAGATCCTGCGCGAGCGCTCGCTGGAAGTGCAGCACGCGCTGGTCGAACAGGCCGCCGCCAGCCAGGCCAAGGCCGGCTCGGTGGAAGCCAAGATCGGTGACATCTGGAAGACCGGCAACGACGAAGCCAAGATCGAGGCCGCCGGCCTGACCCCGCTGCAGCCGCAGCTGGACAAGATCGCCGCGCTGAACGACACCGCCGCCATCACCCAGTACCTGCGCGACAGCCAGGCTGAAGGCAAGGGCGTGCTGTTCTCGCTGTTCGGCAACGCCGACTACAAGGATTCGGCCAACGTCATCGCCTACGTCGGCCAAGGCGGCCTGGGCCTGCCGGAAAAGGGCTACTACTTCGACGAATCGCAGGCCAAGATCCGTGACGCCTACGTGGCCTACATCGCCCAGGTGCTGACCCTGTCGGGCATGGACGCTGCGCAGGCCGCCGAGCAGGCCAAGGCCGTGATGGCCTTTGAAACCCGCCTGGCCAAGGCATCGATGTCGCGTATCGAAATGCGCGACCCGGCCAAGCGCTACAACCCGCTCAGCGCCGCCGACGCCGACAAGCTGACCCCGAACTTCAGCTGGACCGCGCTGTTTGACACCCTGAAGGTGCCGGCCGCGCAGAAGTTCTCGCTGGCCCAGCCGGGCTTCTTCGGTGAAATGGACAAGATGCTGGCCGACGTGCCGGCCAGCACCTGGCAGGCGTACCTGCGCTTCCACACCATCGACGACGCCTCGCCGTACCTGAGCAGCCAGTTCGAGAAGGCCAACTTCGATTTCTACGGCACCACCCTGCGTGGCCAGAAGGAAATGCAGCCGCGCTGGAAGCGCGTGCTGGAATCGGTGAACGGTGGCATGGGTGAAGCCCTGGGCCAGCTGTACGTCGATGCGGTGTTCCCGGCTGAATCGAAGGTCGCCATGCAGCACCTGGTGGAGAACCTGTCGCAGGCGCTGAAGGCACGCCTGGAGCAGCTGCCGTGGATGGGCGAGGAAACCAAGAAGAAGGCCATTGAAAAGTGGGCCAGCTTCACCCCGAAGATCGGTTACCCGGACAAGTGGCGTGACTGGGCCGGCCTGCAGACCAACGGTGACAGCTACCTGGGCAACATGCAGGCGGCACGCGCGTTCAACTACCGCTACATGCTGGACAAGATCGGCAAGCCGGTGGACAAGACCGAGTGGGGCATGACCCCGCAGACCGTCAACGCCTACTACAACGCGACCAAGAACGAGATCGTGTTCCCGGCGGCGATCCTGCAGGCGCCGTTCTTCGACGCCAAGGCCGATCCGGCGCTGAACTACGGCGGCATCGGTGCGGTCATCGGCCACGAGATGATGCACGGCTACGATGATTCGGGCAGCCAGTTCGCCGCCAACGGCAACTTCGACAACTGGTGGACCGACGGCGACCGCAAGGCCTTCACCGAGCGTACCGACAAGCTGGTCGCGCAGTTCGACGGCTACGAGTCGGTGCCGGGCGTGTTCGTGAAGGGCAAGCTGACCCTGGGCGAGAACATCGGTGACCTGGGCGGCCTGACCGTGGCCTACGACGCACTGCAGATGGCCCTGAAGGAAGATCCGAAGGCGAATGTCGACGTCGATGGCCACAGCCAGGACCAGCGCTTCTTCATGAACTGGGCCACCGTGTGGCGCCGCAACTTCACCGATGGCGAACTGCGCGTGCGCCTGAACACCGATCCGCACGCACCGGCCAACTTCCGCGCCAACGGTGCGCCGTCGAACATGCCGTCCTTCGCCGCTGCGTTCCAGTGCAAGGCAGGTGATGCGATGGTGCGCGCCGACGACAAGCGCGTCGTGATCTGGTAATCGATCGCACGTGATGCGTGATGCAGAAGGCCCGGCGAAAGCCGGGCCTTTTGCATGGCGGAACGGTGACCCGGTAGAGTCGACCGTTGGTCGACTATCGCGCGTAGCGCGCGGTTTTGGCGGTCTGCGCGAAGGGCAGTCGACCAACGGTCGACTCTACCTGTCTGGCGGAACGGTGACCCGGTAGAGTCGACCGTTGGTCGACTATCGCGCGTAGCGCGCGGTTTTGGCGGTCTGCGCGAAGGGCAGTCGACCAACGGTCGACTCTACCTGTCTGGCGGAACGGTGACCCGGTAGAGTCGACCGTTGGCCGACTATCGCGCGCAGCGCGGGGTTTTCGCGGTCTGCGCGAAGGGCAGTCGACCAACGGTCGACTCTACCTGTCTGGCGGAACGGTGACCCGGTAGAGTCGACCGTTGGTCGACTATCGCGCGCAGCGCGGGGTTTTCGCGGTCTGCGCGAAGAGCAGTCGACCAACGGTCGACTCTACCTGTCTGGCGGAACGGTGACCCGGTAGAGTCGACCGCTGGTCGACCATCGCGCGCAGCGCGGGGTTCTGGCGGTCTGTGCGAAGGGCAGTCGACCAACGGTCGACTCTACCTGTCTGGCGGAACGGTGACCCGGTAGAGTCGACCGCTGGTCGACTATCGCGCGCAGCGCGGGGTTTTCGCGGTCTGCGCGAAGGGCAGTCGACCAACGGTCGACTGTACCTGTCTGGCGGAACGGTGACCCGGTAGAGTCGACCGCTGGTCGACTATCGCGCGCAGCGCGGGGTTTTCGCGGTCTGCGCGAAGGGCAGTCGACCAACGGTCGACTCTACCCGGCCAGCATGCCGCGGAACCGGCCCAGCACGTATGGATCGATCAGGCCGCCGGCCTGGTCATCAAGGATGCGCAGCACCGCCTCATGTTCCATCGCCTGGCGATAGGGGCGTGCGCTGGTCATGGCATCGTAGGCGTCGACCACGGTGAGGATGCGTGCGCCCAGCGGGATCGACTCGCCCTGCAGGCCATCGGGATAGCCGCTGCCATCGTGTGCCTCGTGGTGGGCGCGGATCAGCCGCGCCACCGCCACCGCATCGCTGCGGCCGGTGGCCAGGAAAATATGCTCGCCGCGCACCGGGTGCTCGCGCATCACTGCGCGGTCCTCTTCGGTGTGGCGGCGCGCGCTCAGCAGTACGTCATCGGGAATGCCGATCTTGCCGATGTCATGGAAGCGCGCGGCGAGCGCGGTGTGTGCGCAGCCTTCGCTGTCCATGTCGCAGTGGAGGGCCAGGCGCTGCGCAAGCAGGCCCACGCGGTCGCAGTGGTGGCGGGTATAGGCATCACGCATCTGCAGCGACATCGACAGGGCATCGATCAGGCAGGAACCGGCGTGCAGCAGGTCGGGAGGACTGGAATGGAGCATGGGGGTGGGGCGCCGCCTTGGCATGCAGAAACAACAAGGCCCGCATCTGCGGGCCCGGATGGGTGGGGGACGCATAGGGTAGCGCGCGTGGCACGTCGTGCAGGGCCACGCGCGTACCGTGGGCTACGGCATGCGGTGCTGTGTTCAGTCGCGCAGGGGCAGGGCGATCAGCCGCTGGTCTGCAGGGTCACGCGGTTGGCCTTGGCGAACGCGTCCTGCGCATCGCTCAGCACCTGCATGTCCTTGTCCATCTTCGTCGTGGCCTGGTCCAGCTGTTCCAGCAGCGGTGCAACCTGTTCTTCGCTGTAACCGTCGGGCAGAGCGGCGATCTGCTCCATCACCGCGAACATGGCAGCGGTGCTCTGCACCGAGTCACGCAGGTTCTGGTGCAGCGGCTCAGCATCCTTGCCGTGGGGCAGCTGTTCGATGTGGGTCAGGCGGTTGGTGGCTTCCTGGTGCGCGTTCTTCAGGCCGAAGCGGTACTGCTCCAGGCTCTTGCCGTCCTGCAGGGCGGCATGGAACGCTTCGCCACGCGCGCCACTGGTCCACTGCTCGACGGTATGCACCATGCTGTTCCAGCTGGCGACGTTCTCCAGCAGATAGTCACGATTGCTCATGCCGCTGTTGCAGGCGGCCAGCAGGCCCAGGCTGGTGGCCAGCAGAAGGGGGGCAAATCGATTCACGCAAACACTCCTTGTCTCGGGCGCAGGTTCGGTAGGTGCCAGCCCATCGCCCGTAACGGGCTGGCACCGGTGGTGCGCGGTGGCGTCAGCGCACCGCCAGGGTCAGCAGCAGCGCGCGGGCCGCATTGAAGCGGTCTTCCGGCAACGGCAGCGGGTGCTTGATGCGCAGCTTGTCCGGCCCTTCCATTGCATACAGGTTGGGCTGCTTCTGGATCAGCTGGATCACCGCCATCGGGTCGATGTTCGGCTTGGATTCGAACACGATGCGGCCGCCGTTCTCGCCCAGGTCCAGTTTGCGGATACCCAGGGTATTGGCCTGCAGCTTCAGCTCGGCGATGGCGAACAGGTGCTTGGCCGGATCCGGCAGCAGGCCGAAGCGATCGATCATCTCCACCTGCAGCTCGCGCAGCGCATCGCTGTCACGTGCGCTGGAAATGCGCTTGTACAGGGTCAGTCGGGTGTGCACGTCCGGCAGGTAGTCTTCCGGAATCAGCGCGGGCACGTGCAGCTCCACCTCGGCGCCGCGCACTTCCTCGCCGGCATCCAGGTCAGGCAGCTTGCCCTGCTTGATGCTGCGCACCGCACGTTCCAGCAGCTCGGTGTAGAGGCTGAAGCCCACTTCGGCCATCTGCCCGCTCTGGTCCTCGCCCAGCAGTTCGCCGGCGCCGCGGATTTCCAGATCGTGGGTGGCCAGGGTGAAGCCGGCGCCCAGTTCGTCCATCGAGGCGATCGCTTCCAGGCGCTTTTCCGCGTCCGGGGTGATCGACCGACGGTCCGGCGCCACCAGGTAGGCGTACGCGCGGTGGTGCGAACGGCCGACGCGGCCGCGCAGCTGGTGCAGCTGGGCCAGGCCGAAGCGGTCGGCGCGGTTGATGATGATGGTGTTGGCGTTGGGGATGTCGATGCCCGATTCGATGATCGTGGTCGACAGCAGCACGTTGAAGCGCTGCTTCTGGAAATCCAGCATCACCTTTTCCAGCTCGCGCTCGGGCATCTGCCCATGGGCGATGCCGATGCGCGCTTCGGGTACCAGCTCGGACAGCTCGCGCTGCATGCGGCCGATGCTTTCCACGTCGTTGTGCAGGAAATACAGCTGGCCACCACGCGCAAGCTCGCGCTGGAACGCTTCGCGCAGCAGCGCGTTGTCCCACTGGGTGATGAAGGTCTGCACCGCCAGCCGGTTCGGCGGCGGGGTGGCGATGATCGACAGGTCGCGCAGGCCGGCCATGGCCATGTTCAAGGTACGCGGGATCGGCGTGGCGGTCAGCGTCAGCAGGTGCACGTTGGCGCGCAGCGCCTTCAGGGCTTCCTTCTGGCGCACGCCGAAACGCTGCTCCTCGTCGACGATGACCATGCCAAGGTCCTTGAACTTCACGTCCGGCTGCAGCAGGCGATGGGTACCGACGATCACGTCGATGGTGCCGGCGGCGACCTTCTCCAGTTCGGCCTTGATTTCCTTGGTGCTCTTGAAGCGCGAGAGCACTTCCACCTTCAGCGGGTAATCGGCGAAGCGGTCGCGGAAATTGCGGTAGTGCTGTTCGGCCAGCAGCGTGGTCGGCACCAGCACCGCCACCTGCTTGCCGGCACTGGCGGCGGCAAACGCCGCGCGCACGGCCACTTCGGTCTTGCCGAAGCCGACGTCGCCACAGACCACGCGGTCCATCGGCTGGCTGCTGGCCAGGTCGCGCAGGGTGGCGTCGATGGCGGCCAGCTGGTCCGGGGTTTCCTCGAACGGGAAGCCGGCCGCGAACGGTTCGTACATCGCGCGGTCCACCTGCAGCGCCAGGCCGGCACGCGCCTGGCGGCGGGCCTGGATCTCCAGCAGCTCGGCGGCCACGTCGCGCACCTTTTCGGCGGCTTTGCGCTTGGCCTTGGTCCACTGCTCGCCACCCAGCGAATGCAGCGGCGCGGTTTCCGCCGATGCGCCGGAATAGCGGCTGATCAGGTGCAGCTGGGCCACCGGTACGTACAGGCGGTCGCCCTTGGCGTATTCGATTTCCAGGAACTCGCCGGGCATGCCGCCGACGTCCATCGCGATCAGGCCACGGTAGCGGCCGACGCCATGGTCTTCGTGCACGATCGGCGCGCCTTCGGTCAGCTCGCCCAGATCACGGATGATCGCCTCCGGCTCGCGGCCGGCACGGCGCGTGCGACGGGTGCTGCCGGCGCGCTCGGGGAACAGCTGGCGCTCGGTCAGTACCGCGATGCGCGGTTCGTCCAGCGCGAAGCCGTCTTCCAGCGGTGCCACCGTGATGGCAAAGCGCGCATCGCTGGCGAGGAAGCTGGGCAGGTCGGCCACCACCGGCGGCTTCAGTTCGGCGGCCTGCAGCACTTCCAGCAGGGCTTCGCGGCGGCCCGGTGAATCGGCGGCGATCAGCACCCGGCCCGGGTAGTGGCCGAGGAAGGATTTCAGTGCATCGCCGGCGGGTGCCTCGCGCGCGGCCACCGGCAGCGGCGGCAGCGGCTGGTCGCCCAGCGCGTGCGCATCGGCAATGCGTGCATGCTCAGGCGCCCACACCTCGATGCGCGCGGCATCGTTCAGGCGCTCGCGCAGCAGTTCCGGCGACAGGTACAGCGACGACGGCGGCAGCAGCGGCCGTTCCACATCGTGGCGGCGCTGCTCGTAACGGTCACCGGTCTGCGCCCAGAACGCGACGGCCGCTTCGTCCGCACCGGTGCACACCACCGGCAGGCTGCCGGCGGGCAGGTAGTCGAACAGGGTGGCGGTGCGGTCGAAGAACAGCGGCAGGTAGTACTCGATGCCGGCCGGGGCCAGCCCGGATTTCAGGTCCTGGTACAGCGAGCTGCGCCGGGTATCGACATCGAAGCGCTCGCGCAGCGTGCCCAGCACGCGGGCGATGCTGGCATCGTCCATCGGCACTTCGCGGCCGGGCAGCATGTGCACCGACTCGACCTTGTCCAGCGAACGCTGGCTTTCCGGATCGAAGGCGCGGATCGAGTCGATGTCCTCGTCCAGCAGCTCGACCCGCAGCGGCTCGTCGGCGCCCATCGGGAACACATCGAGCAGGCCGCCACGCACGGCGAAGTCACCCGGGTCCATCACCTGCGGCACGTTGCGGTAGCCGGCGCTTTCCAGGCGGCGCTTCTCGGTCTCCAGGTCCAGGCGCTGGCCGACCTTCAGGTCGAAGCTGCCACCGATGACGTAGCTGCGCGGGGCCAGCTGCTGCAGCACCGTCTGTACCGGCACCACCACCAGGCCACGCTTCAGCGTGGGCAGGCGGTGCAGGGCAGCCAGGCGCTGGGAAATGATGTCCGGGTGCGGGCTGAAGCGGTCGTAGGGCAGCGTTTCCCAATCCGGGAAAGCGACCACCGGCAGGTCCGGGTCGTTGCCGATCAGGGTCTGCAGGTCGGCTTCGAGCTGGTTGGCGCCGTGGTTGTCACGGGCGATCACCAGCAGCGGCGCGTCATGCGCGCGCGCCGCCTGGGCCAGGTACCAGGCCAGGGCGGTCGGCGAAGCGGGGGCGCGCCACCAGGCGCGGAGCTGGCCGGCGCGCGGCAGCGGCGGGGCGGGGTATGAGGTACGCGACATGGACCGCCGATCTTAGCAGAAGGGGGTGTCGCTACCGTGTGCGCAACTTCCGGTAGCGCCGGGCCATGCCCGGCGGATGCCACATCACCGCTGCGCTCGCCGGGCGTGGCCCGGCGCTACCCTCAGTTGTCCAGTTCCAGCACCATGCGGACCAGGCCGTCGGCGCCGTTGGGGTGCGGTACCGGCTTGAAGCCCAGCGAGGCCGCCAGCTGCTTCATCGGCTCGTTCTCGGCCGCCACGTCGCCATACAGGCGGTCCAGGTACTTGCCGCGGCCCCACTTCACCAGCTTGCGCATCAGCTGCCGGCCCAGGCCCTGGCCGATCAGGAAGCGGCTGATCAGGATCGCGTACTCGGCCTCACGGGTGCCGGGGATGATCGAGGCGCGGGCCACCGCACCCACGACCGCCTCACCGGCGGGCAGCGACTCGGCGGCCACCAGGGTGATTTCGGTCTTGGGGTTGGGATGGGTCAGGCGCTGGGTGGTGTCCGGCGAAAGCTCGGTCACCGACTGCAGGAAACGGTCACGGATTTCTTCCGGCCCGAAGAGGCTGAAGGCGGCCTGCAGCGGCGCGCCGTCTTCCGGGCGGATGGGGCGGATCAGCAGCTCGTGGCCGCTGGGAGCCTTGAAGATCTCATGCCAGGGCGGCATGCGGTTGCGAGTGGCCATACCGGGTGATTCCTTGGTGGTCCATCGATTGTGGCATCACCGGGGCTGCATTCCGTGAACGAAAGGCTCACGTGCGTACAGCCTCGTGAAGACGGCAGATCGTCGCTTGATCGTCGCTTGCGCGTGGGCTATTCGGGCGCCTTCAGCCAATCCAGGCGGGTCGTGGCACCCGGCTCGCCCAGGTGCTGGCGCAGCGCCGGCAGGGCCGGGCCGACCACCCGGTCGAACTGCCACGGGGCATTGAGCAGCAGCATGCCGCTGCCGTTGAGGCGCAGCGGGGAATCGTCCGGACGCACCAGGAACTCGATGGTCATGGCCGATTTCACCGGCAGGGCGGCAGCCTTGCGCAGGAAATGCAGGATGGTGCGGCGCTGCTTGATCGGGAACCAGACCGCGCAGGTCGCCTGCGGCCAGCGGGCCAGGGTCTCGGCCAGGGCGGCCAGGATGGCCTGGTACTCGGCATCCTGCGCTTCATACGGCGGGTCGATCAGGACCAGGCCACGGCCGATCTTGGTGCCGTTGGCCTTCGGCGGCAGCTGCGAGCGCAGCAGGGCATAGCCATCGCCGGGGTGCACGCCGACGCGGCTGTCGTGGGCGAACAGCGCCTTCAGCGAGGCCGCTTCGTCTTCCTGCAGCTCGCAGACGGCCATCCGGTCCTGCGCGCGCATGGCCTGGGCGCTCAGCAGCGGCGAACCGGGGTAGGTGATCATCGCGCCCACCGGGTTGTCGGCCTGCACGGCCTTCAGGTAGCGCTCGACCACCTCCGGCAGCTTGGGCTGGGCCATCAGCCGCATGATCCCGTCTTCGGCCTCCAGGGTCTTGCGGCCCTCTACGCTGGCCAGCAGGTAGCGGCCGGCACCGCCATGGGTGTCGAGCACGAAGAACGGGCTGTCCTTGCGCTTGAAGCTGTCGATCAGGGCCAGCTGCACGATGTGCTTGAGGACATCGGCATGGTTGCCGGCATGGAAGGCGTGGCGATAGTTCATGGGCGGCAGTGTACGGGGCGGCGGCCGCAGCGGCTATGCTGCGCGCCATGACACACCCTGTTGCCCAAGTCCTGGTGGTCGAGGACGAAGCCGCCATCGCCGAAACCGTGCTGTACGCCCTGCGCAGCGAAGGCTACGCGGCCAGCCACTGCCTGCTGGGTGGCGAAGCCCTGCAGCGCCTGCAGGAGGGCGATGTGGACGTGGTGGTGCTGGACGTGGGCCTGCCCGACCTGAGCGGCTTCGAGGTCTGCCGCCGCCTGCGCGCCCTGCCGGGGCCGCAGGCGCAGGTGCCGGTGATCTTCCTGACCGCCCGCAACGATGAGCTGGACCGCGTGCTGGGCCTGGAACTGGGGGCCGACGATTACATGGCCAAGCCCTTTTCGCCGCGCGAGCTGGTGGCCCGGGTGCGCGCCCGCCTGCGCCGCGTGCCGCCCGCCGCCCCGGCCGTGGCGGTGGTCGAGCCCGGCTGGCGCGA
Organism: Stenotrophomonas sp. ZAC14D1_NAIMI4_1; assembly: GCF_003086775.1. Lineage (NCBI taxonomy): Bacteria > Pseudomonadati > Pseudomonadota > Gammaproteobacteria > Lysobacterales > Lysobacteraceae > Stenotrophomonas > Stenotrophomonas sp. ZAC14D1_NAIMI4_1. The sequence goes on from NZ_CP026001.1 coordinate 1,467,308, forward strand.
ACACGGGGCCTTCGCCATCGACCGCGAGGGCCGGCGCATCCGCTACCAGGGCCATGCGCTGGACCTGACCCGCTACGAATACGCCCTGCTGGAGGCGCTGCTGCAGCGCCCCGGGGCCATCCTCAGCCGCGCGCAGCTGATGGACCGCGGCTGGGACAGCAGTGCCGACAGTGCCGACCGCACCGTCGATACCCACGTCAAGACGCTGCGCGCCAAGCTGCGCGCCGCCGGTGCCAGCGACGACCCGATCCGCACCCACCGTGGCCTGGGCTACGCGCTGGAGACCTGAGCCATGCGCCTGGTACTGAAGCTGTTCCTGGGCTTCTTCCTGATCACCGGCATCGCCGCGTTCTTCGTGATGCGGGTGTTCGTCAACGAGGTGAAGCCGGGCGTGCGCCAGGCGATGGAATCGACCCTGGTCGATGCGGCCAACGTGCTTGCCGAAATGGCCGCCGCCGACGTCAAGGCCGGCACGATCGGCAGCGGCAGCTTCACCCGCAGCCTGGCCAAGGCCCGCCAGCGCGACCTGAAGGCGATGGTCTGGCGCTTCCCGAAGCGCTCGCTGGATTACCGGGTGACGATCACCGATGCGCGCGGCATCGTCATCTACGACTCGCTGGGCCGCGACATGGGCCGCGACAATTCGCGCTGGAATGATGTCTACCGCACGCTGCGCGGCGAGTACGGCGCGCGCTCCAGCCCGGAGATCGCCGGCAGCGAGGGCGACACGGTGATGCACGTGGCCGCGCCGGTCTACGACCCCGCCGATGGCCACACCCTCATCGGCGTGCTCAGCCTGGCCCAGCCCAACCGCAGCATCGATCCGTTCATCGCCGCCAGCCAGCGCGCCATCATGGAGCGCGGGGCGTGGCTGATCGGCCTGTCCGCGCTGGTGGGCATACTCGTGACGATGTGGCTGACCACCGGCCTGGGCCAGCTCAGCCGTTATGCACGCGCGGTCACCGCCGGCGAGCCGGTGCCGCCGCCACGGCGCCGCCGCGACGAGATCGGCGATCTCGGCCAGGCCCTGGAAACCATGCGCCGCAAGCTGGAAGGCAAGGCCTACGTCGAGCAGTACGTGCAGTCGTTGACGCACGAAATGAAGAGCCCGCTGGCCGCCATCCGCGGTGCCGCCGAACTGCTGCAGGAACCGATGCCCGATGCCGACCGCGCGCACTTCGCGCGCAGCATCGTCGACCAGCAGGAGCGGCTGACCGAAACCATCGACAAGCTGCTGGCGCTGGCCGAGGTCGAACAGCACGGCTGGCTGCAGACCCGCGATCCGATCGCGCTGGGCGCGCTGCTGGATGATGCCGCCGCTGCCGCCCAGGTGCGCGCACGGGCAGCCGGGGTGGAAGTGCGCATCGGCGCGGTCCCGGACCTGCGCGTGCACGGCGATGCCTATCTGCTGCGGCAGGCGCTGCACAACCTGATCGACAACGCCGTGGCATTCTCGGCGGCCGGCAGCGTGGTCGAACTGGAGGCGGTTGCCGATGGCCAGGGCGTGCGCCTGCAGGTCGCTGACCGTGGCGCGGGCGTGCCCGAATACGCGCGCGAACGGGTGTTCGAGCGCTTCTATTCGCTGGCCCGCCCGGGCAGTGGCCGGCGCAGCTCCGGCCTGGGCCTGCCGTTCGTGCAGGAAGTGGCCCGCCTGCACGATGGCCGCGCCAGCCTCGAGCCGCGGCCCTCGGGCGGGACCATGGCCAGCCTGTGGCTGCCACTGGGTGGGCCGGTGCAGCGCGCCCGCCGCTGACTTCACATCCGCTTCAAATTCGCCACAAACCCCGCTCACCGCCGCCGTCCATCCTGCAGCCCTCTCCAACGAGGATGGACGATGAAATCCCTGAAGATGCTGTTGCGGTTCGCCATCGTCGGCGGACTGATCCTGCTGCTGCTGATCCCGCTGACGATGATCCGCGGCGTCATCAACGAGCGCAGTGCGTACCGCGACGAAGCGTTCGCACGGGTGGCCGACAGCCGCGCCGGTGCGCAGCGCCTGGTGGGCCCGGTGCGGGTGGTGCCGTGGGTCGAGCGCCAGCACGTCGAGGTGGTGGACGCCAAGGGCAACAAGAAGACCGAGGTGCAGGTGACCGAAGGCCATTGGCTGCAGATGCCGGCCTCGCTGGACGTGGGCGGCGAGATGCTGCCCAGCCAGCGTGAAGTGGGCCTGTTCAAGGTGCCGGTGTACAGCTGGAACGGCCAGCTGAAGGCGACCTTCGCCGCCGACGATTACCCGGTGAAGCCCGGCCGCAGCTACGGCCAGCCGTACGTGGTGCTGGGCGTGTCCGATGCCCGCGGCCTGGTCGGCACGCCGGACCTGCGCGTGGACGGCAAGCCGGTGCGGCTGCTGCCCGGGGTCGGCGTGGCCAGCCAGGTGGGGCGTGGCCTGCATGCGCCGGTGGCCGGTTTCAGCGACAGCCAGGGCGGCACCCTGGCCGGCAGCAGCATCGACCTGCAGCTGCGCCTGGATGGCAGCCGCGCGCTGTCGGTGGTGCCGGTGGGCGATGACACGAAGATCGCGCTGCGCTCGCGCTGGCCGCACCCGTCCTTCAGCGGCGCCTTCCTTCCCAACGAGCGGCGCGTCGATGCGCAGGGCTTCAACGCGCACTGGGCGGTGTCCTCGCTGGCCTCCGATGCACAGGCCCAGCTGCGTGCCGAGGGTGCAGTCGATTCGCAGGCCGTGACCGTATCGCTGGTCGATCCGGTCGATGCCTACACCCAGGCCGACCGCGCTTCCAAGTACGGCATCCTGTTCGTGGTGCTCACCTTCGTCGGCTTTATCCTGTTCGAACTGATCAAGTCGCTGCGCATCCACCCGCTGCAGTACCTGATGGTCGGCCTGGCGCTGGCGATCTTCTTCCTGCTGCTGATCAGCCTGTCCGAGCACATCACCTTCTGGAAGGCGTACCTGGTGTCGGCCGTGGCCTGCATCGGCCTGCAGGCGGTGTACCTGGCCCACGTGCTGGGCCACTGGAAGCGTGGCCTGGGCTTCGCCGCGATGCTGACGCTGTTGTACGGCGCGCTGTATGGCCTGCTGGTGTCGGAAAACAACGCACTGCTGATGGGGTCGTTGCTGCTGTTCGTGATCCTGGCACTGGCGATGTGGGTGACCCGCCGGGTCGACTGGTACGCGCTGGGCGCGGACGTGAAGTAAGGAGCACACCATGGGCTGGCGCCAGGGATTGCGGCAACGGGCACGTCAGGGCATACCGGCCCTGCTGGAAGTGGATGCACTGCTGCAGGCACATGGTGTGCTGGCGGCCCTGCCGGGGGCACGGATCGCCCCCGGCCTGGTCCGCTTCCAGCTGGCAGCGGTGACCTGCGAGGGATTGCAGCGCAAGGGGCTGGAATGGCTGGCCGGCGCGCGGCAGGGACGCGGCGCGCTGGGCGGGCGGGTGCCACGCTACCGGCCATGGAAGGCCGGCGCGGCGGCGCTGTCGGAGATCGGCATCGACGGGCTGCCGGCGGACTGGCCGGCGCATGCGGCGGTGTATGGCTGCAGCAGCGTGGACCAGCGGCACTGGTTGCTGTTGCTGCCAGGGCGGGCGCAGCTGTGGCTGGGGTGGTGTGGGTGATCGACGCGCCCGTCCATGACCGATGGGACGGGGGCGCTGCGCCCCCGCTGGCTAGACTCGATGGGTTGACGATCGAGCCGAAGGGCAGGGGTGTGGCGTGTTGAAGTGGAACGGGCTGAAGTGGGGCGTGCTGGCCACAGCGCTGGCGATGGGTGGCAATGCAATGGCGCAGCAGCGCGAACCGGTGGACCTGGACATGGTCAGCCGCATCCGCCAGGAGGCCTTCCACCGTTCGCAGGTGATGGATACCTTCAGCTACCTCACCGAGCGCATCGGCCCGCGCCTGACCAACTCGCCGGCGATGGGCCGCGCCAATGCGTGGACGCGCGGCAAGTTCAGCGAATGGAAGCTGGACAACGTGCATGACGAAGCGTTCGACGACTTCGGCCGTGGCTGGGAATTCACTTCGGCCAGCGTGGAAATGCTCGGCGACCGCGTGCTGCCGCTGCACGCACTGCCCAAGGCGTGGACGCCCGGCACCCGCGGCCCGGTCGAGGGCGAGCTGGTGCACGTGGACATCAAGAAGCTGGACGACATCGAGACGTACCGCGGCAAGCTGCGCGGCAAGATCCTGCTGCTGGGCGAGGCGCGCGAGTACAAGCGCGGCACCGAGCCGGATTCGCACCGGCACGACGCGACCTCGCTGGAGGGCCTGCAGGAATTCACCCTGCCCAAGGACGTGGCCTCCGAGCGGGCCAAGCGGGTGAAGGAATACAAGGAACGCCAGGAGCTGGCCGCCAAGGTCAATGCCTTCTTCGTGGAAGAGGGCGCGCTGGCCGCGATCAGCATCAGCAGCTGGGACAACGGCATCATCCGCGTTGCCGGCGGCGGCTCGCGCAAGGCAGGCGAATCGGTGGGCATCCCGGAACTGGCGATGATCGCCGAGCACTTCAACCCGCTGGTGCGCGCGCTGGATGCCAAGCAGCCGGTGCGCCTGCGCGTGGATGTGGCCGCACGCTTCACCGATGAGGCCGACCAGCCGGGCTACAACACGCTGGCCGAGATCCGTGGCAGCAGCAAGCCCGATGAAGTGGTGATGATCGGCGCCCACCTGGATTCCTGGCATAGCGGCACCGGCGCCGCCGACAACGCTGCCGGCGTGGCGGTGATGATGGAAGCCATGCGGATCCTCAAGGCCACCGGCGCCAAGCCGAAGCGGACGATCCGCGTGGCCCTGTGGAGTGGCGAGGAGCAGGGCCTGGTCGGCTCGCAGGCCTACGTGGCCAAGCACTTCGGTCGTTTCCCGGAACCCACCGACCCGGCACAGAAGGCGCTGCCGGCGTCGCTGCGCGACCCGACCGGTGCCCTGCAGAAGACCCGCGACTACGGCAAGTTCCAGGTCTACTTCAACATGGACAACGGCTCGGGCCGCTTCCGTGGCATCTATGCCCAGGAAAACCTGGCGGCGATGCCGATCTTCGAAGCCTGGCTGGCCCCGTTCCATGACGTCGGCGCGACCACCGTGGCCACCCGCAACACCGGCAGTACCGACCACATCAGCTTCGACCGCATCGGCCTGCCGGGCTTCCAGTTCATCCAGGACCGGCTGGACTACTTCACCAACGTCCACCACAGCCACCTGGACACCTGGGACCACGCCGAGCCGGACGACCTGAAGCAGGCCGCGGCCATCGTCGCCTCCTTCGCCTACAACGCGGCGATGCGCGAGCAGTCGTTCCCGCGCAAGGCTGAACCGCAGCCCTGAAAAACCGGGCGGGAGGGGCTGGCTGCGTCCGCCCCTCCTTGCCTTTCCGGGGCTGGTGGTAAAATCGGGGGATTCCCGTTCCCCGAGCCCTCCATGATCTGCCGCACCCGCTTCGCCCCCAGCCCCACCGGTTACCTGCACATCGGCGGTGCCCGCACCGCGCTGTACTGCTGGCTGGAGGCCCGCCACCGCGGCGGCGAGTTCGTGCTGCGCATCGAGGACACCGACCGTGAACGCAGCACCCAGGGCGCGATCGACGCGATCCTGGAGGCGATGGACTGGCTGGGCCTGGACTACGACGTCGGCCCGATCTACCAGACCGACCGCGTCGCCCGTTACCTGGAAGTGGCCGAGCAGCTGGTGGCCGACGGCAAGGCGTACTACGCCTACGAGACCCGCGAAGAGCTGGACGCGATGCGCGAGGCCGCCATGGCCAAGCAGGAAAAGCCGCGCTACAACGGTGCCGCGCGTGAACTGGGCCTGCCGCGCAAGGACGACCCGAACCGCGTCATCCGCTTCAAGAACCCGCTGGACGGCACCGTGGTGTTCGACGACCTGATCAAGGGCCGCATCGAGATCGCCAACAGCGAGCTGGATGACATGGTCATCTTCCGCCCGGACGGCTACCCCACCTACAACTTCGCGGTCGTGGTGGATGACTGGGACATGGGCATCAGCGAGGTCATCCGCGGCGACGACCACATCAACAACACCCCGCGCCAGATCAACCTGTACGAAGGCATCGGCGCGCCGGTGCCGAAGTTCGGCCACATGCCGATGATCCTGGACGAGCAGGGCGCCAAGCTGTCCAAGCGCACCGGCGCGGCCGACGTGATGCAGTACAAGGACGCCGGCTACCTGCCCGACGCGCTGCTGAGCTACCTGGCCCGCCTGGGCTGGTCGCACGGTGACCAGGAGCTGTTCAGCCGCCAGGAACTGGTCGAGCTGTTCGACGTGACCAACTGCAATTCCAAGGCCTCGCGCCTGGACATGGCCAAGCTGGGCTGGGTCAACCAGCACTTCCTCAAGACCGAGGAGCCGGCCAGCATCGTGCCGCACCTGGTCTACCAGCTGGAAAAGCTGGGCCTGGACGTGGCCGCTGGCCCGGCCCCGGTGGACGTGGTGATTGCCCTGCGCGAGCGCGTGCAGACCCTGAAGGAAATGGCCGAGAAGGCCGTGGTCTGGTACCAGCCGCTGACCGCGTACGACGACGCGGCCGTGGCCAAGCACTTCAAGGCCGGCGCCGAACTGCCGCTGGGCAAGGCCCGCGAGCTGCTGGCCGCCCTGCCGGAATGGACCGCCGAAGCCGTGGGCGTGGCCCTGCACGACGCTGCCGCCGCCCTGGAAATGGGCATGGGCAAGGTCGCCCAGCCGCTGCGCGTGGCCATCACCGGCACCCAGGTCAGCCCTGACATTTCCCATACCGTGTACCTGGCTGGCCGCGAACAGGCCTTGAAACGCATCGATGTGGCCATCACCAAGGTAGCAACGGCCTGAGCCCTGCCGCCCAGACCTGAACCGGAGAACGCGCATGCCCGCCAAACCAGCTTCTGCCTGTACCGCCCCGCACCACCACGTCCACGACGCATCGGATTTCGTGGCGGTGGTCGAGCGCGTCTCGCGTGAGCGCGGGCTGCGCCTGACCCCGATCCGCGCCAACGTGCTCAAGCTGATCGCCGAGGCCGGCAAGCCGGTCAAGGCCTACGAGCTGCTGGAGTGGGTGCGCAACGGCAAGGGCGTGGGCGCCGATGCCCCGCCCACCGTGTACCGCGCGCTCGATTTCCTGATGGCCAATGGCTTCGTGCACAAGCTGGAATCGGTCAATGCCTTCGTGGCCTGCCACCATCCCAGCAGCGCGGCGCATTCGGTGCCGTTCCTGATCTGCAACAGCTGCCACAGCGCGGTGGAACTGGAAGACCGCGAAATCGTCACCCAGCTGGAAAAGCGCGCCAAGGAGCTGGGCTTCCAGCCGCAGGCGCAGACCCTGGAAGTGCACGGTCTCTGCGCGCGCTGCGCCGGGTAACGGATCGGTAGTGCCGGCCGCTGGCCGGCAGCCTCAGTGCGACGCCCGGGCCTTGAGCCGCTTCAGCACGGGCGTGCGCGCAGCAGCCAGCTCGTCGTCCTGCAGCGCCAGCGACTGCACCCAGTCCAGCGCCTCGGGCATGCAGGCACCGCGTGCGGCATACAGCGCCAGGCTCCGGCCCCGCATTGACGGCGCCTGCTGCCACGCGCGTTGCACCAGGCGCAGCAGCGCCTGCTGCATGGCCACTGGCACCACCACGCCCTTGTCGAACGACAGCAGCGAGTTCAGCGCGGCCAGCGCCCGCGAGGGTGGCGACTGCGGATCGTCCTGGCTGAAGTCGGCCTGTTCGCAGAACGCCAGCAGTGCCCCCACCGACGCCTCGCTGCGCACGTCCTCCAGCACGCTGATCGCATAGGTCACCAGGCGCGGATCCTCCAGCAGCGGCAGCAGCCCTGCAACGCCCTGGTGGCCGAATGCCGCACACGCCTGCGCCCACGGTGCCATCGGTGCGAAGTGCGTGCCATTGGCGTTGTACTGGAATTCCTCGCGCCAGCGGTACAGCGCACACAGCCGCTCGATCTCGGCCGCGCCCTCGGCACCGTGCTCCAGCACGAAGCGGATCAGGTCCTCCACTTCCACGTTGCCGCCATGCTCCAGCGGCGCAGTGCCCTTGGCCGCCTTTTTGGCCAGCGCGTTGAATTTCATGATGAGTGATTGTTCCTGACCAAAAACAGTCGAGCATGGCTCGACTCTACAAATAGAGCGGAGCCGCAGGCCCCGCTTTTGATTCTATTCCTTTGATCCGCGTGGCTGACGCGCACGGAAAATGTCCGTGGCCGGGTGGGTGGGGCAGGCGGGACCGCAGGCGCCATGGATGGCGCCTACGAGCCCCCATGGATGGGTTCACGGCGTGTCCCGACTGCCCCACCCACCCGGCCCATCCAGCAATCCAACCGCAACGATCAGCCACGAGGGGCTCCGCCGTTCGCAGCCTCCGGCGAAGCCGCGCGGTTCGGCGGGCAGCAGAGCAGTCGACTGACAGTCGACTCTACCGCGCCGGTTCCGGTGCCGGTGTCGCCGCAGGCTCCGCCGCGGTATCCACCCGCGCGATCACCGACATCCCCGGCCGCAGCCGCGCCGCCAGTTCCTGCCCCGGATCAATCGAAATCCGGATCGGCAACCGCTGCACCACCTTGGTGAAGTTGCCGCTCGCATTGTCAGGGCGCAGCACGCTGAACTCCGAACCGGTGGCCGGCGCGATCTGCTCCACGTGCCCGTGCAGGCGCTCGCCCTTGAACGCATCCACCGAGAACGTCACCGGCTGGCCGATACGCATCTGCCAGGTCTGGCCTTCCTTGAAATTGGCCACCACCCACAGCGCCTCCGGCACCAGGAACAGCAGTTGCGAGCCGGCCGCCACGTACTGGCCGACGCGCACGCTGGCCTCGCTGATCTGCCCGTCGCGCGGGGCGTGGATGACCGTGTTGGCCAGGTCGATGCGTGCCAGTTCAAGCTGCGCCTGTGCGCTCTCGACCTGCGCTTCAAGGCTCTTGCGCGCGACCTGGGTCGATACCAGCGTCTCTTCGGCGATGCGGATCTGTGCCTGCGACTGCTGCACGCTGGCCTGTGCCGAGGCCTGGGTGGTGCGGAACTTGTCGCGGTCGTTGATCGAGACCAGCTGCTGCGCCGCCAGCTCTTCGTAACGCTTGGCCTCGTTGCGCGAGCGCTGCAGCTCGGCCTGGCCGGACGACAGGGTGGCGCGCGCCGAGGCGATCTGCGCGCGGTTCTGCGCCTGCGACTGGTCCGAGTTGGCCAGCGCCGCGCGCGCGCTGTCCAGCGCCGCTTCGGCCTGCGCCACCTTCTGCGCGTAGATGCGGTCGTCGATGCGCAGCAGCGGCTCGCCCTTCTTCACGTGCTGGAAGTCCTTCACCAGCACCTCGGTGACATAGCCGGCCACCTGCGGCGCCATCACTGTGATCTGCCCGCGCACATAGGCGTTGTCGGTGACCATCACGCTGCTGGTGAACGGCCACAGGCTCCAGGCGCGCAGGATCAGCGCGATGCCCAGCAGTGCCACCACCACCATCACCACCACGCTGCGCGCGCTGGGCTTGAGGTACTTCGGTGCCGCCGCCGGTGCGGCGGGCGTGGGCGCCGGTGCCGCGTCGGTCGGCGGTGGCGGGCTGACATTGTCGGGGGCGTCGCTGTCGGAGCGGGGCGGTAGCGGGGACATGGCGGCGGGCTCAGTGGGGCGGGGCGGCGTGGGCCGCAACGGGCGGTGACGGATGGCGCTTGTGCCATTGCTTGAGGATGGCGGTACGCAGCGACAGCAGCAGCAACCAGCACAGGAAGCCGATGGCCAGCCAACCGCTCAGGGTGAACACATCATTGAAGCCGCGCACGTTGGCTTCGCGGCGCGCGGTCTGTGCCAGCTGCGCAGTGCCCTGTGCGCTGCGCAGCACCGGATCGGTGATCTGCGCGGCGTAGATCTGCTGCTGGATGCGCAGGCGCTGCGCGACCACCGGGTCGGCGGGGTCGAGCTGGCTGGTGATGGCGCTTGAATAGAGCTGCTCGCGATGCAGCTGGAACGTACCCAACACGGCCGAACCGGCCAGGCCACCCAGGGTCTGGGTGATCGACAGCGTGACCAGGAAGGTGATCATGTGGTCCACGCCCTGCTTCAGCGCGGCGGAGATGCCGAGCATGATCAGCGGGCCCATGAACATGCCGGCACCGATCGAGGCCAGGAACTGGCTGATGTAGAAGTCGTGCGGCCGGTCCAGGCTGGTACGGCTCTGGTCGAAGAACGCGGCGGTGCCCAGCAGCAGGATGGCCATCAGCAGCTGTGCGATCAGCCGCTTCGGCCCGAAGGTGAGCGAGGCACCGGCGATGCCGACGACCACCCCGGCCAGGATCACCACGAACAGCGGCCGCATCTGGTCCGGGCCCATGCCCAGCGTGCGCATCAGGTTGACCACGCCGTAGGACTGTTCGGTGGTGAGGAAGCGCAGCAGGAACGCGCCGACGATGAAGTGCAGCACCGGCAACGTCGACAGCCAGCGGATCTGCAGCAGCGGATTGCGCCGGTAGTGCTCGATGACCAGTGCCGTGGTGGCCAGCGCGATCGAGGCCACCAGCGCCCAGCCCAGCCACGGCGTGTTCAACCACCAGCGCGTGTAGCCCTGCGCCAGTACCACCACCAGCAGCGCAACGGCAGGTGCCAGCAGGGCGAAGGTGAGGAAATCCAGCGGCTCGAAGGCCTTGATCTGCACGCCCGGCGGCAGCTTCAGCAGCACCACGGCGGCGAACGCGCACAGCGCCAGGCCCGCCTCGAACGAATACAGCTGGTGCCATTGGCCGGTATCGACCAGCGCCGGCGAGACGATCCAGGCGATCGGCACCGCCAGCTGCGACAGGCCCACGCCGATCACCAGCAGGTTGCCGGTGAAGCGCCGCGGCAGCGCCTGCAGCATGTACAGCGTGCCCAGCGTCGAGCAGGCCGCACCGGCAAAGCCGCTGGCGGCGCGGGTCAGCATCGTGGTTTCGAAACTGCCCACGAACAGGTGCAGCACCGCCAGTGCCGCATACAGGCCCAGGCCGATCTCGGCGAAGAGGCGGATGCCGTACTGCTGGCGGAACTTGAAGGCCAGCAGGTTGGCGGTGACATTGACCATGGCGTAGGCGGCCACCAGCCAGCTGCCCTGGGTGGGCGTCAGCGCGAGCTGGCCCTGCAGGAAGGGCAGGTTGGCGGTGACCAGCGCATTGCCCAGGCCACCGGTGATGGCCACCAGCAGTGACACCAGCGCGTAGGCCGCGCGGCGGTACGGAGGATGCCAGGGCATCGAGGCCGAACCGGGCATGGTCGGCTTCTCGTGCTCCTCCCAGTCCGGAACCGGCTTGAGATACGGCTGGACCATCAGCGCCCCTGGTTGGCTGCTCCCTGGAGGCCGCCACGCAGCAGCTGCAGGGCGCGCCCGGCCAGGTGGGCGCGCTCCTCGCGGGTCTTGCCACGCAGGGCTGCGCCCAGCATGCCCGAGATCAGTGAAATATCCGTCTTTTCCAGGTCGGGCCGGCACAGGCCGGCGGCCTTGGCGCGAGCGATGGGGGCTTCCAGCAGGTCGCGCACCGTTTCGCGGGCGATGCGCATGGCCGCCACGTCCGAATCCACCGCGCGCCAGTAATCGGCCAGCGCCGGCGAGTCGATGATGCGCTGGGCCATGCCTTCGAAGACCTCGAACAGGGCGTCATCGCGGTCGCCCAGTTGTTCCACCTGGCGGCGGATGCGGTCGACGGTCCGCTGCAGCAGCGCCTGGATCAGGGCGGTGCGGTCGGGGAAGTTGCGGTACAGGGTCGCGCGGCCCACCTGGGCGCGTTCAACCACCAGGTCCAGTGGCGCGGTAACGCCGTGTTGGCCGAACACATGGTCGGCGGCATCGAGGATGAGGGCACGGCGGGCAGCAGCATCAGCACGTTGGGTGGTCATGGCTTCAGTATCGGACAAACATGTCCGGGTGGCGAGACGTTGAGTGACGGGATTGTCCGTTTGTTGCTCTACGCACATCTTTGTAAATGCGGCGTGAAGATCGAGGTGCCGGGAGCGCGCACATAAAAAACGGGGGCCATGAAGGCCCCCGGGAGAGAACGGCGATGGACGTCGCCAGGAAATGCTTGCTGGGGTCAGTAGATCCAAGCCATGCGTGGATGACCGATCAGAAGTACGCGCGGATGCCGAAGGCGACACCACGGCCCGGCAGCGGCGAGTAGTCACGCAGCAGCGAGGTATGCGGACGCACTTCGCGGTTGGTCAGGTTGCTGCCATCCAGGAACACCTCGTAGCTGTTGCTGTCGCTGCGGTCCCAGCGGTAGGCGAAGTGCGCATCGACCAGGGTGTAGCCGTTGCTCGGCTCCTCGTTCTGGGCCACGTCCTTCTGCCGGCTGTAACGCACCGCGCCGACCGACGCGCGCCAGCCGTCCTTCGCCCAGCGCAGGTCCGCGCCGACACGGGCCGGGGCGATGCGCGGCAGGTAGCCGGTGTTGGCCAGGTCCACGCTGTAGTTGTGGTTGTGGTCGCCATGCGGCACCGCGATGTCCAGCGTACGGCTGCCGTTGCCGTCCAGCTTGGCCTGCACGTAGTCACCGAACACGCGCAGGTCCCAGTCGCCGGCGTTGCCTTCAAACAGGTGCACCAGCGCCTCGGCCTCGGCACCCTTGAACACCGCATCCTGCTGCGTCCAGGTGCGCACCGGCAGGCCTTCGGTGATGCCGGTGTCGGCCAGGTAGATGAAGTCCTTGAACTTCGTCTGGTAGATCGCCGCAGAGAAGTCCAGGCGATCGCTGTGGGTGTGGATGCCCAGCTCGACACGCTGGCCGCGCTCGGTCTTCAGGTCTGCGTCGCCGATTTCCAGCGAGCGGGTCGCGATATGCGCACCGGCGGCATACAGCTCTTCGTTGGTCGGCGCACGCTCGGAGCTGTCCACGCCGATACGCAGGTCGACCGCATCGTTGAGCTTCCAGATGCCGGCGGCGGACAGGTTGGTGGCGTCGAACTTGCGGCGGCGGTAGTCACCGGTCGGGTCCAGCTTGACCTGGTCGTGGCGGCCACCCAGTTCCAGCTTGAACGGGCCGAACTGCTTTTCCTGCAGCACGAACAGGCCGACGTTCTTCGTGTTGGTGTCCGGCACGAAGGCTTCTTCACCCTTGGCGCCGAAATCGCTGTTGCCGAACTGCAGGCCGAAGGCGCCGTCCCAGCCGCCGATCTGCTGCTGCACGGCTTCCACGCGCGTCTCGATGCCACGGTTGGTGAAGCGGGTGGACGGTGTGCCGGCCTCCAGTTCCACGTGCTCGTAATCGGTGTAGGCCACGCGCGCGTTGACGTTCTTCAGGAACGACACCGGGTTGTAGATGCCGGCCTTGGTCTCGAAGCGGTTCTGCACCATGTCGATGCGGACGTCGTGCTCGTCGCCTTCCTCCTCCTCGTCGCCATGGTCGTGGTCATGGTCATGGTCGTGGTCATCGCCATCGGCATGCACGTGGGCGCCGTTGGGGATGCCGTAGTTGGTGCGGTACGTGCTGGCCGACACGCCGAAGTAACCGCCTTCGCCCAGCCAGGTGGCACCGACGCCACCGGCACGGGTGCGGATGGAGCTGTTGTCCAGGCGGCCGCGGCGCGGCTCTTCGCCTTCCTCGCCCGCGTGGTCGTGGTCATGGTCTTCGTGGTGGTCTTCCAGGCTGTCGATCACCGCGTAGCCGGGGATGCGGTAGTCATCGCCGTTGCGCACCAGGCCATCGACGTGCAGCACGACATTGCCGCTGACACCGTCGAGGCGGAACATGCCGCTGCGCTCGTCGTTGACCGAGTTGCCACGCAGTTCGGCGCGGCCGCTCAGCGGGCGGTCCGGCAGTTCGCGGGCGATGCGGCCGTCGACCACGTTCACCGCGCCGCCGATGGCGCCGCTGCCGAACAGCAGGGTGGCCGGGCCCTTCAGCACTTCGATCTGATCAGCCAGGAACGGTTCGATACTGGTGGCGTGGTCGGCGCTGACGGTGGAGGCATCCATGTTGCCCATGCCGTTGGACAGCACGGCCACGCGCGGGCCTTCCTGGCCGCGGATGATCGGGCGGCCGACGCCGGGGCCGAAGAAGGTGCTCTGCACGCCGGGCAGCTTGGCCACGGTGTCACCCAGGGTGCCGGCCTTCTGCTCGTCCAGGCGCTCGCCGGCCAGCACGTCCACCGGGCGCGCCAGCGACTCGGCATCGCCCTGCAGCGGGGAGGCGGTGACCTGCACTGACGACAGCTCGGTCAGGTGGCGGTCACGATGGGTGTCCTGGTCGGCGGCGGCAAAAGCGGCCGACGGCAGCAGGGCGGCGAGGGCGATGGCCAGCGAATGTGGCTTGAAACGAGGGGCGTGAGAGGGCATCCGGTGCTTCCTTTGTTACATTGTATCAATCGGGTGGCGCACGTATCCCGTCGTGGGACAGGGGGAGGGAAACCGTGCGGGTCGGGAACGAATGTTATATTATTCCACAACGATTCGCCGACCCTGCTGGAAGTCATGTCCCTGTCCTCCTCCTTCCGCCGCCTGCTCGACCGCTTCGGCGCCACTGGTTCGATGCTGTGCGCCGTGCACTGCGCGGTGATCCCGGTGCTGCTGGCGATCGCTCCCTCGCTGGGCCTTTCGTTCTGGCTGAGCGACGGGGTGGAAATGACCCTGGTGGTGTTCGTCACCCTGCTCGGGCTGTTCAGCCTGGTCATGGGCTACCGCCGCCATGGTGCGCTGCGCGCGCTGGGCTTCCTGCTGCCGGGCCTGGTCGCCCTGTGGGCGGGCGTGCTGGTCGACGCGCTGCATCACAATGCGGTGCCGCACGCGGTGGTGATGACCCTCGGCGGCCTGCTGGTGGGCGTGGCCCACCTGGTCAACCTGCGCCTGAACCACGTCCACGTCCATGACGCCAGCTGCGCGCACTAGGCGCGTCGTGTTAGGCTTTCCGATCGTGCGCGGGGGCGTCCAGCAAGACGGCCCCGCCGAACCCGTGTCAGCACGGGGTAACCAGATTTCACACTTTAGGAGTTGAAGACATGGGTAAGGGTGACCGCAAGACCGCCAAGGGCAAGCGCTACAACGCCAGCTACGGCAACGCCCGTTCGCACACCGCGAGCAAGGTCGCTGTAGGCGCCGGTGCCCCGGTTGCCAAGAAGACCGTGGCCAAGGCTCCGGCCAAGAAGGCCGTGGCGAAGAAGGCTGCTGCCAAGGCCTGATCCGGCCGGGTAGAGGTCCAAAGAAAAACGCGGCGCCTGGCGCCGCGTTTTTTTTGTGCCCGGCCTTGGTGCCGCTGCGCTCGCCGGGCAGGGCCCGGCGCTACCTTCGGGCCTGCCGGTAGCGCCGGGCCATGCCCGGGCGGCCACCCACCGCAGTAGCGCCGGGCCATGCCCGGCGGCCGTTGTGGTTCAGCGCAGCGCCTTCTGCAACGTTTCGGCGTTGCCATCGTTGGGCGCGGCCGGCACCTGCAGCAGATGGGCCAGCAGCGGGTAGACATCGACGTTGTCGAAGCCATCGATCACCAGCCCCTGCTGGAACGAGGGGCCGCGCGCCACGAACACCGCGCGCATCGACGGCAGGGCATTGTCATAGCCGTGCGAACCACGATCCTGGTGGTCGCGCTTGGCGATCCGCTCGGCGTGCAGTGCGTCCCAGCCTTCATCCATCTGGCAGACGATGGGCGGCACGCGCGGGTGCGAACCGTACTGCCAGCGCGCCGGCAGCGATTCCTTCTTCCAGCATTCGTAGTGCGCGTGGCGGCCCAGCAGGGCGCGCTCGGCCTGTGCCTCGCGGCCGGCCACCGGCGCGAAACCGACCGACTGGCCCTGGCTGACGTTGCGCGCGATGGAGGGATCGACCATCGATTCGGTGGACACCACATGGCCTTCGGCGACGCTGGCCATGCCGTGGTCGGAGACCACGATGACGTTGGTGCTGGCTGCCATCCCGCCGGCATCCAGGCCATCGAGCACCTGGCCGATGATCTGGTCGGCCTGCATGATCGCATCGCGGTATTCGGTCGAATCGGGGCCATGGTTGTGGCCGGCCTTGTCGACGTTTTCCATGTACAGCGTGGTCAGCTGCGGCGCATCGGCATCGGTCTGCGCCAGCCATTCCAGCACGGTGCGCGCGCGCTGCTGCAGCGGTTCCTTGCTGTTGTAGACCTGCCACTGGCTGGGGCGGGTGCCATCGATCTCGGCCTCGCTGCCCGGCCACGACGTGGTCGCGGTACGCACGCCCACTTTCTCGGCGCCGACCCAGATCGGTTCGCCGCCCCACCAGGCGCTGTTGGTCACCGCATCGCGGTCGCCCAGGCTGAAGCGGCCGAGCTGTGCATCGTCCATGCTGTTGTTGACGATGCCGTGGTGGTCCGGGCGCAGGCCGGTGACGATGGTGTAGTGGTTGGGGAAGGTGAGCGACGGATAGGACGGGGTCATCCAGCGCGCACGCACGCCGGTATCGATGATGCGCTGCAGGTTCGGGGTGATCCCCCGGTCCAGCGCATCGGCGCGCAGGCCATCGATGGAAACCAGCAGCAGTTTCGGCGGCGGCGCGTCGGCGCGCGCGACCGGCGCGGACGAAGGAGGCGTGGTCGTGCAGGCCGCCAGGGGCAGCAGCAATGCCAGCGAGCAGGTCAGGCGTACGGAAGTCATCCGGCAATCATAAGCCGCAGCAATGACGTGCCCAAGACACGGCGCGCGAAAGCGCGTGTCGACCAAGGTCGACACCTACCAACGGCCGCGACAGATGTGCCGACCAACGGTCGGCACCCACCAACAGCCGCGTGAACCTGTCGAAGGCGGGGCGGTGTCGGATTGCGGGGTGTCCGCGGCATGGATGCCGCGGCCAAGCCTACAAGGACGTACTTGCGGCGTCCCCGCAATCCGACACCGCCCCGCCAACCCACGGATAGCCCGCTGTTGCTGTTGCAGTTGCTTGTGCTTTCGCCTCGGCGGGTGCAGGGCGCAGCCCTGCCGGAAAACCCAACCCTCAGGCAAACAGCGGTGCCTGCCGCTGCTCCAGCCGCAACAGTGCAGCCTTGGTTTCCAGCCCGCCGCCAAACCCGGTCAGCGCGCCGTTGCTGCCAATCACGCGATGGCACGGCAGGATGATCGGCAACGGATTGCGCCCATTCGCCGCGCCCACCGCACGCGTCGCCGTCGGCTGGCCCAGATGCTGCGCCAGCTGCAGGTAGCTCCAGGTCTGCCCGAACGGGATCAGCGCCAGCGCATGCCACACCCGCAGCTGGAACGGCGTGCCGTGCGGCGCCAGCTGCAGATCGAACGTGCTGCGCTCGCCGTGCAGGAACTGCAGCAGCTGCGCGCGTGCCTCCGGCAACGCGCCCGGTGCGTACCGCCAGTCGCCACGGCCACGTGCCGGGTGGCGGTTTTCAGGGAACAGCACATGGGCCAGGCCATGCTCGTCACCGGCGATGGTCAGCTCGCCGATAGGGCTGTCGAAACGATCGAATAACAAGGTCATGTCGGTTCTCCAACAAAGGTGCCGGACAGATGCCACAGGTGCAGCACTGCATAGGCCCGCCAGGGGCGCCATGGCTGCGAGCGCGTCTCGGTGGCACGTTCGCTCAGGCGCTGGCCCTGGGCGTGGCCCAGTACCTGCTGCAGCACCAGATCGCCGGCGGGGAATGCATCGGGCTGGCCCAGCCCGCGCAGCGCGATGTACTGCGCCGTCCACGGGCCGATGCCGGGCAGGGCCACGCAGCGGGCGACGAAATCGTCCAGGGCCTGGCCCGGGCCGAAGTCCAGTTCGCCGCTGGCGCACGCCGCGGCCAGGGCACGCACGGTGGCTGCGCGGGTACGCGGCAGGCCGATGGATTCCAGCGGCGCGTCGGCCAGTACCTCCGGTGCCGGGAACTGGCGGTCGAACTCGGCCGGCATGCCCGGCAGGTGCGCACCCCACGCATCCACCAGGCGGCGCGCGAACGTGGTGGCAGCGGCGACGGTCACCTGCTGGCCCAGCACTGCGCGCACGGCCACTTCAAAACCATCCCAGCCGCCCGGCACGCGCAGGCCTGGCCGTTCGGCGATGCCGCGAGCCAGCAGCGGCTCTTCGGCCAGTGCGGCGTGTACCTGCTGCAGGTCCGCATCCAGATCGAACACGCGGCGCACGCGGCGCACGATGTCCGGAATCAGCCGTGGATCGACCGCGCCCAGCTGCAGGCGCAGTTCGGGGCGCTTCGGGTCCGCAGTGACCCGCAGCAGGGTGGGGCGCTCGGGCGTGCCCAGCACCCGCTGGTAGCTGTCTTCGCCGATCAGTTCGATGCCCGGCAGGCTGCGCTTGCGCAGGAAGGCGAGCATGCACGGGAAATCCAGCGGCGGGCGGTAGCCCAGGCGCAGCACCAGGCTGCCGTCATCGGCTGCCGACGGGGCATGCTGGCGGCGCAGCGCGGTTGGCGCCATGCCGCAGCCCTGCAGGAAAGCGGTGTTGAAGCGGCGCAGGCTGTTGTAGCCGGCGGCCAGTGCAACGTCGGTCACCGGCAGGGTGGTTTCGGTCAGCAGCTGCTTGGCCAGCAGCAGGCGATGGGTGGCATGGATCTGCCCCGGCGTGGCGCCCAGGTGGTCCACGAACAGGCGTTGCAGCTGGCGCGCGCTCAGGCCGAGCTTCGCGGCCAGTTCGGCCACGGCCTGTTCCTGCAGGTAGCCGGCGTGGATGAGTGCCAGCGCGCGCTGCACGGTCTGCCCGGCCAGCGCCTGCTGCGCCTGCGGTGCCAGCTCCGGGCGGCAGCGCAGGCATGGCCGGTAGCCCGCGGCGGCGGCCGCAGCGGCCGTGGGGTAGTAGGTGATGTTGCGCGGCTTCGGCGGCGGTGCGGGGCAGACCGGGCGGCAATAGATGCCGGTGCTGCGCACGGCGGTGAAGAACACACCGTCGAAGCGCGCGTCACGGGCCAGGCGGGCACGGTCGCAGGCGGCGGGGTCGAGGGTGGGGGCGGTGTCCATGGCGCCAGTCTAGGGCGGGGCGGGGGCAGATACTCGCCGGATTCGGACATGGATGTTGGAGGGGGTTATTGGCAGGGCTTGCAGCCCTGCACCCGCGAGTTCAACGTCAACGTCCAAGTCAACAGCTGCTTATCCGTGGGATGGCGGGGCGGTGTGGGCTGCCAGGACACGCCGTAAACCCGTCCATGGGGGCTCGATGGCGCCATCCATGGCGCCAACGGTCCTGCCAGCCCACACCGCCCCGCCTCTGACAGTTGGTCGCTGCTGTTGGTGGGTGCCGACCGTTGGTCGGCACGCTTCTGCTCTGCTGTTGGTAGGTGTCGACCGTTGGTCGACACGCTTTCCCCGGGGTCAGAGGGGGTTCAGTGGCGCGCGCTGAATACGCGCCGGGGACGGGTAGACTGGGGGCCTCGTTTCCATGAAAACCGGTTGCCCGATGTCCGTCAGATTCCGCTGGTTGCCCCTGTTGTGCCTGGCCCTGGCGGGCTGCAGCCAGCTGGAGAACCCTGGCAACGTGACCGCCGCCGACAAGGCGACGCGGGCGCCGGCCAGTGATGGCGAGAACATGGTCTCCATCAATGCGGCCGATGCACCGCCGCCGCCGGTGGCGCCGCCACGCAGCCGTGCCGATCGGCCGTGGCCGCAGGCGCAGCTGGAGAACGGCAAGGCCTGGGTCAGCTGTGGCACCGACTATGCCGCTGACGGCGGCGATGGTATCGAACTGGAAGGCCTGCAGCGCGAGCAGGTCCAGCAGGCGCTGCAGCCCTGCGTCGAGCGCGGGCTGCTGCGCGTGCGCTACCAGGGCAAGATCAACCCCGGTTTCGCCGAAATGATGTGGCGGCTGGCCGTGGTGGCCGACGCGCTGAAGATCCACAAGCGCATCCTCGATCTGGATTCCAGTGGTGGCCAAGTCGAGTCGGCCATCGTGGCCGGCGACAGCATCGGTGAATCGGGCTGGACCATCTGGGTGCGCGAGGGCTCCATCTGCCACAGCGCCTGTGTGTTCGTGCTGGCGGCGGGCGACAACCGGTTGCTGTCGGGCAAGGTCGGCATCCACCGGATGATGCGCATCAGCTCCAAGGCCACCTCGCGCGCGGAGCTCAACCGCGAGCTGCACGAGGTCTACGACAACGTGAAGGATTACCTGCAGCGCAACGGCGTTGCGGTGGGCGTGGCCGACCTGATGATGACCGTGCCCAACCGCAGCCTGCGCCTGCTCACCCCCGACGAGCTGCGCCAGTACGGGCTGGACGGCACCAATGCGGTGCAGGACGACCTGGAGCGGATCAAGCAGATGCGCGCCTGCGGCGATGATTTCGTGCAGCGCAAGGATGCCTTCCTGGTGGCCTTCGACCAGCAGTGCAAGCGCGAAGGCGCGGACATGGAATCGATCAACAGCTGCGGCCAGGCGCTGAAGCAGCGCTTCGGTTTCCCCGATGAGGTGTGCCCGGAAGAAAGCCCGCTCTCGGAAATCGACGTGGCGACCATGCCGCCGGCGCCGCCGGAGAAGCCGCCGGTGGCCGAGCAGCCGGCGGGCGAGGGTGCCGCACCGGCCGCGCAGGGCGATGCCGCGACGGTGGAAGCCAGCACACCCGCGCGCTGACAGCGTTCTCACCGGGCTGAAGTAGACTGCGGTTCTTACCCTAGAACCGGCGGTGTCCATGAAGCGCGTGCGTTTGCCGAAGTTCCTGCTGTTGTCCCTGCTGCCGATGACCGCGCTGGCGCAGGCCCCCGCGCCGGCCACGCCCGCTCCGGCTCCGGCGCGCCCGGCACCTGCTGCAGCGGCAGCCGCCAAGCCGGCCACGGCTGCGCCGGTCCTCACCGCTGCGCAGCAGGCACAGGTGCAGAAGCAGGATGCCGACATGAGCGCTGCGGCACTGATGGCTGCGCAACTGGTCGACAGCAACCGTGCCGGCGAGTTGTGGGATGGCGCTTCCGCCGTGGCCCGCCGCGCGGTGCCCAAGGCGGCGTTCGTCAGCCAGCTTGCGGCCGACCGCACGCGCCTGGGCACGATGAACGGACGCGGCCAACCCACCATCACCCGGGTCAAGTACGCCGCCGGGGCTGCGGTGCCGGAGGGGCTGTACATCAATGTCAGCTTCCCGACCCGTTTCGCCAACAGCACGCAGCCGGTGCGCGAACTGGTGTCGTTCCGCTTCGACGAAGACCAGACCTGGCGCCTGGCCGGTTACAGCCTGCGCGCGTCCGCGCCCTGACGGAGAACCTCGATGGCCACCGAGCTGACACTGCTGGCGTGGGCGATGCTGCTGGGCTTTGTGCACATCTTCGCGGCATCGGCCGTGGTCACGCGCGAGCGCGGGATGAAGTGGAACGCGTCGGCGCGCGATGCGCCCGACGTGCCACTGAGCCCGCTGGCGGGAAGGCTGAAACGGGCGCAGGCCAATTTCTTCGAGACGTTCCCGTTCTTCGCCGCCGCCGCGATCGCGGTGGTGGTGGCCGGGCGCAGCACGGATACCACGGTGCTGGCGGCGCAGGTCTATTTCTGGGCGCGCGTGGTCTACCTGCCGCTGTATGCCGCCGGCGTGCCTTACGTGCGCAGCCTGGTCTGGGTGGTCTCGATCGTGGCGGTGCTCAAGCTGGTGTTCGCACTGCTGTGATACGCGCGCGGGCCTGATCCAGATCAAGGCCAGTCATGCGCCTGGCGCTATGCTGGGCGCGACTGGATCAACGGCAGGAGGCGCGGATGCGCAGGATGGACGTGGTGGTGGTCGGTGCCGGCCCGGCGGGCCTGTGCTTCGCGCGTGCGCTGGCCGGCAGTGGCCTGCAGGTCGGGCTGGTCGAGGTGCAGCCGCGGCAGGCGCTGGCGCAGGCCGCCTTCGACGGCCGCGAGATCGCCCTGACCCATGCCTCCCGGCAAAGCCTGGAACAGCTGGGCCTGTGGCAGCGCCTGCCCGACGCCGAGATTGCCGAGCTGCGCGATGCGCGGGTGATGAACGGCGGTTCGCCGTTCGCGCTGACCTTCGCCAGTGGCCAGGTTGATGGCCAGCCGCTGGGCTGGCTGGTGCCCAACCACCTGATCCGCCGTGCGGCCTGGGAGGCAGTGCAGGGCCAGGACGGTCTGGAACTGTTCGATGGGCGCAAGGTGCTGGCCGTGCAGGCCGACGCGCAGGGCCACGTGGTCAAGCTGGATGACGGCAGCGAGCTGCATGCCCGCCTGCTGGTCGCCGCCGACAGCCGTTTTTCCACTACCCGCCGCATGCTCGGCATCGGTGCGCAGATGCGCGACTTCGGCAAGTCGATGCTGGTCTGCCGCATGCAGGTCGAGCGCGATCACCACCACACTGCGTGGGAGTGGTTCGGCTATGGCCGCACGATGGCGCTGCTGCCGCTCAACGAAGGCCGGGCGTCGGCGGTCATCACGTTGCCGCCGCGGCAGATCGAGGAACTGCTGGCGATGGACGAGGTGGGCTTCGGCGAGGCCATCACCGCGTGCTTCGAGCACCGTCTGGGGCAGATGCAGCCGGTGGCCACGCCGCAGGCCTATCCGCTGGTGGGGGTGTACGCACACCGCTTTGTCGGCGAGCGTTGTGCGCTGATCGGTGATGCCGCAGTGGGCATGCACCCGGTCACCGCGCATGGGTTCAACCTGGGCCTGGCCAGCGCACAGCGGTTGGCGCAGGGCATCCTGGCGCAGCAACGGCGGGGCGCGGACATCGCCGCGGCCGGCATGCTGGCCACGTACCAGCGCGGCCACCGTCTGGCGTCGCGGCCGCTGTACGAGGCCACCAACGCCATTGCCAGCCTGTACACCGACGACCGCCGGCCGGCACGCCTGCTGCGGGCGGCCGGGCTGCGGGTGGCGCAGGGCGTGGCGCCGTTCCGGCAGCTGATCGCCTCGCACCTCACCCAGCGGGTGGCCTGAACGGGCCTGGCCCCCAGGCTCAGCTGGCGGCCAGCACGCGGATCTGGCTGTCGGCGAATTCAACCACCTGGCCTGCGCGGATCTTGCAGGCCTTGCGCAGCTCGACTTCGCCGTCGACCAGGACCCGGCCCTCGCTGATGACCATCTTGGCCTCGCCGCCGCTGGTGACCAGGTCGGCCAGCTTGAGCAGCTGCTTGAGCTCGACGTAGTCGCCGTCGAGGTCGAATTCGAGGATCTGCATGGTGTGGATGTCCTGGAGAGGGGTCGGGAAGGGCGCGTATTGTGCGCCAGCGCGGCCCGGAAGGGGATGCGAATGGTTTCCTGTACGCATGGTTCAGGAAGAGTGCGGTATCATTCCGCTCTGAGTGAGTGAAATCTCCTCCGACCGAGCAGCGCCAGGGCACGCGATAAGAAGGGCGCCCAAAGCGCGGACCATCCCTTTTTTATCGCACTGCCATGCAGATGGCCGTGCCTTTGGAGTTCCCCATGTCCCAAGATTCCCAAGCGCAGCTGCAGTTCGCGCAGCTCGGCCTGTCCGAGCCCGTGATGCAGGCGGTCACCGCCATCGGCTACGAAACCCCGTCGCCGATCCAGGCTGCCACCATCCCGGCGATGCTGGAAGGCCGCGACGTGCTGGGCCAGGCCCAGACCGGTACCGGCAAGACCGCAGCGTTCGCACTGCCGGTACTGTCCAACATCGACCTGCAGCAGATCAAGCCCCAGGCCCTGATCCTGGCGCCGACCCGCGAACTGGCCATCCAGGTCGCCGAGGCGTTCCAGTCCTATTCGTCGAAGATCCCGGGCTTCCGCGTGCTGCCGGTGTACGGCGGCCAGCCGTACGGCCAGCAGCTGTCGGCCCTGCGCCGCGGCGTGCACATCGTGGTCGGTACCCCCGGCCGCGTGATCGACCACCTGGACCGCAGCACCCTGGACCTGTCCGAGCTGAAGACCCTGGTGCTGGACGAAGCCGACGAAATGCTGCGCATGGGCTTCATCGACGACGTCGAAGCCGTGCTGAAGAAGCTGCCGGAGCAGCGCCAGGTGGCCCTGTTCTCGGCCACCATGCCGCCGCAGATCCGCCGCATCGCGCAGACCTACCTGCAGGATCCGGTCGAAGTCACCATCCAGGCCAAGACCACCACCTCGGCCAACATCCGCCAGCGTTACTGGTGGGTGAGCGGCATGCACAAGCTGGACGCGCTGACCCGCATCCTGGAAGTCGAGCCGTTCGACGCGATGATCATCTTCGCGCGTACCAAGGCCGGCACCGAGGAACTGGCCAGCAAGCTGCAGGCCCGTGGCCTGGCCGCTGCCGCCATCAACGGTGACATGCAGCAGGCCCAGCGTGAGCGCACCATTGCCATGCTGAAGGAAGGCAAGCTGGACATCCTGGTGGCCACCGACGTGGCTGCCCGTGGCCTGGACGTGGAGCGCATCAGCCACGTGCTGAACTACGACATCCCGTACGACACCGAAAGCTACGTGCACCGCATCGGCCGTACCGGCCGTGCCGGCCGCAGCGGCGAGGCGATCCTGTTCGCCACCCCGCGCGAGAAGGGCATGCTGCGCCAGATCGAGCGCGCCACCCGCCAGCCGATCGAAGAAATGCAGCTGCCGAGCGTGGAAGCGGTCAACGACACCCGCATCAACAAGTTCACCTCGCGCATCAGCGAAACCCTCGGTGCCGGTGGCCTGGACTTCTACCGCCAGCTGCTGGAACGCTTCGAGAGCGAGCAGAACGTGCCGGCCATCGAAGTGGCTGCTGCCCTGGCCAAGATGCTGCAGGGTGACACCCCGTTCCTGCTGCAGCCGCCGGTGCGTGCCCCGCGTGAAGAGCGTGCGCCGCGTGAGCGTTTTGATCGTGGCGACCGTCCGGAGCGTGGTGATCGCTTTGACCGCAACGAGCGTGGCCCGCGCTTCGAACGTGGCCAGCGCCGTGAAGACGGCGAGGGTGGCTTCGAGCAGCGCCCGCGCCGTGACGTTCCGCCGCGCGGTGCGCCGGAGCAGGGCATGGAGACCTACCGCATCTCGGTGGGCCACCAGCATGGCGTGAAGCCGGCCAACATCGTCGGCGCCATCGCCAACGAAGCCGGCCTGGAAAGCCGCTTCATCGGCCGCATCGACATCCACGACGACTTCTCGCTGCTGGACCTGCCGGCGCAGATGCCGTCGGACGTCCTGTCGCACCTGCAGAAGGTCTGGGTGTCCGGCCAGCAGCTGCAGATGCGTGCGCTGGCCCCGGGTGAAGACACCAACCCCGCCCCGCGTCCGTTCAAGCCGCGCTTCGACAAGCGTGGCCCGGGCGGTCCGGGTGGTCCGGGTGGCCCGCGTCGTGGTGGTCCGGGTGGCCCGGGTGGCCATGGTGGCGACCGCGGCGGTGACCGCGACAGCCGCCCGCCGCGTCGTGACGGCTTCAAGCCGCGCGGCCCGCGCAGCTACTGATCCCCAGTGATGTGCCAGAACAACGCCAGCCTCCGGGCTGGCGTTGCTCGTTTCCGCTGCCCGAAACGGAAGCGGGGGAATTGAATCGGTTCAAACCCGCCCGCCCCCCAGGCCGTCGCGCCCGGTTTCGCATGGTCCACACATGGCCGTCCATAGGCTGGCATAGTTGGACAAGGAGGCTGTCACGGCACATTCGGGGGGATCCGGGATGGGTAGAGGTGGCAAGGAGCAGCATCAGCACCGGGTGCCGATGACCCGTGGGCTGGGGCTGCGGTTCGCATTGTTGACGGGCATGGCGATCGGACTGGTCGGCCTGTCCGCCTTGATCCAGGAACTGCAGGCGGCGTCCACCGCCTGGATTGCGGGCCAGGGGCACTGGTCGCGCGGCCAGCAGGATGCCACCGCTGCGCTCAGCCGCTATCTGGCGCGGGGGTCGGCGCACGACCTGGAGGACGCCCGGCGCGCCCTGCAGGTGCCGCTGGGCGATCTGCATGCGCGGTTGGCGCTGGAGCAGCCGCAACCGGACGAGGCGCAGGCGCGCGAGGGTTTCCTGCGCGGCGGCAATGCGCGTTCGGATGTGTCGCGGCTGATCTTTTCCTTCCGGTACGCACGCGACCTCGGCGAGTTCCGCGAAGCCACCCGCCTGTGGCGGCAGACCGACGCGCACCTGCTGGCCATGCAGGCGCTGATCGAAGAACTGGAGAAGGTGCCGCCGGAAGCGCTGCAGCAGCCCAGCGTGCGTGACCGCTACATGCAGCGCGTGCACGACGTGGACCTGCAGCTGCAGTCGCAGGCCGAAGCGTTCTCCCAGGCCCTGCTGCGCATGGCGCATACGGTGCGCATTGCCACGCTGATCGTCGGCGGCTTCTCGGTGCTGGCCATCACCCTGATGGCGGTGGCCCTGGCGCGGCGCGTCGGCAAGGACCTGACCGAGCATGAGAGCCGATTCCGCGCTGCCTTCTACCAGGCCAACGTGGGCATGCTGAAACTCGATGCGGCCGGGCGTGTGATGGAGGCCAACCAGGCCATGGCGGACATCCTCGACTACCGGCGCGATGTGCTGCAGCAGATGGCCCTGGGCGACCTGCTGATGGAAGGCGAACTGGTGCTGGACGATGAAGGGCGGATCAACTGGGACCGTCAGCTGCGGCCGGGCGAACTGCGCTTCCGCCGCCGCGACGGCAGCCTGGTCTGGGGCCGCTGGAGCGGTACCGGCGTGCGCAGCGCCGGCGGCCGGCTGTCGGTGTTTTCGATCATCGAGGATGTCAGCCAGAACCATGCGCTGGCCCGCGAGATCGAGCACCATGCCAGCCACGATCCGCTTACTGGCCTGATCAACCGCCGTGAGATCGAGCGGCTGCTGGAACGGGCGCTGCTGCAGGTCCGTTCCGAGGGCGGCACGCATGCGCTCTGCTACATCAACCTGGACCACTTCAAGCTGGTCAACGACAGCTTCGGCCACGCCGCCGGTGACCAGATGCTGCGCGGGTTCGCCGAATACCTGGTGGGCGCGGTACGCGATGGCGACTGGGTGGGGCGGCTGGGTGCGGACGAATTCGCGGTCTTCCTCGGCCGCGCCAGCCAGGACGAGGCCAAGCGCGTGCTGCAGCGGCTGATCCGCAACCTGGGCCAGGCAACGTTCCCGATCAGCGAAGGCAGCCCGCAGCTGAGCTGCAGCATCGGCGTGGTGGAAGTGACTGCCGACGCACCGGACGTGAACTGGCTGATGAGCGCGGCCGACAGCGCGTGCTATGCCGCCAAGCAGGCCGGCCGCAACCGCGTCCACTGTTTCAACGAGGACCGCCTGGCGCTGGACGAACGCCGCCATGAAGCCGAGCGCCTGCAGCGGGTAAGCCGGGCGATGGCCGAGAACCGCATGCTGCTGTATGCCCAGCGCATCGCCAAGGTCGGCGATCCGGGCTACCTGCATTACGAGGTGCTGGTACGCATGCGCGATGCCGACGGTGCGTTGCACATGCCGGGGCAGTTCATGCCGGCGGTGGAGCGCTATGGCATGGCCGTGGCGCTGGATCGCCACGTGCTTGGCCTGCTGTTCCGCCACCTGCAGGTGTGCACGGCGCACGTGCGCCAGCTGGGCCTGTGCAACGTCAACGTGTCGGCGCAGTCGATCGCCGAGCCGAGCTTCCTGGCCTTCGTCTGCGACCTGCTGGAGCGCAACCGCGCGCTGGCGGCCAAGCTCTGCTTCGAAGTGACCGAGACGGCAGCGATCAGCAACCTGACCCAGGCGCGTGCGTTCATCGATGCGGTGAAGGCACGCGGCTGCCGCATGGCGCTGGATGACTTCGGCTCGGGCCTGTCCTCGTTCGGCTACCTGCGGCAGCTGCCGGCGGACATCCTGAAGATCGACGGTGCGTTCGTGCGTGACATGGACACCGACGCGGTGAGCCGGGCGACGGTGCGCGCGATCAGCGAGCTGGGTCGCGAGCTGCAGATGGAGGTGGTGGCCGAGTGGGTGGAGACGGCGGAGGTGGCGCAGACGCTGGCCGACATGGGCGTGGATGGGTTGCAGGGCTACGCCATCGAGCGGCCGCAGCCGCTGGAGCGGTTGACGCTGGCCAACCAGCGGCCGGTGCGTCTGGTGGGTACCCCGGGCCCGCAGGGGTAGGGGGTGTTCGGCAGGGCTTGCAGCCCTGCACCTGCTTCAAGCCAGGGCAACGTCAACGTCAAAAGCTGGCGTTCCGTGGGATGGCGGGGAGGTGTGGGTGGGCAGGACACGCCGTAAACCCGTCCATGGGGGCTCGATGGCGCCATCCATGGCGCCAACGGTCCTGCCCACCCACACCGCCCCGCCTCTGACAGTTGGCCGCTGCTGTTGGTGCCAGCTGCTTTTGGTGGGTGCCGACCGTTGGTCGGCACGATTTTTCCATTGAATATCGGATGAATTCATCCACGCATGGCGTGGATCTACCGTGCCGACCAACGGTCGGCACCCACCACCAACAGCAGCAGGTTCTGACAGATCGCGGGAAACTGTCGAAGGCGGGGTGGGTCCGGTTGAGGGGGTGTGAGCGGCATGGATGCCGCGACCAAGCCGACATGGACGTATTTACGGCGTCCCCCTCAACCGGACCCACCCCGCCAACCCACGGATAGCAAGCTTTTGCTGTTGCTTCGGCAGGTGCAGGGCTGCAAGCCCTGCCAACCAACACCCCCCACCTACCACCATTGGCCTACACATTCCTGGCGCATTCCGCTGCGATAATGCCCGCCAGGGGCGACGCGCAGCGGGCGCGGGCGTGAGCAGAAACAGGATGTAGCGTGGTCGGCAGGCAGTGGCGTTACGGAACGGGGGCGGTGCTGGTCGTCCTGCTGATGGTGCTCGCCGCACCCTGGCTCGGCCATGCGCGCACGGTCGAGAACGGCCGCGATTACCTGCTGGTCGGTGCCGCCACCGATGAACCCACCCCCCATCGTGCCTGCACGCCGCAGATGCTGTCCGGCGATCGCCAGCAGGTCACCGTCGAAGCGCCGCCCGGAGGGTGGTCCGGCGAGCCGCAGGCGCTGGATGTGTTCAACGTGTTTGCCGGCGAAGTGCGCCTCAAGCACGGCGACCGCGAGATCTGCGGCAACATGCACGACGCGCGGACCCGCGACTCGCGCTTCCGCGCCGGCATCGGCATGGTCGCCGTGCCGCCGGCCGGCAGCCATGAACCGTTCGTGGTGTCCTGGCAGAGGCCATTGAAGGCACGCTGGGTGCCGACGCTGCTGCTGGGCGCGCCCAGCCCCGTGCAGCAGAACGACACCGCGCGCCTGCTGGTGCGCGCGGCCTGCATCGCGGTGGCCATCGCCCTGGCACTGTCGGCGCTGATGGCTTACCTGACGACGCGTGATCGCAGTTTCCTGTTCTACATCGCCGCCACCGTGGTGCTGGTGCTGTGGCAGTCCATCCTCGGCGGCCTCAGTGGCTACCCCGAACCGTGGTTGCCGGTCGGCCAGCGCGGCCCGTGGTGGTTGCTGTCGCTGACCGCGGCCACCCTGGCGCTGGTGTTGCCGGCGCTGTGGCGGCTCAACGGCGGTGACCGCGTGCTGCCACGCTCGCGCCTGGCCCAGCAGCTGCTGCTGTGGGGGCTGATGGGCGTGGCCGTGATGGTGCCCTGGCTGCAGCGGGAGACCCTGGCGCCGGTAGCGCGGGTGCTGCAGGCCTGCTTCATCGGTGGCTGCCTGCTGTCGCTGGCCATGGGCGTGTGGGCGCGCCTGCGCGGGGACGCCTGGGCCGTGGCCGGGCTGGCGTCGCTGTCGCCGATGCTGGTGCTGGTGGTGGCCGATGCGACCCGCGCGCAATGGCTGTTCGAGTACCGCGTGGAGGCACTGCAGCTGGCGGTCACCTGGCTGCTGATGATGGCCGCTTACGCGCTCAACCTGCGCCTGGGCCGGCTGCGCCAGCAGCGGGACGAGATGCGCCAGCTGGCCGAGACGGACATGCTGACCGGCCTGCCCAACCGCCGCGCCGGCCTGCAGCAGCTCGCCCAGCAGCTGGAACGGGTGCAGCGCGACGGCGGCCCGCTGGTGATCGGCTTCCTCGACATTGATCTGTTCAAGGACATCAACGACCGCCACGGCCATGCGGTCGGGGACCAGGTGCTGGTGGCCGTGGCCCAGGCCCTGCGCGCGGCCGTGCGCAACCAGGACGAAGTGGTGCGCATGGGCGGGGAGGAGTTCCTGCTGCTGCTGCCGGGCATGCCGCGCGACGCGGCCGCCGCCCGCCTGGAGCAGCTGCGCCAGCGCATCACCCAGCTCTGCCAGGACCTGCAGGTGCCGGGCCTGGAGGTGACCGCCAGCATCGGCCTGGCGCAGTGGCGCCCGGGCGAGGACGACCTGGCCGCGCTGCTGCGGCGGGCCGACCATGCCATGTACGTGGCCAAGCGCAGCGGCCGCAACCGGGTCTTCGACGGCGAAACCGTCGATCCATTGCTGCCGGCGTGACCCGGGCGGGGCGGGGATGGCCGATAATGGGGCCATGACCACCCGACTCAACAAATACATCGCCGAAACCGGCTTCTGCTCCCGCCGCGAGGCCGATCGCCTGATCGCCGCCCGCCGGGTCACCGTCAACGGCCACCCCGGCGGTACCGGCGCCGTCGTCGGCGAGGGCGATACCGTCCTGGTCGACGGCCAGCCGCTGCAGGTGCGCGTGGCCCGCAAGCCCGGCGCCCGCCGCCACGTCTACATCGTGCTGAACAAGCCGGTGGGCGTGACCTGCACCACCGAAAGCTCGGTCAAGGGCAACATCGTCGACTTCGTCGGCCACGAGCAGCGCATCTTCCCGATCGGCCGCCTGGACAAGGATTCCGAGGGCCTGATCCTGATGACCAGCAACGGCGACATCGTCAACCAGATCCTGCGTGCCGAGAACGGCCACCAGAAGGAGTACCTGGTGGCGGTCAACAAGCCGGTCACCGATGAATTCCTGCGCGGCATGGCCCGCGGCGTGCGCGTCCACGACCAGATGACCCTGCCGTGCCGCACCTCGCGCATCGCCAAGTTCGGCTTCCGCATCACCCTGGAGCAGGGCCTGAACCGGCAGATCCGCCTGATGGCCGCCGCGTTCGATTACCGCGTCACCCAGCTGCGCCGCGTGCGCATCGACAACATCAAGATCGGTGCGCTGAAGCCGGGCCAGTGGCGCAACCTGACCGAGCAGGAACTGCGCGGGCTGCTGCCCAAGCAGCAGGACTGGTAACCGACACCTGTAGAGCCGGGCCCATGCTCGGCTGGCGGGCTGCATCATCGGCTAGACTCGGCAGTGACCTGCCGGAACATGACGCTGCATGATCAAGCCC
The DNA here is from genome assembly GCF_003086775.1 of Stenotrophomonas sp. ZAC14D1_NAIMI4_1. Classification (NCBI taxonomy): domain Bacteria; kingdom Pseudomonadati; phylum Pseudomonadota; class Gammaproteobacteria; order Lysobacterales; family Lysobacteraceae; genus Stenotrophomonas; species Stenotrophomonas sp. ZAC14D1_NAIMI4_1. Next base: position 1,498,231 of record NZ_CP026001.1, read on the forward strand.
GACAAGCCTGCCAACGAGGCCCAGCGCCTGGACGCGCTGTACCGCTACCGCATCCTCGATTCGGAGCGCGAGAAGTCCTTCGATGACCTGGTGGTCATCGCCAAGGCGGTATGCGGCACGTCGATGGCCGCCGTCACCCTGATCGACGTTGAACGGCAGTGGTTCAAGTCGATCCAGGGCATCGATGCCACCGAGAACCTGCGCAGCGAATCGATGTGCGGCCACGCCATCCTGCAGCCGCGCGAGCTCATGGTGGTGGAGGATGCGCAGCAGGACATCCGCTTCCACGACAACCCGGTGGTGACCGGCGATCCGCACGTGCGTTTCTACGCCGGTGCGCCGCTGATCAGCAGCGACGGCCTGCCGCTGGGCACGCTGTGCGTGTTCGATCCCACCCCGCAGCACCTGGCCCCGGACAAGGCCGAGGCGCTGGCCGCGCTGTCACGCCAGGTCATGCTGGTGATGGAACTGCGCCGCTTCGCGCTGGATATCCAGAGCCACATGGTGCAGCGCGATGACTACGAGCGCCTGCTGTCGGAGTACCACGACGTGCTGCTGGCGCAGAACGCCGACCTGACCGAACAGAGCCGCACCGATGCGCTGACCGGGCTGCCGAACCGGCGCGCGATGGCCGCTGCCCTGCAGGACGCGGTGGCCAGCGCCGATGGCCAGCCGCGGCAGACCTGCGTGGCCCTGGTGGACATCGACCACTTCAAGCACATCAACGATTTCCAGGGCCATGCCACCGGCGACCGGGTACTGGCCGAACTGGGCGTGCTGCTGCGTTCGCACTTCGCCGGGCGCGGCCTGGCCGCGCGCTATGGCGGCGAGGAATTCGTGGCACTGATGCCGGACGTGGACCTGCGCACCGCCGAGCTGCAATGCGAGTTCCTGCGCATGGCGGTGGCCGACCTGCCGCTGGGCTTCCCGGTGACGGTCAGCATCGGCGTGGCCCAGCACCAGGCCGGCGAAACCACCGACCAGACCCTCGCGCGCGCCGACGCGGCGCTGTACCGCGCCAAGGCCAACGGCCGCGACCGGGTGGAGCTGGCGCCGTAGAGTCGAGCTTGCTCGACTGCTTCTGCCCTTCTGTAGAGCCGAGCCATGCTTGGCTGATTCTCGCGGAGAACAGTCGAGCATGGCTCGACTCTAAAAAAGCGCCTTACTCGGCGATGTTGCGCGCCTCGGCCGTGCCCAGGATCTCCGGATGCTGCACCGGCTTGCGGCGGTTCAGCAGCGGATGCAGGAACACCGCACCGACGATGATCGCCACGCCCAGGTAGAACCACGGCGTCACTTCATGCTGCTCACGCAGCAGCACCACCGCCAGCAGCACGGCATAGACCGGCTCCAGGTTGGTCACCAGCTGCACGGTGTAGGCGCTCAGATGGCGCAGCGCGACCAGCGCCAGGGCGAACGGCAGCAGCGTGCAGGCGCCCGCCAGCACCAGCAGCAGGATGCCATCGTGCAGGTCGGGCACCACCCACAGGGGGCTGGCCAGCGCCGGCAGCAGGTACGGCAGCACCGGCGCCAGCAGGGTGAGGGTGAGCGTGCCGGCGCCCAGTTCCAGCGCGGTCACCGTCAGCGGATCGGCATGGCTGACCATGCGCTTGTTGAGCGAGCCGAACACCGCCACCAGCAGCGCCGACAGTGCGCCGACCAGCACGCCCAGGCGCATGCCATCGGGCACGCCGCCGACCACCAGGGCCACGCCCGGCAGCACCGCCAGGCCGAAGGCCAGCTCGCGTACCTGGAAGGGCCGCTTGGCCACCCACGGTTCGATGATGGAGGTGAACACCGGCGCCAGTGCGATGCAGGTGGCGGCCACCGAGGCATTGGCCAGCTTCACCGCGCCATAGAACGTCAGCCAGTGCAGGGCGACCAGCGCACCGATGCCGGCATAACCGGCCACCAGCCGCAGCGGCAGGGTGCGCAGCCCGCGCCAGACCCGCGGCAGCAGGGCCAGCATGGCCACCACCAGCAGCATGCGCCACCACACCAGCGGCAGCGCCGGCAGGGTGATCAGCTTGCCGAGGATGGCGGTGACGCCCCACAACAGGACACAGAAATGGATCTGCCAGAGCGCTTTGCGGGTGTCGGGGGTCGTCATCCGTGTATTGTGCGGCAAGCGCAGGGCGGCCGGCGATGGCGGTGGCCTGCCCGCTGCATCCTGTCCCTGGAGCCCGTGCATGCCTGCCGACCGTTCGCTGCTGCGGGGTTGGGCCGCGCTGACCGCGCTGGTCGCCGCCGCGTCACTGCTGCTGCAGTACCTGTTGCTGGTCACCGGCCCCGGCGGCAGCGCGGGCATTGCCGCGGCGACCCTGCGCTTCTTCGGCTACTTCACCATCCTCAGCAACCTGGCGGTGTGCGTGGGCTGCCTGTGTCTGGCGTCGGGACGAGCGCTGCGGGCGACCCCGGCGGCGGTGCTGGCGCTGTGCATCGGCGTGACCGGCCTGGTCTATGCGGTGGCCCTGCAGGGGCTGTGGCAGCCCACCGGCCTGCAATGGTGGGTCGACATGGGCCTGCACTACGCGGTGCCGCTGCTGTACCTGGGTGGCTGGCTGCTGCTGTTGCCGCACGGGCACCTGCGCTGGCGCGCGCTCGGCAGGGTGCTGCTGGTGCCGGTGGCCTACCTGGGCTGGGCGATGGCGGTGGCCGCCCTGCTCGGCCAGGCGCCGTACCCGTTCCTGGAATGGCAACGGATCGGTGCAGCGGCATTCGCGCTCAACGTGCTGCGGGTTGCCGGCGTGTTCGTGCTGGGCTGGAGCCTGCTGTGGGCGCTGGATCGCTGGCGCCGTCGCTGAGCCGCTGCAGGGCCATCGCCGCCGCCGGGTTGCGTGCCTTGCCCGCGCCGATGCACAGCAGGTAGACCTCGCGTGGCTGTGGCACGGCGGGCTCGGCCAGGCAGGGCAGGTCGTCCACGGGTTCGCCGCGTGACCACCGCTGCGCGCGGTCTGCCCAGCGCTGCTGCTGCGGGCGTGGCAGGCCTTCGCGCAGGCGCGCCTGACTGCGCTTGATGCGCGCGTAGACGAAGCCAGCGCTGACATCCCCGTGCAACGGTGCCTCGTCGCTGTCTTCGATCACCAGGGCCACGCCATGGCGGCGCGCGGCGGCCACCAGCTCCGGCCCGTGCACCTGCGCGTTGCGCACTTCCAGCGCGTGCTGCAGCGGCACGCCCTGCAGGGTTTGCGGCAGTGCAGCCATCAGTGCTTGCAATGCCTCCGCGTCGGCCGGGTGCCTGGGGTCGAACTGCCACAGCAGCGGGCCCAGCCGGTCACCCAGTGCCAGCGCGGCCTGCAGGAAGGGTGCGGCCGCTTCGACGGTGGACGACAGATCGCGGCGCTGCACGAGGTAGCGCGGCGCCTTCATCGAAAAGCGGAAACCGTCCGGCGTCTGTGCAGCCCACTGCGCGCACTGCGCTTCGGTGGGCGTGCGGTAGAAGGTGCCGTTGATCTCGATGCAGCGCAGCGCGTGGCTGGCGTGGGCCAGCTCTTCGCGCTGCGGCAGGCCGTCGGGGTAGAACACCCCGCCGCGCCACGCCGGAAACACCCAGCCGCCAATGCCGCAGCGGATCGCTGCGGGTGTCACTGGCCGTGGTCCGCGCGCCAGGGATCGTAGCTGCCGAACCACCACACGTAGCCTTCCGGGTCGGCGCAGGCGTAGCCCCTGCCGCCGTAGTCCTGGTCGGCGATGTCGATGACGATGCGCGCGCCGGCGGCCTTGGCCCGCGCGTAGTGGGCGTCGGCATCGGGAACGATGACGCACGCGCTCTGCGTCTGCCGCCCATCGACCTCATCGGGCATCACCGCCAGCTTCGACCATTCACCGCTGCTGCTGGCCGAGCCGAGCATGACCATGCCCTGGCCGAACACCAGCTGCGCGTGGAAGACCGTTTCGCCTTCGGCGTACACCGCCTGTGCATGGAAGCCGAACGCGCGCTGCAGCCAGTCGATGGCGGCCAGCGCGTTGCGGTAGCGCAGGCACGGAATGATGGTGGAACCGGTGCTGGATGGATCGCTGTGGGCCATGACACCCCTCCTATGGCACAGGGCAGGATCGGCCGCTGGCCGTTACCATCGCGCGAAACCCCGGTGATGGCCTGCACACGGCCGCAACCCCCGTTCGGAGATGGTGCTGGATGAACAACTGGATTGGAGGCGCCGTGCTGCTGGCCTGCGCGACGATGGCACATGCGGCTGAGACCGCGCCGACCCCGGCGCAGCTGCAGGACCTGGATGCGACCGTCGAGCGCGTGCGCGCGCAGTTCGACGTGCCCGGCGTGGCCGTGGCCGTGGTCAAGGACGGCAAGGTGGTGCTGGAACGCGGCTGGGGCGTGCGTGAGCTGGGCAAGCCGGCGCCCGTGCAGGCCGACACCCTGTTCGCCATCGCCTCCAACACCAAGGCGTTCACCGCCACCTCGCTGAACCTGCTGGCCGAGGACGGCAAGCTGAAGATGGACGACAAGGTGATCGACCACCTGCCGTCGTTCCGCATGTCCGACCCGTTCGTGACCGGGCAGATGACCCTGCGCGACCTGCTTTCGCACCGCAGCGGCCTGAGCCTGGGGGCCGGCGACCTGCTGTTCTGGCCGACCACGTCCTACAGCAATGCCGAGGTGGTGCAGCGGCTCGGCCAGGTGCCGCTGAAGGGTGGTTTCCGCGAGCGATATGCCTACGACAACATCCTCTATGCGGTGGCCCAGCAGGTCATCGAGAAGGTGTCGGGCATGAGCTACCAGCAGTTCCTGCAGACGCGCATCTTCGACAAGGTGGGCATGGCCGGCACGCGCTACAACGCCGACCACCTGCAGGCCGGTGACAACGCGGCGATCGGCCACGCCAAGTACGATTTCAAGGACCTGCGCACCGTCGCGCCGCTGACCTGGTCGAACAACGCTGGTGCCGGCGGCATCTATTCCAGCGCACATGACATGGCGCGCTGGATGCAGGTGCAGCTGGCCGAGGGCACGCTGGCCGACGGTACGCCGCTGTTCAGTGCCAAGACCCAGAAAGAAATGTGGCAGATGATCACGCCGCAGGCCATTGCCGCGCCGAGCGTGCCCGAGCTGGAGCCGGCGCGCGCCAACTTCGCCGGTTACGGCGAGGGCTGGAGCCTGAGCGACTACCGCGGGCAGAAGCTGGTCTGGCACACCGGTGGCTGGCCGGGCATGGTTTCGCGCCTGACCCTGGTGCCGGGGCACAAGCTGGGCGTGGTGGTGCTGACCAACCAGGAAGCGGGCGCGGCATTCAATGCCATCACCCTGAGCGTGCTCGATGCCTACCTGGGCGGCGAAAAGCACGATTGGGTGGACGCCTATGCCAAGGGCGTGGCCAAGGGGCAGGACAAGGCGGATGAAGCCTGGGCCAAGCACCAGGCCGAACGCGCCAAGGGCAGCACGCCGTCGCTGCCGCTGGCGCGCTATGCCGCCACGTACCGCGACCGCTGGTATGGCGACATGGTGGTGTCTGCAGAGGGCAAGGGCCTGCGCCTGCGTTTTGCCAAAACGGCGCAGTTGAGCGGCCGCCTGGAGCACTGGCAGCACGATACGTTCATCGTGCGCTGGGATGACCGCTCGCTCAACGCCGATGCGTTCGTCAACTTCAGCCTGGACCCGGACGGCAAGGTGCGCGAAGTGCGCATGCAGCCGATCTCGGACCTGACCGATTTCAGCTTCGACTTCCAGGACCTGCTGTTCACCCCGGTCAGCCCGTAACGGTAGCGCCGGGCCATGCCCGGCGAACGCCAGGAACACACCGGCCATGGGATAATCCCCGCGCTGATCTGGCGAGGGAATGTGATGTTTCGTTGGTTTGAATCCCTGATTCCGGTGTTCCCGCCCGTGGACGGCCGCATGCCGCCGCAGAAAGTGCTGCCGTTCTACCTGCACTACCTGCGCCCGGTGTGGCCGGTGCTGCTGGCCACCCTCATCGCCGGCCTGCTGCTGGCGCTGGTGGAAGTGGCGATGTTCGATTACCTGGGCCGCATCGTCGACATGGTCGCCGAGCAGCCCGGTGCCGGCTTCTTCCAGCGCCATGCCAACGAACTGGGCTGGATGCTGTTCATCACGGTCATCGCGCGGCCGATCCTGGTCGGCCTGCACAACCTGCTGGTCAACCAGGCCATCGTGCCCGGCCTGAGCAACCGCTCGCGCTGGCTGATGCACAACTACGTGGTGCGGCAGAGCCTGAGCTTCTTCCAGAACGACTTTGCCGGCAGCGTCGCCAACCGGGTGATGCAGACCGGTACCTCGCTGCGCGAATCGGCCGTGCAGATGGTCGATTCGCTCTGGTACATCGTGGTCTACACCGGTACCGCGCTCTACCTGTTCGCGCAGGCGGACTGGCGCCTGATGGTGCCGCTGATCCTGTGGCTGCTGGCCTACGCGGTGATCCTGGCCTACTTCGTGCCGCGCGCGAAGGAACGGGCCTGGATTGCGTCGGAGGCACGTTCCAAGGCGATGGGCCGCATCGTCGATGGTTACACCAACATCCCCACGCTGAAGCTGTTCGCCCACGGCGGGCGCGAGCAGACCTACGTGGCCGAGTCGATCCAGGAGCTGGCGGTCAAGCACCGCGCGCAGACCCGCATCACCACCGGCATGGACCTGACCATCGCCATCGTCAACGGCTTCCTGATTGCCGGTACCTGCGGCCTGGCGCTGTGGCTGTGGAACGGCGGGCACATCACGGTGGGCGCGATCACCCTGGCCACCGGCCTGGTCATCCGCATCCACAACATGTCCGGCTGGATCATGTGGACCATCAACGGCATCTTCGAGGACATCGGCACGGTGCAGGATGGCATCACCACCATCGCCCAGCCGCTGACCGTGCAGGACCGCGAAGACGCCGCGCCGCTGCAGGTGGCCCACGGTGGCGTGCATTTCCAGGACATCCACTTCCACTACGGCAAGAAGGGCGGGGTGATCGCCGGGCTGGACCTCGTGGTGAAGCCCGGCGAGAAGATCGGCCTGGTCGGTCCGTCCGGTGCCGGCAAGTCGACCCTGGTCAACATCCTGCTGCGCCTCTATGACCTGGAAAGCGGACGCATCCTGATCGACGGCCAGGACATCGCCCGCGTTACCCAGGAAAGCCTGCGCCAGCAGATCGGCGTGGTCACCCAGGACACCTCGCTGCTGCATCGCTCGATCCGCGACAACCTGCTGTACGGCCGCCCCGACGCGACCGATGAGCAGCTGCGCGCGGCCGTGGCCAAGGCACGTGCCGAAGCCTTCATCGACACGCTGGTGGACGGGCAGGGGCGCCGTGGCTATGACGCGCATGTCGGCGAGCGCGGCGTGAAGCTGTCCGGTGGCCAGCGCCAGCGCATCGCCATTGCCCGCGTGCTGCTGAAGGACGCGCCGATCCTGGTGCTGGACGAAGCTACCTCGGCGCTGGATTCGGAAGTGGAAGCGGCGATCCAGGACAGCCTGGACGAGCTGATGGGCGGCAAGACGGTCATCGCCATCGCGCACCGCCTGTCGACCATCGCGCGCATGGACCGCCTGGTGGTGATGGACCAGGGCCGCATCGCCGAAACCGGCACCCATGCCGAACTGATCGCCGCCGGTGGGCTGTACGCGCGCCTGTGGGCGCGGCAGACCGGTGGGTTCGTGGCTGCCGACCAATGATGGGATCGGGGTCGGAGCCCTTTCCGTAGGAAAGGGCTCTGACCCCAGTGTGTTTCCGGAGACCTGCATGATCCACCCGCTACATCCTGTGCTGCTCGCGCTTGCTCTGGTCAGTTCAACCGCGGCCGCCGCGCCAGCCCCCGTGCAAGGCGAAGCCCTCGAGCAGGTCGTCCTGCTCAGCCGCCACAACCTGCGCGCACCGCTGGTCTCTTCGGGCGCGCTGGCCGATGCCACGCCACACGCGTGGGCCACCTGGGACGTTGCCGCCGGCGAGCTGAGCACCAAGGGCGGTGTGCTGGAGGTCTACCTGGGCCGCTACCTTGGCCAATGGCTGCGCCAGCAGCAGGTACTGCCGGCAACGGGTTGCCCGCAGGAGGGCGATTTCCACGCGCTGGCCAACAGCCTGCAGCGCACCCAGGCCACCGCGCAGTTCTTCGTTGCCGGGGCGTTTCCTGGCTGCCACGTCACGGTGCAACAGCGCAGGCCGCTGGGCACGATGGACCCGCTGTTCGACCCGGTGATCCACCGCGACGACGCCGGCTTCCAGCGCCGCGCGCTGCGGGCCATGCAGAAGGCCGAATCGCAGGCACGGCTGGGCCCGGACCTGCAGGTCGTCGAGGGCGTGGTGGAACATGCATCCTCGCCGGCCTGTGCCGGGCGCAGCCCGTGCGCGCTGCAGGCCGGCGACAGCCGTTTCCGCGTCGAAGCGGGCAGGGAGCCGGGGGCCTCCGGTTCATTGGCGCTGGCCAACGGCATGGTCGATGCGCTGCTGATGCAGGATTACCAGAACGACAGCGGAACACCGGCAGGTTGGGGCCGCCTGCACGGCGACGCCCAGTGGCAGGCCCTGGCGCGGGTCCGCAACGGCTACCAGGACATCCTGTTCGGCACCCCGGAGGTGGCACGCGACGTGGCCGCTCCGCTGCTGTCGCACATTGATGGCCTGTTCGCCGATCCGCAGTCGCCGAAGGTGAGTCTGCTGGTCGGCCACGATTCCAACATCGGCGCCGTGCTGGCGGCATTGGGTGCCGCGGATTACACGCTGCCGGGCCAGCTTGAGAAGACGCCGATCGGCGGCCTGCTGCAGTTCGAGCGCTGGCGCGTGCACAGCGGCGAAGCGCGCTACCGGCTGGTGTATGTCTATCCCACCCGCACGCAGTTGCGTGATGCGCTGCCGTTGAGTGATGCACAGCCGCCCGGACGGGTGGAGCTGGCGCTGCCCGGATGTGGGCAGGACGGATGCAGTGACGTGCAGTTCAAGCGCCTGCTGCATCGCGCGGTGGATTGAATGCCATCCACGCCATGCGTGGATGGGGGGCAGTAGATCCACGCCATGCGTGGATGAACCTATCCGCAGTGCGGACCAACGGTCCGCACCCACCTTCCAACTCACTCGATCGGCTGGTCCAGCATCAGCTGCCGTGCGAAGCGCACCGGCGGCGCGCCGTAGGACAGCATCTGGTCGTGGTAGGCCTTCAGGTTGAACTTGTCGCCCAGCTTGTCCTGCATCGCCTTGCGGGTGTCGAAGTGTTCCTGTGCACCGACGAAGTAGGTCGGCAGCTGCGCCGAGGTCAGCTGCGCGCGCACCCACTTGCCCGAGGCTTCGCTTTCCTGCTGGAACGCGTCGTGGGTCATCAGATGCATCGCCTTCTCGCGATCCCAGTTGTCCACGTGCACGCCCTGGTCGAGGATCGCGTTGGAGATCGTGCGCAGGTAGAACTTCAGCTGCACCAGGTGGAACAGCGGGTCGTTGTCGAGGTAACCCTGCTCCTGCATCATGCGCTCGGTGTAGACCGCCCAGCCTTCGGCGAACAGGCCCGAACGCAGCACCGCACGCAGGGTCGACGGGAACTTGGCCGAGTGCCAGCCTTCCAGGTAATGACCCGGCGTGCCTTCGTGGATGCTCAGCAGGTGGATCATGCGCGAGTTGTACTCACGCAGGAACGAATCGACCTGCTTGTCGCTCCAGTCGTCCGGAATCGGCGAGACGGCGTAGAAGGTCTTCAGGTTCTTGTCCAGCGGGCCCGGCGAATCGCAGTAGGCCACGGCCACGCCGCGCTGGAATTCGGGCATCAGGATGATGTCCACCGGCGCATCGGGCAGGGTCATCAGGTCGTGTTCGCGCACGAACGCGGTGGACTGCTCCAGCGCGGCCTTGGCATCGTCCACCACCTTGTCGCGCGCCGGCTTGTCGGCGTACGCCAGCTCCAGCGCGGCCTCGATGGCCTTCTGCTGCTGCTCGTCGGTCGGCTGCGCCGGCATCTCCGGTGCGCCCGGCTTGTCCTTCAGCACGGTCTGCGCGATGCCATACATGTCCTCGCGCACGCGCTTGAGTTCGGCGCGTGCACGCTCGCCGATCTCCTGGCGCGACAGCGAGGAATTCAGCGCGAACTTCAGCTTTTGGTCGTACTTTTCCGCACCGATGCGGAAGTCACCCTTGGCGTTCGGCACCAGGGTCTTGTCCAGCCAGGCCTGCTGTTCGTCCACTGCCTTCTTCAGGCCGTCGATGGCCGCCTGCAGGCGTTGCTGGTCGGCCTGCGGCAGTTCGCCGATATGCGGGGTGATGAAGGTATCGACGATGCTGAGGATGCCCTTGTTCTGCTTGGCCACCGTCTCGGCGTGGATCTTCGGCACGCGTGCCGGGTCGAGGTTCTCGCGGGCCTGGGCGAAGATCGCCGGCAGCTTTTCCATGCGCGCGGTGGCCGACTTCAGGCGGTCGGACAGCGGTGCGAACTCACGGGCCATCAGGCCGTACAGGGCGCTGCCGGCCAGGCCGTTGTAGAGCTGCGGGTCCCACTTGCCGGACTGCAGCACCTCGCTGTTCCAGATTTCCGACTGCAGCTGGTTGCGCAGGATCGCCGCGTCGACCTGGTTCTCGCGGCCCAGCTTGGCCACGTCGATCTTGTCCAGCTCGGCGAGCAGGCCCTTGTACGCGTCCACGGTCTTCTGCTGGCCGGCCGCGCTCAGGTCGTCGATCTCGCTGTCATAGCGGTGGTCGCCGATCTGCGTGGCGCTGACCGGGGACAGCTGCATCCAGGTGTCCAGCGCACGCTTGGACAGGTCGGCGAAGGCGGCATCGACCGCGGCGTCGCCGGCCTGCTGGCTGGCGGCCGGGGTGGAACCGTTGGTCGGGGCGTCGGCCGGCTGGCAACCGGCCAGGGCAGCGACCAGGGCAAGGGCAAGGAGATGCGGGCGCATCGGCGTTCCTGTACTGGGATCAATCCCCGAGCATAGGGCGCGCGGGGCGCTTTGTCCCCCTGCCATAGGATTACCATGGGCGCTGGCAGGAATCCCACGCCCCAGGAGGGCAACGAGATGCAGGTTCAAGGAAGAAGCGTTTTCCCCGGGCGGGGCGCGATGATCGCGCTGTTGGCACTGGTGGTCCTGGGAGGCACCAGCTGCGCCAACAAGGAGCGCGTACCCGGTGGTGGCGCGCCCGCACCCATGGCCGCGATCAAGCAGGGCGAGGGTCAGTTCCTGGCCTACACCCACGAGGTCCGCGTTGAACTGGACGGCGAACGCATCGGCCCGCGCCTGCAGGCCCTGGCGGAGTCCTGCCAGAAGGCCCAGTTTGGTGACTGCACGCTGCTGGAGATGAGCGAAGGCGATTACACGCCACGCCCCGACGTGCTGCGTCACGAGGCGCGCATCCGCGTCCGTCTCGCGCCCGACGGGGTGGGGCCGTTCATTGCACTGGCCGGCCGCGACGGGCACGTTGCCAACCGGTCCACCGATGCGGAAGACCTTGCCGAGCAGGTGGCCGACACCCGCCGCACGCAGGACCGCCTGCAGCGCGAATACGAAAAGCTGTCGGTGATGCAGCAGCGGGCCGACGTCAAGGTGGCCGACCTGCTGGCCATCTCGCAGCGCATGTCGGAAATCGAGGCCGGCCTGGAAGCCGCCAACCGCGAAGCCGCACAGCAGCGCCGCCGCATCGATACCCAGCTGGTGACCGTGCAGCTGGAACCGCCGTCAGGCGAAACCGGGCGCAGCGAGATCGGCGCCGCGGTACGCGACTTCGGCGGCGTGTTCACCAGCAGCGTGGCCTTCGTCATCCGCGCTGTTGCGGCACTGGTGCCCGTGGGCGTGGTGCTGTGGCTGCTGGGCTGGGTGGGGCTGGCACTGTGGCGCAGGCGGCGCCGCAAGGCGTAAGCGCCGGCAACGGGTAACGCCGGGCCAGGCCCGGCGAGCCCTCAGCCCTCGTCGGTCTCGTACTCGACGAACACGTCCAGTTCCAGCGCCAGTTCCTGCACCGCATCGCGCACCTTCTGCGCGGTGCTTTCGTTGCCGACTTCCACTTCCAGTTCGTGGATGCCCGGGCCGATGTCATCGGACAGGCCGGCCGAGCTGGAATCATCGTCGTCCATGTGCGGCATCAGGTCGTCGGTTTCTTCGACATGTTCGATGCCTTCCAGGCCCAGCAGCAGGTCGCTGATGGCGCGGGCGTCGTCTTCGGTTCCGGTGATGCGCAGTCGCAGCATTGGCATGGCGGGTACACAGAGTGGGGTTGCCTGCAGCCTAGCCAGCGAAGGGAAAAGACCGGGTGAGGGCGCAGTCAGCCGGCCGTGGGCGGGCGCCCCAGCAGGCTGTCGGGCAGGGCGGGGATGGGCGTGCGCTCGTCCTGCGCCTGGGCCAGCAGCCAGTCGATGAACACGCGCGCGGCCGGGCTGGGCGGCTGCGCTTCGGCATGCACCACGTAGTAGGCGTAGCGCGCCTTCAGGGCCGGGCCGGGCAGGCGCACCACTTCATAGCGCTGCAGGTAGGGCTGGGCGACGTGGGTACGCGCCAGCACCGCGCCCATGCCGTACACCGCCGCGCGCATCGCATCGGTGCTGTCGGCGAAGGTGTGCATCGGCGGCAAGGGCGAGGGCGGCCGCACGCCGGCATGGCGGAACCAGTCGCGCCAGCCCTGCGGCGAGAGATCGGTCAACAGGGGCAGCTCGGCGATGCGCGCGGGGTCCTGCAGGGCTTCCACGCCAGGCAGGGCCGGCGAGGCCACCGGGAACAGGCTGTCGTCCATCAGGTGCTGCGCATGCAGGCCCGGCCACTGGCCCAGCCCGTAGCGGATGCCGACCTCCGGCCCGTTCTCGTCGTAGCGGTCCAGGCCGCTGCCGGTGTGCAGTTCGATGCGGATGTGCGGGTGCGCCTGGGTGAAGCGCGGCAGGCGTGGCAGCAGCCAGCAGTACGACAGCGAGCGCAGGGTGGTGATGCGCAGCGGCACGCTGTCCGCATCCGGCTGCAGGTGGTGGGCAACGGCGGCGACATCGGTGAATGCGGCACTGGCGGCGTCGGCCAGCTGCCGGCCCTCGGCGGTCAGGCGCACCCCGCGCGCATGGCGCAGGAACAGGCGAACCTCCAGCACCTCCTCCAGGCGGCGCACGTGGTGGCTGACCGCGCTGGCAGTCAGGTGCAGCTCCTGGGCGGCCTGTGCGAAGTTCTGGTGGCGCGCGGCCACCGCGAACACGGCCAGAGCGGGGAGCAGGGAAGGGCGTAGCTGCATGTCGAGCCTCAAACCATATTTGTGGCTGGCAGCGATACTACGCGCTTGTGCAGCAGGCGTCTGCGGATGATCCTGTCGGCCCAGACACAGCGCAGGCGCAGGACGGAGGCAGGGCATGAACGCGGTACCGCAGGTGGCTGAGCGCGATTGGCGCACCCCGTTGGAGCTGACCCTGCTGGGTGCGATCTGGGGCTGCTCGTTCCTGTTCATGCGCGTGGCCGTGCCCTCGTTCGGCCCATTCGCGCTGGTGGAGGTGCGGCTGGTGCTGGGCGCGCTGGTACTGATGCCGTTCCTGTGGCGTGCCCGCGCGCAGTTCCCGCCGCGCCGCTGGCTGTGGCTGGCGCCGATCGGCCTGATCAACTCGGCGCTGCCATTCGTGCTGTTCGCCTATTCGGCCGAGCAGGCGCCGGCGGCCATCGGCGCCATCTGCAACGCGATGACAGTCCTGTTTGCCGCGTTGATCGCCTTCCTGTTCTTCGGCGAGAAGATCGGCGTGCGCCGTGCCAGCGCGCTGCTGGTCGGGTTTGCCGGTGTGGTGGTGCTGGCCACGGCCAAAGTGTCCGGCCTGAGCATCGGCATGGCGGTGCTGGCCGGCGCGGCCGCCTCGCTGCTGTATGGCCTCGGCGTGAACCTGGTGAAGCGGCACATGACCGGCCTGCCATCGGCTGCAGCGGCGGCGGCAACGCTGGGCTGTGCCTCGCTGTGGATGCTGCCGATGGCGGTGACGCACTGGCCGCAGGCCGCGATTCCGGGCAAGGCCTGGGGCGCAGCGATCGCGCTGGGTGTGGCGTGCACCGGCCTGGCCTTCCTGATGTTCTACCGCCTGATCGGCCGCATCGGTCCTTCGCGTGCGTCGACGGTGACCTACCTGATTCCGCTGTTCGGCGCCGCATTCGCGTGGCTGTTCCTCGACGAACCGGTGACCCTGCAGATGCTGATTGCCGGCGGCCTGATCCTCGGCAGCGTGGCCGTCAGCCAGAAGGGCTGAGCGCACCGACGCACGGGTCGTGCCGGGCGCTGCCCGGCCGCGTCTTCAATGCTTGCGCTCGCGGCTGTGGATTTTGATCTGGGTCCGCCTTGGAGCGAGCCGAGCACCGCAGGTCCGGCGAGGGCGAAGAGGCGCGGGTGTCTGAGCGCAGCGAGTTCCGCGCCGTCCCTCGACGGACCGAGGAGCGCAGGGAACCGGCGCGCAGCGCCGGCTCGCGGACGGCGGCGCGTTTCTTTTGGTTACTTTTCTTGATGGCGCACATCCATGCGCGCCCCCCTTCGGGCCGGCTTCGCCGTTCCGCGCTGCTCCTGCAGCGCGGTGCGCGGGCAAAGAAAAGTGACGCCCATGAAAGATGAAGCGCCTTCAGCACGCGTCAACTGAGAAAATTCGATGTGCTACCGCACCGGCACCGGAATATTGCACAGGTCGATATGCCCGGCCGGGCGCTTGTAGAAGTCATCCACGCGGTTGCGGCGTGCTTCCACCGTATCGGCGAAGGTCTTCGAATCGGTGCGCAGCACCTGGATCGGCGTGCGCTCTGCAGCCGGCACATCGCTCGCCCGGCGGATCGAGACGATCGGCGTGCGCAGCTTCGGGTCTTCATAGAAGCCCATCGGCGCCGGCCCGCGCGGGATCGCGCTGAGCAGTTCCATGCCCTTCAGCACGCGGCCGACCAGGGTGATGTTGCGGTCCAGCTGGCGCGGCGATTGCCCAGTCACCACGTACAGTTCGGCACCGATGCTGCTGTCTTCCTCGTTGCTGCGCCCCGCGCCCAGCATGCCGTAGCAGTGCGCCAGCCAGGCCTTGCCGGCCTGCGGATCCTGGCCCACCGGGAAGCCATCGACGAAACCGGTCTGCGCCGCCCAGCCATCGCGGTCGGGCAGCACGCCCACCTTCAGGCCGGCGCTGGCGCGCTCGAATTCGGCCGGCAACTTGCGCGCGGCGCTGCCGAACGGCTTGGCCTTGGCCGCGTCATCGGCGTCGGCATCGCCGAACTGCACCACGAAATTGTCCTGCGAGCGGTAGATGCTGGTGCCATCCCAGAAGTGCTCATGGGCGAAGGTCTGGATGTTGGCCACATGGCGCGGAGCAAACTGCGGCGCCAGCTCGATGATGACCCGCCCGGCCGGCAGGTCCATGTACAGCAGGTTGGCCGGGTCCGGCGTGCGCCAGTCGCTGGCCGCCGACGCATCGAGGATCTGCTGCGGGCTGCGGTACGGCGTGGCCGCGCTGGCCAGGGCTGGCAGCAGGCAGGCGAGGGCGAGGGCGGTCAGGGCAAGGCGACAGCGGTGCGACATGGAAACCCCGGAACATGAACGAGGCCTCGATTCTGCGCGAGAGTACGCGCCTGCGCCACGGTGGCGTGCTGGCCCTGGCCGTGTGCGTCCTGCACGATGGTCATTCTCCCTGGTGGAAGCAGATGATGTTGATACCGCATCCGGACGCGCCTGAGGCCGCACTGCGCGCGATGATCGAGCAGATCCTGAAGGGATTCGTCGATGAGGGCGTGGATCGTGTGCATTGGTTGCAGACCTTGTCGCCACTGGGGCTGTTCGATCTTGATGGGCGTCGGCGCAGTTGGTGGGCTGCCAATGATGATGGCCTGCTCGCCTGTCTGCAGGCCTGTGCAGCAGTGCCGGTGGGTGTGCAGACGGCAGCACTCTTCCTTGCCGGATCCGATGGCAATGGCCGAACGCGCGAGGCCGCGTTGCAGGTGATGCGCTCGGTGCCCAGCCATCTGACGCTGTCCTGTGCCTTGCTCCGCTGCAATGACTGGGTGGCCGAAGTGCGGGCGGTGGCCCAGGACGTGGTGATCGACCTGCTCGCGCAGTGCGCGGTGCCGCATGTGCTGGCGGCCTGGCCGGTGGCCGTGCGCCTGCGCGCTGCGCAGCGCGTTGACCGGGCGTGGCTCGAGGGCACCCTGTTCGCATGGTTGTCATCGCCCTCCAACCGCGCAGTGCTCGAAGGACTGCTGGGCCATCCAGACGCACGCACCCGGCTGGCGGCCTACGCCGTAGCCCTGCACAGTCATCCGGACCGGGCGGCCTTGCGCGCACGCGCGCTGCGGGACAGTGATCCGCACGTCTCGCACCTGGCACTTGTCGATCTTCTGCAGCACGCTGAGCCCGATGAGATCGACGCGCAGTGCGCGCTGGCCTTGTCCGCCCCATCAACCAGGGTGCGTAGCGCCGCGCTGCGTGCGCTGGTCGAGCGCGAAGTGGCCGGCATGGATGAATACATCGAAGCCGCGGCATTCGACCGTTCGCGTGGCGTGCGCCGGTTGGCGGCGTGGCTGCTCGAGCAGCGGCAGGCCACGCCGGCCATCGCGCTGTGGCGCGACGAACTCAAGCACGGCCGACGCGGGCGATGGCGCGAAGCACTGGAAGCGCTGGCCGACCACGCCGAGGCGGAGGATGTGCCTGCACTGCGCGCCCTGTTGCCCCGGGTGTCGCCGCGGCATCAGCGTTCCTGCCTGCGCGGCTGGGTGCGGGCCGAGGGCGGTGCCAGCCTGGCGGTGCTGCGCGAGGCGCTGGAAGTGCGGGGACGGGCCGTGAATGCGCTGCTGGCCAGCGCCACCGCCCTATGGGCGGCAGAGCTGGACCCGGCACGCCTGCTCGCGTTCTGTCATGACGGTCCTTCGCCGATGGCACAGGCGGGCCTGCTTGCGCAGCTGACGAAGCTGCCCCTGTGGCAGCACCTCGACCTGCTGCTGGATGCGGTGCCGCAACGCGAGGATGAACGTGCATGGCACCTGCGGCTCGTGCATGACTGGCTTCGGGTGAGCGGGCAGTACTCGCCGCTGGGGGCCTCCCGGCGGCAGGCCCTGGTCAGCCGCCTTGAAGAGGGCAGGCACGCTTTGCCCGAGGCCGTGGCCGTCCAGGTTCTGGCAGCGGTGCGGCGGGCCTGACTCCCTCGCCGCACGGCAGGGTGACTAACGACACATTCGCTATACCGGACTTCACACTACTGTTGACTCCAACATAGTGGAGGGCCGGTCATGACCGAAGACGACGTCCACCTGAAGAAGTTCCAGAAGGAGCTCAGTGCCGGAACGGTGTCGCTGGCCCTGCTGGCGGTGCTGGCCCGGGCGGGGGAGCCGCTGTACGGGTACCTCATCGCCAAGGAGCTGGAGCGCGTGGGTGAGGGCGTGCTGAGCGGCAAGCAGAGCGCGCTGTACCCGGTGCTGCGCAACCTGGAGGGTGCCGGCCTGCTCGAGAGCCATGTCGAGCCGTCCAGCAGCGGGCCACCGCGCCGCTACTACCGCATCAATGAACGTGGCCACGAGGTGCTGGCGCAGTGGCGCCAGGCCTGGCAGGCCACCCGCGATTCCGTCGATTCCGTGTTGGAGGGGGTACCGCAATGAACGAGCAGAACCTGGCAGGCACTGGCCTGCCCACCACGATCACCCAGTACCTGGCGCAGCTGCGTGCGGCGCTGCAGGGCGCCGACGCGGCGATGGTGCAGGACGCCTTGTACGACGCCGAGGAATACCTGCGTTCCGAACTGGCCGCACAGCCGGGCCGCAGCGAAGCCGAGGTGATCGCCGATGTCGCCAGCAGCTACGGCGCACCGGCGGAAGTGGCGGAGATCTATCGCGAAACCGAGGTGACCGTGAACCGCGCGCTGCGCACGCCGCGTGCCGACACCAGCCCGGTGCTGCGCGCCGCAGCCGAAGCCAGCGGCGTGGCACCGGCCGCGCCGACGCCCGCACCGGTGCAGCGTTCGCTGGCGGCACGCTTCTTCGGCGTGGTGATGGATCCGCACACCTACGGCGCACTGTTCTACATGCTGCTGTCGCTGGCCACGGGCACCTTCTTCTTCACCTGGGTGGTGACCGGCCTGTCGCTGTCGCTGGGCCTGCTGATCCTGATCATCGGCATACCGCTGACGGTGCTGTTCTTCGGCTCGGTGCGTGGGCTGGCCCTGCTGGAAGGGCGCCTGGTGGAAGCGCTGCTGGGCGAGCGCATGCCGCGCCGGCCGCGCTACACCGACCGCAGCCGCACGTGGCTGCAGCGCATCGGCGACATGTTCACCGACGGCCGCACCTGGCTGACGCTGCTGTACTTCCTGCTGATGCTGCCGCTGGGCGTGGTCTACTTCACGATTGCGGTCACCCTGCTGTCGGTGTCGCTGGCCTTCATCTGGTCGCCGGTGGCGGCGCTGCTCGACCTGAGCGTGCCGAGCATCTACATCGACGGCACCAACGTGTTGCCGCTGGCTGCAACCCCGGTGCTGGCCGTGGTGGGCGCGCTGCTGCTGCTGCTGACGATGCACCTGGCCCGCGGCATCGGCAAGCTGCACGGTCTGCTGGCCAAGCACCTGCTGGTGCGGCTGTAAGAGCCTGGGGTCGGATCCCTGTTCGCCGAACAGGGCTCTGACCCCGGGTTTGATCGCGCTGGGGTCAGAGCCCTTTCCGTTGGAAAGGGATCCGACCCCGGGCGGGGAATCAACCCGCCTTGCGCCGCAACGGGGTGACGTTGCTCTTCTTCTTCGTGGCCTTGGCAGCCGGTGCCTCGGCATGGGCGGCGAAGAAATCGCGCACCTTCGGGTACACCACTTCGCGCCAGCGGCGGCCGCTGAAGATGCCGTAGTGGCCGGCGCCTTCGACGATGAAATGCTCGCGGCGGTCGGCCGCGATGCCGGTGCACAGCGCCTGCGCGGCTTCGGTCTGGCCGAGGCCGGCGATGTCATCCAGCTCGCCTTCGATGCTCAGCAGCGCGGTATCGCGGATGGCCGACGGGTCGACGTTCTCGCCATTGACCACCCACTCGCCACGCGGCAGCAGGAAGTCCTGGAACACCACCGAAATGGTGTCGAGGTAGTACTTGGCCGGCATGTCCAGCACCGCGTTGTATTCGTCGTAGAACGTGCGGTGCGCGTCGGCGTCTTCCAGGTCGCCCTTGACCAGGTCGGTGTAGAAATCCCAGTGCGAACTGAAGTGGCGGCTGGGGTTCATCGACAGGAAGCCGGCGTGCTGCAGGAAGCCCGGGTACACGCGGCGGCCGGCGCCAGGGTAGCTGGCCGGCACGGTGTGGATGACGTTGTTCTCGAACCACGACAGCGGGTTCTGCGTGGCCAGGTTGTTCACTGCGGTCGGGCTGCAGCGCGCATCGATCGGGCCACCCATCATCACCAGCGAGCGCGGGGTCGGCTCGCCACGGCTGGCCATCAGCGAAACCGCGGCCAGCACCGGCACTGTCGGCTGGCACACGCTCACCACATGCAGGCGCTCCACGCCGAGGTGGCGGATGAATTCCTGGATGTAGGCGATGTAGTCGTCCAGCCCGAACTCACCTTCGCTGGCCGGCACCATGCGCGCATCCACCCAGTCGGTGACGTACACGCGGTGGTCGCGCAGCAGCGTGCGCACGGTATCGCGCAGCAGCGTGGCGTGGTGGCCCGACAGGGGCGCCACCACCAGCACGAACGGCTGGTTGAGCATCGTGTGCAGCTGGTCGGCTTCGTTGCTGTGGCGCTTGAAGCGCAGCAGCTTGCAGAACGGCTTGCTCACTTCCTCGTGCACGACGATCGGCACGCGCTCGCCTTCGACGTCGATTTCGTTGATGCCCCATTCGGGCTTCTCGTAATCCTTGCCGATGCGATGGAAGAGTTCATTGACCGCCGCCAGGCGATCAGCGCCCGGCATCTGCGACCACCAGTGGCCCTGGTTGGCGAAGAACTTGGCGTTGGCCTGGGCCTGGTGCACCCAGGGGGCGAGCAGGTTGCGGGTCAGTTCGTGTAGTTGATAGAGCATGACGACCGAATATGTATGGTCATATGTTGCCGCGCAGCATATCCCATCCGGGCGTCCCACAGGTTAAGTGGGGCAAAAATAATGAATCCGGATTCACATCTTTTCCAGCGCGGCGGCCTCGCTGGCCAGGCCCGGGCCCAGCCACAGGTGTGAACCGATGGCCTGCAGGCCCTGGCGGGCCAGCTCGCGGCGGTACCAGCGCGCCGGCCGGGCCTGGAAGCCCTCGTGGTCGCCGTCGAACGCATCCTCGGCGGCGAAGGTCTCCAGGAAGGCCACCCCGGCGGTCAGCTCGCCCACGCCGGCCAGGCCAGCGCGCAGTTCGCGGTCGGGCACGTAGTGCATCACGTCCGAGCACACCAGCAGGTCGACCGGGGCACAGGGCCGCAGCCAGGCGAAATCGCCGAAGCTGGCCATGTGCAGGTTGCGGGTGCGTCCGTAACGGCGCACAGCGTACTCGCTGCTGTCGAAGCCGAGGTATTGGACCTTCGGACGCAGCTTCAGCAGCGGCGCGCGCCAGGCGCCTTCGCCGCAGCCGATGTCGAGCACGCTGCGCACCGGCCGCTCCAGGTAGTACTCGGCGGTGGCCACGGCCAGGGCGACCTTGCGCGCCAGGCGGGCGCTGCCGCCGATATCGGCCCGGCGGTACCAGCGTTGGAAGTAGGCGGCGTCGTAGGTCTTGTCCATGGGGCAGGGCACGTAGAGGGTGAAAACGGCGCCTATCGTACGGCGTCGCGGCCGTGATGCGGCAATTGGCCGCGGCAGCCACCCACGGGGTGGCTCTACTGCGACAATGGGCGCCCATCACCGCCAGCCGCCGGAGCGAGCGCATGCAGAGCTACTACTGGGTCAAGACCTTCCACATCGTGTTCGTGGTGGCGTGGATGGCAACCGTGTTCTACCTGCCGCGCATCCTGGTGAACCTGGCCGAGACCGCAGGCCAGCCGGCGGTGGGCGAGCGCCTGCAGCTGATGGGCCTGCGCCTGTACCGTTTCGGCCATTCGATGTTCGGGCTGGCCTTCGTGCTGGGCCTGGTGCTGTGGCTGGGCTACAAGGTCATCCCGGATTTCCCGACCATGGTCGCGCCCGGTGGCGCCGGCTGGCTGCACGCCAAGCTGGGCCTGGTGGTGCTGCTGCTGGTGTATTTCATCTGGACAGGGCGCCTGCTGAAGGGCGTGGCCAAGGGCCGCACGCTGCCGTCCTCGCGCGCGCTGCGCTGGATCAACGAGATTCCGTTGCTGGCCTTCATCCCGATTGTCTGGCTGGTGCTGGCCAAGCCGTTCTGAGGCGTGGATGCCGTCAACGCGCAAACGAAGAGAGCCGGGCATCTGCCCGGCTCTTTCGTTTCTGCAATCGCCTGCATGTTGCCGGCCAGCGGCCGGCACTACCGGGTTTTGCCAGCGGCCGGCACTACCAGGTTTGGCCAGCGGCCGGCACTACCGGGCTTATGCGGCTTCGTAGGTGCCGTAGCTGCGCAGGCGCGTGTAGCGGCGCTCCAGCAGCTGCTCGGTGGACAGGCCGTCCAGTGCTTCCAGCTCGTTCAGCAGCACGGCCTTCAGGCGCTTGGCCATCTGGGTCGGGTTGCGGTGGGCGCCGCCGGTCGGCTCACGCACCACCTTGTCGACCAGGCCCAGGCTCTTCAGGCGCGGCGCGGTCAGGCCCAGCTGCTCGGCAGCGTCCTTGGCCTTGCCGGCATCCTTCCACAGGATCGAGGCGCAGCCTTCCGGGGTGATGGTCGAGTACACCGCGTATTCCAGCATCACGGTGCGGTCGCCCACGCCCAGCGCCAGCGCGCCGCCGGAGCCGCCTTCGCCGATCACCGTGCAGATCACCGGCACCTTCAGCTCGGCCATCTCCATCAGGTTGCGGGCGATCGCTTCGGACTGGCCGCGCGATTCGGCGTCGATGCCCGGCCAGGCGCCGGCGGTGTCGATCAGGGTCAGCACCGGCAGGCCGAAACGTTCGGCCATCTTCATCAGGCGCAGGGCCTTGCGATAGCCCTCCGGCTTGGGCATGCCGAAGTTGCGCTTGATCTTTTCCTTGGTGTCGCGGCCCTTCTGGTGGCCGATCACCATCACCGAACGGCCGTTGATGCGGGCCAGGCCACCCATGATGGCCTTGTCGTCGGCGAAGGCGCGGTCACCGGCCAGTTCCTGGAACTCATCGAAGATGATGCGCAGGTAATCGGCGGTGTACGGGCGCGACGGGTGGCGGGCCAGCTGCAGCACCTGCCAGGAGGTCAGGTTGCGGAAGATCTGCGCGGTGCGCAGGCGCAGCTTGTCCTGCAGGGCTTGAACCTCGGCCTCGACATTGACCGCCGGTCCGGCACTGGCGTTGCGCAGTTCCTGGATCTTGGCTTCCAGGTCGGCGATGGGTTGCTCGAAGTCGAGGTAGTTCGGATTCATCGGAAGCCGTCGTGTAAAGAAGAGGGGAATTCTAGCCGAATGCGCAGCAATGGCCCGTACGCCTTCGTCTGGAAGGCGACGGTACCCCAGCCGGGCAGGGGGCGCCAGTCAGCCCGGGGCGTGGGCCAGCCTCAGTTGGCCCACGGCGGGCTGTAGCGCACTTTCAGCGTGCGCACGGCCGGGTCGGCGCGCAGCGCCTCCATCAGCTTGGAGTCGATGCGCACCGCGCTCTGCCCGGAGACATCGAGCATGCCGGCCACGCCGCCCTGCGGGCCCTTCAGCAGCAGGTCCAGGCGCAGCGGCGTGCGCCCGGGGCGGTGGCGGTCGAGCACCGCATTGACGCGTTCCCAGACCGGCCGCTGCTGGCGCAGGTCCAGACGCAGCGACAGGCGCGTGGCGTAGTTGGCGCAGACCTCGTCGAAATCCCAGCACTGGCGGATGCGCAGCGCATAGCCGCCGTTGAACTCGTCCTCGCGCAGGCCGCCCTTGACCACCAGGATGCGGTCCTTGGTCATCAGGTGGCCGAACTCGGCCATGGCATCGGAGAACGCGCTGCACTCGACGCGGCCGCGCCCGTCCTCGAGCTGGATGAAGATCTGGCTTTCGCCCTTGCGGCGCACGCCGACCACCTGGCCGGCCAGCACGGTCGGCACTTCCGGGCGCCAGCGCTTTTCACCGCCGTTGCCACCACCGCCACCGCTGTTGCTGGAACTCCAGATCTTCTCGACCGAGCCCAGGTCGTTGCCGACCAGGTCGCGCACATCGTCGCGCCACGGATCGAACGGGTGGCCGCTGAGGTAGAAGCCGAGCGTGTCGCGCTCGCCGTTCAGGCGCTGCAGCAGCGGCCATTCCTCGGCTTCGACCAGGTCCAGCTGGATGGTCGCCGTGCTCGGGTCGGGGCCGCCGAACAGCGAGTTCTGGCCCGAGGCACGCTCGCGCGCCATCTGCTCGGTGGCCTTGATCACTTCCGGCAGCTGCAGCATCAACGAGGCGCGGTTGTGGCCTAGCTCGTCCAGCGCGCCGCAGTTGATCATCGCTTCCAGCGTGCGCCGGTTGAGCTTGGCCGAACCGATGCGGGTGCAGAAGTCGAGCAGATCCTTGTACTGGCCGCCCTTCAGGCGTTCGTCCACGACCGCTTCGCAGGCACCCTGGCCGACACCCTTGATCGCGCCCAGGCCGTACTGGATGGTGTCCGGCGTTGCCGCTTCGAACATGAAGGCGGACTGGTTCACCTTCGGCGGCAGCACGGTCAGGCCGAGGTTGCGCACCTCGTCCAGGAAGCCGACCACCTTGTCGGTGTTGTCCATGTCCGAGGACAGCGTGGCTGCCATGAACTCGGCCGGGTAATGGCGCTTGAGCCAGGCGGTCTGGTAGCTGACCAGTGCGTAGGCGGCAGCGTGGGACTTGTTGAAGCCGTAGCCGGCGAACTTCTCCATCAGGTCGAAGATCGCGTCGGCCTTGGCCTCGTCGACGCCATCCTTGGCCGCACCTTCGCGGAAGATTTCGCGGTGCTTGGCCATTTCGGCCGGCACCTTCTTGCCCATCGCACGGCGCAGCAGGTCGGCGCCGCCCAGCGAGTAGCCGCCGACGATCTGCGCCATCTGCATCACCTGCTCCTGGTACACCATGATGCCGTAGGTGTCCTTCAGGATCGCTTCGGTGCGCGGGTCGGGATAGATGATTTCTTCCTGGCCGTGCTTACGCGCGTTGAAGGAGGGAATCAGGTCCATCGGGCCGGGTCGGTACAGCGACACCAGCGCGATGAGGTCTTCGAAGCGGTCGGGGCGCGCGTCCTTCAGCAGGCGGCGCATGCCCGAGGATTCGAACTGGAACACCGCACCGGTGTTGCCGTTGGCGAAGATGTCCTTGTAGGTGGGCGCATCGTCCAGCGGGATCGCGGCGATATCCACCGGCGGGATGCCGGCGCGCTCATGGCGCTTGTTGATCGCCTTCACCGCCCAGTCGATGATCGTCAGCGTGCGCAGGCCGAGGAAGTCGAACTTCACCAGGCCGACTTCTTCCACGTCGTTCTTGTCGAATTGGGTGACCGGGTTCTTGCCCAGGCCGTTCTCGTCGTGTTCGGCGTACAGCGGGCAGAACTCGCTCAGCGGCTCGGGCCCGATCACCACGCCACCGGCGTGCTTGCCGGCGTTGCGGGTCAGGTCTTCCAGCTGCAGCGCCAGGTCGATCAGGTCACGGACATCGTCCTCGGTCTCGTAGCGCTGGATCAGTTCGGCCGAGGCCATTTCCGAGCTCGGGCCTTCCTTGCCCTTGCCCAGCGCATCCTTCAGGTGGATGCCCAGGATGTTCGGGATCAGCTTGGAGACGCCGTCCACCAGGCCGTACGGGAAGCCCAGCACGCGGCCGGAGTCGCGCACCACGGCCTTGGCCGCCATGGTGCCGTAGGTGATGATCTGGCTGACGCGCTCGCGCCCGTACTTGCGCGCGACGTAGTCGATCACTTCATCGCGGCGGTCCATGCAGAAGTCGATGTCGAAGTCGGGCATCGACACGCGTTCCGGGTTCAGGAACCGCTCGAACAGCAGGTTGTACGGCAGCGGGTCCAGGTCGGTGATCTTCAGCGCCCACGCCACCAGCGAACCGGCACCCGAACCACGGCCGGGGCCGATCGGGATGCCCTGGTTCTTGCCCCACTGGATGAAGTCGGCAACGATCAGGAAGTAGCCCGGGAAGCCCATCTTGATGATGGTGTTGAGTTCGAACTCCAGGCGTTCGAAGTACTCCTCGCGGGTCTTGCCCGGCGCCAGCGGATTCTTCTCCAGGCGCTCTTCCAGGCCGTCGCGCGACATCTTCTGGATCCAGGTGTCCAGGGTCTCGTCGTCGGGCACCGGGTAGTTGGGCAGGAAGTAGGTGCCCAGCCGCATCTCGATGTTGCAGCGCTCGGCCAGCGCCAGCGTGTTGTCGATGGCATCGGGGATGTCGGCGAACAGCGCGCACATCTCCTCGGCCGACTTCAGGTACTGCTGGTCGCTGTACTCGCGCGGGCGCTTGGGATCGTCCAGCACGCGGCCGGTGGAAATGCACACGCGCGCTTCGTGCGCGCTGAAATCGGTCGGCGCCAGGAAGCGCACGTCGTTGCTGGCCACCACCGGCAGGCCGCGCTGGCCGGCGGCCATCAGCGCGAAGCGGTTGAAGGTTTCCTCGCCTTCGCGGCCGGTGCGGGTCAGTTCCAGGTGCAGGCCATCGCCGAACGCGCGCTGCCAGTCGGCCAGCTGCTGCTCGGCGAGGTCGTGCTTGCCGTCCAGCGCCAGGCGGCCGGCCAGGCTGTCACGGCCGGCCAGCGCGAACAGGTTGGCATTGCCGGCCTTCAGCCAGTCCGGGTGGATCGCCACGCCGCCTTCGGGCCGGTGGCCTTCCATCCAGGCGCGGGTCAGCAGCCGCGACAGGCTCAGGTAGCCCTCGCGGTCGCGGCACAGCAGGGTCATCCGCCACGGGTCCTGGCCTTCCTCGGCGATCATCACGTCGGCGCCGGCGATGGGCTTGATGCCCACGCCTTCGGCGGCCTTGTAGAACTTGACCAGGGCGAACAGGTTGTTGAGGTCGGTCACCGCCAGCGCGGGCAGGCCGAGTTCGACCGAGCGCGACAGCAGATTGGCCTGCTTGGCCTTCTTCGGGTCGGCCTGGTCCGGCTTGGCCGGCACGCGGATGGTCGAGTCCGCCAGCGAGAACTCGGTGTGGACGTGGAGATGTACGAAGCGGGAGTTGGACATGCCGGACCAGGTTGGAGCGCGCGGGCCCCGGGTGCTGACGGGGAAATCGTCACCGGGGTCGGGAAGCGCTGGAGTGCCCGGTCAGGGTAACGAGGGCAGGGGGTGGCGACAAGGACTTGACGGTGCGGCGATTGCGCGGATCCGCCGGGCGCGGTCACGCGTTCAGTGTAGCGCCGGGCCATGCCCGGCGGCCGTTGTTCAGGCAATCGCGATCTCGGCCGCCACAACCTGCGGCGCTTCCAGGCATTCACGCACCGGCGCGAAGCTGCGGCGGTGCTCGTCGCAGGGGCCGTGGCTGCGCAGCGCGGCCAGGTGGGCGGGGGTGCCATAGCCCTTGTGCTGGTCGAAGCCGTACTGCGGGTGCCGCACGTGCAGTTCCTGCATGTAGCGGTCCCGCGAGACCTTGGCCAGGATCGAGGCCGCCATGATCGCGCGGTCGATGCCATCACCGCCCACCAGCGCCTGTGCCGGCAGCACCAGGCCTTTGGGCACGACGTTGCCATCGATGCGGGCGAAGCCGGCCACGTGGGCCACGGCGGCCACCACGTCGCGCATGCCCTGCAGGGTGGCCTGGTAGATGTTCAGGCGGTCGATGGCGTTCACGTCCACCAGCACCACCTTCCAGGCCAGGGCCCGTTCGATGATGCGGTCGTGCAGCTGCTCGCGGCGCGCGGCGGTCAGCTGCTTGGAATCGTCCAGGCCGTTGATGCGCGGCCGCGACGGGTCGAACACCACCGCGGCCACGGCCACCGGGCCGGCCAGCGGGCCACGGCCGGCTTCGTCCACGCCGGCCACCAGGCGTTCGGGCTCGACCACCGCCGCGCCATCGAACAGGGCCAGGCTGGCCGCAGCGGCCGCGCGACGGCTCATGCGGTTTCCTGCTTGCTGACCAGCAGCTCGCCCACCGCATCGGCGGCGCGCGCCGAGGCATTGCGGCGCAGGCGCTCGTGCAGGCGCTCGTAGGTGCCCTGCAGGTCGGCGCTGCGCTGCGGGTGGTCGAACCACTGCTGGATGGCCGCGGCCAGCTTGTCCGGCGTGCAGTCGTGCTGCATCAGTTCCGGGGCAAGATCCTGCGCAGCGAGGATGTTGGGCAGGGCGAAGCGGTCGACCTTGATCAGCCCCAGCGCCTTCACCAGGCGGTAGGTCAGCTCGTTGACCCGGTAGCCGACCACCATCGGCCGCTTCACCAGCATCGCTTCCAGCGTGGCCGTGCCGGAGGCCAGCACCACCACGTCGGCGGCGATCATCGCCGTGCGCGCCTGGCCATCGAGGACATGCGAGTACGCCACCGGCAGCGCCGAGCGTGACAGCTGTTCCTCGATCAGGCGGCGGCAGGCGGCGTTGGCCGCCGGCACCACCACGTGCAGGCCAGGGATGCGTTCGGAGACCTGCCAGGCCGCCTCGAAGAACGGTTCGCCCAGGCGTGAGATCTCGCCCAGGCGGCTGCCCGGCAGCACCGCCAGCACCTTGGCTGAGGCGGGCAGGCCGAGCGCGGCACGGGCCGCATCGCGGTCACCGTGCAGCGGAATGTCATCGGCCATCGGATGGCCGACAAACCGCGCGTCGATGCCGTGTTTGGCATAGATGGGCGGTTCCATCGGGAACAGGCACAGCACCAGGTCGGCACTGCTGCCGATCTTCTCCGCGCGCTTCTCGCGCCAGGCCCAGACCGAGGGGCTGACGTAGTGCACGGTGGGGATGCCGCGCTGCTTCAGCCAGCGCTCGATGCCCAGGTTGAAATCCGGCGCATCGATGCCGATGAAGACATCCGGCTGCCACGCCAGTGCCCGCTCGCGGAACGCCGAGCGCAGCTTGAGAAGGCGCGGCAGGTGGCGCAGGACTTCGGTCAGGCCCATCACCGCCAGCTCGCTGGCATCGTGCCAGGTCTGGCAGCCCGCATTGCGCATCGCGTCGCCGCCGATGCCGGCGAACTCGGCATGCGGGAAACGCGCCTTCAGCTCACGCACCAGGCCCGCGCCGAGCAGGTCGCCGGAGGCTTCGCCCGCCACCAGCGCAATCCGCAACGGGCGCTCGCTGAGCACCCGCTGCGCAGGCACGCTGCCGGCCATCGAGGCCAGCGGGATGACGGCGGCGCCGGCCGGCGCCTGGCCGGTCGTGGCGCTCATCGCAGCAGGTGCCTCTCGGTGTGCTCGATGAAGTCCAGCATGGAGCGGACGTCATCGCTGGCCTGTGCCTGCTCGGCCAGCTGCTGCTTGGCTTCTGCCAGCGGCAGGCCTGCCACGTACAGGGTGCGGTAGGCACGCTTGATGGCGGTGATGCGTTCGGCATCGAAGCCACGGCGCTTGAGGCCTTCGCTGTTGATGCCGCGCGGGCGGCCCAGCGAATCGGTGCCGACCATGGTGAACGGCGGCACATCGCCGTTGGTCAGCGCGCCCATGCCGAGGAAGGCGTGGGCACCGATGCGGCAGAACTGGTGGGCACCGGCGAAGCCGCTGATGATCACGTAGTCGCCGACGGTGACATGCCCGGCCAGGGTGGTGTTGTTGGAGAACACGCAGAAATCGCCGACGTGGCAGTCATGCGCCACGTGCGTGTAGGCCAGCATCCAGTTGTCGTTGCCGATGGTGGTGATGCCACCGCCGCCGCCGGTACCGCGGTTGAGGGTGACGAATTCGCGGAACACGTTGCGGTCGCCGATCACCAGCTCGGTGCGTTCACCGGCGAACTTCTTGTCCTGCGGCTCGCCGCCGACCGCGACGTGGCCGATGAAACGGTTGTCGCGGCCGATCCGGGTCGGGCCATGGATGCTGCAATGCGGACCGACCTCGGTGCCGGCGCCGATTTCGACGTCGGGCCCGATGATCGTGAACGCGCCCACGCGGACGTCGTCGGCCAGTCGTGCCGACGGATCGATCACGGCGGTGGGATGGATCAGGGGAGCGCTATCGGTCATCTCGGTCCTCCGTACAGGGTCAGTCGCGGGTGCCGGCGCACAGCACCTCGGCGCAGGCGACGACTTCGCCGTCGACCTTGGCCACGCAGTCATACACGGCCATGTTGCGGATCACGCGCTTGATCTCGACGTGCATTTCCAGCACGTCGCCCGGCACCACCTGCTTGGTGAAGCGGGCCTTGTCGACCTTGACCATGTAGAACAGCTTGGACTGCGAATCGCGGCCCAGGGTGAGCTGGGTCAGCACGCCGCCGGCCTGGGCCATGGCTTCGATGATCAGCACGCCCGGCATGATCGGCTGGTTGGGGAAGTGGCCCTGGAAGAACGGCTCGTTGATGCTGACGTTCTTGGTGGCGACGATCTTGCGGGCCTCGTAGTCGATCGACAGAACCTTGTCGACCAGCAGGAACGGGTAGCGGTGCGGCAGCAGCGTCTGGATCTGCGCCATGTCCGGCAGGGTCTGGGGCTGGCTCATTCTTTCTCCTTGCTCACAGACAGGATGCGACGGGCCAGTGCATCGAGCTGCTTGAAGCGCGCGGCGTTCTTGCGCCACGTGCGGTTGTCGGTCAGGGGCGTCCCGGACGAGTATTCGCCCGGTTCGGTGATGGAGTTGCGGACCACCGATTTACCGGTGATCACGACCTTGTCGCAGATTTCCAGATGGCCGACGACGCCGACGGCGCCGCCGAGCAGGCAGTAACGGCCGATCTTGGCGCTGCCGGCGATGCCGGTGCAGCCAGCGATGGCCGAATGGGCGCCGATCTGCACGTTGTGCGCGATCTGCACCAGGTTGTCGAGGCGGACGTCTTCGGCCAGCACGGTGTCTTCCAGCGCACCACGGTCGACGCAGGTATTGGCGCCGATCTCGCAGTCATCGCCGATGCGGACGCCGCCCAGCTGCGGCACCTTGATCCACTTGCCGGCATCCATCGCCAGGCCGAAGCCATCGGCGCCGAGCACGGCACCGGGATGGATGCGCACGCGCTTGCCGAGCTTCACGCGGGTGACCAGGGTGACGCGGGCAATCAGCTCGCAGCCGGTGTCCAGGGTGCAGTCTTCGCCGATGATGCTGCCGGCGCCGATGATGCAGTTCTCGCCGACCACGCTGCGCGCACCAATGGTGACGAACGGGCCAATGTGGGCGCTGGCGGCCACCTGGGCCTGCGGGTCGATGACCGCGCTGGGGTGGATGCCCGGCTCACGCACGGGTGCGACGTCGAACAGCGCGGCGATCTTGGCGAAGGTGGTGTAGGGATCCTTGGCGACGAGCGCGGCGCCGGGGGCGGCTTCGGCGTCCTCGGCACGCAGGACCACCAGCGAGGCCTGGCTGTCGGCCAGCTGGGCGCGGTAGCGCGGGTTGGCGAGGAAGGTCAGCTGGCCGGCACCGGCATGGGCGAGGGTAGCCACGCCACGGATGGCGGTGGCGGGGTCGCCATGGACCTGCAGGCCGAACTGATCGGCGAGTTGCTGGGCGGTGTAGGTAGGAGTATTCACGGCGGGAGTTTAACGTGTGACGCCAGTCCGGTCATGCGGGGCGGTTCCACGGCCAACGGCAGGGGCCCTCGTGGCTTGCAGGATAAGGCCCGTGGCAGGGTTGGACGGGCAGGGCCAGCGGGGGACGGCGCAAGTACGTCCATGTAGCCTTGGCCGCCGCTTGCTCGAATGCACTGTCTCGATCGAGCGGGAAGACGGGTATTGGACATCCCTCCCTACAGGCCCGAGGCTTGCCTCGGACCGCGGATCGGTGGTTTATCCTTCGCGATGGGCTCGCTGTTGACCGATCTCTGGGGCACACCCGTTTGATTGTGTCCGACTGCCAACGTGGACAGCCTTCAGGCAGGTGGTAAATCCGTGGTAGCTGGGCGCGCAAAGCTGCCCAATCTCTGAGTGCCGCCCATCTACGTAAAGAGATGGGCGGCGCTGGGGTCACATGAACACGTAGCCTAACGGGCCATCATTCGTTGCTTCCGCATTGCCATCGCAATCCTGGCGGAGAGTGTCGTAATGGCGCAATTTCTTCTGCCAAATGTGCACGCAACGGTAAAGTGGCACGGTCCCGGCGATCTGGACAGTTGAAATGTGGCCTACGGCCCCTTGGCCAGGAGGAACATTCTGTCCCTCACAATTGCTGTCTCTTGAAGTGAATAGGTCGTAGGGACTTGGTCCCCAGCATTCCCATATCAGAGCGCTATTCTCGAAGGGGGTTCGAGAAATAAAGCCTAGCGTGCCTTCTATACGCCAACCGTCGTCCTCCCAGTTGTGCCCCATATTCAAGCGAGAGGTGTGAGTGTGCAATCTGGCGTTGTGAAGCCGATGAAGCTCAGCCAAAGTGACGCCAGGGGGGACAAAGAGGCTCGGGTCCATCTGGACGGCCGAGTTCGCCAGCGCTGCCACATCTTGCTCTTTCGCATGGGTAGCGAAGGTGCTACCAATTATGACGAGCAATGAAAAGCCCAGAATACTCGTTCTCACCGACAACTCCTTTTATAAAGTCGCGAGCCTCTTGCTCGCCGAGAAAGGCTATCTAGGATCGGGCACGCTTTGTGTGGCTCAGTGCGCAGGTGAGCTGATAATCGCTCAGATGCGTCGCTTTCAAGCCACTTCTTCCTTGTGATCGCATTTAAAAATGGCTGGTCTAGTATGCAAGGCGTGGCAAACGCGACATGGGGTGCTCGCGTGGGAAGCGTGCGCTAATGGCAGGCATGGCGCCCCGTGCTTGTAGAAGTTTCCCGTATGAAGCCGGGCCGAAGCCAGCAGCCGGAAGATTCCGATCTCTGCCTCTGAATAACTCCGTTTGCTCTCTGGACCTGTTGATGCGGGGCAAGTATCCGGAAGCATGGATTGCCGAGCCATGCTCGGCTCACCGCGTGTGAACGCGGCAGCGAAAACAAAAACGCCGGGCAGAGCCCGGCGTTTCGTAACCCGTCTGGTGGAGAGCCCCCCTTCTGTTAAGGGGGGCGCGCCAACGGCGCGGGGGATAGGTGAAATGCGGGGGCAGTTCACCGGAGGTGGCGCGGTTCTGAGGAGCTTCGCTCCTTAGAACTGCCCACCGAAGGTGAACTGCAGGCGCTCGATTTCGTCGCCGTCCTTCTTCTTCAGCGGGAACGCGTAGCTGATCGAGATCGGGCCGACCGGGGCGCGCCACAGCAGGGCCACACCGGTGGACACGCGCAGTTCGTTGGCCTTGAAGTTATCCACGCCGTTGTAGACGTTGCCGAAGTCCACGAAGGCCGACACGCGTGCCGACGGGCTGTCGAACAGGCGCGGGAAATAGGCTTCCACCGACCCGACGGTCTTCAGCGAACCACCCAGCGGCTGGCCGTTCGAGTAACCATTGATCGCTTCCGAACGCGGGCCAAGGGTGTTGTCCTCGAAGCCGCGCACCGAGTTGGTGCCGCCAGCGTAGAAGTTCTCGTAGAAGGGCAGGCCGGAGGCCTTGACCGTCTTCACGTAGTCCGAGGAGCTCGGGTTGCAGTCGACGGTCTGCGTCGGGTTCGGGTTGGCTTCGGTCGGCGCGGTCCAGCACAGGTCGCGGATCTGGTCCTTGCCGTAGCTGTCGCCGTAGCCGATTTCAGCACGCGTGTTGATCACCAGCGAGGGCATGATCGGCCAATACTTGCTGATCTGGTAGTTCAGCTTGAAGTACTCGACGGTCGAGCCCGGCAGGGTGGTTTCCAGGCCGATGCGCTGGTACGTACCACGGGTCGGCATGAAGTAGTCGTTGCGCGAATCGCGCGCCCAGCCCAGCTCGCTGCGCCACGCATGGAACGTCTTCGTGCCCAGAGCATCGATGTAGTCGATGATCGACTGCGGCGTCGCGTTCCGGTAGGTCGTGATCTGGTTGCTGTCGATGCCGAACATCAGCGAGACACTGTCGGTCTCGGTCAGCGGCACGCCGAACACCACCTGCGCAGAACCATTGGTGCTGTTGTACTGCGCGGTGTTGAAGTCGGAGTAATCCAGTTCGCGCCAGGACAGGTTGTAGCCCAGCGACACGCCGTCATCGGTGAAGTACGGGTTGGTGTAGCTGAAGCCGTAACGCTGCAGGTAGCTGCTGCGCGAGGCTTCGACCGACACGCGGTTGCCGCCGCCGAGGAAGTTGTTCTGCGACAGCTGCACCGAGGTGGTCATGCCGTAGGACTGCGAGTAGCCCAGGCCGAACACGAAGCTGCCCGACGTGGTTTCCTTGACGTTGTACACCACGTCGACCTGGTCGTTGCTGCCACTGACCGGCGGGGTTTCAACGTCCACCGATTCGAAGTAGCCCAGGCGCTGCAGGCGGATCTTGGAACGATCGATCGCCGCCTGCGAGTACCAGGTGTTCTCGAACTGGCGCATTTCGCGACGCATCACTTCGTCGGAGGTGCGGGTGTTGCCCTTGAAGATGATGCGGCGCACCGACACGCGCGGGCCGGGGACGACCTGCATGTTCACCGCGACCGTCTGCTCGGCACGGTTGGTGGTCGGGATCGGGTTCACCTTGGCGAACGCGTAGCCGATGTTGGACAGCGAATTGGTGATCGCGTCGGAGCTGAACTCCAGCAGCGCACGCGAGAACGTGTCGCCGGCGCGCTGCACGACCATGCGCTCGACATCTTCCTGCGGGAGGATGGTGTCGCCGCTGACCTTGATGTCGGAGATCTTGTACTGGTTGCCTTCGGTCACGCCGGCCGTCACGAACATGTCGCGCTTGTCCGGGCTGATCGAGACCTGGGTCGAGTCGATGCTGAAATCGACGTAGCCGCGGTCCAGGTACCAGGAGTTGAGCTTTTCCAGGTCGCCGGACAGCTTTTCCTTGGAGTACTGGTCATCGCGGCGGTACCACGACGCCCAGTTGTGCTCCTTGGATTCCCAGATTTCCAGGATGTCCTTGCTGTCGTACTTTTCGGTACCGACCAGATTGACGTGCTGGATCTTGGCGGCCTTGCCTTCCTTGATCGCGATGGCGATGTCCACGCGGTTGCGGTCCAGCGGGCTCACCGTCGGGGTGATCTCGACGTTGTACTTGCCACGATCGTTGTACTGGCGGCGCAGTTCCTGCGTCACGCGGTCCAGGCTCAGGCGGTCGAAGGTGCCGCCTTCGGTCAGGCCGATGTCGGACAGGCCCTTCAGCAGCTGGTCGGACTTGATGTCCTTGTTGCCGGTGACGGTCAGCTTGTTGATAGCCGGCCGTTCCTTGACGGTCACGACCAGGATGTTGCCCTGGCGGTCCAGCTGCACGTCTTCGAAGAAGCCGGTCTTGTAGAGGGCGCGGATGGTCTCGCCGACCTTGCTGTCGGTGACCGTCTCGCCACGTTCCACCGGCAGGTAGGTGAACACCGTACCCGAGCTGATGCGCTGCAGGCCGTCGACGCGGATGTCGCTGACAGTGAAGGGCTCGGCTGCCTGGGCCAGGGCGGGAGCGCCGGTGACGGCGGCGAGGGCGAGGGCCAGCAGGCGGCGATTGGGGAGTCGCGTCATGTCACGTCCGGTAGGAAGGTCGATTTCATTGGTACGGGGTGCCGGCGCTGTAGACGCCAAAAACGTGGAAAAGTTCATCGCGTGGCCAGGCCGAGGATGTCGTTGTAGAACGCCAGCCCCATCAACCCGGCCAGCAACGCCAGGCCGATGTACTGACCCGCGGCGATGGCACGCTCGCTCAGCGGGCTGCCCTTGACCAACTCGATAAGGTAATACAGCAGGTGCCCGCCGTCCAAGATGGGAATCGGCAGCAGGTTGATGATGCACAGGCTCAGCGACAGCAGCGCGAGGAACTGCAGGAACCAGTCGAGGCCGCGCTTGGCCGAAACATTGGCCACGCGGGCGATGGTGACCGGGCCGGAAACGTTCTGCAGCGAGGCCTTGCCGGTGACGATGCGGGCCATCATGCCCAGCGAATCGGAGGCCAGGCGGCCGGTTTCACGCACGGCCACGGTCACCGCATCGAGCGGGCCGTAGCGCATCAGGGTGTCATAGGCGGGGCTGAAGGCGCCTGAGAAGCCCACGCCGATCTGCCAGACCGGCTTGCCCTGGCCGTCCTTGCCCTGGCGCGGGGTCACTTCCAGCGCCAGGCGCTCGCCCCCGCGCAGCACTTCGATCATGCCGGGCCCGCCACGGCGGCCCAGTTCCTGGATCTGCGGGCTGACCTGGTCGGCCCCGTCGATGCGCTGGCCGTCGATGGCCACGATCACGTCGCCCGCCTGCAGCAGGCCGGCCACGGCCGAATCGGCCGTCAGGCTGTCCACCTGCGCCGGCTGCAGCGCGGCCTGCCACTGCAGGCCCGCCAGGCTGGGCACGCGGCGTTCATCGAAGCCGGCCGGCAGTTGCGACAGCGGCAGGGTGCGGTTGCGCACCTGGTCACTGCTGTCCAGCACTTCGAGGGTGACGTCACGCCGGTCCATCGCTGCGGCGGTCAGGGCCATGCTGGCATCGCCCAGGGTGACCACGTCGCGGTCGTCCACGCGCAGCACACGGTCGCCGCTGGACAGGCCGGCGCTGGCGGCGATGCCGGTGGTGCGGCCGATGGTGGCCGAATAATCCTGCTTGCCGATCACGAACATCGCCCACAGCAGCAGGATGCACAGCAGCAGGTTGGCGATCGGCCCGGCGGCGACAATGGCGATGCGCTGCCAGACCGTCTTGTGGTTGAAGGCCTGACCCCGCTCGTGCGGGTGTACCTCCACCTCGCGCTCGTCGAGGAACTTCACATAGCCGCCCAGCGGCAGAGCGGCGATGGCGAACTCGGTGCCGTGCTTGTCGCGGCGCGACCACAGCGGGCGGCCGAAGCCGACCGAGAAGCGCAGCACCTTGACCCCGCAGAGGCGGCCCACGGCGTAGTGCCCGAACTCGTGGAAGGTGACCAGCAGCCCGAGGCTGACGATCATCCACCAGACCGATCCGATGAAGTCAGTCATGCAGGCTCACGGTGGCGGGCAATGGCAGCGGCGTCATGCGGTATGGGCGTGGCGTTCAGGCGGCGTCGATGGCGTTCAGGGTCAACTGGCGGGCCCGCTGGTCGGCGGACAACAGGCCCTCCAGTGTATCGGCTGCTTCGGTCGGCAGTGTTGAAAGAGCGTTAGCAACCAGCGCGGGAATACTCAGGAAACCGATCCTGCCCTGAAGAAACGCTGAAACCGCCTCTTCATTGGCGGCATTCAGCACCGCCGGAGCAGTGCCGCCGGCCTGCATCGC
Organism: Stenotrophomonas sp. ZAC14D1_NAIMI4_1; assembly: GCF_003086775.1. Lineage (NCBI taxonomy): Bacteria > Pseudomonadati > Pseudomonadota > Gammaproteobacteria > Lysobacterales > Lysobacteraceae > Stenotrophomonas > Stenotrophomonas sp. ZAC14D1_NAIMI4_1. The sequence goes on from NZ_CP026001.1 coordinate 1,534,321, forward strand.
CTGCCAGGCCAGGGCCAGGCAGGGGAAGGCCTCGGTATCGGGCGCTTCGAAATCGAGCCGGCCCTGGGCCAGCAGGTCCAGCCCGGATACGCCCGATTCGATGCGCTGCGGCCAGCCCAGGCCGACGGCCAGGGTGGTGCGCATGTCCGGCAGGCCCAGCTGGGCCAGGGTCGAGCCGTCGACGAACTCGACCAGCGAATGGACCAGGCTCTGCGGATGGACCAGCACCTCGATGCGCTCGCCGGGCACCTTGAACAGGTGGTGCGCCTCGATCACTTCCAGGCCCTTGTTCATCAACGTCGCCGAATCGACCGAGATCTTCGGGCCCATCGACCACTTCGGGTGGGCAACGGCCTGGGCCGGGGTCACCTGCTCCAGTTCGGCGCGGCTGCGGCCACGGAACGGGCCACCGGAGGCGGTCAGCAGGATCCGGCGCACGCCGGCCCCGTCCAGGCTGGCATCGCGCGAGCGCAGGCACTGGAAGATGGCGCTGTGCTCGCTGTCGATCGGGATGATCTCGGCGCCGCCGCGTTCGGCGGTGCGGGTCAGCAGCTCGCCGGCCAGCACCAGCGATTCCTTGTTGGCCAGCAGGATGCGCTTGCCGGCGGCGGCAGCGGCCAGGGTCGAGGACAGGCCGGCGGCACCGACGATGGCGGCAACCACGGTGTCACAGGCATCGCTGGCCGCGAGCTGGTCCAGCGCGGCAGCGCCGGCGTGGGCTTCGGTGGCCAGGCCAGCGTCGCGCAGGCCGTCGCGCAGTTCGGCGTACAGGCTGTCATCGGCGATGACGGCATGGGCGGGGCGATGCTGGCGGCACAGCGCCAGCAGGGCCTGCACCTGGCGGCCGGCGGCCAGCACCGTGGCCTGGTAGCGCTGCGGGTGGCGTGCGATCACGTCCAGCGTGGAGGCACCAATCGAGCCGGTGGCGCCGAATACGGCGACCCGGCGCAGGTCTGCAGCAGCATCCATGGTCAGAATCCGAAGATTTCCTTGCCCAGCGCGAACACCGGCAGGGCGGCCAGCACGCCGTCGACGCGGTCCAGCACGCCGCCGTGGCCAGGAATGAGGTGGCCCGAATCCTTGGCGCCGGCGTGGCGCTTGATCAGGCTTTCGTAGAGGTCGCCCAGCACCGAGGCGAACACGGCCACCACCGAGGTGACCAGCAGGCCCGGCAGGTGCGCGACATCCACGCCGGCGAGCAGGCCCAGGCCCACGGCCACGGCGACACCGGCCAGCAGGCCACCGAACAGGCCTTCCCAGGTCTTGTTGGGGCTGATGCGCGGGGCCAGCTTGTGCTTGCCGAAGTGGCGGCCGGCGAAATAGGCGCCCGAATCGGCGGCCCAGACCAGCGCCAGCGCGGCCAGCAGCCACAGGTGGCCCAGGTGGCCCGGCGGATCGCCGCCGGCATGGATCAGCACCAGCGACGCCCATGCCGGCACGATGGCCAGGGTGCCGGCCAGCAGCTTGAGGATGCGTGCCGGGCTGCCCGGCTGCGCGCCGAAGGTGAAGAAGCGCAGCCAGACCAGGGCGGCCAGCCACCAGGCCACGCCGACCAGGGTGGCCAACTGGAACAGCACCAGCGAGCTGCCATCGGCCCACACCATCAGCACCATCAGCAGCAGGTTCAGCACCAGCAGCACGGTACGGGCCAGGGTGTCTTCGATGCCGGCCAGCTTCAGCCATTCCCACAGGCCGATCAGGAACACGGCGGCGGCGGCCGCAGCCAGCCATTGGGTGGGCAGCAGCAGGATCGCGGCAATGGCCACCGGCGCCATGATCAGCGCGGCGAGGACTCGGGTCTTGGTCATGGGCTGGGCGTCTCGGTGGCCAGGGCGGCGATCTGGGCGCTGGTCAGGCCGAAGCGGCGTTCACGATTGGCGTAGGCGTCCAGCGCCTGCTGCAGCTGCGCGGAATCGAAGTCCGGCCACAGTGCCTCGGTGAACCACAGCTCGGTATACGCCAGCTGCCACAGCAGGAAGTTGCTGATGCGGGTATCGCCACCGGTACGGATGAACAGGTCCGGCGGCGGCAGGTCGGCCAGGGCGACCTGGCGGCCCAGCAGCGATTCGTCGATCTGCTCGGGAAGCAGGCGCCCGGCGGCCACTTCCGCCGCCAGCGCACGGGCGGCGCGGGCGATGTCCTGGCGCCCGCCGTAACTGGCGGCGATCGACAGGGTCAGGGTGGTGTTGTCGGCGGTGCGCTGTTCGGCCAGCTGCATGCGGCTGACCAGCCCTGCACCGAAGCGGTCGCGCTCGCCGATGAAGCGCACGCGCACGCCACGACGGTGCAGCTCGTCCACTTCACGGTCGAGCGCGCCGAGGAACAGCTTCATCAGGGCATCGACTTCTTCCTGCGGGCGGCCCCAGTTCTCGCTGGAGAACGCGAACAGGGTCAGTGCCGGAATGCCCAGTTCAAGGCAACGGTCGATGGTACGGTTGACCGCGCGCGCGCCGGCACGGTGGCCGATCACGCGCGGACGGCGGCGCTGCTGTGCCCAGCGCCCGTTGCCATCCATGATGATGGCAAGGTGGCGGGGCAGGGCGGCCGGCAAGGGAGGCGGGACTGAAGGCATCGACTTCAGACCGACAACAGTTCCTTTTCCTTGTCGGCGACGACTTTGTCGACGTCCTTGATGCTGGTGTCAGTCAGCTTCTGGATGTCGTCTTCGCCGCGCTTCTTCTCGTCTTCGCTGATGGCCTTGTCCTTGACCAGCTTGGCGATTTCCTTGTTGGCATCCTGGCGGATGTTGCGCACGGCGATCTTGGCGCCTTCGCCTTCCTTCTGCACCTGCTTGGCCAGTTCCTTGCGGCGCTCTTCGGTCGGCGGCGGCATGTTGATGCGGATGGCGGCGCCCAGCGTGTTCGGGGTGAACTCGTGGTTGTACAGGCCCTTCTCGATTTCCTTGATCATGCTCTTGTCGAAGGGCGTGACCAGCAGCGAGTGGGCATCGGCGTTGGAGATCGACGCGACCTGGTTCAGCGGGGTGCTGGCGTTGCCGTAGGCATTGACCGTAACGCGGTCCAGCAGGGCGGGAGTGGCACGCCCGGTGCGGATCGAGGTGAGGGTGTGCTTCAGAGCGTCGATGCTCTTGGCCATGCGCGTCTGCGCGTTGTTCTTGATGTCGTTGAGCATCGCCCGGGTCCTGGATGTAACTGGAATCGGGCGATTATAGGCGAATACGGGACGCTGCCGGGCCTGAATCGGCCCGGAGCACGTCTGGCGCTCAGGCTCAGGCCGGGTCGCGGCCCTGGACCAGGGTGCCGATGTTGGCGCCGCCGAGGATCTTCAGCAGCTCGCCCGGCTGGCCCATGTCGAACACGCGCATCGGCAGGTCGCTGTCGCGGGCCAGCGCGAAGGCGGCCGTATCCATCACTTCCAGGCCGCGGCGGATCACTTCGTCGTAGCTCAGGCTGTCGAAGCGGACCGCATCGCTGTGCTTGTTCGGGTCCTTGTCGTACACGCCATCGACCTTGGTGGCCTTCAGCAGCAGGTCCGCGCCGATCTCGATCGCACGCAGGGCCGCGCCCGAGTCGGTGGTGAAGAACGGGCTGCCGACGCCGGCGGCGAAGATCACCAGACGGCCCTTTTCCAGGTGGCGGATGGCGCGGCGGCGGATGTAGTCCTCGCACACGTCGTTGATCTTGATGGCGCTCATCACGCGGGCCTTGGCGCCCAGCTTCTCCAGCGCGTCCTGCATGGCCAGGGCGTTGATGACCGTGGCCAGCATGCCCATCTGGTCGCCGGTGACGCGATCCATGCCGCCTGCGGCCAGGCCGGCGCCGCGGAAGATGTTGCCGCCGCCGATCACCAGCGCCACTTCGGCGCCCGCCTGCTGGGCCTCGATCACTTCACGGGCCAGGCGGTTGATGATCTTCGGGTCGATGCCGTAGTCCTCATCTCCCATCAGCGCCTCCCCGGACAGTTTCAGAAGGATGCGGCGATAGGCGAGCTTGGACATATGGACCTCGTGAGCGTGGAAATCGCGGGGGATTCTACGCGCATGCGGCGCGCGGCCAAAGCATTTTGTGCACTGCGGCGCAGAAAGCTTCACCGCCCCGTTCAGCCGGGGCGGCGGGTTCAGCCCAGTTCGGCGCCCGCCGTGGCAGACAGCTCATCATGCCCCAGTTCGCCGGGAGAGCGTGCGATGACACGGTTACGGCCCAGGTTCTTGGAGCGGTACAGCACGTCATCGGCGGCGCGCAGCAGGTCCTGCACGCCCGCAAAGCGCTCGTAACCGCCCTGGGTGGCTACGCCGGCGGAGAACGTCACAAACAGTGGCCCGCTCTCCAGTTCGACCATCGGGGTGGAGACGATGTTGGCCAGCACCCGGCGGATCACGTCCAGGGCGACCGCTTCGCTGGTGTTGGGCAGCAGCGCCACGAACTCCTCGCCGCCGAAGCGGGCGACGGTGTCGCTGTTGCGCAGCTGGCCCTGCAGCTTGTTGGCGAACACGCGCAGCACTTCGTCGCCGGTCAGGTGGCCGTGGGCGTCGTTGATCTTCTTGAAATCGTCCAGGTCGATGAAGGCCACCGACAGCGGCCAGCCATGCCGGCCGGCGCGCTGGAACTCCTGGTCGAGCACGGTTTCCAGCTGGCGGCGGTTGAGCACGCCGGTCAGGGCGTCGCGGTGGGCCTGGTCGGCCAGGCGCTTGGCCCGTGCCTCGAATTCGTCGGCACGGCGGCGCGCCTGTTCGGCATCCTGCATCTCACGCAGGTTGCGCAGCGTGGTCAGCTCCTGTGCGTGGTCGATCAGCTCGCGCACGCGCGACGGCGAGCTCAGGCCGGTCTCGAACAGGCTGGCGATGTCCGGCAGCGCGTCGCTGATGCGGGCGAGCACCTGGTCGAAGCGGGCGCTGTCCAGCTGCAGGCGCTCGTGGACCTCGTGCAGGGCGCGTTCGCGGGCGGCGTCGGCATCCGCGTCCAGCCAGATGTCGGCGACCGCGCCGGACAGCTGCACGCAGGCCTGGAACGCATTGTCGGTGGCAGGCTCGGACTCGCTCAGGCGGATGCTGTCCACCAGGTAGCGCGGCAGGCCCCACTGTTCGGCCACCCAGGCGCCGACGTCGGCGTGGGTGCAGCCCAGTTCCTCGCGCTCGCGGGCGATCAGGTCCAGGTTGTCACCGGCTTCGCGCAGCAGCGGCAGGTAACGCTCCGATTCGGCCTGGGCCAGGCACAGCACGCCCATGTCCTGCAGCAGGCCGGCCAGCATCAGTTCTTCCAGCCGGCGCAGGCCGCGGGCCTGGCCCAGCTGGCTGGCGGCCAGGGCGCTGAGGATGCTGCGCTTCCAGGCGCGCTGGCGCAGGTCGTGGTCGGCGCCGCTGCCACCGGTCAGGCCCTGGGTCACGGTGAAGCCCAGGGCGAGGCTGATCGTGGCGTTGAGCCCGAGCATGGTCAGGGCCTGGCCGAGGTTCTCGATGCGGCGCCGGCTGGCGTACAGCGGCGAATTGGCGATGCGCAGCATGCGAGCGCTCAGCGCCATGTCGATGGCGATGATGTCGGCGGCGGTGGCGATGTCCGCTTCCGGGTCCTGGGCCAGTTCGATGATGCGCAGGGCAATACCGGGGGGCGAGGGCAGGTTGCGGCACAACGCCAGGGCAGCAGTCAGCTCAGGAGGCATGTCGGATCGTTCAATTCCATTAGGACAAGAATACCTAGGAATGCATCACAGTCTGCGACTTCTGTTCCTGTTATGTGATTGCGTATTCCCCTATGCCGAGTATCGGCTTGAATGGGCGATAACGCAAAGATCCTTGTTTGGGATGTGCGCACCAACGGTACGCACCCACAGGGGGAGAAGGTGTGCGCACCAACGGTGCGCACCCACGGGGGGAAGTGGTGCGCACCCACCGGGGGGAGAGGGTGGGTGCACCAACGGTGCGCACCTGTAGGCACAAAAAAAGAGCCGCGGTTTCCCGCGGCTCCTTCTGGTCGTTTCGCAGCCGGTGGGCTGGAATCAGACCTGCATCGCCTTGGCAACTTCGGCGGCGTAGTCTTCAACCACCTTCTCGATGCCTTCGCCAACGACCAGCAGCTGGAAGCCGGCCACGTCGGCGCCGGCGGCCTTGACCACCTGCTCGACGGTGGTGTCGCCCAGCACGTAGGTCTGGCCGTACAGGGTCACTTCGCTGACGATCTTGTTGATCTTGCCGCTGATGATCTTTTCCAGGATGTCGGCCGGCTTGGACTTGTCCTTCTCGGACATCTTGGCCAGTTCGATTTCCTTTTCCTTTTCCACGAACTCGGCCGGCACGTCGGCAGCCTTGTTGTGCGGCGGCTTCAGCGCAGCCACGTGCATGGCCAGGCCGCGGGCCAGTTCGACGTCGCCGCCGATCAGGTCAACCAGCACGCCGACCTTGCCGTTGGTGTGGACGTAGGCACCGACGTTGCCGGTGGTGTCGACCTTGACCAGGCGACGGATCTGGATGTTTTCACCCAGCTTCTGGATCGCGGTGGCGCGGGCTTCTTCGACGGTCTCGCCGGAGGCCAGCTTGGCGGTCTTCAGGGCTTCGGCGTCAACGGCGCCCGATGCCAGGGCGGCAGCGGCGACGGAATCGACGAAGTTCTTGAAGTTGACGTCGTTGGCAACGAAGTCGGTTTCCGAGTTGATCTCGACCAGCACGGCCTTGCCGCCGTCCTGGGCCAGGCCCAGACGGCCTTCGGCGGCCACGCGGTCAGCCTTCTTGTCGGCCTTGGCGGCGCCCGACTTGCGCAGGGCTTCAGCAGCGGCGTTGATGTCGCCGCCGGCTTCGGTCAGCGCCTTCTTGCATTCCATCATGCCGGCGCCAGTGCGCTCGCGCAGTTCCTTGACCAGGGAAGCAGTGATTTCCACGGGATTACCTCACGAAAGAAAGGGGTAGGGCCGGCATGTTGGCCGGCCCGTGTGACAGTGTCCGGTCGCCGCGCCATTGGCAGCGGTCAGGACAGGTGGGCGCTGGGCGCCCACCGGGGGCCTGGATCAGGCCTGGGCTTCGCCCTTGTCAGCAGCGGCCTTCTTGGCCGGTGCGCGGCGAGCCGGCTTGCCTTCTTCAGCAGCAGCGGCGTCGGCGAAGTCTTCTTCACGCACCGAAGCAGCGTGCGGAGCGGCAGCCTTGCCTTCCAGCACGGCGTCGGCAGCGGCGCGGGCGTACAGCTGCACAGCGCGGATGGCGTCGTCGTTGCCCGGGATCGCGTAGTCGACCAGTTCCGGGTTGTAGTTGGTGTCGACCACGGCGATGACCGGGATGCCCAGCTTCTTGGCTTCCTTGATCGCGATGTCTTCGTGGCCGATGTCGATCACGAAGATGGCGTCCGGCAGGCGGTTCATGTCCTTGATGCCGCCCAGCGAGGCTTCCAGCTTGTCGCGCTCGCGACGCAGGCCCAGCACTTCGTGCTTGACCAGCTTCTCGAAGGTGCCGTCGGTTTCACCGGCTTCCAGTTCCTTCAGGCGGGCAACCGACTGCTTGACGGTACGGAAGTTGGTCAGGGTGCCGCCCAGCCAACGCTGGTTCATGAACGGCATGCCGCAACGCTCGGCTTCTTCACGGATGGTTTCGCGGGCGCTGCGCTTGGTGCCCAGGAACAGGACGGTGCCGCGCTTCTGGGCAACCGACGAGATGAAGTTCATCGCGTCGTTGAACAGCGGGACGGTCTTTTCCAGGTTGATGATGTGGATCTTGCCGCGGGCGCCGAAGATGTACGGAGCCATCTTGGGGTTCCAGTAGCGGGTCTGGTGGCCGAAGTGGACGCCGGCTTCCAGCATCTGACGCATGGTGACCTGGGGCATTGCAAAACTCCTGATGGGGAACCGGCGATTCCGCCCGCGGGATAGGTATGCGGGACGCGTGGAAGCGCTGATGGTTCCGGGGTTGGGCTTCCCTGTTGCCTCCGTGGCCGAACTCCTTGCGGAGCACCCCGGCACGGATGGGGGCAGCAGGTGTGGATTCGCCGATGACGTACGGCGTGGACGGCGTTCCGCGCACGGGGCGGCAGAACATCCGGCGGATTATAGTCCGGAGAGTGCCGGCGGTGCAATGGCAGGGGCGGGCGTGAGCACGGCTTCGCTGCCATCGGCCAGTCGGGCGCGGAATCCGCCGCCGGCATAGCCCCCGTCGCGGGGCGGCAGCGGCCAGCTGCGCCCGCTGCCGGCCAGCACGTAGCCGGCCAGCCCCGGCAGCACGGGGGCGCTGTGCCCCTGGGCGTCGATGAACGTCAGGTCGGCCAGGCGCGCGTGCAGGGTGCCGCCATTGTAGAGCCACAGCCGCGGCGGTTGCCCGGACCCTGCCAGCAGGGCGGCCTGCAGAGGCAGCGGGCGCGCCGATGCCGCCGGCTGCAGGAAGACCGGCAGCGAATGGCGCTCGGCGCGGCCGGGGGCGGTTCCCGGCTGGGGCGCGATCAGCAGCCGGTACGCACGTTCGTCCCGTTCAGGTGCCGGCCCCAGCCGCACGATCCGCAGCCGTTGCCGCTGGCCAGGCAGGATGTGCAGCCGCGCGGGGCTGACCGCAAGATCATCCGCCGGGTCCAGGGTGTCCCCCTGGCCAGGCTGGTTCCAGCGGTAGACGGTGGCGTGGCCGGTCCATTCGGTGGCCTCGTCGTTGGTCACCCACAGCGCGTCGTGGCTGGTTCCGGCCGGGATTTCAACGCCGCTGCGCGACAGTTCCAGGGCATGGGCAGGGGCGGCCAGCAGCCCGCACAGCAGCGCCCGCAGCACGACCTGCCCCATCAGTAGGTAATCGTCACGAGGCCAAGCGCCGCATCGCCTTCCTGTGCGGGTGGGCTGAGGGCCCGGATCTGCTCGGCACGGCCCCCGGCCGAGTCGCTGCGCTGCAGCGGTGCCTGCGCCGTGCCGGGTGCGCGGATCTGCAGGGTCACCCCGACACCGGCCTGCGCGGGAGCGGGTTCAGCCGCCGCAGCGTCGGGCAGGGGAATGTCGCTGGCTGCCGCGGCAAAAACGGGCAGGGCGGCACAGGCCAGGCAGATCAGGCGCAGGGAGGACATGGGCGGCACCAGGGCAATGCAGTCGATATCGGCGGCACTGCCCCGGTCTGAAGCCTGCCGCACCGCCTCAGTAGGTGATGGTGACCGTGATGGTGTCCGAGTAGCTGCCTGGCGGCGTCGCGGTGCCTGGCGCGGGGGGCACCCGGCCATAGATGGTCAGGTTCTGCGCGGCGCCGGTGCCGGTGCCGCTGGCCGTGGAGGTATTCAGCACATTGCCCCAGCGCTGGGTGCGCGCCGGGTCGCGGTACAGCTCGTAGGGCAGCAGGGCGCCGCTGCTGCCGACCCGCATTCGCCGGTTGCCGGCGCCATCGGCGTGGGTGCCGTTGTCCAGCCCGATCTGGAACGGGCTGCGGTTGACGCAGGTCAGGCTGAAGATGGCCGTGCGGTCGATGTTGGTGGCGACCGTGCCGGTGTTCACGCCGAAATCCATCGGCGCGGTGACATAGGCCCCGCACGCCGGGTTGACCGTCGCCGTGGCGGTGAGGGTCATCGCCGCCGCCTGCAGGTTTGAATTGCCGGTGGCCGCCGGAGGCTGCAGCAGGCAGGTCGCGGGGTAGTTGGGCGTACCCAGCAGCGGCTCGTTGTACGCGTACTGGAAGGTCGCGGCCAGGGCGCTGGTGAACGCGCCTGATGACAGCACCTGGTTGGCCGGGTAGCGCCCGTACAGCGTGAATGATGCGGTGCCCGAGCCGCCCAGCAGTGGCACCGGATACTGCATCTGCCAGCTCACCCATGTCGGGCTGGTCGCCGCGCCGCTGCCGATCGCGATGGTTCGCGAGGGGTCGCTGTAGATCTGGTAGTTCAACCGGTCACCAAAGCTGTTGGCCAGGGTGCGCCAAGGGGCGATGCTGGTTCCACCGGTGCCGGCGGGCAGCCCCAGGCAGAACGTCACCCGCGCGTTGGCGAGCAATGCGACCGCGCCGGTGGTGCACGTCACGCTGAAGGTCGTGCTGGTATCGACCAGCCCATTGGAGACGGCGCCGAAGGCCAGCGTCGGGCTGGACAGCGTGCAGGTGGTGGCCGCACGCGCGGGCAGTGCCAGCATGGCCAGCCCGCACAACAGCAACAGCAGCAGCACCCGGTTCACGGCGCAGGCTCCGGCAGGCAGCGCAGCGGCGGCGAGCGGCGCGAGGTGCTGGCCGGCATCTGCGCATGGCAGCGCCCGCGCTCGCTTTCGATCAGCAGCCGTGGCGGCTCGCCGCTGAACTCGACCCAGGCCTGGCCATCGTGGCCGACCACCGTCGGGGTCACGCCCGTACCGCTGATCCGCGCGCCCAGCGGCAGCGGCTGGCCTGCTTCGTCGAGCAGGGTCAGCAGTGCGCCGCGGCTGTGTACCAGTTTGAAATCCACCCGCATGCCAGCGCCCTGGCGCGGCGTGGCGAAGGTCTCGACACGCTCGGCGCGCATGTCGGCAGGAAGGTCGAGGGTATCGATGCCCAGCCGGTTGCGCTGCCAGGACAGCAGTGGCGTGACCAGCAGCAGCCCGTTCCGGTTGGTCACGCCAACCGGGCGGTTTTCCAGCATCACCGGAATGCCGGGGCGACCGGTGGACACCACCGCGAATGCATCGGGTACTTCGCGGGCGGCAAATACGCTGCCCGCCATCCACACCAGGCTGCCGCTGGCGTTGCCGTAGGCGAAGGTCTGGCCTGCATCGCGGGAAAGCCCGGCCGAGTAGCGACCGTGGCTGCCCAGCGCGCCGATTTCCGCCAGGCCGCCGTCATCGCGGGCCTGCAGGCGCCAGCCCGGGCCGCTGCGGCTGCCATCGCCGGGTACCGGCCGCATCACTTCGGCGCTGGCGCGATCGACGTCGCCATTGCGCTGCACCGCGAGGGTGGCCTGCCTGTCCTCGCCCAGGCGGGTGCCCAGCGACAGGTAGATGCTGCGGTTCTGCCGCTGGTCGATGTCCTGGGTGGCCGACAGGTAGGCATTCCAGCGGCCGAAGCTGCGCGACCAGAACAGGCTCAGGTAGCGGGTGCGGGTATAGGGCAGGCCGGGGCCGGGCGCCGGTTGCGGTGCATCCAGCACCGGCACGGCCTGGTCAAGCCGCAGGTAGCTCAGGCTCACCGTGCCCAGCCGCTGCAGGTCCACGCCGAAGCTGGCCTGCTCGCTGATGCGCGGCGGCAGGCTGTCCTGCAGGCTGCCCAGGTCGCGGTAGTCGCCGGATGTGCGGCGGCTGGCCAGGTTCACGTTGAACCGGCGGTTGTTCCAGTTGTAGCCCATCCCGTACTGCCGGCCCCGGCGCTGGTCATCCCGGCTCTCGCTCCAGTTCGCACTCAGAACGCCGGCCCTGCCCAGCAGCCATGCACCGCCCAGGCCTGCATTGAGGACACCGCCACCGCCTTCGGCATGTGCTTCGAGGGTGAACTGGTTGCTGATGCCGCGGCGCAGGGTGGCGCTGGCGACCGTGTCGCTGTCGTAGCGGAACGAGTGGATGCCGAAATCACGCCGCAGCCGGCCGATGCCAGCGGACCAGTCGGACAGGCCGGCGGCCAGCAGCTGCTGCGTGCCGTAGAACGAAAAGTCCAGGGTCTGCATGCGGCCGAAGGCATCGGTGACCACCACCTGCGCGGTGCCGGTGCCGCTGATGCCCGGCTGCGTGGCCAGCTGGAACGGCCCCACGGGAACCTGGCCGCCGTACTGGCGCAGGCCATCGACATACAGCTCGACGTTGGATGGGACGACAGCTTCGCCGAGGAACGACGGGGTGGGGGTGAGCACCCGGTACGGCTGCAGCCCGTAATTGCGCCCGATCTGGATGCCGGCCATGCGCGCAGGACGCGACCATTCCAGGAATCCGCTGTAGAAATCGCCCACGGTCAGGCTGAGTGCCTGGTCGGGAAGGTCCAGGCGCCAGCTTGTGTCCAGCCGCACCGACTGGTGCTGCCAGCCTTCGCCGGGCAGCTGGTAGGTGCGCATCAGGCCGGTGCTGCGCAGGCTGCCGCGGCCGACGCCGAACAGGCGCAGATCGGTATTGAGGCTCAGGTTGCCCAGCCCGTCGCTGTGGCTGGCATACAGGTCGTAGTTCAACGCCATGCCCGGAGAGGACTGCGCGGCCGGGGTGCCCTGCGCGCTGCGCCCCAGCTGGGCGGTGGGCAGCTGCAGCAGCTGCAGCGGAACCTGCAGGTCCAGGATCTGCAGGCCGGCGTCGTAGTGCACGACCACGCCGGCGAGCTGGTCCAGGTAGACCGGGCTGTCGCCCTGCACGGGGAAGCCGAGCTGGCGCAGGGTCGCGGCGGGGGCCTGCAACCGTCCGCCCAGTTCATCGAAACGCAGCAGCCCGCGCGGGGCCTGGTTCAAGGTGGTCTCCAGGTACAGCGCCTGGCTGGCGGTCAGTGGTGTCGGGGGCGGCAGCAACGCGTCGGCAGCGACGTCCATCGCCTCGGCGCCCACCTCGCGCGCCAGGGCCTGCCCTGAAAGCGACGCCATGCCGCTGCAGCAGGCCAGCACGCAGGCCTCAGCGAGCCGGCGGCGTGGCGGGCAATGGAATCGGCTCCGAGCCACCGTTGATCCTCGCGCTGAAGGTGCCGCCCTGCAGTTGCGCAGGGGGCTGCTGCAGCGGCCAGCGCATGGTCTGGCCGGGCAGTACGTATCCCACCAGCCCATCCATCACCGGTGTCCTGTGGCCGCGCACGACCAGGCCGAGATCGGCAATCTGGGCCTGCCCCTGGCCGCTGTTGCTGACCTCCAGCTGCGCCTGCGCGGCGCCGGCTTCCACCAGCCGCGCGGACAGCAGCGGTTCGGGCGGCTTGCCGGCCGGCTGCACCACGACGGGTATCGAATAGCGCAGGACGAACTGCATGCCTTGCCGCGTGGGGTCATACGCCGGTATTTCATCGACGATCACGCGGTATGCCTGCTGCGTGGCGGGCGCGCCTTCTTCGGCCCGCACAAGCCGGATCAGCTGGCGCTGGCCGGCAGCCAGGGCCTGCATCGGCGGGCTGGGCAGCAGCGCCTGCGTGGGCGTCAACTGGTCACGGCCGTCGGCCTGCTGCCACTGGAAGACGCGGACCTGCACCTGCACCGTTTCGGTGCCGCTGTTGCTGATCCACAGGGCCTCGGCCTTCTGCTCCGGCCGCAGCTCGAACTGGGTCGGGGATACCTGCAGGCTGGCGGCCAGGCAAGGGCTCAAGGGCAGGGCCAAAGCAATCCACGCCAGCGTTCGCAGCCAGCGGTCGGTACGCAGCACCATCAGCGCCACCTCAATAGGTGATCGTGGCGGTGATGGTGTCCTGGTAGGCGCCCGGCGCGGCGTTGTTGACGCTCGGGTTGGCCACCTGGCCGTAGACCTGGTAGACCTGGTTGGCGCCCGTGCCGGTGCCTGCCTGGGTGTTGGTGCCGGTGGTGGAGCCCCAGACCACGCTGTGGCCAGCATCCTGGTACAGCTGGTAGCCGACGAAGTTGTTGGCGGTCACGCCGGTATCGGTATTGCGCATGCGCCGCGTGGTCACGTCGGCTGCGGTCCCCGCGTTGAGGCCGGCATTGAGCGCGATCGTGTAGGGGGTGGTCACGCTGCACTGGGCGGTCAGCGTGCCCTGGGCGTTGAGCGGCGTGGTCGAACTGGCGTCTGCGTTGCCGAAGTTGACGTTGGTCGCGGCGGCAGCGGTGATGGTGCAGGCCTTGTTGATGGTCAGCAGGACATTGAATGTCGTGGTGTCGGCCGCCGATGCGGGGCCGGCCAGGAGCAGGGCCGCGGCCCAGGTGATGGGGGAACGCAGTGCAGATCGCATGTACAGCCTCCCTGACCCGAGGGTCTGTTGGACAGGTCGGAGCGGCACGTTCTGCACCGCGTTGACGACGGTCCTGTTCAGCCTAGGGCGGGTAAGTGTCTGTATTCAGTGATAATTGCGTCGGACAAAGCGTGGGGCGGGTCACGTTTCCGGGCTCCTTGCCGGATCCGTGCATCGTCGATGCGCCCAGTTGGGTGGCGTTCGTTCAGATTGTGGCCGGATCGGCGATAATGGGTGCCATGAGCGTGAATCTGAAAACCCCGCAGGAAATCGAGGCGATGCGCATCGCCGGCCGCCTGGCCAGCGAAGTGCTCGACATCGTCACCCCCCACGTCAAGCCCGGTGTCACCACCGAGGAGCTGGACCGCATCTGCCACGACCACATCGTGAACGTGCAGGGCGCCACGCCGGCCAACGTCGGCTACCGCGGCTTCCCCAAGAGCGTGTGCACCTCGGTCAACAATGTCATCTGCCACGGCATCCCCAGCGAAGGGAAGGTGCTCAAGGATGGCGACATCATCAACATCGACGTCACCGTCATCAAGGACGGCTGGCACGGCGACACCAGCCGCATGTACTTCGTCGGCACGCCGTCGGTGATGGCCCGCCGCCTGGTGGAAGCCACCTACGAAGCCATGTGGCGCGGCATCCGCGCGGTGCGTCCGGGTGCCACCCTGGGCGACATCGGCCATGCCATCCAGAGCTATGCCGAAGGCGAGCGTTTCAGCGTGGTGCGCGAGTACTGCGGCCACGGCATCGGCAAGGTCTACCACGATGAGCCGCAGGTGGTGCATTACGGCCGCCCGGGCCAGGGCCTGGTGCTGCAGCCGGGCATGACCTTCACCATCGAGCCGATGATCAACGAGGGCACCCGCTACAACAAGGTGCTGCCGGATGGCTGGACCGTGGTGACCAAGGACCGCAAGCTGTCGGCGCAGTGGGAGCACATGATCGCGGTCACCGAGACCGGCGTGGACGTGCTGACCCTGTCGCCGGGCGAATCGCAGGTCTCCTGACGATGCTGCCGGCGGGTTCACTGCTGGACGCGCCGGCCGATTCGCTCGACGATCCCGAATGGGCGTCTGCCGCACGGCAGGCGCTGCAGCAGGCCGATGCGCGCCTGTACCGCCGCTTCGACCAGGGCGACAACATCGAGCGCTTGATCGCGCTGCGCGCACGCGCGGCCGACCACCTGATCCGGCTGGCCTGGCAGCGCTGCGTGCCGGCCGGCAGCGGCCTGTCGGTGTTCGCGGTGGGTGGCTACGGGCGTGGCGAACTGTTCCCGCGCTCGGACATCGACCTGCTGGTGTTCGGCGATGCGCCGGCGCAGCTGGCCCATGAAGCCGGGCTTTCGCGCCTGTTCGCGCTGCTGTGGGACTGCGGCCTGGCGGTCAGCCATGCCGTGCGTTCGGCGGCGCAGTGCCGCGAGGCGGCCGCCGACCAGACCGTGCTGACCGCACTGATCGAAGCGCGCCCGATCGTGGCCGACGAGGCCGCGCGGCGCGCGCTGCGCGGGGCCATCGATGACCGCGAGCTGTGGCCGGCGCGCACGTTCTTCCTGGCCAAGCTGGAAGAGCTGCGCAACCGCCACCAGCGCTTCGGCGATACCGCCGACAACCTGGAGCCGGACCTGAAGGACGGCCCCGGTGGCCTGCGCGATCTCAACACCCTGGGCTGGATGGCGCTGCGCGCCTTCGGCGTGCGTGACCTGGAAGCACTGGTCGGGCTGGGCCACCTGGGCGCCGATGAAGCGGCCGCGCTGAAGCGCGAGCGCGCGGTGCTGGCACGCCTGCGTTTCGGCCTGCACCTGGTGGCGCGGCGCCCGGAAGAACGCCTGCGCTTTGATTACCAGAAGACCCTGGCCGCGCGCCTGGGCTTCGAAGACGACGCCGAGAACCTGGGCGTCGAGAAGATGATGCAGGGGTTCTACCGCGCCGCCCTGGTGGTGCGCCGGATCAGCGACCGCCTGCTGCAGCGTTTCGAGGAACAGTTCGACGGCGAGGCACAGCCTGAACCCCTCACCGTGGGCTTTTCGCTGCGCCGTGGCTACCTGGCCGCCAACGATGCGGAGTGGCCGTGCGGTGATGTCGGCCAGGTTTTCGCCCTGTTCGCTGGCTGGGCCAACAACCCGCAGGTGCGTGGCCTGCATTCGCTCACCGCACGCGCGCTGGCCGAGGCGCTGCCGCTGCTGCCGGCCTACGACCGCGCCGACGCCAATGCACGCGAGCAGTTCATGGCCCTGCTGCGTGGCCAGCGCCCGGTCGACACGCTTTCGCGCATGGCGCGGCTGGGCGTGCTCGGGCAGTGGATTCCCGCCTTCGCCCAGGTCAGCGGGCGCATGCAGTTCGACCTGTTCCATGTCTACACGGTCGACCAGCACACGCTGATGGTCCTGCGCAACATCGGGCTGTTCGCCAGCAGCCGTGCCGATGAACGTTTCTCGATCGCCCACGAAGTCTGGCCGCGCCTGCGCAAGCCCGAGCTGTTGCTGCTGGCGGGCCTGTTCCACGACATCGCCAAGGGCCGCGGCGGCGACCATTCCGAGCTGGGCGCGGTGGACGCGCGCGCGTTCTGCCACGCCCATGCACTGAGCGGCACCGATACCGAGCTGGTGGCCTGGCTGGTGGAGCAGCACCTGCGCATGTCGGTGACCGCGCAGAAGCAGGACATCGCCGATCCGGTGGTGATCCATCGCTTCGCCACCCTGGTCGGCAGCCGTGATCGCCTCGACTACCTGTACCTGCTGACCTGCGCCGACATCGCCGGCACCAGCCCCAAGCTGTGGAACGCGTGGAAGGACCGGCTGCTGGCCGACCTGTACTTCGCCACCCGGCGCGCGCTGCGCGAGGGCCTGGAACACCCGGTGCCGCCCGCCGAGCGCGTGGCCGAGGCGCGCGACAGCGTGCGCGCGCTGGTGCGCGAGCAGGGCTACGACGATGCCACCATCGACCGCCAGTTCGCGGTGATGCCCGACGAAGGGTTCATGCGCCTGCGCCCGGAGCAGCTGGCCTGGCAGGCCTCGGCACTGGTGCCGATCAAGCAGGGCCACACCCTGGTGAAGGTGCGCCGGATCAGCGTGGACGACCCGGCACTGGAAGTGTTCGTGCACTCGCCGGACCGTGATGGCCTGTTCGCGGCGATCGTGATGACCCTGGACCGCAAGGGCTACGGCATCCATCGCGCACGCGTGCTGGACGGCCCGTCCGACACCATTTTCGATACCTTCGAAGTGAGCCCGGCCGATACCTTCGCCGATGGCAGCAGTGCCAACCTGGAAGCTGCGTTGCGCGAAGCGCTGAGTGGCGACCTGACCCGACTGCGCCCGTCGCGGCGGGTGGTGCCACGGCAGCTGCGCCACTTCCGTTTCGCCCCGCGCATCGAGTTCCGCGATGAGCCCGGCGCGACCCGTTTTGCCCTGGTCGCGCCCGACCGCCCCGGCCTGCTGGCCGACGTGGCGTTCGTGCTGCGCAACCAGGGCCTGCGCGTGCATGACGCGCGCATTGCCACGTTCGGCGAACGCGCCGAAGACACCTTCGTGATCAGTGACGAACACGACCTCCCCCTGACCGAACCCGCCCGGCAGCAGCTGCATGACGCGATGCTGGCCTGCCTGGACCCTGATCGAAACGCCGGAGACCCCACCTGATGGCCACCAAGCCTGTGAAGAAGACTGCTGCGACCGCCAAGAGCGCAGCGGCGAAAAAGACTGCTGCACCGAAGAAGGCCGCCCCGGCCAAGGCGCCGGTGAAGAAGGCTGCCGTTGCGAAGAAGCCGGCCGCGAAGAAGGCCCCGGCCAAGAGCGCCGAAGTCGCCCGCGCCGAAACCATCGCCCGCAAGTCGCTGCGCAAGCCGCCGGTGCCGGGCGTGGAAGAACTGAAGTTCGGCATCGAGAGCGCCTTCGAGCGCCGCGCCACGCTGACCCTGCATGAGCTGGAAGGTTCCACCCGGCCGCTGGTCAACCGCGTGATCGATGGCCTGGAAACCGGTGAATTCCGTGTCGCCGAGCCGGATGGCCACGGTGGCTGGAAGGTCAACGAGTGGCTGAAGAAAGCGGTGCTGCTGTATTTCCGCGTCAACGACATGGCCGTGGTCGATGCGCGCCCGGCGCCGTTCTGGGACAAGGTCGAATCGCGCTTTGCCGGCTATGACGAAGCGAAGTTCCGCCGTGGTGGCGTGCGCGTGGTGCCGGGCGCGATCGCCCGCCGCGGCACGTACTTCGGCAAGGACGTGGTGCTGATGCCGAGCTTCACCAACATCGGCGCTTACGTGGGCGAAGGCACCATGGTCGACACCTGGGCCACCGTCGGTTCCTGCGCGCAGATCGGCCAGCACTGCCACCTGTCCGGCGGCGCCGGCATCGGCGGCGTGCTCGAGCCGCTGCAGGCCAGCCCGACCATCATCGAAGACCACTGCTTCATCGGTGCGCGTTCGGAAGTGGTGGAAGGCGTGGTCGTCGGCCACCACAGTGTGATCGGCATGGGCGTGTTCCTCAGCCAGAGCACCCGCATCTACAACCGCGCCACCGGCGAGATCACCTACGGCTACATCCCGCCGTACAGCGTGGTGGTGTCCGGCTCGCTGCCGAGCAAGGACGGCACCCATTCGCTGTACTGCGCGGTGATCGTCAAGCAGGTCGATGCGAAGACCCGCAGCAAGACCAGCGTCAACGACCTGCTGCGCGGCCTGGCCGACTGAAGGTGACTGCGCTGGAAGACCTGGCGCAGTCCGCGATCTACCGGCATCCGTCCGACACTGCGTTTGGGCGGATGCTGCCGCGCCTGTTGCATGCCCCGCAGTGGACCCGGCTGCGCCGCGCGCTGTCGCGGCGCTGGCCCATGCCTGCGCTGGCCAGCGATGTGCGCGACGTGGTCTACGCCAGCTGGTGGGTGGACGTGCGGCACGCGCCGCTGCCACCCCCGGGCCACCATTACGTCGTGCATGAAGGGCGTACCCCGTACACCATCCTCAGCTATCGCCATGGCCACTTCGGCCCGCGTGCGGCCGGCCCGCTGCGTGCGTTGATGCCTTCGCCCCGGCAGAGCAACTGGCGCTGGTACCTGCGCCGCGACGACGACCCGCAGGGCACGCCGGTGGTGCTGTTCGACCGCAACGTGATGGACCAGCTGGCCTTCGTGGCCGGCGCGCGCGCGTTCAGCGATGCCATGCAGCCGCATCTGTCCACGCGCTTTGAGCATGCGGTGCGTGCCGATGGCGGTGGGCACACCCTGATCGAAGGCGGGCAGGGCAGTGCCCCAGCCCTGCACCTGCAGTGGTGCGCGGCCGACGGCTGGAATCATCCGGCGTGGCCCGCGGCCTTTGGTGGCCACGCGGCCCTGCTGCGCTTCCTGGCCTGCCAGGACGAAGCCATCGCCCGCACCTGCGACCAGCGCTGGGCCAGTACCCGCATCGATCTGCCGGTGGCTATCGCCCGGCTGCAACCGCTGCAGCTGCAGGGCGGGCAGCACTGCCCGCGGCTGCAGGCGATGGGCGTGGACCTGGCCGAAGGCCTGGCATTCCGCCTGCCGACGGTGCCGTTCCGGGTCGTGTCCGAGCGCCTCTTGTGAGATTCTGGCCACCTGTTTTCCTGCATCACAGATGGCCATGAGCACCACTGTCTACGGTTTGAAGAACTGCGATACCTGCAAGAAGGCGACCAAGTGGCTGGACCGCTTCGGCGTGCCTTACACCTTCGTCGACTACCGCGACAACAAGCCCAGCCCGGAGACCCTGCTGGAGTGGGCCGCGCAGCTGGGCGGCCTGGGCGCGATGGTCAACAAGTCCTCCACCACGTGGCGGCAGCTGCCGGACAACCGCAAGGCTGCCGACTCGGATGCCGAGTGGAAGCTGCTGCTGCGCGAGTACCCACAGCTGATCAAGCGCCCTGTGGTGGTGACCGCCGACGGTACGGTCAGCCAGGGCTTCAGTGACAACGGCTTCAAGGCCCGCTTCGGCGTGGGTGGCACGTGAGCGCCGTCCTTGACCTGGCCTGCGAGCTGATCGCGCGGCCGTCGGTGACGCCGGATGATGCGGGCTGCCAGGCGCTGCTGTCCGCGCGCCTGCAGCAGGCAGGCTTCCAGTGCGAGCACCTGCGCCTGGGCGAGGTCGACAACCTGTGGGCGACCCACGGCAGCGGTGCGCCAGTGCTGGTGCTGCTGGGCCACACCGACGTGGTGCCGCCGGGCCCGCGCGAGGCGTGGCAGAGTGATCCGTTCACCCCGGAAATCCGCGACGGCGTGCTGTACGGCCGCGGCGCCGCGGACATGAAGGGCAGCGTGGCGGCCTTCGTCATCGCTGCCGAGCAGTTTGTTGCCGCCCACCCGGACCATGCCGGCACGCTGGCCGTGCTGCTCACCAGCGACGAGGAAGGCGATGCCATCGATGGCGTGCGCCACGTCGCGCGCCTGTTTGCCGAGCGCGGCCAGCGCATCGACTGGTGCATCACCGGCGAGCCCTCGTCGACGGCGACGCTGGGCGACCTGCTGCGTGTCGGCCGTCGTGGCAGCCTGTCGGCCAAGCTGCGCGTGCAGGGCGTGCAGGGCCACGTGGCCTACCCGGAGAAGGCGCGCAATCCGATCCACCAGGCGGCGCCCGCGCTGGCCGAACTGAGTGCGCGGCGCTGGGACGAGGGCTATGAAAGCTTCCCGCCGACCAGCCTGCAGATTTCCAACATCCACGCCGGCACCGGCGCCAACAACGTGATCCCCGGCGAACTGGAGGTGGATTTCAACATCCGCTACAACCCGCACTGGGATGCGCCGAAGCTGGAAGCGGAGATCACCGCGTTGCTGGACCGGCATGGCCTGCAGTACGGGCTGAAGTGGCACCGCAGCGGCGAGCCGTTCTACACCCCGGAAGGCCCGCTGCGTGCGGCCGCGCGTGCGGTGCTGGCCGAGCACATCGGCCGTGCGCCGGAAGAGAGCACCGGGGGCGGCACGTCCGATGCGCGCTTCATCGCACCGCTGGGTGCGCAGTGCATCGAAGTGGGGCCGGTCAACGCCAGCATCCACCAGGTGGACGAGAACGTGCGCGTGGACGAGCTGGACGCCCTGCCGGGGCTGTACCAGCGGCTGGTGCAGCGCCTGCTGGCGTAACCCCGCAATCCCGCCCAGGTGGGTGCCGACCGTTGGTCGGCACGGCTCCTGTGGTTGCCAACGCAACTGTTGCACGGCTCTGGAAACCGCGTTACGGTCGGTGCCATGTCGATCCGCCTGGCCACCGCCGTCAACACTACCAACCGCAATAATCTGCGCGGGAATAACCGTGCGCGCAATCGTGCGCGGCCGATGCGGGACTGCGCCCTGGGTAGATAGACAGCAACATACGCCCGGACACCAGAAAACCCGCATCGGCCGATGCGGGTTTTTTTGTGCCCGGGCGCAGCCCTCCCGGGCCTGGTTGGCCGGTCGAACACCTTCCCGCCGTGTAATCCCCCACAACAGGAGCGCCACCCATGTGTTCGATCTTCGGAATCTTCGGCCTGCAGGCCGGTGACGATCTTCCCGCCCTGCGCCGCCACGCGCTGGAACTGTCGCAGCGGCAGCGCCACCGCGGCCCGGACTGGAGCGGCGTGTACCTGGACGAAGGCGCGCTGCTGGTCCACGAGCGCCTGGCCATCGTCGACCCGGCCGGCGGCTCGCAGCCGCTGCTGTCGGCCGACGGCCAGCTGGCCCTCGCGGTCAATGGCGAGATCTACAACCACCAGGCCCTGAAGGCCACGCTGGCCACCGCGTACGACTTCCAGACCGGTTCGGACTGCGAAGTGATCAACGCCCTGTACCGCCAGGGCGGTGCGCCTGCGCAGTGGCTGGAACAGCTCAACGGCATCTTCGCCTTCGCCCTGTGGGACCGTGATGCTGGCCGCGTGCTGGTCGCTCGCGACCCGATCGGCGTGGTGCCGCTGTACTGGGGCCACGATGCGCAGGGGCGCCTGCGCGTGGCCTCGGAAATGAAGGCACTGGTCGATTCCTGCGCCGACGTCGCACAGTTCCCGCCGGGCCATTACTACGACAGCGCCAGCGGTGAACTGGTGCGCTACTACCAGCAGCCGTGGCGCGACTATGCCGACGTGGAAGGCCGTCAGGCCGACCTGGCCGAGCTGCGTCAGGCGTTCGAACAGGCCGTCGAGCGCCAGTTGATGAGCGACGTGCCCTACGGCGTGCTGCTGTCCGGTGGCCTCGATTCCTCGCTGGTGGCCGCCGTGGCCGCCCGCTACGCACGCCGCCGCATCGAGGATGGCGGGCAGAGCGAGGCCTGGTGGCCGCGCCTGCATTCCTTCGCGATCGGCCTGAAAGGTTCGCCGGACCTGGCCGCTGCCGCCATCGCCGCCGAAGCACTGGGCACCGTCCACCACGGCTTCGAGTACAGCTTCGAGGAAGGCCTGGACGTGCTGCCCGAAGTGATCCGCCACATCGAAACCTACGACGTCACCACCATTCGTGCATCGACACCGATGTTCCTGCTGGCCCGCCGCATCAAGGCAATGGGGGTGAAGATGGTGCTGTCCGGTGAGGGCAGCGACGAGATCTTCGGTGGCTACCTGTATTTCCACAAGGCACCGGATGCGCGCGAATTCCACCAGGAGCTGGTACGCAAGCTCGATGCCCTGCACAACTACGACTGCCTGCGCGCCAACAAGTCGATGATGGCCTGGGGCGTGGAGCCGCGCGTGCCGTTCCTCGACCGCGAGTTCCTCGATGTGGCGATGCGCTTCGACGCCGCGCACAAGATGGTCGGCGCCGGTTTCGGCGGCCGCCGTATCGAAAAGGCGGTGCTGCGCGAAGCCTTCGATGGCTACCTGCCTGACAGCATCCTGTGGCGGCAGAAGGAGCAGTTCAGCGATGGCGTCGGCTACGGCTGGATCGATGGCCTGAAGGCGCACGCCGAGGCGCAGGTGAGCGACCGCGTGCTGGCGGCGGCTGACAAGCGCTTCCCGCACAACCCGCCGCAGACCAAGGAGGCGTACTACTACCGCCACCTGTTCGAGCAGTTCTTCCCGAGCCGTGCCGCGGCGGAAACCGTGCCGGGCGGCAAGTCGATCGCCTGTTCATCGCCGGCCGCCATCGCCTGGGATGCCAGCTTCGCCGCCGCCGCCGACCCGTCCGGCCGCGCCATCGCCGGCGTCCACGAGCAGGCCCTGGCCTGATGATTGCGCCGGGCACGGCCCGGCGCTGCCGCAGAATGATTCCGCCGGACACGGCCTGGCGCTACCTTCCCCGGTAGCGCCGGGCCATGCCCGGCGGGCGCGCGAAGAAGGACGTATCATCGGCCCCCTGCACATTGGGGAATGTTCATGGACGTACAGACCGGGGGCAGCGTGCCGCCGATGAAATGGGGTTGGCGTTACCTGGCGTGGGCGGCGGTTCCGCTGGCGATCGGCCTGGCGCTGGCGCGTTATGCCGGGCCGGGCGTGCCGTCGGTTGCGGCCAAGGCCGAGGCCGTCGTCGGCAGTGATTGGGCCCACCACCTGTCCTCGCCGCTGGGCCTGTTCCTGCTGCAGCTGCTGGTGCTGCTGCTGGTGGCCAAGGGCGCGGGCGCGCTGCTGAAGTATTTTGGCCAGCCGGCGGTGATCGGCGAAATGGCGGCCGGCCTGATGATGGGCCCGTTGGTGCTGGGCAGCCTGCTGCCACAGCTGCATGGTGCCTTGTTCCCGGCTGCGTCGCTGGGGCCGCTGGGCATGCTCAGCCAGCTGGGCGTGCTGATGTTCCTGCTGGTGGCGGGTGCCGAACTCGACCTCGGCGCGCTGCGCGGCCGTCGCAAATTCGCCTTCACTGTCAGCCATGCCGGCATCGCCCTGCCGTTCGTGCTGGGCGTGGGGCTGGCCATCTGGCTCTATCCCGAACATGGACCGCAGGGCGTCGGCTTCACGGCCTTTGCGCTGTTCGTCGGCATTTCCATGAGCATCACCGCCTTCCCGGTGCTGCTGCGCATCCTCGCCGACCGCGGCATCACGCAGACGCCGCTGGGGCAGACGTCCATCGCCTGTGCGGCGCTGGGCGATGCCACGGCGTGGTGCATGCTGGCGCTGATCGTCGCCGCTGCACAGGCCACCGGCTGGCTGTCGGCCAGCATCAACCTGGTCTGCGTGGTGCTGTTCATCGCGCTGATGCTGGGCGCGGTCAAGCCGTGGTTTGCCCGCCAGCAGATCGCGCCGGGCCGTGAGGGCCGCTGGCTGCTGGGCATCCTGCTGCTGTCGCTGGCCAGTGCGCTGGTCACCGAGGTGCTGGGCATCCACGCGCTGTTCGGCGCGTTCGCTGCCGGCGTGGCCGTGTCCTCCAACACGCAGCTGCGCGACCTGCTGGTGGCCAGGGTCGAACCCTTCGCCGCGACCCTGCTGCTGCCGCTGTTCTTCGCCATGACCGGCCTGCGCATGCGCGCCGATGCGTTGCAGACCAGCGATCTGCTGCTGTGCGCGGTGGTGATCGTGGTGGCGACCGCTGGCAAGCTGCTGGGCACCTGGAGTGCCGCGCGCAGCACCGGCATGGAGAACCGCGAGGCCTGGCGCCTGGGGGCGTTGATGAACACCCGTGGCCTGATGGAGCTGATCGTGCTCAACCTGGGCTATGAGCTGGGCCTGCTCGGCGACCGCCTGTTCGCGGTGCTGGTGATCATGGCGCTGGTGACCACGGCGATGACCGGCCCGCTGTTGAACCTGATCGAGCGCCGCAAGGCCTGACCAGGTAGCGCCGGGCCATGCCCGGCGAGCGCGCAGCGCGGATGGATAGTGCGTCGCCGGGCATGGCCCGGCGCTACCGTTGGACATGACGTCAGCGCGCTGGGACCAGCTTCATCACGTGCTGCGCCGGTCCCGGCAGGAACGGGGTGGGGCGGCCATGCACCCAGTCTTCGTGGCCGGCGCCCCAATAGGGCGACCGCGGGTGGCCACTCTGGCCGCCGGGCATGTGCACGATGCCGTCGGCTTCGTGGCCCGGCGAGACCACCATGCGCTGCGAAGCGCCGAAGCTCGGCCCCTGCACGCGCGGCATGTCGCGGTCACCGGGCAGCTGATCGGCGGGCATGCACAGCCAGCGGCGGGTGAAGGCGGGCAGGGCACGCGAGACCGGGTGGCAGATGTCGGCGACATTGCGCTCGCCCCAGGTGCGCTGCTGCAGCGGCCCCTGCTTCTCAAGGTCGGCTTCGAGCGTGCGCGCGGCCTTGGCCAGCAGCGCATCCCAGCTGTCCACGCCCGGCGGCAGCAGGTTGGCCGGGCGCTGTTCCAGCATCGGCCAGACCACGCCTTCCAGCTGCGCAAGCCGCGGCGGCAGGTAGTCGTCGCCCAGCCGGGCTTTGGCAGGTGCCAGCAGCGCGCTCTCGATGGCATCCAGCACGTCGCCGCGGAAACCGCGCACGATGCGGTAGCTGGTTGAATTGGTCGAGGCGCGCACGTCCCAGTGTTCGCTGGCGGCAGCCAGGCGCTTCAATGAGGGGTCGTTGCTGTGCTCGGCGGTTTGCTGCAGCAGGGCCCACCAGCGCTGCAGGAACACCGCACGGTCGTCCAGCTGGATCGCCAGCAGGTCGTGCTCGTCGAAGCGGTCCTGGGTGGCCAGCAGGTTACGGATCTGCTGGCCGCGCGCGCCCAGGTCATAGCCGGCATTGCCGACCACGGCCAGGGTGGCATCGTCGACCACGCGGCTGTTGGCGGTCCACAGGCGTTGCCCCGGTGGATCGACCAGGGCCGGTGCGGCATCGCTGCGGATCGGCCACGGCGCGCAATCCGCGCTGTTCTGCGCAGTGTTGAAGCCCTGCGGCACGCAGCCGGGGCCACGGTCCGGGCGCGCACCGACCAGCCGCCAGGCGATGCGCCCGCTGCGGTCGCCGATCACCAGGTTCTGCGCGGGAATGCCCGCGTGATCGGCCGTTGCCAGTGCCTGGTCGAGGTCGCCGGCGCGGGCCATGTCCGCGAAATCCATGCGCACCGCGCCGGGCAGGTGGGCGACCCAGCGCAGGGCGTCGCCGCTGCCGTCGGCATGGGTGTGCAGGATCGGCCCCCAGGCGGTTTCGCGCACCGGCAACACGACGTCGCCCTGGCCTGCTACCGCAATGCGTTCTTCGTGCACCGTCACCGCCGCATTGGCCGGTTCACGGCGGAAGTCGGCGGTGTCGATGTAGCTGTTGGTGAAGCCCCAGGCGACATGCCCGTTGCTGCCCACGATGACCGCCGGTACGCCGGGCAGCGAGAAGCCACTGACGTCGACCTGGCCGCCGGGTGCCTTCGGGTCCGGGTAGCGCAGGCGTACGCGGAACCACAGGCTGGGTGCGCGCAGGGCCAGGTGCATGTCGTCGGCAATGATGGCGCGGCCATCGGCGGTGAGCGCACCGGCCACGGCGAAGTTGTTGCTGCCGACCGCATCGGCCTCGGCGGCAGGCGCCGCGGGTGCGGCGGCCAGCGAGCGCAGGTCCAGCTGCGCGGCATCGGGCAGCTGTGTATCACCGCGCGGCTCGCCCTGCAGCGGCGCGTCCCAGCTGCTGCCATCATGGGCCAGCAGTGCGTGCAGGGCCGGCGGCACCACGTCACGGATGCGCGCCAGCGCCAGTTCGTTCTGGTTGTCCGGGTCCTGCAGGTCGGCATACATGGCCAGCCCGGCCAGCACGCTGTCGCTGGCCCGCCAGGGCGCGGGCGACTGCCGCAGCAGCAGGTAGGCCCAGGGCCGCACCGACAGATCGGCCAGGCCTGCGTTGACACCGTCCACGTAGGCGCGCACGGCCTGCGGGTTGTCGCCCAGTGCCTCGTCCAGGTGCGCCTCGGTGCGCGCGCGCAGCCGGTGCACGCGCATGCGCTTGTCGGCGTCGATGGCTACAGGCCCGAACAGCGCCGACAGTTCACCTGCGGCACTGCGGCGCATCAGGTCCATTTCGAAATAGCGTTCCTGCGCATGCACGTGGCCGAGCGCGCGCATGGCATCGGCCTGGCTGCCGGCGGTGATGGTGACCACGCCCAGCGCGTCACGCTCGACGCTGACCGGCGCGGCCAGCCCGGGCAGGGCCTGTTCGCCTTCCAGCTCGGCCAGGCTGCCGCGCAGCAGCAGCCACAGGACCAGTGCGGTGACCAGCACGATGGCGATGAGCACTGCCAGTATCCAACGCCAGGTACGTCGCATTGCAGGTCCTTACGGCACTCGAGGGGGGATTGTAGCCGCAGGCGCAACTGCGACTGATTCCGATTAGATCACCGTATTTTGAAATGCGGCACCCTATGCCGCATCGATCCACAGGAGCACCCCCATGAAAGGCAACCCGGACGTCATCGCCTGCCTGAAGGAACTGCTGCGCGGCGAGCTTGCTGCCCGTGACCAGTACTTCATCCATTCCCGCCGCTACGAGGACCAGGGCCTGTTCGCGCTGTACGAACGCCTGAACCACGAGATGGAAGAAGAAACCCAGCACGCCGACGCGCTGCTGCGCCGCATCCTGTTCCTGGGCGGCGACCCGGACATGCGCCCGCATGCCACCGAGCCGGGCAAGACGGTGGAAGAGATGCTGCAGAAGGATCTCGATACTGAATACGCCGTTCGGAACAATCTCGCCGCCGGCATGAAGCTGTGCGAGGAGAAGGGCGACTACGTGAGCCGCGACATGCTGCTGGCGCAGTTGAAGGACACCGAGGAAGACCACGCCTGGTGGCTGGAGCAGCAGCTGGGCCTGATCAAGCGCATCGGCCTGGAGCTGTACCAGCTGAGCAAGATCGACGGCAACGGCGCCCCGGCGCACTGAGCCGGCGCCGCGCTTCCCGGTAGAGCCGACTGTTAGTCGGCTGCTTTTGCAGGGCAGCCGACTAACAGTCGGCTCTACCAGGCGCACAAAGCAACGTCGCCCGCCAGCACCGGAGCACCGCCAGCCAGCCTTCGCCCGCCAGCTGCTCCACCGCCCGCCAGCCGACAAACGAAAAAGCCGGGGAACCCCCGGCTTTTCCGTGTCTGGCGTTGCTGATTTCCGGCAGCAGTTGCCGGCCAGCGGCCGGCACTACCGGTCATTCCACCGACAACCCTTCGACCTTCTGCCAGCCGCGCGGCAGCAGGTGGCCGCGGGTGGCGCGGGCGCCGAGGTAGGCGTCGAGCTCGTTGAACTTCAGGCCCATCGTGCGCTGGCCGCTGCGGACCTGCAGGGTCTGGCCCGGGCTGATCGCCACGATCGCCACCACCCGCTCGGTGGCGAGCTTGGCCTTGGGGATCTCGATGATCTTGTTGCCCTTGCCCTTGTCCAGTTCCGGCAGGTCGTTGGCGGCGATCGCCAGCAGGTTGCCCGAGCTGGTCACCGCCACGATGCGGTCGGTGGCCACGTTGGCCACGGCCGACGGGGTCAGCACCGAGGAACCGGACGACAGGTTCAGCATCGCCTTGCCGGCCTTGTTGCGGCCGATCAGGTTCTCGAAGCGGGTGACGAAGCCGTAGCCGTGGCTGGAGGCCAGCACGAAGCGGGCATCCGGCTCGGCGCTGGCCAGGGTGACGAAGCTGGTGCCCGGTGCCGGCGAGAAGCGGCCGGTCAGCGGTTCACCATTGCCACGTGCCGAGGGCAGGGTGTGCACCGGCGTCGAGTAGGCGCGGCCTTCGCTGTCCAGGAAGGCGACCTGCTGGGTGCTGCGCGCGCGCACCGAACCCTGCAGGGCATCACCATCGCGGTAGGACAGGGTGGACGCATCGATGTCGTGGCCCTTGGCCGCGCGGATCCAGCCCTTCTCCGACAGCACGACGGTCATCGGCTCACTGGGCACCAGCTCGGTCTCGTCGATGGCCTGCGCGGCCTGGCGCTGCACCAGCGGCGAACGGCGTGCGTCGCCGAACTTCTTGGCGTCAGCGGTCAGTTCGTCGCGGATCAGCTTCTTCAGCTTGGCCTTGCTGTCGAGGATGCCGAGGATCTTCTCGCGCTCCTTGGCCAGCTCGTCCTGCTCGCCGCGGATCTTCATCTCCTCCAGGCGGGCCAGCTGCTTCAGCTTGGTTTCCAGGATGTACTCGGCCTGGTCTTCGGACAGGCCGAAGCGCGCGATCAACGCCGCCTTCGGTTCGTCCTCGGTACGGATGATGTGGATCACCTCGTCCAGGTTGAGGAAGGCCACCAGCAGGCCTTCCAACAGGTGCAGGCGGCGCTCGACCTTCTGCAGGCGGTGCTGCAGGCGGCGGGTGACGGTGGTGCTGCGGAACGCCAGCCATTCGCTGAGCAGCATCTTCAGGTTCTTCACCTGCGGACGGCCGTCCAGCCCGATCACGTTGAGGTTGACGCGGTAGCTGCGCTCCATGTCCGTGGTGGCGAACAGGTGGCCCATCAGCTGGTCGGCGTCGACGCGGTTGGAGCGCGGCACCAGCACCACGCGCACCGGGTTGGCGTGGTCGGATTCATCGCGCACGTCTTCCAGCCACGGCAGCTTCTTGGCGCGCATCTGCGCGGCGATCTGCTCGATCACCTTCGACGGCGACACCTGGAACGGCAGCGCGGTGACCACCACGTTGTTCGCTTCCTTGGTGAAGGTCGCACGCGCACGCACGCTGCCGTTGCCGGTCTCGTACATCGTGCGCAGGTCGTTGGCCGGGGTGATGATCTCGGCGGTCGACGGGTAGTCCGGGCCCTTCACGTGCTCGCACAGGTCGCGCACGCTGGCATCGGGATCGTCCAGCAGGTGCAGCAGCGCGCTGACGATCTCGTTGAGGTTGTGCGGCGGCACGTCGGTGGCCATGCCCACGGCGATGCCGGTGGTGCCGTTCAGCAGCAGGTGCGGCAGGCGCGCCGGCATCCAGGTCGGTTCCTGCAGGGTGCCGTCGAAGTTCGGCGCCCAGTCGGTGGTGCCCTGGCCCAGTTCGCCCAGCAGCACTTCGGCGATCGGGGTCAGCTTGGATTCGGTGTAGCGCATCGCCGCGAACGACTTCGGGTCGTCGCTGGAGCCGAAGTTGCCCTGGCCCTCGATCAGCGGGTAGCGGTAGGAGAACGGCTGCGCCATCAGCACCAGCGCCTCGTAGCACGCGCTGTCGCCATGCGGGTGGTATTTACCGATCACGTCACCGACGGTGCGCGCGGACTTCTTCGGCTTGGACGCGGCATTCAGGCCCAGCTCGCTCATCGAATAGATGATGCGGCGCTGCACCGGCTTCAGGCCGTCGCCGATGAACGGCAGGGCACGGTCGAGCACCACGTACATCGAATAGTCGAGGTAGGCGCGTTCGGCGTACTCGCGCAGCGGCAGTTGTTCGAAACCGTGGAATACGGGGCGGGCAGGTTCGGTCATGCGGCGTTGTTACCTATGTCGGGAGGCGAAGACGGCGGTCGGCGCTCTCAATGCACTGATTATCCGGATGCGGCGGGGGATGCCAAGCCACGCGCCGGATCCAGCCCCGGTTCGAGGCCATGGCCGACCCGCGCCAGGTAGCGTCCGGGCGGCAGGCCGAAGTGGCGGCGGAACACGGTGACGAAGGCGCTGGCGCTGCTGAAGCCCAGCGCGTGGGCGATGTCGGCCACGCTGCGGCCCTCGCTGAGCTGGCGCAGCGCCTCGGCCAGGCGGGCCTGTTGCCGCCACTGGGCGAAGCTGAGGGTGGTCTCGTCGCGGAAGTGGCGGGTCAGGCTGCGCGGCGACAGGCCGGCCCAGTGCGCCCATTCGGCCAGGCTGCGCTCGTCGGAGGGCTCGGCCAGCAGTTGCGAGGCGATCTTCAGCAGGCGGCGGTCGCGCGGCATCGGCAGGTGCATGCGCTGGCGCGGCGCGGTGCGGATCTCGTCGCGCATGACGCTGAGGATGTGCTCGCGGTCGTCGCTGAGGACGTAGTCCAGCGGCCATTCGCAGATGCGCTCGGCCACCGCCTGGGCCAGCTTGGACAGGCCGAGCACGCAGGGGTCGGAGGGCAGCCCGGCGCAGGCCGGCGCCGCCAGGGCCATGCCCCAGCCGCGCATCGGCCCGTCCAGGCTGACCGTATGCGGTTCCAGCGGCGGCATCCAACCGGCCGAACCCGGTGCCAGCGACCAGGTGCCGTGCGAGGTGCGGGTGGTCAGCAGGCCGCGTTCGACGTAGATCAGCTGCGCCCGGGCGTGGTGGTGCCAGTCCACTTCACGGGCCAGGCCCTGCGGGCTGTCGAAGCGGAAACCGATGACCGGCGGGCCATCGTTGCGCTCGAACCAGTCCATCGCGACCTCGCGGAGGAGGGTGGGCGGGCCCGGTTCACCTGCCGTCACGACCGGCGGGGGTGGCTGGAATGTGACATTCATTGGCTGGATTGTACTACCGGGCCAGTTCCGGGCGCCATTAAGGTAGCGCCTTCACTGATCGAGCCCGTTGCTGCAACACAGCATTCGATGCCAGATCGAATATTTCCATTGAGAAATATTTTTTTTGGAAGAAAATGCTCCCCCATGATCTGTCCGTCCTCCAACCCCCCCAGCTTCGGCCTGCTGCTGCGCCAGGTGCGCGACGGCCTGGTCCGCCAGCTCGACGCCTCCATGGCCGAAGAAGACCTCGGCATCGGCTTCACCCATTACATCGGCCTGAAGCTGCTGGCCCGCATGGCCCCGTGCACCGCCAACGAACTGGCCCAGGCCATCGACCAGGTGCCCAGCGCGGTGACCC
The DNA here is from genome assembly GCF_003086775.1 of Stenotrophomonas sp. ZAC14D1_NAIMI4_1. Lineage (NCBI taxonomy): Bacteria > Pseudomonadati > Pseudomonadota > Gammaproteobacteria > Lysobacterales > Lysobacteraceae > Stenotrophomonas > Stenotrophomonas sp. ZAC14D1_NAIMI4_1. The sequence goes on from NZ_CP026001.1 coordinate 1,565,556, forward strand.
GCCTGCTGGACAAGCTGGAAGCCCTGGGATGCGTGCGCCGCGAGCCGCACAGCCAGGACCGGCGGGCCCTGCAGATCGTTCTGACCGATGAAGGCCGTGCCCTGTGGGCGCGGCTGCAGAAGCGCGGCGACGCGGTGATGGACTTCGCCCTGCGCGACCTGTCCGCCGACGAACGCACGCTGCTGTTGTCCCTCCTGACCCGAATCCGCGATTCCCTGACGACCCCATGAACCCGATCCCGCATCCCACTCTCCGCCGGTCCGGGCGCGCGCTGCTGGTTTCAGCGCTGGCCCTGGCCCTGGCCGCCTGCGCCAGCAGCCGTGGCCTGAACCCGCAGGGCCACGTGCTCGACGTGGACAGCCTGCACAGCGAGCGCACCCTGGCCGACAGCGACCTGAGCGCCACCGGCTTCCCGGCCCAGGACTGGTGGAAGGCACTGGGCGACGCCCAGCTCGACGCCCTCATCAGCGAAGGCCTGGCCGGCCACCCCAGCCTGGACGCGGCCGACGCGCGCCTGCGCCAGGCACAGTCGCAGGTAGGTACGGCGCGTGCCGACCGCCTGCCCAGCCTGTCCCTGTCCGGCGGCTACACCGGCCTGCGCCTGCCCGAATCGATGCTGGGTGACGAGCTGGGCGGCCGCTATGGCGGCAGCAGCCAGGTCGCCTTCGATTTCAGCTACGGCATCGACCTGTGGGGCGGCAAGCGCGCCGCCTGGGAAGCTGCCGTCGATGGCGCCCATGCCGCCACCGTGGACGCCCAGGCCGCGCGCCTGAACCTGTCCACCGGCATTGCCCAGGCCTACGCCGAGCTGGCCTATGCCTGGCAGCTCAACGACGTGGCCGAGGAGGAACTGGCGCGTTCGCAGAAGTCGCTGGAACTGACCCGCCAGCGCCGCAGCGCCGGCATCGACAGCGACCTGCAGGTGCGCCAGGCCGAAGCCCGCGTGCCGGCCGCGCAGCAGCAGCTGCTGGCCGCGCAGCAGCGCATCGACGCCGCCCGCACCGCGCTGGCCGCGCTGGTCGGCAAGGGTCCGGACCGCGGCCTGTCGATCGAACGCCCGCAGGCGCTGAACCCGCTGGCCCTGCAGCTGCCGGGCGTGCTGCCCAGCGAACTGCTGGGCCGTCGCCCGGACATCGTTGCAGCGCGCTGGCGCGTGGAAGCGGCCGAGAAGCAGATCAAGGTCGCCAAGACGAAGTTCTATCCGAGCTTCAACCTGACCGCGCTGGCCGGCGTGGTCGCCCCGAACGTGGGCGACCTGCTGAAGAGCAGCTCCACCTTCGCCTACATCGGCCCGGCACTGAGCCTGCCGATCTTCGAAGGCGGCAAGCTGCGCGCCAACCTGGACAACACTGACGCGCAGTACGACCTGGCGGTGGCCAACTACAACCAGGCCGTGCTGGACGCGCTGCGCGACGTGGCCGACCAGGTCAACGCGGTGCGTTCGCTGGCCCAGCAGGCGCAGGCACAGCAGCAGGCGGTGGATACCTCCCGCGCCGCCTTCGGCCTGGCCCAGCAGCGCTACCGCGCCGGCATCGGCAGCTACCTGGACGTGCTCAGCGCGCAGTCCATCCTGCTGCAGTCGCAGCAGCAGCTGGCCGGCCTGCAGTCGCAGCAGGTGCAGACCTCGGTGCGCCTGAGCAAGGCATTGGGCGGTGGTTTCCAGCCCAGTGACGCCGACGCCGCACCGATCGCCTCCCATTCCGATTCCTCGCATTCCTGAAGACCCACGCCATGAGCCAGACCCAAGACACCGCGGCCCCGGCCGCCTCCAACCGCCGCGGCAACCTGCTGCGCGGCCTGTTCGTCATCGTCGTGCTGCTGCTTGCCGCACTGGCGCTGTGGTACTTCATGTTCGGCCGTTGGTTCGAAGAAACCGACGATGCCTACGTGCAGGGCAACCAGGTGCAGATCACCCCGCTGGTGGCCGGCACCGTGGTTGCCATCAACGTTGATGACGGCATGCGCGTCGAGCGCGGCCAGCTGCTGGTGCAGCTGGACCCGGCCGACACCTCCGTCGCCCTGCAGCAGGCCGAAGCCAACCTGGCCAAGACCGTGCGCCAGACCCGCGGCCTGTACCGCAGCGTGGAGGGCGCGCAGGCTGACCTGAACGCCCGCCAGGTCAGCCTGAAGCGCGTGCGCGAAGATTTCGCCCGCCGCAAGGACCTGGCCGCCACCGGCGCCATTTCCAACGAAGAACTGGCCCACGCCCGCGACGAGCTGGCCGCAGCCGAAGCCGCCGTGGCCGGTTCGCGCGAGACCGTCGAGCGCAACCGCGCGCTGGTCGATGACACCGTCATCGCGACCCAGCCGGACGTGCTGGCCGCTGCCGCGCAGCTGCGCCAGGCCTTCCTCAACAATGCCCGCGCCGGCATCGTCGCGCCGGTCACCGGTTTCGTCGCCCGTCGTTCGGTGCAGGTCGGCCAGCGCGTGCAGCCGGGCAATGCCCTGATGGCCGTGGTGCCGACCGAGCAGATGTGGGTGGAAGCCAACTTCAAGGAAACCCAGCTGCGCCACATGCGCCTGGGCCAGGAAGTGGAGCTGAAGTCGGACCTGTATGCCGGTGACGTGAAGTACAAGGGCCGCATCGAAAGCCTGGGCCTGGGCACCGGTTCGGCGTTCTCGCTGCTGCCGGCGCAGAACGCCAGCGGCAACTGGATCAAGATCGTGCAGCGCGTGCCGGTGCGCATCGCCATCGATGCCAAGCAGCTGGCCGAACACCCGCTGCGCATCGGCCTGTCGATGAAGGCTGAAGTGAGCCTGCGCGACCAGAAGGGCGAAGTGCTGCCGACCGCCGCCGCCAAGGGCACGGTGTTCGACACCGATGTGTATGCCAAGCAGCTGCATGATGCCGATGAGGTGATCCACACGATCATCGAAGGCAACCTGCCGCAGCAGGCCAACGCGGGCTGAGGTCGACATGTCCGCACAAGCTCCAGCGGCGCCCGGCACTCCGGGCGCACCGGCGGCGCCGGGTGCGGCCTCCGGGTTCCTGCCGCCCAGCGTGGCCCTGTGCACCGTCGGCCTGGCGATGGCCTCGTTCATGCAGGTGCTCGACACCACCATCGCCAACGTCTCGCTGCCGACCATCGCCGGCAACCTCGGCGCCAGTTCGCAGCAGGCGACCTGGGTCATCACCTCGTTCGCGGTCAGCACGGCCATCGCGCTGCCGCTGACCGGCTGGCTCAGCCGTCGCTTCGGCGAACGCAAGCTGTTCATCTGGGCCACCCTGGCCTTCGTCATCACCTCGCTGCTGTGTGGCCTGGCCCAGAGCATGGGCATGCTGGTGCTGTCGCGTGCACTGCAGGGCTTCGTGGCCGGGCCGATGTACCCGATCACCCAGTCGCTGCTGGTGTCGATCTATCCACGCGAGAAACGTGGGCAGGCGCTGGCGCTGCTGGCGATGATCACCGTGGTGGCGCCGATCTGCGGGCCCATCCTCGGTGGCTGGATCACCGACAACTACAGCTGGGAATGGATCTTCCTGATCAACGTGCCGCTGGGCATCTTCGCCGCGCTGGTGGTGGGCAACCAGCTGAAGGGGCGCCCGGAGCAGATTGAAAAGCCGAAGATGGACTACGTCGGCCTGATCACCCTGGTGATCGGCGTGGGCGCGCTGCAGCTGGTGCTCGACCTGGGCAACGACGAAGACTGGTTCTCCTCGATGAAGATCGTGGTGCTGGCCTGCGTGGCGGTGGTGGCGCTGACGGTGTTCCTGATCTGGGAACTGACCGACAAGGATCCCATCGTCGACCTGAAGCTGTTCCGCCACCGCAACTTCCGCGCCGGTACGCTGGCGATGGTGGTGGCCTATGCGGCGTTCTTCAGCGTGTCGCTGCTGATACCGCAGTGGCTGCAGCGTGACATGGGCTACACCGCCATCTGGGCGGGCCTGGCGACGGCGCCGATCGGCATCCTGCCGGTGATCATGACGCCGTTCGTGGGCAAGTACGCCTCGCGCTTCGACATGCGCATGATCGCCTCGTTCGCCTTCGTGTTCCTGTCCTTCACCAGCTTCATGCGCTCGGACTTCAACCTGCAGGTGGACTACGCGCACGTGGCCGGCGTGCAGCTGATCATGGGTATTGGTGTCGCGCTGTTCTTCATGCCGGTGCTGCAGATCCTGCTGTCGGACCTGGACGGCCGCGAGATCGCCGCCGGCTCGGGCCTGGCCACGTTCCTGCGTACGCTGGGCGGCAGTTTCGCGGCATCGCTGACCACCTGGCTGTGGGCACGTCGTACCCAGGTGCACCACGCCGACCTGACCGAGCACATCTCGGCCTACCAGCCGGGCATGCAGGACCAGGTGGCCGCGATGGGGCAGGGTGACCTGCAGCATGGCGCGGCGGTGCTCAACAACATGATCAACCACCAGGCATCGCAGATGGCGTTCAACGACATCTTCTACCTGCTGGGCTGGACGTTCCTGGCGATCATCGCGTTCCTGTGGCTGGCCAAGCCGCCGTTCGGTGCGGGTGCAGGCGCGGCCTCCGCCGGCGGGCATTGATCGATCGGTGTTGATGGAAAAACAAAACCCCGCCGGAAGGCGGGGTTTTTGTCTGCGGCGCCATCGCGATACATGCACGCGTTGCGTGGGTATGCCCGAACGCCGGACATGAAAAAACCCGCTTTCGCGGGTTTGATCATTTGCTGAGTCATGGTGCCCAGGAGAGGACTCGAACCTCCACGAAGTTGCCCCCGCTAGCACCTGAAGCTAGTGCGTCTACCAATTCCGCCACCTGGGCGACTCAGGAGACGAATTATGGGGAGCGACTGAGGATGTGTCAACAACATTTCACGCTTTTTTCTGCGGCGGTACGCCGAGGTGTTGCAGCAGGCTGCGCATCGCTGGCGACAGGCGCGTCCAATCGGCGAAGCAGGCGCACAGGCGGCGCTGCGCCCACGCATCTGCAAGTGGCACGCACACCGTCTGCGTGCTGCGCCGATGCTGCCGTGCGATCGTGCGCGGCACGATGCCGACGCCGATGCCGTGGCCCACCATCGTGCACAGGCCTTCGAAGGTCTTCATGCGGATGCGCACGTCCAGGCGTCGGCCTGCCTCGCCCGCGAGTTCTTCCACGTAGGTCTGCAGCGCGTTGCCATCGGCCAGCGCGACGAAGGTCTCGCCCAGCACATCGACGAAGTCGAGCGAGCGCCGGGCAGCGAAGCGGTGGTCGGCAGGCAGCAGCATCACCAGCGGATCTTCGGACACGACGTGCCGTTGCAGGCCCTCGGCAGGCACCGCGTCGCTGATGATGCCCGCTTCGGCCTGGCCGGCGCTGAGTGCGCGCACGACCTCGGTGCTGGTGCGTTCGTGCAGCTCCACGTGCAGGCGCGGGCGCTGTGCCAGCCAGGGCGCAAGCCGCGAGGGCAGGTAGTTGGTCAGTGCCGCAGTGTTGGCATACAGGTGCAGGGTGCCGCGCGCACCCTGGGCGAAGGCTTCCATCTCGCCGCGCAGCTGCGCCTGCTGCTGCAGGATCAGCCGCGCGTGGTGGGCGAGGGCAGCGCCGGCCTCGGTCAGGCTGACGCCGCGTGGATGCCGGTTCAGCAGTGCGGTACCGGCGTCCGCCTCGATCGCGCGCAGGCGCTCGCTGGCCGAGCCCAGTGCAAGATTGGCCTGGGCGGCGCCAGCGGTGATGCTGCCGGCGTCAGCCACGGCCAGGAACAGGCGCAGATCGGCGATGTCCATCCGCATGTGGGGTGCTCCGGTCGGGGCTACCTTCGGCTGGTCCGAAGGCAGGGGCGGGAAGACCGCATTGTGCGCCCGCACGGCGCCCGCTCCAATGGCGGCATGAACGAGACTTTGTACTTCTATGGGTTGCTGGTGGTGGTGTTCGTGCTGGCCGGCGTGGTCAAGGGCGTGACCGGCATGGGCCTGCCGACGGTGGCGATGGGGTTGCTCGGTGGCGCGCTGTCACCGGTGGCGGCGGCGTCGATGCTGTTCATCCCCACCTTCGTCACCAATGCCTGGCAGCTGCTGTCCGGCCCTTCGCTGGGGCATACCGTGCGGCGGCTGTGGCCGATGATGCTGGCGGTGGTGGTGGTGACGCTGGGTTCGGCCGCGCTGCTGGTGCGGGTGGATCGCACCTGGTCGCGCGTTGCACTGGGCGTGGCGCTGGTGGTGTACGCGCTGTACGCGCTGCTGGCACCGGTGTTCCGCGTGCCGCAGCGGCGCGAGCGCTGGCTGGGGCCGCTGGTGGGTGCGATATCGGGCGTGGTGACCGGCGCCACCGGCGTGTTCGTGATGCCGGCGGTGCCGTACCTGCAGTCGCTGGGCATGCAGCGCGAGGAGCTGGTGCAGGCGCTGGGCCTGGCGTTCACCGTGTCGACCATTTCGTTGACCACCGGCTTGGTGATCCACGGTGCCTTTGGCGTGCAGCAGCTGGGGCTGAGTGCGTTGGCGGTGCTGCCGGCATTGCTGGGGATGTGGCTGGGGCAGGTGATCCGGCAGCGCATCAGTGCACGGGTGTTCCGCGCGTGCTTCCTTGGGTTCCTGCTGCTGCTCGGGCTGGAGCTGGTGCTGCGGCCGTTGTTCTGATTACGTTCGCCGGGCATGGCCCGGCGCTACGCATCCTGGATTGCAGGCAAGAAAAAACCCGCTTGCGCGGGTTGTTTTCTTTCTCGACATGGTGCCCAGGAGAGGACTCGAACCTCCACGAAGTTGCCCCCGCTAGCACCTGAAGCTAGTGCGTCTACCAATTCCGCCACCTGGGCGTCGAGGAGCGAGATTATGGGGTGTTGTTACCGGGGTGTCAACACTTCTCGATAACAATCCCGCTCTGGGGTCAGAGCCTTTCCTCTGGAAAGGGATTCGACCCCTGTTGCTGGATGACAGGCAAAAAAAATCCCCGCCGAAGCGAGGAGTTTTTTCGTTGGTGCCCAGGAGAGGACTCGAACCTCCACGGTTTTACCCGCTAGTACCTGAAACTAGTGCGTCTACCAATTCCGCCACCTGGGCGTTCCAGAGGCGCAATTGTGAAGATGAATCCGCAGGCTGTCAACGACTTCCAACAAATATTTCACGCGGTGCTTCCAAAGCCGCCTCTGACCCGCTGTGCACGCCCGCAACGGCTACCATGTAGGGCGATGACTACCAAAAAACCAAGCAAGGGCGGGAGCAAGTCCCGCAGCCAGGCCCCGACCAAGGGCGCCAAGGCGGGCGCAGCCCGCACCACCAAGCCGGGCAAGCCGTTGCCGGGCTGGTTCCCCGAATTGAATGAAGGCGGTGCACCGCCGCGCGGCCGCAAGGGTCGCGGCACGGATGCCGCCGCACCGGGCCCGGCCCCGGGCCGCAAGCTGCCGCCCACCGGCAAGGTGATCGACGATCCCTATGCCGCCCGCGAAGCCGAGAAGTACGAACAGCCCATCGCCAGCCGCGAGGCCATCCTGGCCCTGCTGGAACGCTGCGAAGGGCCGCAGACCGCCGAGGAATTGGGCGCGCGCCTGGGCCTGACCGCGGCCGACCGTGCCGAGGCGCTGTCGCGCCGGCTGGGCGCGATGGTCCGTGATGGCCAGCTGGTGCAGAACCGCCGTGGTGGTTTCGCGCCGATCCAGACCTTGAACCTCGTCACCGGCGTGGTGATCGCCAACCCGGAAGGGTTCGGCTTCCTGCGCCCGGTCGAGGGTGGCGACGATCTGTTCCTGCCGCCTTATGAAATGCGCAAGGTGATGCACGGCGACAAGGTGCTGGCCCGCGTGACCGGCATCGATCACCGTGGCCGCCGCGAAGGCAGCATCGCCCGGGTGCTCGAGCGCGGCATGACCCGCCTGATCGGCCGCTTCAGCATTGAAATGGGCATCAATTACGTGGTGCCCGATGACAAGCGCATCCAGCGCAACGTGCAGGTGCCGCCGGACCAGACCGGTGGCGCGCGCGATGGCCAGCTGGTTGTCTGCGAACTGACCCAGGCACCGGACAGCCGCCGCCCGCCGATCGGTCGCATCATCGCGGTACTCGGCGACAAGCTGACGGCGTCGCTGGTGGTGGAGACCGCCATCCACGGCCACGAACTGCCGTTCGAGTTCCCGCAGGAGGTGCTGGACGAGGCCGCCTCGGTGCCGATGGTGGTCGAGCCGGCGATGATCGGCGACCGCGTCGACCTGCGCAGCACACCGCTGGTGACCATCGACGGCGAGGATGCCAAGGACTTCGATGACGCGGTGTACTGCGAACCGAATGCCGATGGCTTCCGCCTGGTAGTGGCCATTGCCGATGTCTCCAACTACGTGCGCCCGGGCACGCCGCTGGACGAGGAAGCGCAGAAGCGCGCCACATCGGTGTATTTCCCGGGCTTCGTGGTGCCGATGCTGCCGGAGACCCTGTCCAACGGCATCTGCTCGCTGATGCCCAAGGTCGACCGCATGTGCTTCGTCTGCGACATGCAGATCGACCGCGACGGCGTGGTCAGCCATTCGCGCTTCTACGAAGCGGTGATGAACTCGCACGCGCGCCTGACCTACACCCAGGTGTGGAAGGCGGTGGGCGAGGATGATGCCGATACCAAGGCGTGGATGGGCGGGCTGCTGCCGCAGGTGCAGCGCCTGCACCAGCTTTACAAGGTGCTGTCCAAGGCGCGTGCCAAGCGCGGCGCCATCGAGTTTGAAAGCAGCGAAGTGCGCTTCGTGCTGGACAACCGTGGCGAAGTGACCCAGGCCGGCATGCTGGTGCGCAACGATGCGCACAAGCTGATCGAGGAATGCATGATCGCGGCCAACGTGGAGGCGGCCAAGTATCTGCTGTCGCGCCATGTGCCGGCCCCGTACCGCGTCCACGAGAAGCCGCCGGAGACCAAGTTCGCCGACCTGCTGGAATTCCTCAAGGAGTTCAAGCTGAGCCTGCCGCCGTGGTCGAAGGTGCGCCCGGGCGACTACACCAAGCTGCTGAAGAAGATCCGCGACCGTCCCGATGCCACGCTGCTGGAATCGGTGCTGCTGCGCAGCCAGAGCCTGGCGGTCTACAGCCCGGACAACCACGGTCACTTCGGCCTGGCGCTGGAGGCGTACGCGCACTTCACTTCGCCGATCCGTCGTTATCCCGACCTGCTGGTACACCGTGCGATCAAGCACGCGCTGTCCGGCAAGCCGCTGGACAAGTTCACCTACAACGCCCGCGAGATGGCTGCGCTGGCGCTGCAGTGTTCCGAGCGCGAGCGTCGCGCCGACGAGGCCGAGCGCGAGGTCGACGAGCGCTACCGCGCGGCATGGATGGAGAAGCATGTCGGTGGCCAGTTCGACGGCGTGATCAGCGGCGTGACCAGCTTCGGCCTGTTCGTGGAGCTGGATGATTCCAAGGTGCAGGGCCTGGTCCACGTGACCCAGCTGCCGCAGGACTATTACAAGTTCGACGCCACCCGCAAGACGCTGACCGGCGAACGCCGCGGCGGCAGCTACCGGCTGGGCGACCGCGTGCGCATCCTGGTGCTGAAGGCCAGCATGGAAGAGCGCAAGATCGACTTCCGCCTGGTCGAGCACAAGGGAGAGGACGAGGGCGATGGCCTGCCGCCGCTGCCGGAACGGGGCAAGCCGGCCAAGCGCGAAAAGAAGCAGTATTGAAAGGCGTGCCGACCAACGGTCGGCACCCACCTCATCCGGTAGGTGCCAACCGTTGGTTGGCAGATTCCTCATCCGGTAGGTGCCAACCGTTGGTTGGCAGATTCCTCACCCGGTAGGTGCCAACCGTTGGTTGGCAGATTCCTCACCCGGTAGGTGCCAACCGTTGGTTGGCACGACGTTTCGGAGGAAAGCACTATGCAAGGCCAACCCGAATACCACGGCGGCTGCCAGTGCGGCGCCATTCGCTTCGAGGCGCGTGGCGCCCTCACCGACAGCTCGATCTGCCACTGCCGGATGTGCCAGAAGGCCTTCGGCGGGTACTACGCGCCCTTGGTTTCGGTGCGCGGCGTGCAGTTCAGCTGGACCCGTGGCCAGCCGCGCTATTTCCAGTCCTCCAACGTGGTCAGGCGCGGTTTCTGCGGCGACTGCGGCACCCCGCTGACCTACGAGGCCCCGGACGGCATGGCCGTGGCCGCCGGTGCCTTCGACGAACCCGAGCGCCTGCCGCCCACCCGGCAGTACGGCATGGAGCGCAAGCTGCCGTTCGTGGACGGCCTGGGCCAGCTGCCCGGCACCCGTACCGAGGAGGATGTGGAGGCGCTCGAGTTCCTGGCCACGGTCGTGTCCCACCAGCACCCCGACCACGACACCCCGCATTGGCCGGCGCGCAGCCGTTCAGCCGAAGGATGAACGGCGGGTAGCGCCGGGCCAGGCCCGGCGAAGGCGTGCGGACCAACGGTCCGCACCCACCAACCAAGGGGCCATGGCCGGCGAGCGCGCAGCGCGGCCGACGCCGATGCTCTACCATAGCCACCCCCTTTCCGGTTCGGCCCCCGCATGAGCAAGAACAGCCAGTGGATCGTCGGCGTCAACGCCGTCGCCTCCTCCATCGAGAACGACGCTGACAACGTGCGCGAAGTGCTGGTCGAGGCCGGTGCGAAGAACCCGCGCCTGGTCGAAATCGAGGAAAACGCCCGCCGCAAGGGCATCGACGTGCGCAAGGTCAACAGCCAGGCGCTGGACGGTGTCGGCGGCTCGGTGCGCCACCAGGGCGTGGCCGCGCGCTATGCCGCCGCCCGCACCTACAGCGAGAACGAGCTGGAAGGCCTGGTCACCGCCGCCGAGGGCAAGGCCCTGCTGCTGGTGCTGGACGAGGTGCAGGACCCGCACAACCTGGGCGCCTGCCTGCGCTCGGCCGCCGCGGCCGGTGCCACCGCCGTGATCATTCCCAAGGACAAGTCGGCCACGGTCAATGCGACTGTGCGCAAGACCTCGGCCGGCGCCGCCGACCTCATCCCCGTGGTGGCGGTGACCAACCTGTCGCGTTGCCTGAAGGACCTGCAGAAGCAGGGCGTCTGGATCTACGGCCTGGCCGGTGAGGCCACCGCTTCGCTGTACCAGCTGGACCTGAAGGGCAACATCGCGCTGGTGCTGGGCGGTGAAGCCGATGGCCTGCGCCGCCTGACCCGCGAGAACTGCGATGGCCTGGTCAAGATCCCGATGCCGGGCGAGATCGAGAGCCTGAACGTCTCCGTCGCCGCGGGCGTCAGCCTGTTCGAGGCCGTGCGCCAGCGCGGTTGATCGGCCGGCAGCTTCTGTAGAGCCGAGCCCACGCTCGGCTGTCGTGATCGGGGTCAGATCCCTCCCCAACAGGAGAAGGGATCTGACCCTTTTTTTATCGGAAGGATCGTGTCGACCAAGGTCGACACCCACAAGGGCAGAACCAGGGTCAGGGCCCGTGCCGACCAACGGTCGGCACCCACCACCAGCAGGAGATTCCGACAGCTCGCGGGTTCGAGGCCGTGCGCCAGCGCGGTTGATCGGCCGGCACGACGTGATCGGGGTCAGATCCCTTTCCTGCGGGAAAAGGGGTCTGACCCTTTTTTGTGTGCTCAGCTCTACGGAAGGGATCGTGTCGACCAAGGTCGACACCTACCAGGGCAGAACCAGGGCCAGGGCCCGTGCCGACCAACGGTCGGCACCCACCATCAGCAGCAGATTCCGACAGCTCGTGCGTTCGAGGCCGTGCGCCAGCGCGGTTGATCGGCCGGCACGACGTGATCGGGGTCAGATCCCTTTCCTGCGGGAAAAGGGGTCTGACCGCTTCTTGTGATCGGAAGGATCGTGTCGACCAAGGTCGACACCTACCAGAGCAGAACCAGGGTCAGGGCCCGTGCCGACCAACGGTCGGCACCCACCATCAGCAGCAGATTCCGACAGATCGCGGAAGTCTGTCGAGGGCGGGGTGGGTCCGGTGGCAGGGGTGTGAGCGGCATGGGCCCGAGGCATGCCTCGGGCGGGTTGGGCAGGACGCCCAACCCCGGTCTTGCCGTGTGCGCAGGACAGCGCACACGAGCAAGCCGCGACCAAGCCCCCAGGGATGGGTTCACGGCGTCCCCTGCCACCGGACCCACCCCGCCATCCCACAGGGAGCCAGCTTTTGACGTTGACGTTGACGTTGCCGTTGCTTCGGCGGGTGCGGGGCGCAGCCCCGCATTGCCTCACCCCGCGCTGCCACCCAGGGCCTTGAACAGGGTCACGTCGTTGCTCAGCTGGCTCTGCCGCACGCGGGCAAGTGACAGCTCGGCATCGCGGCGGGTCTGCTGCGCTTCCAGCCAGGTGCGCAGGTCGGTGGCGCCCACGCGGTAACGCACTTCCTGCGCGCGCTCCACTTCCACCGCCTGGTCATAGGACGCCTGCGAGGACGCCACCTGGCGGGCCAGCTGCTCACGCGCGGAGAGTGCGTTGTCCACTTCCGAAAGCGCGGTGTACAGCGTCTTGCGGAAGTTGGTCGCGGCGATCTGGTAGGCGGTGCCGGCGATGTCGGTGTCCAGCTGCGCACGCTGCAGGTTGAGGAAGGGCAGCGACAGGTCGGCGCCGAGCGTGGCCACCGGGTTGCGCAGCACATCCCCCAGCGAGGTCGCACTGGAGCCGAGGCTGCCGGTCAGGCTCAGCGCCGGGTAGTACTGGGTAGCGGTCACCTTGATGGTCTTCAGGCTGTTGCGCAGGCGCAGTTCGGCCGCGCGCAGGTCGGGGCGGCGGCCGAGCAGATCGGCCGGCAGGCCTTCGTCGATGCCCGGGCTGCGCGCGGCCTGCAGGTCCTGCGGCTCGTCCTGCTGTGGCCACGGCGTGCCATCCAGCAGCACGGTCAATGCGTTGCGGACTTCCACCCGCTGCTGTTCCAGCGCGCTCTGCGCCGAACGCTGCGATTCCAGGTTCTGCAGCGCCTGGCGCACTTCCAGCCGCGATACCGCACCGGCGTCGAAGCGGGCCTGCACCAGGTCGCGGGTACGCTCCAGCCGCTGCAGGTTGGCTTCGCCACTGGCGATCGACTGGTTGAGGTAGGCCAGCGACCAGTACTGGCTGATCGTGTCGCCGATCACCAGCAGGGCGGTGTTCTGCCGGTCTTCCTCGCTGGCCTGGGCTTCCCAGCGGGCGATGTCGCGCTCGGTGCGCAGGCGGCCCCACAGGTCCACCTCCCACGACAGCGACACGCCGGTGGAATAGCCGCGGCTCCAGTCGGCGGCCTGGTCGGTGGGGCGGCTGCCGCTGGCACTGACGCCGGACGAGGACGGCTGCGGCAACAGGGCGTTGCTGGCCAGGCCGGCCTGCAGGCGGGCACGCTGCACGGCCAGGCCGGCCGCACCGAGGTCGCTGTTGGCGGCCAGGGCCTGCGCGACAAGGCGATCCAGGCGCTCATCGCCGAAGCCGGTCCACCAGGTGTCCTGGCGGATATCGCGGCCCGGGGTATCCAGGCCGCTGCGCGGGTCGTCGGCCGGCGCATTGAGGGTGGCATCGCCACGGCCATAGGTCGTGGCCACGGCGGGGTCCGCAGTGGGATAGCGGACCACCGAGGCGCAGCCGGACAGGGCGAGCAGCACGGCGCCAGCCAGCAGCAGGCGCGAGGGGGCAGGGGAGGTCAGTCGGGTCATCATCTTCATTCGCGGGCCAGGGCCTCCACCGGGTCGAGCTGGGCGGCATTGCGTGCCGGCAGGAATCCAAACGCCACGCCGATCAGGGTCGAGCAGGCAAACGCGGCGATGATCGAGGCGGTCGAGAACACCACCTGGAAGTTGCTGGAGAAGTGGCCGATCAGCGCGCCCACCAGCAGGGCCAGGCCGATGCCGAGCACGCCACCGATCAGGCAGACCAGCACGGCTTCGATCAGGAACTGCTGGCGGATGTCACTCTGCCGCGCCCCCACCGCCATGCGCACGCCGATCTCGCGGGTACGCTCGGTCACCGACACCAGCATGATGTTCATCACGCCGATGCCGCCGACCAGCAGCGCGATGGCGGCGATGGCGCCGATCAGCAGGGTCATCGTGCGCGTGGTCTGCTCGATGGTCTCGCGGATCTCGGCACTGTTGCTGAGGAAGAAATCCTCGGTGCCGTGGCGCAGGGTCAGGAGGCGGGTGATGGCCTCCTGCGCCGCATCCATCGGTGTTTCATCGTTGACGCGCACGGTGATGCTGGAGACATGGCTCTGCCCCAGCATGCGCGACATCACCGTGGTGTAGGGCACGAATACGCCCAGGCTGGTGCTGCCGCCGAAACCGAAGCTCTGCTTCTTGGCCACGCCGACCACGCGTACCGGCACGTTGCCGAGCAGGATCACCTCGCCGATCGGATCGCTGTCAGGGAAGAACTGGGTCTTCGTGTTCTCATCGATCACGCCTTCCTGGGCCAGGCCACGCACCGAATCGCTGTCGAAGAAACTGCCCGCGAGCAGGGTCACGCCCTTCACCCGGAAGTACTGCTCGCCCACGCCGCTGACCTGGGCGGTGGCCGACTGGTTGCGGTAGCGCGCCGTGACCGAGGTCGACACGCTGGGCGTGGCGCTGTCCACGTAGCTCTGCTTTGACAATGCATCGGCGTCGCTGGCTTTGAGCGTCTGCACGCGCGCCGAGCGCATGTCACCGAAGCCGCGGCCGGGATAGACGTCGATCGTGTTGGTGCCCAGCGCGCTGATGTTCTGCAGGATCTGCTGCTGCGAGCCGTTGCCCAGCGCCACCACCGAGACCACCGAGGCGATGCCGATGATGATGCCGAGCATGGTCAGGAAGGTGCGCAGGCGGTGTGCGTTCATCGCCAGCAGTGCCATCCGGAACGCTTCGGTGAAGCGGTCGCGCGCCGCGCGCCAGCTGCTGCCATGGGCCACGTCGGTGCTTGGCTGGCGCTGCGCGCGGTAGCTGGGCGCCTTCGGGTTGGCGCGGTCGGCGATGATCTCGCCGTCGCGGATTTCGATGATTCGCTGGGCGTGTTCGGCCACGCTCATGTCGTGGGTGACGAGGATGATGGTGTGGCCTTCAGCATGCAGCTCGCCGAGGATGCCCATCACTTCCTCGCCGGAGCGGGTGTCCAGCGCACCGGTCGGCTCGTCGGCCAGGATCACCTCGCCGCCGTTCATCAGGGCACGGGCGATGGACACGCGCTGCTGCTGGCCGCCGGACAGCTGGCCCGGCTTGTGGTGCATGCGGTCGCCCAGGCCCAGCCGCTGCAGCAGCTGCTCGGCGCGCGCATTGCGGGTCGGCCCGGGGCTGCCGGCATACACCGCCGGCACTTCCACGTTGCCGCGCGCATCGAGGTCGCCCAGCAGGTGGTAGCGCTGGAAGATGAAACCGAAATGCCCGCGGCGCAGCTCGGCCAGCTCGTCCGGTTCCATCTTGCCGGTCTCGCGGCCGGCCACCTGGTAGCTGCCGCGGGTGGGGCGGTCCAGGCAGCCGAGGATGTTCATCAGCGTGGACTTGCCCGAGCCGGACTGGCCGACGATGGCCACCATCTCACCGGCATGGATGTCCAGGTTGACGTCGCGCAGCACGGCGATGACATCGTCGCCCGCCGGGAATTCGCGGCGCAGGTCACGCAGGCGCAGCAGGGGCGCCGTCGTGCTCATCGGCGCGGGCCCATGCCACCGGGCCCGCCCATGCGCATGGCACCACCGCCGCGGTTGCCGGTGCCGCTGCTGGACGCGGCCGCACCGCCTTCGCCGACCACCACGCGCTCGCCCTCCTTCAGCCCGGACAGGATCTGCGCGGAGGCGCCGTTGTTGATGCCGACTTTGACCTTGCGCGGCTGCGGCTGGCCCTGCGCGTCGACCACGCGCACCACGCGCTCGCCGTCACGGGTCTTCGGGCCCAGCGCCACGGCCGGCACCAGCAGCGCGCCCTTGGCCTGCTGCAGCAGCACCGAGACCTGCGCGGTCATGTCGATGCGCAGGGTGCCATCCGGGTTTTCCACGTCGAACAGTGCGTTGTAGTAGACCGCGCTGCTGGAACTGGAGCTGGAGGAACTGCTGGAACTGGACGAGCTTTCGTTGGCGATGGACGACGGCGCCGGATTGATCTGGCGCAGCGTGGCGTGGTACTTGCGGTCCGGGTCGCCCAGGGTGGTGAAGTACACCGGCATGCCGGCCTTGATCTTGACCACGTCGGCCTCGGACACCTCGGCATTGACGGTGACCACGTCCAGGCGCGCCAGCATGACGATGGTCGGCGCGGTCTGGTTGGCGTTCACCGTGCGGCCTTCCTCGGCCACCACCGCCACCACGGTGCCGTCCATCGGCGCAGTGATGCGGGTGTAGGCCAGGTTGGCACGGGCGGTGCCCAGCTCGGTTTCGCGGCCCTTGATCTGCGCCTCGTAGGACTGCAACTGGGCACGGGCGGTCTTCAGCGTCGCCTCGGCGGCATCGTATTCCTGCTTCGAGGTGGCCTCGGCGGCCAGCATCTCCTTCTGCCGGGCGAAGTCCAGCTCGGCCTGGCGCAGGCTGGCCTGCTGCACGGCGCGCTGGGCGATCACCTGGTCCAGCGAGGCCTGCGCGTTGAGCACCTGGTTCTGCTGGGTGGTGGCGTCGATCTCGGCGATCAGGTCGCCTTCCTTCACCGTATCGCCCAGCTGCACCTTCAGCGACTTGATCTGGCCCGAAGCCTGCGCGCCGACGCTGACCAGCTTGTAGGCGTCGATCACGCCGGTGGCTTCCACCGTCTGTTCGATGTCGCCGCGGCTGACCGGGCTGGTGGCCAGGGCCGGGGCGGCGGGCTTGCGCAGCAGCCACCAGGCGCACGCGGCAGCAATCACCACAAGCAGGACAATCACGATCAGACGACCCCGGCGGGTCGCGGGCAACAGGCGGGAGATCACGTGCGGGCTTCACTCAGGCAGGCCGCCGCAGCGGCATTGCTGGGCATTGTGAAGATCGGGCGCGGGCTGGCTCAATCCTCGAGGTGTGTCCATGTGTAACACTGGCGGCCAAAACGCGTAACTGCAGGTATCCCGCCCCGGCGTCGATACAGTGGTACGCACCGGACAGGATGCGGTTCAGCTCCCGACACGGGAAAATCGCGACATGGAGACCGAAAACCCGATGCATCGCCTGTTGATCGTCGACGACGACAATGACATCCGCACCCTGCTGGCCGAACAGCTCGGCCGCGCCGGCTACCTGGTCAGCACCGCGGCCGATGGCACCAGCATGCGACAGCTGCTGGAACGCGAGCACGTGGACCTGATCGTGCTCGACCTCAACCTGCCGCGCGAGGATGGCCTGACCCTGTGCCGTGACCTGCGCGCGCGCTCGAACACGCCGGTGATCATGCTCACCGCGCGTGCCGAGCCGATCGACCGCGTGCTCGGCCTGGAAATGGGCGCCGACGATTACCTGGCCAAGCCGTTCGAGCCGCGCGAGCTGCTGGCGCGCATCCGCAACGTGCTGCGCCGGACCGAGGCGCTGCCGGCCAACCTGGAACCGCTGGCCGTGCGCCGCGCACGCTTCTCGCGCTGGATCTTCGATCTGGAACACCGCCACCTGGTGGACCCCGATGGCCGCGTGGTGGTGCTGTCCGGCGCCGAGTTCCGCCTGCTGCGGGTGTTCATCGCGCACGCCAACAAGGTGCTTTCGCGCGAGCAGCTGGTCGCGCTCAGCAGTGGCCGCAACTACGAAGCGCAGGACCGGGCGATCGACCTGCAGGTCAGCCGGCTGCGCAACAAGCTGGCCGACGATGGCGGCCCCGATGGGCTGATCAAGACCGTGCGCAACGAAGGCTATGTGCTGGCCTCGGCCGTCAACCTGGAATAAGCCGTGATGAAGCGCCTGCGCCACTTCCTGTCCTCGATGGTGGGGCGGCTGTTCGTGATCCTGCTGCTGGGCATGGCGGTGGCCGCGATCGGCGCGACCATGCTGGCCACGTCCAAGCGCCAGCAGGATTTCGAACGGCAGAACCTGAACCGCATTGCCGACCGGCTGCAGGGCTACGTCAACCTGCTCGACGGCAACCCGGAACTGCGCGATCGCCTGCTGGAGATGGGCGGGCCGAGCGTGCGCGCGTTGCCGTCCGGTGCGCGCGTGGGCCGCATCGACACCGCGCTGATGGAAGTGCTGGATGACCGTCCCGGACCGGTGGCACGGGCGCACGTGCACTTCACCTCGTTCCGCTCGTGCATCCCCAAGCTGCAGGAACTGCTGCCGCCGCCGCCGCCGGGCCACCGCCGCCCGCCGCGCGAACGCGATCCATCCTTCATTCCGCCCAAGTGCCGCGCCGTGGACGTGGTCCTCAGCGATGGCACCGCGCTGAAGCTGGCGCTGGATTCGCCGGCGGTGGCGCACAACGGCGTGCTGGCCGTGGACCCGCTGTTCCTGACCCTGCTGGTGCTGGCCATCGCGGTGCTGGCCTATATCGTTTCGCGCATGGCCAGTGCGCCGCTGCAGGAACTGGCTTCGGCCGCCGAAGAACTGGGTGACGACCTGCAGCGCGATCCGCTGCCCCTGCGCGGTCCGCGCGAAGTGCAGCGCGCCGCCGAGGCCTTCAATGCCATGCAGCATCGTCTGCAGCGGCACCTGGCCGAACGCACGCAGATGCTGGCGGCGATCACCCATGACCTGCAGACCCCGCTCACCCGGCTGCGCCTGCGCCTGGAAAACGTGACCGACGAGATCCTGCGTGAGCGCCTGATCGGCGACCTGGCGGCGATGCAGGCGCTGGTGCGCGAAGGCCTGGAACTGGCGCGCAGCGCCGAAAGCGCTGAACAGCGCGCTGCGCTCGATCTGGATTCGCTGCTGGAAAGCATCGTCGAGGACACCGCCGAAGCGGGTGCCGACGTGGCCTTTGAAGGTGGCAGCGGCGCGGTGCTGATGCTGCGGCCGCTGGCCATGCATCGGCTGTTCTCCAACCTGGTGGACAACGCGGTGATGTACGCCGAGTGCGTGCGGGTGCGGGTGGACCGCAGCGGCGGTGCGATCACCGTGGTCGTGGCCGACGATGGCCCGGGCCTGGCCGATGACCAGCTCGAAGCTGTGTTCGACCCGTTCGTGCGGGTGGAAACCTCGCGCTCGCGGCAGACCGGTGGCGCCGGCCTGGGCCTGACCATCGCCCGCGCGCTGGCCGAGAAGGACGGCGCACGCCTGTGGCTGCGCAACCGGCCCGAGGGCGGCCTGGAAGCGGTGGTGCAGTGGCCGGCGGGCAGCCCGGTGGCCGCGCGCTGATGGCAGCGGCCGGGCCCTGACCCCGAACCAGGGCCTGGCTTTCACGCTGCGGTGACGCCGGGAGGGGTGTTTGGCCTATCATTCGCCCCATCTCCCCACAGTTCACGCGATGAGCCAGCCTGTTCGCACCGGCGCGCGGCCCCGTGCCGCCCGGTTGTTCCTGTTCCTGCCTGTTGCCGTGCGCGGCAACCGCACCTGGCCGCCGCCGCTGCAGTAATGGGCGGGCAGGGGGCTGGCAGGCGCCTGGCGGGGCGCCACCCGGAACATCACATCGGTCGCCTGCTGCGGCTCGGTGTGCTGTGGCTGTTGCTGTGGCTGGCCTCGCCGCTGGCGGCGCAGACCGCCGCACCGCCGCTGCGCGATTACGCCATCGACGTGTGGACGTCGCGCAACGGCCTGCCGCACAACTCGCTGCGTGACATCGCCCAGACCCCCGAAGGCCACCTGTGGTTTGCCACCTGGGAAGGCCTGGTGCGCTACAACGGCCTGGATTTCACCGTGTTCGACCGCAGCACGCGGCCCGGGCTGCGCGACAATGGCATCGGTGCCCTGCTGGTGGACCGCCAGGGCGGGCTGTGGATCACGGATTCGCGTGGCAACGTGACCTACCGCAGCAGCGCTGGCCAGTGGCGGGTCTGGGAGCACGAGGCCAACACCCCGGAAGTGCTGATCCAGTCGATGCAGATGGACAGCCAGGGGCGCCTGTGGCTGCTGTACGAAGGCAAGGGCATCGCGTACCTGACGCCCGAAACCGGCATCGTCTACCAGCCGCCGCCGCCGGACCTGCCGCTGGCGATGAGCTTCACCAAGCTGGTGGTCGATGCCCAGGACCGGGTCTGGATCGGCACCCTCGATGGCCTGGTCCTGCGCGACAACGATGGCGAACTCAAGCGTGCACCGGCCGGATGGGGCGTGGGCAAGGGCCTGACCTGGCCCTATCGCGCACCCGATGGCGCGTTGTGGATCGTGGCCGGCGAGCGCCTGTACCGGGTCGAGGATGACCGCCTGGTGCTGGTCCACAGCCTGCCGGGCCAGCTGCACATGACCGCGATGCTGCAGGACCGCCACGGCGATATCTGGCTGGGTACCGAGAACCAGGGCCTGCTGCGTATATCCAGCCACGGCCTGGAACGCCTGCCGGCCGGCCTGAACCTGCCCGGCGGGCGCGTGGTGAGCCTGCGCGAGGATGCCGAAGGCAGCATCTGGGTCGGCGCCAACGGCGGCCTGTACCGCCTGCGCGAAACGCTGTTCAGCAGCTACACCGAACGCGATGGGCTGAGCGGTGACTACGTGCGCACCGTGTTCGAGGACCGCGATCGCCGGCTGTGGGTGGGCAGCGCCAGCGGCCTGGACCAGCAGACCGCCGACGGCCGCTTCCGGCCGATGGTCTTGCACAACCGTGGCGGCAAGGCGGCGTCGGTGCTCAGCCTGGCCCAGGACCCCGGCGGCGACCTCTGGGTGGGCACCTTCGGCGACGGCGTCTACCGCCTGCGCGCCGATGGCAGCCTGCGCCACAACTACGATGCGGCCGATGGCATGCCGGGTGGCAACATCCGTGCGATCAGCGTCGATCCGTCCGGTGTGGTCTGGGCCGGCACCCAGAAGGGCGTGGTGCGCATCGATGGCGACCGCGTGCGGGTGGCGAACACGCCGGGCATGCCCAACGGCCTGATCACCGCGCTGGAACACGACCACCAGGGCAACCTGTGGATCGGCACCATCGAGGGCATCCGCGTGCTGCGCGGCGACCATGTGCAGTCCATCGATCTGGCACCGATGGGCGGCGGCCGCAGTGTGTTCGGCTTCCACCAGATCGGCGAAGCGATGTGGATCAGCAGCGACCGCGGGCTGTACCGCTGGTACAGGAACCGCCTGTCGCGGGTCGGCCTGGAGCAGGGCATGCCGGTCGATGCGGTGTTCCAGCTGGTGCCCGACCGGCTGGGCAATGTGTGGATCAGCAGCAACCGGGGCGTGCTGCGCACCGACATGGCGACCTTGAACGCGGTGGCTGACGGCCGCGCGCCGCGGGTGACGGTGGAGCGCTACAACGAGATCGACGGGATGGCCAACGCACAGGCCAACGGCAGCTCGGCGCCCTCGGCGATCCTGCGCCAGGACGGCACCTTCTGGGTGGTGACTGCCGGTGGCCTGAGCACGGTGGACCCGCAGCGCCTGCAGCGCTTCCGCGAGCGCCCGGCACCGCCGGCGGCGATCGAGAACGTGCAGGTCGATGGCGCGCAGGTGCACTGGGAAGGCCCCGAGCGCAACCTGATTCCCGGCGGGCGCCGGCTGGCAGTGAGCTTCGTCGGCCTCAGCTACCTGATGTCCGACCGCATCCGCTACCGCACGCGCCTGGACGGGCTGGATACCAGCTGGGTCGAGCGCGGCCCGCAGCGCAGCGTCGAGTTCGTCGGCCTGCCACCGGGCGACTACACCCTGCACGTGGCGGCCTCGCACCCCGGCGGTGCCTGGGGCCAGCAGGAGGCGGTGTGGAGTTTCACCGTCGAACCGTTCTGGTGGCAGCGGCACAGCGTGCAGGCGATGATCGGGCTGCTGCTGCTGGGCGCGCTGGTGGCGCTGTACCGGTTCCTGCTGCAGCAGTACAAGGCCAACAACCTGCGCCTGGCGCGCCGCGTGGATGAGGCGACCTTCGACCTGCAGGCGCAGACCGTGCACCTGCAGGCACTGAACCAGGAGAAGACCGAGCTGGCCGAGCGCCTGGCACGGCAGGCCGAAGCGTTCGAACGGCAGGCCCGCGAGGATGCGCTGACCGGCCTGGCCAACCGCCGTGGCTTCGACGAGACGCTGGCGCGTGACTTCGCCCGCTCGCAGCGCAGCGGCCACCCGCTGAGCCTGGTGGTGCTGGATATCGACCACTTCAAGGACGTCAACGACACCTACAGCCACAGCATCGGCGACCTGGTGCTGAAGGAAGTGGCGGAAGTGATCGCCGCGGCGTGTCGCGATTCGGACCTGCCGGCGCGTACCGGCGGCGAAGAGTTCGCGCTGCTGCTCAACGATACGCGGCTGGAAGAAGCAGCCCAGGTCTGCGCGCGCCTGCGCGGCCTGTTCCATGACCATCCGGACTGGGCCGGGGTGAAGGGCCTGCGGGTGACCTTCAGCGCGGGCCTGGTGGAACTGGCGGCCGACGACCGCACCCCGGCGCTGCTGTACCAGCGCGCCGACCGCGCGCTGTACCGCGCCAAGAGCGATGGCCGCGACCGCACCAGCATCGGTTGATGCCTATCCACGCAGGGCGTGGATCTACCGGGCAGGTTGGAGGGTGGGTGCGGACCCAGATTGAATGGTGGGTACGGACCGTTGGTCCGCACGGCCGATGCGTTTCACCCACGCACGGCGTGGTTCTACCGCGGCCAGGCGTTGGCGATGGTGCAGAACAGCCGCGCGGTCTGCTCGGTGTCGTACACCGCGCTGTGTGCCTCGTTGGCATCCCAGCCCAGCCCTGCGGCATTGGCCGCACGCGCCAGCACCGTCTGCCCGTAGGCGATACCCGCCAGGGTGACGGTGTCGAACACGCTGAAGGGGTGGAACGGGTTGCGCTTGTGGCCGGTGCGTGCCACTGCCGCATTGACGAACCCCAGGTCGAAATGGGCGTTGTGCCCGACCAGGATCGCGCGCTGGCAGCCGTACTTCTTCATCGCCGCGCGCACCGGGGTGAAGATGTGGTCCAGCGCGGCTTTTTCTTCCTTGGCCAGCCGGAACGGGTGGTCGAGGATGATGCCGGTCACTTCCAGCGATTTCGGGTCGATCTCCAGCCCTTCGGCGGGCACCACGTGGGCGCTGGCGGTCTGGCCCGGGTAGAGCAGGCCGTTCTCGTCCATCTCGATCGGCACCGCGGCGATTTCCAGCAGCGCGTTGCGCTGGCTGTCGAAACCGCCGGTTTCCACGTCCACCACCACCGGCAGGAAGCCGCGGAAGCGTTGCGACATCGCGCGCTGCGCCATCGGAACTACGGAAACAGGGACGGCTTCAGCTGCGGGGGTGGGGTCATTCATGCGCGGATTCTAGCAGAGCGACCCTGAGCGCCCGGCCATGGCTTGCATGGCCGGGGCGCTGAACGGGGATCAGCGGCGCGCCAGCACCACGTCGGCGATGATGCCGGTGGCCACGGCAACCAGCACGTAACGGCCATCGACCTTGCGCCATTCCTGGCCGCGGGCGGGGGCATGCAGGCCATGGCGGCGGTAATCGCGCACGTACTCGCCCCGGTGGTCGTGGGCCAGCCTGTGGCCGCGACGGGGCGGATCGCGGCGGTCGTCGTGGCGGTCCTTGTGGCCGTGATGGTCGTCGCGCCCACCGGCGCCATACGGAGCCGCCATCGCGGGCGAGACGGCGGTGGCCAGCAGGGCCAGGGAAAGGGTGGCAACAATCAGACGCTTCATGGGGCGACTCCGGGGGAGGGACGTGGTCATCAAGGCCACGGATCCAGCATCGGATTTTTTTTATGAATAGGCGATTAAATCGGGCTATTCCGCAGTTTCGGTGCGTATCGGCGTGTAACGGGCCACCCACGCGTCCACGCTCAGGCGCCCGGCGCCGTTGAACAGCAACGGCAGCAGCATCGCCATGAACAACGCCGGCAGCTTGAAATTGCCAAACCCCTGGTCGCTGATCGCATAGCCCATCGCCAGTTCACCCAGCGAATCCCAATGCATGGGCCAATGCACCGCATACGTGGCCACCACGGTCAGTACCAGCAGGCTGGCAGCCGCGAAACGCGTGCCCAGGCCGAACAGCAGGCAGGCCGCGCCGACCAGTTCGAACCAGGTCGCCAGCTGCCAGTTCACGCTGGCCGGCAACTGGTCGAACGGAAACGGGAACGCGCCCTGCAGTTCGGCAAACCAATTCTGGCCCTGCAGCTTTTCGCGACCGGACTCGAAGTATTCCCAGGCCAGCAGCAGGCGCAGGCCCAGGGGGGCCAGCCACGGGCCGCAGCGATCCAGCTGGCCGCGCACGGCGGCCAGGGGCAGGGTGTTCATCAGGGGGGAACTCCTCGTTGGGGGGTATCAGGCCACGGCGGGCAGCGGGCCGATCACGCCGGCCTGGAGGAACTGCTGCAGCAGCTGGGTGCCAGGTTCGGCCAATGCGTCGGCGTCGAGGTGGTGCAGGGTGGCCAGCTGCTGCAACTGCTGCTGGCCGCTGGCGCCGGGTGCTTCGTCGATCAGGATCAGCAGGTGCGCGGCCAGCGGGCTGAGCTGGGCGAAGCGCACCACGCCATCGGCATCGCGGCGGACCAGCAGGGCGGTGGGTTCGGCGGGCGGGGTGGCCGGTGCATCGTCGGCGCCCAGGCGGTGTACCGGCCACGCGTACAGCAGCGGCCAGGCCAGCGGTGAGCAGCGCAGCGGGGCCTGCAGCGGGTCGACGCCGGGTGCCGGTGGCAGCGGCTGGGCCGCGCGCTGGTACAGGTCGGTTTCCACCCACTCATAGTGGGCAAGCTCGGCCAGCGCCGGGTGCGGCAGCTCGGGCTGTGCCTGCAGCCATTGCACGAACTCGGCCGCCACGGCGGTGAACAGCGGCGCGCGTGCGCGATGGTGGGCGAAGTAATGGCGCACCAGGTCGGCCCACGCAGGTTCGCCGAGCAGGCGCACGCAGACCGGGAACCCCGTGCCGAGCAGCCCCAGCAGGTTGTTGAACAGCAGCCGCTGGTAGACCGCCACCCGCCGCGGGTCCAGGTCGGCCGGGGCCGGCACCTGTTGCGGGTCGCGCAGGTGCGCAGTGAAGGCGTGCTGCTGCGCGCGCAGGCGCTCGGGTGCATCAGCCATGGGCAGCCTCGCGCAACGTGGCCTGCAGGCGGCGGATGGTACGCAGTTCGCCCTGCAGCTCGGCATAGGGCGGGAAGTTGAAATCGCGTTCGAGCAGTGTGGGGCGCGGGCCGAAGCGGTCGTAGCTGCGTTCCAGCAGCGCCCACACGGGGTCGATCACCGGGCTGCCGTGGGTATCGATCTTCAGGTCCGGTGCCTCGTCCAGGTGGCCGGCCACGTGCAGGCAGACGATGCGCTGGGCCGGCAGCCCGGCGATGAAGGTGTCGGCATCGTAGCCGTGATTGCAGGCATTGACGTACACGTTGTTGACGTCCAGCAGCAGGTCGCAGTCGGCCTCGGCAAGCACCGCGTTGGTGAAGGCAAGTTCGTCCATCGCCGGCTGCGGCGCCAGGTAGTACGACACGTTCTCCACTGCGATGCGGCGGCCGAGCAGGTCCTGCACGCGGGCGATGCGGGCGGCGGTGTGGCGCACCGCTTCATCGGTGAACGGAATCGGCAGCAGATCGTAGAGCTGGCCTTCGTCGCTGCAGTAGCTCAGGTGCTCGCTGTACAGCGGCACGCGGTAGCGCTCGAGGAAGCGGCCGACCTGCTGCAGCAGCTGGGTATCCAGCGGTGCGCTGCCGCCCAGCGACAGCGACAGGCCGTGGCAGCTCAGCGGATGGCGCCGGGCCAGTTCGTCCAGGGCATCGCCGGCCGGACCGCCGACGTTGATCCAGTTTTCCGGCGCGCACTCCAGGAAATCGAAATCGCCGGCCGGCGCGTCGTGCAGGTCCTGCAGCAGTGCCCGCCGCAGGCCCAGCCCGACGGCCGCCGCTGGAAGCGGCAGCCGCGGGGAAACGACGCTGGCGGCAGCGTCAGTGCTTGGCACCGCACTTGCCTTCGCCACACTTGCCTTCGGCGGCCTTCTTGTCGCCGGCGGTCTTTGCCTTGGCATCGGCGCCCGCGCCGGCCTTGGCCTTGCCCTTGTCGGCGCCGCACTTGCCTTCGGCGCTCTTGCCGTCGGCACCACACTTGCCCTCGGCATGCTTGGCGGCGTCACCGGCCTTGGCGTCGGTTGCCTTGGCATCGCCGGCCTTGGCCGCCTGGCCAGCCACCAGGTAGCCCTGGGCAAGGTCGGTCATGCTCAGGGCCGAAGCACTGGCAGTCACGCCCAGCCCTGCAGCCAGGGCGGTGGCGGTCAGCAGGGACAGGGTCTTGTTGGAACTGCTCATCGGTCGTACTCCTTGGGTGGTGGGCGGGCGCCCGGGGTGAAACGATGGTGCAGCGATCCTACTCAAGGAATCCTCGCCGAGACCTCAAATTTTCGTGAGGATTGCCGCAGGCGGGAAGGGGGGGGCCGCGCACGGCATCCACGCATGGCGTGGATCTACTGCTGGCGTGAGGATTGCCGCATATCCAGTAGATCCACGCCATGCGTGGATGAATGCCCGGATCGCGCGTACAAAAAAGGCCCCTGTCATGCCGACAGGGGCCTCCGGACGCGCTTGCGCTGTTGCAGCGCAGTATCAGACGTGGTCGGTGCTGGACGTCTCGTCGCGCTTCTCGCGCGGCGGCAGCGGCTGCTCGCCGTGCACCAGGAACCACACGTTCTCGGCGATGTTGGTGGCGTGGTCGCCCACGCGCTCCAGGTTCTTGGCCATGAACAGCAGGTGGGTGCACGGGGTGATGTTGCGCGGGTCTTCCATCATGTAGGTCAGCAGCTCGCGGAACAGCGCGGTGTACTGCGCGTCCAGGCGGGCGTCGTCCTGGCGCAGGGCGATGGCGGCTTCGGCGTCGTTGTCGCGGTAGGCGGCGATGGCGCGGCGCACCTGCTGCGCGGCCAGGCGGCCGAGGGCGCGCAGGCCCTGGATCTGCGGCAGCGGCGGCACCTTGCCCAGCGCGATGGAGCGCTTGGCGACGTTGGCGGCGTAGTCACCGATGCGTTCGATGTCGGCCGGAATGCGCAGGCCGGCCAGGATCTCGCGCAGGTCGCGGGCCATCGGGCCACGCAGGGCCAGGCGCATCACGTCGTGGCTGATCTGCTGCTCCAGCTGGTCGATGGCTTCATCGTTGGCGATGATGCGGTGGGCGGCGTTCTCGTCGCGCTTCTCGATGACGTCCATCGACGCCTCCAGCTGGGCGACAGCCATCTCGCCCATGCGCACGATTTCGGCCACCAGGCGCTGCTGCTCTTCGTCGTAGCTCTTGACGATGTGGTCGTTGGGAAGATTCATGGTCTGCAATCCGGGTAGAGCCAGGCCACGCCTGGCTGGGACATGTGGCGAGGGGACGACACCGATCAGCCGAAGCGACCGGTGATGTAGTCCTCGGTCTGCCGCTGCGAGGGCTGCGAGAAGATCACTTCGGTACGGTCGTGCTCGATCAGGTCGCCCAGGTACATGAAGGCGGTGTAGTCGGACACGCGCGCAGCCTGCTGCATGTTGTGGGTGACGATGACGATGGTGTACTCGTGCTTGAGCTCTTCCACCAGCTGCTCGATGCGGCTGGTCGAGATCGGGTCCAGCGCCGAGGTCGGCTCGTCCAGCAGCAGCACCGACGGGCGCAGGGCCACGGCACGGGCGATGCAGAGACGCTGCTGCTGGCCACCGGACAGGCCCAGTGCGCTCTGGCCCAGCTTGTCCTTCACTTCGTCCCACAGCGCGCCCTGGCGCAGGGCCTGCTCGACGCGGTCGGCCATGTCGGCCTTGCTCAGCTTCTCGTGGTGGCGGATGCCGTAAGCCACGTTCTCGAAGATGGTCATCGGGAACGGAACCGGCTTCTGGAACACCATGCCCACCTTGCTGCGCAGGCGGTTCATCGGGTACTTGGGCGAAAGGATGTTCTCGCCGTCCAGCAGCACCTCGCCACGCGCTTCCAGCTTCGGGTACAGCGCGTAGATGCGGTTGAAGATGCGCAGCAGGGTCGACTTGCCGCAACCGGAAGGACCGATCAGCGCGGTCACGCGCTTTTCCGGAATCTCCAGGTTGATGCCCTTCAGGGCGTGGAACTTGTCGTAGTAGAAGTCCAGACCACGCGCGGCCAGCTTGACCGGCGACGGCGCGTGCAGGTTCTCGTGCGAGGCCGGCACCGCGATGCGCTGCATGGGCACGGCGTTGGAGAGGTCGTTCATGGCGTTATCCACGGAAAGGTCAGTCATGGGAGATACGGTTGCGCAGCAGGATGCCACGAGCGGCAAGGCTGACCAGCAACACGAAGACAGTCAGCACCAGGGCACCGGCCCAGGCCAGCACCTGCCAGGATTCATACGGGCTGCCGGCGAACTGGTTCATCACCACCGGCACCGAGGCCATCGGCTGGAAGATGTTGTTGTTCCAGTACTGGTTGCCGAAGGCGGTGAACAGCAGCGGGGCGGTTTCACCGGAAATGCGGGCCAGCGCCAGCAGGATGCCGGTGATGATGCCGGCCGACGCACTGCGGTACAGCACCTGCACGATCACCTTCCACTGCGGGATGCCGAGCGACAGGGCGGCTTCGCGCATCTGCGAAGGCACCAGGCGCAGCATCTCGTCGGTGGTGCGCACCACCACCGGCAGCACGATGAAGGCCAGCGACAGCGCACCTGCGAAGGCGGAGAAGTTGCCGCCGGTCTGCATCACGTACAGGGTGTAGACGAACAGGCCCAGCACGATGGACGGCGCCGACAGCAGGATGTCGTTGACGAAGCGGACCACGGTGCCGGCCTTGCGGGCATTGCCGTACTCGGCCAGCCAGGTACCGGCCAGCACGCCCAGCGGGGTGCCGATGCCGATCGCCAGCGCACACATCACCGCGCTGCCGAAGAAGGCATTGGCCAGGCCGCCTTCCTGCATCGGCGGCGGCGTCATCTTGGTGAACAGATCCAGGTTGATGCCGGCCAGGCCCTTGGCGGCCAGGGTGAACAGGATCCAGCCCAGGAAGAACAGGCCGAACAGGGCGGTGGCGCAGGACAGCGCGATGGCAATGACGTTGCCGATGCGGCGGCGCAGGTACAGGGAGTCAGCGGTGGTGGACATCAGTTGCCCTCCTTGCGGGACAGGCGCATCAGCATCAGGCGGGCGATGGCCAGCACGACGAAGGTGACGATGAACAGGACGAAGCCGAGCAGCAGCAGCGCCGAGCGGTAGGTTTCAGTGGCCTCGCCGAAATCGTTGGCGATCAGCGCGGCGATGGTGGTGCCCGGTTCCAGCAGCGACGGCGACAGGCGCACGCTGTTGCCGATCACGAAGGCCACGGCCATGGTTTCGCCCAGCGCACGGCCGAGGCCGAGGAAGACGCCGCCGATGACGGCCGAGCGGGTGTAGGGCAGGACGATGTCCCAGCTCACTTCCCACTTGGTCGAACCCAGCGCGTAGGCCGATTCCTTCAGGCGGGTCGGCACGGTCAGGAACACTTCGCGCATCACCGAGGAGATGAACGGGATGACCATGATGGCCAGCACGAAACCGGCGGTGAGCATGCCGATGCCCAGCGGCGGGCCCTGGAACATCGGCCCGATGATCGGCCATTCGCCCAGGGTTTCGTTGAGGAACGGGGTGACGTACTCGGTCATCACCGGCACCAGCACGAACAGGCCCCACATGCCGTAGATGATCGAGGGAATGCCTGCCAGCAGTTCGATGGCGGTACCGACCGGGCCACGCAGCCAGCGCGGCGCGACTTCGGTGAGGAAGAAGGCGATGCCGAAGCTGACCGGCACGGCGATGACCATCGCGATGAACGCGGTGACCAGGGTGCCGTAGATCGGGGCGAGGGCGCCGAACTTGTTTTCGACCGGATTCCAGTCGGAGGAGAAGAAGAAGCTCAGGCCCTGCATCTGCAGGGCATGGCGGCCGCCCCACAGCATGGACAGCGCGGCGCAGGCCAGGGCGATCAGGACGAAGATGACGGTGCCGACCAGCACCCATCGGAACAGTTTGTCGTTGCGGGCATCACGCGCATCGCGCGTGGACGGGGCTGCTACAGGCTGGGCGATGGCATTCATGGGGACGGCAGGGCCAGGAAAGGGGGCGGCACGACGTGGAAGTGACGGCGCCCGCGCGGGGCGGGCACCGTCGGGTCCATCACTTCAGCTCGGTGCCCCAGTAGGCCTCGATCTGCTTGGTCAGTTCGGCCGGCAGCGGCACGTAGTGCAGCTCGTTGGCCTGGGTCTGGCCGTTTTCGAAGGCCCACTTGAAGAAGGCCAGGGTGTCCTGGTTGCGCTTGGCATCCTTCGGCTTCTTCTGCATCAGCATGAAGTTGGTGGCGGTGATCGGCCACGCCTGCTCGCCCGGGGCGTTGGTGATGACCAGGTTGAAGTCCTTGGCGCTGGCCCAGTCGGCGCTGGCAGCAGCGGCGGCGAAGGTTTCAGCGTTCGGCTGCACCCAGGTGCCTGCGGCGTTCTGCAGGGCGGTGTACGGCATGGCGTTCTGCAGGGCGTAGGCCAGCTCGACGTAGCCGATGGAGCCCTTGATCTGCTTCACGTAGGAGGCAACGCCTTCGTTGCCCTTGCCACCGACGCCGTCCGGCCACTGCACCGAGGTGCCTTCGCCGACCTTGGTCTTCCACTCCGGGCTGACCTTGGACAGGTAGTTGGAGAAGTTGAAGGTGGTGCCCGAACCGTCCGAACGGTGGACGATGGTGATCTTGCCGTCCGGCAGGGTCACGCCCGGGTTGGCCGCGGCGATGGCCGGGTCGTTCCAGGTCTTGACCTTGCCCAGGAAGATGTCGGCGAGCAGGGCGCCGGTCAGGCGCAGCTTGCCGGCTTCCAGGCCTTCGATGTTGACGACCGGCACCACGCCGCCGATGGCCGACGGGAACTGGGCCAGGCCGGCCTGGGCCAGCTCGTCGCTGCTCAGCGGCTTGTCCGAGGAACCGAAATCAACGGTGCCGGCCTTGATCTGGGCGATACCGCCGCCCGAACCGATCGACTGGTAGTTGATCTTGGCGCCGGTGGCGGTGTTGTAGTCGGCCGACCACTTGGACACCAGCGGGAAGATGAAGGAAGCGCCGGCGCCGGAGACCTCGGCGGTCACCTTGTCGCCGGCAGCGGCCGGGGCGGCGGCTGCGTCGGCAGCCGGCTGCTGCGCAGCCTGCTTGTCGCCACCGCAGGCCGACAGGCCCAGGGCGATGGCCAGGGAAAGGGCGGCGAGGCCGGCCGAGTGCAGTTTCATGTTCACTCCATAGCGGGGAAGAGCCGACGTCGTCGGCGGATGCGGCTATGAAATGATGTTTTTGTTACAGCCGTATGACGTCCATGACAGAGGTGTCGGACATCACGTTCTGACAAGGGTTTCACGGGGTCAGCGGCCCCGTGGCGGGGCTGCCCGGCGCCGTCCGGGGCGCTGGAATGCGCGCGGCGGGCCCTTGTAGAGCCGAGCCCATGCTCGGCTGGCGGGCCATAGTCGAGCATGGCTCGACTCTACAAAGGCGAAAAGCAGCCGAGCATGGGCTCGGCTCTACAAGGGCAGGGGCCGGGCCAGGCCCCCCAAAAAAGAAAGGCGCCAGACCCGAAGGTCCAGCGCCCGGTTGGGATCGGCGGGGGAGAGAGGACCCGCCGATCCCCGTTCCTGCGGGGGAACGCCTTGCTCAGTACTTCAGGTTCTGGGTCCAGTAGGTCTCGATCTGCTTGACCAGGGTGTCCGGCAGCGGCACGTAGTCCAGCTGCTTGGCCTGCGCATCACCGTTCTTGTAGATCCAGCGGAAGAACTCCTGGGTCGCCTTGGCGCCGGCCACGTTCTTCGGCTGCTTGCGCACCAGGATGAAGTTGGTGGCGGTGATCGGCCACGCCTGCTCGCCCGGGGCGTTGGTCATGACCAGGTAGAAGTCCTTGGCATTGGCCCAGTCAGCGCTGGCGGCTGCGGCCGAGAACGAGGCGTCCGACGGCTGCACGATCTTGCCGGCAGCATTCTTCATCGCCGCGTAGGACATCTTGTTCTGCAGTGCGTAGGACAGTTCGACGTAGCCGATGCCGCCCTTGATCTGCTTCACGTAGGCAGCGACGCCTTCGTTGCCCTTGCCGCCGATGCCGGCCGGCCACTGGACCGAGGTGCCTTCACCGACCTTGGTCTTCCACTCCGGGCTGACCTTGGACAGGTAGTTGACGAAGTTGAAGGTGGTGCCCGAACCGTCCGAACGGTGGACGATGGTGATCTTGGCGTTCGGCAGGGTCAGGCCGCTGTTCAGGGCAGCGATGGCCGGGTCGTTCCAGGTCTTGATCTTGCCCAGGAAGATGTTGGCCAGGGTCGGGCCGTCCAGCTTCAGCGCGCCCGGGGCGACGCCGGCCACGTTGATGACCGGCACCACGCCGCCGATGACCGACGGGAACTGGGCCAGGCCGGCAGCAGCCAGCTCTTCCGGCTTCAGCGGGGCATCGGACGAACCGAAGTCCACGGTCGCCGCCTTGATCTGGGCGATACCACCACCGGAACCGATGGACTGGTAGTTGACCTTCTTGCCGGTCGCGGTGCTGTAGTCCGCCGACCACTTGGACATGACCGGGTAGATGAACGAAGCGCCCGCGCCGGTGACATCGGCGGCGTTGGCGGCAAACACGGACGATGCAGCCAGGATGGCGACAGCGGCGCGCGACTTGAAGGCGTGGATCACGGGAGAGACTCCTGGGGTGGTCGATGGGCGGCTGCCCAACGTTTCGGTGCACATTCCATAACGGTTACGTGACACGCCCGCGTCTGTCATATGACGCAACCGTGACAGCCGTCATGAATGTCTCGGAACCCGCGCCAGAGAGCCTGCAGGCCCTTCGGGACACGGTCGGAAAGGGAGCCTGGCGGCAGCCGGGGGCACTGCCCGGGCGCCGGTGCTGCGCAGGCGTCGCCGCTCGGGTGGTAGGGCGGCGGGCCGCACAACGACGAAGGCACGGCCGGAGCCGTGCCTTCGTTGCAACGCGTGCTTCAGGTCTTACCAGAAGAACTGCGCGCGGGCTTCCAGGATGTTCGGATCGTCGTTGACGAAGCCGCGGGCGGTGGAGCTGTACTTCTTGCTGTCCACCATCACGTAGTTGACCATGAACTTGAAGTTCGAACGCCAGTACCAGTTGGCGCCGACGGTCCAGATGTCCATCTTGCCGCCCAGCACGCCATCGACGATCGGCGGACGACCAGCGACCGGGTTGGCCGCCAGGTTGCCGTCGTTCAGGTCCATGTGGTCGTAACGCACGCCCAGCTGCCACTGGCCGCCGGCCGGATTGTTCGGCAGGCCGGTGCCCGGGGTGCCGCCCTTGTAGCTCCAGGTTTCGCCCGTCACGTTCCACACGCCGCTGACGTAGTAGCCATCGCTGGTGTAGTTGTCGTGGTCGTAGCGCTTGGCCTTGCTGCTGTAGTACTCGGCCTGGGCCTTGAACGGGCCCTGGAAGTACATGGCTTCAGCGCCGAGGGTGCTGACGCGGTCGGTGTCGGTCAGGTTGCCGCTGTCGACCAGGCGGGCGGTGGCCAGGTCGGCGTTCGGGCGGGCACGCACGCGCAGGGTGTCGGCGTCGGCGTCGTAGTCGACGTAGCTCAGGCCGAAGTGCAGGACCTGGCCCTTCTCGTTGATCGGGGCGAAGGTGCCGCGTGCGCCGTAGCCGCTGCCGTGGGCCAGGTTGCGGGTCAGTTCGCGGCCGAACGCGCTGGCGGTGACCGACCAGTTGTCCTGGCCGTAGCTGTAGGCGCCACCGAGGCGGCGGGCGACCGCGTAGGTGTTGGTGACCGCGGCCTTGGAGATGAAGTCGTTGTTCTTGGTGCTGGACAGCTCTTCCAGGCTGTTGGGCTGCTTGAACTGGCCGGCCTGGATGAAGTGGTTGGCGTTGCCCAGCAGCTTGTACTTCACGTTGGTGTCGAGGAACTTGTCGGCCTTGGCGTCATAGCCGACCACCCACTCCACGTTGCCCGGGCCCTTACCCTTCAGCACCAGCTCGGCGCGACGCAGTTCGAATTCGCTGTCCTTGCCATTGCCGGCGTCACCGCCGTTGAGGTCCACGACGTCATTGTCGAACCAGTTGCCGTCGGCCTGGACCAGGCCTTCGAAGGTGATTTCCGAACCGCCGATCACATCGATGGCGACTTCAGCGTGAGCAGCCGGCACGTACAGCGCAGCAGCCACGGCCACCGTCAGGAGTTGGTGATGCAGTTTCATGGAGAGGAGCCTTGCAGGCAGGTGGGAAGATGCGCGCAGGCTAAAAGGTAAAGATTGCGTAAATGTGACAGTTCGCGCGCGGCAGGCATCCGCCGCAGGCCCCGTCGCGTCAGGGGCTGACGATGTAAACGCTTGCATGTGACGCTGCGGTTGCGCACGGATTGCAGTAGATCCACGCCACGCGTGGATGCCTGTCGTGCGCCCTACGCGGCGGTCTTTTCCTTGAACCGGCACAGGTCGGCAATCACGCACCCCGGGCAATCCGGCTTGCGCGCCTTGCACACGTAACGCCCGTGCAGGATCAGCCAGTGATGCGCATCGAGCAGGAACCCGGCCGGGATCGCCTTGACCAGGCGGTCCTCCACTTCGCGCACGTTTTTGCCCGGCGCCAGCCCGGTGCGGTTGGCCACGCGGAAGATGTGCGTATCGACTGCCATCACCGGTTCGCCGAACGCGGTGTTGAGCACCACGTTGGCCGTCTTGCGGCCGACCCCGGGCAGGGCTTCCAGCGCTTCGCGATCGCGCGGCACTTCGCCGTCGTACTTCTCCAGCAGGATCGCGCACGTGGCGATCACGTTCTTCGCCTTCGCGTTGAACAGGCCGATGGTGGCGATGTATTTCTTCAGGCCGTCCTCGCCGAGCGCGAGGATCTTGGCCGGTGTATTGGCCACCGGGAACAGCCGCCGCGTCGCTTTGTTGACGCCCACGTCCGTGGCCTGCGCCGACAGTGCCACGGCCACCAGCAGCTCGAACGGCGAGCTGTATTCCAGTTCCGTCTTCGGGTGCGGGTTGAGTTCGCGCAGGCGGGTGAACATTTCCACCACGTCCGCGCGCGGCATCACGCCGCCACGACGCGCGGGTGTGCGCGTGGTCTTCTTTGCAGTGGCCATTACTGTTCCTTGCCTGCGGCGCGGGCCTTGGCCCGGGCGAGGATCGCGGCCGCCGCAGCGGGCAGCGCAGGTTTCACATCCGGTGCCGGGGCTGGTGTGCGACGTGCATCACGTTCGGCTTCGCGGCGCGCCAGGCGCACGGCGCGCGCACGATAGCGCTCACGCGCGGCCCAGGCGTTCTGCAGGTCGTGCTGTACCTGCAGCAGGCGCTGCGGAAGTTCCGGGTGGCCGGGTACCAGGCGTGCGTCGGCCTCGCCGGCGACGTAGTCCATCAGGCCGGCCTGCAGGGCGCCATCGAGATCGTCTGCCTGGACCCGGGCAAACAGCTGCGCGGGGTTGGGTCGGGATGCCATGGGGTCAGCGGTTCTGGAAGGCCGGCGGGCGACGCTGCAGGAACGCGCTGGTGCCTTCGCGCATGTCTTCGGTGGCGAACAGCAGGCCGAACTGCGCGCTTTCGTACTCCAGGCCCGCTTCCAGGCTGCATTCGCCGCCCACGTGCACGGCGTCCAGCAGGCCACGCAGGGCCAGCGGTGCAGAGCGGGCCAGCTGCCTGGCGACGTCCTGCACGCGGTTGTCCAGTTCGGCTGCCGGCACCACCTGGTTGACGATGCCCAGCGCGAGGGCGCGCCCGGCGTCGATTGGCGCGCCCAGCAGGCACAGTTCCAGGGTGGCCGCGCGGCCGCACAGGCGCAGCAGGCGCTGGCTGCCGCCGAAGCCCGGGATCAGCCCCAGGTTGATCTCCGGTTGGCCGACCTTGACGGTATCGGCCGCGATGCGCAGGTGGCAGGCCATGGCCAGCTCCAGCCCGCCGCCCAGGGCGAAACCGTTGACGCGGGCTATGACCGGCTTGGGCATGCGCTCGATCTGCCGCATCAGGGCCTGGCCCAGCAGGGAAAAATCACGTCCCTGAACCGCGCTGAGGGTGTTCATTTCGGCGATGTCGGCGCCGGCCACGAAGGCCTTGGGGCCGGCGCCGGTCAACACCACCACGCGGACGTCCGGGTCGGCCGCCGCGGCGCTGAACGCCTCGGCCAGGGCCTGCAGGGTGGCCGCGTTGAGGGCATTGAGCTTTTCCGGGCGCTGCACGGTGAGGGTGCGGATGGCACCGTCATCGGTCACGGCGACGGGGTGGTCGGCGGGGGCTGAGGCCACGGAAAGCTCCTGGAACGTTAAAAAAAAGTGAGATTGAACTCTTGAAACGCAGGCGGGTCAAAGCCTGCGTGGTCAGTAGCGGTTACACGTTGTGGCCGGTATCCTAACCCGTCGCCTCAGGGCGGCGCAGAACGTCCCTGAGTTACCACCCCTGGAGAACTGTTTGATGAAGTTGCGTTCTATCGCGGTCGCCGTCGCGGCCCTGGCCCTGACGGGCAATGCCTTCGCCCAGGACGTCTCGTCCGAAAAGGGCAAGCTGAGCTACTACTTCGGTTACGACTACGGCAACAACCTGGCTGAGCTGACCGCCCGTGGTGAGCAGCTGGACATCAACTCGGTGGTGAAGGGCCTGCAGGACGCCTACGCCAAGAAGCAGCCGGCGATCACCGCCGATCAGCTGAAGCCGGCCGTTGAAGCGTTCCAGAAGCGCGAGCAGGGCCGTGCCCAGGCCGCCAAGGCCGAGTACGAAAAGGCTGCTGCCGAAAACAAGACCAAGAGCGACCAGTTTATTGCGGCCAACAAGTCCAAGGCGGGCGTGCAGTCCCTGCCGAGCGGCGTGCAGTACCGCGTGATCGAAGCCGGCAAGGGTGCCAAGCCGACCCAGGCCAACACCGTGCAGCTGGAAGTGGCCGGTCCGTATCCGTTCGGCCAGCGCCCGGCTGAAGCCCGCCCGGCCCAGCAGATTCCGTCGATCAAGGTCAGCGAAGTCGAGATGAAGGCCATGCGCGAGACCCTGCTGCAGATGCCGGCTGGCTCGAAGTGGGAAATCACCCTGCCGCCGGACCAGGCTTACGGTGCCGACCCGCGTACCGGCTTCCCGCCGAACGTGGCGGTGCAGTTCGAAGTCAAGCTGGTCAGCGTCAAGTAAAAAGCGAAGCAGTGCAGACAACGCGCCGGTGGCTTCCACCGGCGCGTTTCTGTTTCCGCTGCGGGACGCGTGCGCCAACCCGGTAGAGTCGACCGTTGGTCGACTGCTCTTACCGCGCTGCGCGCGATCGTCGACTGACAGTCGACTCTACCGCCCATCCGCGTGTCGTGATCGTCCCCAACCGCAGCCATTCGCGCTACTGTTGCAGGGTGCAAACTTCGGAAGAACCGGCGCGTGTTGTTGCAAGCCCCTGCATTGGCGTGTGCAAGCTGGATCACAACCGGCTGTGCGCCGGGTGCGGGCGGCATATCGATGAAATCGCAGGGTGGTCGTCGATGAGCGATCGCGAACGCAGCCGCATCCTGCACCGCGTGCAACCCCTGCGCGAACAACTGCAGCAATCGCTGCGTGGCTCACTGGCCGACCATGAGCGCCTGCTGCGCGCGCTGCATCCGCTGGCCGAACCGCCGCAGGGCGACGGCTGGAACCGCAGCGAACTGAGTGACCTGCTGCCGCCCGGCCCGCCGGTGGAAGCCGCCGTGCTGGCCGGTATCGTGCCGCGTGCCGGTGGCGCCCAGGTCATCCTCACCCGCCGCACCGAAACCCTGCGCACCCACGGTGGCCAGGTCGGCTTTCCCGGCGGCCGCACCGAACCCGACGACCGCGACGCGCTCGCCGCCGCACTGCGCGAGAGCCAGGAAGAAATCGCGCTGGCACCGGGCCAGGTGCAGGCGCTGGGCTATCTCGATCCTTTCGTCACCATCACCGGCTACCGGGTAACCCCGGTGGTGGCGGTGGTCGATCCGGATTTCGTGCCGGTGCCGCAGCCCAGTGAAGTGGCCGAAGTGTTCGAGGTGCCGCTGGATTACCTGATGGCCGCTGACAACCTGCGCCAGGTCGAAATCAACCATCGCGGCCGCGTGCGCCATGTCCTGGAATACGGCTGGCCTGGCCAGCGCATCTGGGGCGCCACCGCGGCCATCCTCTACAACCTGCGTCGCCGCCTGGAGCAAGTGCAATGAAGCCGATCAATCCGCCGTGGACCACCCTGGTCGATGTCGCCACGCTGGCCGCCGCCCTGGGCGAAGGCGTGCGCGTGGTTGATGCGCGCGCCACCGCCAGCACGGCCGTGCGCGTGGTGGATGCCCGCGCGGCCCTGGCCGATCCGCAGGCCGGGGCAGGGCAGTACGCAGCCGGGCATATCCCGGGCGCGGTACATGCCGATCTCAACCAGGATCTTTCCGACCTGCGCCGCAGCGGCCATGGCCGCCATCCGCTGCCCGACAGTGACGCGTTTGCCGCGCGCGTGGGCCAGTGGGGCATCGGCCAGGACACGCAGGTGGTGGTCTACGACGGCAGCGACGGCAGCATGGCCGCCGCACGCCTGTGGTGGCTGCTGCGCCTGATCGGCCACACCCGCGTGGCCGTGCTCGACGGCGGCATCGCCGCCTGGCAGACCGCCGGCCATGCACTGGCCACCGGCCACAGCGAGGTGCCCGCGCAGCCGCCATATCCGGGCCGTTTCGACACCACCCAGGTGGCCTCCGCCGACGAGATCGCCGCGCGCCTCAAGCACGCCCCCGGCTGGCTGGTCGACGCTCGCGCCGGCGAGCGGTTCCGTGGCGAAGTGGAGCCGCTGGACCCGGTGGCCGGCCACGTTCCCGGCGCGGTCAACCGCCCGTTCGCCCTGAACGTTCTCGACGGCCACCTGCGCGACCCGCAGGAACTGCGTGCAGAACTGCAGGGCGTGATCGGCAACCAGGACCCGCAGCGTGTCGTGCTGATGTGCGGTTCGGGCGTGACCGCCTGCCACCTGCTGCTGGCCATGGAAAGCGCCGGCCTGAGCGGCGCCCGCATCTATGCCGATTCCTGGAGCGGCTGGGTCAGCGACAGCACCCGCCCGGTGGCGACCGGCGCCTGAAAGCTCCGATTGAATCGACCCCGTGCCGACCAACGGTCGGCACCCACCAGAGCAGAGCGCCGCTCCGATAGATAGATGCCAGTAGATCCACGCCACGCGTGGATGAGGGTCCGATGCCGTGCCGACCAACGGTCGGCACCCACCATCAGTCGGCACCCACCATCAGTCGGCACCCACCATCAGCAGCAGTTTCCAACAGCCCGCAGGAAACTGTCGAAGGCGGGGTGGGGCCGGTTGAGGGGGTGTGAGCGGCATGGATGCCGCGACCAAGCCCCCATGGGTGAGGGCGCTTTGCTTGCGAAGCACTGCTTCGCAAGCGCCCGAACGCACAGCCGCCAGCGGCTGGGCCGGCCTGGGGGTTTACGGCGTCCCCCTCAACCGGACCCACCCCGCCATCCCACGGATAGCCAGCTTTTGACGTTGACGTTGATCCGGCAGGTGCAGGGCGCAGCCCTGCAAACCCTCACCCCACCGGTTGCAACGGCACCTTCGCCAGCACCCGCGCCCACGGGAACAACGGCCCCGGATCCCGCTTGCGCGCCACCATCAGCGCCGCATCATCACTGGCCGCCACCTGTTCCAGGTCCAGCTGGTCGTGCCCGGCAATCCGCTGCAGCGAGGGGTAGCGCGCCACCAGCGCCAGCAGCAGCGCCTCCAGCGCCAGCAGCTGCGCCTCCGTGTACGGCTCGTCCATCGCCTGGTGGCGGCTGTCGAACCAGTGCGGGTAGCGGCCGGTGTTGACCAGCTCGATGCCCACCGTATCGGCGTTCATGCCGCGCACGTGGTGGGCGATGCGCTCCGGTGCCACGTACTGCACCACGCTGCCGTCGCGGTCGATGTAGAAGTGGCCGCTGTTGCCGGCGCCGCTGTCGTACAGCACGCGCTCGCCGTATTCGCGGGCCATTGCCAGGTCGGGCAGCTCGGTGCAGTGGATCACCACCATCCGCAGGCTGTCGGCGTCACGCAGGGGCAGGCGGTCGTGGTAGGGCAGGGGCTGCAGCTGCAGGCCGGGCAGGAGCGGGGTGGGCATCCGGCGATGCTAGCATTGCAGGATGAACCTGCCTTCCCGATCGACGTTGAACCGCTCCCTGGGAGCGCATGCATGAGCCGCGGCCACTGCATCCTGTCCCACGGCTTCGAGAGCGGCCCGGAGGCCACCAAGGTCACCGCACTGGCCGAAGTCGCGCAGCGCCTGGGCTGGACCCATGAGCGCCCCGACTACACCGACCTGGACGCGATGAGCGAGATCAGCCGCGTCGGCGACGTGCGCACCCGCCTGCAGCGGCTGGTCGAGCGCGCTGCCGCTGCCGCCGCGCAGGGGCCGGTGGTGCTCGCCGGGTCCAGCCTGGGGGCCTACATTTCCGGCATCGCCTCGCTGCAGGTGCCGGTGGCCGGCCTGTTCCTGATGGTGCCGCCCACCACCATGGGCCCGATGCCGGCGCTGGACGCCGCCGCCGTGCCGACCACCGTGGTCCAGGCCTGGCATGACGAAGTGGTGCCTGCCGCCGGGGTCATCGCCTGGGCGCAGGCGCGCTCGGCACAGCTGCTGCTGGTGGACGACGGCCACCGCCTGGAACGCCATGTGGAGGCCTCCGCGCAGGCCTTCGAGCGCCTGCTGCGCCAGCTGTGAAGCCCGGGCGCACGGCGCGCCCGCCCGCTTTGTCTACAATGGCAGCCCCGCCGCCCCCGGCGCGGGCCTGCCGGCCGTGACTACGGCCCTCCTTTCCGACTGGCCCGGCACCCATGCCGCGCCCGACCACCTGCGAACCGATCCCGTGAAATTCTTCGTCTCCTGCGCCAAGGGCCTGGAATACCTGCTTGCCGATGAACTGTCGGCCCTGGGCCTTGGCAAGGCCACCGCCACCATTGCCGGCGTCAATGCCGACGGCGAGCTGGAGCAGGCACTGCGGATCGTGATGTGGTCGCGCCTGGCCAGCCGCGTGCTGTGGCCGATCGACGAATTCGAGTGCCCGGACGAGCAGGCCCTGTACGACGGCGTGCGTGCCCTGCCGTGGCACGAGCACATCAAGCCGGAAATGACCCTGGCGGTGGACGCGCACGTGTCCGGCGACAAGATCACCCATGCCCGCTTCGCGGCGCAGCGGATCAAGGACGCCATCGTCGACCGCATGCGTGACGAGGGCCTGGAACGCCCCTCGGTCAACACCGACCTGCCCGACGTGCGCGTGAACCTGTCGCTGCGCAAGGGCCGTGCCTCGCTGTCGATCGACCTTGGCGGTGGCCCGCTGCACCGCCGTGGCTGGCGCGGTGCCGCCCACGAGGCGCCGCTGAAGGAAAACCTGGCCGCCGCGCTGCTGATGCGCGCGCAGTGGCCGCGCCTGCACGCC
This sequence comes from Stenotrophomonas sp. ZAC14D1_NAIMI4_1, assembly GCF_003086775.1. Lineage (NCBI taxonomy): Bacteria > Pseudomonadati > Pseudomonadota > Gammaproteobacteria > Lysobacterales > Lysobacteraceae > Stenotrophomonas > Stenotrophomonas sp. ZAC14D1_NAIMI4_1. Next base: position 1,606,632 of record NZ_CP026001.1, read on the forward strand.
GCCGGTGGTGGCCTGCTGGACCCGATGTGCGGCAGCGGCACGCTGCTGATCGAAGGCGCGCTGATGGCCGCCGACGTCGCCCCGGGCCTGATGCGCCACGGCAGCCTGCCGCCGAGCCGCTGGCTGGGCTTCGACAAGGCCGCCTGGAAGGCGATCCAGAGCGAAGCACGTGATCGCGAAGCCGCTGGCCTTGCCGCGCTGAAGCCGGTCATCCACGGCAGCGACATCGACCCGACCGCGATCCAGGCCGCCCGCGAGAACGCGGAAGTGGCCGGCGTGGCCCACGCCATCCGCTTCACCAGCGCCGACGTGGCCGACCTGGCCGCGCCGGAACAGGAGATCGGTGCGGTGGTCTGCAACCCGCCGTACGACGAGCGCCTGGCCGCCGATCCGGCGCTGTACCGCGCGCTGGGCAATGCCCTGCAGAAGGCCGTGCCGCAGTGGCGCGCCAGCCTGCTGTGCGGCAACGATGAACTGGCCTTCGCCACCGGCCTGCGCGCGGGCAAGAAGTACCAGATGTTCAACGGCGCGCTGGAGTGCGCGCTGATCGTCTGCGACCCGATCGCCGTGCCGGGCCGCGATCCGGCGCAGCCGCGCGAGCTGAGCGAAGGCGCGCAGATGGTGGCCAACCGCCTGCGCAAGAACCTGAAGAAGTTCAAGAGCTGGCGCGCGCGCGAGGACATCACCTGCTTCCGCGCCTACGATGCCGACCTGCCGGAATATGCGGCGGCCATCGACGTCTATGAAGAAGACGGTGGCCAGCGCCGCACCTTCCTGCACGTGCAGGAATACGCCGCGCCGGCCGCGATCCCGGAAAACGACGTGCGCCGCCGCCGCAACGAACTGCTGGCGGCCGCGCGTGAAGTGTTCGGCGTGCCGCCGGAGCAGGTCTCGATGAAGTCGCGCGAGCGCGGCAAGGGCGGCAGCAAGTACGGCCGCTTCGAACAGCGCGACGAATTCATCGTGGTGCGCGAAAACAACGCGCTGCTGCAGGTGAACCTGTTCGATTACCTCGACACCGGCCTGTTCCTCGACCACCGCCCGTTGCGCCGGATGATGGCCGAGCAGGTACGTGGCAAGCGCTTCCTCAACCTGTTCTGCTACACCGGCGTGGCCAGCGTGCAGGCGGCGGTGGCCGGTGCGGCCAGCACCACCAGCGTCGACCTGTCGGCCACCTACCTGCAGTGGTGCTACGACAACCTGGCGTTGAACGGGCAGGGCGGCAACCAGCATCTGCTGGTGCAGGCCGATGCGATGGCGTGGCTGGAAGGCGACCGCGGCCAGTACGACGTGATCTTCTGCGATCCGCCGACGTTCTCGAACTCGGCCCGCGCCGACGACTTCGACGTACAGCGCGAGCAGCTGAAGATGCTGCGTGCCGCCGTGGCGCGCCTGGCGCCGGGCGGCGTGCTGTACTTCTCCAACAACTTCCGCCGCTTCAAGCTGGAAGAGAACGCCATCGCCGAGTTCGCCCAGTGCCGCGAGATCACCGCACGCACCATCGGCCCGGACTTCGAGCGCAACGCCCGCATCCACCGCGCGTGGGAGTTGAAGCGGCTGGGCTGACCGGTAGCGCCGGGCCATGCCCGGCGTGCGCGGAGCTGGTAGATCCACGCCATGCGTGGATGGCCCTACAACACCAGCAACCGACCCGGGGCATGGGCCAACGGCCAATGCCCCTGTTCGTACAGCGCGATCACCGGTTCCCAGTGCGCCGGCAGGCCGAGGTGTACTTCCAGCAATCGCTGCCGCGCGGCGAACATCGCCGTATCGCGCGCAACCAGATGCAGGTCATGTGCACCGCAGCGCAGGGCCGGCAGATCGAAGGCGGACAGCACGCGCATCAGGGTGCGGTTGAGTTCGCGGCGGGGTTCGGCCAGCTCGGCGGGGCGCGGCAGTGCGCCATGGAACGGATCCGGGTCGCCCAACACGCTGGGCATCCACTCGAAGTCATCAGTCTCCATGGTCTGCAGCGCTTCGGCCAATGACCCAACGGACGCAACCCCCGCAGTCGCGGGCAGTGTCTCGCCCAGGCGGGAAAAGAAGCGGATTCCAGCGATCCGTTGCAGCAGCGCAGTTGATTCCATGCAGGGAATTGTAGGCCGGCATCGTGCATGGGGTCAGAGCCCTTGCGCCGTGCGCAAGGGATCCGACCCCGCGACCCGGTTACAGCAACGCCACGACCAGCCCGGCTACCGGCAGCACAACCGCCAGCGGTGCGATCCACGCCGGGCGGTACGGGTACAGGCCGAACGCCAGCGGCACGCCGGCCAGGGTCAGCGCACCCAGCCACAGCACCGGACCCATCGCCCAACCGTGGTCGACCACGCACAGCGCGAACGCGACCGTCAGCAGGGCCCAGCCCAGCACGCGCCACTGCGTGCGCCGTGCCGGCGTGGCCGCCGCCTTGCCATGCAGGTCCTGCTGGTGCTTTTCCATCGCCAGCGACAGCGCGGTGAACGCGGAGAAGGACAGTGTCAGGGCCAGCAGCATCATGCGCTGGCCTCCGCTTCGGTTGCCGCAGGCGCAGCCGATGGCTTGGCTGCTGCAGCGGCGGCAGCCGCGCGCTTCTTCTTCTCGGCCGCGCTCAGCGGCGGCGTCCAGCGCTGCATGCGCCAGCCGCACATCGCCAGCATTGCGCCGAAGGCCAGCATCGACAGGTCAAAGCCGGCCAGCACCCAGTCACCGTTGACCAGCGTCACGCCCAGGTGCGCGTGGGTGGTCAGGGCATTGACCACCGGCACCAGCGCGAACGCGGCCGCGCCGATATACAACTGCCACGCCCACATCATCCGCTTGGGCCAGAGGAAGGCGGCCAGCAGGGCCGCGCCCCAGGCGTAGAAGAACACGTTGGCCTCGGCGTTCGAGCGCTCGGCCATCTCCAGCGGCAGCAGGCGGTTGCCCCAGAAGTACGCGGCAAACGCGATCGGCAGGCCGGCCACGGCACCGATGTTGAGCGCATCCACCAGGCGCAGGCCGAAACCGATGCGCCCGCTCTTGGCATGCTTGGGCCGTTCCTTCACCGCCCACAGCACCACGCCGCTGGCCACCATCAGGCAGCCGGTCAGGCCGGACAGGAAGAACAACGCGCGCAGGCCCCAATCGGCGAAGCGGGCCAGGTGCAGGCCGTACATCACGCCGCGGGTCGCGGTGGCGCCGCCGGAGGGCGGGCTCTCTTCCAGCAGGGCGCCGCTGGCCATGTCATAGCGCAGCGCCGGGGTGTCGGTGGACAGGCGCTTGCCGTCGCGCTGCCGGATGTCGATGACCGCGTTGGCGGCGCCCGGGTTGGTCACGGTGAAGCCGGCCACCTCCACGCCCTTCCAGTGCGCGCGCGCGCTGTCCAGCAGCTGCGCAATCGGCAGCGGCGCCGCGCGGCCCTCGGCCGGTGCGCTCACTTCGGGCATGCCACCGAAGGCCTCGGCAAAGAACTTGTCCTCGTCCTGCGGGTAGGCCACTTTCACGCCCCACGGCAGGTACATGATCATCAGGGTGACGATGCCGGTGTAGGTGATCATCGCGTGGTAGGGCAGGGCCATCACCGCGCTGACGTTGTGGAAATCCAGCCACGAACGCAGGCCCTTGTCCTTGCGGAAGGTGAAGAAGTCCTTGAAGATTTTCTTGTGGGTGATGACACCGGTGATGATCGCCACCAGCATGAACATCGCGCAGAAGCCCACCAGGTAGCGTGCCCAGTACACCGGGATGTAGTGCAGGTCGAAATGCAGGCGGTAGAAGAAGTCACCGCCACGGGTGTCGCGCGCCTTCAGTTCGCCGCCGGTGTTGGGGTCCAGGGTGGCATCGCCGAACGCACCGCGACGGCCCTTGGAGGGGTCGGCCTGGTCGGCCGGTACGCGCCAGAACGTGCTCATGGCCGGGTTGCGCGGCTGCGGCAGCGTCACGTACCACATCTCGGCATTGCCGGCCTTGTCCTGCAGGAAGTCGATCGCGCGCTGCGCGGCCACGTCGGTGCTGACCTTGGCGCTGGGCAGCTCCGGGCGCATCCAGCGGCTGATCTCTTCGCGGTAGTAGCTGGCGGTGCCGGCCATGAAGATCAGCAGCAGCAGCCAGCCGACCAGCAGGCCGGTCCAGGTGTGCAGCCAGGCCATTGATTGGCGGAATCCGTTCTTCATGCCCAGGCCCCCAGCAGGCGCGATGCGGCAGCCAGCAGCAGGGTGGGGCAGAGGATGCCGACCCAGGCGCGCAGCGCACTGCGGGTGGCGAAGGCCCACAGTGCAGCGCAGGCGGCCACCACGATGGCCAGCAGCATGCCGGTCAGCACGGCCTGGCCACGCGCGGCGGGCAGGGCCATGGCACAGAACACGCTGGTCATCGAGGCCAGCGCGTAGCCACCGAAGATCGCGGCCAGGGAACGGGACAGCACTCCCCAGCGTTCGCTGGCAAAGAAGGTGCTGAGGCGGGAGCTGGCAAGTTCGGGCGAGCGGTCCACGGCGGTCCTGCAGGTTCGTAGGAAGAAAGGCCGGCGCACCGAAGTGCGCCGGGGGTGGCCATCCGTGGCCGGGCGCCGGTCGCAGAACCGGCGCCATCCATCAGGGCATCAGAGCTTCCAGCGCAGCGTCACGCTGACGTTGCGCGGTTCACCCCAGTACACGCCGTTGTAGAAACCGACGTTGTTGTAATACTTCTTGTCCAGCAGGTTGCTGATGTTGAGCTGGGCGCTGAAGTTCTCGTTGAAGCGGTAGCCGCCGGCCAGGTTCAGCAGGTAGAACGCGTCCTGGGTGATGTCGGCCCTGCTGCCATCGGCCTTGGTGCTGGTGCGCCAGATGCGGCTCTGCCAGGTGGCACCGCCGCCCAGCCAGAAGCGGCCATCAATGCCGCCCGGGCGCCAGCTGGCGTTGAGGCGGAAGGTGTCCTGCGGGGTAGGGGTGTTCTGCAGCACACCGGCCTGGCTGCGGCTGACGGCATGGGCGAAGCCGGTCGACAGGTTCCAGCTTTCACCCAGGCTGCCCTGTGCTTCCACTTCCCAGCCGTGCACCTTGTTGCCCTTGCCGGTGGAGCGGTAGGCCTGGGTGCCGTCCGGAAGCGAATTCGGCGGCACCGAATCATCGACCTCGGCCACGTTGTCCTTCTCGCCTTCGAAGATCGCCGCCGAGGCGTTCAGCAGGCCGCCGAAGAACTCGGCCTTCAGGCCGCCTTCGTACATCTTGCCGACCACCGGCTCCAGGTAGCTGCCGTTCCTGTCGCGATAGTTCTGCGGCGAAAAGATGTCGGTGTAGCTGGCATACGCGCTGAGCACGCGGTTGAAGTCGTACACCACGCCGGCGTACGGCGTGGTCTGGTCCTTGGGCTTGTAGCCGGTACGCGTGGTCCCCGTGCGGTTGCCGCTGCTGTCGTAGCTGTAGCGCCAGGTCTTGGTTTCCCAGTTGCCGTAGCGGACGCCGGCCACGACCAGCAGCGGGTCGGCCAGGCGCAGGCGGGTGGCCACGTAGGCCGCCTGCTGGCGCAGCTCATCCTGCGAACCGAGGTAGCCCGGGCGGGTCACCGACAGCGGCGCGACATCGCCGGTCCAGTGGCGCCAGTCGGGAACCTGGGCGTAACTGGCGGGGTACGGATCGATGGAGGCCGAGGGATACTCGCCCTTGCGAACCGACTGGCCTGCGCCGAACACCACTTCCTGGGTGTGGCCGAACAGGTCGAAGCTGCCGGTGGCGTTGACGTCCACCACATCCATCGTGCTGTCTTCCACGAAGTTGCCGATGTAGGCGAGCACGCCGGTGCCATCGGCACGCGGGTAGCCCTGCGCGCCATACCAGACCGCGCCATCGGTGTTGCGCTTGGCACGGCTGATCGCGGCCTTCACTGACCAGTGGCTGCCCAGCTGCTGTTCCAACCGCGCGAAGGTGGTCTTTTCCACGATCGGCCAGCTGCTCCAGGACGCAGACAGGTTGGTCGAGCGCGGCAGGTTGGCCGGCGTCCCATCCGGGCCCCAGTACGGCACCACGCCCCAGGTCACGCCGGTGGTGTGCGGCGACTGATACTCATAGCCCACTTCGAACAGCGTGCTGTCGGTCAGGTCGGCCTGGACGATGCCGTAGAACACATCCTTGTCGAGCTTGTAGACATCGCGGAACGAATCGCTCTGCTGCTTGGCGGCGACCACGCGCGCGCGGATGCGGCCGTCCCAGGCGATCGGGCCGCCCAGGTCGGCTTCCAGGCGCTGGTTGCCCCAGCGGCCCAGCGTCAGGTTGGCGCCCATCTGGAACGTGTCGGTGGGGCGCTTGCGCACCATGCTGATGGTGCCCGAGGGATCGCCGGCACCGGTGGTCAGGCCGGTGGCACCGCGGATCACTTCGATGCGCTCGTAGATCACGTTGTCGGTATTGGTCTTGATCGACCCACCGAAGGTATTGAGCATGCCGTCGATCTGGAAATTGGTGATGTTGTAGCCGCGCGACACATAGTTGATGCGCTCGCTGTCGGTGACTGCCACGTGCACGCCGGTCACCTGGCCCATCACATCGGACAGCGAGAACAGGCCCATGTCATCCAGCCGCTGGCGGGTGATGACGGTGACCGACTGCGGCGTCTCGCGCAGCGACAGGTCCAGCTTGGTCGCGCTGCGGGTGTTCTTCACCGTGTAGCCGTTCTGGATCTCGCCGTCGGCGGTCACCTTCACCGTGTCCAGCGTGCGCGCATCGGCAGCGGACGGTGCATCGGCGTGGGCCAGCGGGGCACACAACAGCGTGGCCAGGGCCAGCGCCAAGGGTGAAACGGCGGGGATGTTCGATCGGGCCATACAGTGCGATTCCATGCAGGAGAAAAACATCAGCGATGGAATCCATGCGTGCGGGCGCCTGCGCGGAATCGCGCGACCCGAGGCATCTCCCATCGCCACGCGCTGACGGCCTGGACCGTCGGCGCACGAGGAGCCGGGGATGTACACGGGCGGAAGCGCGGTGGGGGCGCCAGGTGGCTGAGCGTACAACCGATCGGTAAATGATAGGCATTCGCATTTCGTTAATCAAGCGTGGCCTGGCCGGGGCAGGTGCCCCAGCCTTCAGCGCGATGCGCAGGCGCGGGTGACCTCGTCGTTGAGTTGCCGTTGCGGCGTGCGCGTGCCGAACCACTCGGCCATTTCCCGGCGCGTGCGGGCCTTGTCGCAGGCCTCGGCGTTGCTGGCGGCCTCGATCACGGCGCCAGTGCCCTGCGGCGCACTGCGGCCAGCATTGGCCTGCAGCTGGCGACGCGCATCGCGCAGCTCGCGGTCCACCCGTTCCGATTCCTGCCAGCTCAGCTTGGGATCACGCACGATCGGCCGCGTCACGCCCGTGTCCTGCCCACTCGGGCACGGCACGGTCTGGTAGACGGTACGGCCACCGTCGTTGCACTTGTACACACGCTGCGCGCACGCATCAGCGGCCGCCGCCAGCAGCGGCAGCAACACCCATATCCTTCGCATGGATCCCCCCACGGGCCACCCTGGCCCGCATGGCGCGGGAGCATAAGGAGTGTGACCCCGGTCGCGCAACAACGGGATCCGGCCCCGTGCCGACCAACGGTCGGGACCCACCAACCATCCGGCCCCGTGCCGACCAACGGTCGGCACCCACCATCAGCAGCAGGTTCCAACAGCTCGCGGGAAACTGTCGAAGGCGGGGTGGGTCCGGTTGAGGGGGTGTGAGCGGCATGGATGCCGCGACCAAGCCCCCAGGGATGGGTTTACGGCGTCCCCCTCAACCGGACCCACCCCGCCAACCCACGGAATGCAGGCTTTTGACGTTGACGTTGCCTCTGCGGGTGCAGGGCGCAGCCCTGCCAAGCAATCATCAGAACCTGAACACCACCGTCGCCGCATGCAGCAGCAGCCCGATCAACCCACCCACCAGCGTGCCGTTGAACCGGATGAACTGCAGGTCACGCCCCACGCTCAGCTCCAGCTGCTCCACCAGGTGCCGCTCGTCCCAGCCCTTCACCGTCTGCGCGATATGCGTGGTCACGCCCTCGCGCAGGCGCTCGGTCAGTCGTTGCGCGCCCTCCAGAAGATGCTGGTTGAGGGCATCGCGCAGCGCCGGATCGGCCTGCAGCGTCGCACCCAGCGACGCCAGGCTGCGCTGCAGGTGGCCGACCAGCGCCGAATCCTCGCGCTGCAGGTCAGCGCGCAGGCTGGCATGGATGCGCGCCCACAGCCCCTGCACGTACTCCTGCAGGGCCGGGTGGTCGATCATTTCCTGCTTCAGCTGCTCGATGCGTTCGGCCAGCGCCGGGTCTTCGCGCAGGCGCTGCACGTAGTTGCCCAACCAGGTCTCGTAATCCTGCCGCAACGGATGCTGCGGTTCGGCCAGCACCTGCTGCAGTTCCTCCAGCACCGCCCGCGCCAGCCGCGCGGCCAGGCTGTCACCGATCTCGTCGATCGGCTTCACCCAGTTCACCGTGCTCGACAGCGTCGGCCACTCGCGCTGGATGTAGCGCACGATCAACTGCGAGGCGCGCTCCTTCACTTCCGGCTGCTCGAGCCAGCGGCCCAGCCGCTGCAGGCCCTCGTCCAGCACGCGCTGGTGGCGGCCATCGGCGGTCAGCAGGGCCAGCAGTTCGCCGGCGGTGGACGCTGCATTCCACTGCCGCAACTGCTGTACCACGAAACTATGCAGCTGCCGGCGCACGGCGCCTTCGTCGAAGAAATCCAATGCCTGCAACGCCCAGCCGCGTGCCATGTCGGCCAGCATGCGCGAACGCGCCGGATCGGCCAGCCAGCTGCCGAGGCGGCTGGCCGGATCGAACACCTGCAGCTTGGCCAGCAGCACGCCGGGCTCGAGGAACTGGTCACGCACGAACACGGCCAGGCTGTCGCCGATGCGTTCCTTGCTGCGCGGGATGATCGCGGTATGCGGAATGGGCAGGCCCATCGGCCGCCGGAACAGCGCCACCACCGCGAACCAGTCGGCCAGCGCGCCGACCGCAGCGGCCTCGCAGAAGGCCGACACCCAGGCCCAGGCGCCGCGTTCGCCTTGCCAGTGGCTGACCGCAAACCCGGCCAGCATCAACACCAGCAGGCCGAGGGCAATGGCTTTCAGGCGGCGCAGCTGCGCGCGGCGCGGATCGATGGCAGACGTCATGGGGAGAGTCTAACCGGCACCGCATGAGCGTCCGGTAGTGCCGGCCGCTGGCCGGCATTCCATGGGCGGTGAAGCCGTATCGGCGTTGCCGGCCAGCGGCCGGCACTACCGGTTACTGGGTTTCGAGCTGCCTGCGCAGCGCGGCCAGCTGCGCGCGCAGGGTGTCATTCTCGCGGGTCAGGGCCACCACGCGGCGACGCAGCGCCGGGGCGTCCTCGCCCAGCTGCTCCAGTGCGGACAGCACCTCGGCATCGCGGCTGGCGACCTCATCCTCGCTCGGCTCCTCGAAATCCATCTCGGCAGCTTCAGGCTTGGGTGCGCGCGGCTTGCGCTTGGAATCGCGCACGCGCTTGGCGGCCTGCTTCAGTTCATCCTTGCCACCGGCGGCAGCCGCACGCTGCTCTTCTTCCGGCAGGTCGGCCACGGCGGCGGCGGCGCTGATCGAGATCACGCCGGCCTTCACCGCTTCCACCACCTCGGCCGCGGCCTGGGCGTGGATACGCTCGATCATGCCCACCTGGCTGGTGCTCAGCTTGGCTTCGCGGGCCAGTTCGGCGCGGCTGACCTTCGGTGCCGGTTCCCACGGCGGGCTGTCTTCGCCCGCGTCGTCGGCCGGATCGGCGGTACCGTCGCTCTCACGCTGCAGCTGCGCCTGTTCCACCTGCTTGCGCGCAGACAGGATGTCGCGCTTGCGCAGGGCCAGCACGCCGCGCTGGAAGTCGGAGACGCTGCGGCGGCCCAGGTGCTGCTCGATCATCCACAGGTGCACGTCTTCCATGCTCTGGAAGCGGGTGTTCTGCACGGTGTTGAAGGGCAGGCCGTGCTTCTGGCAGATGCCGAAGCGGTTGTGGCCGTCCACCAGCACATCGCCCCACAGCACCAGCGCATCGCGGCAGCCCTCGGCCAGGATGCTGCGCTCCAGCGCGTCGTGTTCGTCCGCGGTCAGCGGGTCGATGTAGGCCTTCAGTTCTTCTTTGACGACGATGTCCATGGGCACGGCAACAGTCAGGAGCGGAACCGACCATTGTACCCGCTCGCCGCTGCCGGCCCGGCCTCAGGCGGTGGCCCGGATCATCTCGCCCAGGGTGCCGGTGATCTGGTCGATCTGTGCCTTGTCCACGATCAGCGGCGGCGACAGGGCAATGATGTCACCGGTGCAGCGCACCAGCAGCCGCCCGTCGTGGAAGCAGCGCCGGTACACCTCGTAGCCACGGGCACCGGCGGCATCCCTGCGCGGCGCCAGCTCGACCGCGCCGACCAGGCCGAAGTTGCGGATGTCCACCACGTTGGAAAGCCCCTGCAGGGCATGCAGGCGCTCCTGCCAGTACTCGCCCAGCTCGATGGCGCGCTCGAACAAGCGTTCTTCGGCGTGGATGTCCAGGGTGGCCAGGGCCGCCGCGCAGGCCAGCGGGTGGCCGGAATAGGTATAGCCATGGAACAGCTCGATGGCCTGCGCCGGGCCCTGCATGAAGCTGGCATGCACGGCATCACCCACCAGCACCCCGCCCAGCGGCACGGCGCCGTTGCTGACGCCCTTGGCGAAGGTCAGCAGGTCCGGGGTGACCCCGAAGCGCTGTGCGGCGAAGGGCATGCCCACCCGGCCGAAGCCGGTGATGACCTCGTCGAACACCAGCAGGATGCCGTGCTGGTCGCAGATCTCGCGCAGCCGCTGCAGGTAGCCGGGAGCGGGCAGGATCACCCCGGCCGAGCCGGCCACCGGCTCGACGAACACGGCGGCAATGGTCGACGCATCGTGCAGGGCGATCAGCCGCTCGAGGTCGTCGGCCAGCTCGGCGCCGTGGCGCGGCAGGCCCTTGCTGAACGCGTTGCGCTCCAGGTCCAGGGTGTGGCGCAGGAAGTCCACGCCGCCCAGCTGCAGGCCGAACTGCCTGCGGTTGTTGGGCAACCCGCCCAGCGCCATGCCGCCGAAACCCACCCCGTGGTAGGCCTTCTCGCGGCTGATGAAGCGGGTCCGCTGGCCCTCGCCACGCAGGCGATGGTGGGCCAGCACGATCTTCATCGCGGTATCCACCGCCTCCGAGCCGGAGCTGGTGAAAAACACATGGTTGAGCCCGGCCGGGGCCAGTGCGGCCAGCCGCTGGGCCAGGGCAAAAGCCGGTGGTGAGCCCATCTGGAAGGCAGGCGAATAATCCAGGGTGGCCGCCTGTTCGGCGATGGCCTGGACGATGCGCGGGCGCGCGTGGCCGGCGTTGCAGCACCACAGGCCGGCGGCGCCGTCGAGGATGCTGCGCCCGTCGATGTCCTCGTAGTGCATGCCCTCGGCGCGCACCAGCATGCGGGGGGCGCCCTTGTACTGGCGGTTGGCGGTGAACGGCATCCAGTACGCGTCCAGTGAATCGGGACGCTGGGTGGCCAGCGCATGCGGGTCGATCGCGGGGTTCTTCATGCCGCCTCCGTCGGTTCCGATGCAGCGACTGTAGCGCAGCCGCGTCATCGCGGTGACAGTGCCGCAGGAGGACGGCCGCATCACGGCCGCGGCGGTATAAACGGGGCAATTGCTGCCTGGAGCCGGACATGGCTGACTTCCCCGACCGCACCCACTGGCAGGCGCTGGCTGGCCAGCTGGCCATTCCCACGCAGGCCTTCATCGATGGCCGCTACGTGGACGCGGCCAGCGGCGCCCGTTTCGACTGCATCAGTCCCATTGATGGCCGCGTGCTCGGCCAGGTGGCCGACTGCGATGCGCAGGACGTGGAGCGCGCGGTGGCAGGGGCGCGTCGTGCCTTCGATGCCGGCCACTGGTCGCAGGCCAGCCCGGCGCAGCGCAAGCGCGTGCTGCTGGCACTGGCCGCGCTGGTGGAACACCATGCCGATGAACTGGCCCTGCTGGAAACCCTGGACATGGGCAAGCCGGTGCGCGATGCGCGGCGCGTCGACCTGCCCGGCGTGGTGCGTTGCCTGCGCTGGACCGCCGAGGCAGTGGACAAGCTGTATGGCGATATCGCGCCGACCGGCCCGCACGAACTGGGCCTGGTCAGTCGCGAGCCGGCTGGCGTGGTGGCGGCCATCGTGCCGTGGAATTTCCCGCTGCTGATGGCCTGCTGGAAGATTGCGCCGGCGCTGGCGATGGGCAATTCGGTGGTGCTCAAGCCGTCGGAGCGCTCACCGCTGAGCGCGCTGCGGCTGGCGGCACTGGCCGCCGAAGCCGGATTGCCCGACGGCGTGCTCAACGTGCTGCCCGGGCAGGGCATGTATGTGGGCGAACCGCTGGCGTTGCACATGGACGTGGACGTGCTGGCCTTCACCGGCTCCACCGCCACCGGCGCCAGGCTGCTGCAGTACGCCGGCCGTTCCAACCTGAAGCGGGTGTGGCTCGAGTGCGGCGGCAAGAGCCCGCACCTGGTGTTCGCCGATGCGCCGGATCTGGATGCGGCAGCCAAGGGCGTGGCGCAGGGCATCTTCTTCAACCAGGGCGAGGTCTGCACGGCCGGTTCGCGGCTGCTGGTGGAGCGTTCGATCCGTGACGATTTCGTACACCAGGTGGTGGCCTATGGCCGGCGCATGCAACCGCGCCATCCGCTGGACGCCGATGCGCCGATGGGGGCGCTGGTCGATGCCGCGCACATGGACAAGGTGTTGGCCGATATTGCCCGCGCCGAAGGCGACGGCGCACGCCTGCTGCTGGGCGGGCAGCGCGCCGAGGTGGAAGCGGGTGGCTGCTATGTGCAGCCCACCGTGTTCGACCAGGTGCGGCCGGAGCAGGCGCTGGCCCGCGAAGAAGTGTTCGGACCGGTGCTGGCGGTGCTTGGCTTTGACAGCGAAGCCGAGGCGGTGCGGTTGGCCAACGACAGCCGATACGGGCTGGCGGCCGGCCTGTGGACGCGCGACCTGGGCCGCGCGCACCGCGTATCGCGGCAGCTGCGCGCGGGCAGCGTGTGGGTGAACGGCTGGGATGGCGGTGACATGACCGCGCCGTTTGGTGGCTACAAGCAGTCGGGCAATGGTCGCGACAAATCGCTGCACGCGTTCGACAAGTACAGCGAGATCAAGGCGACCTGGATCCAGTTGTAGCGTCGCGCCGCCGGGCATGGCCCGGCGCTGCCGGCTTCCTGTAGAGCCGAAGGCAGCGGCAGGAGCCGCTGCCAACGTCGCCCATGGCGACGGCCCGGAGGGTGCCGGTCAGGACGACCGGCATAGCCATGCTCGGCTGCCGTTCGATCTTCTGTAGAGCCGAGCCATGCTCGGCTGCGCTGCTCGAAAGGCAGTCGAGCAAGCTCGACTCTACGGGCACCGCGCGCTCACCACCAGCACCGCATCACGCAGCGCCTGCCGGTCCATCTCCTCCACCGCACCCTGGAAATAGTCCATGTCCTGCTTCCCCAGCTGGCAAGGGTCGACGATATACCCCGGCGGCCACAGGCCCAGCAGCTGTGCCACGCCGTGCACGATCTGCTCGGGCGTCATCGTCCTGCGGATGCGGAAGTAGTTCCGTCGCGGCGCAAAGGCCGGGTGCACCTCGCGGCGGCCGGTCAGGCGTGGCGCCACGCCCGCCGCCGTGATGCCATCACCGCCATCGATGCTGCCGGCCGGCAGGCCCAGCAGGAGAGGTGCCTGTGTCGGCGTGCTGCCGCTTTCCACATCTGCCGGCGGCAGCGGTACAGGCGCAAGCCGCCGCGCGGGGCGGGCAGGCGTCGGTGCCGCCGATACCTCGGTGGGCACGCCGCGCGGCGAGGGCGGCTGCAGCAACGCCGGCAGCCAACGCAGGCTGATCCGTTCATCATTGCCGGGCGCCGTGCCGGGATGGCTGCCCTGCCACAGCCACGCGCCCAGCAGGGCATGCAGCAGCACCACGAACAGGCAGGCCACCGTGCGCGGCAGCTGCGGTGAGTCGGACCAGCGCAACGCAACCACAGGGGCCATCGGCAAGCATCCATGCAGGGACCGGTGGCGCAGCGTAACCATTGCACGGAAAAATTCCGTTGGCATCGGTGTCGCCTGTAACCATCGTCCCGTCCGGCCGCCCGCGCGTGGCAGAATCGGTCGATCCACCTTCCACGCCTTGCCGATGTCCTCGATCACCGCTGCTGCGCCGCCCGTGAATTCCCCCAGCCGTGTCCTGCTGGCCAGCCTCATCGGCACCACCATCGAGTTCTTCGATTTCTACATCTACGCCACCGCGGCGGTGCTGGTGTTCCCGCACCTGTTCTTCCCGGAAAGCAGCGACAAGGCGGCCCTGCTGCAATCGCTGGCGACGTTCGCGGTGGCCTTCATCGCGCGCCCGGTGGGCTCGGCGGTATTCGGCCACTTCGGCGACCGCATCGGCCGCAAGGCCACGCTGGTGGCGGCGCTGCTGACCATGGGCCTGTCCACCGTGGCCATCGGCCTGCTGCCCACGCATGCGCAGATCGGGCTGTGGGCGCCGGCACTGCTGGCACTGTGCCGCTTCGGGCAGGGGCTGGGCCTGGGTGGGGAATGGGGTGGGGCGGTGCTGCTGGCCACCGAGAACGCGCCGCCGGGCAAGCGCGCCTGGTACGGCATGTTCCCGCAGCTGGGCGCGCCGTTGGGCTTCCTGCTGTCGGCCGGCATCTTCCTGCTGCTGGGCCGCTGCCTGGGCCAGCAGGATTTCCTGCAGTGGGGCTGGCGCATTCCGTTCGTGGCCAGCGCACTGCTGGTCGGCCTGGGCCTGTGGGTGCGCCTGAACATCCACGAGACCCCCGATTTCCAGCAGGCGCTGGAGCGCAAGGCACCGGTGCGGTTGCCGATGTGGACGGTGCTGCGTGACCACTGGCTGCCCATGCTGCTGGGCACGCTGGGTGCGTTCGCCACCTTCGTGCTGTTCTACCTGATGACGGTGTTCAGCCTGGGCCACGGTACGGCAGTGCTGGGCTACAGCCGCGAGCAGTTCCTGCTGATGCAGATGGGCGCGATGCTGTTCTTCGCGGCGGGCATCCCGCTGTCGGCGCGCTACGGCGACCGCTGGGGCACACGCCGCACGATGGTGTTCGCCAGCCTGCTGATTCTCGGCTTCGGCGTGCTGTTCGCGCCGCTGTTCCAGGCGCACAGCCCATGGCTGGTGTTTACCTTCCTGTGCCTGGGCCTGTTCCTGATGGGCCTGACCTACGGCCCGTGCGGGACCTTCCTGGCCGAGATCTACCCGGTGGAAGTGCGCTACACCGGCGCCTCACTGTCGTTCAATCTGGCCGGCATCCTGGGCGCGGCCCCGGCGCCTTACCTGGCCACGTGGCTGGCCGAACGCTTCGGCCTGGTCGCGGTCGGCTACTACCTGTGCCTGACCGCGGTGGCCACGTTGTGCGCACTGCTGGCGCTGCAGCGGCGCGCCCAGCTCAACCAAAGACACGCTTGAGCGTACGGCCCAGCCAGCCGCCGCTCTGGTGCTCGCGTGCGAACTGGTTCAGGTGCGCCTTGACCTGCTCGGCGTAGGCCTGGTCATCGCCGCGGATATGGTTGAACAGCCAGCGCGAGAGCATCGTCCGCAGCTCGTCGGTGATGTCCTCGCCGGCCTTGAAGCGCAGCCGGTACTCGGCCACGCGCTTGATGAAGATTTCATGCACGCGCTTGTGCGCGGCACAGAACGGGTAGCCCGCTTCCTCCATCAACTCTTCCTCGAACGCGAAGTGGGACATGGTGTAGTCCACCACTTCGTCGATCACCTCGGCCACCACCGCCGTCTGCAGCCCGGCCTGCGCCACGTGCAGATGGTTGAGCATCTCCACGATGCGCCGATGTTGCTGATCGATCACATCGATGCCGATGTTCAGATCGTCCTGCCATACCAGTAGTGCCATCCCCGGCTCCCCTTCAT
Source organism: Stenotrophomonas sp. ZAC14D1_NAIMI4_1 (assembly GCF_003086775.1). NCBI lineage: Bacteria > Pseudomonadati > Pseudomonadota > Gammaproteobacteria > Lysobacterales > Lysobacteraceae > Stenotrophomonas > Stenotrophomonas sp. ZAC14D1_NAIMI4_1. The sequence continues at coordinate 1,622,487 of NZ_CP026001.1, forward strand.
TTTCATGTCGGGGCCGACTGTAGGGCGGCCGCGCTCAGGCGGCGTTGATCTGGATCAAAGCGCGCCGGCCATCGCCGCTTCGCGTGGGCGCAGCGGGCTGGCCACGGTGGTGCAGCTGACCCGGTTGCGGCCGGCGGCCTTGGCCAGGTAGAGCTGGCGGTCGGCTTCGGAGATCAGCCGGTGCAGCGCATCGCGCTGCGGGCGCAGGCAGCACAGGCCGATGCTGACGGTCATGCGCAGGGTGGCGGTGCCGATGTCCACTTCCAGCGCGGCGATGCGCTGGCGCAGCTCCTCGAAGTAGACGATGGCTTCATCCTGCTCCATCTCCGGCACCAGCAGGCAGAACTCTTCGCCGCCGAAGCGTGCGATCAGGTCCTGGCTGCGTGCGTGGTCACCCACCGCACGTGCCACCGCGCGCAGCGCATCGTCGCCGGCCTCATGGCCATGGGTGTCGTTGATGTGCTTGAAGTGGTCGATGTCGATCATCGCCACCGCCACGCACTGGCCATGCAGCTGCAGCTGCGGCAGCTGGCGCTGGCTCTGCTCCAGGAAGCAGCGGCGGTTGGGCAGGCCGGTGAGGAAATCGCGGGTGGCCAGGTCCTGCAGGGTGCCGATCAGCTCCAGCTGGTCGACGTTCTGCGACACGCGGCAGAAGAACTCCTCGCGCGAAAAAGGTTTCCGCAGGAAATCGTTGGCGCCGTTCTTCAGGAAGCGCGGGATCAGCGAGGCGTCGGTGTTGCCGGAGATGCCGATCACCGCCACCTTGTCGCGCGAACGCAGGGTACGCAGGCGGCGGGTGAATTCCACGCCCTGCATGCCCGGCATTTCCTGGTCGACCACGGCCAGGCGGATCGCCGGGTGTGCCTCGATGGCCGCAAGGCCTTCGGCGCCGTCGGCGGCCTCGAACACTTCATGGCCGTACATGCGCAGCAGTGCGGCGGCGTAGCCGCGGGCCGACGGTGAATCATCCACCACCAGCGCGGCGATGCGACGGTTGCGTTCGAGCCGCTGCACCAGCCACACCAGGTAGTCGACGCTGCCGGGCGTGTTCTTCAGCACGTAATCGATGATCTGCTGCTGCAGCACGCGCTTGCGCAGGTCTTCGTCGTACACGCTGCTGACCACCACGGTGGGCAGGTCGCGCTTGAGGAAGAACTCGACGACCGCATCGCGGTCACCGTCGGCCAGCACCAGCCCGGTCAGGACCAGGAACCAGCCGCCTTCGTCGCTCAGCAGGCGGCCCGCCTCGGCCAGGGTGGAGGCCACCACCACCGGCAGTTCCAGGCGCTGTTCAATGGCTTCGCGCAGCATTCCAGTGAACGCGCGTGAGTTCTCCACCAGCAGGATCCGCTGCGGAAGGGGGTCGGCCAGGTCGCCATCGACAACGACCTGCGGGAGGACGGGCATGGTGCGGAGGCTCACGTGAGGGAGGGGCGCTCGGGATGGATAGCGGCGGTTGCGGAAGAAACTTTAGGGAAATGGGGTGCAAGTTTCCGTCAGGTGCCATACGCCTGCCGCGAAGCGGTTAGTATCGCGCTGAGGTTCCCGACATCAACTTCGACCTGGAGGTCATTGTGCGATTCCTACGTTCTGGTGCAGCTAGTGGAATCATGTTGCTTGCCGTAGCGCCCGCTTATGCTGGAGGCCCGTCGGATTTTCACGGAAAGCCGCTGGCGACTGCCGGGCTGGGACAGTCCGCGCCGCTGGCTGTCAACCTGAGTCAGGATCCGGCGTGGTTGCTGTATGGATTCCAGCGCGACGGTGTCATGTACCTGCAGGTCAATGACCTGACGGGGAACGTGCAGTTGATCATCGGCAACGCCGGTGGCACCTACTTCGTGCTTCCCGCTGGGAGCAATTCGGCGAAGGTGTCGCTGCCCGAACAGCGTATCGGCGTGCCCGCCGGAGCCGTTCGCTCGCAGATCTACCAGTCAAGCGACTTCTCGCTGGTCCGTTACCGGAGTGGCGATGAGGTGGTCTGGTCGGTGGAAGCTCCATGAGCTTCAGATGATTCAGGCGGGGCGGCGCCGGACTTCACGGCGCCGCCCTGTTTTCAGGCCCGGGTCTGAGAGTGTTCCCCGTCGAAGGAGGCACTACGATCTGCCGGATGAAACGAAGGAAGAGGCGCCGGTGCTCCTGTCTCGATCAACGCAATTCTGATCCGGTTGCGTTGCGACTGCACCGAGCCGCCATACGCCATCGCGCGGCCCGCCAAACGTTCGATGGCCGCCTCGCGGGTTTCCGCTGACAACGCGCGGTAGCCGTCCAGCAGTGCGACGGACATCAGTATGCCGCGACGTGAGCCGACACCGCCGCACCGCGCACGAACCTGGATCTGTCCGGTTTCATGGTTGAGCAGCAACGAAACCGCGTCATTGAGAGCGCGGTAGGCGGCCAGCTGCAGGCCAGTGCTGAGCTGGCAAGGGTCACCGAGAAGGCGCGGACGCAGGACTCGATTGCTCAGGTCCCAGGCTTCGCGAACGCCGCCTGCCTGAAGGGCAACGTATAGACCCAGATGTTCCAGCGCTGCGGGATACACCATGCTTGTCTGTTCGCGGAACTGTCGTGAATGGACCGAAGCCATGTGTAACAGGCTGTTTGCGACAGTTGGATGTCCCTGCGCGCTCAGCCAGTTCGCGACTTCATCAAGCGAGGTATCAATCCCATCGCCCAACTTCCTGAGGTGTCGTGCACGTTCGCGAAGGTCCAGCTCGCTTGCGACAAGAGAATTGCGCGCGTGCTTGAGCGCATCTCGTTCGCCGACTTCACCCAGCCGGGAACGGTGATAGTAATGGGAGATGCGCGATCCCAGCACCAGCAATGCAACACCGGTGGTGGCCATGACCTGCTGGGTTGCGAAAGCGGCTGAATCAAAGGCGCCGGTGTAAGGGCCGGGAGTGGAAAGCCCAATGATCAGGTTGAGGGATGGAACGCCGATGGCAGCACCACGCCAGCCATACAGGCAGGTCATCACCACCACGGGTATCACCATCATCAACTGCATGGACGTTTTGGCATTCACCTCGTCCAATGGCAGCTGTGCCGCGTAGAGTCCCAGCACGGTCATCACGGTAAGCGCCGCCCCTGCCTGAAGGGCGAAGCCCCGTGTCCAAGCAGGATGTGTGCTTCGGCGTATCCACAGCAGTGCCAGAGGCGCGAGAGTGAGGATGCCGATGAAATCGCCGACCACAAGACGTGCGATGCTCGCCAGTACGGGCATCGCCGGAGGCACCGGCCATAGCAGGTGTGCCAGCACCAGGTTGAGTGACGTGACCGCTACGGCACATGAGGCGGCAACGGAGATAAGCCACGTGTTCCTGCTGGAGGTCATGAACTTTCTGTGCAGATGCACGATCAGCATGACGGCGGGCATCAGCAAGGTCGAGCCCAGCACTACCCAGGCCGGTCCATACTTATCGATCATGGGCACGCGCATCTGCGCGAAATAGGCGTACTCGCCCAGCAGCAGATAAGGCCATAGCCGCGGGGGGCAAAGAAGAACCGCCGCGACGCGGACCCCCGCAGGAAGGTAGAACTGGTCAAGGGAAAGCTGCCGTGCGCCCCAGCATGCAATCGCATACAGCGCAGCCAGGGCAAGACCTGCCGGATGGATGCGCAACTTCAACTGCAGGCCTTCATTCCACCAGTTCAATCGTACTTCCCCTTCCTGTCTACGTACCCTGTCAGCTTCCATTCGCCGCGGGCCCCGGTTGGACCGACGGTATCGGCAGGCGTCCGAATATGCAATCGCCGCACGCCTGAATTCCACAAGTGAGAAAGTCATCACACCAATGGTGTGATTTACCTGAATCACCTTTCAGCGGGAACGCGGCAGCCCTTTGATAATGAGGTCGTTCTGATTGGTGCGTGTGCCGGGATAATCCGGCCGCGGCCGTGCTACCACAGTGCGTCGCGCAGCTTGTACCAGGACATCGCCGCCACCAGCAGCGGCATGCGCAGCAGCCGGCCGCCCGGGAACGGCGCGTGCTGCAGGCGCTGGAACACATCCAGGCGTGCGCTCTGGCCGTCGATGGCGGCAGCGATCACTTCGCCCGCCAGGCCGGCGGCGGCCACGCCGTGCCCGGAGAAACCCTGGGCAAAATAAAGGTTGCCGTCCAGCCGGCCCCAGTGCGGCGCACGGTTGCGGGTGATGTCCACATAACCGCCCCAGACCTGCTCCAGGGCCACGTCGGCCAGCTGCGGGAAGACTTCGTGCATGCGCCGCTGCATCACCCCGCGCAGCCCCGGCGGCGGCAGCGCCGAATAGCTGGCACGGCCACCGAACAGCAGGCGGTGGTCATGGCTGAGGCGGAAGTAATCCAGGGCCCAGGCGGTGTCGGCCACCGCCATGTCGTTGCGGATCAGCTGCCGCGCGCGCTCGGCGCCCAGCGGCGCGCTGGCGCCGATGTAGGTGCCGACCGGCATGACGCGGCACTCCAGTTCCGGCAGCAGCCCCTGCAGCAAGGCGTTGCCAGCCACCACCAGGTGCGCGGCACGTACGCTGCCCTGCACGGTATGCAGGGTGGCCTGCGCGCCGCGCTGCACGCGGGTGACCGGTGAGTGTTCGTGGATGGCCACGCCGGCCGCGCGGGCGGCATCGGCCAGGCCGCGGGCGTAGGCCAGCGGATGCAGGTGCGCGCTGAGCGGGTCGAACATCGCGGCGCGGTAACGCGGGCTGTCCAGCTGCGCGTGCAGGACGTCGCGCTCCCACCACTGCATCGGATAGTCGTAATGGCGCTGCAGGTGTTCGCAGCCGGCGCGCAGGTCGCGTTCGTGGCGCGCACGGATCGCCACGCTGGCATGGCCTTCCACCCAGTGGCAGTCGATGCCGTGCCGCGCGATGCGCTGGCGCATCGACTGCACCGCCTCGCGCGACCAGTCGAACAGGTGGCGGGCGTCGTCGCGGCCGAGCTGGCGTTCCAGCTCATCCACCTCGCAGCCGTAGCCCACCAGCGCCTGGCCGCCGTTGCGTCCCGACGCTCCCCAGCCGATGCGCTGCGCTTCCAGCAGCACCACGCGGTAGCCGCGCTGGGCCAGCTCCAGTGCGGCGGTCAGGCCGGTGTAACCGGCGCCGAGCACGGCCACGTCGGCCTGCACCTCTCCGCGCAATGGCGGCAGCGGGGCCGGCTCGGGCAGGCTGCTGGCGTACCAGCTGGGCGGGAAATCCGCGCTCACGGCAGGCCTCGCGGGCGCGCGATGCAGGGACAGGGCGGGGGAGGGCGATCACTGTTCACCCGCATAGTCTGGCCGATACGCGCGCGCCGGGGTGTGACGGCGATGACTTGCCGCCTGCGCGCGCCGACGGGTATTTTGGCTCCACGCCAAGGAGTTTCCCCATGCGCCGCCTGCCCTGGGTGGGCCTGCCCACCGACAGCACCGTGCTCGGCCATCACCATTTCGCGGTGGCTGGGGAAAAGTACGTGCGCGCGCTGGTCGATGCGGCGGCGGTCACTCCGCTGGTGCTGCCCAGCCTGCAGCCGCCGCTGCCGGCCGACGACTGGCTGCAGGGGCTGGATGGCCTGCTGTTGACCGGGGCGGTCAGCAATATCGAACCGCAGCACTATGAAGGCGGCCGCAGCTGGCCGGGCAACCTGCACGACCCCGCGCGCGATGGCAACGCCTTTGCCCTGCTACAGGCCGCGCTGGCGCGGGACCTGCCGGTGCTGGCGATCTGCCGCGGTTTCCAGGAATTGAACGTGGCACTGGGCGGCAGCCTGCATCCGCAGGTACATGCAGTGCCCGGGCTGTCCGACCATCGCGAGGACCCGCAGGCGCCGGTCGAGGTGCAGTATGGCCCGGCGCACGCCGTCAGCCTGGCCCGGGGTGGCTGGCTCGCACAGTGGCAGGGCAGCGAGCGGGCACAGGTCAATTCCGTGCATGGTCAGGGCATCGCGCGGCTGGCCGATGGCCTGCAGGTGGAGGCGTGGGCCGATGATGGCCTCGTTGAAGCTGCACGCAGCAACGACCATTGCTTCGTGCTCGGCGTACAGTGGCACCCGGAGTGGCGTGTCATGCAGGCGCCGTTCTATCACGCTATTTTCCGTGCTTTCGGCCAAGCTTGCCGGCAGTACCAACAGAACCGACTGGATTCCCGATGAGTTCCCGACCTCGCCCGCGCAAGACGGCCACGCCCCCCGCACCGCAGGAAAGCAGCCTGCTGCGCTGGCTGAAGGAGCGGCGCATCACCGAGGTCGAATGCCTGGTGCCGGACATCACCGGCAACGCGCGCGGCAAGATCATTCCCGCCGACAAGTTCTCGCACGACTACGGCACGCGCCTGCCCGAAGGCATCTTCGCGACCACGGTCACCGGCGAATTCCCCGACGATTACTACGACCTGACCTCGCCGTCGGACTCGGACATGATGCTGCGGCCCGACCCGGACACGGTGCGCATGGTGCCGTGGGCGGCCGATGCCACCGCGCAGGTCATCCATGACTGCTACACCAAGACCGGCGAGCCGCATGAGCTGGCCCCGCGCAACGTCCTGCGCCGCGTGCTGGCCGCGTACGCCGAACTGGGCCTGCGCCCGGTGGTGGCGCCGGAGCTGGAATTCTTCCTGGTACAGAAGAACACCGACCCGGATTTCCCGCTGCTGCCGCCGGCTGGTCGTTCCGGGCGCCCGGAGACGGCGCGGCAGTCGTACTCGATCGATGCGGTCAACGAGTTCGATCCCATCCTCGACCTGATGTACGACTACGCCGATGCGATGAAGCTGGACGTGGACACGCTGATCCACGAATCCGGTGCGGCGCAGCTGGAAGTGAACTTCACCCACGCCGATGCGATGGACCTGGCCGACCAGGTGTTCCTGTTCAAGCGCACCATGCGCGAGGCAGCGATGCGCCACGGTGTGTACGCCACCTTCCTGGCCAAGCCGATGGAGAACGAGCCGGGCAGCGCCATGCACATCCACCAGAGCCTGGTGCGGGTGAGCGACGGCAGCAACGTGTTCACCGGCGAGACCCATGGCGAGGGCGAGTTCAGCCCGGTCTTTGGCCATTACCTGGGCGGGCTGCAGAAGTACGTGCCGCAGGCGATGGCCTTCTTCGCGCCGAACGTCAATTCCTACCGGCGCCTGGTGTTCGGCGAGGTCTCGCCGAGCAACGTGCACTGGGGCTACGACAACCGTACCTGCGGGCTGCGCGTGCCGCTGGACACGCCGGAGAACATGCGGGTGGAAAGCCGCTTCGCCGGCTCCGATGCCAATCCCTACCTGGCGATGGCCGCGACCCTGGCCTGCGGGCTGCTGGGCATCCGCGAGCGGCTGGCCCCGGACGCCCCGGTGACCGGCAGCGCCAAGGAGCTGGGCTACAACCTGCCGCGCTCGCTGGGCGAGGCGCTGGATGGGCTGGAACAGTGCGCCGAACTGCAGGCCCTGCTGGGCGAACGCTTCTGCCGGGCCTATATCTCGGTCAAGCGCAAGGAATACGAGACCTTCTTCCGCGTCATCAGCTCCTGGGAGCGTGAGTTCCTGCTGTTGAACGTGTGAAGGGCTGCAATTGATGAATGAGCCGCCGGGGGGTAGGCTGGCACCCGTCGCCGGCCCCGCCGGCCTCCCCCCATTCCGCATTCTGGAGCACCCGATGAAGCTGCGTATCCTCACGCTCGGCCTGGCCTCCGCCATGCTTGCCGCCTGTGGCGGTGGCAACGGTGGCGCGCAGGACAGCCAGGTCCTGAACGTCTACAACTACAGCGATTACATTGCCGAGGACACCATCCCGACCTTCGAGAAGGAGAGCGGGATCAAGGTGACCTACGATGTGTTCGACAGCGACGAGATGGTCGAGACCAAGCTGCTGGCCGGCAACAGCGGCTACGACGTGGTGGTGCCGACGCTGAACTTCTTCGGCCGCCAGATCCAGGCCGGCGTGTTCCTGCCGCTGGACAAGAGCAAGATCCCGAACCTGGCCAACCTGGACCCGTCGGTGATGAAGCGCATCGCCACCCAGGACCCGGACAACAAGTACGGCGTGCCGTACATGATCGGCACCACCGGCATCGGCTACAACGTGGACATGCTGAAGGAGCGTTTCGGCGGCAGCGCCGACATCGCCAACAGCTGGGACCTGATTTTCAAGCCGGAAAACATCGCGAAGATGAAGGACTGCGGCGTGACCATCCTGGACACGCCGGCCGACATGATCCCGATCGCCCTGCATTACCTGGGCCTGGACCCGCACAGCGGCGACCCGGCCGAGCTGCAGAAGGCCGCCGACCTGCTGAAGTCGATCCGTCCGTACGTGCAGAACTTCCACTCCTCGCAGTACGTGGGTTCGCTGGCCAACGGCGGCACCTGCCTGGTGGTGGGCTGGTCGGGTGACATCATCCAGGCCCGCGACCGCGCCGAGGAAGCGAGCAACGGCGTGCACGTGGCCTACTCGATCCCGAAGGAAGGCGCACCGCAGTGGTTCGACATGCTGGCGATCCCGAAGGACGCCAAGCATCCGGAAGCGGCCTACAAATTCATCAACTACCTGCTGGAACCGAAGGTCGCCGCGGCCAACACCAACTTCATCCACTACGCCAACCCGGTGCCGACCGCGACCCCGCTGGTGGACGAAGCGATCCGCACCGACCCGACCATCTACCCGCCGGCCGACGTGGCCGAGAAGATGTTCACCTACTCGATCAACACCCCGGAAACCGACAAGCTCTACACCCGCCTGTGGACCGAAGTGAAGACAGGCAAGTAGGTGCCGACCGTTGGTCGGCACGCTTTCTGGTAGGGCCGACCAACGGTCGGCCTCCACCAAGCAGAAAAACGGAGGCCAACGGCCTCCGTTTTTTTTTGCCTTTGCCTCTGCTCTGCACCCTGCCAACCGGGAACTAATCGCCGGCAAGCGACAAACGCTTTCACCTCACCTCCGCACCCCTTCCCCTACCGTCCCGTATGGCACCGACCACAGCCACGACGAGACAATGACCGACCACCCCCAGCGCACCGACGCCCCCACCGACGAAGACGCCTCCACCCAAGAGGACAAGCCTTCGCCGCTGAAGAACCCCAAGGTCCGCTGGACCCTGGCCCTCATCGGCATCGTCGTGGTCATCGCGCTGGTCGCCTGGCTCGTCTACCACCTGCTGGTCGGCCGCTACCTGCAGGACACCAACAACGCCTACCTGCAGGCCGACGCCGTCGCCGTCGCACCGCGCATCAACGGCTACGTCACCGAAGTGCTGGTGCAGGACAACCAGTGGGTCAAGGCCGGCGAACCGCTGCTGCGCATCGACCCGCGCACTTACCGCGCCACCCTGGACCAGGCCGAGGCGGTGATCGCCGTGCGCGAAGCCGATATCGCCGCCGCCGCCGCCGGCGTGCAGGGCCAGCAGTCCAGCCTGCTGCAGGCACGCACCCAGCTCACCGCCGCCACGGCCTCGCTGCGTTTCGGCAAGGCCGAGCTGGCCCGCTTCACCCCGCTGGCCGCCAGTGGCGCCGACACTCACGAGCATGTGGAAAGCCTGCGCCACGATGTCGAGCGCGCCCAGGCCCAGTACGACGCTGCCAGGGCGCAGATCCAGGGCGCACAGAGCCAGATCGAGGCCAGCCAGGCGCAGCTGGAACAGGCCCAGGCCGGACTGAAGCAGGCGCAGGCTGATGCCGCGCAGGCACGCGTCGCCTTCGAGGACACCGAGCTGCGCGCGCGCATCGACGGGCGCGTCGGCAACAAGACCGTACAGGTGGGCCAGTTCGTCGCTGCCGGCACCCGCACCATGACCATCGTGCCGGTCGAATCGCTGTACCTCAGCGCGAATTTCAAGGAAACCCAGGTGGGATTGATGCGCGCCGGACAGCCCGCCGAGATCAAGGTCGATGCGCTGCCGGGCACCACCCTGCACGGCACGGTGGAAAGCATCTCGCCGGGTACCGGCTCGCAGTTCGCGCTGCTGCCGCCGCAGAACGCCACCGGCAACTTCACCAAGGTCGTGCAGCGCGTGCCGGTACGCATCCGTGTCGATGCCGGAGCCGAGGCGCGCAAGGTGCTGGTGCCGGGCATGTCGGTGGAAGTGACGGTCGATACGCGCAATGCCAAGGACGCGCGCGAGCGCACCCGCGATGAGGCCGAGGCCACGGCCGCACCGGCGCGATGAACGCCACCACCGCCCCCGCAGCGCCCGCCGCCGGAGGCAAGGCCGATGCCGGTGCGTGGCTGGCCGTGGCGGCCGGCACCATCGGCTCGTTCATGGCCACGCTGGATATCTCCATCGTCAACGCGGCGCTGCCCACCATCCAGGGCGAGGTCGGCGCCAGCGGCACCGAGGGCACCTGGATCTCCACCGCTTTCCTGGTCTCGGAAATCGTGATGATTCCGCTGACCGGCTGGTTCGTGCGCACGCTGGGCCTGCGCACCTTCCTGCTGATCTGCGCCACGCTGTTCACCGCGTTCTCGGTGATGTGCGGCCTGGCCGATTCGCTGCCGATGATGATCGCCGGGCGGGTAGGGCAGGGCTTTGCCGGCGGCGCGCTGATTCCCACCGCGCTGACCATCGTCGGCACGCGGCTGCCACCGAAGCAGCAGCCGCTGGGCACCGCGCTGTTCGGCATGACCGTCATTCTCGGGCCCGTGATCGGCCCGCTGCTGGGCGGCTGGCTGACCGAGAACGTCAGCTGGCACTACGCGTTTTTCATCAACGTGCCGATCTGCGCCGGCCTGGTCGCGCTGCTGCTGCTCGGCCTGCCGCATGAGAAATCGAACTGGGGCGGGCTGCTGCGCGCCGACTGGCTGGGCATCCTCGGCATGACCGCCGGCCTGTCCGCGCTCACTGTGGTGCTGGAAGACGGCCAGCGCGAGCGCTGGTTCGAATCGACCATGATCGTGGTGCTCAGCCTCGTCTCGCTGCTGGGTTTCGCCCTGCTGGCGCTTTCCCAGTTCACCAGCAAGGCGCCGGTCATCCGCCTCAACATCCTGTTCCAGCGCAGTTTCGGCGCGGTGTTCGTGATGGTGATGGCGGTGGGCATGATCCTGTTCGGGGTCATGTACATGATCCCGCAGTTCCTGGCGATCATCGCCGGCTACAATACCGAGCAGGCCGGCTACGTGCTGCTGCTGGCGGGCCTGCCAACGATCCTGCTGATGCCGTTGATGCCGAAGATGCTGGAAACGGTGGACGTACGCATCATGGTGTTCGGCGGCATGCTGTGCTTCGCCGCCGCCTGCTTCGTCAACCTGGGGCTGACGCCGGACAGCATCGGCCCGCACTTCGTCATCGGCCAGCTGCTGCAGGGCTGCGGCCTGGCGCTGGCGATGATGGCCCTGAACCAGGCGGCCATCACCTCGGTGCCGCGCGAATACACCAGCGATGCCTCGGGCCTGTTCAACGCCGCGCGCAACCTCGGCGGCTCGATCGGGCTGGCCATCATTTCCACCTTCCAGGAACGCCGCGCCACCCTGCACATCGATGCGATCGGCAGCAGCGTCACCGCCAACTCGACCATCGCCCAGGATGCGCTGCACGCCTATGGCCAGCAGCTGGGCGACGCGACGCAGGCAATGGCGGTGCTGGCGCAGACCGTGCAGCTGCAGGCGATGGTGATGGCCTACAACGACCTGTTCTGGATCTTCGGCCTGATCGTGGTGGCGACCCTGCCACTGGTTTTCCTGCTCAAGCCCCTGCCCAAGGGCGTTCCATTGGCGATGCACTGATGACTTCGACGACGCTCACCGCTTCCCTTCGCCTGCACCGGCTGTGGCCGGCCACGCTGCCGCTGCTGCTGGCCGGTTGCATGCTCGGGCCGGATTACGTGAAGCCGGACGTGGCTGGCAACGCGACCGCGCAGGCACGGCTGCCACGCGCCGCGCAGGCCGATGTGCAGCCGGCCACGCCGCCCAGCCAGTGGTGGCGCGCACTGAACGATCCGCTGCTGGACCAGCTGGTGGACGAGGCGCTGCGCAACAGCCCCAACCTGCGCGCGGCGCAGGCCAAGTTGCTGGCCTCGCGCGCGCTGCAGCGCCAGCGCCGCGCCGAGCAGCTGCCCAGCGTGGGCGCGGCCGCGGGCTATGCCAACGTCAAGGTGCCTGATTCCCTGGAAAACAGCGTGCGTGGCCTCGGCGAGAACATCGCGGGCGTGGCCGAGGCCAACGGTCGCCCGCAGGAGGCGGCGCAGCTGCGCCAGCAGTTTGCCGATATCGATCTGGATACCGAGCTGTACGTGGCCGGCTTCGATGCCAGCTGGGAGCTGGATCTGTTCGGCCGCCGTCGCCGCGCGGCCGAACAGGCCGCCGCCGAAGCCGAGGCCAATGCGGCGGCGCTGGCCGATGCGCAGGTGCAGTTGGCGGCCGAGCTGGCGCAGGTCTACCTGGGCTACCGCAGCAGCCGCGAGCGCATCGCGCTGGCCGAGGACAACCTGCGCGCGGCCGATGACAGCCTGCAGCTGACCCGCCAGCGCCGCCAGCGCGGGGCCGATTCGGACCTGCAGGTCGAACGTGCGCAGGCCCAGCTGCAACAGCAGCAGGCCGCGCTGCCACCGCTGCAGGCGCAGGCGGATGAGGCCCGCGATGTGCTGGCCCTGATGGTCGGCCGCGAGCCGGGCGCGCTGGATGCGCGGCTGGCCGCGGACCAGGCGCTGCCGGCGCTGCCGGCCAGCGTGCCGGTGGATGATGCCGGTGCGCTTATCCAGCGACGTCCGGATGTACGCAAGGCCGAGCGCGAGCTGGCGGCCTCCTCGGCGCAGATCGGCCAGGCGATCTCGGCCTACTTCCCGCAGGTGACCCTGCTGGGCACCATCGGTGCCGGGGCCACGTCGGTGTCCGATCTGGGGCCGGATTCGGCGGCCACCATCGTCGCCCCCTTCCTGCGCTGGTCGCTGTTCGATTTCGGGGTGAACAAGGCGCGCGTGGCCCAGGCCCGGGCCGGCAACGAGGCGCGGCTGGCGGCCTACGAAGGCACGGTGCTGGCTGCGCTGCAGGACGCCAACACCGCCTTGGCACGCTTCGGTGCCGCCCGCCAGCAGCTGCAGGCCAGCGTCCGTGCCGAGGCCTCGGCGGACCGCTCGCTGGCGCTGATGAACCAGCGCCGGCAGGCGGGCGCCACCTCGCAGATCGATCTGCTGGACGTGCAGCGCCAGCGCCTGCAGGCGCAGGATGCCGCCGCCCAGGCGCGCCTGCAGCTGCTGGTGCGCTACGTGGGCCTGCAGAAGAGCCTGGGCCTGGGCTGGCAGGACGCCCCGCCGGTGGCCGCGCGGTGATGCGTTCCGCCGGGCCATGCCCCCACGGCCCTCCGGCCCGGTAGGTGCCGACCGTTGGTCGGCACGCATTTGCGCCCCCCGGCCGGTAGAATGGCCGCCGCTGTCCACCGCCCGCTCCCGGAGCCCCCATGCCCGTTGAAGCCCAGCCGGAAGCCGCCGTCGTCGATGCGAACGGTGCGCCCGGCTATCTTTCCATTCGTGACCTGCGCAAGGAATTCGACGGTTTCGTCGCCGTCGACGACGTCAACCTGGACGTGCGCAAGGGCGAGATCTTTGCCCTGCTCGGTGGCTCGGGCAGCGGCAAATCGACCCTGCTGCGCTGCCTGGGCGGCTTCGAGACGCCCACCAAGGGCAGCATCACCCTCGATGGCCAGCGCCTGGACGCGCTGCCGCCGTACCAGCGGCCGGTCAACATGATGTTCCAGTCCTACGCCCTGTTCCCGCACATGACGGTCGAGCAGAACATCGCCTTCGGCCTGAAGCAGGATGGCCTGGCCAAGGATGCGATCAGCCGTCGCGTAGGCGAGATGCTGGACCTGGTGCAGATGGCGCACCTGGGCAAGCGCAAGCCGCACCAGCTGTCCGGCGGCCAGCAGCAGCGCGTGGCGCTGGCACGGTCGCTGGCCAAGGGGCCGAAGCTGCTGCTGCTGGACGAACCGATGGGCGCGCTGGACAAGAAGCTGCGCTCGCAGATGCAGCTGGAACTGGTCAGCATCATCGAATCCTCCGGCGTGACCTGCGTGATGGTCACCCACGACCAGGAAGAGGCCATGACCATGGCCACCCGCATCGCGGTGATGGATGCCGGCTGGATCCAGCAGGTCGGCAAGCCCGATGAGGTCTACGAGCAGCCCGCCAACCGTTTCGTTGCCGGCTTCATCGGCTCGGTCAACCTGTTTGAAGGTGTCATCGACGAGGACCTGCCCGAGTACGTGACCGTGCGCTCGCCGCTGTTCCCGGCGCCGGTCTACATCGCCCACGGCATCACCTGCTACGAAGGGCAGCCGGTCGCGTTCGCGCTGCGCCCGGAAAAGGTGATGATCGGCAAGGACGAGCCGGACGCGCCGACCAACAAGGCGCAGGGCGTGATCGAGGACATCGCCTATTTCGGCAGCCATTCGGTCTACCACGTGCGCCTGCCCAGTGGTGCCAAGGTGCTGGCCAACTTCGCCAACTCGCAGCGCTGGGCCAGTGATGGCCTGACCTGGGGCGACCAGGTGTGGGTGCACTGGCGTGACAACGACGGCGTGGTGCTGACCTCATGAGCGCGGCGGGCCTGAAGCGCTGGCTGCCGGGCACGCGTGCCACGGTCATCGGCATTCCCTACCTGTGGCTGCTGCTGTTCTTCGCGGTGCCGTTCCTGATCGTGCTGATGATCAGCTTCTCGCACAGCCGGGTCGGCTCGCCGCCGTACACCTGGCTGCTGCAGTACGTCGATGGCGCGTTCTCGCTGAAGCTCAACCTCGAGAACTACCTGGCGCTGTTCCGCGATTCGATCTACGCCCAGGCATTCCTCAGCTCGATCAAGATCGCGGCCATCTCCACCTTCCTCACCCTGCTCATCGGCTACCCGATGGCCTATGCCATCGCGCGCCTGTCGCCGGCCGCGCGCAACGTGGCGATGATGCTGGTGGTGCTGCCGTCGTGGACCTCGTTCCTGATCCGCGTGTATGCGTGGAAGGCGATCCTGGACCGCAACGGCCTGCTCGACCAGTTCCTGCAGTTCACCGGCCTGCAATCGCTGATGACCAGCATGGGCCTGCCCAAGCTGCAGCTGATCGACACCCCGACCGCGGCCTACATCGGCATCGTCTACTGCTATCTGCCCTTCATGGTGCTGCCGCTGTACGCCAACCTGGTCAAGCATGACAACCGCCTGCTGGAAGCGGCCTACGATCTCGGCGCCAAGCCCTGGCAGGCCTTTCTGCGCATCACCCTGCCGTTGTCCAAGGCCGGCATCATCGCCGGCTGCATGCTGGTGATGATCCCGGCGGTGGGTGAATTCGTGATCCCGGAAATGCTCGGTGGCTCGGAAACGCTGATGGTCGGCCGCCAACTGTGGAACGAGTTCTTCAACAACCGCAACTGGCCGGGCGCCTCGGCCATGGCGGTGGCGATGATCCTGCTGCTGCTGGTCCCCATCCTCTGGTTCAACCGGTCCCAGCAGCGCCTGCTGGAAGGGAAGCAGGCATGAGCCCGCGTAGCGCAAAGGGCCTGGGCCTGGGCGTGCTGGTGCTCGGCTTCGCCTTCCTGTACCTGCCGATCCTGCTGTTGATGTTCTATTCGTTCAACAGCTCGCGGCTGGCGATGGTCTGGGCCGGGTTCTCCACCCGCGCCTACAGCGATCTGTTCGCCGACCGCGCGCTGATGGATGCGATGTGGACCAGCCTGGTCGTGGCGTTCTGGACCGCCTGCACCGCCACGGTGCTGGGTACGCTGGCGGCGATGGTGATGACCCGCTTCCGCCGCTTCCGTGGCAAGCAGGTGTTCGGTGCGCTGGTCACCGCGCCACTGGTCATGCCCGATGTGATCCTGGGCTTCTCGCTGATGGCCCTGCTGGCCTCGATGGGCGCCATTCCCGGCTTCCCCGCGCGCGGCCTGGCCACCATCTGGATCGCCCACGTCACCTTCACCCTGTGCTTCGTCACCGTGGTGGTGTCCTCGCGCCTGCAGGAAATGGATCTCTCGCTGGAAGAAGCGGCGATGGATCTCGGCGCCAGCCGGCTGACGGTGTTCGGCCGCATCACCCTGCCGATCATCGCCCCGGCGCTGGTGGCAGGCTGGCTGCTGGCCTTCACCCTGTCGCTGGATGACGTGGTGGTCGCCAGCTTCGTCGCCACCCCGGGTTCGACCACGTTGCCGATGAAGGTGTTCGCTTCGGTGCGCATGGGCATCAGCCCGAAGATCAACGCGCTGGCAACCCTGCTGGTGTCGGCGGTGTCGGTGGCCGCGGTGATCGGCTGGTACATCAACGCGCGTGCCGAAAAGCGCCGCCAGCGCGACCTGCAGCTGGCCCGCCAGGACAACGGCTGAGGCCCGCACGCCGCCGCCATGCGGCGGCAACACCCGGCTCACGGGATCGGGCGCACACTGGGGATCTGCTTGATGGAGATCCCCCATGACCGTCGAAATCGTCAACCCGGCCACCGGCCTGGTCACCTACCGCCATGAACTGCTCGGCGCGGCCGACATCGAGCAGCGCCTGCAGGCCGCTGCCGGAGCGTTCCCGGCGTGGGCCGAGCGCTCGCTGCAGGATCGCGGCGCCATCCTCAAAAGCATCGCCGCCCAGCTGCGCGCACGCCGCGACGACCTGCAGCAGGCGATGACCGGCGAAATGGGCAAGCTGAAGGCCGAGGCGCTGGCCGAGGTCGACAAATGCGCGGCCGCCTGCGAGTTCTATGCCGGCCACGCTGCCGATTACCTGAAGCCGCAGATCATCGACACCGAGGCGCAGCGCAGCTATGTGCGCTATGAGCCGATCGGCTGCGTGTTCGCGGTGATGCCGTGGAATTTCCCGATCTGGCAGGTGTTCCGTTTCCTCGCCCCGGCCTTCATGGCCGGCAACGTCGCCCTGCTCAAGCACGCCAGCAACGTGCCGCAGTGCGCCGACCTGATCCTGGCAGTGTGCCGTGACGGTGGCCTGCCGGCGGGTGTGTTCGATGTGCTGCATATCAACAACGACCAGGCGGCCGACGTGCTGCGCGATGCGCGGGTGAAGGCGGTGACCCTGACCGGCAGCGAGCGGGCAGGGCGTTCGATTGCCTCCAACGCCGGCAGCCAGCTGAAGAAATCGGTGATGGAGCTGGGCGGCAGCGATGCCTTCGTCGTGCTCGACGATGCCGACCTGGACAAGACCGTCGCCGCCGCAGTGAAGTCGCGCTTCGACAACAGCGGGCAGACCTGCATCGCGGCCAAGCGCTTCATCGTGGTCGATGCCGTGGCCGATGCCTTCACCGACCGCTTCGTCGAGGCCGCCGGCCAGCGCCAGTACGGTGATCCGAACGAGCACGGCACCACGCTGGCGCCGATGGCCCGTGCCGACCTGCGCGATGAACTGCACAAGCAGGTACAGGCCAGCGTGGCCAAGGGCGCGCGCGTGCGGGTGGGCGGCGAACCGATCGCCGGCACCCACGCGGGCTACCCGGCCACGGTGCTCGACCAGGTCGGGCCGGGCATGCCGGCCTACGACGAGGAACTGTTCGGGCCGGTGGCCGCGGTGATCCGGGTCAAGGACGAAGCCGAGGCCCTGCGCGTGGCCAACGACACCCGCTTCGGCCTGGGCGGTAGCGTGTGGACCGCCGACGTGGTGCGCGGCGAGCGCTTCGCCCAGCGCATGGAATGCGGCGCGGCATTCGTCAACGCCATCGTCAAGAGTGATGCGCGCCTGCCGTTCGGCGGCAGCAAGGAGTCGGGCTTCGGCCGCGAACTGGCCGACCACGGCATCCATGAGTTCATGAACATCAAGACCGTCTACGTGGCCTGATCCCAAACGGTGGTGCCGGCCGCTGGCCGGCATTGCCCGCCGGTCCGGTAGGTATCGACCGTTGGTCGATACGCCCTACAGCCATCTGGCGCGCTTGAACAACCGGTACAACCCCACGCATACCGCGGCCACGCCGACGATCATCAACGGGTAGGACCACGGCTGGTTGAGCTCGGGCATGTGGCTGAAATTCATGCCGTACCAGCTGGTGATCAGCGTCGGCGCGGCCAGCAGTGCGGCCCACGCACCCAGTCGCTTTACCGTCTCACCCTGTGCCAGCGTCACCAGCGACAGGTTCACGCTCAGGGCCGTGCCCAGCATCTCGCGCAGCGTGTCGATCACATCGCTGATGCGCGCGGCGTGGTCGTGCACGTCACGCACGTACAGCTTCACTTCGTCGGGAATCAGCTCGCCCTGGTAGCGGCGCAGCTGCGCCAGCACGTCCTGCAGGGGGGCCACCGCCATGCGCATCTTGTTCAGTTCGCGCTTGAGTTCGTACAGGCGCGTCACTGTGCTGCGCTTGTAGGTCTCGGCGAAGATGTCCTTCTCCAGCAGGTCCAGCGTGTCGCGGAAGCGGGTGGTGATCGGCAGGTAGTTATCCACCACGAAATCGGCCACCGCGTACAGGCAGTAGGATGCGCCCATCTTCAGCAGCTGCGGTTCGCGTTCCACCCGCGCGCGCACCGGTGCATACGACAGCGATGCACCGTGGCGTACCGTCACCAGGAAGCGTGGCCCGAGGAAGGCGTGCGTTTCGCCATACTGGATGCGCTCGTCGACCATCTGCGCGGTGGTCATCACCACGAACAGCGAGTTGCCGTAGGCCTCGGCCTTGGGCCGCTGGTGCGCGTTGCGCGCGTCCTCGATGGCCAGGTCGTGCAGGCAGAATTCTTCCTGCAGTTTCAGCAGCACGTCGTCGTTGGGGTCGAACAGGCCGACCCAGACGAAACCGTTGCCACTGGCGATTACGTCGCTGATGGCATCCAGGCTGATGTCGTGGCGCTTGCCCTGGTCATCGTAGTGGACGCAGTTGATGACGCAGGCGGGGTTGTTCGATGCGGGGGCGGAAGCGGAGGCGGGCAATGACATGCCCGCCATCCTGCGTCAGCGGGGTGTTTCGGACAAGTGAGGACGACGCGCCAGCACCCAGGCCAGTGCCACGTGCACCGGCAGCAGCAGCACGATCCACTGCACGTTGTACTGCGCCTGCAGGCTCAGCCAGTGCAGCACGAGGGCGGCCACCGACTGCGCGGCCAGCAGCCACAGGACGATGCTGAACATGCGCCCGGGCACGCGCCGGCGCAGCAGGGCGATGGCGCCCGGCAGCAGCAGCACCGCCAGCGGCGAGAGCAGCAGCAGGTTGCGGTTGGCCCACGCGGCGTAGTGGATGCTGAAGCCCCACAGGAACACCAGCACGCCGCCGAACAGCGCACACAGCAGCCAGAACGGCAGGGCCAGCCCGGCCAGCAGGCGCGGGCGGCTGCGCAGGGCCAGCACGCCGGCGGCGATCACCAGCCCGCACAGCAGCCACGGCCACCAGCGCCGGGCGAATTCCTTCGGTTCGGCCGCGATGCGGTGCGGCAGCAGCTCCTGCTCGCTCTGCACCAGTGGCCGGCCATCGCTGTTGCGCACCTGGCGCAGCGCATCGGCCAGGCGCATCGGCACGAAGGCCTCCTGCCAGCGCGACAGCGGCTGGTCGGCGAAGGGCCCGAGGCCGACGTCGAAGCCCAGCCACATCCACGGTGCCGGCGAGGCCAGGCGCACCGATTCGCTGCGGTAGGTGTTGCCGCGCGAACGCCCGGACAGCTGCGCATGCAGGCCGCCATCCAGTGCTTCGTTCAAGGTGTCGCGCACCATCGTGGCGCAGTTGGCGGTGTAGTAGTCGTAGTGGTAGCGCGCGTTTTCCGGCTTCGCCCGTTCGGCCAGGCCGGCAGCCAGGGCACGGGCCTGGTCCGGGCGCAGGTCCAGCCACTGCACGCTGGCGCCGCGGCCGGTCTCGTCGTAGTACGACAGGTCCTGCTGCAGCGGCAGCGCCACCAGGTAATACATCATGTCGCCGCGTGCGAAGCGGCTGATGAAATCATCCTCGGACGGATCGAAATAACCGAAGTTGTACGAGATCGCCTCGCCGCTGACCGGGTCGAGGACCACGATGGCGTCGTGGCCGAAGCGCTCGAAGAACACCGTGCCCGGCTGCATGGTCACCACGCCGATGCGCGGCGCCGGTGCCTCCTGCGGGCTGGCGACGTCGGCCGCCGGGGCGGCCGAAGCCGCCTGTGCGAAGGCGGCCTGCGGCAGGGCCATGGCCAGCACGCACAGTGCCAGCCACAGGGTCAGGCGCGCGGTCAGGCGCATTGGCGAGAACGGGCCCCAGCGCTTCAAGCGTCGTCCTGCTCGTCCGGCGGCAGCACCGTCACATGGAAGGCCTGCACCCGGCGCGCATCGGCACGCGCCACGCGGAACATGAAGCGGTCCAGCGCCAGTTCGTCGCCCACCTCCGGCAGGTGGCCGATCGCTTCGGTCACCAGGCCGCCGATGGTGTCGTAGTCCTCGTCGGAGAACGTGGCGCCGAAACGCTCGTTGAAATCACCGATCGCGGTCAGTGCATCGACCACGTAGCGGCCGTCGGCCTGGATGGCGATCTGCGCCGACTGGTCCTCGGCCTCGTCATGCTCGTCGTCGATCTCGCCGACGATCTGTTCCAGCACGTCCTCGATGGTGACCAGGCCGGCGACACCGCCGTACTCGTCCACCACCATGGCCATGTGGTTGCGCGACAGGCGGAACTCCTTCAGCAGCACGTTGAGCTTCTTCGCCTCGGGGATCAGCACCGCCGGGCGCAGCAGCTCGCGCACGTTGGCCGGCCCGTTGTCGGCTACCACGCCGCGCAGCAGGTCCTTGGCCAGCAGGATGCCAAGGATGTCGTCCTTGTTCTCGCCGTGCACCGGGAAGCGTGAGTGGCCCGATTCGACGACCTGTTTCATCAGGTCCAGGAACGGCGCCTCGACCGGCAGAGAGACCATCTGCGAGCGCGAGATCATCACGTCGCCCACGGTCAGCTCGGCCACCGAAATGGCGCCTTCCATCATCTTCAGGGTATCGGCGGCGATCAGACCCTCCTCCTGCGCGGTGTGCAGGACAGCGACCAGCTCGTCGCGGGTATGGGGTTCGCCGGAGAAGGCGGAGGTCAGGCGTTCAAGCCAGCCGCGCTTCTTTTCATGGGGCTCCAGGGAGGAGCTACTACTGTCGTCTTCTGACATCTCTGGAAAAAGGGCACCCGGCAAGCCGGGCGTTGTCCCAAGTCTAGCAGGATGTTGGGGCCTTTCAGTGACCGCCGGCGGCGGCGGCCGGAACCTCGTCCTCGGCCGGCAGATCCAGGCTGTAGGTACAGCCGGCCAGGGTCTTGCCGGGGTGGCTGGCCACCGTCGACACGCTGAGGATGATCGATTCGATCTGGGCCTCGCCGGTCCTGGGGTTGGTCACGTCGCGGCTGACCACCTCGCGGCCGGCCATGAACTTGCCGTCCTGGTCGTAGCCGGTTTCCAGTTCCAGGCGCTTGGCCAGCGGGTGCGGGTCGGCCTGGTCCAGCACGGCCATCACGCTGGCGCCGGCCAGGGCCACCCGTTCGGTCTGCTGGCCGAACACGGTGATGGGGTTGGCCAGGCGGAATTCGCTCATGAACTGGTTGCCCTGCGGAAGCGGCTGCAGGCCCTGGGCCACGGCCTTCAGCGGGTCGGCCAGCAGCGGCGCCAGCGCGGCATGCTCGGCCACGCCCTGGCGGCATTCGATCAGGGCCGGCAGGTCCAGCGGGGCGGCCGATGCGGTGGAGGCGAAAGAGGCAAGCAGCAGGGGCAGGGCAGTACGCAGCAGCACAGGCATGGGATCCGCGATGAAGGGTGCCCGGACATGGTAGCGGCGGTGGGGCGCGCCCGCGACCGGACAGGCCGGGGCGCACCCGGGGGGGGCATGCTCAGCCCTGCGAGGTACGGCCCAACAGGGACCGCATGCGCCCCAGCGAACGGCGGGCCACGGCGCGCAGCGCCATCACCGGCAGGGTCAGCATCGCCGAGAACAGTGCCACGTGCACCAATTGCAGCACCGCACGCAATGCAAGCTGCAGGGGGCCCGATTCCAGCAGCCAGTCCGGCACTTCAGCGACCGAACGGGGGATGACGCTCATGTACACCGCGGCCAGTACGAACAGCGCCCACAGCTGCGCACGGCTTGCATGGAAGAACGGCAGGCTGCTGCTGTCGCGCCCCAGGCGCTTCTGCAGGACCACGCGCCAGCACACCGGCGCGGAGAACGCGCCGATCAGGATCAGAACCATCGACGCCATCCACAGCGTGCCGTTGCTGCTCACCGGCCCAGGGCCCTCCAGCAGGTGCGGGCCAACCACGCCTACCGCCAGCGCGGCCAGCAGGCTGGACGGCGACAGCACGGCCAGCGTGCGCAGCAGCCAATGCCGGCCATCAGGGTGGCGGGCGCTGAGGCGGTGCAGCAGGTTGGCGGCCACGACCAGCAGCAGGGCAAAGATCGCCGTTTTGGCCAGCATCGGCCCCATGTCACCCATCATCGTCCGTGTCTCCGGGGAGGTTGCAGCTGCAGGATAGCGCCGTACGCGGCTCAGCGCTCGCCGGCGTAGGGGTCTTCGATACCGAGCTCGGCCAGGATCTCGCGCTCGAGCTGTTCCATCGCCTCGGCTTCCTTGTCGTCCTCGTGGTCCCAGCCGAGCAGGTGCAGCACGCCGTGCACGGTCAGGTGCGCGTAGTGGGCGTTCAGGGCCTTGCCCTGCTCGTCGGCCTCGCGGGCGACCACCGGCGCGCAGATCACCAGGTCGCCCAGCAGCGGGAACTTCACGCCCTTGGGCAGGCCTTCGGGCACATCGGCCGGGAAGCTGAGCACGTTGGTGGCGTAATCCTTGCCACGGTAATGCCGGTTCAGCGACTGGCCTTCCTTGGCATCGACCACGCGGATGGCCAGGTCGGCCTCGCGGATACGGCCCTTCAGGGCCGCGGCCACCCATTTGCGGAAGCTCACCGCCGCCGGCAGCCCGGCGCGGGGCAGGGCGTAGCTGATGGCGACATCGAGGCGGACGGGGCCCTTGGTCATGACAATTCCGGCATTCAGATCTGAGAGGCGACAGTATCGCGCGTGTGGCGTCCTACTGCGACGTCCAGTCGTCGGCGTCGTAGTCGATCCTCATCCTTTCGGTACCTTCCAGCGGAGCCCGGGCCGCCTCGCGACGGCAGCGTACGGTTATTCGGCGCCCGGCTTGAGCTGATGCAGGTCGCGGCGGTCGTAGGCATTGACGATGCGCGCCACCAGCGGGTGGCGGACCACGTCGCGTGCTTCGAAGAACGTGAACGTCACGCCCTCCACATCGCGCAGCACGTCGATGGCATCGCGCAGGCCCGACTTCACGTGCTTGGGCAGGTCGGTCTGGGTCAGGTCGCCGGTGACCACTGCAGTGGAGCCGTAGCCCAGGCGGGTCAGGAACATCTTCATCTGTTCGATGGTGGTGTTCTGCGCCTCGTCCAGGATCACGAACGCGTCGTTGAGCGTGCGGCCGCGCATATAGGCCAGCGGTGCGATCTCGATGACGTTCTTTTCCAGCAGCTTGACCACCTTCTCCACGCCCATCATTTCGTACAGGGCGTCGTATAGCGGGCGCAGGTAGGGGTCGACCTTCTGGCTCAGGTCGCCGGGCAGGAAGCCCAGCTTCTCGCCGGCTTCCACCGCCGGGCGCACCAGGATCAGCCGCTGCACGCGTGACTCGTTGAGAGCCTCGACGGCGCTGGCCACGGCCAGGAAGGTCTTGCCGGTACCGGCCGGGCCGATGCCGAAGTTGATGTCGTGGGTCGCGATCTGGTGCAGGTAGCGGCCCTGGTTGGCGCCGCGGCCGCGCACGGTGCCGCGCTTGACCTTGATCGCCACATCCTGCGCTTCGTAGGAACGCTCGGCGATCTGCTCGACATTGGCCTGCGCCAGGCGCAGGTGGATGGCGTGGCTGTCAAAGGTGGTTTCGGCGGCTTCGACATACAGCGCTTCGATCAGCTTCTGCGCCTCGATGATCGCCTCGTCCGACCCGCTGATGCGGAACACGAAGCCGCGGTTGGCGATCTCCACACCGAGCTTCAGCTCGATCTGTCGCAAATGCCCATCAAAGGGGCCGCACAGGTTGGCCAGTCGCTCGTTGTCTTCCGGCGACAGGGTGAAATCTCGATGCTCGATGCTTTTCATTGATCGGGTAGGGCGGAAGCCTTGCACCACAGTGGATTCAAGCAGCAAGGGTAGCGCGCGGCAGGGCCGCACGGCCAGCGTCGGGCGTTTTCCACACCCTGTGTGGACCGGGCCGCAGGAAACCTGTGGATAGACGCCTGTATCGCTTGTGCCACAAGCCTCATGAGCCGGTGGTGAAAAAACCGTCATGACCGGCGTTGGCGGATGTGACGGGAACTTGACGCCGGCCGGTCCGGGGATGAATATCGGCCCAGAGTCCCAATGGAACAGGGTCTTCCGCGAGGATCGGCGCAGGGCGCCGGGTCAGACGCGACCGCCAAGGGAAGTCGGCGGCCGGGCCTGGTCAGGTCCGCGTGGAAGGTGGCAGCAGGCCATCGCCAGCGCAGGAGCGCCTGGCACAGGAGAAGTCATGGACGCTTCACGTGCGCATTCCGCGCTTGCTTCGCTGGTCGGGCTGGAGCCCGATCAACAGCTGCACCGCCTGCAGGCCGAGGGTCTGCCGCCGTTGTTCGTCGAACAGTGGTGGGGCCATGAACACCTGGCCAGCGGATTCGATTACTGGGTGGATGTGCTGCACCCGGATGCCAACCTGCCGCTTGGCACCTGGCTGGGCCGAAGCGGGGCGCTGCTCACCCGCCTCGACGACGGGCAGGACCATCACCGCTGGGGGCATGTTGCCGAGGCCTGCCTGCTCGGCAGCGACGGCGGGCTGGCCCGCTACCGCCTGCATCTTGTGCCATGGACGTGGTTTCTGGGTCATGCCCGGCACAGCCGGGTGTACCAGGAGCGCCCCGTGCGCGACATCGTCGAGGACGTGCTCGGCGGCCATGGCGATCTGGCCCGTTGGCGCTGGAGCGACGATGCCGTGGCTGCCCTGGCCACCGCGCCCGTGCGCAGCTACTGCGTGCAGTACCGGGAGCCGGATCTGGCATTCGTGCTGCGCCTGCTCGCCGAAGAGGGAATTGCCTGCGCCTTCGACGGTGACAGCGGCGACGGACTGACCCTGGTGATGTCGTTCGACAGCACCGTGCAGCCGGAAAACCCACAGTCGGCCCGCGATGGCGGCATCCGCTTCCATCGCAACGACGGCACCGAGGCAACGGACACGCTGCAGCAGCTGGGTCCGCACCGTCTGTTGGGCAGCAACCGCCTGTCCCTTTCCACCAGCGACTATCAGGGGCCGGTGGTGCGCCATGTCCAGCTGCCATTGCAGGGCGCAGGCAGCAGTCCGCGCGAGATCTACGAGCCCGTCGGCGCCCATGCCTTCGCCCAGGCAGATGACGGGCAGCGCCGGGCCCGCCGCGCGGCTGAGGCGCATGAAGCGGGCCTGGCCGGTTGGGTGGGGGCGGGGAGTATCCGCAGCCTGCAGGCCGGTCGCTTCATCCGCGTCCTGGGCTCCGGCTCGGGTTCCGCGCCGGTGATCCTGCCGATCGAAGTGCTGCACCACGGGTGCAATCCATCGCCACTGACCACGGCGTCTGCACCGTCGCGCGCCGAGGCACCCGCCGCCTGGCGTGATGCCAGCCATGCGCTGCCGGGTGCTCCGTTGGACGCCGCCTCCGCCACCGGCTGCGTCAATCGGTTCCGCGCCGTCGACCAGCAGAAACCGTGGCGGCCCGTGCTGCCCGATGGCACGGGGGAGCGCCTCAATCCGCGCCCGCTTGCACCGGGCTACCAGTCGGCCACGGTCATCAGCGGTGGCGGCCGCGACGATGCGGACCTGCATGCAGACAGCCAGGGCCGGGTCCGCGTGCGCCTGCATCTGCAAGGGGCTGCCGATGCGGACGCCACATGCTGGATGCGCGTGGCGCAGCGCTATGCCGGGCCGGGTGTCGGGTCGCAGTTCCTGCCGCGTGTCGGCCAGGAGGTGCTGGTCGGCTTCATCGAAGGTGACATCGACCGGCCGCTGGTGCTCGGCGCGCTCTACAACGGTCGCGGCGACGCAGGCATCGTACCCACCCCCGCCGGTACGGCAGCGGGGACCGGTGATACCGGGCTGTTCGGGCGAGCTACCGACACCGGCGCCAGCGCGCAGGGCAATGCTGCGGGCGGTCACGCGCCGGCCTGGCATGCGATGGCGCCAGGTGAGGGGCAGCACCGTCACGCCGGGGCGTTGTGGGGCATCCAGTCGCGCGAGTGGTCCGGCACCGGCTACAACCGCCTGGTGTTCGACGATTCCGATGCACAGCTGCGCCTGCAGCTGGCCAGCAGCCAGGCCAGCAGTGAATTGAATCTTGGCCATCTGCTGCACACGGCCGACAACCATCGCGGCTCACTGCGCGGTGAGGGGCTGGAACTGCGTACAGATGCGTGGGGCACGCTGCGCGCGGAGCGTGGCGTGTGGCTGACTGCCAGGCCCCATGGCGCGTCGTCGCCAGCCGGGGAGGTGGTCGCGGCCGGTGCGTTGCTGCAGCAGGCTGCCACCCTCGCCCAGGTCAGCCATGCAACGAGCGCCACGCACGGCACGGTTGGCCTGGCCAGCCACGCGCCACCCGACGACAGCGCGGGTCTGGCCGGCCTGCAGCGTGTCGCCCGTGCCAGCGTTTCCGGCCAGACCTATGCACAGGCCTGCGCGGATGGCGCGGGAGAGCCTTCAGCCGCCAAGGTGCCACATACCGATGCGCCCACTCTGGCGCTGCACGGCCATGCCGGCCTTGCCATGGTCGCCGGTCAGTCCCTGCACTGGAGCAGTGCACAGCATGTGGCGCTGGCCAGTGGCCAGCACAGCGACGCCAGCGTGGCGGGCCATGCGCGCCTGCATGCGCGGCAGGCAATCGGCATGCTGGCTGCCGGCAGCCGCAGCTTTGCAGGCGATGCGGCGCTGAGCATCGTGGCCGGACAGGCCATGCTGGACATCCGGGCCCAGTCAGATCGGGTCAACCTCATCTCGCGTGCCTCGCAACGTGCTGCCAGTGCGCAAGGGGCGCTGGAACTGGCCGCGC
Organism: Stenotrophomonas sp. ZAC14D1_NAIMI4_1; assembly: GCF_003086775.1. Taxonomy (NCBI): domain Bacteria; kingdom Pseudomonadati; phylum Pseudomonadota; class Gammaproteobacteria; order Lysobacterales; family Lysobacteraceae; genus Stenotrophomonas; species Stenotrophomonas sp. ZAC14D1_NAIMI4_1. The sequence continues at coordinate 1,649,341 of NZ_CP026001.1, forward strand.
CGCGCACCCTGCACATCGCCACGGCCGGTGGCGCCAGCCTCACCCTGGAAGGCGGCAATCTGGTGGTCAACTGTCCCGGCACCGTGACCGTCCATGCGGGGCAGAAGTCGTTCGTAGGCCCGGCACAGCTGACGTATCCCCTGCCGGACATGCCCACCAGCGCGCTCAGCGAACAGATTCCAAAGTTGGCCTTCCGGCTGCAGGACATCCCAGGGCCCCAGGGCCTGCCACTGGCAGGCCAGGCCTGGAAGATCGTGCGCACCCGGAAGGCCCTGGACGCTGAACTGCGTGACGGCGCGCTGGTGCCGGAAAGCTGGGCCGAGACGCTTGCCGAGGGCGAAGCGGATGCGCAGGGTGATGTGAGCCTGGACGATGCACTGTGCGCGAAAATCTGGAACGACGCTGGCCGGTTCCCGGGGCGCCTGTTCCTGGTGCATGGCATCGACGTCATTCCACTTCAGCGACCGCGGCCGTACAGCAGCTCGCCCGGCGTGCGCGCCACGATGGACACGCTCGAGGCGATCAACTACGGCAAGACGCTGGCCGACCTGCCCGACGATGCGGCCCTGTACGCCTACCGGCAGCGCGCCGAGTACGAGTTCCAGTCGCATATCGACGCCGATCCGGCCCAGCGCAAGGAGATCTAGTCATGGCAGATGGCACCACACTGGGCAGCGTCCCGCATACCGCCCTGACCTGCCTGGACGGGCAGAAGGGCACCACCAGCGGTGATTACTACGCACCGCCCGATCGCCAGTTCGCGCCCGTCCGGCGAGGCAACAAGGTCGATTCGTTCACCGACGGGCGTTCGGCGATGAAGGCAATGGCGGACGCCATCCGCAATGCGCAGAAATTCATCTTCATCGCCGACTGGCAGATGAATTTCGACACCGAGATGGACGAACGCGGAGGCGCCCACGCCAGTCGCCTCAGTGAACTGTTGTTCGACGCCATCAACCAGCGCGGCGTGGATGTGCGGGTACTGCTCTACGACAGTGTCGAGGCGGCGGCCTATACGCACGAAAACGAGGCGCGTACGGCCTTGTACAAGATGCAGGATGCCAACACGCCGGGGCAGGTGCAGGTCGGCCTGCACAACCCGGCCACCGGCCGCACCGATGCCTTCAATATCGCCTTCTCGCACCACCAGAAGATCCTGGTCGTGGATGGGCACATCGGCTTCGTCGGCGGCCTGGACATCGCCCATGGCCGCTGGGACGACGGCAACTTCGACGTGGTCTGCGACCCCAGGCTGCATGTGCTCAATGACCACTACAACAACTGCCTGAGCAAGTTCCGCGGCATGACCAGGGCTGAGCAGGACCTGACCCTGGACAAGCCCGATACCAGCCCGGATGCGGCCGGCCGTGTCCGCCCCGGCTTTGCCCAGGCATACGTGCCGGGCCTGGCCATCGCGCTGGACCGGATGAAGGCGCAGTGGGACGCCGGCGCTGCGCTGGCCGAACTGCAGGACTACGCGGACAAGCTGGGTGTGCCGGAGGCGCTGGAACGCGAGGGCATCCGCAAGCTCGCAGAATGGGTCATCCCAGGCATGGAAGAAGCAACAAAGGTGCAGCGTACGGTCGCCAAGACCTTTCTTGCCATCAAGGACTGGCTGACAGAAATCGAGAAGGAGTATGCCGAGGTCACTGCCGCTTCCAACAGGGCCGCCGACGAGGCGGTCAAGCTCAATGTCGGCGAGGCAGCTGCGGCTGCCGCGCGTGCCGCGGAAGCTTTCGCCACGATCCAGGCGAAGAAATTCGGTGAATGGTTCGATGAGCGCAAGGCCGCGTTCAAGGACGCCATTCTGGGCCCGGTCAACACGGCCACCACCGTTGTGGGATATGTGCGCGATCCCGCCTCGCTGGTCAAGGACGCGGAAGCCAAATATGCCGAGATCGAGAGCAAGATCGTCAAGGCGAAGCAGGCCTGGGAATCGCTGGTGAAGTGGATCAACGAGCCGGTGGATCGCATCCAGCGGCTGCTCGACAGCGGGCGCCAGCCACGCATGCCATGGCAGGACGTGCACGCGCGGCTGCAGGGGCCGGCGGTGTTCGATATCTGCCGCAACTTCATGCACCGCTGGAATGCCATGGTCTGGCAGAACCAACGCGGTGATCGCGAGATCGGTACGGTGGTGCGCGAAAGCTTGAACTGGGGAATCCGGGGTGCCAATGGCCTGGTCGGGTCGGATGTACCCGAGCAGACCACGCTGGCGCGCGGGATGGAACTGACGCCCTTGAGTGATCAGTGGCTGCAGTCCATGGGCGGCATGCAGGAACTGTTTGGCGACCTGACCCGACCGGGCAAGGCCGGGAATGTCAGCGTGCAGATCGTGCGATCTTCGGGTACGGCACTGCACGCCCTGGAGAAGAAGGGGTGCAAGGAGCTCGGCCTGAAGCTGGATGATGCCAGTTGCCTGCAACCCTACTGGGAGCGCGACCAGCCGATGCATTCCATCCTTGATGCGATGGTCAACTGCATCGCCTCGGCCAGTGCCTTCGTCTACCTGGAGACGCAGTTCCTGATTTCCGACTGCGGATGGGCCGACGCCGGGCCAGGAAGTGCGGTGGAGACCGCGATCAAGGGGGGCGAGCGCCGGGAAATGACCGAGGCCGAGAAGAAAAAGGCAGGCTACGTCGACAAGGGCGTGGGCATGAGTGGTCCTCTTGGAAAGGCCGGCGTGGTCCAGAACATGGTCACGCGGAAGCAGGGCGTGAAGTCAGCGGCCAGCAACCCCTTGGTGGCGGCCATCGCCGCGCGCATCCGCCGCGCCATCGTGGCCAGGCAGGGGTTCCACGTCTACATCACGTTGCCCGTGCATCCGGAGGGCAGCCTGTTCGATGGTGCCGTGCTGAAGCAGCAGTACTGGGTGCAGCAGACGCTGCTGCGCGGCGACGACAGCCTCATCCGCCGCATCTGCCGTTCGCTGATCGCACGCGACAAGGACATCCGCGAGGTGAGCGTGGAAGAGGCCGACCTGCAGGCGGAGGTGAAGGCAGGTCGGTGGAAGGAGTACCTGTCGGTAATGAACCTGAGAAGTTACGGGGTGCTTGCTGACACCAACCACAAGAACCACTACGCGCCGCATACGATCGGCGCGGACCAGGCCACCCCCTTGTATGTGGTGACCGAGCAGTGTTACGTACACTCCAAGCTGCTGATCGTGGACGACGCCGTGGCCATCATTGGAAGTGCGAACTGCAACGACCGCAGCCTGCTGGGCACGGGCGATACCGAGATCGCCGCGGTGATCGTGGATGGTGCGGCCCAGTCGCTGGACCTGGGTAATGGCGTAAAGGTGATAACCCGGAAGTTTGCGCGGGATCTGCGGATGAAGCTTTGGAGGAAGTTCCTGGGGCAGGCGCTTGAGACGAAGCCTGAGAAGGGGGGGGGAGCAATTCGTCTTTTCTAATGCAACCGAAGACTACTACCCTTGGTTCAGCGAAAAAGTTCCAACCCTGGAGGTCGACAAACCGGCAAGTACCAGAACTTGGACGGGAATCAGGGAGCTTGCGGATGCCAATTCGGAAGCTTATCAGCGTGTCTTCACGAATGTCCCTCGCGACTCATTCCCTCGCTACGACTCTGTGTTTCATGGATTCCCGGCGGCCGGTCTTAGTGACAAAGGGCACGTGAGGCGCATGCTCTATGCGCAGCCGGCAGATCTGCAGCCAGATTTCATGCAGGAGCCAAGTGTTGTGAACGACTACGTGACCGGTGCAGTGGGGCGGCATGACGTGCGTAAGGCGACGGATTTTCTCAGAGGTACCCAAACGCGCCGCGGGATTCAGGGCTTCTGGGTGACCATGCCACTCCTCTGGGGGAGTGAGATGGATGATCCGGCTGCAGCGATGCCGAACGAGATCATCGCGGTCGTACCTATTGAGGGAAATCGGTCAACTGAACTAGCGTACTCGGGTCGACATGGTTCTTGGGGGCACGGAGAGCAGGTATGAGTGGGCATCTACTGTTGAGGGCGATGGTGGCCTTGGGAGGCCTGTGTGGAGTGCAAACCGCGCTTGCAGACTGCGGTTCGTCAAATGAGAAGGGCCTCCGGTTTCAGGATGGTGGGATGGTGATCAAGTTCAGGCCAAGCCCATCAGACGAGGTGGATGCGGTAGGCGCCAGCCTTAGTCGCGCGAACAAAGTTGCCCCCTACGTACGGATCAGTGTCGAACCAAACCTCGGTGAGCTGCACAATCAGCCGTTCAACTCGAATGGTGGTGCTGTTTATTACTTGGAAGAAAGCGCTCAAGGGCAACGGCTGTGCCGCGTTGAAGAGTGGAAGAGGCGGGAATCCAAATTGATTGGGCAGGTGCCGCCTGAGAGCCTGCATCCTGCGGTGAGGCCGGTGTATCCCTATTTCGAGCTGAACAGGAGCTATGAGCTCCATTATGACTTGGCTGGTGGATTGACTTCGATTCAGAATGTTGATGCGAAAGGGCGTAGGGTCACAACATTCTGTGCACTCTACGACGAAAAGGGTCGCATAGAAGTGGCAAATGAGAGTTCTGGGTTGATTGTCTCGGATAAGCCAGAGTTCCAGTGTTCGCAGCTCCGAGATATGCCATCCCGCGTTACCACTCGGTACTTCACTTATCGGCCGGATGGATTGCGCGCTTCCGATGTAGTCAAGCAGGCCACCCGTAAGCCAGGTGAGGATCCCTACCGCGAGGACATCGGCCTTGGAACGGAGGCGACCGACGGTGCCTGGACTGTGGGGGGCTTCGTCAATGTCGACGATGCTGAACTGAAACGGATCGTTGGCATTCGCTTCTATGGCAGCGAAAAGCGAGGGCTTGTAGGGGTGCAAAGCCCTTCCGCTACGCTGGTTCCATCTGACGCCACTCCAGTTTTCGCAGAGCGCAGTCGGAGCGTGTCGCAGGAGGTGCGGTACACGTTCCCGGGTGAGCGTGTTCCTCCAGAGGTCGCCAAGGGGTACTTTGAAGGAGTCACAGGCTATACCCGTGTGCGTGAGTATCTGCACCGTTCGGATAGCAGGATTTTCGAAGTATTCGGACCGCAGGCAAAGCATCCGAGCGAACGCCAGTGGCGCAGGCTGGATCTGAATCGTCAGGAGAACTACGACGCAAATGGCAAGCTTGCGCGGGTGATTCTGTCCGGCCCGGTCTCTGGTGACGAAGGCTACACCGAGAACCTTCGCGCCTACGCAGAAAAGGGCGTGCTGAAGCTCACGCCGCTCACCAACGGATACAGCTCCTACCGCGTGTACGACTATGACGCCACCGGCAAGGAGTCACTCTCGTTCGTCTGCTGGCGCTACGAAGTCTCGACCAACAAGCCTTACGCCCATTTTCCCTGGTGGGAAGCGGACCCCCGCCCCAAGCGCAGTCGTGAAGCCGAGCTGCAGTACGCCAGGACGCAGGTGGGCACACGCTGCGGCACGCCGGACGGCAAGATGATTGTGGAGGGAATGGGCCCGGTGAAGAAGCTGATGGAAACCAAGTACGCCTTTGGGACGACCAAGCTGGGGTTGCCGGGCGAGTAGGGCGAGTCTTCTATCCCGAACTCGTGACAGGTGCCAGCCTGTCGGAGCAGACCACGCTGGCGCGCGGGATGGAACTGACGCCCTTGAGTGATCAGTGGCTGCAGTCCATGGGCGGCATGCAGGAACTGTTTGGCGACCTGACCCGTCCGGGCAAGGCCGGGAACGTCAGCGTGCAGATCGTGCGATCTTCGGGTGCGGCACTGCACGCACTGGAGAAGAAGGGGGGGGGGCAAGGAGCTCGGGCTGAAGCTGGATAGTGTTACGTACACTCCAAGCTGCTGATCGTGGACGACGCCGTGGCCATCATTGGAAGTGCGAACTGCAACGACCGGAGTCTGCTGGGCACGGGCGATACCGAGATCGCCGCGGTGATCGTGGATGGTGCGGCCCAGTCGATGGACCTGGGTAATGGCGTAAAGGTGATAACCCGGAAGTTTGCGCGGGATCTGCGGATGAAGCTTTGGAGGAAGTTCCTGGGAGAGGAAATTTCGCTCAATGACGGGAAGCTTCGCGGGTATGCTGAATCGAACGCCACACGGCCCTATTACCCGCCATTTCAGAAGATGCCCCCGGAATCCTTCGTGTTGCGCCCAGCTGCCTCGTCCACGTGGCAGGAAATTAGGAAGATCGCAGACTTGAACATGATTGCCTACCGTCGGGTGTTCTCTAATACTCCGGACGATTCCATGGCACGTTATGATGCGGTGTTCAATATGTTTCCCGCTGCTGGGTTCAATGAAAAAGGCCATCAACTGCGGCGCCTCTATGGGCAACCGCCGGATCTGCAGCCAGAGTTCATGATCGAACCTAGCGAAATGGTTGACGGGGTAACCCTGAGCGTCGGTCGTCACAATGTCGCGAAAGCCATGGCTTTCATGAAAGATCAAAAGAATCTGCACGGGTTCTGGGTTTCGATGCCTCTTCTGTGGGGGCATGGAATGGATGACCCTGCGGCGGCGATGCCCAAAGAACTCATTGCGGCTGCTCCGATTTCGATTTCGACTGGGTCTTACCTCGCATCCAGTGGCAGAAGTTCGTCGCCCGATCAAGGGGTAGAAGCATGAGTCGCCTTTGGATGATCCCCCTGATCCTCGCCCCCGTTGTAGCTGAGGCTGGTGATGCCGGGAATGAGTCGAGTTCATTGCCGAACGGCTATCAAGTACGGTTTTCGCCTGAGTCACGAAACGTCGTAAGAATCTCCGGAGAGAGGCCTACGGTGATCGCTGCGAATGTGCCGATTTCCGTCACGCCGTCAGCTGAACTTGAGAACCGGCCTTTCGGTAAAGATGGCGGATCTGTTGTCTACCTGGAACCCGACGGGCGCGGCGGGCTTCGAGTGTTTCGAGAAGAGAAATGGGTGCGGAGAGCTGCCATCAGAAAGGACGTTCCCGTTAGCGTCCCGAAGGTCGTGAGGGGAATCTACCCGTACTTCAAGGTTGAGCGTGAAAGAAATTTTGTTTACGACAGTGTCGGGCGCATCACTGCGGTGACGTCTGTCGATGCCGATGGCAATGCTGAAACTCAATTCTGCGCACTCTATGACGCAGCGGGGAGGGTTGAGGTTGCAACTTCAACCGACAACCACACAGTGTCACTCGGCCGTGACTTTGAATGCAGTGAGCTTCGGAATGGACCATCACTGAGCGCTACAGAGTACTTTCAGTATCGCGGCGATGGTGCGCTGGAGCGGAAGCTTTCGAAGTCATTGGTTCCTGCCAAGGGAGAGGCGAATCCGGAGGAGACGCAGAGCGCGGACGCCGCAGATGACGGCGCGTGGCAGGGGTATGGGGAGCTGTACTACGTTAACCGCGGGAATGGAGTCGGGTACGACTCATTGGTTTTCCAGATGAGTGATGCGCGTGGTGTCACTCAACTTCATGGCTCCAATTTTGAAATCGTGCCGTCTGATGCTACGCCGCTTTTTGAGCGGCGTAGCAAGGATGGCAGTAGAGAGCTGAGTTATACCTTCACTCGTGAGCGCGTGCCTCCTGAAGTGATGGAGGGCCTGCTTGTCGGTCTGACTCGTTATACGCGTGTCCGCGGGTACGAGCATCAATCTGGACAGAAAATTTTCGAAATTTTCTCCCCCGGTGCCAAGCATCCCCGCGAACGCCAATGGCGCACGCTGGATCTGAATCGGCAGGAAAACTACGACGCAAAGGGCAAACTCACGCGCGTGATTCTGTCCGGCCCTGTCTCTGGTGACGCCTACACCGAAAGCCTGCGCGCCTACGCCGAGAAGGGCGGTTTGAAGCTTACGCCTCTCACCAGCGGCTACAGCTCTTACCGCGTGTACGACTACGACGCGGCCGGCAAAGAGACCCTCTCGTTCGTGTGCTGGCGCTACGAAGTCTCGACCAACAAGCCCTACGCCCATTTCCCCTGGTGGGAGCCCGATCCTCGGCCCAAGCGCAGTCGTGAAGCCGAGCTGCAGTACGGCAGGACGCAGGTGGGCACGCGGTGCGGCACGCCTGACGGCAAGATGATTGTGGAGGGCATGGGCCCGGTGAAGAAGCTGATGGAAACCAAGTACGGCTTTGGGACGACCAAGCTGGGGTTGCCGGGCGAGTAGGGCGAGTCTTCTATCCCGACCTCGTGCCAGTCGCCGGCCTGTCGGAGCAGACCACGCTGGCGCGCGGGATGGAACTGACGCCCTTGAGTGATCAGTGGCTGCAGTCCATGGGCGGCATGCAGGCACTGTTTGGCGACCTGGCCCGACCGGGCAAGGCCGGGAACGTCAGCGTGCAGATCACCCGATCTTCGGGTACGGCACTGCACGCACTGGAGAAGAAGGGGTGCAAGGAACTCGGACTGAAGCTGGATAGTGTTACGTACACTCCAAGCTGCTGATCGTGGACGACGCCGTGGCCATCATTGGAAGTGCGAACTGCAACGACCGCAGCCTGCTGGGCACGGGCGATACCGAGATCGCCGCGGTGATCGTGGATGGTGCGGCCCAGTCGCTGGACCTGGGTAATGGCGTAAAGGTGATAACCCGGAAGTTTGCGCGGGATCTGCGGATGAAGCTTTGGAGGAAGTTCCTGGGGGAGGAAATCCAACCGTTGCCGGAAAAGAAGGATAAGCCCTACAGCGCTGTTGAATCTGCGGCATTGTATCTGCCTTGGTTCGATATTCAGAGCCCCAGTATCAGGATCGAGAACCCGGCGAGTCCCGCTACGTGGAAGGGGATTAGGGTGCGAGCGGATTCCAACGCGACCACGTACGAGCGCGTTTTTACCAACGTCCCTCGCGATTCGTTTCGGCGGTACGATGCCGTATTCGGAGGGTTTCCGTCTGCGGGTCTGAGTGACAAGGGACATGTCAAGCGCATGTTGTATGCACAACCACCTGACCTGCAGCCAGACTTCATGCAGGAACATAGTGTCGTGAACGACTATGTGACCAGCGCGGTGGGACGGCACAATGTGGGAAAAGCTGTGGAGGCGCTGAAGGCGGGCGAGTCACGCGTCAGAGGCTTTTGGGTGGCGATGCCGCTTTTGTGGGGCAACGGCATGGATGACCCCGCCGCAACAATGCCTAACGAGATCATCGCAGCGCTGCCCCTCGGGACTGACCTGCGAGGAGGTACGATGCTGGCGAGACAAAGTGTCGACGAAGGACATGGAGAGCAGGTTTGAATAGATATACTGTCCCCAGAGTCATGGCCTTTTTCGGTGCAGTATCCTGCGCAAGCGCCGCCTTTGCTGACTGTGTGCCGATGAATGGCGACCTGAGTGCGTCGCCGGATAGAAGTGTAGAGATCCGCTTCAGTCCGGAACCCATTGATCGATTCCACATAAGTCTGAGTCGAGCGAACGAGGTCGCACCATTCATCCGCATTGGCGTCTATCCGGAGGTCACAAGACTGGAGAACAAGCCTTTCAGTTCCGAAGGTGGAACGATCTTCTATCTAGAGCCGGGCCCTCAAGGGCCGAGGCTCTGCCGGGTGGAGGAGTGGAAGCGAAGAGTACAAAAGGTGAGTAGCGATGATGCGAGCTCGCTTCCTGCAATCCAGCGGATTCTCCCGTACTTCGAACTTCGGCAAGTTCGCACCATTCACTATGATCCGTCTGGTCTACTTGTATCCAGTCGAAAGATTGATGCGAATGCGCGTGGTAGCACAATTTTTTGTGCGCTCTATGATAAGGAAGGCAGAATTGAAGTGGCAAATGAAAGCTCTGAGACGGGTGTTTCAGGTAGTCCGGGCTTTCAGTGTTCGCAGCTTCGCGATGGGCCTGTAAAGAAGGTTACTAGGTATTTCGCCTATCGAGCTGATGGATTCTTGGCTTCGGATATGACCAAGATGGCTACGCGCAAGCCTGGGGAGGGCGCGGGGCAAGAAGATGTCGGTTTTGGAACCGAGGTCACGGATGGTGCCTGGTACGCGCAAGGAGATTTTTACTTCAATGATGGCAACGTCCACCGCCGCGTTGGTGCATCGTTTCAGATGAGCGATAAGCGAGGGCTTACTGGTATACAGAGTGAATCCTTTGCCATCGCGTCATCCGACGCGACGCCCGTCTTTGAGCAACGCAGTCGGGATGAAGGTAGGGAGTTGAACTACACCTTCCCTGGAGAGCGTGTATCGCCAGATGTGCTGAAGGGGCAATTTGACGGCGTAACCGCATATACGCGTGTTCGTGAGTATTTCCACCGCACCGGACAGCGCATCTTCGAGATTTTTGCTCCGGGCGCAAAGCACCCTCGGGAACGCCAGTGGCGCACGCTGGATCTGAAACGCCAGGAAAACTACGACACAAGCGGCAAGCTCACCCGGGTGATCCTGTCCGGCCCGACCCCTGCTGACGCCTACACCGAAAACCTGCGCGCCTACGCAGAAAAGGGCGTTTTGAAGCTTACGCCTCTCACCAGCGGCTACAGCTCCTACCGCGTGTACGACTATGACGCCACCGGCAAGGAGTCACTCTCGTTCGTCTGCTGGCGCTACGAAGTCTCGACCAACAAGCCCTACGCCCATTTCCCCTGGTGGGAGTCCGACCCCCGCCCCAAGCGTAGTCGTGAAGCAGAACTGCAGTACGGCAGGACGCAGGTGGGCACGCGGTGCGGCACGCCCGACGGCAAGATGATCGTGGAGGGCATGGGCCCGGTGAAGAAGCTGATGGAAGCCAAGTATGGCTTTGGGACCACGAAGCTCGGCTTTCCGGGCGAGTAAGGCGAGAAGTCTGTCCAGAGCTCGTGAGGGGTGTCGGCATCCCCTTACAGATCACGCGGTTGCGTGGCATGGACTGTGCCGGGGAATTGAGCTGATATCGCCGCGCTGTGCCAGTGGGTCCAATATCGGGTACGCCGATGGTAATTTGCCAAAAGGACAGGAATGAAAGGCTTAACGCGTGAAAGCGTGTGTATCTCTGCAACGTTACTCGTAGTCGGCATGCTCGCCGTCAGCGCATCTGTCAGTGCTGCTTGTAACGATGCCGAAGCTCCTTTGGTGGCGGCTGAAGCCGGAATGGAAATGCGGCTATTGCCATCGAGCGCCGAGAAGGTCACTTATCGTCTTCCAAGTGTTAATGAAAAAAAGAGGGTGAGTTTTCCGGAAATCGTACCGGGAGTCTCTCTCCTTCATAACAGAGGATTCGATGGGGATGGTGGGCAGGTCATCTATCTTGAGTCAGATGATAAGGGTGGTAAGCGTGTCTGTCGGACTGAGAGCTGGGCAAAGAGGACGACAGGAGGCGCACATGCTACCTCTCCCGCAGGGAATGAGCTGTCACCAGATAACCCTGTTCTGAAGCGGATCTTTCCCTACTTCTATCTCGATGAAGTTCGTGCGTATTTTTACAATTCAAGTGGAAGGCTGGGAGAGGTCCGGTTGACCCGGCCGATGTTCCAAGGAGGATGGGAGGGAAGCATCAGGGACTTCTATCGACTGAATGCCGTAGAGGCCTGTGTTCGTTATGACAACGCTGGTCGCGTGATCATGGTTTCTGGCTCGCCGGGGGCGGAAGCATCGTTGAACCCCGCCTTTCAATGCTCGGATCTCAGCATGGAGGAGGTGCCGTCTCAGGTCACTGGGTACAACTACTATCCTGATGGGAGCGTTGAAGTTGTGGATATGCGCAGGCCAAAGACCCTTTCTGCGGGGAAGGACACGACGGGAACTCTGCCTGCGGGCGGCGACGAGCGCAGTGGCGCTTGGACCGGGCAGGGGGTGGTTTACTTGAAGGAGGGAGGCGCTGATCACACTGTCCGGGAAGTTCACTTCGACTCCAACGAGGAGCATGGGTTGGTCCGATTGAAGAGCTACTCGGCGGCCATTGCGGCGTTCGACATGACGCCGATTTTTTCGCAGAGAGCCTCCGGTCACAATCAGGAGCTTCGCTATACGTTTCCGGCTGAGGCTGTTCCTTTGAGAGCAGCGGGCGACCAGTTCAGTGGCATTGTTGGCTACACGCGTGTGCGCAATTACCAGCATCAATCTGGACAGAGAATTTTCGAAATTTTCTCCCCAGGTGCCAAGCATCCCCGCGAACGCCAATGGCGCACGCTGGATCTGAATCGGCAGGAAAACTACGACGCAAGCGGCAAGCTCACCCGGGTGATCCTGTCCGGCCCGGTCCCTGCTGATGGCTACACCGAGAACCTTCGCACCTACGCAGGAAAGGGCGTGCTGAAGCTCACGCCGCTCACCAATGGCTACAGCTCTTACCGCGTGTATGACTACGACGCGGCCGGCAAAGAGACCCTCTCGTTCGTGTGCTGGCGCTACGAAGTCTCGACCAACAAGCCCTACGCCCATTTCCCCTGGTGGGAGCCCGATCCTCGGCCCAAGCGCAGTCGTGAAGCCGAGCTGCAGTACGGCAGGACGCAGGTGGGCACGCGGTGTGGCACGCCTGACGGCAAGATGATCGTGGAGGGCATGGGCCCGGTGAAGAAGCTGATGGAAACCAAGTACGGCTTTGGTACCGCGAAGCTCGGCTTTCCAGGGGGGTAGGAGGGGGATGGGGACTCTGCGAGGGCATCATTTCGCTTGCCTGACCGGATGCAGTAGCGGCGCGGCTGTTCCCGCTCTAACACCCCAGCTTCTCCACATCCGCTGTGGAACGAAGCCCAATCAACCTGTGGATAGGTGGCGCAGAGCCTTGTACCAAAAGGCTCTGCATGACGTGGTGAAAAAATCACCACGCCTTCCATGCTGGCGAGGTCGGCGCCCCTGCAGGGATCCGACCGGCAGGGCCGGCCATTGGCCGGCACGCCTTACTCCGCCACCACGCGTGCTCGCAGCGAATTGGTCAGTGCCTCGGTGATCACCACGTCCACGAACTGGCCGATCAGGCGCGCCGGCGCCGGGAAGTTCACCGAACGCATGTTCTCGGTCTTGCCGGTCAGCTCATTCGGGTTCTTGCGCGAGGGGCCTTCCACCAGCACGGTCTGCACGGTGCCGACCATCTTTTCAGAGATGCCGGCCGCATGCGCGTTGATGCGTTCCTGCAGGCGCGACAGGCGCGCATGCTTCTCCGCATCACTGATCGTGTCCTCCAGGTCGGCGGCCGGGGTGCCCGGGCGACGCGAATAGATGAAGGAGAAGCTGTGATCGAAGCCGATATCCTCGATCAGCTTCATGGTCTTCTCGAAATCGGCATCGGTCTCGCCGGGGAAGCCGACGATGAAGTCCGAGCTGATCGAGATGTCCGGGCGTACCGCACGCAGCTTGCGGATCTTCGACTTGAATTCCAGCGCGGTGTAGCCGCGCTTCATCGCCGACAGCACCCGGTCGCTGCCGGCCTGTACCGGCAGGTGCAGGAAGTTGGCCAGCTGCGGCACATCGCGGAACGCGTCGATCAGTGAATCGCTGAACTCCAGCGGATGCGAGGTGGTGAAGCGGATGCGGCCCACGCCGTCGATCTCGGCGATGGTGCGGATCAGCAGGCCCAGGTCGGCGAACTCGCCATCACCGTAGGGACCGCGGTAAGCGTTGACGTTCTGCCCGAGCAGGTTGATCTCGCGCACGCCCTGCGCGGCAAGCTGCGCCACTTCCACCACCACGTCCTCGAAGGGGCGGCTGACTTCGGTGCCGCGGGTGTAGGGCACCACGCAGAACGAGCAGTACTTGGAGCAGCCTTCCATGATCGAGACGAACGCCGAGGCGCCTTCGGCGCGCGGTTCCGGCAGGCGGTCGAACTTCTCGATCTCGGGGAAGCTGATGTCCACCTGCGGGCGCTTCTGCTCGCGGCGGGCGCGGATCAGTTCCGGCAGGCGGTGCAGGGTCTGCGGGCCGAACACCAGGTCCACGAACGGCGCGCGCTTGATGATCGCTTCGCCTTCCTGCGAGGCCACGCAGCCGCCCACGCCGATGATGACTTCACGGCCCTTGTTCTTCAGGCTCTTCCACACGCCGAGCTGGCTGAACACCTTTTCCTGCGCCTTCTCGCGGATGGAGCAGGTGTTGACCAGGATGACGTCGGCGTCGTCCGGGGTCTCGGTCAGTTCCAGGCCATCGCTGGCGGCAAGCACGTCGGCCATCTTGGCCGAGTCGTACTCGTTCATCTGGCAACCGTGGGTCTTGATGTACAGCTTGCCTTTCACCTGGTCGGGCTTGCGCGGACCGGCGGGCAGGGCAACGAGCGGGGTACCGCCCGGGGCGGGCGGGAAGACGTCTGGCGTCCCGGTCATGGCGCTTAATCCATTCGGGTGGCGGGAAAGCGGGCAATTCTACCCGCATCCCGCGCCGCCCGCCGTGCTCCTGTAGAGCCGAGCCCACGCTCGGCTACCCTTACGCCGCCACCAGCTCCGCGTCGATCTGGCGGGACCGGTCGAACGCGGCCAGCGTGCTCATCCGGTCGATGTAGGTCGCGGTGGCCGGGGCCGGCTGCACCAGTCCGAACTCGCGCATCCAGCCCAGCGCATTGCCCCACAGGATGTCGGCCGCGCTCAGGGTCTCGCCAAGCAGGTACGGCCCCTGCGCCAGCTGCGCCTCGATCACCTGCAGCACGGTCTCGGCATCGTTGTAGGGCGACATCATCCGCGGCGGCGGCTCGCGATGCATGGCCTTGTCGGTCATGGCCGGCTCGAAGCAGGCACCGTAGAAGGCCATCCAGCGCAGGTAGGGCCCGCGCTGCCCGTCACCGATCGGCGGCGCCAGCCCGGCTTCCGGGTACAGGTCGGCCAGGTACAGGTAGATGGCCACCTGTTCGGTCACCAGCGCGCCGTTGTGGATGATGGCCGGCACCTTGCCCATCGGGTTGATGGCCAGGTAGGCCGGGGCCAGGTTGGCGCCAGCCTTCAGATCCAGCACCTGCAGGCGGTAGTCGGCGTCCAGGGCTTCGAGCAGGGCGACGGCGCCGCTCGAGCGTGAACGGGCGGCGTGGTAGAGGGTGATCTGGCGTGCGGTCATGGCAGGGCTCCTTGCGAGGGGTGGTGAACCGGGAGGCCATGCTGGGGCACAATCGCGGACGACTTCTGTCCTCGATTCCGCATGCGCCATACCGCCCACCGACTGCTGCGACTGATCGCCCTGCTGCAGGCCCGCCGGCACTGGTCCGGGGCCGAGCTGGCCGAGCGCATGGGCGTGGACCGGCGCAGCATCCGTCGCGACATCGAACGCCTGCGCGAGCTCGGCTATCCGGTCCAGGCCTCGGCCGGGGTAGGGGGTGGCTACCGGCTTGGCGCCGGTGCGCCGGTCCTGCCGATGCTGCTGGACGAGGACGAGGCGACCACTCTGGCCATCGCCCTGCGGGCCGCCTCGGCCACCGTGTCCGGCATCGACGACACCGCGCGTGGCCTGCTGTCCAAGCTCGACCCGTTGGTACCGGCACGGCGTCGCCAGCAGGCCGGCGAGGTGCACGCGGCCACCGCCACCCTGTCCGACCTGCCGGCCACCGATGCGCGCCTGCTCGGGCGGCTGGCACAGCACTGCCGGCAGGCGGCACGGCTGGCCTTTGAATACCGCAGCGCGCAGGACGTGGTGACCCAGCGCCAGGTCGAGGCCCAGCACCTGGTCAATTACGGCCGGCGCTGGTACCTGCTGGCGTGGGATCTGGTGCGTGAGGACTGGCGCACCCTGCGCGTGGACCGGATGGGCGCGGTGCAGCCGCAACCGCAGCCGGGCCTGCATCGGCGCACCCCGGCCCCGCCGGATGTGATGGTCCGGCAGGCGGTCAGCCAGGCGCCTTTCATCCTGCAGGCCATCCTTCGCCTGGCGGGCAGCCAGGCCGAGCTGGAGGGTCGCATTCCGCCCTGGTGCGGGGTGCTGGAGCCCGATGGCGTCGACCATTGCCTGCTGCGGATGGGGGCCGAGAGCCGCGGCATGATGCTGGCCCAGATCCTCAGCCTGGACCGGCTGCCGCTGGCCCTGTGGACCTCCCCGCCGGAACTGCGGGATGAACTTGCCCAGCGCCTGGCCGGGCTGGGCCAGCTGCTGGCTGTGCCGGCGGTCACGGACTGAGCGGGGCCGCTTGGCAAGCCCGGGCGAAGCTGGGACACTCGCCGCCATGAAGGGGATACTGGGGACAACGGCGATCATCATCGCTGCGCTGACCGCTGCGCCGGCCAGCGCCGGCACCCTGTTCAAGTGCCAGGGCGCCGACGGCGTCACCAGCTATGTCAGCAAGCGCGTGCCCGGCGCGCGCTGCAGCAGCATCAGCTACACCCGCGATACCCGCCGCCCGGCTGCGCCGCGCGCGGTACCGGCCGCCGCGCCCGTGCAGACCGCCAGCACGGCCCCGGCCCCGACCCAGGTGGCCAGTGCCGAGCGCAATCCGGTCGCGGTAGCCGCCAGCGCTGCCAGCCCCGTCGTCGCCGCCACGCCCGCCGCTGCACCCGCAGCCAAGGCCGCTGCCACGCCGCGCGGTGGCCGCATGGTCAGTGGCCAGGTCTATTCGTACATGCAGGACGGGGTGCGCCACTACACCAGTGCGCGCCCCACCCAGGTGGCCAACCTTGGCCCGGTGCGCACCATCCGCTACAGCTTCATGGAGCGCTGCTACGCCTGCGGGGTCAACCCGCGCGTGGACTTCGGCAGCGTGCGCCTCAACACCACCGCGTTCCAGACCGAGATCTCCTCGGCTGCGCGCGAGTTCGGCGTGGAAGAAGCGATCGTGCGCGCGATCATCCATGCCGAGTCGGCCTACAACCCGACCGCGCTCAGCCGCGCCGGCGCGCAGGGCCTGATGCAGTTGATGCCACCGACCGCCGCACGCTTCGGGGTCAGTGATTCCTACGACGCCAGCCAGAACATCCGTGGCGGCGTGCAGTATCTTGCATGGTTGTTGAAGCGCTTCAATGGCGATCTGACCCTGGCCGCGGCGGGCTACAACGCCGGCGAAGGCGCGGTCGACCGCCACGGTGGCGTACCGCCTTACAGTGAAACCCAGTACTACGTGCGCCGCGTCGGCCAGTTGGCCGATCGTTACCGCACCGAATTGAGCAAGCAGTAGGTGCCGACTGTCGGTAGGTGCCGACTGTCAGTCGGCACGCTTTACAAAGATTGTTGCAATGCGTTGTGTGGCGCGAGACGGTTCCGCTACACTCGCCCATGATTCAATGCGGCTCTGGCCCCCACCGGATCCGCTGGCAGCCTTAAAGCTACCTAATCAATATCGGAGTGCCGGATGGCCAACGATGGGGTACACGATCCAGTCAACACCGGACGTCGGCGTTTTCTTTCTGCCACCACAGCCGTGGTGGGCGCCGTCGGCGTCGGATTCACCGCAGTTCCTTTCATCAAATCCTGGAACCCCAGTGCCCGCGCCAAGCTTGCCGGCGCACCGGTGGTGGCCGACATCAGCGCCCTGCAGGAAGGCCAACGCCTGATCGTGGAATGGCGTGGCCAGCCGATCTGGATCGTCAAACGGTCCAAGGCGATCCTGGATGCACTGCATGGGCTGGATGGCCGTCTCAAGGACCCCGAGTCCGGCGAGAAGGACCAGCAGCCGGACTATGTGCTCAAGCAGAACCCCGAGCTGCGCTCGATCAAGCCGGACATCTCCGTGCTGGTCGGCCTGTGCACGCACCTGGGCTGTTCGCCTGAAATGGTCGCCGAGATCCGGCCCGAGCCCTACGACCCGCAGTGGAAGGGCGGCTACTTCTGCCCCTGCCACAAATCGCGCTTCGACATGTCCGGCCGCGTCTTCAAGGACGTGCCGGCGCCGATCAACCTGAAGGTGCCCGCGCACCATTACCAGGACGACAACACCATCATCATCGGTGTCGATCCGCAGGGGGCAGCCTGATGGCCAATATCCTCGCCCGTACCGCCAGCGGCGTGGCCGACTGGGTCAACGCCCGCGCGCCGGGGCTGATGCCGGTCTACCGCAAGCATGTCAGCGAGTACTACGCGCCGAAGAACTTCAACATCTGGTACTACTTCGGTTCCCTGGCGCTGCTGGTGCTGGTCAACCAGATCGTCACCGGCATCTTCCTGACGATGCACTACAAGACCAACGCCGCCGAGGCGTTCGGTTCCATCGAATACATCATGCGGGACGTGGAGTGGGGCTGGCTCATCCGCTACATGCACTCCACCGGGGCCTCGCTGTTCTTCATCGTGGTCTACCTGCACATGTTCCGCGGGCTGCTGTACGGCAGTTACCAGAAACCGCGCGAGCTGGTGTGGATCCTCGGCATGCTGATCTACCTGGTGCTGATGGCCGAAGCCTTCATGGGCTACGTGCTGCCGTGGGGCCAGATGTCCTTCTGGGGCGCGAAGGTCATCATCTCGCTGTTCGGTGCCATACCGGTCATCGGCAACGGCCTGACCGAGTGGATCATGGGCGACTACCTGCCCAGTGACGCCACGCTCAACCGCTTCTTCGCCCTGCACGTCATTGCCCTGCCGCTGGTGCTGCTGCTGCTGGTGGTGCTGCACCTGGGGGCACTGCACGAAGTGGGGTCGAACAACCCTGATGGCGTGGAGATCAAGAAGGGGCCGAAGGGCAACCGCTGGTCGCCGAACGCTCCGGCCGACGGCATTCCCTTCCACCCGTACTACACGCTCAAGGATGGCGTCGGTGCCGGCTTCCTGCTGATCATTGCGGCCTTCATCATCTTCTTCGCGCCGGCCTTTGGTGGCCTGTTCCTGGAGCATGACAACTTTACCGAGGCCAACCGCCTGGTGACGCCCGAGCACATCAAGCCGGTCTGGTACTACACGCCGTACTACGCGATGTTGCGCGTGGTGCCCAACAAGCTGGGCGGCGTGCTGGTGATGTTCTCGGCCATCGCCATCCTGTTCCTGGTGCCATGGCTGGACCGCGCGCGGGTCAAGTCCTACCGCTACCGAGGCCTGCTGTCGAAGGTGCTGCTGGGGGTGTTCGCGGTGTGCTTCGTCTGGCTGGGCGTGATCGGCTCGGGCCCGGGCACCGACGCGCACGAGACCTACGTCGGGCGGGTGCTGACCTTCCTGTACTTCGCGTTCTTCATCACCATGCCGCTATGGACCAGGTTGGACAGGACCAAGCCGGTACCGGAGAGGGTGACCACCCATGACTGATCGCTGGATGGTCCGGTTGGCCCTGATGGCCACCCTGATGCTGGGCAGTTTCCTGGCCTCCGCCGCCGAGGGTGGCACCAAGCTGCTGCAGGCCGGCAACGACCTGGGTGACCGCGCATCGCTGCAGCGCGGCGCGCAGCTGTACATGAACTACTGCTCCGGCTGCCACGCGCTGAAGTACCTGCGCTATTCGCGCATGGCCCAGGACCTGGGCCTGAGCGAGGAAGAGGTGATGGCCAACCTCAACTTCACCGGCTCGGCGATCGGTGACCCGATCCCGGTGGCGATGCCCAAGGAACAGGCCGAGAAATGGTTCGGCAAGATGCCGCCGGATCTCAGCCTGATCTCGCGGGTACGCGGCAGCGACTGGATCTACACCTACCTCAAGTCGTTCTACCTGGACAGCAGCCGTCCGCTGGGCTGGAACAACGCCCTGTTCGCCAACGCGTCCATGCCCAACCCGCTGTGGGAGATGCAGGGCCTGCAGCACGCGGTGCACGGCAAGGCCGAAGCGCCGGGCATGGACCCGCCGGTCGCCGGCCTGCGCCTGGAATCGCCGGGCAACGTCGATGCCGGGCAGTACGACCAGGCCGTGCGGGACATCACCAACTTCCTTGAATATGCCGGTGAACCGGCCGCACTTAAGCGCCAGCAGCTGGGCGTGTGGGTGATCCTGTTCCTGGCCCTGCTGACCTTCCTGCTGTACCTGCTGAAGAAGGAATACTGGAAGGACGTGCACTGATTCTGCGGCCGCCCCAGCGCAAAGCCTATTGGCTTTTGTGATGGTCGGTTGCACACTCGGGGAGGAGTCGACCGCCGGCACGGTGCTGGCGGCGCCGATGCGGCAGGCGGTCTCCTGTCGTGGGAGAGCCTTTGATGGCGGCGAGCGTACGCATGCGCAATACACTGACGCTGTTTTCCTCGAACGATGATGTCCTGTGCCACCGGGTACGCCTGGTCCTGGCGGCCAAAGGGGTCAGCTATGACTTCGTTCCTGTCGACCCGCAGAATCCGCCTGAAGATCTGATCGACCTCAACCCCTACCACTCGGTGCCGACCCTGGTCGAGCGCGAGCTGGTGCTGTACGCCGCCTCGGTGGTCAGCGAGTACCTCGACGAGCGCTACCCGCATCCGCCGCTGATGCCGGTCGATCCGCTCTCGCGTGCGCGCATCCGCCTGGCCATGCTGCGCATCGAACACGACTGGGTGCCGCAGGTGCAGGCCATCCAGCTGGGCAACAAGACCCAGGCCGAGGCCGGCCGCAAGAGGCTGAAGGAGCTGCTGACCGCCTCGCTG
This sequence comes from Stenotrophomonas sp. ZAC14D1_NAIMI4_1, assembly GCF_003086775.1. NCBI lineage: Bacteria > Pseudomonadati > Pseudomonadota > Gammaproteobacteria > Lysobacterales > Lysobacteraceae > Stenotrophomonas > Stenotrophomonas sp. ZAC14D1_NAIMI4_1. Next base: position 1,669,596 of record NZ_CP026001.1, read on the forward strand.
CCGCTGTTCAAGGCCAGCAAGTTCTTCCTCAACCCGGAAATGAGCCTGGCGGACTGCGCCATGGCGCCGATCATCTGGCGCCTGCAGTCGCTGGACGTGCCGCTGCCCAAGGATGGCAAGGCCATCGAGGATTACGGCAACCGCATCTTCCGCCACCCCGGTTTCGTCCGCAGCCTGACCGAGCAGGAAAAGAAGCTGCGCGACCTGCCGGGCTGAGCCTGGCGGCCGCATCCCGTCTGCATGCCCACCGGCGTGCAGGCGATCCGCCCCGGCAGGGGCGTCGGGCGCGTACACTTCACGCATGACCGACGACTTCTTCCACATGACCAGCCACCGCCCGTACCTGCTGCGGGCGCTGGTGGAATGGATCAACGACAACCAGCTGACCCCGCACATCCTGGTCGACGCCGGCGTTCCCGGCGTCCAGGTCCCGCCTTCGGCGGTGAAGGATGGCCGGGTGGTGCTCAACATCGCCGAGCGCGCGGTGGTGCAGTTGGTGATCAACAACGAGATGGTGAGCTTCTCGGCGCGCTTCTCCGGCACCAGTTATCCGGTGCAGGTGCCGATCAGCGCGGTGCTGGCCGTGTACGCGCGCGAGACCGGGCAGGGCATGGCGCTGCCGGACGATATTCCGGGCACCGAGCCGGCACCGGCCAGCGACGAGCTGCTGCATGAGGGCGAAACGCCGTCAGGCGACACGCCGCCGGACGACCGGCCGCCGACCAGCCCGCCGCCGAAGGGTCGCCCGACCCTGCGCGTAGTGAAGTAACGGCAGGTGCCGACCGTTGGTCGGCACGCCATGAAACAAGGGTGGGTGCCGACCGTTGGTCGGCACGCCTTTACCGCTTAAATGTCCTCTGCCTCCTCGACATCCGCGCGGATCTGGCTGATCCGCGCCGCGCCCGGGCCGGTGAACGAGATCAGCTGGTCGCCGCGCAGCACCATGCGGCCGACATGGCGATCAATGCCGTCGTAGGAATACTCGAACTTGAAGGTGCGCTCGAAGCCGAGCCGGCCATCCTCGCCACGCGACAGGCGCATGCCGGTGGCGTGCACCGCCTGGTCGAGCCACTGCACATCGGCGGCGCGGCACGCATTGCGGCCCAGCTCAACGGCACGTTCGGCAGCCGAACGCGCGGCGTTCCAGAAGAAGTAGACGATGCCGCCGGCGATCAGCAGCAACAACAGGGTAGGCATGGCGTCACGCGTGCAGGTTCGATCCCGCAAAGATGGCGGCGAACACGCAGCGGATCAAGCCACCCCGCTCATTGTCCATTCGGCGGCGTTGGAACCGGCGGCGGTGCCACCCGCGACGCAGGTGCCGTCAGCTGCAGCAGTGCGGCCCAGTCCTGGCGGTTGAAGCTGCACTCATCCTCGCGGCCTGGCGTGCAGGCGGGCTCGATGCCGGTGCTGCTGCGGTCGCGTGCCGGCGGCAGCTGGATCAGGCCCGTGCGGTCCAGCTGCAGCAGGCGCATGGCCACGGTGTTCATCACGTTGCCACCCACCAGGTACAGGGTCTGGTCGCCGCCGAGGTTGGCTGCCACCACCACTTCGCAATGCGATTTCCAGTGCCCGACCGAGCCGTTGCCCAGTGCCTGCACCAGCCCGCTGTAGCTCAGCGTGCTGCTGCGGTCGCGCAGGAAGCACAGCAGGTCACCGGGTGCCGGCTTGGCCGTGGCCGGGTCCACCAGCCGGTACGGCACGCCGGACGGCCCGGCCTGGTAGGCGGCGCGGATGTAGTCGATATGCCGCGGCGAGGTGGTGAAGCCGGGCACGCCAGCGCGGGTCATCACCCAGGAAATGAAGGCGGCCGACCACGGGTTGTCCACGAGGAAGGCGCGGCAGTCGCTGTCGGTGTAGCGCGTGCCCAGCGGCGCCAGGCAACTGCTGGCGCCGGGAATGCTGCCCATGGCGTTGAGCGTGCCGCTGTCGCGCCAGTAGCTGGCCACGCGTTGCCAGGCGATCAGCCCGTTGTCGGCCAGGTGCTCGCTTTCAGCTTCGGTGACGCTGAGGCTGGCCGCGCGCCCGTCGCGATCGATGAAGGGGCGGTACCACAGCCGGTGTTCGTTGCAGGCGGCGTTGCGGATGGAGATGGCCAACGGGCTCAGGCCGAAGCGCGGAGGTACGTCGCAGGCTTCGGCGGCGGCGGCTGACAGCGGCGCGGCGGCCAGCAGCAGGCAGGCAGGCAACAGCATCCGGCGCATGCGCGGCTCCTGTGGGGGATGGCCGCAGCGTCGCAGTGACGTCGTGAACGCAGGGTGTGAGAACGGAATTGAACATGGGGTCAGATCCCTTTTCCAACGGAAAAGGGATCTGACCCCGGATCTACCCTCAACCCGGCGGCGGCCCCAGCTTCAGCGACAGGTCGATGGCCTGCACGTGCTTGGTCAGTCCACCGATGGAAATGCAGTCCACGCCGTCCTCGGCAATCGCGCGCAGCCCCTCCAGGCCGACGCTGCCGGACACTTCCAGAGGAATGCGGCCGGCGGCGATGCGCACCGCGTCGCGGCGCAGCGATGCATCGAAGTCGTCCAGCAGGATGCGCTCGCAGCCCGCCTCCAGTGCCTGCTGCAGCTGGTCCAGGTCTTCCACTTCCACCACCAGCGGCAGCGACGGCCACTGCTGGCGCGCGGCGGCCACGGCGGCAGGCAGCGAGCCGGCCGCGCGGATGTGGTTTTCCTTCAGCATCACCGTGTCGTACAGGCCGAAGCGGTGGTTGTCGCCGCCACCGCAGCGCACGGCGTACTTCTGCGCCAGACGCAGGCCGGGCAGGGTCTTGCGTGTATCGAGGATGCGCGTGCCGGTGCCGGCCACCGCAGCCACGTAGCGGGCGGTGGTGGTGGCGGTGCCGGACAGCGTCTGCAGGAAATTGAGCGAGGTGCGTTCGGCGCTGACCAGGCTGCGGCTGCGGCCGTGCAGCAGGGCCAGCACGGTGCCGGCGGCGACGCGGTCGCCCTCGGCCACGCGCCATTCGATGCGCACCTGCGGATCCAGGGCGCGGTGCGTCGCGTCGAACCAGGGGCGGCCGGCGATCACCGCATCCTGCTTGCACAGCAGGTAGGCGCTGTCGGCCTGGTCGGGCAGCAGGGCGGCGGTGACGTCACCGCTGCCCAGGTCCTCGGCCAACGCGCGGGCGACATCGGCCGCGACGAGGGCCGCATCCGGCGTCGGCAGGGCGGTCATGCGGCGGGGAAATCGGCGATCTGCGCGGTCGGGATGGCCTCTTCGGCCAGCAGCACCGGAATGCCGTCGTCCACGCGGAACACCTGCTTGCGGTCGCGGGTCACCAGCGCCTCGCGCAGCGGCTGGGCCAGCGGGTTGCCATCGGCCTTGTTCACCGAGCCGGCGGAAATGGCCTTGTTGAGGGCTTCCAGGCCCTTGCCATCCAGCAGGGACAGGGGCTGGCGGGTGTCCGGCGACACCAGCAGGTCAAGCAGCTTGCGATCCATGGTTCTTCGTCTTGCGTGGAAGACGGCTAGAATACGTCTTTAAGGCAGGTGACGGCCAATGACCCCCAACCCGATCGCGCCGCTTGTCGGCATCGTCATGGGTTCCCGCTCCGACTGGGAAACCATGCAGCACGCCGCCCAGAAGCTTGAAGCCCTGGGTGTTCCGTTCGAAGTGAAGGTGGTCTCCGCCCACCGCACCCCGGACGTGTTGTTCAGCTACGCAGAAGAAGCGGGCCCGCGCGGCCTGCGCGCGATCATCGCCGGTGCCGGCGGGGCTGCGCACCTGCCGGGCATGATCGCCGCCAAGACCGCCGTGCCGGTGCTGGGCGTGCCGGTGCAGTCCAAGGCCCTCAACGGCATGGATTCGCTGCTGTCGATCGTGCAGATGCCGGCCGGCATCCCGGTCGCCACCTTCGCCATCGGCAATGCCGGCGCATCCAATGCAGCGCTGTTCGCTGCGGCGATGCTGGCCAGCGACCAGCCGGCCATCGGCCAGGCGCTGGAAGCGTTCCGCACGCGCCAGACCGAAGATGTCATGGCCCACGACGACCCGCGCCAATGAGCCTGACCGTCGGCATCCTGGGCGGCGGCCAGCTCGCCCGCATGATGGTACTGGCGGGTGCACCGCTGGGGATGCGCTTCGAGCTGTACGACCCGGCGGCCGACGCCTGCAGCGGCCCGCTGGCGCCGCTCACCGTGGCCGCCTTCGATGACCGCGAGGCACTGGCGGCGTTCGCCGCCAAGGTCGACGTGGTCACCTTCGATTTCGAGAACGTGCCTGCCGACAGTGCGCAGTGGCTGGCCGGACAGGTGCCGGTCTATCCGCCGCCGTCGGCGCTCGCCGTTGCGCAGGACCGGTTGAGCGAGAAGACGCTGTTCCAGCAGCTGGGGATTCCGCTGCCGGCCTTCGCCGACATCCGCAGCCGCGATGAGCTGGCTGCCAAGGCCGCCGAATTCGGCCTGCCGTGCATCCTCAAGACCCGCCGCCTGGGCTACGACGGCAAGGGCCAGTTCCGCCTGCGCAGCGAGGCCGACATCGACGCGGCATGGGACGCGCTGGGTGCCCAGGTTGAGCGCACCGGCCTGATACTGGAGGGTTTCGTCGCCTTCGAGCGCGAAGTCAGCGTGGTCGCCGTGCGCGGCCGCGACGGCAGCTTCCAGGCCTGGCCGGTTACCGGCAACTGGCATGTCGATGGCGTGCTCTCGGCTAGCGTGGCCCCGGCCGTGCTGTCCGACGCCGAGCATGAAGCGGCGATTGGTTATGCGCGCCGCGTGGCCGAGCATCTGGGCTATGTGGGCGTGTTCGCGCTGGAGCTGTTCTGCCGCGATGGCGAGCTGCTGGCCAACGAGATGGCGCCACGCGTGCACAACTCCGGCCACTGGACCATCGAAGGCAGCGAGACCTCGCAGTTCGAAAACCACCTGCGCGCCGTGCTGGGCCTGCCCCTGGGCAGCACCCGCATGCTCGGCCATGCCTGCATGCTGAACTGGCTGGGCGCCATGCCCGATGCGGCACCGGTGCTGGGCCAGGCCAGCGGCCACTGGCACGACTACGGCAAGCAGCCGCGCGATGGCCGCAAGGTGGGTCATGCGACCCTGCGCGACGATGATGCCAACGCGCTGGCCGATGCACTGCTGCAGGTCGGCCTGGAGCTGGACCGCCAGGACCAGGTGGCCCCGGCCGTGCACGCGTTGCGCAACGGCTGATCCCGGTAATGCCGGCGCCGGGATACCCGGCGGCACGCACCCCCGGTAGTGCCGGCCGCTGGCCGGCAACGCCCACCAAGGTGGGCATCTACGGTAGCGCCGGGCCATGCCCGGCGGCCCGCAATGCCGGCAGCCGCCTCAGCGAAGCTGGCTCTCCGCGAATTCCCAGTTGACCAGTTGCCAGAACGCTTCCAGATAGCGCGCGCGCTCATTCTGGTGGTCGGTGTAGTAAGCGTGTTCCCACACGTCACAGCACAGCAGTGGCGTGCTGTCGCCGGTCAGCGGCGTGCCCGCGTTGCGGGTCGCCTGGATGCCGAGCTGGCCGCCGGGGTGCTGCACCAGCCAGACCCAGCCGGAACCGAACAGGCCCAGCGCCGCGCGGTTGAACTCCTCGCGCAGGCGCTGGCCGTCGCCAAACTGGCGCTTGACCAGTTCGCCCAGCCGGCCCTGCGGCTCGCCGCCGCCACGCGGGCGCAGGCATTGCCAGTAGAAGCTGTGGTTCCAGGCCTGCGCGGCCGCATCGAACAGCTTGCCCTGGGCCTGGCGGACGATGTCCTCCAATGTCGCTTCTTCCCATTCCGTGCCGACGATGGCGGCATTGACCGCATCCACATAGGCGCGATGGTGGCGGCCGTGGTGCAGCTCCACGGTCAGCGCGGACAGGTGCGGCTGCAGGGAGCCGGGAAGGTAGGGCAGGGCAGGCAATTCGACGGGCATGGACAGGTTCGTGGCCAGGGGACGGCGGCAGCCGGTTCCATCGGCTTACAATGGCGGCTACCGTGGGCAGTCTAGCCGACCACTGCGGTCGGTTTGTCCGGCGAAGCAAGGAGTGAGGTGTGGCGGTAATGCAGCAAATCCAGGCCGAGGTGGATCGTTACCCGCTCGTGCTGTTCATGAAGGGCACCCCGCAATACCCGATGTGCGGCTTTTCCAGCCGTGCCGTGCAGGCGTTGATGGCTGCCGGTGCCGTCGCCCTGCGTACGGTCAACGTGCTGGAGGAACCGGAGATCCGCGCCAACCTGCCGCGCTTCTCCAACCTGCCGACGTTCCCGCAGCTGTTCATCAACGGGGAGTTGATCGGCGGCTGCGACATCGTCATGGAGCTGTTCGAAGCCGGCGAGCTCAAGCGCATCGTCGAAGAGGCCACGCAGGGATGAGTGCCTGGCCATCGACGTCGGCGACCGATGCGGCGCTCGATGGCCGTCCGTTGCAGGACCGCGTAGTGCTCATCGCCGGTGCCGGTGGCGGGCTGGGCAGTGCCGCAGCCGTAGCGGCCGCCGAAGCCGGGGCCACCGTGGTGCTGATGGGCCGCAAGCCGCGGCGACTGGACCGGGTCTATGCCCAGGTGCAGGCCGTGGGCCCCGAGCCCCTGCTGTATCCGCTGGACCTGGAAGGCGCAGGCCCCGATGACTATGCCGAACTGGCCCAGGCCCTGCAGCGCGAGCTGGGGCGGCTGGATGGCCTGCTGGTCTGTGCCGCGCATTTCCCCGGCCTGACCCCCTTCGAGCTGGCCGACCCGGCCAGTTTCGCCCGCGCCGTGCACGTCACCCTGACCGCCCCGGCGTGGCTGGCCCAGGCCTGCCTGCCGTTGCTGAAACGGCAGGACGACGCGGCCCTGGTGTTCGCCGTCGACGCGCCTGAAAGGGTGGGGCAGGCCTACTGGGGCGGCTACGGCGTAGCCCAGCACGGGCTGCGCGGGCTGATCGCCAGCCTGCATGATGAACTGGGCCGCACCTCGGTCCGGGTCAGCGGCCTGTATCCGGGCCCGCTGCGTACCGCCCTGCGCGCCCGTGCCTATTCAGTTGACCAGGATCCGGCCGCCCAAGGCCCGGAAAAGGCCGCCGCAGCGGCCGTTGCGCTGCTTTCCGCCGGCGGTGCCGCTTGGCGCGGGCAGGTACTTGACGCCAGTCACACTACTGACGCGCGTTAGGCGGACGATAAGACGGAATGAAGGTTCCGTCACGAACTCGTTGCGATCCCGTGCCGTTTGTCGCACAACCGTCACAATGAAGGCGTAGCGTGTTAATCTAGTGTTAACCGTTGCGGCAGCTGCCGTTCACGGTAGGGAACCCCAGATAAATGTCCAGTCAGCCGCCCGCAAGGCTGGTTGGATGCGCTTTTTTTCCGCCATCGCCAACTCGCATCGAGGCTACCGAAAAATGACCCACCCACTCCGGATGTCCAAGCTTACCCTTGGTCTCGTGGCTGCACTTGCTGCCGCTCCCGCCTTCGCCCAGAGCACCTCCGCCGGTGTCGGCGGCCAGGTCGTGTCCGCTGCAGGCCAGCCTGTGGCCGGTGCTGAAGTCACCATCACCCACACCGAGTCGGGCACCGTTTCGCGTGCCACCACCGATGCGTCGGGTCGTTACAACGCGCGCGGTCTGCGCGTGGGTGGTCCGTACACCATCACCATCAACAAGCCGGGTGAAGGCACCAAGACCGAAGAAGGTGTCTTCCTGAACCTGAACCAGGTCAACACCGTCAACGCCAACCTGGCTGGCGATGTAGCTGCCACCAACCTGGACGCCGTCAATGTCGTCGCCACCGGTGGCGGCCTGGACATCTTCAGCGCCACCAAGATGGGTACCGGCACCAACGTCACCCGCGAAACGATGGACGCGCTGCCGTCGGCCAACCGCAACATCCAGGACTACGTCCGTCTGGACCCGCGCATCTCGCAGGTCAGCAAGGCTGACGGCGCGATCTCGGCCGGTGGCCAGAACACCCGTTACAACGCCATCCGCATCGACGGCATCAGCGCCTCCGATCCGTTCGGCCTGGGCTCCAACAACCTGCCGACCGAGCGTCAGCCGGTGTCGATGGACGCCATCCAGGAAATCAACATCGACCTGGCCAACTACGACACGACCATCGCTGGCGGCACCGGTGCGGTGATCAATGCCGTGACCAAGTCGGGTACCAATGAATTCCACGGCACCGTCTACGGTTCCTACCGCGACAAGGACATGGTCCGCTCGCGCCTGGAAGGTGACACGCAGGACTTCAACGGCTTCGAAGACGAGAAGACCTACGGCATGACCTTCGGCGGCCCGATCGTCAAGGACAAGCTGTTCTTCTTCACCAACTATGAAAAGTACGAGCGTTCGGCCGCCGGCATCAGCCTGAGCGACACCCCGATCGGCCGTGGCACCATCACCCAGCAGCAGATCACCGATGTCCAGAACTATCTGGGCAATCTGGGCTATGACCCGGGCACCCTGTCGGCGCCGAACAGCAAGACCGAGATCGAAGAGTACGCGGTCAAGCTGGACTGGAACATCAACGAGAACCACCGTGCGGCCCTGCGCTACAACAAGATGGAGCAGAACGTCGTTCGCTTCCCGCAGGTCAGCAGCAGCGCCATCTCGCTGAGCAACTTCTGGTACCAGCAGCCGACCGAATACGAAACCTGGATGGGCGAACTGTTCAGCGACTGGTCGGACAACTTCTCGACCGAATTCAAGGTCTCGCACAAGGATTACTCGGCCAACCGCGTTCCGCTGGTCGACATGCCGCAGATCCGTATCCGTTCGGGCAATGACTCGCTGTACGTGGGTACCGAGCAGAACACCCACGTCAACATCGTCGAGTCGAAGGAACTGAGCGCGTTCGGTGCCGGTACCTGGTATGTCGGCGACCACACCGTCAAGTTCGGCTTCGATTACTCGAAGAACGACCTGATGAACTTCTACGGCCGTAACCTCAACGGCGTGTACGAATTCAACAGCGTCAACGACTTCCTGGCCGGCAACGCCTCGCGCTACCAGCTGCGTACCCCGCGTGCCGATGGCACCCGCGCTGACATCCCGGCTGACTTCACCCTGAAGAACACCGGCGTGTTCGTGCAGGATACCTGGGCGATCAACTACAACCTGAGCCTGATGTTCGGCGTCCGCGTCGACATGCCTGACTTCAGCACCCAGCGCCTGTACAACCCGCGCATCGAGCAGCTGTACGGCTTCAACAACACCAAGCTGGTCGACAAGGAACTGGTGCAGCCGCGTGTCGGCTTCAACTACACCTTCGACAGCGAGCGTCCGACCCAGCTGCGCGGCGGCGTGGGCCTGTTCGGCGGCGCTGCCCCGAACGTGTGGCTGGCAGGTGCCTACCAGAACACCGGCCTGAACTACGTCGAGTACGACGAGCGCAACCCGCCGGTCGGTTCGTTCACCCCGGATGGCAACAATCCGTACATCCCGGCCGGTGGCCCGGCTTCGGCCCGTCAGAACGTGGACATCATCGCGCCGGGCACCCGCCTGCCGTCGGTGTGGAAGGCCAACCTGGCGTTCGACCACGAGCTGCCGTGGTACGGCATCGTGGCTTCGGCGGAACTGCTGCTGACCAAGGTCAAGGACGGCATCTACTTCGACCGCCTGGACGTCGGCACGCAGACCGCGGTCGGCCCGGATGGCCGTGCGATCTACTGGAACGCTGCGGGCCGCAACCCGAACAATGGCCGCATGAGCAATGGCCAGAACTTCGGCATCACCACCGGCACCAGCGGTGCAGTTGATCGTGCCAACCGCCCGAGCGACATGGGCGATGTGCTGGTCCTGCGCAACACCGACAAGGGTCGTGGCAGCCAGGCTACCTTCTCGCTGGCCAAGCCGCTGACCGAGAACTGGGGCTGGTCGCTGGGTTACACCTACACCCAGTCCAAGGAAGTCAGCCCGCTGTCCAGCTCGCAGAACACCTCGAACTGGAACAATACGCTGATCTTCAACGCCAACGAGAACGTTGATTACAACTCTCGCTACGCGATCAAGGACCGCATCACCGGCACCCTGGAGTGGAAGCACAACTTCTTCGGTGACAACGCCACCCGCGTCGGCCTGTTCTACGAAGGTCGCTCGGGCCGTCCGTACAGCTACATCTTCTACAACGATGCCAACGGCGACGGTGCAGCCACCAACGACCTGTTCTACGTGCCCAGCGGCCCGGGTGACGTGCTGTTCGGCAGCGTGGTCGGCGGTCGCTTCGTGCAGGATGCGGCCATGGAGAAGAGCTTCTTCGACTGGCTGGCAAAGACCCCGGAACTCGACGCCTATCGTGGCAGCGTGGTCCCGGCGAACGAGCACCGCGCCAAGTGGATCAACTCCTTCGACGTCCGCATCAGCCAGGAATTCCCGGGCTTCATGAAGGAGCACAAGGGTGAGATCGCGCTGGACATCATGAATGTCGGCAACCTGATCAACAAGAAGTGGGGCCTGATCGACGACTACGGCTTCTACTCGACCCGCCGCGTTGCCAACTACGGCGGTATCGATCCGGCCACCGGCAAGTACGTGTACTCGTTCACCGGTGCGACGGACAACCCGCAGATCCAGGAAAACAACAACGACAAGGGCAACACCGGCGTGTCGCGCTGGTCGATGCAGCTGACCCTGAAGTACAAGTTCTGATCCGTCAGTACTTGAAGCGGTAAAAGGAAACGGCCGGGGAAACCCGGCCGTTTTCCGTTCAGGCGAAAGTCCTTGCAGCGGTGCAGGCAGGGGCGTAGCATCCGCTCTCGTGCACGGCGCAATACGCCGCCTGGCGGTCCCGGAAAGGCGAACGCGGGCAGCACATATCCAACGGTCGGGTTTCCCGGCCGTTTTGCTTTTTAAGGGGGCGGCAGTACAGTCGGAAACCTTGAAGGAAGCGAAAAGTTGGATATGACGACGAACGAAAAAGCAGCCCGCGCGCTGCCGGTGCAGGATGCGCGGATCTACCCGCGCGGTGGGCTGGATGTGCTGTCGCGGGCCGAGGTCGCGCGCCTGCGCGATGCCTCCGGTGGTGGCATGCACGAACTGCTGCGCCGCTGTGCGCTGGCGGTGCTGACCAGTGGCAGTGCTTCGGACGATCCGCGCGCGGCGCGTGATCTCTACCCTGATTTCGACATCCAGGTGGCGCAGCAGGATCGCGGCGTGCGCATCGACCTGGTCAATGCCCCGGCGATGGCCTTCGTCGATGGCGAGATCATCCGCGGCGTGGCCGAACTGCTGTTCGCCGTGGTCCGCGACCTGGCCTACATGGCCATCGAGATGGGCCCGGCCTACGCGGCCGAGCTGGAATCCTCGGAAGGCATCACCAACGCGGTGTTCGGCCTGCTGCGCAACGCACGCATCCTCAACCCGGGCGATCCGAACCTGGTGGTCTGCTGGGGCGGCCACTCGATCGGCCGCGACGAGTACCTGTACACCAAGCAGGTCGGTTACGAGCTGGGCCTGCGTGGCCTGGACATCTGCACCGGCTGCGGCCCGGGCGCCATGAAGGGCCCGATGAAGGGCGCCACCATCGCCCATGCCAAGCAGCGCAAGACGGTCACCCGCTACATCGGCCTGACCGAGCCGGGCATCATCGCGGCCGAGTCGCCGAACCCGATCGTCAACCACCTGGTCATCATGCCGGACATCGAGAAGCGCCTTGAGGCCTTCGTCCGCATCGGCCACGGCATCATCGTGTTCGCCGGTGGCGTCGGCACCGCCGAAGAGATCCTGTACCTGCTCGGCATCCTGCTGCGCGAGGAAAACAAGGACCTGCCGTTCCCGCTGATCCTGACCGGCCCGACCGTGGCTGCGCCGTACTTCGAGCAGATCGACCGGTTCATCCGCCTGACCCTGGGCGACGCGGCGGCCGAGCGCTACGAGATCATCATCGGTGACCCGGTGGCGGTCGCCCGCAAGATGGCCAGCGGCATCAAGCAGGTGCGCGAGCACCGCCTGGCGCAGAAGGATTCGTTCTTCTTCAACTGGTCCATCGAGATCCCGTGGGAGTACCAGCAGCCGTTCGTGCCGACCCACGAGGCGATGGCCGCGCTGGACCTGCACCATGGCCGAGCGCCGCATGCGCTGGCCGCCGACCTGCGCCGGGCGTTCTCCGGCATCGTGGCCGGCAACGTGAAGGAAGACGGCATGCGCCGCATCGAAGAGTTCGGGCCGTTCCAGATCCATGGCGACGCGGACATGATGCAGGCCCTGGACGCGCTGCTGCGCGCCTTCGTCGAGCAGCGCCGGATGAAGATCTCCGGCGAGTACCAGCCCTGCTACCAGGTGCTGGCCTGACCGGTCGGGGCGGCCCGCCACGCCGCCCCAGGAGGGGCCCCCCTCCGGGGCTCCGGCCCTTCTCAAGGGCCTCCGGAAGGGCGCGGCGTGTCAACGCTTTGACGCCCGTCGCCCCGTTCTGACCGTTCATCCTGCCGCCGCTTGCCGGCGGCAGCCGGGTGCGCCATCGTGGCCACCAACACGCTGGGGAGCGTTCCATGTCACTACGCCGGTCCAAGGGCTTCACGCTGGTCGAGTTGATGGTCACGCTTGCCGTGGTCGCCATCCTGGGCACCATGGCGCTGCCAAGCTTCCAGAGCACGCTCCGCTCCAACCGCATCGCTTCGGCGGGCAACGAGGTCACCGGCCTGCTGTCGCTTGCACGCAGCGAGGGTGTCCGCAACAAGCGGGGGGGCGGGGTCTGCGGCAGCTCCGACGGTTCCAGCTGCGATGGCACCTGGAGCGCAGGGATGCTCGCCTGGTCGGACGTGAACGGCAATGGCACCCTCGACTCCGGCGAGACCGTCCTGCGCTTCGTCGCGATCTCCTCCGATTCGGTCACCGTCAGCGGTCCCGCCGCCGAGATCGCCTTCGACAACCGCGGCCGCCTCGTCGCCGCCCCCAGCCGGACGGTCACCATGCAGCCCGTCAAATGCGGCAAGGCGGTGCTGCGCCGTACCCTGACCGTCAATGCGGCGGGCCAGATCAATTCCACCAAGGCCGCCTGCCAATGAGCCGTCGTCTCCCTTCCTTCCCGCGGCGCCAGGCCGGTTTCAGCCTGCTGGAAGTGCTGATCGCCATCCTGGTGCTGGGCTTCGGGCTGCTGGGCTTCGCCATGCTGCAGACGATGAACGTGCGCTTCGTGCAGAGCTCCAACTACCGTACCGAGGCCACCAACCTCGCGTACGACCTGCTGGACCAGATGCGCAGCAACCGGTACCAGTCCGGCTGGTACACCAGCGCGTCGTTCGCGGCAGATTCGGTGAAAACCGCGCAGTGCAGCCGTCCGACGGGTGATGCCGTCACCGTGGCCAAGAACATCGCGCGCTGGCAGTGCCAGGTCGTGCAGGCCCTGGGCGAGGGCGCAAGTGCCACCGTGCTCAACAACAATGGCCGGGTGACCGTGGGTATCAGCTGGGGTGACCAGCGTTGGGATGCAAGCAATCCCGACACCAAGACCACCTTCACCCTGGAGTCGCAACTGTGAGCCGCTCCATTCCCTTCCGGCGCGCGATCGCCGGCATGTCGCTGATCGAAATGATGGTGGCCATGGTCATCGGCCTGGTGCTGATGCTGGGCGTCATCCAGGTCTTCGTGGCCTCGCGCACGGCCTCGATGCTGGCCGAAGGCAATGCGCGCGCGCAGGAAAACGGCCGCTTCGCGCTGGAGTTCCTGCAGCGCGACATCCGCATGGCCGGGCATTTCGGTTGCGTCAACGACCAGGCCCATTTCATCAAGGGAGAGGGCGATCCGCGGGTCAGTACCGGCGCTGCGACGGGCTCGGGCCACCCCCTGGATTTCAGCGTCAGCGTGCAGGGCTATGAAGCGACCTCGACCGGGCCGGGCACCAGCCTGACCTTGGGCGGTACCTGGAGCGGCGCGGAGAAGCTGCCGGCGTCGATCACCAAGCTCAACCCGCGGGCCGGCAGTGACGTGCTGGTGCTGCGCTACCTTGCGCCGGAAGGCGTGCCGGTCGCCACGCTTGCAACGGGCTCGGACAGCACGGTGGGCTTTGATTCGACCCTGGGGAACCGCCTGACTGAGAATGGCGTCGCCACGCCTCTCCTGTTCGGCGTTGCCGACTGCAGCCATGCGGATGTTTTCAAGGGCACCTATGCTGCCGGCAGCGTCAAGGTGACCGGGCTCGACCTGGGGCGCTACGTGACCCAGCCCAGTGGGCAGACCATGATCTACCGCGCCGAGTCGGTGGTGTATTTCGTTGGCACGTCGGCGACCACGGGCGAGCCGGCGCTGATGCGGGCCCGGGCCGATGGCGGCAATGACTATGCTGCCCCGGAGGAGCTGGTCGAGGGCATCGAGAACCTGCAGGTGCTGTACGGCCTGGACCAGACCACCAACATTTCCAGCGTGACCCCGCCACTGGGCCACATCAGCACCCAGGTCACGGCCACGGGCGTGACGTCCGACGCCGATGCCACAGGCGCGGCGCAGTGGCGCCGGGTCGGGCTGGTGCAGGTGGGCATCCTGGCCCGCAGCCCGCTTTCGACAACCGCCCCGGCCCCGTCGGCGGCGTTGAACTACCCCTCGGCGCTGGGCGTCTCGTTCGCTCCGGCCACCACCCCTGATGGGCGGTACCGGACCACCTACGAATCCACCATCGCCCTGCGCAACCGTCTTTTCGGGAACTGAGCCATGCACGCACGCGCCCCTATGCGCACAATGCGCCCGATGCCCCGCAGCCAGCGTGGCGCGGTGCTGTACGTCTCGCTGATCATGCTGATCCTGCTGGCCCTGATCGGCATCGCCGGAATGCAGGTGGCAGGCATGCAGGAAAGGATGGCGTCCAACTACTACGCCACCAACGTTGCATTCCAGAATGCCGAAGGCATGACCCGGCGCAGCGAGCAGGCCATCGAAGCCATTGCGAACCGGACGACGGCACCGACCGGCGCGCCGCTGGTGAGCACCGACATCCAGCAGAACTGCGACGTGGCCTTCGATCCGGTTGGCTGGGGGCGCGGCAAGACCACGGCGACGCATGAATCGGTGAATGTCCGCCGTATTGATGCCTGCATCATCGGTGGCGGCTCGCTGGCCATGGGTGAACCGCTTGACCCTGTCACGCCCGTCTACCAGATCACCACCTTCGCCAACGATGCCGTGACGGACCCCACGTCCACCGCGGCGATCGATACCGTCTTCAAGCTCTGAGGCCCGCCGGCATGTCCCGACGCACTTCCAGGTTCATCGCTGCAGCCGCAACGGCCGTCCTCGCGGTTGGTGGCTATTTCGTCTACAACATTTTCGCCGCCCAGGGACAGGGCGCGCTGGCGCAGGCGCCGCTGAACAATACCGCGTCGGTGCAGCCGGCCTTCATCATGGCGGTGGACGACTCGAACTCGATGACGTTCGAGCGCATCTTCCGTGGCGGCGACGGGCGCATGCAGTGGACCGGCAGCAGTTTCTTCAGCTCTGCGGGCCAGTTCTACAACGTGGGTGAAGGCTGCGCCAATGCCTCCACCGATTGCTTCGTCTACCTGTTCCCGCATTCGGGCTTCAACAGCTCCTACTCGCCGGGTCGTGCCATCCCGCCGCTGGATGTGTTCGGCTTCGCACGTTCGCCGACCTACAACGCCGGCTACTTCAATCCGGCGGTCACCTATGATCCCTGGCGCCTGCCGACCACCGACACCTCCACCACCAACCTGTGGGCGCCTGCCAGCACCACGGCGGCGCGTGCCGATCCGCGCAGCAGCACGTATGGCACTTCGTTCAGCACTGCCTACAACGTGACCTACAACCTGGAAGCGGCCAATGGCCGCGCGGTCAACACCGAAACATTCGGCTTCCTGAAGGGCATGGTCATCCCCAAGGGGACGTTCTATGCAACTTCGTCCGAGGTGTGCAACACCACCCGCCGCGTGGGTCGCGTGGATGTCTCCAACAACGACGGCCTGTTCTCGACCCTCGGTCTGTTCGTGGAGATGCCGGCCAACTTCACCATCCAGGCGGACTGCCAGGTTGCCATCCGCTACTTCCCGGCCACCTTCTACCTCCCCTCCGCCAGTCCGGCTCCGGCCGGCTACAAGACCGCGGACACCAACCGGCCGGTGATCGCCAACGCCTGTGGCCCCGGCTGCGACATGCGCCGGTATGAAATCCGCTCGAGCAACTACGACAGCGGTTACGCCGACGCGATCCGCAACTACGCCAACTGGTTCCAGTACCACCGCAACCGCATCCTGGCGATGGTCGGTTCCTCCTCGCACGCCATGGGCGGGGTGGAGAACATGCGCGTCGGTTACTTCACCATCAACAACCGCACCGACGTGACGATGTACGACGTCGCCACCCAGCGTGCGTCGTTGTTCACCCAGATCTACGGCCTCAAGCCGAACGGTGGTACGCCCAACCGACAGGCTGTCGCGTACCTCGGTGAGCAGTTCAAGCGTACGGGCACGGGTGCGCCGGTGCTGCGTGCATGCCAGAAGAACGGCGGCATGCTGTTCACCGATGGCTATACCAATGTCGGCAATTCGGCCGATGGCTACGGCAATGCCGACTCGACAGGCAGCACGCTGCTGCCGACGCTGCCGTTCGCTGACCAGTACAGCGGCACCATTGCCGACATCGCGGCCAGCTACTACGCCGGCAGCAATACCCCGCTGCGTCAGGATACGGGCTTCGCCCAGGGGCTGGTGCCGGTTCCGGACCAGTGCGCGACGCTCAACAAGAGCACCCCGGACTGGAAGCGTCTCGACTGCCAGAAAGACCTGCACATGAATTTCTACGGCGTGACGCTGGGCGCCGAGGGCCTGATCTACGACGTCAATACCGCCGCCACCGACGATCCCTATGCCAATCCGCCGAACTGGAATGCCAATGGGGATCCGCTGCAGGGCGACGACGGCCGCGTCATCGATGAGCTGTGGCACGCTGCCGTCAACACCCGTGGCGAGTTCATCAATGCCAAGACCCCCAATGACGTGACGCTGGCCATGCGGCGCGTGCTGGAAGCGGTGAGTGCGGGTGGCTCGCCCTCGGGCACCTTCGCACTGACCGGCGCACGCATCGGCACCGGCTCGCTGACGGTGTCTCCGCACTACGACGTGAAGAACAACGGTACCGACTGGTCCAGCAAGCTGACGGCGAGCAGGGTGACGGTGGATGCCGCCCGCAGCGCGGTCTTCACCCCGATCTGGGAAGCCAGCACGCAGCTGCCTGCCGCGACGGCGCGCAACGTCTACTTCGACGACGCCGGCACGGTGAAGAAGTTTGGTGGCACGACCATTTCCCTGGCGGGCCTGTGCGGCCTTTCCAATACCCTCTACCCGCAGCAGTCGCTGTGCACCGAGTCGCGCCTGACGGGGCTCGGCGCCACGGCCGACAGTGCAGCCAAGTACCTCCTGGGTGAAACCTCGGGTGAGGTCCGCAACGGCGGCAAGCTGCGCGACCGCACGACGACCCTGGGCGACATCATCAATTCCACGCCCGTCATCAGTTCGCCGATCGACGATTTCGGCTACCGCGCTCTCGGTGAGCCCTACAACACCAGCTATACCGCGTACCTGAATACCAAGCGGACCGACAAGCGGTACATGGTCTATGCAGGCGCCAACGACGGCATGCTGCACGCCTTCGACGGCGGCATGAACGGTGCGGGCACGGTCGGCGGCAACGGCGGGCGCGAGACTTTCGCCTACATCCCGGCCACGTCGTACCAGCACATGGGCAACCTGCTGCTTCCGTACGATCCGCGGGACAACGCGCAGACCTTCGTCCACAAGTATTTCGTCGATGGTCCGCTGGCCGTCGGTGATACGTACTACAGCAGCGCATGGCACACCACCCTGGTAGGTACCACCGGCGCGGGTGGTCGTGGCGTGTTCGCACTCGATGTGACCTCGCCCGACAGCTTCACCGCCACCAACCGCCTGTGGGAGATCAACGACTTCAGCAGCGATGACACCGTCAAGGCGAACATCGGTTACGTCCTGGGCAAGCCGGTGATCGTGCCGGTGCGCACATCCGCTGGCGCAGTCAGCTGGAAGGCGGTCTTCGGCAACGGTTACTCTAGCTCCAGCGGCAAGGCCGTGCTGTTCGTGGTCGACATCGGCACTGGCAGCGTGCGCATGATCGAGGCGGTCGAGGCGGCCAGCAATCCGGTCATCACCGGCCGCAATGGCCTGGGCAACATCGTCGTGGTCGACCGGTTCAACAACGGAACGCTCGACGCCCAGGGCAAGCCGCTGCCCGTCCGCGATGGGTTCGCCGATACGGTCTATGCCGCCGACCTGAAGGGTGCGGTGTGGAAATTCGACCTCACCTCGACGGCGACGTCGGTTACCGTGCCGGCATTCACCACCGGGACCTACGTTGAATCCGGTTCCACCTATCGGCAGCCGATCACCGGTGGCCTGCAGGTCTCATCCGGCGAGAACGGCGGCGTGCTGGTGATGCTCGGTACCGGCAGCTTCTCGTTCTACGACGACACCACGCCGGCATCCAACTCCCAGGTGCAGAGCCTGTACGGGTTCAACGACACATCCAGTGGCGTGATCACCACGACGCTGACCCGCACCTCGCTTGCGCCGTTCACGGTCAGCACCATCACCGCCTCCGATGGCACCGTGTCGCGGACGCTCACGGCGGGTAACCGTCCCACGACCTTGCGTGGCTGGTCCATCGACCTGCCGGCCGGCGAGCGGTTCGTCGGCTACCCGGAGCTGGCATCGGGCATCCTGTTCATGCCCACCTACGCGCCCCTGACGCAGGCCACGGGCTGCAGCACCTCCGGCACCAACTGGCTGTTCGGCCTGAACCCGCGTACCGGTGTGGGCGCGCTGGCCGGCGTGCGCTATGGCGCGATCTCGGGCAAGGCGATGGCGGCCAGTACCGCCGGCATTCCGCTGGATACGGGTGGTACCGCGCCGGTGAAGGATGTTGGCGTCTCGGTCGTGCCGCGCCTGCAGTCACCGATCAATCCCAACGATGGCACCGCTGCGCCTGCGGTACCTGGCACGGCGGGCTGCTGGATGGTCGTGAACGTGGCTGGCGCTGCGCCGATGTACATTCCCTATCCCTGCGGTCGCCAATCCTGGCGGCAGATCCAGTAACGGAGAGTCCTGATGTCTTCAAGCCTGACGCAGGTGATCGCCCGCGCACGCGCCCCGCACCTGCGGTCACGTGGCTTCACCCTGATCGAGCTGATGGTCGTCCTCGTGGTGATCTCCATCCTGGCGGCAGTGGCGTACCCGTCCTATACCGAGCAGGTGCGGAAGTCACGCCGGGCGCAGGCCAAGGCCGATCTGGTGGAGTACGCGCAGATGGCCGAGCGGTCGCACACGGTGAACAACACCTACACCGCGTTCCGTTTCAGCAACACCACGACCAGCACCCAGTCGCCGCGCGAAGGCGGCACGGCGTACTACACGGTGACGATCAGTGGCACCTCGCAAAGTGCGTTCACCCTGACGGCCACGCCGCAGGGCACCCAGGCGAAGGACAAGTGCGGCACCCTGACGGTCAACCAGGCCAACGTGAAAACGCCCATCGCCAGCAAGGTGGCCGGCTGCTGGTGAAATGAAGGTGTTGCATCCCCTGCGTTGACCGTCTAGAATGCGCCTCCCCGCCCGAATAGCTCAGCCGGTTAGAGCACTTGACTGTTAATCAGGGGGTCGTTGGTTCGAGTCCAACTTCGGGCGCCAGATTCGAAAAAGCCGCGAGAAATCGCGGCTTTTTTCGTTGCAGGCCGGCCGCGGGTTCAGCACTCCGCAGGTGATCCGGCGCGCTCGCTGCGCACCCGGCCGGTCACGTTGACGACCACGCGGCTGTGCTCACGCCCGTCCACGCACAGCACCAGGGACTGGTTGGTTCCCGCGTTGCGCCCGTCCGGAAGAAACTGCACGTGCGGACGGTACTGGCTGGATTGGACGTGGACGCGATCCGGCTGCCGCTCGCGGACATGCACCACCTTGCCCGGCGCGGCCGAAGCCCACGGGGCATCCTCCGTGCGTACCAGCCAGCCATGGCTCCACTGCGGGTTGCAGGTCATGCCATCCAGCGAGCCGCAGACCGTCACCCGCCTGCGCTGGGTGATGGCCGTGCTGCGCGCAAGCGCCAGGCTGGCGGTGAGTTCGGCGCGCAGGGTATCGGCGCGCAGCCGCGCCGCAAGGCGCTGCCACGGGCCCCAGACGACAGCGAGCAGGACCGCGAGCAGCAGCACCACCAGCAGCAGTTCCAACAGCTGGAAGCCGGACGCAGGGCGGGGCGGGCAATGCAGGGA
The DNA here is from genome assembly GCF_003086775.1 of Stenotrophomonas sp. ZAC14D1_NAIMI4_1. NCBI lineage: Bacteria > Pseudomonadati > Pseudomonadota > Gammaproteobacteria > Lysobacterales > Lysobacteraceae > Stenotrophomonas > Stenotrophomonas sp. ZAC14D1_NAIMI4_1. The sequence continues at coordinate 1,689,740 of NZ_CP026001.1, forward strand.
GCGGCAGGGCTTCATTGCTTCAGCCTGAACCTCCGCCTGCCATGCCCGCCATCAGCATCGCGCGCAGTGCGGGGCAGGGGGGTTCCTCAACCGGCCGTCACCAAACCGGCCGCTATAATCATCATTCCCGGGACCTGGCAATACCATGAGCGACAGTTTTCAACTCGTCTCGCCGTATTCACCGGCGGGCGACCAGCCCAACGCCATCGCGAAGCTGACCGATAATTTCGAAGCGGGCATCGCCAAGCAGACGCTGCTGGGCGTGACCGGTTCGGGCAAGACCTACACCATCGCCAACGTCATCCAGAACGTGCAGAAGCCGACGCTGATCATGGCGCCGAACAAGACGCTGGCGGCGCAGCTGTACGGTGAGTTCAAGGCGTTCTTCCCGCACAACGCGGTGGAGTACTTCGTCAGCTATTACGACTACTACCAGCCCGAAGCCTACGTGCCGTCGTCGGACACCTTCATCGAGAAGGACAGTTCGATCAACGAGCACATCGAGCAGATGCGCCTGGCGGCGACCAAGACGCTGCTGTCGCGTCCGGATGCGATCGTGGTGGCCACCGTGTCGGCCATCTACGGCCTGGGTGCGCCGGAGGACTACCTGTCGCTGCGCCTGATCCTGTCCAAGGGCGAGCGCATCGAGCAGCGCGACCTGATCAACCACCTGACCCAGCTGCAGTACACGCGCAACGAGTACGAGCTGCAGCGCGGTACGTTCCGCGTGCGTGGCGAGGTGATCGACGTGTTCCCGGCAGAATCGGACAGCGAAGCCCTGCGCATCGAACTGTTCGATGGCGAGGTCGAGAAGATCACCATGTTCGATCCGCTCACCGGCGAGACGATCCGCAACATGCAGCGCTTCACCGTCTACCCGAAGACCCACTACGCCACCACGCGCGAGCGCGTGCTGGCCGCAGTGGAGACCATCAAGGTGGAGCTGAAGGAGCGCCTGGAGCAGCTGTACGCGGAAAACAAGCTGGTCGAGGCGCAGCGCCTGGCCCAGCGCACCCAGTTCGACATCGAGATGATGGCCGAGGTTGGATTCTGCAACGGCATCGAGAACTACTCGCGGCACCTGACCGGCAAGAACGCCGGCGAGCCACCACCGACCCTGTTCGATTACCTGCCGCCGGACGCGCTGCTGGTCATCGACGAATCGCACGTGACCATTCCGCAGATCGGCGCGATGTTCAAGGGCGACCGCTCGCGCAAGGAGACCCTGGTCGAGTTCGGTTTCCGCCTGCCGTCGGCGCTGGACAATCGTCCGCTGCGCTTCGAGGAGTGGGAAGCGCGCTGCCCGCGTGCGATCTACGTGTCTGCCACACCCGGGCCGTACGAGTATCGGGAAACCGGCGAGGACATCACCGAACTGGTGGTGCGCCCGACCGGCCTGATCGACCCGGTGGTCGAGATCCGCCCGGTCGGTACCCAGGTCGATGACCTGATGAGCGAGGCCAACGAGCGCATCAAGGCCGGTGACCGCGTGCTGGTCACCACGCTGACCAAGCGCATGGCCGAGAACCTGACCGAGTACCTCACCGAACATGGCATCCGCGTGCGCTACCTGCACTCGGACGTGGATACGGTCGAGCGCGTGGAGATCATCCGCGACCTGCGCCTGGGCAAGTTCGACGTGCTGGTGGGCATCAACCTGCTGCGCGAGGGCCTGGACATGCCCGAGGTCTCGCTGGTGGCGATCCTGGATGCGGACAAGGAGGGCTTCCTGCGCTCCACCGGCTCGCTCATCCAGACCATCGGCCGCGCTGCGCGAAATGTGCGCGGCAAGGCCATCCTGTACGCGGACAAGATCACCCGCTCGATGCAGGCAGCGATCGACGAGACCGACCGCCGCCGTGCCAAGCAGGTGGAGTACAACGAGGAGCACGGCATCGTGCCGCGCTCGGTGGCACGGCCGATCGTGGACGTGCTGGAAGGCGCGCGCTCGGATGCGGCCGAGAAGGAGTCCCGCAAGGGCAAGGGCAAGGGCAGGGCGGTGGCCGAGGATGCGGCCGATTACCGGTCGATGTCGCCGGCCCAGCTGGCCACCCGGCTCAAGGCGCTGGAGCAGCAGATGTACCAGCACGCCAAGGACCTGGAGTTCGAAGATGCCGCCCGCGTGCGTGACCAGATCCGGCAGCTGAAGGAGGCCAGCCTCGGCTGAACACGGCAGCGCAGCAATCTTCACAAAAGTGTTGCGCTTACCCGTCGTCATCCGTAATATACGCGGCCTGCACCGACGCAATCGCGGAAATGCAGAAGCAAAACGGGCGGTTAGCTCAGCGGTAGAGCACTACCTTGACATGGTAGGGGTCACAGGTTCGAACCCTGTACCGCCCACCACGAAGTCCCTTCCAGAGGGGCTGTCGTGACCTGAAAAGCCCGGCCCTGGCGCCGGGTTTTTACGTAGCAAGGCCAGCCTTCGGGCGGCAGGAACAAGATGGGCGGTTAGCTCAGCGGTAGAGCACTACCTTGACATGGTAGGGGTCACAGGTTCGAACCCTGTACCGCCCACCACCTGGCTCCCGGCATTGCCGGTGAAGCGGTGGAAACAGGAAAGCCGGCCCGATGGGTCGGCTTTTTTGTTGCATGGCGTCCGCCCCTCAGAACTGGATCATGCTGCACATCCGCACCGGTCGTTCGCTGCGGACCAGGCCCTTGTCCGTGCGGCACTGGCGCACGCGCTCCTCGGCCTTGCTGCGGCAGTCCGGGCACAGCGCGGCCAGCGCGCTGTCCTTGCCCTGCGCGGCAGTGCAGACGCGCTCGACGTGGGCGACGCGTGCCTCGCTGGCGCGCTCCGGCGAAACGGTTTCGCCCATGGCATTGACGAAGCGATAGTCCGCGAACGGCTGCGGCGCTGTCCTTGCCCTGCGCGGCAGTGCAGACGCGCTCGACGTGGGCGACGCGTGCCTCGCTGGCGCGCTCCGGCGAAACGGTTTCGCCCATGGCATTGACGAAGCGATAGTCCGCGAACGGCTGCGGCAGCGCGCATTCCTGCCGGGCGCGCAGCTGCGCCGCCGCGTCCAGCTGGCGGCGCAGCTGCGCGCCCTGGCGATCGCAGTCGGCGACCAGCGAGCGCGATGCGGCAGGCGTCAGCTGTGGGTGCACGTAGACCGGGCGGGTGCGGATCTCGCTGCCGAACGGGCAGCAGGCCGCAAGCAGCACGACGGCAGGCAACAGCAGTGCATGGGCAACGATCCGGGTGTTCATGGCGCATCCTTTCGACAGGGCACCATGCTGTCACCGGGCGTGCCGGTCAGGATGAATCGCGGCTGGCGATCAGTGTGCGGCCGGTGTGCCGACACTGAAGCGATGACGCAGCTGCCAGTGGCCCTCGACATGGTGCGCGATGCCCAGTGCGTGAGATCTTCCACCTTCGGCGCGTTCCCAGCGCAGCACGCTGTCCTGGCGCAGGTGAAGCTGCAGGCAGAGGTCGTCCTTGCTGGCCGGGGCCAGTCCGGTGGCAGGCGCCTGGCCGGCCTCCACGCCGCCGGTGCCGACGCTGGACAGGACCGCGTGCAACAGCAGCAGGGCAAGCATCGGCATGGCGCGGTGCTCCGGACAGGGGAGCCCAGCGTGTCACCGGGGCAGGCGGACCGGAACCGGCATGCGACGAAGCCGGGAAATGCGCGTGCCAAGGGCTGGCAGCGCGGATGAATCCGGGCGCTGGCGGCCTGATCCGCGCGGGAGGGGCCTTGCGGCGCGGGTGGGTCGTGCCGCGACGCTCAGGCCGCGGCGTATACCTGGCGCAGGTTGCGCAGCGTCGACTGGCGATGGGCCGTGGCGCAGGGCTCGTCCATCTCCAGTTCCTGCAGCCGCAGGCCGACCAGGGTCATCGACAGCGCATAACCGCGGGCTGCGTCGGCCACGCGCGACAGGCCGAGGGCGTGGCGCACCAGTGCATCGATGTGCGCCTGGTCCGGCATCAGGCCGAGATAGGCGCGCTCGGCACTGTCCAGGTCAGGTGCCCGCAGGATCGCGTGCGCATCGGTGGGGAAGGAAACGGAGGCCATGGGGGTGTCCTTGTCCGTTGCAGCGCGCTCGATCAGAACGAGCGCATCAGGGAGATGAAAGCGGAGTTCTGCGCGCCGCGGCGGGCCATCGGGCTGTCCTTGACCGCATCGCCGAACCACTGGCTGGCGACCACGCCGGTGGCGCGCCATTTCGTGCCCAGCGGTGTGCTCACCGCGATCTGCAGGCCTGGCGACGTGGCGCTGCCTGGCGCATAGGCGGCCAGGCCCGACCGCAGCGCTTCCTCGTCGCTGATGCCGTAGTAGTAGTCGAGCAGGCGCGCACTGCTGTGCACCACGCCCACGCGCGGCACCCAGGTGAAGCGGCCGGCCTGGATGGGATAGCTGTAGTACAGGCTCGATTCCAGGCCGCCACCGTGGCCGCTGACCTCGCGCTTGACGCTGGCCGACAGTGCGCCCCAGCCGGCGCTGTACTCGGCGCTGACGCCGGCCATCGCCGACATCTGCCGGCTGTGCAGGCGGCGCAGCTGCGCATCGTTCACGTCATCGGTCTTGAAGCGCAGCGTGTACGGCGTGACCACCGCCGATACGCGCAGGCCCTCGTCCTTGTACAGGTACATGCCCAGCGAACCGGGGCTGGCATAGAAGCGCTTGCCCTGCCATGCCAGTGCCGGCACCACCAGCGGCTTGTCATCGTAGTGCGCATAGGCACCGGTGGTCGCGCCGAAGGTGATGCCGGCCTGCACGCCCGGTGCCTGTTCCTGGGCCTTGGCCAGCAGCGGCGTGGAGAGAACGACGGTGCACAGCAGGGGGCGCAGCAGGGTACGGGACATCGGGAGCATCGAGGGGCACTTTGCAGGGAACCGCGTTGCATCCTGACGGCACAACATTGTCGGAACATTGCGCCCCGGCAATGTCCGCGCAAAGGCCTCCGAGGTGCCCGCAGGCACTATCATCGGCAGCGTTTCCGGTAGCCGAGCCAACGATGCGCATCCTCCTGGTGGAAGACGATCCCGACCTCTCCCGTGCCCTGCAGTCCGGGCTGGAGCGCCAGGGCGTGGTCGCCGATGTGGTCGGCAGCCTGGCCGAAGCGGCGCTGGCCCTGCGCGAACCGGTGCACCAGCTGCTGCTGCTCGACCGCCAGCTGCCTGACGGCGATGGCGCCGGTTTCGTCGCCACCGCGCGTGCGCTGCGGCCGAACCTGGCGGTGATCATGCTGACCGCCAAGGGCACGCTGTCGGACAAGGTCGAAGGACTCGATGTCGGCGCCGACGACTACCTGGTCAAGCCGGTGGCGATCGAGGAACTGATGGCGCGGATCCGCGCGGTGTCGCGACGGCCGTCGGCGATGGTGACCCCGAGCCTGCGCCTGGGAAACTTCGAGTTCGATTTCGAATCGCTGCAGGCGCAGGTGGACGGCCAGCTGCTGGCCCTGCCGAGGCGGCAGGTGCTGGTGCTGCAGGCGCTGGCGATGCGGCAGGGGCGAACGGTCACCCGCAGCGCGCTGGAGGCGGCGGTGTACGGCTTCGATGATGAGATCCAGTCCAACGCACTGGATGCGCATATCTCCAAGCTGCGCAAGGCGCTGCAGCAGGCGGGTGCGGGCGTGGAGATCCACGTCATCCGTGGCGTCGGCTACCTGCTGGCGGAGACCTGAGATGGCCAGGCAGATCCGTTCGATCACCCTTGGCCTGGCGTGGCGCCTGTTCCTGGCCCAGGCATTCACCGTGTTGTTCGCCGTGGTGGCGCTGATCCTCACCTGGGGTGACAAGGAATCCTGGGGCATGGACATGTTCACCGCCGAGGACGTGGCCAAGGCGGTGCACAGCCAGGGCGCGCACCTGGTGCTGGACGAGCCGCGCTGGCAGGCGTTGAACGAGCGCGCCGGTGGCAACCTGTGGTTCGTGGCCGTCGATGACCGCGGCCTCTGGCTGGAGCGTGGCAAGGTGCCTGCGCTGCACGCGCCGCTGCTGGCGCGACTGCCGGCACTGGGTGCCACTGAAGTCGGATCGCTGGTGCCGCCCTATCTGGATGTCGCGCGGGTGATGGTGCGCAACGAGGACGGCCGCCGCATCACCGTGATGGCCGGTGGCGCACCCAAGGGCGGGCTGGTGGATGGCGCACTGATGGTGCTGCGGCTGATCGGCTTCTGGTTCTTCCTGCCACTGATCGTGGTCACCCTGCTGGTGATGCCGACGGTCATCCATCGTGCAATGCGTGGTGTGCGCAGGCTGGCGCAGCAGGCCAAAGAGCTGGACATCGGCCAGCCCGGCGCGCGCCTCGACGAACAACTGGTGTCCACCGAGGTCGCGCCGCTGGTGGGGGCCTTCAACGATGCCATCGACAAGGTGCAGCAGGGTTACGCTGCACGCGACAAGTTCCTCGCCGATGCCGCGCATGAACTGCGCGTGCCGATCGCGGTGGTGCAGGCACGGCTGTCGCAGCTGCCGCAGGGCGAACTGAAATCGCAGCTGCTGACCGACGTCGCGCGGCTGGGCAACGTTGCCGAGCATCTGCTCGACCTGCAGCGCCTGGACCGCAACGTCAGCGCGCTGCAGCGGGTGGACCTGGCCCACGTGGTGCGCGAATCGGCGGCCGAGCTGGCGCCGCTGGTGGTCGGCGCGGGGTACGGCTTCGAAGTGGATGCGCCGGACGAACCGGTGTGGATCCAGGGGGATGGCCTGGCACTGGGCCGGGTGATGGCCAACCTCGTGCACAACGCCATCGTCCACGGTGGCGGCCGCGGCATCATCTGCGTGCGCCTGGACGCGCAGGGCCTGCTGGAGATCAGTGACCAGGGCGCGGGCGTGCCGGTGGGTGACCGCGAGGCGATCTTCGAACCTTTCCACCGCCTGCGCGCTGCCGGCAGTGGCAGTGGCCTGGGCCTGCACCTGGTCAAGGAAATCGTGCAGCACCACGGGGGCACTGTCAGCGTGGCCGAAGCGGTGGGCGGCGGCGCCAGCTTCCGGGTCAACTTCCACCGCGCCACCGTGCGCCGCTGAGGTCGCCCACAGCAATGCGCGGGCTTGCCTGATAGGCAGGCCTGGCACCGCACGGCGACGCTGCGCCGATGCGTACTGTTGCCGTGGTTGCACCCCTGCTGGGCCCCGCCTGCGCCGCCGCCCTGGTGCTGGGGGCGCTGGTATGCGTGCTGCTGCCGGCGCTGCCGCCGCGCTGGCTGTGCATCAGCCTGGTGCTGCTGGCCCTGCCGGGCTGGGCATGGCCATGGCGCGGACGGGCGCTGGCCGCGGCCGTATTCGGCCTGGCCTGGGCCTGCTGCCATGGGCACGCGGCCCTGCAGCAGCAGGTGCCTGCCGTGGCGACGGCGCAGGATGTCCTGGTGCGTGGCCGTATCGTCGAGTTGCCGCAGGTGCGCAGCGACCACAGTCGTTTCCTGTTCGATGTGGCCGAGGCCGAAGGGGCGCCTGCGCTGCAGGGGCGGCGCCTGCAGGTCAGCTGGCATGATCCGCGCCGTGCGGGGACCGTCGATCCGCTGCGCCGCACGCTGCGTGCCGGCGCGCATTGGGAGTTGCCGCTGCGCGTGCGGCCGCCGCGCTCGCGGATCAATCCCGGCGGCTTCGATGGCGAGCGCCACGCGCTGCTGCAGGGCCTGGCCGGCAGCGCCAGCGTGCGTGCGCCTGGACGCGCGCGCCAGCTGCGTGCCGCGCACGGCCTGGCCGCATGGCGCGAGCGCTGCAGCGCCGCCATCGCCGTGCAGGTGGGCAGTCCCTCGGCGCGATTCGTGCAGGCCCTGGCGCTGGGCGATACCCGTGGCCTGACCGATACCGACTGGGAGCAGCTGCGCGCGCTGGGCCTGACCCATCTGATCGCGATCTCCGGCTTCCATGTCGGTCTGGTTGCTGGTTTTGCCGCCCTGTTGTGCGCGGGCCTGTGGTGGCTGTGCCCGGCACTGGCACGTGCCTGGCCGCGCCCACAGGCCGCCGCCTGCGCCGCTGCATTGGCCGCTGCGGGCTATACGCTGCTGGCGGGCAGCGAGCTGCCCACCGTGCGTACCGCGCTGATGATCGCTGCCGTGGCGCTGGCGCGCGCCAGCCGGCGGCCACTGGGCACGGCGCCGGCGCTGTCGTTGGCGGCGGCGGTGATGCTGCTGCCGGCACCGCTGGCGGTGCTTTCGGCAGGGTTCTGGCTGAGTTTCGGCGGTGTGCTGTGGTTGCTGTGGTGCCTGCCGCAGCGCCCGCCGGCTGGCATCGGCGGCATGCTGCGCGCGGCGCTGGCCGGGCAGGGCGTGGCCAGCGTGGCGTTGCTGCCCCTGGCGGTGGTGCTGTTCGGCGGCACGTCGTGGCTGGGGCCACTGCTGAACCTGCCGGTCATTCCCTGGTGGAGCCTGCTGGTGGTGCCGCTGGCCCTGCTCGGCACCGGCCTGCAGGCGCTGCATGAGGGGGCGGGCGCGTGGCCATGGCGCGCGGCGGCGTGGTTGTTCGATCTCAGTTGGGGGCTGCTGCAGCCCGTGGCGCAGCACCCGAAGGCGATGTGGTGGCTGCCGCAGGCGCCCGGCTGGGCGCTGCCGGCGGCCCTGGCGGGGGTGTTCTGGTGGCTGCTGCCGCGTGGCGCCGGAGGGGGCCTGGCGGGCGCGCTGCTGTGCCTGCCCCTGTTGTGGCCGGCCGTGCCCGGGCCGCGGCACGGCGAACTGGAGCTGCTGGTGCACGACGTGGGGCAGGGCGCGGCGGTCCTGCTGCGCACGGCCACCCATGCGCTCTGGTACGACGCCGGGCCACCCGCCGGCGAGGGCCAGGAGCGCGTCCTGCTGCCGGCCGTGCGCGCACTGGGGCAGGCGCCGCCGGTGCAGCTGCTGCTCAGCCACGATCATCTCGACCACGCCGGCGCTCTTCCGGCCCTGCGCGGCGCACTACCGGGCCTGCAGGTGCTGGCCCCGCCGGGCAGCCCGGTCGAGGGCGCCCGGCCCTGTGCCCAGGGCCTGCGCTGGCAGTGGGATGGGGTGGACTTCCAGGTGCTGCACCCGCCGCCCGATGGCAGCGAGCATGACAACGAGGCCAGCTGCGTGCTGCGGGTGGCCAGTGCGCACGGGGTGGTCCTGCTGCCCGGTGATATCGGCCGCCGGGCCGAACAGCAGCTGCTGCAGGCCGGACCTGCGGCACTGCGCGCCGATGTGGTGCTGGTGCCGCACCATGGCAGTGGCGGCAGCTCGACGGCGGCCTGGGTGGCGGCGGTGAAGCCCCGGCTGGCGGTGGTTTCGGCCGGCCACCAGAACCGCTTCGGCCACCCGAAACGTGACGTAGTGCTGCGCTGGCAGGCGGTGGGGGCGGAGGTGCTGAACACGGCCGAGTCCGGCGCCATCCGCGCATGGCTTGGCGCACAAGGGCTGCAGGTGCGTGAACAGCGTATCCACGCGGCCCGGTGGTGGGATGCCGCTGGGCGGGCGCGGTCGGCTGCTATCCTATCGCCGATCGAACAAGCGGCCGTTGGGCCGGAGGGTTGAAACGTGTGGGAACTGGTCAAGGCCGGTGGCTGGCCGATGGTGCCGCTGCTGCTGTTGGGCGTACTGGCTTTGGCGATCGTCCTGGAGCGTTTCTGGTCCCTGCGGCGCAATGAGGTGCTGCCGCCTGGCCTCGGCCAGGAAGTGCGCAACTGGGCCGCACGCGGCAAGCTCGACCCGGCGCACCTGCAGACCCTGCGGGCCAATTCGCCGCTGGGCGCGCTGCTGGCCGCCGCGCTGGAAGCCCGCAACCGCCCGCGTGACCAGATCCGCGAGCGCATCGAGGACACCGGTCGCCACCTGGTCCACCGCATGGAGCGCTTCCTCAATGCGCTGGGCACCATTGCCTCGGCGGGCCCGCTGCTCGGCCTGCTGGGCACGGTCATCGGCATGATCCAGATGTTCCTGGGCATCCTCGACCACGGCGTGGGCGATGTGAACCAGCTGGCCGGTGGCATCGGCAAGGCCCTGGTGTGTACTGCCACCGGCATGATCGTGGCCATCCCGGCGCTGATGTTCCACCGCTTCTTCAAGGGCCGGATCCACGGCTACGTGGTGGAGATGGAACAGGAAGCCAGCGCGTTGCTGGACACGCTGGACGGTCGCCCGGGGGTGATGAACCCGGCACCGGCCCCGCGCGCCGCCGCCCCTGCCACGGCCAAGGCCTGATCGATGCGCATCGGCAACGACCGATCCCAGGATGAGCCGCATATCGATCTGGTTCCGCTGATCGACGTCATCCTGGTGCTGATCATCTTCTTCGTGGTCACAACCACATTCGACGCGCGCTCGACGCTGCAGGTGCAGCTGCCGACCGCCAGCGACCAGCAGACCAACGAAGCGCCGCGTTCGCTCAGCGTGCTGATCAACGCCGATGGCCGCTACTTCGTCAACGACCAGGAAGTGCTGCGCACCGACGTGGAGTCGGTCAAGCAGACCATCGCGTCGGTGGCCGGCAGCGACCGCCAGCAGACCGTGCTGCTGCGCGCCGACGCGCGCACTCCCTACCAGGCCGTGGTCACCGCGCAGGATGCGCTGGGCCAGCTCGGCTTCCGCCGTATCGCAATCGCAACAGCGCCAGAGGTGCGTCCATGAGTTCCAATCACGCGCCGGTGTGGCCGATCTACAAACGCCTGCTCGGCTACACCCGGGCCTACTGGGTGTTCATGGTGGCCGCCGTCATCGCGATGGTGGTCGAGGCCCTGGCCGGCTACCACTTCACCAAGCTGATGGAGCCGCTGGTCAACGACGGCTTCGTCGACCCGCAGCCGCGCGCCGCCGTGGTGCTGCCGCTGACCATCCTCGGCCTGTTCCTGATGCGCAGCCTGGCCACCTGGGTCAGCGACTACACGCTGGCCAAGACCGGCCGCAGCGTGGTGCGTGACCTGCGCGAGCAGGTCCTGGACAAGTACCTGCACCTGCCGTCCTCGCACTTCGATACCGAAGCGACGCCGGTGATGGTCAGCCGCCTGAACTTCGATACCGAGCAGGTCACCCAGGCCAGTGCGGATGCACTGAAGACCATGGTGGCCGACACCCTGACCATCATCGCCATGCTGGTGGTGATGCTGCAGATGAGCGTCAAGGTGACCCTGGCCATGCTGCTGGTGGTGCCGCTGATCGGCGCCATCGTGTCCTATGTGGGCAAGCGCTACCGGCGCATCAGCCGCGGCATCCAGGATGGCATGGGCACCATGGCGCAGACCGCCGAGCAGTCGCTGGCCGCGCAGCAGGAAGTGAAGGTGCACGGCACCCAGCAGCACGAGATCAGTCGCTATTCGCGCCTGGCCAACCGCATGCTGGCGCTGAACATGAAGGTCGAAGTGACGCGCGCGGCCGCCTCCAGCGTGGTCCAGTTCCTCGCTGCGCTGGCGCTGGCGGTCATCGTCTGGGTGTCCACCCGCGAAGCGCTGGCCGGCAAGCTCAACGCTGGCCAGTTCATGGGCCTGATGACCTCGATGATGGCCATCATTCCGTCGCTGCGCCGCCTGACCAGCGTGCAGACCTCGATCTCGCGTGGCGTGGCCGCCGCCGAGCGCCTGTTCGGCATCATCGACATGCCGGTCGAGCGCGACGCCGGCCGCACGCCGCTGCAGCGCGCCCGCGGTGAGCTGGCCTTCGAGCACGTCATGCTGCGCTACCGCGCCGACAGTGGCATCGCCCTGGATGACATCAGCTTCGTCGCGAAACCCGGTACGGTCACCGCCATCGTCGGTCGTTCCGGCAGCGGCAAGACCAGCCTGATCCGCCTGGTGCCGCGCTTCTACGAGCCCAGCGGCGGCCTCATCACCCTGGATGGCGTGGCCCTGGACGACTACGCACTGGCTGACCTGCGCCGCCAGGTGGCCATGGTCGGGCAGAAGGTCATGCTGTTCGACGACACCATCGCCGCCAACATCGCCTATGGCATGGAAGCGACCGAGGAGCAGATCCGTGCGGCGGCCGAGGCGGCCAATGCCTGGGAGTTCATCGCACGCATGCCGCAGCAGCTGCAGACCCCGGTGGGCGAGAACGGTGCGCTGCTGTCCGGTGGCCAGCGCCAGCGCCTGGCGATCGCCCGCGCGATCCTGCGCGATGCGCCGATCCTGATCCTGGATGAGGCCACCGCGGCGCTGGACAACGAATCCGAACGCCTGGTGCAGGACGCCCTGCAGCGCCTGATGCCCGAGCGCACTACGCTGGTGATCGCGCACCGCCTGTCCACCATCGAACACGCCGACCAGGTGCTGGTGATGGACCACGGCCGCATCGTCGAGCGTGGCACCCACAAGGAACTGCTGGAGATGGGTGGCCTGTACCAGCACCTGCACAGCATGCAGTTCCGCGAAAGGCAGGACTGATGGCAGGCAAGGGTACCCAGACCCCGCCGTACTGGTACGACGGCAGCCCGGTTCCATTGCCGATGCGGCTGCTGGCACCGGTCTACGCCGGCGTGGCCGCCCTGCGCCGGCGCCTGTACCGCAGGGGCTGGTTCAAGCGCCATGCGCTGCCGGTGCCGGTCATCGTGGTCGGCAACATCACCGCCGGTGGCACCGGCAAGACGCCGCTGACCATCGCCCTGGTCGAGCGCCTGCGCGCGGCCGGCTGGAAGCCGGGCGTGGCCAGCCGCGGCTACGGCCGTGAAGAGGCGGACAAGGCGCGCTGGGTCGAGGCCGATACGCCGACCGCGCTGGGCGGTGACGAGCCGGTGCTGATCGCGTGGAAGACCGGCGTGCCGGTGCGCGTGGACAGCGACCGCGTGGCTGCCGGCAAGGCACTGATCGCGGCTGGCTGCGATGTCATCGTCTGCGATGATGGCCTGCAGCACTACCGCCTGCAGCGCGACATCGAGATCGAAGTCATCGATGCGCAGCGCCGCTACGGCAATGGCCGGATGATCCCCGCAGGGCCGCTGCGCGAGCCGGTCAGCCGCGCCGACGAATGTGATTTCCGCGTGGTCAACCTCGGCCAGGCCGATGAAGCCACCGCCGCCCAGGCCTGCGGCTTCGGCCAGTGGCCGATGGCCCTGCACATCGACAGCGCGCAGCCGCTGCCCGGTGGCCGCCCGCGACCGCTGGCGTACTTCGCCGGCCAGCGCGTGCATGCCGTGGCCGGCATCGCCAACCCGCAGCGCTTCTTCGACATGCTGCGCGCGCGCGGCATCGGGGTGGTGCCGCATGCCTTCGCCGACCACCAGGTCTACCAGCCGCAGGACCTGTCCTTCGGCAGCCAGTTGCCGGTACTGATGACCGAAAAGGATGCGGTGAAGTGCCGCGCCTTCGGCAATGACTGGCACTACGCGGTGCCGCTGCGTGCAGAGCTGCCGGCCGCCTTCTGGGTGGCGCTGACCGACCGCCTGGACAAGCTGCGCCCGAACTGAGCGGCCGCGCGGCGCTTGCAATCGCCCGCCGCCGGCCGCATTCCTGCTGTATCGCGCCTGCCGAGTACCGCCCGCATGACTGAATTCGTCGTTGCCATCCCGGCCCGCTATGCTGCCTCGCGGCTGCCGGGCAAACCGCTCCGCCTGCTGGGCGGCGAGCCGCTGGTGCTGCACGTGGCGCGCCGCGCGCTGCTGGCCGGTGCCCGCGAAGTCTGGGTGGCCACCGATGACACGCGCATCGCCGATGCGCTGGATGGCCTGGCCGAGGTGAACGTGGCAATGACCGCGGTCAGCCACGCGTCCGGTACCGACCGCCTGGCCGAGTGCGCGCGCATCGCCGGCTGGTGCGACGAAACGGTGGTGGTCAACCTGCAGGGCGATGAGCCGTTCGCCCCGGCGGCCGGCATCCGGGCGGTGGCCGAGGCGCTGGTCGAAGGCGATGCGCCGATGTCGACCCTGGCCACGACCGTCGAGGATGCCCACACGCTGTTCGACCCGAACGTGGTCAAGCTGGTACGCAACGTGCGCAACGAGGCGATGTATTTCAGCCGCGCGCCGATCGCCTGGCATCGCGATGGCTTCGCGCGCAGCCGCGAGGCGCTTCCGGAAGGGCATCGCTGGCTGCGCCACATCGGCATCTATGGCTATCGCGCCGGCTTCCTGCAGCAGTTCGCGGCGATGCCGCCGGGCCAGCTCGAGCAGGTCGAGGCGCTGGAACAGCTGCGCGTGCTGGAAGCCGGTTTCCCGATCAGCGTGGCGATCTCGCCCGAAGCCTTCCCGCCGGGCATCGACACGCCCGAAGACCTCGCCCGTGCCGAGGCCCTGCTGCAGTCCATGGCTGCGCGATGAACCTGCTGGTGGTCTGCCTGGGCAACATCTGCCGCTCGCCGATGGCCGAGGGCGCGCTGCGTGCCCGCCTGCAGGCCTCGCCGCTGGCCGGCCGGGTGCAGGTCGATTCGGCTGGCACCGGCGACTGGCATGTGGGTGAGCCGCCTGATCGCCGCGCCATTGCCTGCGCGGCCGGCCATGGCGTGGACATCGCCGGCCTGCGGGCGCGCCAGCTGCAGCCCGGGGATTTTGAGCGCTTCGACTGGATCCTCTGCGCCGACGAAACCAACCTGCGCGACGCCGCGCGGCTGGCCACGGCCGCCCAGCGCGGGCGCCTGTCGCTGTACCTGCCATGGTCGGGCGGGCAGGGCGCGCAGGCGATTCCTGATCCATACACCGGTGGCAAGGACCATTTCGAGCAGGTCTGGGCGATGGTCGACCAGGCGGCGCAGCGTGCCGTGGCACGACTGTTGCATGACGCCGACTCCGGCATAATCAGACCATGAACGCACAGCCTGTCCAGGACCTGCCCGAGTTTGCCACCTGGCTCAATGCCGCCCCCTGCACCCTGACCGAACTGCGCGGCCGGCCGGTCGCGCTGCTGTTCGTCAATGCCGCATCGGCCTGGAGCATGCAGCGGCTGGCCGAGTTCGGCCAATGGCTGTCACGCAACCCCGGGCGCCTGCAGCCACTCGTACTGCACGTACCGCGCTTTGATTTCGAGCGCGACGCCGGCGCGGCCTTGAAGCTGCTGCGCAGGCAGGGCCTGTCGATGCCGGCACTGCTGGATGCCGACTGGGATGGCTGGCGCCGCTTTGGCGTGACGTCCTGGCCGACCGTCATCCTGCTTGACGCGCAGGGCCGCGAGCAGCAGCGCCTGGTCGGCCTGGGCGCGCCGGGTGAGCTGGAGCGTGCCTTGAACGATCTCTGCGAAGGCGCACCGCCGGCGCCGTCGCGGGGCGGCAGCGAACTGCATCCCGAACTGCCTCATCCGTTGCGTTTTCCGGCGGGCCTGGCGGTCAACCGTGATCGCCTGTACATCGCCGACAGTGGCCGCCACCGCATCCTGGAATGCAGCCACGGCGGGCGCGTGCTGCGCCAGTTCGGGCTGGGCACCGCTGATTTCATGGACGGCAACCTGGCCGAAGCCGCGTTCCACCGCCCGCAGGGGCTGGTGCTCGAGCGCGAGTCGCTGTACGTGGCCGACACCGGCAACCACGCGGTCCGGCGCATCAACCTGGCGACCGGCCAGGTCGATACGCTGTGCGGCAATGGCCGCCCCGGCACGCCCGTCGAGGGCCCGGTGGCGCAGCCGCGGCAGGTGGCGCTGGACCATCCAGTGGGCCTGGCCATCGCCGACAACCAGCTGCATATCGCCATGGCCGGCGACAACCGGCTGTGGAGCTTCCACCTGGGCCTGCGCAGCCTCCAATGGCGTGCCGGCAGCGGCGCCATCGACGAGCGCGACGGCAGCGGGCACATGGCCGCCTTCGCCCAGCCGACCGGCCTGGCGGTGGTGCAGCAGGTGCTGTACGTGGCCGATGCGCTGGGATCCTCGATCCGCGCGGTGCAGCTGCGTGGCGATCTCGTGCAGACCTTGGTCGGGCAGGGCACCTGGCGCTTCGGTGCCGAAGACGGCCCGCGCGGGCAGGCCAGCCTGCAGTACCCGCAGGCCATCGCGTTGAGCCCGGACGCACCCGTGCTGTGGATCGCCGACACCGGCAACGGCCGCCTGCGCACCCTGCGCCTGGGCGGCGGCGATCTGGTCACCCAGCCCCTGCCGCGCCGCCTGCATGGCCCGGCGGGCCTGGCGGTGGGCGCCGGTGCGGTGTGGATTGCCGAGACCGACGCGCACGCCGTGCTGCGTTTCGACCCGGACAGCGGCGTGCTCAGCGAAGTGCCGATCAGCGAATGACCGACGTCACCGCCCCGGCCTTCGACGGCAAGGCCTTCGCGGCCCAGTTGAGCACCGCACCCGGCGTCTACCGCATGTATGCGGCTGACGACACCCTGCTGTACGTGGGCAAGGCGCGCGCGCTGCGCAACCGCGTCGGCAGCTACTTCAACGGCAGCCCGAAGAACGCGCGCATCATGTCGATGCTCTCGCAGATCGCGCGCATGGACGTGACCGTCACGCGCTCGGAAGGCGAGGCGCTGCTGCTGGAAAACCAGCTGATCAAATCGCTGTCGCCGCGCTACAACGTGTCCCTGCGCGACGACAAGACCTACCCGCATGTGCTGCTGACCCGCGAGGATTGGCCGCGCATCGCCCTGCACCGCGGCCCGCGCGCCATTCCCGGCCGCTACTTCGGGCCGTACCCGGGCGTTACCGCGGTGCGCGAGACGCTGAACCTGATGCACAAGCTGTTCAAGCTGCGCAGCTGCGAGGACAGCGTTTTCCGCAACCGTTCGCGGCCCTGCCTGCAGTACCAGATCGGCCGCTGCAGCGCGCCTTGCGTGGACCTGGTACCGGCACAGGAATACGCCGAATCGGTGCGCCGCGCCACGCTGTTCCTGGAAGGCAAGAGCGACGAGCTGACCCGCGAGCTGGGCGAGCAGATGCAGGGCGCCAGCGAGGCGCTGGAGTTCGAGCAGGCCGCGCGCCTGCGTGACCTCATCGCTTCGCTGCGCAGCATGCAGACCCGCCAGTACGTGGATGGCCGCGCCGCCGACCTGGACGTGCTGGCGGTCGCCATGCAGGGCACGCAGGCCTGCGTGCTGCTGCTGGCCTTCCGCGATGGACGCAACCTCGGCACCCGCCCGTTCTTCCCGCGTACCAATGGCGAGGACAGCCCGGAAGAGGTACTGGCCGCGTTCGTGTCGCAGTACTACATCGAATTCGAGCCGCCGCGCGAGATCCTGCTGGATCGGCAGATTCCCGACGCCGACCTGCTGGTGGCCGCACTCTCTGCCTCGGCCGAGCGCAAGGTGCAGCTGAAGTGGAACGTGCGTGGCGAGCGCGCCGGCTACCTGGAGCTGGCCAGCCGCAACGCGCAGCTGACCCTGGCCACCGAACTTAACAGCCGCAACGCGCAGCACGCGCGCAGCGAGGCCCTGCGCGAGATGCTGGGCCTGGCCGAGCCGGTCAAGCGGGTGGAGTGCTTCGATATCAGCCACACCATGGGCGAAGCCACCGTGGCCTCGTGCGTGGTGTTCGATGCCGCCGGCCCGGTGCGTGCGCAGTACCGCCGTTTCAACATCAGCGGCATCGAGCCCGGCGATGATTACGCCGCCATGCACCAGGCCATCGACCGCCGTTTCCGCCGTGCGGTGGAAGAGCAGGGCGTGCTGCCCGACGTGCTGCTGATCGACGGTGGCGCCGGCCAGCTGGCCCAGGCGCAGGCCGCCCTGGCCGACCTGGGCGTGGAAGGGGTGCTGCTGGTGGGCGTGGCCAAGGGCGTGGAGCGCCGTGCAGGCCACGAAGCACTGGTGATGCCCGATGGCCGCGAGCTGCGTCCGGGCGCGGCCAATCCTGCGCTGCAGTTCATCCAGCAGGTGCGCGACGAAGCGCACCGCTTCGCCATCACCGGCCACCGCGGCCGCCGGCAGAAGGCCCGCATGACCAGCAAGCTGGAAGACATCCCCGGCATCGGCCCGCGCCGGCGTGCCAGCCTGCTCAAGCATTTCGGCGGCCTGGTCGGCCTGAAAGCCGCCGGTGAAGCGGAAATCGCCAAGGTCGAAGGCATCAATGATGCCCTCGCCGCACGCATCTACGCTAACCTGCACGGGTTGGCCACGCCTGACCCGGCCGAGTAGAGAGAGAAGCAAGCCGCATGAAGTTGACCCTGCCCACCTGGCTGACGTTGTTGCGGATCGTGATGATCCCGGTGCTGGTGCTGGTGTTCTACCTGCCCTACACCTGGACCAATTTCGCATCCGCGGCGATCTTCGGCCTGGCCGCCATCACCGACTGGCTCGATGGCTGGATCGCGCGGCGGTACAAGCTGGAATCGGCGTTCGGCGCCTTCCTCGATCCGGTGGCGGACAAGTTGATGGTGGCCGTGGCGCTGTTCCTGATCGTGCAGGGCCACCCGACGCCGTGGATGGCGTTCTGGGCGGCGGTGATCGTCGGCCGCGAAATCGCGGTGTCGGCGCTGCGCGAGTGGATGGCCGAGCTGGGCCAGCGCGCCAAGGTGCGCGTGGCGATGATCGGCAAGGTGAAGACCACCGCGCAGATGGTCGCGCTGCTGTGCCTGCTGTATTCGGTGGCGCCGAACGTGCCGGTCAACGACATCTGGATGGGCCCGCCGGTGTTCCATATCGGCGACTGGACCCTGGCCATCGCCGCGGTGCTGACCCTGTGGTCGGGCCTGCAGTACCTGCATGCCGCCTGGCCGAGCCTGCGCGAAGACGAGCGCGCCGCGCGCGAGCGTTCGCGGCAGAAGAAGCTGGGCAACTGAGCTCCGGGGGCGGATCCCTTTCCGCAGGAAAGGGCTATGACCCCATGGTCGCTCCCATCCGCGCATGGCGCGGATCTACTGGGGTATGCCACCCCGGGGTCGGATCCCTTTCCACAGGAAAGGGCTATGACCCCATGGTCGCCCCCATCCACGCATGGCGTGGATCTACTGGGGTATGCCGTCTTCGACGTGTACATGGTCCATTGATGCGGATGTAAATCCGCCAATGAAATGCGCTTCGCGATGCTCTGGGCGCTTGGGTGCAAAGGCGCCTGATCGGAGCGCCCAGTCGTACGCGCCTTCATTCAACGGATAGCAGGTGAGCACCCCTGTCAGCGCGTGCTTGGCCGCCCATGACAGGCCGGCCTCACGATTGCCAAAGACGCCCCCGGCGAAGCGCGCGCCTGCGCCGTGGAAGACCCAGATCTCAGTGGGTTCGGTGTTGATGTTCGCGCCTCGGCTGGATGTACACCGGCATGGATACTACATGTCGGTCGCTTCGCGAAGCCCCCTGAAAAAACCGCTTGACGCCATTCCCAGAACAGGTAGAATTTCGCCTCCCAAGCGGGAATAGCTCAGTTGGTAGAGCGCAACCTTGCCAAGGTTGAGGTCGCGAGTTCGAGTCTCGTTTCCCGCTCCAGATTCAAGAAAAACGCTCCCGAAAGGGAGCGTTTTTCGTTGTGCGGTTACGCCGCCCCTCAATCCCCATCCTGTGCCGACGTCCGCGAACGCATGCCGGTGATGCGTGCTTCTTCGCGTGCCACCTGGCGGTCGGCAAACCACTCCTGCACGTCGCCTGCAAAGCTTGCCGGCCGCCCTTTGCCCTGCACGCCTTCGGCAATCGAGGCCAGGCTGGAACGCGCCAGTTCCTCGCGCATGGCCTTCTGCGCATTGATCATCACCGCATGGATGCCGCACACCCCGCGGTTGGCCCAGCGCGGTGGACTGCCATCGAACAGCGCGCAGCGCCCACGGATTTCCTGGCAGTCGAACAGCGCTTTCTGGCCTTCCACCGCATCGACGACATCCAGCACGCTGATGTCTTCAGGCGCACGCGCCAACTGGTAACCACCGCGGATGCCACCGGTGGACTCGACGATGCCGGCCTTTTCCAGCTTGGGGAAGATCTTGGCCATGAAGGCCGCCGGCACGCCCTGCAGTTCGGCAAGGTCGCGGCTGCTTGGGCGCTGCTCCAGCGGCGGGACCAGCCAGAGCAGGCAGTGAAGGGCGTACTCGACGCCCGTTCCAATGTGGGCCATGGGAGCGGTCCAGAAAAATATAACGCGGACTATAGAGGCCTGAGTTACCCGCCGCAAGCGCATGGAGCGCCGTCCAGTGCATTGATTTCATTGGCGTTATGCCTGTGGAAGGGGCGTGTGGGGTTGCCCGCTGTCCTGAACGGCGGCCGCCACCGCGCTTGCGTGGCATAACGCGGACTCATATGATCCGCGTTATGTGGTGCGCCGGCGCAGCACATCCCCGTGCCCCTGCCGCCTGCGCATCGGGCTGCATGACCCCTCGTTTCCCATAAGGATTTCTTTCCGTGTCCCAACGCATTCTTGTCATCGGCGCTGGCTTTGCCGGCATGTGGAGCGCGCTCGCCGCTGCCCGTCTTCTCGACCAGGCCGCGCGCCGTGATGTTGAGATCGTGCTGGTTGCACCGTCCCCTGAACTGCATGTGCGCCCGCGCCTGTACGAGAAGGGGCCCGAGCGCATGAAGGCGCCGCTGCAGGCGATCTTCGATGCGGTGGGCGTCCGTTACCTTGCCGGGCGCGTCGAGCACATCGACGTCGGCAAGCAGCAGGTGCAGGTGGTGGGCGCGGCGGCCGATGCGGCAGCGCAGACGCTGCACTACGACCGCCTGGTGCTTGCTGCCGGCAGCCGCCTGAACTGCCCGCCGATTCCTGGCCTGCAGCAGCATGCGTTCAACGTCGACCAGATCGCCGATGCAGCGCGCCTGCAGGCGCACCTGGAGGGCCTCGGCGAGCGCACGCAGAGCGCGGCGCGCAACACGGTGGTGATTGCAGGCGCAGGCTTCACCGGCATCGAAACCGCCGCCGAAATGCCGGCGCGCCTGCGCGACGTGCTGGGTGCCGATGCTGCAGTGGACGTCATCATGGTCGAGCGTGCCGATGCGTTGGGTCCCGACCTGGGCGAAGGCCCGCGGCCGGTCATCACCCAGGCCCTGACCGAGCTGGGCGTGTCCTGGCGGCTGGGTTCGGGCGTGGCCAGCGTGGATGCGGATGGCGTGACGCTGGAAAACGGTGAGCGCATCGACGCCGCAACCGTCATCTGGACCGCCGGTGCACGTGCCAGCGCGCTGACCGCGCAGATCCCCGGCCAGCACGACGCTGTGGGTCGCCTGCACGTAGACCGCACCCTGAAGGCGAAGGGTGTCGACGCGGTGTTTGCCACCGGCGACTGCGCGCATGCTGCCACCGACGACGACGGCAACGTCGCGATGATGTCCTGCCAGCACGCGATGAACCTGGGGCGCTCCGCCGGCCACAACGCCGCCGCTGACCTGCTCGGGGAGGCGATGATTGACTATGCGCAGCCCAAGTACGTGACCTGCCTGGATCTGGGCCCGTGGGGTGCTGTCTACACCGAAGGTTGGGACCGACAGGTAGTGCTGTCCGGTGCCGAAGCCAAGGCGCTCAAGACCCGCATCAACACCGAATGGATCTATCCGCCCACGGGCGAGCGTGCGGAGATTCTTGCGTCGGCCGACCCGCTGCGGATCGTGGTTGCCTGATGTCGCAGTGAGCTGCCGAGTGCAACGCCCGCGCCAACGGGCGTTGCGCTTCCGGTGCGTTGCGCGCCGTGGAGCGCTTCATCCCCACTTCACCGGCACTCCATGGCCCCGCCACGCGCGCAGGCCACGCTGCATCTTCGTTCCCCTATGGTGATGCTGCGATGCCCCACATGTCCTCCGCCTACGACCACGATCTGGTCATCGTCGGCGCAAGCTTTGCCGGTGCGGCCTGTGCATTGGCCGCAGCGCAGTACGGTCTTCGCGTCTGCGTGCTTGAACGCAAGGCAGACCCCGGCGAGCGCCTGCACACCACCGGCATCGTGGTGAAGGAGGCGATGGAACAGACCTGGCTGGGCCACATTCCCGATCACCTGGTGCAGCGCGTCGCGCGCGTGCGCCTGTATGCGCCCAACCTGCGCAGCGTGCAGCTGCAGGCGCCGGGCTACTACTTCCTCACCACTGACACCCCGAACCTGATGCGCTGGCTCGCTGCCGAGCTGCGTGCCAGTGGTGTCGATCTGCGCCTGCAGCAGTCCTTCCGCCAGGCCGAAGTCGATGGCGATGGCTGGCAGGTGGAGGGGGCAGGGCGGTGTGCCTATCTGGTCGGTGCCGATGGCGCCCGTTCGCGCGTGGCCCGGCGCACCGGCCTGGGCCAGGTGCGCGACCACCTCCATGGCGTCGAGCGTGAATTCGACGGGCTGCAGCTGGCGCGGGGCGATGCGCTGCATTGTTTCGTCAGCAGGCGCTATGCGCCGGGCTACATCGGTTGGGTCGCACAGAACCCTGCCGGTGTACAGGTGGGTCTCGCCCTGCGCCATCAGCCGATGCAGGCGCGGGTGCCGGAGATCGATGGCTTCATCGAACACGTGCGCGACATCGTCGGCATCGCGCCGTCCTTGAAGCCGTCGTCCACCCGCGCCGGGCTGGTGCCCTGCGGCCTGCCGGATGGACCGATCACCGGCCCCCGTCTGGTCCTGACCGGAGATGCGGCCGGCATCGTCTCGCCGCTGTCGGCCGGCGGCATCCATTCATCGTGGCGTCACGGCTGGGCGGTCGGTGATGCCATCGGCCGGCACCTGCGTGGCAAAGGACCGCCCGCCGAACAGGTGGCACGCCGGGTGGCACCCACCTTCCGCCGCAAGCGCGTGCTGCGCTGGGCGATGGACCACCTGCAGCAGGACTGGCCGGTCGACGCGCTGCTGCGCACGGCAACGATGCGGCGCGTCGCCGAGCAGATCTACTTCCACCAGCGCGGGGTGCGGGCTGACTGACACGCTGGGCGACGCTCAGGCGGTGGGTGGTGTCGCCCTGATCTTTGCCAGGCCCTTGACCAGCGACTTGATGTTCTCGGGGTCGCCGCCGCGATCCAGGCGGTCGGACCAGCGCGCGAAGTACTCACGGAACAGCCGGTTGCCGTCATCGGTGAGGTTGTCATTCGTGACCTGGAAGGTCTCGTTCAACGATCCATCGGCGTTGTAGGGGGATTCCAGCAGCAGCTCGTTGTCCACCAGAAAACGCATCAGGACTTCGGTCATCTGGGTGACGAGGCGGCGGTAGTCTGCGTTCTTGCTGCGCGCAAGCATGGCAGGGTAGGTGTATCTGATGATGATCATGATCGTGATGCTGCGGACGCTCAGCCTGCAGGCCTGCTGCGCCGCGCCTTTTCTTCCTTGTAGAAGGTCACATACCGGCGTTCCATCTCCTTGAACGTCCGGTTCCCGCCCCGTGCTTCGGCGCGCGCGAACCATTCGAAGGCCTGTTCAAGGTCGCCCATCTCGTAGTGCGCCTCGCCAACATCGCTGAGCACCTTGTGTGACTTCGGCGAGCCGACCTTGAGCACCTGCTCGCTCCAGGCCAGTGCCAGCGGGTAGTCGCCCTGCCGGAACGCGATGGCGCGCAGGCGATCGGTGACGAACAGCCCGGGCATCTGCCATTGCTGCCAGTTCTCAGGAAACTGTTCCCACACCGCCAGGAATCCAGTGCGCGCCTCGTCGAGACGGCCACGGAAATAGTGGGCTTCGGCGGCTTCTTCCAGAGCCATCAATGCGGCACCGCCGTCGGGCAGTGTCTGGTACATCTCGAAATCGGGTTGCATGACCGAGGCCTCCTTGGCGGGGGTCAATGAAAACAGGGGGGCGGGCATCACCGCGCCTCGCCCTCCGGGGCGATACCGTAACACCTGGCAGGGGGCTGGCCCGCCCGTGATGGACCCATGTTCAGGTTTGGCGGAGAAAGAGGTTGACGGTCCCGTCCAATCTCGGCAGAATGGCGCTCCTTCGACGCAGGTCGAACGGAATCTGCGGGAATAGCTCAGTTGGTAGAGCGCAACCTTGCCAAGGTTGAGGTCGCGAGTTCGAGTCTCGTTTCCCGCTCCAGATCAGGAAGAACGCTCCCGCAAGGGGGCGTTTTTCGTTTGCGTCAGATCTTTTTGCCGGCGGCTGCACGGGGCGCTCCCGTGCGCACGCTGCACCACGTGCGTACGTCCGTGCGGTCGAAGCCCCGGCACGCGTTCTTCTGTGCGATGTACACGTACGGGGCGTCGGCCCGGTAGGTGAAGTGGTAGTAGTAGGTCTGGTCCTTGCCGTACAGCCAGGCATTGGAGGAGCCATCACTGATCACGTACGGTTCGAAGAAGAAGATCGACGACGGTTCGGGAATGAAGTTGCTCCTGTCCATCATCAGCATCATTGCGTTCGATATCAGCTGGGTCGAAAGGCAGGCTGCGAGCGCGCATGCGGCCAGTACCAGGCCTATGGCGGTGGCCGCATGGCGTCGTGCCGCGCTCACGGTGAAGGGGCTTCGGGTGCGGTGGAAGCGCGGCCGCGAAGCGCCTGCCAGAGGGTGATCGAGGACACCACGCACAGGGCCAGGAACAGGCTCAGATCCAGCAGCAGCAACCACAGCAGGTGCGTGCCGTAGACCGGGGATTGATGCATCGCGCCCATCGCCAACGGTAACGACCACGCCAGCAGCAGCGCGAAGGCGATCAGCAGGCGCAGCCAGAGCCGACGCCATCGCCATGGGCGCACGATCAGCGTGACAACAGCGATTTCGACCGTGCTCATCACGGCGAAGAGCGCGACTGCGCGGATGGGGTAGGGCTGCACTTCGCCGGGTTCCAGCCAGCGCTGCATCCAGTAGTCGGTCTGCGTGCCGGCATGAATCAGCGCGGCCATCACCACCAGCCAGATCGTGGCTGCCGCCAGGTAGTACCACCGGGTGTTGCGATCAATCATGCATGGACTCCTTGCTCGTGCTGCAGGCCGTGGCGCGCGCGGCGAAGCGTGCGCTGGCGGCGATCGCGGCCAATGCGAGCACACCCGGGCCGACGGTGAAGTACAGCATGCGCAGCGGATTGTTGTGCATCAGCGTCCAGCCTGCGAATGCGAGCGGGATGGCCAGCACCATCAGCTTGGCTGCAAGCGGCCGCAGTATGGCGACCAGCGGCTGCGCGCCGAGGAACAGCACGAACGCGTAGTACTGCGCGAGGCCCAGGCCGACATTGCCGTGCGAGCTGAAACCGACATGGTTGCCGTACCAGGTCATGCCCAGTGGCATCAGCGTCCAATAGAGCGCGGCCACCAGCAGGTGCAGCAGCAGGGAGATCAGCAAAGGCTTGCCGTGCAGGAACATGGGCGCTGGCGTCCGGGCGGGGCAGGGTACCCCACCGCACCAGGCCCGGATCACCGTGTGTGAAGACTGTTGACGGCGTGAAGGAATTTGGACACAATAGCGCTCCTTCGACGCAGGTCGAACGGAATCTGCGGGAATAGCTCAGTTGGTAGAGCGCAACCTTGCCAAGGTTGAGGTCGCGAGTTCGAGTCTCGTTTCCCGCTCCAGATTCTACAGGGCCCCGGTAGGGGCCTTGTTTTTCTCCCGCCACGGCAAGGCGGGGCACGTTGGGCCACAAGGCTTTGCGCGCAGTCAGAAAGGTGAAATCGCTGGTGTGTGTTCCGGATTTCCGGTACCATGGCGGCTTACGCGGGAATAGCTCAGTTGGTAGAGCGCAACCTTGCCAAGGTTGAGGTCGCGAGTTCGAGTCTCGTTTCCCGCTCCATGTTTCGACAAGCCCCATCGCGGGGTTTTGTCATGTCAGGGGCATCGTTCCTGGCCGCGGTACGTTGGCCTCATGGCAGAGTGGCTATGCACCGGATTGCAAATCCGTTTACAGCGGTTCGATTCCGCTTGAGGCCTCCAATCAAACCCCTGATTTATCAGGGGTTTTTCTTTGCTCGAAATATCTCGCGCGGTGGAGAAACGCGTGTTTCGGGCCCAAAATTGACGCTCTGCCAGCTGTTCTAACGTGGCAAACTCACGTAAACATGATAGAAGTGCGATTACGTCAGTTGAGCTAATCGCTTGCGCTTTGGCATGAAAGGCCGATGCTGGTGGTCAGCACACGACTTCAGTTGCGTCCGTTGGCGGGGCGGTTGCTTGAGTGGACTCATTGAAGCAGTATCCATCTACGAGTAGACAAGGACACTGTCGATAGATGGACCACCTGGCTGCAATTGACCTCGGGCTCTCGGGCAGAGTCGCCCACGACAAAATCGCAAGGAAAGTATTTCTAACGTATCCGACTCAGGCATTTGTCGGCAACGAAGAACTGCAGTATGAGATCCTCAACGAAGTCGCAGAGCAATGGGCTGTGCCCATTACTAGTATCCATGTGTGCGGATCCGCGAAGCTGGGAGTTAGCATACACAAAGCTCGCGCCTTCGTCGCGGGACAGTCTGATTTGGATCTTGCAATCATCGATGAGAGACTTTTCATAGGTTATATGGAAGCGGTCCTGAACTTGACTAAAGGCTACACCGATGGGTCGCGGTTCCCATTGGTAAAGGGAGTTAGTTACAAGGAGCAGTACCTTGCCTATGTCGCCAAGGGTATGCTTAGGCCTGATCTGATGCCGGTATCCGAAATGCGGGCGGAATGGACGAATTTCTTTGGCAGGTTGAGTGCGAAACATAATAGGGAATTTAAGTCGATCTCCGCGATGATCTATCTATCTGAACGATTTTTTGAATCTAAACAGCGATCTGTCATCCGTGGGCGGGTTGGTATGGGAGTGGTAAAGTGATTGAATACAAAGTCCGTTCGGTTTCTCTTTTAAATCTGATCAACGATATTCGTAATCGTAGGTTGATCCCTGATGCTTATTTTCAGCGGAATCTTGTTTGGCGGGATGTGCATAAGCGGGAGTTCATCGAAACCATCTTGAAGGGCTATCCATTCCCGCAAATCTTCATTTCTAAGGGCAAGGTTGACGTTGAAGAGATGTCGACTGTCTCATGTATTGTTGATGGGCAGCAGCGTTGTAACGCCATAGAGGCGTACATTTCTGAGCAGTTTGAAGTTGGGGGGAGAACATTCTCTAACCTTACAGATGAAGAAAAGTCAGCATTTCTCAAATATGACGTTCCGGTAATTGAGCTTGATTTGGAAAATGATGACCCCAAGGTTCAGGAGATCTTTCAGCGCATTAACCGGACTTCATCTTCGCTGACGTCGATCGAGAAGCTGGCGTCGCAGTATTCCACTTCAGAATTTATGCTGGTTGGTAAACTGCTGGTCGATCAAGTAAGCCTCAAAGCTTCGGCAGACGAAGATTTCAGGGAGGATCCTAATATTCCCGAAGATTTCTATAACTGGGCTGCCAAGCAGAAAGTTAAGTCGATTCAAAAGTTGATGAGTGAGAAGGGCGTCTTTAGTTATCAGGAAATAGCTAGAAAGACGAATTTGATGCACATTTTGAACGTCATGGCCACCTTGCTTGCCGGATACTCGAATCGAAACGAGAAGGCAAACGATTTGCTCGACGACTACGCACTCTCATTTGGTGAGCGCGATAATGTGGTTAGGCAAATTGAGGCAGCGGCTGAATTGATTCTTTCGCTTGGTTTCAAGGGTAAATCTTATTGGCTTAATAAGGCGAATGTTTTCACTCTTCTTATTGTCATTGCGAGTATTCAGGTTAATGGTGGAAAGTTGGATAAGGAGCGCGTTGCGCACGCATTGAAGGAATTCGAGGCAGAGCTTCCGGCCGACTACAAGCTCTCTGCAACTGAAGCAGTGAACGGTACAAAGGCTAGGCAGCTGCGCGGAGAGTACA
This sequence comes from Stenotrophomonas sp. ZAC14D1_NAIMI4_1, assembly GCF_003086775.1. Classification (NCBI taxonomy): domain Bacteria; kingdom Pseudomonadati; phylum Pseudomonadota; class Gammaproteobacteria; order Lysobacterales; family Lysobacteraceae; genus Stenotrophomonas; species Stenotrophomonas sp. ZAC14D1_NAIMI4_1. Next base: position 1,717,123 of record NZ_CP026001.1, read on the forward strand.
TCTCGGAAGTGTTGCTGAAAACGCTTAGTTGAATATTCTAGAGTGCGTTTTCCTGTTGATGGAAATTTTCGCTGTCTGCGGCTGAAGGGCTTCCCTGATAGATCATTGCGATCAGGGGAGCGATGCGCCCCAGCCTCTGGTATGGTTTCTAGTATCGAATTCACGTGAGCGACCATGGCGACGAAAAGGCGAAGGGGGAGCTCGTGGCAATTCACCATTCGACGAGCAAAGGTGCTTCCTCAGCCAGTTTATCTGACGTTTAGCTCTGAGGCGGAGGGTGATGAATATGTGCGGAGACTTGAGGCGCTTCTTGATCGGGGAGTCGTTCCCGACGAGCTTCTGAACACTAAGGCGGCGGCGAAAGATCTGCGTGGCCAGGTCAGTGAATACCGGGGTGCGCAGCATATCTCGCTGGATGATGAGCAGTTACTGCCAGTGTTGCTGTCGCGGTTGCCGATAGGTATCACGCTTCCGCAGCTCACCTTTACCTGGGCCACCGACTGGGTCACCACAATGAAGCGCGAGCAGAACCTCGCGCCATCCACCATTCGGCATTACGTGGGGGCGTTGTCGCGGGCTCTCGACTGGCTGGCCGCTCACGGTGCGCTGCCCATGAATCCGCTTCGTCTCCTGCCGCGCGGTTATTCGACGTACACGCCCGACGACAAGGTGGCTGTGGCGAAAATCGATGGGCACGCGAAAAATGATCAGGAGCGCGATCGCCGGCTAGAAGAGGGCGAGGAAGCTCGCATTCGAGAGATCATGGCTGGGGCTAAGCCCGAGGGCCGCCAGAGAGCGCTGGATCTTCCACAGCGTGATGCGCTTGTGCTGATGTTCGAGATGGCGCTGGAAACGGCCATGCGCATGCGGGAGATCTACACGCTGGAGCACAGCCAGATAGATGTTGCGCGCCGCACGATCTTCCTGGACAAGACAAAGAACGGGAGCAAGCGCCAGGTGCCGATGACGTCGGTGCTGCTAGCCAAGCTCGCGGCGTACAAGGGTGACTTCGGCGGGCGGTTGTTTCCGTTCTGGGAGGGCGAGCGTAGCCCGCTGGCTCTGCGCCGTGTTTCGAGCAAGCTCTCGCGCCAATTCGAGCGCATCTTCGTTGCGGCGGGCTGCGCGGACCTTGGCTTCCACGATCTGCGCCACGAAGCAACAAGCCGACTCTATGAGAAGACCACGCTGACGGACATCAAGATAGCGAGCATCACAGGGCATCGCGATCCGCGGCAGCTAAAGCGATACGCCAACCTGCGTGCCTCGGACTTGGCCGATCAGCTCTGGTGATCGGCTTGCTCGTAGGCCCGTAGGTCAGGAGGCGTGATGCGCCGCGCCTTGCCTTTGCGCTTGGGGGGGGAGCCTGCGGGGGCGTTGGCGGCCGGCTGGTTGCCGGTCGCTGACTTCTTCCGTTCGGCTGCCTGCCGGCGACCTTCTGAGCGGAGGAAGTCGATCAGATCCTCGCGGAGCATGACGGTGTGCTTCTGATTCAGGCGCACGGCCGGCACTTCACCTTTGTCCACCAGGTCTTTCATCGCCTCTAGTCCAAGACGCATCATCCTAGCTGCGCCTTCAAGGCCCAGCGTATCGTCAGATTCTGACGGCAGGGGCCACCGCTGCTGATCAGCCATAAATGCGCACCGTTGCACTTTGCCACATGGCAGAATTTCGTCCACGCCATAGGGGGATCAAGGAATGAGCATGCTGGACGCGCTTAGCCAATGCTGGTGGTTGGGAAGCAAGTGCATCCCGGAGTGGGAAGCTTGGGCAGTCGCCGCCGCAGTTTTTGGTGGGGCCGGAAGTTGGATTGCTGCTGCTGTTACTTACTGGGCTGTAGTTCTTCCTATCAAGCGCAGGAAGGGGGAGGACCATGCAGTTGCATCGGCTGCAATGGAGGATTTTGCCGGCGATTTGATTGATCTTCGAGAAAGGATGGGGGTGGTGAGTCTGACCCTTAATTTTGTCAAACCGGATGGTGATGCAGCTCGAAACAACGCTCGTGTTCGCGGACTCAGTAGGCCGGTGTCCGTTCCGGTGCTCAAGGCAACACCTGAAACGCTGCCTCTTGTTCATGGATTGAACCGGCTCAGGCGAGCGATAGGCCGATGGAATGAAACTGTTTCGACATTTGATCTCACCTATGATCCCGAGCTTGGCTCTCAGTTTCTCGAGTACGAAGTCGATGAATTGAACAGCCGACACGCTGCATTGATGCATGAGATTCGAGTAGTCGCTGCACTGATAAGACCGTTTGCGAATGATTCCGCGGAAGACCTTGATAGGGTTATCTACAGTGGCGACGGCTTTCTTCCTTTGCCCCAACCGCCTGATATTTGGTAGAAGGTCAGCCACTGCCCACCGCCCGGCTGTTGATCAGCGGCAGCCAGCCGACCGGCACGCCCTTGCCTTCGGTGAAATGGTCGTGTGTCCAGCACCAGCCTGCGAACCGCCAGCCGGTCCTTTCGTCCTCGCCTAGGTAGTTGTCGTTGCACGCGCCGATGGTCCACGCCGGCTTTGCGGTGTCCTCGGTGGCGTTATCTTCGAACTGCACCAGAAGGCGGACCATGGTTCCATCGCGTGGCGCGGTGTCCATCGCACGTGGCTCCACGTCGTCGGCTTGCGCGAGCGGGATGGGGTAGAGCGGGATCGGCGCCTCATTGTCGTCGCAGTGGGCAGCTGCTTCGCTGAATGTGGGATAGAGCATTGGCTCATCGTGGTGTGTCGCCCACGCAGCCGGCTCCTGCCCCATCTGGTGCTCACGGCCAACGGTCAAGGAATCCCTGACAAGTGCGTGCACCGGCGGGCGGGCGGCGAGCGCGGCTTCAAGCATGGCACGCACCATGGTCGGGATATGCACGGCGCCATCGATCCCGTATGCAGTCAGGATGCCGATTACTTTGCTGTCGCAATCGAGAACGCCTGCCAGCGTCTCTCTGGTTACGGCCTGGAGTGCGGCCATTACCATTTGGTCCGTTACCAATGCATCCACCTGACCGGCCCGGGAGGGCTGCATCCCCTTCACCCTCTCCGTCAGCTCCATCAGGGTCAGGCCCGGCTGGCCGAACAGGATCTGGGCCATTTTTGCGACAAGGCGCTGGGCGGCACCGTCTGCCATAGAGGTGTTCATGCGCGGGCCCCCATCGTTTCGAGAGCGGCGATAGCCAAGGGCCGCACAAACCACGCAGCCAGGCCGTCCTCCGTCTCGCCCAGCCACACCAGGCGCCAGTCAGGCCCCGGCGCCTCCGGGTTCCAGTCGATCATCCGCTGGGTGTTGGCGTAGACACCGGTACCGACGGATTCCTCCTCGAACTCTGCCTCCACCACGACCAGGTCAAATCCTTGCGCGTAGAACAGCGGCAGGAGGGACGATTCGCGGCCATCAGCCCACGCAGGCACATCCGGATGGCACATGACTTCGCCATGGCCGTCCCGCGCCGGCAGCCGTGCAGGGTCATACAGTCCGCGCCACGGATCTGCCGGATCGACGCCGGTACCAGTCTGGCCGCGCACCAGCTGCAGCAGCTGCGAGGCCTGCGCCAGCCGGGCCTTGGTGATATCGCAGAGCGGCGCGTCGCCTTCTTGGAAGCTGCTGCGGAGCGCGTTGTACCAAGCCGCCACCGGTGCCTCGAATACGCGCAGATCCTGCACGCGAGGAAGCCGGGCATACAGGTCGAGCAGCGCGGTCGCGGCCTGTGCCAGAGGAACCGCCTTTGCAGCGTTGGGAATCCACACCGCCTCAACGGCGATTGCCTCCAGGGTGCGGACGGCCTCGCGCAGCTCAGGGCACGCGTAGGCGATGGGGAACTCTTTCGTCTGTTGGGTCGCGGTCATTGGGGTTCCTGCTAGAAGTCGACGTCGGTGTTGACGAATGCGCCGCCCAGCGGCGCGAGGTTGGGCTCTGCTGCAGCGCCAGCCGGGCGAGGGGGGATCGGCCCTCCGCGGCGGTACCGGCGGTGGGGATCGGTCGCGTATCGACCATCGTTCAGGCGGATCACCTGGTACTGCGGGAACGCGTCCGCCGGCAGGTAGGCTCTGGCCTCCGCAATGAGGCCGATGTAGCGCTCCTGCCACTCCGCGGGCATCGACTGCAGGGTCCGCCGGGTAATCACGTGGTACGCGGCGCGGGACTGTCCGAATGCCTGGTGAGCAGGGCCGGTCGCGTAAAGCACTTTCCGGGCCGTTGCAGCGTCGGTGGAGCGGTCTGTGGAAGGGGCGCTCATCGAGGTCAGTCCGCGTTTTGGACGGACAAGCGATCCATGTAACCGCCGTGGTTGGCGGCATGGCGGCTCAAGGTGGGGCGCAGCGGCGTGGTGCCCAGCTGTTCGATACGCCCGCCGTTGGCGCGGAACGCGGCCAGATCCTCGGCCAGCTGGTCGCGCTCGTAATCCTTGTGCCGCACGGTGGTCGATGCATCACTCGCGCGGCCGTTCTCGGGCAGCGCCGTGACCAGGGCGCGGAACGTCCGTCGTTCGCGGGGTGCGGCCGCGTGCAGCGGGGCAATGGCGTGCTGTACGTGGCCTGCAAGGCGCCAGATGCCGGTGCGTCCGGAGCGCGCGCAGGTAGCCTGGCCACTGCGCGCCAAGCCGGTCAGCGTGTGGCTGATAACGTGGCTCGACTCGTTGATGCGTCCGATGGTCCTCAGCTGCTCAATCGTTGCGCCCTGCGGGAACTGCGCAAGGGCCTTGCGCACCAGGTCGGCGCGGCCGGTGTGCTGGGGGCGAGGACTCATGCGCGCGCCCCAGCAACCATCTGGCGCATCGCGCTGCCCAAGTGCAGCACGCGCGACGACTGATGCGCGACGGCATCGGCGTTGTTGGTCAGCACCAAGGTGTCGTCCAACGGGTAGGCGGTGTGCCCATCCCAGTCGTCCACCACGTCCTTCATGCCGAAGTGTTCGCGCAGCTCCTGCGCGTTGGCGGTTTTGCCGCAGCGTTTCGGTCCATAGATCACGACAGAGCGGCTCATGCGTGGATTCCTTTCGTGCTGCGCGTAGCGCGGTTGTTGGGGGAGATCGACCGGACGCGCACGCCCTGTCGGTCGAGCCAGCGGTGTGCGGCCTGAGCGGCCAGACGGTTGAGGGGGAAGGTCGTGCCGCCCAAGCGCAGCGAGTTGTGCGATACCCCCACGCTCCGGCTGGCGCTGGCGGCGAGCTTCGTGAGCGACTGGCGGGGTGCGGCGGTGTACAGCCCGGCCCAGATCCAGCCCTGGCACACCATCAGCACCAGCGACTCGCCCTGGTGGCCAGTGGCGAACTGCTGCTCGACCGGGAGGGTTGCTGCAGCGCTCATGCGGACAGCGCCAGGTCGCGGGCCTTGGCAATCTCGGCCTCGGCAGCGGCAAGGCCGGCGGCGGTCAAGGTCGCCGTGCGCGGAAGCTCCGGATCGTCGAAGCGCATCAGGACTCGCTCATCCAGCCAGTTCATGACGCGGCGGGTGAAGACCTTCTCCGGTCGGTTGTTGGGTGCGAAGCCCGCGCGGGTGCGGTGAAGCGCGTGGTCCGAAGCGGCATGCGCTGCCAGCAGCGCTGCGCGTTCTTTCGGCTTGAGTGCGGCGGCCATGGCGTGTCTCCTGGTCAGGCTGCGATGGAGGTGGAAGGGGCGGTTGAAGCGAGTTCGGCCAGCACTTCGCCGCGGTGGCGGGCGAGGTGGGAGATCGGAATGCGGTAGTGCGCCAAGGTGCTGTCGGTCCAGCGCAGCTCGGCCAGCGCGGCGCGGTCGTAGGGAACCGGCCGGGTAGCAATGCCGCAGCGGTGGCACTCGATGTGCACCAGGTCGGGGCAGGCCGTGCCGAGGCGATGCCCGGTGGGCGCGCCGCTGGTGGTGACGATCTGCGGCCGGTGGCCGTGGCCACAGGAGGGAACCGATGCAGGCAGCGGGCGTGAGGTCTGGCGCATGCTCAGCCCCTCACCGAACTGCTGGCTGCCCAGCGGGCCTTCGCGGCATCGTGGTAGGCATGGGCGCTGCGGATCTCGGCGATGCGCAGCGGCACGACGACGGCGGCCAGAAGCCCAACTGCGAGCCAGGTGATGCGGAGACGGCGTTTCATGCCCGCACCTCAGCCGACAGATCCCGCGAACAGGCTTCCAGGCGAAGGCTTGCCATGCCCATGCGGCGCGAGCGGCGCAGCTGGTTGCGGCTGTGTTCGCCCTTGCTGCGGGTCCACAGGGTCCGGGCGGTGCTGTGATCGCGGGCCGCCAGCGCCAGCAGGGCCTTGACGGCCAGCAGCGGCAGCAGGGTTGGGCTCGGATCGGCGTGGCGATGAGACATGGCGCGCTCCTGGTTAAGAGAGGGCGCCGGCGGGTCATCTGCCGTGGGGAGCGGCTGCGGCAAGGAGGGGAGGCCCGGGCCGCTTGGCAACCCGCCGGTCGCCCGCCGGTGGGGTGCCGGCGGAGCAATTTATCCCACAGCTAAATTCTCAATGCAATAGCTGACAGCTAAATTTATTCGCGAGGGCTGAAAACGGACGGGACACCCCGGATAATTCCCGGGCATATCAGGGCCAGGGAGGCTGCGATGTTCGGCAGATTGTTGGTGTTAGGGGTTGCGCTTTTGGTTTCGCCTTGGGCTTCGGCGCAGGTCTTCAAGTGCAAGGGGGCAAACGGAGAGACTGTCTACTCGCAGGACCCCTGTGCCGCAGGAGCTGCACCCATGAAGTTGCGGTCCAACCGCGCGTCAACAGAAAGCGCGGGCGAGGCTGCCAATCGTGCCGCCGTTTACCAGACGACAGAGCTTGCGGATGCAGGCATAACAGAACGGAACTGCCTGTCCTCGGAGCAGAACAGGATCTACGGCCCGGTGAACGCGCGCGGGCAGGATGCATCGCGTGAGATTGCATCCCTCAACAGGCAGCTGGCCGGTGCGCGGAATAACCTTGCCGGCGCTACCTATGCGTCAGGATTGCGCGCGCAGATCGCAAGCCTGCAGCAAACCCAAGCGGCGGATAGGGCCTCGGCAGACAGCCAGATGGCGGAAGCCAGAAGGCGATGCGGTGATGCTCGCAGTGAGCGTGAGCGCGCCACGCGGGAGAAGTACTCAGCCGGTGGTAAATGATAGGAGTGGGCGCCAGGTGCGCCCACTGATCACGGCTCTCGGTCAGACGTCTTGTATCGAAACATCCCTGATGAAGCCGGCTTCATCCAAGGGGACACCTTCCATGCAGCATTCCCTGGCAGCCTCCATTTCCCGATGCAGCTGCACCAGCGCATCGTTTTCCAGGCAGTCGATGCCAGGCGTGTTGAACGTTGCCTGATCGATCAAGCAGCCCAGGTTGTAGTGATCGCGCAGCCAGCGGATGCGGCGGAGGATGCTGTCTCGCGTCACGTTATCGATGGTTGATGGCTTCGGCGCTGCGACCACGCGCAGCTTGGGCTTCTGCCCGTCACGCCTTGCGACGCGCTGGGCGATCACCTGCGCCAATGCCTCGAGTGTCCCCGCGGCTGGGGGCTCCTTCTTTTGGTTCTCCATCCTTCTCCCTGAGCCTTTGCGCAAGCGCCTTGCTGAAATCAATCAGGTTGTCAGGGGTTACCGTGGCCTCGCCTCGGTGATAGAGGTACTCGTAGGCATAAGCCAGTGGCGTACCGTCGTCCTCATTGCTGAAGTCATCAATTCCAAGGTTGGCGAAGGTGAGCCTGACGAGCCTGATCGCGGAGGCGATGATCTCAGGGTCGATTCGCAGATCCTGAGAACCAGCAGTAGCGGCATCGACAGCAGCGTCTTCAGGCCTGGGCTGATCCAACCAGCCGTGTGACAACCCCGCTGCGCGTTCGATCTTGCGTGCGACGTCGTCGCCGAGCTTCTTCCCGCCCAGTAGCTGATTCAGGTAGGAGGGCGCCATATCCAGATGGATGGCGATCGCCTTCTGCGTGCCGAGCTGCGGCTTGAGCGTGGCAACCAAGGCCTGAAGGTTGAGGTGTCTGGCGGTTATGGCGTCCATCCGGGAAGCGTAGCTACTAGCTAAACACCGTTGTTTCGCCACCAGCTTGACAACGGGCTTTAGCTGCGGGCTAAATACTAGCCCTATGGACCTACTCACCTTCATTTCGGATCCCGAACGTAAGCGGCGCCTCGCTGCCCTGACCGGCAGTTCTGAGGGTTACCTGTGGCAGTGCGCGACCGGATGGAGGAAAAAGAAGCCCAGCCCGGCCTTGGCGAGAAAGATTCAGGAGGCATCGGTCGAGATCGGTGGCGAGCTCGGGTGCGAGCCGTTGGCTCTTGCTGCAATCCGCCCCGACATCTGGCCGGCTGAGACGGCATGAAGTGCTCTGGATGCACGAGCTTGGCGTACAGGGGCGAACAGTACCGCCACCACGCCACCGATGCCGGTTGCAGCGTCATAGGCGCGGAGAGCGGTGAAGTGCATGCGCTGCGGGAAGCTGATGATCTCTGCCATGCCGGTAATGTTGCGCCGGCTGCCACCCGCCTTCCCACGATGAATGGTGCAGCGTTTCAGGGGGAAGCATGACCTGCCTTCGCTCTGACCTGTACTGGCGCGACGCGCTGCACAGCGCTGTGGCCCGTGCCCCAGGTGGTCTGCAGGATGCCGCGGCCCACATCAGCAAGCGCAGAGGAAGGTCGATCTCGACCGAAACGCTGCGCAAGAAACTGCGAGGCATTGATGGCGAGTCTATCTCCATGGAGATGGCCGAGATCCTGACCGACTACCTGCAGCAGTTCGTGGTGACGCAGGACATTGCCACCGACTGGGTTTGCTCGCTCGCAGGCCAGTACGACCTGATGGTCGACTACGTCCCGCCGCCGCCCGAGGGTGGCTGGCCCAACGAACTGGCCGCGATCCAGGCAAAGCTGCTGGAGCTGCACAAGCTGACAGGTGCGCTGGCCGGTGCAGGTATCGACGCGCTGGCAGACCAGCGCTTGACCATCCCCGAGGCCGATCGAATCCAGGACCTGTCGCGCGACGTGCGCAGGCTCTGCTACCGCCTCGAGCGCAACGCCTGCCGTGCTGCTGGTCAGCAGGGGACGGAGGACTGACGTGGCAACTCACCACGCCCATCGATCCCGGTATCGACGGCGTGGCATAGCCAGCGCGTCTGCACGGCAGGCGATGGAACTGGCGGCCTTGGCACTGACAGATGCGGTGCCCGGGTTGATTGGTGAAGAAGCATTGGCAGAGCGCGAGCGCATCCGCCAAGAAACCGAACGTAGAGACAGCGCCCAGCGCCAGCTCGATGAAGGAGGTATCCGTTGGGTGTGAATCAATGTCTGCATCAGGCCCTACTGATTGCACGTCAGCCACGCGAGCAGTGGCGCGCACAGATCGAGCAGATCCCAGAAGCCTGCCAGGCACCTGGTGTTTGCACGGGGCGCGAGGGCTGCCGGCAGCGAGTCGCTGATTACCTGCGGGTGCAGTGGCTGATGATCGAGCGCCGCGAAGCCGCAGCTGGGAGGCGTCGCTGATGGCGAACAGCCACGTGGACACTGATGCAATCCGCCAGTCTGCGGATATCGCTGAAGTCGTCGGCCGCTACGTCAAGCTCAGGCCTGCCGGTCGGGGCGAGTACAGCGGGCTGTGCCCCTTCCACGATGAGTCATCGGCGAGCTTCACGGTCAATGAGATCAAGGGTTTCTACCACTGCTTTGGCTGTGGCGCGCATGGTGATGTGATCGGCTTCCTTGTGCAGCACCTGCAGGTCGGTTTCCTTGAGGCTTGCTCCCAGCTCACCGGCGGGCAGCTGGGTGTTGCAGCTGAACGAGAGAAGCTCCCCAGCCAAGAGTTGCTGCGGGTGAAGTGGGTGCCGATTCTGCCTGTCCCGGATGACGCGCCGTCGCTGCTGACCGACAGCGGCTGGACGGTGCCGATCTGGAACGCCAAGCGCGACAAGCTCCGTCGAATGAAGCCAGCAAGGGTGTTTCCCTACCGCAATGCGGAGGGGCAGACCCTCGGCTACGTGCTGCGCTGTGAGTTCGTTGACCGCGACAGCCGCAAGCTGAAGAAGTGGACGCCCCAAGTGACCTGGTGCGTCGGACCTGACGGCCAGAAGCAATGGTGCCTTGAGAGCTTCCCTGGTGTGCGGCCGCTGTATGGGCTGGATGCCTTGGCCGCGAAGCCCGAAGCGCCGGTGCTGATTGCGGAAGGAGAGAAGTGTCGGGACGTGGCGGCGCGCGCGTTCCCTGGATACGCGGCAATCAGTTGGTCAGGGGGCGGCAAGGCAGTCACGAAAGCGGACTGGTCGCCTCTGGCTGGCCGGGACTGTGTCCTCTGGCCCGACGCCGACAATCCGGGGCGGCAGGCAATGCTGGGGTGGAGGAATGACGCTGAGCAGTTCAAGCCGGGTGTCGCCCAGCTGCTGAAGCGTGCAGGCGCCAAGTCAATCCGCTTCGTGGATGTGACGGGCCAGCCCGATGGCTGGGACATCGCAGATGCACTGGAGCGTGATGGCTGGTCACCTCGGCAGCTTGCGGCCTGGGCAGCAAACCGCGTGATTGAACTTGACGTGGTGGCCGCCAATGGCGCGTGACAGGAGGCTGGAAGAACATCTGCTGCACTCCGACGCCAAGCTTGCCCGTGCCTACCGGCTGGCTGCGCAGGCGGCACTGGAAAACCCACATGAGCACTCCAGGCGCTTGCGCCGGGAGCGGGCAAGAGAATACCTGCGCCTGGCGCGGGGCTACGAAAAGGCAATGCGGCAATGAGCGTGGGGACAAGGCGCAGGATGACGGTGATCGATGGTGGCGGCGCGCCACCGCCAGGCGATGGCGGGGTAGATCCCGATGCCTGGAAGTCGAACCTCACCAGAAATCGAGACGGCAACGTCGAGGGGACGCTGCACAACCTGATCCTGATCATGGAAAACGATGATCGGTTGAGGGGGCTGTGGTGGCTCAACGACTCCAGCAATCAGGTGAAGCTGCACAGAGATCCGCCGTGGACGGGCGGCAGCCGGGATGAGTTCATCGACTCGGATGCCTACGAGCTGGCGGCCTGGCTGCAGCACCCGGACCGTTACTGGATGAAGTGCAGCGATGACCTGGTGTTGAAGGCGGTCATCGCCGTCGCACGCCGGCACCGCCGTCATCCCATCAAGGATTACCTCGGTGCTTTGGAATGGGATGGGGTACCCCGCGTCGAGCGGATGCTCGTTGAGCTGTTCGGCGCGGCGGACAATGCCTACAGCCTGCGCGCAGCGCAGTGCTTCATGGTAAGTGCCGTGGCACGCATCCTGTGGGTAGACGCCAAGCAGCCCAGCGTGGGCGCACAGGTGGACTTCATGCTGGTCCTGGAAGGTGAGCAGGGCAAGCGGAAGTCCAGCGCCCTGCGCGCGATCTTTGGCAGCGAATGGTTCGTCGAGACCAGCGAATCTCCCAGCAGCAAAGACTTCTACCAGGTCATCCAAGGGGCGTGGGGCGTCGAGATTGGCGAGATGGACTCGTTCTCGAAGGCAGACGTGACCAGCGTAAAGACCGCCATCACCAGGCGCGTGGACAAGTTCCGCGCGCCCTATGAGCGTGTGCCCCGGTCCTACCGCCGCGAATGCGTGTTCGCTGGCACCACGAACGAGCATCAGTACCTGCGCGACCCTACCGGTGGCCGGCGCTTCCTCCCCGTGCGAACGGACGGGGACGTGCAGATCGCACAGATCGCAACACTGCGCGACCAGCTCTGGGCCGAGGCTGTGACCATGTTCGACGCTGGGTTCGAGTGGTGGGAGCTGCCGGCCGATGCGAAGGAAGAGCAGGCCAGCAGGTACGTGGGCGACAGCTGGGAGGGCAGGGTTGAGCAATGGCTCGACGTTCGGATGGAGCCGAGCAAGTACCCGATACGCCTGGCGATGGCGTCGGAGATCGACTGGGCAACCACGGACAACCTGCTGACGTACGCCATCGGCTTGGACCCCGGAAAGCACGGCAAGCCCGAGCAGATGCGGGTGGCGGCCATCATGAAGACGCTGGGCTGGGAGCAGCAGCGCAGGCGCTGGCCCGATGGTGGGCGAGAGCCACGGTGGTTCAGGCCTGGTCTCACGATTGATGACTGGCTGGCAACCGCTCAGCGGTCAAGGCAGGAGGCCCGCAGTGGACCTGACTTCTGACCAGACCTCCCCGGCTCCGTCCACACCCGTCCAAACCACTGACCAGACCTGCCGCCTACTGCGCCAGCGCCGTCCCGACCGTCCACACCTTTTCTCGCGCGCGTACATGTACCGACACACCGGCTCACTTCTCAATCACTCAAATCAAAAAAATAGGTGTGGACGGTATGGACAGTATGGACGGCTTAGAAACGGCGCGGGTTTTGAGCGTCCAGACCCGCATTGATGGTTGGGACGGTCGGGACAGCCAGCATGTTCCACGCGAATCATCGTTTGGGTCATCAGGCGGGTGGGGCAGGGGGGTGGGGGCAGGTCGATGGGTCCTCCCCAGCCTCAGATTCCACGGGTATTCGGTCGCGCAATTTGTGCCTAGTCATGAAGCATTTCCAAGGGGGTTGTAGTGGTTTCTGATCTGAGCAGCCCGATGAAACAGGGCGCCTTCGGGGATCTGGTGGGCATTTCCCAGCAGGCAGTCAGCGACCTGGTGCGTCGTGGCGTACTGGCAGATGGTGCTGCCGGCGATGAGTGGCTGCTTGCCTACTGCGACCACCTGCGAGAGGTCGCTGCGGGCCGCGGCGGCGAGGCGGGCAAGGATCTGACCGCCGAACGAGCCCGGCTGGCGCGTGAGCAGGCTGACCGCTTGGCGATGCAGAACGCTGTGACCCGGGGCGAGCTGGCGCCGGCGCATCTCATGGAGCAGGTGCTGTCGAAGGTTGGCGCGCGGGCGGGTCGCATCCTTGAGACGATCCCGGGCACGCTGCGCCGCCGGCTTCCGCAGTTGAAGGCAGCAGATGTCGAGGTCGTGGCTCAGATTGTCGCCAAGGCGCGGAACCTCGCCGCGTCGATGCGCCTGGCTGACGTGGATGCCGATGATGACGCGGATGAGGACGTGGCCACGGTGACGCCGGTGGATGCAGAGGATCAAGGCGAATGACGCTTCTTCGTGGAATCGATGCAAGCCAGCTGCAGGCCGTGGAGCGGCATCTCCAGCGCGGGCTCGCATCCTGGGCGGTTCAGGAGCCGATCACGCTGGAAGCCTGGGCTCGGGAGCACTTCTATCTCTCCGCCGAATCGAGCTACGTCGAGCAGAAGTGGACTCCGTGGCCGTTCCAGCGCGGCATGATGGCGGTGATCAGCAACGATGACGTGGCTGAGGTCTCGGTGAAGAAGTCGGCGCGTGTTGGCTACACCAAGATCCTGCTCGCCTTCCTTGGCTACAACGCAGAGCACCGCCGCCGTAACCAGTGCATCTGGCAACCCACCGACGATGACTCCGACGATTTCGTGAAATCAGAGTTGGAGCCGATGCTGCGCGACGTGGAATGCATGCGCGCAGTATTCCCGGCCTACCTGGCCCGGCACAAAGACAACACGCTGCAGCAGAAGAAGTTCATCGGCTCGTTGCTGCGCGTGCGCGGTGGCAAGGCCGCGAAGAACTACCGTCGTATCTCCGTGGATGTCGCGTTGCTGGATGAGCTTGATGCCTTCGACAACGACATCGATAAGGAGGGCGCGCCGGACTCGCTGGCGGCCAAGCGTCTGGAAGGTGCGACCTTCCCCAAGCTGGTGGCTGGGAGCACCCCGAAGCTCAAGGGCTTCAGCCTGGTGGACACTCGCTACTCGCAGGCGGATGAGCGATTCACCTATCAGGTGCGCTGCCCGCAGTGCGATGCCTTCCATGCGCTGACCTGGGGTGGCAAGGACGAAGCGCACGGGTTCAAGTTCGAGCGCGATGCAGATCGTGGCGTCGTTCACGTGTACCACCTCTGTCCGCACTGCACCTACCCGATGACGCAGGGTGAGTACCTGCTGGCCGCTGAGCAGGGAGAATGGGTTAACTCGCGCGGTGACATCTGGCTCCGCGCCGATGGCCGTTTCACCACGCCAGACGACCAGGTAGTCCCGGCCCCTCGGCATGTGGCGCTTCACATCTGGACCGCGTACAGCCCGGCGGTCGCCTGGCAGCAGATTGTCCGCGAGTTCTTGGAGGCGTACGCCAAGCACCAGGAGGGTGACGACAGCAAGCTGAAAGCGTGGACCAACACGACTCTTGGTGAGACCTGGGAGGGAGAGGTCGAGCGGACCGATGCCGATGAGCTGGCTAACCGGGCGGAACCATTCCCGCTGAAGACGATGCCGCGGGACTGTTTGCTGCTCCTGTGTGGCATGGATACCCAGGACAATCGGCTTGAGGCCGGCATATGGGGCGTGGGGCGGGGTGGTCAGATGTGGACCATCGACCACCGCGTGTTCTTCGGCAACCCCGCCAAGATGGAAGTCTGGAACGAGGCGGAGGCGTTCTTGCGCGAGCAGGAATACACTCACGCCGGCGGCCGGGCGCAGCGGATCTACGCCACTGCCATCGACTCCGGTGGTCACCACGCTGACGCTGTGTATGCGTTCGCGCACAAGCTGAAGGCGCTGCGTGTGTATGCCGTCAAGGGTTACAGTGGCCAGGAGCGGTCCATTGAGAATGGCAACAGCCGTGTGAGCTACCGCTTCAACGGCCGCATCGAGAAGCACGGGCCAGTGCTCTGGCACGTGGGTACGAACCTCGCAAAGGACAGGTTCCAGTCGAGGCTGGACGTCGCCACCCCGGGGCCTGGCTATGTGCACCTCTCCAATCAGCTCTCGCCCGAGTGGTTCAAGCAGCTGGCGGGCGAGATCCGTGCGACGCGGAGGATGAAGGGCGGGTCTGAGTCCAGGTGGACTGCTACGCGAAAGCGGATCGAGGTCAAGGACTGCCTGACCTACGAGATATGGCTGGAGGAACGGCTCGATCTGTGGGGGCCCAAAAAGGCGAAGTGGTGGGATCAGTTGGAGGAGCAGGTGCAGCCTGAGAACGATTTGTTCAGCCTTCCGCCTGCTGCGGACGTTCCCGCAGTTGGGGCTGTCGTTGCTGTGCCTGTGAGGCCAGTGGCACAGGTCGAGAAGAAGCCCTCGCCGGCGCCCGTGCGAGTGGCGCGCGATTCCCGTGAAACGTCGCGCGACGACTTCGGGTCGAGCGGTTGGAGCAGCCGCCTATGAGCAACTCGCGTGACATTGACGCGGCGGAGCAGCTGCGTCGGCTGGTGGTCCGCGGGATTGTCGAGCAGACGGGTCTGAACGAGGAGCACGCCATGCCCTACGCGACGGCGGTGATGACCGTTCTGCAGACTGAGTACGGTGGTGAGCGCCTGCACATCCCTAAGGCTGCCGCGCAGGACAAGCCGTGCTCACGAGTGGAGGTGATTCGCACGGAGCTGGCTGAAGGCCAGGACTGGCGACTGGTCTGCCGCCGGCACGGTGTATCGCGAGCCGCGTTGTATCGAATGTTCCCGGGTGGACTGCCGAAACCGTCCAGAGTCGGCTGACGAATCCGGAGGCCGTCTCACCTTCTGGCAAAGATTGAGACGGCCGTCTTGTAAGTGTCTGATTCTACGAAGCGCTGCGCGGTGGTCGTCTCACTTCGCTGGTAACGGTTGAGACAGCTCCGTCTCCAAACTAGTTCCATGCCGACGCCCGCTCAAACCATGCTGGATATGTACCTGGCCGCCGAAGTGGCGGTACTGCAGGGACAGTCGTTCCGCATGGGCGAGCGGCAGTTGAACCGCGCGGACCTGGCGGAGATCCGCGCAGGCCGCCGCGAATGGGAGGCCAAGGTGAGCATGCAGGCGCGAGGCGGTAGCCGCGTATCTGTGGCGCTTGCAGACTTCCGGGGGCGTGAGTGAACCGTCTTGACCGTGCGATTGCTGCCGTAGCGCCCAGCTGGGGTGCGAAGCGTGCAATGGCGCGTGCGCGCATTGCGGCCTACAGCAGCGCTTACGACGGTGCCACGCCCAGCCGCCTGCGAGAGGCCGCGCGTGAATTTGGCTCCGGTAACACGGCGGTGGCTAGCGGTGCGACTCGCATCCGCACCCAGGCGCGGCACCTCGACCGTAACCACGACATCGTGGTCAACGGCTTTAATCAGATGGTCCAGAACGTGATCGGGCGCGATGGCATCGGCATCGAGCCGCAGCCGCGCGACGCGAACGGGAACATCGTGGAATCCCTGGTCGATCAGATTGCCCCGCTGCTGCGGGACTTCTGGAAGCGCCCGGAGGTCACCTGGTGCCATGACTTCGGCGCGGCACAGCGCCTGATGACCCGGACCCTGTTCCGCGACGGAGAGGTTCTTTACCAGGATCTGATCGGGCCGGTCCCTTATCTCGACCATGGCACCGTTGTGCCCTACAGCATCGAGATGATGGAGCCTGATCTTCTGCCGATGGATCTCAACGATCCCGGCCGGAACATCCTGCAGGGCGTGGAGCGAAACGCATGGAATCGCCCCATCGCGTACCACCTGTACAAACAGCATCCCGGCGACCCGAACGCGATCATGCCGGAGGTGAAGCGCGTGAGCGCTGACTTCGTCCACCACGCCAAGATGGTGGATCGCATCGGCCAGGTGCGCGGTGTCAGTTTGCTGGCGTCAGTCCTGACCCGCTTGGATGACCTGAAGGACTACGAGGAATCCGAGCGCGTCGCCGCCAAGATCGCGGCCAGCATGGCTGCCTTCATCATCAAGGGTGATGCGCAGAGCTACGGCGAGAACGAGACGGTGCCGGAACGCAGGACCATGCGCTTCCAGCCCGGCATGGTGTTCGATGACCTGGTGAAGGGTGAGAGCGTTGGTACCGTCGATACCAATCGCCCCAACCCCAACCTGGAGACCTACCGAAACGGGCAGCTGCGTGCTGTAGCCGGCGGTATGCGGGTTTCGTTCTCGTCGCTGTCGAAGAACTACAACGGCACATATTCCGCGCAGCGGCAGGAGCTGGTTGAGCAGTACGGCGCATACGGTGTTCTGGCCTATGAGGTTATCTCGCAGATCGTGCGGCCGATCTACGAGCGCTTCATCCAGGCTGCAATTGCCTCCGGCGCTCTGGTCGTTCCGAGCGGCGTTTCGTTGACCACGATCACCGATGCGATGTACATGCCGCCTGTGATGCCGTGGATCAACCCGGTCCATGAAGCGACCGGCCTTCGCATGATGATCCGCGCCGGAATCCGCTCGCTCACGTCGGTCATCAGCGAGCGAGGCGGTCGCATGTACGACACGCTGGAAGAGATCCGCAACGAACGTAAGTGGGCGCGTGACCTTGGAATCACCTTGGACAGCGATCCAGGCCAGGTGAGTGACGCCGGCGTGGCCCAGGCCAACCCTGATGCCAGTTCCATTCCAACCACTTCTGAGGATGTGCAATGAATCACCTCACCCGCAACGTCATGGCAGCGGCGCTTGGCGCCGTCCTGGCTGCGACCTTCGCATTCGACGCAAGCGACATCGAGGCTCTGCAGCCGGAGGCGAAGGGAAAATCGGTCCTCGCGCTGAACACCACCAGCGGCGGTGAGGCCGAGCTGCTGATCTATGGCCCAATCGGCGATTACTTTTGGGGTGAGGGCGTCACTGCTGCCAGCGTGGTTGAGCAGCTGGCCGGGACGACTGCAAGCGTGATCAACGTTCGCATCAACTCCGATGGTGGCGTGGTCACCGATGGGCTGGCCATCTACAACGCCCTGAAGCAGCACCCGGCGACGATCAACGTCACCGTGGACGGTGTTGCAGCCAGCATCGCCAGCCTGATCGCCATGGCTGGCAGCTCCCGCCGCATGCATGAGAACACGATGCTGATGCTGCACGGCCCGCAGGGCGGTGGCTGGGGCTTCGCTGGCGACCTGCGCGAGCGGGCCGATCAGATCGATGTGTATGGGCGCCAGATGCTGGTGACGTACTCGGGCCGCGCCAAGAACCCGGCCGACATCGAGACGATGCTTACCGATCGCAAGGACCACTGGCTTACCGCGGCCGAGGCGCTTGCGTTGGGCCTGATCAGCGAAGTCATTCCCGACGTGCAGCCCGAGCCTGCGGACTCCGTAGCGGCAGCAGCGCTGCTGTCCTATGTGAGCGCGATCTCCGGGACTGAGGGCGCCGTGCATGCCCTGCTGCGCAAGCACATCCAGGCAACCACCACCGCTTCAGCCTTCGCCTCGCTCCGCGAGGTTCACCAGCGGGCCGTTGTGGCCCACCTTGAGGAAACCAGCATGAAACAGCAGTGCCAACTGATCATGGCGCAGGCGGGCACCGCTCCGGCTGCACCGGCCCTCGCCGCTCCTGTATCGCCCGCATCCGCTACTCCGGCTCCGCCGGTCGCGGCCGCTCCTGTCGTGGCTGCTCCGCTGGCCCCGGGCGCCACGGTCGAGCAGGTGATGGCGGCCATCTCGGCCCGCAACACGGCCATCCGCACCGTTTTCGCTGGCTTCCGTGAGGTCAGCGGCGTCCAGGCACTGGAGGCCGAGTGCCTGGCCGATGCGGCGATTACCGAGGATGTCGCCCGCGGCAAGCTGCTGGCGAAGCTGGCGGCCGGTGGGCAGCCGCTGGCCGGCAACTTCAGCTCCAGCATCACCGACGTGGTGCCGGAGGAAGACAACCTGCGCCGTGCCCAGGTCAACGCGCTGCTCGCCCGTGCCGGCGTGCTGACCGGTGCTGAAGCCGAGACTGCCCGCAACGGGAACCCCTTCACGCACACCACGCTGATGGCGCTGGCCGAGCGCTCCCTGATCCAGGCCGGCGTGAACACCCGTGGCATGGACCGTGAGCAGATGGCGCGCCGCGTTCTGGCTGTGCAGACCACCAGCGACTTCCCCGTTCTGCTGGAGAACGTGCTGCACCGGGTGCTGGTTGGCGCCTACAACCTGCAGCAGTTCACCTGGACCCGCTTCTGCGCCACCGGCACGCTGTCCGACTACCGCCCGCACAGCCGCTACCACCTGTCGTCGTTCTCCGACCTGAAGCCGGTCAACGAAGCGGGCGAGTATGAGAACGGCGTGCTGGGTGATGGTGAAGCCGAGACCATCAAGGGTGCCCGCAAGGGACGCATCCTGCAGATCACCCCGGAAGTGCTGGTGAACGATGACCTGGGCGCGTTCGTTCGCATCACCACGGCGCTGGGCCAGGCTGCAGGCCGCACCATCGAAAAGGACGTCTATGACGTTCTGAAGCAGAACGACGGGCTGGGCCCGGTCATGAAGGACGGGAACACCCTGTTCCACGCCTCCCACGGCAACATCACCGCCGGTGCTGCCGTCTCGGTCGATTCCTTCGACGCGATGCGTCAGCTGATGGCGCTGCAGATGGACCCGGGTGGCAACGACTACTTGGACATCTCGCTGTCGCGCTTCTTGGGCACGGTGGCCATGCACGGCCGCGCGACCCTGGTGAACAACAGCGAGTACAACCCGGACGTGACCGGTCGGTTCCAGGTCAACAACACCTCGCGCGCAACCTTCAGCGACATCATCACCTCCCCGCGCCTGGGTACCGGCAAGGGCTGGTATGGCTTCGCTGATCCGAACGTGGAGCCGGTGATCGAAGTCGCCTTCCTCAATGGCGTGCAGACGCCGGTGCTGGAGCAGGAGACCAACTTCCGGACTGACGGACTCAGCTGGAAGGTCGTCCATAAGTACGGCGTGGGTGCAGTGGGCTGGCGCGGCGCAGCCTACAACCCGGGCGAGTAACCGGCTACGCAGCTGCGGCGCTCCTGCCGCAGCTGCGGTCTCCGACTTCATCCATGCAAGACGCCAACTGAGGACCATCGTCATGGCGAAGAACTACAAGTTCCCGGGTGCAGTGATCGATATCACCGCAGCCACCAACCTGGTCAGTGGCCAGGCATCCATCGTTGGCAAGCTGCTGGCGGTCGCGCTGGTGGACATTTCTGCTGGCGCCAAGGGTAGTGCCCAGATCGAGGGCGTGTTCGAACTGCCGAAGCTTGCCAGCGCCAACATCCTCGAAGGTGCCGGCCTGACCTGGGACGCCCAGGCCGGTCAGCTGATCGTGAGCGGCGCCGATGCTGGCGACCTGGAGAACTGCGCGGTGGCCGTCGCCGTCGCTGGTACCGGCACGGCAACCGTGTTCGCAAAGCTGACCCCGGGCTCCGGCTCGTTGAAGTCGGCGTAAGTCTTGGCCGGCACCGCTCACATACGCCCGGGTGGCGTGGGCGGTGCCGGTTCTTCCACAGCGACAACGGGGGATCGCATGGGCACCACCAGCACGCCGCGCGGCGTACGCAACAACAATCCTGGCAACATCGACCGCACCAGCACGCCGTGGCAGGGTGAGGATCGGTCCGCCGCGGCAATCGCCCGCGAGCAGCGCTTCTGCGTGTTCCTGACCCCGCAGGCCGGGTTCCGCGCCCTGGCGAAAACCCTGCTCACCTACCAGCGCAAGCACGGCCTGCGCACGGTGAAGGAGATCATCGGGCGCTGGGCCCCGCCGGTGGAAAACAACACCGGTGCCTATGTCCAGCAGGTTGCCACTGCCGTGGGCGTCGCGCCCTCGGAAGTCATCCGCCTGGACAACGCGGTCACCCTGAGCCGTATGGCTACCGCTATCGCCAGGCACGAAAACGGCGGCATGTACTGGCGGCAGGATGTGATCGACGCCGGCGTAGCCGAGGCGCTGCGCTGATGGTCGGCGGCGGCGTTACCGCCCAAGCGCCTTGGTGGGCGGCCGGGAGCGTCGTCGCGCTCTGGTTGTTCCGGGAGGTGTGGACGGCACTGCTGGCGCGTCGTAAAGACCGCACCGAAACCGATGCCAACGTGGATCTGCTCAATGGGCTCATCCAGCGCGTGAAGTCGCTGGAAGAGTCGCAGGCTCAGACGACGATGAAGCTCACTGAAGAGATCAAGCTGCGCATGACCGCGCAAGAGCAGGCCCACCGGCTGCGGTTGCGGATCATGTCGCTGGAGGCGGCGATGCGCGGAGTTGGTGCGGTCATCCCCCCCGAAGACCCGGTGGAATCAGCATGATCCGCGCCCTCATCGTCGCCATCCTCCTGCTGCTGGCCGTCGTCGTATGGCAGCGCGGATCGGTCTCCAGCGCACACCGTGCGGCTGACCAGGCTGCGTCGAGCCGTGATGCCATGGAAGGCGAACGGGACGCAGCCCGCGCTGAGGCTGATGCCGTGGCCGTAACCCTTAAGGCCGAGCGCGGCAGCGCTGCCGCCGCGAACGCCCTGGCTTCCCAGTACGAAAAGGAAAAGAGCGATGCACAGAAAGCATCTGATCGCCTTGTTGCTGATCTGCGCGCTGGGAACCAGCGCCTGCACCAGCGCTGGCAAGCATCCGTCGCCACCGCAGAGCTGTCCGCGGCCGCCGCTGCCGCCAGCCAGCCTGATGGTCGAGCCGACGACCGAATTGAAAGTGCGGGTCGAGCTGTTGGCGCCGCCGCCCAGTGCGACGCCCAGGTGAGGGGCCTGCAGGCGTATGCGCTTCTGTGTTCGGGAGGTGCCCGGTGAGCGAACGTGACTTCCTACGCCAGATGGACGCAACCATTCATGGCGCGCTGGCAATCGCAGGCATGGTTTCCACCGCCACGGTCAAGTCGGCGAAGTCCGGCGCCTTGACTGAGGGTGTGCGGATCTACATCGACCGGGATGTGGAGACCATCGGCGATCTGCAGCAGTTCGTTGCTGGCCGCGTAGAGGTTGTCTACCTGCGAGCCGATGTCGATCCCGAGCAAGGTGATCGCTTGGAGGTAGCTGGGGAGGCCTTCGTGAACGTGAAGAAGCTCAGTGACGACGGCTCCCGCAGCCGGTGGCTGGTGCGCCGTGCCTGAGCTGGCAGAGCCCCTCTCCTGGCAGCTGGTCGAGTTCTTGCGCGATCGCGTGAAGCTGATCCGCACCTCGGCCGGATTCCGCACCGATATTGGGAGCGGGCTGATCGTGGTGGACGATGATGAGGTGCCCGAGGACCAGTACGAGCCTGCCACCGTCATCTCGGTCCAGCAGCTCTCGCGGAGTGGCGGCGGTAGCGCCCAGGCCAGCTCCGACGCCGCTATCACCATCGAGTTCGAAGTTCCTCGCGGGAGTGGTCGGGAGAACCCACGGCTGCTGGTTCACCGTGCCAGGCACGACCTGATCCGCGCTCTGACGCTGAACGCCAAGATGCTGCCGATAGGCGTCACCGCCTTCGAACTGCTGACAACCCAGATGGCAACCCTGGAAGACGACGCAGGGCACTCCGCCGTCGTCGCTCAGATCACCGCGCGGGCTGGTCTGACCGAGACCTTCGAGCCCGTCCCCAACCCGAACCCGTAGGAGCAACACCATGGCACAGCCCAAAGTCCGCAAGTTCGCAGGTGATCTGCGTTTCTGGGAGCACGGCGCGAACGGCGTCCGCATTCCCGTCATCCCCGAGCCGGCCGACAAGTTCGGTAACCAGCCGCTGGAACAGTCGTCGCTGACGTTCAGCTATGAAGCCGGCGACTCGGTGGAGATCAAGAGCAAGCGCCGTGATGCGCGCTATCAGCAGATCATCCACAAGGACTCCAACCCTGGTGTCACCAGCGTGTCCATCACCGCGCTGGAAGTGCCGACCGCAATCCTGGCCCGCATGCTGTACGGCACCCTGGTGGCCACCCAGGTCGCCGCCGGTACCGCCACCGACGTGTCCGTGACCGTGGGTAACGTGGATACGCCGGTCAAGCTGCCGCACAACTTCCTGCTGGCCGACACCGCGCCGGTCTTCAAGAAGGGTGCCGACAACCTGGTGGAAGGCACCGACTACACCCTCGATTCGGTGCATGGCCTGTTGATCCCGAAGCCCGGCGGCGCGCTGCAGGCAGGCAACACCGTGGTGGCCAACTACACCTACGACGCCTATCTGGAAACCGCCATCAGCGGCGGCACCACGCCCAGCAAGTCCTTCCAGATCCTGGGCGATATGCAGGACCGCATCAGTGGCGATGAAGGCCTGCTGACGATCCCGAACGTCGACCTGACCGTGGATGGCGATGTGGACTGGTTCAGCGATGAGCCGATCCAGGTGACCCTGACCGGGCCGGTGATCTTCCAGTCCGGCGAGGCCGATCTCTACACCTTCAAGATCGCGGCGCAGTCGGCGGACTGAGCGGGCTGTTGACCTCGGCAAGGGGAGGGCGCCTGTGTGGCGCCCTCCTGGGATGAATCAGGAAGGGCTTCGTGGCATCCAATCGCGCCAACAACCTGCTCAAGTACTACGTCAGCGGCCGTCGCGCGAAGGGCTTCCACGGCCTGACCGACCTGGCTGGCGAAGTGCTGAACCGCTACGACCTGTCGGTGCAGCGAGCTTTCATCGGTCTGCAGCGCCGCGCCGGGCCGGCTACTACGCAGGAAGTCCGTGCCTCCTACAACATCCGCGCTTCTGCCCTCCGTGGGAAGTACCGGGTGGAGACGGGTGAGCGGGGCTACAGCAAGGGCAAGCGCGGCAGGGATGACTTCCTGGCGATCTGGGCCAGCACCCGGCAGATCTCGCTGATCGAGTTCGGTGGCCGCTGGACCGGCCGCAAGTCCAAGGGCGCCACGGCCAGCATCGGCCTTGGCGAAGCGAAGACCTACGACGGTGCCTTCATTGCAACGATCAAGGGCCGCAAGGCCATCCGCGTGCGCAGTTGGGACCGTGCCACGCAGAAGCGCCACGGCCGCGGTCCGGTTCGCATCCTTCGCGGGCCCAGCCCCTTCGAGATGCTCTCCGGCGCTGACGGCAACAGCCGTGCACTCACCGCACGGCGTCGGCTGATGGACCGGCTGCACACCACCTACGTGACTGAATTGCGCCGCCAGTGGCGCATCAACGGAAGCTCCAATGGCTGATCGGCTGGAAGAGGCAATTCGGGTTGTCATCGAAACCCAAGGCCGTGAGGGCGTAGACGACCTGCGCGCGGCGTTCGGCGAACTGGGCGACGTGTCGGTCGAGACCGCCGGCAAGGCCTCCAAGCTGCTCGACTCGCTCACCGGGCTGAACGCGGCGGCAGCGAAGGCGGATGCCTTCGAAGGCATGCTGACCGACCTTGCAGAACTGGAAAAGCAGTTCGGGGAGAACCAGCAGGCTGCCCTGTCGCTCAGCCTCGGCATCGGCGAGATGGACAAACCATCGCGTGAGGTGCTGGCTGCCCAGCGCGAGCTGCGCAAAGAGGGCGAGCGGCTGCAGAAGGCGCTCACCGAACAGTGGGACGCGGTTGCCAAGGCTGATACCGAACTTTCCGCGCTGGGCGTCAACACGGCCAACCTGGCCGACCACCAGCAGCGCCTACGTGTGGAAGCCACCCGCAGCGCGGCCGCCCTTACCGAGCAGGCCCGCGCCGCTGCGGCCGAGGCCGAGGCCGGGCGCCGCCGCAAGCAGCAGATCGAGGAAGGCGAGGCCGCGTTCCGGAAGCAGGCCAACACCAGCAGGGCGGCTGCGAAGTCGTTGGCCGAATACCGCGAGCGCGCCGCTGATGCTGCCGCCGGCAGCGGCGAATTGGCCTCTGCCACCGAGAGCACGGTCAGCTGGTTCGGAAAGCTGAAAGCGGCTGTCATCGGAGCTGCAGCGTTCATTGGTTTGAGCCGCGTGGTCGATGGCATCAAGGCCATCGTCAAGGAAGGAAGCGACGCCGAGCAGGAGGTCGGCCAGCTGGAGGCAGCGTTGCTGGCGACAGGGCGAGCCGGTGAATTCACCGCGCAGAGCTTGGCTGCCATGCGCAAGGAGCTTCAGGGTGGACTCTTTGACGATGGAGAGATCAGCGCTGCCCAGGTGCGCCTGCTGTCCTACACCAACATCGTGGGCGAGCAGTTCCCCGCGGCGATGCAGGTCACTATCGACCAGGCTGAACGCCTGAAAATCTCCTTGGAGTCGTCGGCCGAGACCGTTGGCAAGGCTCTGCAAACGCCGTCCAAGGCGATGGAGAGCCTGAGCAAGCAGGGGTTCACGCTGGATGACAGCCAGAAAGCGCTGATCAAGAGCCTGGAGGCAACCGGCCAGGTGGCCAAGGCGCAGGGGATCATCCTCGATCTGCTGGCCGAGTCCTACGGCGGCGCGGCGGCGGCCGCGAAGGTGGGCACCATTGCCGGCCTGTGGAAGACCGCCACTGATCGCTTCAAGGACTGGAAGCAGGAAGTCGCCGACCAGGGCGTGCTGACCTACTTCAAGGAACAGCTCACCACCCTGCTGGGGACGCTGGATCGACTGGCCGCCGATGGCAGCCTGTCGCGCTGGGCCAAGCAGACCGCGCAGGCCATCATCACCATGGCCGAGGCGGTGAAGGGCGCGACGCAGTGGGTGGTGGACCACGCTCGCGTGATCGGGCTGATGGCAGCCGCCTACGCCCAGTTCAAGATCGTCGGTGCGCTGGTCCAGCTGAACGCCTGGCGTGCTGGACTGATCGCGGCCACGAATGCCCAGATCGCCAACAACGCCGCAGTTGCCAGTGGCGGGCGAGGCATTACCCGGTTCGGCGCGCTGTTGCGCGGCCTGCCGAAGGCCGTGCCCATCACCGTGGCGGTGCTGGGGCTGGAAGCGGCCATTGGTGGCCTGGACGCTCTCAAGATCGTCGCCCAGGACATCTGGAAGCATCACGACCCGGCCCTGAAGCGCGCGGGTGAGGCGCAGCGTGCGTACATCAACCAGGTGCGCGACTCGGCGACACAGCTGCGGCAGCAGTCGTTGGAGTTCATCGCCTATCGTGACGTGGTCATCAAGTCGGCCGAGGAAGTCTCCAAGCTGGGAGAGGCCGAGCGGCTGGCCTACGAAAAGCGCTTGGCGGGGCTTGAGCAGTACCTGACCGCTCAAGAAGGCTTCCTGCTGATGCAGCAGAAGTCCGGCATGGCGACGGCGGAGCAGTTGCAGCAGCTGGGCCAGGTGACGCAGCAGCTGCTGGACGTATCGACCGGATTCGCCGCGCTGCGAACAGGCGTCCAGACTGCCGCCGATGCGATGAAAAACGGTATCGGCGGCGCGGCGCAGCAGGTTGTGACGCAGCTCGAAGGCATCGGCAGCAACGCCAAGCTGGCGAACGAGTCCATCCAGAAGATGTTCTCCGGGCTCAACTTCGCCGACACGGCCACCCTTGCCTCCGTAGGCGAGGCCTTGGGCTTCATTGCCACCCAAGGTGGCGCAGCAGAGCGCAACGTGCGTGACGGGCTGCTGGCGACGCTGCAGCAGCTGTCGGGCGAAGAGCTGGCCCGGTTCCAGGGCGCTGCCCAGGCGGCGTTCGACTCGTTGCCGCAGGCGGCCGTGAATGCTGCGGCAGTGCTGCAGACCACCTTGCTGGCGGCGATGACCAAGCTCGGCGTGGCCTCGGGCCAGCTGGGGGTCAGCTTCACCCAATCAGGCCGGGACGCCATTTCCGCCTTCGGCGCCGTCACCGAGAACGCGGTGGCTACGGGCACCCAGATCGAGGCGGCCTTCAAGGCGGCGCTGGGTAATGTTGCCACGCTGGATGAAGCGCGCGCGCTGGGCAACCTGCTGCAGGCAGCCGGCGAGCAGGGGCGGGTAGGCTTCGACTCTGCTGCACGAGCAGCCTCCGCGCTGCGTGCCCGCCTGCGGGAGATCGAGGCAGGCCTGAATCCACTGACTGATGAGTTCCAGCGGCTGGGGATCCAGTCCCAGCAGTCGCTGAACGCTGCGCGCGATTCAGCTTGGGAAGCGTTCGAGACCATCCGTAAGGGCGCTGCGAACGGCAAGGCCTCGGTCGAGGATGTTCGTCGTGCCTTCCGTGCTTACGCCGACACGGCGAAAGCCGCCGTGGCAGACAGCGATGCCTGGCGGCGCGCTCAAGTGGAGTCCCAGCTGGATGTTCAGGGCGCCATCTATGAGACCGGCGAAGCAATGGGTGAGCTTGGTGCCAAGGGCGAGTCGGCTCTGGGCCGTGTTGAACAGGGGGCGCAGAGGGCTTCTGGTGCACTGCGTGACGTCAAGCAGGCATCTGACGAAGCCAGCAGTGGCGTGGATCAAGTCGCGGCGAGTGCGTCCAGTGCGGGCGGTAGCCTGGAAAGCGCATCCAGCGCCGCCGGCGGGTTCTCTCTCAATATGGGTGAGATCTCGGAACACACCAGGGATCTGCTTGCTCAGATGAACGGGCCGAATGGCCTGCAGCAGTTCGCCAACGTCTGGAACGCGCTGTTCGAGCAGCGACAGGATCTGGCGAAATACACCGAGGAGCAGAAGAAGCTGCTGGACGGCATGGAAGAGGTATCCGGTAAGCGGAAGGAGCTGTCCGAGCGCTTTGACATGGTTGGAGCGAGCGAGCTGGACGCCATCGTGCAGCTGGAAAACCAGATCGAGTCCAAGCGGCTGGAAAAGGAGCGGGCTGCAAAGCAGGCGGCCGAAGACCGCCGCCGCGCCGCCCTTGCTGAGGCTGAGGCGCAGGCCAAGGCAGACGCCTCCCGCATCCAGGCCGGCGACAACAAGGAACAGGTTCTGACCATCGACTGGAAGGCTCCCAGCAAGGAAGTGGTGGCCGGTGCCACTGCGGCCGAGATCCAGCAGGCGGAGCGCATTGCTGGCCTGGTCGCACCGATCGTGCTTCGCAGAATCGAGCGCAGCCGCGCGGTCTCGGTAAGGGGCGCCCGATGAGCCGGGTCGTGCTTGCCGGGGTCGAGCTGCCGGCGGACCTGCAGTGGACCGATGAGTTCACCGCGTGGCGCATCGGGCAACAGGTCCGTACCAGCCTGAGCGGGGCGCTGATCGTGCAGGAGTCGGCGAGACAGTCCGGTCGGCCGATCACCCTGCAAACCACCCGCGATGGCCAGGCGTACGTCGGTCCGGTGCAGCTGGATGTGCTGCGCCAGCTGCAGGAGCTGAGCGGGCAGCTGCAGGTTGCCCCGATGACGCTGACCCTGCCGGCGCACAACGGCGGCGACCGCACCTTCCAGGTCCGGTGGCGCCGGACCGATGGTGCCGCCGTGGAGGCTGATCCCTGCCGATTCGCGGTGCCGGCGCTCGATGCCGACTACTTCTCCATCACCCTTCGCCTTATGACGGTCTGACCAATGACGATCCTTGCAACTGATATCAAGATGCGCCAGTCGCAGCGCCTGACCGACAACCCGGATGGCGGAGGCCGTATGGTCCAGGCCGAGATCATCGACGGGGCCATGAACAACCTGTTCCCCGACATCGGCGATGAAGAGCGGACTACCGGCCGTTCCACGCTGCGCAAGATGTTCGTCCACGTGGACACCCCGGGTCCGGACGTACTGAAGGATGCGATCGCGGTGCTGATCGACCCGCCATCCGACTCGCGCGTGACGGTGACCATGTTCGCTACCGGCTCCTACAGCGACGTGCGTTTGGACGCCAAGAACCGCGTGGAGAGCTATATCACCCGCGGCACCGAATCGCGGTTCATTCTGCTGGGCGACCACTTCATCGGCCAGATGACTATCCAGGTTTACACCACGAAGGATGCGCCGAGCCCGGACATCAACGACAACCTGAGCCTGCTGACGGCGGCTGCCTCGGGCCGCGACCTGGGGGAGCAGTACGTACGGGTGAAGAACGTGCTCTCTCGGACAACGCGGACTTTCACTGATGACCAAGGCGCCTTCGAGCGGGATGTCCTGGTGATCGAGCTGGTCAACGCGCTGCTGCTCAACTTCTACGGCCAGGAAGTCATCCGCTACTCGGCCACGAAGCCAGGCACCCGGGTGTATGAGACCAATGTGGTCGACGCAACCAGCTATCACAGCGTGAAACGGCTCACGGCTGTCGGGAAGCCCGGCGACCTGTCGGTACAGATCGACTCGCCCTATGTGCCGATCGTCCCCACCTCCACCGCTGAGACGGCCGTGAGCGACGTGCTGGCCGGCATGGGTACGCTGAGCCATGTTCCCTCGGGTCCGGCAAACAGCCTGGCGCTGAATTTCAGCAGCGACTTCATGGCGGGCGTTGCAGTAACCCGCTTTTTGGGCACGGGCATGGCTGTGGGAAGTGTGAAGGTGCTGGTCGGCAGCAGCGAGCTGGCGGATGACGGCACTGGTGGCTTGGCATCTTCCGCTGTGACGCCTTGGGCGGGCAGTGTCGATTACCAGTCCGGTGCAGTATCGCTGGTTCACGCCACCGGTGCGGGCAGCACCAGCGTCACCATCACCGCGACGCCCGCTGGCACCATTCCCATGCAGGGCTTCACCGATGAGGTCGCGGTGACGCAGAACAATCAAGGCATGGTTTGGCTGACGCAGCTTGAGCCGCTGCCGGCGCCAGGCACCGTAGTTGTGGACTACCGTGCTCTCGGGCGCTGGTACCGTCTGACCGATAATGGCCGCGGCCAGCTTATTGGCAAGCCGGGGCAGGGCAGCGGCACCGTTAACTACGTGACCGGCTCTCTGGTGCTGACCACAGGAGCGCTGCCCGACCTGGACAGCAGCATCATCTCTGCGTGGGGCACCTCGACAATTGCGGAGGCCCGCGCGGGTGACGCCAACATCCAGCCTCCTGCGCTGCGGTTCCTGCTGGGGCACTCCGGCGCGACACCTGGCACCGTGCGCCTTACCGTGCGGGTGGGCGGCGCTGATGTGAGCGTGATCGACGATGGCATCGGTGGCCTGCTCATCGCCGGGCAGCTTCGTGGCTCGGTCGTCTATGCTACCGGCGAATGCCTGCTGCAGCTGGAGACGCTGCCGGACGCCAACACCCAACTGGCGGTCAAGTACGACTGGGCAGAGTCGCTTCACGCCGCGCCGCAGCCCGCGCCAGACGGCAACGGGCTGGTGTCCTTCAGCCTGCCGCAGGGGCCGGTCAGGCCGGGCTCGTTGATGCTGGACTGGGTCATCACCGTGATGCGGGACGCCTACGATCTGGCCTCCGCGCCCCAGCCCATGCGCGTTATCGCCAAGGACGACGGCAACGGCAACCTGGTGGCAGTCTCGGTGGGCGACACAGCGGCGACCACGGCGCTGGGAGCCGTCGACTACAGCACCGGCGTGGTGACCCTGCAGGCCGGCAAGTTCATGGTCCGCCAGGTGTCCTACCCGCAATACGAGCTGCGCTCGGGAAGACTGAAGGTGGTGGGCTATGGCCGCGTGGACGTGCTGGCGCAGTTCTCGGCCGGCACCCTGGTCTCCGCTGGCTGGACGCTCGCGAGCGCGGGAGCCGAATCGGCAGAAGAATCGCTGCAGCTTCCGCCGGTGTCTCTGCAGCTGACGCCGACCATCAGCGACAGCATCGTGCCTGGCAGCGTGAGGTTTACCTTCCGTGGCCGTACCTACGTGGATCGCAACGGCGGCCTCTATCACACCGTCGATCCGCTGACCGGGGCGGGTGTTTACGCTGGCACCATCGACTACAGCGCCGGCGTAGTGAGCCTGACCCAGTGGCTGGCTGGTGGCGCCAACAGCGTGCAGATCCAGTCGCTGCTGACGCGCATCGGTGACCCCGGCGTTGCCAACAGCTTCTTCCGCGCGCCAGGGTCGCCGTTGCGGCCGGGTATGTTTACGCTGCGAGCTAACCGGCTGGACGGCGAGCTGCTCACGGCGACGGCCGACATCAACGGCAGGATTTCCGGTACCCAGATCCGGGGTTCCGTGGATTGGGAGAGCGGTGTTGCCAAGGTGCAGTTTGGTCAGTTGGTGCCAGTGGCTGGCAATGAAGGCCAGCCCTGGTTCGATCCTGATCTGGTAGAGGGCGACCAGATCTGGCGGCCGGGGCTGGTCAAAGCAGGATCGATCTACATGGGCGCGGTGGTCTATCGCTCGATCCCGCTTTCGGAGGTCGTCATCGGCCTGTCGTCCGTTCGGTTGCCCAGCGATGGCCGCGCCCCGGCGTTCAAGCCTGGGCAGACCGTTCTGATTCACCACACCGCAAAGCATGTGGTGGCCTCGCCGCAGGCAAACCAGGCGGTTTCGTTCGGCCGAGGGAGGGTGGCTGCAATCGAGGTTCGCGACGCGCTCGGCGCACCAGTGGATGCGGCGTGGTTCGTGGCGGACCTCGACCTGGGCACGCTCAAGTTCAGTGATCCCCTGAACCTCTCTGCCTATGCGCTGCCCATCACGATCAGTGATCGCGTGGAGGACCGTCGGCTGGTGGTGCAGGCGCAGATCACGGGTGAGATCGAGATCAACACTGGCCTGACTCATGACTATCCGGTTGGCGAGTCGATGATCAGCACTGCGCTTCGCCTGGGCGAGGCGAATGGCTCGCTGGACCTGCAGGCGCGAGTGGTGAGCCTGTTCGATCAGGCAGCCTGGTCGAACGTGTGGGCGGATCTGCCTTCCGGGAGCGTGGCGCCGGGCACCTACAACGACACTGACTATCCTCTGGTGGTTACCAATGCGGATGCGATCACTGAGCGCTGGGCTGTGCGGTTCACGTCCGCTACGCAGTTCGAGCTGATCGGTGAGACGGTCGGTGTGATCGCCACTGGCGCGACGACCTCGGACCTCGCGCCGGTAAATCCGCGAACCAATCAGCCGTACTTCCTGATGCGAAAGGAGGGCTGGGGCGGCGGCTGGTCCACCAACAACGTAGTGCGCTTCAACACGGTGGGTGGGCTGGCTCCCGTGTGGATGATTCGCACGACGTTGCCGGGCACTCCGGAGGGCGCGACAGACTCAACTCGACTGCAAGTCGTCGGCAATGTGGCGGGGGAGCAATAAGATGGCAAAAGTTTATATGAGCACCGACAGCGGTGCTCCGCAGCTCTCCGGCCAACCTGGTAGTTTGGTTTCCTTGCTGGATGCTGTGCTTGTTGACGGCTACGGTGTCGGGGTTGAACGAAAGGACGGTGCAGGGTGGACGAAGGAATTCACCGGAGCGAATAAGCGGGTTTATCGCAATAGTCCGGTTTCTGGAACAGGCTTTCACCTTCAGGTGGATGACCCGGGCGCCGCGGGAAACGCGGGATACGCTTTCGTAAGAGGCTTCTCGGCGATGACTGGGTTCGACAATGGTCAGAACCCGACCCCTTCTTTTGCCTCCAATGCGAATGGCGTCGTCGTCGCCAAGTCGTCTGCTTTGGACGGAAACTCGCGTAGATGGCTGATCGTGGCCGACGAAAGAATCATCTATCTGTTCGTCAACCCTTGGCCGGCGGCAAACAACTATCACCCGTACTTCTTTGGGGATTTCATTTCCTACAAGGCGGGGGACACTGC
This sequence comes from Stenotrophomonas sp. ZAC14D1_NAIMI4_1, assembly GCF_003086775.1. Classification (NCBI taxonomy): domain Bacteria; kingdom Pseudomonadati; phylum Pseudomonadota; class Gammaproteobacteria; order Lysobacterales; family Lysobacteraceae; genus Stenotrophomonas; species Stenotrophomonas sp. ZAC14D1_NAIMI4_1. The sequence continues at coordinate 1,749,078 of NZ_CP026001.1, forward strand.
CAACTGGTGCATCGCATCGAACGGGCTTGCATCGTTCGCATCAAACATTGACTTGGACCAGTACATCTTTACGACGCTCAATTCCTATGGCGCTATGGACGGCAGTCGGCCCGCACTGTTCCTGCCCACAACCGTCGCCAGTCCGACGCAGGCTGCACCTGGCTACTTGGTGGGCGGCTATCGCCAGGGCAGTTACTCAGCTTGGGGCGGGGATAGCTTCTATTCTGTCACCTACCCTGATCCCATCAGTCAGGGTTTGTTGTTCAGCGCCGTCCAGATTTTCGAAACGGGCACTCGGCCCAGGGGCCAGCTCCCCGGAATCATTGTGCCTCTGCATAACCGTCCCTTTCCGGCCTTGGTCAGCCAGGCTGCGGGCCAAGGCATGGGGGGCGCTACGTCGCTGTTTCCAGTCAACTTCGTCGCTTGGATCTATTCTGGTGCCGGTGTAAGTCAGGAGGGGCAGGTCATCTTTCAGCAAGGGGGTGACTGGTGGCAGTGAATGGTCGAGAGATCGCGCGTGTCAGATGCTCCACTGGCAGCAGATGGGCGGGCCTTGGTTTTCTCGCTGGCAGTGCGCCAGTGTCAAGTGATCCTGACGCTCCAGATGGTCGGTTGCGGATATTGAACCAACCCGCCATTGGCAGAATCATGGTTCTGGATCGCCGTACGTTTGAAGTAATTGCAACGACTCGATCTCGGCCAGACGGCACCTGGCGGGTCGACCGAATCATGCTCGGCATGCAGCTCCTGGTAGTGGGCTTAGACGATCGCGGAAACGTGAACGCTGCTGTGCAGGACTGGGTCGTGCCGGCCCCAATGGAGTAAGCCGTGGCTGGGACGGACGGAAAGTTTGTAGGCCTGAGCCTGGGAACCCTCAAGCTGCCAGCCGGCCAGTGGATTGGCCTCAACCTAGGGGTTGATGATGGCAGCGAGCTTCCTGAGCCAGTGATCCGTGGGATTCGCCATTCGGCTTTAATGCCGTGGCGACGGGCCGACCAGCATCGAAGGGTGGTGCGCTTCGGTTGGAGCGAGTCGGGCCGGGTTACCCCAAGTCTTGGCATCTCTTGGCATAGCTCCAAGCCGTTGTGGCAGTCAGCTGGGGTCGCGTGGAACACGGCCCCTGTCTTGCGCGGTGACCGTCAGTTGTTGTGGAGCCAGGCTATGGGATCGGCTGCAGCCATATGCTCGTTGGGGTGGGGGTCTCTAGGGCTGGCTGAGCGTAGCCAGCAGGTTCGATGGCGCCAAGTGAGCGCCACCGTGACTGAGGGAACTGCTGTGGCGTGGCGATCTCTTGCCTTGGCCGCTGCGGCTAGTGGCTTCACTTGGCGCGGGAGCACTCGGCTTGTTGCCGCCAGAGTGTCAGCTATGTGGATGCGTCCGTCGTTGTCTAGACGGTTTGCCCGATTGCCATGGGGTCCAGCGGAGGGAATTCCGTGGGGCGTGCGCCCGAGGCCGGGTCCTGGACCAGATCCGGAGCCGGAGAATCCGTTTCCCAAAGGCAATGAGATTGGTCTGAACCTCGGATGCCCGGTTGTCGGCGCCCTCCGTTCGGTTCCCCTGAATCTTGGCGTCGCCGCTTGCTATGTGGTGCGTCCCCAACGTAGGACCCATGTCGTGATCAACACGATTTCTTTTGTCCGCCTCCCTGATCGCGCGCCTATCGAGGTCGTGCGGATCTCGCTCAGCTCCAGTCGCAGCACTTGGGGGTGGACCTTCGACATCGAGCTGGCAGACCCGCAGCAGCTGGCGCTGCTGAAGCCTACTGCCGCCGGACCCAGGCAGTTTGAGGTCACGCTCAATGGCTACGTCTGGACGGGCATCATCGAGAGCTTCCAGAAGCAGCGGGAGTTCAGTGGCGGCGGCGTGCGACTAAGCGGTCGCTCGCGCACCGCGTTGCTGGCCGCGCCGTACGCGCCGGCTCGGGTCAAGGCCACGACCGAAGACCGCAGCATGGCGCAGCTGGTCGCCGAGGAGCTCGCCGATACGGGCTTCACCAGCGAATACGACACCGTCGACTGGAACGTTCCGGCAGGTGCTTGGTTCTATGACGCCAGCACGCCGCTGGATGCCATCAGCGCTCTCGCAGAGGCAGGCGGGGGTGTCGTACAGTCGGACCCTGCCGCCCTCGCTATGCGTGTCCGTGCGGCCTATCCGGTGAGTCCTTGGGATTGGCGCACCACGCCGCCGGACCACGTGCTGCAGGAGGACATCGTGCTTACGGAGAGCCTGCAGATGCGCAGCGCGCCGCTGTACGACGCCGTTGTGGTGACTGGCGAGCTGGCCGGCAAGGGTGTCACCTGCAAGGTGCGCAGGTCGGGAGAAGAAGGGCGGCTCTATGCCCAGCAGGTCAGCAGCCCGCTGATCACGGTGCCTGCGGCCGGCGCGGAGCGAGGTAGGAACGTCCTCTGCGATCGCGGCGAGCAGGCGGCCGTCGACCTGACGGTGCCGCTGTTCGCGCAGCCGCTCAAGGCCGGGCAGGTCGGGCTGGTGCTTCCGCTGGACCTGGTTGAAGTGGTCGGTGCTGACGGAACCTGGCACGGGCAGTGCGAGTCGCTGCGGATCGAGGTTTCGGCCGACGACCAGGCCGTGGTGATCGAACAGACAGCAACCCTGGAGAGGCACTACACCGATGCGGACTGATCTATGGGACCAGTTCGGCGACCTGGTTGGCGGCAGCCCGCGGCTGATCGCCACCGTCACCGCGCACAACTCTGATGGCACCAGCAGCCTGACCACCTACGACGGCGTGCAGATGCGCGCCTTCGGGCAGCTGCCATTGTCGCTGCCCTACAACGTGTGGGTGCGTGGCGGCCGGCTGATTGAGGCTGCGCCAAACCTCCCGCTCTACGAACTGACCGTCTAAAGAAACAGGGCACTGCCCGGGCGCCGGCAAGCGCCCGGGCAGTACCTCAACACAGGTGATCTCAGCACCTGGCATTGGCCGCGTCCCTGTCGCCCTCGAGAGCGGCTGGGATTGTCGGACCTACCCATCGCAAAACCTGAGATCCCATGACCAAGCCCATCATTTCCTGGCCGGGCGGCAAGCGCCGGCTCCTGAAGCACCTGTATCCACACTTCCCTGAGCACGACTGTTACGTGGAGGCATTCGCCGGCGGCGCCGCCTCGCTGCTTATGCGCCCATATCCAGCGTCGACGGAAGTACTCAACGACATCAACGGCGACCTGGTCGGGCTGTATCGCTGCGTCCGGCATCACCTGGACGAATTTGTGCGGATGTTCCGCTGGTCGCTGGTGTCGCGGCAGATGTTCGAGTGGGCGCAAATGGAGCGTCCCGAAACCCTGACCGACATCCAGCGGGCGGCCCGCTTCTACTACCTGCAGAAGCTGGCATTTGGCGGCAAGGTGCAGGGGCAGACCTTCGGTGTGGTGACCACGGGCGGCCCGCGGTTCAACCTGCTGCGGATCGAGGAAGAGCTCAGTGCGGTCCACCTGCGCCTGGCCAACACCATCATCGAATGCCTGCCTTGGCAGGACTGCGTGCGCCGGTATGACCGGCCCGGCACGCTGTTCTACCTGGACCCGCCGTACTGGGAGACAGAGGGCTACGGCGTCGACTTCCCCTTCAGTGAGTACGAGGCGATGGCGGGGCTGATGCGTAGTGCTGCTGGCCGGTTCGTGGTCTCGATCAACGACCACCCGCAGATCCGGGAGGTGTTCGCCGGGTTCGACCTGGTCCCTCTGCAGCTCGACTACACGATTGGCGGCGGGCAGGGCCGGGGGCGCAAGTTCGGCGAGCTGATCATCAAGAGCTGGGATGATAGGCAGGCGGCCCTGCTGTAGCGGTCAGGCGACAGGGTCTAGCAACCCCTCGGCGTTGTTGCGAGGGGTGTTGACCGCCCGGCTGACACGGTACGCCTCCATGGCGGGCGTCTGGCTCGCCAGCAGCATCGCCATGGCGTCCTCCGCACTGGCTGCTATCCAGTCATCGATCTGGCCGGCCTGCAGCCACACCGGCATGCGGTCGTGGATATCCGCAGAGACGCCGCTGCTGTCGCCTGTGATGATGGTGAAGGTGCCCAGGTTGCCATCGGGCAGTAGCGGGCTGGTGTCTTCCCAGAGGCCGGCCGCCAGCAGCGGGCCGGCGGCGTGGATGAACCACGGATCCTTTTTCCCGTCCTCTGGGCTCACCGACCATTCGTAGTACCCGGCCATGGGTATGACGCAACGGCGCTTCTTGAAAGCCGTGCGGAATGCCGGCTTGGTGGCCACCGTCTCGATGCGGGCATTGATGGTCGAGCCCTGCAGGCCCTTGGCCTTGGCCCAGAAGGGCAGGAGGCCCCAAGCCAGCCGGGTGGCGTGGCGGCCTTCGCCGCGATCGAGGATTACCGATGCCCGCTGGGTAGGGGCCAGATTGAAGCTCGGCTGGATCTCGGCCAGGCCCGGGGCAAGGTCCGCCAGACCGGGCTGGCCAAAGTCGACAACGGGGAGCTGAACGAATCTTCCGCACATGGCTGCAGACTACGCCTGAAGTGTAAGTCAGCGCATGACTCCTTCAGATTACCCCCTGGCGTAATCACCCCAAAGGAACATTCGCTCCCGTCCTAAGTGGTACGGTGCGTTGACTGAACCGGGGGGATCTTTGCTAAGGAGAAGCATCAAATGCCCATCAGGGCGGTTGTCTACGTAAGTGAGGCGGGTCCCGCAATTGCGGGCGACAGGTTTGGCCTACATAGCGAGAAGCTGGACTCTCTAGTAGACGACGCGGCACGTTTTAACCGAGGCGCAGGTGTCACAGGCGTTCTTTTGTTCGATGGAGACAGATTCTTCCAGTACATGGAAGGCCCGGAGGATGGCCTATCGGTTGCTTATTCCCGAGTCCTGGGTGCAACCAGCCACAGCGGGATTGTGGAGCTGCAACGGGCCAGGGTGGGGCAGCGGCGTCTGCCATTCTGGCCGATGAAGTGGCTCCCTGTGGATTCTCAGGAACTGAGGCGCATAGCCCATGCGGATTGGACAAAGTTCAACCAGCGTGGGGAGGCCGAAGGTACTAAGCCGACGGCCATGGATCTTTTGGTCGCACTGGTTGAGCCCCACGCCAGGGTGGCCTAGGTCTGCTCACTGGGCTCGCCTATTTGCTCCGTTAGGACTGTGAGTGCTTGCTGGAACGCGGCGGCGAAAAGTTCGCCGCCGTCCTGACGGTGCTTCGCCGCAATACTGGGTAGAAGGTGTTTCCACGCGTCGGAGAGCTGCGCGCGGGCCGGGTGAGTCGCTAGAGAAAAGCGTAAGCCGTACTCCAGCGCCTTCAGATAGGCACGCTGAGCTTCCAGTTCTGCCTCGCAGGCCTGCAGGCGGTCGGCAAGTTGATTCAAGGCGGGTGTCATGGCGGGCTCGACTAGAGCATGAATAGAAGTGATAGTCCGCGCAGGCAACTAGGCAGGCGCCATGAGCATCCTGAACGTAATGCTTTCCCCAGATCAACTATTGGTTGCTGTAGATACCTTGGCTGAGGACTCGCGGACGGGTGCCAAGTCGGCCGGCGCGAAGTTGCTTCTTATCCCCCAGCACAACCTGGTGCTGGCCAGCCGTGGCAGCGCGCTATTCTTCCTCAGAATCTACGAGCTGGCCCTGCAGGCAAGCTTCCGCGCGGACTTCACCATGGAGCAGCTCGGCAGGGAGCTTGGCTTAGTCGTTGACCAGCTGTGGCCGGCCTACGAGAAGGCCGCGCTGGAGGCCGGTATCGCACCATCAGCTATAGGGACCGAGCTCGTGCTGGGCGGGTGGTCGCCGCAGGCGAACCGTATGGTGGCCACGGCATATGCCAAAAGCGTCAGCGAGGCTCCTGCTCGAGTGCAGCCGCTTCTCGGCGGACTCGCTTCCCCTGGTGAGCCATTGCGGGGAAGGCCGGATAGCTTCGCGCCTGAGGATGTGTTGGCAGCAGGACGATCTCAGGCGGCTTGGCTGAACAACGCTTGCGGGAAGCAGGTTGCCGGTGGCCGATTGCTTGCTGCCCAGGTGCGCATTTCGGGCACTGTGATTTCCGATCTAGGGGCCATATAGGTCGTGAGGATCAATTCCTGCCCGGACCAGCATGCGGTCACGTCGCAACTGTTCGGCCCATTCTGCCCAGATATGCGCCCCTGGCACATGAGTGTTGGCGCCACATGCCGGGCAGGTAAGCTGAACGCCCGTGGGAAGTTCTTCAAGTCCCAAGCCGTGAGAAAGCTTTGACTCGTTTCTGCAGACTTGGCATCTGCAAATCATTGCCTTGATGCCATCAAGGCTGCCATTGGCGCGCAGCAAAGCATAGATCCTAAGGATCCGGAACGAAGTACAGGTGGTCATGGGGTCCAGCCAATTTGGGGCTGGACACGGGCGAGAGGGATATCCCGCCGGAGAAGAGCCAAGAGACAGCAGTCTCGCACGTTGGGGTGAAATGTTCATCAAGGGCCGACGCCCCGTTCGCAGGATCTGCGACGGCCGCGCGTATGCTGCCGCCATGCTTCCTTCCCTCGGCTACCAAGGATTTCGTACCGCCCCCATCCCGTCCGGCTGGGTGCAGATGGGCGAGCGCTGGGCGCTGTGGTGGAACGGGCGCGAGGTGGCCAGCGTCACCCCGACGCGCGAGGGTGGCTATCGTCTCCATCTGAACGCCCTGAAGATGTGGCAGACCAAGAACGCCCGGGTCGCCAGCATCCGACAGGGCAAGCGCTTCGCCGAGCGCTGGTGCGCCGCTAGGCTGTTTCCGGACCTGCCTCTGCGAGAGGCGGTCGTCCGCCTGACCGACAGCACGCCGATCCAGCCGGCACCGCCGTTGCCAGGCCTTCCGCCGACCCGCGAACAGCAGCTGCAGGCCCAGCGCTTGGATGAGGCGGCTGCAGCTGCATCCGCTCGGGTGTTCGCAGCACTGGAGCCGATCCGGCCGCCGGCAGTCACCAAGCCCAGGGCGAAAGATCCGATGAAGGCGAGGGTGAGGGTGGGTCTGAGGCGGCCAACTCAAGGGTAAGGCCGGGAGCCTCAATGCCTTTGGCATGGGGCAATTTCGCCGCTAATGCGCTATAAGCTACGGCGCGATAACGCATGGAAGTGCCAAGGGGGCGCAATGGAAATCAAGGGTGCGGTTGTTCACAAGCTTGGCAAGGATCAGCATTCGTCCGGCCCAGGGAGCGTGCAGGTACATCTGCGCGATAATCCATTGCCGCTCGATGGCACGCTTACGTCCGTCTGCTCACAGACTTTGAATCTCTTCCAGCGCAAAGGCAATAACACCGGAACATTTGGTGTCGATGTGGATATCCATAGGTTCCCTGTGCGCGTCGGAGAGTTTGTACGTTCACAGTTGACCTTCAGTGAATTTACCGCCCATGTGGTCAAGATCATCGGCGACAAAATGGAGCAGGCTCCTCTTTCAAATGGTGGGCACGCCTTCTTCGTTCACTACACTTCGGGTGGTGATGAGTTCCTGTTGATCGCGATGCTTAAACTGCGCGAGGGCGCTGGCATCGATGAGATTAGTTTGGATCTGATGCCGACGTTGGTTATCGATACCGATAAGCTGCATGAGGCCGCAAGGCTTAATGTCTCGAGGTGGCAATTCGGCGACGAGCCTTACCTCACTTTTATCAAGGGTCGTGGAGCCGATGAGGTCACCGCCTATTTCCGAGAGGCACTCTCTTGCGTCGTTTATACGAGTAGTAGGCATCACACCTCACAGATGATCGCTGCGGCTGGTGCATATGTTGCGGATTTGCCGCTGCTTGACCAGGAGTCTAAGAAGAAGGTGTGGACTGATGTAAGAGAGCGCCTTTTTGACTGTTTCTCATCAAACAAGGAAGAGGTGGTTCTGGCCGCAATTGCAGTGGCAGTAGATCCTCTGCAGCCTCATTTGTTTGAAGAGTACGTCACGACTGGGGCGGGGGCGAGCACGTATCAGGTCAGCCATCAGTTCAAGCCTGATAGGACGACCTATAGCAGTTTGCGTCGTATTCGTGGGAAAATGGGTACCGTAGCGGTAGCTTTCGAGGTCGAGGATGTGCGGCAGGGGCGCGTTGCATATGACGAAAATAGCGATGCCCTTCTGATTTTCGGACCCTCTGCAGAGTTGAAGAAGGAAATCGAGGACAATGTCACACCTGGTTCCTGATGATGCTCAGTCTGCGGCCATATGGCTTCTAGATCAGCTGGAAGAAGTACAGCCTTCGGATTTGGATGACGCTTTACTGCAGGGTCGTCTTTCCCGAGGTCACGACTTCTTAGGTGTCGTCGAGCGCTTGGCTCAGGTCGCACCGCGACTTGTATGGGCCGCTGAGGAGCGAGGGCGTCTTATTACGTTCACTCCTCAGAATGCAGGCGTGTATACGTCGCTGTCGGAGTTCTTGTCCGCCAGCGTGAGTCATCGGAGAACCGTTCCCGCCCGTTTCTTCATCCGTGATAGTCGGTATTTCGGGCCCGGGGTGCGCAACGAGGCTCCGGCCGACGTCGCAAGCTATTACGACATGATCTGCTTGGCCGAAATAGTAAGGAACGTAGCGGATTATCCTTCCGCAGCGGATAGGTTTGCCAATTTTGTTGTACGGCCGGATGCGAAGTTTCGTGTAGAGATGGATTTCTCAGCTACGGATTTGGTTCCCATTATGGGGATTGAAGAGTTTTCATCGGGCTTTCTTCTTTCTGATTTTCACGTAGATGAGAAGCGGGCGATCGTGCGGGATTGCTTGGCCGATTTGGCAAAGGGCATGACTACGGTCCCGCTCGTTGTAGTGGCCCGTGGATTCGATGCGGTGATGAAGAACGCTCAGGCTTCCTACGCTTTGCTACTGTCAAAGTTCTCTGCGGCATCCGTTCAGAAAGAAGTGGATAAACAGAATTTGGAGGATACGCTGCGCCTCAATAAGACCTTCTCTGAAATTCAGAACCAGCTCCTAGCACTGCCCGCGGCGCTTCTCGTTGCCGGCGCCGCCTTCGAGACGGGCAAGGTCTATAAGAATGCGGCCATTTTTCTTGGTGTGGCTATATTTGTGGTCCTTATGTTTCTACTGATTAGGAATCAGAAAAATTCTGTGTCTGCAATCAGTGCGGAAATTGCACTTCGGAGAGCCAATCTTGAGGGTCAGCCAGACGCCGTTGCGGCAATGTACATCCCCGCTTTTTCCGCCTTGGAGAGGCGAGTCAACACCCAGCAAAGAACGCTGAATGTGGTGCTCGCCCTATCGGCACTGGTCTTCTTCTTTGCTGCTTATGCATCCCTGGATAGCGCCTTGGAGGGCGGCCTCAGCGACGCTGGTCTGGCACTAGTGAAGCTCGCATTCTGTTGGCACTGAGGTTCGGTGTGAACGGGAAAAGGTTAGGGAAAAGAAAAAATCAAGTGCCAAGAAGTGGCGTGGCGGGTGTCGTGCAATTTTAAGCTGTTGATTTATATGGATTCTAGGCGGATTGCAAATCCGTTTACAGCGGTTCGATTCCGCTTGAGGCCTCCAATTGAAAAGCCCTGACTCCGGTCAGGGCTTTTTCTTTGCGCGGCCCCCTGCCAAACCGCACTGCTGGCCCGCAGCCGCCCCTGCTAACGTCCGCCTTCACACTCAGCAAGAGGGGCATGCAGTGCGCGCAATGGCAATCCGGCAGGCGATCTACATTCCCCTCGGCGCGATGTTCGCCGCAATCGCGTTCGGCTTCACCGTGCCCGGTTACAGCTCGCTGTCGCAGCACCTCAGCGAAATGGGGTTGATGCCAGGCCTGCCGGCAAACACGTTGACGGCCTGTATCGCGGTCAATGGCGCGGCCATCATCGTCTTCAGTCTTGCGCTGCTGGGCTGGGGCCGCCGCTTCGCACTCACCGCGCTCACGTCCCTCCTGTTCGGCGTGGCCATGCTCAGCAACGGGGTGTTCACTACGGGCAGCCCGCTGCATGGCATGTATTCCATCGGCATTTTTTCCATCCTGACGCCGCTGTTGTTCCTGGTCGAACTCGGGGCTGATGCCTCCCGGCGCATCGCCTGGGTTGCGCGCGCGACCTCGCTGCTGGGGATGCTCTATCTGTGGTTGATGCTGTCCGGCTTCGATCCGCAGCCCTGGCATGGGCTGACCCAGCGCATCGCGTTGCTGCCTGCATTTGGCTGGTACACCTTTGCAGCGCTGGAACTGAGACGGGTGTTCGGGAACACCTGATGCCGTGTCTGGTTACACTCGGGGCATGAACCAGATCGACAACTTCCGCGGCGCACTGCTCGGACTGGCCTGCGGCGATGCCGTCGGCACCACGGTGGAGTTCAAGCCGCGAGGCAGTTTCAGCCCGCTCACCGACATGGTTGGCGGTGGCCCGTTCAACCTGGCGCTGGGGCAGTGGACCGACGATACGTCGATGGCGATGTGCCTGGCCGAAAGCCTGGTGCGTCGTGACGAATTCGATGCACACGACCAGATGACCCGCTATGCCAACTGGTACCGCAACGGCTACTGGAGCGCGACCGGCGAGTGCTTTGATATCGGCATGGCCACGCGCGCGGCCATCGACCAGTTCCTGCTCAGTGGCGAGCCGCTGTCGGGCAATGAAGACCCGCGCAGTGCCGGCAACGGTTCGATCATGCGCCTGGCACCGGTGGTGCTGCGCTATGCAGGAATGCCGGAACTGCCGGCGATGGCCGAGCTGGGTTCGCGCACGACCCATGCCGCGCGCGAATGCCTGGATGCCTGCCGCTTGCTGGCTGCTGCGATCGAGCGCGCGCTGGACGGGCAATCGAAGCAGGCGGTACTGGACCTGCGTGACATCCCGGTGCAGGGCGAGCGCCTGCAGCAGATCGCCGCGGGACACTACCAGCACGCAAGCCGTGAGCAGATCCGCGGCAGTGGCTATGTCGTGGACAGCCTGGAGGCGGCGCTCTGGTGCTTCCACCAGCACGACAGTTTCGCCGCTGCGGTGCTGGAAGCGGCCAACCTCGGTGACGATGCCGATACCACCGCCGCGGTGCTCGGCCAGTTGGCCGGCGCCTTCCATGGCGCTGCGGGCATCCCCGCGCACTGGCTGCAGGTGCTGGCCATGCGCGCGGAAATCCAGGTGCTGGCGGACGCGTTGTATGAACGGAACCGCGTTGCACGGGCCGGCCAGGGCTTTGCCGCTGCCGGGAATCCGTCGTAGCGTAATCGCCAGCGGGCCGGCATGGCCACGGACAGGAGGTCTGGATGAACGTGAAAACGGGTATTGGCCTGGCGCTGCTGTTGCTGGCACCGCTGGCTTCGGCGCAGGTCTACAAGTGCAAGGGGTCGTCGGGCGAGACGATCTATTCGCAGGATCCCTGCGGTGCGGGCAGCGAGCCGATGAAACTGCGCTCCAACCGCGCTGCCTCCGAGAGCGCGGGCGAAGCATCCAACCGCGCGGCGGTGTATCGCACCACCGGCATGAGCGATGCGGGCATCGCCGAGCGCAACTGCCTGCAGGGCGAGCAGTCGCGCATCTATGGTCCGCTCGAGTCGCGCACGCAGGCGGTCAACCGTCAGGTGGCCGAGCTGGACCGGCAGTTGGCAGCCGCCCGCAGCACACCGCCGGATGCGGGCGGCACGCTGCCCAATGCGACCCTCGAGTCGGGCATCCGTGCGCAGATTTCCAGCCTGCAGCAGTCATTGAGTTCGGAGCGGGTCGCCGCCGATGCGCAGATGTCCACGGCACGCGATCGCTGTGCGTCCGTGCGCCGTGACCAGGAAGACCGGGTGCAGCAGCAATACGCCGCGCCAGAAGCCAACGCGTACTCAGACTGCGCCGGGGCGTCCTGCATCCGGTACCCGCTGCTCCAACGGGTAGCTGACGCCGGGTGTGGGTTCGGTATTGCGAAGCTGGTCGGCGCTGGAATCCAGCCCCAGCACCGCATCCAAGTGCGGGGCCAGCAGGCGGGTGAGCTGGCCGCGTCACCAATCTCAAACCGGGACGACATGAGAAGGGGGTATGGTCGAGGTTCGGTCTTCGGGAGCAGCAATGGCACGCAGGGACATGCAACACCGCATGCAGCACGCGGCAGGCCAGCGATGAGCAGATCCTCCGCGGATGTGCGCTGGCTGACATTCCGGCTCAAGAACGGTCAGTCGATCGGGCCGGATCAACTGAAGGACGGCTGGGTGATCGCCGCCGAAACGCGCCATTGCGGCGTGCGCCGCGAGCGCATCGAGGGCTCGGGCGTGGTCTACGCCCTGTATGGCCCCTCCGACCTCGCATCACCGCGCCGCGCTGAACTGCGCATGCGCGATTTCCTGATGCGCTCGGGTTACACCTTCACCATGGGCACGCTGGGCGGCTGACGCCGCCCGTTGCGGTCACTCCACTGCCTCAGGGCCGCACGGTCAGCACCTGGCCGATGCTGCCGATCGGGCCGCGTTCGTCGTGCAGCACCGTGCTGGTCAGGCCGATGCCTTCGCTGCCGAACGAGACCGAGGTGTCGAAGCCCAGCCAGTCGCCCTGCGGCGTGCCGAACAGGTGCACGGTCAGGTCGAGGTTGGGGAAGGCGATCTCCTTCGGGTCGGCGCGCACGGCCATGCCGTTGGACAGGTCGAACAAGGTGGCGGCACGTGCCAGCGGGCTCACCGTCTCGCCATCCAGCAGCGGCTGCTTCGCGCGTGCCCAGTAGGTCGCACGGCCGGGGCCCTGGTCATCACGGCGGATCTGCACGTTCTGGATGAAGCCGCCCGGCCACACCGTCGCCGGGTCCCATTCGGGCATGGTGTCTGCGGCGGCGATCCGCGCCAGCGGCGCGCCGGCAATGGCGGCGGTATCGTTCGGGCGCATCAGCCACGCACGCACGCGCAGGGCCGCACGGCCCTGGTGGCTGAGGGTGGCTTCGACCAGCTCGATGGTGCGGCCACCGCGCAGCACCTGCACGTGTGCGTCCATCGCTTCGATCGGAATGGTGCCGAGGATGTCGTAGGACAGGCGGCCGATCAGGAAGCCGTGGCCACGCGCGGCGGCATCACGCTCAAGATGGTGGGCGAGCAGGCCCATCGCCGGTGCGATGTGCTGCTCGTGGGTGTTCCAGGCGCCACCCACGTGTGCGGTGGGCAGGTAGCGGGTGTCGCTCAGTCGTTCAAAGAAGGCCATCGGTTCACGGGGCAGTGGAATGGGATGCGCGGCGCGCTGTGCGCCGAACCGCCATCGTAGCGCCGCGCCCGCAGCCTCGCCTGCGCGCGAACGCCTCAACGCGCAGCGGCCGCCTTCAACGCATCCAGCACCTGTGCACCGGAAAAGCCGCAATGCCCTTCGCCGGCGAGAGGCAGCACGCGCAGTTTCGCGGCACTGCCCGCACGCGCCGCCTGTTGCGGATACACCGCCTGCATGCGCGGCACGATGGTTGGATCGTCGTGGTTGAACTGGATCACCAGCGGCTTCTGCAGGGTGCCGCTCAAGGCCAGCCGCTCGCGCACGTAGGCTTGCCCTGCCGCGCTGGCCTGCAACCGCTGCACGCCCGCGTTGAAGGCGGCATCGTCACCGAAGCCGCTGTAGACCGTGCCGACGTTGCCGGCCGGCATGCCGGCGGCGCGCTGCGCCAGTTCGTGCAGGACCAGTGCGTGCAGGCTGATCACACCGGCCAGTGCATCGGGCGCCACCTGCAGGCGGGTGGCCAGCTGTGCGGCAGCTGCCGGCCGGGTTGCCAGCGCGGTGGCAATGCCCTGGTACAACGCCATCTGTGGCAGCGCAGCGGCCTCGCGCGAGACCAGGCCGCCTGCAGGCAGGCCGTCGGCCTTGGGAAAGAAGTAATCAAAGGCCACCAGGGTGGTCAGCAGATCCTCGGCCAGCGCTTCGCCCGGCAGGTTGGCCCCACACAGCGAAATGCCGCCGTCATAGGCCTGCGGATGCTGTTCCAGGCTGGCTACGGTGACCGCGCCGCCCATCGAGAAGCCGAGCATCCACGTCCTGCGCACCGGCTTCAGTTCGGCCAGCGTGTGCTGGCGCAGGCGTTCCATGTCGGCCACCGCGTCGGCCACCGCCCAGCCCTGGCTGGAATAGGCGCTCTGCGCGACCGCGTAACCCGCATCCAGCAGCGCCTGGGTGCTGTCGGCAGCGGCCATCGGCGTCGCGCGCGGCACGCCGACCGGTTCGTAGCCATGGGCCAGCATCACCAGCTCGCCGTTCCAGTGCGTGGGTACATCCAGCCGCCATGGCGCGCCCTGCAGTTCGCCGTTGAGCGAGCGTGGCGCAGGCGGGGCGGCGGCGTGCAGTGCGGTCGTGGGCAGCAACAGGCCGATGGCCAAGGCCAGTAGAAGCAGCAGGCGCATCGCGTTCGTCCTTGCAGGAATGTGCCGAGCATAGGCGCAGCCCCTGCGGTGCGCGCGCTGCACTGCGACAGCACGCGCATGCCGGGCTCAGGCCGGCTGCTGGCCGGTCGCGGTTTCGATGAGCGTATGGCGGAAGGTTTCCACCAGCGGCCGCAGGTTGATGCGGTGCCAGGCGGCCCACAACGGCGTGCGGTAGCTGAACCACGGCAGCTCGCGCAGTACCACGCCGGCCGGTGCCTGGTGGTCCAGGCTGCGCTGCAGGGTGGTCAGGCCCAGCCCGGCAGCCACCAGGCCGAGCGCGGCCAGTGGCTCGCTGGCTTCCATGGCGATGCTCGGGGTGAAACCGGCCTTCGCGCAGGCGGCGATGAAAGTGTCGTGGCGCAGCGCGCTTTCCTTGTGCATCACCCCGATCCACTGCTGGCTGGCCAGGTCATCGGGTGTGATCTGCTCGGCACTGGCGAGGGGATGTCCCGCGGGCAGGGCCAGCAGCATCGGGTCGTTCAGCACCTGCGTGGCCTGCAGATCAGGATCGTCGAACGCGGGCGGTTCGCAGACCAGGGCGATGTCCAGGCTGCGCTGGCGCAGGCCTTCCAGCTGCACGTCCGATTGCTGGTTGTACAGGGCGATATGCACGGCCGGGCGATCGCCGCGCAGCGCGCGCAGGGCGGTGGGCAGTACGCCCGAGTGCATGGCGTATTCCAGGTAGCCGATGCACAGGCCGCCCTCGTCGCCCCGGCCCAGGCGCCGGGCCAGCGACTCCAGCCGGTTGGCGTGGGTCAGCAGGGCCCGCGCCTCCGCCAGGAAGGTACGGCCATCGGCCGTCAGGCGGATGCGCTGCTGCGAGCGCTCGAACAGCTGCAGCTCCAGCCGTTCCTCCAGCTGGGCGATCTGGCGGCTGAGCGGGGACTGGGAAATGTGCAGGCGCTCGGCGGCGCGGCCGACGTGTTCATCTTCGGCGACAGCCACGAAGTAGCGAAGTTGGCGGAGATCGAGCATAAGACCGTCCGGGACTCAAGATTGGAAAATTATGTCTTGGACAGTCTTACCGGGCAAGCCTAGCCTGTGCCTCAACCTCAACAACCTCCCCAAGAGGACCCCCATGAGCATCAATGAACTGCTGGCCGGCAAGACCCTCGGCTTCGGTACCGCCCCGCTGGGCAACATGTTCCGCGACATCCCGGAAGCCGAGGCCCAGGCCACGGTGGACGCGGCCTGGGAGCAGGGCACGCGCTACTTCGATACCGCCCCGTTCTACGGCGCCGGCCTGGCCGAGATCCGCCTGGGCGACGCGCTGGCCAGGCGCAACCGCGAAGATTTCGTGCTGAGCACCAAGATCGGCCGCCTGATCCTGGATGAAGTGGAAGACACCAGCGCCCGCGACCTGGGCGAGAAGGGCGGCCTGTTCGTCGCCGGCCGGCCCAACAAGCTGGTCAATGATTACTCGGCCGACGCCACCCTGCGCTCCATCGACGACAGCCTGAAGCGGCTGAAGACCGACCGCCTGGACATTGTCTGGGTGCATGACATCGCCCAGGACTTCTACGGCGATGAGTGGCTGTCCTACTTCGAGACCGCACGCCGCGGCGCCTTCCGGGTGCTGACCCGGCTGCGCGAGGAGGGCGTGATCAAGGCCTGGGGCCTGGGCGTCAACCGCGTGGAGCCGATCGAACTGACCCTGGATCTGGACGAGGCGCGCCCCGATGGCTTCCTGCTGGCTGGCCGCTACTCGCTGCTTGACCATGAGCGCGCGCTGCAGCGGGTGATGCCGAAGGCGGCCGAGCGCAACACCGGCATCGTCGTGGGTGGGCCGTACAGTTCCGGCGTGCTGGCCGGTGGCAGCCACTTCGAATACCAGCAGGCCTCGCCGCAGATCCTGGCCAAGGTTGAACGCATGAAGACCATTGCTGCTGCGCACGGCATCAGCATCAAGGCCGCCGCACTGCAGTTCTCGCTGGCCAACCCCGCCGTCGCGGCGGTGATCCCGGGCGCCAGCCGTCCCGAGCGCATCGCCGAAGACTACGCGGCGCTGAAGGAAGTGATTCCGCCTGCGTTCTGGCAGGAACTGCGCGCGCAGGGGCTGGTGTCCGCCGACGCGCCGCTGCCCATCGATCTGCGCTGAGCACGGAGGAGACCTGCCATGGCAACCGCATCTGCATCACTCACCGTACCGGCCAGCGCCGATCGCGTCTGGAACCTGATCGGCGGCTTCGATTCGCTGCCGGACTGGCTGCCGTACATTCCCACCAGCACGCTCAGCGAAGGCGGTCGCGTGCGCCATCTGGCCAACCCCGACGGTGATGTCATCGTCGAGCGGCTGGAGGCGTTCGACCAGGCCGGGCGCAGCTACACCTACTCGATCCTGCAGGCACCGTTCCCGGTGACCGGCTACCGGTCCACCCTGCGCGTGGTCGAACTGGACCACGGTGCGCGCATCGACTGGTCCGGCACGTTCACCCCGGTGGGCGTCAGCGATGAAGCGGCCTCGGCATTGTTCGAGGGCATCTACCGTGACGGCCTGGGGGCGCTGCAGGCCACGCTGGCCGGTTGAACAACGCGGTTGCCCACGGCACGGCCGGATTCGATACGATGGGTCGCATCAGCCATCATCTGCTTGATCTGGAGTCCTGCCATGGTCGACCGCCTTGCCATCCTGCTGGAACGTTTCGCGGTCAATGCCTCGGTGTTCCATGCCGGCGCGCTGTGTGGCATCAACAGCCTGCAGGGCGAGGACGAGGCTGGCCAGCTGCATCTGGTGCGGCGCGGGCCGGTGCAGGTCAGCCATGGCCAGCAGACCGTGCAGGTGGATGCGCCGAGCCTGCTGCTGTACCCACGGCCGATGCCGCACCGCTTCAGCACCGATCCGCAGCACGGCGCCGACATGGCCTGCGCCAATCTGCATTTCGAAGGCGGCCGGCTCAATCCGATCAGCGCGGCCCTGCCGGATTTCATCTGCATGCCGTTGGCCGATCTGTATGGCGGCAGCGCCGCGCTGGACCTGTTGTTCGAGGAAGCCTTCGAGCAGCGCTGCGGGCGCACGGTGATGGTCAACCGACTGTTCGAGGTGGTGATGATCCAGGTGCTGCGCCAGTTGATGGAAGGCGGGCAGATGCGCGGCGGCCTGTTCGCCGGGCTTGGCCACCCGCGCCTGCGGCTGGCCCTGGTGGCCATGCACGAGGCGCCGTCGCAGGCCTGGACGCTGGAGGACCTGGCCGAAACCGCAGGGATGTCGCGCAGTGTGTTCGCCGCCAGCTTCCGCGAGGCGATGGGGACCACGCCCGGCCAGTACCTGCAGGGCTGGCGCGTCAGCCTGGCCCAGCAGGCGCTGCGCCAGGGCCGCCCGCTGAAGCGCATTGCCGACGATGTCGGCTACGGCAGCGAGGCTGCGCTGTCACGTGCATTCAAGGCGCACACCGGGCAGTCGCCACGGCAGTGGCGCGATCAGGATCGCGCCAGCGCCGCCTGAGCGATCAGCCCATCACCAGCCGGGCCAGCTTCATGCCGCCGAAGAGGCCGGCCAGGCCGAGTGCGACCGAACCGCCGGCATACAGGGCGGCCAGCCCATGCTGGCCGCGCTGCAGCAGCAGGCCGATTTCCAGCGAGTAGGTGGAGAACGTCGTGTAGCCACCGAGGATGCCGGTGGTCAGCAGCAGCCGCAGCTGCGGTGATGCACCGTTGCGCAGGGCGAACGCCTCCACCACCACGCCCATCAACAGCGCGCCGCTGATGTTGATGAGGAAGGTGGACCAGGGCCACGGGCTGCCAACCGCAACCCGCGCGCCGAGCAGGTTGCAGGCGTGGCGCAGGCACGCGCCCGCGCCGCCCCCCAGGAAGACCAGGACATAGTTGTTCAGTGCTTGCATCGTTTGCCTCGAGTGCTGGTTCGCAGGATCGACGGCGTACGCAATGGCGGGCACGGCCTGCCATCGACGAACGCCGGGTTCGTCAACAACAGGAGCCATCAGCCATCAAAGGCGGTTATCGGGGGAGCCCCATCCCCATCACCGTCCATGCTACCAGCGACAGGCTGCCCTGCGCAGGAACGGTCAGGGCAGGGCGGTCGCCACCACGCGGGCCACCTTGCTGCGGCTGATGCCTTCGCGCAGCAGGTCGTTGGCCATCAACCCCAGCGATGCCTGCCGCCGGAAACCAACGTCGAGCCCGCGCCGGGCCAGGATGTTGGCCACCATTTCATAGGCCGTTTCCCAGACATCCAGATACGCCTCGCTGGGCAGGTACATGTAGGCGGTGCCACGTTCGCCCACTGCGCCATCGACCGGACCGAACAGCAGCTCGCGTGGATCCATCTTCACCGCATCGGCGATGCGGAAGAGCTGTTCGGCTTTTACGTGGTCGGCTTTGACGTTGTCGTTGAGCCAGTTGCTGACGGTGGCCGTGGTGCTTTTCGCGGCGCGGGCCAGGTGAGCCGGGCGGGTATGCCCGGCGTCCTTCATGGCGGCGGCGAGTCGTTGTCCAAGAGTATTCATCTATGCAAGCCAGCTTAACGCGTGGATTCAAAAGAATCCTTGCCACCAAAATAAGTCTGATGACGAAAGAGATCGAAAATGGACGAAAAGTGGTGCAAGCGTCACGTGCGCATGCGGCTGGGCCTGGGCACCGACGCTGAGCTGGCCAGGCTCTTTGGAATCAGCAGATCCGCTGTCTCGCAATGGCCCGGCGACGTTCCGATTCCCGCGCTGCGGCGCTACATGCTGCAACAGCGTTATCCGGATCTGTTCCCGGCGGAAAAGAGCAATCAGGCAGAATCGGTCTGATTAACGACCGAAAATGTCGCATCCGGATCGGTCCACCCATTTTGTTAAGCGTGCTTATCGCAATAGGCGAATTCGATGGACAACGGGACAACGGGACAACGGGACAACGGGACGACGGGTGGACGGCAGGTCCGGAGCGGGCGCCGGTGTCGGCTTTGGCGCGACCCGGGGGTGAGGCAGTGACGCCTCTCGCATCATGAACGATTAATAATTTCAATCACAAAAGTCGCCCCCTGTAATTGACCTGTCGTGAAAATTATGACTAATTGGCATCAATCGGCCGTGAAGACCGGGAGTCTTTCAGTAGCACGCAAGTGGATCGGTTGACCGTCAACGATGCAGGACAAGTCCAACGGAGGTCGTATGGAATACGGCATGCATGGCTTGGCTGAACGGGTACGCCGCGAACTGGAAGCCAGTTACCACAAACACGGATGCGGTCCGGCGTTCTGGGATACCTACCAGCAGGTGCTTGACCGCCTGGTTCCGCAGGGAACCGAGCGTACCGAAGTCACCAATGATCTGGCGCTGATCATCGAGCAGCTCGGCATCGTCCGCCGTGCGCAGCTGGTGCCGCCGGACGGCGGGCGCCCGCGCTGAGTCAGCACAGGCGCCAGGCGCCGCAGGCCAGCAGGGCCAACAGCAGCGATGCCAGCGCGGTGGTGCGTGTGCGCCACCGGCGGCGCGCCTGCCCGGCCATGGACTGCGGACTGCAGTAGCGCACCAGCCCTTCGCCGAAGCCGGCACGGTGCTGCTGCTGCGCGCACGCTTCCAGGCAGGCGCCGCAGGCAAGGCAATCGGCCTGTGGCCCATGGCGGATATCCAGCTGCATCGGGCAGGCGGTCACGCACGCCGCGCAATCGGTGCAATCCCCCAGCCGGTCCGCACTGAAGGTGGGCATCGGCCCGGCCAGCAGCGGATGGGCGGCGCGGAATACGTAGTCCTGTGCCGTTGTCGGGTCGAGCAGGCCACGGCCGCGACCGAGCACGCCACCCAGGGCGGCAGGCCGCGCGCCGCGCGGTTCGCCACGGCGGGCGTCGTAGAGCATGCGCGGCGTATGCGGATCGGTCAGCAGTGGCTGCAGGCGCGCGAACGGGCACAGCGAACGGCACACCTGTTCGCGCAGGAAGCCCGCATTGCCGTAGGTGGCTGCGGCATAGAACAGCACCCAGAAGGCTTTCCAGCCAGTCCAGCCGCTTGCAGCAGGCAGGCCAAACAGGCCGTGGATGGGGCTGAACAGGCCGACGAAGGTGATGCCGGTCCACAGCGAGAGCAGGACCCAGCACAGCCGGGTCGCGACCGTGGCCACGCGCGGGGGCAGCTGTCGCGACAGCGCGCGGGCGATGCCATCGAAGGCCCGCATCCACAGCGTCTGCGGGCAGGCATGGCCACACCAGACCCGCCCGGCGAGGTGGGTCAGCAGCGCCAGGCTCACCGCAAGCACCGCCAGCAGGCCCAGCAGCACGCCGACGTCATCGGGCCACAGGGTCCAGCCAAACAGGTCGAAGCGGCGCGCGGCAAGGTCCAGCAGCAACGCCTGGCGCCCGTTCCAGCGCAGCCAGGGCAGCAGATGGAACAGCGCCAGCAGGACGGCGCTGAGGGCGCCACGCCAGCGCCAGGGACGGGGCAGGGAGGGCGCGGCGCAGCTCATCCCAGGGGCAGCTCGTCGTCGTCGCCGTCGCCCATCGGCCGCAGCAGGTAGCCGGTCACCGCGCTGGACAGCGCCGTGACCGCCCAGAACATGAAGAAGCCCGCGGTGTAGCCCAGCTCGCGGCTGATCACGCTGGCGGGGAAGCTGATGGCCTGCAGTTGCAGGGGATCGACGAAGGCGAAGAACACAACGCTGGCCACGCCGGCGGCGATGAAGCTGGGCCAGAGGATCGCGCCCCAGTGCTGGATCAGCCGCTGGCGGCGGCTGGAAGACGGTGTGTTCATGCGGTCCCAGGTCTGAGGAAGAGGGCGGCGCGTATACTTCGCGCTGGGCGGCGCAGCATCCGCAGGGCGTGCGTCCTGCAAGCGCGCCAGCCTAGGCGTGCCTGCCCGCCTCGACATTGATCTGGATCAACAGCGGCAGCCGCCGCCTTCGGCACACTGCCGATCCGTACTGGGTAACCCGATGAACGCAGCAACCCCGACCGAACTTCCCGTTGCCTCCCTTGAGCTGTGCAGCGAGGAGGAGGTGACTCGCCTGGTCCACGACTTCTATGCGCGGGTGCGCGAGGAGGAGCGGCTGGGGCCGGTGTTCGAGGGGCATGTGCATGACTGGCCTTCGCACCTGGCCCAGCTGGTCGATTTCTGGTCGGCGATGCTGCGCGGCACCCGCCGTTTCAGTGGTTCGCCGATGTCCAAGCACATGGCCATCGCGCTGGACAAGGACCTGTTCGACCGCTGGCTGGTGCTGTTCCACATCACCACCGCCGAGTGCGGCAACCCGCCGATGCAGGCCCTGGCCGACGATGTCGCCAAGCGCATCGCCGAAACCTTCTGGCGCCGGTACCAGATGCTGCGCTGGCCGCAGGTGGGCCTGCCGGTGCTGGGCGTTCGCGGCCAGGATTGATCCAGGTCAAGGCGGTCGCGTCGCGCCAGCGCGATGCTGGCGCCATGGACACGTACTCTCCCGCTGCTGGTGGCCTGGCCTGGACCTTCGACCCCGATCTGCTGCGCCGGCATGACCGGCCGGGACCGCGCTACACCTCCTACCCGACCGCGCCGCACTTCCACGATGGGTTCGATGCGTCGGCCCTGCGCCAGGCGATCGCCGACAGCAACCAGCAGGCGCGCGCGCTGTCGCTGTACGTGCATGTGCCGTTCTGTTCCAGCCCATGTTTCTACTGCGGCTGCAACCGGGTGATCACCCGGGATCGCGGCCGCGGCCACAGCTATGTGGCGCGGGTCCTGGCCGAAGCCGACCTGCTGGCACCGCAGTTCGATGACGGGCGCGAAGTGATCCAGCTGCACCTGGGCGGCGGCACGCCCAATTTCCTCGACGCCGAGGCAATGACCACGCTGGTGGAAGGGCTGCGCAGGCGCTTCGATTTCAGTGACTTGTCACAGCGCGATTTCTCCATCGAACTGGACCCGCGTTTCATCGACGCCGGTGACGTGGCGATGCTGGCACGGCTGGGTTTCAACCGTGCCAGCCTGGGCGTGCAGGATTTCGACCCGCAGGTGCAGGAATCGATCAACCGCGTGCAGGGCGTGCGGCAGACGCTGGACATCCTGCGTGCCTGCCGGGACAGCGGCATGCGCTCGGTCAACGTGGATCTGATCTACGGCCTGCCCGGACAGAACCTGGAAGGCTTCGGCCGCACCCTGGAACTGGTGCTGGCCCTGCGCCCGGACCGCCTGGCGGTGTATGGCTACGCGCATCTGCCGCACCTGTTCCGCGCGCAGCGGCAGATCGACGAACGCCGGCTGCCTTCACCGGAAGACAAGCTGGCCCTGCTCGGGCTGGCGGTGCAGCGCCTCTCGGCAGCCGGCTACCAGTACATCGGCATGGACCACTTCGCGCTGCCCGAGGAAGACCTGTCGCGCGCGCAGCGTGCCGGCCAGCTGCATCGCAACTTCATGGGCTATACCACCCATGCCGACACCGACCTGCTGGGCCTGGGCGTCAGCGCCATCAGCCACGTGGGCGCGACCTACAGCCAGAACCCGCGTGACCTGCCATCGTGGGAGGCGGCGGTGGACCAGGGCCAGCTGCCGGTCTGGCGCGGCGTCGCGCTCAGCGAGGATGACCAGCTGCGCGCCGAGCTGATCCAGCAGCTGATGTGCCAGGGCGAGGTGGATGGGCGCGCGCTGGGCCGGCGCCATGGCGTGCAGTTCGAGGAGTACTTCGCGCAGGACCTGCAGGCCGTGCAGCGCCTGCAGCAGGACGGCCTGGCCGAATACAGCGAGGGCGTGGTGCGCACCAGTGAGCCCGGGCGGCCGCTGCTGCGCCTGCTGGCGATGTGCTTCGATCCGTATCTGCGCGCAGCGCAGGAGCAACCGCGCTATTCGCGGGCGATCTGAAGATTGGTTGTCAGCGCGGCCCGGAATCGCCGCGCGCCGGGCCGAAGTCGCGCGCCACGTTCCCAGGGCTGCTGGCCGTGCGCCACACGGTAGGCCAGTCACCGGACGGGCCGCCATTGCAGTCGGCCTGCAGCTGCACGGTCTCGGGCTGGAACACGGCGCCGTCCCATCGCCAGCTCGCCGCGTGCCCGCAATCGCCGATGCCCCGGTAGAAGGTGGTTTCGGTCAATCGCTGGCTGACCGGATCGAAGCGCGGCCAGCCGAGGCGCTGCAGTTCGAACGCTGGCGCGTCGTCGGCGATGGCTGGTGCGCCGGCCACGGCGAAGTGCAGGGCGTGGGCGGTGGCGAGGTTGCCATGGTCCACCACGAACACCACCACGTTGGCGTTGTAGGCACCCGCCTGACAGCCGATGAAGACCAGCTCGCGATGCGCATCGAGCGCGAAGGCCTGGTCGTGCTGGCGCACCAGGCTGTCGTCAGGGTCGCACTGGCGCTGCAGCAGGGCGGCCGTGTGCAGCCGGCGCACCCCGGTAATGCGCGAAGCGCTGAGCTGCGGCGAGAGGGTGCGTGCGCTTGCTGGAGCGACTTTCAGTACCGGCAGCGGCGCGGGTGGGGCGGCCGTAGCGCCCAGGGCAGCCGTAGCCGCCAGCAGCGCCAGCCAGGGGCGGAGTGCTCGCATCGTTGTCGGTCCTTGACTGGAGTGGTGCCCGGAGCCGGAATCGAACCGGCATGGGGTTGCCCCCGGCGGATTTTAAGTCCGATGCGTCTACCAGTTTCGCCATCCGGGCCTTGCAGCGCGCGCCGATTGTAACGGAATCGCTGCCCATGCCGGCGGATAACACCGCCTTTACGCAACCGGCTGCAGCGCTGGGTACAGTCCGCCAACTCTCCCAGGAATGGCGACATGCACGGACGTGGCAGGCGATGGATGCGGTGCGCGCTGATGTTGGCCGCGTGTCTGGTGGCTGGCCCGCTGTCGGCACAGCCGGCGCCGCCACCGGCTGAAGCGGTGGTCGACCTCGACACGGTGCAGGTGACCGGCGAACAACCCGGCCCGGGCCTGTGGAAAGTGACCGGCCCGCAGGGTCACGTGCTGTGGATCCTCGGCACGGTGTCGCCGCTGCCGGCGCGCATGGAATGGCGATCGGACGAGGTCGAACGCACCATCGCCGGCGTCGATCATGTGCTGGGCGATCCGGGCTTCGGCCTGGACGCGAAGATCGGCTTCTTCAAGGGGCTGACGTTGCTGCCGCTGGCGAAGAAGACCGCGCGTGACCCGCAGGGACGCACGCTGGACCAGGTGCTGCCTGCACCGACCTATGCACGCTGGTCGGGGCTGAAGCAGACCTACCTGGGCAACGATCGTGGCGTGGAGAAGGATCGCCCGCTGGTGGCCTCCGGCCGGCTTTACCAGGCGTTCCTCAAGCGCAATGGCCTGCGCGACAGCAAGCAGGTCAAGGAGGCGCTCAAGCGGGCCTACAAGGCCCGCGACCTGGAACCGGAGGACGTGCAGGTCAAGCTGAAGATCGATGACCTGCGTGGTGCGCTGAAGGAACTGCAGGCCTCGGAAGTGGATGATCGTGCGTGCTTCGAACGGACGCTCGACACGGTGGAATTCCAGGCGCCGGTGCTGCGCGAGCGTGCCAATGCCTGGGCGCTGGGCGATGTCGCCGCGCTGAAGCGGCTGCCCTTGTCCGCGATGGCGCAGAGCTGCCGCGAGATGCTGCAGGACTCGGAGTTCGTGCGCCGCCGCGGCTGGAGCAACCTGCCGCAGCAGGTGCGTGCGCGGTGGCTGCAGGCAGCCGACGCAGCGCTGGTAAAACATGCCGCCACGTTTGCGACGATGCCAGTCAGCCAGCTGCTGGGTGAGGGCTATCTGGAAGAGCTGACGCAGCGTGGCTACGTGATCGAGGCCCCGCCGGAATAGCCCACGCTTGAAGTCCCCGTGCTTCCTGTCATATTCCTCCGTATCAGGGGAAGGGGAGCGGGAAATGGCGTTGCATGCGTTTGCCTATGTCAGTACGGCCAGGGAAGGGCTGGAAGTGCCCGATCTCGATGCGCTGCTGGCCGACGCGACGCCCTTCAACCGCATGGCCGGCGTGACCGGTGTCCTGATGTTCGATGGCAGCCGCTTCCTGCAGTACATCGAAGGTCCGCGCGATGGCGTGGCATCGGTGCATGCGCGCATCCTCAACGCGCGCCGCCATGGCAGCATCAGCGAACTGGCCTCCGGCGACCTGCAGTCGCGCTGGTTCCCGCGCTGGACCATGGCCAACCGCATGATCGATGCGGCCACCCTGGACAGCATCGTGACCGCGCCCTGGCAGGGCTTCGACAACGCGCCGGCATCGTGCAGCCACGGTTTCGCGCTGCTGCTGCAGGCCTGGACCGGCGGCCATGGAGAACTGGAGCCGGCTGCCGTCAGCCTGGGCTCCTGAGCGGGGCGTGGCCCGCCGCCGCCGGAGCGGTTAACCTTGGCGGCCTGCTTGCCTGCCTTCGGAAATCCGGATGACCCAGACCCTGTCGCTGCCTGCGAGGCATCGCGCATGAGCGCACCCATCGGTGCTGCACAGCGGCCGCTGCCGGCCGTGATCGGGCTGGGCTACGTCGGCCTGCCGCTGGCGGTAGCCTTCGGCCGGCACATTCCCACCCTCGGCTACGACATCGACGCGGCGCGCATCGCCGAACTGGGCAGTGGCCAGGACCACACCCTGGAGATGGAGGCGGAGGAGCTGGCCGAGGCCACGCAGCTGCGTTACAGCAGCGACCCCGCGCAGCTGGATGCCTGCAACGTCTACATCGTCACCGTGCCGACGCCGATCGATGCCTACGAGCAGCCGGACCTGGAGCCGCTGCGCTCGGCCACGCGGCTGGTGGCCGGCCACCTGCGCGCCGGTGACCTGGTCATCTACGAATCCACCGTCTACCCCGGCACCACCGAGGAAGTGTGCGTGCCGCTGCTGGAAGAGGGCTCGGGGCTGCGCTTCAACGAAGATTTCTACTGCGGCTACAGTCCGGAACGGGTCAGCCCCGGTGATCGCCAGCGGCGCCTGGCCGACATCCGCAAGATCACCTCGGGTTCGACCCCGGCGGTGGCCGCGGTGGTGGATGGCCTGTACCAGCGCATCATCGCCGCCGGCACCTTCCCGGCGCCGTCGATGCGCGTGGCCGAAGCGGCCAAGGTGGTCGAGAACATCCAGCGTGACGTCAACATCGCCCTGGTCAACGAGCTGGCGCTGATCTTCGATCGCCTTGGCATCGACACCCAGGACGTGCTGGACGCTGCTGGCAGCAAGTGGAATTTCCTGCCGTTCCGCCCCGGCCTGGTCGGTGGCCACTGCATCGGCGTGGACCCGTACTACCTGCTGCATAAATCCGAGAGCGTGGGTTACCACCCGGACCTGATCCACACCGCGCGGCAGGTCAACAACCGTGTCGGCGAACACGTGGCCACGCGCGTGCTGGCGATGCTGGCCGAGCGTGGCCGCGAAGCGGCGCAGTCGCGCATCCTGGTGCTGGGCGTGACCTTCAAGGAAGACTGCCCGGACCTGCGCAACAGCCGTGCGCTGGAACTGGCCCAGCGCCTGCAGTCTGCCGGTGCACAGGTGCAGGTCAGCGATCCGTGGGTCGGGCCGGCCGCGCTGGCCGATGCGGACGTGCACTGGGTGGCCGAACCGCAGGCCGGGCTTTACGACGCGGTGGTGCTGGCGGTGGCCCATGCCAGCTTCAAGACGCTGGATGAAGCGCGCATCCGTGCCCTGCTGGCGCCGGGCGGGCTGGTCTACGACGTGAAGTCGGCCTGGCCCCGCAGCGTGGTCGACGACCGCCTGTAGACACCTGCGCGGTAGACTGTGGCGGTTGCAACCGAGGAACGCCATGCACCGGTATATCGTCTACCTGCTCGCCATCCTGCTGTTTCCCCTGTGCCTGTGGCTGGCCACGATCTGGCCGGCCTGGTACTGGGGCGTCGGCCTGACCGCCGCGATGGTGGCGCTGGGCACCTGGGACCTGCTGCAGAAGCGCAGCACCCTGCGCCGCAACTATCCGGTGATGGCGCACTTCCGCTACGGCCTGGAATCGATCGGCCCGGAAATCCGCCAGTACTTCGTGCAGAGCGACCTGGAGGACGTGCCGTTCTCGCGGCAGCAGCGTGCGCTGATCTACCAGCGCTCCAAGAACGAAATGGACACGGTGCCCTTCGGCACCCTGCGCAGCACCTATGCGGTGGATTACGAGTGGATCAACCATTCGCTGGCACCCACCACCATCGCCGCGCATGATTTCCGCGTGCTGATCGGTCCCACCTGCGCCAAGCCCTATTCGGCCAGCGTGTTCAACATCTCGGCGATGAGCTTTGGTTCGCTGTCGGCCAACGCGATCCGCGCACTGAACGAGGGCGCGCGCCGCGGCGGCTTCTACCATGACACCGGCGAGGGCTCGATTTCGCCCTACCACCGCGAGATGGGCGGCGACCTGGTCTGGGAAATCGGCTCGGGCTACTTCGGCTGCCGCGACGAGAAGGGCGGTTTCAGCGAAGAACGCTTCATCGCCAATGCCACCCAGGATCAGGTCAGGATGATCGAGATCAAGCTGTCGCAGGGCGCCAAGCCCGGCCACGGCGGCGTGCTGCCGGCACCGAAGGTGACCGCCGAGATCTCTGCCACCCGCGGCGTGCCGATGGGCGTGGACTGCGTGTCGCCCTCGCGCCATTCGGCGTTCTCCACGCCGGTGGAGCTGCTGCAGTTCGTGGCCCGCCTGCGCGAGCTGTCCGGTGGCAAGCCGGTCGGCTTCAAGCTGGCCATCGGCCATCCGTGGGAATG
This sequence comes from Stenotrophomonas sp. ZAC14D1_NAIMI4_1, assembly GCF_003086775.1. NCBI lineage: Bacteria > Pseudomonadati > Pseudomonadota > Gammaproteobacteria > Lysobacterales > Lysobacteraceae > Stenotrophomonas > Stenotrophomonas sp. ZAC14D1_NAIMI4_1. Next base: position 1,776,889 of record NZ_CP026001.1, read on the forward strand.
GTTCGGCATCGCCAAGGCCATGCAGGAAACCGGCCTGCTGCCTGATTTCATCGTGGTCGATGGCGCCGAAGGTGGCACCGGCGCGGCCCCGGCCGAGTTCGTCGACCATGTGGGCGTGCCGATGCACGAGGCGTTGCTGCTGGTGCACAACACCCTGGTCGGCCTGGACCTGCGTGAGCGCATCCGCATCGGTGCGGCCGGCAAGATCACCAGCGCGTTTGAAATCGCCCGCACCATCGCGCTCGGTGCGGACTGGTGCAACGCCGGCCGCGGCTTCATGTTCGCCCTGGGCTGCATCCAGTCGTTGAGCTGCCACACCGACAAGTGCCCGACCGGCATCGCCACCCAGAACCCGGCGCGCTGGAAGCACCTGGATGCGCCGGACAAGGCCACGCGCGTGCACAGTTACCACGAGCACACGCTGCATGCGCTGAAGGAGCTGCTGTGCGCCGCCGGCCTCAACGACCCGGCCGAGCTTGGCCCGGAGCACATCCTGCGTCGCGTTTCGCCTGTCGAGATCCGTTCGCTGGCCTCGCTGTACCGCTATCTGGAACCGGGCGAACTGCTGCACAAAGTGCCGGACCACGCAGTGTTCCACTCGTTCTGGGCTGAAGCGCGCAGTGATTCGTTCCAGCCGCCGCCGCGCATCCAGGCGTTGCGCGCGAGCAAATCACGGTAACGGTTGTGTAGAGTCGAGCTTGCTCGACTGCTTCTCGATCAACAAAAGCAGTCGAGCAAGCTCGACTCTACGGAGATGCATCATGCAGTTCAGGACCGGCACGGCCGATGACGTAGCGAGGCTGTGGGCACTGCGCACGCGCTGCGTGCGCGAAACCTGCAGCAGCCATTACCCACCCGACGTGATTGCACCCTGGTCGGCCTCGCCGCCGCCGGCGCAGTACGCGCGCCTGCTGGCGCAGGGCGGCTGTGTGGTGGCCGAGGACAGCCAGGGCGGCCTGCTGGGTTTTGGCGTGTTCGATGCCGAAGGCAACGAGGTCGATGCGCTGTTCGTCGATCCGGACAGGGGCGGGCAGGGCATCGGCCAGGCGCTGATGCAGCGCTTGCTGGCGCTGGCCGACCCCGCGCGCGACGTGGTGCTGTCGGCATCGCTCAATGCGGTGCCGTTCTACCAGCGCCAGGGGTTCATCGCCGGAAACGAGGAGGCCTATCCACACCCCAGCGGCGTGGCCCTGGCCTCGGTGCGCATGCACCGGAAACTGTAGAGCCGAGCCCACGCTCGGCTCTACAAAACCCGGGTCAGCGCCCCGCCAGCCATTCGATGACGCCTTCGGCCGCGCGCAGGCCACTGGCATAGCACGCCGTCAGCAGGTAACCGCCGGTCGGCGCTTCCCAGTCCAGCATCTCGCCGGCACAGAACACGCCGGGCAGGGTGCGCACCATCAGGCCATCATCCAGCGCCTGCAGGCGCACGCCGCCGGCGGTGCTGATCACCTCGGCCATCGGCCGCGGGCGCTGCAGGCGCAAGGGCAAGCGCTTCAGCGTGGTTGCCACGGCCGGCAGATCGTTGCCGGCCTCCTTGCCCAGGAGCTCGAACACCAATGCGGCTTTCACCGCATCCAGCCCGGCCTGGCGGCGCAGGTGCTCGCCGAAGCTGCGGCCCTTGCGCGGGCGCGACAGGTCGGCCAGCAGGCGCGCTTCATCGCGGCCCGGCACCAGATCGAGCCACAGGGTGGCGTGGCCCTCGCGGTTGATGGTCTCGCGCAGGTCCGCGGCCAGGGCGTAGACCAGGCTGCCTTCGATGCCGTATTCGCTGGCCACGCATTCGCCCTGCAGCGACTGCGGTTGGCCCTGCAGGTCGATCCAGTGCGCAACCACCGCCTTCAGCGGTGCACCGGCATTGCGTTGGGCAAAGAACGGGGTCCAGTCCACGTCGAAGCCGCAGTTGGCCGATTGCAGCGGGGCGATGTCCACGCCGCGCGCCTGCAACGGCGCGACCCAGGCGCCATCGCTGCCCAGTTGCGGCCAGCTGCCGCCGCCCAGCGCCAGCACGGTGGCGTCGGCGTGCACGTCCAGCGGGCCGTCGGCGGTGCTGAAGCACAACGCGCCATCATCGCTCCAGCCCATCCAGCGGTGGTTGGCGTGCAGGCGCACGCCCTGATCCTTCAGCCGCCGTACCCAGCCGCGCAGCAGCGGCGCCGCCTTGCGGTCGACCGGGAACACGCGGCCGGAACTGCCCACATAGGTCTCCACGCCGAAGCCGGCCGCCCAGTCACGCAGCGCCTGCGCGTCGAAGCCGTCCAGCCAGCGGCCGACCGCGGCGGACTGCTCGCGGTAGCGGCTGTCGAACAACGGGCGCGGGTCGGAATGGGTCAGGTTGAGGCCGCCCTTGCCGGCAATCAGGAACTTGCGGCCGGGCGAGCCCTTGGCTTCGTACAGGTCCACGTCCAGCCCCGCCGCGCGCAGGCGCTCGGCGGCGAACAGGCCGGCCGGGCCGCCACCGATGACGGCGACCTGGCGCGGCGGTGCGGCATTACGGTTTGACATCGAGCAGCTCGACATCGAACACCAGCGAGGAACCGGCCGGGATCGGGCCGACGCCGCGGTCGCCATAGCCATAGGCCGGCGGGATCATCAGGGTGCGCTTGCCGCCCACCTTCATGCCGGCCACGCCTTCATCCCAGCCACGGATGACCTGGCCGGCGCCGAGGGTGAAGGTGAACGGTTCGCCGCGGCCGACCGAGCTGTCGAGGGTCTTGCCGTGCTTGCTTTCGGTGCGCTGGTCGTAGATCCAGCCGGTGTAGTGCACGCTCACCTTCTGCCCGGGCACGGCTTCGGCGCCGGTGCCAACCTGGGTATCGATGCGCTCGAAGGTAGCCAGGGTGCCACCCGGCGGCGGACCGGACGGTTCGCGGGCACAGCCGGCGGCGACAAGGGACAGCAGCAGGGGAAGCAGCAGGCGGCGCATCGGCGTCTCCGGGATGGGCGGTGTCGGGGGCGGCAAGGGTAGCGCATCAGCGCCGGGTATCATGGGGGCATGGCCAAACTCCTGCTCAATCTCCGCAACGTCGGTGACGACGAATACGCCGATGTATGCACGCTGCTGGACCAGCATGGCATCGCCTGGTACCGCACCGAACCCAGCCCGTGGGGCATTTCCAACGGCGGCCTGTGGCTGAGCGAGGACGGCGACCAGCCGCGGGCGAAGGCGCTGATGGCCGAGTACCAGGCGGCGCGCGGGGTGCGCGTGCGCGCCGAGCGTGAGCAGGCACTGCGCGAGGGCACGGCCGAGACGTTCGGCAGCCTGCTGCGGCGTCGTCCGGTGTTCGTGGTGCTGGTGTTGCTGGGCATGATCGTGGCGGCGGCGCTGGTGCTGCTGCCGTTCGTGCTGTTGCGGGGGTAGGGGCTTTCCTGCCGGGTTGCACCCGGCACCCGCCGAAGCAAGGTCAACGGCAACGTCAAAAGCCCAGCTCCAGTGGGAGGGCGGGGCGGTGTGGGCAGGCGGGGGACGGCAAAAGCTGCTCCTGCGTGCCTCGTAGAGCGCCATCCATGGCGCTCTGCGCCCCCGCCAGCCCACACCGCCCCGCCCCTGACAGGTTCTGGGTATCTGCCGGGGTCGGATCCCTCCGCCGTGCGGAGCGCTCTGACCCCTGAATCTGTCCATGCGGCCGACAGGCGCTAAAATGGCGGGATGATCGCCAATACCGCTGCCTACCACTTCGCCGTCATCGACGCCCCCCAGGCCCTGTGCGACCAGCTGCTGGCGCGCGCCGAGGCGGCGGAGCTGCGCGGAACCATCCTGGTGGCGGGCGAGGGCCTGAACCTGTTCCTGGCCGGGGCGCCGGAGGCGATCGAGGGTTTCTACGCCGCCCTGCATGCCGATGCGCGTTTTGCCGGCATGCGGGTCAAGACCAGCATCAGCGAGCACCAGCCGTTCGCGCGCCTGAAGGCGAAGGTGAAGGACGAGATCATCAGCTTCCGCCGCGATGACGGCCAGCCGCTGGAGTACCCGCGGGCGCCGGCCGTGGACCCGGCCACCGTGCAGCGCTGGCTGCGCCAGGGCCACGATGATGCAGGCAAGCCGGTGGTGATGCTCGACACCCGCAACCTGCAGGAAGTGGAGTACGGCACGTTCAAGGACGCGCTGGTGCTGCCCATCCACAAATTCACCGATCTGCCGGAGGCCCTGGCGCCACACCGCGAGGCGCTGAAGGACAGCACCGTGGTCAGCTTCTGCACCGGTGGCATCCGCTGCGAGAAGGCCGCCCTGTGGATGCTCAACGACGGCATGGACAACGTGCTGCAGCTTGACGGCGGCATCCTTGGTTACTTCGAGGAGGTCGGCGGCGAGGGCTACGAGGGCCGCTGTTTCGTGTTCGATGAGCGCGTGGCGCTGGATGCCGCGCTGCAGCCGATGGTGGACGAGCCGCTGGCCGAGCCGCGCCCGAGCGCGTTCTGATCGCGCTTCGGCTGACCGCGCTTCGGTAGAGCCGGCCGCTGGCCGGCTGCGGAGGCTCTCTGGCTGCCGGCCAGCGGCCGGCACTACCAGCCCTGCTTGGCGCGGCCCGGCGGGCCCTGGACCCATCCCGCAGGAATCAGCATCCTGCCACCGTCACTGGCCGTGGCCCCGTCCCGACCCCATGCATGGGGACATCCTGTGACGGAAATACGCCTGATGATCCCGTTGTCGATCCTCGACCTGGCCCCGGTCTGCGAGGGCAGCGATACCACCGCCGCCTTCGCCAACATGCTGGAACTGGCCCAGCACGCCGATGCGCTGGGCTACCGCCGCTACTGGCTGGCCGAACACCACAACATGCCCGGCATCGCCAGCGCGGCCACCGCCGTGCTGATCGGCCACGTGGCCGGCGGCACGAAGCGCATCCGCGTCGGCTCCGGCGGCATCATGCTGCCCAACCACGCGCCGCTGCAGGTGGCCGAGCAGTTCGGCACGCTGGCCTCGCTGTACCCCGACCGCATCGACCTGGGCCTGGGCCGTGCACCCGGCACCGACCAGCCCACTGCGCGCGCCCTGCGCCGCTACTTCGACAGCGCCGACCAGTTCCCGCAGGACGTGCGCGAGCTGCTGCATTACTTTGAACCGGTGCAGCCCGGCCAGGCCGTGCAGGCCGTGCCCGGTGGTGGCCTGCGGGTGCCGACCTGGATCCTCGGTTCCAGTCTGTTCGGTGCGCGCATGGCCGCCTCGATGGGCCTGCCGTATGCCTTTGCCTCGCATTTCGCGCCCGACTCGATGGACGAAGCGCTGGCGGTCTATCGCCGCGAATTCCGCCCCTCGGCCACGCTCAAGCAGCCGCACGCGATGCTGGCGTTGAATGTCGTGGCCAGTGACAGTGAGGCCGAATCGCGCCGCTTGTTCACCAGCCAGCAGCAGAGCTTCGTCAACCTGCGCCGCGGCCGCCCGGGCAGGATCCCGGCGCCGATCGACGATATCGAAACCTTCTGGGAACCGCACGAGAAGCTGGGCGTGGAACGCGCGTTGGCCTGCACCGTGCTGGGCGATCCGCAGCAGGTGGCCGAGGGCATCGCCGCGTTCGTTGATCGCCACACGCCCGACGAACTGATGCTGACCGCCAACCTGTACGACCACCGCGCGCGCCTGCGCTCGTTCGAGCTGGCCATGCAGGCCTGGCATGCCCGCCACGCAGGCTGAACATCTGCATCACGGCGCATTGCACCCGCGCCGGGTCTGATGGAGGCTCCTCATTCCGGAGCCCCCACCATGGCCGATACCCGCGCCGAACACATTGCCCAGCTGGCCGAACTGATCAAGGACGTGGAGGTGGCGATGTTCACCACCGTCGGCGTCGATGGCCGCCTGTACAGCCGCCCGCTGGGCACCCAGCAGGTCGCCTTCGATGGCGACCTCTGGTTCGCCACCGCCGCCGACAGCCCGAAGGTGGCCGAGATCGCGCTCAATCCCCGGGTCAACGTGGCCTATGCCTCGGCGTCGAAGAACACCTACGTGTCGGTGGCCGGGCGCGCGCGCATCGTCGATGACCGGGCGAAGATCGAGGAGCTGTGGTCGCCGCCGATGAAGTTGTTCTTCCCGGGCGGCAAGGATGACCCGAACCTGCGGCTGATCCACGTGCGCGCCGATTCGGCCGAATACTGGGATGGCCCCGGCACGCTGCTGGGCAAGGCGCTGAGCTTCGTGCTGTCGGCGGTGCAGGACGAACCGGCGCAGCTGGGCGACAACGGGTTCATCGACCTGCGGTGAGGGTCTCATCCACGCCGTGCGTGGACTGTAGTGCCGGCCGCTGGCCGGGCATTGCGGCATTCCTGGCAGCCGGCCAGCGGCCGGCTCTACCGGGGCGATGAAGTAGATCCACGCCATGCGTGGATGGCAGTACTCAGAACCAGCGCTGGAACAGCTCCACCGTATAGCCCACCAGCTGCCCCGAACTGAAGCCGAAGAAGGCGATGGCCACCACGCCGGCAATCCAGTTGAACAGCATCAGCGCGCCATCGCGTTCCAGCAGCGCCAGTGCGAACAGCAGCAGCTGGAAGCCGAACAGGAAGTTGGTGAACGGGATCGGCAGCGACAGCAGCACGCCCAGCAGGACCAGCAGCAGGCCGGTGAATGCATGCGCCGGCAGCGGAACCAGCAGTTGCGGCATGCGCGGCGAGAGCATGCGGTCCAGCCGCCGCAGCGGCCGGTCGATGCGGTCCAGGAAGGTGTGCATGGTCCCGCGCTTCGGCCCACGCCGGGCGATGAAGCCCGGCAGCCAGGGCTTGCGGCGGCAGAACAGCATCTGCAGGCCGATCAGAACCACCAGCGGCCCGCTGACCGCGCCGCCCATGCCCGGGATCGGGATGAAGGAGGGCAGGATGGCCACGAACAGGAACACGCCGAAGGCGCTCTGCTGCAGGTCCTTGAGAATCTGCCCGAGGGGCATGTGCTCGGCCGGGTCACCGGAAGCGAACATCGCCAGCAGGGTACGGATGCCCTCGTTGCGGTAGATCGGGCGCTGCTCGCTCGATCCGTCATCCGGCACGTGGTTCGGATCAGGCGGTGAGCTCATCGGCCTGCTCGTCGGACAGGGTGCGCAGCAGCAGCTTGTCCACGCGCGCACCGTCCAGATCGACCACCTCGAAGCGCCAGCCGGCCCAGTCGAAATACTCGCCCGCATGCGGGATGCGGCCGAAGTAGTGGATGCACATGCCGGCCAGCGTGTAGTAGTCGCCGTCCTCGGCATCGGGCAGCTCGTTGCTGCCGATCAGCTCGCGCAGGTCCTCGATCGGCAGCGAGCCGTCCACCAGCAGCGAGCCGTCCTCGCGGGTCACCACCAGGGCGTCCTCGTCGGCGTTTTCCACCGCCTGCAGGCGGCCGACCACTGCCCCCATCAGGTCGCTGATGGTCACCAGGCCCTGGATCTCGCCGTACTCGTCCACCACCAGCGCCATCGACTGCTGTTCCTCGCGGAAGATCTCCAGCAGCTTCATCGCGTGGGTGGATTCGGAAACGTACAGCGGCTCGCGCAGGGTCTGGAACAGCGCGTTGTCACCGCGCGCCATGCGCGTGGCCAGTGATTTCAGCTCCAGGATGCCGACCACGTCCATGTCGTTGTCGCGCAGGACCGGGTACCGCGAGAACTCGTGCTCGGCCATGATTTCCAGGTTGCGCTCCAGGCCGGCCTGGGTGTCGAGCCAGGCGATCCGGTTGCGCGGGGTCATCAGGCTGTCGGCGGTACGGTCGCCCAGGCGCATGACGCGGTTCATCATGTCGCGCTCGTGGGTATCGATCACGCCGGCCTCGTGGCTCTCGGCCACCAGCATGCGGATCTCTTCTTCGGTCACCTGGGCGGCTTCGTCCTGGCCCAGGCCCATCACCTTCAGCATCAGCTGGGTGGTCTTGGACAGCAGCCAGACGAAGGGCAGGGCCAGCTTGGCCAGCCAGCTCATCGGCATGGCCACCAGGCCGGCGATGGCTTCCGACCGGGTCAGCGCCAGGCGCTTGGGCACCAGCTCGCCGAAGATCAGGGTGATGAAGGTGATCAGGCTGACGGCCAGCACGGTGCCGATCTTGCCGGCATAGGCGAAGCCGGGCATCAGCCCCTCGATCCATCCGCCGAAGGCTTCGCCCAGCGCTTCACCGCCCAGATAGCCGGTCAGGACGCCGATGACGGTGATGCCGATCTGCACGGTGGACAGGAAGCTTTCCGGCTTCTCGGAGAGCTCCAGCGCCTTGGCGGCGCGCTTGGAGGTGGCGGCCATCTGCTTCAGGCGGCTCTTGCGCGAGGTCATGACCGACATCTCAGACATGGCGAAGAAGCCGTTCAGCAGAACAAGCGCGAAAACAATCAGGATCATTTCAAACACGGGCGTCGTCCCCGGTTGGTGGCAGGGAGGGCGGGTGCTTGCAGTGGCGGCAGGCGCTCAGGAACAGGGTCCGGCGCGGCGCAGGGGGGTAAGGGTCGTCGTCCATAAGGTGCGCCCGGGGGCGCGCTGGCATCTTAGCAAACGGCCATGGCTGGGTGGCAACTGCCTGTTCAGGTTGAGGGTTTCCACCCCCTTGTCGGGGGCGGGGATACCCGGAATGGTCATCTAGCCGTCATAATTCGTCCTGGTGCCGTCCTTCCCGCGACGGCTGACAGGTTTCTCAATGTTCTCTCTGCAGACCATTTTCGGTTCCGGCAAACAGTTCTACACCCTGCTTGATGAGGCTGCCGTCGCGGCTTCCGACGCCGCCAAGGCGCTGCATTCGATGCTGCGCGAGGCCGACCGCCAGCCCGCGCTGGACGCCTTCAAGCTCGCCCGCCTGCGCGAGCGCGCCGCCTCTGACAAGATCAGCCAGGCGCTGGTGGACAGCTTCATGACCCCGATCGAGCGCGAGGACATCGAAGCGCTGGGTTCGGCGCTGTACAAGATCCCGAAGCAGATCGAGAAGTTCGCCGATCGCTATTCGCTGGCCACGACCCACCTGGAGCACATCGACTTCGCGCCGCGCGCGGCGATGCTGGAACAGGCTGCCGGCGTGGTGGTGGAGATGGTGGCCGACCTGCGCCACATGAACCTGGACCGGATGACCGCGCTCAACGAGAAGCTGCGTTCGCTGGAAAACGAGGCTGACCGCCTGATGCTCGAGCTGTACCGCGACATCTATTCGGGCCGCCTGGACAACCTGCAGATGTTCCTGCTGAAGGAATTCTTCGAGATCCTGGAAAAGGCCATCGACCGCTGCCGCGAGGCCGGCGTGGTGGCGTACCAGATCGTGTTGAAGAACAGCTGACGGACGCCGCCGCATGTTGACCCTTGTCCTGGTGGTGATCCTGGCCGCGCTCGTCTTCGAGTTCATCAACGGCTTCCACGACACCGCCAATTCCATTGCCACCGTGGTGGCGACCAAGGTGCTCTCGCCCGGCTGGGCGGTGATGCTGGCCGCGGTCATGAACCTGATCGGCGCGCTGACCGGCACCGCGGTCGCGCTGACCATCGCCTCCGGCCTGCTCAACACCAACGTCGTGGAGGTCACCCCGCAGGTGATCCTGTGCGCGCTGCTGGGCGGCATCATCTGGAACCTGATCACGTGGTGGAAGGGCCTGCCGTCCTCCTCCTCGCACGCCCTGATCGGCGGCCTGTGCGGCGCCGGCCTGGCCGCGGCCCACAACAACTGGGATGCGCTGATCTGGTCCGAGCGCCTGGGCAGCTGGGCGCAGAACAAGGGCCTGCTGTGGAAGGTGTTCGTGCCGATGATCACCTCGCCGATCGCCGGTTTCCTGCTCGGCATCGTGGTGATGGTGCTGCTGTGGGGCCTGATCGCCGGCCTGGCCAAGATCGGTGGTGCCATCGGCCGCCTGGCCCGCCCGCGCATCGTCAACGCGTTCTTCGGCAAGGCCCAGATCGCCTCGGCGGCCTACATGGGCTTTGCCCACGGCCACAACGATGCGCAGAAGACCATGGGCATCATTGCCATGACGCTGATCGGTGCCGAAGCCACCGGTGCGTTGAACGACCTGCCGTCGTGGCTGGCCTTCATGCACCCGGACGCGCACGCCGGTGACGGCATCGCGATGTGGATCGTGCTGACCTGCGCGGTGGTGATGGCTGCCGGTACCGCCTCGGGCGGCTGGAAGATCATCAAGACGCTGGGCCACAAGATGGTCAAGCTGCACCCGATCCACGGCTTCGCTGCGGAGACCAGCTCGGCCACCATCCTGACCATGGCCGCCCACTTCGGCATGCCGGTCTCGACCACCCACAGCATCTCCACCGCCATCATGGGCGTCGGCTTCGCCAAGAATCCGCGTTCGCTGAAGTTCGGCGTGATCGAGCGCATTGTCTGGGCCTGGATCCTCACGATCCCCGCCGCCGGCGGCTGCGCGTACCTGATCCTGAAGCTGTTCGAGCTGTTCGGCTGGACCTGAGGCCAGCGGCCCGATAAACGAAAAAGCCCGCCGGATTCCGGCGGGCTTTTTTCATGGGCAAGGGATTCTTCCGTACCCATCGTGTCGACCAAGGTCGACACCTACCAGAGCAGAACCAGGGACGAATGCCGTGCCGACCAACGGTCGGCACCCACCACCAGCCAGCGCCCGGAAACTGTCAGTGGCGGGGTGGGGTGGGTATGCAGGACCGTTGGCGCCATGGATGGCGCCATCGAGCCCCCATGGATGGGTTTACGGCGTGTCCTGCATACCCACCCCACCTCGCCAACCCACGGAATGCCAGCTCTTGCCGTTGCCGTTGCCGCTGCAGTTGCAGTTGATCCACGGCGAGTGCCGGGCCGCAGGCCCGGCCACCACCACCACCCCTCAGTTACGCTGGAACAGCGCCTGCACATCCCTGCGGAACGCCGCCTGGCTGTCCGCGCGGCTGTAGAACATGTGCCCGCCCGGATAGCTGCGCACCTGCACCCGGTCCGGGTTGCTGCCCATCGCCGGCATCTGGTCCACCGTGAGGATCGAACCCATGAACGGACACGACAGGTCGTTCCAGCCATGCACGATCAGCACCTGCAGGTGCGGATCGATCGCCACCGCCTGGCGCAGCTGGGTCACCGCCCCCTGGCGCAGCTCGCCACCGCGGTCCCACAGCCGGTTCACGTCGTAGTTCAGCGCCTGGTAGCGCGCATCGACCTTCCAGCCGACCACGCGCGTCACGAAGTCGACCATCGCCGTGGTGGTCGGCGCGATGATGCTGTCCAACAGGGGATCATTGGCGCGCTGTTCCGGATCGTTCGGGAACGGGTCGAACGCGGTCACGTTGGAGTCGTAGCGACTGCCCAGCGTGCCCTTGTCGCGGAACACCTCGCGCAGGTAAGCCTGGGTTTCCAGGCGGCCACCGGCGCGGCGCACGAACTGCGGGTCCAGCCCGGTCAGCTCGGTCACCCGGCGCAGCATCGCCTCGGTCGCCTGCGGATCGCTGCGGCCCTTCATCAGCGCGGTGGCGTAGTCACCGCGCGTGTATTCCACCACCTCGCGCATTGCGGCATCGGTCAGCTTGCCCTGGCGCTCCAGGTGCGCCGCCGCGATGGACGGCAACGTCTGCATCCACGCCATCGGCGAAACATCGGCGTTGTCTTCCAGGGTCGGGCTCAGGTACGGCGATACCAGCACCAGGCCGTTCATCGCCACGCCCAGGCGCGTCTGCAGGTAATGGGTGATGCGCGGGCCACGGTAGCCGCCGTAGCTTTCGCCGGTCAGGTACTTGCGCGCGCCCATGCGCTGGTTGCGCAGCAGCCAGTCGTAGATCGAACGTGACAGGTACTCGATGTCGGCGCTGGGGTTGTACAGCTGCTTCTTCGCTTCATCATCGCTGATGCGCGCGCGGCTGAAACCCGTGCCGACCGGATCGATGAACACCAGGTCGGTGAAATCCAGCCAGGTGCCAGGGTTGTCGTGCAGGGTGGCCGGTGCCGAGGCACTGTCGCCTTCCGAGCCGAAGGTGACCACCTTGGGCCCGATCGCGCCCATGTTGAGGTAGACCGACGATGCGCCGGGGCCGCCATTGAGAGCGAAGGTCACCGGGCGGTCCTTGCCGGGCATCGTGTAGGCGGTGAACACCACATCGGCGATCACCTTGCCCTTCTCGTCGCGCACCGGCAGGGTGCCGACGGTGGCGGTGTAGTCGAGGGTGCGGCCGGCCAGGCGCATGCTCTGGCGGGCGGAGGCATCGGCCGGCAGCGCGGGCGCTTCGGTCTTTTCCTCCTTGGTGTCGGGCTTGGATTCGGCGGCCGATGCGGTGAAGGCGCAGGCAGGGGCAACGAGCAGGCCGGCGCAGAGCGCGGCGATGTGCAGCAGGGACTTCATGGCACCAGGACGATAGCGGAAGAGGATCCCGATGCTAGGCCGCCGCCCGGCGCACCGTATGTGTCCAAAGGCATGGCCGCCGGTGCTGGCCCGTTGCGGCCAGATTCGGTCAAGCGGGCAGGGCGTTTCGCGCGTTGTCGTCGGCCAGCAGACCGTACACGGCCGAATCGGACAACTCGCCCTGGATGCGCCAGCGCTGGCGCAGCACGCCTTCCAGGTGGAAGCCCAGGCGATCAAGCACGTGTGCGGAGGGCTGGTTGCGCGGGTCGATCTCCGCTTCCACACGATGCAGGCCCAGCGTGTCGAACAGATAGGCAAGCAGGTGCTGCAGCGCTTCGTGCATGTAGCCCTGGCCCTGCTTGCCGGGGGCCAGCAGGTAGCCGATCTCGGCGCGTGCGGCGTCACGGTCCAGTGCGAACACCACGCAGATGCCCAGCAACGGGCCTTCCAGCGATTCGCGCACGGCCAGCTTGAGCTGGGTGCCGGTGGTGTGCGCGGCGAGGTCGTCGTCGATCTGCGCGCGGGCTTCGGTCGGTCGCGTCCACGCCGGATGATTCCAGAAGCGCATCACGTCCGGGTCGGACTGCAGGGCGAACAGGGCGGCCGCATCGTCACGGCGGATCGGGCTCAGGACCAGGCGCGCGCTGTGCAACGGCAGTCCCGGGAACAGCAGCGAATGGCTGGCCAATACGAGGGTCCACGCAGAGAGATGCGCATTATGGCGCCGCTGGGTTTGCCGATGGGGGCGTGATGTCCGGGGGGGGGCATCAACCGGTAGTGCCGGCCGCTGGCCGGCAACCTCGACTGCCGGCCAGCGGCCGGCACTACCAGAGGATGGCGTCAGGCTTCCAGGGAAGCCAGGTCGCCCTTGCTCTCCAGCCAGCCCTTGCGGTCAGACGCACGCTTCTTGGCCAGCAGCATGTCCATCAGCGAACGGGTCTGCTCGCCGTCATCCACCGTCAGCTGCACCAGGCGGCGCGTATCGGGGTGGATGGTTGACTCGCGCAGCTGCGGCGGATTCATCTCGCCCAGGCCCTTGAAGCGGGTGACATTGACGGCGCCCTTGATCTTCTCGCGTTCGATCTTGTCCAGGATCGAGCGCTTCTCTTCCTCGTCCAGGGCGTAGAACACCTGCTTGCCCACGTCGACGCGGAACAGCGGCGGCATCGCCACGAACACATGGCCGGCATCGACCAGCGCCGGGAAGTGCTTCAGGAACAGCGCGGTCAGCAGGGTGGCGATGTGCAGGCCGTCCGAGTCCGCGTCGGCGAGGATGACCACCTTGCCGTAGCGCAGGCCGGCGATGTCTTCCTTGCCCGGGTCGCAGCCGATGGCCACGGCGAGGTTGTGCACTTCTTCGGAGGCCAGCACGCTGTTGGACGACACTTCCCAGGTGTTGAGGATCTTGCCGCGCAGCGGCAGGATCGCCTGGAAGTCCTTGTCGCGCGCCTGCTTGGCGCTGCCGCCTGCCGAGTCACCTTCCACCAGGAACAGTTCGGTGCGCGACAGGTCCTGGCTGATGCAGTCGGCCAGCTTGCCGGGCAGGGCCGGGCCCTGGGTGACCTTCTTGCGGACGACCAGCTTCTCGGTCTTCAGGCGCGCGCTGGCGCGTTCGATGGCGATCTGCGCGATCTTCTCGCCCAGCTCCACGTTCTGGTTCAGCAGCAGGCTGAAGGCGTCGTGCGCGGCGCCTTCGACGAAACCGGCGGCCTGGCGCGAGGACAGGCGTTCCTTGGTCTGGCCGCTGAACTGCGGGTCGGTCATCTTCAGCGACAGCACGAACGACACGCGGTCCCACACGTCTTCCGGGGCCAGCTTTACGCCGCGCGGCAGCAGGTTGCGGAAGTCGCAGAACTCGCGCAGCGCCTCGGTCAGGCCGGTACGCAGGCCGTTGGCGTGGGTGCCGTGCTGGGCGGTGGGAATCAGGTTGACGTAGCTTTCCTGGACCAGCTCGCCTTCCGGCAGCCAGGCCACGGCCCAGTCAACGATCTCGGTATCCTTCTTCAGGTTTCCGACGAACAGATCGGCCGGCAGCGACTCGCGGTCGCCCAGCTCCATCTTCAGGTAGTCGCGCAGGCCGTCTTCGTAGTACCAGGTGTCGACTTCGCCGGTGGCTTCGTCGGTCAGCTTCACGGTCAGGCCCGGGCACAGCACGGCCTTGGCGCGCAGCAGGTGCTTGAGCGCGCGCACGGCGAACTTGGGCGTATCGAAGTACTTCGGGTCCGGCCAGAAGCGCAGCCGCGTACCGGTGTTCTTCTTGCCGACCGTGCCGACCACTTCCAGCGGCGAGGCGCGGTCGCCATCGCGGAAGGTGATGCGATGCTCGGCACCGTCGCGCTTGATGTGGATCTCGACCAGGGTGGACAGCGCGTTGACCACGCTGACGCCGACGCCGTGCAGGCCGCCGGAGAAGGTGTAGTTGTTGTTGTTGAACTTGCCGCCCGCGTGCAGGCGGGTCAGGATCAGCTCGACGCCCGGAATCTTCTCTTCCGGATGGATGTCGACCGGCATGCCGCGGCCGTCATCGCTGACTTCCACGCTGCCGTCCTTGTACAGGGTGATCTCGATCGAGCGGGCGTGGCCGGCGAGGGCCTCGTCCACCGAGTTGTCGATCACTTCCTGCGCCAGGTGGTTCGGGCGCGCGGTGTCGGTGTACATGCCAGGACGGCGCTTGACCGGGTCAAGGCCGGACAGGACTTCAATATCGGCGGCGTTATAGCGTGCGTTCATCTATCTTCAAAGCGCGGAGCGACGCGCAAGTGTGCGGTGTGGACGGGGAATTTGCACGCCTGCGGTTCAGCCTCGGCGCCGGGGAGGGGGTAAAATGACAGCCGCTGGAATCTGAACGCCGGCGCCCCCATGTCCAAGCCATACGCGAGGAGGACTCCATGAAGAAGTTGCTGACCATTGCGATCCTGGCCGCTGCCGCCGTTGCAGTGCCGCTGGTGATGGCGCAGAACGCAGGCCAGACGGCCCCGCAGCAGGGCGACCAGGCCGACAAGGCCGCGCAGTCCGAAGCGGATGCCAAGGCCAAGCGCCGCGCCCAGGCCAATGCCGAAATGAAGGCCAAGGGCCAGCCGGTCCCGCAGCAGGAAGAAGAGGAAGAGGCGCGGAAGAAGAAGTAAGGCTTCCGCCGCCAAGGCCGCTGCCGCAAGGCGCTGGCCCCTGAACGCCCCGCACTGCGGGGCGTTTTCTTTTGCCGATGACGCTATCTGCCCCTTGGGTTGGCGGCCATCTATCTGTAAACTATGGCTTTCCGGGAGTAGTGCGTGTCCACCATTTGCGAATGGGCTGGACCGGCCATGCGTGGCCTCCAGCAATGCGGGTCGCAGGTGACGGTCGAATTGACCGGCACGGCCGCCCCGACCTCGCACGATGGTCCCCGTCCGGCGCCTGCCGCCGACCGGTCCCGCGCCTCCCTCGCTGCCCCAGCGAACCGGAAAACCCCCTTTCTGCTCCACGCCCGCCCCTCGGGCAGGCGTGGCGCTGCCGTTTTCCATTTCCAGACAGGATGCTTGCAGCCATGACTCCCTTGATTTTCGTAACCGGCGGCGTGGTGTCCTCGCTCGGCAAAGGTATTGCCGCTGCGTCACTGGCCGCCATCCTCGAAGCGCGTGGCCTGAAGGTCACGATGATGAAGCTCGACCCGTACATCAACGTCGACCCGGGCACCATGAGCCCGTTCCAGCACGGTGAGGTCTACGTCACCGACGACGGCGCCGAGACCGACCTCGACCTGGGCCACTACGAGCGCTTCGTGCGTACCCGCCTGAGCCGCAAGAACTCGGTCACCACCGGCCGCATCTACGAGAACGTCATCCGCAAGGAGCGCCGCGGCGACTACCTGGGCGCGACCGTGCAGGTCATCCCGCACATCACCGATGAGATCCGCCGCTGCATCGACGAAGCCACCGAAGGCTACGACGTGGCCCTGGTCGAGATCGGCGGCACCGTGGGCGACATCGAGTCGCTGCCGTTCCTGGAAGCGATCCGCCAGGTGCGCACCGAGCGCGGCCCGGAGAAGGCGCTGTTCATGCACCTCACCCTGGTGCCGTACATCGGCGCTGCCGGTGAGCTGAAGACCAAGCCGACCCAGCACTCGGTGAAGGAACTGCGCTCGATCGGCATCCAGCCGGACGTGCTGCTGTGCCGTTCCGAGCAGGCTGTGCCGGATTCGGAGCGCCGCAAGATCGCCCAGTTCACCAACGTCTCCGAACGCGCCGTCATCAGCGTGCCGGACGTGGACGTGCTGTACCGCATCCCGTCGGGCCTGCATGCGCAGGGCCTGGACGAGATCGTGGTCAACCAGCTGAAGCTGGCCGACAAGGTCGGGCCGGTTGACCTGTCGATGTGGGAGGACGCGGTCGACGCGACCCTGCACCCGCTGGACGAAGTGACCATCGCCGTGGTCGGCAAGTACGTCGACCATCAGGACGCGTACAAGTCGGTCGGCGAAGCCCTCAAGCACGGCGGCCTGCGCCAGCGCACCAAGGTCAACCTGAAGTGGCTGGAAGCGCAGGACCTGGAAGGTACCGACATGGCCGCGCTGGCCGACGTCGACGGCATCCTGGTGCCGGGCGGCTTCGGTGACCGCGGTTTCGAGGGCAAGGTGCTGACCTCGCAGTTCGCCCGCCAGAACAGCGTGCCGTACTTCGGCATCTGCTACGGCATGCAGGCGGCGGTGGTGGACTACGCGCGCCACGTGCTGGGCCTGGAAAACGCCAACAGCACCGAGAACGACCGCCAGTCGCCGGACCCGGTGATCGGCCTGATCACCGAATGGCGCACCGCCACCGGCGATGTCGAAAAGCGCGATGACAAGAGCGACCTCGGCGGCACCATGCGCCTGGGCCTGCAGGAACAGCGCCTGAAGCCGGGCACGCTGGCCCGCGAGCTGTACGGCAAGGACGTGGTCTCCGAGCGTCACCGCCACCGCTACGAGTTCAACAACCGCTACCGCACCCAGCTGGAAGATGCCGGCCTGGTGATCTCGGGCAAGTCGATGGACGACACCCTGGTGGAAGTGGTCGAGCTGCCGCGTGACGCGCACCCGTGGTTCCTGGCCTGCCAGGCGCACCCGGAATTCCTGTCCACCCCGCGCGATGGCCATCCGCTGTTCATCGGCTTCATCCGTGCCGCGCGCGAGCGCAAGGCCGGTGGCGCGCTGCTGGCCGAAGCCCGCGCCTGACTTGTGAAGGGGGGCTTCGGCCCCCATCCTGCATGCTTCAACCCCAGCGCGCCGGCCCTGCCGGCGTAGCGGACAACAAGGAAACGCCATGAAACTGTGTGGATTCGAGGTCGGGCTGGACCAGCCCCTGTTCCTGATCGCCGGCCCCTGCGTGATCGAGTCGATGCAGCTGCAGCTCGATACCGCCGGCAAGCTGAAGGAGATCACCGACCGCCTCGGCGTCAACTTCATCTTCAAGTCGAGCTTCGACAAGGCCAACCGTACCTCGGGCACCGCTTTCCGCGGCCCGGGCATGGAAGAAGGCCTGAAGGTGCTGGCCGAAGTGAAGAAGCAGATCGGCGTGCCGGTGCTGACCGACGTGCATGAATACACCCCGATGGACGAAGTGGCCTCGGTGGTGGACGTGCTGCAGACGCCGGCGTTCCTGGTCCGCCAGACCGACTTCATCCGCAAGGTGTGTGCGGCCGGCAAGCCGGTCAACATCAAGAAGGGCCAGTTCCTGGCGCCGTGGGACATGAAGCCGGTCGTCGAGAAGGCCAAGTCCACCGGCAACGAGCAGATCATGGTCTGCGAGCGTGGCGCCAGCTTCGGCTACAACAACCTGGTCAGCGACATGCGTTCGCTGGCGGTGATGCGTGACACCGGGTGCCCGGTGGTGTTCGACGCCACCCATTCTGTGCAGCTGCCGGGCGGGCAGGGCACCAGTTCCGGCGGCCAGCGCGAACACGTGCCGGTGCTGGCGCGTGCCGCGGTGGCGGTGGGCATCTCCGGCCTGTTCGCCGAGACCCACCCGGATCCGTCCAAGGCCCTGTCCGATGGCCCCAATGCGTGGCCGCTGGACCAGATGGAAGCCCTGCTCGAGACCCTGATGGAGCTCGACGCGGTGACCAAGAAGCACGGCTTCTCGCGCTTCGCGTGAGTCTTGACCCGTGGGCGGCGCTGGAAGCCCAGCGTCGCCGGCGGCATTGGCGCAGCTGGCCGTGGGGCTGGATGGCGCTGGCGCTGTGCGTGCTGGCGTGGGTCGCGTTCGGTTACATGGTGCTGCTGGGCGCTGCCGGTACCCGCATGCCCGGCGATGGTGCGGCCCCGCACTGGCAGGCCACGATGTTCAAGGTTTCCCTTGCCGCGGCCGCCGTGCTGTATGCGGCGAGCCTTGCAAGCACGGTGCTGGGCTGGCGCCTGCAGCGCGCACGCGGTGCCGCTGGGCTGGCCGCGCTGCTGCTGGCCGTGCCGTCGGCGCTGCTGGCCTGGGCCATCCTTGCCCAGCTGTGATGGTTCACCTGCGGGCATTGGCCCCCTTCATGCAGTACCCATTCATACGATGAACCCGACATCTTCCGCGCGCGTGCCGCGCCGACCGTGGCCCTGGGGCGCGTGCGCGCTTGGCCTTGCCGTGCTTGCCTGGGCCGCCCTCGCCGCCGGGGTGGTGGTGTTCCTGTCTGCGATCGGCATGCCGGGGGATGGCAGCCATGCGCTGGCCTCCAAGCAGTGGATCCTGATGCTGGCGGTGGCCGTGCTTGCGCTGTCCGCGCTCGGCAGTGGGGTGGCCTCGGTGCTGGCCTGGCGCACGAAGCGTGGCCGTGGCCCGGCTGCGGTGGCGGCACTGCTGCTGGCGCTGCTGGGCCTGCTGATTGCGGTGCCGCTGCTGGTGCAGGGCGCGGATCCGGTCGTGGCCGACGACACCATTTGGCAAGCGACGGGCAGCCGGGGATAATCACGCGGCATTTCACATTTGTCGCATTCCCTCCTCCAGACAGGTAACCGGTCCGCTCATGAGTACGATCCGCAGCATCCACGCCCGTGAAATCCTCGACAGCCGTGGCAACCCCACGCTGGAAGCCGAAGTCATCCTGGAGGACGGTTCGTTCGGTCGCGCCGCGGTTCCCTCCGGCGCCTCGACCGGTACCAAGGAAGCGGTCGAGCTGCGTGACGGCGACAAGTCCCGTTACCTGGGCAAGGGCGTGCGCAAGGCCGTCGAGAACGTCAACGGCGCCATCGCCAATGCACTGAAGGGCTTCGAAGCCGTCGACCAGGCTGGCCTGGACCGTCGCCTGATCGACCTGGATGGCACCGAGAACAAGGGCCGCCTGGGCGCCAACGCGCTGCTGGCGGTGTCGATGGCGGCCGCGCATGCCGCCGCTGCGTCCAGCAAGCAGGCCCTGTGGCAGTACCTGGCCACCAAGACCGGTGCGACCCCGTCGCTGCCGGTGCCGATGATGAACATCATCAACGGCGGCGCCCACGCCGACAACAACGTCGACTTCCAGGAATTCATGGTGCTGCCGGTGGGCTTCACCTCGTTCTCCGAAGCGCTGCGCGCCGGTACCGAAATCTTCCATTCGCTGAAGTCCGTGCTGAAGAGCCACGGCCTGAGCACCGCCGTGGGCGACGAAGGCGGCTTCGCGCCGGACTTCCGCAGCAACGTCGAAGCGCTGGACACCATCCTGGAAGCCATCGGCAAGGCCGGCTACACCGCCGGTGAAGACGTGCTGCTGGGCCTGGACGTGGCCTCCAGCGAGTTCTTCGAGAACGGCAAGTACAACCTGGTGGGCGAGAACAAGCGCCTGACCTCCGAGCAGTTCGTCGACTTCCTGGCCGACTGGGCCGCGCAGTACCCGATCATCACGATCGAAGACGGCCTGGCCGAGAACGACTGGGCCGGCTGGAAGCTGCTGACCGACCGCATCGGCAAGAAGGTGCAGCTGGTGGGCGACGACCTGTTCGTCACCAACCCGAAGATCTTCCAGGAAGGCATCGACTCGGGCACCGCCAACGCGATCCTGATCAAGGTCAACCAGATCGGTACCCTCAGCGAAACCCTGGAAGCGATCGCCATGGCCGACCGTGCCGGCTACGCCGCCGTGGTCTCGCACCGCTCGGGCGAAACCGAAGACACCACCATCGCCGACATCTCGGTGGCCACCACCGCCACCCAGATCAAGACCGGCTCGCTGTGCCGCAGCGATCGCGTGGCCAAGTACAACCAGCTGCTGCGCATCGAGGAAGCCCTCGGCGCCAGCGCGCGTTACGCCGGTCGTGACGCGTTCGTGTCGCTGAAGCGCTGAGCCCATGCGCGACTGGCGCTGGCTGCTGTTGCTGCTGGCCCTGCTGCTGGCATGGCTGCAGTACCGTTTCTGGTTCGGCCCGGGCAATTCGGGTGAAGTGATGATGCTCGAAGCCCAGGTCGCCAACCAGGAGCGGGACAATGAAGGTCTGCAGCAGCGCAACGATGCGCTGGCTGCCGAAGTGAAGGACCTCAAGGAAGGCCAGGCCGCCATCGAAGAACGCGCGCGCAGCGAGCTGGGCATGATCAAGCCCGGCGAGAAGTTCTACCGCGTGGTGGAGGATGCGCCGGTTCGCCCGGCGCAGGCTGCACCGGTCTCGGCGCAGGTCGGCGACCATCCGGCGGACGTGCCGTGAGCGCGGCCATCTGGGCGGTCGTTCCGGCCGCCGGGCGGGGTACCCGTTTCGGCGCGCCGTTGCCCAAGCAGTACCTGCAGGCGGGCGGGCAGATCCTGCTCGCCCACACCCTGGATGCACTGCTGGCGCACCCGGCCGTGGCCGGGGCGATGGTGGTGATCGGCCAGGACGATGCCGATTGGCCGGGCTGGACCGAGTGGTCCGGCAAGCCGGTGCTGACCTGCATCGGCGGCGCCACCCGGGCCGCTTCGGTGCTGGCGGGACTGCAGGCCCTGCCCGACAGTGTGCGCGCCGACGAGTTCGTGCTGGTGCACGATGCCGCGCGGCCCAACCTGTCGCTGGCCGATCTGGGCCGCCTGCTGGAAGTGGGGCGTGCCGACCCGGTCGGCGCGATTCTCGCCGCGCCCGTGCGCGACACCCTCAAGCGGGCCGGTGACGATGGTGGCATTGATGGCACCGAGCCGCGCGAGCGCCTCTGGCGTGCGTTGACCCCGCAGCTGTTCCGCCGCCACCAGCTGGTCCGCGCGCTGGCCGGTGCGGCCGCCAGCGGCGTCGAGGTCACCGACGAAGCCATGGCCATGGAGCGCCAGGGCCAGCGACCGCTGCTGGTGGAAGGCAGCGAGGACAATTTCAAGGTCACCACCCCGGCCGACCTCGACCGTTTCGAATTCGTACTTTCCCGCCGCGCCGGCTGATCGCCCGCGCGGCCCTGCTGCAAGGGTTGCATCCATGAGCACAGCTCCGTTCCCGCCCGTCCGTATCGGCCAGGGCTACGACGTCCATGCCTTCGGTGAAGGCGACCACATCATGCTGGGCGGCATCCGCGTGGCGCACAGCTGCGGCGTGCTGGCCCACAGCGATGGCGACGTCATCCTGCACGCGCTGTGCGATGCCATGCTCGGTGCGATCGCGCTGGGCGACATCGGCCAGCATTTCCCGCCCAGCGACGACCGCTGGAAGGGTGCGGACAGCAGTGATTTCGTCCGCCATTGCGACAGTCTGCTGCGCGAGCGTGGCTGGCGCGTCGGCAATACCGACATCACGGTCATCTGCGAGCGGCCCAAGGTCGGCCCGCATGCGCTGGCCATGCGTGAACGCATCGGCGGCCTGCTGCAGTTGCCGCTGGACGCGGTCAGCGTCAAGGCCACCACCTCGGAGAAGCTCGGCTTCACCGGCCGTGGCGAAGGCATTGCCGCGCAGGCCGTCGTCCTGCTGGTGGCGGCATGATTCCGTTGCCGCTGGCCTTTGGTGCGCCGCTGCTGAGCGCGCGCATCCGCACCACGCCGGACGACTTCCAGGTGGACGAACTGCCGTCCTTCGAGGCCACCGGCGAAGGTGAGCACCTGCTGCTGCACATCCGCAAGCGCGGCGCCAACACGGTGCACGTGGCCAAGGTGCTGGCGAAGTGGGCGGGCCTGCCGGAGATGGCGGTCAGCTATGCGGGCATGAAGGACCGCAACGCGGTCACCACCCAGCGCTTCAGCGTGCACCTGCCCAAGCGCGTCGCCCCGGACCTGGCCAGCCTGGCCAGCGACGAGATCGAAGTGCTCGAGGCCACCTGGCACAACCGCAAGCTGCAGCGCGGGGCGCTGGCCGGCAACCGCTTCAAGCTGGTGCTGCGCGACGTGCAGGGCGACGCCGCGGCCATCGATGAGCGCCTGCAGCAGATTGCCGCGCGTGGCCTGCCGAACTGGTTCGGCGAGCAGCGTTTTGGTCGCGACGGTGGCAATGTTCCGGCCGCGCTGGCGATGTTCGGTGGCCGGCGCATGCGCCAGGACCAGCGTTCGCTGCTGCTGTCGGCGGCCCGCTCGGCCCTCTTCAACCGCGTGCTGGCCGCGCGCGTGGAGCAGGGCAGCTGGGACCAGCCGCTGGACGGCGAAGTGTGGATGCTCGATGGCAGCCGCAGCGTGTTCGGCCCGGAGCCGTACACCGATGTGCTGGCCGAGCGCCTGGCGCGGTTCGACATCCACCCCAGCGCACCGCTGTGGGGCGAGGGTGAGCTGCGCAGCACCGAGGCTGCCCGCACGCTGGAACTGGCCGCGCTGGACGATGAGGAGTCGCAGGCCCTGCGTGCCGGCCTGGAAGGCGCCCGCCTGAAGCAGGAGCGTCGCGCGCTGCGCCTGCGTCCTGCCCTGCTGCAGCACCAGTGGCTGGCCGATGACGTGCTGGAGCTGTCGTTTGCGTTGCCGCCGGGCTGCTATGCCACCGCGGTGCTGCACGAACTGGGCCCGGTGGAAGACGCCTCGCAGGGCTGATCGCGGGGCGGGGTCGGGATATCCACGCATGGCGTGGATCTACTGGCATCGCATGGAACCACGCCATGCGTGGATGCGGGGATCAACGCCGCGCCAGCAACACCAGCACCGCACCGGTGCCACCCTGGCCGGTCGGCGCCGAGTGGAACGCAAGCACGTCGTTGCGCAGCCGCAGCAGTCGGTCCACCAGGTTCTTCAACACCGGGGCGCCACCATCGGACTGCAGGCCCTTGCCATGGATGATGCGCACGCAGCCGTACTCGTGCGCGTGCGCTTCCAGCAGGAACTGGCGCAGCAGCATCTCGGCCTGCGCGGCGGTCGCGCCGTGCAGGTCCAGTTCGTCCTGCACCGAATACTGGCCGCGCTTCAGGCGCTGGAACATCCGCGGCGGCAGGTTGTCGCGGCGGTAGCTGGCGGTGTCGCCGGCTTCCAGCGGGCTGTTGTCGCGCAGCAGGCGGGCGAACTCACCCGCCGCCTCGGCTTCGTCGCGTTCGGCCATGCGCGCGCGCGGCTTCGGTCGCGGCGCCGCAGGCGCCGGCTCGACCTCCTTGCGCAGCGGCTTCACTTCGCCGATGGCCGCACGGAACAGGGCGGCCGGATCTTCATCTTCAGGGTGCGACATGCGCACAGGGTAAACCGCCCGCGCGGGTCTGCCTATGTCGATTCGATGACGCGCATCACCACCGGCAGGGTAGGACCGGCGGCCCGCTTGCGGCACAATACCCGACGCACTTGCGCGATCGCCGGTCCCCGACAGGGGCGCGGGCGGTCCCGCCCACGCGACAAGGTGACGGAATCGAATTCTTGGAAAATCAAGCGGTTAAATCGAAGATGCGCATCCTGGTCAGTAACGATGATGGCGTCGACGCCGCAGGCATCCGGATGCTTGCCGCCGTGCTGCGCGAGGCCGGCCATGAAGTGACGGTGGTCGCCCCCGACCGTGATCGTTCCGGTGCCAGCAATTCGCTGACGCTGGACCTGCCGATCCGGCTCAAGCGCATCGACCATTACACCGTCTCGGTGGCAGGGACCCCGACCGACTGCGTGCACCTGGCGCTGACCGGCCTGCTCGAATTCGAACCCGACATTGTCGTTTCCGGCATCAACAACGCCGCCAACCTCGGCGACGACGTCATCTATTCGGGCACCGTCTCGGCGGCGATGGAAGGTCGCTTCCTCGGCCTGCCGGCGGTGGCTGTTTCCCTGGTCACCCGCAACCACGACCCGAAGCACTTCGAGACCGCCGCGCGTGCCGCGGTGGAGATCGTCGCCCGCCTGAAGGCCGATCCGCTGCCGGCCGACACCATCCTCAACGTCAACGTGCCCGACCTGCCGTGGAGCGAGGTCAAGGGTTTCGAAGTGACCCGGCTGGGCAACCGTCATCGCGCCGAAGGCTGCATCGCGCAGAAGGACCCGCGCGGCAACGACGTGTACTGGATCGGCCCGGCCGGTCGTGAACAGGATTCCGGCCCCGGCACCGATTTCAATGCCGTGCGCACCGGCCACATCTCGATCACGCCCATCCAGGTCGACCTGACCCGCTACCAGGCACTTGAGAAGGTGGCCAGCTGGGTCGGCGGCCTCAGCGCCGCGCTGGACCAGCCGGCATGAGCCCGCGCCTGCGCCTGCAGCCGGAAGCGGTTGGCATCGGCATGACCTCGCAGCGCGTGCGCGACCGCCTGGTCGATCGCCTGCGCGAAGCCGGCATCGTCGACGAGTCCACGCTGAACGCGATCCGGGTGGTGCCGCGCCATCTGTTCATCGACGAGGCCCTGGCCTCGCGTGCCTACGAAGACACCGCGCTGCCGATCGGCCATGGGCAGACCATCTCGCAGCCGTGGGTCGTGGCCCGCATGACCGAGGCAGTGCTGCAGGTCGCGCCGCAGACGGTGCTGGAAGTAGGCACCGGCTCGGGCTACCAGGCCGCCGTGCTCGGCGCCGTGGGCCTGGAGGTCTACACCGTCGAGCGCATCGGCGATCTGCTGCGGCAGGCCCGCAAGCGTTTCCGCGCACTGGGCATGAACATCCGTACCAAGCATGATGACGGCCGCGTCGGCTGGGCCGAGCACGGCCCCTACGATGCGGTGGTGGTCACCGCGGCCGCGCCGGCCCTGGTCGATGCCCTGGTCGAGCAGCTGGCTGTGGGTGGGCGCCTGGTGGCGCCGGTGGGTGGCCCGGGTGGCCAGTCACTGGTGCAGCTGGACCGCAGGGAAGACGGCAGCATTGAACAACGCGTGCTGGCACCGGTCACGTTCGTGCCGCTGCTGTCTGGCATGCTCGATTGAATCCACGGAGCAGGGTTGCATGAAGATTTTCGGGCCGCTGTACGAGCGGGCGATGAAGTGGGCGGCGCACGAACGCGCGCCGACCTACCTGACGGTGTTGAGTTTCTTTGAAGCCATCATTTTCCCGGTCATGCCGGAAGTGATGCTGGCGCCGATGTGCGTAGCCCAGCCCAAGCGCGGCTGGTGGTTCGCCACGCTCAGCCTGGCCGGCTCCATGGTCGGCGCGGTGGTCGGCTATGCACTGGGGCATTTCGCCTTCGAGGCGATCAAGCCGGTGTTCGAGGCGCTGGGCATGCTGCCGGCCATCGAGCAGGGCATCGCCACCGTGCAGGCCAAGATGGCCGAGTCGCCGTGGGCGGTGTTCACCTTCCTGGTGCTGGGGGGCTTCATGCCCATCCCGATGAAGGTCTTCACATGGGCTTCGGGTATCGTCGGCGTGCCCATGCCACAGTACCTGCTGAGCATGTTGATCGGCCGCGGCAAGCGCGTGTACGTGCTGGCCGCGGTCATCCGCATCGGTGGTGCGCGTGCCGAAGCGGCGCTGCGCCGCTGGATTGAACCGCTGGGCTGGATCGCCACCGCGCTGGTGGTGGGGCTGGTTGCCTGGCTTGTATGGAGGTCGAAGTTCGCATGAGTGCAGATTGTCTGAGCAAGGGAGTGCGCATCGGCGCGCTGGCGTTGCTGGTATCCACCCTGGCCGCCTGTGGCACCGCCACCGTCGTCCGCCCCGGCGGCAGCAGCGGTGGCACCACTGTCAGCACGCCGAAGACTTCGGTCGCCAAGCCCGGGCAGACCGTGGTCGTGCGCAAGGGCGACACGATCTACGCGCTGGCCCGCATCCATGACATCACGCCGGCCGACCTGATCGCCTGGAACCGGCTGGACAATCCCTCGCAGATCTACCCGGGGCAGGTCATCCGCCTGTATCCGGCCGGCGCCACCGGTGGCCGCGCGCCGACCACGGTGGTGACCCCGCCGCGCGGCACCGCAGGCACGACGACGCCGACGCCGGTCGCGACGGCCCCGGTCGGGCCGGTGAAGAGCAACATCGACTGGCGCTGGCCGGCCGACGGCGCGATCGTCGGTCGTTACGTGGCGGGTGATGCGACCAAGCAGGGCGTGGACATCGCCGGCTCCAGCGGCGCGGCCGTGCGCGCCACCGCCAATGGCGTGGTGGTGTATTCCGGTGCCGGCCTGGTCGGCTACGGCGAGCTGATCATCATCAAGCACAGTGACCAGTGGCTGTCGGCCTATGGCCACAACCGCAAGCGCCTGGTCAACGAAGGGCAGAGCGTCAAGGCGGGTGAACAGATCGCCGAGATGGGCCGCACCGGGGCCAATCGCGACATGCTGCACTTCGAGATCCGCTACAACGGCAAGCCGGTCGACCCGCAGCAGTATCTGCCGGCGCGCTAGCGCAGGCAGATACGGGTAGCGCCGGGCCACGCCCGGCGGCTCTTCGCGACCAAACAAAAACGCCCGAGCATCGGCTCGGGCGCTACAGACAACCTGTAATCCAGGGTAGCGCCGGGCCACGCCCGGCGGCTTTTCGCGACCAAACAAAAACGCCCGAGCATCGGCTCGGGCGCTACAGACAACCTGCAATCCAGGGTAGCGCCGGGCCACGCCCGGCGGCTCCGGCCTCAACCTTCCAGAATGAAGGCGGCGGCCACCTTGCGGCCTTCGCCGGCAAGGATGTTGAACGTGCGCGCGGCGGCCGGATTGTTCATCACTTCCAGGCCGATGCCGCGCGACAGGCAGGCCGCCATCACGGCCGCCGGCGGAAATACCTGGCGGTCGCCGGTGCCCAGCACGATCAGCGCCGGGTTCAGCGCAAGAATCGCTTCGATATCGGCCGGCTGCAGGTCGGACGCCTGGCGCACCGGCCACTCCGCGACCAGCTGGTCGGGGGTCAGGAAGAAGCTTTGCCCCAGCACCAGGTCGTTGACCCTGGCCGAGCGGCCGTCGGCGGCGCGCAGGCTGTAGGCGTAATCGGGCGGTTCGTGGTTCAGCTGCATGGGGGCAGGGCGATCAGCCGCGCGGCAGCACGATCTGGCGCTGTTCCTTGCTCGGGCGGTACAGCACGGCGACGTGGCCGATGCGCTGCACCAGTGCCGCCTCGGTGGCTTCGACGATCTCGGCGATCATCGCGTCACGGGCGTCACGGTCCTCGGCGGCAACCTTCACCTTGACCAGTTCGTGGCGTTCCAGGACTTCGTTCAGCTCGGCGATGAAGGCCGGGGTGATGCCTTTGCCGCCGGTCTGCAGCAGGGCCTTGAGGTCGTGGGCGTGGCCGCGCAGGAAACGGGTCTGGGAGGCGGTCAGTGCGATGGACATGCAGGAAAAGGGGGTTGAATGGGACGATCAGGGTATCATGACGACCCCATCAGCCCCTATTTCCAATGGCCACCCGTAGCAAAAGCAGCCAGCGCTGGCTCAAGGAACACTTCTCCGACCCCTTCGTGAAGAAGGCGCAGGCCGAAGGCATGCGCTCGCGCGCAGCCTACAAGCTCGAGGAGCTGCTCGAACGTGACCGGTTGCTGAAGCCGCACATGGTGGTGGTCGACCTTGGTGCGGCTCCGGGCGGCTGGTCTCAGCAGGTCCGGAGACAGATTGGCGATACCGGCCGCGTGCTGGCGCTGGACATCCTGGACATGCCGCCGCTGGCCGGTGTGGAGTTCCTTCACGGTGACTTCAGGGAAGAAACCGTCCTATCGCAGTTTGAAGCCATGCTCGGGGATCAGCCGGTAGACCTTGTGCTGTCGGACATGGCCCCCAATAAGAGTGGTGTGGGCGCGGTCGACCAGCCGCGGATGATGCACCTGGCCGAGCTTGCGCTGGACTTTGCCGACAACCACCTCAAGACCGGTGGGGCGTTCCTGATCAAGCTGTTCCAGGGCGAAGGCTTTGACGACTATGTGCGCGAGATGCGCCGCCGGTACGACAAGGTCTCCATCCGCAAGCCGGAAGCCTCGCGCAAGCGCTCGCCCGAGGTGTATGCCTTGGGACAGGGAAAACGCGCCCACATGAAGTAAGCTCGCCGAGTACGCTCGACCCCAACGCAAGACCCGCACTAAGAGGAACGCCGGAGCCAATGAGGATGAACGACTTGACCAAGAACCTCCTGCTATGGGTGGTCGTCGCCGTCGTGCTGATGGTGGTCTTCCAGAGCTTCTCGCCCAAGTCCTCCGGGGCCGGGGCGCAGGGCGCGACGTATTCGCAGTTCCTGGACCAGGTGGACAGCGGCAACGTGCAGAAGGTCACCTTCGGTGGCGATTCGCGCGGCCTGACCAACCAGATCACCTACACCACCCGTGGCGGCCAGACGGCCACCATCGCCGCGCCGGCTGATCGCGACCTGATCAACGTGCTGCGCACCAAGAACGTGGACATCGTGCAGGAAGAGCCGTCCAGCGGCATTTCCTTCGCGGCCATCCTGATGAACTTCCTGCCGGTCATCCTGATCATCGGCTTCTGGCTGTTCATCATGCGCCAGATGCAGGGCGGTGGCGGCGGTGCCAAGGGCGCGATGTCCTTCGGCAAGTCGCGCGCCAAGCTGCAGGGCGAAGACCAGATCAAGGTGACCTTCGCCGACGTCGCCGGCTGCGACGAGGCCAAGGAAGAAGTGGGCGAACTGGTCGATTTCCTGCGCGACCCGTCCAAGTTCACCAAGCTGGGCGGCAAGATTCCGCGCGGCGTGCTGATGGTGGGCCCGCCGGGTACCGGCAAGACGCTGCTGGCCAAGGCCATCGCCGGCGAAGCCAAGGTGCCGTTCTTCTCGATCTCCGGTTCTGACTTCGTCGAAATGTTCGTCGGCGTCGGCGCCAGCCGCGTGCGCGACATGTTCGAGCAGGCCAAGAAGCACGCGCCGTGCATCATCTTCATCGACGAAATCGACGCCGTCGGCCGCCATCGTGGTGCCGGCCTGGGCGGCGGTCACGACGAGCGCGAGCAGACCCTGAACCAGCTGCTGGTCGAGATGGACGGCTTCGAGGGTGGTGAAGGCGTGATCGTCATCGCCGCGACCAACCGTCCGGACGTGCTGGACCCGGCGCTGCTGCGCCCGGGCCGCTTCGACCGCCAGGTTGTGGTCGGCCTGCCGGACGTGAAGGGCCGCGAGCACATCCTGAAGGTGCACATGCGCAAGCTGCCGCTGGCCGACGATGTCGAGCCGATGGTGATCGCGCGTGGTACCCCGGGCTTCTCCGGTGCCGACCTGGCCAACCTCTGCAACGAGGCGGCCCTGTTCGCCGCGCGTGGCAACGAGAAGGAGGTCCGCATGGACCACTTCGACCGTGCCCGCGACAAGATCCTGATGGGTGCCGAGCGCCGCTCGATGGCCATGAGCGAGGACGAGAAGACCCTGACCGCTTACCACGAAGCCGGCCACGCCATCGTCGGCCGCCTCGTGCCCGAGCATGACCCGGTCTACAAGGTCACCATCATCCCGCGCGGCCGTGCGCTGGGCGTGACCATGTACCTGCCGGAAGGCGACAAGTACTCGATGAACCGCGTGGCGATCAAGTCGCAGCTGTGCTCGCTGTACGGTGGCCGCGTGGCCGAGGAACTGATCTTCGGTGCCGACAAGGTCACCACCGGTGCCTCCAACGACATCGAACGAGCCACCAAGATGGCCCGCAACATGGTCACCAAGTGGGGCCTGTCCGACCAGCTCGGCCCGATCGCCTATGGCGAAGAGGACGACGAGGTGTTCCTGGGCCGTTCGGTCACCCAGCACAAGAGCGTGTCCAACGACACCGCGCGCCGCATCGACGAGGAAGTGCGCAACATCCTCGACGAAGCCTATGCACGCACCACCGAGCTGATGACCGCCAACATCGACAAGCTGCATGCGATGTCGCAGCTGCTGCTGCAGTACGAGACCATCGACGCGCCGCAGATCGACGCCATCATGGAAGGCCGCGATCCGCCGCCGCCGGCAGGCTGGAACAAGTCCAACAAGGACGGTGGTGGCAACGACAAGGGCGGCGACGCCCGTCCGCTGCCGCCGATCGCCGGCCCGGCCGAGTCGCACTGACGGCCCGCCATTGCTGATTGCAGACGAGGCCGGGGAAACCCGGCCTCGTTGTTTCCGGGCCCGCCGCCCGACCGAATTCACCGCCTTACGCTGGAGCCCGCATGTCCGTTCCCCCGCCGCAACCGATTTCCCATACCGTCGAAATGGTCATCGCCACCATCGTCGGCGTTGCCGTGGGCCTGACCGTGGACAACCTGCTGCTGGGCTGCGGCGTCGGCATCGCCGTCGGCATCCTGCTGAGCATCATCAAGACCCTGTACGTGGATCGGAAGCGCCGCCGGCCGCGTTGAGTATTTTCCCGGCAGGGCTGCGCCCTGCCTCTGACAGATTCCTGCAACTGTTGGTGGGTGCCGACCGTTGGTCGGCACGGTAGATCCACGCCATGCGTGGATCAGGCCTTGCGCGGTACCTCTGCTGCGCGTCAGGATGCGCCACCACGGCCGCCATAGGGGGAGGCCGGGTTTACAGGGGATCACCATGAAACTGCTGCTTCCGCTTGCCCTCGCAGGGCTGGCGACCGTTGTCCTGCCCGCTGCGGCCGCTGAGATACGCGTCGTGCAGCCGGTGCCTTTCGCTGATTCGGCGATCATTGCCGACGCCATCAGGAGCGAGTGCACCATCGGTGCCACATTGGCGCAGTCGCTCGCCAGCAATGCCGTCCGCCACGGCAACACCCTGGTGTCCGGGCCGGTGGGTGCCGACAGCGGCAATGGGCGCTCGTTGAGGCTGGAGCTGGTCGAAGCGCAGAGCGCAGGCAACGCCTTTGTCGGGCATTTCAAGTCTGCCGCGGTGCGTGGTGTCCTGTTCGAGGATGGCCACCAGGTCGCGACGGTCACCGCAAGGCGAATCTCCCGCGGGGGCGCCTTTGCTGGCTTCAAGGGCTCCTGCACGGTGCTCGACCGCACCGTCAATGCGATCGGCGAAGATCTGGCGGCCTGGCTGGCTGCACCGACGGACAACGCGCGCCTGGGCGACTTCTGATCGGGGCGGAACTGCCGTATCCGGTTTCGGTGCCGGCGCCCAGCCGGCACCACCCCCGGATGCAGCGTGCGGCCCTGCGGACTTAAACTAACCACCGTTGCCCGCAGGATCACCCATGTTCGATATCTCCCCCCAGCTCGACTGCGCCGGCCGCATCCTGCGCCTGGACCGTGCCCGGGTCATGGGCATCGTCAATGTCACCCCGGATTCGTTCTCCGATGGTGGCGCCCATGACAGCACCGACGCGGCCGTGGCCCATGGCCTGAAGCTGGTGGAGGAGGGCGCCGACCTGCTCGACATCGGTGGCGAGTCCACCCGCCCGGGCGCCGCGCCGGTGTCGGTGGAAGAAGAACTGCAGCGCGTGCTGCCGGTGATCGAACAGCTCGCTGCCCGCACCACCGTGCCGATCAGCATCGACACCTTCAAGCCGGAGGTGATGCGCGCGGCCGTGGCGGCCGGCGCCGGCATGATCAACGACATCTTCGGCCTGCGCCAGGACGGCGCGCTCGACGCGGCTGCCGACACCGGCGTGCCGGTGGTGCTGATGCACATGCAGGGCGAACCCGGCCACATGCAGGCCGACCCGCATTACGACGACGTGGTGGCCGAGGTCCATGGCTTCCTCGTGCAGCGCCTGTTCGCCGCCGAAATGGCCGGCATTGCCAGGAAGAATCTGCTGATCGACCTGGGCTTTGGTTTCGGCAAGACCACGGCCCACAACATGACCCTGCTGGCCCGGTCCGAGCGTTTCCTGGAACTGGGCGTGCCGATGCTGGCCGGCCTGTCGCGCAAGCGCAGCCTGGGCGAGCTGACCGGCCGTGCGGTGGCGACCGAGCGCGTGGCGTCGTCGGTGGCTGCACATCTGATCGCGGTCCAGCGCGGCGCCCGCATCGTGCGCGTGCACGACGTGGCCGCCACGGTGGATGCATTGAAGATCTGGGAGGCCGTGGATGCGGTCCCGACGCCCCGCGCCGATGCCGCGCCGTCGATCCGCTGGCCGGACGACGAGTGATGGCCGTCGACCAGCGTCCGCTGGCGATCGCGGTGATGGGCCCGACCGCCAGTGGCAAGACCGCCACGGCGATCGCCCTGGCCCGTCAGCTGGACGGTGAGATCGTCAGTGTCGATTCGGCGCTGGTCTACCGCGGCCTCGATATCGGTTCGGCCAAGCCCGATGCCGCCGAGCGGGCGCAGGCACCGCACCACCTGCTGGACCTGCGCGACCCGTGGCAGACCTATTCGGCGGCCGAGTTCGCCGCTGACGCCGGCCGCGTGGTGGCCGACATTATCGCCCGCGGCAAGACCCCGATCCTGGCCGGTGGCACCGGCCTGTATTTCCGCGCCCTGCTGCAGGGGCTGTCGCCCATGCCCGAGGCCGACCCGGCGATGCGCGAGGTGCTGAGCGCCGAGGCTACAGAGCGCGGCTGGGCCGCCCTGCATGCTGAACTGGCGCAGGTCGATCCGGCCGCTGCCGCGCGCATCCACGCCACCGATCCCCAGCGCATCCAGCGTGCGCTGGAGGTCTACCGCCTGACCGGCACGCCGATCAGTGAATGGCAGCGCCGCCCCGGCGTGGCGCCGCTGCCGGTGCGCACCCTGAAGCTGATCCTGGCCCCGCGCGACCGCGCCGTGCTGCACCAGCGCATCGAGGCCCGCTTCGATGCGATGCTGGGCGAGGGCTTCCTCGACGAGGTGCGTGCCCTGCGGGCCCTGCCGCAGATGGCGGCCGTGGCCGCGCCGCTGGACCTGCCGGCGGTGCGTGCGGTCGGCTATCGCCAGGCCTGGGAATTCCTGGACGGGCAGGGCGACGCCGCCCGCTTCCGCGACAAGGCGATCTTCGCCACCCGTCAGCTGGCCAAGCGCCAGCTGACCTGGCTGCGTGGCGAGCTTGATGCGCGCTGGTTCGATCCCCATATCGACCAGGAGCGCCTGGCAAGCGCAGTGTCGACCTTCGTCGCACGCTGAACCGCCGCTGGCCGTGTAACATCATGGGCCGGCGGGCGGCTCGGGGGCCGTGGCAACCGCCGGCAACCCAATAAGAACAATAATCAGGAGTTAGCAATGTCCAAGGGGCAATCGCTGCAGGATCCTTTCTTGAATGCACTGCGGCGCGAACGCGTGCCGGTTTCGGTGTACCTGGTCAACGGCATCAAGCTGCAGGGCACGATCGAATCGTTCGATCAGTTCGTGGTCCTGCTGCGCAACACCGTCAGCCAGATGGTCTACAAGCACGCCATTTCCACCGTCGTGCCGGCGCGTAACGTGAAGGTCGGGCCGGGTGGTGGCTATGTGCAGTCGGGTGAAAACGGTCAGGCGGGTGATGAAGCAGACGAGTAATTCTGGAGCGGTGAATGTTTGACCGCTCGAAAAAGGGCGAAAACGCCCTGTTGATCCAGCCCCACTTCGGCAAGCTGGAAGACGACGTGCTGGAAGAGTTCGGTGATCTGGCCCGCTCGGCAGGGGCCAGCATTGCCGCCACCATCACCGCGCGCCTTGACCGTCCCAACCCGTCGACCCTGATCGGCAGCGGCAAGCTGGACGAGATCAAGGCGGCGGCCGATGCAACCGGCGCCGACCTGATCCTGGTCAACCACTCGCTGAGTCCGGGCCAGGAACGCAACCTGGAACGTTTCCTGGAGCGCCGGGTGATCGACCGTACCGGCCTGATCCTGGACATCTTCGCCCAGCGTGCGCACAGCCACGAAGGCAAGCTGCAGGTGGAGCTGGCGCAGCTGCGCCACCTTGCCACGCGGCTGGTGCGCGGCTGGACCCACCTGGAGCGCCAGCGCGGCGGTTCCATCGGCCTGCGGGGCCCGGGTGAAACCCAGCTGGAAACCGACCGCCGCCTGTTGCAGAAGCGGGTGGAGCAGCTGCAGAAGCGGCTGGAGAAGGTCGAGGTGCAGCGCACCCAGATGCGCCGCGCGCGCCTGCGCAGTGAACTGCCGCGCGTCGCCCTGGTCGGCTACACCAATGCCGGCAAGTCGACGCTGTTCAATGCCCTGACCGGCGCCGAGGCGTACGCGGCCGACCAGCTGTTTGCCACCCTGGACCCGACCGTGCGTCGCATCGCCGTACCCGGCGGCAGCGTCGTGCTGGCCGATACGGTGGGCTTCGTGCGCGACCTGCCGCATGACCTGGTCGCCGCGTTCCGCTCGACCCTGTCCGAGGCGCGCGAGGCCGACTTCCTGCTGCACCTGGTCGACGCCGCCGATCCGCACCGCGAGGAGCGCATCGCCCAGGTCGACGAAGTGCTGACTGCGGTCGGCGCCGGCGACCTGCCGCAGCTGCTGGTGTTCAACAAGATCGACCGCATCGAGGGCGGCGAGGTCCGCCACGACGGCCAGGACGGCATTCCCGATCCTTCGCGCCGCGAGCGGGTCTGGATTTCCGCCCGCGACGGGCAGGGCCTGGAGCTGCTGCAGAGCGTGCTGGGCAAGCGCCTGGGCCTGCAGCACGTCACCGGCGAGCTGCGCCTGCCGCCCAGCGCCGGCCGCCTGCGCGCGCGCCTGCACCAGCTGGAAGTGATCCGCAGCGAGACGGCTGACGAAGACGGCTGGCTGCTGCAGGTGGACATCCCGATCGCCGAAGCTGAAAAGCTGGCTGCCAGCGCCGACGGCGGCCCGATCCGCGCCCTGCTGCCGGAAAAACTGCCGGAGTGGTGAACCACGACGGGTGGGGTCAGAGCCCTTTGCTGCGCAAAGGGATCTGACCCCGTGCCGACCAACGGTCGGCACCTACCAAAGCAGATCTCCGTTCCGACAGATCGCGGAAAACTGTCGAAGGCGGGGCACTGTGGGTTTGCGGGGTGTGAGCCGCATGGATGCGGCGACCAAGCCCCCATGGACGGGTTCACGGCGTCCCCGCAAACCCACAGTGCCCCGCCATCCCACGGATACCAGCATTTGACGTTGCCGTTGCCGTTGATTGCGGCAGGTGCAGGGCTGCAAGCCCTGCTGGAACACTCCATCCCGCACTACCGGCCGATTACCGCACTCCAGCCGCCCGATAGTGCACATCCGCTCACGCCCGCCGGGCGGATGATCCGAGGGTCTGCCCCCACGGCACCCCCGGAGTCCCTTCCATGTCCCACGTCAGCACCGACGCACTCCCCCAGTACACCGCGGCGGAGAAACGCCACCGCGTGTTCGCCATCATGTCGGCCTCGTCCGGCAACCTGGTGGAGTGGTTCGACTTCTACGTCTACGCGTTCTGCGCCATCTACTTCGCCGGCGCCTTCTTCCCGGCGTCCAACCCGACCGTGCAGCTGCTCAACACCGCCGGCGTGTTCGCCGCCGGCTTCCTGATGCGGCCCATCGGTGGCTGGCTGTTCGGCCGCATCGCCGATCGCCTCGGCCGCAAGAAGTCCCTGCTGATCTCGGTCAGCATGATGTGCGGCGGCTCGCTGATGGTCGCCTGCCTGCCGACCTACGCCAGCATCGGTGCGATGGCGCCGGTCCTGCTGCTGGTCGCGCGCCTGATCCAGGGCCTGTCGGTCGGTGGCGAGTACGGCACCACGGCCACCTACATGAGCGAGGTTGCCCTGCGCGGCCAGCGCGGCTTCTTCTCCTCGTTCCAGTACGTCACCCTCATCGGTGGCCAGCTGCTGGCGGTGCTGGTCATCGTCATCATGGAAGCCCTGCTGAGCGAAGCAGAGATCCGCGCCTGGGGCTGGCGCATCCCGTTCGTGCTTGGCGCCGTCGCCGCCGTGGTCGCGCTGCTGCTGCGCCGTACCCTGCATGAAACGCAGAGCGAGGCCGACCGTGGCGACAAGGATGCCGGCAGCCTGTCGGCGCTGTTCCGTGACCACAAGGCCGCCTTCTTCACCGTGCTCGGCTATACCGCTGGCGGCTCGCTGATCTTCTACACCTTCACCACCTACATGCAGAAGTTCCTGGTCAACACGGTGCACCTGCCCATCAAGACCGCCAGTTACGTGATGACCGGCGCGCTGTTCCTGTACATGTGCATGCAGCCGCTGTTCGGCATGCTGTCCGACCGCATCGGCCGCCGCACCAGCATGATGCTGTTCGGTGCGCTGGGCGCGCTCACCACCGTGCCGATCCTGATCACCCTGCAGCACGTCACCAGCCCGTGGGCGGCCTTCGGGCTGATCGTGCTGGCGCTGGCCATCGTCAGCTTCTACACGTCGATTTCCGGCATCGTGAAGGCCGAGATGTTCCCGCCGCAGGTGCGCGCGCTCGGCGTCGGCCTGGCCTACGCCATCGGCAACGCGATCTTCGGCGGCAGCGCCGAGTACGCCGCGCTGGGCCTGAAGAGCCTGGGCCATGAACAGCTGTTCTTCTGGTACGTCACGGTGATGATGGTGGTGGCGTTCCTGGTCAGCCTGCGCCTGCCGCGCCAGGCCCGCTACCTGCACCACGACCACTGAGGGGCAGGGGAGGACAGCGCCGCCGTTCTGCGGTACAAGATGACCGTTGCTACCTCGATCCATGCCGATGTCCTTCCCCTCCGACGCCGATCTCCATGCCCAGGCCGCCGCGCTTGGGCAGCGCCTGCAGCAGGCCTCGCTGCAACTGGTCACCGCTGAAAGCTGCAGCGGTGGCTGGATCGCCAAGTGCATGACCGATATCGCCGGTTCCTCGGCGTTCTTCGACTGCGGCATGGTGGTCTACAGCTATGAAGCCAAGCAGCGCCTGCTGGGCGTGCGCGCGCAGACCCTGGAGCAGTTCGGCGCGGTCAGCCGCGAGGCCGTGCTGGAAATGGTGTCCGGCGCGCTGATCAATTCCGGTGCCGGTATCGCCGTGGCCGTGACCGGCATCGCCGGCCCGGGCGGCGGCAGCCCGGACAAGCCGGTCGGCAGTGTCTGGATCGGCTGGAAGCGCCGCGGCGGTTACGCACGCGCCGAGCTGTTCCAGTTCGACGGCGACCGCGAAGCCATACGGCGGCAGACCGTCGCAGCCGCCCTGCACGGTATCGACGCCCAGCTGTGACATGCTGGCCCGGTATCGAACCGGAGTAGGCATCGATGTGGGAGACGCTGGGTACCGTCCGTGACCTTGGCCGGTTGCAGGAAATCGCGGCCGTCCTGATCCGTTACGGCTTCGGC
This sequence comes from Stenotrophomonas sp. ZAC14D1_NAIMI4_1, assembly GCF_003086775.1. Lineage (NCBI taxonomy): Bacteria > Pseudomonadati > Pseudomonadota > Gammaproteobacteria > Lysobacterales > Lysobacteraceae > Stenotrophomonas > Stenotrophomonas sp. ZAC14D1_NAIMI4_1. The sequence continues at coordinate 1,814,350 of NZ_CP026001.1, forward strand.
GACGTGGTCCGGCGCATCGGCCTGGCCACCGTGCTGGAGCGCGCCGGCCGGCTGCTGCACTGGAACGAGGAAAGCCAGCAGATGCTGCGCATGACCGCGCCGGTGCGGGTGCGCAGCGCACTGCAGGATCTCGGCCCGACCTTCGTCAAGCTGGGCCAGGTGCTGGCCACCCGTGTCGACCTGCTGCCGCCGGAATGGATCGCCGAGCTTTCCGAACTGCAGAACGCGGTGCCGGCGCTGCCGTATGCCGCCATCCGCGAACAGTTGGAGTCCGACCTGGGGGCATCGCCGTCCCAGGTGTTCGCCTTCCTCGATGAAACGCCGATGGCCGCGGCGTCGCTGGCCCAGGCCCACCGCGCGCGCCTGCACGATGGCCGGGAAGTCGTGTTGAAGGTGCGCCGGCCCGGCATCCGCGATGTGGTGGAAGCCGACCTGCGCCTGCTGGCGCGCCTGGCGGAGATCGTCGAGGCGCGCCTGCCCGACCTGCGTCGCTATCGCCCGGCCGAAGTGGTCCAGCAGTTCACCGTATCGCTGCGCCGCGAGCTGGATTTCGCCGCCGAGTGCCGCAATGCCGAGCGCATCGCCCGCAACTTCCACGGCCGCGACGACATCCTGATTCCCGAGGTGCACTGGCAGTGGACCTGCGAGAGCCTGAACGTCCAGGATTTCGTCGATGGCATTCCCGGCCGTGACCTGGCCGGCGTGGATGCGGCGGGGCTGGACCGCCGTGAGCTGGCCCGGCGCGGTGCCGACATCGTGCTGAAGATGGTGCTGGAGGACGGCAGCTTCCACGCCGACCCGCACCCCGGCAACATCATCTACCTGCGCGACGGCCGCATCGGGGTGATCGATTTCGGCATGGTCGGCGCGCTCTCCGAGGTGCGCCGGTTCCAGGTCGCGCAGTTGCTGCACGGCCTGGTCGAGCAGGACCCGCAGGGCGTGGCCGACGTGTTGCTGGACTGGGCCGGTGGGGTGGAGGTGGACGAGAACCGGCTGCAGCACGACATCAGCCAGTTCGTCGACCAGTACCGCGGCGTGCCGCTGAAGGACCTGCGCATCGGCCTGATGCTGGGCGACATCACCCAGTTGCTGCGCAGCTACAGCCTGACCCTGCCAGCCGACCTGGCGCTGATGATCAAGGCCTTCCTGACACTGGAAGGCATGGGTCGCCAGCTTGACCCGGATTTCGACATGGCCAGCGCCGCGCGCCCGTTCCTGGAGCGGGTGGTATTGCAGCGCTACGCACCGCGGGCCCTGCTCAAGCGCGGACGGCGCAGCCTGCTGGGAATGATCGATTTCGCCGGCGAACTGCCACGCGACCTGCGCAAGCTGGTCCAGGCCGCGCGCCGTGGGCGCCTGCAGCTGAAGGTGGAAACCAGCGCGCTGCAGGGCTTCGGCGACCAGGTGAACCGCGCCGCCAACCGCCTGGTGATGGGCATCGTCACCGCCGCGCTGATCATCGGCTCGTCCATCGTGATGCACAGCGTGGGCGGCATCTCCAGCCGCTGGCTGCTGGCCCTGGGCGTCTGCGGCTTCGTCGGTGCCGGTTTCTGCGGGGTCTGGATCCTGTTCTCGATATGGAGAAGCGGTAAGCACGCGTAGCGTGCTTACCGCAGCGGTTCCCCCCGGGAACCGCGGAATCGCGGCGCGATTCCTGTAGAGCCGACCGCTGGTCGGCTGCTCTTGCTCCTGAGCTTCTACCGCGATTGCCGAGCATAGGCTCGGCACTACAGCCGGTAGCGCCATGCCATGCCCGGCGGCCGTTCCCGAAGCCCCGTGTCGCCCCAGGCACTTGCACACCCATCAGTTAGTAGTAATACTACTAACCATGGACCTGACCGACACCCAGCAGGCGATCCTGCAGTTGATCGCCGAGCGTATCGAGAGCGAAGGCGCACCGCCGTCGCAGACTGAAATCGCACGTGCATTCGGCTTCAAGGGCGTACGCGCAGCCCAGTACCACCTGGAGGCCCTGGAGCAGGCCGGTGCGATCCGTCGCATCCCCGGCCAGGCCCGCGGCATCCGCCTGGTACAGGCGCCGCCGATCGAGAAGCTGGCCGAACCCGGGTTGCCCGACAGCGTCCTGCGCCTGCCGGTGCTGGGCCGGGTCGCCGCCGGCCTGCCGATCGGCGCCGACATCGGTTCGGACGATTTCGTGGTGCTGGACCGGGTGTTCTTCTCGCCGGCCCCGGATTACCTGCTGAAGGTGCAGGGCGATTCGATGATCGACGAGGGCATCTTCGACGGCGACCTGATCGGCGTGCATCGCACCCGCGACGCGCATTCCGGGCAGATCGTGGTGGCCCGCATCGACGACGAGATCACCGTGAAGCTGCTGAAGATCGCCAAGGATCGCATCCGCCTGCTGCCGCGCAACCCCGACTACAAGCCGATCGACGTCCTGCCCGACCAGGATTTCGCGATCGAGGGGCTGTACTGCGGCCTGCTGCGTCCCAACCGCTGAGCCTGCTGCGGCAGCACCGTTCCACCAGCATTACCCCGCGGTCTTTTGTGGCGATTCTCTGGTTCCACTGAGGTTGGTACGGATGTCCGATAATTCTTTTCTGAGCGCCGGGCAGAATCTCAGCCTGTGCGATACATCCGACTTAAAGTGAACCCATGGCAAAGAAGACCCCGAAAGACAGCACCCCCAACGACATGACCTCTGCTAGGAGCAACACGATGGACGAGAACAAAAAGCGCGCATTGGCTGCTGCTCTGGGCCAGATCGAGAAGCAGTTCGGCAAGGGCTCGGTGATGCGCATGGGCGACCGCGTGGTCGAACCCGTTGAAGCGATCCCGACCGGCTCGCTGATGCTCGACATCGCACTGGGCATCGGTGGCCTGCCGAAGGGTCGTGTCGTTGAAATCTACGGTCCGGAGTCGTCGGGCAAGACCACCCTGACCCTGCAGGCCATCGCCGAATGCCAGAAGATGGGCGGCACTGCCGCGTTCATCGACGCCGAGCACGCACTGGACCCGATCTACGCCGCCAAGCTGGGCGTGAACGTGGACGACCTGTTGCTGTCGCAGCCGGATACCGGTGAGCAGGCGCTGGAAATCGCCGACATGCTGGTCCGCTCGGGCTCGGTGGACATCCTGGTGGTCGACTCGGTTGCCGCGCTGACCCCCAAGGCCGAAATCGAAGGCGAAATGGGTGACCAGCTGCCGGGCCTGCAGGCCCGCCTGATGAGCCAGGCGCTGCGCAAGCTGACCGGCAACATCAAGCGCTCCAACACCCTGGTGGTCTTCATCAACCAGCTGCGCATGAAGATCGGCGTGATGATGCCGGGCCAGAGCCCGGAAGTGACCACCGGCGGCAACGCGCTGAAGTTCTATGCCTCGGTGCGCCTGGACATCCGCCGTATCGGCGCGATCAAGAAGGGCGACGAGATCATCGGCAACCAGACCAAGATCAAGGTCGTCAAGAACAAGCTGGCGCCCCCGTTCAAGCAGGTCATCACCGAGATCCTGTACGGGGAAGGCATCAGCCGCGAGGGCGAGCTGATCGACATGGGCGTGGATGCCAAGTTGGTCGAGAAGGCCGGTGCCTGGTACAGCTACGGTGAAGAGCGCATCGGCCAGGGCAAGGACAACGCCCGCGGCTACCTGCGTGACAACCCGACCGTCGCCGCCAAGCTCGAGGCCGAGCTGCGCGAGAAGTTCCAGCCGTCCGAAGCCGCCCGCGAGGAAGGCGACGACGAGGGCGACGACGAGTAAGACTTGCTGTGGGGCAGGGCGGCGCCGTCAGTGACGTCGCCCTGTCCCGCAGGTTCGAACCGCCCACGGACGGGCAGGGTGCCAGGGACGGCGCCACCCTTGGAGTAGCAGATGTCCGATGCCGACGCCCCCACCGGCCGCAAGCGCCGGCCGCGCGAACAGACCCCCGTACAGCGTGCCTTGGGCCTGCTGGTACGGCGTGAGCATTCGCGCAAGGAGCTGACCCGCAAGCTGACCGCACGCGGTATTGAAGGCGAGGCCGCCGAGGCTGCCGTTGCCAAACTGACCGAGGCCGGCTGGCAGGACGACACCCGCTTTGCGGAAAATCTCGTCCGGATGCGCGCCAATACCGGCTATGGGCCCATCCACGTCCGTGCCGAGCTGGGGACCCATGGCCTGGACAGCGCGGCGATCGCCGCCGCGATGGAGACCTACGAGGGCGACTGGCAGGAAAATGCCCGCGATCTGGTTCGCCGCCGCTTTGGCGAGGATGGCCCGCAGGATCTGGCGCAGCGGCGCAAGGCCGCCGATCTGCTGGCCCGGCGGGGCTTCGACGGGGACAGTATCCGCCGTGCGACCCGCTTCGACCCGGATGACTGAGACTGGCGGCGCCGGGCCTGATACCCTTTAGGTTTTCGGCGGTCCGTTACGACCCTGGCCAGTGAGGCCGGCGGTTCGGGGCTGCCGGCCCGCACACTGCCAGCCCCCTCAATGAACGCACCCGCCAAATTCACGACCTCCCAGATCCGCAGCGACTTCCTTGAGTTCTTCAAGGGCAAAGGCCACACCATCGTGCCGTCGGCGCCGCTGGTGCCGGGCAATGATCCGACCCTGCTGTTCACCAACTCCGGCATGGTCCAGTTCAAGGACGTGTTCCTGGGCGCGGAAAAGCGCAGCTACGTGCGCGCGGCCGACGTCCAGCGCTGCCTGCGCGCCGGTGGCAAGCACAACGATCTCGACCAGGTCGGCTATACCGCGCGTCACCACACCTTCTTCGAAATGCTGGGCAACTGGTCCTTCGGTGATTACTTCAAGAAGGACGCCATCGCCTGGGCATGGGAACTGCTGACCCAGGTCTGGAAGCTGCCGGCCGAGCGCCTGCTGGTCACCGTCTACCAGACCGACGATGAGGCCTACGCGCTCTGGCGCGACATGGTCGGCATCCCGGAAGAGCGCATCGTGCGCATCGGCGACAACAAGGGCGCCCCGTACGCGTCGGACAACTTCTGGCAGATGGCCGACACCGGCCCCTGCGGCCCGTGCACCGAGATCTTCTACGACCACGGCGACCACATCGCGGGCGGCCCACCGGGCTCGCCGGATGAAGATGGTGACCGCTTCATCGAGATCTGGAACCTGGTGTTCATGCAGTTCGACCGCCAGAGCGACGGCACGCTGGTGCCGCTGCCGGCACCCTGCGTGGATACCGGCATGGGCCTGGAGCGCCTGGCGGCGATCCTGCAGCACGTGCACACCAACTACGAGATCGACCTGTTCCAGGCGCTGATCCGCAAGGCGTCCGAGCTGACCGGCATGGCCGACCTGGAGAACAAGTCGCTGCGCGTGATCGCCGATCACATCCGCGCCTGCTCGTTCCTGATCGTCGACGGCGTGCTGCCGTCCAACGAAGGCCGCGGCTATGTCCTGCGCCGCATCATCCGCCGCGCCCTGCGCCACGGCTGGATGCTGGGCGTGCGCCAGCCGTTCTTCAGCAAGCTGGTGCCGACCCTGGTCGAGCTGATGGGTGAGGCGTACCCGGAACTGCCGGCCCAGGCCGACACCGTCGTCCGTGCGCTGCAGGCCGAGGAAGAGCGTTTCGCCGAAACCCTCGATGCCGGCATGAAGATCTTCGAGGACGTGGCGGCCAAGGCAAGCAACGGCGTGATCCCCGGCGTTGACGCCTTCCGCCTGTACGACACCTACGGCTTCCCGCTGGACCTGACCCAGGACATCGCCCGCGAGCGCGAGCTGACGGTCGATACCGACGGCTTCGACGCGGCGATGGAGCAGCAGCGCGAGACCGCGCGTGCCGCCGGCAAGTTCGGTGGCGGCGTGACGCTGCCGGCCGAGCTGGTGGCGACGCTGACCCCGACCCTGTTCCTGGGCTACGACCGCCTGCAGGCCGATGGCCTGACCGTGCTGGCCCTGCTCAAGGACGGCCGCCCGGCGCAGTCGGCAGATGCCGGCGACGCGGTGATCGTCATCACCAACCAGACGCCGTTCTACGCCGAATCCGGCGGCCAGGTGGGTGACACCGGCGTGCTGACCGGCAACGGTGTGCGCCTGGTGGTGAGCGACACCCAGAAGTTCGCGGGCCAGTTCCATGGCCACGTCGGCACCCTGTCCGAGGGCGGCCTGAAGGTCGGCGACGTGCTGTCCGGCCAGGTCGATGGCGAGCGCCGTGGCGCCACCATCCTCAACCATTCGGCCACCCACCTGCTGCATGCCGCCCTGCGCGAAGTGCTGGGCACCCACGTGCAGCAGAAGGGTTCGCTGGTCGCACCGGACCGCCTGCGTTTCGACTTCTCGCATTTCCAGCCGATCAGTGTCGAAGAGCTGGCCGTGATCGAACGCAAGGTCAACCAGCAGGTGCGCGCCAACAACGCCGCTGAAGTGCACAACATGGGCATGCAGGAAGCGCTGGACTTCGGCGCGATGGCCCTGTTTGGCGAGAAGTACGGCGAGAACGTCCGTGTGCTGAAGATGGGCGATTACTCCACCGAACTGTGTGGCGGTACCCACGTCAGCCGCACCGGTGACATCGGTCTGTTCAAGATCACCTCCGAAGGCGGTGTCTCGGCGGGCGTGCGCCGCATCGAGGCCGTCACCGGCCAGGGTGCCCTGGATTACGTGGACGCCGAGGAAGCCCGCCTGGCCGAAGCGGCCGAACTGCTCGGCGGCAGCGCCGCCGACGTGGTCGAGAAGATCCGTGCCCTCGGCCTGCGCCAGAAGCAGCTGGAACGCGAACTGGAAGCTGTGAAGGCCAAGGTCGCCGCCGGCGCCACTGCGGACCTTTCCGGCCAGGCCGTCGAGGTTGCCGGTGTGAAGGTGCTGGCCGCACGCCTGGAAGGCTTTGATGCCAAGGCCCTGCGTGACGCCATGGACCGCCTGAAGCAGCAGCTGGGCAACGCCGTGATCGTGCTGGCCGGTACCCAGGACGGCAAGGCTGCCCTGGTCGCGGGTGTGAACGGCAGTGCAATGGGCAAGGTCAAAGCCGGGGAACTGTTGTCCCACATCGCCAGTCAGATCGGGGGCAAGGGCGGCGGACGCCCGGACCTCGCCCAGGGTGGTGGCGAGGACGGGCCCGCCCTTGCTACCGCTCTGGCCGCGGTCGTCGAATGGGTCAGCCCCCGCCTGTGATGTGAACCCCTGCCGTCCCCCTCCTTGTAGGAGCGGGACGGCTGACGGTACCATTGCGAAATCTTTTCCCTTTGTCGTGGGGACGCTTCTTGACGGAGCGTCAAGCCGGTGGGGGATACCCTTCCACACGGTTCCATGGAGACTTGCAAAAATGTTGATCTTGACTCGCCGCGTCGGCGAAACCCTGATGATCGGAGACTCGGTGAGCGTCACCGTGCTCGGCGTCAAGGGCAACCAGGTGCGTATCGGTATCACCGCGCCGAAGGACGTTGCTGTGCATCGCGAAGAGATCTACCAGCGCATCCAGCGTGGTGACGAAGCCGGCAGCACCGGAAGCGAAAATTCCGGCGAATAAAAGCTTTACCTTCGCGTCTGATTAACGTTATGATTCACGCCCCGCTGAGGTGCACCGCACCAGACGCGGAGAAAACCCCGGAGCGATGCCCGAGTGGCTGAAGGGGCTCCCCTGCTAAGGGAGTATAGGGTCAAAAGCTCTATCGAGGGTTCGAATCCCTCTCGCTCCGCCAGATACAAGAAAGCGCCCGTAGATCTTCGATCTGCGGGCGTTTTTCGTTGTGCGCGTATTTTCTCCGCGCAGGTATCTGTCGCGCCGTACACCGCAGTGATGACGCGCTTCCAGAAAGATGCCGCGCGTGCATGTCACGACGTGCCCGTGCACATGTGTTTGATCAATCAGCACACCATTGCTACCCATCCGGATCACGATGCGCAGTTCTCGCTTACGGAACGGCAGGCGGGCAGATCATCAACACAACGCTATAAACGCGAGTACGTCTCATTTAGAATCGTGCGTCGTCGACAACAACGACAGACGGGTCTGGAGCGACTCTGCTTTGGCAGCGCACTACTACAAGGAACTTCTGAACTTCTGCGCCCGCAACCTGCGGGACAGGGCGGCGGCAGCCGATCTGGTGCAGGAGGCCTATGCGCGCCTGCTGGGTGCGCAGCAGTCCGGTGCCGCTGTCGAGAACCCCCGCGCCTTGTTGTACCGGACCACCCGCAACCTGCTTACGGACCAGTACCGGCGCAACGAAGTGCGCGGCCACGCCAGCCTGGAGGCGCTGCCGGAGGAGGAGCAACCCGCAGCGCCCGCGCACCTGCAGCCCGACGAAGTGCTTGGTGCATGCCAGTACGCGCAGGCGCTGCAGGCCACCATCGAAAGCCTCCCGCCGCGTTGCCGTGAGGCGTTCGTGCTCAATCGCTTCGAGGGCTTGTCGCACCAACAGGTCGCCGAGCGCATGGGCATTTCGCGCAACATGGTGGCCCAGCACGTGATCCGCGCTGTACTGGCCTGCAAGGCCTGCGAAGACCACTGCCAGGAGACGACGAAGCGGAGCGGGTAGGGCAGGACGCTGTCACCGTCCGACCTACACTGATCGCGCTTACGTGCGTCTACCCAGACAAGAGCCTGCATCCCGCCCCATGAGCCAGCCTGATTCCCGCCACGCCGTCGATCGCCCTGATGCACCGCCTCGCCAGCAGGAGGAGGCCGATGCGCGCGAAATGGCTGGCGCCCTGCAGGATGAAGATCCGCTCGATGTAGCGGCGGCCGCCTGGATGGTGCGACTGCAGGATGGGCTGACCGCCGCGGAGCAGGACGAGTTCGAGCAATGGCTGGCCGAAGACCCGGCGAACGCGCCGGCGCTTGCACGGCTGCAGGGCACCTGGGACAGCCTGGCGCAGCTGCCCGCTGCAGCCGTGGAGGCGCTGAAGGCAAGCCTGCCCGCACCGCCATCATCCGCGTCCGCTGTGCCGCGTCCGCGCAGGCGCGCGTCGGCTGCATCGTCAGCACGCCACGCCCGGTCGCCAGCCCTCAGCCGCCTGTTCCCGCGCGCCGCTGCTGCCTTTGTGGCCTTCGTTGCGTTGGGGGGTGCCTGGTTCGCCTGGAACAGTTGGCAACGCCAGCCAACGTTCGAGCAGTCATTCGCTACGGTGCGCGGCGAGCAGCGCCAGGTGCTGCTGCCCGATGGCAGCATGCTGTGGCTGGATACCGCGACCCGTGCCGATGTGAGCCTGTACCGCACGCGGCGCGAAGTGCGCCTCTCCACCGGGCAGGTGTTCTTCGCCGTGCATCACGACGCGCAGCATCCCTTCGATGTGTTGACTGCCAATACCCGCGTGACCGTAGTGGGCACGCGCTTCTCGGTGCGACGTACCGGCAGCGGCCTGGGCGGCGATGGCCACGTGGGTGTCGCCGTGGAAGAAGGCCATGTACGTGTGGCCAAGGTGCAGGAACCGGATGCGGCGGGTAACGCGGTGGATCTGCTGGCGGGCCAGTCGGTCATTGTTGGACCGGGCGGCACGCCTGGACCGGTCGGAAACGCGGTCGACATGGCCTGGCGCGAGGGACGCGCCAGCTTCAATGGCACCCGGTTGGACGAGGCGCTGGCCGAGTTCGAGCGCTATGGCGATACCGGTCTGGTCATCCGTGATCCTGCGGTCGCTGCGCTGGAAGTGCAGGGCAGCTTCAACCTGCGGCAGGCAGCCGCCTTTGCCAGGGCCTTGCCGCAGGTGCTGCCGGTGCGCCTGGATACGCGTGACGGGCGCACGGAAGTGGTCTCGTCCGGCGCAAAGTGAGGGGGAAGGAATTTCGCGGATGACCTCAACACATGCCGGGGTCGTGCGTCTGCACAGGTAGGAATCACACTACCTTGGAGCTCCCCCCGCATGTCGCACCCGTTCCTCCGCCTCGCGCCGCTTGCGCTGGCCACCGCCGTCGCCCTGCCGCTGCTGGCAACCGTCGCTGCGCCAGCCCATGCCCAGGCCACTTCCGTTGGCACCGTCACGATCTCGCTGCGCGCGCAGCCGCTGGGCACCGCGTTGAATGAGCTGGCGCGGCAGGCGCAGCTGCAGCTGATGGTGCATCCGGACCTGGTGGCGGGCAAGCAGGCTCCGGCCGTGTCGGGGCGGCTGACGCCGCAGCAGGCGCTGGAGAAGGTGCTGGCCGGTAGTGGCCTGAGCGCTGACATCCAGGGATCGGATGTGATCGTGCGTCGCGCACCGGACCGCCATGAAGATGACAGGACGGTCGGCACGCTGCGCGAAGTACGCGTGGAGGCGCGGCGCCTTGGTGAAACCGAAGGTACCGGCTCCTACACCAGCGACGGCCTGACGATCGGTAAGACGGCGCAGGCCATGCGCGAACTGCCGCAGTCGGTCTCGGTGCTGACCAAGCAGCGCCTGGAAGACCAGAACATCACTGACCTGGGCAAGGCCGCCGAGCAGATCGTCGGCCTGACCGTCCAGGACAGTGGCCATCGCCTGACTGATATCTATTCGCGCGGCTTCGCCATCGACAGCGTGCAGATCGATGGCGGTGCGCCGATGTCGACCTCCAGTGGCAATTACACCTTCATCTCCTACGACATGACCGAGTTCGACCGTGTCGAAGTGCTGCGTGGCGCGGCCGGCCTGCTCAACGGCACCGGGAACCCGGGCGGCGCGGTGAACCTGGTGCGCAAGATGCCGACTGCGGTGCCGCAGTTCAAGATCACCGCCAGTGCCGGCAGCTGGGACAACTACCGTACCGAGATCGATGCCTCCGGCCCGCTCGCCTTCGACGGCAAGCTGCGCGGTCGCGCGGTGGCTGCGTATGACGACCGGAAGTACTTCACCGACCTGCGTTCCACCCGCAAGCCGACTTTCTATGGCGTGCTGGAAGCTGACGTCGGTCCCGATGCGGTGGTGGCGGTGGGCGCGCGCTACCAGCACGTCAAGGAAAACGGTACGCCCCAGGGCTTCCCGCGCTACAGCAACGGCGCCGACCTCGGCCTGCCGCGGCATACCGCGCTGACCTCGCCGTGGGCGTTCGAGGACACCACCTCGACCGAGTTCTTCGCCAAGCTGAGCTGGCGCGTGGCGCCGCGCTGGACCATGCGGGTCAATGCGACGTTCACCGAGGAAGACCGCGACGTCAACGGCGGCTATGTCTCCGGTGCGGTCAATCCGACCACCCTGGCCGGCTCGCGCTGGGTCGGCTCGGACCAGCACAGCTGGAACCGCCAGCACATGATCGACCTCAACCTCAGCGGCGCGTTTGATCTGTTCGGGCGGACGCATGAGCTGCTGGTCGGCGCGGACATGCAGGACATCCGCAGCCGCTGGCAGAGCTTCGTCGTAGAACGTGCCACCGGCCAGGTGGCCAACCTGTTCGATATCGGCTCGACGCCCTACGCGCCGGGCAACCTGGCGCGTGGCCAGCTGTTCCGCAGCTACGATCCCAACGACACCCGCCAGTACGGCGTCTACGGCACGCTGCGGCTGGAAGTGGCCGACAACACCAAGGTGGTCGTCGGTGCGCGCGCCAACAAGTACAAATTTGATCAGATCTACAGCACCTACCTGGATGCCAGCTGGCAGATGACCGATACCTGGCGCGTGGCCAGCGCCACCCAGTACAGCGAGCCGACCCAGGTCGTACCGTTCGGTGGCGTCATCTACGATCTCTCGCCGCAGTGGTCGGCGTATGCCAGCTACGCCGAGATCTTCAATCCGCAGGCCTATTACAAGTCCGGCCCGGCACCGGGCAGCGGCCTCAAGCCGATGCACGGCAGCAATACGGAAGTGGGTGTGAAGGGCGAGCTGCTTGATGGCCGCCTCAACACGTCCTTCGCGCTGTACCGGGTGATCCAGAAGGATCGTGCGATCCAGGATGCGCGCTACCCGATCACCGAAACGCTGTTTGCCGGCACCTGCTGCTATGTCAATTCCGGCAAGGTGGTCAGCCAGGGCGTTGATATGGAGGTGAACGGCGAGGTCGCGCGTGGCTTGAACCTGTACGCCGGCTACACCTTCAACAGCAACCGCAACAAGACCGACAGCGCGGTGTTCAGCACGATCACGCCGAAGCACTCGCTGAAGTTCTTCGGCACCTGGCAGCTGCCGGGCGCGGCCTCGGCGTGGAAGATCGGCGGTGGCGCGACGATCAACAGCAACCAGTACGTAAAGGGCACTGCGGCGACCTGGAATGAGTCCGCGCAGAACTGGACTGGCCCGAGCACGGCTTTTGCCTATACCCAGGCCGGCTATGCGGTGTGGAATGCGATGGTGGAGTACCGGGTGAACCCGCACTGGCAGGTCGCCCTCAACGGCAACAACCTGTTCGACAAGTGGTACTACCGCACCGTGGGCTCGTCTACCCTGGGCAACTACTACGGCGAACCGCGCAACTGGATGCTGACCCTGCGGGGCAGCTACTGATGCGATAGGTGAGGAAGCCAGCGCCCGCAGATCACATCCGCGGGCGCTGCGTGCATCGAAAAGAAACAGCTCAGAGCCGCACGGTCACGCCCACCTGGAAGCCACGCCCCGGCAGCGGCGCGATGTACTTCAGCGGCGAGTTGTGCGGGCGCGCCTCCTCGTTGAGCAGGTTGCTGCCGTTGATGAAGACCTCCATGCCCGCGACAGCGGTCGTGCGCAGCGGAATCTCGCGGCTCAGCTGCAGGTCGACCAGGTTGAACGCATCCAGCGGCACTTCTTCGCTGACGTTGCGGCCCAGGTACTTCTGCGTGTCGTAGTAGGTGCTCGACAGCTGCGCCTTCCAGCCTTCACGCTGCCATTGCAGGCTCGCGCCATAGCGGTTGGTCGGCATGTTGGGCAGATACTCGCCGTCGTTGTGGGCACGCAGTGCGTCGGGATGGTCGGCCTTGTTCTTCACCAGGTCGGCAAAGGCGGACATCTCCAGGCTGCCGAAGCGGCCGAGTGCCACCGACTGCGAGGCATCGATCTCGAAGCCCTTCACCGTGGTATCGGTCTGCTTCCAGTACTTCAGCGGCAGGCGGTTGGCCGTCTGTAGGCCGGAGTAGCCCAGGTACAGGTAGTTCTCGTAGCGCATCCGGTAGGCGGTGGCGGTGAGCTGGAAGCCGCCCAGGTGGAACACGCCGGCCAGCTCCAGGTTCTTCGCGCGTTCCGGTTCCAGGTTCTGGTTGCCTTCTTCCTGGGTCATCACCGAGTAGTGCGCGTTGCTGGCGTACAGCTCGTTGATCTCCGGCGCGCGCTGCGAGGAGGAATAGCGCAGCTTGGCGGCGAACAGCGGGCCGAGTTCAACGTAGGAGCCGATGCTGTAGCTGTTGAGCCGGAAGTCGCGGTCCTGCAGCGTGGTGTTGGCGGAATTGCGCGCGGTCTTGAAGCTGCTGGGCCGCAGCGTGTGGTCCACGCGTTCGTGGCGCACGCCCGCGTCGAACGAGGCCCAGTCGAAGTCCAGCGTTTCCTTCAGGAACACCGCCTGGGTGCGGGTGTCGACGTTTGGCAGGTAGCGGTGCGGACCGCTGCCGGTGAGGTCGCGTGACTGCTGGCTGAGGCCGAGCAGGCCGCTCAGCGGGCCCACGCGGCGGTGGGCCAGCAGCAGTTCGGCCTGGCTGCTTTCGAAGTCGTAATCGTTGGCCTTGCGGGCACCCAGGCGTTCGCCGGAGGTGTTGTCCAGCTGCGAGACGCGCAGCTCGGCGCGTTCGATGCCCGGCACCGGATCGCGCAGCAGGGCTTCCAGTGCATAGCGCTCCTGCTTGATGACCACGCCCACCGGCAGGCCATCGGCGTAGTTGGCGCCGAAGGACAGGTTCTGCATCGAGAAGCCGGGTACGCCGTACTCGCTGTCCTTGGCGTCGATGCTGATGCCCACGTAACCGCGGTCGAAGAACAGGGTCGAGCCGAGCGCCACCTGCGAGCTGCGCGAGTAGCTGTTGCCGAGGCGATGGTGGTAATCCGGGGTGACGTCGTTGTTGATCCGCTTCTGCACATAGGACGGCGTGCCGGCGACATAGTCCGGATTGGCCGGATTGACGTAGGTCTGGCGCTGCCAGACCGAGGTCGGGTTGCTGGTGTAGAAGGAGAACTCGCCATCGGCCCAGTCCGGGTTCTCGGTCATGAACTGGTCGATGTAGGGTTGCGATGCCTTGTTGTAGACCTGCTGTACCCGCGCCTCTTTCTGGCAGGCGTCGGCCAGTGCCGAGTTGACCCCGCCGGCGGCCGGGAACAGCTGCGTATTGCACGCGGCCGCCTTGCTGTTGCCGGGGATGTCGTAGTGCGAGATGCGCTGCCGCGAGACCTGCAGGTTGGTGGAGACGTTGCGCTGGTTGTTGAAGTTCATGCGGAAGCCCTGCGCATCGGCGGCGTTGAAGCCCTTGCGCAGCACCAGTTCCATCGACTGGTCCTTGTCTTCCATCGTGCGCGAAATCAGCCCGGAATCGACCTCGACGCTGCCGCCGATGGCATTGCCGCCATGGCGCACGGTATCGGAGGACTTGTTGACGGTGACGCTGCGCACGAACAGCGGGTCAAACGGAATGTTGATGTCGCCGCTGATTGCGTTCATGCCCAGGATCGACTGGCCGTCCTGCAGGATCTGCACGCGGCTGCCGCTGAGGCTGCGGATGACCGGGGCACCGGCGTTGGGCCCGAAGGCGCTGCTCTGCACGCCGGAAACGTGTTCGAGAAGGCCGCCGAGGGTGCGGTTCTGTGCCTGCGGGTTGTCGACGGTGACCCGGCTGTCGATGCGCGAGGGCTGGCTGGCTTCCACCTGCAGGGTGGGCAGGGTAGGCGCGTCCGCCGCCCGGGCGGAATGGAGGGCGACGGACTGAAGGGCGAGGGGGATGGCTGCAGCTAGCAGGTGGCGACGCATGACACGCTCCGTAAAAATGGCGTGAAATGTTATAACGTAACGATACGTAACGACAAACGATTTCTTCGCCGTATCATCGAAGCCATCATCGATGGCGACCGGCCCTGCCTTGGATTCCCTGCAGCACTTCCATCCCGCCACCCGTGACTGGTTCCATTCCGCGTTCGCGGCATCGACGCCGGTGCAGGACCAGGCATGGGCGTCGATCGCCGCAGGCCAGCACACGCTGGTGGTTGCGCCCACCGGGTCGGGAAAGACGCTGGCGGCCTTCCTGCATGCAATCGACCAGGTGTTCGCCGAGCGCGATGGCGACGCACGCCGCGACCCGGCGGCCAGACCCGTGGCACGCACGCGCGTGCTGTACCTGTCGCCGATCAAGGCGCTGGGCAGCGATGTGCAGCGCAACCTGCAGGTGCCGCTGCAGGGCATCAGTGCGCGCCGCAGCGAACGCGGCGACCCGGCCGTTGCCCTGACCGTGGCCATGCGCACCGGCGATACCAGCAGCAGCGAGCGCGCGCGGCTGGTGCGGCGTCCGCCGGACATCCTGATCACAACACCCGAGTCGCTGTACCTGATGCTGACGTCACAGGCGCGGGAGATCCTGCGCGATGTGCATACGGTGATCCTCGATGAGATCCATGCGGTGGCCGGCGGCAAGCGCGGCTCGCACCTGGCCCTGAGCCTGGAGCGGCTCGACGCGCTGCTGCAGGTACCCGCACAGCGCATCGGCCTGTCCGCCACGGTGCGCCCGGTCGAGGGCGTTGCGGCCTTCCTCGGCGGTGACCGCCCGGTGCAGGTGGTGCAGCCGCCTTCACAGCGGCAGCTGCAGCTGAAGATCGTGGTGCCGGTGGAGGACATGACCGACCTGGCCATGCACGGCCCGGCGGAAGGGCGGGGTGCCGGCACACGGGCGGGATCTATCTGGCCGCATGTGGAAGCCAGCATCCTCGACAACGTGATGCGGCATCGCTCCACGATTGTCTTTGCCAATTCGCGCGGCGTGGCGGAACGCCTGACGGCGCGGCTCAACGAGCTGCATGCCGAGCGCGCGGACGCTGGGCACGCGAGCGACACCGACGATGCAGCCGCAACCTCCTACGGCTCATTCACCGGCAGCACGGTGAACCGTGTCACTGCACCCGAGTCAGTGATCGCGCGCTCGCACCATGGCTCGGTGTCCAAGGAGCAGCGCGCCGCGATCGAGCAGGCGCTGAAGTCGGGCGAGCTGCGCTGCGTCGTCGCGACCTCCAGCCTCGAGCTGGGCATCGACATGGGCCTGGTGGATCTGGTCATCCAGGTGGCGGCGCCGCCGTCGGTGTCCAGTGCATTGCAGCGGGTGGGGCGGGCGGGACATCAGGTCGGCGGCATGTCGCGCGGCCTGCTCTACCCGCGGACACGGCGCGACCTGGTCGATGCCGCGGTGGTGGTGGACAGCATGCTGGATGGGCGCATTGAAGCCATCGATCCACCGCGCAACCCGCTGGATGTGCTGGCCCAGCAGACCGTTGCCGCCGTGGCGATGGAGCCACTCGATGTGGAGGCTTGGTTTGCGCGGGTCTGCCGCGCCGCGCCTTACCGCACGCTGCCGCGCAGTGCCTTTGACGCGGTGCTGGACATGCTGGCCGGGCGCTATCCGTCCGACGAATTTGCTGGCTTCCGCCCCCGCCTGGTGTGGGACCGGAAAACGGGCACGCTGACCGCGCGCCCGGGTGCCCGGCAGTTGGCGGTCACCAGTGGCGGCACCATCCCGGACCGCGGCATGTACGCGGTGGTGCTGCCTGAGGGCGAGGAGCAGGCCGGTTCGCGCCGGGTGGGCGAGCTGGACGAGGAGATGGTGCACGAGTCGCGGGTGAACGATGTCATCACCCTCGGCGCCACGTCCTGGCGCATCGACCAGATCACCCTTGACCAGGTCGTGGTGACGCCCGCACCCGGGCGCTCGGCGCGGCTGCCGTTCTGGCGTGGCGAGGGCATCGGTCGTCCGGCCGAGCTGGGACAGGCCACCGGCGCGTTCCTTGCCGAACTGGAGGCCGATCCGGGCGGCGCTGGCGAGCCGTCACCGCCGCTGCTCGCGCGCCTGCGCGAACGTGGCCTGGACGACAGCGCGATCGGCAACATGCTGGCGCTTGTTGCCGAGCAGCAGCAGGCGACCGGCGTGCTGCCGACCGACCTGCGCCTGGTGGTCGAGCGCTGCCGCGACGAACTGGGCGATTGGCGGGTGATGCTGCATTCGCCCTACGGACGCCGCGTGCACGACCCCTGGGCCCTGGCGGTGGCCGCGCGGCTGCGCGAGCAGGTGGGCATCGACCCGGCCGTGGTGGCCAGCGACGACGGCATCATCGTGCGCATGCCTGACCGCAGCGGTACACCGCCAGGCGCAGAACTCTTCCTGTTCGATGCGTCCCACCTGCGCCAGGTCATCAATCGCTCCGTCGCCGGTTCCGCATTGTTTGCCGCCCGTTTCCGTGAGTGCGCCTCGCGTGCGCTGCTGCTGCCGCGGCGCACGCCGGGCAAGCGCTCGCCGCTGTGGCAGCAGCGCCTGCGTGCGGGGCAGTTGCTGGAGATCGCGCGCGGCCACGAGGATTTCCCCATCCTGGTCGAGACCGCGCGCGAATGCCTGCAGGATGTCTACGACCTGGACGCGCTGGATGCGCTGATGCTGCGCGTGCAGGCCGGCCAGGTGCAGGTGGTGGAAGTGGAGACCGCCGTGCCGTCGCCCTTCGCGGCGAACCTGTTGTTCGGCTATGTCGCCGAGTTCATGTACGAGGCCGACGTGCCCCTGGCCGAACGGCGTGCCTCGGTGTTGTCGCTCGACAGTGGCCTGCTCGCCGAGCTGCTTGGCCAGGTCGACCTCGGTGAGCTGCTGGACGATGACGTGGTGGCCACCGTGGCGCGTGAGCTGCAGCGGTTGGATCCGCCCCGCCACGCGCGGGGCAGCGAAGGCGTGGCCGACCTGCTGCGTGAGCTTGGCCCGTTGCCGGCCAGCGACATCGCGCAGCGCATCACCGAACCCACGCAGGCGGCGGCCTGGCTGCAGGCGCTGCACGCCGCTGGCCGCGCCATCCGCGTGACCGTTGCCGGTGTTGAACAGTGGGCAGCGGTGGAAGACGCTGCGCGGCTGCGGGATGCCCTCGGCATCGATCCGCCGGCAGGCATTGCCGAGGTATTCCTGGCACCGGTGCTTGATCCACTCGGTGACCTGCTCGGCCGCCATGCGCGCCACCATGGGCCCTTCAGCAGCGGCAGCGTGGCTGCCCGCTTCGGAGTGGGTGTGGCGGTGGTGGATGACGCGCTGCAGTTGTTGCAGGAGCAGGGCCGGATCATTCGTGGTCGCTTCGGCCTTGATCGCCGCCAGCTTCCCGACAACACCACACCGCCTGCCGCGCGCGCGGACCACGAATGGGTGGCGGCCGATGTGCTGCAGCGGCTGCGGCTGCGCTCGTTGCAGGCCGCCCGCGAGGCAACGCGCCCGGTACCGGTGGAAGCCTATGTCGGCGTGCTGCTGGAAGGGCAGGGCGTATTGCACGAGGCCGCGCCTGATCGTGGCAGCGAGCGCGTGCTGCAGGTGATCGAACAACTGGCGGGGTTGCCACTGCCAGCCTCGCTGTGGGAGCAGCAGGTGCTGCCTGCGCGGGTGCCCGGTTACACGCCTGCGCTGCTGGATGAACTGCTGGCCACCGGTACGGTGCTCTGGGCCGGACACGGCCGGCTGGGCGACGATGACGGATGGGTGTCGCTGCACCTGCGGGAGCATGCGGCCGAAACCCTGCCGCTCATGGACGCGGATGCCAACGCGTCGCCGATGCAGCTGGCGGTCCTGCAGGTGCTGGCCAAAGGCGGTGCGTTCTTCGCGCGCCAACTGGCGATGCAGGTACAGACTCAACTCGCGGATGCAGGCAATGCCGGCGAGGATTTCCAGACGGCGCTGTGGCAGCTGGCCTGGCGCGGTCAGATCAGCAGTGACCTGTGGGCCCCGTTGCGTGCGCTCGACGGCGTGCGCCCGGTTCGGGCGCGCGCGATGCCCGTGTCCCGCCGCCGCCGCGGCTTTGCCTTCGCGCCGCTGGCGGCGGGCAGTGCAGGACTGGAGCTGGCCAGCAGCGCGGGGCCAACGCAGGCCGGACGCTGGTCGCTGCTGCCACAGGAGCGGGCCAGTGACACGTTGCGCGCGCTGGCGCAGACCGAGGCGCTGCTGGACCGCTACACGGTGGTCACCCGCAGCGCGGCGATGAGCGAAGCCGTGGCCGGCGGCTTCCCGGCACTGCGCCCGGTGCTGCGCAGCATGGAAGACGCCGGTCAGTTGCTGCGCGGGCGCTTCGTGGAGGGCATGGGCGGCGCCCAGTTCGCCCAGCGCGAGGATATCGACCGCCTGCGGGCCTGTGCCGAGCGTGCCGGTGGCCCTGGCGGATGGGTTGCACTGTCCGCGCTGGATCCGGCCAGTCCGTTCGGCAGCCTGTTGCCCTGGCCGCAGACGACGGCCGGCGCCAGGCCAGTGCGCCGCGCGGGTGCGCTGGTGGTGATCGGTGGAGGCCGGCTTCAGCTGTATCTGCCGCAGGGGGGCCGCCAGCTGTCCAGTTGGATCGATGAGACGGCCGACGACGTTGCGGCGCGCTGGACGGCGGCGGCGCAGGCGCTGGCAGTCGGCCTGCGGCGCGGCCGGCGCCTGTCCTTCACGCTGCAGCGGATCAATGAGGAGCCGGTCCACCGCGGGCCTGCCGTGGACGCCCTGCGCGCGGCAGGGTTCAGCAATGAGCCGCGCGGGCTGGGCTGGAACGGCTGACGTCGAGCCATGCTCGACTGGCTTTGTAGAGCCGAGCCCACGCTCGGCTGTATTTCGTAGCGTCGAGCCAAGCTCGACTAAGCCGAGCATCGGCTCGGCTCTACAGGACCGCGCAGCCGAGCATCGGCTCGGCTCTACAGAAACCTTCAGCCGTGCTCGAAGCGCAGTGGCTGGCCACCCATCGCCGGGTCGCTGGTGCCGGGACGGCCGTCTTCGGCGCGGCCGGCCAGGCGCAGCTCGCTGTCACCGGCCACCACGTGCAGGTCATACCACCCGCTGGTGGGCGCAGCGTCCCAGGCCAGCGTGGTCTGCGCGCCCGCGGCCAGCATCAGCGTCTGCTCCGGCATGTGCCCGGCGTAGGCTCCGGCGCGCACGCGGATCGATTGCGCGGCGCTGCTTGAATTGCGCAGCTGCAACCGCAGCTGGCCCTCGACCGGGTCCACCTGCGCCTGCAGCACCGGCGCACCGGCAACGCCACGGAAGTGGCGATGGAAGCCGTTGGGGCCGAGCAGCCACAGATCATAGCGACCCTGCGCATCCAGCGCCCAGCGGTCCTGCAGCGGCGCGCCGGGCAGCACCGTATAGCGGCGTGGCAGGGCGGCCAGCTGCAGGCGGTCGTAGACGTGCAGTACGCTGGCGGCACCTTCGCAGGCCAGGTGCAGGGCCACGCCGTCCGCGGCAATCGCCTGCACCTGCGCCTGCGGCCGATACGGCAACGCGCGCGATGGGCGCGTGCCCGCTTCCTGCCGCGCCGCCTGCAGGCCCTCGGGCAGTGCCGGCACGGTGCGGCCCGGCAGGGCCGCTGCGCGCGCGGCGGTGGCGCTCACATCGGGCAGCCCGCGCACGAACGGGCGGGTATCGCGCTGGGCGAAGTCGAAGGCGTTGACCAGGTCGCCACACACGGCGCGGCGCCACGGCGAAATGTCCGGCGCGGCCACGCCGAAGCGGCGTTCGATGAGGCGCAGCACCGAAGTGTGGTCGTACACCTGGGAATCGACCCAGCCGCCACGACTCCATGGCGAAATCACGTACAGCGGCACGCGCGGGCCCAATCCATACGGGCGGCCCCGCAGTCCGGCCTCGTCGTACTTCTCGTCGCCCGGTGCCGGGTGCTGGTGGTACTCGCCCTCGGTGCTCACCGATGAAGCGCCTGCCCAGCCGCCACCGGGCTGTGCCGATGGAGGTGCCGGCGGCGGCACGTGGTCGAAGAAGCCGTCGTTCTCGTCGAACATCAGCAGCAGGGCAGTGCGGCTCCAGACATCCGGATCGGCCGTCAGCGCATCCAGCACGCGTGCGGTGTAGGCCGCGCCCTGCGCAGGGCTGGACGGGCCGGGGTGCTCGCTGCCAGCGGCGTCGGCAATGATGAAGCTGACCTGCGGCAGCCGCCCCTCGATGGCGTCCTGGCGCAGCTGGGCCAGGCCCCGCGTGCTGACCCCGCGCTGGCGCAGCGCGGCATCGTGCCCCGGTGCGGCACTGTAGGCCTGGCGGAAGGTCTCGAAGCCGGCCAGCGGGTTGTCGGTGAAGTTGTCGGCCATGTCCTGGTAGATCTGCCAGGACACGCCCGCCTGCTGCAGGCGCTCGACATAGCTGGCCCAGCGGTACGAATCCGGATGGCCGCCGTGCTCGGGGAAATTGTCATGCGAGTTGGCGATCACCGGCCCGCCGGCGCGGGCGAAGGCATCGTTGTGGCCGGTCCACAGGAACACCCGGTTCGGGTTGGTGCCGGCCTGCATGGCGCAGTGGTACGCGTCGCAGATCGTGAACGCTTCGGCCAGGGCGAACTGGAAGGGCAGGTCGGCACGCTGGAAATAGCCCATTGCGTGGTTCTGCTTGGCCATCGGCCAGTGCCCCATGCGGCCATGGTCCCACGCGCGCTGCGCATCGGGCCAGGTGTGCGGGGTGCCTTCCACGCGCATGTAGCCGAAGTGCGCGGCCGTATCCAGCGGGAACGGCGCGATCGCACGCTGGCCGCTCGCATCGGGCTGCAGCCACAGGCTGCGCGCGCTGTCCCCGCCGGCCAGGGGCGCGGCAGGGGCAACAAAGCGGTCGCCAAAACCACGTACGCCCGGCAGCGTGCCGAAGTAGTGGTCGAACGAGCGATTCTCCTGCATGAACACCACGATGTGCTGCAGGTCCTGCAGGCTGCGCGTCTGCGCGGCCGGGGCGATGGCCGCAGCGCGGGCGATGCTGGGCAGCAGCGGAGCCAGACCGGCGGCGACGCCGGCCTGCAACAACCGGCGTCGGCCGATATCAGTCACGAATGCCTCACAGATCCACGCGGAAGGAAATGCCGACGGTGCGCGGTGCGCCGATGAAGGCGGCGTTGGCACCGTCGACCCCTGCAAGATACCGCTTGTCGGTGAGGTTGCTCACGACCAGGTTGGCACCCATGCCCTTCAGGCGCGGCGACAGGCCCTGCAGATCGAAGCCGATGTTGGCGTTGAAGACGGTGGCCGAGGGCAGCTTGTTGACGTTGGCCGCGTCCAGGTAGCGGGTGCCGAGGTAGCGGCCGGACAGGCCGAAGTTCCAGTTCTCGCCCTGCCAGTCGGCCGAAAGCACCAGGATCTGTTCGGGCTGGCCGATCACCTTGGCGCCATCGACGATGCCCAGCTGGGTGTCACGCGCGGCGTCGCCGCTGCCCAGGTACTTGGAACGGTTGTAGGTGTAGGCCGCGTTGACCCGCCAGCCGTTGTCCCAGCCATAGCCGAACGCGGCTTCCAGGCCGTTGCTTTCCACGCCACCGAAGTTCTCGTAGACGCCATCGGTCTCGCCCAGGTAGTCGATGCCGCTGACGAAGCCGGCCGGCAGGTAGACGATGCGGTTGTCGAACTTGATGTTGTACAGGGTGGCCGAGGCGGTCAGCGGCCAGCGGCTGATGCGCATGCCCACTTCGATGTTGTCGGCCGTTTCCGGTTCGACGTTGCGGAAGCGCTGCGGATCGGTCTCGCCAAGCACGCCGGAAGGAATCGCGGCGAAGTTCTGCGAGAAGCCGGCGAACAGCTCCATGCCTTCCACGCCCGGCGCCCAGGTGAAGCCGGTGGACAGCAGCGGATCGGACTTGGAATCAGACGTGACGTGTTCGCTGGCGCCGATCACGCGGTTGCGCGACTGGTCGACGAAGAACTGCTTTACGCCCACGCGCGCACTGAAGGGGCCAAAGCGGGCCACGTCCTCGACGTAGTACATCTGCTCGTCCACCTTGTACTTGTCCTCGAACTGCACCCAGTACGGCTGGTGGTCGAAGCCGATGTCCTGGCCGACGTTGAGCAGGCGGTGCCAGTCGCGGCGCGCGGAGCGGTCCAGCTTCTCCACCCACAGGCCGCCGCGGATCGAGTTGTCGACGCCGCCGAAAGTCTGCCGCCATTCGACATCGGCGGTCACGCCCATGCGGTCGTTGTCGTAGTGGGTGTGGCGATAGGACTGCGCACCCAGCACGTTGCCGGCGTAGCAGTTGGGATCGTACTCGGCGCTGAAGCCCACGCGCGGGGTGCAGCCGGCAATCGGCTGGGCGCTGCTGCCATCGGGGTTCACGAAGTAGATCTGGCCCAGGTTGCTGCCGCCGTACACGGTGCTGCCGCCCAGGTATTCGGACTGCGGGCGACCGGCGCCATCATTCGTGACATCGGCCAGGTAAGGCGGCAGCCAGTCGCCGCGGCCCTGCATGCGGTGGCCATAGGCGGCCATCGAGGCCTTGAAGCCGTTGCCGGCGTCGAAGGCCGCGCGCAGGTAGCCGAAGGTGTTTTCGCGCAGCGCACGCGAACCCGAACGGTAGTTCTGGTCCAGGTAGGGGATGCCGGTGAGGGTGCCGACCAGGTTGTCGCGGTCGGGGTTGGTGGCGAAACCCTGCGGCGAGACGCTGGTGTATTCCGGCTCGTCGGCATCGTTGTAGGACAGGTAGCCGGTCAGCGTCCAGCGGTCCAGTTCGGTGATGAACTTGCCGGCGATGTGGTCGTTGCTGGTCTTGCCGCTGCCGTCGATCCAGTCGCTCACCCGGGCCGAGGACGCACTGACCCAGGCGCGGGTGTGGCCGCCCAGCAGCCCGGTGTCGTAGCGCACGTAGTACTTGCGCGCATCGTTGTCACCGGCGCCGGCGACGAAACGCAGGCGGCTGTCCTGCAGCGGATCGCTGGTGAGGAAGTTGAGGGTGCCGCCGAGCGCCTCGTTCGAACGCGAGGAGATATCGGCCGTGCCCTGGCTCACTTCCACCGTCTCCAGGTCGAGCGTGTCGATGTAGCGGTTGGCCATCGAGCCGCCACCGTAGCCCGAGCCACCATTGGGCAGGCCATCGATGGTGGTGCCGATCTGCTGCGTGTCGCGGTTGGTGACGAAGCCGCGCATGCTGATCTGCGTGCCCCACACCGATGAACCGGTGGCGTCGGCTTCGCTGACCACCACGCCCGGCACTTCGTTGAGCGCACCATTGACGCTGCTGAGCACGGTCTGTCGGTTCAGCGTTTCGGCGCGCACAGAGGTCTTGGCGTAGCTGGTGGCCTGGCCGATCACCTGCACCTGGTCCAGGGTCCGTGCGTCGGTGCTGTGCGTTTCGGCGGCTTCGCCCTGCGGTGCTTCGGCCAGGGCGTCCAGCGCGGGGGCGATCAGCAGGGCAAGCAGCGAGACTCGGGGAAAACGCGCAATCGTTCGCATCGAAACCGGACCTTGAGTGGGGGAAAGCCCGGGAGTTTCAGCAGCGCGAATGACATCACGGTGACGCGCGAACGCAGGAACGATGGCAATGTGTGGCCCGTCACGGCCATGGGCTATGCTCGGGCCCTTCTCAATGGACGTGAGGTGTGGCGATGCAGGCATGGACGAAGATCTGGCTTGGGGCCGCGGTGCTGCTGGTACTGGCAGGCTGCGAACGGACACCCGTACCGGCGCCGGATGCGGCGACGGCGCCTGCAGACGCACCCGCGGCCCCTCCTGCCGCCGCCAGCGCTGTACCGGCTGCGGACGTCGTGCCGGGCCTCACCGACCGCGATGGCAAGCCCGTGCCGGTGCTGGCCTTCGACACCACCGCATTGTCGAGCAGCAGCGTGGCCCTGGGGGAACTGCCGTTCTTCAGCCTGCCGCAGGGCTATGCGCCGCAGAACAGCGCCAGCAAGCGTGCATGGGCGCGCTTCCCGTTCCGCATCGGTGATGGGGTGCACTGGGAGGAAGGCCCCAGCTGGTCGGCGCGCATCGTGGCAGACACCAGTGCTGCCGCGGACAAGACCTTCTCTGCGCTGGAAGTGCAGCGCAACTTCGACGGCGTGCTGGCGGCGGCCGGTGGGCACAAGGTGTTCGAAGGCAAGCTGCTGCGTGACATCTACTACGGCCCGCAGCTGGAAGACGAAATCGGTGGTGGCTTCATCGATGCGGTGAACATGGACCAGGACGCGGCGACCACGGTGTACGTGGTGCGCCAGGCCGATCGCACGGTCTGGGTGCAGCTGGCAGTGGACAGCAACGGGGCCGGGCTGGTGGTGCTGGATGCGGTGCCGTTCAAGGCCACCGCGCAGTGGTCCGGCAGCTTCCCGCACCTGGCACTGCCGGCCGGCTACAGCGACCGCAATGCGCCGCAGAAGCGCGACTTCGACGCCTTCCCGTTCTGGAACGGCGAGCGCTTCGAACAGGTGGAAGGACGCACCTGGGCGCAGGATTTCGACAAGGGCGAGCACGCGTATTCGATGCACGAAGTGCGGCGCAACCTTGAGGCGATGATGGCGCAGGCCGGTGGCCACAAGGTGTTCGAAGGCCGCATCCCGCGCGAGGCGGCCGACGGTGTGCCGCAGGCGGTCAAGGCGGCCTACAGCCATGCCGCCGGCTTCAGCTGGCAGGACTACGACACCGTGGTCTACCAGGTTGACCTGGCCGATGGTCGCCAGCTCTGGGTCCATGCGCGGCTGGAATATCTCAGCGCCGGCTGGGTGGTGGTCGAACGCAAGGGCTTCACCCAGACCGCTGCGCTGCTGCCGGCCGATGCACTGAAGAAGCAGTTGGACAGCGCTGGCCGGGTCGCCATCCAGGTCAACTTCGCCACCGACAAGGCGGACATCCTGCCCACGTCCGAACCCCAGCTGGCGCAGGTGCTGGAGCTGCTGCGTGCCGATCCCTCGCTGAAACTGTCCATTGAAGGCCACACCGACAACAGCGGTGCGGCGGCCCACAACCGCAGCCTGTCCGAAGCCCGGGCGGCATCGGTGGTGGCGGCGCTGGCCGGCAAGGGCATTGCGGCCGAGCGCCTGCAGGCAGCCGGTTTCGGTGCGGACAAACCGGTGGCCGACAATGGCAGCGAAGAGGGCAAGGCACGCAATCGACGCGTCGAGCTGGTCAAGCGCTGACGGGTCAGTAGCGCGCATCCTTGGGCTTGGGGTCGCGCGGCCAGTCCTTGCCCTTGCCGGCGAAATCCGGCCGCGGCTGGTGGATGAAGTAGTCGGCGATGTCCACCGCGTCCTGGTCGGGCATCACCTGCTGGCCCAGCGGTGGTTCGCGGCCCGCTGCCGGCGGCATGTTGTGCTTGACGAAGCTGGCCGCCTTGTACAGCCGTGCCATGCCCGCGCCGATGTTGAAGCTGCGCTCGCCCCACAGCGGCGGGAAGGCGATATCGCCGCTGCCATCGCGGCGGCCCTCGCCGTTGCCGCCGTGGCAGGCGGCGCACTGCGCTGCATACAGGGCCTGGCCGCGCACGCGGTCGGGCACCAGCGAGGAGTCGATCGGCCCTTCGCTTGGCGCCGCCACGCGCGCGCCGTCGGGTACGGGGCGGCTCAGCCAGGCCATGTATTCCAGCATCGCGCGCATTGGCGGTGCGTCGCGGGCCAGCGGCTTGCCGTTCATCGATCGCTGCAGGCAGCCGTTGATGCGTTCGACCAGGCCGATCTCCTTGCCGGGACGGGTCATGTAGCGCGGGTAGCTGCCGCCGCCGGTGTTGAGGTAGTGGTTGCCGAAAGGCCGCTTGCCCTCGGCCATGTGGCAGGAGTTGCAGTTCAGGTCATTGCCCACGTTGTCCGGCAGCAGGCGTGCGGTCTCGTTGAGCAGGCGGCGGCCGTACATCACTGCATCGCCATTGCCGAGGCTGGCGATCTCTTCGGCGCTGGGCATGTGGTACGCGCCGACCCGCGCGCCCTGTGCGTCGAGGATGTCCAACGTGGCGGGAGTGGCATCCAGCGACGGATGGCGGTACGCGTACAGCAGTGCGGCGGCTGCGGCCACCACCAGTGCGCCGATGGCAATGACGATGGCCGCGCTTCTGCGCTTGCGTGAGGGCCTCATGGTGCCACCTCCTGCGGAACCACATGCACCGGTTTGTCGCGCACCACCCTGCGCATGCGCGCGATGTCGGCTTCGCTCACCGCGCTGGCCTGGTTGCCCCAGCTGCTGCGGATGAAGGTCAGGATCTGCGCCAGCTGGGCGTTGGGCAGATGCTCGAAGCCGGGCATCGAGAAGGCCATCCGGTCGTGCGGCGTGTGCGGCGTGCGGCCACCGGCCAGGGTGACCTGCACCAGCGAACTCGGGTCATCGGCGAAGACGATGGAGTTGCCGGCCAGGGCAGGGTAGATGCGCGGCATGCCACGGCCATCGGCACGGTGGCAGGCCTGGCAGTGCTCGGCATAGGCCAGCGAACCCTCCACGCGGTAATCGCCGTCGCGCAGCGCGGTGGTGGTCGTGTCGGGGCCGGCAATCCACTGCGTGCTGCGGCCGGCGCGCGGCGGCAACTGCTTCAGGTAACGGGCCATGGCCAGCAGGTCGGCGTCGGTCAGGTACTGGGTGCTGTGTTCCACCACGTCGGCCATGCCGCCGAACGCGGCGGAGCGATCGGTGCGGCCGGTACGCAGGAACTCGACGATCTCGTCCTGGCTCCAGCTGGCCAGGCCGGTGGCTTCGTTGCGCAGGTTCTTCGCATACCAGCCTTCCAGTACCGAACCGGAGAGGAAGCGGCGGCTTTCGTCATCAGCCATGGCGGTTTCCTGGAAGGCCAGCCCGCGCGGGGTATGGCAGGCGCCACAGTGGGCCAGGCCCTCCACCAGTTCGGCGCCGCGCTGCTGGCCGGCATCCAGCGAAGGATCGGCAACGAAGCTGCGGGGGCGGGCAAACAGCAGTTGCCACCATGCCAGGGGCCAGCGCATGTTGGCCGGCCAGGGGATCGTGCTGTCGGCGTTGTGCTGGCGCACCGGCTGCACCGCGCCCATGAAGTACGCGTACAGCGCCTGGACCTCGTCATCGCTGGCGATCACGTAGGAGGCGTAGGGCATGGCCGGGTACAGCGGCTGGCCGTCGTGGCGGACGCCGCGGCGGACCGCGCGCTCGAAATCCGCATAGTCGTAGCGACCGATGCCGGTATCCGCGTCCGGGGTGATGTTGGTGGAATAGATCGTGCCCATCGGCGTCTGCATGCCCAGCCCGCCGGCAAAGGCTTTGCCGCCGGGGGCCGTGTGGCAGGCGGCGCAGTCGGCCGCGCGCGACAGGTATTGGCCGCGGGCGATCAACGCGGGATCGTGGATGTCGACCACGGCGTGCTGGCGCGGCGCAAACCAGTACGGCGTGCTGCGGGCAATGCCCCAGGCCGCACCGGTGGCGGCGGCCAGGACAAGGAGGAGCTTGAACGAGGTACGCATGGGCGCACTGTCGGCAAACGCGCAGGCGCGTTCATTGATCCGGATCAATGCTTTGTCCATATGCGACATCGCACGAAGCTGAATCGATCCCGGCTTGTCATCAACCCGTCATCGAGCTGCGATAGATGCGCCCGGCCGCGCCCGCTAACCTGCCACGCTGTCGCACCTTTTCCCTGATTGCCCATGAAGCGCCCGCTGCTGCTGTTGCTGGCGTGCGCCGGCCTGTGGCTGGCTGCATGCTCATCCTCGATCACCGCCTCGTCCACCTCGCTCAGCGACCAGCTGGTCGCGCCCGGTGGCGTGTCCACCCTGCTGGACCAGCCGCGCATCGCCGCGGCCATCGCCGAGCTGCCCAACCGCCATGGCTTCCTGCCGGGGCGCGACAACGTGCCGATCTTCTGGCGCGTCTTCGACCCGGGCGATTACGGCGCCCGCTACCACTACCTGCCGCAGCGCCATGAAAACGGCCAGCCGTTGGATACCGGGCTGAGCCTGTCGGTGCCGCAGCCGTTCCATGCGCAGGCGCCGCGCGGCACCGTGGTGCTGCTGCACGGCTGGATGATGAATGGTGATTCGATGCTGCCGTGGTCGTTGCAGCTGGCCGAGTCGGGCTACCGCGTGGTCACCCTGGACCTGCGCAACCACGGGCAGTCCGGGCGCGGCCCGTCGGGCTACGGCACCTACGAATCGGATGACGTGGTCGATGTCATCGGCGAGCTGCGTGCGCGTGGTGAGGTCGCCGGGCCGCTGTACCTGTTCGGCGTGTCCTACGGCGCCGCGACGGCGGTGTTCACTGCAGACAAGCTGGGCGACCAGGTGGCCGGCGTGGTGGCGATGGAGTCGTTCGCCAATGCCGGCGTGGCGATCCGCACGATGATCCCGCACCTGATGGCCTTGCAGCCGGAGGGGTTGAAGGCGCAGGCAGTGGCGTCCTACGCTCGCTGGCGTTATGGCGGCCAGGACATCAACCAGGTGATCGCCGCGGCCAGCCGCCGCATCGACGTCGACCTGGACCAGGTGGACGTCGCCCGCGCGCTGGCCGATACCCGCGCCTGCGTGCTGCTGCTGCACGGGCAGGGCGACCAGCACATCCCGGTCAGCCAGGGTCGCGAGCTCGCCCTGGCCAATCCGCGCGCGCACTACATCGAGATGCGCGGCGAAGACCACATCACCCTGCCGCTGCGGCTGGACCTGCTGGCCGGCGTGGTCGATGACTGGATGGCCCAGGACGAACACCATCCCCGCGCAACCTGCCCGGCGCCGCAGCTGCCGGCGCAGGCCGAGTGGCTGGTGCGCGATACCGCTGCCGCTGCGCCCACCCGCAGCTGACGTTCTTCCTTACGGCAGGCGGCGTGCCAGCGCCCGGGCGGAGGCGGCCACGCCCAGCAGCAGCGCTGCCACGCACAGGAAGGCGAAGCCCAGGGTGGTGAGGTGGGCCAGCCCGCCGATCGCTGCCGGGCCGGCGAGGATGCCCGCATAGCCCAGCGTGGTCACGGCCGTGATCGCAATGCTCTCAGGCATCGCACGCTGCTGGCCGGCCATCGAGAACAGCGCCGGTACGATGTTGGCGCAGCCCAGGCCGACCATCACGTAGCCCGCCAGCGCCACCGCGAAGGAAGGCACCAGCGTGGCCAGGGCGAAGCCCGTGGCTGCGGTGATGCCCCCCAGCACGATCGTGCGCGTACGGCCCAGGCGCTCGACGATGCCGTCGCCGAACAGGCGCATCGCGGTCATCGCCAGGGTGAACACCGCGAAGCCGGCGCCGGCCTGGTCGCGCGGCACCTGCCGCACTTCGGCCAGGAACACCGCGCTCCAGTCCAGCATCGAGCCTTCGGCGAGGAACACGATGAAGGCCAGCACGCTGATGAACAGCACCACGCCATGCGGAACGGCCAGCATCGGTCCGTCATGGGCGATGCGCTGCGGGCGCCAGTGCGGTGCCGACAGCAATGCCACCACGAGCATGGCTGCCACCGACAGCAGGGCCGCCATCCACAGCGGCGTGCCCAGCAACAGCAGGCCGGTCATGCAGCCGGCACCGACGAAGCCGCCGATGCTGTAGAACGCGTGGAAGCCGGACATCATCGCGCGACCGGCATCGCGTTCGACCGCGACGGCCTGCATGTTCATCGTGCAGTCCATCGCGCCAACGCCGGCACCGAACAGGAACAGGGCCGCACCCAGTGCCAGCGGCGATGGCGCGAGCGCCAGCAGTGGCAGGGCCAGCAGGATCAACGCCGTGGTGATGACCATCAGGCGACGGCACCCCAGGCGTCCACTCAACGCGCCGGCCAAGGGCATCGCCAGCAGCGAGCCCAGGCCCAGGCAGAGCAGCACCGCGCCCAGGCTGGCATCGGACAGGCCGGCCTTGGCCTTGGCATAGGGCACCATCGGCGCCCAGGCGGCGGTGGCAAAGCCGGGAATGAAGAAGGCGGCGCGGGTGGCGTGCTGCTGGGCACGCGGGGAAGAAGGCGTCATGCGCAGGGAAGGCTCCGGAGGATCCCGGCCATGAAAACGTTTTCAGATCGGCCGGGCAAGTGCCATTTGTGTCATTCCAGTGCGAATACGAATGCAGCGTCGCCCGTCGCACACGCAAAGGCCCGCGATACCGATGGGTATCGCGGGCCTCGCGGCAGGGTACTGCCTGGTGCTTACAGCGGCAGGTCGAACACCAGCACTTCAGCGTCGTTGCCGTTCTCCAGGGTCAGCTGGGCCTCGTCGCTGACCTGCAGCGCATCACCGGCGTCGAGGGTGATGCCGTTGACCTGCAGCTGGCCACGGGCGACCTGCACATAGGCGCCACGGCCGTTGCCCAGTGCGTGGTGCAGCTTCTGGCTGCCATCGAGGATGGTGGCGTAGATGCGGGCGTCCTGCTGGATGCGCAGCGAACCGTCGGCGCCATCGGGCGAGGCGATCAGGCGCAGCTGGCCGCGCTTGGTCTCCGGCGCGAAGTGGGTCTCGCGGTACGACGGCTCGATGTTCTCGCTGGCCGGGAAGACCCAGATCTGCAGGAAGTGCACCGGATCAGTGGCCGAGTGGTTGAACTCGCTGTGGCTGACACCGCTGCCGGCACTCATCACCTGCACGTCGCCGTAGCGCAGCACCGAGCCGGTGCCCATCGAGTCCTTGTGCTCCAGCGCACCGCCCAGCACGTAGGAAATGATTTCCATGTTGCTGTGGCTGTGGGTGCCGAAGCCCTGGCCGCCGATGACCTTGTCTTCGTTGATGACGCGCAGCGGGCCGAAGCTGACGTAGCGCGGATCGTAGTAGCCGGCGAAGGAGAAGGTGTGGCGGGAAGACAGCCAGCCATGCTCGGCCAGGCCACGGGTAGCGCTCTTGCGGATCTGCAGCATGATGATTTCTCCTTGTTCGATGGTTTCGATGGGGCGGGGTGGGCCGGTGGCCGCTGTGTTTCCCCGTTGGAGAGAAGTATCCGCTTGCACCCCGGGTTTGAAAAACGGATAGTTTTGACAGCCATCATCGAAAATTTCGAATGCTCAAGCTCAGCCTCGACGCCCTGCAGATCCTGGACGCCATCGACCGCCGCGGCTCGTTTGCCGGCGCCGGCAAGGCCCTGCACAAGGTGCCCTCGACCATCTCTTACACCGTGGCCAAGCTGGAGGAGGACCTGGGCGTGCAGCTGTTCGATCGGGTCGGCCCCCGTGCGGAGCCGACCGAGGCCGGCCGCGCCCTGCTGGACGAGGGCCGCCACCTGCTGCGTGCCGCCCGCGAACTGGAGCTGCGGGTGCGCCGGGTGGCCTCCGGCTGGGAGGCTGAGCTGACCCTGGCGGTGGATTCGATGTTCCCGACCTGGCTGCTTGGGCCGGACATCGCTGCGTTTCGTGGGATTGAAGCGCCGACGCGCCTGCGGCTGTTCGGTGAAGCGCTGTCAGGTACCTGGGAAGCGCTGCTGGATCGCCGTGCCGACCTGCTGGTGGGTGCCGCGGGCGAAGGCCCCAGTGGTGGTGGCTATGTCGTGGAACCGCTGGGCAGCGTCGATTTCGTGTTTGCGGTAGCGCCGGATCATCCGTTGGCGCAGGTGCCGGGCGTGCTGGGCCGCGAGCAGCTGGCCGAGCATTGCGCGATCGCGGTGTCCGATTCCGCGCGCCGCTTGCTGCCGCGGACGGTGGGCTTGTTGATGGGCCAGGAAATGCTGACGGTGCCGGACATGGCCAGCAAGTTGAAGCTGCAGTGCCAGGGCGTGGGCTTCGGTTTCCTGCCCGGGCCGTGTGCACGCGCGGCGGTAGCGCGCGGCCAGCTGGTGATCCGCGAGGTGGAGGAACCCAAGCCGGAGGAGACATTCTGGCTGGCGTGGCGCACGGGTGAGGATGGTGCGGCATTGCGCTGGTGGCGCGAGCGGTTGCGCAGGCCGGAGCTGCTGGCGCAGTGGTGGCAGGCGGTGGGGTAGATCCACGCCATGCGTGGATGAGGGTCTTGTTTGCAGGGCTTGCAGCCCTGCACCTGCCGAAGCCGAAGCAACAGCAACAGCTGGTTATCCGTGGGATGGCGGGGTGGGTCCGGTTGAGGGGGACGCCGTAAATACGTCCATGTAGGCTCGGTCGCCGCATCCATGCGGCTCACGCCCCCTCAACCGGCCCCACCCCGCCTTCGACAGACTTCCGCGATCTGTTGGAGCCTGCTGTTGATGGTGGTGGGTGCCGACCGTTGGTCGGCACGGGGTTGGATCTGGTAGGTGTCGACCTTGGTCGACACAGTAGAGCCACGCCATGCGTGGATGATTCATTCGATATCTGACAGATGTGCCGACCAACGGTCGGCACCCACCACCAGCAGGTTCCAACAGCCGAGGGGATCTGTCGAAGGCGGGGCACTGTGGGTTTGCGGCGTGTGAGCCGCATGGATGCGGCGACCAAGCCCCCATGGATGGCTTTACGGCGTCCCCGCACACCCACAGTGCCCCGCCATCCCACGGAATGCCGCTTCGGCTTTTGAAGTTGACGTTGCCTCTGCAGGTGCAGGGCGCAGCCCTGCCGAAAACACAAAAAAAAACAGCAGGCCGGAGCCTGCTGTTTCGGTGTAATGGTGCGCCCGGAGAGATTCGAACTCCCGACCGCCTGGTTCGTAGCCAGGTACTCTATCCAACTGAGCTACGGGCGCCAATTACATAAACTTGTTGTGTTGATCGTGTGTGGTGCGCCCGGAGAGATTCGAACTCCCGACCGCCTGGTTCGTAGCCAGGTACTCTATCCAACTGAGCTACGGGCGCGCGGTACACAATCAATTTTGTTACTACATTTTACTGCATCTTCCAGCGGCGGATGCTGGAAGCCTGTCGAGTGGTGCGCCCGGAGAGATTCGAACTCCCGACCGCCTGGTTCGTAGCCAGGTACTCTATCCAACTGAGCTACGGGCGCCCTGCGACAGGAGCGGAATTATGCGGATGTCGGCGGCTGCCGTCAACGCTTTTGTGAAAATTTTCATTCAACTGAATGAAAAAGTGCTCAGCCACGGCATCCGGCGCCTTCATCCAGGCGAAGTGATCCGCACGCGTACCCAGTTCCTGCGCGGAAAGCACGCGCACGCGTGAGGCCACATTCGGCAGCTTCGCCAGCAGCGCCTGCATCGACCCGAGGGGCGCGAACCAGTCATCGGCCATCAGTACCGCCTGCGCGCTGCCATGGATGCGCGTCAACTGCGCATCGAGGTCTTCGTGCATGCCGACGGCGGCGTAATGGTTGTTCAGGCCCACGCGCGCCCAGTCGGCGATCAGCCCGCGTGCCTCGGTGCCGCCAAAGCCGAGGCGGCGGCCGTGCAGTACCCCTTGCCGGCGCGCGATCCACGGCAGGAAGCGGTAGAACAGCGGCAGCAGCCAGCCGCGCGGCGGCGGGAACACGCGCCAGAACGGCGTGCCGCTGGCCGCCAGCCACAAGCGCTGGAATCGATCCGCAGTGCGGCCCGCATGCAGGCAGGCCAGCTGCCCGCCCAGGCTGTGCCCGCCGATGATCCACGGGAGCGCAGCCTCTGCTTCGTCTTCGCGGCCCAGCACGGCCTGGCTGGCCGGCAGGTCCTGTTCGAGGATCTCGCGGTAACCCCAGTCCGCCGTGCGCGAAGGGCGCAGGGAACTGCTGCCGTTGCCGCGCCACTCATGCAGGTAGACAGCGATCCCACGCGCTGCCAGTGCCTGCGCCAGCGGCACGTAGTGGCGTGCGGCCACGCCCAGTGCCGGCAGCCACAGCAGGCGGGCCAGTGGCCGTGGCGGCACGCAGGCGATGATTTCGTAACGGTGGCCATCGCCGCTGTCCACGGCGATCGTGCGCGGCGTATCGCTCATGCGTGCGGTGCCGCGCCGAAGTGGTCCAGCACGAGCACCTCGCTGCGGCCGGGTGCGTACCCCTGCTGCAGGCCGCGTGCCACGTAGTCGATGCCGGCTTCGCAGGCGTTGGCCAGGCTGAGCCCGTTGCACAGCTGTGCGGCGATGGCCGAGGCCAGCGTGCAGCCGGTGCCGTGTGCATCCAGCGGCAGCCGTGCGTGGATGAATTCCTCGCTGCTGACGCCGTCAAAGTAGCGGTCGATCACCCGGTTGCCTTCGTGCAGGTGGCCCCCCTTCAGCAGGACGGCGCCGGCACCCATGTCCAGCAGGGCGGCGGCAGCCTGCTCGGCCTGGTCGGCGTTGCTGATGCTGCGGCCGACCAGCAGTTCGGCTTCGGGGGTGTTGGGCGTGATCAGCGTGGCCAGCGGTATCAGGCGTTCGCGCATGGCCTGCAGCGCGCTGTCTTCCAGCAGGCGCGCGCCACTGGTGGCGACCATCACCGGATCGAGCACCACGTGTGCAGGGCGGCGTTGTTCAAGCACGTCGGCGACGGTGTGGATCACCTCCGCATTGGCCAGCATGCCGAGCTTCACCGCGTGGATGTCGAAATCATCGAAGCAGGCATCCAGCTGCGCGCGCAGGAAGGCGACCGGCGGCACGTGCACGGCCGTCACGCCGCGGGTGTTCTGTGCAGTCAGTGCAGCGATGGCGGACAGGCCGTGTACGCGATGCGCGGCGAAGGCCTTCAGGTCGGCCTGGATGCCGGCGCCGCCGCCGGAATCGGAACCGGCGATGGTGAGGGCAGAAGCGGGAGTGGTCGGGCTCATGCCTCGATTGTGCCGTGGTCCCGCCTGTGAAAGTAGATCCACGCCATGCGCGGATGCCCCCGGTTCAATGCCGCCAGCGCGCCCACTGCTGGTAGAGCACATAGACGATACCGGTCAGCCCGGTCAGCAGGGCGGGGGCGAGCAGGGCGTCGTAGCGGAAATGCATGAACAACCAGGCACCGAGAATGCCGCCGCCGAGGAAGCCGCTGATGATCAGCCCGCTCAGGGTCAGCCGGCGGACCTGCAGCGGCAGGCCGCGCAGCAGGTGGCCCAGGCCGATGCCGAGATCGGTGAACATGCCGCTCAGATGGGTGGTGCGCACCACGGCGCCGCTGAAGGTGGTGGCCATCGCGTTCTGCAGGCCGCACGCCATGGCAGCGGCCAGCGCACCCCAGATCTGCTGCTGTTCGAACAGCGGAATGGCCACCAGCAGCAGCGCCGATTCGATCGCCAGGGCCACGCCGTAGCGCCGGCCCAGCTGCAGCGTGTTGTCCTGGATCAGCAGGCCGCTGAGCATCGCGCCCAGCGAGAACGCGATCAGCAGGCCCCACAGGTGGCCGACCGCGCGCCAGTCACCCTGGGCGATGGCCATGCCCAGCTGGCTCGTGCTGCCGGTCATGTGGCTCACCGCCTGGTGCTCGAAGCCCAGGAAGCCCACCACGTTGACCATGCCGGCCACGCTGGACAGCGCCACCGCGCCGATCCAGACCCAGGTGGGCAGGCGTATTCCCATGCCGCCGCCTCAGGGCGACGGCACTTTGCCGCCGTTGAACTGCAGGTCGCTGAAGGTGCCGGTGGCCGGATCGAACACCGCACCCCAGAACTGCCGGCCGCCATCGCAGACGCGGATCGCTTCGCGGGCGGGGTTGCTGCCGGCGCCTTCAGGCAGGTGGAAAGCGTTGATGTAGATCAGCTGCTGGCCGCCGCTTTCGATGCCCACGTACTGGCGGTCGAAATCCAGTACGTGCGGCACCTGGGCTTCCAGCGAGGACAGCTTGGCTTCCATCTGGTCCACCTGCTGCCGGCTGGGTGCCCAGTAGCCGCTTACCCGCCCGGCCTCGCGGCCGGGGCTGGTGCGCGAGCAGGTGTCCAGCACCTGCGCGGCGATGGCGGGGCGGGTCACCACCCACGATTGGCCGGTACGCTCGGCGGTCGGCACGCTGGCCGGGCCGCGCGTGGTGGTGCAGGCGGCCAGTGCGGCTGCGAGGGTGATCGCAGCCGTGGGCAGCAGCAGGCGGGTGCAACGTTTCACAACACCTCCGAAGCGTAATCGGCCAGGCGCGAACGTTCGCCGCGGCGCAGGGTGATGTGCGCACTATGCGGCCAGTTCTTGAAGCGGTCCACCGCGTAGGTCAGGCCAGAGGTGGTTTCGGTCAGGTACGGGGTGTCGATCTGCTCGACGTTGCCCAGGCAGACGATCTTGGTGCCGGGGCCGGCACGGGTGATCAACGTCTTCATCTGCTTCGGGGTGAGGTTCTGCGCTTCATCCAGGATCAGGTAGCGCGACAGGAAGGTGCGCCCGCGCATGAAGTTCATCGAGCGGATCTTGATGCGGCTGGCCAGCAGGTCGTTGGTGGCCTGGCGGCCCCAGGTGCCGCCTTCCTGGTTGTGGGTGAGCACTTCCAGGTTGTCGGTCAGCGCGCCCATCCACGGCGTCATCTTTTCTTCTTCGGTACCCGGCAGGAAGCCGATGTCCTCGCCCACGCTGACCGTGGCGCGGGTCATGATGATCTCGCGGTAACGCTGCTGGTCCATCGTCTGCGCCAAGCCGGCGGCCAGCGCCAGCAGGGTCTTGCCGGTGCCGGCGGTGCCGAGCAGGGTGACGAAGTCGATCTCCGGGTCCATCAGTGCGTTGAGCGCGAAGTTCTGCTCGCGGTTGCGCGCGCTGATACCCCACACGGCGTGGCTGCCGTGGCGGAAATCATCGACCAGCGACAGCACCACCTTGCCATCGCCGACCACGCGGCTCACGCGCAGTTCGACCTCGTCTTCGCCGGGCAGGTAGACGTACTGGTTCGGGTACCACTCCTCGCCATCCTGCGCGAGGATCTCGTAATGCGTGCGGCCCTTGTCGCTCCAGCTGCGCAGGTCCTCGCCGTGGCGCTTCCAGAAGTCTTCCGGCAGCTCGGTGGCGCCGGTGTAGAGCAGGCTGAAATCGTCCAGCGCGCGGTCGTTTTCGTAGTCCTCGGACACGATGCCGGCGATGGCGGCCTTGATCCGCAGGTTGATGTCCTTGGAAACGAACACCACCGGCAGGTCGGGGGTTTCTTCCTTCAGCGCCAGGATCGCGCCAAGGATGGCGTTGTCCGGGATGACCTTGCCGAAGCTCTTGCCCGCATCGAAATGGCTGGTCTGGAAGCGCAGCTTGCCGGCGCTCTGCTTGCCGCGCAGCTGCAGGCCGTTCGGGCGCTCCAGCGGAATGCCGTCGGCCAGGTTGTCCAGGCCCGATTCCTGCACCAGCTCATTGAGGAAGCGGCTCACCTGGCGGGCGTTGCGGCTCGCTTCGGAGGTGCCCTTCTTGCCGTTGTCCAGCTCCTCGATCACCTGCATGGGCAGGTAGACGTCATGTTCCTCGAACTTGAACAGCGCGGTGGGATCGTGCATCAGCACGTTGGTATCCAGCACGTAGATGCGCTTGCCTCGGGTCATCGTCATTTCCTGGTTACGGACAGGGAAAAACCACCACGACCTGCTGCAGGGCAGGGTGGTGGCGGACACAGTGGGCGTTGGAACTCACTTGGATTGGGCGGCCTTCAGTTCGGCAAGCACGGCGTCGGCATGGCCGGCGACCTTGACCTTGCGCCAGGACTGCACGAGTTGGCTGTCGGGAGAAATCAGGAAGGTGCTGCGTTCGATGCCACGTACCTGCTTGCCGTACATGTTCTTCATCTTGATGACGTCGAAGGCGGTGCACAGCGCTTCGTCGGCATCGCTGACCAGCGGGAAGTTGAAGCCCTGCTTGGCGCAGAAGTTGTCGTGCGACTTCACCGAGTCGCGGGAGACGCCGAGCACGACCGCGCCGGCCTTCTTGAGTTCCGGCAGCAGCGCGTTGAAGTCGATGCCTTCGGTGGTGCAGCCGGGGGTGCTGTCCTTGGGGTAGAAGTACAGCACCAGCCACTGGCCTGCGTAATCGCCGAGGGTGGTCTGGTCACCGCCGGACAGTGCCAGCGGGAGGGAAAGGGTGGTGCTGTCCAGGGTATCGCCGTTGTTCATGAGGTCCTTCTGTCGAGCCTGGGTTGTTTCTACGACAATTGCATGAAACGCCACGCGCCCGTGAGAGGCGCGCGAAAATCCGCACGTCCGATCAGAATTTCATCGGGTCCATGATCGCGTCCAGGTTCAGGTGGTCGCAGAATTCGAGGAAATCGTCGCGCAGCGCGGCGATGTGCATGTTGGCCGGCACGCCGATGGTGACCTGCGCGCTGAACATTTCAGCACCGGTCTGCATGGCGCGGTAACGCGTGCTCTGCAGGCTCTCGATGGTGATGCCCTGGCGGTCGAAGAAATCGGCCAGCTGGAACAGGATGCCCGGCTTGTCGGCGGCGATCACTTCGACGATGTACGGCAGCAGGTTGGACTGCGCCTGCTTGGCCTCGGTGCGGTACCAGACCAGCTTCAGGCCTTCCTCGCGCTCGAGCCGGGTCAGCATCGCTTCCAGCTTGGCCACCGAATCCCAGG
This sequence comes from Stenotrophomonas sp. ZAC14D1_NAIMI4_1, assembly GCF_003086775.1. Classification (NCBI taxonomy): domain Bacteria; kingdom Pseudomonadati; phylum Pseudomonadota; class Gammaproteobacteria; order Lysobacterales; family Lysobacteraceae; genus Stenotrophomonas; species Stenotrophomonas sp. ZAC14D1_NAIMI4_1. Next base: position 1,853,210 of record NZ_CP026001.1, read on the forward strand.
AGCCGGTGGCCAGGGCGGTGACCGAGACATCGCGGCCGACCGTGGCCAGCCGAGCGTCCACCAGATTGCAGCCACTGTCGGCAATGCGGCGGGTGACGGACAGCAGGGGGGACTCCGGATGCGTCGTGTAGGCGTTGATCAGGAGGTGGTTTTCGCTCGGCGCGGGGCGCGGGGTGGTGTCGGTCAAGGCGATTCCGGGTAATGCATGGGTGAGTCTGAATGCCCGCCGGGGGCGGGAATCCACCGGTGTCCAGCATACTTGCCCGTGCTTTCGCGCCGCAAGTAACATTCAGGTGCCCCCGGCCTGTCGTGGCGGGCGTTTTCCCTCCCCAGCCAAGAGCAGCACGTCCTTGTCCCTTTCCGGCCTCATCACCGCGCTGGCGACCCCGTTCCGGGCCGACGGCTCCCTCGACCCCGACGGTTGGCAGCGCCTGCTGCACCTGCAGCTGGAGGGCGGCGTCCAGGGCGTCGTCGTTGCCGGCTCGACCGGCGAAGCAGCCACCCTGTCCGATGCGGAGTACGACCAGCTGCTGGCCAGCGCCGTCGAGCGCATCGCCGGCCGCGTCCCGGTCCTGGCCGGCACCGGCCTGTCCGGTACCGCCAAGACCATTGAACAGACCCGCCGCGCCGCCGCGCTCGGCGCCACCCACGCCCTGGTGGTGACCCCGCCGTACGTGCGGCCCACCCAGGCCGGCCTGATCGCGCATTACCGCGCCGTGGCCGACCAGGGCGGCCTGCCGGTGGTGCTGTACAACGTGCCCGGCCGCACCGGCTGCGACATGCTGCCGGAGACCGTGTCCGAGCTCGCCAGCCACCCGAACATCGTCGCCATCAAGGAAGCGGTGGGCGACATGGGGCGCGTGCAGGCCCTGCTGGCCCTGGCGGGTCCGGAGTTCGCCGTGCTCAGTGGCGATGACGGCACCGCCGCCCGCTCGATCCAGGCCGGCATGGCCGGGCTGATCTCGGTCGGTTCCAACGTGCTGCCCGGTGCCTACCGTCGCATGTGCGCGCTGGCTGCCGCCCACGAACATGACGCCACTGAATCCTGGGATGCGCGCCTGCAGCCGTTCCATGATTTCTGCGGCGTCGAACCCAACCCGATCCCGGTCAAGGCGCTGCTGCGCCGCATCGGCATCGGCCATGACCTGCGCCTGCCGCTGCTGCCGCTTTCGGCCGCACACCAGCCCGCGGCCGACCATCTCGCCGGTGACATCGCCGCCCTTGAAGCCCTTTCCAGCCACTGACCTGTTGTCGTGGCCTGATCCAGGAGATCCACATGCGTCAATCCGTTTCCACTGTCCGCGTGCTGTCCTACGCCCTGCTTGCCATCGCCGTCGCTGCCGGCACCACCGGTTGCTTCAAGCGTGGCGCCAAGGGTGATTACGCCCTGGCGCCCGAAATGCGCCCGCTGGAAGTGCCGCCGGATCTGAACGTCCCGGCCGGTGCCGGTGGCAACCAGGTGCCGGCGCTGAGCTCGGCCACCAAGCCGGCCGCTCCGGCCGCCGCCGCCCCGGCCGCTGGCAACAGCGGTTTCACCATCCCGGGCAGCAAGGAAGAGGCCTTCGGCAAGGTCGGCACCGCGCTGGAAGGCGTGGAGGGCCTGACCATCGCCAGCCGCGCGCAGCTGCTGGGTTCGTATGACGTGGCCTATGAAGGCAGCAACTTCCTGGTCCGCGTGGTCGCCGTCGATGCCGGTGCCTACATCTCCGCGGTCGACCCGCGTGGCCTGCCGGCCACCGCCGAAGCCCCGGTGAAGCTGATTGCCGCACTGAAGGCGAAGCTGGCGCAGTAAGCGCGGTCGAGGTTCCGCCGGGCATTGCCCGGCGCTACCCTTCGCTCTGGTAGACGCCAACCTTGGTTGGCGCCACCCACAAAAAAGGGCGCCCAGGGCGCCCTTTTTCGTTGCCGCAACAGGCGCTTCTCAGCGCTCCAGCAGCGGCAGCTTGTCCGGCTTGCCGTCCCACTCGCCGGCATCGGCGGGCGGATCCTTGCGCACGGTCAGCACCGGCCACTCCTTGGCGAGCTCGGCATTGAGGCCCACGAACACTTCCTGGCCGGCCGGGACATCGTCCTCCGGGAAGATCGCGTTGACCGGGCACTCCGGCTCACAGAGGGTGCAGTCGATGCACTCGTCCGGGTCGATCACCAGGAAGTTCGGGCCTTCGTGGAAGCAGTCCACGGGGCACACTTCCACGCAATCGGTGTGTTTGCACTTGATGCAGTTTTCGGTGACGACAAAGGGCATAAGGGGGGAGGCAGATCCGTCTTCAAGCGGACAATTCTAGAACAGGTTGAACGCGCGCGCTGCCGTTGGACCAACCGGCACCGTGCGCAGTGGCGATTCTGGACAGGTGGCGAGGGTGTGCGGCCACCGCGCAGCGGCACTTTGCGGCACTGCACATTGCCAAGCCGGGGAAGCCCCCGGCAGACTCGTTGTCCATCGGTGGACAACGGGCGGTGAAGCGGTGCGGATCGCAGGGATGGGCAGAGCATGAGCGTGTATCTGGGCATCGACGCCGGCACGCAGAGCGTGAAAGTGATCGCCTACGACGCGGCGGCACGCGCGGTGCTGGCGCAGCAGGCCCGGCCGCTGGAGCTGTCGGCGACAGCCGACGGTGGCCGCGAGCAGAACGCCGCCGATTGGGTAAAGGCGCTGGTGGAGGCGATCCAGGCCCTGCCCGGGCCGGTGCGCGCGCAGGTGCGAGGGCTGGCGGTGTCCGGCCAGCAGCACGGCTTCGTGCCGTTGGGGCGCGACAACCGCGCGCTGGGCCCGGTCAAGCTCTGGTGCGACACCAGCACCAGCGCCGAATGCGAGGACATCACCGCCACCCTGGGCGGGGCGGCAGCGTGCATTGCCGAGGCGGGCAACGACCTGCGGGTGGGCTACACCGCATCCAAACTGCGCTGGACCCGCCAGCACCGGCCCGAGGTGGATGCGGCCCTGGACGGCATCGCCCTGCCGCACGACTACCTGAACCTGTGGCTGACCGGACAGCGCTTCATGGAGGCCGGTGACGCCTCCGGCACGGGCTGGCTGGATGTGCGCCGGCGCGACTGGTCACCGGCAATGCTGGCCGCCACGGATGAGCGCCGTGATCTGGCGGCGCTGCTGCCGCCGCTGGTCGGCCCGGAGCAGGGCTACACGCTGCTGCCGGCGATCGCCGCACTGCTGGGGCTGCCGCCCGGCATCCGCGTGGCAGTCGGTGGCGGCGACAACATGATGGCGGCGATCGGCACTGGTGCGGTGCGCGAGGGGCGGCTGAGCATGAGCCTGGGCACCTCCGGCACGTTGTTCGCCTGGAGCGCCACGCCCTGCGTCGATGCGCAAGGGCGCTGGGCCGCGTTCTGCGCTTCCGACGGCGGCTGGCTGCCGTTGATCTGCACGATGAACTGCACGATCGCCACCGGCCAGGTCGCCGCGCTGCTGGGCCAGTCGCCCGCGCAGTGCGAAGACCTGCTGGCACAGAGCACGCCCGGTGCCGATGGGCTGGTGATGCTGCCGTTCTTCAATGGCGAGCGCAGCCCCGACCTGCCACTGGCGCGCGGCGCCCTGCATGGGCTGGACCTGCACAACCTGACCCCGGCCAACCTCTACCGCGCCGCGATGGAGGGCGCCAGCTACAGCCTGCGGCTGGGCCATGACGCGCTGGTCGAAGGTGGCCTGCATGGGCAACGCCTGGTGCTGACCGGCGGCGGCGCCAACAGCTCAGCGTGGCGACAGCTGATTGCCGACCTGTTCCAGCTGCCGGTGGTCGTGCCGGTGCAGGCCGAAGGTGCAGCCTTCGGTGCCGCGCTGCAGGCGCTGTGGCTGTGCGAAGGGCAGGGCCGGGCGCTGGCCGATCTGGTTGATGAGCACCTGCAGTTCGACGCCGCCCTTGCCGCCCGGCCCGATCCCACGCGCGCCGCCGCCTACGAGGCCGGCTACCAGCGTTTCGTCCACCACCTGCAGGCGTTGACGCCGCTGTTCCAGCAGCGCCTGCCCTGATCCCGAAGAAGGAAGCATCGTCCATGGCAACCCCGTTCCATGTTGGTCAGCGTGAGTACTTCCCCGGCATCGGCCGCATCCCCTTCGAGGGCCGCGATTCCGACAATCCCCTGGCCTTCAAGGTCTACGACGCACAGAAGCAGATCGGCGGGTGCAGCATGGCCGAGCACCTGCGCTTTGCCGTGGCCTACTGGCACAGTTTCTGCGGCGCCGGCCAGGACCCCTTCGGGCCGGGCACCCGGGCCTACCCGTGGGACCACGGCGCTACCGCGCTGGCCCGCGCCGAAGCGCGCTGCGACGCCGCGTTCGAGTTCTTCACCAAGCTGGGCGTGCCGTACTGGTGCTTCCATGACGTGGACCTGGCGCCGGATGCGGACGACATCGGCGAATACCGCGCCAACCTCGCGCACATGGTCGAGCTGGCCGGCCAGCGCCAGCAGCAGACCGGCATGCAGCTGCTGTGGGGCACGGCCAACCTGTTCTCGCACCCGCGCTACATGAATGGTGCGGCCACCAACCCGGACTTCGCCGTGGTCGCGCGCGCGGCGGTGCAGGTGCGTGCGGCGCTGGAGGCCACCGTGGCATTGGGTGGCAGCAACTACGTGTTCTGGGGCGGTCGCGAAGGCTATGCCTGCCTGCTCAACACCGACATGAAGCGCGAACAGGCGCATCTGGCGCGGTTCCTTGCCGCGGCCCGCGACCATGGCCGCAGCATCGGCTTCCAGGGCACCTTCCTGATCGAGCCCAAGCCGATGGAGCCGATGCACCACCAGTACGACTTCGACAGCGCCACCGTGGTCGGCTTCCTGCGCGAGCACGGCCTGGACGCCGATTTCAAGCTGAACATCGAGGCCAACCACGCCACCCTGTCCGGGCATACCTTCGCACACGACCTGCAGGTGGCTGCCGATGCCGGCCTGCTGGGCAGCATCGACGCCAACCGCGGCAACCCGCAGAACGGCTGGGATACCGACCAGTTCCCGACCGACCTGTACGACGCCACCGGCGCCATGCTGGTGGTGCTGCGGCAGGGCGGGCTGGGCCATGGCGGCCTGAACTTCGATGCCAAGGTGCGCCGCGAGTCGAGCGACCCGCAGGACCTGTTCCTGGCCCATATCGGCGGCATGGATGCCTTCGCCCGCGGCCTGGAAGTGGCCCATGCGCTGCTGCAGGCCTCGCCGCTGGAGACGTGGCGGCGCGAGCGCTATGCCAGCTTCGACCATGGCCCGGGCCAGGCCTTTGCCGCCGGCCAGCTCAGCCTGGACGACCTCTGCGCGCATGCCCAGCAGGCCGGCGAACCGCGCCAGCGTAGCGGCCGGCAGGAAGCCTATGAGAACCTGCTGAACCAGTACCTGCTGCGCTGAGCGGCCGGCCCACCCCTTTCGCGGAAGACCCAATGTCCACAGCGATTCCTGCAAACGCCGGCACGCGCGGCGAAAACACCGCCTTCATCGTCCTGATCAGTTGCGTGGCCACCCTGGGGGGCTTCCTGTTCGGCTTCGACAGCGGCGTGATCAACGGTACAGTCGACGGCCTGCGCCAGGCGTTCAATTCCAGCGAGGCCGCGCTGGGCTTCGAGGTGGCGTCGATGCTGCTGGGCTGCGCGATCGGTGCATTCGTGGCCGGGCGGCTGGGCGACCTGCTGGGCCGGCGCAGCGTGCTGATCATTTCGGCGGTGCTGTTCCTGCTGTCGGCGCTGGGCGCGGGCGCGGCGCATGCCTCGTGGCTGTTCGTGGCCGCGCGCATGGTCGGCGGCTTCGCGGTGGGCGCGGCCAGCGTGATGTCGCCGGCCTACATCGCCGAAGTGGCCTCGGCGCGCTACCGCGGCAAGCTGGCGACGGTGCAGCAGATGGCCATCATCAGCGGCCTGTTCGCGGCGTTCCTCAGCAATTTCCTGCTGGCGCGCGCCGCCGGTGCTTCCACCGAGGTGCTGTGGCTGGGGCAGGAGGCGTGGCGCTGGATGTTCTGGATGCAGGCGATTCCGTCGCTGCTGTTCCTGGTGCTGCTGCTGGCCATCCCGGAAAGCCCGCGCTTCCTGGTGGCCAAGGGGCGCCAGGCGCAGGCCGAGGCGGTGCTGGTGAAGCTGTACGGTGCGGGCGAGGCGCGGACCAAGCGCAGCGAGATCGAGGGCAGCCTGGCCCAGGACCAGCACCGGCCGAGCTTCGCCGACCTGAAGGACAAGGCCACCGGCCGCCTGCGCAGCATCGTCTGGGTGGGTATCGGCCTGGCGGTGCTGCAGCAGCTGGTGGGCATCAACGTGGTGTTCTACTACGGCGCGGTGCTGTGGCAGGCAGTGGGCTTCTCGGAGAACGATGCGCTGCTGATCAACGTGCTGTCCGGCGCGCTCAGCATCGGTGCCTGCCTGGTGACGGTGCTGCTGATCGACCGCATCGGCCGCAAGCCGCTGCTGTGGGTCGGCTCGGTGGGCATGGCCGTTGCGCTGGCGCTGATGGTGGTGGCCTTTGCCAGTGGCAGCCTGGTCGATGGCAGGCTGCAGCTGTCCGACGGCATGGGCCGGCTGGCGCTGGTGGCCGCCAATGTCTACGTGGTGTTCTTCAACATGTCGTGGGGCCCGGTGATGTGGGTGATGCTGGGTGAGATGTTCCCGAACCAGATCCGCGGCTCGGCGCTGGCGGTGGCCGGCGCGGCGCAGTGGACGTCGAACTTCGCCATCACCGTCACCTTCCCGATGCTGCTGGCCGGCATCGGCCTGGCCGGTGCGTACGGCATCTACACCGTGGCGGCCTTCCTCTCGATCTTCTTCGTGGTCCGCTACGTCCGCGAGACCAAGGGCAAGGAACTGGAGCAGATGGAAGGCTGACGGCCGGCCTGCGTTTCAGCGCCTCCTTTCTCCGTGGGGGAGGCGGCAGGCCAGCCGATCCAGGACACGCCGTAAACCCATCCATGGGGGCTCGATGGCGCCTTGCTCGCGTGCGCTGTCCTGCGCACACGAGCAAGGCGCCATCGAGCACCATGGATGGGCTTTTGCGTGTCCAGGCCAGGGTGGCCCGCCCCCTCAAACGCAGGAACAGGCGGGCGCCACAGCGACCAACCCACCGCAGCCATCAAACCCCGGAAAACAGAAAAGCCCGCACAAAGGCGGGCTTTTTCGGTTCCTGCTGCGGCGACTGGTGCTCCCTAGGGGACTCGAACCCCTGTTTTAGCCTTGAGAGGGCCACGTCCTAACCACTAGACGAAGGGAGCAGTGTGTCGCTGCCGGGGCAGGAGCGCTAGTATATGCACCTCGATGCCATTGGGCAATCCCGAAACTTCAACCGGAAGCGCCAACATCATTTCCTCTGCTCCATCACCGTTCAGCCTGCGCGTCATCCCGCGCGACCAGCACACGATCTCCCGCAAGGACATCAGCCCCAATGCTTTGCGCGTGCTGTACCGCCTGCGCGATGCCGGCTTCGGCGCCTACCTTGTCGGTGGCGCGGTGCGCGACCTGCTGGTCAATGGCCAACCCAAGGATTTCGACGTGGCCACCGACGCCACGCCCGAACAGGTCAAGCAGCTGTTCCGCAACTGCCGCCTGATCGGCCGCCGTTTCCGCCTGGCCCACGTGGTCTTCGGCCGCGAGATCATCGAAGTCGCCACCTTCCGCGCCAACAGCGATGACGGCAGCGGCGACCGCGAAATGGAAAACGGCATGCTCGTGCGCGACAACGTGTACGGCACCATCGAAGACGATGCCGTCCGCCGCGACTTCACCTGCAACGCCCTGTACTACGCCATCGAGGATTTCTCGGTGCGTGATTACACCGGCGGCTTCGAGGACGTGCAGGCACGCCTGATGAAGCTCATCGGCGATCCGGTGCAGCGCTACCAGGAAGACCCCGTGCGCATGCTGCGTGCGGTGCGCCTGGCCGCCAAGCTCGGTTTCCAGATCGAAGAAGGCACCGCCGCACCGATCCCGCACCTGGCCAACCTGCTCAACGAGGCCGCCCCGGCGCGCCTGTTCGAGGAAGTGCTCAAGCTGTTCCTGTCCGGGCACGGCGTGGCCAGCTTCGAAGGCCTGGAACGCTACGGCCTGTTCGACGTGCTGTTCCCGGAAAGCGGCAAGGCACTGAAGTCCAACCGCACCGGCGCGCTGCGCCGCATGCTGGTGGAAGGCCTGGCCAATACCGATGCACGCGTGGCCAACGACGAGCCCGTCTCGCCGGCGTTCCTGTTCGCGCTGCTGCTGTGGCCGGCCTACTGCCGCGCCCAGGCCAGCCTGCTCAAGCAGGGCGTGGCTCCGGAAGAAGCGCAGCGTCGCGCCGCCGACCGGGTCACCGTGCAGCAGCTGAGCACCATCGCCCTGCCGCGCCGCTTCTCGCTGCCGATGCAGGAGATCTGGCTTCTGCAGGCGCGCTTCAGCTCGCGCCAGCGCAAGCGCGTGTTCCGCACGCTCACCCACCCGCGCTTCCGCGCCGCCTTCGATTTCCTGGCCCTGCGCCAGGTCGCCTCGGCCGAGCACGAAGCCGACGTGGCGTTCTGGCGCGAGGCACAGGCGCAGTCCGGGCATGAGCTGGAATCCTCGCTGGATGCCATGCACACCGATGGTGGCGACGAGGAGGGTGGGGCACCGCGCAAGCGTCGCCGCCGTCGTCGTCGCACCGGTGCTGCCGGCGGCGGCGCTGCCGAGTAAGCCATGACCCTTGCCTGGATCGGCCTGGGGGCCAACCTGGGCGACGCGGCCAGCACCGTCCGCGCGGCCATCGCCGCGCTGGATGGGCTGCCCGGCACGCAGCTGCGCCAGGCGTCGCGCCTGTACGCCACGCCGGCCTGGGGCAATGAAGACCAGCCACCGTTCGTCAACGCGGTGGCTGCGGTCGAGACCACCCTGGCCGCCAGCGATCTGCTGCAGGCGATGCTGGCGCTGGAGCAGCAGTTCGGACGCGTGCGCGACCCTGCCGTGCACTGGGGCCCGCGCGCGCTGGACCTGGACCTGCTGCTGTACGGCGCGCAGGTGCTGGACGAGCCCGGCCTGCAGGTGCCGCATCCGTACCTGCACGAGCGCGCCTTCGTGCTGGTGCCGCTGGCCGAAATCGCACCGGAGCTGGTGATTCCCGGCCATGGACGCGTGCAGGATGCAGTGGTGCGGGTCGATGCCTGCGGGATCGCGCCGATAGGGTGATAATGGCCGGGTTATCTCCCCCGGTTATCAGCACATGAGCACCCACGCAGACAGCAAGCCCTGGACCGTTCCCGCCCTGGCCGAGGCCAAGCGCAATGGCCAGAAGCTGGTCATGTTGACCGCCTACGACGCTGGCTTCGCCCGCACTTTCGACGCCAATGGCGTGGACCTGATCCTGATCGGCGATTCGCTGGGCATGGTCGTGCAGGGTCATGATTCGACCCTGCCGGTGACGGTGGCCGACATGGTCTATCACACCCGTGCGGTATCCCGCGTGCTGCAGCGTGCGCTGCTGGTGGCGGACCTGCCGTTCGGCGCCGACGCCACCCCGGAACGCGCGCTGGACGCTTCGCTGCAGCTGCTGCAGGCCGGTGCGGAGATGGTCAAGATCGAAGGTGCCGGCTTCAAGGTCGACATCGTGCGCTACCTGGTCGAGCGCGAGATTCCGGTCTGCTCGCACCTGGGCCTGACCCCGCAGTCGGTGCTGCGCCTGGGTGGCTTCAAGATCCAGGGCCGTGGCGATGCCGCGCGCCAGCTGGTGGAAGACGCCAAGGCCGTGGCCGCGGCGGGTGCCACGCTGATCGTGCTCGAATGCATGCCGACCCCGGTGGCCGCGGAAGTGACCGCCGCCGTCGACGTGCCGACCATCGGTATCGGTGCCGGCCCGCACTGCGATGGCCAGGTGCTGGTGCTGCACGATTTCATCGGCCTGGACAGCGGCCACCGCCGTCCGAAGTTCGTCAAGGACTTCCTGGCCGAAGGCGGCTCGGTGGCCGGTGCCACCCGCGCCTACGCCGACGCCGTGCGCGACGGCAGCTTCCCCGACGAACAGCACGCGTACGCACAATGATCCAGACCTTCAACGAGCTCGGCGCGCTGCGCGAGCAGATTGCGCAGTGGAAGCAGCAGGGCCTGCGCGTGGCACTGGTGCCGACCATGGGCAACCTGCACGGCGGCCACCATTCGCTGGTGAGCCTGGCGCGCCAGTATGCCGACAAGGTGGTGGCCAGCATCTTCGTCAACCCGACCCAGTTCGGGCCGAACGAGGACTTCAGCCGCTACCCGCGCACGCCCGAGGCCGACGTGGCCGGGCTGGAGCAGGTCGGCTGCGATGCCGTATGGCTGCCCAGCGTCGAGGCGATGTACCCGCTGGGCGTGGACAAGACCACGCAAATGCACGCCCCGGGCGTGAGTGAAGTGCTGGAGGGCGCCAGCCGCCCGGGCCACTTCGATGGCGTCTGCACGGTGGTGGCGCGCCTGTTCCTGCAGGTGCAGCCGGACGTGGCCGTGTTCGGCCGCAAGGATTACCAGCAGCTGGCCGTGATCAAGCAGATGGTGGCCGAGCTGTCGTTCCCGATCCAGATCGTCGGTGCCGAGATCGTGCGTGACGACGATGGCCTGGCCAAGAGCTCGCGCAACCAGTACCTGGACGCCAGCCAGCGCCCGCTGGCGACCACCCTCCACCGCACCCTGCTGGGCATGCGCGAAGGTTACGTGGCCGGGCAGGCGCGCGCGCAGATCGAGGCTGATGCCACAGCCGCGCTGCAGGCCGCCGGCTTCCAGGTCGACTACGCGGTGCTGCGCACCCCTGAGCTGGCTGAGCCGACCTTCGACGGCGGTGGCCGGGTGGCGCTGATCGCCGCCCGCCTGGGCAGCACCCGGTTGATCGACAACCTGGAATTCTGAGTTCCGCCTGCGGGAGCGCCGGGCCTGGCCTGGCGCTACCTGAACGGGTTGCCGGCCGTGATGCCCCGCGCTGCGCGGGTGCTAGAATCCCCGCTTTCCTTTGCGTTGTGCCGTGCCATGCATCTGTCCCTGCTGAAGACCAAGATCCACCGCGCCACCGTCACCCATTCCGAGCTGAACTACGAAGGCTCGATCGCCATCGACGACAACCTGCTGGCTGCCACGGGCATCCGCGAGTTCGAGCAGGTGCACATCTGGGACGTGACCAACGGTGCGCGCTTCTCGACCTACGCCATCCGTGCCGAAGCCGGCAGCGGCGTGGTGTCGCTCAACGGTGGCGCTGCACGCCACGTGCAGGTCGGTGACATCATCATCATCGCGGCGTTTGCCAGCATGACCGAGCAGGAAGCCGACAGCTTCAAGCCGAAGCTGGTGTACGTGGACGGCAACAACCAGATCACCCACACCAACGACACGATCCCGACCCAGGCCGCATGACAACGAACAACGGATTCGACTCGCTGCATTCCCACGCCCAGCGCCTGAAGGGCGCAAGCATCCCCAGCCTCCTCGCCGCCGAACCCGGCCGCGTGCAGGACCTGGCGCTGCGGGTCGGTCCGTTGTACGTCAATTTCGCCCGGCAGAAATACGATGCCGCGGCGTTGCAGGCGTTGCTGGCACTGGCCGCCGACCGTGATGTCGGCGGTGCCATCACCCGCCTGTTCCGTGGCGAGCAGGTCAACCTGACCGAAGGCCGCGCCGCGCTGCACACCGCGCTGCGCGGCGATGTGGTCGATGCGCCGGTGGCGGCCGAGGCCTATGCCACCGCGCGCGAAATCCGCCAGCGCATGGGCGTGCTGGTCCGCGCGCTGGAAGACAGCGGCGTGACCGACGTGGTCAGCGTCGGCATCGGCGGTTCCGATCTGGGCCCGCGCCTGGTGGCCGATGCGCTGCGCCCGGTCAGCGGTGCACGCCTGCGCGTGCATTTCGTGTCGAACGTGGACGGCGCCGCCATGCAGCGCACGCTGGCCACGCTGGATCCGGCAAAGACTGCCGGCATCCTCATTTCCAAGACCTTTGGTACCCAGGAAACCCTGCTCAACGGGCAGATCCTGCACGACTGGCTGGGTGGCAGCGATCGCCTGTACGCGGTCAGTGCCAACCCCGAGCGTGCGGCCAAGGCCTTCGCCATCGCCGCCGATCGCGTGCTGCCGATGTGGGACTGGGTCGGGGGGCGCTATTCGCTGTGGTCGGCCGTTGGTTTCCCGATCGCGCTGGCAATCGGCTTCGAGCGTTTCGAGCAGCTGCTGGACGGCGCCGCGCAGATGGACGCGCACGCGCTGGACGCGCCGCTGGAGCGCAACCTGCCGGTGCTGCACGGCCTGACCGACATCTGGAACCGCAACGTGCTGGGCCATGCCACGCACGCGGTGATGACCTACGACCAGCGCCTGGCGCTGCTGCCGGCCTACCTGCAGCAGCTGGTGATGGAAAGCCTGGGCAAGCGCGTGCAGCGCGATGGCCAGCCGGTCACCACCGACACCGTGCCGGTGTGGTGGGGCGGGGCGGGCACCGATGTGCAGCACAGCTTCTTCCAGGCGCTGCACCAGGGCACCAGCATCATCCCGGCCGATTTCATCGGCTGCGTGCACAACGATGATCCGTACACGGTCAACCACCAGGCGCTGCTGGCCAACCTGCTGGCGCAGACCGAGGCGCTGGCCAACGGCCAGGCCAGCGACGACCCGCACCGTGATTACCCGGGCGGCCGCCCGAGCACGCTGATCCTGCTGGATGCACTGACCCCGCAGGCGCTGGGCGCCCTGATTGCCATGTACGAACACGCCGTGTACGTGCAGTCGGTCATCTGGAACATCAACGCCTTCGACCAGTTCGGCGTCGAGCTGGGCAAGCAGCTGGCCAGCGGCCTGCTGCCGGCACTGCAGGGCGAAGACGTGGCGATTGCCGATCCGATGACCCGCGAGATCCTGGCGCAGCTGAAGGGCTGATGCTCTGGTAGTGCCGGCCGCTGGCCGGCATCCAGGCGATGCTTCCGTCGTTCATGAGGTTGCCGGCCAGCGGCCGGCACTACCGTTGCACGGCGACACCGCGTCAGCGGCTCGGGTCGCGTTCCGGGCTCGGCCGCTTGGCCAGCTTGCGCTGCAGCGAACGCCGGTGCATGCCCAGCAGGCGCGCAGCGGCCGACACATTGCCGCCGGTCTCGTGCATCGCCTGCTGGATGTGTTCCCACTGCAGGCGGCTGATCGGCGTCATCGCGTCGGGCACTTCCATTTCGCCGTCATCGGCCGGGCCATCATCTTCCTCGCCCAGCGCGCGCAGGATCATCGGCACCGTGGCCGGCTTCGGCAGGTAATCATCCGCACCCAGCTTGATCGCCTCCACCGCGGTGGCGATGCTGGCGTAGCCGGTCACCAGCAGGATCCGCATGTCCGCGCGCAGGGCGCGCAGCGGCTGGATCAGCGCCAGGCCCGAATCGCTGCCCAGTTTCAGATCGATCAGCGCGAACGCCGGCGGGTGCTGGCGGGCCAGTGCCAGCGCGCTGGCGGCATCCTGCGCCGTCTGCGTTTCCAGCCCCTTGCGGGCCAGGCTGCGCTGCAGGGTGCGCAGGTACAGTTCGTCGTCGTCGACCAGCAGGCCGAGGGTTGAGGCGCTCATGGGGTTTCCTCGCGTGGAGCCAGGGGCAGGCGGAAGCCGACGCGGCTGCCGGCCCCCTGGGCCGGGCGCATCCACATTTCGCCGTGCAGGCGTTCGATGGTGGCGTGGGACAGGGCCAGGCCCACGCCCATGCCTTCACTCTTGCTGCTGCCGAACAGCTTGCCCGGCAGCACGGCGGCGCGCGCGTTGAAGCCATGACCGTAGTCGCGGACTTCGCCGATCAGGTCCTCGCCGTCGATGCGCAGCTCCAGATCCACGCGTGGCCGGCCGGCCTGTTCGCCGGCGTCGGCAGCATTGTTCAGCAGCACCATCAGCAGGTGGCCCACGCCGGGGTCGAGTGGCAGGCGCAGTGGCGCGTCGTCATTGCGGTGCAGGTCGATGGTCGGGCGGACCAGGCGCCACTGTTCCAGCACCTGCTGGGCGCTGGAATGGCTGCGGCCCGGGCCATCAGTGGCGGCTGGCGCGGCCAGCGCCAGCACGCGCTCGCGGCATTGCACCAGCAGTTCGCGCAGGGTTTCCATGTCCTCGCGCACTTCCGGCTCTTCGCTGCGCTCGGCCACGTCGTCGGCCAGCAGGGTCATGGTCGCCAGCGGGGTGTTCAGTTCGTGCGCCACCGAGGCGGCGTGCGTGGCCAGGGCGACGATGCCTTCGTTGCGGGCAAACCGCTCGCGCAGCGCCGACAGTTCCAGTTCGCGCACGCGCAGGGCCATCGCCAGGCGGGTGGAGAAGGTCAGCACTACGGCGGCCGACAGCAGGAAGTTGGCCACCACGCCCCAGCGGTTGAGGTCCACCGTATGGAAGTAGCCGGTCGGCAGCGGCTGCCCGAACAGGCCGCTGGCGGCGTAGCCGAGCAGGCAGGCGGTGGCCACGGCCAGCGCCCAGCGCAGGGGCAGGGCGAAGGCGGCCAGCGCGATCAGGATCAGGAACAGCGAGCCGAACGGGTTGGCGATGCCGCCGCTCCAGCCGACCATCCAGGTCAGGATGATCACATCGACCAGGATATGGCCGAAGGCAGTCAGTGGCGCGGTGTCATCCGGCTCCGGGCGCAGCTGCGTATACAGGTTGAACACGGCCAGCACGGCCACGCCCGCCCACAGCGGCAGCTGCGGCAGCGGCAGGCCCAGCACCCACGTGGCGACCAGGATCGTCGCGGCCTGGCCGGCCACGGCCAGCCAGCGCAGGCTGCAGAGGGTGCGTAGGAAGGGGGCGTCGGGACCGGTCATTCCCGACCATCGTATGCGTTCACCGGGCAACCTGCCTGCGACAATCGGCCGCAGACGTGCCGATGGCTGAATGGGAATCGCCCGGAATGCAGGGCCGGGCGGTAGAATGCGCCCATGCACGACGCCGTCACCCGCCCGACCCAACCCTCCGATGCCACCGCCTGGTCCCGTCGCCAGACCCATGCCGTCCAGATCGGCGGGGTCACCGTAGGTGGCGGCAAGCCCGTGGTGGTGCAGTCGATGACCAACACCGACACCTCCGACGTGGCCTCCAGCGTGAAGCAGGTGGCCGAGTTGTGGCGGGCCGGTTCGGAAATGGTGCGCCTGACCGTCAACACCGTGGAAGCGGCTGCGGCCATCCCGCGTATCGTCGACAAGCTGGCGATGATGGGCATCGACGTACCGCTGATCGGCGACTTCCACTACAACGGCCATCAGCTGCTGACGGCCGAGCCGGCCTGTGCCGAGGCGCTGGCCAAGTACCGCATCAACCCGGGCAACGTCGGCTTCGGCAAGAAGAAGGACCTGCAGTTCGCCCAGCTGATCGAGTTCGCCATCCGCTACAACAAGCCGGTGCGCATCGGCGCCAACTGGGGCTCGCTGGACCAGGCCCTGGCGGCGAAGCTGATGGACGAGAACAACCATCGCGAACAGCCCTGGGACGCCGGCCGCGTGCTGCGCGAGGCGCTGATCCGCTCGGCGCTGGATTCGGCCGAGCAGGCGGTGGAGATCGGCCTGCCGCGCGATCGCATCATCCTCTCGGCCAAGGTCAGCGGCGTGCAGGAACTGATCGCGGTCTACCGCGATCTGGCCCAGCGTTCGGATTTCGCCCTGCACCTGGGCCTGACCGAAGCCGGCATCGGCAGCAAGGGCATCGTCGCCTCGGCGGCAGCGCTGAGCGTGCTGCTGCAGGAAGGCATCGGCGACACCATCCGCATTTCGCTGACCCCCGAGCCGGGCCAGTCGCGAACGCAGGAAGTGATCGTCGCCCAGGAACTGCTGCAGACCACCGGCCAGCGTGCGTTTACTCCGCTGGTCACCGCCTGCCCGGGCTGCGGCCGCACCACGTCCGAGTTCTTCCAGGAACTGGCCAAGGTCGTGCAGAACCACGTCCGCGAGAAGATGCCGGTCTGGAAGGTGCAGCACCCCGGTGCGGAGAACATGACCCTTGCGGTGATGGGCTGCATCGTCAACGGGCCGGGCGAGTCGCGCCACGCCAACATCGGCATTTCCCTGCCGGGTACCGGCGAAACGCCGGCCGCGCCGGTGTTTGTCGATGGCGAGAAGAAGGTGACCCTGCGCGGCGACAACATCGCCCAGGAATTCGTTGCCCTCATCGACGAATACGTCGAACAGAAGTATGTCCGGATCGCCGGGTAAGCCGGCGATCCTGGCCGCGCCGGAACCGGCGTCCGGCTTCCGACACTGGATGGGGCGCAACGCGTGGCGCCTGGTGCTGCTGTTTGCCGGTGTGCTGCTGCCGCTGGCCGGCTTCGTCGCCCTGGCCGACGAGGTGCACGAATTCGAGTCGTTCCATTTCGATGCCCCACTGCTGTGGCAGATGCACGGGCTGCATTCGCCGTGGCTGGACCGGTGCTTCGTGCTGCTGTCGAAACTGGGCTACGAGTGGTTCCTGATCCCGGCCGACGTGCTGATCGTCGGTGCGCTGCTGTGGCGGCGGCGATGGCGCGAGGCGACCTTCGTGGCGGTGTGCTTCGTCGGCTCGGCGCTGCTGAACCTGGGCAGCAAGCAGTTTTTCCAGCGTGACCGCCCGAGCCTGTGGGAATCGATCGCGCCCGAGTCAACGTTCAGCTTCCCCAGTGGCCATGCGATGGGCACCATGACCCTGGCGGCGACCGTGGTACTGCTGGCCTGGAACACCCGCTGGCGCTGGCCGGTACTGGTGCTGGCGCCGCTGTTCAGCCTGCTGGTCAGCCTTTCCCGGGTCTACCTGGGGGTGCATTACCCCTCCGATATCCTCGCCGGATGGTGTGCGGCGCTGGTTTGGGTGGTAGGGTGCTATCTGGTCATGTTCAGTCGCCGGCAACCCTGGCGACACCGCGGTTCGCCGCCAGCAGCGGCCAGCGAAGCGATCGCAACAGGGGAGTGACGTGGATGCCCCTCCGGGGACGTCCATGAAAGAGCAGGTTGTTTCGTTGTAACGGGTTCTGTGGGACAGGGGGCTACATCGATGTGCGAAGAATGTGATGCGCAAGGCAGAACGCCGTTTTTGCGCAGTCGTCGTGCTTGCGATGGTCGGATGCCCTGCCTAGCGTGGCCCGCAATGGCCGCATTCGAAGAGGTACGTGAATGACGATTCGAGTCTACCTGGTGGACGACCACGCGCTGGTCCGCACCGGTATGAAGATGATCCTGTCGGGTGAAGCCGACATCGAGGTGGTGGGCGAAGCCGAGACCGGTGAGGACGGCCTGCGCGAGATCCGCCAGCTGCTGCCGGACGTGGTGCTGTGTGACCTGCACCTGCCGGGCGTCAGTGGCATGGAAGTGACCGAGCGCATCGTGCGTGGACACCGTGCCACGCGCGTGGTGATCGTCTCCGTGCTGGAAGATGGCCCGCTGCCGAAGCGCCTGCTGGAAGCGGGCGCGGCCGGTTACATCGGCAAGGGTTGTGACGCGCAGGAGCTGCTGCGTGCGGTTCGTGACGTGGCCGCCGGCCGCCGTTACCTCGGCACCAGCATCGCGCAGAACCTTGCGCTGTCCACGGTGGAAGGCAATGCCTCGCCATTCGACACGCTCTCGCCGCGCGAGCTGGAAGTGGCGCTGCTGTTGACCCAGGGCCTGCGCCAGGAAGACATCGCACGGCGGCTCAGCCTGAGTGCGAAGACGGTGAACACGCACAAGGCGCGGTTGTTCGAGAAGATGGGGATCAGCGACAACATCGCGTTGGCGCGCATGGCCAGCCAGTACGGGCTGGTGGATCCGGCGCGGCCGCTGTAACAGCGTCGCCTAAAGCCGGGTCAGAGCCCTTTCCTGCGGAAAGGGATCTGACCCAGGACAGGTTGCAGGCGTTTCGGGGGCGGATCCCTTTCCCGGCGGGAAAGGGCTCTGACCCCTGATGACGCCGGAGCGCGGCTTGGGCTTAGTGGCCGCGGACGCGCTTGATGATCTTCGCGGCGTCGGCGGCGCTGGCGCGCACCTTGTCCCACTCGCCGTCGGCGATCCAGTTGCCCGGCACCATCCACGAACCACCGATGCAGACCACGTTCTTCTGTTCGAGGTATTCGGCGGCGGTGTTTTCGGTGATGCCACCGGTCGGGCACAGCTTCAGGTCGGCCATCGGGCCAGCCAGGCCCTTGATCATCGCCAGGCCACCCACGGCCGTGGCCGGGAACAGCTTGCACACGCGGAAGCCGCGCGCGTAGAGCGACAGCAGCTCGGTCGGCGTAGCCGCACCCGGCACCACCGGCAGCGGTGCCGCCGCCAGCGCATCGGCCAGCACCGGCGGCGTACCCGGCGTCACCAGGAAATCCGCGCCCGCATCGATGGACTGCTGCATCTGCTCCACGGTCAGCACCGTGCCCGCGCCCACCACCACATCGGGCAGCTCGCGCTTGAGCATCGCCAGCGCTTCCATCGCCACCGGCGTACGCAGCGTCAGCTCGATGGCCGGCAGGCCACCTTCCAGCAGCGCCGCACTCACCGCACGCGCCTGGTCCAGCGTATGAATCGTCACCACCGGCAGAATCCCCGCCGCATGCAGCAGCTCCGCCGCCTTCACCTGATGTTGTTCGATACCCATGCTTTTGCCCTTGCTCTTGTTTGTGCTTTTCAGTGATCACTTCGCGGCGCGAGGGCGCCAGCAAACTGTCCGGAGGCGGCGGATAGCCCCCACCAGGACCGCAGGCGCCATGGATGGCGCCTACGAGCCCCCATGGATGGGTTCACGGCGTGTCCTGGTGGGGGCTATCCGCCGCCTCAACCAGGACACTGACCGCCAACGCGAACCCGCAGCGCTCTTCCAACAACTCAGGCGTCCTTCGCCTCATGCGGCGCCGCCGCCGCCGCGGCATCATGCCCCAGCTCATATTCCGAATCGTAATCCCACGGCCCACCATCCGCCGCCGCCGGCCCGCACGAAATCGAAATCGCCCCCTGGTCCGCCGGACCCACCACGCGGCGATTGATCGCGAACAGGTTGCGGCCCAGATCGTGCGCCGCCGGTGCCGTGTTCGGCGCCAGCGAACGTGCCGCCCACTCGGCCGCATCCACCAGCACTTCCAGCGTGCCGGCTTCACCGTCCAGGCGGATCATGTCGCCCTCGCGCACCTTGGCCAGCGGGCCACCGCGCGCCGCTTCCGGCGTCACGTGGATCGCCGCCGGGATCTTGCCCGACGCACCGGACAGGCGACCATCGGTGACCAGCGCCACGCGACGGCCCTGGTTCTGCAGCAGGCCCAGCAGCGGCGCCAGCGAATGCAGTTCCGGCATGCCGTTCGCACGCGGGCCCTGGTAACGCACCACCGCCACGAAATGCTCAGGCAGCAGGCCACCGGCGTGCAGCTTGTTCAGCACCTGCGGCGCATCGACCACCACGGCCGGCGCTTCAATGGTGCGGTACTGCGGCTTCACCGCCGACAGCTTGATCAGCGACTTGCCCAGGTTGCCGCGCAGCAGGCGCAGGCCGCCCTGGCTTTCGAACGGGTTGTCGACGCTGCGCACCACTTCTTCATCGGCGCTGCGTTCCAGGCCCGGCAGGTAGACCAGCTTGCCGTCGCGCAGCTGCGGTTCGCGCGCGTAGTCGGCCATGCCGCCACGGGCCACGCTGACCAGGTCACCGTGCATCAGGCCGGCCTTGATCAGCTCGCCGAACACGAACGCCGGGCCACCAGCAGCGGCGAAGCGGTTCACGTCGGCCTCGCCGTTCGGATAGACGCGGGCCAGCAGCGGAATCAGCTGCGACAGTTCGTCGAAATCGTCCCAGGTCAGCACGATGCCGGCGGCGCGGGCCACGGCAATCCAGTGGATGGTGTGGTTGGTCGAACCGCCGGTGGCCATCAGCGCGATGACCGCGTTGATGATCGCGCGCTCGTCGATGATGCGGCCCAGCGGGCGGAAATCATCGCCCAGTGCGGTGATGTCCAGCGCACGCTCGGTGGCTTCGCGGGTCAGCGCATCGCGCAGCGGCGTATCCGGGTTGACGAAGGAGGCGCCCGGCAGCTGCACGCCCATCGCTTCCAGCAGCACCTGGTTGGAATTGGCGGTGCCGTAGAAGGTGCAGGTGCCGACGCCATGGTACGAGGCGGACTCGGCTTCCAGCAGTTCCTCGCGGGTGGCTTCGCCGGCGGCGTAGCGCTCGCGCACTTCGGCCTTCTGCTTGTTGGGAATGCCCGGGGTCATCGGGCCGGCCGGCACGAACACCGCCGGCAGGTGGCCGAAGGCCAGTGCGCCGATCAGCAGGCCGGGCACGATCTTGTCGCACACGCCGAGGTGGATGGTGGTGTCGAACATGTCGTGGCTGAGGCCGATGGCCGTGGCCTGCGCGATCACATCGCGCGAGAACAGCGACAGTTCCATGCCGCCGCGGCCCTGGGTCACGCCGTCGCACATCGCCGGCACCGCGCCGGCCACCTGTGCGGTCGCGCCGAGTTCGCGGGCGACCGCACGGATCTGCTCCGGGTAGGTCTCGAACGGCTGGTGCGCCGACAGCATGTCGTTGTACGCGGTGATGATGCCCAGGTTCGGGGTCACGCCGCCGCGCAGCCGGCTCTTGTCGGTGGTGCCACAGGCGGCGAAGCCGTGGGCGAGGTTGCCGCAGCTCAGGCGGCTGCGGAACGGGCCATCGCGCAGGGCGGCGTCGATCGCGGCCAGGTAGGCGGCGCGCGAAGCCGCGCTGCGGGCGATGATGCGATCGGTGATGGCTTGCAGTTGCGGATGGAGGCTCATTGGCTACCAGCGTTCAAGGTGGCGAGAGGCTGGCGGCGGCGGGCGCCGCCGCCGACGTCAATCAGCCCAGTGCACGCGCAGGCGCGCGCCGTCCAGGTTGATTGCATTGAGGATCGGGTACAGCTGTGCGTCGTTGCTGTCCAGCGCCTGGCGCAGCACCTGCAGCTTCTGCTTGCCGCGCAGCAGCAGCAGGCGCTGGCGGCACTGGCCCAGGCCACGCGGGGTCAGGGTGATGCGCAGCGGCCACTGGTTGGCGCCAGGGCAGCCGGTGGCATCCAGCGAGGCATAGGGCAGGGTGCTTTCCAGGGCGCGGGCCAGATCCTTCGAGCCCGGGAACAGCGAGGCGGTGTGGCCATCGTTGCCCATGCCCAGGGCGACCACGCTCGGCGCCTGGCTGTGCTGGGCCTGCAGGTTGGCGGTGTACACGCATTCGGCCAGCGGCTTGCCGACGCGCACCAGCGGATCGAAGTGCGCCCCTTCGGCACGCTTGAGCAGATGCTCGCGCACCAGCCAGGCATTGCTGTCGCGATCCTGCGGCGAGAGCCAGCGCTCATCGGCCAGGCTCACTTCCACCCGGTCCCAATGCACGTCCAGCTCGGCCAGCGCCTGGTACACCGGCGCCGGCGTGGTCCCGCCGGAGAGCAGGATGCGGGCGCGGCCAACTTCGTTGATGTCGTGGTTGATGGCCTGGGCCATTTCGGCGGCCACCGCTTCGATCCAGCCATCGGCATCGCCGTGGCTGATGAAATCGATGCGGTCGTCGTGGAAGGTCTGGCTCATGCGGCAACTCCTTGGGCGTCACGTTCGGCGTCGGCGGCATAGGCGGCGGCGCCCAGCAGCCCGGGGCAGGGGTGCATGATCGCCAGCGACGGCACCCGCGCCATGATCGAAGAGAACCGGCCCTTGTGTTCGAAGCGCTGGCGGAAACCCGAATGCTGCAGCGAATCGAGCATCTTCGGCACCAGGCCGCCGGTCAGGAACACGCCATCCCAGGCGCCCTGCACCAGCACCAGGTCACCGGCGATGGCACCGAACACGGCACAGAACACATCCACGGTGCGCATCGCCTGCGGGTCGCCCAGCGCAGCACGCGCGGTGACGTCGACCGGCTGCAGCTGGCCCGGATCGAAGCCGGCCATCTCGCATACGGCGCGATGGATGTTGACCAGGCCCGGGCCGCAGATCAGGCGCTCATTGGATACGCGGCCGAACTGCTCGGAGAGGATTTCCAGGATGCGGATTTCCTCCGGCGTGCCGGGCGGGAAGCTGACGTGGCCGCCTTCGGTTTCCAGCGGGTAGCTGCGGCCGTGGCGCACGATCAGCCCGCCGACGCCCAGGCCTGTGCCAGGACCGATCACGCCGTAGTTGCGCGGCTCGCCCGGTGCGGCCGGGGTCCAGTGCGCGCCGCCGATCTGGATCACGTCCTGCGGCTGCAGCAGGGCCACGGCCATCGCCTGTGCGGCGAAGTCGTTGATCAGGTGCAGCTCGTCGAAGCCGAGCATGGCGGCGGTGCGGCTGCGCGAGATCACCCACGGGTGGTTGGTGATGCGTGCCTCATCGCCGTCGACGCGGCCGGCCACCGCGAACACGCCGCGGCGCGCGGTGGCGCCGGCCTGTTCCAGGTAGTGGCGCGCGGCATCGCCCAGCGAGGGGAACTCGGCCACCGCGTATTCGCGGATGCTGTCCTTCTGCAGGGGCGCGTTCAGCGAGGTGTCGGCCAGGGCGAAGCGGGCGTTGGTGCCGCCGATGTCGGCGACCAGCACAGGCTGGCTGCCGACACTCATGCCGATGCTCCGCTGTCCGGTGCGTCCACGCCCTGCGGCAGGAAATCGGTGGCGTTGTCCGGGCCCCACTGGCCGGCCGGGTAGGGCTCCAGCGGCAGGTTGGCGGCCTTCCAGGCATCGGCCACGCTGTCGATCCAGGCCCAGGCCGCGCGCACTTCGTCATCGCGCACGAACAGGGTGTGGTTGCCGTTGAAGGCATCCAGGAACAGGCGTTCGTAGGCGATGCGGCGGTGCAGGCCGGTCGGCACGGACAGTTCCAGTTCCAGCGGGTGCAGTTCCAGCGCGCCCCATTCCGGGCCGGCCAGGCTGCTCATCAGGCCCAGCTCGATGTTTTCCTGCGGCTGCAGCTGGAACACCAGGCGGTTCGGCGCGGCCTGCGCACGCTGCGGGCGCTCGAACAGCCAGTGGGTGACCGGCTTCAGCGTGACCACCACGCGGGTGGTGCGCTCGGGCAGGCGCTTGCCGGTCACCAGGTGGAACGGCACGCCGCTCCAGCGCCAGTTGTCGATGTGCGCGGTGACGCCGGCGAAGGTTTCCACGTCGCTGCCTTCCGGCGGCTGGTAGGCCTGGGCGGGCTGGCCGTTGATACTGCCGGCGGTGTAGCGGCCACGGATGCTGTCACGCGCCGCGTGCCTGGCATCGAGCGGGCGCAGGGCGCGCAGCACCTTGACCTTCTCGTCGCGGATGCGGTCGGCTTCGAGCGAGGCCGGCGGCTCCATCGCCACCATGCACAGCAGCTGCAGGATGTGGCTCTGCACCATGTCGCGCAGGGCGCCGGAGCGGGCGTAGTAGGCATCGCGGCCGTCCACGCCTTCGCTCTCGGCCACCAGGATGTGCACCGATTCGATGTAGTTGCGGTTCCACACCGCTTCCAGCAGCGTGTTGCCGAAGCGCAGGGCGATCAGGTTCTGCACCGCCGCCTTGCCCAGGTAATGGTCCAGGCGGAACACGCGGTCTTCGTCGATCCACTGGCCGATGGTGGAGATGATCTCCTCGGCGCTTTCGCTGTCGCTGCCGATCGGCTTTTCCAGCATCAGGCGCGACGGTGCTGCCAGGGCGCCGCCCTTGGCCAGGCCTTCGCAGGTGGAGATGTACAGGCCCGGCGGGATGGCCAGGTAGCTGACGCAGCGGCGGTCGACCAGGTCGGACACCGCGGCGGCGACCGAGTCGACGTCGCGCAGGTCCACCGAGCGGTAGTCGATGCGGCGCAGCAGGGAGGCGATGTCCTCCTGGCTGGCCATCGGCATGGCCTGCTGCAGGCGCGGCCGCAGGATGTCATGGAAGGCTTCGGTGTCATGGCCGGACAGGGCCAGCGCACGGATGCGGAAGTCCTCCGGCAGCAGGCCGTCGCCAAGCAGGCGCAGCAGCGAAGGGAACAGGTAGCGCTGGGCCAGATCACCTGTGGCACCAAACAGGAAGAGGGTGTCGTGCATCGCTCGAGTTTCAGATCCGGGTGACATCGTTGTCAATCGCTTCATGGCTGGGTTCAGGGGACATCCGCGCTACTGTCTGTCCGAGGCTCGCTGGGGTCGGATTTCCGGCGAACCGGAAGACCGTTCCATGCGTAACCACTACGACGATGACCTTTCGTCTGGTCGTCGAAGCAGATCGGCGCGCACCGACGTTCGGATAGTGCCACGTGAAAACGTTTACATGGCAGAATGGGCAACTGTATTCGATTGCAGTGGTCGCCGTCATGCGGCAGCTGCGCAATCATCACTGCCATCGGGAGGGCCGAGGCAGTCCCCAATGACAGCCCGGGCGTCGGGCGGACTGGATAGATTGATATGGCAAAAGTGCAGTTGCAGGGTGTGCGCAAGGTCTACGACAACGGCCAGGTCGCGGTGAAGGACGCCACCTTCGAGGTCGCCGATGGCGAGCTCATGGTGCTGGTCGGACCGTCCGGCTGTGGCAAGTCGACCCTGCTGCGGATGGTGGCCGGCCTTGAGGAGATCAGTGGCGGCACGCTGACCATCGGCGACCGGGTGGTCAACGATGTGGCGCCGAAGGACCGCGACATCGCCATGGTGTTCCAGAGTTATGCGCTGTACCCGCACATGACCGTGGCCGAGAACCTGGCCTTCGGCCTGAAGCTGCGTGGCCACGACAAGGCGACCATCGACAAGCGCATCGCCGAGGCGGCGCAGACGCTGGGCCTGACCGAAATGATGGACAAGCTGCCAAAGGCGATGTCCGGCGGCCAGCGCCAGCGCGTGGCCCTGGGCCGTGCACTGGTGCGCGAACCGGCGGTGTTCCTGCTGGACGAGCCACTGTCCAACCTGGATGCCAAGCTTCGCCACAGCGTGCGTACCGAGATCGCGCAGCTGCACCGCAAGCTGGGCACCACCATGATCTACGTGACGCATGACCAGGTGGAAGCAATGACCTTGGGCCAGCGCATCGTGGTGCTGAAGGACGGCATCATCCAGCAGATCGACACGCCGATGGCGCTGTATGACCGCCCGGCCAACCTGTTCGTGGCCGGCTTCCTCGGCAGCCCCGCGATGAACGTGCTGCGCGGCACGCTGCAGGGCGATGCTGCAGGTGTGTCGGTGCTCGACGGCGAATGGCGCGCGCCGCTGGGCCAGGCCACCATCGACCCGGCGTGGCTGCAGAAGCCGATTGCCGTGGGCGTGCGTCCGGAGCACCTGCAGCCGGCGGGTGCCGACGATACGCATGCGTTCACCGCACGCATCGAGGGCATCGAGCCGGTCGGCAACGAGATCTTCGTCAACATGAGCAGCGGCAAGCATGCCCTGACCATGCGCGTGGCGCCGCAGTCGCTGCCGGGCGTGGGCGAGGACATCCGCGTGGCGATCCACCCGCAGGGCCTGCATTTCTTCAATGCCGATACCGGCGAGCGCCTGTAAGGGGCGGTAGCGCCGGGCCATGCCCGGCGTCATGACCGGAGTGCGGACCAACGGTCCGCACCCACCCGATTTTGTAGAGCCGAGCCCACGCTCGGCTGCGGACCTCAGCGCGCCAGGCCGTCCAGCAGCGGCATGCGCTGCGCGGCCACGCCGCCCACCTGCAGTTCGGCGTCGCTGGTTTCCAGTGGCAGCACGGCCAGGGCCAGGTCGGCGGCCACGCTGGCAATGCTGCCCAGCGCCGCACCGTCCTGCTGCACGCCATCGCCGGCCTGTGCCGGGGCGGCGGTATGCAGCAGCTGCACCGCACGCTTGGCCTTGCCGAGGAAATGGGTGCGGGCCACGATTTCCTGGCCCGGGTAGCAGCCCTTCTTCACGCTGTAGCCGTTCAGCCGGTCCAGGCCCAGCTGCTGCGGCGTCCACACTTCGCGCTGGCTTTCGTCCAGGCGGGGCAGGCCGAAGCGCAGGTCGGCCTGGCGCCAGGCCAGGGCGAACGCGGCTTCATCGGCCTCGCTGCCGGCCGCAAATCCCTCAGCCGGCCCAATGCGCAGAGTGCGCGGCAGGGCATCGCTGCCCAGGTCCAGCTCCCAGCCCGCCTCGCCACCCCCGGCGATCGCTGCGCCACTGGCCGCTTCCGGTGCAGTGAAGGCACCGGCCACGGCCAGATCCGCGTGCACCTGCAGCTTCACCTTGCGGCGGAACACGAAGCGCTGCAGTTGCGACGCAATCGCATCTGCATCGCCATCGGCCAGCACCAGCATCACGTGATCCTCGGCCAGCCGCAGCAGCTGGAACACCGCCAGGGTGCGGCCCTTGGCGCTCAGCCACGCGCTCCATTGCCAGTGCTGCAGGGGCAGGGCGGTGACGTCGCTGCTGAACTGGGCATGGGCGAAAACGGCCGCATCCACGCCCTGCAGGCTCAGCAACTGGTGGCCGGGCAGGCGCGGATATGCGACGAAAGCAGGGGGAAGGTTGTCAGGCACGTGAACGAGGTCTAAAATTTGTGCGTTGCGAGACCGAACATGATAGGCCAAACAACCCCCACTCCCGACGACGAAACTGAAGCCCCGCTGGTTCCCGCGGCACCTGTGCCCGTGGAAAAACCAGAGGCGGAAGAAGAATTCGGCGGCCGCGGCGGACTTGATCCGGTGCGGTATGGCGATTGGGAGAAAAACGGACGCTGCATCGATTTCTGATCAGCATTGAGCCAACGCGGCATCGTGCCGCCCAGCCGAGACAACGAGCCCAGCGAAATGGCGACCAGACAACGCCCCCTATCCCCGCACCTTCAGGTGTATCGCTGGCAGATTCAGATGGCCACCTCGATCCTGCATCGAGCCACTGGCGTCTTTCTGTCCGTGGGTGCCCTCATCATCGCCGCTGGCCTGCTGGCCCTGATGATGGGACCCGATTCCTGGAACTGCTTCACCGGTCATGCCGGGGCCTGGTATGGCCGCGTGTTCCTGTTTGCGTGGACATGGTCGTTCGCCTATCACCTGTGCAATGGCATCCGCCATGTCGTGCAGGACTTCGCCGTCGGCTTCAGCATCCCGGCCTTCGTCCGCAGCAGCTGGATCTCGGTCTTCGGCAGCCTGGTGATCACCGCGCTGGTCTGGGCCTACGTGTTGTTCGGAGGTGCCGCATGAGCAAGTTCCGTACCCCGCTGAAGAACGTGCGCGGCCTTGGCTCGGCCAAGACCGGCACCGAGCACTTCGTGCACCAGCGCCTGACCGCCGCCGCCCTGGTGGTGCTGGGCCTGTGGTTCCTGGTGTTCGTGGTGCGCATGGCCGGCGCCGACTACGCCACGGCCGTGGCCACCATCGCCAAGCCGTGGAATGCCGTGCCGCTGATCGGCCTGCTGATCACCATGTTCTGGCACGCACAGCTCGGCATGCAGGTCGTGCTGGAAGATTACATCCACGAATCGCTGCTGGCCCTGGTGCTGCAGACCGCGGTGAAGTTCGTCGCCGTGCTCGGCATGATCGTCAGTGTGTTTGCGGTGGGCCGCATCGCCCTCGGCGTTGCCTGAGCCCAGGCACCAAGACAGGAATCCAGACTAGATGTCCGCTTACAAGATCACCGAACACAAGTACGACATGGTCGTGGTGGGCGCCGGCGGCGCCGGCCTGCGCGCCACGTTCGGCCTTGCCGCCAAGGGCCTGCAGACCGTGTGCCTGACCAAGGTCTTCCCGACCCGTTCGCACACCGTCGCTGCCCAGGGCGGTATTTCCGCGGCGCTCGCCAACATGGGCGAAGACGATTGGCGCTACCACTTCTACGACACCATCAAGGGCTCGGACTGGCTGGGCGACCAGGACGCCATCGAGTACATGTGCCGTGAGGCCATCCCGGCCATCATCGAGCTCGAGCACTACGGCGTGCCGTTCAGCCGCACCGCCGAAGGCAAGATCTACCAGCGCCCGTTCGGCGGCATGACCACCAAGTACGGCGAAGGCCCGGCGGCGCAGCGTACCTGCGCGGCGGCCGACCGTACCGGTCACGCCATGCTGCACACCCTGTACCAGCAGTCGCTCAAGCACGACGCGCGCTTCATGATCGAGTACTTCGCACTCGACCTGATCTTCGATGACGAAGGCGTGTGCCGTGGCGTGCTGGCCCTGGACATGTCCGACGGCACGCTGCACCTGTTCCGCGCCCAGGGCGTGGTGCTGGCCACCGGCGGCTACGGCCGTGCGTACTTCAGCGCCACCTCGGCGCACACCTGCACCGGCGACGGTGGCGGCCTGGCCATGCGCGCCGGCATCGCCATGCAGGACATGGAGTTCGTGCAGTTCCACCCGACCGGCATCTACGGCGCCGGCTGCCTGATCACCGAGGGTGTCCGCGGTGAAGGCGGCATCCTGCGCAACAGCAGCGGCGAGCGCTTCATGGAGCGCTACGCACCGCACTACAAGGATCTGGCCTCGCGTGACGTGGTGGCCCGTTCGATGACCATCGAGATCCGCGAAGGCCGCGGCGTCGGCGAGCACAAGGATCACATCCTGCTCGACCTGACCCACCTGGGCCCGGGCGTGATCGACGAGAAGCTGCCGGGCATCGCCGAGAGCGCCCGCATCTTCGCCGGCGTCGACGTGCACAAGCAGCCGATCCCGGTCATCCCGACCGTGCACTACAACATGGGTGGCATCCCGACCAACTTCCACGGCGAAGTCGTGCGCAAGGATGGCGACAACCCCGATGCCGTGGTGCCGGGCCTGTACGCCATCGGCGAAGCGGCCTGCGTGTCCGTGCACGGCGCCAACCGCCTGGGCTCGAACTCGCTGCTCGACCTGGTGGTGTTCGGTCGTGCGGTGGCCAACCGCTGCGCCGAAACCATCAAGCCGGGCGCGGCGCACAAGCCGCTGCCGGCCGATGCCTGCGACAAGGCGCTGGGCCTGCTGGACAAGCTGCGCCATGCCAATGGCGATACGCCGACCTCGGTCATCCGCGACAACATGCAGCGCACGATGCAGGCCGACGCCGCCGTCTTCCGTACCAGCCAGACGCTGAAGGAAGGCTGCGAAAAGATGGCGACCGTGTTCGACTCGTTCCAGGACGTGAAGGTCAGCGACCGTTCGCTGGTCTGGAACTCGGACCTGATCGAGACCTACGAGCTGAACAACCTGCTGCTGAACGCGGTGGCGACGATCAACTCGGCGGAACAGCGCAAGGAAAGCCGTGGTGCGCACGCGCACGAGGACTTCCCGGACCGCGACGACGTCAACTGGCACAAGCACACGCTGGTCACCGTCGACGAGAAGGGCAAGTGCAGCTTCGACTACCGTCCGGTGCACATGTACACGCTGACCGACGAGGTCGACGTGGTGCCGCCGAAGCCGCGCGTGTACTGATCGCGACCCCCGCCTACCATGCAATCCGCGCCTTGATGGCGCGGGCCGCCTGAGCCAACGAGAGCAGCCATGGCCGAGTTTTCACTCCCCAAGAATTCCAAGGTCACGAAGGGCCAGCACTTCCCCGCCAAGAGCGGTGGCAAGAACCTGCGCACCTTCAAGATCTACCGCTGGAGTCCGGACGACGACAGCAATCCGCGCACCGATACCTATGAGATCGATCTGGACGCCTGCGGCCCGATGGTCCTGGACGCGCTGATCAAGATCAAGAACGAGATCGATCCGACCCTGACCTTCCGTCGCTCCTGCCGCGAAGGTATCTGCGGTTCGTGCGCGATGAACATCGACGGCACCAACACCCTGGCCTGCACCCGCGCCATCGCGGACTGCGGCAAGAAGGAAGTGCCGATCTACCCGCTGCCGCACATGAGCGTGGTCAAGGATCTGGTTCCGGACCTGACCCACTTCTACGCGCAGTACGCGTCGATCAAGCCGTGGATCCGCACGCAGACCCCGGCACCGCCGGACCGCGAGCGCCTGCAGTCGCCGGAAGACCGCAAGAAGCTCGACGGCCTGTACGAGTGCATCCTGTGCGCCTGCTGCTCGACCAGCTGCCCGAGCTACTGGTGGAACGGCGAGCGTTACCTGGGCCCGGCGATCCTGCTGCAGGCCTACCGCTGGATCATCGACTCGCGCGATGAGGACACCGGTGCGCGCCTGGACGATCTGGAAGATCCGTTCAAGCTCTACCGCTGCCACACCATCATGAACTGTGCCCGGACCTGCCCGAAGGGCCTGAACCCGGCGCTGGCGATCGCCGAGATCAAGAAGCTGATGATGGAACGCCGCGCCTGATACGGCGCCGCGTTGTTGCATGACCCCAGTAGAGCCACGCCATGCGTGGCTTTGCTGTATCTGGAGAAACACGATGGACGAAGACACCCTGCTGAAGAAGCTGCGCTGGCGCTGCCGCCGCGGCATGCGCGAGCTGGACCAGCTGTTCGGGCGCTACCTGGACCGCGAATGGAGCACTGCGCCGACCGAAGAGCGCGAGGTTTTCCTGTTCCTGCTCGAGTGCGAGGACGATAAGTTGTGGCGCTGGTTCATGGGCTACGAGGCCTGCCCGCATGCCCACGCCATCCCCCTCATGCAGAAGATCCTCGCCCTCAAGGCTTGAGTGGCGACCCTCGCGGCTGCAGGCCGGCACCCAGGCGCTGGTGCTGCTGGCCGCGCCCTGGCTGCTGCGCGCCTCGGCCCTTCCCGAAGACCGGTACTGGCCGGTACTTGCCGGCGTCTGGCTGCTGGGCCTGATCCAGCTGGGCTGGCGCCTGCGCCGGCCGGTGCGCCGGCTCGAACTACCGCCAGTGCCGGCACCGCTGCGGCTGGATGGGGCCGATCTCGAGGTGCCGCGGCTGGTGGTGCGTGGCCCCTGGCTGCTGCTGCACTGGCGCTGCGAAGGGCGGCGCGGGCGCCTGCTGTTCTGGCCGGACGTGCTCGCCCACCGGCAGCGACGTGAACTGCGACTGGCCGTATCCGCACGCAGCGTTTCACGTCGACCCCGTACGATGGCACCATAGACTGAATCGACTGGCGTGCCTGCATGTTCAAACCCATCCCCGTGGCCATTGGCCTGCGCTACCTGCGCGCCAAACGCCGCAACGGCTTCATCTCCTTCATTTCGATGGCATCGATCCTGGGCATCGCGCTCGGCGTCACGGTGCTGATCACCACCCTGGCGGTGATGAGCGGTTTCCAGAAGGAAATCCGCAGCCGCCTGCTGCAGATGACCGCGCATACCACCATCAGCCGCGATGGCGAGCCCATGCCCGACTGGATGCGCGTGGTCGACGTGGCCAACAAGGACCCGCGTGTGGCCGGTGCTGCGCCGTACATCGAGATCCAGTCGATGATCAGCGGCCCGCGCGTGCAGGGCGCGATCATCCAGGGCATCGACCCGGCGCTGGAGCCGAAGGTGTCGGTGATCGACAAGAAGATCACCAAGGGCAGCTATGACAGCCTCAAGCCGGGCAGCTTCAACGTGCTGCTGGGCAAGGAGCTGGCCATGTGGCTGGGCGTGGACGTGGGCGACCAGGTGCTGGTGACCTTTGCCGAAGTGCAGGGCACGCCGGCCGGTGCGGTGCCACGGATGAAACGCTTTACGGTCAGCGGCCTGTTCGAGGCCGGCTACAACGAGGTCGACCGCGGCGTCGGCTTCGCCAACATGAAAGACCTCGAGCGCGTGCTGCGCTCGGACGGCGCCACCGGCGTGCGCCTGAAACTGCACGACATGGACCGCTCGCTGGAAGTGGGCGTGGACCTGGCGCAGAACCTCGGCGGCGCGTACCGCGTGAGCGACTGGACCCAGCAGAACGCCAACCTCTACCACTCGCTGCGCATGGAGAAGGTGGTGATGGGCATCCTGCTGTCGCTGATCATCGCGATGGGCGCCTTCAACCTGGTCTCCTCGCAGGTGATGCTGGTGACCGACAAGCAGGCCGACATCGCCATCCTGCGCACGCTGGGCCTGACCCCGGGCGGGGTGATGCAGGTGTTCATGGTGCAGGGCTCGCTGATCGGCATCTTCGGCACGCTGGCCGGCCTGATCGGCGGCATCACCCTGACCTTGAACCTGGAGCGCATCCTCGGCGCCATCGAGTCGCTGTTCAACGTCAAGCTGCTGCCGGAGGACGTGTACTACATCACCGGCCTGCCGACCGACATGCAGCCCCGCGACATCGTCGTCATCACCCTGGTTGCCTTGTTGATGAGCTTCCTGGCCACCCTGTATCCCGCCTGGCGGGCAGCACGCACCCAGCCGGCGGAGGCCCTGCGCTATGAATAAGGTCTTCAATCGCGGCGATGAAGTGATCCGTGCCGAGACGCTGGCCAAGACCTACGCCGAAGGCCGCATGCAGACCCCGGTATTCGACGGCCTCGACCTGAAGGTCACGGCCGGCGAGACGGTGGCGATCATTGGCGCCTCCGGTGCCGGCAAGAGCACCCTGCTGCACCTGCTGGGCGGCCTGGACGTGCCGACCGCAGGCGAGGTGTACGTCACCGGCCAGCGCATGTCGGCACTGTCGGACACCGAGCGCGGCCTGCTGCGCAACCAGGCGCTGGGGTTCGTCTACCAGTTCCACCACCTGCTGCCGGAATTCACCGCGCTGGAAAACGTGATGATGCCGGTGATGCTGGCCGGTATTGGCGTGCCGGAGGCCAGCCAGCGCGCTACCGCGCTGCTGGAAGCGGTCGGCCTGGGCCATCGCCTGGATCACAAGCCGGGCGAGCTGTCCGGTGGCGAGCGCCAGCGTGCCGCCGTGGCGCGTGCGCTGGTCAACCACCCGGCCTGCGTGCTCGGCGATGAGCCGACCGGCAACCTGGATGACCGCACCGCCGCCACCGTGTTCGAGCTGATGCTGGAACTCAACCGTGCGCGCCATACCAGCCTGGTGCTGGTGACCCACGACCGCAGCCTGGCGCGGCGCCTGGATCGCGTGCTGGAACTGCGCGAAGGGCGGCTGCACGCGCTGGCCCACGCCGACGTCTGAGGCGCCGGATCCCGGCGGGCACCGCCGACCGGCGGCTGAATCGGGCCGCCGGCCGTTGCGCCGGCGTTGCCCGGCCGGGCGCATGATGTGCGCAGTGCCCCGCTGGAGATCGCCATGAAAACCCCGTTGCTGATCGCCGGCCTGTGCCTGGCCCTGGCCGGCTGTGCCACCACTGGCCTGACCAGTGCCGACCGGCTGGAACTGTACCGCGCACACGCCGGCCCGCCGCAGAAGGACATGCAGTTCTTCGGCACGCTCAATGGTTGGACCGAGCTGGGAGACAGCGCGCTGGCGGTCTGGACCCGGCCCAGCGAAGCCTACCTGCTGGAGCTGGCCGGGCCGTGCACGGACCTGTCCAGTGCTCCTGCCATCGGCCTGACCAGCCGGATGGGGCGCGTCAGCGCGCCCTTCGACAAGGTGCTTGTGCGCGACCCGACAGGCGGCCCGCGCGTGCCGTGTTTCATCAAAACGATCCGCAAGCTGGATGTGAAATCGCTGCGCGCAGAGGAAAAGGAAATGCGGCAGGCGCAGGTGCAGGAGCGCGAGGAATCCGCGAACTGATCGGGTAGCGCCGGGCATGGCCCGGCGCTACCGGCTCAGGCTTCCGGGGTGAAGCCGGCCGGCTTTTCGGCGTCCTTCTCGAACAGGAACTTCACCAGCTCCGCTTCCAGCATCGCGCGGTGCTCCGGCTTGCGCGGCGACAGGCGGTTTTCGTTGATCAGCATGGTCTGGTGCGCCAGCCAGGCCGACCAGGCCGGCTTGCCGATGTGGTTGAACACGCGCTGGCCCAGGTCGCCGGGGTAGGGCACGAAGTCCAGGCCCTCGGCATCGCGTTGTTCGTACTGGCAGAAGACGGTTCGGGGCATGGCACTCACTCGTGGTTGCGGGGTTTCGTAGATCTGCGTTTCGGCGCCTTCACCGGCGTGCCATCCAGCAGCTTGCGGATCGGCGCGGGCAGGCCCAGCGCCGGGAGTTCATCAGCGGCCACCCAGCGCAGCGCGGGTTCGTCCACGCGCAGGCCGCGCACCTGCCGCGACAATACCTGCAGGTGCAGCCGATAGTGGCTGAAAGTGTGCTGCAGCACGGGCAGTTCGTCGGCCTCTTCCAGCGAACCGTCGACGTGCGTGTCGAACCAGTCCTGCAGGTCGCTGCCGGCCTCGGCCTGCGGCAGGGTCCACAGCTGGGCCCAGATGCCGGTATCGGGCCGCTTCTGCAGCAGCACGCGCTGCTGCGGATCGCGCAGCAGCAGGGCCACCGCTTCGCGCTCGGGCAGGGTCTTGCCGGGTTTCGGCGTGGGCAGTTCGGCGGTGCGGCCTTCGCGGCGAGCCACGCAGTCTTCCTGCATCGGGCAGATCACGCAGGCCGGCCTGGCGCGGCTGCACACGGTCGCGCCCAGGTCCATCTGTGCCTGGGTGTAGTCGGCCATGCGCCCGGCGGGTACCTGTGCCACATGTGCTTCGGCCAGCGCCCAGAGTTGCTTCTCGATGGCCGGCAGGCCGGGAAAGCCCTCGATGCCGTGGTAGCGGCTCAGCACGCGCTTGACGTTGCCATCGAGGATCGCGAACGGGTCGTTCCAGGCCTGGCTGAGGATGGCGCCAGCGGTGCTGCGGCCGATGCCGGGCAGGGCATGCAGCGCATCGAAATCGCGCGGCAGGTCGCCGTCGTGCAGTTCCACGCAGCGCTTGGCCGCAGCATGCAGGTTGCGTGCACGGGCGTAATAGCCCAGGCCGGCCCACTGCGCCATCACTTCGTCGTTGCTGGCGGCGGCCAGGTCGGGCAGGCTCGGGAAATGCTGCAGGAAACGCTGGAAATACGGGATGACCGTGGTCACCTGGGTCTGCTGCAGCATGATCTCCGACAGCCAGACCCGGTAGGGACTGCGCGGGTGCTGCCAGGGCAGGTCGTGGCGGCCGTGGTCGTCGAACCAGTGCAGCAGGTGGGCGACGAAGTCGTCTGCGGGGGCGGTTCCGGCGCTGGCGTGCGGCTGGCGGGGCATGGGTATTCCGGGGAAGGGCAGCCACCCATGGGGTGGCTCTACCAGATTTCAGTAGAGCCACGCCATGCGTGGCTGCACGGCGTATCAGGCGCCCAGCGCTTCAGGCAGCAGGGCGTCGACGAAGGCTTCCGGATCGAATACGCGCAGGTCTTCCGGGCGCTCGCCGATGCCGGCGAAGCGGATCGGAATGCCGAACTCGCGGGCCAGGGCGAAGACCACGCCGCCCTTGGCGGTGCCGTCCAGCTTGGTCACCACCAGGCCGGTCACCTTCACTGCGGCAT
Organism: Stenotrophomonas sp. ZAC14D1_NAIMI4_1; assembly: GCF_003086775.1. Taxonomy (NCBI): domain Bacteria; kingdom Pseudomonadati; phylum Pseudomonadota; class Gammaproteobacteria; order Lysobacterales; family Lysobacteraceae; genus Stenotrophomonas; species Stenotrophomonas sp. ZAC14D1_NAIMI4_1. Next base: position 1,888,133 of record NZ_CP026001.1, read on the forward strand.
TGAACTGGCGCAGTTGCGACAGCGCGTTCTGGCCCGTGGTGCCGTCGATCACCATCAGCACTTCGTGCGGCGCGGTTTCGTCGATCTTGCCGAGCACGCGGCGGATCTTGCCCAGCTCGTTCATCAGGCCGGACTGGGTATGCAGGCGGCCAGCGGTGTCGGCAATCAGCACCGAGGTGCCGCGCGCCTTGCCGGCCTGCAGCGCGTCGTAGGCCACCGAAGCGGCGTCGGCGTTCTGCCCCTGGGCGACCACGGCCACGCCGTTGCGCTCGCCCCAGGCCTGCAGCTGGGCCACGGCGGCGGCACGGAAGGTATCGCCGGCAGCCAGCATCAGGCTGTGGCCCTCATCCTTGAAGCGCTTGGCCAGCTTGCCGATGGTGGTGGTCTTGCCGACGCCGTTGACGCCGACGGTGAGCACCACGAAGGGCTTGGCGTTGCGGTCGATCACCAGCGGCTTGGCCACCGGCTGCAGGATCGCGATCAGCTCGCTGCGCAGTGCGGCCAGCAGCGCATTGGCATCGACGAACTCGCGCGACTTCATGCGCTTGCGCAGGCCCTCGACCAGGTCGGTGGTGGCGCCCACGCCGACGTCGGCGGTGATCAGTGCGGTTTCCAGTTCGTCCAGCAGGTCGTCGTCGAGCTTGGGATTGCGCGAGAACAGGCCGCCGAAGCTGCGGGCGATGACGCTGTTGCGCAGGCGCTCGCGCCAGCCGGGCTTGCCGGCCGGGGCCGGGGCGGCATCGACCAGCACCGGCAGATCAGCGGCGGGCGCGGCCGGAGCCTCGGCCGGGGTCACCGGCGCCAGCGGTGCGAGCACGGCGGCGGCAGCCAGGGCCTCGGCCTCGAAGTCCTCCGGGGCGATGACCCGTTCCTGCACCGGCGCTGCCGGTGCCGCGGCAACCGGCGGCTCGGGCGCGGCGACGGGCGCAGGCGCAGCGGCCTCGACGGTGGCCGGCGTGGCTGCCGGTGCGGCGGGTGCCTCCTCGACCGGAGCGGCAGACGGGAACGCCGCCGCCAGCTCGTCAGCCGAGTAATGCTGGGTCTTGGGCGCGTCCGTCGTGGCGGCGTCCTGGGGCTTCTTGCGGCGGAAAAAACTGAGCATTGGCAAAAGGCGCTGAAATCAGAGGGATATGCTACCACTCGGGCCTGTCGGCCCGATGTGGACTCAAGGTTGCGCGTGCGGGGCCGTTAACCGGTCCGAGGGGCTGCGCAGGGCAGCCCGGAGACCGCCGATGAACGTGATGGAGACTGCGCTGTCCGGAATGCGTGCGGCCCAGCAGGGCGTGCAGGTTGCCGCACACAACGTGGCCAACGTCGCCACCCCGGATGCCCAGCGCCTGCAGCTGCAGCGCGCTGCGGCCGGGCAGGGCGGGGTAGAGACGACGGTCGTTGCTGCCGACCCGGACCCCACCGCGCCATTGGGTGACCTGCTGGCGGCCAAGGCTGAAGTGGTGGCGTTTGCCGCCAACGCCGCGGTAATACGCCGCCAGGACCAGATGCTGGGCTCGCTGCTGGATCGGGAAGCCTAGGGCAGTCGAGCACGGCTCGACTCTACAAAAGCCTGCCATCGCCCGGTAGCGCCGGGCCATGCCCGGCGCCCCGCTGCCGATCAGGCCGACAGTTCCAGCAGCAGCTTGTTCAGGCGCGCCACGTAGGCACCCGGGTCCTTCAGGCTGTCACCGGCGGCCAGCGCGGCCTGGTCGAACAGCACCCGGCCCAGGTCGTCGAAGCGCGCGCCGTCGGCTTCCGCATCGAGCTTTGCGATCAGCGGGTGACCCGGGTTGATCTCCAGCACCGGCTTGCTGTCGGGCACCTTCTGGCCGCTGGCTTCCAGGATCTGGCGCATCTGCAGCCCCAGGTCCTGTTCGCCGATCGCCAGCACCGCCGGCGAATCGGTCAGGCGGTGCGAGACGCGCACTTCGGCCACGTCATCGCCCAGCACCGACTTCAGGCGCTCGACCAGGCCCTGCCTGTCCTTCGCTGCCGCTTCCTGTTCCTGCTTGTCGGCTTCGCTTTCCAGCGCGCCCAGGTCGAGGTCGCCGCGGGCGATGTCGACGAAGCCCTTGCCGTCGAAATCGGTCAGGTAGCCCATCAGCCACTCGTCGATGCGGTCGGTCAGCAGCAGCACTTCCACGCCCTTCTTGCGGAACACTTCCAGATGCGGGCTGTTGCGCACCTGGCTGTAGCTCTCGCCGGTCAGGTAGTAGATCTTGTCCTGGCCTTCGGCCATGCGGCCGATGTAATCGGCCAGCGACACGGTCTGCGCATCAGCCTCGCCACGGGTGGAGGCAAAGCGCAGCAGGCCGGCCACCTTCTCGCGGTTGTTGTAGTCCTCAGCCGGGCCTTCCTTCAGCACCTGGCCGAATTCCTTCCAGAACGTGGCGTACTGCTCCGGCTTGTCGGCGGCCAGCTTCTCCAGCATGTCCAGCGAGCGCTTGGTCAGCGCTGCCTTCATCGAATCGATGACCGGGCCGGACTGCAGGATCTCGCGCGAGACGTTCAGCGACAGGTCGTTGGAATCGACCACGCCCTTGATGAAGCGCAGGTAGAGCGGCAGGAACTGCTCGGCCTGGTCCATCACGAACACGCGCTGCACGTACAGCTTCAGGCCCTTGGGCGCATCGCGGTGGTACAGGTCGAACGGCGCGCGGCCGGGCACGAACAGCAGCGAGGTGTACTCCAGCTTGCCTTCGACCTTGTTGTGGCTCCAGGCCAGCGGGTCGCTGTGGTCGTGCGCCACGTGCTTGTAGAACTCGGTGTACTCGGCGTCGCTGATCTCGGTGCGCGGGCGGGTCCACAGCGCGCTGGCGCGGTTGACGGTCTCCCATTCACCGGCAGCGCCTTCTTCGCCTTCCTTCGGCATCTGGATCGGCAGGCCGATGTGGTCGGAGTACTTCTTGAGGATGCTGCGCAGGCGCCAGCCATCGGCGAAATCATGCTCGCCGTCCTTCAGGTGCAGGACGATGCGGGTGCCGCGCTCGGCCTTGTCGACGGTGGCCACGTCGAAGTCGCCTTCGCCGCGCGAGGTCCAGCGCACGCCTTCGCCTGCAGCCAGCCCGGCGCGGCGCGAGGTCACTTCCACTTCGTCGGCGACGATGAAGGCGCTGTAGAAGCCGACGCCGAACTGGCCGATCAGCTGCGAATCCTTCTTCTGGTCGCCGGACAGCTGGCGCAGGAAATCGCCGGTGCCTGATTTTGCAATCGTGCCGAGGTGGGCGATGGCTTCGGCGCGGCTCATGCCGATGCCGTTGTCTTCGATGGTGATGGTGTGGGCGGCGGCGTCGAAGCTGACGCGCACGCGCAGCTCGCTGTCGCCTTCCAGCAGGGCGGGCTGGGTCAGGGCTTCGAAGCGCAGCTTGTCGGCGGCGTCGGCGGCATTGGAGACCAGTTCGCGGAGGAAGATTTCCTTGTTGGAGTACAGCGAGTGGATCATCAGCTGCAGCAGCTGCTTGACCTCGGTCTGGAAGCCAAGGGTTTCGGTCTGGGGGGTCTCGGTCATCGATAGGGCTCCGTGTGCAATGCCGCGCCAGCGCGTGCGGCCTGGCCAAGGGGTATGGCTGATTGTCCCGAAATCAAGGGGTTGGTCGGGCAGGGCTGCGCCCTGCACCCGCCGGTAGTGCCGGCCGCTGGCCGGCAGCCTTAGAGTCAAAAGCCAGAGCGGCATTCCGTGGGATGGCGGGGCACTGTGGGTTCGCGGGGACGCCGTGAACCCGTCCATGGGGGCTTGGTCGCCGCATCCATGCGGCTCACACCCCGCGAACCCACAGTGCCCCGCCTTCGACAGGTTCACGCGGCTGATGGAACCTGCTGTTGGTGGGTGCCGACCGTTGGTCGGCACATCTGTCAGATATCGAATGAATTCATCCACGCATGGCGTGGATCTACTGGCAACGGCGGCTGTTGGTAGGTGTCGACCTTGGTCGACACGATTTTCCATAAGACATCGATATCCAACCCAGTGCCGACCAACGGTCGGCACCCACCAACAGCAGCGTCATGCAGTTCCGACAGATCGCAGCCAACTGTCGAAGGCGGGGGGGGGCCGGTTGAGGGGGTGTGAGCGCCATGGATGGCGCGACCAAGCCCCCATGGATGGGTTTACGGCGTCCCCCTCAACCGGACCCACCCCGCCATCCCACGGATAGCCGGCTGTTGCCTTTGCTCCGGCTGTTGCTCCGGCCTCTGCGGGTGCCGGGCGCAGCCCGGCCGAACTACAATTCCGCTTATGGTGAATTTCTCGAACAACTCCCACCGGGGGCGCCGGTGAGCGGCCGCGGTGGCAATGATGGCCAGGTCCGCATCATCGGTGGGCGCTGGCGCAATACCCGCCTGCCGGTGCCGACCCTGCCGGGCCTGCGGCCCAGCAGCGACCGCGTGCGCGAAACGCTGTTCAACTGGCTGATGCCCCGGCTGGGCGGGGCGCGGGTGCTGGATCTGTTCGCCGGCAGCGGCGCCCTGGGCCTGGAAGCCGTCTCCCGCGGTGCGGCGCACGCCACCCTGGTCGAGCGCGATCCCCAGCTCGGCCGCAACCTGTCGGCCGCCGTCGCCAAGCTGCAGGCCGCCGGGCAGGTCACCGTGGTCCAGGCTGATGCCCTGCGCTGGCTGCAGGGCGCACAGGCGCAGCAGGCTGATCTGGTCTTCATCGACCCGCCGTTCGCCGATGGCCTCTGGCAGGACGTGCTGGCCCAGCTGCCACGCCACCTGGCCGCCGATGCCTGGCTGTACCTGGAATCGCCGGCCGGCCACGTGCCCGTGCTGCCGCCGGAATGGCTGCTGCACCGCGAGGGCGGCAGCCGCGAGGTGCGCTTTGCCCTGTACCGCCGCGCCGCTGCTACACTTTGACCTCATCTGAACATCTGCATCCGCCCATGACCGTGGCCAACCGCCGCATTGCCGTCTACCCCGGCACGTTCGACCCCATCACCAACGGTCATATCGACCTGGTGAGCCGGGCCGCGCCGCTGTTCGAAAAGGTCGTGGTGGGCGTGGCGCAGAGCCCGTCCAAGGGCCCGGCGCTGCCGCTGGAGCAGCGCGTGCAGCTGGCCCGGGGTGCCCTGGGCCACCACAGCAATGTCGAAGTCATCGGCTTCGATACCCTGCTGGCCCATTTCGTACGTTCGGTCCAGGGCGGGGTGCTGCTGCGCGGCCTGCGCGCGGTGTCCGACTTCGAATACGAATTCCAGATGGCGAGCATGAACCGCCACCTGATCCCGGAGGTCGAGACCCTGTTCCTGACCCCGGCCGAGCAGCACAGCTTCATTTCGTCCTCGCTGGTCCGCGAGATCGCCCGCCTGGGTGGCGACGTGTCCGGTTTCGTGCCGGCCGCCGTGCTTGAGGCGCTGCGCAAGGTCCGCGAAGCGAAGTCGGCGCAGTCGTAAATCCTGCCCGCCGCGGCAGGGCCAGTAGTACCACGCACCCCCATTACGTAAACCACACGCACCACTCGGGAGGAAACCCATGAACACCACCATGCGCGCGATGCTGATCGCTTCGTTTGCCCTGGCCTTCACCGCCTGCAAGAAGGAAGAGGCCGCTCCGGTCGAAGACGCCAAGCAGGCCCTGGTCGCTCCGGCCAAGGAAGACGATGCAGGCTGGAAGAAGTACCTGCAGGAAGTGGCGATCCAGAACATGGGCACCATCACCAACAGCCCGTTCCTGTATTACCTCTCGCCGGAATCGGACCCGGACTTCCAGGCCAAGTACGAGCGCCAGACCGAAAGCGCGACCCAGGCCGTGGCCCGTGGCGTGCAGCCGGGCAACATGCTGGCCTTCGGTTCGTCGGCCTCCGGCAAGATGGCTGACATGATCCAGGCCGTGTTCAAGGACGTCTCGCCGGATTCGATGAAGGGCGTGCGCGTCGTCTTCATCGGCCAGTCCGCAGACAACGCCCGCGTGCAGGCTGTCGTGCAGCCGACCGGCGCCGAGTACATTTTCGTCGAAGCCAAGTAAGACCGTGCCATGGCGGCCATGCTCCGGCATGGCCCGGGCGACGCTCCGCAAGGGCGCCGCTGATGACCTGACCGGCCCGCGCGCCCGCGCGGGCCGGTCCTTGTCCCAAGGCGCGGGCGAGGAGTATCGCCATGTCGCTGAAAATCAACGAGCTCTGCGTCAACTGTGACGTCTGCGAGCCGGCCTGCCCGAACCAGGCCATTTCGATGGGTGAAACCATCTACCTGATCGACCCTGCGCGCTGCACCGAATGCGTGGGTCACTTCGACGAACCACAGTGCGTGGTCGTCTGCCCGGTCGAATGCATCGACCCGGACCCGGAGATCGTGGAAACGGAAGTCCAGCTGCTGGCCAAGTTGCGCCGACTGCAGCACGATCACCCCGAACTCTATGCGGAGCCCCCATCCGAATGAAGACGCTGATCGTCCGTCCCCTGCTGCTGCTCGGCCTGGTGCTGAGCCCGCTGGCGTGGGCTGAAACCACCGCCCGTGCCGAGCGCCCCGATGGCGCGGCCATCGCCAGCGGTCATGCGCTGGCCACCCAGGCCGGCATCGACATCCTGGCGCAGGGCGGCAACGCCTTCGATGCGGCCGTGGCGGTGTCCTCCACCCTGGCCGTGGTCGAGCCGATCAGTTCGGGCCTGGGCGGCGGTGGCTTCTTCCTGCTGCACGATGCGGCCACCGGCAAGGACATCATGCTGGATGCGCGCGAGACCGCCCCGGCGGCCGCGACCCCGCAGGCGTTCCTGGACAAGCAGGGCAACCTGGACCGCGACCGTTCGGTCAACGGCCCGTGGTCTGCCGGTATCCCGGGCCTGCCCGCTGCGCTGGTGGAACTGTCGGCCAAGCACGGCAAGCTGCCGCTGTCGGCCTCGCTGCAGCCGGCCATCCGCATTGCCCGCGAAGGTTTCCCGGTCTATGACCGCATGGCCAAGGGCTACGCCTCGCGCCGTGAGGTGATGGAACGCTTCCCCGGTACGCGCGAGGTCTACCTGCGCAACGGCAAGCCGATCGCCACCGGCGATCTGTTCAAGCAGCCGGAGCTGGCGCAGACCCTGGAGCGCCTGGCCGCAGGTGGCCGTGATGGCTTCTACAAGGGCCAGACCGGCAAGCTGCTGCTGGAAGGCGTGAAGCAGGCCGGCGGCAAGTGGACGGCCGACGAGCTGGCCGGCTACCAGGTCAAGCTGCGCGAACCGATCGTGTTCGACTACAACGGCTGGAAGATCACCACCGCGCCGCCGCCGTCGTCCGGTGGCATCGCCCTGGCCAGCATGCTGCAGATCCTTGAAGGCTGGGACATCAAGCAGATGGATGCGGCCCACCGTACCCATCTGGTGGTGGAAGCCATGCGCCGCGCCTACCGCGACCGCACCTTCTTCCTGGGCGATCCGGACTTCGTGCAGATCCCGCAGAAAGTGCTGACCAGCAAGGACTACGCGCAGGGCCTGCGGGCCACGATCCACCCGGAAAAGGCGACCCCGAGCGACCTGCTGTCGGGCAACCCGACCCCGCTGGAAGATGACGAGACCACGCATTTCTCGATCATCGACCGCGATGGCAACCGCGTCGGCGCCACCCAGACCGTCAACCTGCTGTACGGCTCGGGCCTGATTCCCAAGGGCACCGGTGTGCTGCTGAACAACGAGATGGACGACTTCGCGCTGAAGCCGGGTACCCCCAACGCCTTCGGCGTGATGGGTTACGCGGCCAACGCGCCGAAGCCGGGCAAGCGCATGCTCAGCTCGATGACGCCCACCTTCATGGAGAACGCCGACAAGGTGGTGGTGCTGGGTACCCCCGGTGGCAGCCGCATCATCACCATGGTGCTGCTGGGCATCCTCGGCTATGACGCCGGCCTGGACGCACAGCAGGTGGCCGCCCTGCCGCGCTACCACCACCAGTGGCTGCCGGACCTGATCGAGGCCGAGAGCGATGCCTTCGACGCAGGCACCGTGAAGCAGCTGCAGGCGATGGGCCACAAGATCGACCTGCCGGGCGACGTCGCCGCCGGCGGCCGCGGCTCCAGCCACGTCTGGGGCAACCTGCAGACGGTGGAGTGGGACCGCAAGGCCAACAAGCTCTACGGTGGCAGCGATCCGCGCAACCCGGTGGGCAGCGCCCAGGTCGTGCCGGCGCACTGATGTGGCGGTAGCGCCGGGCCATGCCCGGCGAAGCAGGAATCACCAGACCCCGCCACCCGGCGGGGTTCTGCATTTTGCGGCTAGCGATTATTTAACGGGGTGCCCTCGATAATTGCCGCATGAAACTATGGTCGATTCGTGGGAACTCGCAGCGCCTGGATGGCGGCGCGATGTTCGGCAACGCGCCGCGTGCGGTGTGGGAAAAGTGGGCGCCACCGGACGAGCTCAATCGCATCGAGCTGGCGTGCCGTGCGCTGCTGGCCAGCCCGCTGGATGGCAAGACCGTGCTCTTCGAGACCGGCATCGGTGCGTTCTTCGATCCCCGCATGCGTGACCGCTACGGCGTGCAGGAAAGCCAGCACGTGCTGATCGATTCGCTGCGCGAGGCGGGTTTCGAGCACGAGGACATCGACGTGGTGGTGCTCAGCCACCTGCATTTCGACCACGCGGGCGGCCTGCTGGCGGCGTGGAGCGAAGGGCGCGGGCCGGAGCTGCTGTTTCCCAATGCGACCTTCGTGGTCGGTGCGCAGCACTGGCAGCGGGCGCTGCAGCCGCATCCGCGCGACCGCGCCAGCTTCATTCCTGAGCTGCCGGGCCTGCTGCAGGCCAGTGGGCGCCTGGAAGTGGTCGATGGCGAGTATTCGCAGGCGCTGGGCAACAGCGTGCGCTTCAGCTACAGCGATGGGCATACCCCGGGCCTGATGCTGGCCGAGATCGTGGGCCACGCGCATGCCGGCGAGGATGCGCATGGTGGCGTGGTGTTCTGCGCCGACCTGATCCCGGGGCGCTCGTGGGTGCACGTGCCGATCACCATGGGCTACGACCGTAATGCCGAGCTGCTGATCGACGAGAAGCGGCGCTTCCTGGAAGACAAGCTGGCGCGCAACGTGCATCTGTTCTTCACCCATGACCCGCAGGTGGCGCTGGCGCAGCTGGGGCGGGATGAGAAGGGGCGTTTCGTGACCCTGCATGAGCAGGGGGAGTTGAAGGCGCGCGCGCTGGGGTGAGGGGGGGGCGTTCGGCAGGGCTTGCAGCCCTGCACCTGCAGAGGCCGAAGCAAGATCAAGAGCGGCATTCCGTGGGTTGGCGGGGCGGTGTCGGATTGCGGGGACGCCGCAAGTACGTCCGTGTAGGCTTGGCCGCCGCATCCATGCGGCGGACACCCCGCAATCCGACACCGCCCCACCTTCGACAGGTTCACGCGGCTGTTGGTGGGTGCCGACCGTTGGTCGGCACATCTGTCAGAGATCGATATTCAAATGGGGGCGGGTGAAGTCGATGGACGTTCTTACGAGGCTTTCAGGCAGCTGCTCATGAAGGTCTTGCGGGCGTCGCCGGCGAGTTTCTTCGTCGCGGCATCGGCATTGCACTGCTTCATGCGCTCCTGCGGGGTGGCGGCCTTGGTTTCGGTGGCGTGGCCGCTCAGGCAGGCGCTCTGCGCGGTTTTGTAGGCGTCGCCCTTCAGCCCTTTGTTCTTGGCCGAGCAGTCAGCCATGCGCTGCTGTTGCGGGGTGGCGGCGGTGGCCGCCAGGGGCAGGCCGATCAGCAGGGCGGCGGCCAGCAGGAACGAGGCGTTCATGGCATCTCCAGGGCGAGCGGTGCGGGTGCGCGGAGCATTCGCCTGCTGGCTGAAAAACGACGTGAAGATCCGCGATCGTCCCGGTAACGCTTGCCTGGGCGGGGCGATCGGCGTATCGGTGGGCACCCGACTGTTCGCACAGGAGTACGCCCATGACTGCCGATGCCGACCAGCATCCGGACACCGACCTGGTCATCAGCCGCGTGTTGGCCGCGCCGCGGGCGGCGTTGTGGCGGGCGTGGACCGAGCCTGACCTGCTGCGGCAGTGGTGGTGCCCGCGCCCGTGGACCACTGAAGTGCGCGCGTTCGAGCTGCGCGCGGGTGGGGCATTCCACACCTTCATGCAGGGCCCCGAGGGGGGCAGCAGCGATAACCCCGGGTGTTTCGTCGAGGTGGTGCCGCAGCAGCGCCTGGTGTTCACCTCGATGCTGGGCGGTGGCTGGCGCCCGCAGACGCCATGGCTGGGCTTCACCGCCATCATCACCCTGGCAGACGAAGGGCAGGGCTGCCGCTACACCGCGCAGGTGATGCACCCGGACAAGACAGTCCGTGACCAACACGAACAGATGGGGTTCTTTGAGGGCTGGAACATGGCCATCGACCAGCTGGAAGCGCTGGCGGCCGGGTTGTAAAGACTCGGGGTCGGAGCCCTTTCTGCGAAAGGGTTCCGACCCCTTGAACCGGATCACACCACGCGGGTACCGAAGATGCGGTCGCCGGCATCGCCCAGGCCCGGCAGGATGTAACCCTTGTCGTTGAGCTGGGCATCGATGGCCGCGGTGTAGATCTCCACGTCCGGATGCGCGGCCTTGACCGCTTCGATGCCTTCCGGCGCCGCGACCAGGAAGATGCCCTTGATGCGGCGCGCGCCGGCGCGCTTGAGCATGTCGATGGTGGCGATCAGGGTGCCGCCGGTGGCCAGCATCGGGTCCAGGATCAGCGCGTCGCGCTCTTCCAGGCGGCCGGTCAGGCGCTCGAAATAGGGCACCGGCTGCAGGGTTTCCTCATCGCGCTGCAGGCCGACCACGCTCACGCGCGCAGCCGGGATCAGCGACAGCACGCCGCTGAGCATGCCCAGGCCGGCACGCAGGATCGGCACCACGGTGATCTTGGCACCGGCGATGCGCTGCACGGTGACCGGGCCGGCCCAGCCGGGCAGGGTGTGCGGCTCGGTCTCCAGGTCGGCGGTGGCCTCGTAGGCCAGCAGCGTGCCCAGTTCGTTGGCCAGCTCGCGGAAATCCTTGGTGCTGAGCGCGGCGTTGCGCATCAGGCCGATCTTGTGCTGCACCAGCGGGTGGCGCACTTCGACGATCTTCATGGTCGGGAAGGGGAATGGAGAGAGGCCCCCATTTTGCCGGATCGGCGCTGCGAAGCCCACGCCGCATGCAATGAATGTGCTGAACAGTGTCACCGCCATGCAATCTTGCGGACATACCGTGCAGACCCATTCTTCACAGGTATGGGACTCCACCGTGCACATCAAGACTCCGCTGGCCATGGCCATCACCGTGACCCTGGCGCTGGGGGCCGCAGCACCGCTGCAGGCCGCCGGGCAGCAGGCCTTGGCCGCCACCGGCGCGGTTGCCGCCGATGCCGTCGACCTGGACCGCATCGAAGTGCGCGCCCAGCTCGAATCGCAGATCCGCGCGGTCGACCTCAAGCGCAGCAGCGACGCCATCGAAGACGCCGTGTCTTCCGATGCCCTGGGCCAGTACCCGGACAAGAACGTCGCCGAATCGCTGCAGCGCCTGCCGGGCATCAGCGTGACCCGCGACCAGGGCGAAGGCCGTTTCGTGGTCATCCGCGGCCTGGATGCCAACCTCAACAGCGTCAGCATTGATGGCATCGCCGTGGGTACCCCGGAAGATTCCAGCCGTGCTGCACCGCTGGACGTCATTCCCTCCGATTCGACCGAGCGCCTGCGCGTGGTCAAGTCGCCCACCCCGGACATGCCCGGTGATGCCATCGGCGGCGCGGTGCTGGTTGAATCGGCCTCGGCCTTCGACCGCGACGGTCGCAGCCTGCGTGGCAAGATCGAAGCCAGCCACCAGCAGCTGTCCGGCGAGACCAGCCCGAAGGCCTCGTTCAACTACAGCGAAGTGTTCGCCGATACCTTCGGCGTGGCGCTGGGCGTGAACTACCAGAACCGCAAGTTCGAGTCGGACAACACCGAAGTCGAGTACGACGGTGAGAAGGATGCCGCTCCGGGCGATGTCACCGCGATCAACCTGCAGAACCGCAAGTACGAGATCGAGCGCAAGCGCATCGGTGCCAACCTCAACATGGACTGGCGCCCGGACGAGGACAGCAAGTACTACCTGCGCACCCTGTACAGCCAGTTCGACGATGCCGAAACGCGCCAGCGCGTGATCTACAACTTCGACGACGCCGACATGGTCGCCACCGGCACCGACCAGTTCCGCCTGGACGACCTGCCGTCGGATGCGATCCAGAAGCGCATGCGCTACCGCACCAAGAAGGAAAACACCTTTGCTGCCAGCCTGGGTGGCGAGAACAAGCTGACCAACGCGGTGGTCGATTACAAGATCGGTTACACCCGTACCGAAGAGCGCGTCAACGACGAGATGGAAGCGCGCTTCGAACTGGATGCCGACGACATGTCCGGCACCCTGGACCAGCGCAGCCGCCTGCCGACCTACACGCTCAGCAGCAACGACTGGATGGACAACGCGAACTACGCGTTCGACCGCTTCGTGATCTCGCCCAAGCAGGTCAACGACGAAGAGCGCAGCGCGCAGGTCAACGTGCGCTTCGACGGCGAAAGCAGCAGCATCAAGTTGGGCCTGCTGGGCCGCTGGCGCGACCGTGATGTCAACGTGGACGAAAGCGAGCTGCGCCGCGGCCCGGACATCGACCTGACCACCTGGACCGCCGCCGACCCGGAACACCGCCACGGCGTGATGGGGCAGGGCATGAGCTCGGCGGCCATGCGCCGCTACTGGGCGCAGAATGGCAGCCGTTACACCGCCCGCCCGCAGGACGCTGCAGGCAACGCCGCCACCTCGCTGGAAGAGGACTACACCGCCAGCGAAGACATCTTCGCCAGCTACGCGATGGGCACCTGGGACATCGGTGCGCTGCGCATCATCGGTGGCGTGCGCGTGGAAAACACCCGCTTCAAGGCCACGGGCAACAGTGTCGAGCTGGACGACGATGACGGCTACACCGTCAACCCGGTGCAGGCCAACCGCAGCTACACCAACGTGCTGCCGGGCCTGCACCTGCGCTACGACGCGGCCGACGACTGGGTGCTGCGCGCCTCGGCCAACAAGACGGTCTCGCGCCCATCCTTCGGTGACATCTCGCCGCGCCGCGCGCTGAACGCCGGTGACGAAGAACTGCGCCTGGGCAACCCGCAGCTGGATCCCTACGAATCGAAGAACATCGACCTGTCGGTCGAGAAGTACATCGGCACCACCGGCATCGTCTCGCTGGGCCTGTTCCACAAGTCCATCGATGGCTACATCGTGGAAACCGTCAGCCAGAACGATCCGGCCTACGACGGCCTCGACGTGACCCGCCCGATCAATGGCCGCAAGGCCACCGTGCGCGGCGCCGAGTTCAACTGGCAGCAGCAGCTGGCGTTCCTGCCGGGCGCGCTGGACGGCCTGCTGGTCGGTGCCAGCGGCACCTGGCTGGACACCAAGTTTGATGCAGGCATCGACGGCCGCGAGGGCGAGGACTTCATGCTGCCACGCGCTTCCAAGCACGTGTACAGCGCGCACATCGGCTACGAGAAGTACGGCCTGAGCACGCGCCTGGCCGCGGTCTATCGCAGCGAGTACCTGGACACCGTCGGTGCGGGCCGTGCGTTCGACATCTACGTCGCGCCCAACACCCAGCTCGACTTCTCGCTGGATTACAAGTTCACCCCGCGCATCAGCATGTACTTCGAAGCGCAGAACCTGCTCGACAAGCCGCTGGAGCTGTACCAGGGCACCCGTTCGCGCACCCTGCAGATGGAAGAGTACGGCCGCACCTACGCCATCGGCCTGAAGGTGGCCCTGTGATGGCGCGTGGCATGACCCTGCTGGCCGCCGCGATGGCTGCCTGCCTTGCCGCCGGCTGCACGCCTGCGGAGGCTCCGGCCGGTGCCGATACCGACGCCGCCGCGAAGGCACCGGCTGAGGCCGCGCGCTCGGTGTCGACCATCGCCGAGGCGTTCCTCAGCCCGATGACCCCGGACGACAACATCGACTCGCCCGCTGCGTGGAAGGCGCCGGACGGCAAGACCTGGCTGATCGCCACCGCCAAGGCCACCGACAAGCTGGTGGTGTATGACGGCAGCACCGGCCAGCACCTGCGTGACGTCGGCACCGCCGGCACCGCGCTGGGCCAGTTCGACCGCCCCAATGGCATCTCGGTGACCGACGACCTGCTGTGGATCGTCGAGCGTGACAACCACCGCGTGCAGGTGTTCTCGCTGCCCGATTTCACCCCGCTGGCGGTGTTCGGTGCCGACGACCTGCGCAAGCCGTATGGCCTGTGGGTCGACCGCCGCGCCGATGGCTACAGCGTGTACGTCACCGATTCGTGGGACAACGGCGAGGATGCACAGGGCAAGGACATCCTGCCGCCGCTGGCCGAGCTGGACAAGCGCGTGCGCCAGTACCACGTCACCCGCGATGGCGCCAAGGTTCAAGCGACCCTGGCGGCCAGCATCGGCGATACCAGCGAGGCCGGCGCACTGCGCGTGGTCGAGTCGATCTGGGGCGACCCGGCCAACGATCGCCTGCTGATCGCCGAGGAAGACGAAAGCTACGCCAGCGAGTTCAAGGTCTACACGCTGGCCGGCCGTTTCACCGGCACCACCTTTGGCCGCGATGTGTTCAAGGCGCAGGCCGAAGGCGTGATGCTGCGCACCTGCGGCAAGGACGGCTGGTGGATCACCACCGAGCAGGGCAAGCAGCGCAGCGTGTTCCACCTGTTCGACCGCCATACGCTGAAGCCGGTGGGTGCCTTCCAGGGCAATACCGTGGCCAACACCGATGGCATCTGGATGATGCAGCAGCCGAGCCCGCGCTTCCCGCACGGTGCGCTGTATGCCGTGCATGACGACCAGGGCGTGGTGGCCTTCGACTGGGAAGCCATCGCCAAACAGCTGTCGCTGCCGCTGGAGTGTGGCGCATGAGCCGTCGTTGCATGAATGCCCTCGCGCTGGGGCTGCTGCTGGCGGTTCCCGCGCTGGGCTTTGCCGCTGCCGAACCGAACACCCAGGTGCCGGTGGGCAGCCACCACTATGCAGCCACGACCGTGCCGGACCGCATCGTCGCCTCGCCGTCGGTCGACCCCAGCCAGGGCTTCGCCGTGGCCTGGCGTACCGATGGCAGCGTGCAGGCGCCGCTGCTGGAAATCGCCCTGGCCGGTGATTCGCCGGCCATCGAGGGCATCCGCCAGGTGCGCGCGAAGACCCAGGAGCTGAAGACCGAGAACGGCGTGTCGCACCACCATCGCGCCGAAGTCGAGGGGCTGACGCCGGACACCCTGTACGTGTACCGCGTGCAGGGCAATGGCAGCTGGAGTGCCTGGAACCAGCTGCGCACGCTGGGCAAGGCCGGCGAGCCGCTGACCCTGCTGTATTTCGGCGATACCCAGAACAAGAACCTCAGCCATGTCAGCCGCGTGGTGCGTGCCGCGCAGAAGACCGCACCGGAGGCGCGCATGAGCCTGTTCGCCGGTGACCTGGTCAGCGGTGGCGACGGTGCCGATGACAGCGAATGGGGCGAGTGGTTCGCCGCCACCAGCTGGCTGGCGCAGGAGACCCTGGTGGCCCCGGCCATCGGCAACCACGAGTACTTCGAAGAGTTCGAAGACACCCCGCAGGAACGCCGCGTGCTGGGCAAGCACTGGCCGGTGACGTTCGCGCTGCCGGGCAATGGTGCCGCAGCCGCGGCCAGCAGCACCTACTGGTTCGACGTGCAGGACGTGCGCGTGGCCGTGCTCGATGGCACGTCCGCACTCGACCTGGGTACGGCCAAGGCGCAGGCGCAGTGGCTGGACAAGGTGCTGGCCAACAACCCGCACCCGTGGACCATCGTGCTGCTGCACCAGCCGTTCTATTCGCCGCGCGAAGGCCGCGAGAACGGGGCGCTGCGCGACGTGCTGCTGCCGGTGGTCCGCCGCCACAACGTCGACCTGGTGCTGCAGGGCCACGACCACACCTACGGCCGCCGCGGCGAAGGGCAGGCCGCCACGCCGCAGTACGTGGTGACGGTGGCCGGCCCGAAGCAGTACCGCCTGTCCGACGAGGCACGCCGGACCATGGACCCGGTGGCCGAGGACACCCAGCTGTTCCAGGTGCTGAAGATCGACCCGCAGCACCTGCGCTACGAAGCCCGCACCGTCACCGGCCGGTTGTACGATGCCTTCGAGCTGCGCCGCGACGCCGCTGGCGGCAAGCAGCGGGTGGAGCTGCGCGAAGACCGCATCGCCCCGCGCGACTGCCCGCGTGCGCAGACCGCCAAGGGCCGTGCCGACCGTTGCTGGGAATGAGGAGTGGCCGCATGAATGCATCGCGACGCATCGAACCGCTGGCCGCCCTGGGCGCAGCCCTGCTGCTGGTGGCCGGTGCCGTGACCGCCGCCGACAGCGTGCTGCACCCGTTCCTGGCGGCGCAGCCGAAGCAGGCCCCGGCCGAAGTGAACCTGGCGGTGGAGATCCCGGCCGGCAGCTTCACCAAGTACGAGATCAAGGAAGACGGCCTGGTGCACGTGGATCGCTTCCAGTCGATGCCGGTGGCCTATCCGGCCAACTATGGCTCGATGCCGCGCACGCTGGCCGGTGACAACGATCCGCTGGATGCGCTGGTGCTGACCCGCGAACCGCTGCACCCCGGCGTGATCGTGCGCTTCCGCCCGATCGGCTACCTGAAGATGATCGATGGCGGCGAGCACGACGAGAAGGTGATCGGGGTGCCCACCGACAAGGTCGACCCGACCTACGCCAACATCCGCGACCTGTCCGATCTGCCTGAGATCGAACGGCAGCGCATCGAGGCGTTCTTCCGGGTCTACAAGGACCTGCCGGCCGGCCGCAACCCGGTGCAGCTCAATGGCTGGGGCAATGCCGCCGAAGCCCGTGCGCTGATCAGCGAGGCGATGAAGCGCTTTAAGGCTGTCCCGACGCGTTGAGAGGGAATGGCACACGCTGCGGCAACCGGATAGGCTGCCGCAGCGCGGTGCTGTGCCGCGGGGGAGCGGCACACGGATGGATGCGAACTGGGTGATCGGGCTGGTGCTCGTCTGGATGCTGCTGCCGGGCTTTTTCTTCGGCGGGCGCTACAAGGCGGACCTTTCCTCGCCTCGTCTCTGGCGGCGCTGGCTGAACCGTGCCGTGTTGTACCCGTGGTTCCACCTCATCGCTGCCGTACTGCTGATGCACCTGGGCAACGGATTGTCTTCGCTGCGCCCGGAACTGGGCGAGGGCCTGGAGGATCTGGGGCATGGCCCCGCTGGTTTCGTGCTGCTGCCGTTTCCCCTGGCCGTGGTGCTGATGACCATCCCCGTGCGCGTGCAGCGCGTGCTTCGCGGGCGACGCTGGAAACCCGGTCCGGACCCGGAGCCCGCAGTGCTGCCGCAGGCGGTCGCAGCCATCAGGCCGCGGTCGCGGGATTATGGGCAGATCGATCTTGCCGACCCGGCCATGATCGAGGAACTGGCGCGCAGCCACTGGCAGGTCATGGATGCTGCCGATCGACGAGGGCTGGGGCTGGATCATGCCGAGCGGCTGCAGCGTGGTTTCCTGCGCTACCTGCTGCTGCTCGATGACCGGCAACTGGCCGAGCAGGCGGCTTCGGTCTATCGGCGGGCGATGATCGCCCATGCCTGGGACGGCCAGCGCGAACGCGGCCTGTAGACCCACGCCATGCGTGGATTCAGCCCAGTAGCGTCTCGATGAATGACTCCGCGTCGATCCGGTCGCCCAGCACCCGGGCCACCGCCTGCACGGCTGCCTCCTGGTGCTCCGCGCGGATGCCGCCGTCGTCGTCATCGTTGTAGAGATCGTAGCCTGCATCCAGATAGACCGTGCCTGCGGCGGCCAGCGCCGCCATCAGGGTCGGCACATCCGTAGCGATCTCGCCGGCCTCCAGCAGGCCGGCGCCGTGGTGGCTGAACAACACCCGTCCGTCATCCAAGTCGAGGATGAAGGGATCCGCACCGCGGTCGGCAATCACCAGCCAGTTCGACGGCCAGCTGTCGATCGGCTCGCCGCTGATGCCATTCCAGCGATACCCCGCTTGGTGACGCCACAGGCGTTGTAGCGGGGGAACCCACACTTCCAGACCGGGAATGGTGATGCCGGCACGGCCAACCTTGGCATTGATCTCTTGGCCCAGCGGCCCGATCTGCGCGTAGAAACGCGCCAGCACCGGCGGCAGCGGGAACGGGCGCTGCCAGTCACGTCCGTCTTGGGCCTGCAGCGGGCCAAAACGGGCGAAGGCAGCGTGCAGGTCATCCATGGCGTCGTTGTTCCGGTAGTGGGCCCGGCAGCCTAGCAGATGGTCCTGCGTGCAATGCCTTCACCGCCGCTGGCTATCATGTGCGCCATCCAGAACGAAGGCGATGCACGTGTCGGTAGCGTTGGTGTGGTTCCGCCGCGATCTGCGGCTGCAGGACAATCCGGCCCTGCAGGCCGCGCTCGATGCCGGCCACGAGGTGGTGCCGGTCTACATCCATGCGCCGCAGGAGGAGGGCGAATGGGTGCCTGGCGCAGCGTCGGATGCCTGGCGACACCGCTCGCTGGCCGCGCTCGATGCTGACCTGCGCGCGCGTGGTTCGGCCTTGGTGCTGCGCAGCGGCGACAGCCTGGACGCGCTGCAGGCGCTGATCGAAGAGACCGGCGCCGAGGCCGTCTACTGGAACCGCAAGTACGAGCCGGCCACCCAGCCGCGCGACGCCAGCATCAAGCGCACCCTGCGCGAGCAGGGCGTTGATGCGCAGAGCTGCAACGGCAGCCTGCTGTTCGAGCCGTGGGATGTCGCCACCCAGCAGGGGCAGCCGTACAAGGTGTTCACCCCGTACTGGCGCAACGTGCTCAGCCACTGGCGCCTGCCTGCGCTGCAACCCGCGCCGAAGAAGCTGGCATCGCACGGCGTCGCCAGCCGCGCGCTGGAGGAACTGCAGCTGGCGCCGACGCTGGACTGGGACACCGGCTTCTGGGAGCACTGGCAGCCGGGCGAAGCGGGTGCGCTGGAGGCGTTGTCGGTGTTCGAGGATGGCGCCCTGCGCGGGTACCGCGAGCAGCGTGACCTGCCGGACCGTGTAGGCACCTCGCGGATGTCGCCGCACCTGCATTTTGGTGAGATCGCACCGTGGCGCATCGCCCATGCGCTGGAAGGCCTGCGCAGTGCCGGCACCGATGCCGATATCGACGGCTACCTGCGCCAGCTCGGTTGGCGTGATTTCGCCTATCACCTGCTGCACCACTTCCCGAAGACGCCGGACGAGAACCTCAACCCGCGCTTTGATCGCTTCCCCTGGGCCAACCCCAGTGGCGCGCAGCTGCACGACTGGCAGCGTGGCAACACCGGCGTGCCGATCGTTGATGCCGGCCTGCGCGAGCTGTGGCATACCGGTTACATGCACAACCGGGTGCGGATGATCGTTGCCAGCTACCTGTGCAAGCACCTGCGCGCGCACTGGCTGCACGGCGCGCGCTGGTTCTGGGACACGCTGGTCGATGCCGACCTGGCCAACAACACGATGGGCTGGCAATGGGTGGCGGGCACCGGGGCCGACGCGGCGCCGTACTTCCGCGTGTTCAATCCGGTTACCCAGGCCGAGAAGTTCGATCCGCAGGCCCGTTACATCACCCGCTGGGTGCCGGAACTGGCGGCGCTGCCGGTCAAGGCGCGCTTCGCGCCGTGGCAGCATCCGCTGCTGCTTGCCGACAAGGCGCCGGGCTACCCGCGCACCCCGCTGGTGGACCTGGCTGCAGGCCGCGACGCCGCGCTGGCGGCCTACCGGAGCACGGGCGGCGCGTAAAGGCCGCCGATGAAGGCCGGCTCAGAAAGCTGAATGCAGCACGTCCGGCCTTCACATCCATCATCCCGGCATCGCGCCGGGCTGTATATCCTCCGGGTCGTTCGCACGCCGCACTGGCCGGCATCCAAGGAGACCACCATGATCCGCAACACCACCCGCAACGTCGCCCTGGCCCTGATGACCGCTGCCGCGCTGACGGCGTGCGCCACCGGCGGCTCCTATGTGCAGAGTGACCAGTACGGCAACCCGACCGAACAGCAGAACCGCACCGGTCGCGGCGCCCTGATCGGTACCGCCGTCGGTGTCGCTGCCGGCCTGTTGAGCGGCAACAGCGCCACCGAACGTCGCCAGCACGCACTGGTCGGCGCCGGCATCGGCGCGCTGAGTGGCGCGGCCATCGGCAACTACCAGGATCGCCAGGAGCGCGCCCTGCGTGAGCGCACCGCCAACACCGGCATCGACGTGCAGCGCCAGGGCGACAACATCACCCTGAACCTGCCGGACGGCATCACCTTTGATTTCGGCAAGTCGGCGTTGAAGCCGCAGTTCTATGGCTCGCTCAACGGCGTTGCCAGCACGCTGAACGAGTACAACCAGACCATGATCGAAGTGGTCGGCCACACCGACAGCATCGGCAGCGACGCGGTGAACAACCGCCTGTCGAAGGAGCGCGCGGATTCGGTGGCCCAGTATCTGGTCGGCCAGGGCGTGCAGCAGGTGCGCATTGAAACCCTGGGCGCCGGCAAGGCCTATCCGATTGCCGACAACAGCACCGACGCCGGCCGCGCGCAGAACCGCCGCGTGGAAATCCGTGTGATTCCGCTCAAGCAGTAACGCGCAGCGTTACTGCTTGAGCCGGTCCGGCCTTGGGCCGGAACGAAAATGCCGCCCTTGCAGGCGGCATTTTTGTGGGTGCCGAGCGTTGCTCGGCACGCCATGGAACTCTCAGTCGCATCGATGCTCGAGGGCTCCTGCTGCCGGTAGGTGCCGAGCGTTGCTCGGCACGCTCGACGGCGCCGGCTCGGGCTCTGGTAGGTGCCGACCTTGGTCGGCGCGCTCTGGGCTTTGTAGAGTCGAGCCATGCTCGACTCCGTAAAAGGCAGTCGAGCAAGCTCGACTCTACAAAAGGCAGTCGAGCAAGCTCGACTCTACAAAAGGCAGTCGAGCAAGCTCGACTCTACAAAAGGCAGTCGAGCAAGCTCGACTCTACAAAAAGCAGTCGAGCAAGCTCGACTCTACACATCACCCCGCCGCCGTCGGCCGCACCACGATCTCGTTCACGTCCACGTCGCCCGGCTGCTCGATCGCGAACCGCACTGCGCGGCCGATCGCATCAGGCTGCAGCGCGATGGCGCGGTACTGCACCATCGCCTCCGCGGCGACCGGGTCGGTAATGGTGTCCGCCAGCTCGCTTTCGACCACGCCCGGGTGGATGCAGGTCACCCGCAGGTCGCGATGCTCCTGGCGCAGGCCCTCGGAGATCGCGCGCACGGCGTACTTGGTCGCGCAGTACACCGCTGCCGTCGGCACCACCGACAGCGCACCGATCGAGGCGATGTTGATGATCTGGCCCTGGCCACGCGCCTGCATGTGCGGCAGCACGGCGGCGATGCCGTACAGCACGCCGCGGATGTTGACGTCGATCATCCGGTCCCACTCGTCCACCTTCAGCGAGGCCATCGGCGAGAGCGGCATGACGCCGGCGTTGTTGACGATCACGTCGATACTGCCGAACTCCGCCAGCGCCATCGCAGCGAACGCTTCGACCTGCGCGCGCTGGGTCACGTCCAGTGCCTGCACCCGCACCTGCGCGCCTTGTCCGCGCAGTTCGTCGGCGAGTGCCTGCAGCCGGTCGAGGCGGCGTGCGCCGAGCACGAGGCGCGCGCCAGGCTGGGCCAGTGCGCGGGCGATGCCGGCACCGATGCCACTGGATGCGCCGGTGATGAGGATGGTTCGGGAAAGGCTCATGGCAGGACTCCTGGACGGGGAAAGGGTCGGTCTGGACCCGGTGTCGCCACGGTAGATCCCCCACGTTGTCGCGATAAGATGCCGATTGCCGATCAGCATGTTAAGGACTGCTAACCAATGTCCGTGGATCTCAATGCCCTTGCCGTGTTCCAGCGGGTGGCCGAATGCCGCAGCTTCACCGGCGCCGCCGAGCAGCTGGGCGTGACCCGGTCTGCGGTCAGCCAGACGATCAGCAAGCTGGAACAGGGGCTGGGCATCGCCCTGGTTTTGCGCACCACGCGCAGCGTCAACCTGACCGATGCAGGGCAGGCGCTGCTGTCCTCGGTGCGGCCGGCGCTGGCAGAGCTGGATACCGCGCTGGAGGCGACCCAGCGTCGCCAGGCTGCCGTATCCGGGCAACTGCGGCTCGCGGTGTCCTCCATCGCAGAAGCCTTTCTGGCCGGGCCAATGCTGGCCAGCTTCGCGGCGCGGCACCCGGCGCTGCAGCTGGACATCACGGTGAGCGACGAAGAATTCGACATCGTCGGTGCGGGGTTCGATGCCGGTGTGCGCCTGGGCGAAGTCATCGCCCAGGACATGGTGGCGGTACCGGTATCGGCACGGCAGCGGCAGCTGGTGGTGTGCGCGCCGGCATACCGCGATCAGCATGCGCTGCCCACGCATCCGCGCGAGCTGGCCGATCATCGCTGCATCGGGTGGCGCAGTGCGCCGGGCAAGGCGCCGTATCGCTGGGAATTCGAAGAGCGCGGACGGGAGTTCAGCGTCGATGTGCAGCCGGAAATCACCAGCAACGACATGGGCGTGATGGCGCGCCTGGCGGTGGCCGGCGCGGGCATCGCCATCGGCATGGAAGAGACCTGGCGGCCGTGGCTGCAGCGCGGCGAACTGGTGCCGCTGCTGGAGCCGTACTGCCCGCGTTTCGCGGGCTTTTTCCTGTATTACCCGAGCCGCCGCCAAGCCGAACCAAAGCTGCGCGCGCTGGTCGAGCACGTATTGGGTTGATGGGCGGTGACGTGCCGGCCGGCGGCCGGCACTACCGTCGATCATGCCGCAGCAGTGACCTTCTCGAGGATGCGCTTGCCGCTGTTTTCCAGCGCGGCATCTTCCTTTTCCTGCTGCTGCCGTGCCAGCTTCGCCGCCGGGCACTGCGCCAGCATGTAGTTGGCGTCGAAGTTGAGCTTCTCCACCAGAAAATCGACGAAGGCACGCACCTTCGGCGAGACCAGGCGGCCGCCGGCAAACACCGCGTTGAAGTCCACTTCCGGCCCGGTCCAGCCGGCCAGAACGCGGCGCACCATGCCCGATTCGACGAACGGCTTGGCCATCACGTCGCCGGTCAGCAGCAGGCCTTCGCCGCACACCAGCGCGCCGTTCAACGCCGACATGTCGTTGGCGGTCATCAGTGGCGTCACCGGGAAATCGCGCAGCTCGCCACCGTTCTCGCCCAGCTGCCAGGTGAAGCGCGGCGAGTTGCCGGTGTGGTACGGCTTGCGCATGGCCAGGATGCGGTGGAACTGCAGTTCCTCCGGGTGCAGCGGCTCGCCGTAGCGTTCGATGTAGGCCGGGCTGGCAAACACCTGCGTGCGCAGGCTGCCCAGCTTGCGCGCAACCAGGTTGGAATCGGGCAGGGCACCCACGCGCAGGGCAAGATCGGCCTCGCCTGCAATCAGGTCCAGTTTCTCGTTGCCCAGGTGCATGTCCAGGCGGATTTCCGGGTACTGCGCGTGGAACTGGCCCAGCAGCGGCGCGATCCAGGTAATGCCGATGGAGTAGGGCACGGTGAAACGCAGCCAGCCACGCGGGCCCGACTGCAGCTGGCTCACCGCGCTCTCGGCTTCTTCCAGTTCGCGCGCGATGCGCTGGCAGTGCTCGTGATAGATCGAACCGGCTTCGGTCAGGCCGAGGCGGCGCGTGGTCCGGTGCAGCAGGCGCGCGCCCAGGCGCGTTTCCAGCTCCTGCACTTTGCGGCTGACCGTGGTCTTGGGCAGGCCGAGCGATTTGGCAGCGGCAATGAAGCTGCCTTGCTCGACCACCTTGACGAAGATCAGCGTCTCGTTGAGATCGTGGGACATGGTCGGGATCCTGGACGGCGGGGATGGGACAATCGTGACAGATCGATTGGACCGGGGACGGGATGATTATTCCCCTTAATCCGGACTAATCAAGTAAAGGTTTGAGGTCTATCGTGGCGCCATTCGTGAAATGGAGCTCGTCCCCCATGAGCCTGCGCAACATTCTTGCCCACTTCCGGCGTGCCGGCCAGAACGCTCTGGACCTGGCAATGACCGTCGAAGCCCGCCCCAGTTCCTTGGTACACAAGGATTTCCGGGAGTTTACCGCGCCCATGCGTAACCAGCGCGGCAGCTCGATCCGCCTGTCCGCCCAGCAGGGCGATCGACTGCGTCGAATTGGGACTATCCCGGATTTGGGAGGAAATGTCCCGTGAATGGGATTCTGACGCCCGAAGTCCTGGTTCTCGGCGGCACCGGTGCCGTCGGCCAGGGCGTGGTCGGCGCCCTGCTGGAGGCCGGCAGTCCGGTCCTGGTGGTGGGGCGCGACCCGGGCCGACTGGCGGCACTGCACGAGCAGTTCGCCGATGAGCCGGGCCTGCAGACGATGCTGGGCTCGCTCAGTGACGACGGCTCGGCGAAGGTGCTGGCCGAACGCGTGGCGCAGCGTCCGCGCCCGCTGGCCGCGGTGGTCGCAGCGATGGGCGGACCGTACAACCGCGGCCGCGTCATCGACCGCAGCGGCGATGCGCTGCTCGGTGCGATGCAGGCCGACCTGATGCCGCACGCCCATGCGGTGCGCCACCTGCTGCCACTGCTGCAGGACAACCCGCATGCCCGCCGCTACGTGATGATCGGCAGCCCCGCCGGTGCCAAGCCCTGGGCGGGCTACGGTGAAACCTCCATCACCACCGCTGCGCTGCGCATGTACGCGCAGGTGGTGCATCAGGAAGCGCAGGCACTGGGCGTGCGTGCGCAGATGCTGGAAGTGTGCAGCCCGGTCTGCACGCCGGCCAATGCGGCCAATGCCTGCATCGAGTGGCCGAGCTCGCTGCTGGTCGGCCGCCGCGCGGTGTCCCTGCTGGACGGATGCCGCGACAACCGCGCCATCGTCCGCTGCGACAACAGCGATGCGGAACTGCCGCGCGGCCTGTTGAACCTCGACCTGCCACCGCTGTGGCGCGACACCGCAGGCGTTGCTTGACCTCAACCATCGTTGAGGTCGCAGGCTACGCCGCCGATTTACCGATCTTCGATTTCTACGCTGTACCACCCCTTCCGTACGGATGCATGCCATGACTTCCCCCAACACCACCTCACACCGTTTCAGCCATCGCCTGGCGATGGCCGGCGTGTCGATCCTCGCAGCCGCGGTGCTGGCCGCCTGCAGTGGCGGCCATGCCGAAGAGGCCGGCGCACCGCCGCCGCCGCAGGTCAGTGCCGCCCCGGTGCTGGTCAAGCCGATCAGCCAGTGGGACGAGTTCAGCGGCCGCGTCGAGGCCGTGCAGAGCGTCGAGCTGCGCCCGCGCGTGTCCGGCTACATCGACAAGGTCAATTACGTTGAAGGCGAGGAAGTGAAGAAGGGCGCTGTCCTGTTCACCATCGACGCCCGCAGCTACCAGGCCGAGTACGATCGCGCCGCCGCCGAACTGGCCCGTGCCCGCACCCAGGCCAGCCTGGCCCGCAGTGAATCCGAGCGCGCCAAGCGCCTGTCCGAGCAGCAGGCCATCTCCACCGAGACCGCCGAGCAGCGTCGCGCTGCAGCTGACCAGTCCGGTGCGGCGGTGCAGGCTGCGCAGGCAGCATTGGATGCCGCGCGCCTCAACCTGGAATTCACCAAGGTGCGCGCGCCCATCGACGGCCGTGCTGGCCGCGCGATGGTCACCGCCGGCAACCTGGTCACCGCCGGCGACAGCGCCAGCGTGCTGACCACGCTGGTCTCGCTGGATACGGTGTTCGTGTACTTCGATGCCGACGAAAGCACCTTCCTGCGCTACGCCCAGATGGCCCGCAAGGGCGAACGCCCGAGCGAGCGTGACAGCGAGCTGCCGGTGAAGGTCGGCCTGTCCGGTGAAGAAGGTTACCCGCACACCGGCAAGGTCGATTTCCTCGACAACCAGGTGGCCCGCAGCACCGGCACCATCCGCGTCCGCGCGCTGCTGGACAACGCCGACCGCCAGTTCACCCCGGGCCTGTTCGCCCGCGTGCAGCTGCTGGGCAGCGGCCAGTTCCAGGCCATGCTGATCGACGACAAGGCCGTGCTGACCGACCAGGACCGCAAGTACGTGTACGTGGTCGACAAGGATGGCAAGGCCCAGCGCCGCGACATCCAGCTCGGCCGCACCGCCGAAGGCCTGCGCATCGTCCAGAGCGGCCTGGCCGCCGGTGACAAGGTCATCATCGACGGCGTGCAGAAGGTCTTCATGCCGGGCATGCCGGTGCAGGCCAAGGCGGTGGCGATGCAGCCCTCGCCGGCGCCCGCACCGGGCCGCGATGCCACCGCCGCCCTGAACCACTGATCCGCCGTCTCCTGATCCAAGTTTCCGCTTAGCTGTCGGCGCCAGCGACAGCCTTCCCTGCCTTCGTCATTTTGACGAGGGGCAGGGCGGCTGTTGCCCGTCGGCGGCATTTCCCAGGAATTCCTCCATGGACTTTTCCCGTTTCTTCATCGACAGGCCGATCTTCGCGGCGGTGCTGTCGATCGTGATCTTCGCCGCTGGCCTGATCTCGATCCCGTTGCTGCCGATCGGCGAGTACCCCGAAGTGGTGCCGCCCTCGGTGGTCGTGCGCACGGTCTACCCGGGCGCCAACCCCAAGGTCATCGCTGAAACCGTGGCCACCCCGCTGGAAGAGGCGATCAACGGCGTCGAGGGCATGATGTACCTCAAGTCGGTGGCCGGCTCCGATGGCGTGCTGCAGATGACCGTCACCTTCCGCCCGGGCACCGACCCGGATGCCGCAGCGGTGAAGGTGCAGAACCGCGTGGCGCAGGCGCAGGCACGCCTGCCCGAGGACGTGCGCCGGCAGGGTGTGACCACCCAGAAGCAGTCGCCGACGTTCCTGATGGTGGTGCACCTGACCTCGCCCAATGGCAAGTACGACACCCTGTACCTGCGCAACTACGCCCGCCTGCACGTCAAGGACGCGCTGGCCCGTATCCCGGGCGTGGGTGATGCACAGATCTTCGGTGGCGGTGACTACGCCATGCGCGCCTGGCTGGACCCGGACAAGGTGGCCTCGCGTGGCCTGACCGCCAGCGACGTGGTGCGCGCCATGCGCGAGCAGAACGTGCAGGTTTCGGCGGGCCAGCTCGGTGCCGAGCCGCTGCCCAACAGCCAGTTCCTGACCCTGATCAATGCCCAGGGCCGGTTGAAGAGCGAAAAGGAGTTCGGCGACATCGTGCTCAAGAGCGGCACCGATGGCGAGATCGTGCGCCTGTCCGATGTGGCCCGCGTGGAACTGGGTGCCGGCGACTACACCCTGCGTTCGCAGCTGGATGGCAAGAACGCGGTCGGCATCGGCGTCTTCCAGTCGCCGGGTGCCAATGCGCTTGAGATCCGTGATGCGGTCATCGGCACCATGGACGAGATGCAGAAGACCATGCCTGCCGACGTGAAGTACGAAGCGGTGTATGACACCACCATCTTCGTGCGCGATTCGATCAAGGCCGTGGTGTCCACCCTGCTCGAAGCCATCGCCCTGGTGGTGCTGGTGGTGATCCTGTTCCTGCAGACCTGGCGTGCCTCGATCATTCCGCTGATCGCCGTGCCGGTGTCGGTCGTGGGTACCTTTGCCGCGCTGTACCTGCTGGGCTTCTCGATCAACACGCTGAGCCTGTTCGGCCTGGTGCTGGCGATCGGCATCGTGGTCGACGACGCGATCGTGGTCGTGGAAAACGTTGAACGCAACATCGAGGAAGGCCTCACCCCGCTGGCAGCGGCCCACCAGGCCATGCGCGAAGTGTCCGGCCCGATCATCGCGATCGCGCTGGTGCTGTGCGCCGTGTTCGTCCCGATGGCCTTCCTGTCCGGCGTCACCGGCCAGTTCTACAAGCAGTTCGCCGTCACCATCGCCATCTCCACGGTGATCTCGGCCATCAACTCGCTGACCCTGTCGCCGGCCCTGGCCGCGCGCCTGCTGAAGCCGCATGACGCCGCCAAGGATGCGCCGACGCGCATCATCGACCGCCTGTTCGGCTGGGTGTTCCGCCCGTTCAACCGCTTCTTCAAGTCCAGCTCGGAGAAGTACGAGCGTGGCGTGTCGAAGATCCTCGGCCGTCGCGGTGCAGTGTTCGTGGTCTACGCGATCCTGCTGGTCGGTACCGGCGTGATCTTCAAGCTGGTGCCGCCGGGCTTCATCCCGACCCAGGACAAGCTGTACCTGATCGCCGGCGTGAAGCTGCCGGAAGGTTCGTCGATCGCGCGTACCGATGAAATGCTGCGCAAGGTCGCCAAGATCGCCCAGGAAACCGATGGCGTCGCCCACACCATTTCGTTCCCGGGCCTCAACGCGCTGCAGTTCACCAATACGCCCAACACCGGCGTGGCGTTCATTCCGCTCAAGCCGTTCAACGAGCGCCATGGCCGTACCGCCGCGCAGATCAACGCGGAGATCAACCAGAAGATCGCCGGCCTGCAGGAAGGCTTTGCTTTCGCCCTGATGCCGCCGCCGATCCTCGGCCTGGGTAACGGCAACGGCTACCAGATGTTCATCGAGGACCGTGGCAACCTGGGTTACGGCGTGCTGCAGAATGCCGTGCAGTCGATGCAGGGTGCCGTTGCGCAGACCCCGGGCATGGCCTTCCCGATTTCCAGCTACCAGGCCAACGTGCCGCAGCTGGATGCGGAAGTGGATCGCGTGAAAGCCAAGGCCCAGGGCGTGCAGCTCACCGAGCTGTTCGACACCCTGCAGACCTACCTCGGTTCGGCCTACGTCAACGACTTCAACCAGTTCGGTCGTACCTGGCAGGTGATCGCCCAGGCCGACGGCCCGTTCCGCGAGAGCGTCGAGGACATCGGCAAGCTGCGTACCCGCAATGATCGCGGCGAGATGGTGCCGATCGGTTCGATGGTCACCATCAAGCAGACCTTCGGCCCGGACCCGGTGCTGCGCTTCAACGGTTACCCGGCGGCCGATCTGGCCGGTGAAGCCGATCCGCGCCTGCTGTCCTCGGCCGAAGCGATGAACAAGCTGACCGAGATCGCCGACAAGGTGCTGCCGGTGGGCATGACCACCGAATGGACTGACCTGAGCTACCAGCAGGCCACCCAGGGCAAGGCCGCCTTCATCGTCTTCCCGGTGGCGATCATGCTGGCCTTCCTTGTGCTGGCAGCGCTGTACGAAAGCTGGTCGCTGCCGCTGGCGGTGATCCTGATCGTGCCGATGACCCTGCTGTCGGCCCTGTTCGGTGTGTGGATGACCGGCGGCGACAACAACGTGTTCGTGCAGGTCGGCCTGGTGGTGCTGATGGGCCTGGCGTGCAAGAACGCGATCCTGATCGTCGAATTTGCCAGAGAGCTGGAGATGGGTGGCAAGGGCATCGTTGAATCGGCCCTGGAAGCCTGCCGCCTGCGCCTGCGCCCGATCGTGATGACCTCCATCGCGTTCATCGCCGGCACCGTGCCGCTGGTCCTGTCCCATGGTGCAGGCGCCGAAGTGCGCTCTGTCACCGGCATCACGGTGTTTGCCGGCATGCTGGGCGTGACCCTGTTCGGCCTGTTCCTGACCCCGGTGTTCTACGTGGCCCTGCGCAAGTTCGTCACCCGCAACGGCGGTGGCCAGCTGGTGCAGCACGGCGAGCCCACCATTCACCACTGACATGCACCCCGCGGTCGCGGGCATTGGCTGGCGACCGCTTCCCCCAAACCAAGGCGTGAATCCATGAACACCCATCAGAACAAGATTGCACTGGTCACCGGCGCCACCCGTGGCATCGGCCTGGAAACCGTGCGCCAGCTGGCCCAGGCCGGCGTGCACACGCTGCTGGCCGGCCGCAAGCGCGAGACCGCGGTGGAGCAGGCACTGCTGCTGCAGGGCGAAGGCCTGTCGGTGGAAGCCATCCAGCTGGACGTGACCGATGCTGCCAGCATCGCCGAAGCGGTCGAGCAGGTGCGCCAGCGCCACGGCCGCCTGGACATCCTGGTCAACAACGCCGGCATCATGATCGAGAACCCGGCGCAGGCGCCGTCCGAGCAGTCGCTGGAGACCTGGCACCGCACCTTCGACACCAACGTCTACGCGCTGGTTGCGGTCACCCAGGCGTTCCTGCCGCTGGTCAAGCAGGCCAAGTCCGGCCGCATCGTCAACGTGTCCAGCATGCTCGGCTCGCAGACCCTGCATGCCGATCCGAACTCGGGCATCTACGATTTCAAGGTCCCCGCGTACAACGCGTCCAAGGCGGCCGTGAACAGCTGGACCCTGGCCCTGGCGTACGAGCTGCGCAACACCCCGATCAAGGTCAACACCGTGCATCCGGGCTACGTGAAGACCGACATGAACGGTGGCAACGGCGAGATCGAGATCAGCGAAGGTGCGCGTTCCAGCGTGGAAATGGCGCTGATCGGCGAGGCCGGTGCCAGCGGCAGCTTCACCTACCTGGGTGGGGTGCTGCCATGGTGATCCGCACGTTGGCGATGGCCATCTCCAGCCTGGTGCTGGCAGGGTGTGTCAGCGTCGGCCCCAACTACAAGGCCCCGGCGCAGGAGCCGGTGGTCCTGCAGGGCGCACAGCAGGCGGTGTTCAGCACCGCCTCGCCGGTGGCCAGCTGGTGGGCGCAGTTCGATGATCCGGTGCTGGAAGAACTGGTGCACGGCGCACTGTCAGAGAACCTGGACCTGCGCGTGGCTGTGGCCCGCGTCAGCCAGGCCCGTGCGGTGTTCGTCGAAAGCCGCTTCGACCAGGCCCCACATGTCACCGCTGGCGGCAGCTACGATCGCCGCAAGCAACCTGATCCGCAGCTGGGTGGGCAGCGGGTGTTCAGTGAAAGCTACCAGCTCGGCTTCGACGCCGGCTGGGAGCTGGATCTGTTCGGCCGCAAGCGCCGCGCTGCTGAAGCCGCTCGCGCCGATCTCGGCGCCGAACAGGCCAACCTGGCCGATGCCCAGGTGCTGGTCGCCGCCGAAGTGGCGCGCAATTACTTCGAGCTGCGCGGCACGCAGAAGCGCATCGCGGTGGCCCAGCACACGCTGGAAAACCTGCGCGATACGCAGAAGCTGACCGAGGCGCGCTGGGAACTGGGCGCCGGCAGCGAGCTGGATGTGCAGAGCAGCCGCGCCCGCCTGAAGGCGATCGAGGCCGACATCCCGCTGCTGGAAGTGTCCGAGGCACAGTCGCGCAACCGCCTGGCGGTGCTGCTGGGCCAGCGTCCGGAAGTGCTGACCGCGATGCTGGCGCCGCAGGACGTGCCGGCGTTCGCCAAGGCGTTGCCGCTGGGTGACACCCGCGAACTGCTGCGCCAACGCGCCGACGTGCGCGTGGCCGAACGTCGCTTGGCCGCTGCCACCGCGCGCGTGGGCGTGGCCACGGCCGATCTGTTCCCGCGGCTGTCGCTGTCCGGTTTCGTCGGCTTCCTCGGCGGCGATGCCAGCGGCCTGGTCAACGGCAACAACAAGGCCTGGTCGCTGACGCCCTCGCTGAGCTGGGCCGCGTTCGACTTCGGCACCGTGCGTGCACGCCTGCGTGCCAGCAAGGCCGAGGCCGAAGGCGTGGCCGCGCAGTACGAGCAGGCAGTGCTGCTGGCGCTGGAAGACACCGAGAACGCGCTGACCCGCTACTCCAAGCAGCAGGCGCGGCTGGCCATCGTGGTCGAGCAGGCGCAGGCGGCACGGCGTGCCGAGTCGCTGGCGCAGATCCGCTTCCGCGAAGGCTCGGAGGACTTCCTGACCCTGCTGGATGCGCAGCGCACGCAGCTGGCCGCCGACGATGCACTGGCCGCGGCCGAGGCGGAGGTCAACGTCAGCGTGGTGGGTGTCTACAAGGCCCTGGGCGGCTGGGGGCAGTCGCCGCAGGCGCCGAGCGTGGCGCAGGCGCAGTAACCGCGGGACTGCAACAACGACGAGGGGACGGATGCGCAGGCATCCGTCCCCTCGTTGTTTGCGGCCGTCAGCGCTTCGGCCAGTCCAGCTCAACCACCAGCGGGAAGTGGTCCGACGGCAGCACGCCGCCGATGCGGCGGTCATCGGTGGTGAAGCTGCGGGCATGGAAGCCGCGCACCAGCACCCAGTCCAGCTGCACGGTGGCCTTGCCGGTGAAATCGTGGAAGGTTTCGCGCGGGCCCTTCGGCGCCTTCACCTGCGTACGGGTGTCCTGCAGCACGCGGGTGAAGGCCTTGTAGGTTTCGCTGCCCGGCTCGGTGTTGAAATCACCGGTCAGCACCACCGGCAGGTCGGCGGGCAGCGTATCCAGGCGCTTGGCGATCAGCTCGGCACCCTTGATCCGGCGCGGCTCGTCCTCGTCGCGGTAGGGCAGGTGGGTGTCCATGAAGTAGAAGCGGCGGCCATCATCGAGGCGGCGGAACAGCGCCCAGGTGACCATGCGCGGGTACAGGTTGCCCCAGGTGATGCTGCCGGGCACGTCCGGGGTATCGGACAGCCAGAAGTTGCCGGACTCCTCGATCGCCAGCACCTTGCTGTCGTAGAACACGCCCATGTGCTCATCGCCCTCGCCACCGCGGCGGCCTTCGCCGAACCAGCGGTAGCCGGGCAGGTGGGCGGCCAGGTAGGTGGCCTGTTCCTGCACCAGTTCCTGGGTGCCGACCACGGCCGGGTGCGCATCGAGGATGACCTTGACCATCACATCGCGACGGTCGTCCCAGCGCTTGCCCGGTTCGGTATCGGCGGGGGTGCGCACGTTGAAGGACATCACCTTCAGCGGGGTGGGCGGTTGGGCTGCCCAGGTAGCGGCAGGCAGAGCAAGGGCCAGCAGCGCGCACAGTGCGGGCCGGCGAAGACGCGACAACATCGTGGAATCCCTCCATTCCATGAAAACGGTTTCACGGAGCATGCCACGGAACGCAGGGCAGGGGGTATGCCGGGATGGGTGGCTGGCGCGGAGCGGGCCGCCGCTGGTCCGCGGCACGATTTGACGCATCCGGACACGTCGGGAAAGATACGCCCCTGTTCCGGGCCAGCCATATCGCCACGCCCTCCCCCCAAGAGGAGTTCACGTGCTGAGATATTCGCGGCTGACGGTCGCCATTTCGTTGCTGGTCTGCGCCCACGCCCACGCCGAGCAGGCCCCGCCCGCGCCGCAGACGCTGGACAAGGTCATCGTGACGGCCTCGCGTACCGGCCAGGATGCAGCCACCGCGCCGCAGACGGTGGTGATCATCGGCAAGGAGCAGATCGAGCAGCAGCTGCGCCTCAGCAGCAATTCGTCCGATGTGCTGTCCAGCCTGCTGCCGTCGTACACGCCCAGCCGCGGCAAGATGAATGGCAGTGGCGAGACCCTGCGCGGGCGCACGCCGCTGATCCTGGTCGATGGCATCCCGCAGTCGAACCCGCTGCGCCCCACCGGCCGCGAGGCGCATACGATCGACTACGCGCTGGTCGAGCGCATCGAGGTGATCCAGGGCGCCAACGCCATGAACGGCCTGGGCGCTACCGGCGGCACCATCAACCTCATCACCCGGCGTCCGGAGCCGGGCGCGGTCAACCAGCACTTCGGCGTGCAGACGACGCTGCCGACCTCTGAAGTGCGCGGTGAAACCACGGGCTACCGCGCCGATTACCGCATCAGCGGCAGCAAGGGAAAGTGGGATTACCTCGTCGGCGCCGGCTATGAAGACCAGGGCCTGTGGGTGGATGGCGAGGGCACGCCGATCGGCGTGGACGTCACCCAGGGCGACCTGATGTCCACCCGTGCCTACGACCTGCACGCCAAGCTGGGCTACTGGATCGACGACAACCAGGAGCTGCAGTTCAGCAGCAACCGCTACCGC
This sequence comes from Stenotrophomonas sp. ZAC14D1_NAIMI4_1, assembly GCF_003086775.1. Lineage (NCBI taxonomy): Bacteria > Pseudomonadati > Pseudomonadota > Gammaproteobacteria > Lysobacterales > Lysobacteraceae > Stenotrophomonas > Stenotrophomonas sp. ZAC14D1_NAIMI4_1. The sequence continues at coordinate 1,921,719 of NZ_CP026001.1, forward strand.
ATCAAGTCCAAGGCCGAGTATGTACCGGTGGCCGGCAACCGCGATCTGGGCGTTGCCACCACATCGGTGCGCGGCACACCGCCGGGTACGCCGGCCTGGAACGATGCCTGGACCACCGGCCTCAGCTACACCCATCACGACCTGGCCGGCATGGAGCTGAAGGCGATGGTGTTCAACCAGGAGTTCGAAGGCTTGTTCGGCGCGGACAACTCGTCCACCTTCCAGGACCCGCGCATCGCGCCGGTCGGGACGTTGTACGACCAGTCGCGCTCGACCGCTTCCAAGTGGGGCAGCAAGACCAGCCTGGGCCGCGATGACCTGCTCGGTGGCGACCTGAAGATCACCGCCGGCGTGGACACGCTGCGCGACAGCGGCAAGCAGGACCTGTACGGCACCGGCCGCACCTACGTGCCCGATTCGCGCTACAGCAGCGTGGCGGGCTTCGTGCAGGCCGACTACAAACTGCTGCCGCAGCTGACCGTGCAGGGTGGCTGGCGCCGCGAAGAGGCCGACCTGCGCATCGACAGCTACACCACGCTGTACCGCTACAACCGCGTGGCGGTGCAGGGCGGCAAGCTGAAGTTCCAGCAGAACCTGCGCAACATCGGCCTGGTGTACGCGCCGACCGAGCGCTTCAACACCTTCGCCAGCTATTCCGAAGGCTTCGGCATGCCCGACGTCGGCCGCGTGCTGCGCTCGATCAACACGCCGGGCACCAACGTGGAATCGCTGCGCTCGTTGCAGCCGCTGCTGACCCGCAACAGCGAGATCGGCGTGCGCTACCGCTCGCCGTCGTGGGAAGCCGAGGCCAGTGCATTCCAGTCACGCTCGGAGTACGGCACGCGCGTGATCGCGGTCGACGGTGCGTTCCAGCTCGCCCGCGAAAAGACCGCCATCGAGGGCCTCGATGCGAGCGTGCGCTATCGGTTGAATGATGCCCACCGGCTGGGGCTGTCCTATGCCTGGACCCGCGGGCGCTACGACAGCAATGCCGACGGCCGGCTCGATGCGCGGCTGGATGGCCTGAACATCGCACCGAACCGCGTCATCGCGACCTGGTCGGCGCAGTGGACGCCGGAGCTGTCGACCTTCCTGCAGGGGCAGTACGCCTTCAGCCGCAACTTCGACGAGGCCGCCAAGGAATTCAGCGGCTACGCGCTGTTCGACGTTGGCGTTGACTACCGGCTTGCCAAGGGCAAGGTGAACCTGGGCATCGCCAACCTGCTCGACCGCCAGTACATCACCTACTACTCGCAGAGCGCGCTGATCGAACCGGCGCGGTACTTCGCCGGGCGTGGGCGGACGGTGACGCTGGGTTACAGCCTGGATTTCTGAGGCGGGGCGTGCGGGCAGGAGGCCATCGTCGGCCGTGAACCCGTCAGGGGAACACCTTGCGATGCACACCGATCCGAAAAAACCGTTGGCGGCATTCAATCGCCAACGGTCTTTGCGCGGAATCAGTTCGGCGGCTGGCAGCCGGTCGAATTCTTCAGGCACCGGGACAGTGCGCCGTAGCAAAGGATCTGGTTGCTTTCCTTCATGCAACGTTCGTAGGCGCGGTAGCACTCATCGCACGGCGTCTCCGCGGCCACGCTGGTCAGGCTCACGCCAAATGCCAGGGCGAGGGTACAGATAGCAACAGACAGCTTGAACATCCTCTTCATGCCATATCTCCGTTGTCTGCCCGGTTGGGCCCGACCGACGGTAGCGCGACCTGTCGCGTGGTTCAATCAAGGGTGCTTGCCGGTCGCATCATGCGCCTGCATGTCCTCGTGCAGGATGCGGCGCAGCTCGACAATCGCCGGCGTGGCTTCCTGCACGCTGTGCCCGGACACGATCACCTTTTCCGATACCGCATTGGGCAGGTGCGAGCTCCAGTAGGGCACCAGCCCGTCGTTGGTTTTTTCCAGCGGCCCGTCGGCGCTGGCGCGCGCGATGATGGAGTGGTAGCGCACCCGCGGTGACATTGGCAGATCGGCCACCGCCTTCACGAACGGATCGTGCTTGTCGAGGTTCTGGATGCTGTTCATCTGGTAACCGTGCTTGCCATCGTCGCGGTCGATGTGGCCTTCCTTGGCGACGTTGGCGGCGTCTTCCAGCACTGTCAGCGGCAGCCGCACCAGGCGGCCGATCCAGCGGCCCAGGCGCGTGCCGGCCACGTCGGTGCCACGGTGCGGGGTGGCGATGAAGACCACCCGCGAGATCTCCGGTTCGGGCTGGAAGGTCAGCAGCGGCGGGCCCTTGGTGCGCAGCAGTTCGCGCTGTGCCGGGCTCAGTTGGGTCGTGGCCAGCAGCGTATCCACCAGGTGGTCGCCCGACGAAGACACCATCAGCCGCGAGATCACCCCGCCCATGCTGTGCCCGACCAGCACCATGTCATGCGAGGCCACGGCCTTGCCGCTGGGATCGTAGTGCTGCATCACGTCCTCGAGCGTGCGCCGGATCGCATCGTGGCTGAGCGCGATCGGCATGTTGGTCGGGTAGTAGAACTGCCAGACCTGGAAATCGCTGCGGATCTCGTCGTCGCGCATCAGCTCGTTGGCCACGTTCACCCAGGCCTCGGGGCTGCTGGCCAGGCCGTGGATCATCAACAGCACGCGGCGGTTGGGGTCGTAGGGCTGCATCATGAACAGATGCGGGCGGTCGATGCCGCCCTTGCCGCCGAACAGTGAGCGCAGCGATTGCCGGCTGAAGTTGGAACGGGCCAGCCAAAGCGCGTAGCCGGCGGTGAAGTTGGCAGCCAGCGGCACCTGCTCGCCATGCAGCTGCACCATCGAGATCTGGTAGGGGTCGTGGATCTCCAGCTCCGGCTCGTCGTCGTGCAGCATCTCCCACAGGTTGGCGCCGGAAAAACGCAGCAGCACGGTCATCGAGGGCGAGGGCATCTCACTCCAGCTGCGCTCAGGTGGCGCGGCGTCCTGGCCTGGGCGGTCGGCATGCGCTGCAGCGGCCAGGCCGGTCGTGGCCGGGTCGGCCATCACCGCCACCAGTTCGGCGCCGAAGCCATCGCGGCGATGCACGCTGCGCAGGGTGCCGGTAAAGGACATCGAGGCGGCCGCGACCAGCTCGATCGGCTCGCGCGTGTCCTGCGTGGTGCCTGCATCGGGCTGGGCCAGCACGAAGGTCCAGCGGCCCAGCCGCAAGCGGCCGCTGTCGTTGCCGACCTGATGGCTGGAATAGGCATCGAACAGCATCACCGCAGCTTCCTGCACGGCCAGGTTGTAGTAGTCGCGCACCTGGGTCTGGCGGTCTTCGAAGCCGCGCTGGTTGGCCGTGCGTTCGGTGAAGAACAGATACGCATAGGCCTGCCGCGCGACGTGCATCCACGCATCCAGCCGCGGCTGGAAGCCGGGATCGGCCACCAGCATCGCCGGCGTCGTGCCGCGCCGGGCCTTCGGCATGGGCATCGCCATCGCCTGCTGCAGCCACAGTTCGGCCAGCGCCGAGCGCTTGTCCTCCTCGCGCACCACGATGCTCGCTTCCATCGCCTCGATGCAGGGCAGGCCGGGCTTGGCGCAGGCGGTTTCGTCCAGGCCCGCCACCCGCAGCGTCTCGATGGTCGCCGCGCTGAGCTTGCCGCTGGTGAGGATGTCGCCGCGCTTGAGGGCGATGTACTGGCCCGGGGTGACCGTGGCCACCTGCACCGAGGGGCCGAACTGGCGCAGCGTGGCGCAGCCGCTCAGCAGGAGCAGCGCGATGAAGACGAGGGTCGTGTGGCGGATGACGCCGAAGCCCGTGGTTGCCATGCGATCCTCCGGCGCGGTGGCGCCACTCTAGCGGGCGGGGCGTCAAGGCGGAAGCACGTGGATAAACGCGCGCTGGGTGGACTGTGACACCATCGCTGGCAGTGCTTTTCAGGGAATGACGATGCACCTGCTGGAAACCCGGATTCCACCGCCGCTGGTGATGCTGCTGTGCGGGGCGATGGGGTATGCAGTAGCCCATGCCTGGCCGTGGCCGGCCCTGCCGGTTCCTGGCTGGGTTGCAGTGCTGGTGGGGCTGGCAGGGGTGGGGCTGAACCTGCTGCCCAAGCTTGCCTTCCGCCGCGCGCGGACCACCGTCAATCCACTGCGCCCGGCCGCTGCTACATCGCTGGTGACCGGCGGCATCTACCGCCACACGCGCAACCCGATGTACCTGGGGCAGGCGCTGGTGCTGCTGGGCGGAATGCTGTGGCTGGGCAGTGCTGCGGCGCTGCTGGTGGTGCCGCTGTTCGTCGGCTGGATCACGCGTTTCCAGATCCTGCCGGAGGAGCGGGTGCTGGCCGACCGGTTCGGCGCGGACTATGCCGCCTTCCGGCGCGAGGTGCGGCGCTGGCTGTAGGGCAGGGCGCAGGCAACAAAAAAGCCGGACCCCAATCGACGGGAGTGTCCGGCTTTTCGTACCCCGAAGGGCGGTACAGATGGTGGAGGTGGGCGGAATTGAACCGCCGTCCGAAGGCACTCCATCCCCAGCACTACATGCTTAGCTCACCGTTGAATCTCATCCCCGAGCAGCACGGTGTGCAAAGCGCACCCGGGAACCAGCCTGTTTTGTTCTAGTGCCGGACTGACAGGCAGCCGCCCAGCGCGATTCCATGATAATGACTCTACGCTGCGAGCATGGACACAAGCAGTTTCGAGGCTCCGCCTAAGTCGGCAGAAGGTCACGCACCGCAGTTTTTAGGCTGCGAGAGCGACCGGAGCGTAGTTGTCGTCGTTGGCAACTAGAGTTTTGCAGCTGGATTTACGAGGACAGCTACCCCCTCGGCATGCGCCAGGCGACTTCACAACCCCCGTCGAAACCAATGCACCCCCGGTTTCTTCAAGTTCTGCAAGGTACTAGGCCAAGTGCGTGTTGCCACGTGCCGGGCCTGCCCAACGGTTGCAATGCTACGGCAAAACAGCTGAACAGTCACCTTGGCAATCCGCAACAAGTTGTAGAGCCGTTGTCATAGCGGATTGCTAACTTCATTGGCACGATTTTGCGACACACTGGCGGCCAACATCCGAGCCAGGAACGACACGGAGACCCCGGGTGACTGACACCATCCAACAACGCAGCCTGCGACAGCTGGTCGGGCCGGTAGGCGCCGACTACCGCCGACGCGCGTTGCCGCCCGGCTGGGTATGGGCAGTACTGGCTGCGATCGTCACTGCGGCCTGCCTGACCGCGTTGCCGGCGACGGCGGCGGTGTTCCTGGTGGCCAGTGCGGTGGTGGTGTACTGGCCGCGTCGCGACCAGGCCCTGGTGCCGGGCTGGCGCATGCTGGCCCTGGCCGTGCTGGCGGTGATGGTGTGGGGCCCGGATGTCATCGCGCTGTGGTTCGAGCACGGTGCGGCGGTGGCCCTGCTGACCCTGGCCTCGTTGAGCATCCTGACCCATGTCCGCCGCAGCTGGGCGCTGTCGCAGCAGCTGCAGCACCGGGCCGATGCGCTGGATGACCAGCAGCTGCTGGCGCTGTTGCCGGATGATGCGGCCCAGCTGGCAAAGCAGTGGCGGGCCGGCGATGACCGGCATGCGCCAGAGCTGGCGGTGGTGATGCACCTGGCGGTGATGCACGCGGCCTTGGCGCCGCGGATGCGCGGGCAGGGCATGCTGGCCGGCTGACCGTCCGCCTCTCTGTAGAGCCGAGCCATGCTCGGCTGCCTTGAAAACCAAGCCGAGCATGGCTCGGCTCTACAAAAGGCAAGTCGAGCAAGCTCGACTCTACAGACAGCTCTTACGCGTCGCGGTTTCCGCGACGCATCACGCGCTGCTTCTCGATCGCCCAGTCGCGGTCCTTGGCGGCATCGCGCTTGTCGTGGGTCTGCTTGCCCTTGGCCAGCGCCACTTCGAGCTTGATCTTGTTCTTGCTCCAGTACATAGCCGTGGGCACGATCGTGTAGCCATCGCGCTCGACCTTGCCGACCAGCTTGTCGATCTCGTTCCGGTGCAGCAGCAGCTTGCGCTCGCGCCGGTCGTTGGCCACCACGTGGGTGGAGGCCTGGATCAACGGGGTGATCTGCGCGCCGATCAGGAAGATCTCGCCCTGCTTCACGTAGGCGTAGGCGTCGATGATGTTGCCGCGCCCGGCGCGGATCGACTTCACCTCCCAGCCCTGCAGGGCCAGGCCTGCCTCGAAGCGCTCCTCGATGTGGTACTCGTGGCGGGCACGCTTGTTCAACGCAATGGTTTTGTTGGCCGTCGCGTTCTTTGCTTTATCCTTGCCGCTGTTCTTGCTCATTTCCGTATTGTCTCCGATTCGGGCCCGCCCGGTCGATTGCCGAAACGCGCCGTCTTTATGCCTACTATCCGCCGCAGCGCCCTGGTCGAACACTCGGCCGCGCGCATGTTCGACCTGGTCAACGACGTCCAGGCCTATCCGCGCCGCTTCCGCTGGTGCTCGGATGCCCGCGTCCTGGAACAGGGCGAGGACCGCCTGGTCGCCCGCCTGGATCTGGGCCTGGGTTCGTTCAGCACCTGGTTCCAGACCGAAAACACCCTGCAGCGCCCGCACAGCATTGATATGCAGCTGCGCGACGGCCCGTTCAAGCAGCTGCACGGTCGCTGGGAATTCCATGCCCTGGCCGAGGATGCCTGCAAGGTCACCCTGACCCTGGAGTTTGAGCCGAAATCCCGCCTGCTTGCGCCGGCGCTGGCGATCGGTTTCCAGGGCCTGGCCGACCGCATGGTCAACGACTTCGTCCGCGTTGCCGACGAGGGCTGAGCGATGATCGAGGTCGAGGTGGTACTGGCCTGGCCGCAACAGGTGCAGTCACGCCGGTTGCAGCTGCCGGAAGGTGCGACCGTGGCCGAAGCCGTTGCCGCAGCCGCCCTCGACGGCAGTGCCGGGTGTCCGGCCGCCGCCGTGCATGGCGTGCTGGCACGCCCGCAGCAGGCGTTGCTGGACGGTGATCGGGTGGAACTGCTGCGGCCGCTGCAGGCCGATCCCAAGGAAAACCGCCGGCGTCGCGCGCGCGGCGATTGACTCCGGGGTCCCGCCCCGAAGGGCGGGCGGTGGGCTCAGCGACCCTTCTTCTTGTCCTTGGCCAGGTTGCGGCCGAACTGGCGGACCGTCTGCTGGGCCAGGGCCTTGTCGTTGGCCGGGAAGTACTCGCCATCCCAACGGGTGACGGCGTCATTCTCGAAGTACACGGTGAAGTTCTTCACTTCGGTACGGCCGAGACGGTTCACGCGCTGGCTGGAGGTGTAATCCCAGCGCTGGGCGTGGAAGGGGTCCGGCACGGACGGGGTGCCCAGCAGCGCATTCACCTGCTGCTTGCTCTGCCCGACCTGCAGCTTGGAGACGGCATCTTCCCGGATCAGGTTGCCCTGATAGATGGGTTGCTTGTAGATGATGCCGCACCCGGTGGTGGACAGGGCGACGGCGGCGACCAACAGAAGATTGCGCATCGGTACTGGCGGTTGGGGAAATCAAACCGATGATACACTCCCGGCGTGCCACCGCGACCCAATCCGAGGCAGCTGGCGCTAAATCGCCAATGAACGGAGACCTATGGAAACCCACGACCTGCGTAAAGTCGGCCTGAAGGTGACCCATCCGCGGATGCGGATCCTGGCGCTGCTCGAGCAGCGCAATGCCCAGCACCACATGACCGCCGAAGACATCTACCGCCAGCTGCTGGAGCACGGCGATGAAATCGGCCTGGCCACGGTGTACCGGGTGCTGACCCAGTTCGAGGCCGCCGGCCTGGTGCTGAAGCACAACTTCGAAGGCGGCCAGGCCGTCTACGAGCTGGACCGCGGCGGCCACCACGACCACATGGTCGATGTGGACAGCGGCAAGATCATCGAGTTCGAAAGCCACGAAATCGAGGAGCTGCAGCGCAAGATCGCCGCAGACCACGGCTACGAGCTGGAAGAGCATTCGCTGGTGCTGTACGTGCGCAAGAAGCGCAAGTAAGGCGCTGCAGCCAGCAGTGGATACACGAAGACCCCGGGCATGCCCGGGGTTTTTCGTTTGTCACGGCAGGTCCGAGCCATGCGTGGATGGCCCCATCAACACCTGCAGGTCCACCGCCTCGGCCATCGCCCGGTTGCCGGCATCGCCGGGGTGCAGGTGGTCGCCCGAGTCAAAGGCGGGGGCCATCCGCGACGGATCAGCGGGATCACGCAGGGCCGCATCGAGGTCGATCACGGCGTCGAACGGGCTGTCGCTGCGCAACCAATCGTTGAGCTGCCGGCGCAGCGTGTCCTTGTCCGCAGCGTAGTAGTCCTCCAGTGGCGTACCGGGGAGGGCGCCCGCGAAGGGCGGCAGGGTCGCGCCGAGGATCCGCAGGCCCCGGCCGTGGGCCTGCCGTGCCAGCGCCCGGTAGCCGGCCTGCAGCTGGCCCAGGGTGGGCCGGGCCTCGTCGCGGGCAAAGGCCGTGCCCGGCCAGCTGATGTCGTTGATGCCGAGCAGCACGATCACGCTGGCCACGCCGGGTTGGTCGAGCACGTCACGCGGGAAGCGGGTGAGGGCGGCTTCGCCCATGCCGTCGCGCAGCAGGCGGCCGCCGGAGATGCCGGCATTGGCCACGGCCACCCCGCGCGGAGCCAGGCGGGCGGCCAGATGGTCGGTCCAGCGCTGGTCCTGGTCCAGGCTGGCGGTCGCGCCATCGGTGATCGAATCGCCGATGACCACCACGCTGCGCGCGCTGGCTGGCGCCTCGACATCGATTCCGGTCAGCACCAGGCGCGCGGTGGTGGGTTCGGCCCCGTGCAGGGTGGTCGCTCGGCTCTGGTCACCGGGGGCGATCCAGCTGGTCTGCCGGCCGTCCCAGTGGAAGCTGTGCAGCGGCGTGGCTGCTGGCAGGTAGAGGCTGACCTGGACGGCCTGCAGGGCGCGGGTGGGCAAGGCCAATGGGTCGCTCAGGCGTTCCTGGCCGGGGGCGATCAGCACGCTGGGCTGGCCGTCGAACCGCAGGGCCAGGGGCGCGCTGCCGGCGGCGCTGGCCACGCTGGCCGCGCCTACCCGCAGCGGCTGCTGCCCATGGGCATTGCTCAGCCGCACCCGCAGCCGCGGTCCGCCCAGGCTGATGCGCGCAGTCTGGCGAAAGGTCTGGTCCTGCAGGGCGGGCGGGATCAGGGTCGGAAACAGGAAGTCCGCGCCCCAGACCGGTTGCGGGCTGGCCTGCCAGCTGGCCACCCAGTGGCTGGGGCTGGCTTGTTCAGCGCTGGCGGTGCCGGACAGGGCGATCAGGGCAGTGACGGCAAGATGGCGGAAGCGGTGCATCGGGCAATCCCGGCAGGAGGAAGCGCCATGGTGATTGCGGCCCCATCTGTGAACTAGACTGCGGATGGATAATCATCTGTGAACTGGATTCACTGGCATGGCGCGACCCGACATCAACCGATCCGGCGAACTGGAAGTGTTCGTACGGGTGATCGAGACCGGCGGCTTTTCCGCCGCCGCGCGCTCGCTGGACATGACGCCTTCGGCGGTCAGCAAGCTGGTGGCGCGGCTGGAACAGCGGTTGGGCACGCGCCTGCTGCAGCGCTCCACCCGGCAACTGCAACTGACCCCGGAAGGCTGCGCGTTCTACGAACGTGGGCTGCGGGTGCTGGCTGACCTGGAGGAGGCCGAGCGCTGTGCCAGTGCCCATGCCGAGCCGCGTGGGCGGCTGCGGGTCAATTCCAACGTGCCCTTTGGCCAGCACTTCCTGCTGCCGCTGCTGCCACGGTTCCTGCAGCTCAATCCCCAGGTGGGCGTGGACCTGATGCTGAACGACGAGGTGATCGACCTGCTGGAGCAGCGCACCGACGTCGCCGTGCGTGCGGGGCCGCTGAAGAGCTCCAGCCTGGTGGCGCGGCGGCTGGGCTCGACGCGGATGATGATCGTGGCGGCGCCGTCCTACGCGCAGCGGCAGGGGCTGCCGCGCACGGCCGAGGAACTGCTGGCGCACAACCGGCTGGACATCGGCCATGCGCGGGCGATGCAGGGCTGGCCGGTGCTGCAGGACGGCCGCGAGCGCATGGTGCTGCCCAACGGCAATGCCCGCGCCAGCAATGGTGACGCGCTGCGCCAGCTGGTGCTGGGCGGGCTGGGCATGGCGCGGCTGGCCGCGTTCCAGGTGCAGGCCGACATAGCCGGTGGGCGCCTGCTGCCGGTGCTGGAAGACGCCAACCCGGGTGACCTCGAAGAGGTGCACGCGGTGTTCCTGGGGCAGGGCGGTTACCTGCCGCTGCGGGTGCGCGCGTTCCTCGACTTCCTGGTGGAGAACGTGGATCTGGCGCGGCCGTTGGGGTAGTGCCGGCCGCTGGCCGGCATCCTCCTCACCTTCGTCCGCAGATGTCCGGTTGCCGGCCAGCGGCCGGCACTACCTGTAGATCCACGCCATGCGTGGATAAACGCGAACAGGCTTCAGGCCTGCAGCAACTTGCGGGCGGCCGCGCGCGCTTCCTTGCTCACTTCCACGCCACCCAGCATGCGCGCTAGCTCTTCCTCGCGTGCCTTGGTATCCAGCTTCTCCACCGCGCTCTGGGTCATGCCTTCCACCGGGGCCTTGCTGACCCGGTAATGGGCGTGGCCCTTGGAGGCGACCTGCGGCAGGTGGGTGACGCACAGCACCTGGCGCTTCTCGCCCAGCGCGCGCAGCTTCTGGCCGACGATGTCGGCCACCGCGCCGCCGATGCCCGAATCGACTTCGTCGAACACCATGGTCGGTACTGCATCGAGGTCCAGCGCAGCCACTTCGATGGCCAGCGAGATGCGCGACAGTTCGCCACCGGAGGCGACCTTGCGCAGCGCACGCGGTGGCTGCCCGGCATTGGCTGCCACCAGGAACTCCACGCGCTCGGCACCCTGCGGGTCGGGCTTGCCGCTGTCCTGCGGTTCCAGCTCGATCAGGAACTGGCCGCCGCCCATGCCCAGCTCGGCGATGATGCCGGTGGTGGTGGCCGACAGTTCGGTCGCGGCCTGGCGGCGGCTGCTGCTGAGCACTTCGGCCTGCACGCGCCACGCGGCGGCAGCCTTGTCGATCTCACCGGCCAGGCGCTGCAGGCGCTCGTCGGCGCCGCGCAGCTGCTCCACTTCGGCATGCATGCGCTCGCGCTGCGCGCCCAGTTCGTCCATCGGCACGCGGTGCTTGCGGGCCAGGTCGTGCAGGCGGCCGAGGCGGCGCTCGTTCTCCTCGAACTGCTCCGGGTCGGCATCGAGATCGTCGTGCACCCGGTCCAGCAGCGACAGGGCTTCGTGCAGCTGGATCGAGGCGTTCTCGATCAAACCGTCCACCTCGCCCAGGCGCGGGTCGTGCTCGATCAGGCGTGACAGCTCGTGGCGCACCTGCTGCAGCAGGTCCAGCGCCGAGCTGCCGTCGTCGCCGTTGAGCTGGTTGCTGGCCGCCTGGCAGGCGCTCAGCAGGGCGCTGGCGTGGGCCTGGCGACGGTGGCTGGCGCCCAGGGCGGCAATCGATTCGGGTTCCAGGTCCTCGCGGTCGAGCTCGCGCAGCTGGTGCTCGAGGAAGCCGATGCGGTCGGAAACGTCGCCCTGTTGCGACAGCGCCAGTGATTCATCGACCAGCGCCTGCCACGCGGCGGCGGCGCGGCGCACCTGGCGGCGCTCGGCCTCGTTGCGGGCATAGGCATCGAGCAGGGCCAGCTGCGACGGGCGCGTCAGCAGGGCCTGCTGCTCATGCTGGCCATGGATTTCCACCAGCCGCCCTGCCAGTTCGGCCAGCTGTGCCAGGGTCACCGGGCGGCCGTTGATCCAGGAGCGCGAGCCACCGTCGGCGCGGATCACCCGGCGCAGCTGGCACTGGTCCTCATCGTCCAGCTCGTTGTCGGCCAGCCACTGGCGTGCGGCCTGCAGCTGGTCCAGGGCGAACTCGGCCGACAGCTCGGCGCGGGCGGCGCCGTGGCGGACCACGCCGCTGTCGGCGCGCAGGCCGGACAGGAAGCCCAGCGCGTCGACCATCAGCGACTTGCCGGCGCCGGTCTCGCCTGAAACAACGGTCATGCCGGGCCCGAACTCCAGTTCGGTGGCGCGGACGACGGCAAAATCCTTGATCGAAAGATGTCTGAGCATGGGTACAGGGGTGTCTGAGCCGCGCAACGCTAGCACGCGCGGCGGGGTGGTCCAATGACTTGCCAAGGCGACGCACCGCCATTATCTAGTGTCCGTGTCTCACAGGTTGATTCCATGCACGGTTCCGCTGACCAGCTTGCCCCGCGTGCGCGCCATCTGCTGCGCACGCTGATCGCGCGTTACATCCAGGACGGTGAGCCGGTCGGCTCGCAGACACTGGCGCGCGTGGCTGGCCTGGAGGTCAGTCCGGCGACCATCCGCAACATCCTGGGCGACCTGGAGGACCTGGGCCTGCTGGCCTCGCCGCATACCTCGGCCGGGCGCATCCCGACCGCGCACGGCTACCGGGTGTTCGTGGACAGCCTGCTGCAGATGCAGCCGCCGGGCGAGGGGGAACTGGCCCGCCTGCGCCACGAACTGGCCGGAGGCGGCAGTACCCAGGCCCTGCTGGGCAGCGCCTCGGAGCTGCTGTCGGCCATGAGCCACTTCGTGGGCGTGGTCAGCGCGCCGCGGCGCGAGCAGTTCGCCTTCCGCCAGATCGATTTCGTGGCGCTGGACGGGCGCCGGGTGCTGGCGATCCTGGTGTTTGCCGACAACGAGGTGCAGAACCGGGTCATCGAGACCCGCCAGGACTTCGAGCCGGGCCAGCTGGAACAGGTGGCCAACTACCTCAATGCCCATTTTGCCGGCCTGCCGCTGGCCGAGATCCGCACCCGCCTGCTGCTGGAGCTGCGCGACGCCCGTTCCGAGCTGGAGCTGCTGCTGGCCCACAGCATCGAGCTGGCCGAGCAGGCCCTGCAGCCGCCGGCCGATGACATGCTGGTGGCCGGCCAGACCCGGCTGATGGGGGTGCAGGACCTGTCCGACCTGGAACGCCTGCGCGAACTGTTCGAACTGTTCTCCAGCAAGCGCGAGATCCTGCAGCTGCTGGAGCGGACCATCCAGGCCCCGGGCGTGCGCATCTTCATCGGTGAAGAGACCGGGATGATGCCGCTGCAGGGGGTCTCGCTGGTCACAGCGCCCTATACCGCCAACGGGCAGGTGCTGGGCGTGCTGGGGGTGATCGGGCCCAAGCGGATGGCCTACGACCGGGTGATTCCGCTGGTCCAGGCCACCGCGGACGTGCTCGGGGCGGCCTTTTCGCCCCCGGGACGCGGTCCGGGGCCGGCAGACGCTTGAAACGCAGCATCCCGCCCACACTAGGGTGGGTGGAGGCGGAGAGTGACCGCCAGGGACCCAGACATGAACCAAGAACATCCAGATATCGAAGCCCAGCAGAGCGCCGCCGATGCGGCCGCTGCCGCAGGCACCCATGACGAACTGGAGCGCCTGCGCGCCGAGGTCGAGCAGGTCAAGGCCGATGCGCTGCGTGAGCGCGCCGACCTGGAGAACCAGCGCAAGCGCGTGGCCCGCGACATCGACCAGGCCCGCAAGTTCGCCAACGAGAAGCTGCTGGGCGAGCTGCTGCCGGTGTTTGACAGCCTGGATGCCGGCCTGAAGGCTGCCGGCGACGACGCCAACCCGCTGCGCGAGGGGCTGGAGATGACCTACAAGCAGCTGCTGAAGGTCGCCGCCGACAACGGCCTGGTCCTGCTGGACCCGACCGGCCAGCCGTTCAACCCGGAACACCACCAGGCCATCAGCCAGGTGCCGGCCCCCGGTGCCGCCCCCGGCAGCGTGGTGACCGTGTTCCAGAAGGGCTACCTGCTCAACGAGCGCCTGCTGCGGCCGGCGCTGGTGGTAGTGGCCGCCGATTGACGCGCCGGGCCGGCAACGGCCCACCGCCGTCGGGTAGCGCCGGGCCAGGCCCGGCGGACCTTGAACGGTTGAACACAGCGTTCGGGTGATGGCTTGAATGTTCCACGAGCCTCCCCCACATCCCATTCATCCACCGGCCGACCGGCCGGACTGACACCAACAAGCATTCTTCAGGAGTCTCCCCCATGGGCAAGATCATTGGTATCGACCTCGGCACCACCAACTCGTGCGTGGCGATCATGGACGGCGGCAAGGCCCGCGTCATCGAGAATTCGGAAGGCGATCGCACCACCCCGTCGATCGTCGCCTACACCAAGGACGGCGAAGTCCTGGTCGGCGCCTCGGCCAAGCGCCAGGCTGTCACCAACCCCAAGAACACCTTCTACGCGGTGAAGCGCCTGATCGGCCGCAAGTTCACCGACGCCGAAGTGCAGAAGGACATCGCCCACGTCCCGTACAGCATCCTGGCCCATGACAACGGCGATGCCTGGGTGTCCACCAGCGATGCCAAGAAGATGGCGCCACAGGAAATCTCGGCCAAGGTGCTGGAAAAGATGAAGAAGACCGCCGAGGACTTCCTCGGTGAGAAGGTCACCGAAGCGGTCATCACCGTGCCGGCCTACTTCAACGACAGCCAGCGCCAGGCGACCAAGGACGCAGGCCGCATCGCCGGCCTGGACGTCAAGCGCATCATCAACGAGCCGACCGCGGCCGCGCTGGCCTATGGCCTGGACAAGGGCGACAACAAGGATCGCAAGATCGTGGTGTACGACCTGGGCGGCGGCACCTTCGACGTCTCGGTGATCGAGATCGCCAACGTCGACGGTGAGAAGCAGTTCGAAGTGCTGGCCACCAACGGTGACACCTTCCTGGGCGGCGAAGATTTCGACAACCGCGTCATCGAATACCTGGTTGAAGAGTTCAACAAGGACCAGGGCATCGACCTGCGCAAGGATCCGCTGGCCCTGCAGCGCCTGAAGGACGCCGCCGAGCGCGCCAAGATCGAGCTGTCCAGCGCCCAGCAGACCGAAGTGAACCTGCCGTACGTTACCGCTGACGCGTCGGGCCCGAAGCACCTGAACATCAAGCTGACCCGCGCCAAGCTGGAGTCGCTGGTGGACGAGCTGATCAGGAAGTCGATCGAGCCGTGCCGCGTCGCCCTGAACGATGCCGGCCTGCGCTCGAGCGACATCAGCGAAGTGATCCTGGTTGGTGGCCAGACCCGCATGCCGAAGGTGCAGCAGGCGGTGACCGAGTTCTTCGGCAAGGAACCGCGCAAGGACGTCAACCCGGACGAAGCCGTGGCACTGGGTGCGGCGATCCAGGGCGGCGTGCTGGGCGGCGACGTCAAGGATGTGCTGCTGCTGGACGTGACCCCGCTGTCGCTGGGCATCGAGACCATGGGCGGCGTGTTCACCAAGATCATCGAGAAGAACACCACCATCCCGACCAAGGCGTCGCAGGTGTTCTCGACCGCTGAAGACAACCAGTCGGCCGTGACCGTGCACGTGCTGCAGGGTGAGCGCGAACAGGCCCGCTTCAACAAGTCGCTGGCCAAGTTCGACCTGTCCGGCATCGAGCCGGCCCCGCGCGGCCTGCCGCAGGTGGAAGTGTCCTTCGACATCGACGCCAACGGCATCCTGCACGTGTCGGCCAAGGACAAGAAGACCAACAAGGAACAGAAGGTCGAGATCAAGGCCGGTTCGGGCCTGTCCGAGGAAGAGATCGCACGCATGGTCGCCGACGCGGAAGCCAACCGCGAAGAAGACAAGAAGTTCCAGGAACTGGTGCAGGCCCGTAACCAGGCCGACGCCCTGATCCACGGCACCCGCAGCGCCATCACCGAGCACGGCAGCAAGGTCGGCGGCGATGTCATCGGCAAGGTCGAGGCCGCACTGGCCGACCTGGAAACCGCGATGAAGGGCGACGACAAGGCACAGATCGAAGCCAAGTCGAAGGTGCTGGAAGAAGCAGGCCAGGCGCTGTTCGCCGCGGCTTCGGCCGAACAGGGCGGTGCCGCCCCGGGTGCCGACGCCGGCAACGCAGGCAAGGCGCAGGATGACGTGGTGGACGCCGAGTTCACCGAAGTCAAGGACGACAAGAAGTCCTGATCCGGACCGACACGGGACGCTGGCTACCAGCGTCCCGTTGTCGTACCAGGGTCCTGACCGCCCACCGGCGTGTCGGGGCGCCCGACGCAAGAGCGGACCTGGTTCCGCTCTTCCGCTTTGACGAATCCCGACTTTCCGGAATGCGATCCACGATATGAGCAAGCGCGATTACTACGAAGTGCTGGGCGTTGCCCGCACCGCCACCGACGAAGAGCTGAAGAAGGCCTACCGTCGCTGTGCGATGAAGTTCCACCCGGACCGCAACCCGGGTGATGCGGCGGCCGAAGCCTCCTTCAAGGAGTGCAAGGAAGCCTACGAAACGCTGTCCGACGGCAACAAGCGCCGCATGTACGATGCCCACGGCCACGCCGCGTTCGAGCACGGCATGGGCGGCGGCGGTCCGGGCGGCCCGGACATGAACGATATCTTCGGCGATATCTTCGGCAACATCTTTGGCGGTGGCGGCGGTGGTCCGCGCCAGGCCCGTCGCGGTGCCGACATCGGCTACGTGATGGAGCTGGACCTGGAAGAAGCCGTGCGCGGCGTCGAGCGCCGGATCGAGATCCCGACCCTGGCCGAATGTGGCGACTGCGATGGCAGTGGCTCGGAAGACGGCAAGGTCGAGACCTGCAACGTGTGCCATGGCCGCGGCCAGGTGCGCATCCAGCGCGGCATCTTCGCCATGCAGCAGGCCTGCCACAACTGCAACGGCCGCGGCCAGATCATCGCCAAGCCCTGCAAGACCTGCCACGGCAACGGCCGCATCGAGGAAGACAAGGTGCTGTCGGTGAAGGTGCCGGCCGGCGTCGATACCGGCGACCGCATCCGCCTGCAGGGCGAAGGCGAGGCCGGCCCGGCCGGTACGCCGCCGGGTGACCTGTACGTGGAAGTGCGCGTGCGCGAGCACCACATCTTCCAGCGCGACGGCGACGACCTGCACTGCGAAGTGCCGATCCGCATCTCGCAGGCCGCGCTGGGCGATACCGTGCGCGTGGCCACCCTTGGCGGCGAAGCGGAGATCCGCATTCCGGCCGAGACCCAGACCGGCAAGCTGTTCCGCCTGCGCGGCAAGGGCGTGCGTTCGGTGCGCAGCCGCAGCGAGGGCGATCTCTACTGCCGCGTCGTGGTGGAAACCCCGGTGAACCTGACCAACGACCAGCGCAAGCTGCTGGAACAGTTCGAAGCCACCTTCGTCGGCGAGGAAGCGCGCAAGCATTCGCCGAAGTCGGCCACCTTCATGGATGGCGTGAAGGGCTTCTGGGACCGGATGACGTCCTGAGTTCTTGAGCGGAAACGTAGAACGGTAGCGCCGGGCCATGCCCGGCGTTTTCGTTTGCGGGCGTCACCGGAAGAATGCCGCCGGCGTCTGCCCCAGCTGCCGCTTGAACATGCTGGTGAACGCACTGGGGCTGTCATATCCCATTGCCAGCGCCACATCGATCACCTTTTCGCCCACGGCCAGGCGCTCCATCGCGGCCAGCAGGCGTGCCTGTTGCCGCCACTGGCCGAAGGTCATGCCCAGCTCGCTGGCGAAGTGGCGCTGGATGGTTTTCACGTCCACTGCCAGCGCTTCGGCCCAGTCCTGCAGGGTGGCTTCGTCGCCGGGGTGCTTCTGGATGTGCTGGCAGATGCGCTGCAGGCGCGGGTCGGTGGGCGTCGGCAGGTGCAGCGGCAGCACGTCCATGCGGTGCAGCTCGTCCAGCAGCAGGCGCACTACGCGGCCATCGCGGCTGTCATCGTGGTGCTCGCCTTCGATCAGCGTGGCCGCGTGCAGCAGCTCGCGCAGCAGGGGCGCCACCTGTACCGCAAATGCCTCGGTGGCCAGCTGCGGGGCGAACGCCGGATCGATGTAGAGGCTGCGCATGTGCACATCGGCAATGCAGTCCACCGCGTGGGCCATGCCGGCCGGCATCCAGATGGCGCGCGTGGACGGCACCACCCAGCGGCCGACTTCCGAGCGCACCACCATCAGGCCGGACATCGCGTAGACCAGCTGGTGGCGGCGATGGCGGTGTGGCGACACCCGGGTGCCGGCCGGGTAGTCCTTGACCCGGCAGGTCACCGGCCGATGGCCGGGGACTTCGTTCCAGGGCGCGGATTCCCTGATCGCGCAGGAAGTGTCCTTTTTGCGATATGGCATGACCAGAACGCGGCGGAAGGGAGGGGGAGGGCACCGTAGCATGCAGGGCTCGCCCCCAACCTGACTGCGCACCATGTCCAGCCTGGCTACACCCGCCCCCACCGCCCGCAGCTCGACCCGCGGCGTGCTGGCGGCGATTTCCACCTCCCACATGGTCAACGACATGATGCAGTCGCTGATCCTGGCCATCTATCCGGTGATCAAGGGAGGCTTCAACCTCAGCTTCACCCAGATCGGCCTGATCACGCTGACCTACCAGCTGACCGCTTCGATCTTCCAACCGCTGGTCGGCCTGGTCACTGACCGCAAGCCGGCACCGTACTCGCTGCCGATCGGCATGGCCTCGACCCTGTGCGGCATGCTGCTGCTCGGCTTCGCACCGAACTACGCCATGGTGCTGCTGGCCGCGGCCATGGTCGGCATCGGTTCTGCCATCTTCCACCCGGAAGCCTCGCGCATCGCGCGGCTGGCCTCTGGCGGTCGCCACGGTTTTGCCCAGTCGGTGTTCCAGGTCGGCGGCAACTTTGGTACCGCGCTGGGCCCGCTGATCGCTGCGGCGGTGATCGTGCCGTTCGGCCAGCACGCTGCGTCGTGGTTTGCCGGCGCCGCGCTGATCGGCATCGCCCTGCTGACCTATGTCAGCCGCTGGTATGCGCTGCATCTGGGCGCCCCGCGCCCGGTCGGGCAGGCCACGGTCGCCCCGCGTCATCCGACCCGCACCGTGGCCCGGGTGATGGCGATCCTGCTGGTGCTGATCTTCAGCAAGTACTTCTACATGGCCAGCATCGGCAGCTACTTCACCTTCTACCTGATCCACCATTTCGGCATTCCGGTGGCGCAGGCCCAGCTGCACCTGTTCGCGTTCCTGGTGGCGTCGGCGGCCGGTGGCTTCCTCGGTGGCCCGCTGGGCGACCGCATCGGCCGCAAGCCGATCATCTGGACCTCGATCCTGGGCGTGGCGCCGTTCGCGCTGGCGCTGCCGCATGCGGATCTGTTCTGGACGACGGTGTTGGCGGTGCTGATCGGCTTCGTGCTGTCGTCGGCGTTTTCGGCCATCGTGGTGTACGCGCAGGAGATGATGCCGCACCGCATCGGCATGGTGTCGGGGCTGTTCTTCGGCTTCGCGTTCGGCATGGGCGGGTTGGGTGCGGCGGTTCTAGGCCTGCTGGCGGACAAGACGAGCATCGAGTACGTGTACCAGCTGACCGCGTTCCTGCCGCTGCTGGGCATCATTGCCGCCTGGCTGCCGCCGTCGCGTCCTGCTGCTCACTGAGGGGTTTGGGTTTGCAGGGCTTGCAGCCCTGCACCTGCTCAATGCAACGTCAAATGCGTGCATTCAGTGGGTTGGCGGGGTGGGTCCGGTTGAGGGGGACGCTGCAAGTACGTCCATGTAAGCTCGGTCGCCGCATCCATGCGGCTCACGCCCCCTCAACCGGACCCACCCCACCTTCGACAGTTTTCCGCGAGCTGTCGAAACGGCGTTCTGCTTTGGTGGGTGCCGACCGTTGGTCGGCACGGGGTCCGTCGGAATGGCGATCTGCTGGGGTAGGTGTCGACCTTGGTCGACGAAGTAGATCCACGCCATGCGTGGATGAATTCATTCGATATCTGACAGTTGTGCCGACCAACGGTCGGCACCCACCAACAGCTGCATTTACCAACAGCCGCGGGAAACTGACAGAGGTGGGGCGGTGTGGGTGGGCAGGACCGTTGGCGCCATGGATGGCGCCATCGAGCCCCCATGGATGGGTTTACGGCGTGTCCTGACCACCCACACCGCCCCGCCATCCCACGGAATGCCGCTCTGGCTTTTGCAGTTGACGTTGCATTGAGCAGGTGCAGGGCTGCAAGCCCTGCCGAAAACCCCCTTGGGCGTAGAATGCGGGCATGAGCGAATCCCTCGACAACCACCTGCTCCACGGCCGTCGCCAGCGCCCCGACGGGCCCTCGCCGATCGATGTCATCTCCGTCCAGTCGCAGCTCGTCTACGGCCATGCCGGCAACAGCGCCGCCGTGCCGCCGATGCGCGCCCTCGGCGTGCGCGTGGCGGAAATCCCGACCGTCCTGCTCAGCAATGCGCCGTTCTACGACACCACCCGCGGCCGCGTGCTGCCGGCCGACTGGTTCGCCGATCTGCTGCTCGGTACCCGCGAACGCGGCCTGCCGCAGCGCGCGAAGATGCTGGTCTCCGGCTACTTCGGCAGCGCCGCCAACGGTGCCGCCTTCGCCGACTGGCTGGACGGGATCCTGCCGGCCTGCCCGCAGCTGCGCTACTGCCTGGACCCGGTCATCGGTGACACCCATACCGGCCCCTACGTGGAACCCGGGCTGGAGGCGATCTTCGCCGAGCGCCTGCTGCCGCACGCCTGGCTGGTCACGCCCAATGCGTTCGAACTCAACCGCCTCACGGGCATGCCCGCCCTGGCCGAAGCCGATGCCATCGCCGCTGCGCGCACGCTGCTGGCCCGTGGCCCGCAGTGGGTGATCGCGCACAGCGTGGGCGGTACCCCTGGCGAACTGGTGACCCTGGCCGTCGGCCGCGACGAGACCTGGCGCTGGACCTCGCCGCTGCTGCCGGTGGATGTGGCGGGCACCGGTGACGTGCTGATGTCGCTGGTGGTGTCCTTCCTGCTGCGTGGCGAGTCGATGCAGCAGGCCATCTCGCGCGCCATCGCCGGCACCCATGCCGCGCTGGAAGCCACCCTGGCCAACGGCTTCGAGGAGTTCGACGTGATCGCTGCCGCGCCTGCCGCGCTGGCAGAGCCCGCGCGCTTCCATGCCGAACGCGTGGCATGAGCGATCTGCAGGCGCGTACGCCGCGCACGGTCGGCATCGTGGGCAGTGCCGGCGCCTATGGGCGCTGGCTGGCCCGGTTCTTCCAGCAGCACATGCAGCTGCAGGTGATCGGCCATGATCCGGCCGACCCGTCCTCGCATACGCCCGAAGAGCTACTGGCGCAGGCCGATGTGCTGGTGTTCTCGGCACCCATCCGGCATACCCCGGCGCTGATCGCCGGCTACGTGCAGCAGTCGGGCGGCCGCGAGCAGGGGCGCCTGTGGCTGGACGTGACCTCGGTGAAGGACGCCCCGGTGCAGGCGATGCTGGCTTCGCAGGCCGAAGTGGTCGGCCTGCATCCGATGACTGCGCCGCCGAAAGCACCGACCCTGAAGGGCCGGGTGATGGTGGTCTGCGAGGCGCGGCTGCAGCACTGGCAGCCGTGGGTGGACAGCCTGTGCGCCGCCCTGCAGGCCGAGTGCGTGCGTGCCACCCCGCAGCACCACGACCAGATGATGGCGCTGGTGCAGGCGATGGTGCATGCCACGCACCTTGCGCAGGCCGGCGTGCTGCGCGAGTACCAGCCGCAGCTGGGCGACCTGGCGGCGATGATGCCGTACCGCTCGGCCTCGTTCGAGCTGGATACGGCGATCATCTCGCGCATCCTCTCGTTGAACCCGGCCATCTACGAAGACATCCAGTTCGGCAACCCCCATGTGGCGCCGATGCTGGACCGGCTGGTCGGCCAGCTGCAGTCACTGCAGGCCCTGGTCGGGCAGGGCGACGATACGGCGCGTGGCTGGTTCCGCGAGCAGATGCTGGCCGCCAGTCACGACGCCTTCGGCGAGCCCGCGCTGGCGGCGGGCAACTACACCTTCGAGCGCGTGGGCTACCTGCTGGCGGACCTGACCGAGCGCAATGCCTTGTCGGTGCACCTGCCGGAGGATCGGCCGGGTTCGCTGCGCGAGCTGCTGCACGTATTCGAGCAGCACAGCATCAGCCTGGCCTCGATCCATTCGTCGCGGACGCCGGGCGGCGAGGTCCATTTCCGTATCGGTTTCGTGGCGGGCAGCGAGCCGCTGGCGATCGCGCGGGCGGCGGTGGAAGTCGACGCGAGCGGAATCGGCCGGGTGCTCGGCCAGGCCTAGTCATCCACAGGCGGTGTGGATGATTTCTGAGCAAACGTGTGGATAACCGCGCGCAGCCCTTGGCAGGCAAGGCTGTCAAGATGGTTGGTGAAAAATTGACCACGCAATTTTTCATGCCCGTGGGCGGAGCGTGTCGACCAAGGTCGACACCTACCAGAGCAGGGCGGTACGAAATCCGGTAGCGCCGGGCCATGCCCGGCGAACCTCAGATCGTCAGCCGCAGTTCGCCGCCACTGGTGGTGAACTCGCGGCCATTACGGACCAGGTGACGGCCGTCATCCAGTTCGTAGCGTGGCGTGGTTTCCCGGTCATTGCTGCTGCCGGCGGCATCGGGCTTGAACTCGATGATGATGTGGCTTTCGCCATTGCTGTCGACTGCGGGGAACTGACGGAACGACATCGTGCACCTCCTTCAGCGGAACCTTCGGTTTCGCCGCCAGCTTGGGCCGGCCGGTGTTAGCCGGCCGTCAATCAATCGACGAACTGCAGTCGCGCCAGCTCCGCATACAGTCCACCTTCAGCCAACAGCTCCGCATGCGTGCCTTCGGCGACGATGCGGCCCTGGTCCATGACCACGATGCGGTCGGCCTTCAGCACGGTCGCCAGGCGATGGGCGATGACCACCGTGGTGCGCCCGGCCATCAGCCGTTCCAGGGCCTGCTGCACGCTGTGCTCGCTCTGCGCATCCAGTGCACTGGTGGCCTCGTCCAGCAGCAGGATGGGCGAATCCTTCAGCAGGGCGCGGGCGATCGCCACGCGCTGCTGCTGGCCGCCGGACAGGCGCGCGCCGCGCTCGCCCAGCTCGCTGTCATAGCCCTGCGGCAGTGCGCGCAGGAAGGTGTCGGCTTCAGCCGCTTGTGCCGCGGCTTCCACCTCGGCATCGCTGGCCTGCAGGCGTCCGTAGCGGATGTTGTCGCGTGCACTGGCGGCGAACAGGGTCGGCTGCTGCGGCACCAGCGCGAGCTGGGCACGCAGGTCGGCCGGATCGACCTGGCGCACATCATGGCCGTCCACGCAGATGCGGCCGCTGGCTGGATCATGGAAGCGCAGCAGCAACGACAGCACGGTGCTCTTGCCGGCGCCGGACGGGCCGACCAGGGCCACGGTTTCGCCGGGACGCACGTTCAGGCTGAAGTGATCGAGCGCCGGCTGGTCCGGCCGCTGCGGGTAATGGAACACCACGTCGTCGAACTGGATCTGCCCCTGCAGCGGCTGCGGCAGCGCATGCGGCTGCGCCGGTGCCCGGATCTCGATGTCTTCCTGCAGCAGCTCGCCGATGCGGCCCATGCCGCCGGCCGCGCGCTGCAGTTCGTTCCACACTTCGGCCAGCGCGCCCACCGAGCCACCACCGATCAGTGCATACAGCACGAACTGGCCCAGGGTGCCGGCGCTCAGGCGGCCGTCGATGACATCGTGCGCGCCCAGCCAGAGCACGCCAACGATGGCGCCGAACACCAGCAGGATGGCGCTGGCAGTGACCAGCGACTGCGC
This sequence comes from Stenotrophomonas sp. ZAC14D1_NAIMI4_1, assembly GCF_003086775.1. Taxonomy (NCBI): domain Bacteria; kingdom Pseudomonadati; phylum Pseudomonadota; class Gammaproteobacteria; order Lysobacterales; family Lysobacteraceae; genus Stenotrophomonas; species Stenotrophomonas sp. ZAC14D1_NAIMI4_1. The sequence goes on from NZ_CP026001.1 coordinate 1,945,128, forward strand.
GCCGATGCGCCGCCGAGCGGCGGTGATGGCATCGCCGAGCGCATGGTCGAAGCGACCGCGCTCGTAAGGCTCGCGGGCATGGGCCTGCACGGTGCGTACCGCGCCCAGGGTCTCGCTGGCCAGGCTGTTGGCATCGGCGATGCGGTCCTGGCTGTTGCGGGCGACCACGCGCAGCTTGCGCGCGCCGATGATGATCGGCAGCACCGCGAGCGGGATGCCCAGCAGCGACCATGCGGCCAGCCGTGGGCTGGTGACGAACAGCATCGCCAGGCTGCCGACCACCGTCACGCTGCTGCGCAGGGCCACCGACATGGTCGAACCGACCACGCTGCGCAGCAGTTCGGTATCGGCGGTCAGGCGCGACACCAGTTCGCCGCTGCGGCTGCGGTCATGGAAGCCGGCGCCGAGCTGGATCAGGTGTGCGTACAGCTGGCTGCGCAGGTCGGCCACGACCTTTTCGCCCAGCAGCGACACGAAGTAGAAGCGTGCGGCCGTGCCCAGCGCCATTACCACGGCCACCACCATCAGCAGCGCGAACGCGCGGTTGATCTGGCCGCCGCTGCTGAAGCCGTGGTCGATCATCTGCTTGACCGCTGGCGGCAGGCTCAGTGTCGCTGCCGAGGAGACCGCCAGGGCCAGCAGCCAGGCGGTGAACAACCCGCTGTGGCGGCGCACGAACGGCCACAGCGTACGCAGGCTGCCGAGGCGGCGCAGCGGCGGGGTTGAAGCGGACGTCTCGTCCTTGTCAGTCATCCTGGTGGTCATCTTCTATGCGGATACGGTCACGGGTGGCGTCGCGCAGGCGGATTTTCAATGCGTCGACCTGGTCGGCGGGCAATTCCACCCGCAGGCGCACACCGTTGGCATCGAACTGTTCATCGCGCTTTTCGGCGGCAAAGCCGGGCAGGGCGGCGTGCAGGGTGCCCAGATCCTCGAAGCCGGCCAGCAGCTGCAGGCGCGCCATCGCTACCAGCGGCAGGCGTGGCGCGGTGCGCAGGCATTCGGCGGCAGTGCCACCGTAGGCACGCACCAGGCCACCGGCACCCAGCTTGATGCCGCCATACCAGCGGGTCACCACCACCATCACGCGGTCGAAGCCCTGGCCATCGATGGCCGCCAGGATCGGCCGCCCGGCGGTGCCTGCGGGCTCGCCATCATCGCTGGAACGGTAATCCTGGCCGTGCCGGTAGGCCCAGCAGTTGTGGGTGGCATCGGCCACGGCCACCTGCTGCAGGAACGTCAGCGCACCGGCGCCGCTGTCGATGGGCGCGGCGTGGGCGGTGAAGCGGCTGTGCTTGACGTCCAGCGTATGGCTGACGGGCTGGGCGAGGATATCGGGCATTCCCACCATTCTACGGGGTCGCGGCGGGTCTGCCTCAGTCGTCCAGCAGCGGGCGCAGATCCCTTGGCAGGCGCGCTTCGGGATACGTCTGCAGGTAGCGCTCCAGGCTGGCACGGGCGAGGTCGCGCTGGCCGTTGTCGCGGCGCTCGCGGATCTTCTGCAGCCACTGCCGGCGCGGCAGCCTGGCATCGGCTGCGACTTCCGAATGCACCGCGTCGGCGCTGAGCGAGGCATCGCTGGAGCGGCGCAGCATCACGCCCGGCGCGCTGGTCGGCGCGGGCGCGGTATTGGCCTTGAAGGCGGTGGGTGCTGCACGGCGCTGGCTGCGGGCGGCGTCGGCGCTGGCCGCGGCTTCACCCTGGATCGCGTCCAGCTCGGCCGCAGCCGGGGCCGAATAGGCCACCGGTGCTGCGGGTGCCGCGGGCGCTGGCGGCGCAGGCGGTGCGGGTGCGAAGGCGGCCTCGGCAGCGGGTTCGGCAGGCAGGCTGCGCAGGGCGATGCGGGGCGCGGGTTCGGCCACCTCCGGGGCCGGGGCCGCCTGCGCCTCGGGCCTGCGGGCAACGGCGGGTTGGGCGGCCTGCTTGGCTGCAGCCTGCGGCGCGGGCAATGGCGGCGGCGGCGCAACCTCAGCCGCAGCGGACATGGGCTGCGGTGCCTGGGCATCGGCCGCAGCGGCGGCATCGGCGTCGGCGGCGGGCGCGGTGGCGATCTGTGCTTCCTGTGCCGGCAGCACCGGCGGTTCCGGGCGCATCTGCCAGGCAATGCCGACGGCGAATACCATCGACGCGGCGATGCCGAACACGGCCGGCCAGCGCCGCTGCGGCCGGCGCGCGGTCGACGTCGTGGCGGTGTTGTCGGCTGCTGCCGCTGTGTCTGCGGCAGTCGTGGACACCGATGCACGCGCGGCCGCCAGGATCGCCGCGTCCAGCGCAGCAGGCGGTGCCTGGTCGTGGCGGCGACCGATCAGGCCGGCCAGCGCACGTTCTTCAGGCGACAGGGGATCGTCTCGATTCATGCCTTCAGTCCCGCACGCAGCTTGTCCATCGCATAGCGCAGCCGCGATTTCACTGTTTCCCGGCCGACGCCGGTGATCTGGCCGATCTCCTCCAGGCTCAGTTCCTGTTCCAGCCGCAACTGCAGCACCTCACGCTGCTCGGGCGGCAGGTCTTCCATCGCCAGCTGGATGCGCCGGCGCTGCTCGAATTCAGACAGTTCAGCTTCCGGGGTCTGCCCGTCTTCCAGCGCAGCCAGGCGCAGATCGGCGTCGGCCGGCGCGGCAGGGCGATGGCGGGCGGCACGCCAGTGGTCGTTCAGGCGGTTGTGCGCGATACGGAACAACCACGTGCTGAATGCAGCATCGGGCTGCCAGCCGGCGCGGGCGCTGATCACCCGCTGCCAGACGTCCTGGAAGATCTCTTCGGCCAGCGCGGTGTCGCGCAGTTGCCGCAGCAGGAAGCCGAACAGGCGCTTGCGATGGCGCGCATACAGGCTTTCGAACGCCTGCAGGTCGCCACCGGCCCAGGCCAGCATCAGCGCTTCATCGGTTGGCAGGGCGGTCGCTTCCACGGCATACAGGGTAAGGCCTGCAGGCGGTGGCGCATAGCCGTTGGCGGGGGCGGGGAGGGCGCAGTTCACGGCGGTTCGCGGGCGGGTGTCGACAGGAACAACGTGCCGGCGCACGAAACGGGGTTGGCGGGCTTCCATTCCCCCCCCGGTGCCGCGTTATGCTCGCCCGCTCAGGGGAGGCGACGCTGTAGCGGCGCCAAGAGAACGTCATTTTGTCCACGCAAGCCGACCGTGTGTCATCGCTGTCACCTCACGAGGCCGTCTTGAGCACGGCGCTGGTGCGCGCGCTGCATGCGCTGCTGCCGGACGCCGCGATCGTGCGGGTGGGGTGGAACGACCCGCAGCTGGGCCGCGGCCGGGACAGCTGGCCGCAGGGCGCCAGCGATGGCGAGCTCGACGGGGACGCGGGGATATGGGAGCACGCTGCCTGGGAGCACGATGGCGCACAGCTGTCGCTGCGGGTGCGCGGCGCGTCGCCTTCGGAAGCCTGGTGGGGGGTGTCGCGGCAGGCGATGGAGCTGGCCCTGCAGCGTGGCCGCCAGGCCGGACAGATCCGTGCCCTGGAACAGGCTGAACGGCTTCAGCAGGCGCTGTTCCAGATTGCCGATCTGGCCGGTGCCGACCTGGAAATGGGCGAGATGCTGCGCCACGTGCATGGCGTGCTCGGCTCGCTGATGTACGCCGAGAACTGCTACATCGTCGAGTACGACGATGTGCGCGACCAGATGCGCTTCCTGTATTTCGCCGACCAGGTGGATGACTTCGTGGCTGACCCTTCGATCAGCTACGACGCCGGGCAGATGCCGCGCAGCCTGACCGTGGCCCTGCTGCGCCATGGCAAGCCGCTCAGTGGCCCGTCGCGCGAACTGCTGGCCGATGCCGAGGAAGAGCACGACCCCGAGCGCGGCCCGGAAAGCCTGGACTGGCTGGGCGTGCCGATGCTGCGCGATGGCCGCGTGTGCGGCGCCATCGTGGTGCAGAGTTACGAACAGGCTGCGCTGTATGGCGAAGCCGAGCGCGCGCTGCTGGGCTTCGTTGCCCAGCACGTGCAGACCGCGATGGACCGGCGCCAGGCACAGGTGCGGCTGGAACAGCAGGTGGAGCGACGCACGCTGGAGCTGCAGCGTGCCAACCGCAGCCTGCAGGACGAAGTGGCCGAGCGCCGTCGTGGCGAACAGCTGCAGACCGCGCTCTACAACATCGCCGAGATGGCCATGTCGGCCGACAGCCTGGCCCAGTTCTATGGGCAGGTGCATGGCGTGGTGGGCCGGCTGCTGGACGCGCGCAACTTCTACATCGCACTGGTCAATGCGCGCAGTGACGGCCTGGATTTCGTCTACTCGGTGGATGAGCACAACAGCTCGCGCGCGCCGCGCGCCTTCAGCCGCGGCCTGACCGAATACGTGGTGCGCCACCGACGCCCGCTGCTGGCATCGCGTGCGCAGATCGACGCGCTGCTGGCCACCGGCGAAGTGCGTGAGTCCGGCGCGCGTTCGCACTGCTGGCTGGGCGTGCCGCTGCTGCGCGACGACGAGGTGGTCGGCGCGATCGTGGTGCAGAGCTACACCGACCAGATCGCCTTCAGCGTGCACGACCAGCGGCTGCTGACCTTCGTGGCGCAGAACATCGGTACCGGCCTCGCCCGCCAGCGCGACCAGCAGCGGTTGCGTTCGGCGCATGCCGAGCTGGAAAAACGCGTGGAAGAACGCACGCGCGAACTGGCTGAAGTGAATGACAAGCTGCTGGGCCAGATTGCCGAGCGGCTGCGCGCCGAGCAGCGCCTGACCCACCAGGCCATGCACGATGCGCTGACCGGGCTGCCCAACCGCCTGCACCTGCTGGACCGCCTGCAGGATGCGCTGGCGCTGGCACGCCGCGAAGGCGGCCCGGTGTTCGCGATGCTGTTCCTGGACCTGGACCGCTTCAAGCTGGTCAACGACAGCATCGGCCACGCCGCCGGCGACCGCATGCTGGTGGAAGTGGCCAAGCGCATCGTGTCCATGGCCGGCGACGGCGATGTCGTGGCACGGCTGGGCGGCGATGAATTCGCCGTGCTGCTGCAGTGCCCGCAGGGATTGGCCCAGGCGCTGGATTTCGGCCAGCGCCTGCTGCTGGCCCTGCAGGAATCGATGTGGATCGCCGGGCGCGAACTGTTCCCCTCCGGCAGCCTCGGCATCGCCCTGTGGAATCCGCATTACCGCACCGGCGAAGAGCTGCTGCGCGATGCCGATGCGGCGATGTACCGGGCCAAGGCACAGGGCCATGACCGCTGCGCGATCTTCGATGAGGACATGCGCGAGCAGGCCATGCGCAGCCTGGACCTGGAAGCGGACCTGCGGCGGGCGATCAACAACCGCGATTTCGTGCCGTTCTACCAGCCCATCGTGCGCCTGTCCGATGGCGAGGTGGTGGGCCACGAGGCGCTGCTGCGCTGGCAGCACGAGCGCCGCGGCCTGCTGCTGCCCGGCGCCTTCCTGGAGCTGGGCGAGGAGAGCGGCCTGATCGAGCAGGTCGACTGGCTCATCTACGAGCAGGTCATCGCCGGCCTGGCCGACGGTGGGCGTGGCTATGTGTCTGTGAACGTGTCACCGCGGCATTTCCGTTCGGCCGATTTCAGTGCGCGCCTGTTCGGCCTGCTGGAAGCCAATGATGCCGATCCGCAGCGGCTGCGGCTGGAGATCACCGAGGTGGCATTGCTGGACGACGGCCCGCATACGCTGCGCATCCTCAAGGGGCTGCGCGAGCGGGGCATCCAGGTGCAGCTGGATGATTTCGGGACCGGCTTCTCGGCGCTGTCCTACCTGCACCGGTTCCCGATCAGCACGCTGAAGATCGACCAGAGCTTCATCGCCGGCCTGCATGGGCCGGAGGCCCAGAGCACGCGCGCGCTGGTGGAAGGTGTGCTGTCGCTGGCGCGCACGCTGGGCATCGAGACCATCGGCGAGGGCATCGAGACCGAGGCCCAGCGGCAGAGCCTGTTCGAGCTGGGCTGTGACTACGGCCAGGGCTACCTGCTGGGGCGGCCGGCACCGTGGACGCGCGCGGTGGCCTGAACCACCGCGCAGGCCAGGCACGCTGGGCCACGCTCAACGCAGCGCGGCGCGTCGCTTCTCGTCGATCCACTTCGAGGCCTGGGCCGGCTCGTAGGCCTGCATCCAGGCCAGCATTTCATCGATGTCCGAGCCGTACCACAGGTCCTGGCGCTGTTCCGGGTGCAGGAAGCGCTCTTCCACCATGCGGTCGATCATGCCGATCAGCGGGGCATAGAAGCCGTCCACGTCCAGGAAGGCGCAGGGCTTGTTGCCGATGCCGAGCTGGCGCCAGGTGAGCATCTCGAAGATCTCTTCCATGGTGCCGAAGCCGCCGGGCAGGGCGACGAAGCCGTCGGACAGGTCGAACATGCGCGACTTGCGCTCATGCATCGAGCCGACGATTTCCAGTTCGGTCAGGCCGCGGTGGGCCACTTCCCAGTCGGCCAGCTGGCGCGGGATGACGCCGGTCACTTCGCCGCCGGCGGCCAGCACGGCGTTGGCGACGGTGCCCATCAGGCCGACGTTGCCGCCGCCGTAGACCAGGCGCATGCCATCGCGGGCGATGCGGTCGCCCAGCGCCATGGCGCGTTCGGTGTAGACCGGCTTGCTGCCAGCGTTGGAGCCACAGTAGACGCAGAGGGACTTCATGGGGGATTCCTGTCTCTTGGTGCGGAAACGAAAACGCCCCGCCGGCAACCGGGTCAGCGGTCGCGGGCGGGGTGTTGGTCGATTATGACGCGTTGGCGCGGATTACGCGGCGGCGGCCTGCTCGCGGCGCGGGCCTTCACGCAGGGCGCGGCCGACCAGGCCCACCAGCAGGTCCAGCTCGTCGCTGTCCATGCCGAAGTGCGGGGTGAAGCGCAGCGAGTTCTCGCCACCGTGGATCACGTTGATGCCGTGCTGGCGCAGCCATTCCTCGGTGGAACCGGCGCCATAGCACTTGAACTGCGGGGCCAGCTCGCAGGAGAACAGCAGGCCGGTGCCCTGCACCTTGGTGATCAGCCCGCCCAGCTCGCTCTTCAGCTGTTCCAGCTTGCGCACGGCCTCGGCGCCGCGTTCGGCGATGTTGGCGCGCACCTGCGGGGTGAGCTGGGCCAGGGTGGCGCAGGCCACGTCCAGCGCACGCGGGTTGCTGGTCATGGTGTTGCCGTAGATGCCCTTGCGGTACAGCTGGGCGGCATGCTCGGTCACGGCCAGCACCGACAGCGGGTACTGCGCGGCATTGAGCGCCTTGGAGTAGGTTTCCATGTCCGGCGGATCCAGGCCTTCGAAGCCCGGGTAGTCCACCACCGACAGCACGCCGTGGGCACGCAGGCCGGCCTGGATCGAATCGAGCAGCAGCAGGCTGCCGTGGGCGCGGGTCAGCTCGCGGGCCACCGCATAGAATGCCGGCGGCACCGAACGGCCCGGGTCGCCTTCACCCATCACCGGTTCCAGGAACACCGCTTCGATGAACCACTGGTTGCGCTCGGCATCCTCGAACACCTTGCGCAGGCCGGCCTCGTCGTACGGGGCGACCGTAATGACCGAATCCTCGCCACGGTAGCTGGCCAGGTGCTGCTGGTAGCTCTTGCGGCTGGAATCGGAATACAGCGCCGGGCGGTCGGTGCGGCCATGGAAGCTGCCCTTGATGACCACGCGCTTGATGGCGGCACCGGCATGGCGCGCACCCGGGTCGGTCTGCAGCTTGGCGTTGACGTCGGCGATGCGCGCGGCCAGGCCGACCGCTTCGGAGCCGGAGTTCAGGCACATGAAGCGGGCGAACGGGCAGCCGCCGCGGCGGTGGCCGATCTCCGCGCGCAGGGCGGTGATGAAGCGCTGCTGCGACAGGCTGGGGGTCATGATGTTGGCCATCACCTGCGGGCGCGACATCGCTTCGAGCACCGCATCAGGGGTGTGGCCGAAGCCGAGCATGCCGTAGCCGCCTGCGTCGTACAGCACCGCGCCCTTCAGGGTGACCACCCACGGGCCGCGCGCGGCCAGCGCCACGTACGGGGTCACCGCGTCGTCGGCATAGAAATTGACGAAGCCGTCCTGCATCGCGTCGATCTGCGCCTGCTCGTCCTGCGCCAGCAGCGGCCCCAGCTCCTGCTGCACGCGCCCGAACTCGTCGGCGGCCGCTTCCACGGCGGCAACCAGCTGCGGGTGGCGGGCCGACAGTGCGACCAGGGTGGCGTCGTCCAGGCCGGTGGTGATGCGGCTGCCGGGCTGGGCGCGGAGGGGGGCGAGGCGTTCGATGAAGCTCATTGCAGATCTCCTGAAACAATGGGTCGCACGGGCCTTCAAAAGCAAAACGCGCGTCATCACGCGCGCTTGGGGCGGACTCGTGCTGCGGACTTCCGTTCCGATGCTAGCACTAGTTTTTTTGCGCGATAACCCCGCAGAAACCTGCTGCATAGCAGCATATTGCCCGACGTTCGCCACGAAGCGCGCTGGCTCGCAGGCGCTGGACGTACAATGCGCGCCAATGTCGACCTGTTGCCGATCACTGCCTTGAAGAAGTCCGATTTCCACTACGACCTGCCGGCCGAACTGATCGCCCAGGCGCCGCTGGCCGAGCGTTCGGCCAGCCGCCTGATGCTGGTGCCGCCGGCGCCCGCCGCCTTCACCGACGTACAGGTGCGCGACCTGCCGTCGCTGCTGCAGCCGGGCGACCTGATGGTGTTCAACGACACCCGGGTGATCCCGGCGCGGTTGTTCGGGCAGAAGGCCAGTGGCGGCCGCGTGGAGATCCTGATCGAGCGCCTGCTGGGCGGCCAGCAGGCGCGTGCCCAGGTGGGCGCCAGCAAGTCGCCCAAGGCCGGCAGCCGCATCGCCCTGGATGCCGGCGGCGAGGCCGAGGTGCTAGGTCGCGACGGCGAGTTCTACGTCCTGCAGTTCCACGTGCCCGAGTCGCTGGAGCAGTGGCTGCTGCACGCCGGTCGCCTGCCGCTGCCGCCGTACATCCAGCGCGAACCAGGCATGGACGACCGCGAGCGCTACCAGACCGTGTTCGCCCGCGAAGTGGGCGCGGTGGCCGCGCCGACGGCCGGCCTGCATTTCGACGAGCCGCTGCTGGCGGCCTTGAAGGCCAAGGGCGTGGACTTCGGCCACGTCACCCTGCACGTGGGCGCAGGCACCTTCCAGCCGGTGCGCGCCGATGACCTGAAGGACCACGTGATGCACCGCGAGTGGCTGAACGTGGGCGCTGAACTGGTGCAGCAGGTGCGGCGCACCCGCGAGGCTGGCGGCCGGGTGATCGGCGTGGGCACCACCGTGGTGCGCGCGCTGGAAAGCGCGATGCGCGAGGGTGAACTGCTGCCGTTCGCCGGCGAGACGCAGATCTTCATCACCCCCGGCTACCGCATCCGCAGCGTGGACGCGATGGTGACCAACTTCCACCTGCCGGAAAGCACGCTGCTGATGATGATTTCCGCGTTTGCCGGCAAGGAGCGCGTATTCGAGGCCTACCAGCACGCGATCGAGCAGCGCTACCGCTTCTTCAGCTACGGCGACGCGATGCTGCTGTTCCCGCAGGCGGGGTAGGGGGCTGACCTCTGCCTGAGTGTGGTGGGTGCGCACCGTTGGTGCGCACTTCAGGGCCATGCCCGGCGCTACCGGAGCAGGGACGGCGGTTTTGGGAGACAATAGGCGACTATTTGCCTGAACGACCGCTCCATGTCCCGATTGCAGTTCCAGCTCCAGACCCGCGACGGCCGTGCCCGCCGTGGCCGCCTGACCTTCCCGCGTGGCACGGTGGAAACGCCGGCCTTCATGCCGGTGGGAACCTATGGCTCGGTCAAGGGCATCCTGCCGGACCAGGTGCGCGCGCTGGGCGCCGAGATCATCCTCGGCAACACCTTCCACCTGTACCTGCGGCCGGGCCTGGACATCATCGCCGACCACGGTGGCCTGCACGGCTTCTGCCAGTGGGATGGCCCGATCCTGACCGATTCCGGCGGCTTCCAGGTGTTCTCGCTGGCGCACCGCCGCAAGATCACCGAGCAGGGCGTGACCTTTGCTTCGCCCACCGACGGCGCCCGCGTGTTCCTGGGCCCGGAAGAGAGCATGAAGATCCAGAAGGTGCTCGATTCGGACGTGGTGATGATCTTCGACGAGTGCACCCCGTACCCGGCCACCGAGGATGTCGCCCGCCGTTCGATGGAGCTGAGCCTGCGCTGGGCCCAGCGCAGCCGCAACGCGCATGACGAGCTGGGCAATGACGCAGCGCTGTTCGGCATCGTCCAGGGCGGGGTTCACACCGACCTGCGCAGCCGCTCGGCCGAGGCCCTGCAGGCGATCGGCTTCGACGGCTATGCCATCGGCGGCCTGGCCGTGGGCGAACCGGAGCACGAGCGCAACGCCATGCTCGACCACCTGGACCCGGAGCTGCCGGGCGACCGCCCGCGCTACCTGATGGGCGTGGGCCGGCCGGAAGACCTGGTCGAGGGTGTCGCCCGTGGCGTGGACATGTTCGACTGCGTGATGCCCACCCGCAATGCCCGCAACGGCCACTATTTCACCTCGTTCGGCACCGTACGCATCCGCAACTCGCAGTATGCGCGCGACATGGACCCGATCGAGCCGGGCTGCGGCTGCGTGGCCTGCAGCGGCGGCTACACCCGCTCGTACCTGCGCCACCTGGACCGCTGCAACGAGATGCTGGCGCCGATGCTGGGCACCCTGCACAACCTGTTCTATTACGAAAAACTGATGGCCGACATCCGCGCGGCCATCGAGGCGGGAACCTTCCAGGCCTTCCGCGAGTCCTTCTATGCAGCACGCGGGGCGGTCGCGCCGCCCCTGTAACCCCGCAGCACCCCTGCCGAACGGCCCAAGGACGAACGTCCGGGGCCGTGGCATACTTCAAGGCTGACCCAGATCCGCGGTCGACACCCTGCGCCCGTCAAACGGGCCTGAGCGCCGCCCAACCTAAGGACCAACGATGAACCTGCTTGCTTTCCTGATTCCCGCCGCCCACGCCCAGGCCGCCGGCGGCCAACCGCAGGGCATGGGCCTGACCACCCTGCTGTTCCCGATCATCCTGATCGCCATCATGTACTTCCTGATGATCCGCCCGCAGATGAAGCGGCAGAAGGAACACAAGGCCATGCTGGAGAAGATCAAGCGTGGTGACGAAGTGCTGACCAACGGCGGCATCGCCGGCGTGGTCACCGACATCGGCGACAACTTCATCACCATTGAAGTGGCTGACAACGTGCGCATCCGCGTGCAGAAGGGCGCTGTCGGCAACGTGCTGCCGGCCGGTACCCTGAAGTCGGCCCAGTAAGCCACTCCCTTTCCGATGCACAACCGCGGCGCCGGGGATGGCGCCGCGCGGGACCCAAGCAATGCTCGAATTTCCACGCTGGAAGTACGTCGTCATCCTGATCGTACTGGCGCTCAGTACCCTGTATGCGCTGCCCAACATCTACCAGAAGGACCCGGCCGTCCAGATCACCGCCAACCGTGGCGGAGTGGTCGATGACGCGCTGCGCGACCGTGTGCTGGCCGACCTGAAGAAGGCCGGTGTCACCACGATCGGCGCCGAGAAGGAAGGGGACAGCCTGATCGTCCGCCTGCCGGACCTCAAGGCCCAGTCCGCGGCCAGCGATGCGCTGCGTGACACCGTGGGCGAGAACTACACGGTGGCCCTGAACCTGGCCTCGACCGTGCCGGACTGGCTGGCCAAGCTGGGTGGTCGCCCGATGGTGCTGGGCCTGGACCTGCAGGGCGGCGTGCACTTCGTGCTGCAGGTCGACCAGAAGGCTGCGCTGGACAAGCGCCTGGACGCCTACACCGAAGACGTGCGCAGCACCCTGCGTGACGCGCGCATTCCGTACCAGTCGGTCGAACGCCGCGCCGACAACACCATCGTGGCCAACCTGAGCCCGTCGGCCGGTGAAGATGCTGCTGCCAACGCCCGCACGGCGCTGGTCAAGTCGCAGCCCACCCTGGGTTACGACGTCAGTGGCAGCCGCATCACGGTGACCATTCCGGAGGCGGAAATCACTCAGATCGCCAACGGCGCCATCGAGCAGAACATCAACACCCTGCGCAACCGCGTGAACCAGCTGGGCGTGGCCGAGCCGATCATCCAGCGCCAGGGCGCCGACCGCGTGGTCGTGCAGCTGCCGGGCGTGCAGGACACCGCCGAAGCCAAGCGCATGATCGGTGCCACCGCCACCCTGGAATACCGTGCGGTGGTCGAAGGCAACGCGCAGGACGCCATCGCCTCCGGCCGCATCCCGCCGGAAGCCAAGGTCTACCAGCAGCGTGATGGCCGTGGTCCGATCCTGTTGAACAAGCGCGTGATCGTCACCGGCGACCAGATGGTCGGCGCGCAGGCGGTGACCGACACCAACAGCGGTGCCCCGGCGGTCAGCGTGACGCTGAACAACGTCGGCGGCCAGCGTATGTTCGACTTCACCAGCGCCAACGTGAACAAGCCGATGGCCGTGGTCTACACCGAGCGCGTGCCCACGGTGACCGAAGTGGATGGCAAGGAAGTGCGCGGCTTCAAGGTCAACGAGGAAGTGATCTCGGTGGCCAACATCAACGGCGTGTTCGGCAAGAACTTCCAGACCACCGGTCTGCAGAAGAAGGAAGCCGAGGACCTGGCCAAGCTGCTGAAGTCCGGCTCCCTGGCGGCGCCGATGGACTTCGTCGAAGAGCGCGTGGTCGGCCCGAGCCTGGGTGCGGAGAACGTCAAGAACGGTATCACCGCGGTGGTCTACGCGTTCCTGTTCACCCTGGTGTTCTTCACCGTCTACTACCGCATGTTCGGCTTGATCACCTCGCTGGCGATGCTGTTCAACCTGCTGATCGTGGTGGCGGTGATGTCGCTGTTCGGCGCGACGATGACCCTGCCTGGCTTTGCCGGCCTGGCGTTGTCGGTCGGTCTGTCGGTGGATGCCAACGTGCTGATCAACGAGCGTATCCGTGAAGAGCTGCGTGCCGGCGTGCCGGGCAAGACCGCGATCGTGACCGGTTACGAACGTGCGTCGGGCACGATTCTCGACGCCAACCTGACCGGCCTGATCGTCGGCGTGGCCCTGTTCGCCTTCGGCACGGGCCCGCTGAAGGGCTTCGCCCTGACCATGATCATCGGTATTTTCGCGTCGATGTTTACCGCGATCACTGTATCGCGCGCCCTGGCGACGCTGATCTATGGCCGTCGCAAGAAGCTCCAGAACGTGGCCATCTGACGGGACGACTCGCACATGAAAATTTTTCCGCTGCACATCCTCCCGAACGACACCCAGATCGACTTCATGCGCTGGCGCCATGTCGCGATGGTCGTCACGATCATCGTGTTCCTGGCATCGATCGGCATCATCGGTTTCAAGGGCTTCAACTACGCCCTGGACTTTACCGGCGGCACCCTGATCGAAACCCGTTTTGAAAAGGCCGTGGACGTCGAGCAGGTACGCGACAAGCTCGAGGAGGGTGGCTTTGACGGCGCCCAGGTCCAGAGCGTGGGTGGCAACACCGACCTGCTGATCCGCCTGGCCCCGCACGGCGAACATGCACCGGGTACCGGTGCGGCCGCCGACGAGGACAAGGCCACCGCTGCGGCAGTGGTCAAGGCGCTGTCCACCGCTGACAACCAGGCCACCGTGCTGAGTACCGCCTTCGTCGGTCCGCAGATCGGCAAGGACCTGGCGATGAACGGTCTGTACGCCACCATCTTCATGCTGGCTGGCTTCCTGATCTACATTGCAGTGCGCTTCGAATGGAAGTTCGCGGTTACCGCCAGCATCGTGGCGATGTTCGACCTGATCGTGACGGTGGCGTACGTGTCCCTGCTGGGCCGTGAGTTCGACCTGACCGTGCTGGCCGGCCTGCTGTCGGTGATGGGCTTTGCGATCAACGACATCATCGTGGTCTTCGACCGCGTGCGCGAAAACTTCCGCAGCCTGCGTGCCGAGCCGATGGAAGTGCTGAACCGTTCGATCAACCAGACGCTGTCGCGTACGGTGATCACCGCGGTGATGTTCTTCCTGTCTGCGCTGGCCCTGTACATGTACGGCGGCAGCTCGATGGAAGGCCTGGCCGAGACGCACATGATCGGTGCGGTGATCGTGGTGCTGTCCTCGATCCTGGTGGCGGTGCCGATGCTGACCATTGGTGCCCTGCGCGTGACCAAGCAGGACCTGCTGCCGAAGGCGAAGGACGTCGAGGCCCTGGCCCGTCGCCCGTAAGCCCCCCGCTGCACGCAGTACACAGAGAACCCCGCGCAAGCGGGGTTTTTTGTTGGCAGGGCTGCGCCCTGGTACGCGTCATCGCATGCGCGCTGTCGCTCCCACGCTTCGCTGCGCGAACCGTGGGCCCCACTTACCAGCTCCCAGACCCCCGCCGCTTCGCGGCCGCCCCCTGACTCAGGGGGCTTTGCCCCAGACCGGTTCCGCGCGGCTGTGGGTGGGTGCCGACCGTTGGTCGGCACATCTGTCAGATATCGAATGAGTCATCCACGCATGGCGTGGATCTACCGTGTCGACCAACGTCGACACGATTTTCCCATCAGACATCGATATCCGACCCAGTGCCGACCAACGGTCGGCACCCACCAGAGCAGAAAGCCGTTCGGACAGATCGCGGAGAACCGTCGAAGGCGGGGTGGGGCCGGTTGAGGGGGTGTGAGCGCCATGGATGGCGCGACCAAGCCCCCATGGACGGGTTTACGGCGTCCCCCTCAACCGGACCCACCCCGCCAACCCGCAGGAACCCAGCTTTTGACGTTGACGTTGACGTTGATCCAGCAGGTGCAGGGCTGCAAGCCCTGCAAAACAAACCCCACCCTACGCCAGCGTCGGTTGTGCAATCTTCCCCCGCGCACTACGATCCTGCGGTTCGCGCGCACCTGCGCGCGCCCGCATTCCTGCTGAGCGCCCCGTGCGCCGCATCTGCCAACCCGAGGTATCCATGGTCATCAAACCGCGCGTCCGCGGCTTCATCTGCGTCACCACCCACCCGACCGGCTGCGAGGCGGCGGTCAAGCAGCAGATCGACTACATCCGCGCCCGGCCGCCGATCCAGAACGGCCCCAAGCGCGTGCTGGTCATCGGTGCCTCCACCGGCTACGGCCTGGCTGCGCGCATCACCGCCGCGTTCGGCAGCGGCGCTGCCACCCTGGGCATCTTCTTCGAACGCCCGGGTAGTGAGACCAAGCCGGGCACGGCGGGCTGGTACAACTCCGCGGCGTTCCACAAGTACGCCGACGAAGCCGGCCTGTATGCCAAGAGCATCAACGGCGATGCCTTCTCCGATGAAGTGAAGGCCAAGGCCATCGAGATGATCAAGGCCGACCTCGGCCAGGTCGACCAGGTCGTCTACAGTCTGGCCGCGCCGCGCCGCAAGCACCCCAAGACCGGCGAGATCATCAGCTCCACGCTGAAGCCGATCGGCGAGCCGATCGTCCTGCGCGGCCTGGATACCGACAAGGAAGTGCTGACCGAGACCCACCTGCAGCCGGCCACGGCTGAGGAGATCGCCGGCACCGTCGCGGTGATGGGTGGCGAAGACTGGCAGATGTGGATCGATGCGCTGTCCGAGGCCGGCGTGCTGGCCAACGGCTGCACCACCACCGCCTTCACCTACGTGGGCGAAGAGATCACCCAGGCGATCTACTGGAACGGTTCGATCGGCGCGGCCAAGAAGGACCTCGACGACAAGGTGCTGGGCCTGCGCGCATCGCTGGCGAAGATCGGCGGCGACGCGCGCGTGTCGGTGCTCAAGGCCGTGGTCACCCAGGCCAGCTCGGCTATTCCGACCATGCCGCTGTACCTGTCGCTGCTGTTCAAGGTGATGAAGGCGCAGGGCACGCACGAAGGCTGCATCGAGCAGCTCGACGTGCTGTACGACATCCTCTACGGCGGCAAGGCGGACGGCGTGGCTGTCGACCGCCTGCGCCACGACCTCGTCGATGGCCAGGGCCGCACGGTCGCCCTGGTGGACGAGGAAGGCCGCCTGCGCGCCGATTACAAGGAAATGGCCCCGGAAGTGCAGGGCAAGGTGCTGGAGCTGTGGCCGCAGGTGACCAACGAAAACCTGTACGAGATCAGCGACCTGGCCGGCTACAAGGCCGACTTCCTGCGCCTGTTCGGTTTCGGCGTGGACGGCGTGGACTACGAGGCCGACGTCAACCCGGACGTCAAGATCGCCAACCTGGTCGACCTGACCTGACAACCCCGTGGTAGTGCCGGCCGCTGGCCGGCATTGCGGGTATGCGTGGTTGCCGGCCAGCGGCCGGCACTACCATGACGGCATTGCCGCGTTCAGCCGAAATCGAAGTTCATCGACGGCAGCGCCGGGCCGACGAACTCGCCCTGCACGTAATCGACGCCTGCGCTGAACAGCAGGGTCATCGAGTTCGCATCGCTGACGAACTCGGCCATGGTGCGGATGCCGGCTTCCTGCGCACGTGCGGTGATCTGGCTGATGCGGTCGATGTTCTCGCGGGTCGCGCCAAGGTCGCTGGTGAAGCCGCGATCCAGCTTGAGGAACTGCGGCTCGAAGTGGGCCAGCAGCTGGAACGAATCCAGCCCCGAACCGAACTGCTCCAGGCCGATCCGGCAACCCAGCGGGGCGACGTCGGCCAGGAACTGCTGGGCGGCGCGCAGGTGGGTGAACACCTTGACCTCCGGCGCATGCAGCCACAGCCGTTCGCCCGGTACGCCCTGGGCCTGCAGCTGCTGGCGCAGGGTGGCGATCATCTTCGGGTCGTCGAACGACTCGGGGGTGACCTTGACCAGGATCTGCGTGTCATGGCCGGCACGGGCGCGTGCGCCGAGCACGTCGATGGCCTTCGAGACCACCCAGCGGTTGATGTCGCCCAGCAGGCCGTGCTCCTCGGCAATGCCGAGGAAGGCGGTCGGGCTGAGCAGCTCGCCGTTGTGCTCCAAGCGCAGGTAGGCCTCGTACAGCTCCAGCGGCTCGCCCTGCAGGTTCAGCACCGGCTGGTAGTGCAGCTGGAAGCCGTCACCTGCCAGCGCCTCGCGGATGCGCGCGACCCAGCGCTGCACGCGCTCTTCCTCGATGCGGTCGACCGCAGCCGGGTCGAAGATGCGCGAAGTGTTGCCCAGCGCGGCCGCAGCCTGCGCGCACTCGCTGGCACGCGCCAGCACCTGGCCGATGCTGGCGATCTTTTCGCCCACCTGCACGCCGCCGAGGCTGACGGTGACCGTGGCCGAGCGTGCGCCGATGGTGAACACGTGCGCGGCAAAGGCTTCGCGGATGCGCTCGGCCAGGGCCAGGGTCTGTGCGTAGGCGCCGGCCTGCAGCACGGCGAAGCTGTGTTCGCCGAAGCGCGCCATCTGCGCATCCTCGCCCACCACGTCAGCCAGCAGCGCGGCCATCGCGCCGATCAGGGTGTCGGCCGAGGCCAGGCCGATATCGGGGATCAGGCGCGCGTAGTGGTCCGGCTCGACCAGCAGCAGGCCGAACTGGCCCTCGCTGCGGCCGGCCTGGGCCACGGCATCTTCCACCTGCAGCATGAAGGTGGGGCGGTTGAGCAGGCCGGTGACCTGGTCGCGCTGGCGCAGGTCCTCGACCTCGCGGGCCAGTTCGGTGTCCAGTTCCAGCCGGCGGCGGAACACCACCTGCAGGCAGGATTCGCCTTCGTAGGTGGCGGCGGTGAATTCCATGGTGGCCGGGAACGCACTGCCATCCTGGTGGCGCGCATCCAGCTGGTACTGCGGCGGCGGCGCCTCGCCACGGCTGAGTGACTTCAGCAGCTGCTTGAAGCTGTCCACGTGCTGGGCGGCGACCATGTCCAGCAGCGAGATGCCTTCGACCTCGTCGAAGTCCTCGTAGCCGAACATTTCCAGATAGGCATCGTTGGCACGGATGTGCATGCCTTCGTGGACATAGGCGATGGGGTCGCGCGAGGAGGCGATCAGCGCGTCGCAGCGGCGCTCGGTCTCGCGCATCTGCGCCTCGATGCGGCGCAGGCCACGGCGCGCCTGCAGGTCGACCCACTGGTCGCGGACCACCGCCAGCAGATGTTCATTGCGCTGGCGCAGCGCCAGGGCGCGGACGCCGTTGCTGCTGGCCTGGACCAGTTCGTCCTCGTCGATGTGATCGGCCAGCAGCACCAAGGGGATGTCCTTGCCGCTGGCGGCGATGTGCTGGGCCACCAGTGGCAGTGGGATGCCCTGCGACGGCGAGGCCAGCACCAGGTCGATGGCCTGGCTGGCCAGCACCTGCGACAGCTCGGCCGAATCCTGTGGCCGCCACGGGCGCACGGCGATGCCGCTGTTGCGCAGGGTGCTGACGATGGCTTCGGCGTTCTCGCCGCTGTCATCGACGATCAGCAGCCGGATGGTGATGTCGTTCGCGTTCTGCATGCACTGCTCCCCAATCTGCAAATCTAGATACACGATGCGCGGCGGTCCGTCCATGCGCTCGCCCCTTGCGGGGTTGGAACGGCGATGCGGTTCACACCACGCTGCCGGCGGCATGGCCGCTGGCCCAGGCCCACTGGAAGTTGTAGCCGCCCAGCCAACCGGTCACGTCCAGCACCTCGCCGACGAAGTGCAGGCCGGGCACGCGCTTGGACTCGAGGGTGGCCGAAGAGACCTCGGCCGTGTCCACCCCGCCGAGGGTGACTTCGGCGGTGCGGTAGCCTTCGGTGCCGCTGGCCACCAGCGGGAAAGCGCCCAGCAGCTGCCCGGCCTGGCGCAGCACCGGTTCGTCCAGCTGCCGCACCGGGCGGTCCGGCAGCCAGTGCTCGCACAGGCGCTGGGCCAGCCGCTTGGGCAGCACCTCGGCCAATACCGTGCGCAGTTCGGCCGCCGGCCGGTCGCGTTTCATCTGCCGCAGCCACTCGGTCGCGTCCTGGCCCGGCAACAGGTCCAGTTCCAGGGCATCGCCGGGTTGCCAGAACGAGGAGATCTGCAGGATGGCCGGCCCGCTGACGCCACGATGGGTCAGCAGCATGAAGTTCTGGAAGTGCTTGCCGTTGCAGCGCGCCTCGATGGGCAGGGCAACGCCACTGAGGTCGGCCAGCCGCTCCTGGTGGGTGCCACTGAGGGTCAGCGGTACCAGGCCGGCGCGGGTGGGCAGGATCTGGTGGCCGAACTGGCGGGCCACCTCGTAGCCGAAGCCGGTGGCGCCCATGCTGGGGATCGACAGGCCGCCGGTTGCCACCACCAGCGAGGCGCAATGGAACAGGCCATCGGTGGTGTGCACGCGGAAGCCATCGCTGCCGTGTTCGATGCGCTGCACGCTGCAGTCGGTGCGGATCTGCACGCCGGCTGCCTGGCACTCGTCCACCAGCATCTTCACGATCTGCTTGGACGAGACATCGCAGAACAGCTGCCCCAGTTCCTTTTCGTGATAGGCGATGCGGTGCTTGTCCACCAGCTCGATGAAGTGCCACGGCGTGTAGCGCGCCAGGGCCGACTTGCAGAAATGCGGGTTGGCCGAGACGAAGTTGGCCGGCGTGGTGCCGGTGTTGGTGAAGTTGCAGCGCCCACCACCGGACATCAGGATCTTCTTTCCGACCTTGTTGGCGTGGTCGATCACCTGCACGTGGCGGCCGCGCTGGCCGGCCGTGATCGCAGTCATCAGCCCGGCTGCGCCGGCACCGATGACCAGCACGTCGCAGCGGATCGTACTCATGCCTTGGCGCGCTTGCGCCAGTCCGGAATGATGTCGAGCTGGATCTGGTCGTTGAGGAGCTGCACCTCGCCGTCCTGGATCAGCACGCTGAAACGCATGGCGCGCTGGATCTGCTGGCCCCACTGTTCGACGAAGGCGCCGTCGAGGTCGACCACCGACAGGTTGTCGAAGCGGGCAAGGCCCTTGCCCTGCTTGTTCCACCAGATCTCGGACGCGTTGCCGCCGTAGTTCACCACCTGCACCTGGCGGCTGCGGTTGCAGGCCTTGCGCACGCGCGACTCGTCTGGGTGGCCCAGGTCGATCCACTGCAGGATGTCGCCGGTGTAATCGTGGTTCCACAGGTCCGGTTCGTCGTCGGTGCTCAGGCCGCGGCCGAACTCCAGGCGGTCGTCGGCATTGAGGGCGAAGGCGAGCAGGCGCACCATCAGGCGATCGTCGGTTTCCGACGGGTGCTGGGCCAGGGTCAGGTTGTGGGTCGCGTAGTAGCCGCGATCCATGTCGCTGATCTGCAACTCGGCCTTGCGGATGGTGGCGGTGAGGGCCATGGGGAATCCGTCGACTAAAGACGACCATGATAGAGGTTTGCTGTAAGGGTGTCCGTCGCCAGGGTGTCTGCCGGGCGTCAACGATGGCACTCTGGCGGTGCTTTCCCTCCTGCCGCCCGCGCATGCCCCGTTTCCCGATCCGCCGTCTCCGTATCGCCGACGCCGACTTCGTCTGCAGCGTCCGCGCATCCGCGCCGGGTGCGCGGCCTGCCAGCGTGGTGTTCGCCGCCTATGCGCCCGGGCGCCGGCTGCGCATGCGCTTCAGCAGCGCCCCTGCGCAGCGGCGGCTGGCGGCTGAGGCCGGGCTGGACCACGGCAGCCTGCGCATGGCCGACGGCACCTGGATCAACCTGCACCGGCCTGCGGTGATGCGTGCGCTGGTCCTGGCGGCGCTGGGCGATGGGCTGGGCGACGGCATGGAGCTCGATGGCTGGCAGGTGCTGGACGCAGCCACGTTGCCGGCGCCTGGGCCCGCCACGCCATGAGCCTGCCCAGCCGCCTGCAGCTGCCGCCGGGTGACTGGGCGTGCCTGCTCGATGGGCTGTGCGCGCGCTTCCCGCGCATCGGCCGCGGGCAGTGGCAGGACCGTTTCGCCCGGGGCCGGGTGCAGGACGCGCAGGGCAGGGCGCTCGCGCCGGACCAGCCCTGGCAGGTCGGGCTGGACATCGTCTATTTCCGCGAGGTCAGCGACGAACCGCGCATCCCGTTCAGCGAGCGCATCGTGTACCAGGATGAGCACCTGCTAGTGGCCGACAAGCCGCACCACCTGCCGGTCACGCCCGCAGGCGGCTACGTGCGCGAGACCCTGCTGGCGCGGCTGGTGGCGCGCACCGGCAACACGGACCTGGTGCCGCTGCACCGGCTTGACCGGCTCACCGCAGGGCTGGTGCTGTTCTCGCAGCGGCCCGATTCGCGCGATGCCTACCAGCGGCTGTTCCGCGAACGGCGTATCGACAAGACCTATGAGGCGCTGGCGCCCGCGTTGCCGGGCCTGCAGTTCCCGCTGGAGCGGCGGAGCCGGATCGTGGCGGGCGAGCCGTTCTTCCGCATGGCCGAGGCACCGGGTGAGCCGAACGCGCGCACCCGGGTGGACGTGATCGCGGCCGACGCGGCGATCTGGCATTACCGGCTGCGGCCGGAAACCGGGCGCAAGCACCAGCTGCGCGTGCACATGGCGGCGCTGGGCGCACCGATCCTCGGCGATGACCTGTATCCGCACCTACAGCCAGCGGCGGATCCGCTGCGGGCGCCGCCATTGCAGCTGCTGGCGCGGGCCCTGGCGTTCCAGGATCCGCTGGATGGGCAGCGCCGGGTGTTCAGCAGTGACCGCTCGCTGCAGGCGCCGGACAGCCCGGCCGACGCGGTCTGATCAGCGGGGCCTGATCACTGCGGATTGATCACTGCGGATTGATCACTGCGGATTGATCACCGCGGCTTGATCCGGGCCAGCCAGCGGTCCAGCTCGGCGGCGAACAGCTGGCGGTCGCGCTGGCCCAGCGGCGGCGGGCCACCGGTCTGCACGCCCGACCCGCGCAGCTCTTCCATGAAATTGCGCATCGACAGCCGCTCGGCCATGTTGTTGGCGGTGTACAGCTGGCCGCGCGGGTTCAGGGCGACGGCCTTCTTCTCCAGCACCAGCGCAGCCAGCGGGATGTCCTGGGTGACCACCAGGTCACCGGCGGCGACCCGCTCGACGATGACACTGTCGGCCACGTCCTGGCCCTGTGGCACCTGGAGGGAGCGCAGCCAGCGCGAGGGCGGTGTGCGGATCCACTGGTTGGCGACCAGGGTCAGCTCCAGGCCGACCCGCTCGGCGGCGCGGAACAGGATGTCGCGGATGACAACAGGGCAGGCGTCGGCATCGACCCAGATCCTCGGATGCCCGTGTTCAGCGGGGGTTTCAGCTTCAGTCATCTACCCGGTGTAGGGTAGGAAAAACCTGAATGGGGACTCGGGTTTAGCCTCGATCGGCTGCCAGCCCTTGTCACGCCTAGCCGGGCAGGGGATGCGGCTGAATGTCGGGGCTATCGCTTTTTCCTGAAAACACGCGTATCGTTCGACCCACTGTGTTTGCTAGGGTCACCGTGAATCGTGGCCTGGTGCAGTTGATCTCACGATCCGCTCATCGATCCGCTTTACCAACGCCTGCAACTCAGTCTCGGCCCCGATACCCGGTGGCTGCGATTTTTTTCAACATGTGTTTCAGGAGTTAGTAACTATGTCTGATCGTCAGACCGGCACTGTCAAGTGGTTCAACGACGCCAAGGGCTTCGGCTTCATCACCCCGGAAAGCGGCCCGGACCTGTTCGTGCACTTCCGTGCCATCCAGGGCACCGGCTTCAAGACCCTGCAGGAAGGCCAGAAGGTTACCTTCATCGCCGTCCAGGGCCAGAAGGGTATGCAGGCTGACCAGGTGCAGGCGGTCTAATCCGTCTGCTACCGTTTGGTAGCCAGAAACGCCGGAAGCGAAAGCTTCCGGCGTTTTTTTATGCGCGCGATGCATGCACCCCCGCGCGGTACGATGCGCGCTTCCCCTAGGAGCCCACCCATGCGCATCGTCCACCACCTGGAAAACTCCCGTTCGCTGCGCGTGCTGTGGATGCTGGAGGAGCTGGGGCTGGACTACGAGCTGCGGCGCTACCCGCGCGATCCGAAGACGCTGCTGGCGCCGCCGGAGCTGCGCCAGGTCCACCCGCTCGGCAAATCGCCGGTGCTGCAGGATGGCGATCTGGTGCTGGCCGAGTCCGGGGCGATCCTCGATTACCTCGTCGACCGCTACGACACCGGGCGGCAGTTCTCGCCGTCGCCGGTACCGGCCGACGGTGCCGAGCGCATCGACTACCGCTACTGGCTGCATTACGCCGAAGGTTCGGCGATGCCGCCGCTGCTGCTGACCCTGGTGATCGGCCGCATCCGCAGCGCGCCGATGCCGTTCTTCGCCCGGCCGATTGCCCGCGGCATTGCCGACAAGGCCGAGCGCAGCTTCATTGGTCCGCAGCGTCGCCTGCACCTGGATTGGATGGAGCGGAGGCTGGCCGAAAGCCCCTGGTTTGCCGGTGATCGCTTCACCGCGGCCGACATCCAGATGAGTTTCCCGATCCAGGCGGCTGCGGCCCGTGGCGGTGGCCTGGACGACAAGCCGGCCCTGCGCAGCTTCCTTGCGCGCATCGGCGAGCGCCCGGCCTACCGGCGCGCCGAGGCGCACGGCGGCGCCCTGCAGGCCCTGCGCGGCGATTGAGGAGCGGCCCTGCCGCCCCCATCCTGCAGGGATGGATACCAGCGCCCCCCGTTTCGACAACCGCCTGCTGAGCGCCCTGCCGGGCGACCCCGAGAGCGGCCCGCGCCGCCGCGAAGTGCGCGGCGCCGCATGGTCATCGGTGATGCCGACCCCCGTGGCCGCCCCCACGTTGCTGGCCTGGTCGCCGGACGTGGCCGCGCTGCTGGGCCTGGAAGCGGCAGACGTGGAAGGCGAGGACTTCGCCCAGGTATTTGGCGGCAACGCGCTGTACGCAGGCATGCAGCCATGGGCAGCCAACTACGGTGGCCACCAGTTCGGCCATTGGGCGGGCCAGCTGGGCGATGGCCGGGCGATTTCGCTGGGTGAACTGGTGGCGGCCGATGGCCGGCACTGGGAGCTGCAGCTGAAGGGCGCCGGGCCGACCCCGTACTCGCGCGGCGCCGATGGCCGTGCCGTGCTGCGCTCGTCCATCCGCGAGTTCCTGTGCAGCGAAGCGATGCATCACCTGGGCGTGCCGACCACGCGCGCCTTGTCGCTGGTCGGCACGGGCGAAGACGTGGTGCGCGACATGTTCTACGACGGCCACCCGCGCGCCGAGCCGGGCGCCATCGTCTGCCGTGTCGCGCCGTCGTTCATCCGCTTCGGCACCTTCGAACTGCCGGCATCCCGCGGCGAGACCGCGCTGCTGAAGCAGCTGGCCGAGGCCTGCATCGCCCGCGACTTCCCCGAGCTGCAGGGCGAGGGCGAGGCGTTGTACGGCGACTGGTTCGCGCAGATCGCCGTGCGCACCGCCGAGCTGATGGCGCACTGGATGCGGGTCGGTTTCGTGCACGGAGTGATGAACACCGACAACCTGTCCGTGCTGGGCCTGACCATCGACTACGGCCCGTACGGCTGGGTGGAGGATTACGCCCCGGACTGGACGCCCAACACCACCGACGCCCAGGGCCGCCGCTACCGCTTCGGCACCCAGCCACAGGTGGCGTACTGGAACCTCAACCGGCTTGCGCAGGCACTGTCGCCGCTGTTCGCCGACGTGCAGCCGCTGCAGGCCGGTCTGGCCGCGTTCCAGTCCACCTTCGTCGCCTGCACGCGGCGCGATGCCGCCGCCAAGCTGGGGCTGGCCGCCGCCGATGACGAAGACCTGCAGCTCTACCTGCGCTGGCAGCAGTTGCTGCAGGACGGCGGCATGGACATGACGTTGGCCTGGCGCGCGTTGATGCGCGTGGACGCGGAGGCACCGGATGCGGGTGTGCTCGAAGCGGTGTACTACGACGAAGCACGCCGGCAGGCGGTGCAGGCGCCGCTGCAGCAGTGGTTGCAGGACTACGCCGCGCGGCTGCGTGTCGATCCGCTGGCGGCCGATGCGCGCCTGGCGAAGATGGCGGCGGCCAATCCGCTGTACGTGCTGCGCAACTGGTTGGCGCAGGAAGCGATCGACCGGGCGGAGCAGGGCGACCTGGGGGGCGTACACGCGCTGCAGGATGTGCTGCGTGACCCGTACACGGAACGCCCGGGGCTGGAGCACTATGCCGGGAAGCGGCCGGCGTGGGCGGATGACCGCGCAGGCTGCTCGATGCTGTCCTGCAGTTCGTAGGGGGTTTCTTCTGCAGGGCTTGCAGCCCTGCACCTGCCGAAGCAACAGCAAAAGCGTGCTATCCGTGGGATGGCGGGGTGGGTCCGGTTGAGGGGGACGCCGTAAACCCATCCATGGGGGCTTGGTCGCGGCATCCATGCCGCTCACACCCCCTCAACCGGACCCACCCCGCCTTCGACAGTTTTCTGCGGTCTGTTGGAACCTGCTGCTGTTGGTGCCAGCTGCTGTTGGTGGGTGCCGACCGTTGGTCGGCACGGGGTCGGATATCCCGGCATTACGAGTAGATCCACGCCATGCGTGGATGAATTCATTCGATATCTGACAGATGTGCCGACCAACGGTCGGCACCCACCAACAGCCGCGTGAACCTGTCAGAGGCGGGGCGGTGTGGGTGGGCAGGACCGTTGGCGCCATGGATGGCGCCATCGAGCCCCCATGGACGGGTTTACGGCGTGTCCTGCCCACCCACACCGTCCCGCCCAGCCAGCAGAAAGCCAGAGCCGCTCTGGCCTTTGACGTTGACGTTGCCCTGGCTCGAAGCAGGTGCAGGGCGGCAGCCCTGCCAACACCCCCACCTACAACGATGGTATTACCTATTCAGTGCGATATTCGCACGCGCAGTCGATTACCGCACTTGAATGGTGCAGTGCGATAAACCTAATTTCACTCCCACAGTTTCACAGCAGTCCAAGCGATCCACCCCTGGCGGGGCGAGGGCAGCAGCCGGTCCGGTGCTGAAGCCAGGTGCAGGGGAAGACCGCCGGATTTCCCTTCATCTGTGCGGAGTGATCGCATGCGCCGTCGTCTGTCCGTTGTTTCCCTGTCCCTGCTTGCCGTGCTCCCGTCGCTGGCGCTGGCTTACCAGGCCGAACCGCCGCGCGAAGACCTGCAGGTCCTGCGCGTGGACCGCTACGCCGACGACGCCAATGCCGGCTCGCTGCGCTGGGCCATCACCACCGCCAACGCCGCACCGGGCCGCTATCGCATCGAGATCGACGCCGTCGGCACCGCACCCTACGTGATCAAGCCGGCCGCGCCGCTGCCGGAAATCAAGGGTCCGGTGCAGATCATCGGCACGCCGTGGGCGCGCGATGGCCAGTACGTCGCCATTGATGGTTCGGCCTACGTCACCGGCACCGGTACCGATGCCTGCCCGGGCGCCGAGCCGGGCCAGTCCGGCACCAACGTGCGCACCACCACGCTGCCGGGCCTGGTCCTGCGCGATACCCAGGGCGTGGAACTGGCCGGCCTGGAGATCCGCAACTTCTGCATCGGCGTGCTGGTCAACCGCGCCAGCCACAACGAGATCCATGACAACCGCATCGTCGCCAACAAGGGCGGCGCCGGCATCATGCTCACCGGCGACGACGGCAAGGGCCAGTCCACCGCCACCACCACCGTGCACAACCGCATCGTGCGCAATGCGTTCCTCGACAACGGCGACGGCCTGGAGCTGACCCGCGGCGCGGCCTGGAACCTGGTGGCCGACAACCTGTTCCAGTCCACCCGGGCCAACCCGGAACCTTCGCAGGGCATCGAGATCCTGTGGGGCAACGACAACAGCGTGGTCCACAACCGCTTCGTCGATTACTCCGATGGCCTGCAGATCAACTGGGGCAACCGCAACTACATCGCGGCCAACACCTTCACCGGCAATTCGCTGGGCCTGAGCATCACCGGCAGCGGCAACGTGGTCGATGGCAACACCATCACCGGCAATGGCATCGGCATCGGCGTGCGCCCGCAGCCGATCAGTGCGCCGAACCGCTTCACCGCCAACCGCATCTTCGGCAACGGCCTGCCGATCGAGCGCTGCGAAGCCGGCGGCGCCTGCGTGAAGGGCCAGCCGCGCGGCGCCATCGTGTTCGGCGTGCCCGGCCTGGAACACGCCAGCTTCGTCGGCTCGCGTGGCCGTGGCGTCGACAACGATCCGTCCAAGCGCGCACGCATCTGCACCGCTGCCGGCCAGGCCGATTGCCAGCCGCAGCCGAACCTGGGCCAGGCAGCGCCGCAGCTGACCGCCGTGCAGGGCAAGGGCGCGCAGCGCCAGCTGACCGGCCGTTTCCAGGGCGTGCCCGACAGCCGCTACCAGGTGGAAGTGTTCGGCAACCGCGCAGCCAGCGGCAGCGAGGCCGAGCTGGTGCTGGGCAGCGTCGAGGCCCGCACCGATGCGCAGGGGCAGGGCAGCTTCACCTTCGCGCTCGGTGCCGGGGCAGATGCTGCCGCTGCCGGCAGCCTGACCGCCACCGTCACCTCGGCGCAGGGCGCCACCTCCCCCCTGAGCGCGCCGCTGTCGCTGCGCTGATCACCTCCACGAGACCGCGACCATGAATCCTGCGAAATCCCCTTCACTGGGCCTGTCCCTGGGCATCCTCGCCACTGCGCTGCTGCCGGCCCTGGCCAGCGCGCAGTCCAGCAACCGCTACGACGGCAAGACCCTCACCGGCGACTGGGGCGGTACCCGCACCGACCTGTACGAGCGCGGCATCGCGTTCCGCGGTGACTACGTGGGCGAAGCGATGGGCGTGGTGGACGGTGGCTACGGTGAAACCGGTGCGCGCTACGCGCAGCAGGTGCGCGTGGGCATGGACCTGGACATGGGCAAGCTGGCCGGCTGGGACGGCGGTGCGTTCCACTTCACCCTCAACGACCGTCGCGGCCGCAGCACCTCGGTGGACTTCGTCGGCAACCGCTTCCCGATCCAGGAAGCGTACGGCGGGCAGTACACGCGGCTGACCGAACTGAGCTACGACCAGACCTTCAACGCGGGCCAGTCGTATTACAAGCTGGGCTACTACGCGATGGGCAACCAGTTCGGCCTGCACAGCCTGCTGACCCACTTCGTCAACGCGGCCTTCTGCGCGCACCCGCTGGCGATGTCCGGCAACAGCGGCTGGTACAACTACCCGATGGCACGCTGGGGCGGCGAGTTCGCGCAGCAGATCAGCCCGGCGGTGAACGTGCGCACCGGCTGGTTCCAGGTCAATCCGAACCTCGGCGGCAACATCGAGCGCAATGCGTTCCGTCCGTTCGTCTCGGGCACCACCGGTTCGCTGTTCCCGGTGGAAGTGACCTGGACCCCGGCCAAGGGCAGCCGCTACGCCGGCGTCTACAAGTTCGGCGGTTACTACGACACCTCGCGCGTGGGCAAGCGCGGCCTGGATACCTCGCCGACCACCGGCCGCCACGGCGCCTACGTGCTGGCCGAGCAGCGCCTGACCCAGGAGTCGGCCGACCCGAGCCGCGGCCTGACCGCGTTCGCGCAGTACATGGTGTCCGACACCGATACCGCGCAGATCAAGCGCTGGTATGCGCTGGGCGGCGTCTACCAGGGCATCGGCTCGCGCGCGCAGGACAGCATCGCGCTGGGCTACGTGGGCGCCGACATCAACGACCGCCTGGTCGATGCGCGCCGGGCCACGCTGATGGCCGGGGGCGTGCCCACCGATTCGCCGCTGTACAACCTCAGCCAGGCCGAGGAGCTGTTCGAACTGTCCTACAGCTTCCAGGTGAACCCGTGGCTGATGATCCGCCCGGACGTGCAGTACATCATCAACCCCGGCACCTTCAATTACAGCGGTACCGACAACGCCTGGGCCGTCGGTGTCCAGGCCAAGGTGACCTTCTGATGGCCGCGCGCTCCCTCCACGCTCTGGTGACTGCCATGAAATTCCCGTTCGCGTCCGTTGTCCTCGCCGGTGCGCTCAGCGCCTCCCCCCTGCTGGCCCTGGCCGCACCGCCGCCGGCGGTGCTGCAGGTCGGCCAGCTGCGCATCGGCGAGGGCAGCCCCCGCACCATCGTGCCGATCACCGGTGCCACGGCTGACGTTGCCCTCCAGCAGGCTGCCGCCATCGCTGCCAGCAAGGCCACCGACATCGCCGAGTGGCGCATCGACTACCTGGACATCGCCACCGATGGCAAGGCGCTGGTCGCGCTGGGGAAGCGCATCCAGGCGACGCTGGGCGGCAAGCCGGTCATCGTCACCTTCCGCACCAAGGCCGAAGGCGGCGCCAAGCCGATCAGCGATGCCGACTACGGCGCGCTCTACGCCACGCTGCTGCGTGGCGGCGTCGCCCAGTTGATCGACGTGGAGATGTTCCGCGACCCGAAGGTGGTGCAGGCGCTGGTGGCGCAGGCGCACAAGGCGGGGGTGAAGGTGGTGATGTCCAACCATGACTTCCACGCCACGCCGCCGCGCGAAGAGATCGTCGCGCGGCTGCTGAAGCAGCAGGAACTGGGCGCGGACGTGCTGAAGATCGCCGTGATGCCGCGCGATGCCGGTGATGTACTGGCCCTGCTCGATGCCACCTGGCAGGTGCGCCAGCAGAGCGACAAGCCGCTGCTGACGATGTCGATGGGCGGCACCGGCGTGGTGTCCCGGCTCGCGGGCGAAACCTTCGGCCAGGCCCTGACCTTCGGCATGATCGGCACCCCGTCGGCGCCAGGCCAGGTCGAGGTCGATCGCCTGCAGGACGTCCTGCAGGTCATCCATGCATCCAGCCAGGCCGGTCGCTGAGACCTTCCCCGCCGGACGTTCCATCGCATCACGCTGTTGCAGGAAACCGCACCATGAGCCACGCCTCCGCCGCCGCACCCTCGCTTGTCCTGGAACGGATGAGCCCCTTCCAGTGGACCGCCATCGCCATCTGCGTGCTGTTGAACATGCTCGATGGCTTCGATGTGATGGTCATGGCCTTCACCGCACCGCACGTATCGGCGGACTGGGAACTGTCGGGCAAGGTGCTGGGGCTGATGCTCAGTGCCGGCCTGGTCGGCATGGCGCTGGGTTCGTTCCTGCTGGCGCCATTGGCGGATCGCTGGGGCCGGCGGCCGATGATCGTCTGCTGCCTGCTGATCCTGACCAGCGGCATGGCGCTGTCGGCGCTGGCTGCCAACGCCTGGCAGCTGGGCGCGCTGCGCGTCTATACCGGCATCGGCATCGGCGGCATGCTGGCCGGTGTCGGCGTGATCACCGCCGAGTACGCCAACGCCAAGTGGCGCAGCACGGCGGTCGCGCTGCAGGCCACCGGTTATCCGATTGGCGCCACCGCTGGCGGCCTGCTGGCGGCGTGGATGCTGGAGCACTGGTCCTGGCACAGCGTGTTCCTGATCGGTGCGGGTGCCTCGCTGCTGTGCATTCCGCTGGTGCTGAAGTGCCTGCCGGAATCGCTGGATTTCCTGGTCGCGCGTCGCCCGGCCAACGCGCTGCCGCGGCTTAACGCACTGCTGTCGCGCATGCGCATGCCGGAACTGCAGGCACTGCCACCGGCGCCGGTGCGTGATGGCCAGCGCCAGGGCTATGCGGCGCTGTTCGTGGGCGACCTGCGCCGCGTCGCGCTGCTGATCGCGCTGGCCTTCTTCCTGCACATGTTCGCCTTCTACTTCGTGCTGAGCTGGACACCGAAACTGCTGGTCTCGGCCGGTGTCTCGGCGCAGCAGGGCATCACCGGTGGCGTGCTGCTGAACCTGGGCGGCATCGTCGGCGGCAGCCTGTTCGGCTGGCTGGCCTCGCGCTGGTCGCTGTCGAAGCTGACTGCCGGTGCGTTGCTGCTGGCGATGGTCTCGATGCTGGGCTTTGCCGCCTTCAATACGCAGCTGGGCGTGGCGTTCCCGTTGGCCTTCGTGATCGGCGCGGCGTTGTTCGCGGCGATGGCTGGCCTGTATGCGGCAGCGCCGGTGGTGTTCGCCGCCGAAGTGCGTACGACCGGCCTGGGCTGGGCCATCGGCATCGGCCGCGTCGGCGCGATCCTCTCGCCGCTCACCGTGGGTGTGCTGGTGGATGGCCACTGGCAACCCTCGGCGCTGTACGTGCTGTGCGCACTGCCGCTGCTGCTGGCGGCCTGGGCATGCCTGGGCCTGCGCGTCGGCGTGGGCCAGAACCGGCGTTGAACCGATGTCCGGAGCCCGTCACTCAATGTGCGATTATCGAATCAACTGGCCGAATATCGCATTGACCGGACGGGGCGCCGTGGCGACCATGTCCGGGTCGTGTTTTCCCTTCGCAGTGGCCCTGCAGCGTGGCGGCGGTGACCGCCGGCAGGCAGGGCAAGGAGCAATGCAGTGATCGACAAGACCGTGGCCAGCGTGGAAGCAGCGGTGGCCGATATCCATGATGGTGCCACCGTGATGATCGGCGGCTTTGGTACCGCCGGCATGCCTGACGAGCTGATCGACGCGCTCATCGCACAGGGCGCGCGCGAACTGACCATCATCAACAACAACGCCGGCAACGGCGATACCGGCCTGGCTGCGCTGATCAAGCACAAGCGCGTGCGCCGCATCGTCTGCTCGTTCCCGCGCCAGGCCGATTCGCAGCACTTCGATGCTGCTTACCGCGCTGGCGAGATCGAACTGGAGCTGGTGCCACAGGGCAACCTGGCCGCGCGCATCCACGCGGCCGGCTCCGGCCTGGGCGCGATCTTCACCCCGACCGGCTACGGCACCGAGCTGGCCCAGGGCAAGGAAACGCGCGAGATCGACGGCCGCCACTACGTGCTCGAATACCCGCTGCATGCCGACTTCGCGCTGATCAAGGCCGACCGCGGCGACCGCTGGGGCAACCTGGTGTATCGCAAAACCGCGCGCAACTTCGGCCCGCTGATGGCCATGGCCGCACGCTGCGCCATCGTGCAGGTGCGTGAGGTGGTGGCGCTGGGCGAACTGGACCCGGAGGCCGTGGTGACCCCGGGCATCTTCGTACAACGCGTAGTGCCGGTGGCCGCTGAAGGAGTGCAGGCATGAACAAGCTCAGCCGCGAACAGATGGCCGCGCGCGTGGCGCGCGACATTCCCGAAGGGGCTTACGTCAACCTGGGCATCGGCCTGCCGACCACGGTGGCCAACTTCCTGCCGGCCGACAAGGAGATCTTCCTGCAGTCGGAAAACGGCCTGCTGGGCATGGGCCCGGCGCCGGCCCCCGGCCAGGAAGATCCGGACCTGATCAACGCCGGCAAGCAGCCGGTCACGCTGCTGACCGGCGGCTGCTATTTCCACCATGCCGATTCGTTCGCGATGATGCGTGGCGGCCACCTCGACATCTGCGTGCTCGGTGCGTTCCAGGTGTCGGCACACGGCGACCTGGCCAACTGGAGCACGGGCGCTGCCGACGCGATCCCCGCCGTGGGCGGTGCGATGGATCTGGCCATCGGTGCCAAGCAGGTCTTCGTGATGATGGACCTGTTCACCAAGAAGGGCGAAAGCAAGCTGGTGGCCGAGTGCAGCTACCCACTTACCGGTCTGCGCTGCGTGTCGCGCGTGTATACCGATGTGGCGGTGTTCGACCTCGGCGCCGACGGTGCGACCGTGCTGGAAATGGTCGAGGGAATGGACATCGAACAACTGCGTGAACTGACCGGCCTGCCGCTGGCACTGGCCGAGGGAGCCTGAGATGAGCCTGCACGAGACCTACATCGTCGATGGCATCCGCACCCCGATCGGCCGCTACGGCGGCGCGCTGTCCGGCGTGCGCGCCGATGACCTCGGCGCGATCCCGCTGAAGGCACTGCTGGCGCGCCACCCGCAGCTGGACCCGGCGCGGGTCGAGGATGTCTACCTGGGCTGTGCCAACCAGGCCGGTGAGGACAACCGCAACGTCGCCCGCATGAGCCTGCTGCTGGCCGGCCTGCCGCTGACGGTGCCGGGCAGCACGATCAACCGCCTGTGTGGTTCGGGACTGGATGCGATCGGTACCGTGGCCCGCGGCATTGCGGCGGGCGAGCTGGGCCTGGCCATCGCCGGCGGCGTCGAATCGATGTCGCGCGCGCCGTTCGTGATGGGCAAGGCGACCTCGCCGTTCGCCCGCGACCAGCAGATCGAAGACACCACCATGGGCTGGCGCTTCATCAACCCGCGCCTGCGTGAACTGCACGGCGTGGAGGCGATGGGGCAGACCGCCGAGAACGTGGCCGAGCGCTACGGCATCAGCCGCGAGGACCAGGATGCGTTCGCCCTGCGCAGCCAGCAGCGCACGGCTGCTGCGCAGGCGCGTGGTTTCTTCGACGGCGAAATCGTCGCGGTGGACGTGCCGGGCCGCAAGCGCGGCGAGACCGTGACCGTCGACCGTGATGAACACCCGCGCGGCGATACCACCGCCGAGGCGCTGGCCAGGCTGAAGCCGCTGTTCCGCCAGCCGGGCACGGTCACCGCCGGCAATGCCTCGGGCATCAACGATGGCGCCGCCGCGCTGCTGCTCGCGTCGGGCGCGCAGGTGAAGGCGCTGGGCCTGGCCCCGCGCGCGCGCATTCTTGGCTTCGCCAGCGCCGGCGTTGAGCCGGCCATCATGGGCATGGGCCCGGTGCCGGCGAGCCAGAAGCTGATGGCACGGCTGGGCCTGTCGATCACCGATTTCGATGCCATCGAACTGAACGAAGCCTTCGCCTCGCAGGGCCTGGCCTGCATGCGCCAGCTCGGCCTGGCCGATGATGCCGCGCACGTGAACCCCAACGGCGGTGCCATCGCCCTGGGCCATCCCCTGGGCATGAGCGGTGCGCGGCTGGCGTTGACCCTGCTGCGCCAGCTGGAAGCCAACGGTGGCCGCCGTGGCCTGGCCACGATGTGCATCGGCGTGGGGCAGGGCGTGGCGCTGGCCATCGAGCGCGTGTAAGCCTTCCCCCGCATCCATGATCTGCAAGACAGCCGCGGCCTTCGGGCCGCTCGCCAACAGGAGTACGCCATGAGCGATCCCACCGAACTGCGCGGCTACCGCAAGCCGTACCCCGGCAGCCAGCCGCCGCGCATCCATCTGCCGTATGCCTCCACCGCGCTGCGTGGCCCGGGTACCGACCCGATCGCCATCCCGGTGACGCTCTCGGAAGTGACCGGCCCGAGCATCAACCGCATCACCCTGGGCGAGCATGCCGCCGACCTGACCGCCGGTTTCCCCGGCCAGCCGCAGGGCGAGCGCATCATCGTCAGCGGCCGCGTGCTGGACGAGAACGGCCGCCCGGTGCGCAACACCGTGGTCGAGGTCTGGCAGTGCAACGCCGCCGGCCGCTACCTGCACAAGGGCGACCAGCACGACGCACCGCTGGACCCCAACTTCAAGGGCACCGGCCAGGTGCTGACCGACAGCGAAGGCCGCTACCGGTTCACCACCATCAAGCCCGGCGCATACCCGTGGCGCAACCACTACAACGCCTGGCGCCCGGCACACATCCATTTCTCGCTGCATGGTGATGGCATCGGCCAGCGCCTGGTCACGCAGATGTATTTCCCCAACGACCCGCTGCTGGCGTTCGATCCCATCTACAACTGCGTGGATGACGCCAAGGCGCGCGAGCGCATGGTGTCCTCGTTCGACTGGGAAAACACCGCCAACGAATTCGCGCTCGGCTACCGCTTCGACATCGTGCTGCGCGGTCGCAAGATGACCGTCTGGGAGTAAGACCATGAGTTTCCAATCCACTCCGTGGCAGACCGTAGGCCCGTACTACCGCCTGGGCCTGGAACCGCTGTACCGCACCGAAATCGCCCCGGCCACCGCGCAGGGTGAACGCGTGGAGGTGCAGGGCCAGGTGTTCGATGGCAACGGCGTACCGGTATCCGATGCCGTGCTGGAAATCTGGCAGGCCGACGCGCAGGGCATCTACGCCCACGGCGAAGACCCGCGTCGCGGCGACCACGACCCGGCCTTCGACGGCTGGGGCCGCGTGCCTACCGACGACCAGGGCCGCTTCGCCTTCACCACCGTCAAGCCGGGTCGCGTGCCCGGCCTGCGTGGCGAGCCGCAGGCACCGCACCTGGTAGTGCTGGTGTTCATGCGCGGCCTGCTGCAGGCCACCCGTGGCCGCATCTATTTCAGTGACGAGGCCAGCAATGGCGAGGACGGCATCCTCGCGCTGGTGCCGGCCGAACGCCGCCACACCCTGGTCGCGCAGGCGCAGGGCAAGGGCCTGTACCACTGGGACGTGCGCATGCAGGGCCCGGATGAAACGGTGTTCTTCGCCTACTGACGCCGGCGCGCCCGCCGCGCCTTCCGGCCACTCCACGCCCGCGTGCAGCGCGCGCGGGTAAGCTGTGGCCACCCAGGATGGACTGCACCGATGAGCCACTCCCCAACGCTGCTGGGCGGTCTGTTCGGCGACCCCGCCGTCGACGCCGTGTTCAGTGATGAAGCACGCCTGCAGGCGATGCTGGATGTCGAACGCGCCCTGGCGCGCGCGCAGGTGCAGTGCGGGGTGATCCCCGCCGCTGTGCTGGCGCCGATTGAAGCGGCCTGCAGCGCCGACCTGTACGCCGTACCCGCGCTGTCGGCCGCTACGGCACTTGCCGGCAACCCGGCCATTCCGCTGGTCAAGGCGCTAACCGCGCAGGTCAAGGCGAACGATGCCGACGCCGCGCGCTGGGTGCACTGGGGCGCCACCAGCCAGGACATCATCGATACCGGCGCAGTGCTGCAGCTGCGCGCGGCGGTCAGCCACGTGCGGGCGCGCCTGCAGGTGCTGTGCACGGCGCTGGCGCGGCTGGCCGAGGCCGAGCGCGGCACCGGCCTGCCGGGGCGCACGCTGCTGCAGCAGGCGGTGCCGGTGACCTTCGGGTTGAAAGCGGCCGGTTGGCTGGATGCACTGCAGCGCAGCCAGCGGCGCCTTGATGCGCTGGCCGACGACACCCTGGTGCTGCAGTTCGGCGGTGCCGCCGGTACGCTGGCCTCGCTGCAGACGCGCGGGCTGGACGTGGCCGAAGCCCTCGCAGCCGGGCTGCAGTTGCCGCTGCCGGCGCTGCCCTGGCACACCGCGCGTGACCGCATCGCCGAGTTCGGCAGCGTGTTCGCGCTGCTGACCGGCAGCCTCGGCAAGATCGCCACCGACATCGTGCTGCTGATGCAGTCGGAAGTTGCTGAAGCCTTCGAGCCGGCGGGCGAGGGCAAGGGTGGTTCCTCGGCGATGCCGCACAAGCGCAACCCGGTTGGCTGCGTGGCGGCCATTGCCGCCGCAACGCGCGTGCCGGGCCTGCTGTCCACGTTGTTCAGCGCCCTGCCGCAGCCGCACGAGCGCGCGGCCGGGCAATGGCACGCCGAGTGGGACACCGTGCCGGAGATCGTGCGCCTGTGCGCCGGCAGCCTGGCCCAGGTGAGCGTGGTGGTGCAGGGTCTGCAGCTGGACCGCGGGCGCATGCGCCAGCACCTGGACAGCCATGGTGGCCTGCTCTATGCCGAGGCCGTAGCGGTCACCCTGGGCGAGCGCATCGGCAAGCCGGCCGCGCACGCGCTGGTGGAACACGCCGCCAAGCAGGCGCTGGCGCAGTCGCTGCATCTGCGCGAGGTGCTGGGGCAGACGCCGGAGGTCACCGCGCAGCTTTCCACCGCACAACTCGATGCCCTGTTCGCCGCCGACAGCTGGCGCGGCATGGCCGATACCTGGATCGACCGCGTGCTCGCGCGCGGCTGATCCCCACATTCGCTGGAGCACGCATGCCCTTCCTCGACCTTCCGCAGCATCGCCTGCATTACCAGACCGAGGGCCGCGCCGATGGGCCGTGGCTGACCTTCTGCAATTCGCTCGGTACCGACCTGGGCATGTGGCAGCCGCAGGTGGATGCGCTGGCCACGCAGTACCGCATCCTGCGCTATGACCGCCGCGGCCATGGCCAGTCCAGTGCGCCGCCGGGGCTGTACACCGTGGCCGAGCTGGGCGCCGACGTGCTGGCGCTGTGGGATCACCTTGGCATTGAACGCAGCCATTTCTGCGGGCTGTCGATCGGTGGCCTGACCGGGCAGTGGCTGGGCGTGCATGCGGGCAACCGCCTGCGCACGCTCACCGTGGCTGCCACCGCAGCCAAGATCGGTACGCTGGACGGCTGGCAGGCGCGCATCGCCCAGGTCCTGCACGATGGCCTGCTGCCGCTGGTGGACGGCACCCGCGAGCGCTGGTTCACCGCCGCCTTCGCACAGACCCATGCCAGCCAGGTGGAGGACATCCTGCAGCGCTTCCTCGCCACCAGCGTGGCCGGCTATGCAGGTTGCTGCAACGCCGTGGGCATGGCCGATTTCCGTGATGTGCTGGGCCGCATCGGTGTGCCGCTGCTGGCCATTGCCGGTGACGACGATCCGGTCTGCGTGCCGGCCGAGCTGCAGGCCATCGCCGATGGCGTGGCCGTTGGCCACTTTGCCACGGTTCCCGGGCGGCACATCTGCAATCTGGAATCGCCGCAGGCGTTCACGGCCGCACTGGTCGCGCATCTCTCCGCGCAGCACTGAATCACTCAACAGGGTTACGACGATGGACGAACAGGAACGCTACGAAGCCGGCCTTGCGGTGCGCCGCCAGGTGCTGGGCGAGGCGCACGTTGACCGCTCGCTGCAGGCGCGCACCGAGTTCACGACTGAATTCCAGGATTTCATCACCCGCACGGCGTGGGGCACGGTGTGGACGCGCGAGGGACTGCCGCGGCATACGCGCTCGCTGCTGACCATCGTGATGATGGTGGCGCTGGGCCACGATGAAGAGTTCAAGCTGCACATCCGTGCCGCCCGCAACAACGGCGTAACGCCGGAGGAGATCAAGGAGGTGCTGCTGCAGGCCGCGATCTATTGTGGCGTGCCGGCGGCCAACCACGCGTTCGCGCTGGCCAAGCCGATCCTGGAAGAGCAGGCGTCCGAGGGCTGACGCCGAACATCCGCCGGGCATGGCCCGGCGCTACCACGCCGCGGCCCCGGTAGCGCCGGGCCATGCCCGGCGGCTGTGCCTCAATTCAACAGCGTGCCCAGCCGCTGCGCCGCTTCGCGCAGGCGCGGCAGCAGCTGGGTCTGCATCACGCCCAGGCCGATGCGGCCCGCCTGGGTGCCGATGTTCAGCGCGGCCACCACATCGCCGCTGCGCGAACGCACGGGCACGGCGATCGAGCGCAGGCCGATCTCCAGCTCCTGGTCGACCAGCGAAACGCCTTCACGACGTACTTTTTCCAGCAGGTCGAGGAAATCATCCATGCGGGTGACGGTGCGGTCGGTGCGTGGCCGCAGCGGGTTGCGTTCCAGATAGCCTTCCAGCGTGTCGCGCGGCAGGGCGGCAAGCAGCACGCGGCCCATCGACGTGCAGTAGGCTGGCAGGCGGCTGCCCGCACGCAGGCCGATCGACATGATGCGAACGGTTTCCGCGCGTGCCACGTAAAGGATGTCATCGCCATCAAGCACGCCCAGCGAGCAGGATTCGTGCACGTCATCGCGCAGGGCATCCAGCACGGGCTGTGCGGCCGCGGTCATCGACGACGAGGCGACGTAGGCGCCGCCCATGCCCAGCACGCGCGGCAGCAGCACGAAACCGCGGCCCTGCTCGCCCACGTAGCCCAGCTTTTCCAGCGTGTACAGCACGCGCCGCACGGCTGCGCGCGAGATGCCGGTATCGGTGCTGATCTGCGACATCGTCACTTCGCGCGGGTGCTGCGAGAACACGCTCAGCACGGCCAGGCCGCGGCCGAGCGAGGTCATGAAATCCGGATCGCCCTGGTTGTCCTGGATCTGCTGCATCAGCTCATGGGCCAGTCCACGGTCCTGCGGTGGCGCAGGCGGGCGCTTGGGGCGACGGCTGGGAGGAACGGCAGGCATGGCAGCAGCTTTCATCAGGTTCGACCTTGCATGGTAAGCGCTGGAACCGGTAACCGGTACCCACGCGGCGCAGCCTGCCAGGCTGCACCGCGTGGCACGGCTCACTTGCGCTCGGGCAGCGCGTAGGCGATCACGTAGTCGCCACGGTCCGGCGACTGGCGTGCGCCACCGGCGGAAATCACCACGTACTGGCGGCCGGTCTTCGGCGACACGTAGGTCATCGGCGTGCCCTGGCTGCCGACCGGCATGCGAGCCTTCCAGACTTCCTCGCCGGTGCGGCTGTCATAGGCGCGCAGGTAGTAATCCTGCGTACCGGCGAAGAACAGCAGGCCCGACTGCGTAGCCAGCGAACCACCCAGCGTCGGCATGCCGATCGGAATCGGCAGGCCCATCTTGATGCCCATCGGCCCGGTGTCCTTCACCGTGCCCACCGGCACCTGCCAGACCAGCTGGCGGGTGGCCAGGTTGATCGCCGACATCGTGCCGAACGGGGGCTTCTGGCAGGGGATGCCCAGCTTGGACAGGAAGCGGTCGCGCAGCGAGCCGTACGGCGTGCCGGTCTGCGACGCCGCACCCATTTCCACGCCACCGTCGCCGCTGGTCATCTGCGCGCGCGGGATGAGCTTGGTCCACAGGCCCAGGCGCATGTCGTTGACGAACAGATAGCCGGTGGTCGGGTCGATCGAGGCACTGCCCCAGTTCATGCCGCCCAGCGAACCCGGCCACTGCAGCGCGAGGTCTTCGCCCGGGGGCGTGTACATGCCGTCGTAGCGGAACTGCTTGAACTGGATGCGGCACAGCATCTGGTCGATCGGGGTGGCGCCCCACATGTCCGATTCGGTCAGCGTCTGTGCACCGATCTGCGGCAGGCCGACCGACAGCGGCTGGGTCGCGGCATAGCGCTCGCCCTGTGCATTGCCCTGCGGCGCGGGGATGTTGCGCACCTCGCTGATCGGCACGCCGGTCTGGCGGTTGAGCATGAAGATCTGCCCGGCCTTGGTGATCTGCAGCAGGGCCGGCAGCGTGCCGCCCTTGCCGTCGGGCACGTCGGTCAGGGTCGGCTGCGCGGGCAGGTCGTAGTCCCACAGATCGTGGTGCACGGTCTGGTAGACCCAGCGTTCCTTGCCGGTGGCAACATCCAGCGCGACCACGGCCGAGCTGTACTTGTCATCCTGCGGGGTCCGCTCGCCGGCCCACTGGTCCGGGGTGGTGTTGCCGGTGGGCAGGTAGACCAGGCCCAGCTGCGGGTCGTAGGCCATCGAGGTCCACACGTTCGGAGTGGCGCGGGTGTAGTGGATCGACGGATCCAGCGGCACGTCCGGGGTTTCCTTGGACAGATCCCAGACCCAGGCCAGCGCACCGGTACGCACGTTGTAGGCACGCACCACGCCGGACGGTTCACCTACTTCGATGTTGTCTGCCACGCGGCCACCAACCACGATCAGCTCGCCCGCCACCAGCGGCGCGGCGGTGAGCGTATAGAAGCCGGGCTTGATCTCGCCCATGCCGGTCTTCAGGTCGACCACGCCGTTGCTGCCGAAGTCCGGGCACAGTGCGCCGGTCTTGGCATCCAGCGCGAACAGGCGCGCATCGATCGAGGTCATCAGGATGCGCTTTTCGCACAGGGCCGGGCCGGCGCTGGCGGTTTCGGTGGCCGGCATCGGCGCGGGCGCCGGGGCCGCTGCAGTCGCCGCCGCGGGTGCGGTCGCTGCATCGAAATAGCCGAGGCCGCGGCAGCGCTGCCAGTTCGGTGCGGTCGCCTTGGGGTCGAAGGCCCAGCGCTGCTTGCCGGAGTCGGCATCGATGGCAATCACCTGGTTGTGCGGCGTGCACAGGTACAGGGTGTCGCCGATCTGCAGCGGGGTGTTCTGGTCCTCGGCACCGAAGCCGTTGCTTTCCGGCACGTCGCCGGTGTGTGCGGTCCAGGCAACCTGCAGTTCCTTCACGTTGGCCGGGGTGATCTGGTCCAGCGCGGCGAAGCGGGTGCCGGCAGTGGTGTTGCCCCAGTGCATCCAGTCGCGCTGTTCAGCGCCCTTGGCCACCGGCACCACCGGCGGCGTGGTGCCCTGCGCGGTCTGTACCGGGCGCGGCTGGAACGCAGACACCGCCGTGCCCAGCAGGCCAACCAGCAGCACTGCAGCCACGCCATAGGCACCGCGACCGGCAGCCTGGCCGCGGCTGCGGCGCAGCACCGGCCAGGCCAGGGCAACCAGCAGGGCCAGCACGGCCGGCATCACCAGGCGCGAGACCAGCGGCCAGAACTCCCAACCCGCATCCACCAGCGCCCAGGCCAGCGTGGCCACGAAGGCCAGGCCGTACAGCAGCGCACCGTTCGGCCGGCGCATCGCCAGCAGCACGCCAGCCACGGCCGACACCGCACCCATCAGCAGGAAATACCAACTGCCCCCCAGCTGTACCAGGCGAACACCGCCGACCAGCAGAGCCAGGCCGAACAGGGTCACCAGGATGCCGAGCAGGACCACCAGCACACGGCACAGGGCCGGAACTTTCGTCGTCTCGTCCACGTTGCATGAACCTCATTGCGAAGAACCCGCACGGAGGCGGGCAAAGCCCCGCGCGCGCCAGGCGTGGCGGGGGCCGTCGGCATCCCGGGCGGCTGCGGGCCATGGCGGCGGGCAGGCGTCGGCCTGCTTATGACGCAGGCTGGGTGAATGACCGGTTAGGGCGATTATCGCACGCGTGTGCGATTTTGGCGTGACGCCAGCGCGCCACCGGTGGAACGCAGCGGCGCGGTGGTGCCGGGAACGGGCAGGGCAGGGGCGAACCGGTTACCCTATGCCGCCATACAAGCTGGTAGCTGCAATGACCGACGCCACCGTGGCCGTCCCCGCCTGGGCTTCGCGCCTGCGCGATATCGCCGATTTCCCGAAGCCCGGCATCCTGTTCAAGGACATCATGCCGCTGCTGGCCCACGGCGAAGACTTCCGCGGCGCGATCTCGGCCATGGCCGACCGTTGGCGCGGGCAGCAGCTGGATGCCATCGTCGGCATCGAATCGCGCGGGTTCATCCTGGGCGCCGCCATGGCGCTGGAACTGGGCGTGGGCTTCGTGCCGGTGCGCAAGCCGGGCAAGCTGCCGGGCAAGGTGCTGCGCGAGGAATACACGCTGGAATACCGCAGCGACTGCATCGAAGTACATGCAGACGCACTGCCGGCCGGCGCGCGCGTGGCCATCATCGATGACGTGCTGGCCACCGGCGGCACCCTGGGCGCCGCGCTGTCGCTGGTACGCCGCCTGGGCGTTGAAGTGGTGGGTGCCGGCGTGCTGGTCGAGCTGGACGGCCTGGGCGGTCGCGCCCGCTGGGAAGCCGGCCTGCCGTTGCACACCGAACTGGTGTTCTGAGCAGGACGGATCGAATCACCGCACTCCGGTAGTTGCCAACCTTGGTTGGCATTGCCCGGGATGGCCAACCAAGGTTGGCCGCTACCAGATCACATCATCCGCACGCGGAAGCGACGGCCCTTGATCTTGCCGGCTTCCAGCTTCGCGACCGCCTTGTTGACCTGCTCACGGGCGATGGCCACGTAGGAGCGGGTCGGGAAAATCGCGATCTTGCCGATGTGCTTGCCCGACAGGCCGGCGTCGCCGGTCAGTGCGCCGAGGATGTCGCCCGGGCGCAGCTTGTCGGTCTTGCCGCCATCGATGCGCAGGGTGCGCATCGCCGCCTGCGGCAGCTCGGCCGGGCGCGAAGTCGCCAGCGGCGTCTTCTGCCAGTCCAGCGGCTGGCCCAGGTGCGCTTCCACCGCCTCGGCACGGGTCTTTTCGCGGCCGGCCACCAGGCTGATCGCCAGGCCGCTGGCACCGGCGCGGCCGGTACGGCCCACGCGGTGCTGGTAGCTTTCCACGTCGGTGGGCAGCTCGTAGTTGATCACCGCGGCCAGCTCTTCCACGTCCAGGCCGCGCGCGGCGACGTCGCTGGCCACCAGCACGTTGCAGCTTCGGTTGGCCAGGCGGAGCAGCACTTCCTCGCGGTCACGCTGTTCCATGTCGCCATGCAGGGCCAGCGCCGAGAACCCGAACTGCTGCAGCGAGTTGGCGACCTCGTCCACGTCCTTGCGGGTGTTGCAGAACACCACCGCCGATTCCGGCGTGTACTTCAGCAGCAGGCCGGCCAGCGCCTTCTGCCGGTGGGCCGGTTCCACTTCGCAGAACAGGTGGCGGATGGCCGGGGCCTGGTCGGCGCCTTCCACGGTCACTTCCAGCGCGTCGCGCAGCAGGTCGCGGGCGATCTCGCGGATGCTGTCGGGGAAGGTGGCCGAGAACAGCAGGGTCTGGCGGTCCTTGTGGGTGCGGCCGGCGATCTCGCGGATCGGCTCTTCAAAGCCCATGTCCAGCATGCGGTCGGCTTCGTCCAGCACCAGGGTGCGCACCGCGCCCAGGTTCAGGGCGCGCTTGCGGGCCAGCTCCTGCACGCGGCCGGGGGTGCCGACCACCACGTGCGGATCATGGCCTTCCAGCGAGGCCAGCTGCGGGCCCAGCGGCACGCCACCGACCAGCAGCAGCAGCTTCAGGTTGGGGATGCCGGTGGCCAGCTTGCGGATCTGCTTGGCAACCTGGTCGGCCAGTTCGCGGGTGGGGCACAGCACCAGCGCCTGCACGCGGATCAGGCTGGGGTCGATGGCCTGCAGCAGGCCAAGGCCGAAGGCGGCGGTCTTGCCGCTGCCGGTCGGCGCCTGTGCAATCACATCGCAGCGATCCAGGATCGCCGGCAGGCTCTGCGCCTGGATCGGCGTGAGAGTGGTATAGCCGAGGGCGTCCAGGCCGGGCTGCAGGGCCGGGCTCAGCGGCAGGGTCGAAAAGTCAGTCATGGCACATTGTACCTGTGCGCGGGGCCGGTCCCGCTCCGGGCCTTCATCCACGCATGGCGTGGATCTACCGGGGCGGGGCTGCATCCACGCATGGCGTAGATCTACCGTGCGCGATCCAGTAGATCCACGCCATGCGT
The DNA here is from genome assembly GCF_003086775.1 of Stenotrophomonas sp. ZAC14D1_NAIMI4_1. Lineage (NCBI taxonomy): Bacteria > Pseudomonadati > Pseudomonadota > Gammaproteobacteria > Lysobacterales > Lysobacteraceae > Stenotrophomonas > Stenotrophomonas sp. ZAC14D1_NAIMI4_1. The sequence goes on from NZ_CP026001.1 coordinate 1,988,552, forward strand.
GGATGACATTGCCCCGGTACTCAGCCCAGCCCGATGGCTGCCAACCGCACGGCCATCGCCTGCAGCTGCGCTGGCGTCGCCGGATGTCCATCGGCCTGCGGCCCCAGCAGCAGCTGGTGGAACCACGGGTTGGCGTGCCGTGTGTCGAAGTCGAACGAGCAGGTCGCCCGCACGCCCATCACGGCCTGCACGATCCCGATCAGCGTGTCCTCCGCCTCGTCGGCATTGCCCGGCCCGTAGCGGTCATCGAGCAGTCGTAGTGGAATCGGCAGCAGGGCGGGCGAGGCGGTCATGCCCCAAGTCTAAGCTCACGCCCGCAGATCCACGCCATGCGTGGATGGCATGGCCCCGGCGCTCAGCCCAGCACCGCCAGCACACCCTGGTGGATGGCCAGCCCACCCAGCAGCAGCCACGCGAACAGGATCGATGCCAGCAGCAGCGGCTTCAGCCCGGCCTGGCGCAGCGCCGACACATGCGTGGTCAGGCCCAGCGCGGCCATGGCCATCGCCAGCAGCACGGTGTCCAGCTGCACCAGCCCGGCCTGCACGCCCGCCGGCAGTAGATGCAGCGAATTGAAACCGGCCACCGCGACGAACCCGAACGCGAACCACGGCACCACGATGCGCGGCGTGCTGCCATCGGCCGCCGCCTTGCCACCGCGTGCCAGCCACAGCGACAGCACCACCAGGAACGGCGCCAGCAGCATCACCCGCACCATCTTGGTGATGACCGCGGTATCGGCGGCCGACTCGCTCACCGCGCGGCCGGCGGCCACCACCTGCGCCACCTCGTGCATGGTCGCACCGGTGAACAGCCCGTACTGGCGCGCGTCCATGGCCAGCAAGCCATGCGACTGCACCAGTGCATACAGCGCCGGGTACAGGAACATCGCCAGCGTGCCGAACACCACGACCGTCGAGACCGCCACGGTGACCTGTGCCGCCCGCCCGCGCACCACCGGCTCGGCGGCCATCACCGCCGCCGCGCCGCAGATGGCGCTGCCGGCGCCGATCAGCATCGCCGCCTCGCGGTCCATCCTGAAAACACGCACGCCCAGCCAGCACGCAAGCCCGAAGGTGCTGGCCACCACCAGTGCATCCATCGCCACGCCGGCCACGCCTACATGGCCGATGTCCTGGAAGGTCAGGCGCAGGCCATACAGCACGATGCCGGCGCGCAGCAGCCAGTGCTTGGAAAAGCCGACACCGGCTGCGCTGCCCGGCGCCAGCCGCGGGTAGAACGTATTGCCGACCACGATGCCGGCGACGATGGCCACGGTCAGTGCACTCAGGCCATGGGCCTGCAGCCAGGGCAGCTCGGCCAGAGACAGCGATGCCGCCGCCACCAGGCCCACCAGCAGCAGGCCGGGCAGGCGCGGCTGCCAGCGCTGGCGCAGGGCGGGCAGAGACCAGGGGGAGAGGGTGGAGGCGTTCATGGCGGGGCGAGGGCTGAGGAGATGCGCACAGAGTGCGCTCGCCCGAATGACCCGTAAAACGAATAATATTGTTGAAACCTACCTATCAAGAAGGTAAATGCCATGCGCTTGACGCTGCGCCAGCTGCAGGTCTTCGTGGCCATTGCCGACCATGGCAGCACCACCGCCGCCGGCCAGGCGATCGCGCTTTCACAGTCCGCCAGCAGCGCCGCCCTGCAGGAACTGGAGGCCCATTTCGGCACGCCGCTGTTCGACCGTATTGGTCGCCGCCTGGCCCTGAACGGCCATGGCCGCGCCCTGCTGGAACCGGCCCGTGCGCTGCTGGTCAACGCCGCCGATCTGGAGCGCCAGCTCGCTGCCGGCGGCGATCCCGGCCAGGGCGCGCCGCTGCGGCTGGTGCTGGCCGCCAGTACCACCATCGGCAACTACCTGCTGCCGCCGCGGATTGCCGCGCTGTTGCGGCAGGCCCCCCAGGCCGAGGTCGACCTTCGCATCGACAACAGCGCGGGCGTGGTCGCCGCCGTGCAGCGCCTGGACGTGGACGCCGGCCTGATCGAGGGCCCGTGCCACGAGCGTGGCCTGCAGGTGACCCCGTGGCAGCAGGACCCGCTGGTGATCGTGGCTGCCGCCGACGCGCCCGCGCGCTGGTCGCTGGACGAACTGCGCGGCGCCCGCTGGCTGCTGCGCGAGCCGGGTTCCGGCACCCGTGAAGCGGTGGAACAGGCGTTGCTGCCACACCTGCACGGCTTCGCCCAGACCCTGCAGCTGGGCAATACCGAAGCCATCAAGCAGGCCGCCATCGCCGGCCTCGGCGTGGCCTGCCTGTCGCGTCACGCGCTGGAAGAGCCGCTGGCCCTGGGCCGACTGCGCGTGCTGGAGACCCCGTTGCCCCTCCTGCAACGTACGCTGTGGCTGGTACGCCATCCCGGCAAGCAATGGCTGCCGGGCCTGCAGGCGTTGCTGGGGGAGGCGCAGCGGTAGAGTCGACCGTTGGTCGGCCATGTGCCTTGGTAGAGTCGACCGTTGGTCGACCATGCGCCTTGGTAGAGTCGACCGTTGGTCGACTATCGCGCAGCGCGGGCCTGCCCCCAGATCGAAGAACAGTCGACCAACGGTCGACTCTACCGCCGAGATTCCGACTGACGCCCGGCAACCGGTACAATGGCCGGATGCCTCTGATTACCCTACAGAACGTCGACTTCAGCGTCGGCGGCCCGTTGTTGCTGGAAAAGGCCGAACTGTCGATCGAGCCGGGCGAACGCATCGCCCTGATCGGCCGCAACGGCGCCGGCAAATCCACCCTGCTCAAGCTGCTGTCCGGCGACCACAAGCCCGATGACGGCGAAGTACGCGTGCAGCAGGGCGTCCGCGTGACCCGCCTGGAGCAGGAAGTGCCGCATGGCGCTGCCGGCTCGGTGTTCGACGTCGTGGCCGATGGCCTGGGCGAACTGGGCCAGTGGCTGGCCGAGTTCCACCACCTCAGCCATGCCGAGGTCTTCGATGGCGAAGCCCTGGGCAACGTGCAGGCCAAGATCGACGCCGCCAACGGCTGGGGCCTGGACCAGCGCGTCAGCGAAACCCTCACCAAGCTCGACCTGGATGGCGAGGCCGAGTTCGGTCGCCTGTCCGGCGGCATGAAGCGCCGCGTGCTGCTGGCCCGCGCGCTGGTGTCCAGCCCCGATGTGCTGCTGCTGGACGAACCGACCAACCACCTCGACATCGAAGCCATCGACTGGCTCGAAGCGTTCCTGAAGGGCTGGAGCGGCAGCGTGGTGTTCGTCACCCATGACCGCCGCTTCCTGCGCGCACTGGCCACCCGCATCGTCGAGATCGACCGCGGCCAGGTCACCAGCTGGCCGGGCGACTGGGCCAACTACGAGCGCCGCCGCGAGGAACGCCTCAATGCGCAGGCCCAGGAAAACGCCCGCTTCGACAAGCTGCTGGCGCAGGAAGAAGTCTGGATCCGCCAGGGCATCAAGGCCCGCCGCACCCGCGATGAAGGCCGCGTTCGCCGCCTGAAGGCGATGCGCAACGAGCGTTCGCAGCGCCGCGACCTCAGCGGCAATGTCAAGATGGAAGCGGCGCAGGGCGTCAGCTCCGGCAAGAAGGTCATCGACGTCAAGGACGTTTCGTTCGCCTTCGGCGAGCGCACCATGGTCCGCGACTTCACCACCACCATCCTGCGTGGCGACCGCATCGGCCTGATCGGCCCCAACGGCAGCGGCAAGACCACGCTGCTGAAGCTGCTGCTGGGCGAACTGCAGCCGGCCAAGGGTGAAGTCAACGCCGGTACCAACCTGCAGATCGCCTATTTCGACCAGTACCGTGCGGTGCTGCGCGAGGATTGGAGCGCGATCGAGAACGTGGCCGAAGGCCGCGATTTCCTCGAGTTCAACGGCAAGCGCAAGCACGTGCATGCCTACCTGCAGGACTTCATGTTCACCCCCGAGCGTGCGCGCGCGCCGATCACCCGCCTGTCCGGTGGTGAACGCAACCGCCTGCTGCTGGCCAAGCTGTTCGCACAGCCGTCCAACCTGCTGGTGATGGACGAACCGACCAACGACCTGGACGTGGAAACCCTGGAGCTGCTGGAAGAGCTGCTGGGTGAATACACCGGCACCCTGCTGCTGGTCAGCCATGATCGTGATTTCATCGACAACGTGGTGACCTCCACGCTGGTGATGGAAGGCGATGGCGTGATTGGCGAATACGTGGGCGGCTACACCGACTGGCAGCGCTATGCGGCCAGCGTGGCTACGCCTGCCGCTGCGCCCGCCACCAAGCCCGCCGCCGCTGCACCGGCCGTCGCGGCGGCTGCGGCACCGGCTGCACCCAAGCGCAAGCTGGCCTACAAGGAAGCACGCGAGCTGGAACAGCTGCCCAAGACCATCGAGAAGCTGGAAGGCGACGTCGAAGGGCTTACCGCGGCGATGAACGATCCGTCGTTCTACACCCGCAGCAGTGCCGAAGTGACCGCGCACACCCAGCAGCTGGCCAAGGTGCAGGCCGAGCTGGATGCGGCGTACGCGCGCTGGGAAGAGCTGGAAGGCTGATTGCGCGGGATTCGTGCGGACCAACGGTCCGCACCTACCGGTAGATCCACGCCATGCGTGGATGGGTGATCCGTCAGTGCGGACCAACGGTCCGCACCCACCACCAACGGTCCGCACCCACCGGAATGCCGGGGGTTATTTGACCCCGTGCAGATCCCGCAGCTGGCTCGGCCGGCTGCCGAAGTACGCCGCCAAGTCGGCGATGTCCTGGTCGCTCAGGTCCTTCGCCTGCGGCGTCATCAATGCATGCTGGCGGTCGCCGGCCCGGTAGGCCTGCAGGGCATGGGCCAGGTAATCGCCGTACTGGCCACCCAGCTTGGGGTAGGTCGGGTCGATCGGCGCGTTGCCGTCGGCACCATGGCAATCAATGCAGCTCTGGTTGGTCGCCTTGCCCTTCACCTTGGCCCGGGCTTCACCGGCTGCCTCGCGGCCCGGCGGCAGGCCGGCCGAGGAGGACGAACCGTGTTCGCCACTGGCGTGGCCAGGGTCGCCGGCCGATTTTTCACTGCTTTCCACCTGCGACTGCGAGCAGGCCGCCAGCAGCAGGGCAACGGACAGGGCGATGGCGTGACGCATCGTATGCGCGGCTTTCGACATGGGCGGGCCTTACTTGACGGTGGACAGGTAAACAGCGAGATCGGCGATCTCCTGTTCGCTGAAACTCATCGACTGCGCCTGCATCGTCGGATGCCGGCGCTTGCCCTGGCGGTACTCGGTCAGGGCCTGGGTCAGGTACTGCTGGGTCTGGCCACCGATCTTCGGTACCCGGTAACTGGGGTAGGCGTTCTTGTAACCGGTGATGCCGTGGCAGCCCTGGCAGGTGTAGGCCAGCACCCGGCCATTATCGAAGTTGCCGGCCGGAGCGGCGGCAGCGGGCGGGGTGGCCTGGGCCGGAGCCGGGGCGGGTGCTGCAGGAGCAGGAGCGGGCTGTGCGGCGGCCCCGAGGGGCAGGAGGACGGCCAGAGCGAGACAAGCGGCGAGCGGCTGCGGGCGCATGATGTCGTTATCCGGGGATTCGGGTCTGGTCGTTCCGGCGTGGGGTACGGAACGACCCGAGTATAGCCTCAGGTTTCATCTAGCTGAAATGGGGGCGGGCCGACCAGCGGCGTGAAGGCACCATGACCTTTGGGATATGGTGTTGCCGTGAAGTGGTGCATTACTTTGCTACCACACCTGCCCACGCATCCTCCAGGGATCTGACGATGTCGCACCCAACCTTCCTGCCCGGCCGCCGCACTGGACTCTGTGCCGCTGCCCTGCTGATCTCCACCTCCCTGCTGCTGGGCGGTTGCGCCGCGGGCCCCAATTCCGAAGCCAAGGCGGCCGAAACCAAGGACGAGAAGAAGGTCGACGCGGTCCCGGTGGAAGTGGCCGTGGCCAGCCACCGCGCCGTGGCGGCCAGCTACACCGGCACCGCTGCGCTGGAACCGCGCGCCGAATCGCAGGTGGTGGCCAAGACCTCCGGCGTGGCGCTGGCGGTGCTGGTCGAGGAGGGCCAGCGGGTGACCGCCGGCCAGCCGCTGGTACGCCTGGACCCTGACCGTGCACGCCTGGCCGTGGCGCAGAGCGAAGCGCAGATGCGCAAGCTGGAAAACAACTACCAGCGCGCACAGAAGCTGGTTGGCCAGCAGATGGTCAGCGCCTCCGACGTCGACCAGCTGCGCTACGACCTGGAAAACATGCGCGCGCAGTACCGCCTGGCGACGCTGGAACTGTCCTACACCACGGTGGTGGCGCCGATCTCCGGGGTGATCGCCTCGCGCTCGATCAAGACCGGCAACTTCGTGCAGATCAACACGCCGATCTTCCGCATCGTCGACAACTCCCAGCTGGAAGCCACCCTCAACGTGCCCGAGCGCGAACTGGCGACGCTGCGCGCCGGCCAGCCGGTCGTGCTCTCGGCCGATGCGCTGCCGGGCAAGACCTTCACCGGCACCGTTGACCGCATCGCGCCGGTGGTGGACTCCGGCAGCGGCACGTTCCGCGTGGTCAGCGCCTTCAACGGCACCGAGCATGCGCTGCAACCCGGCATGTTCGGGCGCATCCGCATCGACTACGACCAGCGCGCCGATGCCCTGGTGGTGCCGCGCCTGGCCATCCTCGACGACGGTGAGCCGGCGGTGTTCCGGGTGCGCGAAGGCAAGGTGGCGCGCGTACCAGTGAAGCTGGGCTATGCCGAAGGCCCGTGGGTGGAGATCCGCGAAGGCCTGGCTGCCGGCGACAAGATCGTCACCGCCGGCAAGGTCGCCCTGCGCGACGGCACCGCCGTGCAGGTCATCGCCGATCCCAAGGCTCCCAAGGCCAAGCCGGCCACCGTGGCCGCCGGTAAATCCGCAGACAAGGCCGGGAGCCAGCAATGAGCGCCCCGGGACACGACCACGGTGCCTCGCCGGGCGGCGATGGCGCCGCTGCCGGCCTGCGCGGCGGCCTGGTGGAATTCGCCACCCGCCGCCGCGTCACCATCGCCATGTGCACGGTCACGCTGCTGCTGTTCGGCCTGATCGCGCTGGGCAACCTCAAGGTCAACCTGCTGCCCGACCTGAGCTATCCCACCTTGACCGTGCGCACCGAATACACCGGTGCGGCACCGACCGAAATCGAAAGCCTGATCACCCAGCCGGTGGAAGAAGCCGTGGGCGTGGTCAAGAACCTGCGCAAGCTGAAGTCGGTTTCGCGTACCGGGCAGAGCGATGTGGTGCTCGAGTTCGCCTGGGGCACCAACATGGACCAGGCCAGCCTGGAGGTGCGCGACAAGATGGAAGCGCTGAACCTGCCACTGGAGGCCAAGGCCCCGGTGCTGCTGCGCTTCAACCCGTCCACCGAGCCGATCATGCGCCTGGTGCTGTCCACCAAGGCCGCGCCGACCAGCGATGAGGACGCCATCCGCGAGCTGACCGGCCTGCGCCGCTATGCCGACGAAGACCTGAAGAAGAAGCTGGAGCCGGTGACCGGCGTGGCTGCAGTGAAGGTCGGCGGTGGCCTGGAAGACGAGATCCAGGTGGACATCGACCAGCAGAAGCTGGCCCAGCTCAACCTGCCCATCGACACCGTCATCAAGCGGTTGAAGGAAGAGAACATCAACATTTCCGGCGGGCGCCTGGAGGAGGGCTCGCAGCGTTTCCTGGTGCGCACCGTCAACCAGTTCGCCGATCTGGAAGAGATCCGCAACCTGCTGGTCACCACCCAGTCGTCCAACGGCAGCGCGGCCGATTCGGCCCTGCAGCAGATGTTCAACATCGCTGCGTCCACCGGTTCTGCAGCAGCCGTCGCTGCGGCGTCGGCGGCGCAGAGTGCCTCCTCCGGCGGCGGCTCCAGCGTCGTTGCCAACGGCGTGCCGGTACGCCTGAAGGATGTGGCAACCGTGCGCCAGGGCTACAAGGAGCGCGAAGCGATCATCCGCCTGGGTGGCAAGGAGTCGGTCGAGCTGGCGATCTACAAGGAAGGCGACGCGAATACCGTGGCCACCGCCGAAGCGCTGCGCAAGCGCCTGGAACAGATCAAGGCCACCTTCCCCGGCGATGCCGAACTGACCACCATCGAGGACCAGTCGCGCTTCATCGAACACGCCATCAGTGACGTCAAGAAGGACGCGGTGATCGGCGGCCTGCTGGCCATCCTGATCATCTTCCTGTTCCTGCGCGATGGCTGGTCCACCTTCGTGATCAGCCTGTCGCTGCCGGTCTCGATCATTGCCACGTTCTTCTTCATGGGCCAGCTCGGCCTGAGCTTGAACGTGATGTCGCTGGGCGGCCTGGCGCTGGCCACCGGCCTGGTGGTGGACGATTCGATCGTGGTGCTGGAAAGCATCGCCAAGGCGCGCGAGCGTGGCCTGGGCATCCTGCAGGCGGCCATCGTCGGTACCCGCGAAGTGAGCATGGCGGTGGTGGCGTCCACCCTGACCACCATCGCGGTGTTCCTGCCGCTGGTGTTCGTCGATGGCATCGCCGGCCAGCTGTTCCGCGACCAGGCGCTGACCGTGGCCATTGCCATCGCGATCTCGCTGCTGGTGTCGATGACCCTGATCCCGATGCTGAGCTCGCTGAAGGGCCGGCCGCCGCTGGCCTTCCCGGAAGAAGCCGCTTCCGAACCGTGGCAGCCGCAGAGCCGCTGGCAGAAGCCGGTCGCGCTGGGCCGTCGGGGCTTCGTGGCCAGCGTGCGCTGGAGTTTCTTCGCCCTGGCCTGGCTGGTGGTGCGCCTGTGGCGCGGCGTGGTCGCCGTGGTCGGGCCGGTCATGCGCAAGGCCAGCGACATCGCGATGAAGCCCTATGCCGGTGCCGAGCGTGGCTACCTGCGCCTGCTGCCCAATGCGCTTGCCCATCCCGGCAAGGTGCTGGGCCTGGCCGCGCTGGCCTTTGTCGGCACCATGGCCCTGGTGCCGATGCTCGGTGCCGACCTGATTCCGCAGCTGGCCCAGGACCGTTTCGAAATGACGGTGAAGCTGCCTGCCGGCACGCCGCTGAAGCAGACCGATGCGCTGGTGCGCGAGCTGCAGCTGGCGCACGGCCAGGGTGAAGGCGTGGCTTCGCTGTACGGCGTCAGCGGCAGCGGCACGCGGCTGGATGCCAGCCCGACCGAAAGCGGTGAGAACATCGGCAAGCTGACCGTGGTGATGGAAGGCGGCGGCAACGCACGCACCGAAGCGGAAATCACCGAGCGCCTGCGTGACACCATGGGCCAGCACCCCGGCGCCCAGGTCGACTTCGCGCGCCCGGCGTTGTTCAGCTTCTCCACGCCGCTGGAAATCGAGCTGCGCGGGCAGGACATGGCCACCCTGGAACAGGCCGGCCAGCGCCTGGCGGCACTGCTGCGCAGCAACGCGCACTACGCCGATGTGAAGTCGACGGTGGAAGAGGGCTTCCCGGAAATCCAGATCCGTTTCGACCAGGAACGCGCCGGTGCACTGGGCCTGACCACCCGCCAGATCGCCGATGTGGTGGTGAAGAAGGTGCGTGGCGACGTGGCCACCCGCTACAGCTTCCGTGATCGCAAGATCGATGTGCTGGTGCGTGCGCAGGAGGGGGACCGTGCCAGCGTGGACAGCATCCGCCGCCTGATCGTGAACCCGGGCAGCAGTCGTCCGGTCACCCTGGATGCGGTGGCCGATGTGGTCGCCACCACCGGCCCCAGCGAGATCCATCGCGCTGACCAGACCCGCGTGGCCGTGGTGTCGGCCAACCTGCGCGACATCGATCTGGGCGCGGCCATGCGCGAAGTGCAGCAGATGGTGGCCGAGCAGCCGCTCGGCGCCGGCGTCGGCCTGCACATCGGCGGCCAGGGCGAGGAGCTGGCACAGGCTGCCAAGTCGCTGATCTTCGCCTTCGGCCTGGCCATCTTCCTGGTCTACCTGGTGATGGCCTCGCAGTTCGAATCGCTGCTGCACCCGTTCGTCATCCTGTTCACCATCCCGCTGGCCCTGGTCGGTGCGATCCTGGCGCTGCTGATGACCGGCAAGCCCATTTCGGTGGTGGTGTTCATCGGCCTGATCCTGCTGGTCGGGCTGGTCACCAAGAACGCGATCATCCTGATCGACAAGGTCAATCAGCTGCGCGAGGCCGGTGTGGCCAAGCACGAGGCGCTGGTGGAAGGTGCGCGTTCGCGCCTGCGGCCGATCATCATGACCACCCTGTGCACCCTGTTCGGCTTCCTGCCGCTGGCGGTGGCGATGGGCGAGGGCGCCGAGGTGCGCGCACCGATGGCGATCACCGTCATCGGCGGCCTGCTGGTGTCGACCCTGTTGACCCTGCTGGTCATCCCGGTGGTGTACGACCTGATGGACCGCCGCGGCGATGCCTACTACCGCGAGCGCGGCCGCAAGCATGCCGGCGAAGGCCTGCACGGTGCCGAGGCTGGCCACAGCGGCGGCGCGGAGGAACCGGCATGAGCGTCGCCGAGTTCTCCATCCGCCGCCCGGTCACCACCATCATGTGTTTCGTGTCGCTGGTGGTGGTGGGCCTGATCGCCTCGTTCCGGCTGCCGCTGGAGGCGCTGCCGGACATCTCCGCGCCGTTCCTGTTCGTGCAGATTCCCTATACCGGCTCGACCCCGGAAGAGGTGGAACGGACCATCATCCGCCCGGTGGAGGAATCGCTGGCGACGATGACCGGCATCAAGCGCATGCGCTCGCAGGCCACGTCCGAAGCCGCCTCGATCTTCATCGAGTTCAGCGACTGGGACCGTGACATCGCCATCGCGGCCTCCGATGCACGCGAGCGCATCGATGCCATCCGCAGCGACCTGCCTGACGACCTGCAGCGCTACAACGTGTTCAAGTGGTCCAGCAGCGACCAGCCGGTGCTGAAGGTTCGCCTGGCCAGCGCCACCGACCTGACCGCCGCCTATGACATGCTCGACCGCGAGTTCAAGCGGCGCATCGAGCGCATCCCGGGCGTGGCGCGCGTGGACATCACCGGTGCGCCGCCGAACGAGGTCGAGATCGCCATCGATGCCGACCGGCTCAGCGCGCATGGCCTGAGCATCAACGAACTCAGCGACCGCCTGCGCACGCTGAACTTCTCGATCTCGGCGGGGCAGATCAACGACAACGGCCAGCGCGTGCGCGTGCAGCCGGTGGGCGAGATCACCGACCTGCAGGAAATGCGTGACCTGGTGATCAACGCCAAGGGCCTGCGCCTGGGGGACATCGCCGAGGTGCGCCTGAAGCCGGCGCGCATGAACTACGGGCGCCGCCTGGACGGCAACCCGGCCATCGGCCTGGACATCTTCAAGGAGCGCAGCGCCAACCTGGTGGATGTCTCGCGCGCTGCCCTGGCCGAAGTCGAGGCGATCCGCGCACAGGACTCGATGCGTGACGTGCAGATCAAGGTGATCGACAACCAGGGCAAGGCGGTTACCTCCTCGCTGCTGGAACTGGCCGAAGCCGGTGCGGTCGGCCTGATCCTGTCGGTCACCGTGCTGTTCTTCTTCCTGCGCCACTGGCCGTCCACGCTGATGGTGACGCTGGCGATCCCGATCTGCTTCACCATCACCCTGGGCTTCATGTACTTCGCCGGGGTGACGCTGAACATCCTGACCATGATGGGCCTGCTGCTGGCCGTCGGCATGCTGGTGGACAACGCCGTGGTGGTGGTGGAGAGCATCTACCAGGAACGCGAGCGCATGCCGGGGCAGCCGCGCCTGGCCTCCATCATCGGTACCCGCAACGTGGCCATCGCCCTCAGTGCCGGCACCCTGTGCCACTGCATCGTGTTCGTGCCCAACCTGTTCGGCGAGACCAACAACATCAGCATCTTCATGGCCCAGATCGCGATCACCATCTCGGTCTCGCTGCTGGCGTCGTGGCTGGTGGCCGTCAGCCTGATCCCGATGCTGTCCGCGCGCATGGCCACGCCCAAGCTGCTGCATTCGCAGACCGGCGTGATCGCGCGGCTGCAGCGCCACTATGCCCGCCTGCTGGACTGGTCGCTGCGCCATCGCGGCTGGAGCCTGCTCGGCATCGTGCTGGTGGTGCTGGTCAGCCTGGTGCCGATGAAGTTGACCAAGGTCGACATGTTCGGCGGCGGTGGCGGCAAGGACGTCTTCATCGGGTACATGTGGAAGGGCGCCTACACCTACCGGCAGATGTCCGAGGAAGTCGGCCGTGTTGAAGCCTGGGTCGAACAGAACCGCGAGCGCCTGCACGTGCAGCAGGTCTATTCCTGGTACAGCGAACAGGAAGGTGGCTCGACTACCGTCACCATCGACGAGAAGTACGCCAAGGACATCAAGGCGCTGCAGGAAGAGATCCGCAAGGGCCTGCCGAAGTCGGCGCGCGCCGATTACTTCATCGGCAACCAGGGCGGCGATGGCGGTGGCAACCAGGGCGTGCAGGTCCAGCTGGTGGGCGATTCCAGCAGCATGCTGCAGGAGATCGGCCAGGAAGTGCTGCCGCTGCTGGCCCAGCGCCCGGAGCTGCGCGACGTGCGCATCGACAACGGCGAGAAGGGCGGCGAACTGAAGGTGCACGTCGATCGCGAGCGCGCCGCGGCGTTCGGCTTCAATGCCGAGCAGGTGGCCAGCTTCGTCGGTCTGGCCCTGCGCGGTGCACCGCTGCGCGAGTTCCGTCGTGGCGACAACGAAGTGCCGGTGTGGGTGCGCTTCGCCGGTGCCGAGCAGAGCAGCCCGGAAGACCTGGCCAGCTACAGCGTGCGTACCGGCGATGGCCGCAGCGTGCCGCTGCTGAGCCTGGTCAGTGTCGATGTGGGTTCGTCGGCCACCCAGATCGGCCGCACGAACCGCCAGACCACCCTCACCATCAAGGCCAACCTGGCCGAGAAGATCACCGCCCCCGATGGCCGCAAGGCGATCGAAGCGGTGCTCAAGCCGATGAGCTTCCCCGCCGGCTATGGCTTCACCTTCGATGGCGGTGACTACGGCAACGACAACGAGGCGATGCAGCAGATGGTGTTCAACCTGCTCATCGCCCTGGTGATGATCTACGTGGTGATGGCGGCCGTGTTCGAGTCGCTGCTGTTCCCGGCGGCCATCATGAGTGGCGTGCTGTTCTCGATCTTCGGCGTGTTCTGGCTGTTCTGGGTCACCGGTACCTCGTTCGGCATCATGTCCTTCATCGGCATCCTGGTGCTGATGGGCGTGGTGGTGAACAACGGCATCGTGATGATCGAGCACATCAACAACCTGCGGCGCGGCGGCATGGGCCGCACCCGGGCGCTGGTGGAGGGCTCACGCGAGCGCCTGCGGCCGATCATGATGACGATGGGCACGGCGATCCTGGCGATGGTGCCGATCTCGCTCACCAATACGCAGATGTTCGGCGATGGCCCGGAGTACGCACCGATGGCGCGCGCGATTGCCGGCGGCCTGGCGTTCTCCACCGTGGTCAGCCTGCTGTTCCTGCCGACCATCTACGCGGTGCTGGACGACCTGCGCAGTGCGGTGACACGCCTGATCCGGCGCGCGCGCGGCCTGGACAAGGCGGCCGCAACGGCCGCGTAGCGTCGAGCCTGCTCGACTATCGGGCACGACAACGTGTTGTGGTGTGGGGGAGACCGGTCGTAGTGGGGCGGTCTCCCCCTTTTTTTCCTGCCGTGCAGGGCGTTGCCAACCAAGGTTGGCCTCTACCTTTCGCCATCTTGCGGCGCCGCCCGGGCATGGGCTCGGGCGCTACGGATTCCGTGACCGGTAGCGCCGGGCCACGCCCGGCGGTGTGCTGCAGTCAACCCGCGACCTTGCCCCACACCTTGCCGGCGGTCAGCCACAGGCCCAGCATGCTGCCCAGGTTGGTCAGCATGAAGGTCAGCACCACCCGCGTGACGCGGTTGCGGTACCAGCCCTTCAGGCTCTGCGCATCGTCGCGCAGCTTGAGGAAGTCCTCGTAGGCCGGCTTGCGCAGGCGCGCTTCCACCAGCGCCGAGAACGCACCGGTGGGAATGCTCAGGCGGAACGGCTTGAACGGCGCCACGGCAATCGCGGTGAGGATGCTCAGCGGGTGGCTGCCGGCCAGCAGGCAGCCGATGCCGGCCAGGCCGCCGGTGTACATCGCCCACGTGGCCAGCAGTTCGGTGCCCACGCCCAGGCCGCCACGGTAGAAGCCCACGGCAACGCCGGTGATCACGATGGCCAGGATGATCAGGGTCAACCACGGGATGTTGCGCTTCTTCGGCACGGCTTCCAGTTCCGCGCGCAGCGGTGCCGGTTCGGCGGTGTCGGTTTCCAGGTAGCGCGCCAGCCCGGCCAGGTGGCCGGCGCCGACCACCGCCAGCACCTCGCGCAGCTGCGGGTTGTGTTCCTCGCGCAGGCGCGTGGCCATGTAGCGGTCGCGCTCGCCGATGATGGTCTCGTACAGCGCCGGGCTTTCGGTGGCGAATTCACCGAAGCTCGATTCCAGCATGTCGCCCTGCTTGAGCTTCTCGATCTCGTTCTCGCCCACTTCTTCCGAGGAGAACAGGCCCGCGCCGAGGCCGGCCACCAGCTTCAGCTTGCCGAAGAAGCCCAGGCGCTGCGAGGCGCGGCGGAAGGTCAGGCCGACTTCGCGGTCGATCAGGTGCACCGGCAGGCCGCGCTCGCGCGCCAGGTCCACCGCGCGCTTCAGCTCGGCACCGGGCTCGATGCCCAGCTGTTCGGCCAGGCGGCGTTGGTAGGCCGACAGGGCCAGGTTGGCGGCGAACAGCGCCACGCGGCCCTTGCGGATCACTTCCACCAGGTCCAGCTTTGCCAGCGTGTCCGGGTCGCTCAGCGCCTGCAGGCGCTGCGGGTCCAGCTCGACGGCCACCGCATCGAAGCGGCCGCTGTCGATGGCTTTTTCCACCGCCTCGACGCTGGCGTGGGAAACGTGGGCGGTGCCCAGCAGGGTGTAACGCACGCCGTCGCGTTCAACGACGCGCACCGGCTGGCCGGCGAACAGATCGTCGCCGGTTTCGGGAAGGGTTTCAGTCATGGATTCATTCATTGGAAGGTGCGGTGTCGGCGCCATCGCCGAGCGCGCGCTGCATCTGCACGGTGTCCAGCCAGCGGCCATGCTTGCGGCCCAGGCCCTTGAACACGCCCACCAGGTGGAAGCCGAAGCGTTCGTGCAGCTTGATCGAAGCGGTATTGGTCGGTTCGCCGATCACCGCCACCATCTGCCGGTAGCCGCGCGCCACGCAGGCATCGATCAGCGCCTGCAGCAGGCCGGTGCCCACGCCCTTGCCCTGGTAGGCAGCGTCGACGTAGACCGAGTTCTCCACGGTCCACTGGTAGGCCACGCGGGTGCGGTAGGTGTTGGCGTAGGCATACCCCGCCACCTGGCCGTCGATCTCGGCGACCAGGTAGGGGAAGCCACGGTCGATGATGTCGCGCATGCGGCGCAGCATCTCGTCCTCGTCGGGGATGTCGTACTCGTAGGTGTTGACGAAGTCGGTCACTTCCACCGCGTAGATCGCGGTGATCGCGGCGATGTCGGCCGGGCCGGCATCACGGATGAGGACGGCCATGGCAGCGCTCCGGCTCAGTCGATGTAGCGCTTGAGCAGGTCACCGTACGCATCGATGCGACGGTCGCGCAGGAACGGCCAGATGCGGCGCACGTGTTCGCTGCGCTGCAGGTCCACGTCGCACACCAGCACGGTGGCGTCGGTGCCGGCCTCGGCCAGGAACTCGCCCTGCGGGCCCAGCACGTGGCTGTTGCCCCAGAATTGGATGCCCGACGCGCCCAGCGGCGAGGCTTCATGGCCGACGCGGTTGCAGCTCAGCACCGGCAGGCCGTTGGCCACGGCATGGCCGCGGTGGCTCAGCACCCACGCGTCGCGCTGGCGGGTCTTCTCGTCCTGCACGTCGTCCGGGTCCCAGCCGATGGCAGTGGGGTAGAGCAGCAGTTCGGCACCGGCCAGCGCCATCAGGCGCGCCGCTTCCGGATACCACTGGTCCCAGCACACCAGCACGCCAAGGCGGCCCACCGAGGTATCGATCGGGGTGAAGCCGATGTCGCCCGGGGTGAAGTAGAACTTTTCGTAGAAGCCCGGATCGTCCGGGATGTGCATCTTGCGGTACTTGCCCAGCAGGGTGCCGTCCTTCTCGAAGACCACGGCGGTGTTGTGGTACAGGCCAGCGGCGCGGCGTTCGAACAGCGAACCGACCAGCACCACGCCATGCTTCTTCGCCAGTGCGCCCAGGCGCTCGGTGCTCGGGCCGGGAATCGGCTCGGCCAGGTCGAATTCATCGACCGATTCGTGCTGGCAGAAGTACGGGCCGTTGTGCAGTTCCTGCAGCAGCACCAGTTTCGCGCCCTGCGCAGCCGCCTCGGCCACGCGTGCTTCGATCACCGCCAGGTTGGCGGCGGCATCACCGTGGTTGCGCTCCTGGATCAGGGCGACGGTAAGGGGGCTGCGCGAGTTCATGCGGGGCGTTCCTGCGGGGGAAAACCTGCATGTTAGCGCGGATGGCCTGCCGCGGCGTGTCGGCCGCTGAATGGCGTGCGGGTAGTGCCGGCCGCTGGCCGGCAATCCCGTGGATCCATCAGGCATTGCCTGGTTGCCGGCCAGCGGCCGGCACTACCATTTACGCCTTCAGCAGCCCTGCCGGCAGCTGCATGGTGATGCAGTGCAGGCTGCCGTTCTGCCAGATCAGCGAGCGGCAGGGCACCTGCACGATCTCGCGGCCCGGGTGGGCCTGGGCCAGCACGTCGCGGGCCAGGTCGTCGGCCGGGTCGCCATAGGCGGGCATCAGCACCGCGCCATTGACGATCAGGTAGTTGGCGTACGACGCGGCCAGGCGGCGGCCTTCGTCCATCACCGGCTGTGCCCACGGCAGCGGGAACAGGCGGTACGGCTGCCCATCCTTGGTGCGCAGCGCGGCCAGCTCGTTGCCCATCGCCTGCAGTTCGGCGTAGTGCGAGTCGCTCTGGTCGTCGCAGGCCTGGTAGACGATGCTGTCAGGCGAAGCAAAGCGGGCCAGGGTGTCGATGTGGGCGTCGGTGTCGTCGCCTTCCAGGTAACCATGGTCCAGCCACAGCACGCGGTCCTGCTGCAGCCAGTCGGCCAGGTCGGCCGTCAGGCTGGCGCGGTCGCGGTCCGGGTGGCGCTCGTGCAGGCACTTCCAGGTGGTCAGCAGGGTGCCTTCACCGTCGGTCTCGATGCCGCCGCCTTCCAGTGCGAACGGGATGCTGCGCACCGGTGCGTTGTTGAACACGCCAGCCTGGTCAAGCGCGCCCACCAGCTGGTCGTCCAGGGTGGCGTCGAACTTGCCGCCCCAGCCGGTGAAGCGGAAGTCCAGCAGCTGGAAGCTGCCGTCGGCGCGGCGCAGGGTGATCGGGCCGGAGTCGCGCAGCCAGGTATCGTCATAGGCTGCCGTCGTGAAGCGGACCCGGTCCATGTCGATGCGGTTGGAGCGCAGCCGCATTTCGGCATAGGTCTCCACATCGTCGTCGGCCACGCAGATCAGCACCGGCTGGAAGCGGGTGATGGCCGCGACCAGCGCGATGTAGGTTTCCTCCACCTGGCCCAGGCGGTCGGCCCAGTCGGTGTCGGCGGTGGGCCAGGCAATCAGGACGCCGCTCTGGGCTTCCCATTCGGCAGGAAAACGAAGGGTCTGGTTCATGGTCTCGCTACACAGGCCCGCCAGCGGCGGGTAGGGGGTTCAGCGGATCGGCGGCTTCGGGCCGATCTCGTTCGGATCCGCCTTGTTGGCCACCACGTCGATCACCTTCTGCTTCTCGAAGTAGACAGTGAACTGCGGGTAGACCCAGCGGTTGATGGTCGGCCACTGGCGCTTCTGCCCGCCGCGCGGCTGCAGCTGCTCGCTCGGCGCACCGAACTGCGACTGCACCTGCTGCATGCTCTGGCCGCGGACGGGCAGGGCACCGGCCGGCTTTTCAGCGGCGCGGTCGACCAGCAGGGTATCGGCCAGCGCCGGCGTGGCGGCGGCCAGGGTGGCCAGGACGGCCAGTGTGCTCAGGTAACGCTTCATCTCGATCTACTCCCCAGTGGTCAAGAAAGGCGATTACAGCAAAAAACGGCAGGAAAAAAAGCTGCATGCAACAAAAAACCGCCCGAAGGCGGTTTTTTGCATCGGGTCGGTCCCGCGTGGGACCAGCCGCGGCCCGAAGGCCGTGAGGCTCAGCGCTGACGCGCCTTGAAACGCGGGTTCGACTTGCAGATGACGAAGATCTTGCCACGACGACGGACGACCTTGCAGTCGCGGTGACGGGCCTTCGCCGACTTCAGGGAGGACAGGATTTTCATGGCATACCTCGGCGTAAACAGTAGTTGTTCGGGTGGAGCGTGGCCGCGATATGCGCAAGACAATCGGCAGTTGGCGCTCGTTCAAGCCCGCCATTCTACCGGGCTTTTTGTCGTCGTTTCAAGTGGTTGCGCGAAAGTCCCTGCGCGGGGGCTTGGGCAGGGGCTAGAATGGCCCCTTCACACGCGCTAGGACCCCCATGAATCCACTCGCTCCCGTCCTGACCATCGACGGCCCTTCGGGGGCCGGCAAGGGTACCATCAGCCGCATCGTGGCGCGCCGCCTGGGCTGGCACTACCTGGATTCGGGCGCGTTGTACCGGGCGGTGGGCGTGGCTGCGAGCTGGGCCGATATCGACACCTCCGACGCCTCTGCCCTGGTGCGCTGCACCTTCGACACCCACGTTCAGTTTGTTGAACAGGGTGAGTCGATGCGGGTCATGGTCAACGGCACCGATGCCACCGACGAGCTGCGCCTGGAGACCACCGGTGCGCTGGCCTCGGCCATTGCCGCCATTCCCGAGGTCCGTGCCGCACTGAAGGAGCGCCAGCGCGCATTCAGGGAGCTGCCGGGCCTCGTCGCCGACGGCCGCGACATGGGCACGGTGATCTTCAAGGACGCCCCCTACAAGGTCTTCCTGACCGCCAGTGCCGAGGAGCGCGCCGAGCGCCGGCATAAGCAGTTGAAAGACAAGGGGGTTTCTGTTAACTTTGATGACCTCCTGCGCGAGATCATGGCCCGCGACGCCCGTGATGCTCAGCGTACCGTGGCGCCCCTGAAGCCGGCAGACGATGCTGTCCTCATCGACACCACAGGCATCGGCATCGATGATGTCGTTGCCCGAGTGATGGATCTGCTTCCGGTTCCGGCTGCCTGATCCGTTCGCGCGGGAGCACTGCCAGCAACATCGGCGGTGGTCGCGCATAGCAGTGCTGTACCAGCTCCGTCGCGCAATGATGCGTGGCGGTTTTCCTACTACACACGACCTGCTTTTCCGGGGTCGACCAACAGGCGGGCGGTAACGGTCTTCAGTGGGGCATGTCCCCGAAAGGAAGCCAACCGACCCATGTGTCCAACAGAGTAAATCTAATGACCGAATCATTTGCCGAACTGTTTGAAGCCAGCCAGGCCAACCTGGCCAAGCTGAAGCCGGGCGCCATCGTCAGCGGTACCGTTGTTGAAGTCCGCGGCGACGTCGTGGTGATCAACGCTGGCCTGAAGTCCGAAGGCATCGTGCCGATCGAACAGTTCCGTAACGACGCTGGCGAAATCGACGTCGCCGAAGGCGACATCGTCAAGGTCGCCCTCGACTCCATCGAGAACGGCTTCGGCGAAACCGTCCTGTCGCGCGAGAAGGCCAAGCGCGCGATGGTGTGGGACGAGCTGGAAGAAGCGTTGGAAAAGAACGAAACCATCACCGGCCGCATCAGCGGCAAGGTCAAGGGTGGTTTCACCGTGGACATCAAGGATGTCCGCGCCTTCCTGCCGGGTTCCCTGGTCGATGTGCGCCCGGTGCGCGATCCGGCCTACCTGGAAGGCAAGGAACTCGAGTTCAAGCTCATCAAGCTGGACCGCAAGCGTAACAACGTCGTGGTTTCGCGCCGCGCTGTCGTCGAAAGCGAGCACTCGGAAGAGCGCGAGCAGCTGATGGACAAGCTGCAGGAAGGCGCGATCCTGAAGGGTGTCGTCAAGAACCTGACCGACTACGGCGCGTTCGTGGACCTGGGTGGCATCGACGGCCTGCTGCACATCACCGACATGGCATGGAAGCGCGTGCGCCATCCGTCCGAAGTCGTGAACGTCGGCGACGAGCTGGACGTGCGCGTGCTGAAGTTCGACCGCGAGCGCAACCGCGTTTCGCTGGGCCTGAAGCAGCTGGGCGAAGATCCGTGGGATAACATCGCCCGTCGTTACCCGGCCAACAGCCGTGTCTTCGGCAAGGTCTCCAACGTCACCGATTACGGCGCGTTCGTCGAGATCGAGCCGGGCGTCGAAGGCCTGGTGCACGTCTCCGAGATGGATTGGACCAACAAGAACGTCAACCCGTCCAAGGTTGTGCAGGTTGGTGACGAAGTCGAGGTGATGGTGCTGGACGTCGACGAAGAGCGTCGCCGCATCTCGCTGGGCATGAAGCAGGTTGCCGCCAATCCGTGGGAAACCTTCGCTGCCACCCACAAGAAGGGTGACAAGGTGTCGGGCCAGATCAAGTCGATCACCGACTTCGGCATCTTCATCGGCCTGGACGGCGGCATCGACGGCCTGGTTCACCTGTCCGACATCAGCTGGGCGACCACTGGCGAAGACATCGTTCGCAACTTCAAGAAGGGCGATACCCTGGACGCCGTCGTCCTGGCTGTCGATCCGGAGCGCGAGCGCATCTCCCTGGGCGTGAAGCAGCTGGAGCAGGATCCGTTCGGCCAGTACATGGCTGCCAATCCGAAGGGCTCCAAGGTCGAAGGCGTGGTGAAGGAAGTCGACGCCAAGGGCGCGATCATCGAGCTGGCTGACGGCATCGAAGGTTACGTCTCGGCACGCGACATCGCCAACGAGCGCGTTGACGACGCCACCCAGCACCTGAAGGTCGGCGACAAGGTCGAAGCCAAGTTCGTGGGCATGGACCGCAAGGGCCGTACCCTGCAGCTGTCGATCAAGGCCAAGGACGACGCTGAAATGCGCGAAGTGCTGGAGGAATACCAGTCCTCTTCGGCTGCCAGCGGCACCACCCAGCTGGGCGCGCTGCTGCGTGCACAGCTGAGCGGCAACAAGTCCGAGTAATCGGCCTTACGCTGTACGTTGTTTCCTGGACGGCCCGGGCATTGTTGCCCGGGCCGTTTCAGGGTGAGTGACCCTTGATGTGAGCCGGCAATGACCAAATCCGAACTGATCGAAATCCTCGCGCGCCGCCAGGCGCACCTGAAGGCCGATGATGTCGATCTGGCGGTGAAGTCGTTGCTGGAAATGATGGGCGGTTCCCTCTCTGCCGGGGATCGCATCGAAATCCGTGGCTTTGGCAGCTTCTCGCTGCACTACCGTCCGCCGCGCCTGGGCCGCAATCCCAAGACCGGCGAATCGGTCGCCCTGCCGGGCAAGCACGTTCCCCATTTCAAGCCAGGCAAGGAACTGCGTGAGCGGGTCAGCAGCGTGCTGCCGCTGGACGCCGATCCGGCCTGAGTGTCCCGTCGCGTCACCGCGTGCGAATACCGCGGCGAGTCGGATAAGCTACGACCTCCTGCCACTGGAGCTGTCGCATGAAGGTTTTTCGTCTGCTGGTCCTGCTGGCGGTGCTGCTTCTCGGGTTGATCATCGGTGCCATGAACATGGACGAGATGACCATCAACCTGGTGTTCACCCAGCTCAAGACCTCGATCGGCGTGGCGATCATCGCTTCGCTGCTGATCGGCGTCATCGTCGGTGCCGGCCTGGTGCTGGTGAGCGTGGTCATTCCGCTCTACGCCCAGCTGCGCCGTGCCAACAAGTCGGTCGCCACCCCCGTGGCCCCGGTTTCCCCCTCCCAATCTTTTGATGGACGCTGATCGAAGATGGATTTCGTCACCGAGTGGTTCTGGTTCTTCCTGTTCGTTCCCCTGGCGGCGCTGGCCGGCTGGGTCATCGGGCGGCGCGGCGGGCAACGCCATGGCGACAACCAGGTCAGCCACCTGTCCAGCACCTATTTCCGTGGCCTGAACTATCTGCTCAACGAGCAGCCGGACAAGGCCATCGAACTGTTCCTGCACATCGCCGAGCTGGACAAGGAAACCTTCGAGACCCAGGTCGCGCTGGGCCACCTGTTCCGCCGTCGTGGCGAGGTGGATCGCGCGATCCGCCTGCACCAGGGCCTGGTCAACCGCAACGACCTGAGCGACGCCCAGCGCGTGCAGGCACTGCTGGCGCTGGGCGAGGACTACATGAAGTCCGGCCTGCTGGACCGTGCTGAAACCGTGTTCACCGAACTGGCCCAGCTGGACCAGCGCGCACCGCAGGCGCTCAAGCACCTGATCGGCATCTACCAGGCCGAGCGCGACTGGGAAAAGGCCATCGACAACGCCACCCGCTTCGAGGATGTCACCGGCGAGCCGATGGGCAAGCTGATCGGGCAGTTCGAGTGCGAGCTGGCCGAGCGCTTCCGTGGCGCCGGCAAGCTGGAAGAGGCGAGGGCGGCCATTGCCCGGGCCTACCAGGCCGATGCCATGTCGGTGCGCGCCGGCATCATCGAAGGCCGCCTGGAAACCGATGCCGGCAACGCCGAGGCCGCCGTGCGTGCCTTCGAGCGCGCCGCGCGCAATGATCCCGAGTACCTGCCCGAGCTGCTGCCGGCGCTGATGGAGAACTACCGCAAGGTGGGTGACCTTGGCGGCGCGCGTGCCTTCCTGTCGGAAATGACCGAGCACTACCGCGGCATCGCCCCGGTCCTGGCGCTGACCCGCCTGATGGAAGAGCAGGAAGGCGTGGCACCCGCCCGGGCCTACCTCGGCCGCCAGTTGAAGGATCGCCCGTCGGTGCGCGGCGAATCAGCCCTGATCGACCTGACCCTGGCCGAAGGTGCCGATTCCACGGCCACCCTGCACGACCTCAAGCACATCACCGACCAGTTGCTGGTGCGCAACCCCGCCTACCGATGCACCCGCTGCGGTTTCGGCGCGCGTACCCACCACTGGCAGTGTCCGAGCTGCAAGGAGTGGGGCACGGTCAAGCCGCTGCTGAACTACGCGGTGCTCTGAGTCATGGTCTGGCAGGTGATGGCCGCGCTGCTGGGGCTGGCCCTGCTCAGCGCCGCGCTGACCTGGGCGGCACGCGGCTATGCGCTGCGCCAGCAGTTGCTTGATCAGCCCGGCGAACGCCGCAGCCACAGCGTGGCAACCCCGCGTGGCGGTGGCATCGCCATCGTCATCAGCCTGCTGGTGGCCGCCGTGGCGGCCATGTGGGCGTGGCCGGAAGCCGCTGTCAGCCTTGGCGTGGCCAGCCTCGGCCTGGTGCTGGTGGCGGGCATCGGCTGGTGGGATGACCATCGGCCCCTGCCGGCCCTGCGCCGCCTGCTGGTGCACTTCATCGCCGCCGGCCTGCTGGCCGCGCTGGTCAAGGTGCACGGTGGCAGCTGGCTGCTGGCCCTGCTGGTGCTGGTCTTCACCGCCTCGCTGATCAACATCTGGAACTTCATGGATGGGATCAACGGCATCGCCAGCAGCCAGGCGGTACTGGCCGCGCTGGGCTTCGCCGCCGTGCTGCCCTGGCCCTGGTCGCTGGTTGCCATCGCCCTGGGCCTGGCCTGCCTTGGTTTCCTGCCGTTCAATTTCCCGAAGGCGCGCATTTTCATGGGCGATGTAGGAAGTGGCGCGCTTGGCTATGCCGTCTCCGTCGTCCTGGCGGTGGCCGCGCTGCGTACGGAAATCAACTGGTTGCTGCTGCTGGTGCCCATTTCGCCGTTCCTCGTGGACGCGGGCTTCACGCTGTTGGCGCGCATCCTTTCAGGACAGCGCTGGATGGAACCCCACACCCAGCATGTCTACCAGCGCGCGGTGCAGGCAGGAGCCAGCCACGCCCAGGTGACAGGGATGTATTTTGTTGTAGGCCTGTTCAGTATTACAGTGTTCAATATCTGCACCAGATTGCAGCCGAGGTGGGAGGCTGTCGTAGCGGTCGCGTGGATTTCCGCGCTGGCCCTGCTTTGGCTCCTCCTGCGCAATGGATTGCGCCACCGATAAGGAATTACTCGAAATATGTCTTCACCCTGGCGGGACAGAATCCTTGGCCTGTTGCCACGCACGGCCATCGTCTGCCATGACCTGTTCATGGTCTGGGCCTGTTGGCAGCTGCTGCATGCCGGCCGTTACTCCATCCTGCCTGACGCCCCGTCGCTGCCCCTGTGGAACGTCGATACGACGCTGGTGCTCGCGCTGCAGGGCATCGTGTTCTGGCGGGTCGGCCTGTACCGTGGCCTGTGGCGGTTCGCCAGCGTCAGCGACCTGCTGAACATCTTCAAGGCCAGCTTCATCGGCCTGGTCGCCATCGTGCTGGTGCTGGCCTGGAAGCGCTTCAACGGCGTTCCGCTGTCGGTGCTGGTGATCTATCCCTTCGCGCTGTCGGCGCTGCTGGGCGCGCCGCGCCTGCTGTACCGGGCGTGGAAGGACTACCAGGCGCTGCAGTCCGATTCGACCGCGCGGCGCGTGCTCATCCTGGGTGCCGGCCAGGCGGCCGAGACCCTGGTGCGCGACCTGCGCCGCTCCGGCAACTTCGAGCCGGTCGGCCTGCTGGACGACGCCCCGCACCTGCGCGGCGCCAAGCTGCAGAGCCTGCCGATCCTGGGCACCCTCGATGACGCCCCGGCCGTGGCCCGCGAAACTGCGGCCAAGCTGCTGGTCATCGCCATTCCCTCGCTGGACGCGGTGGGTATGCAGCGCGTGGTTGCCATCTGCGAAAGCACCGGCATTCCGTTCCGCACCGTGCCCAAGCTCAGCGACATCCTGCAGGGCCAGTCGCTGCCGGGCCAGCTGAAGGAAGTGGCCATCGAGGACCTGCTCGGCCGCAAGCCGATCATGCCGGACTGGAACCTGATCCGAGGCTGGCTGGGCGGGCGCACGGTGATGGTCACCGGTGCCGGCGGCTCGATCGGTTCGGAACTGTGCCGCCAGTGCGCGCGCCACGGCGCCGGCCGCATCGTGCTGCTGGAAATGAGCGAGCTGCTGCTGCTGACCATCGAGGCCGAGCTGCGCCGCAGCTTCCCCGACGTGCAGATCGAAGCCGTGCTGGGTGACTGCGGTGACCCGGCGGTGATGCGCCACGCGCTGTCGCTGCACCCGGTCGATACCGCCTTCCATGCGGCCGCCTACAAGCATGTGCCGGTGCTCGAGCGCCAGCTGCGCGAAGCGGTGCGCAACAACATCCTGGCCACCGAGAACGTCGCGCGTGCGTGCATGGAAGCCCGCGTCGAGCATTTCGTTTTCATCTCCACCGACAAGGCCGTCGACCCGGTCAATGCACTGGGCGCCAGCAAGCGCTACGCCGAGATGATCTGCCAGAGCCTGGACCAGAAGTCCACGCATACCCGTTTCGTCACCGTGCGCTTCGGCAACGTGCTCGATTCGGCCGGCAGCGTGGTGCCGCTGTTCCGCGAGCAGATCCTGCGCGGCGGCCCGATCACGGTGACCGACCCGGAAGTGACCCGCTACTTCATGACGATCCCTGAAGCCTGCCAGCTGATCCTGCAGGCAGCGGCGTCGGCGTCGCACGGTGCCATCTACACCCTGGACATGGGCGAACCGGTGCCGATCCGCGTGCTGGCAGAACAGATGATCCGCCTGGCCGGCAAGCAGCCGTACAAGGACATTCCGATCATCTACACCGGCCTGCGCCCGGGCGAGAAGCTGCACGAGACCCTGTTCTATTCGGACGAGGATTACCGGCCGACCTCGCACCCCAAGGTGCTGGAAGCCGGCGTGCGCACGTTCTCGCGCGACATCGTGCTGGGCAACGTGCCGAGACTGCGTGACGCTATCGCCGAGTACGACACTGATACGATCCGGGAAGTGCTGTTCGCGACGATGCCGGAGTTCTCTCCGATTGAACAGGACGCTTACATCTCCTCCGCTAAAGTTGTTCCCTTTCCGGCACGCGAGGCCAACAGGTACTAAATGAGCAAGCGAATTCGTAAGGCGGTTTTTCCAGTGGCAGGGCTCGGGACGCGCTTTTTGCCGGCAACCAAGACGGTTCCGAAGGAAATGCTGCCGATCATCGATCGTCCGCTTATCCAATACGCTGTTGACGAGGCCATCGAGGCCGGTTGCGACACCCTGATTTTCATCACCAACCGCTACAAGCACGCCGTTGCCGATTATTTCGACAAGGCCTACGAGCTGGAACAGAAGCTGGAACGTGCGGGCAAGCACGAGCAGCTGGAGATGATCCGCCACGTGCTGCCTGAAGGTGTGCGTGCGATCTTCGTCACCCAGGCCGAGGCGCTGGGACTGGGCCATGCCGTGCTGTGTGCGAAGTCGGTGATCGGTGACGAACCGTTTGCGGTGCTGCTGCCCGACGATCTGATCTGGAACCGTGGCGACGGCGCGCTGAAGCAGATGGCTGACCTCAACGAGGCCAGCGGTGCGAGCGTGATCGCAGTGGAAGACGTGCCGCACGAGAACACCGCCAGCTACGGCATCGTGGCGACCGAAGCGTTCGATGGCCGCAAGGGCCGTATTTCGCAGATCGTGGAGAAGCCGAAGCCCGAGGACGCGCCGAGCGATCTGGCGGTGGTCGGCCGTTACGTGCTGAGCCCGAAGATCTTCGAGCTGCTGGAATCCACCGGCACCGGTGCCGGCGGCGAGATCCAGCTGACTGATGCGATCGCTTCGCTGCTGGCGACCGACGAAGTGGATGCGTACCGCTTCGAAGGCACCCGTTTTGACTGTGGTACCCATCTGGGCCTGGTCGAAGCGACGATCCGTTTCGCGCTGGAGAACAAGAAGCTGGCGAAGCCGGCGCGCGCGAAGCTGACGGAGATGCTGGCGGAAGAGTGAGTTTTTCGGTTTTCGAGCGCTCCGTGCGGCGCCTTGTTTGATACGTGGGGGAGGGGGCGGATGGCCCTCTCCAAGACACGCCAAAGCCCTTCCATGGTGCTCGATGGCGCCATCCATGGCGCCAACGGTCTTGGAGAGGGCCATCCGCCCCCTCTCGACAGTTTCCGTGGGGCGCGGACGGGAAGGGCGGAATCAAGGGCAAGAGCAAAAGCAAAAAAAGGCAGCCGATGGCTGCCTTTTTCTTTTTGGGTCAGAGCCCTTTGCTGCGCAAAGGGATCCGACCCCAGCTTTTGACCTTGCCTTTGCTCACCCCTCCGCCGCGCGGAATGCCGGGTGGCACGGGTGGGTGAGGCTGACCGGGACCGTTGGCGCCATGGATGGCGCCATCGAGCCCCCATGGACGGGTTTACGGCGTGTCCCGGGCAGTCTCACCCACCCGTGCCCCACAGCAAACCAGCACGTCCGCCGGCAACGCCTTGAACCTTACAGCGCCTCGAAAATACCCGCCGCGCCCATGCCGGTGCCGATGCACATCGTCACCATGCCGTACTTCTGCTGGCGACGACGCAGGCCGTGCAGCAGGGTTGCGGTACGGATCGCGCCGGTCGCGCCCAGCGGGTGACCCAAGGCAATCGCGCCGCCCAGCGGGTTGACCTTGCTCGGGTCCAGGCCGCAATCGCGGATCACCGCCAGCGACTGCGCGGCGAAGGCTTCGTTGAGCTCGATCCAGTCCAGCTGGTCCTGGGTCAGGCCGGCCTGCTTCAGTGCCTTCGGGATCGCGGCGATCGGGCCGATGCCCATCACTTCCGGACGCACGCCGGCCACCGAGAAGCTGACGAAACGCGCCAGCGGGGTCAGGCCGTAATCCTTGATTGCCTGCTCCGACGCCAGCAGCACGGCGCCGGCGCCATCGCTCATCTGCGAAGAGTTGCCGGCAGTGACCGTGCCGCCGAACTGGCCGTTGCGGAACACCGGGCGCAGCTTGGCCAGGCCTTCGGCCGAGGAATCCGGGCGCGGGCCTTCGTCGGTGTCGGCCACCTTGTTGCGGGTGATGATGCGATGGCCATCGGCCAGGTCCGGCAGGTGCGAGACGATCTCGTACGGGCTGATCTCATCCTTGAACTCGCCGTTCTGGATGGCGGCCATGGCCTTCTGGTGCGAGGCCAGGGCAAAGGCGTCCTGGTCTTCGCGCGAGACCTTCCACTCTTCGGCCACCTTCTCGGCGGTGATGCCCATGCCGTAGGCGATGGCAACGTGGTCGTTGTCGAACACGCTCGGGGCCATCGCGATCTTGTTGCCCATCATCGGCACCATCGACATCGACTCGGTGCCACCGGCCAGCATCAGGTCGGCGTTGCCCAGGCGGATCGCGTCGGCGGCCTGCGCCACGGCCTGCAGGCCGGAGGAGCAGAAGCGGTTCACGGTCTGCGCGGCAATCGTGTTCGGCAGGCCGGCCAGCAGCACGCCGATGCGGGCCACGTTCATGCCCTGCTCGGCTTCCGGCATGGCGCAGCCGATGATCGCGTCATCGATGCGGTTAACGTCCACGCCCGGGGCCTGGGCGACGACGCTGCGCAGCACGTGCGCAAGCATGTCATCGGGGCGGGTGTTGCGGAACATGCCCTTGGGCGCCTTGCCGACCGGGGTGCGGGTGGCGGCGACGATGTAGGCGTCCTGGATTTGCTTGGTCATTGCGGTGATCTCTCGAATTTTTTAGCCGGAGTGCCGACCAGCGGTCGGCACCTACCAGGGGCAGATGGGTGCCGACCAACGGTCAGCACCCACCAGAAGCAGGG
Organism: Stenotrophomonas sp. ZAC14D1_NAIMI4_1; assembly: GCF_003086775.1. NCBI lineage: Bacteria > Pseudomonadati > Pseudomonadota > Gammaproteobacteria > Lysobacterales > Lysobacteraceae > Stenotrophomonas > Stenotrophomonas sp. ZAC14D1_NAIMI4_1. Next base: position 2,017,013 of record NZ_CP026001.1, read on the forward strand.
GGGGCGATCAGTTCCGCAGCGGCTTGCCGGTCTTCAGCATGTGCGCGATGCGGGCCTGGGTCTTTTCCTGCTGGGCCAGTTCGACGAAGTGCTTGCGCTCCAGGGTCAGCAGCCACTCTTCGTCCACCAGGGTGCCGCGGTCGACCTTGCCGCCACACAGCACGGTGGCGATGCGCTCGGCGATCTCGTAGTCGTACGGGCTGATGAAACGGCCTTCCAGCATGTTCACCAGCATCATCTTGAAGGTGGCGATACCCACGTCACCGGCAACCTGGATGCGGCGTGCCGGCAGCGGCGGGCGGTAGCCGGCTTCGGCCAGCGCACGGGCTTCGGCCTTGGCGATGTACAGCGCTTCATAGCTGTTGAACACCACCTTGTCGGTGCTGCGCAGCAGGCCCAGTTCCTGGGCGTTGACCGCCGAGTTGGACACCTTGGCCATCGCCACGGTCTCGAAGGTCTTCTTCAGTTCGGCGAACACGTCACCGCCCGGGCCTGCGGCCTGCGAGGCGCGCACGGCCAGTTCCTTCAGGCCGCCACCGGCCGGCAGCAGGCCGACGCCGGCCTCGACCAGGCCGATGTAGCTTTCCAGGAAGGCGACAGTCTTGGCGCTGTGCATCTGGAACTCGCAGCCGCCACCCAGGGCCAGGCCGCGCACGGCAGCCACCACCGGCACCAGCGAGTACTTGATGCGCTGGCTGGTGCGCTGGAAGTTGGCAACCATTTCCTCGAACTGGTCGACCTTGCCGGCCTGCAGCAGGCCGAGGGCACCGGCCAGGTCGGCACCGGCGGAGAAGGGTTCCTTCTGCTGCCAGATCACCAGGCCCTGGAAGTCCTTCTCGGCGCGGCTGACGCATTCCTGCAGGCCGTCCAGCACCTGGTCGGAGACGGTGTTCATCTTGGTCTTGAAGCTGACCACGGCGATGCCGTCGCCGTCATGCCACATGCGCAGGCCGTCGTTCTCGAACACGGTCTCGCCCGGGGCGAACTTCTCGCCCAGCAGCGGATCCGGGAAACGCTGGCGCTGGTACACCGGCAGCGACGAGCGCGGCAGCTTGGCGTTGCGCGACGGGCTGTAGCTGCCTTCGGCGGCATGCACGCCGTCGCGGCCATCGAACACCCAGTCCGGCAGCGGGGCGCTGCTCATGCTCTTGCCGGCGACGATGTCATCGGCGATCCACTGCGCGACCTGCTTCCAGCCGGCAGCCTGCCAGGTTTCGAACGGGCCCAGCGACCAGCCGTAGCCCCAGCGGATGGCGAGGTCGACGTCGCGCGCGGTCTCGGCGATGTCGGCCAGGTGGTAAGCGCTGTAGTGGAACAGATCGCGGAAGGTCGCCCACAGGAACTGCGCCTGCGGGTGCTGGCTTTCGCGCAGCTTGGCGAACTTCTCGGCCGGGTTTTTGATCTTCAGGATCTCGACCACTTCCGGTGCGGCAGTGCGGTCGGCCGGGCGGTAATCCTGCTTTTCCAGGTCCAGCACGACGATGTCCTTGCCGACCTTGCGGAAGATGCCCGCGCCGGTCTTCTGGCCCAGCGCGCCCTTGGCGATCAACGCGTCCAGCCACTTCGGCGACTTGAAGAACTCATGCCACGGGTCGTTGGGCAGGGTGTCGCCCATGGTCTTGATGACGTGGGCCATGGTGTCCAGGCCGACCACGTCGGAGGTGCGGTAGGTGGCCGACTTCGGGCGGCCGACCAGCGGACCGGTCAGGCCGTCCACTTCATCGAAGCCCAGGCCGAACTGCTGGGTGTGGTGGATGGTGGACAGGATCGAGAACACGCCGATGCGGTTGCCGATGAAGTTCGGGGTGTCCTTGGCGTACACCACGCCCTTGCCCAGGGTGGTGACCAGGAATTCTTCCAGGCCTTCCAGCACGGAGGCGTCGGTGGTGCTGGCCGGGATCAGTTCGGCCAGGTGCATGTAGCGCGGCGGGTTGAAGAAGTGCACGCCGCAGAAGCGGTGGCGCAGCTGCTCGGGCAGCACGTCGGCCAGCTTGTTGATGCCCAGGCCCGAAGTGTTGGAGGCCAGCACCGCGTGGTCGGCCACGAACGGGGCGATCTTCTTGTACAGGTCCTGCTTCCAGTCCATGCGCTCGGCGATGGCCTCGATGATCAGGTCGCAGTCCTTCAGCTGGTCCAGGCTCGACTCGTAGTTGGCCGGGGTGATGGCTTCGGCCAGCGACTTGCTGGCCAGCGGCGCCGGGCTCAGCTTGCCGAGGTTGGCGATCGCCTTCAGCACGATGCCGTCGGCCGGGCCTTCCTTCGCAGGCAGGTCGAACAGCACGGTGTCGACGCCAGCGTTGGTGAGGTGGGCGGCGATCTGGGCACCCATGACGCCGGCACCCAGCACGGCGGCGCGGCGGACTAGCAGGGAATTGGACATGGTGTAGGGCCTTTGTTGGTCAGCAGTTACTGGGTGGGTCACACCCGGTGGAATCACGGAGAAGCGGGCAGGGCGCTGCCGCGTGCGGCGGCGCGGAACCCGGCTTCGGCGAAATGGATCAGTTCGTGGGCGGCATGGGCACGATGCGCCGCTTCGGTGACACCTGCGGGTCGCTTGATCAGGCCGAAATCGGCCATTGCATAGGTGAGCGAACCGGCCAGGAAATCCAGGCGCCAGTACAGCTCTTCCTTGCTCAGGCCCGGCACGCACTCGGCGATGGCCTTGCCGAACGCGCGCAGCACGTGGCCGTAGTGGTCGGACAGGAACTTGCGCAGGTTGTCGTTCTTTTCGGCGTAGGCGCGGGCGATCACCCGCACAAAGGCCCCACCGCTCTGCCGGTCCTGGGCCATGGCCAGGGCCGGCTCGACGAAGGCGGCCAGCACCGGGCGCAGCTGCCCGGGGTGTTCGCTGCGGGCGCGTTCGAGCTGGGCCAGGCGCACGCTGGTCATCTCGTCCATGCGCCGGCGGAACACCTCGTTGACCAGGTTTTCCTTGGAGCCGAAGTGGTAGTTGACCGCCGCGATGTTGACGTCGGCCTGGCTGGTGACCTGGCGCAGCGAGGTGCCGGCGAAGCCATGCAGGGCGAACAGCTCCTCGGCGGCCCCGAGGATCCGGTCCTTGGTCGAGAAGTGGGCGGGCTTGGCCATGGGGCGGCGGACCTTAATCAAACGATTGTTTGATACTAGGACCAGACGGGGGCGTATGGCATTTTGCAGTGCAGCAAAACCGGCGGGACGGTCAGAATCCGCTCAGGTGGGTGAATGGGCGCAGAGGGTAGTGCCGGCCGCTGGCCGGCAGCCGCGGACATCCCATGGGGGTACCAGCCTGCCGGCCAGCGGCCGGCACTACCACCCAGCCGCGTTATCTCTTACAATTCGCCTACGTTTATCAGGCTAAGCCCGCGTCCCGACGCGGGTTTTTTTCATGTTACCCTTCGGGCCATCAGCGGCCCGATTCCATTGGAGACATCCCATGGCGCTGGAGCGCACCCTTTCGATCATCAAGCCGGACGCCGTTGCCAAGAACGTCATCGGCGAAATCTACGCCCGCTTCGAGAAGGCCGGCCTGAAGGTCGTGGCCGCCAAGTACAAGCAGCTGTCGCGTCGTGAAGCCGAAGGCTTCTACGCCGTGCACCGCGAGCGTCCGTTCTTCAACGCGCTGGTCGAGTTCATGATCTCCGGCCCGGTGATGATCCAGGCCCTGGAAGGCGAGAACGCCGTCCTGGCCCACCGCGACCTGCTGGGCGCCACCAACCCGAAGGAAGCCGCTGCGGGCACCATTCGCGCCGACTTCGCCGAATCCATCGATGCCAATGCCGCCCACGGCTCGGACTCGGTCGAGAATGCCGCGATTGAAATCGCCTACTTCTTCGCCGCCACCGAAGTCGTCTCGCGCTGAGAGTAATGCCGTGAACGAGGTCGTACAGTCCCCCGCCATCCAGCCGCTGCCGAAGTCGGCACCCACGGCTGGCAAGCAGAACCTGCTCGACCTCGATCGCGCGGGCCTGGAGAAGTTTTTCGTCGAGGTTCTCGGCGAGAAGAAGTTCCGTGCCCATCAGGTGATGAAGTGGATCCACCATCGCTACGTCACCGATTTCGATGAAATGACCGACCTCGGCAAGGTCCTGCGCGCCAAGCTGCAGGCTCATGCCGAGGTGCTGGTTCCCAACATCGTGTTCGACAAGCCCTCCGCCGACGGCACCCACAAGTGGCTGCTGGCGATGGGCGTGGATGGCAAGAACGCCATCGAGACCGTGTACATCCCCGACAAGACCCGCGGCACGCTGTGCGTGTCCTCGCAGGTCGGTTGCGGCCTGAACTGCACGTTCTGCTCCACCGCCACCCAGGGCTTCAACCGCAACCTGACCACCGCCGAGATCATCGGCCAGGTGTGGGTTGCCGCACGCCACCTGGGCAACGTGCCGCACCAGATGCGCCGCCTCACCAACGTGGTGATGATGGGCATGGGCGAGCCGCTGATGAATTTCGACAACGTCGTGCGCGCCATGAGCGTGATGCGCGACGATCTGGGCTACGGCCTGGCCAACAAGCGCGTGACCCTGTCGACCTCCGGCCTGGTGCCGCAGATCGACCGCCTGTCCACCGAAAGCGACGTGTCGCTGGCGGTGTCGCTGCACGCGCCGAACGATGCGCTGCGCGAGACCCTTGTTCCGCTCAACAAGAAGTACCCGATCGCCGAGCTGATGGCTTCGTGCGCACGCTACCTGCGCGCCAACAAGCGCCGCGAATCGGTCACCTTCGAATACACCCTGATGAAGGGCATCAACGACAAGCCCGAGCATGCCCGCGAGCTGGCCCGCCTCATGCGCCAGTTCGACAACGCGGTGCAGGCCAAGGATTCGGGCAAGGTCAACCTGATCCCGTTCAATCCGTTCCCCGGCACCCGCTACGAGCGTTCGGAAGAAGCGCACATCCGCGCCTTCCAGAAGATCCTGCTCGACAGCAACGTGCTGACGATGGTCCGCCGCACCCGTGGCGACGATATCGATGCCGCCTGCGGCCAGCTCAAGGGCCAGGTGATGGACCGTACCCGCCGCCAGGCAGAGTTCAACAAGACGTTGCAGGCAGGGAAGGGGAGCGATGCGGCCGCGTGACCGCCTCTGGCCAGTCCTGATTGCAGGGGTGCTGGCCGTTTCGGCCAGTGGCTGCAGCAAGACCGTCAAGTCCCAGCTTCCCGACGAATACACCCGTGGCGGTGACATCGCCCCGGAACGCCACGTGCGTGATTCGCCCGGCGTGCGCGAGGAATTCCGTTACCAGGACCAGCTCGCCCTGGCCGCCCGCGACATGCAGGTGGGCAACCTCGACGAGGCCGAGCACAAGGTGCGCCAGGCCCTGAAGGCCCGGCCCAAGGGCGTGGACGCGGTGATGCTGATGGCCGGCATCGACGAGCGCCGTGGCCGCTCGGAGAAGGCCGGCGAGGGCTTCCGCCGTGCCACCGAGCTGGCCCCACAGCGCGCTGACGTACTCAACAATTACGGCGCCTGGCTGTGCCAGCACGGCAGTGCCGCCGAATCGCTGCTGTGGTTCGACCGTTCCCTGCAGCTGCCGGGCAATGCCTCCGCAGGCGGCGCGATGGCCAATGCCGGCCGCTGCGCGCTTGACGCCGGCCAGGTGGAACGCGCCGAGCGCGACCTGCGTGCGGCGCTGGTGATGGTGCCGGCCAACCCGGTCGCCCTCGAGGCGATGGCGCAGCTCAACTTCCGCCGTGGCCAGTTTTTCGAGGCGCGCGCCTTCGCCGAACGTAGGATTGCGGCTGCACCGGCCACACGTTCCGTGTTACAACTTGCGTCTGAAATCGAGGCGCGACTGGGCGATCAGGCGGCATCCGATCGTTACCTGCAGCGGATTCGACAGGAATTTCCGCAGGACGCGGGCTCCTAACCTCCAGGGTTGATGCATTGTGATTGATGACCAGACTGTGAGCGCTCTCGATACTGCGGCCGGCTGCGGCACCCGCCTGCGCCAGGCCCGAGAGGCGGCCGGACTGACCCTTGATGATGTCGGCCAGCGCCTGCGCATGCCGGTCCAGGTGGTCAAGTCGCTTGAAGAAGAACAGTGGCAGAAGCTCGGCGCCCCGGTGTTCGTCCGCGGCCAGCTGCGCAGCTATGCGCGCCTGCTGAACGTGGATATCAGCCAGCTGCTGGAGCAGGCCCAGGTCGGCGCGGTGGTTCCGCCCACCCTGGTCAGCCATACCCATACCCCGCGTGCCCGCCGCATCGCCGAGAACCTCGGCCGCCGCATGCTGTATGTCGGCATCACCGCGGTGCTGGCGGTGCCGGTGTGGTTTGCCACCCGCGGCCACTTCGACAACACCCCGTCCGCGCCGAACACGGCCTCGCTGGACGCGATTCCGGCGGCCGTGCCGGTCGCCCCAGCCACCGTCGGCAGCGAGCCGGCAGCGCGTAGCGAGCCGGCGGCGGTTGCTGCCAAGCCGGCGGCCACGCCGTACGTGGCGTCGCTGGCCCCGGTGCCGCGCCCAGCCCCGGCCGCTGCGGCCACCGCCAACCTGGACATGCAGTTCAGTGGCGACAGCTGGGTCGATATTGCTGGTCCGGATGGCGGCTCCGTCGAGAAGGCGCTCATCAAGGCCGGCGAGACCCGCAGCTTCACCCCGGGCCAGGTGAGCCGCGTGACCCTGGGCAATGCCTCGGCGGTCCAGGTTCAGCAGAACGGCGCTATCGTCGATCTGACCCCCTACCAGCGAGCCAACGTGGCCCGCTTTCAGGTATCCTCTGAAGGCTCCGTTGTCCCGGTTTCACACTGAGACGCGGTTTCACCACCTTCGATAATCCCAATGGTCCCTCCCTACGGGCGGGGCGAGAGTACGCATGGCGATCGACGATCTGCTCGACGAGCACGAACAAAGTGAACGTGTCCGCAGCTGGCTGCGGAAGAATGGCGCCAGCATCATCGGTGGCGTAGCGATCGCCATCGGCGCCATTGCCGGCTGGCAGTGGTACCAGACCAACCAGGGCGGCAAGCTGGCCTCGGCCAACGTCGAGTACCAGAAGGCGCTGGTCGGCCTGCAGGACAACAAGCTGGACGACGCTGCCAAGGCGGTCAAGGCGCTGGAGGCTGGCCCGAACAGCATCTATGGCGACCTGGCGGCCCTGCAGCTGGCCAAGGCCCAGGTCGATGCCGGCAAGAACGAAGAAGCACTGGCCACCCTGCGCGGCGTGAAGGTCGAAGGCGACCTGCAGCGCGTGGTTGACCAGCGCGTGGCCCGCCTGCTGGTGGCCACCGGCAAGAGCGACGAGGCGATCAAGCTGCTTGGCAGCGCGACGGACAGCGGCAGCCTGGAAATCCAGGGCGATGCACTGCTGGCGCAGGGCAAGCGAGATGCGGCCCGTGAACAGTATGAGAAGGCGCTTAAGACGCTGGACGTGGCAGCACCGCAGCGGCGCGTGCTGGAAACCAAGGTTATGGACGCTGGCGGCACCGTCGCCGCCCCTGCGGAGTCGGTTTGATGAGTCAGAAGGTCATGATTACGCGCGTCGCCTCCGTCCTGCTGCTGGGCATGGCACTGACCGGCTGCAGCACCATGAAGGGCTGGTTCGCCGGTAAGGACGCCGCCGCCAAGAAGGCGCAGGAGCCGGCGGAACTGGTCAAGTTCGAGCCGACCCTGAAGGTCAACAAGGCCTGGTCGGTCAACCTGGGCAAGGGCGAGCGCCGCATCGGCGTGCGCCAGGGCCCGGCGGTGGCCAATGGCCACGTGTTCGCCGCGGCGATCACCGGTGGCGTGCATGCCATCGACCTGCAGACCGGCAAGAAGGTCTGGACCTGGGAGCCGCAGAAGGAAAAGAAGAAGGCCAAGCTGCGCCTGTCCGGCGGCCCGGGTGTCGGCGAGAACCTGGTGGTCATCGGTACCCTCGATGGCCAGGTGATCGCGCTGGACATCAATGATGGCAGCGAGAAGTGGCGCGCCCGCGTGCCGGGCGAAGTGATCTCGGCCCCGGCCGTGTCGCAGGGCCTGGTGTTCGTGCGCAGCAATGATGGCCGCGTCACCGCGTTTGAAGCCTCCAACGGCACCCAGAAGTGGTTCAACCCCAGCGAGCTGCCGGCGCTGACCGTGCGCGGCAACGCGCCGGTGGTCACCGGCCCGGGCGTGCTGTTCATCGGCAAGGATGACGGCGCTGTCGCCGCCCTGGCCATGCAGGACGGCCGCACCCTGTGGGACCAGACCGTGGGCAGCCCTGAAGGCCGCACCGAGCTGGACCGCATGGCCGACGTCGACGGCGCACCGGTGCTGGAAGGCAACACGCTCTTCGTAAGCAGCTTCAAGAACCAGACCATGGCCATCGAAGGCCCGACCGGTCGCCCGCTGTGGGCGCGCGACCACGGCGGTGCCGGCGGCGTGGCGGTGTCTTCGGGCAATGTGTTCGTTACCGACCCCAAGGGCGGCGTGTTCGGCCTGGACAAGACCAGCGGCACCGCGATGTGGTCGCAGACCGGCCTGGCGCGTCGTTCGCTGACCGGTCCTGCGCTGCAGGGTGATTACGTGGTCGTCGGTGACTACAAGGGATACCTGCATTGGCTGCAGGCCTCCGACGGCGCGATGGCGGCGCGGGCCAAGAGCGGCGGTGATGCCCTTCTTGCCCAGCCAGTCGTCGTCGACGGGGTGCTGCTGGTGCAGAATGTTGATGGCAAGCTGACCGCATTCCGGTTGGCAAATTAATACGGAGTAATCGCGATGCTGCCTTTGGTCGCCCTGGTTGGACGGCCGAATGTCGGCAAGTCGACCATCTTCAATGCTTTGACCCGCACGCGTGACGCCCTGGTCCATGACCAGCCCGGCGTCACCCGCGACCGCAACTACGGCGTCTGCCGTCTGGACGAGGACAACCATTTCCTCGTCGTGGACACCGGCGGTATTGCCGAGGAAGAGGAAGGCCTGGCTGGCGCCACCACGCGCCAGGCCCGCGCTGCTGCGGCCGAAGCCGATCTGATCCTGTTCGTCGTCGATGCCCGCGAGGGCACCTCGGCGATGGACGACGAGATCCTGGCCTGGCTGCGCAAGCTGTCGCGCCCGACGCTGCTGCTGATCAACAAGATCGACGGCACCGACGAGGACACCGTCCGCTCGGAGTTCGCCCGTTACGGCTTCGGCGAAATGCTGACCGTGTCGGCCGCCCATCGCCAGGGTCTGGACGACCTGATGGATGAGGTGATCCAGCGCCTGCCCGAAGAAGGCAGCGGCGAAGAGCTGGACAACGATCCGAACCGCATCCGCATCGCCTTCGTCGGCCGCCCGAACGTGGGCAAGTCGACGCTGGTCAACCGCATCCTCGGCGAAGAGCGCATGATCGCCTCGGACGTGCCGGGTACCACCCGCGATTCCATCGCCGTGGACCTGGAGCGTGACGGTCGCGAGTACCGCCTGATCGATACCGCCGGCCTGCGCCGTCGTTCGCGCGTGGACGAGGTCGTCGAGAAGTTCTCGGTGGTCAAGACCATGCAGTCCATCGAGCAGTGCCAGGTGGCCGTGCTGATGCTGGACGCCACCGAAGGCGTGACCGACCAGGACGCCACCGTGCTGGGCGCGGTGCTGGATGCCGGCCGTGCGCTGGTCATCGCCATCAACAAGTGGGATGGCCTGACCGAGTACCAGCGCGAGCAGGCGGAAACGATGCTGTCGCTGCGCCTGGGCTTCGTGCCGTGGGCCGAGTCGGTGCGCATTTCCGCCAAGCATGGCTCGGGCCTGCGCGAGCTGTTCCGTGCGGTGCACCGCGCGCACGAGTCGGCCAACAAGACCTTCACCACCAGCGAAGTGAACAAGGCGCTGGAAATGGCCTACGAGACCAACCCGCCGCCGACCATCCGCGGCCACGTCTCCAAGCTGCGCTACGTGCACCCGGCTGGCGCGAACCCGCCGACCTTCATCGTGCACGGCACCCGCCTGAAGGAGCTGCAGGAATCGTACAAGCGCTACCTGGAGAACTTCTTCCGCAAGCGCTTCAAGCTGATCGGCACGCCGGTGAGCTTCATCTTCCGCGAGGGTACCAACCCGTACGAGGGCAAGAAGAACGTCCTCACCGAGCGGCAGGTCAAGGCCAAGCGGCGCTTGATGAAGCACGTCAAGGGCAAGTGATCCACGAGAGGCGGCCGCAGGGCCGCCTTTTTTGTTGGTGCTCCGCTCTGGTAGTGCCGGCCGCTGGCCGGCAACCTTGCGCGGTCTGATGCGCTCATGGCGATGCCGGCCAGCGGCCGGCACTACCCTGTGTTCGCGGATATTGGTCAAGGCGGGTGGCCGCCACGTGCGTGATAATGCGGCAATGAGCATTCCCGAGCTTTCCCCGGAACAGGCACGCGCGCGTGTGGCCCACGGTGCGGTGCTGATCGATGTGCGCCAGGCGCATGAGCGCGCGGGAGGCATGGCCGAGGGCGCGCGTGGCGTGGCCAAGGACGACCTGCTGGCCGACCCGGCCGCGCACTTGCCCGCCCCGGGCCAGGAGATCCTGCTGATCTGCCAGAGCGGCAAGCGCTCGGCCGACGCCGCACAGGCGCTGCTGGCGGCGGGCTACTCGAACGTCGCCTCCGTGGCCGGCGGCACCGTGGCCTGGCGCGAGCAGGCGCTGCCCCTGGTGCAGCCGATGCTGGACGCCGCCGACCGCGATTTCTACGACCGCTACTCGCGCCACCTGCTGCTGCCGCAGGTGGGTGAGGCCGGCCAGCGCCGCCTGCAGCAGTCGCGCGTGCTGGTACTGGGTGCAGGCGGCCTGGGCGCACCGGCTGGCTTCTACCTTGCCGCAGCCGGGGTAGGGCACCTGCGGTTTGCCGACCATGACCGCGTGGAGCGCAGCAACCTGCACCGTCAGATCGTGCACACCGAGGCCAGCGTCGGCCAGCTGAAGGTCGATTCGGCGCGCGAGCGGCTGCTGGCGTTGAACCCGTCCATCGAGGTCGAGGCCGTGCCCGAGCGGGTGACCTCGGAGAATGTCGATCGCCTGCTGGACGGCGTGGACGTGGTGCTGGACGGCTCGGACAACTTCCCCCTGCGCTACCTGCTCAACGACGCCTGCATCAAGCACGCCAAGCCCATGGTCTATGCCGCCATCGAGCGCTTTGATGGCCAGGTAAGCGTGTTTGACGCCGGCCGCCAGCGTGGCGTGGCGCCGTGCTACCGCTGCCTGTTCCCCGAGCCGCCGCCGCCGGAGTTCGCGCCGAACTGCTCCGAGGCGGGCGTGCTGGGCGTGCTGCCCGGCCTGGCCGGGGTGCTGCAGGCCACCGAGGTGCTGAAGCTGCTGCTGGGCATCGGTGAGCCGCTGGTGGGCCGGCTGCTGCGCTTCGATGCGCTGGGCATGCGCTTCCGCGAAACCGGCATCGGGCCTGACCCGGCCTGCCCGGTGTGCGCGCCGGGCGTGCCGTTCCCGGGGTATATCGATTACGCCGCGTTCTGCAGCGGAGGGTGATCCGGTTCGCCGGGCATGGCCCGGCGCTACCGATTTCGGAACGATCTTGGTTATCAATCCCACCATCGTTCCATTTTCGGCACAACTAAACGCAACGTCGATGCTATTGCCGTCAGAAAACTTGCTCTATCGTTGAGGCCGATTTCGGTTTTCGGGGAAACACCGCATGGCGGTAGAAGCAGCGACCAGCGAGCTGGTCAAGGTCGTGGCCCTGTTGGGCGCGGCGGTGGTGATGGTGCCCTTGTTCCGCAGGCTCGGCCTGGGTTCGGTGCTGGGTTACTTTGCCGCTGGCCTGGCCATCGGACCATTCGGCCTGGGCTGGTTCTCCGACCCGCAGGCGATCCTGCGTACGGCCGAGCTGGGCGTGGTGATGTTCCTGTTCGTCATCGGCCTGGAAATGCGGCCCTCGCACCTGTGGAGCCTGCGCAAGGAAATCTTCGGGCTGGGGACGCTGCAGATCGCCACCTGTGCGCTGGTGCTGACCACCATCGCCAAGCTGTTCGGCCTGCCGTGGCAGGTCGCCTTCATCGGCGCCACCGGCTTCGTGCTCACCTCCACCGCAGTGGTGATGCAGCTGCTCGCCGAGCGCGGCGACATCGCGCTGCCGTCGGGGCAGAAGATCGTCTCCATCCTGCTGTTCGAAGACCTCTTGATCGTGCCGCTGCTGGCCCTGGTTGCCTGGATGGCGCCGAGTGCGGGCAGTGCCGATGGCGAAGGCTCGCGCTGGTTGTCGGTGGCGATCGGCGTCGGCGCCATCGTTGGCCTGGTGCTGGTCGGCCGCTTCCTGCTCAACCCGCTGTTCCGCCTGCTGGCCGAATCGAAGGCGCGCGAAGTGATGACCGCCGCAGCGCTGCTGGTCGTGCTGGGTGCGGCGCTGTTGATGCAGCTGTCCGGCCTGTCGATGGCGATGGGTGCCTTCCTCGCCGGCGTGCTGCTGAGCGAATCCACCTTCCGCCACCAGATCGAAGCGGACATCGAACCGTTCCGCGGCATCCTGCTGGGCCTGTTCTTCCTCAGCGTGGGCATGGCGCTGGACCTGGGCGTTGTGGCCGGCAACTGGCCGATGATCGTCGGCCTGGTGCTGGCGCTGATGGCGGCCAAGGCGCTGTGCATCTACGTGGTGGCCCGCCTGATGGGCAGCGACCACGCACAGGCCATGGACCGTGGCGTGCTGATGGCGCAGGGCGGTGAATTCGCCTTCGTGCTGTTCTCCGCCGCCGCCAGTGCCGGCGTCATCGACATGGACATCAATGCCAACTTCACCGCCGTGGTGGTGCTGTCGATGGCCCTCACCCCGCTGGTGGTGCTGGTCTACAAGCGCGTGGCACCGAAGCCGGAAGTCAGCCTGGAAGGCGTGGACACCGCCGATGGCCTGTCCGGCAGCGTGCTGATGATCGGCTTCGGCCGCTTCGGCCAGGTGGCCAGCCAGTCGCTGCTGGCCCGCGACGTGGACGTGACCATCATCGACAACGATGTGGAGATGATCCACAACGCCGAGCGCTTCGGTTTCAAGATCTATTACGGCGATGGCACCCGTCTGGACGTGCTGCATGCCTCCGGCGCCGGTACCGCGCGGGCGATCGCGGTGTGCGTGAACAATGCAGAGGATGCCGACCGCATCGTTGAGCTGGTCGCGCATGAATTCCCGCAGGCCAAGCTGCTGGTGCGCTCGTTCGACCGCGAGCACTCGCTGCGGTTGATCCATGCCGGCGTCGATTTCCAGATCCGCGAGACGTTTGAATCGGCGCTGATGTTCGGCCAGGCCGCGCTGATGGAACTGGGCGCGGACGAAGACGACGCGCAGGAGATCGCCGAGCAGATCCGCGAACGCGACGCCGAGCGGTTCGAGCTGGAAATGGCCGGCGGCAGCCTGCGCGCCGGTGCGCACATGGTGTTCGGCAGCGCGCTGCCGGGCGTGCCGACCCCGACCCCGTTCACCGCGCCAAAGCGCAAGGCCCGCACGTTGAATGCGGACCAGGTGCCGGAAGAAGAAGAGGATTGATTGCCGCGCTTCGCGCTCGCCGGGCATGGCCCGGCGCTACCGGGCCCCGCGCGGTTGGTAGGTAGCGCCGGGCCATGCCCGGCGAGCACTCGAAGCGGTGGGCGAGGGGGCCTGAATCAGGGACAATAGCGTCCCCGCCGCCGCCTGCCCCCGCATTCGATGACTGACTCCGCCCCCCAGCTTCCTGCCCGCATCCTCGATGGCCGCCGTATTGCCGAGGACCTGCTCGACAGCCTGAAGGTGCGCGTCGACGCCCGGGTGGCCGCCGGTGGCAGCCGCCCCGGCCTGGCCGTGGTGCTGGTCGGTGGCGACCCGGCCTCCACCGTGTACGTGCGCAACAAGCGCCGCGCGGCTGAAAAGGTCGGCATCGAAGCCCATGACTACGATCTGCCCGCTGGCACCAGCGAGGCCGAACTGCTCGACCTGATCGACCAGCTCAACGCCGACCCCAAGATCAACGGCATCCTGATCCAGCTGCCGCTGCCGGGCATCCCCGACGCGCGCCGCCTGATCCAGCGCATCGACCCGCGCAAGGACGTGGACGGCTTCCACCCGGAAAACGTCGGCCACCTGGCCCTGCGTGAATTCGGCCTGCGCCCGTGCACCCCGCGCGGCATCACCACGCTGCTGGGCCATACCGACCAGCCGGTGCGCGGACGCAATGCCACGATCGTGGGCGTGAGCAACCACGTCGGCCGGCCGATGGGCCTGGAACTGCTGATCGCCGGCTGCACCGTGACCAGCTGCCACAAGTTCACCCCCAAGGACGTGCTGGAGCAGGCCGTGCGCAACGCCGACATCCTGGTGGTGGCCGTGGGCCGCCCGGGCATCGTGCCGGGCGAGTGGGTGAAGCCGGGGGCTGTGGTGATCGACGTCGGCATCAACCGGCTGGACGATGGCCGCCTGGTGGGCGATGTCGGGTTTGAAGCGGCGGCCGAACGGGCGAGCTGGATTACCCCCGTGCCGGGTGGCGTCGGCCCGATGACCGTGGCCACGCTGATGCAGAACACCCTGGAAGCGGCGGAAGCGCTGAGCTGATTCCCGGCTTCTGGTGGGGTATCGGTGCCTGATGGATTATGCGGACCAACGGTCCGCACCTACCAAAAACAGGCCGGGCTGGCTCCTGGTGGGTGCCGACCAACGGTCCGCACCCACCAAACACAGGCCGGCCTGGCTTCTGGTGGGTGCCGACCGTTGGTCGGCACATTCCTTGGGGCAAGGAGGTCCTGCTGGGGTGCCGGTGCCTGATGGATTATGCGGACCAACGGTCCGCACCTACCAAAGGCGCCGCCCGCGCGACACTGCGTCGCATCCACCCCCTCCCACCGGGCGTGAAAAAGGGGTAAAATGTCGCGCTTCCCCACATCTCGGGTATGCCGATGCTGCGCATCCAGGCTGAAGCACTCACTTACGACGACGTCTCGCTCGTCCCCGCCCACTCGACCATCCTGCCCAAGGACGTCAACCTCGAAACGCGGTTGACCCGAGACCTGAAGCTCAAGCTTCCGATCCTGTCTGCGGCCATGGATACCGTCACCGAAGCCCGCCTGGCCATCGCCATGGCACAGCTGGGTGGCATGGGCATCATCCACAAGAATCTCAGCCTGGAACAGCAGGCCGCCGAAGTGGCCAAGGTCAAGAAGTTCGAGGCCGGTGTCATCCGCGACCCGATCACCGTCGGCCCGGAAACCACCATCCGCGACGTGCTGGCCCTGACCCAGGCGCACAACATCTCCGGCGTGCCGGTGGTGGGTAGCGATGGCCTGCTGGCTGGTATCGTGACCCATCGCGACATGCGCTTCGAGACCGAGCTGGACGATCCGGTCCGCCACATCATGACCAAGAAGGATCGCCTGGTCACGGTGAAGGAAGGCGCCGCCAGCGATGAAGTGCTGCAGCTGCTGCACCGCAACCGCATCGAAAAGGTGCTGGTGGTCAACGATGATTTCGCCCTGCGTGGCCTGATCACCGTCAAGGACATCCAGAAGAACACCGACTTCCCCAACGCCGCCAAGGATCTGTCGACCCGCCTGCTGGTCGGCGCTGCCGTCGGCGTGGGTGGTGACACCGACCGCCGCGTGGAAGCGCTGGTTGCCGCCGGCGTGGACGTGATCGTGGTCGATACCGCGCACGGCCACTCGCAGGGCGTGCTGGACCGCGTCGCCTGGGTGAAGAAGAACTTCCCGCACGTGCAGGTCATCGGTGGCAACATCTGCACCGGCGAAGCCGCACTGGCGCTGCTGGACAGCGGCGCGGACGCGGTCAAGGTCGGCATCGGCCCGGGCTCGATCTGCACCACGCGCGTCGTCGCCGGCGTCGGCGTGCCGCAGGTGACCGCCATCGATCTGGTGGCCGAAGCCCTGCAGGACCGCATCCCGCTCATCGCCGACGGTGGCATCCGTTACTCGGGTGACATCGGCAAGGCGCTGGCCGCCGGTGCCTCGACCATCATGGTCGGTGGCCTGCTGGCCGGTACCGAGGAATCGCCGGGCGAGACCGAGCTGTACCAGGGCCGTTCGTACAAGAGCTACCGCGGCATGGGTTCGCTGGCCGCCATGGAAAAGGGGTCCAAGGACCGCTACTTCCAGGACGCCGCCACTGCCGACAAGCTGGTGCCGGAAGGCATCGAAGGCCGCGTGCCGTACCGCGGCCCGGTGGGCGGCATCATCCACCAGCTGATGGGCGGCCTGCGCGCCACCATGGGCTACGTGGGTTGCGCCACCATCGACGACATGCGCACGAAGCCCAAGTTCGTCAAGATCAGCGGCGCCGGCCAGCGTGAGAGCCACGTCCACGACGTGACGATCACCAAGGAACCGCCGAACTACCGCGCCTGACGCGGGCCGGAGAAAGAGGAACGAGGAAGCTGATTCCCGTTCCTCTTTTTCCATCTGCGCAGCAGATTATTTGAAGTTTCGTTTTCCCTACTGCATTGCCAGGGCGCCATGACCAATATCCATAACGACAAGATCCTGATCCTCGATTTCGGCGCGCAGTACACGCAGCTGATCGCCCGCCGCATCCGCGAGCTGGGCGTCTACTGCGAAATCTGGGCCTGGGACCACAACCCGGCCGAGATCGCGGCGTTTGGCGCCAAGGGCATCATCCTGTCCGGTGGCCCGGAATCGACCACGCTGCCGGGCGCCCCGGCCGCGCCGCAGGAAGTGTTCGACAGCGGCCTGCCGATCTTCGGCATCTGCTACGGCATGCAGACCCTGGCCGCGCAGCTGGGCGGCGCCACCGAAGCCGCTGACCAGCGCGAATTCGGCCACGCCGAAGTGAACGTCATCAACCCCGATGCGCTGTTCAAGGGCCTGAGCGACCACGGCGGCGAGCCGAAGTTGAATGTCTGGATGAGCCACGGCGACCACGTCTCCGTCGCGCCGCCGGGCTTCACCATTACCGCCA
Organism: Stenotrophomonas sp. ZAC14D1_NAIMI4_1; assembly: GCF_003086775.1. Classification (NCBI taxonomy): domain Bacteria; kingdom Pseudomonadati; phylum Pseudomonadota; class Gammaproteobacteria; order Lysobacterales; family Lysobacteraceae; genus Stenotrophomonas; species Stenotrophomonas sp. ZAC14D1_NAIMI4_1. Next base: position 2,033,795 of record NZ_CP026001.1, read on the forward strand.
CCACCGACCGCATTCCGGTGGCCGCCATGGCCAACGAAGAAAAGCGCTGGTACGGCGTGCAGTTCCACCCGGAAGTGACCCACACCCTGCAGGGCCAGGCGCTGCTGCGCCGCTTCGTGGTGGATGTGTGCGGCTGCCAGACCCTGTGGACCGCCGCCAACATCATCGACGACCAGATCGCCCGCGTGCGCGAACAGGTGGGCGATGACGAAGTGATCCTGGGCCTGTCCGGCGGCGTCGATTCGTCCGTCGTGGCCGCGCTGCTGCACAAGGCCATCGGCGAGAAGCTGACCTGCGTGTTCGTGGATACCGGCCTGCTGCGCTGGCAGGAAGGCGACCAGGTGATGGCGATGTTTGCCGAGCACATGGGCGTGAAGGTCGTGCGCGTGAATGCCGCCGACCGTTACTTCAGCGCGCTGGAAGGCGTGAGCGACCCGGAAGCCAAGCGCAAGATCATCGGCAACCTGTTCGTCGAGATCTTCGACGAAGAGTCGAACAAGCTGAAGAACGCCAAGTGGCTGGCGCAGGGCACCATCTACCCGGACGTGATCGAGTCGGCCGGCAGCAAGACTGGCAAGGCGCATGTGATCAAGAGCCACCACAACGTGGGCGGCCTGCCGGAGCACATGAAGCTGGGCCTGGTGGAGCCGCTGCGCGAGCTGTTCAAGGACGAAGTGCGCCGCCTGGGCGTCGAGCTCGGCCTGCCGCGCACCATGGTCTACCGCCATCCGTTCCCGGGCCCGGGCCTGGGCGTGCGTATCCTGGGCGAAGTGAAGCGCGAATACGCCGAGCTGCTGGCCAAGGCCGATGCCATCTTCATTGATGAACTGCGCAAGGCTGACCTGTACGACAAGACCAGCCAGGCGTTTGCCGTGTTCCTGCCGGTGAAGTCGGTGGGCGTGGTGGGTGACGCGCGGGCTTATGAGTGGGTGATTGCGCTGCGAGCCGTGGAGACGATTGACTTCATGACCGCGCATTGGGCGCATCTGCCGTATGAGTTCCTGGGTGCGGTGAGCAACCGGATCATCAATGAGTTGCGGGGGGTTTCAAGGGTTGTCTATGACATCTCGGGGAAGCCACCGGCTACTATTGAGTGGGAGTGAGTTGAAAGAATGAGGGCGCCGAGAGGCGCCCTTGTTGTTTGTGGGGTCAGCCCTTTAGCTGGGCATAATGGGCGGGCCTAGCAGGGGCATTGACGACCATCGGGCGCTGATACAATGTCGCGGGAAACCACTTCGCCAAGATCTTGACTCGCAGAGCCACAGCTTGCGAAGTATCAAGTCCGTCGTGCTGACAGCCGAGTTCTTGGGCGGGCTGGATTAATGGCTTCGAGAACGGGAGGAGGCGCGATGGAACGGATGTGGATGGTTCGCGGCGATGGCGGCACCTTGTATGACGCTTTTCGAGAGCGCGGTGTCGTTGCTGTGGGCTGGAGTCAGCTCGCTGCTCATGCCAAACCTGGCGTTGGTCGAAAACAGCTGATCGCCCTCTATCAGGCAGCTGAGCCGCAGGCCAAGCATGGCACGGTAGTGTCAGGCGCTTCTCAGGTGTGGCGCTTCGTCAACGACATTCGAGATGGCGATTGGGTTGTTACCTATTCTCCTCCAAACCGCATTTACTCGATCGGTAGGATTGCTGGTCCCGCTACGCATCATGCCGATTGGGCAGAGCAGGGCATGCCTTTAGCCCGAGATGTTCACTGGGGCGCGCAGGAATTGCCACGCGATCGTTTGGGCGCCGGTACAAAGAATAGTCTTGGTTCCACCTTGACGTTGTTCGAGGTGCCGCGAGTTGCTGCTGCCGAAGTTCTCGCCGCTCTTCAGGGGCAGTCGGCCCCGATGGCTGATGATGAGGCAGATGACGTAGTAGCAGATCCTTTGGCTGACATCGACTCTCAAGCGGTGGAGCGAATCAAAGACCGCGTCAACGAGCTTGATTGGGACGACATGCAGCAGCTAGTGGCGGGAATATTGCGCGCCATGGGCTACAAGACTCAGGTTTCTCCGCCAGGTTCAGATCGAGGTAAAGATATTGTTGCCTCGCCGGATGGGTTCGGATTCGAACATCCGCGTATCGTGGTGGAGGTCAAGCACCGCAGGGGGCAGATGGGAAGTCAGGAAATCCGCAGCTTCCTCGGAGGCCGCCACAAGGATGATCGCGGTCTGTACGTCAGCACCGGCGGCTTCACCAAGGACGCCCAGTACGAGGCAGATCGGGCATCCATCCCTCTAGCCATGTGGACGCTCGACCATTTGGTGCGCGCCCTGATCGAGCATTACGACGCTACCGACGCCGAAACCAAACGAATTCTGCCGCTAAAGCGGCTCTACTGGCCTGCCTGACACTGGGGAAAGAGTAGGTAATTCCCATAGAACAGAATATTAAACAATGCATCGGAAGATCCGGTGTCATTGGAGGTAGTTCTATAAATGAGGGGTCGCTAGAAGCGCTGAGCCAGCAAAGCAGTTTCTTCCAATGTTATGCGCTATTTACTTCCGACGATTCGGCGGCCTTAGAACGACAACGATTTATCCTTGCGCAAACCCATTGGCAAGCAATTAGCGGCCAATAGGCGAGAGGCCAGCGAGACCGGCAAGGAAGACAGTCATAACGCAACACGGGACAAAAACATGAAACCCATAGAACAACAATTCTTCAACGATCTGGAAAAGAAGCTCTGGACTGCCGCAGACAAGCTGCGCTCCAACCTTGACGCCGCCGTGTACAAGCACGTCGTGCTCGGGCTGATCTTCATCAAGTATGTCTCCGATGCCTTCGAAGAACGGCAGCGCGAACTGCGTGAACAGTTCACCAGCCCGAATCATGACTACTACATGGATCCGGACGCATACGGCGGCGCAGGTACCCAGGAGTACGAAGAGAATATTGCCGCCGAACTGGAAGTACGCGACTTCTACACCGAGAAGAACGTGTTCTGGGTGCCGGTAGAAGCGCGTTGGCAGACGCTGCGCGACTGCGCGCAACTGCCACCCAAGGCAGCGCTGCCGTGGAACAAGCCGGGCAAGGACGAGCCTGAGGAAATGCGTTCGGTCGGCTGGCTGATCGACAACGCCATGGAAGCCGTCGAGCGCGAGAATGCCCGCCTGAAGAACGTGCTCAATAAGGACTTCGCCCGTGTGCAACTCGAATCCAGCAAGCTTGCCGGGCTGATCAGCCATTTCTCGGATACCGACTTCAGCGCCAAAGAGTACAAGGGCCAGCGGCTGAACCTGAAATCCAAAGACATCCTCGGCCACGTCTACGAATACTTCCTCGGCCAGTTCGCCCTGGCCGAAGGCAAGAAGGGCGGCCAGTACTACACGCCCAAGAGCATCGTTACCCTGATCGTGGAAATGCTCCAGCCGTTCAAGGGCCGCGTCTACGACCCGGCCATGGGCTCCGGCGGCTTCTTCGTGCAGAGCGAGGAGTTCATCGAGCAGCACGGCGGCAAGGCAGTAAACGGCAAGAGCGGGCAGATCAGCGTCTACGGCCAGGAGAGCAACCCCACCACCTGGCGATTGGCCGCGATGAACATGGCCATTCGCGGTATCGACTTCAACTTCGGCCCCGGCCCGGCCGATACCCTGCTGAACGACCTGCACCCGGACCTGCGCGCCGACTTCGTCATGGCCAACCCCCCCTTCAACATGAAAGAGTGGTGGAACGAAAAGTTGACCGCCGATCCGCGCTGGATCGCCGGCACGCCGCCCCAAGGCAACGCCAACTTCGCCTGGCTGCAACACATGCTCTGGCACCTGGCGCCCACCGGCAGCATGGCGCTGCTGCTGGCCAACGGTTCGATGAGTTCCAACACCAACAACGAGGGCGAAATCCGCAAGCGGCTGATCGAGGACGACTACGTGGAGTGCATGGTCGCGCTGCCCGGCCAGTTGTTCACCAACACCCAGATTCCGGCATGCATCTGGTTCCTGACCCGCGACAAGCAGAATGGCTTCGCGCTGGACAAGAAGAAGCGCGACCGGCGCGGTGAATTCCTGTTCATCGACGCCCGCCAGTTGGGCTATATGAAGGATCGCGTGCTGCGCGACTTCACCCCGAACGATATTCAGAAAATCGCCGACACCTTCCATGCCTGGCAGCAGGGGGAAGGATACGAGGATGTGGCTGGCTTCTGCTTTAGCGCCAAGCTGGACGATGTGCGCAAGCACGAGCATGTACTCACGCCGGGGCGCTATGTGGGTGCGGCGGAGCAGGAAGACGACTGCGAACCCTTTGCTGAAAAGATGCAGCGGCTAACATCGCAGCTAGCGGAGCAATTTGCGGAAAGCGCGAAGCTGGAGGCGGAAATCAGGAAGAATTTGGCGGGGTTGGGTTTCGCCGTTGTCACATCAATCGACCAAGAGGCGAATGCATGAACTCTTGGAGACCATCAACATGGGGCGATGAGATTAGCCTCGAATATGGCAAGGCCATACGTGGCTACGAGTCTGCGCGTGGCTCTGTCCGAGTCTTTGGCAGCAACGGTCCTATTGGATGGACTGAGAAGCCTCTTGCAAAGGGCCCTGGGGTCATTCTTGGTCGTAAAGGCGCTTATCGCGGAGTGCAGTACTCAGAAGACGAATTCTTTGTCATTGACACGGCATACTACGTAGTCCCCAAAACCGATCTCGACATGCGGTGGCTGTATTACGCAATCCAATATCACAAGCTTGGAGAAATTGACGACGGATCCCCAATCCCTTCGACAACTCGTGCCGCAGTCTACGTGCGTGAGCTTGACGTTCCACCAAAGGACGTACAGAAGGAAATTGCACGAGTACTTGGAGCTATCGACGACAAAATCGACCTCAACCGCCGCATCAACCAAACCCTCGAAGCCATGGCGCAAGCCATCTTCAAGTCCTGGTTTGTCGATTTCGACCCGGTCAAGGCCAAGATCGCAGCCATCGAACAAGGCCAAGACCTGCTGCGCGCCGCCATGCGCGCCATCAGCGGCAAGACCGACGCCGAACTCGACCAGATGCCCCGCGAGCACCACGACCAACTCGCTGCCACCGCCGCGCTGTTTCCCGATGAAATGCAAGAGTCGGAGTTGGGGGAAATCCCGATGGGGTGGAAAGCTGGAACATTGACTGAAATATGCCAGTTGAACCCTGAAAGCTGGAGCGCCAAAACCCTGCCTGGTGCAGTCCGGTATGTGGATTTAGCCAACACCAAGGGAGGCGAAATTACAGGAGTGCAAAGCATTGGTGGCAAAGAAATTCCAAGCCGTGCCAGAAGAATTTTGCGGTATGGAGATACTATCGTCGGTACAGTACGTCCAGGCAACCGATCTTTTGCCTTGGTTGGCGAAGCTGGTCTGACGGGAAGCACGGGTTTTGCAGCGCTAAGGCCGAAAGTATCCCATTGGCTAGAGTTTGTTTATCTTGTCGCCACATCTGAAACCAATATCGAACGCTTGGCTCATCTGGCAGATGGCGGTGCATATCCTGCTGTGCGCCCTGATATGGTTGTTCAAGAAGATGTGGTGCTGCCGACGCAATTGGTCGCACAAGCATTTAACCAGAACGTGCAACCACTATTTTCCCAAATTCTGGCGAATAGAAAGAGCGCAATACTTCTCGCTGAGCTCCGGGACACTCTTCTTCCTAAGCTTCTTTCCGGAGATGTTTCTGTGGGGGCCTTGACGGATGAGGTCGAACAATGAATCAGAAAGAAACCTTCCTTGTAGAACAGGGTACAGACTATTTTGAGAAGATTCCGGTTTGGCACGATGATCAGAGATGCTTTGAGGTCATGGCAGATGAGCGTAGTGGCCGCATCCCGGTAACTCGATTGGAATCTTGGCGGGATTATACTGAACTACTGGAGAGCCCATTCTTTAACCGGCCAGGTGTGCAACTGATTTTTCGTGGGCAACGACGTTCCGACTGGAGTCTGATGCCGACGCTGGGTCGTCTATCCGACAATGGGATAGTCACCGGAAATTTAGCAGCGACTCAGCTAGAGCGTTTCAAGCGTGCCATTCGAGGTCGGCTTAGTGACAACAGTCTCGTGGATGAAGATGACGAGCTTTGGTCCATTGGCCAGCATCATGGCTTGATGACTCCCTTGCTGGACTGGACCTATTCCCCGTATGTCGCTCTTTTTTTTGCCTTTGCCAAGGCTGATAGCAAGGATGAAGAAGAGAATCCTTACCGAGTCGTCTACGTACTCAACAAAAGTTTCATTTTGGAACATCAGGATGAGACTGGCATTCGGCTTTGGGAACCGCGCAAGGACAGCTACGGGAGATTAGTTAATCAGGCTGGACTGTTCACTTTCTCTCCGTATGACGCCACGATAGAAAATAAGTTGGCAAATGTCTTGGCTGACGACGAGGCTTTTGAGGATGAGGAGTTACGCTCCGCATCGGAAGAAGATCAGGCCGATTTATTAGCTCGATACATCTGCAAGATTTATATCCTTAATGAAGGGCGTGATGCTTGCTTGCGCCATCTTAGGCGGATGAACGTGCACCATGCCAGTCTCTTTCCTGATCTGATCGGAGCATCTGATTATTGCAATATCACAACCGCCGAAGCGGAGGAGGAAGCCAGCCTTGCGCGTGCTGTAGAGCGTGAGCGCTTGATCGCTAGTCAAATTGTTCAAGTGCCTTCCGTTCCAGCTGTTGATGTTGTCGAAGCTCCCATCATTGCTTCGGAGCAGACTTCTTTCAAAATTGATGCCATCTTGCGTGCGCATCCTGACGCGCAGCAAGTTGAACCAGGACGTATCGCCTTGATTGCCAGCGAGTTGTCCCACGATATTTCCAAACATCAAGTTGTGGATTGGGAAAAACGCGAAGACGCTCAGGCTCGAATGCGTAACGTTATCCGAGTCACGTTGCGAAAGAATGGCTATCCATCGCAACTACGTGATGGAGTGGTCGAACAAATCATGGATGCGGTGAAGCAGCAGGCAGCGGAGGGAAAATGATTACTGAACAACAACTCGAAGACCTCTGCATTGAATGGTTCGGGACTCTCGGTTGGACGTACACACAGGGCCCAGACATTGCGCCCGATGGAGACCAACCTGCTCGCTCCGACTATCGTCAGACCGTATTGCGCGAACGCTTGTTGGTCGCGCTCATCCGCATCAACCCGCACATCCCCGCTGCGGCGCTGGAGCAGGCGGCACACGAACTTCTGACGGTCAGCGAGCCGCTGCTGATTGCACGCAACCGCCGTGTGCATCGACTGCTGTTGTCCGGCATTCCCGTCGAGTTTTCAGTGGGCGACGAAAAACGCAGCGATCTGGTCAATCTCATCGACTTCACCAATCCACGCAACAACGACTTCCTGCTGGTCAGCCAGTTCACCGTGACCGGCACCAAGCAGCCGCGCCGCCCGGACCTGGTGGCCTTCGTCAATGGCCTGCCGCTGGCGGTGATTGAGCTGAAGAACCCGGCCAACGAGCAGACCGACATCTGGGATGCCTTCAACCAGATCCAGACCTACAAGGAAGAGATCAACGACCTGTTCAACACCAACGTGGCGGTGGTGGTCAGCGATGGCTTCACGGCGCGGTTGGGGTCGCTCACGGCCAATCAAGAGCGCATGCAGCCCTGGCGGGCGATTGCCAATGAGGATGACCGGCCGCTGCTGGAATTCGAGTTGGAAACGCTGGTGCGCGGCTTCTTCGAGCCTGCACTGTTTCTCGACTATGTGCGCCACTTCGTGCTGTTCGAGCAGGATGCCGACCAGATCATCAAGAAGATTGCGGGCTACCACCAGTTCCATGCCGTGCGCGAGGCGGTGAAGGCCACGGTGATCGCCGCCAGCAGCCTTAGCAAAGGCTTGCTGGAGGTGCAGGAACCGCGTGCCACCTACGGCAAGGAAGTACAGCCCGGCAGCCGCAAGGCGGGCGTGGTGTGGCATACGCAAGGCTCGGGCAAGAGCATCACCATGGCCTGCTACGCGGGCAAGCTGTTACAGCAACCGGAGATGAAGAACCCCACCCTGGTGGTGGTGACCGACCGCAACGATCTGGATGGGCAATTGTTCGGCACCTTCTGCGCCGCCGAAGACCTGCTCCGGCAGACGCCGGTGCAGGCGGGCAGCCGCGAGGAGCTGCGCGAAATGCTGGCTTCGCGCGAGGCGGGCGGCATCATCTTCACCACGGTGCAGAAGTTCGCCCTGCTGGACGATGAGGCACTTCACCCACTGCTGTCGGATCGCAGCAATATTGTTGTGATCTCCGACGAGGCGCACCGCAGCCAGTACGGCATGAAGGGGCGGCTGGATACCAAGACCGGCAAATACGTGTTCGGCTATGCCAAGCACATGCGCGACGCGCTGGCCAATGCCACCTTTATCGGCTTTACCGGCACGCCCATCGCCCTGGAAGACAAAGACACTCGGGCAGTGTTCGGCGACTACGTCAGCATCTACGACATTCAGGATGCGGTAGACGATGGCGCCACGGTCCCAATCTTCTACGAAAGCCGTCTAGCTAAGCTGGACGTGAACCAGGCCGAGATCGACGCACTCAATGCCCAGGTAGATGAGGTCATCGAGGACGAGGAAGACATCACTGCCCGCGAGAAGACCAAGAGCGATTGGGCGGCGCTGACCAAGCTGGTTGGTGCGCGACCGCGTCTGGAACAGGTTGCTGCCGACTTGGTGCAGCACTTCGAGACGCGCACGGCCACGCTGGCAGGAAAGGCGATGATCGTATGCATGAGTCGTGACATTTGCGCCGAGCTGTACGACGCCATCGCGGCCCTGCGCCCGGACTGGCACGATGCCGACCCGGAGAGGGGCGCAATCAAGGTAGTGATGACCGGCTCGGCAGCGGACAAGCCCTTGCTGCAGCCTCATCTGTACAGCCAGCAGGTGAAGAAACGCCTGGAAAAGCGCTTCAAAGACCCGGCAGACCCGTTGAAGCTGGTGATTGTGCGCGACATGTGGCTGACTGGCTTCGACGCGCCCTGCTGTCACACCATGTACGTGGACAAGCCCATGAAGGGCCACAACCTGATGCAGGCCATCGCCCGCGTCAACCGAGTGTTCCGCAACAAGCCCGGTGGATTGGTCGTGGATTACATCGGCATTGCCAACGAGCTGAAAGCGGCGCTCAAGACCTACACCGAATCCAAGGGCAAAGGCGACCCTGCGCACAGTGCGGCGGAGGCCCTGGCTGTGTTGCTGGAGAAGCTGGACGTCGTGCGGGGGTTGATGCACGGCTTTGATTACGGCGAATTCGAAGCGGATGCGCTGCAATTATTGGTGCCAGTGGCCAACCATATCCTGGGGCTGACAGACGGCAAGCAGCGCTTCCTCGATGCCATGCTGGCGGTGAGCAAGGCGTTTTCCCTGTGCAGCACGCTGGATGAAGCCGCAGCCTTGCGCACGGAGATTGCCTTCTTTGCCGCCGTCAAGGCCGCCATCGTCAAGTTCACCACGGTGGATCGCAAGCGTTCCGATGCAGACAAGAACAGCGCGCTCAAGCAGATCCTTGATAACGCCATCGTGGCCGACGGGGTGGCGGATATCTTCGCGTTGGCGGGCCTGGACAAGCCCAACATCGGCCTGCTTTCAGACGAGTTCCTGGAAGACGTGCGGCAGATGAAGAGCCGCAATCTGGCGGTGGAACTGCTTGAAAAGCTGCTGCGCGACGAGATCAAGGCGCGGGCGCGTAACAACGTGGTGCAGGAGAAGAAGTACGGCGACCGGCTGCTGGAAACCTTGCGCAAGTATCACAACCGGGCGGTAGAGACGGCGCAGGTCATCGAGGAGTTGATCCAGATGGCCAAGGATTTCCAGGCGGCCCTAGAGCGCGAGGAGGCATTGGGGCTGAGTCAGGATGAGATAGCCTTCTATGATGCCTTGGCCAACAACGAAGGTGCGGTGCGGGAGTTGGGTGACGACACTCTAAAGAGCATTGCCATCGAGATCACGGAGAAGCTGCGCCATAGCACCACGGTGGATTGGCAGGTGCGTGAGAGCGTCCGCGCTAAATTGCGGATTCTGGTGCGACGCACCCTGAAGAAATGGAAGTACCCGCCGGTAGGTGAGGATGCCGCGATCGAACTGGTGCTTAAGCAGGCGGAATCACTGTCAGACGCGTGGTCAAAGTAGACGTACGTTTAAGGAATCAGGGCGCCGATAGGCGCCGGTGTGATCTAGCGGGAAGCTGGTGGATTACTCTGGCCTCACTTCCCGACAAGCCCACTCAACCAACCCTCTACAAGCCAGAAACAACATCCACAACCCCCTCATCCAGATGCTTCTCCGGCTCCGCTGCCACCCGGCAGCGGTCTGCCGCATGCAGCACCTCCAGCACCGTCAGCGCGCCCACCATCGCGCGCTCGCTCTTCGCCAGGCTCACGCGGCGGCCGGGTGACACATCGTTCTCCGGCCAAGGCAGCCCATCGGCTCCCTCACCTGCGCGAATGCGCGTGAGGATGCCGAGCAGAGAGTTCAGGTCGGGCAGGGGAGTGTCGTCGTTGATGGGTTCAACAACGGTGTACGAAGAGAAGGTGTCGGATTTCTTCATGGCGTCGGCTTCCGTGGCTGTACTTAACAGCGCCACCGTGAAGAAGGTGGCGGACGATGCGTGGCTGCGAACCGGAAGAAGCGATGTCATAAGACCGGCGGGCCCGAGGGCCCCCACGCACCGCCCGCCATACAGGCCTACGGATTGCCCGTCGGCACCGCTTGGGGACGGTGCCGACGGGCAAGCGCAAACTACAGACATCGCTTTCATCGGGTTTGCAGACCCGGCCACCCGTTGTCGGTGGCGCGCCATGGTGTTTACGCGGTCGCTCCGAATACCAATTGAAATTCGCGAAGAGATCGCAGAATTCGAGAGCGGGAATCTATTGTGGCACGCACCATTCGTGCCGTAGGCCTCACGAACCGACGCATTCGCGCAGACGCGCTGCTGATCGCGAACAAGAGCGTCGCAATCGCCCATGCCTTCAGGGGATAGCGCGACAGCCGCCTTTACAACAATTCGTATTCCGAACCGGGCAGCAACGCCGCCCGATCAGTCCGACCGGCGGAAAAACGGTCCAAAGCCGACACCGCAGGAAGGCAGCAGAAACCTCAACCCACGCCGTCCTCAACCACCGCCGTATTCCCTACCAGCAACTCAATCATCGCCCTTGCCGCAGCCGACTGCCGCCGATGCGGCGCATAAATCACCGAGAAGGGCCTTGATCGCCCCCGCAACTGCGGCAGCACCTCCACCAGCTCCCCACGCAACAACCGCTCGCGCACGATGAACTCATAACTCTGGCAAATCCCAATCCTCTGTTTGGCCAGCGAAACCACGCCCAGCACATCGTCAGAAGTCTCAATCGACGAACGCGGCAGCCAATCCACATCCCGCCCGCCATCCCGAAACACCCACGGCGCCAGCCGCCCGGTCCGCGGCATCACAAACGGTAGGCACAGGTGCTGCTCCAAGTCTTCCAGCCTCTGCGGCGTACCCCGGCGCTCCAGGTACGCCGGCGAAGCCACCAGCACCAGCGACGCATCTTCAAGCTTCCGCCCCACCAGCCCACTGTCCGGTAGCTGCCCCAGACGAATAGCCAAGTCGAAGCCCTCAGCCACCAGATCCACATTGCGGTTGGTGATGTTCAGTTCCACCTGCACCTGCGGGTACTGCTGCGCAAAGCGCGCCAGCACGGGCGGCAGCCGGTAGTGGCCATAGGTGGTCGGCACGCTCAGGCGCACGCGGCCGGCCAGCGCGCCGTCCTGACCCTGCACGTCGCGCTCGGCGTCGTCCAGCAGGCCGAAGGCGGTGCGCACCTGTTCCAGATAGAGCCGCCCGGCGTCCGTCAGGCCCACGCGGCGGGTGGTCCGCTGCAGCAGCTGCCGGCCCAGCCGCGCTTCCAGGCGGGTGACCGCGCGGCTCAGCACCGAGGGCGTGGTGGACAGCGCCACGGCGCCGGCCGTGAATGAGCCGTGCTCAACCACCGCCAGGAACACCTCCACATCACCCAGGTAGTCGAACTTGCGGCTCATTTGGCTCTCCCGGGAACAGATCTTTTGCGAAGAGGCCAATTTATCGCCGCTGCAGCGATGAATAAAGTGGCCGCCATTCCCAGAGGAGCTACCCATGAACCTGATGACCCGGCTGGCCGCAGCGCTGGCCCTGACCCTGGCCGCCACCGGTGCCCATTCCGCCAACGTGCTGGTGGTGCTGTCCGACGAGAACCACCTGGACTTGAAGGACGGCAAGGCGCTGTCCACCGGCTTCTATCTCAACGAGCTGATGCAGCCGGTCAAGCTGCTGCTGGACGCGGGCCACGAGGTGACCTTCGCCACGCCGCTGGGGCGGGCGCCGACGGTGGATGCGTCCTCGGTGACGCCGGCGTACTTCGGCAACGATGCCGCGCAGTTGAAGCTGCACAAAGACCTGCTGGAGAAACTGGCGCTGACCTCGGCAACCGCCTCGCCGGTGGTCAGCCTGGCGCGTGTCGAGCAGCAGGGCTACGCGCGCTTCGATGCGGTGTATATCCCCGGTGGCCACGCGCCGATGCAGGATCTGCTGAAGAGCCCGGCGCTGGGCCGCTTGCTGGCCGACTTCCACCAGCGCAACAAGACCACCGCGCTGGTCTGCCACGGGCCGATCGCGCTGCTGTCCACCCTGCCGGATGCCAACGGTTTCGTAGCGAAGCTGGAAGCGGGTGGCATGCCGACCGCTCCGAAGTGGATCTACAGCGGCTACCAGATGACGGTGATCAGCAACCAGGAAGAGGAGCAAGCCAAGCCGATGCTGGGCGGCGGTGAAATGAAGTTCTACCCGCAGACCGCGTTGCAGCGGGCGGGTGCGAAGTTCAGCAGCAACACCACGCCGTGGACCGGCCATGTGGTGGTGGATCGCGAGCTGATCACCGGGCAGAATCCGGCGTCGGCGCTGGAAGTGGGGCAGCGGTTGGTTGAGCGGTTGAAGTAAGGCGGCTTTTCCATCGCATGTGGCGCCGTGGCACTATGACGCGCCCGCTTCGTCCGTCGTACGAGGCCGGCGCGCGTGTCGTAGATCAATCGCCCCACGCGACTGGATGGTCGCTAATACTGAATGTTGATCCAGGAGTTCTGTTTGCCGAGCACACTGGTAGTTGTTGTGAAAGCCGTGGCCGTCGCTGCCCTCGCGGCACTTCCGTTGGTGACCATTTGGTTGATTCATCGGCGCGCGTCACTGAACGCCCGTTCTGCGCTGGGATCAGGGCTGCGCTTGAATTCCCCTCGCCGGATCTCCGGTACATCCATGACCTTGGTGATGGTCGATGGGAAAGAGGATCGCGAGCACTACTTCTTCGATACAGAGACCTTTTACATGCAGCGTGGACCGGTGCCTACGGTTGTTCCGCTGGCGCAGATCACCTCAGTCACCCGAACCTCCGATGTCATCTACGGGCGCTATGTCTGGCAGGTGTGCTTCAGCAAGGCGGCGGGCAGAAAGTGCGTGACGTTCACCAACAACCTGACGCTGTTCAACCGCGACTTCCTGCTTTTCCTGGAGGCGGTGCGGAAAGCCAACCCTCTGGCGACCGTTGATCGGGCGGGCGTGCGGTTCTAGCCGCGGGTCGACGCGGGCGAGCATCCACGCGTGGCGTGGATCTACACTTGGGCATCCGTCCTAAGGAATTTCCCCATGTTTTCTGGAAAGGTCGCGGTAGTTACCGGCTCTACCAGCGGTATCGGTCTTGGCATTGCCACGGCGCTGGCGCGGCAGGGGGCCGACATCGTGCTGAATGGCTTCGGTGACGCGCAGGACATCGAACGCGTCCGATCCAGCCTGGAGACCGAGTTCGGTGTACGGGTGGCACATGACGGCGCCGACCTTTCGCGTGGCGAAGCGGTGCGGGAGATGATCGCTCGTACCGTTGCCACCATGGGGCGCGTCGACATCCTGGTGAACAACGCGGGTATTCAGCACACCGCCTCGATCGAGGAATTCCCCGTCGAGAAGTGGGATGCAATCCTGGCGCTGAATCTGTCGGCGGTGTTCCATGCGACGGCGGCGGCGTTGCCGCACATGAAGCAGCGGGGATGGGGCCGCATCATCAACATCGCATCGGCGCACGGCTTGGTAGGTTCGGTGAACAAGTCGGCCTATGTGGCGGCCAAACATGGCGTGGTCGGGTTTACCAAGGTGACAGGGTTGGAGAACGCTGGCACGGGCATCACGGCCAATGCCATCTGCCCGGGCTGGGTGCGGACCCCGCTGGTTGAAAAGCAGATCACTGCGTTGGCGGAGCGGGAAGGAACGGACCAGGAATCCGCCGCGCGTGAGCTGTTGGCCGAGAAGCAGCCGTCGTTGCAGTTCGTGACGCCGGAGCAGCTCGGGGAGATGGTGGTGTTTCTGGCATCGGACGCCGCCGCGCAGATCACGGGCACGGCGCTTCCGATGGATGGCGGTTGGACTGCGCGCTAGGCGCGGCTGCACCGGACGTTTGATTTTCCGCCGGGCATGGCCCGGCGCTACCGGGCGGGGTGGTGATAACGCGGGGCCGTGCCCCGCGAGCGCGCAGCGCGGTGGTTTGGTTTCCCGCCGGGCATGGCCCGGCGCTACCGGGCGGGGTGGTGGTAGCGCGGGGCCGTGCCCCGCGAGCGCGCAGCGCGGCGGTTTTGATTTTCCGCCGGGCATGGCCCGGCGCTACCGGGGCGGGTGCGCGGTGGTGGCGCGGGGCGCGGCGAGATCAGGCCGGTCTGACTTCCCTGCACACCAGTTCGGCCAGCTCGCGACACGCGAAGAACAAGCCCTCAACCACGCCCTCATCCAGATGCCGGCGGGGCGTGGCCATGGTCTTGCAGCGGTTGGCGGCATGCAGCATCTCCACCGCAGTGAGGATGCCCGTGGCCGCGCGGTCGATGCGCGCGAGGGACTGACGTCGGCCGTCGGACAGGTTTTCCTCCGGCCAGAGCATTCCGTCGGAGCCTTCGCCATCGCGGATGCGGGTGAGGCAGCCCTGGAAGGTGCTGAGATCGGAGGTGGGGTTTTCGTCATCGGTGACGGTGCCAACAGCATGGAGTGGCGGGTTCTTGCGAGTGGTCATGGCAGTAGCTTCCGTGGCTGTGCTTAGCAGCGCCACCGCGCGAAAGCGGGGTGGCGGACGGTGCGTGGCTGCAAACCGGGACGCATGAGTGCCATTGACCGGTGGGTACGAATACCCCCACGCACCGCCCGCCATATAGGCCGACGGATTGCCCGCCGGTACCGGTTTCCGGGCGGTACCGGCGGGCAAGCGCATACAACAGGCACATCAATGCATCGCGGGTTTGCAGACCCGGCCACTCGTTTTCAGTGGCGCGCCATGTTGTCTACGCCTGCACGTTCGGTTCAATGAGAAAAATCCGAAGATTTCGGATGAATCGAGCGCGAGCCAGGAATTGTTGCATGCAACTCAGATGGCACATGCGACAAGAGAAGACGCTAGCTCGCCGCTTCAGTGGCAGAGACGACGCCGGATGACGTAAGCGGCTCGCGAGGGCAAGCGGCGTGTGACGTTTTGCGCTTACGAATAGTTGTATGGAACATTTCAACTGATTGCTTGGATAGCGAATTGCAAAGGCGAACGTGACGCATCCGGCCGGTTTGGCGTGCCTGATGCGTCATGCGGCCGCTGCGCTCGCCGGGCATGGCCCGGCGCTACCAGTGGGTTGGTCGGGTGCGGCCAATCAACCCTTACAGATTCGCATCCAGGAACGCGCGGATCACCGGGCCAATCTCGTGCACGTGGCTTTCCAACGCGAAGTGCCCGGTGTCGTAGAAACGCACCTCCGCCTTCGGCAGATCGCGCTTGAACGCCTCGGCACCGGCCGGAATGAAGATCGCATCGTTGCGCCCCCACACCGCCAGCAGCGGCGGCTTGCGGTCGCGGAAGTACTTCTGCAGCTGCGGGTACATCACCACGTTGGTGCGGTAATCCAGCATCAGATCCAGCTGGATATCGAGGTTGCCCGGGCGCGCCAGGCGCTCGTTGTCCAGCGTGTAGGTTTCCGGCGCGATGCGCATCGCATCCGGCGCGCCATGGGTGTACTGCCACTGGATGCTTTCCGGGGTAAACATGCCGCGCAGCGCATCGCGGTTGGCCGCGGTCGGTGCGCTCCAATAGCGCTTGATCGGCTCCCACAGCTCGCCCAGGCCTTCTTCATAGGCGTTGCCGTTCTGCGAAACGATGGCAGTGATGCGTTCCGGGTGTTTGGTGGCCAGGCGCCAGCCGACCGGTGCGCCGTAGTCGAACACCTGGATGGCGTAGCGGTCGATGCCCACCACTTCAGTGAAACGGTCGATGGTGTTGGCCAGGTTGGCGAAGGTGTAGGCGTACTTATCGTGCGGCGGCGCTTCGGTGAAGCCGAAGCCAGGCAGGTCCGGGGCGATCACGTGGTAGCGGTCGGCCAGCATCGGGATCAGTTCGCGGTACATGAAGGACGAGGAGGGCAGGCCGTGCAGCAACAGCACGGTGGGCGCCTTGGGGTCGCCGGCTTCGCGGTAGAACACGCGCACGTCGTCCACCTGGGCATAGTGGAAGGTGACGGCCGGCGCGGCGGCGTGGGCGGAGGCAACGGCGAGGGCACCGGCAAGGCCGGCTGCCAGACGGGCAGGGGTGTTCATGGTGTGGGCTCCTCAGGCGACCTGCTGGAACGGGTGGCTGCTGCCGCGCGAGATCTTGCCCTGGTCGAACAGGCGCAGGATCGGGAAGTCGACGTCGTTGCGGCCGACCTTCCACAGGTAGTTGGTGATGAAGTTCAGCGCCAAGTGGCCGAACACTTCCACGATGTCCTCATCGCCCCACCCGGCGGCGCGCACGGCCTGCAGTTCTTCATCGGTCACGTCGCCCTTGTGGCGCACCAGCAGCAGCACGAAGTCGAGCAGGGCCTGTTCCTTCGGGTCGGTGGACTTGCCGTGGCGGGCCAGCTCGATGTCTTCCTCGGTGAGCTTCTGCAGCTTGGCGATGGCGGCCAGCAGGGAGATGCAGTACTCGCAGCCGTTTTCTTCGCCGATGGCCAGGCCGATCTTGCGGGCCAGCTGCTTGCTGAAGCGGCCGTCGGTGAGGTTCTGGAACAGCGCCAGATAGCTGTTCATGGTGGCCGGGGAGTTGGCCAGCGCGGTCATGATGATGGGCAGCTTGCCGAACTTGGCCTTGGTCTGCTCCAGCAGCGGCTGCTGGGCCGGGGTGGCGGTTTCGGGGGTGACGAGGGCGAGACGGGACATGGGTGGTTCCTTGAGCGGTTGGAATGAAATGTACCGAACGGTCGGTACGGGATGAATTGAATCCGAACGATCGGTCCACGTCAAGCTTGAACTGGACCGAACGGTCGGTTATCGTTCAGGCAGGAGGTGACCCATGCCCCAGGTCAGGAAAATCGATGACGCGGCCCTGCTGGACCGCTTGGCGCTGACGTTCAAGGACGTCGGCTATGAAGGTGCGTCGCTGGCGGTGATTGCCGAGGCGACGGGCCTGAAGAAATCCAGCCTTTACCACCGCTTCCCGAACGGGAAGGAGGAGATGGCGCAGGAAGTGCTGGCCCAGGTAGGGCGCGTGCTGGATGCGGAGATCTTCCCGGTTCTGGCCGGCGATGCGCCGGTGGCGGACAAGCTGGCGCGTTTTGTTTCGGCGATGGACGCGATGTATGACCACGGCCGGCAGTCGTGCCTGTTGAACATGCTCTCGCCGCCGCGTGGTGTGCAGAACGGCTGTGGCGATGCGATTGCCTCGACGTTCCACCGGCTGCAGGAGGCGCTGGCGGGTGTGGCGCGGCAGCACGGTGTGGGTGACGAGGAAGCCGAGCTGCTGGCCGAGCAGATGCTGGTGGAGCTGCACGGCGCGCTGGTGGTGGCACGCGGGATGGATGCGCCGGCGGTGTTTTCGCGGGCGATTGCGCGGTTGCCGAGGATCATTCTGGACGCGGTGTGATCCGCCGGGCATGGCCCGGCGCTACCGGGGCGGTGCTCTCACCCGTTGCTGCGGCTGCGCTGTTGAATGCGCGCAATATCCTTGGCTGGCGGGTGCCCGAACGCGCGCGCGTACTCTCGGCTGAACTGGGTGGGGCTTTCGTAGCCCACAGTGTGCGCGGCGCGGATGACGCTGCAGCCGGAGGCCAACAGATGCGTGCGTGCCTGCAGCAGGCGCACCTGTTTCTGGTACTGCACCGGGCTGAGTGAGGTCACTGCCTTGAAGTGGCGGTGGAAGGCGGAAACGCTCATGGCCGCATCGGCGGCCAGTTCTTCCACCCGCCAACTGCGGGCATAGTCGCGACGAATCGCTTGAATGGCGTGGTTGACCCGCGCCAGTGCGCTGTCGGGGCTGGCGATATCGCGCAGCATCCAGCCCATCGGGCCCTGCAGCACGCGGTACAGGATCTCGCGTTCGTACGCCGGGGCCAGGGCGGCAATGTCGGCGGGGTGTTTCATCAGGCGCAGCAGGCGGGCCCAGGCGTCCAATAGTTGCGGCGTGACGGCGGCGACCGAAAAGCCCCTGGTCTGCGGGTTCGTCGCGGGTTCGGCAAGGTCGTTCAGCAGGGTGGCAAGCAGCACGGGGTCCAGGCTGAGCGCCACCGCAAGGTAGGGCGCACCCGCAGGACTGCTGCGCACGACGCCCGCAGCGGGCAGGTCCACGGACATCACGAAGTAGGTAGCAGGGTCGTAGTGCAACGTCTGCGCGCCCACCGTCATCGATTTGCTGCCTTGCAGGATGAGGTTGACCATCGGCTCATACACCGCCGCCAACTCATGTTCCGGCACGGCGCCCTGCACCATGGAGACCCGCGGAATGCCGGTTTCCGTGCGGCGGTTCTGGGCATGCGCGGTCAGGGCGCGCAATTCTTCAAGCAGGCTATCCATGGGGGGCATTGGACGCCGGGGGCCGGGCCGGTGCAAGCGGCGAAGCAGGATTGGGCAGGAATAGGCGAGGAATGGGGCGGCCACGCGCACGCCGGGTGCCTATCGTGAGCACTGTCCTGAACACGGAGCATCCATGTCCATCACCCTCATTACCGGCGGCAGCCGCGGTATTGGCGCCAGCATTGCCCTGGCCTGCGCGCGTCGCGGCCACGGTGTCATCCTCACCTACCAGCAGAATGTCGAGGCTGCCGACGCGGTGGTGCGGCAGATTGCCAATGCTGGGGGCAAAGCCATTGCGCTGCCGCTGGATGTCGGCCGGGTGCAGAGCTTTGCAGGCTTCCGTGCAGACGTGGAGCGCGTGCTGGCATCGGAATGGCCTGCGGGGCAGCTGTCCGGCCTGGTCAACAATGCCGGCCACGGGCTGTTCAATCCGATTGCCACGGTGAGCGAAGCCCAGTTCGATGGGCTGTTCAACGTCCACCTGAAAGGGCCGTTCTTCCTGACCCAGGCGCTGCTTCCACTCCTGGCGCCGCAGGCAGCCATCGTCAACATCACCAGTGCAACGACGCGGGTGGCGACGGTGGGGGTGGCACCCTACGCGTCGTTCAAGGGCGGGCTTGAGGTGCTGACGCGTTACATGGCCAAGGAGTTCGGACCGCAGGGTATCCGCGTGAATTCCGTATCGCCGGGCCCGATCCGGACGGAGCTCGGGGGCGGCCTGGATGCAGCGTTCGAAACGGCGCTGGCATCGCAGACGGCGCTGGGGCGTGTAGGCGAGCCTGACGAGGTGGGCAGCGTCGTGGCCTCACTGCTGTCTTCGGACAGTGGATGGGTAACGGCGCAGAACATTGAAGTGTCCGGCGGCTATGTCATCTGACCACCACGAAGGAGCTGATTGATGTTGGACCATCTGTTTTTGACGGTTGCCGATACCACGCGTGCTGTGGCGTTCTACGCGCGGGTGCTGCCGGTACTGGGTATTGATCGACGCCTTGATTACGACGGCAGCCAAGGGCCGCCGGGGCACCCGGATCTGAAGGGCTTTGGTGCTGACGGCCGGGTGTTCTTCTGGCTGCGGCAGGGCCAGCCGGCGCCAGAGGCTGTGCACGTTGGCTTCGCCGCCACGTCAACCGCGAAGGTGGATGCTGCGTTTGCCGCCGCACTGGATGCCGGAGCGACGGTCATCCATCCGCCTGGCGCACAGCATCACTATGACCCGCGCTATTACGCTGCACAGGTGCGCGACCTGGACGGTTACAGCCTCGAATTCGTGCATAAACCCTGGCAACACGGAGCCTGACGGCCATGCGTGGATCGAGGGATGGCCTGCAACAGGCGGCCCATGCGCTTGTGGCGGCGGCCAACGCGTTTGACGTCGATACAGCACTGTCCTTGTTTGCGGACGATGCGGTGATTGATGACCCGTCTACGGGTGAGCGCTTCGAGGGGGTGGCCGGTGTGCGTGAGTATATCGAGCGCTATTTCGTGGAGTACCACACAGTGACCCGGATTCTGTCGGTGGAGCCCGATGCGCGTGCACAGGCGTGCGTTCGCGTGGATTTCAAAGGTGACTTCGGCCACGAGACGGGGCGCCTGGTAATAGCGCTGGACGCGGCGGGGCGCATCCGTCGCATCGATGCGGATCTGGATTGAACTTCCACCGAACGAGCCCTTGCCTGGGAGATGGTCATGAGCCTGCTGGATCACGTTGAATTTGCAGTAAGCAATGCGGATACGTCGCGAGCGTTCTACGCCAGAGCGTTGGCGCCGCTGGGCATGGTGCATCTGGTGCACGTGCAGACTGCTGCAGGCGGCGACCGCCATGGTTTCGGCCGCGAGGGTTATCCCTGCCTGTGGTTCCATGACCAGGATGCGCCTGGGCACGGCACGCATATCGCCTTTGCGGCTGCAACGAGGGCGCAGGTGGACGCCTTTCATCGGGCGGCGTTGGCTGCGGGGGGCATGGACAACGGGACGCCTGGTGTTCGTGAGCGCTACCACCCGGGCTACTACGCGGCCTACGTGCTGGATCCGGATGGGGTGAACGTGGAGGTGGTGTGCCAGTAGGGTGATGCGCTCGCCGGGCCCATGCTCGGCTGCGACAAACTCTGCCAGCCATGGGCTGGCACTACTGAAGTGGGGCGCGCTGCCTGTAAGCTGGCCCCACCCCTGGCGGCGTTGCTGATCCCATGGACCTGATCCGACTGCTTCGATCGCTTGAGGAGTTCCTCTACGAGCTGGTGGGCTGGCTGGTGTTCTACCCGCGCACGCTGTGGCGGGTGCTGGTGCGGCCCGGGGAGGTGGCGCGTTACACGCGGCGCGAATTCGCCAAGGATCCGGAACACCGCTTTGCCGATGCGATCAGCCCGGTGCTGATGCTGATCCTGTCGGTGGTGCTGGCGCATGCGCTGGAAATGGCGATGCGCACGGCGCCGCTGTCCCTGTCCGGGCCGCTGGGCAAGCTGCTGTTCTCGAGTGAGCAGGGCCTGCTGCTGACGCGCTCGGCGGTGTTCTGCATCTTTGCGCTGGGCGCGGCGTTGAGTACGTTGTGGCGGCAGCGCCTGCCGATCAACCGCGACACCCTGCGCGAGCCGTTTTCCATCCAGGCGTTCCTGGCGTGCCCGTTCGTGCTGCTGCTGGCGGTTTCGCAGGCGGTGGGTGGGGAAGCGAAAGGCTGGGGCGCGGCCATCGGGGTGGCGGCCGTGGCGTGGTACCTGTGGGCGCGCACGCGCACCTTCGTGGCGTTGAGTGACGTGGGGTATCTGCCTGCGGCAGGGTTCGTGCTGGCGTCGTTCCTGCTGACCTCGGCGCTGGTGTTGGCGCTGGGGTTTGCGATTGTGATGTAGGCGGTGTCCGCCGGGCCATCCCCGGCGGCGCGATCAGGCGGCGATCAGCAACATCGGGTCGATCAGCGGAATCTCGCGCTTGTCGGGCATGGCGATGCTCTGGCTGCAGAACACATACCCCAGCGGGTTGTCGGCCCGCAGTTGCTTGCG
Source organism: Stenotrophomonas sp. ZAC14D1_NAIMI4_1 (assembly GCF_003086775.1). Lineage (NCBI taxonomy): Bacteria > Pseudomonadati > Pseudomonadota > Gammaproteobacteria > Lysobacterales > Lysobacteraceae > Stenotrophomonas > Stenotrophomonas sp. ZAC14D1_NAIMI4_1. Next base: position 2,055,595 of record NZ_CP026001.1, read on the forward strand.
TGGCACGCTTTCGATGTCGCCCACTTCATCCACGGCCAGGCCGATCACATCCATCCCGGCGCGCACCAGCGCCATGGCCGGGCAGGTGTAGGTAAACGGTGTCAGCCCGCTGAGGCGGCGCAGATCGACCACGCGCAGGGCGTTTTCGCGCACGGTCAGCGTGAGGCGTCCTTCGCTGCCGGGGCGGTCAAAGGTTTCCGGGCCGCGTATCTCGACGGTGGCCTGCACATCCACGGCAAACCACTGTTCACCGGCCCGTACGGCCAGGTATTCAAAGAAGGGACGCGACGGCGAGGCCGGTGATCCGGCCGAAGGAGAAGACGGCTGCAAAGGAGATCCAGTGGAAGGGGCAATGCTGCTGCGGCGCCATCATGCCGCCTTGGCAAGCTCAACAGTGTCAGCAAATGATGAACATTGAAAATCCTGTTCAGCCACTACTGGGCTCAGGCTGGAACGTACGGCACCGTCTGCAGCGCAGCCAGATCGGTGGCACTGACCGGGCGTGACAGTGCGAAGCCCTGGATTTCATCGCAGCCATACGCCTGCAGCAGGGCGACCTGCTCGAATGTTTCCGCCCCTTCGCCCACGGTGTTGTAACCCAGGCCATGGGCCAGGCCGATGACGGCCTGTACTTTCAGCTGTGCGCGGGTATCGGTGGGCAGGTCGTCGATCATCGACTTGTCCAGCTTGATCGTGTGGATGGGCAGTTCGGTGAGATAGCCGAAGTTGCTGTAGCCGCTGCCGAAATCATCGATCGCCACGCGCACGCCGGCCGCCGCCAGCTGCTTCAGTTGTTCGCCGGGCAAGGAATCGGCACGCAGCCATTCGCCCTCGGTGATCTCCACTTCCACATCGGTGCAGGACAGGCCCTTGCACAGCAGCGTGGCAATGAAGGCATCGGCCATGCCCTTGCGTGCGACGTCGCGCGCGGAGAGGTTGATGGACAGGGTGAGCGACAGGCCTTCGCGCCGCCACTGCGCCAACTGCGTGAACGCGTGGTCGAGCACCCAGGCAGTGACGCCATCCATCAGCGCGGTGCGTTCGAACACCGGAATGAACTCGGCAGGGCTGACCGCGCCCAGCTGCGGATGGTCCCAGCGCAGCAGTACTTCGGCCGAGACGGGGGTGAGGTCTTCGGCGCGGAAGCGGGGTTGATAGACCAGGTGGAACTGATCCTGCTGCAGCGCCTGCTGGCCGTCGGTGGCCAGCCGATAGCTGCGCTGCAGGCCTTCATCGCGCAGGGACGAATACCAGCAGCAGGTGACATGGCCGGCGAGCGCCGAATGCATGCCGATCATCATCTTGCGCAGCACATCGTCGGCACTGTCGCGGCCCAGCGTGGCCTCGCACAAGCCGGCATGGAACTGCGGTGCCAGCGGTACGGCGGCAGCCATGATCGGGCGGATGAGATCGTCATGCAGCAGGTGGACCAGACGCTCGATGGCATCGCGGTCGGGCAGTTCGATCACGAAGGCGAAGCGCGTGGCTTCCACGTGGTAGACCTGGGCCACGCCGTCCAGGGCCAGGTTGATGCGCACGCCGGCGCGGCGGATGAGCGCCTCCAGCGGCACCATGCCGAGCACCTGGCCGGCCTCGTTGGCCCGTGGCAGGTCGAGCACGTCGATCATCACGGCATAGCACGGTCGCCCGGGCGTGCGTACCGATCGCGCGGCGTAGTCGATGGCGAACTGGTGGCGGTTGGGCAGGCCACTGACCGGATCGCGACGGCCACTGAGCGTGCGCAGCTCCAGTTCGTTCATCACCGCCATGCCCAGTGTCTGCAGCTGGCGCCGATCATCGGCGGAGAACTGCCGGGGCACGCTGTCCATCACGCACAGCGCACCGATGGCCACGCCGTTGGCGGCGATGAGCGGGGTGCCCGCATAGAAGCGCAGGTGTGGCGGCCCGGCCACCAGTGGCAGGCTGGAAAAGCGTGGATCCAGGGCGAGATCGTTGATGACCAGGCCCGCGGTGGAGCCGATGGTGTGCGCGCAGATGGAATCGCGGATATGCGAACCGGCCGAGGTGAGGCCCTTGCGCGAGATCAGCCGCTGGCGGTCGACTTCGATGAGCGAGACGAAGGCCACCGGCGCGTGGAAGGTGCGTGCGGCCAGATCGGTGAGGCGATCCAGCGAGGCCCCGGCAACGTCATCCAGGACGTCCAGGCTGCCCAGCGTCGACATGCGTTCTTCGGTACGGGTCGGGGCCATGTGCTTTTTCCGGTTGAACGGGAGCGCGAGAGCCGGTCGGGGGTGCTGCAGGCAATGGGGTGTGATGGCAGGGTTGCAGGTACGCGGCGGCGATGCCGTGTAGATGCGGCCAACAGCGCGTCAAGACGGCGGTGGAGGCTGCTGGCTGCGCTTGCGGTAGAGCACGCTCTGGTTGCGGCCGCCGTGCTTGGCGCGGTACAGCGCCTTGTCGGCCTGGCGGATGGCCAGATCGGGGTTGGACTGGGTTTCCGGGTAATGGCTGACCCCGGCAGAAATCGTGACGTGCCCGACCTTGGCAAAGGCCTGCGCTTCGATGGCGGCGCGCAGGCGTTCGGCCACCTGCAGCGCGGTATCGGCGCTGACCTCGGGCAGCAGCACCAGGAATTCCTCGCCACCAAGACGGCACAGCACGTCCTGCGGGCGGGCATTGGCGCGCATGCTCTGGGCAACGCCGGCGATGACCTGGTCACCGGCGTCGTGGCCGTGGCGGTCGTTGACATCCTTGAAGTGGTCCACATCGAGGGTGATGACGCCGAACGGCATGCCGGAGGCGGTGAGGGCGCTGAGCGCGCGTTCCAGCCCGCGCCGGTTGAGCAGCTGGGTGAGGGGATCGGTGAGTGCGGCCAGGTTAAGCTTGCCGATGCGATCGCTGAGGTTGCGGAAACTGACCAGCACGGCCTGCTTCAGCTGGGCGGCCTCGAAGTACCAGGAATTGACCGCCTTGACCTGGGAAATGGCGGCGCCGACATCGCCTTCCTGCGCGTGCTGCGCGAGCTGCTGCAGTGGCGAGGCGATGCGGCGCGAGCACAGCCAGATCAGCAGTAGCGAGAGCAGGCCCAGCGGTGCGGCGTTGCGCAGCACGGTGGCGAACAGGCTGCCCATGGGCGCGGTGGCGGCATCGATGGGGCGCTGGGCGACGATGCCCCAGCCGGCAGCGGGCACCGGTGCGAAACCGGCCAGCATGTGCACGCCGCGGCTGTTGTGCGAATGCAGGGCACCGGCGCTTCCCTGGCTGAGCGCTTCGACGGCGGCGTTGCGGGTGGCGGGTTGGCCGACCCGGTCCGGTTCGGGGTGGTAGAGCAGGGTGCCGTCGCGGCTGACCACGTACAGGTACGAGCCATCCTCGTAGGGGTGCGTGCCGAGCAGGGAATGCAGGACGTTCGGGTCGCGCAGGTGGATGGAGGCGGTGATGTAGCCCGCGTAGCCGCCGTCGGCATCGAAGACCGGGTGGGAGAGGGTGACGACCAGGTTGCCGGTGTGGGCGATGAAGGGATCGCTGACCATCGGCAGCCGCTGCTGCAGCGCCTTGCGGTTGGCGGCGCTGGTGAGCGCCTTGCCCTGCAGTTCCGGCAAGGCGGGTGAGGTGCCGACCACCACGCCCTGGGCATCCACCGCGATGACGCTGTTGAAGGCATCGGTCTGCAGCTTGATGCGTTCCACTTCATCATCGTGTGCCGCCGGCTGGTCGAGCCCGCGGCTGAGGCGCTCGGCCCCGACCGCGAGCTGCTGCTGCGCGTTCAGCACGAAATGCTGGGTGGACTGGGCCAGCGAGTGCGCGTAGACCCGGTTGGCTTCCAGGCTCTTTTCGATGAGCTGCTGGCGCTGCACCTGGTAACTGGCCCACAGCGTGTTGCCCAGCATGACCAGCGCCGACAGCGTGGCAAGCGCGAGGATCAGCCGCTGCAGGTTCACCTGCCGGATCGATGCATTCACGCCTGCGCCTCCCTGGCGGCTGGTAGGGGCTCAGGTTACAACCGAGGGGGCAGGGGAACCGTGCGCGCGGTCTTCACGCGGCAGCCGATGGACCTGACCCCGTGCCGACCAACGGTCGGCACCCACCAATCGGTTCAACCATCCGTGCTGTGGCTCAGGGCTTCCCACTGGTCAATGCTGGCGCCCAGGTCCTGCAGCTTGCCGCGCACCAGCTGCACGGCATCGCTGCCCAGCAGCAGGTGGGCGGGGGGCGTGGGGCTGTCGATCAGCTGCAGCATGGCCTGCGCGGCCTTGGCCGGGTCGCCAAGCTGCTGGCCGCTCTTGGCTTCGCGCGCGCTGCGGATGGGGTCGAACAGCGCGTCGTAATCCTCGATGGCGCGGGGCGAGCGCACCATCGAGCGGCCGGCCCAATCAGTGCGGAAGGAACCGGGCGCGACGGCGGTGACATGGATGCCGAAACCGGCGATTTCCTTGGCCAGCACTTCGCTGATGCCTTCCAGCGCGAACTTGCTGCCGCAGTACCACGCAATGCCGGGCAGGGTGATGAAGCCGCCCATGGAGGTGATGTTGAGGATGTGGCCTCGGCGGCGCGCGCGCATGTGCGGCAGCACGGCCTTGATGAGTGCGGCAGGCCCGAACACGTTCACTTCGAACTGCTGGCGCAGCTCGGCGAGGGTCGACTCCTCCAGCACGCCCTCGTGGCCGTAGCCGGCATTGTTGACCAGCACGTCGATGGCGCCGATGTCGGCTTCGATGTGGGTGACCAGGGTCATGATGGCGTCGGCATCGGTGACCTCGAGCAGTCGGGCGAACGCGCGGCCCGGGGCGAGGGCTTCGAAGTCCTGACGGGCGGTTTCGTTGCGCACGGTGCCGACGACGCGATGGCCGGCCAGCAGGGCGTGCTCGGCCAGCGCACGGCCGAAACCGCTGCTGACGCCGGTGATGAGGAAGAGGCGGGACGTGGTCATGGGGGCGGCTCTCGGTTGGGAGCTTGCACGTTAGTGCTTGCACTACCAGCCTCCCAGGCCTAGGCTTCGGCCATTCTTGCCTATTCCTATGAGCTGCCCATGCTTTCTGCGGGACAGACGATGCAGGCGCGCATGGTGGGCCTGTTGGAGGCCCTCGCCACGGACGAGGGCTACACGCTGACGGCCCTGCCAGGCGTGCGCCTGCTGCGCTCGAACCGACCGCTGGCGCGGACGCCCGTGCTGTACGACCCGGGCATCGTGATCGTCTGCCAGGGCGTGAAGCGCGGTTACCTGGGCGGGCAGGTGTACCAGTACGACGCGCAGCACTACCTGGCAGTGTCGGTGCCGGTGCCGTTCACCATGGAAACCGAGGCGACGGCCGACGCGCCGCTGCTGGCGATCTACCTGCACCTGGACCTGCAGCTGGCCGCGGACCTGATGCTGGAGCTGGAGGCGCACGCGGCCCATGCCCCGGCATCGGCGCAGAGCATGATGGCCAGCCCGATGCAGGCGGCGATGCAGGCGACCGTGCTGCGCCTGCTGGAAGCGCTGGGCGATCCGCTGGAAGCGGTGGTGCTGGGCCCGGCACTGGTTCGAGAGCTGTATTTCCGTGTTCTGACCGGGGCGCAGGGCGGTGCGATGCGTGAGGCGCTGGCAATGCGCGGGCGCTTCGGGCGCATCGGCAAGGTGCTGCGGCATATCCATGCGGCCTACGCGACGGCGCTGGATGTGGAGGCGCTGGCCGTGGAGGCGGAGATGAGCGTGCCGACCTTCCACGACCATTTCCGTGCCATCACCGGTACCTCGCCGATGCAATACGTGAAGTCCACCCGGCTGCACCAGGCGCGGCTGCTGATGCTGCGGCAGGGCATGACCGCCGAGGCGGCCGCGTTGGGCGTGGGCTATGCCAGCCCGTCGCAGTTCAATCGCGAGTTCAAGCGCCTGTTCGGGCTGCCACCGGCGGCCGAGGTGGCGCGGATGCGGCGCAGCTTTGCGCTGCCGCCGGCGCCGGCGGACGCGGTGTATGTTTCATCGCATTGACGGCGGGCGATTGTGGCGATTGTTGGTCACGCCATCCGCACGGGCGGCTGGTTAATGTGGCGCACGCTTTTCAAACGACTTCGGCGCAGGATCCTGTGCCACGCTTTCCTCATTCCCGGAAGTACCCATGTCTGCCCTGCCTCTGCATGCGCTGGCCTATCAAAGCACCTTGTCGTGCGCGCTGGGCGCCGATTCGATCGACGAACTGCTCATCGATGCCATGGCGCGCAACCAGGCGCTGTCCGTCACCGGCATCCTGCTGTTTGATGGACACCGGTTCTTCCAGTACCTGGAAGGCCCGGAAGAAGCCATCTACCAGGTGTTCAGCCGCATAGAGGCCGCCACCCGGCACGGCAACGTGGTGGTGCAGTTTGACCAGGCGGTCAGCGAGCGCTACTTCCGCACGTGGTCGATGGTCTGCCGCAGCGTGGACGTGTCAGCCCTGCATGCCATTGCCGCCGGCAAGTGGAAGCGTCACTTCCCCACAGTGCGCGACGATCGTCGTGCGGTGCCCGGGCTGGGGCCGCTGGTGGATTTCTGGGAGCTGCCTCACGCGTAAGCGTGCTCACCCGGGCATGACGGGGTGCCCGGCTAGTGTGGCTGAACTCTCAGGGGGCAAATGATGGAAGAGTCAAACGGCGGTATGGTGCGCTGGCTGAGTTTCCGCCTGCGCAATGGTCAATCGATCGGCCCCGGCCGCCTGCGTGAAGCGTGGAGCTGGGCGTGCCAGTCACCGCGTTCGGGCGTCCGCCGCGAGCAGTTGGGCGAAGAGCATTGGGTCTACGCCCTGTATGGACCGGAGTTGATTACCTGCCCGCGCACGGCTGAGCAGCGCATGCGTAGCTTCCTGTTGGACGCGGGCTATGTTTTCACGATGGGCTCGCTGGGGCGGCGCGAGGTCGTCTGAAGTCCGGTATCCGCAGATAAAATCCCCTCAACCTGCCACCCCGCCCAGCGCGGGGAAGTGCGGGCGCAGCAGCGCGGCCAGCAGGCCCATGCCCGGGCTGGCGATGGCAGCGCGTTGGCCGAATTCGTCCCACTGCGCATTGACCAGGCCGGACACCACGGTCTGCCCGGTTTCGACCCGGGTCATCGCCCAATAGGGCACGGCGCGCGTCTGTATGCTCGCATCCAGCACCTGCACGATGGCGTGGTGCGAGCGGCTTTCATGGATGCGGCGCATGACGGTATCCAGCCCGTCCGGTGGCCCTTCGAGGTACTGGAAGAACTGCGGCCCACTGATCAGCAATGCGCCAGTGACGCCCGCAACGCGGTTGAATGAGGCCGACTGGGAGATGATGCTGCGGATCTTTTCGTCGGAAAGACCAGCCGACATATGGCTGGAATAGGCAAACGCACGGAGCATGGAAGGGGTTCTTATGTGACGCGCGTCACTATACGGGGCGCTACTGCCGGGGCTGTGAGGCTTTGTTCACACCCTGAGCGGCTTGGTCACCCATGAGCCTGCGTTGACAGCACCTCCGGCCCGGATGCCGTAGATTGGCGTGGACAGTCTCACTTTCTGCAGCGGGCGGGATGCCCCTGGGGTGCTGCGACTCCCGCTTTCCACCAGGAATTGAAGTGCAACCCCATTTCACTGTGTTTCCCCGTGCAGCCGGCGCTGCGGCTGAGCGTGTGCGCGACCACGACTGGTCGGCGACGCCTCTTGGCCCTGTCGCCCAGTGGCCCGCTTCGCTGCGCTGTGCGGTGGAACTGATGCTCAATTCCCCCGAGAGCATGTACCTGGTCTGGGGGCCTGAACTGATCTTCCTGTTCAACGACGCCTACGCGCCGATCCTCGGGCCGCGCCTGGACCACGCGATGGGCGCGCCGCTGCGCAGCCTGTGGGCCGATGCCTGGCCTGCGGTGCGTGAGCCGATCGAGCGGGCCTTCGCCGGGCAGGGCTCGCGCTTTGAAAATGTGCCGGTGGCGATGAACCGCTACGGTGCGCCGGAAGATACCTGGTGGACGTTTTCGTTTTCCCCGCTTCATGGCGAGGATGAGCAGGTAGCGGGTGCCTTCTGCGTGACCAAGGAAGTCACCGGGATGGTGGCGGCCCAGGATCGGCTGGCGCGCGAGAACGAGCGGCTGATCGCGCTGTTCGAGAAGTCCCCGCTGTTCATGGCATTCCTGGCCGGGCCGGAGCACCGGGTCGAGCTGGTCAACCCGGGATACGCCAGCCTGATCGGTCACCGCGAGGTGCTTGGCCGGCCCATCGTGGAGGCGTTGCCGGAAGTGCTGGACCAGGGCTATCTGCATCTTCTGGATGAGGTCTACCGCACGGGTGAGCCATACATCGGCCGCAAGGTGGCCTATGACAGTGGCATCGCGCAGGCTGGCAGTGGCCCGTGCCATATCGTCGATGTGGTGTTCCAGCCGTGCAAGGACGACGCGGGTCGGGTCAACGGCATTTTCGTGCAGGGCCTGGACCTGACGCCGCAGGTGGCATTGGAACGGCATCTTTCGCTGACCGAGGCGCGGCACCGGCAGATCATGGACAGTGCCCGCGACTACGCGATCATCGCCTTCGACATGGACGGCCTGGTGACGCTGTGGAACCGCGGTGCCGAGGAAATTCTTGGCTGGCACGAAAGCCAGGTGCTGGGCCAGCATGGTGAAGTGCTGTACCTGGACGATGACCGGCAGGCCGGGCGCTTCCGCCACAACATGGAGCAGGCGCTGCAGAAGGGCGGATTGAGTGGCGAGCGCTGGCTGCGCCGGCGCGACGGTGGCCGCTTCTGGGCGCACGGCTCGATGACGGTGCTGCGTGGCCACGAGGGAGAAGCGGTGGGCTATGTCGTGGTGTTCCGCGACCGCACGGCCGAGCGGCACGCTTCCGAAGCGCTGGTGCAGAGCGAGCGACGCCTGGGGGCGCTGGTTTCTGCGGCGACCCAGTCGTTGTACTCCATTTCCGCAGACTGGCAGCAGGTGGACCTGATCTATGGCCAGGGCGAGGCGATAGACCTGCACGACACATCAGGCGCCTGGCGCGAGCGCTTGATCCATCCTGGCGATCGGGAAGCTGTGGACGCTGCCATTGAAGCTGCGCGTGATACGGGATCGGCGCTGGAAGTTGAGCACCGCACCCTGCTGGATGATGGCGCGGTGCGCTGGCTGCAGATGCGTGCGGTGCCATTGCTGGATGAGCAGGGGCGGGTGAAGGAGTGGTTCGGGGCCGCGGCCGACATTACGGATCGTCGTATCGCGCAGCAGCGGTTGCAGCAGCTGACCCTGACTCTGGAAGAACGAGTACAGGCACGCACGGCCGAACTGATGGCCATGGAAGAGCGCCTGCGCCAAAGCCAGAAGATGGAATCGCTGGGCCAGCTGACCGGCGGTATCGCGCACGACTTCAACAACATGCTGACTGCTGTTTCGATGGGCCTGGAGCTGCTGGAGCTGCGGGTTGGCCAGGGGCGCACGGAGGGTCTGGAGCGCTATCTCGAGATGGCCCGCGGTGGCGCCGATCGGGCCGCCGCGCTGACCCAACGCCTGCTGGCGTTCTCGCGACGACAGACTCTGGCCCCGTCCTCCGTGCAGGTTTCGTCGCTGGTGAGCGGCATGCTGGACATCCTCAGCCGCTCCATCGGGCCCTCGATCGAAATCGAAACGCGGTTGCAGGATGGGGGTGACGACGTGCTGGTGGATGCACCGCAGTTGGAGAACGCCCTGCTCAATCTGTGCATCAATGCCCGCGACGCCATGCCGGAAGGTGGAAGGCTGGTCATCTCCACTGAGATCGAGGCGCTGGTGGGACCGCGCAGTGAAGCGCTTGGATTGCCCGCAGGAACCTATGTGCGCCTGTCCGTATGCGATACCGGCACGGGCATGGATGCGAGCGTGCTGGACAAAGTGTTCGAGCCGTTCTTCACCACCAAGCCGATCGGGCAGGGCACCGGGCTGGGCCTGTCGATGATCTATGGGTTCACCCGGCAATCGGGCGGACAGGTGGACGTCGAGTCGACGCCAGGGCAGGGGACCACCATTCACCTGTTTCTGCCGCAGTTCAATGGCCCGCCGACAGCCGATGTCCTGCCGGTGCGCGACACTACGAGCGCGCCAGTGATGTCGGGTCGCGCGGTGTTGCTTGTCGAAGACGAGGCATCCATTCGTGCCCTGGTGCGGGATGTCCTGTGCACCCAGGGCCATCGCGTGACCGAAGCCGCCAATGGCAGCGAGGCGCTGGCGCTGCTGGCGACGGGGCAGCCCTTCGACCTGCTGGTGACCGATGTCGGCCTGACGGGCACCTTGAATGGCCGCCAGGTAGCTGACGCGGGGCGGCAGACGCGGCCGGCGTTGCCTGTGCTGTTCATTACCGGCTATGCCGCTTTTGCGGCGGTAGGGGGTGAACACCTTGAACAGGGGATGGAAATACTGACCAAGCCGTTCTCGGCTGCAGAACTCGAGCGCCGTGTGGACCGGCTGCTGGCAGGCGATCTCAGATCGTATTGTGCACCGACTGCAGAAGCTGCCGTAACGAAAATGGTTTGAGCAGAAGGGGAATGTCCTTGGGCACGGACTGCGGATCGCCTGCGCGCTGGCCTGCGTAACCGGTGACCAGGAGTACGCGCAGGGCGGGGTCCAGGGTCATCGCATGGCGTGCAAGCTCGCAGCCGTTCATGCCGGGCAAGCGGATATCGGAAATCAGCAGGTCGAACGACTCAGCTGCGGCAAGTGCATGGACCGCCTTCTCCGCATCGCAGACAGCGATGACCTCATACCCGCTTTCAGTGAGAACATCTTCGGTGAGTTCGCGGATGGCCGTATCGTCTTCGACGAGCAGGATGCGTTGTGTGGTCGACAGAGTCACCGCGCGTGGATTCTCAATGCTGGGCGAGGATGACCTGCCGGCGATTCCCTCCGGAGAGGGCACCTGGCCGCCGCGCCCTGCGGCTGCGGCGGCTGCGACGGCACTCAATGACGAGCGTCGTCCTTGGCCTTACCGACCGCGCTCTGCACCTTGCCCACGCCCTTCTGTGCCTTGCCCTCAAGTTCCTGGGTCTTGTTGCCGGTGACCTTGCCGGCCACTTCCTTGACGGTGCCCTTGACCTGGTTCTTGGCACCTTCGGTACGATTCTTGTCCATTGCAGAACACCTATGTGTAAGGCCCGGGATGGGCGACCTGATCGTGCGTTGGCGCCGGTGTTGCGTCAGTGAACGAATTGGTAGGGCCATCTTCACCTGCAGCGGTTTGCCGGCCAGCGGCCGGCACTACCGTCTTTGGCACCGCGCGCTGCACGAGCGCTCGGCTGAGACCGCCAGCGCTGCGGATCAGTCAGCCAGCACGGCGCCGGCACGCTCGCTGTAGCCAGCGCGGGCGCTGCCACAGCGCGCAAAGGCGGCAGCACTGGCCGGCAGGCCGGTGGTCTTGATGCCGCGCTGCGTGTCGCCGTCGAATACTTCGGCGTAGCGTTCGGCGGCCAGCGTGCCGTCAGGCAGTACGTACAGCAGAACGTGCTGCAACGTGGATTGGCCCTGCAACGGCTGCGCCTGCCGGAACGCAGGCACCTGCACACGCGCGCTGTGCCAACGCGTGGGTGCATCGACGGTCTGCCAGCGCACCTGCAGCGGCTGGTCGAGTGTCAGCAGCGCGACGCCGGCCGGATAGCCATAGGCGGTGCAATCCGCGGGCACCGCCGGGATGTTCTCGATGGCTTTGTCACCGATGTCCAGTGCGATGCCATCGGCCTCCATCCGCACGATGGGCGCGTGGCCATAGTTGTGGATCCTGAAAAGCACCAGGCCCTCGAAGCGGCTGCGCTGCAGATGGTCGGCAGCCGATCCGCTGAGGCGCGCGAGCGTGGGTACGACCTCCACATGATCGCTGTAGTGGTAGTAGAGGTGTACCAGCTCGGGTGTGCCTGCGCTGCGCCATCCGGCGTTGAAACGTGTGGTGTCCGGATACGGCCGGCGGACCAGTGGCACCTCGGTGACAGCGCGATCGCCGGATGGCGTGGCGTATCGGTAGTGTTCCACGGAGCGCTTCAGGCGTGCGTCCTGATACGGAAATGCGCTGTCCACATCGGACTGCGCATTGGGATAGCGGCGGAAAGCCACGAAGCGCTCGGGCGTATCGCCTTGCATGGGCAGGTCCGGGCCAGCGCCGGAGCCGGTGGACGCATACGGCGAGGTGTCCAGCCACAGCGGCTGACCGCTGAGATTGATGTGCAGCTCGGCAACAGGGTCACGCGACCCGCCCACCATGTTGGCCCAGCTGTGCTGTACGGACTCCCAGAACGGAATGATGAGCGCGGCCGCCACGGTGGGCAGGAACATCCACGCGTGTACGCGGCCGGGCACGCGCCCACGCTGCCGCACCATGTAGCGCAGCCACGCCAGCAGCAGAACCAGCAGCAACGGGCCACCGATGCAGATTGCCACAGTGGCCAGCGCCACGACGCCCCAGCCCAGGTTGGGGGTCGCCACCGCGATGAGCGAGAGGGTGGCGATGAGCGCGGCCAGCAGCAGCGACACGCCGATGCCAACGCGGTAGTTCCGGTAGGGGCTGTCAGTCATCACCGTTCCATCGGCAGTGCAGGGCCAGCCCCTATCTTGCAGCGGTGGTGGCGCAGTGGAAAGCCGGTTGGGGAGGCACTCAGCAGCCGACCAGCCGGTCCGCACTGAGCGCTCCGCGGTGCTGGCTGCGGTATTCCGTCGGGCTGGCATCGACCAGCCCGCGGAAGTGCCGACGGAAGGATTCCTGTGAGCCGAACCCGGCCTGTTCGGCCACCCACTGCAGCGGGCGGTCGGTGGTTTCCAGCAGTTCGCGGGCAAACGCCACGCGCTCGCGGATGAGCCAGTCGATGGGGGACAGGCCGGTGGCTTCAAGGAACTGCCGCTGCAGCGTGCGCTGGCTCAGCGCAGCCTGTTCGGCCAGGCTGGCCAGCGAATGGGTCTCGCGCAGGTTGTGGCGCATCCATTCCATCAGCCTGGCCAGCCGCGTGGGCTCGCCATTGGGAATGGCCCGGCTGACGCGCTGGCTGCGCTCGGCATCACGCCATGGCGCCAGCACCAGGCGTTCGGCCACGAGGTTGGCCACGCGCGCGCCGTAATCCTTGCGCACCATGTGCAGCATCATGTCCATGCCGGTGGCCGAGCCTGCGGAAGTGATGATGTCGCCGGTATCGACGTACAGCACATCCTCGCGCACGTGGATGCGCGGGAAGTCGCGCGCCAGCGCTTCGGTGAGCCGCCAGTGCGTGGTGGCCTGGCGGCCATCGAGCAGGCCGGCCCAGGCCAGCACGAACGCGCCCGAGCAGATGGACGCGATGCGCGCGCCGCGCGCGTGGGCGCGGATGAGGGCATCAAGCAGCGCCTGTGGCGGGCGCTCACTGGGCTCGCGCCAGCCGGGGATGACGATGATGTCGGCATCATCGACGGCATCGAGCGTGCAGGGCAGCTGCACCTGTGCACTGCCGAGCATGCGCAGCGCACCAGGCTCGCCGGCGCAGAGCTGGGTGCGGTACCAGGCCACGCCCAGTTCCGGGCGGATGGGCGCGAACAGGCCGACCGCGCAGCCGAACTCGAACAGCCCCTGGCCGTGGCAGGCCACGATGGCGACGGTGGGCGCGGTCGGGTCGATGCTCATGGCCTGATGCTACCGAGGTGGTTGCGGTGGGCGCAGCGGCGCGCGGGCATGTGGTGATGCCAGTGGAGCATGTGCGCGGGGGCGTTCGTCTGGCTTGGCGTACCCGACTGGGTAGAGTCGACTGCTAGTCGACTGCTGTTGGCGACACCGTTTGGAAGCCCGCGCTGCGCGCGATAGTCGACTAACAGTCGACTCTACCCCGCCGACCGCCGACCGCCGACCGCCGACATCACTCATCCCCCCGTCGTCCGTCGCCATCCCATGGACATGGCATCGGGCGGCGTGGCGCCCAGCGTTGCCTAACCTCATTACCAGCGGTCATGTGGCTGGCCGGATATGACGGCTGGGTGACGCGATATCCGCTGTTGCGGCGCTGGTCGGGGTCTTTGAATGGAGGTGTGTCTCCGGCCCACCCCCACGAGCCCCCATGCCTGCCGCCCATTCGCCTGTCCTGAACACCCTCGCTGTCCTGATTGCAGCCACGCTGGCCGCAGCCTCCACCCATGCCGCCGAAGCGGATGGCCCCGCAGACGCAGCGACGGCCACGTCCGCCAACCTCGCCGCGTCCACGCTGGATGCCGTCGTGGTGACCGGTTCGCGGAGCAGCACGCGCACCGTCAAGAACAGCTCCACGCCCATCGACGTGATCTCGGCGGAAGACCTGGCGGCCACCGGCCAGGCCAACCTGCTCGAAGCGCTGCAGCGCAGCCTGCCATCGCTGAGCCAGATCGGTGGCTACCAGAGCGACCAGGAAAGCCTGATCCGCGGCTACCAGCTGCGCAACCTGTCGCCGGGCTACACGCTGGTGCTGGTGAACGGCAAGCGCCGCAACGCCAGTGCCTATGTCAGCGGTGCCAACGGTGGCGGCTACCCCGGCCATGCCTGGGCTGACCTCGCGCTGATTCCGGTGGCGGCCATCGACCATGTCGAAGTGCTGCGCGACGGCGCCTCGGCCATCTACGGCTCCGACGCGATCACTGGCGTGGTCAACGTGATCCTGAAATCGCAGGCGCACGGTGGCGATGTCTCGGTGGAAAGCGGGCAAAGCATTGATGGCGACGGCACCCGCACCAGCGTGCGTGCAAACATCGGCCTGCCGTGGGGTGAGGATGGTTTCGTGAACCTGTCCGGGGAAACCACGCGCCAGCACCACGCCATCCGCACGCGGCGCTACATCGACGGCTACCTGAGCTACCCGGCGGTGGATGCCAGCGGCAACCTGGTGGCGCTGCGGCCGAACAACCAGCTTCCGGCCGGGGCGACGCCGAATCCCGCCGAGGCCACGCGTGATGCCGAGGCCAACACCATCCTCAGCTCGCCTTCGTACTCGCTGAAGGCCTTTGCGCTGAACGCCGGCCATGGCCTGGGTGAGAACGCGCAGTTCTACGCCACCGCCACGGCCAGCGACCGCAGTGCACAGGCGATCCAGAACTTCCGCCTGCCGGCCACCATCTTCACCATCTACAAGGCGCCGAGCGTGCTGAGCGTCTGGCCCGATGGCTTCCTGCCGGTGCTGGAAACCAAAGAAAAGCAGTACACCGGCAGTGCCGGGGTGAAGGGCCAGCTGGCGGGCTGGGATTACGACGCCAGCCTGACCGGCAACCGCAGTACGGTACGCACGTATACGCGCAACTCGGCCAACTTCTCGCTGCCGTATCCGGGTTCGCCCACTGATTTCTATGACGGCAAGCTGGACTACCAGCAGGGCATCGCCAACCTCGACCTGCGCCGTGGCTTCGAGGTGGCGGCGTTCGCTTCGCCACTGGAGGTGAGTGCCGGTGCCGAGTACCAGCACGAGCAGTACGAGCGCGGGGCAGGGCAGTGGGAGTCCTACACCGGCTTCGGCGCCGCCGCCTTCGTCGGCTACTCCACCGCCGATGCGGTGAAGGCCACGCGCAACAGCAAAGCGGTCTACGTAGGGGCGGCCAGCAACATCACCTCGCGCTGGTACCTGGATGCGGCCGCGCGCTGGGAAGATCATTCGGATTTCGGCAGCGTGTCGACCGGGCGGCTGACCACGCGCTTTGATTTCACCGATGCGCTGGGCGTGCGCGCAACGGTCAGCAACGGCTTCCATGCGCCCAGCCTGGGCGCGCAGTTCTACCAGGCCACTGGCAGTTGCCCGTGCGGTACCACGCTGGTGGCGCAGGTTTCATCACCGGCGGCCATCGCCCTCGGCGCAACGCCGTTGAAGCCGGAGAAAGCGACCAACTACAGCCTCGGTGTGACCTGGGACCCGAGCCCCGCGTTCCACCTGGCAGTGGATGCCTACCAGATCGACATACGTGGACAGCTGGGCCAGTCCAGCCAGATCGGCTACAACGCGCAGGACCCGGCACGCATCACCGACAACAGCGGCACGGTGCTGACCGCTGCGCAGAAGAACACCATCGATAGCCTGCTGGGCACGGCCGGCATCAGCATCCTGCCCGGTGATGCGTTCTACGCCAGCTACTTCACCAACGTGGGCGATACCCGCACGCGCGGCGTGGAACTGACCCTGGAAGCGAACCAGGATACGACGTGGGGCAAGCTGCGCTGGACGTACGCGGCGAATGTGGGTCGCACCACCATCCAGAAGGTCAGCGCCATTCCTGGCGCGCTGCAGGGGCTGCCGAACATCAACCTGCTGACGAAATCCAGCGAGTACGCGCTGCGCTTCCGTACGCCCAGCTACACGCAGGTGGCGGGGCTGGGCTGGCAGAACGGGCGCTGGCGCTCGAATCTGGATTTCACCTACTTCGGCCCGATCAAGCGCCTGAACAACGGCGTGGAATACAAGCAGCCGCCGGTGCTGGTGACCAATCTGTCGGGCGGGGTCGAACTGGGCAGCGGCTGGAGTGCGGCGCTGGGCATCAACAACGTGTTCGACAAGCGCACCCGCAAGGTGCCCGAGTACGCGTGCAGCGCTACCGACGTAGCCAGCATCGAGACCACCTGGGATACCGGCGATGTGCTGAGCACGGTGGGTGCGTTCTGGTACGGGCGGGTCAATTACCGGTTCTGATTGAAAGGAGCATTGCATGTCATCTGCATTGAACGTGGTTGCATTGATTGGTTCGCCGACGAGCTCGGCGACGTCGCGGACGCTGCTGCTGGTGCGGCACCTGCTGGAGGCACTGCAGCAGCGGCTGCATGCCAGCGTGACGCTGGTCGAGCTGGCGCCGATCGCGCGCTCGCTGGGGCAGTCGCTGTCGCGTGCGGAAGCGTCGCCGGAGGTGGAGCAGGCGCTGGCCACGGTGGAATCGGCCGATCTGCTGGTGGTGGCTGCGCCGGTGTATCGCGGTTCCTATCCGGGGCTGTTCAAGCACCTGGTGGATTTCATCGAGCTGGACGCGCTGGTGGACACGCCGGTGCTGCTGGCCGCCACCGGCGGCAGCGAGCGCCATGCCCTGGTGATCGACCACCAGCTGCGTCCGTTGTTCAGCTTCCTGCAGGCGCACACGCTGCCGATCGGGGTGTATGCCACGCCGGCCGACTTCGCGGGGGCGCAGGTCAGCAGCACGGCGCTGCAGGCGCGCATCGAACTGGCCGCCGAGCGTGCAGCCGGTCATCTGGCCGTGCAGGCGGTCGTCGCACCGGCGCCGTTGCGGCGGATCGCGTGAGCGCCGAACGCGCGGCATAACCGGCAGCATTCTGCTTATGGCCAAGGCGCATCTGCGTGGCCGGATGTGACCGCCGATTGTCGCGCGATGGCGCAGAGGCAGCGCCGGTCTTCTCTAGCATCGAATACGAAGCGGCAATGCATTGCCGGACCTGATGAGGACGATACCGTGGCTGTAGACGCAACGCCCAAACCCATCCTGTTCCTGCTCGACCGCGAGTTCGAGGACGGCCAGTTGCCGGGACAGCGGTTCTTCTGCCGGCACAGCCTGCTGCTGGAAGGTGCGCTGTCGAGCATCGGTGGCCTGGACGCCCAGCTTGACGTGCGCCGCATTGGCTTTGCCCGGCCGCGACGCGAGGTGATCGCGGAGATCGGCGAACAGGACCAGTCGTTGCCCAAGCTGGTGCTGCCGCAGGGCGTGCACAGCGAGCAC
This sequence comes from Stenotrophomonas sp. ZAC14D1_NAIMI4_1, assembly GCF_003086775.1. Taxonomy (NCBI): domain Bacteria; kingdom Pseudomonadati; phylum Pseudomonadota; class Gammaproteobacteria; order Lysobacterales; family Lysobacteraceae; genus Stenotrophomonas; species Stenotrophomonas sp. ZAC14D1_NAIMI4_1. The sequence continues at coordinate 2,073,152 of NZ_CP026001.1, forward strand.
GCCACTGGCGCGCACCACGAGCGGCAGTACGTCTCCGGTGCCGAACCGATTCTGGCAGCGCTGAACGGCCTGCTTGGCATTCCCGTAGCCCATCCCTGAGCGAGGACGCGCACATGAGCTACCTGACCAGCGTATTGGACAAGAGCCCCGTGGCCGACGGTGGCACGCCCGAGCAGGCGCTGCGCAACAGCCTGCAGCTGGCGCAGCGCGCCGAGCAGCTGGGTTACCACCGCTACTGGTTTGCCGAACACCACGCCGCACCGACCCTGGCCAGCCCGGCGCCTGAAGTGCTGGCAGCCTGGGTGCTGGCGCATACCCGGCGCATCCGTATCGGCAGCGGCGGGGTGATGTTGCGCCACTACGCGCCGTACAAGGTGGCCGAGAACTTCAACCTGCTGGCGGCACTGGCACCGGGCCGCGTGGACCTGGGCGTGGGCAAGGCGCCGGGCGGTCTGCCCGCGTCCACGGCCGCGCTGGCGGCGGGGCGGCCGGCCTTCGCGGATTTCGCCCAGCAGCTGCGCGACCTGGAAGGGTATCTGTCGGGAACGCGCGATGACGCACAGGCGCGACCGCTGCCGCAGGCCGCAGCGGAGCGGTTCCTGCTGGGCGCCAGCCCGCAGAGCGCGCGACAGGCGGCCGAGCTCGGTTGGCGTTTCGTCTATGCCGCGCACTTCGATGGCGACCCCTCCCATATCGAGGCCGCCTTCAATGCCTACCGCGCGCTGTCGACGCAGGCGCCGCTGCTGGCCACCGTGGCCTTCGCCGCGCCGACCAGCGAAGCCGCTGCACGCCATATCGGTGCGCTGCGCGTCTACAAGCTGCACCTCGGCCCGGGGCAGACGGTGAACCTGCCCAGCCCCGAGGCCGCGGCCGAGTACGCGCGGCAGGTCGGGGTGAGCGACTTCCGCATCGAGGAAACCCGGCCCAGCGTGCTGTCCGGCGATGCCACACACGTCCGCGGCGAACTGGACGCACTGCACCGGCGCTTTGGCGTGGGTGAATTCATCCTCGATGCCCCCGTGGCCGACCTGGATGCCCGCCTGACATCCCTTGAACTGCTGTCGCCCGCGCCACGCGCGGCGGTGGCCTGACCTGCAGGAGCGATCCCCATGAGCACCACCCCGCGCCACATTCCGTTCGGCATCATGCTGCAGGGCCCCGGCAGCCACATGCATGCCTGGAAACACCCTTCCAACCCGGCCGACGCCAGCGTCAACCTGCAGTTCTACATCGACATCGCGCGCACCGCCGAGGACAACGGCATCGCTTTCGGTTTCGTGGCCGATGGGCTGTACATCAACGAAAAGTCGATCCCGCATTTCCTCAACCGCTTCGAGCCGATCTCGCTGCTGTCGGCGCTGGCCACGGCAACGAAGAAGATCGGCCTGGCCGGGACCCTGTCCACCTCCTACAGCGATCCATTCACCGTGGCCCGCCAGTTCGCCTCGCTGGATCTGCTCAGCGGCGGCCGCGCGGGCTGGAACGTGGTGACCTCGCCGCTGGAAGGGTCGGGCCGCAACTACGGCCGCCCGCACCCGGAACACGCGCTGCGCTACCAGATTGCCGATGAGTATCTGGAGGTGGTGCAGGGCCTGTGGGATTCCTGGGACGACGATGCGTTCGTGCGCGAGCGCGACAGCGGTACGTTCTTCGCCCCGGAAAAATTCCGGCGCCTGGACCACAAGGGAAAGTTCTTCCAGGTGGAAGGCCCGTTGAACATCCAGCGGTCGCCGCAGGGGCAGCCGGTGATCTTCCAGGCCGGCTCGTCCGACGATGGCATCGCCTTGGCCGGCAAGTACGCCGATGCGGTGTTCACCCATTCGCCCTCCCTGGAGGAGACGCGGGCGTTCACCCAGAAGGTCAAGAACTCCGCCATCGCCCACGGGCGCAGCGGCAACGACGTGAAGATCTTCCCGGGCATCGGCCCGATCATCGGCCACACGGCGGCCGAGGCCGAGGCCAAATACCAGGCCATCGCAGCGCTGGCGAGCCTGGAGGACGCACTGGCCTACCTGGGCCGCTTCTTCGACCACCATGATTTCAGCCAGTACGATCCGGATGCGCCGTTCCCCGAACTGGGCGACATTGGCAGCAACTCCTTCCGCTCCACCACCGACCGCATCAAGCAGGACGCGCGCGAGCAGGGCCTGACCCTGCGCCAGGTGGCGCTGCAGGCAGTCAGCCCGCGGCCGAACTTCATCGGGACCCCGCAGCACGTGGCCGACGAACTGATCCGCTGGTTCGACGCGGGTGCCAGCGATGGGTTCATCCTGGGTTTCGCGGCGCAACGCGAAGGGCTGGATGACTTCGTGCGGCTGGTGCTGCCGATCCTGCAGGCGCGCGGCTACCACCAGCGCGAACTGGAAGGGCAGACCCTGCGTGACCATCTCGGCCTGCCGCGCAAGGCCAGCCGCCATGCGACCGACGCCGAGCCGGCGCGGAAGGTGGGGTAAGACGATGAGCGGAGACACATCGGTAGCGCCGGTCCATGCCCGGCGGAACACGCCGGCAACAGGTGTATTGCCCGAAATTGCCGCGCGCGCCGAAGCGGCCATCGCCTTGCGGCACGACCTGCATCGCCACCCCGAACTGGCGTTCGAAGAGCACCGCACCAGCGCCCGCGTGGCCGAGCTGCTGCAGCAGTGGGGCTATGCAGTGACCACCGGCATCGGTAGCACCGGCGTGGTGGGTACGCTGCAGCGCGGGCAGGGCAGCCGCCGGCTGGGCCTGCGTGCGGACATCGATGCGCTGCCGATCCGGGAAGACTCCGGCCTGGCCTATGCCAGCCAGAACGAAGGCCTCATGCACGCCTGCGGGCATGATGGCCACACCGCCATCCTGCTGTCGGCCGCGCATTACCTGGCCCACCACGGGCGCATCGATGGCACGCTGCAGCTGGTGTTCCAGCCGGCCGAAGAGACCGGGTCGGGCGCCTCGAAGATGATCGAGGACGGCTTGTTCGAGCGTTTCCCGGTGGATGCCATCTATGGCCTGCACAACTGGCCGGGCGTGCCGGTGGGGCACTTCGGTTTCGTTGATGGGCCGGCGATGGCGTCGGTGGACTGGGCGCGGTTGAAGGTGATCGGCAAGGGTGGCCACGGCGCCGAGCCGCAGGGCAGCGTCGATCCGATCCTGGTGGCGGCGCATATCATTACTGCGCTGCAGAGCGTGGTGTCACGCAACGTGGACCCGCGACAGATGGGCGTGGTCACCGTGGGCTCGATCCATGGCGGGAAGGCGGCCAACGTGATTCCCGATGTGGTGGAACTGACGCTGACCGTACGCGCCTACCTGCCGGAGGTGCGCGATACCCTGCGCCGCCGGGTGACCGACATCGCCGAGCAGACCGCCATAGCATTTGGTGGACGTGCCGAGATCGAGTTCCCGCGCGGCTTCCCCAGCGTCATCAACCACCCGCAGCAGACCGCCTACATCCGCGAGGTGGCGCTGCAGGCGTTCGGCGCCGGGCAGGTCGTTCCCGAGTTTGCACCGCGCACCGCCAGCGAGGATTTCGCTTTCCTGCTGCAGGCGCGTCCGGGCAGTTTCGTGTTCGTTGGCAACGGTGACAGTGCGCCGCTGCACAGCCCTCGCTATGTGTTCAACGACGCTGCGATCGCGCCCGCCGCCAGCCTGTGGGCACGCCTGGCCGAGCACTACCTGGTGGAGGACGCGGCATGAGCGTGCTGTACGACAACGAGCGCTTCCTCTACACCTCGGTGGATGACCCGCTGGCGCGGCCCCTGTTCGATGGCCTGGAACAGGAATACGACAGCCGCTATGCCGACGTGCGACGTCGCATCGGCGGCAGTGCCCGCGAAGAGCTGCAGCGCTATCCTGCACAGGCCTTCGCCGCGCCGGTGGGCGCCTTCCTGCTGCTGCTGCGCGATGGCGTGGCGATCTCCGGCGGCGCCTTCATGCCGCACCGCGATGCGCACACCGCCGAGTTCAAGCGCATCTGGACGCTGCCCGGCCTGCGCCGCCAGGGCATCGCCCGCCGTGTGCTGCAGGAACTGGAAGACCAGGCCGCACGCCAGGGCTATCGCCGCGTGTTCCTCACCACCGGCTTCCGCCAGCCCGAGGCAGTTGGCCTGTACCTGGGCCATGGCTACACCGCGCTGTTCGATCTGCAGGCAGACCCGGAAACCATCGCCCATCTGCCGTTCGAGAAACACCTGCACGCGGCGGCACCACTGCCGCACGCCGACGCGGCCGTGCGGCACGGAGTCCATGCATGAGCACGCCCTCGACCGCACTGGACGGCATCGCTGCCCGTCCGGCCACCGCACCTTCAACGGCGTTGAAGATCGTTCCGGCGCGCCATCCGCTGCAGACCGTCGGCACGGTGCTGGCGCTGGCACTGATCCTGATCGCGCTGCAGTCGGTGCTGGGCAACCCGCGCTGGGGCTGGGGCACGTTCGCCGAATGGTTCTTCGCGCGCCCGGTGCTGGAAGGGCTTGGCCGCACTTTGCTGCTGACTGCGCTGGGCACGGGCCTGGGCTTCGCGCTGGGCACGCTGCTGGCGCTGGCGCGGGTGTCAGGCTCGCCGTTGCTGTCGGCGGTGTCGTGGGGCTATGTGTGGCTGTTCCGCTCGATCCCGCTGCTGGTGCTGTTGCTGCTGTTGAACAACCTCGGCTACCTGTACAGCACCATTGAACTGGGCGTGCCCTTCACCGGCATCAGCCTGTTCTCGTATCCGACCACCCAGCTGATCGGGGTGTTCACTGCCGCGGTACTGGGCCTGACCTTGAACCAGGCGGCGTTCTCGGCCGAAGTGATCCGTGGCGGCATTCTCTCGGTCGACCATGGTCAGTACGAAGCGGCGGCCGCGCTGGGCCTGCCGCGCGGCCGCCAGGTCCGCCGCATCATCCTGCCGCAGGCGATGCGCTCGATCCTGCCGGCCGCCTTCAATGATGTGATCGGGCTGGCCAAGAGCACCTCGGTGGTCTACGTGCTGGCGTTGCCCGAACTGTTCTACACCGTGCAGGTGATCTACCGCCGCAACCTGGAGGTGGTGCCGCTGCTGATGGTGGCCACGGTCTGGTACCTGGTCATCCTCACCGTGCTTTCGCTGCTGCAGCGGCGCGTGGAGCAGCGCTTTGCGCGTGGCCAGCTGCAGCGTGAGCGCAGTGTCTCCCGCGTGTCTTCACCACCACGGCCCGCTGTGCAGGGCGTTGCGCCCGTGGCCAGCCGGCCACGCATCGCCGCCCAGGTCGAGGCCGGGCAGGGCGCATCGGTCGTGCTGCAGGGCGTGGGCAAGGCCTTCGGTGAACAGCCCGTGCTGGAAGACGTGAACCTGGAACTGCGCGCCGGCAGCGTGACCGTGCTGGTCGGTCCTTCGGGTGCGGGAAAGTCGACCCTGCTGCGGCTGATCAATCACCTGGAACGCGCCGACAGCGGCTTCGTGACGGTGGGCGGCCAGCTGATCGGCTACCGCCGTGACGGTGACACCCTGTACGAACTGCCCGAGCGCGAGATCCGCCGCCGTCGTGCCGAGGTCGGCATGGTGTTCCAGGGTTTCAACCTGTTCCCGCACCTGACGGCGCTGGAGAACATCATCGAGGCACCGATCGCGGTGCGTGGCCTGCCGCGTGCGCAGGCCGAACAGCAGGCGCGTGATCTGCTGCAGCGCGTTGGCCTGGCAGACAAGGCGGACGCTTTCCCACGGCAGCTGTCCGGTGGCCAGCAGCAGCGCATCGCCATTGCCCGCGCGCTGGCGTTGCAGCCGAAAGTACTGCTGTTCGATGAGCCGACCTCGGCACTGGACCCCGAGCTGGTGGCCGAAGTGCTCAGCGTGATCGAAGAGCTGGCCCGCTCGGGCACCACCCTGGTGATCGTGACCCATGAACTGAGCTTCGCCCGCCGCGTCGCCGATACCGTGGTGATGATGGACCAGGGCCGGGTGATCGAGCAGGGCAATCCCGAGGCGCTGTTTGAGCGGCCGCGCCAGCAACGTACCGCCGATTTCCTGGCCAAGACCCTGTAATTCCCCAAGGAGCACCATGAGCCCTGCAGCATCGCGCCGTCCCTCGCGCAGCACCCTGTTGATCGGCGCCGTGCTGGTCATCGGCATTGCCGGCATCGTCTATTCGCGCGTGCAGGCGCCAGCCGCCGCGCCCGGCGCCAGCGTGACCCTGGCCGGTGCCGATGCGCCTGCACTGGTTGGCACGCCCGACCCGAAGGCGCAGTCGCTGATTCCCGCCGGCTACCGTTTCGTAACCCCCGGCGCGCTGACCGTCGCGACCCATCCGGCACAGCTGCCGCTGGCTGATTACGGTGCTGACAGCAAGCAGGTGGTGGGCGTGGAGCCGGACATCGCCAAGCTGATTGCCGATGGCCTGGGCTTGAAGCTGGTGCTGGTTCCAGTGGCGTGGGCTGACTGGCCGCTGGGGCTGGAATCAGGCAAGTACGATGCGGTGCTGTCCAACGTGACGGTCACTGAAGAGCGCAAGAAGAAGTTCGATTTCTCCAGCTACCGCTTCGACCTGCTGGGCATCTACACGCGCGCCGATGGGCCGATCCGCAAGATCGAGAGGCCGGCCGACGTGGCCGGGCTGAAGGTGGTGGTCGGCGCCAGCACCAACCAGGACCAGATCCTGCGGCACTGGGACCAGCAGAACATCGCGGCGGGCCTGAAGCCCGTGGAGTACCAGTACTTCGATGATGCGGTGGTGGGGCGGTTGGCGGTGATCACTGGCCGTGCCGATGTCTCGTTCGAGCCGAACGCCACCGGTGCCTACTCGGCACGTGATGGCAAGGTGCGGCGGGTGGGCCTGTTCCCCGGCGGCTGGCCGGATGCTGCGGCGATTTCGGCGACCACGCGCAAGGGCAGTGGGCTGGCCGATGCGATCACCGCCGCGTTGAACACACAGATCCGCAGCGGTACCTATGCGCAGGCGCTGGCACGCTGGAACCTGGCCGAGGAAGCCGTGCCGCAATCGCAGACCAATCCGCCGGGGTTGCCCAATCTCTGACGCGGGGCATGCCCGGTGGCTTTCACCAACGCGCCTCCAGCGTATTGAACGGCTTCGCCACGCGCACACCATCGGCATCGAAGCCGCTGACCGGCCGGCCATCCACCCGTACCGCCTTTGGCATCGTGCGGTCCGGCCACCAGACCTTCACTCCCGTCCCGCGGTGCAGCCCCTCACCCAGCGTGATCGTCAGCACGCCGTCGCGCTGCCGCGCCTGCATCTGCAACGTGCCATACGCCGTTGGCAGGCGCTCCACCGCCAGCCCGTCACCGGCCACCCACGACGGCGGCGTGCCCGGCAGCAATGAAAGCGCATCGTCGTCTTCGCGCATCAGCATGCCGAACAGCGTGCGACCGTACTCGGCACCAATCCAGGTGTGCGGCATGTCGCCCAGGTAGCGCGGGAAGCGAAGGCGGGAATGCACGACTTCGGCCAATACCTGCCACTCAAGTGGACGCCGATCGTGCAGCAGTCCCTGCAGCAGTTCATCGGCCGCTTCAGGCTGGCCCAGATGCACATAGCTCAGCACGTTGCGGATTTCATAGGGCGTGTAGGCGTACAGCGCGCCGGGCTGGTTGCGCTTGCGCACGTCGTCCAGATAGCGCGCGAACGTAGTCCTCAACGCTTCAGCCGGCAGCACGCTCTGCGCCCCGGTCGGGTCCAGTGCGATCGATACGCCGGTGGGATCGCCATCGCCGAGGTCGGCCGAAGAAGGAATGAAATCGATGCCCTTCCACGCCATCGTCGCGCGGATCGATGCATGCAGCGCGTCGTACAGCAGCCTGTACTGCTCGCGTGCCCACGCGGCTGTTTCATGATCGCCCAGTGCTTCGGCCAGCCATGCACCGTCGTGCCAGCCCTTCAGGCCCCAGTAGTCGTCCCAGTAGCTGTGGGTAGGCGAGAGGGGTAGCCCTCGTGGCTGATCGACGGCGCAAGAATGCCGGCGAAACGTTCCGGCGCGGGTTGGTCGGCCTTGTAGCCCGGCACCAGCGTGCGCTCGCGCAGTTCCTGCAGGAAGCGCAGCGCTGCTTTCACTTTCGGCAGGTACTCACGCACCGATTCCGGCCCACCATCCAGGCGCGCGACATCGGCAACCAGTGCAACGTACTGGCCCTGGCTGTCGTACTCGATGTCCGAACCGAAGCCGGTGTTGACGCTGCCATCGTCGTTGAGAATCGGCGAGACCAGGCCGTTGGCATGCACGCCGTGCGTGCTGTACCAGGCCAGGTAGTCGCGTGCGACGGCTGCTTCGCCCATGCGCAGCAGCACTGCCGAAGTGGCCATGCCGTCGCGGATGAAGGATCGGTTGTAGTTGCGCGGCCCGGGCTGCATGGCCGGACCGGTCTGGTTGATCAGCATGTAGGCGGCCTGTGCGCGCAGCATGTCGACCAGTGAGGGGTCGGGCAGGCGCAGGCCAACCGTGCCCAGCCGTGCCTGCCAGTCCGCCGATGCCTGCGTGGCCAGGGTCTCGAACGCCGCATTGGCATCGCGCGGAAGCGTGGCCAGGTCCAGCGCTGGTGCCTCGGGCAGCACGCCATTCGCGTCCGCCGCGGCCGTACCCAAGGGGAATGCCACCACGATGGCATCGCTGGCGCCGGGCGCGAGCGAGACGTGGTAGTTGAGCGCGGCTGCGGCAAGCCCCTGGTCATCCTGCGCCTGCTGCGCGGCAGGCAGTTGGCCAGCAGCGAGGGTGGCGGTGATCTCCGTTGCGCCGTCCTTGCCGAAAGGCGCCACGCCGGACGCCGCTACCGGCGTGAGCGACTGCAGCAGCGTGCGGCCATTGACGCGCACGGTGTGTCCGTCGACGGCCACCTCGCGGATCGGCGAGAGCCCCCCGTTCTGCCATGGTGGATTCATCTGCATCGGGCGCACGAGCAGGCTCAGCGTGCCGTCGATCGGGGTGCTGCCGGTGTTGTGCAGCCGATGGCGCAGGAAGGTCACCGGCTGCCCATCGCGTTCGATGGCGAACACTTCACTGCGCAGCTCCAGGCCAGGCTGCGGCACCCAGGTGACGGACGGCATCGGCTTCCAGCCATCGCGCAGGGCATGCTGCATCGACTGGCCGGCGGCGCCCGCGGTATGGCCATCGGCATTGCGCCAGAGGGGCTGCACCAGCGGCGCGCCCTTGAATGCCTCCAGATTGCCATGCTCGTCGAAGATGGATTTCTGCCTTCCCCCGTGGATGCCGACTGCGGTCCAGTAGGTCTGCTGCATCTGCAGCGAGGCGGGGAACAACGCGCGCTGCGCGCCGCTGGCGGCGATCTGGTACCGCTTCATCGGCGTCATCACGGCTTTCGGGCCGAGCAGCCGTAGACGCGTAATCTGAGGTGCAGCGCCGTCCACGCTCAGCCGAAATGCGCGCAGGGGTTGCGCTGTGCCGGCGGTCAGCCAGCTCTGCCGATGGTGGGCTGCCTGCGCATCATGTGCGAGTTCCTGCCATTGGCCGTGTGCATCCTGCGCCTGCAGGCGGGCAGGGCCGCGCGCGCCATCGGCCCAGTCGATCACCAGGCCAGCGGTGGATTGGGCCTGCGCCGGCGTGATCTCGAGCACAGGGGAGCCGCCTTTCCCACGAGGGATCGCCACGGCGCTGCCGCCTTGCCAGAGTGCTGCTGCCTGCGTTGCATCGAGACCGCCGATGCGTGCACTGAGCGTGCCGTCCAGCGGCTCCATCTCGAAGATGGAGACGCCCCAGTCGGACGTGCGTTGCGGGCTGGCCAGCCGCAGGTAGCGCGCCTGCCGTGGCGAGAAGTACAGGGTTTCCACATCGCCCAGCGAGTCGGCCATGGTGTATGCGGTCTGCCACTGCGTGCCGTCCACCGAGGTCTGCAGCGAGTAGCCCTCTGGATTGGAGACATCCCAGGTCAGCCGCGCGCCTGCCAGCAGTGCGGGTGCGCCCAGGTCGATCTGGAACCAATGGCCGGGGCTGAAAGCGCCGCCGGTGACGGTCTTCGGGTCGCCGTCGATCAGGTGGCCGATGGCCATCGCCGGCACCTGCTGCGAGGAACTGCTGGCCTGCCATTGGCTGCGCGGGGGAAGGGTCTGGGCCTGAGCGGACGCTGCCAGCGCGGCGAGCAGCAGGGCAGTGACGGGGCGGCACAGGAAAAGAGGACGGGAGACCTTGGAGCGTTCGGCACACAACGTCATTGCGGGCAACCTCGCGGGTTCGGCCGTAAGCGGGCGAGGGATACGCTAGCAAGGGATGTAAGCGGTTACATGACGCGCTGCAATAGCTCTTCGGGGTTGGAGCGGCGTGGTTCAACGAATCTGCATGCGGGTCCATTCCGGAGCATTGACGTGTGTGGCTCTGGACGCGTGGATGGGACCGGCTATCGTCAGATCGGGTATTGGAATTCATTGGGTTGTCAGTTGACAACTCGCCCACGCCATGTGCAGACTGCGGAGAACAGGGAATGTCTCGAGCGCGTCATCCCGACAAGGACATCGAAGCGGCATTGCAGTTCGCGGAGGATCGAGGGTGGAGGCTTCGCGTGGCAGGCGGCCATGCGTGGGGCCGGATGTATTGCCCCTTCAACGACACCGATTGCCGATGCGGAGAGTTCTGCATCGTCAGCATCTGGAGCACGCCCCGCAGTGCAAGCAATCATGCAAGGGCCTTGCGGCGCGTAGTCGAGAACTGCAGTCGTGAGCAATGAACTCAGGCTTCGTCAGAAGCGAGGTGGTCAATCATGGAATTCAACTTCACGCTGAAGTACCGCTTGCCGGACATCTGCGATGAAATCGATGTCCTCGAGCAGCGCTTGGCTGAAGCCGGGTGTGACGATGCACTTGTGGGCATCGGTCTGCCTGGACGACTGGCGCTGGCGTTCTGCCGTGAGGCGGGCAGCGCAGGGGCTGCCCTGCGTTCGGCGCTGGATGACGCGCAGCGGGCGGTGCCTGGTGCCGAACTGGTCGAAGTGAGCCCCGACCTGGTGGGGCTCACCGACGTTGCAGACCTGCTGGGAATGTCGCGGCAGAACATGCGCAAGCTGATGCTTGCCAACCCGCAGTCGTTTCCGTCCCCGGTCCATGAGGGGTCGACCTCGATCTGGCATCTCGCCGACATTCTCGGTTGGCTGCGGGCGCGGGGCAGCGCGAAGGTCACCACGGAGATGACCGAACTCGCCGCCGCCGCGCTGCAGCTCAATCTTGCGCGGGAAGGGCGCCGGCTGCAGCCGAAGGCGTAGCGCCGGCCTGGATCGGCGCCCACCGCGTTACCGCTGCACCTGCTCCCACCAGCGTGAGCCGGTGTGCGGCGCCTGCATGTCCAAGGCCTCGCCCATGATTGGCGTGGTCACAGCGACGTTCCTGGCCGCCGCCAGTGCGGTGATCCGCTCGAACGGCTGCTGCCATTCGTGCAGGGCAAGATCGAAGGTGCCGTTGTGGATCGGCAGCAGCCACTTGCCACGCAGGTCCAGGTGCGCCTGCAGGGTCTGTTCGGGCTGCATGTGCACGAACGCCCAGCGCTTGTCGTAGGCACCCGTCTCGATCATCGTCAGGTCGAACGGACCGTACTTCTCGCCGATCGCCTTGAAGCCATCGAAGTAGCCGGTATCGCCGCTGAAGAAGATGCGGAAGTCGTCATCCTGGATGACCCACGACGCCCACAGGCTGCGGTCACTGTCGCCGAGGCCGCGACCGGAGAAGTGCTGGCCCGGGGTGGCGGTCAGGCGCAGGCCATTGGCCTCGGTCGACTGCCACCAGTCCAGCTGTTCGACCTTGGCCGCATCCACGCCCCAGGCAATCAGCTGGTCGCCCACGCCCAGCGGCGCGATGAAGCGAGCGGTCTTGCCGGCCAACTGCATGACCGCAGCATGGTCGAGATGGTCGTAATGGTTGTGCGAGAGGATCACCCCGGCGATCGGCGGCAGGTCCTCGATGCTGATCGGCGGCGCATGGAAGCGCGCCGGGCCCATCCACTGCACCGGCGAGGCACGCTCGGAGAACACAGGGTCGGTCAGCCAGTACTGGCCGCGCAGCTTCAACAGGAGGGTGGAGTGGCCAAGCCGGAACAGGCTGCGATCCGGCGCGGCATCCAGCGCTGCACGGTCCAGTGCCTGCACCGGAATGGGCGCCGTCGGCACGGTGCCCTTGGGCCGGTTGAACAGGAACGTCCACCACAGCTCGGCGCCGGCGCGCAGGCCCATCGCCGGTTTTGGCAGGGCGTTGCGGAACTTGCCATCGCTGTACTGCGGTGAATCGGGGAAGTCGGGGAGGGACCAGGACTTGCAGAAGGTATAGGCAGTCACGGCAAGGGTTCCGAACAGGAGGACAAGGAGCAGGCGCTTCATCGGTGACGTCCGCTGGGTACACTGCACAGTGTAGTTTCCGATTTCAGGAAAGTACACCGGCCGGTGTAAAATGTGCGCATCCGTTCAGTTTCCTGGTTCCCGCCATGCCCCGTGCCCCGCAACGCCTGACCGACCGCAAACGCGAAGCCATCGTGCGCGCGGCGGTGGAGGAGTTCCGCAGCGCCGGCTACGAGGCGACCAGCATGGACCGCATCGCCACAGCCGCAGGCGTCTCCAAGCGCACCGTCTACAACCATTTCCCCAGCAAGGAAGAACTGTTCGGCCACATCCTGGAAGAACTCTGGGAAAGCAGCATGGCCGCCGTCGTGCTTCCCTACCGCGCCGATCTGCCGCTGGATGTGCAGCTCCTGCAGTTGCTGGGGCAGAAGCTGGAACTGCTGGGCGATGCCAACTTCATCGATCTGGCCCGCGTGGCGATGGCCGAGATCATCCACTCGCCGGAGCGCGCGCAGGCCATCGTCTGCCGCATGGGCGAGAAGGAAGGCGGGGTGAGCGCGTGGATCCGCGCGGCCGTCGCCGATGGGCGCCTGCGTGAGGTCGATCCGGAATTCGCCGACCACCAGTTGCAGGGCCTGGTGAAGGGCTTCGCGTTCTGGCCGCAGGTGACCATGGGCCAGCCACCGTTGGGGCCCGCCGAACGACGCAAGGTCGCCGAGTCGGCGGTGGCGATGTTCCTGGGCTTCTACGCGCGCTGAGCTGGGCCAGCGGCTGCGACATAACAGCGCATCGCTGTGCAATGACGCAATGTTGTGACGCGATTACCTGCGACCCAGCCAGGCCATCTGCGACACTCAGGGCAGATTCCACGGCCAGCTCGCCCATGTCCTTCGCGTCGTCGCAGCAGATCCATGAAGTACTGCGGCAGTCCTACGGGATCACCGCGACCGCAGTGGTGCCGCGCGCGGTGGGCGCCGATGCCAACGCGGGCGTGTTCCGCATCGACGCGCGCGGCAGTCACTGGTGGTTGAAGAGTCGCAGCTACCAGGTGGCGCCGGAAGTGTGGGAGGGCCTGCACTGGATGCGCGGCACGCTGGGCATCGAGGAAATCGTTGCACCCTGGCCGGCCGTGACCGGTGGCGCGTCGGTGCAGCGTTGGGGCCTGCAGTTCACCCTGTTCCCGTATATCGAAGGGCAATCCGGCTTTGAAGCGCCGCTGAGCGCGCGGCAGTGGCAGCGCCTGGGCGAAGTGCTGCGCCGCCTGCATACGGCGGACCTGCCGGCGGCGCTGGCCGCGGGCCTGCCGCGGCAGCCGCTGTCATGCGATGCACTGGATGAGGTCGGACGATGGCTGCAGCAACCGACGACACTGCCGACCGCACAGGACCGCTGGGGCCGGGCCTTTCACGCGGTGTGGGAGCGCCATCGCGCACGCATCGCTACGCTGCACGACCGTGCGCAGGGCCTGCAGCAGGCCCTTGCCGGCCGCGTCCCGTGCCTGCGCCTGTGTCATACGGATCTGCACGCGGGAAACGTGCTGATGGGACACGACGGAGCACTGCACCTGATCGACTGGGACGGCCTTTCGCTGGCGCCCCGCGAACGCGACCTGATGTTTGTCGGCGCGGCAGTGGGCGGCCGTTGGGGGCGTGAGCGCCCGCAGGGGTTTGCCGATGGTTACGGCGATGACCTGGGTGATCCGCAGTGGATCGCCTGGTACCGGCACGTGCGCATCCTGCAGGATCTGGTGGAGTTCCAGCAGATGCTGATGGGGGCAGGGGGCGACTACCGGCCACCGCAGCAGCGGCGGCAGGCGCTTCATCATCTGGGCGAGTTGTTTGCACCGGGGAATGTGTTCTGCGCGGCCGAACGGGCCTACAGCGCGGTGTAAGGGTGTTCGGCAGGGCTGCGCCCTGCACTCGCAGAGGCAACGTCAACGTCAACGTCAAAATCGGGCTATCCGTGGGATGGCGGGGTGGGTCCGGTTGAGGGGGACGCTGCAAGTACGTCCATGTAAGCTCGGTCGCCGCATCCATGCGGCTCACGCCCCCTCAACCGGACCCACCCCGCCTTCGACAGATTTTCGCGAGCTGTTGGAGCCTGCTGCTGATGGTGGTGGGTGCCGACCGTTGGTCGGCACGGGGTCGGATCCGGAATCAATTTCGATATTTGACAGATTTCATCCACGTATGGCGTGGATCTACTGGGAGGGGGTTCTGCTTTGGTGGGTGTCGACCTTGGTCGACACGGATGAATTCATTCGATATCTGACAGATGTGCCGACCAACGGTCGGCACCCACCAACAGCCGCGTGAACCTGTCGAAGGCGGGGCACTGTGGGTTTGCGGGGTGTGAGCCGCATGGATGCGGCGACCAAGCCCCCATGGATGGGTTTACGGCGTCCCCGCACACCCACAGTGCCCCGCCATCCCACGGAATGCCGCCTTTGATCCTGCTTCGGCTTCGGCTTCTGCTTCGGCAGGTGCAGGGCGCAGCCCTGCCCAACAACCCCCTACTCAGCCGGCTTGGCCGCCGCCGTCGCTGCCACGCTCGCGGCCCGCCGTGCCAGCACCGCCTCACGGTGCGCGATGTACGCATTCGCCGCCAGGATGATGCCCGCACCAATCAGCGTCCAACGGTCCACGCTCTCGTCGAACAGCAGCCACCCGCACAACGTCACCAGCGGCAGCTGCAGGAAGCTGATCGGGGTCAGGGCCGACACTTCGCCCAGGCGCAACGCGCGCGTCCACAGCAGCTGGCCGACCGTACCCATCACGCCGGTCGCCACCAGCCATACCCAGGCCAGCCCGGTGGGCCAGACCCAGACGAACATCGCCGGCACCAGCGACAACGGTACCCAGAACACGTAGGTGTACAGCACCACCGTGTCGGCGCTGTCCACGCGGGTCAGCTGCTTGATCTGGATGGCCACCAGCGAACTGAGCAGCGCCGCGGCCACCGCGATCAGGCTGCCCGCAGAGAAACCCGCAGTGCCCGGCCGGACGATCACCAGCACGCCGATGAACCCCACCACGACGGCAGCCCAGCGGCGCACGCGCACGGTTTCGCCCAGCCACAGCACCGCGGCAATGGTGACGAACAACGGCGTGGAATAGGACAGCGACACCGCCTGCGCCAGTGGCAGGTGGCCGAGGGCCCAGAACGCGCACAGCATCGAGCCCAGGCCGATCGCACTGCGTACGAAGTAGCGCGGCAGCTGCTGGGTCTTCAGCGGTGCGCGGCCCGGGCGCAGCAGCATCGGCAGCAGCGCCAGCAGGCCGAAGGCGTTGCGGAAGAACGCCACTTCCTGCGTCGGCACGTAACGGGTGGCGTAGCGGATGGCCACGGCCATCAGGCCGAAGGCCATCGTGCTGGCGAGCATCAGCAGCGCCGCCCGCGCCGGGGTGGCGAGCGGCGGCCGGGTGCTGGCGTTCACCACTGGGCGCCGAGCAGGCGCGGCTCCGGTTCGATCGGCACGCCGAACTTCTCAAGCACCGATGCGGAAATGCGCCGGGCCAGAGCCAGCAGCTCGGCGCCGCTGGCGTTGCCATGGTTGACCAGCACCAGGGCATGGCTGGGGGCCACGCCGGCGTCGCCGTCGCGGAAGCCCTTCCAGCCGCAGGCGTCGATCATCCATGCCGCCGAGACCTTGCGCTGGTCATCGCGCTCGGCCGGGAACACCGGCAGCTCGGGGAAGTGCTGCTGCAGCACTTCCACCTGTTCCAGTGGCAGCACCGGGTTCTTGAAGAAACTGCCGGCATTGCCGAGCACGTCCGGGTCGGGCAGCTTGCGGCGGCGGATGGCGATGACCGCGTTGGCCACGTCCACTGCGCTGGGCAGCTCCACGCCCTGTGCCTGCAGCTCCTCGCGGATGCCGGCGTAATCCATGCGCAGGTCGTGCAGCAGCGGCAGCTTCAGTTCGATGGCGGTGATCAGGTAGCGGTCCGGCTGCTGCTTGAACACGCTGTCGCGGTAGGCAAAGCCGCATTGTTCGTTGTCCATGCGCACCCAGGCCTGCTCCTGGCAGTCCCAGGCTTCGACGGTCTGGATGAACTCGCCGACCTGTGCGCCGTAGGCGCCGATGTTCTGGATGGGCGCGGCACCGGCAGTGCCGGGGATCAGTGCGAGATTTTCCAGGCCGGACAGGCCCTCCTGCAGCGACCACATCACCAGGCCATGCCAGGACACGCCCGCACCGGCGCGGATCACCGCGTGGTCGGCACGGTGTTCCAGGAAACTGATGTCGCGGTTGCCGAACACCAGCACCGTGCCCGGCAGGTCGTCGGCGATGAGCATGTTGCTGCCGCTGCCCAGTACCAGCAGCGGGCCGGCGGCGACACTGGGCAGGGCCAGCACGTCGGGCAGCAGGGTGGGGTCGTGCAGTTCCAGCAGCTGCGCCGCCTCGGCGCGCACGTGGAAGGTGTTCAACGCCTGCAGCGGGGCATTCGAGGTGAGTGTCCAGCGCAGCGGTGCGGCGGAGGTGTCGTGGCTGTCCATGGGCGCGCTCACAGCGGCGCCACCGCGCCACGGCTGGGCGCTTCGCGGCGGCGACGGATCGCTTCCACGCAATCGGACACCAGCGACGGGCCGCGATAGATCAGGCCGCTGTAGCACTGCACCAGGGCGGCGCCGGCAGCCATCTTGGCCACCGCGTCAGCGCCGGAGAGGATGCCGCCCACGCCCACCAGTGGCACCGATTCGGGCAGGCGCGCACGCAGGCGGCGCAGCACCAGCGTCGACTGGTCCAGCACCGGTGCGCCGGACAGGCCGCCGGCTTCGCTGGCCAGCGGGTCGCCGGCGATGCCGCTGCGATCGATGGTGGTGTTGGTGGCGATCACGCCGTCCACCTGCAGCTCACCCAGGACGCGCGCGGCGGCGTCGATATCGCGTTCGCTCAGGTCCGGGGCCACCTTCACCAGCATCGGCACGCGGCGGCCGTGCTGCGCGGCCAGGTCTTCCTGGCGGTCGCGCAGCTGGCTGACCAGCTGGCGCAGCGCGGTTTCTTCCTGCAGTTCGCGCAGTCCGGCGGTGTTGGGCGAGGAAATGTTGACGGTGATGTAGTCCGCCAACGGGTACACCTTGTCCAGGCAGGTGATGTAGTCATCGACCGCCTGCTCGTTGGGGGTGTCCTTGTTCTTGCCGATGTTGATGCCCAGCAGGCCGCGGCGGTTGCGCGCGCGCTCGACGTTGCGCACCAGCGCATCGACACCGGCATTGTTGAAGCCCATGCGGTTGATGATGGCCTGGTGTGCCGGCAGCCGGAACAGGCGCGGCTTGGGATTGCCGTCCTGCGGGCGCGGGGTGATGGTGCCGATCTCGACGAAGCCGAAGCCCAGCGCGAACAGTGCATCGATGTGCTCGCCGTTCTTGTCCAGGCCGGCGGCCAGGCCGACCGGATTGGGGAAGGTCAGCCCGAACACGGTGCTCGGCATCGGCGCGATGCGTGCGGCCAGCAGCGGCGTGGTGCCGGTGCGGTAGGCCAGGTCCAGTGCGGACAGGCCGAGGCCGTGGGCGCGCTCGGCGTCGAGCGAGAACAGGAAGGGGCGGGCAAGCGAATACATGCGTCGGTTCAGTCCAGCGTGCCGAGGAAGGCTCGGGTTCGATATTCAAAGGCGACCTGTCCATCCACCGCATGGGCGTTGAACAGGTCCTGCAGCGCAGCCAGCATCGGCGCATGGCGCGGGTGTCCCGGCTGCGGTGCGTAGGAAGAAGACAGCAGGCGCCCGCGCAGGGCGTCGAAGTCCAGGTGCTGCACATTGGGCAGCTCGATCATGCCGCGCAGGCCGGGGCCGAACCAGGCCTGCATGGTGGCATCGTCCTGGTAGCGCTCGGCCACAGCGGTGTAATCGGTGCCGTAGTCCAGCAGCAGCTGCTCATAGCCGATGAGGAACGGGCTGGCATCGAGCAGGCGCGAGTTCCAGTAGACCAGCGCCATGCCACCGGGGCGCAGGATGCGCTGCCATTCGGCGCGCACGGCCACGGTGTCGAACCAGTGGAAGGCCTGCGCGGCACTGACCAGGTCGACGCTGGCATCGGCCAGCCCGGTCGCTTCGGCGCGGCCATCGACGGCGCGGAACTGCGGGTACTGCGGCGCCAGCCATTGCTCGGCAGCGGCACGCATGGCGGCATTGGGTTCCACCGCAAGCACAGGATGGCCTGCGGCCAGGAAGGCACGACTGGAAATGCCGGTGCCGGCGCCGATGTCGGCAACCCGGGCAGAGGCGGGCACCGCCATCGGGCCGTGCAGCCAGTCCATCAGCGCAGCCGGGTAATCCGGGCGGTAGCGCACATAGTCGGCGACCCGGCTGCTGAAGCGTTCAGTGCTGTCCGACGCGCTCATGGCCGTCAGTTCGACATCGCGGCCAGCCAGGCCAGGCCGCCGAAGAACAGGACGATGACCAGCAGGCCCAGGCCCAGCATGATCACGTTCAACCAGCCCAGGATCAGGCCGGTGAGGGCCAGTCCGTCGCCTTCCAGCTCGGTGGGGCGGCGGCGGATCTCGCCGCGCGCCATGTGCCCGGTGATGATGGCGACGAGGCTGGCCACGAAAGGCAGCACGGTCCAGCTGGCGATGCCCAGCACCAGGCTGAGGACGGCCAGGGCACTTGTCTGTCGGGGTGCCACGCTCATGGGGGTCCTCCTTGGCAGTGCGCACATGATAGTGCCTGCGGGCCGCCAAGCCCATGGGCAGCAGCGCGGTGGCCTGGGTAGGCGTCGACCTTGGTTGACGAAGAGCGCCAACCAGGGTTGGCAGCTACCAGCGCGGAAAACTCAGCCCATCAGCACCTGGCCACCATCCACGTTGAGCACATGCCCGGTGATCCAGCGCGCCAGCGGCGAACACAGGAACAGCGCGGCATCGGCGATCTCGCGCGGGTGGCCGAAGCGACCGAACGGGATCCGCGCCAGGGTCGCGTGGTACAGGTCGGGATCATCCACGCGGCGACGGTCCCACAGGCCGTCGGCAAACTCGATCGAACCCGGCGCGATGGCGTTGACCCGGATGCGGTCCGCTGCCAGGGCCAGCGCCTGCGACGTGGTGTAGTGGGAGAGCGCGGCCTTGGCCGCCGCATAGGGGGCACCGCCGGGGCGGGGCTGCTGGGCGGCGATCGAGGACAGGTTGAGAATGCAGGCATCCGCCGAAGCCCGCAGCCAGGGCAGCGCGAGGCGCGAGGCACGCACGGCGGCCATCAGGTCGATCTGCAGGCTTGCCGCCCAGCCATCTTCGTCATCGGCCATGCCGTAGCCGGTGGCGTTGTTGACCAGCACGTCGATGCCGCCGAGTGCGTCGGCGGAGGCCTGCAGCCAGCCGCCGATCTGGCCGGCATCGGCCAGGTCGGTGGTGAATACGTGCAGGGGCGTGCCGTGTGCCTGGGCATCGGCCTGCAATGCCTGCAGCCCGGGCAGGCCGCGGGCGCAGACCGACACCGCTGCACCGGCGCCGGCAAATGCCAGCGCCAGTTCACGGCCGATTCCCTTGCTGCCGCCGGCAATGAGCACGCGGCGGCCGCTGAAGTCGAGGGTCGGAGCCCCTGCGGAGATCCGACCCACAGCCATGTCCGGCATCTTCGCCATTACAGGTCGAACTTGATGCCCTGGGCCAGCGGCAGCGAATCCGAATAGTTGATGGTGTTGGTCTGGCGGCGCATGTAGACCTTCCATGCATCCGAACCGGATTCGCGACCACCGCCGGTGTCCTTCTCGCCACCGAAGGCGCCACCGATCTCCGCACCGGACGTGCCGATGTTGATGTTGGCGATGCCGCAGTCGCTGCCGGCAGCCGAGAGGAACTTCTCGGCGGTCTTCAGGTTCTGGGTGAAGATCGAGGACGACAGGCCCTGCGGCACGCCGTTCTGCATGTCGATGGCCTCATCGATGCTGTCGTACGGCATCACGTACAGGATCGGCGCGAAGGTTTCGTGCTGGACCACCGCGTCGCTGTTCTTCAGGCCCGACACGATGGCCGGCAGCACGAAGTTGCCGGCACGATCGATGCGGGTGCCACCGGTTTCGATGGTGCCGCCGGCAGCCTTGGCCTGGGCGATGGCATCGAGGAACTGCTGCACGGCGCCGTCACTGTTCAGCGGGCCCATCAGGTTGGCGGCATCGGTCGGGTCGCCGATCTTGCCTTCCACCTGCTTGTAGGCCTTGACCAGGGTGGCCAGCACGTCGGCGTAGATGGAGCGGTGCACGATCAGGCGGCGGGTGGTGGTGCAACGCTGGCCGGCGGTGCCGACGGCGCCGAACACGATGCCCGGCACGGCCAGCTTCAGGTCGGCGGTCTCGTCCAGGATGATGGCGTTGTTGCCACCCAGTTCCAGCAGGCAGCGGCCCAGGCGGCGGGCGACCTTCTCATTGACCGTGCGGCCGACCTGGGTCGAGCCGGTGAAGCTGATCAGCGGCACGCGACAGTCGTTCACCATCTTCTCCGACAGGGCGGTGCCGGCATCGTTGACCAGGAAGAAGATGTCCGGGAAACCGGCTTCGCGCAGTGCGTCATTGCAGATGCGCATGGAGGCGATGGCGGTCAGCGGGGTCTTGTTGGACGGCTTCCAGATGCAGATGTCACCGCAGATGGCGGCCAGGAAAGCATTCCAGCTCCACACCGCGACCGGGAAGTTGAAGGCCGAGATGATGCCGACCAGGCCCAGCGGGTGGTACTGCTCGTACATGCGGTGGCCGGGGCGCTCCGAATGCATGGTGTAGCCGTACAGCATGCGGCTCTGGCCCACGGCGAAATCGGCGATGTCGATCATCTCCTGCACTTCGCCGTCGCCTTCGGGCTTGCTCTTGCCCATTTCCAGGGCGACCAGCGAACCCAGGGCGTCCTTGTGCTTGCGCAGCGCTTCGCCGCACAGGCGCACGGCTTCACCGCGGCGCGGGGCCGGGGTGGTGCGCCAGGTCTTGTAGGCCTCCTGCGCACGGGTGATGACCGTCTCGTACTCGGCCTCGGTGGTGGCGCGGACCTGCGCGATCGGCTCGCCGGTGGTCGGGTTGACCGGGGTGATCAGCTCACCGCCGGTGGCGCTGGACCATTCCCCGTTGCCCAGGTAGGTGCCAGCGTTGATCGCGTCCAGACCAAGGGACTTGAGCAGCTCGGAAGACATGCAGACTCCTGTGTTTCGTTACGTAGTTGGTGCCGCCGCGGGCAGGTGGGGGACGCGGCGGACTGAGCCGGCGATGGTAGCAGAGGGATGTGGCCGGGCTTGGTGCAGTGCGGGGTGGGGACGCCAAAGGCTTGACGGGCCTGCGTCACGATTTCAGAACGGGCCTGGCGAGGCGAAACTGATAAAAATCAGTGCCCTATGTCTCGCTTGCTGTGCGGATTGCGTCAAATGATTGCCAGATGGCGGCTATCTTTTGTGACGGAGTTCGGACACAATCGGGACGAAGTCAATCAAACCGCAATCAAATGTGTGCACCGGCTGGGGAGATCGGTGCTGCTGGGGATCATGTCCGGATCCGCGGAATCGTCTGAGGAGATGTTTTGTGCTACATGGATCCGTAGAAGGCCTTTCCAGCCACCCCAGCCGGGCGCGCCGCCGCGTAGAGGCCCGCGCTGCACTTGAACTGGCATTGCGCCTGGGCGACCTTGCGGTCGTCCCGCTCACCGCCGTTCTCTCCCACGTGGTGTTCTATGGTTCGGCTGTGCCGGACCCGTCCCAACGTGTCGTATTCGGCGCGCTGCTGCTGAGTGCGATGGTCTGTTTCATGATCGCGCCCGTGTACCGCAACTGGCGCGCGCGCGGCCTGATCACCGATCTGTGGGTGCTGTTCCTGGCCTGGTCCGCGTCCTTCGCGCTGTTCTCGGTCTATGCGGTGCTTGTCGACATGGCCGGTTCAGTGCCTACGCGCTGGCTGCTCGGCTGGTTCGGTGCGGGGCTGATGCTGATGATCGGCACGCGCGTGGCGCTGCGGGTGCAGTTGCATCGACTGCGTTCGCGTGGCCTGGATCGCGAGCGCGTGCTGCTGGTCGGCCTGCGCTCGTCCGGGCTGAAACTGCACCGCCTGCTGCGCGGCAAGCCCGAGCTGGGCAAGGAAGTGATCGGCTACTTCTCCGCCAAGGGCGATCTGGCGGTCCGTCGCGGTGGCGACGCGCCCCGTTGCCTGGGTGCGCTGGGTGACCTGCCGCGTTACATGGACCAGCATCGCGGTGAATTCGATCAGTTGTGGGTGTCGATGACCCCGGGCGACGCCGGCGACATGAAGGCGATGCTGAAGCAGATCGAGCGCTTCCCGGTGCCGGTGCGGCTCATTCCCGACACCACCGGCTGGGGCACGCTGAATCCGGGCGTGCACCAGGTCGGCAACGTGCCGATGATCGGTGTGCGCCAGGGGCTGTCGGACCACAATTTCCGCCTGGCCAAGCGCGTTGAGGACATCCTTGTCGCCGGGCTGGCAGTGATTGCACTGGCGCCGGTGTTTGCGGTGCTGGCGATCGGTGTGAAGCTGAGCTCGCCTGGCCCGGTGCTGTTCCGCCAGCGCCGCCATGGCCTGGGCGGCAAGGAATTTTCGATGCTGAAGTTCCGCTCGATGCGGGTTCATGCGGAAGGTTCCTCGGACAAGATCACCCAGGCCACCCGCAACGATCCGCGTGTCACCCGCTTTGGTGCCTTCCTGCGCCGCAGCAGCCTGGATGAGCTGCCGCAGTTCTTCAATGTGCTGGGTGGCAGCATGTCGGTGGTGGGGCCGCGGCCGCACGCCGTGCAGCACAACAACCATTACGAGCGGCTGATCGACCGTTACATGCACCGCCACTACGTGAAGCCGGGCATCACCGGCTGGGCGCAGGTGCACGGGCTGCGAGGGGAGACCCCCGAGCTGCGCTCGATGAAGAAGCGCGTGCAGTACGACATTGATTACATCCGCCGCTGGAGTCCGACCCTGGATGTGCGCATCATTGTGATGACGGCCTTCAAGGTGCTGGGCCAGAAATCGGCATACTAGGCACTGAGGCTGTTGCCGGCGAGGCGCCGGCCGCGCCCGCGTGGAAGCGCCCGGTCTGCAGCAGCGGCCGGGCGCTGCGTTTCATGTACCGACGAACTGATGGAAGCCGTTGCCCGTGTTCAAGAATATTCTGGTTGTGTGTGTCGGCAACATCTGCCGTAGTCCGTCGGCTGAAGTGATGCTGCGTGAGGCAGTGCAGGGCAAGGGCATCACGGTGTCCTCGGCCGGCCTGGGGGCCCTGGTCAACCATGGCGTGGATGCGACCGCACAGGCGCTGTTGACCGAGCATGGCCTGGATGGCAGCAGCCATCGTGCGCGGCAGATCGACCGCAGCATCCTGGGGGCCTCGGATCTGGTGCTGGTGATGGAGCGCAAGCACGTCCATCGCATCATCGAGATCGCGCCGGAGGCGTCGGGCAAGACCTTCCTGCTGGGCAAGTGGCAGTCCGACCGCGAGATTCCCGATCCCTATCGCCAGCAAAGGGCGGCATTCGAACACGTCTACACGCTGATGGATGAGGGCGTGAAGAGCTGGGTCCGCTACCTTTGAGTGCCCGCGCCTGCTGAAGGCGCGCTGCAGGCAGAAAGCCGGGAGCCGTCAGGCCCCCGGCTTTTTTCATTCGCCGACGTTGCGCAGGTTGTCGTAGAAGAAGCGCTCGTCGCGGTCGCCGGTCATGCCGTACAGGCCGTACTTGCGGCCGAGCATGGCGCCACCGTCGCGGATCAGCGGGTTCCAGTTGAAGGCTGCACGGCCGCGCGTGGAGCGTGGCAGGAAGCCGTCGAGCGGAATGCTGAAGTAGATGCCCTTGTCGAAGCTGCCCTCGCCGAAGTCGCGTGCCGAGACATTGGTCTTGGTCGCATAGGCGCCCATGGTTACGCCGTTGTCGAACACGCGGGCCAGGTCCAAGGTGGCGCCCTTGTCGCCGGCCAGGTACTGGCCGACCGACAGCGAGCCGATGACGCGCTGCTGGGCGTCGAACGCATAGTAGAACGTGGCATGGCCGGTGGTGATGCGATAGTCGCGCAGGCCAAAGTGCTGGTCGTAGTCGCGCTGCTGCACCCGGTTGAGGTTGGCGCCCACCGCCCAGCGCTCGCCACTGGGGCGATACAGCAGTTCGCCGCCGACGCCGGCGTACATCCACTCCAGGTAACCGGCGTAGGCAATGCCATACAGGTCCGGCGCCAGTCGCCCGGCGATATTGGCCTGCAGGTTGGGCAGCATCACGTCGGAGGTGGTCAGGTACTGGCGGATGTCGGTGCGCACGCGCGGCAGGCGGCTGGGCGCGTTGTACTTGAACTTGTGGTAGTTGTTGGTGATATCGGCGCTGACGGTGCCGGTCAGCCAGATGTTGTCGCGCAGGAACAGGCTGCCCGTGTAGTTGGCTGCGACCTGATACAGGATGAAGCCATCGGGGCCGCCCAGGTTCTGCCGGTAGCCGACGTTGAAACCGCCGCCGAAGGGGCTGCGCTTGGGCTTGTACAGCGTCTCCCGCGCGCGCGCGTCGGGTGCCTGCAGTTCCGTGCTCCGGCGCAGGACGTCTTCGCTCACCGTGCCATCCAGGTAGCCGGCGAACGCTTCGCGGTTGATCGACAGATCGGCGATCGGCATGCCCACGCGGGTGGTGCGCAGGGTGAACCAGTCGTAGTCATCGCCGGTCGCATTGGCAAGGATGCGCGTGGCGCGGCCCAGGCCCTTGGCGGCATGCAGGTAGCGGCTCTGGTACCCGTCAATGTAAAGCTCGTCGCCGCGGCGCGAAATACGTTCGACACGGAAGCCGGCATTGCGCTGCAGTTCGGCAGTGACCGCTGCCCAGTCGGTGCTGGTGGCGGTTGCGGCACTGGCGCCGGAGGCGTCGCTGCTGGCGACGGCTGCGCGCTGCTCGGCGACGGCGGTCGCGGGCAGCAGTCGCTGCGGTGGCGGGTCGAACGGCTTCGGTGCTGCAGGCGTGTTGCCCGGGTTGCCGCGCAGGGTGAGCGAGAACATCGCCGCGTCACCGCGCTCCCAAGCGACGGTCAGCTCGACATTCCGGTTCGGGACATAGACCAGGCCCACGTTGATGGGCGTGCGCTGGCGCAGGTTGTTGTCGCGCGGCTCGCGGCGATAGTCGTTGCCGTCGTACTCGACCTTCAGCAGCAGATCGTCCATCGGCGTCTGGTAGGTGATGCCACCGAAAATGCCGACCGGACCCTTGAACATGTTGCTGAGGCCGAACTTGCCGGCTTCGGTCGTACTGCTGATGGCGCCGCGTCGCCGGTTCTTGAACCGGTCATCAATCAGGCCCAGCGGATTGGAGAAGTCTCCACGGTTGCCGATGTAGCCGGTGGCCAGGCCGATCGATGCGTCGATGGGGCCAAAATTCTTGTTGGCGACCAGGTACTCGCTCGAGAAGAAGCCGGTGCCGCCGAAGTCGCGCACGCCGAAGGCCACTTCCGGCAGCATGCGAGACTCTTCCCACAGCCGCAGCTTGAAGTCGATCGATTTGTCCTTGTAGTGCTGGTTGCCGGCGTAGCTGCGCCCGTAATACAGGTTGTTGACGTTGATGTAGCGGAAGGAGGCTTCCAGCCACGGGAACGGCTGCAATGTCAGGTTGTAGCGCGCGTACGGAGCGTTGTAGGACGCTGTGAAGCTCAGATCGCCATCGTCGGCCATCCGCGCGGTCGGTGTCTGCAGCAGGCCGATCCCACCCCACTCGTTGGCAGTGGGCGGCGGCGCTTCCTGGGCATGCAGTGCACAGGACAGCGACAGGGCGAGCGCGCTCAGCGCGAAACGGGCGGGGCGCGCCAGGCGCGCGCGCGTGCAGGGCTGGGTCATCACGGGCTGACAGGCTGGGTGGCGATGAACGCGGCGAAGTCGCTGTTGAACAGCGGATCGAGGCGCTTGAGGAGCGGGGCGCGCAGCGGCACGAACAGCGTGCCGCCGGCAGCAATGGCCTGCGGATCGGCGCGATTCCACAGGGCGATGCCCAGCTGCTGGACCCGCCCGTCGGGCTGGATCACGAAGATGTCATTGCGGTCGGCGAGGGCGCTGGGCCGGCAGTCACGCAGGTAGTCGCGTGCATCGCGCTGCGGGACGTGGGGCAGGACGCAGGCCTGCCCGACCGCGCCCATCACGGTGATCGTGCGCGGTTGCTGCGGGAAGCGCAGCGTATCGCCGTTGGCGAGCACCGGATTGTTCGCGGGCTGGACCTGGATCAGGCGCGCGGAACTGGCGATGGGCATGCGCCCGGTGGCCGGATGTGCGTCGAGCCACGCCTGCAGCGTCCGCGCCAAGGCCGAGAGCTGTGTGTCGCTGGCCTCTGCCAGCTGCCCGGCACCGTACTGCAGGCCGGCGCGAAGACGCACCTGGTCTTCCATGGCCTGCGGGCGCTCGAAGCTGGTGCCCAGCAGGTAGGCGTCAGCGCTTGGGCGGGCCAGCAGCAGGGCGTCGGCGAGGCGCGCGTTGGCCGGCAGCTCACGCGTGCCAGCCGCCTCGGCCGCGCCTTCGATGCGCACCTCGGTCGCCTGGACGGCGCTGGCTGCAAACAACGCGGCGATGATCGCCGGGCCGGAAAGTCGAAACGTCATGGCTCAGTCCTTGGCCGGGCGATAGGGTTTGAGCTGGGTCAGCTCCGCGACACGGCCGGGCGCCAGATGCTGGCGGCTCTTCCAGATGAAGCCGGTGGCCGGATCGGCCCAGTAGACGTTGCGGCCGTGCATGCCGCCCTGCAGTTGTTCGTCGTAACGCTGCAGGGTGCGGCGCGTGCCGAGGATGTTCACTTCCTCCAGTGCGCCACGGCTCAGGGTGCCGGTCACGGCCACGTCGACCTGGTACGCAGGAACCCAGTCATAGCGGCGCTGTACCTTCACCGGCGTGGTCACGCTGCGCAGGTCGTCGAACGGCGAGGGGCCGTCGATGCGCGCGCGCCACTGCTGCCCCAGCCCGCTGCCTCCCAGCAGCAGGCCGTGGCGGTCCAGCTCGAACACGGCGTGCGAGCCGGCGTACCACTGCTGGCGGCCACCATCGACGTAGCCCAGCACGGCGACGGCCACGATGTCAGGTGTGTCCACCTGCAGCTGCGGGAAGCGGTTGCTGGCCACGCCCTCGGCGGTGGCTTGGGCCGGGCGATGGGTGATCAGCCGGAAGGTTTCTGCCGTGGACCGGCTGCCGGTGGTGCAGCCGGTGAACAGCAGGGCGGCGACGACGGCGGGCAGCAGCGCGGCAAGCGCGCGGTGTGCCGGCCGCTGGCTGGCCGCGTCCATGCGCGCCATATCAGTTGTCCCTGACTTCGGTTCCGGTACGCGCTGCGTTGTACAGGATGCTGGTGAACGGCAGCAGCTGGTTCACGAAGCGGTTCCAGCGGCTGACGCCGGCGGCACCGACGAACACCACGTCGCCCGGCTGCAGGTGGAACTGGCTGCCGGCCGCGAACGCGGTGGGCGAGCGCGCCTCCAGCTGGTAGACCATCGACGGCTCCTGCAGCAGGTCGGTGCTGCCGCGGATGACGTACACGGCGTTGCCGTTGGCGGTCTGCTGCAGGAGGCCGCGTGCACGGCCCAGTGCCTGGTTCAGCGAGACATCGCCGGTGCGGAAGCTGTAGGCGCCCGGCAGGTTCACCTCGCCCACCACGAAGATCTCCTTGCGATCCAGGTAGGGCACGAAGATGGAGTCGCCATCCTTGAGGAAGAGCTGGCGGCCGCCGAACTGGCGGGCCAGGGATTCCAGGTTGATGGTGTAGGTGGTGCCGTCACGGCTGAGCTGGATGCCCGACAGGTCGGCTTGGGCACTGTTCAGTCCGGCTTGGCTGATGGCGTCGGCAAGGGTCAGTGGCGAGGTGCCCAGTGCGATGGGCGAGGACCGCTCGGCAGCACCGGTTACCCAGACGCGCTGGCTGCCGTAGGTCAGGACAGACACGTCCACCTGCGGTGATTCCACGTACTGGGCCAGGCGACGGCTGATCTCTTCGCGGATTTCCACCGGCGACTTGCCCGAGGCCTTGACCTTGCCGATATAGGGGTAGAACAACGTGCCATCGCTCTGCACCAGGCGACCGGCGAGGGCGCCTGCCTGCTGCGAGCCTGCCGGCACGGTCAGCTCCGGGTGATCCCAGACGGTGACATAGAGAATGTCGCCGATGCCGACCTTGTAGGGTTCCGGCTGGTAGTCGAACAGTGCGTTCGGCAGCGATTTCTGCGCCCGCGCGGCATTCTCCTGGGCGATCAGTTTCGGAGTGATGGTGACGATTTCCAGCTGCCCGTCACCGCTGTGGCGGTCAATGGCAACGTCGCCACGGCGCAGGTGCTGGCCCGGTGCAAGCGCGCAGCCGGACAGTGCCAGTGCGGTCAGTGCAGCGGCAAGAAGACGATGGGTGGTGTTGTTCATGAGAATGGGATTCTGGCAGGCATAAAAAACCCCCGCCGGGTCGCGCCCGGCGAGGGCCTGTGTGGTACGCAGTGCGCCGATCAGCCGCCGGTGCCGCCCGTACCACCCGTGCCACCGGTACCGCCGGTGCCACCCGTGCCGCCGGTGCCGGGGCCGCCCGGGCCCGGGCCACCCGGATCGGTGCCGCCGCCGCCATCGTTGCTGCCGCTGGTGCTGTCGCCACCAATGCTGTAAGCCACGGCAGCCGCAGCAACAGCAATCACGGTGGTACCAACCACTGCAGCAGTCGAGACGCCCGCAGCTTCTGCGCCGGCGACTTCAGCGGCGGCTGCTTCCGAGGAGGTTTCTGCGCCGGTGGTAGCCTGCGCTTCCTGCGCGAAACTCATCATCGGGGAGGCGGAAAAGGCCGCCAGTGCCACAACTGCGATCGTCTTCTTGAACATGGGGAGGCCTGCTCCGTCAGGGAAAATTCCACCTGTATGTTCGGTGGATGAACCTTGGCTGTCAAGGTTTAGGGTACGCCATCTCATTGATGGCGTTTGATTGGCGACGAATAACTGCGCAGGTCGTCACGTTCCAGCGCCCGCTCGCGCCCGGACAGCGCCTTCGCCGTGGCCTTCACCATGTCATGCGTATGCAGGTCAGCCATCAGTATCGGCACGGTCACGCCAGCGACAATGGCCAGCAACGCAACGTGGATGCGCGCGGCGACCATGCCCGCCGGCACCCGAATGCCACGCAGCACGCAGGCGGATGCGGTCATGCCCAGGCCGAGTCCGACGATGATCTCTGACAGCGAATGCGCGCCCAGCGGCACCCTGGACCAGGCGATCGCCACGGCGAGTGCAGCACCCGCGATGGCCCACGCCCAGGGGCGCGGGCTGCGACCGCTTGCGAGCAGCCAGAACACCACTGGATAGAGGGAGCTGGACATCGCGGCATGGCCGGAAATGCCGGTGAAATCCAGCGACTCCACGCCCAGCCCCCAGCCCATGAAGGCGATCTTGCTGGCCAGCGTGGCGCTGGCCACCACGGTGATGGCCACTGCCCAGCGCCACAGCAGGCGGCGATGCGTGGACGGTACGAACAGTGCCAGGACGAAGGCAAGGGGAAGCAGGGTGCGACTGTCGCCGATGGCGGACAGGCTCTCCCAGAGGATCATCATGTGGCGGCGGTGCGGGAACGGGGTGGGGCGGACAGGATAGCGGCGTTGGCTGTTGCGGCGGCTGCCCGTGGCTTGGTCCATTCAGCAAGAAGCGGTATCCTTGCGTGCTGCCAATGGCCCCGTAGCTCAGCTGGATAGAGCGTCCCCCTCCTAAGGGGAAGGTCGCCCGTTCGAATCGGGCCGGGGTCACCAAAATCAAAAAGTTAGGAATGTGGCAGCGTCGGTGAGCGCCACCGTATAGCGCATTTTCGCCTATGAATGGCACAGTTGGCACAGATTGACCATTCGGTGCTCTCGAGTTGCACGGCCTTGATTTTGGCTTTAGGGCCAAGCGGCAGGGCGCCACTTTGGAATGTGGGTGGGATGATCGCGGGTTTGCATTTCGAACCTGACCACTGCTAGGGGCGGGCGTGTACAGAATAGCGTGATACTGTTGAATCTCTCGACTAGTGATGGGGACCTATGCCGTTTTCATTCGGAGTTGCTTGCTTCAGCTTTGGCTACGTGCGGCAGGTGCCCTATTCGTTCACGGCTGATGATTACCGTACGGCCGTTGAGGCACTGCTTTCTTCGCTGCCGTCCGTCACTGATATTGTTATTGATGTTGGCGAGCTGGGGCGGTCTCCTCTAATTAGTGAGAAGCCGGTTCACATGCAGGATGGCGACGGCCTGCCTTATTTCGATGATGCACGCATCTCTTTCTCAGTCTACATTCCGCGAAGAGTTCAGGAAGATCTGACTAGTCGCGTCGGGCTTCAAAGAAGGGTGGTCGCTGAAAATTTCCATGTTCATATAAGAACGGAGTATGACGGTCCAGTCGCATTCGTAGAATGTGTAGGGAGTGGCCGCGAGGACGATCCGTCGATGGCCGTTTTCCTGGTTCGAGAGTACTTGAAAAAGCATCTTGGCGGGAATGAGGGGCCTGCTCATTTCGACTATATGGGCCCCTCGCCATTTCACGCTGACTTTTATTTGAGCCATGGTGCGCCGAGCGCGGATTCTAACTTTAAACTCACGCATACTCCGCGAAAAGGGTATGACAAGTATCAGTTCGAAGTTGACAGTCAGGGTGTGGACTACGTTGACCTTTTGGGATTATACGGAGAAATAGCTGGGGAGCTATCGCTGTACTACTTCCTGATGCGCCGGCGGCGAGATCTGTTGAGCTCTGCATCCAATTATGAGCACCGATGGGCCACTGTTCGGAAATGCGTGGACTCCGCCCGATTTTCAAATGTACTGGAAGCCACTTCCAGGCACAGAGAAGTGCGTTCTCTCATTTCAGATGGCTACGCCCTCCAAGCGGAGCTCGCTGTCGTCATTTCTGAGATGAAGTTGATGGTTGCTCGCGAATATGAGGACGGCACGCCATCTTATTTTGAGAAGGTGGTGCGAAAAGTGGTTGAGCAATTTCCGCAATTTTCTGTTGATCCCATTCTCCGTTGGGCGGAGCATGTTGATGGCGCCTCATATAAGCGGCTTGAGATATTGGCTGTAATTGCTGCATCTGTAATCGGCGGCTTGATCGGTGCCTTGATAACGTCCGCAATAAAATAAAGGATTTTCTGTTTGGCGTTTGTTTAGGGGCTGCTTGTGGTACGGATCACGGGTGGGCCGGAAGCGGCCGCCCAGTGGCAGCGGCAGCAGGGCAATGCAGGTTGATACGTTTGGGACCTATGTTCGCGCGGAGCTGGAGCACTGGGGCGGGGGGTCTGTGCTGCATCGGGGCTGCGACTACCTAGGACGCCAGTCGAAGAACGTGCCATGTGCTGATCGAGCATAAGGGGGGGCATGTCGGGTCGGGCGCGTGCGTACAAACCGGTCGAGTCGGATAGTCGCGCCCAGTTGATCGAGGACATAGTTGCCAGCATCGCCGGCGACAGTGTGGCCATGACATGTGCGCTACGCGCTTGCCATTGCGGTATGGGGCGCAGAAAGGTGGAGCGCTACGAGACAGCCATCTGATGATGGCGAACTGTAGTCACCGTCCGGTATCGAGCCACCAGCACCTCGGTCTTGGGGGCCTCGCCTTTTAGCGTGTTCATGGGCGTCTGGAAGGTCGAGCCATTGCTGCGTAAACTTGAAGAAATTTTAATGCGGGGCAGGGGATGGCAGCACACGTCGAGCACGAGTTCACTGGTAAGTTCGTCCTAGAGGAGGAACACCTTCGCAAATTGGATCAGATGATAAGGCAGAAATGCCCCGCCGAAGGCAGGTACAACATCTCGGTGAAAAGAACGGACTCCGCGGCCTACACAACTCATAATATTGATGATCTGTGCGCCGAGGAGAATGGGCCATCTGCAACTATTTCTGCGATAGCATTTTTGGTTGATTCGGAAGAGCTGACTGTAAAGTTGGTATTCGTGAAAGACAAAGAAGCTAATCTCGAAGTAATTGGTGAGGAACGTGGGGAAGTATTTCTTATTGCGGGGGACTTGCGTTCGTACATCGATGCTGAAGTTATGAGGTGGCGTGGGCTGTCTCGAGGAGGGCTTCTGAAACTCCTGGCGCCCGCAATGATGTTCATGATGCTTGGTGTTGCCTTCGGTTTCACGTTCTTTAATCAAGCATCTTCGGCAGATATAGAGGAGGCCCTGGCGAGTCGCGATCTTCTAACAAAAATTGACTTTTTGATTGCGCAGCGGCCGGAGGTTCGCCTCGCTTCCTTCTCGTGGGCCATAGCGATTCCGTTGGTTCTGATGGCCCTCTTGACGTTCGATTTGCACGTCAAGGTCGTGAAGTATTTGTTCCCTTTGGATGATTTTTTCATTGGGAAGAAGAAGAATTTGCTACAGAAAAAAGCGGCTTTGCGTCAAAACTTGTTCTGGGTCGTCCTCGTGACCACAGTCATATCTGTAGCGGTCGCTTGGGCGTTTCAGCAGAGGAGCTGACGCTTGACCGGTGTGGATCTGCGACGGCCGCGCGTACGCTCCCGGGCATGCTCCCGCCCTTCAGCTAGCAGGGCTTCCGCGACGCACCTATCCCGTTGGGGTGGGTGCAGTAGGGCGAGCGCTGGTTGTTTTGGCACAACGGCCGAGAGACGGCCAGCGTTGTGCATGATGGCGAGCCGGGGCTGCGAATCTGGATGCAGGGCTAGGAGAAGTGGCGGGTGAAGCAGACGCGGGTGGCCAGCGTTCGCCAAGGCAGGCGATAGCCTGGCTGACCGATAGCAGGCCGATCATGCCGGCGGAACCGCTTCCGGCACTTTCTCCGACGCGCGAGCAACAGCAGCAAGCCGAACGCGTGGACGGGGCGGTGGCGCCCGCCCGGGTGATGGCGGGATTGGAACTCGTCCGGCCTCCGGCGGTAACCAGGCTCAGGAACAAGGATCCAAGGAAGGGACGGCTCCGTCCAAGTTGGATGCAGTGCGTCCGCGTCTGATGGGTTTGCCTCCAGAAAACTCGCGCATGCCCGCTTGCGACGAAGGGTCTAAGGCCGCCGGGTTCCAGAAATAAATTCAATGTAAGTCATTGATTTTTCGTTGGACGTATGCGGACTTTTAAGTTGCCTGACGAATCTCAAGCTATGTCGGTCGCGGCAATTGCGGCGCTTCCAGTGGGAAGGCCGCCCCCTCGATCTTGACCAGTCCTGGCGTCAAGTTTCGGTCTTGAAAAATTGTCTGGGTTTTTCCCCAGTAGAGCGACAACAGGCTTTCCGTTGTCGTATGGATCGGGGTCAGCTGCGCAGTGCCTGGCGCGGTATACACAAAGATCCAATCGCCAGAGTCGAGGATAGTGTTGCCTAACCAGAAGAAGTGATCGCGTAGCGGTAAATTGGCGCCGTTTAGTTGTGGCTTAAGCGCAACGATTAGAGCGTAGGACGCGAGATTTACTCCTGAGTTTGCGCGCAGAACAACTCGCTCCAAGTTCGGGACGCCTGCATCAAACACGCCGATCATGCTGAGGTCATCGAATCCGCTCATTTGTCTTTCCCTTTCAGATTCGGAATAAGCCATCCGCCAATAATTAGCGCGGCGGCAATCACCACGCATACGATCGCGAGCTTCTCCGAACCGTTTTTGTAACCGTCCACAGCGACGCCAACCAAGATCGTCGCGCCTGTCATACCCAAGCTGGAAAGCGCATGATTACTTTTCATGCCGCGCAGCTCGGATCGAAGGCGCGCATTATCTTCGCGAACCTCAGAAAGCTCGCCCGACAGCTTGTCGTTTGCCGTCTGTGCGCGCGCGCCAGACTGCTTAGCCGCGCGCAGCTGATCCTGGAAGCTTATCAACGCCCCCTGCACAAACTGCGCGGATACATCGCCACCCAGAGCTCTTGGTCGGCTCTCAACAATCCCGTTCACCGCGTTAAGGAGGCCAGCCAGAGGCTCTGCTTCGATACTGGCCATGACCTCAGGGCCGGCCGTCTGACCCCCGCCCGGGCTTTGAGGGCTAGGGACGTCGATTTCTTTTGGTAACGTCATCAGTCCTGCCTCGGGCGGCTCAACCAAATCCTATCCTACAAGTCAGGTTCGTGAATGGAAATAAGGTCGTCCGTCTAGGCGGCCGGACGCGCCGATTTGGCACAGTTTTGGCGCAGTCCGTTCCTATGCGTTGCTGCATATAGGCCAGTCCCCCTCCTAAGGGCAAGGTCGCCCGTTCGAATCGGGCCGGGGTCACCACGCTTCCGGCGTGGCTGACGCACATCGCGCCGTCCGTCCCCGCATTCATCCGCATCCCATTGCCGGAAATGCGCATCACCCTGCAGAACGGGAACCCTGTTTGCGCTTACGGTGACCCTGCAGCACAGGTTGGCCGTCTTTTCCACGGCAGTAGCCTGCCCGCATTCCCGTCGGCCGGAGTATCCCGTGGACCTGTTGCTCGCCATTGGTGAGGTAGCGCTGGTGTTCGCCTGCCTGCTCGGCCTGGTGCATGTCGCCGACCGGGTCTGGCGCCGCCGGAAGCGCTGAAGGCGGCAGGGCGGGGCTGTCTTCCGGCGGAAATGAATTCGCGCTATCGTCCGAAATTCGTGATGAACATCACACTTGGGGTGTGCCCATGCAAGCACGTCGTTTTCGGTATGCGTACAGGAAAGTCCGCGAGTGGCATGTAGGGGCGGTGCGGGCCGGTTGGCTGGCCCTGCGCTACGGCTTGACCGGTGACACCGGGCGCTTCAATTCGCACGGGGGCTGGCGGGTCAGCCGTCTGCGGGTGGACCGCGAGCGCGACGAAGCCAGCTGAGCGCTCACGTCGCGGCTGCGCTGCATGCACGTGCATTGCACGAGCGCTGCAGCAGGGTGGATGCACATTCCCCACTCTGGATGCGTGCAATGAATACCCCAGGCACTCCCAAGCCCAGTTTTCGCCAGCGGCACGGTCTGTGGATCGTGGCGGGGGTCGCGGCGGTCATCGCCCTGATCCTGGTCACCCAGTACTGGTAACGCTTGGCCGGCCTTTGTAGAGTCGGGCATGCTCGACCCTGCAGGGCCCGATTCCAGCGGAGCGCATGATGCCTTTGCCCGATGTGCTTGCTACGGTGGCCGGTGAGCTGATCCTGGTGCCGGTCACCCTGTTGCCGATCATCAATCCGCTCAGTACGGCGTCGATCTTCGTGTCGACCGTGGGCGGCCGGCGGCAGGTGGCAAAGCGCCTGGCCCGGCAGATTGCCTTCAACAGTTTCATCGTGATCGTGGTGGCGATGCTGGTCGGCACTTACGTGCTGTCGCTGTTCGGCATCTCGCTGCCAGTGGTGCGCATCGGTGGCGGCCTGCTGGTGGCGGCCGCGGGGTGGCGCATGCTGGGCGCGCGCGTGGACGATCCGCCCAGCGCGGCGGAAGAGCAGGCCTCGGCGATGGCCGACCACGAGCTGCAGCGCAAGAGCTTCTTTCCTCTCACGTTCCCGCTCACCACCGGGCCGGGCACGATTGCCGCCTGCATCACCTTGGGCACCCATGTCGAATCAGTGACGCCGCTGCACCTGCTGTCCGGCGTGGTTGTTGCCGTGGGCGGGGCACTGCTGGTGGTGTCGGTGATCTACCTGATCCTGCGCAATTCGATCGTGCTGGTTGCCCGGCTGGGGCCGACCGGTGCGGTGGTCATGCAGCAGCTGGTAGCGTTCGTGCTGCTGTGCATCGGCATCCAGCTGATGTGGACCGGCTGGGTGGACCTGAACCAGCAGACCTTCGGGGGATGATCCCGGGCCATGCGTGGTCGCCCAGTAGATCCACGCCATGCGTGGATGCTTCAGCTCTGTTGCAGCAACTCCACCAGCTGGCGCAGCCGATAAGGCTTGGGCAGGAACTCCACCTGGTCGGGCAGCGGCGGCAGCTGCGAGCGTGCATAGCCGGACGACAGGATCATCCGCGCGTGCGGCTGGTCGCGCGCCACGTGTTCGCTCAGCTCGATGCCAGACATGCCGTTGGGCATGCTGACGTCGCTGAACACCACGTCGAAGCGCTCCCCGCCCTGCATCAGGGCGACGGCTTCGTGGCCGTCGGACGTGGTTGCCACATCGATGCCGAAATCGCGCAGCGCCAGGCCGATCATCTCGCGCAGATCGGACTGGTCCTCCACCATCAATACGCGGAGCGTGTCATCAGTCATGGGCAGGGTCCTCCATTGCGGGTAGCAGCAGGCTGACCGTGGTGCCGACACCGGGCGTGGTGGACACATCAACGAAGCCGCCGCTCTGGGTAGTAAAACCGAACACCTGGCTCAGGCCCAGACCGCTGCCCTTGCCGATGTCCTTGGTCGTAAAGAAGGGCTCGGTGGCCCGTTCAGCGATGTCCGGGGCCATGCCATGGCCCTCGTCGCAGACGCTTAGTGTCACATATCGACGCTGCAGCGCGGTGTCCGCGTCCGGATCCAGGCGGTGCTCCAGCGCGGTGGCCACCAGTACGCGGCCACCGTCCAGGGTGGCGTCAGCGGCGTTGGCCACCAGGTTGGCAAGCGCGGTCTGCAGCTGCAGCGGGTCGGTGCTGAGCAGGGGCAGGCCCGGGGCCAGCTCGGCTTCCACGGTTACGCCGGGTGGGCAGGCGCTGCGCAGGCCGGGCAGCCATTGGCTGATCTGCTGGCTGATGTCCAGCGGCTCGCGGATCAGGGTCTGGCCGGTGCTGAAGGCCAGCAGCTGCCGCGTCAGCAGCGAGCCACGGTCGGTCGCGGCCTGTGCGGTGGCCAGCAGCTCGGCGGCGCGGGCATCGCTGCCAAGCCGCAGCGACAGCAGGTCCAGTGCGTTGCCAACCGTGGTCAGCAGGTTGTTGAACTCGTGGGAGAGGCCGCGGCTGAGCCGGCCCACGGTCTCGAACTGCTGGGTCTGGCGCAGGGCCCGCTGGGCATCGCGCAGCAGGCGCTGGGCCTGCCAGTGCTCGGTGATGTCGCGGGTAATCTTGACGAAGCCCAGCAGCTCGCCGTTCTCGCGCACCGCTTCAATGACGATGCTGGCCCTGAATGATGAGCCGTCGCGGCGCACCCGCCAGCCCTCGCTGGCCACGTGGCCGTTCTGTGCAGCCAGGTGCAGCAGCCGCTGCGGTTCGCCGGCATCGCGTTCATCGGCCAGGTAGAAGCGGCTGAAGTGGGTGCCGATGACTTCGTCGGCACGGTAGCCCTTGATCCGTTCGGCGCCCGGGTTCCAGCTGCAGACGATGCCCTGGGGGTCAAGCAGGTACAGGGCATGGTCACGAACGCTGTCGATCAGCAATCGCAGTTGGCGGGACGTGTCCGTCAGCACGGAAGGCGTAGAAGCAAGAGCGTCCACGTAGAAATCAGTTATACCCCTGTAAGGGATGCGACCGTAGGCAGGCGAGCGTGAAGGATTTGTGCACACGGTGCGTGTGCCATTGGTCGTATGCGGCTGAATGCGACAGGGAGTAACATCATCGACCTTTCGTGCTCTGGAACCGACCCGCATGCGTCCTGGTGCAACAACGCGTGACCGCTGGATCTGGATGGCTGCCGCCGTGCTGCTGGCTGCGACCATCGGAATGGAGCTGGTGGTTCCGCTGGGCTATGCGGTGTGGCTGCTGTACTTCATGGCTATTGGCGTCACCGTGTTCCAGCGCAGTGCGCGGGTACCGTTCGTGGTGGCGGTGATCGCCTGTGGCCTGTTGGCCATCGGCTACAACGTCGCCCCGGCCAGCACCAACTCGTCGTTCTCTTTCGTCAACCGCACCATTGGCGGCGTCGGTTTCCTGATGATCGCGCTGATCGTCTCGCGCGCCATTACCGCGCGGCGCGAGGCCATGCGGGCGCTGTGGCTGCAGGAAGCGGAAAACGCCGTGTCGATGAGCCTGCGCGGCGACCTGGGCCCGGAGCAGATTGCCGATGCGGCGATGACCAGCCTGGCCGGCCAGCTGCAGGCCGACGTGGGCGTGATGTATCGCATCGAGGGTGGCCGGCTGCAGTTGACCGGCGGCGTCTCCCTGCCCAGCGGGCTGCCTTCCTCGGTCACGCTGCAGGAAGGCCTGCTTGGCCAGACCACACGCGACCAGCAGATCCGCCACGTGCAGGGCGACGACCAGCATGCGTTGCAGCTGCAATCCAGCCTGGGCCAGGTAACGGTGCGCGAGCGCATCCTGGCGCCGATCAGCAGCGACGGCACAGTGGTGGGCGTGGTCGAGCTGGGCCGTTCGCAGGCAGCGGGCCAGCGCACCCTGGATGCGGAGCTGCTGGAACGTTGTGCCGAGACGCTCGGCATGGCATTGCGCGCCTCGTTGCTGCGCGCGCAGCTGGTCGTGCTGCTGGAAGAATCGCAGCGGCAGGGCGAGGAACTGCAGGCGCAGCAGGAAGAGCTGCGCGTGGCCAATGAGGAGCTGGAAGAGCAGAGCCGCAGCCTGATGCAGTCGCAGGGCCACCTGGAGCAGCAGCAGGCCGAACTGGAACAGAGCAACGTGCAGCTGGAAGAGCGCACCCACGAGCTGGAGGCGCAGAAGCAGGCGCTGCTGGTGGCGCAGGGCCAGTTGGTACGCAACAGCAACGAGCTGGCCGCGACCTCGCGCTACAAGTCCGAGTTCCTGGCCAACATGTCGCACGAGCTGCGCACGCCGCTGAACAGCTCGCTGATCCTGGCCAAGCTGCTGGCCGACAACAAGGACGGCACGCTGACCGAGGAACAGGTCAAGTACGCCCGCGCAATCCTGTCGTCCAACAACGACCTGCTGGCGCTGATCAACGACATCCTCGACCTGTCGCGTATCGAAGCCGGCCATGTCGAACTGGCCGATGAAGTGGTGGTGGTCGACAGCGTGCTGCAGCGCCTGCGCGAGACGTTCGAGCCGATGGCCCGGCAGAAGGGACTGGCCCTGCAGATCGAGGCCGATGCGCTGGCGCCCACGCAGCTGGTGGCCGACAACCAGCGCATGCAGCAGATCCTGAAGAACCTGCTGGCCAACGCGCTGAAGTTCACCGAACACGGCAAGGTCAGCCTGCACGTACGTGCCGCCGGCAATGGACGCATCCGCTTTGAAGTCTGCGATTCGGGTATCGGCATCGCCCGTGACCAGCTGCAGGTGATCTTCGAAGCATTCCGCCAGGCCGACGGCAGCACCCGCCGCCGCTACGGTGGCACCGGGCTGGGCCTGTCGATCTCGCGCGACCTGGCCGTCCGCATGGGGGGCGACATCCAGGTGGACAGCGAGCCGGGGCGCGGCAGCTGCTTCATCCTGGAACTGCCGCTGCAGGGCGCACCGGCCAGCGAAGTGCCGGCAGAGCCGGGCGAGAGGGCGCCGGTGCCGATGGCGTCGGTGCAGAACGTGGCCGCTGCCGCGCCTCTGGCCATGGCCGCCGCGCCGGCGATGACCAGTGCCAGCAGCAGCGTCGCCGATGATCGCGGCCGTCGCCAGCGCGCCGGGCGCCTGATCCTGGCGGTGGAAGACGATGCCAGCTTCGCCGAGGCGCTGGTGTCGCTGGCGCACGAACTTGATTTCGACTGCGTGGTGGCAACGACGGCGGAAGAGGCGTTGACGCTGGCCAGCGAACTGCGCCCGAACGGCATCCTGCTGGATATCGGCCTGCCGGACGTATCCGGGCTGAGCGTGCTTGAACGCCTCAAGCGCAACCCGGAAACCCGGCATATTCCGGTGCATGTGGTATCGGCCATGGACCGCAGCCAGGTCGCGCGCGAGCTCGGCGCGATTGGTTATGCGGTGAAGCCGGCGACCCGCGAGCGGCTGGCCGCAGCCATCGAGCAGCTGGAACAGACCAGCCAGCGCGATGTGCGCCGCCTGCTGATCGTCGAGGATGACAGCGACCTGCGCCGCAACCTGGAGCTGCTGCTGGGCCGCGACCAGCTGCAGATCGTCGCGGTAGGTACCCTGGCCGCCGCAGTGGAGCAGCTGAGCACGGTCACGTTCGACTGCATGGTGATGGACCTGTCGCTGCCCGATGGCAGCGGCTACGACCTGCTGGAACACATGGCCGGCAACGATGATGTCGGCTTCCCGCCGGTGATCGTCTACACCGGCCGCGCGCTCAGCCGTGAGGAAGAGCAGCGCCTGCGCCGCTATTCCAAGAGCATCATCATCAAGGGCGCGCGCTCGCCCGAACGCCTGCTGGACGAGGTGACGCTGTTCCTGCACAGCGTCGAGGCCAGCCTGCCGAGCGACCAGCAGCGCCTGCTGCGCGAGGCCCGCCGCCGCGACACCGTGCTCGATGGCCGCACCGTGCTGTTGGCCGAGGACGACGTGCGCAACATCTTCGCCCTGTCCAGCGTGCTCGAACCGCTGGGCGTGACGCTGGAGATCGCGCGCAACGGGCAGGAGGCGGTCGACCGCCTTGCCCAGCGCGAGGTCGATCTGGTGCTGATGGACATCATGATGCCGGAGAAGGATGGCCTGACCGCCATGCGCGAGATCCGGGCACAGCGCCACCTGCAGGACCTGCCGATCATCGCGCTGACCGCCAAGGCCATGCCCGATGACCGCGAGCGCTGCCTGCAGGCCGGTGCCAACGATTACATCGCCAAGCCCATCGACGTGGACAAGCTGGTGTCGCTGTGCCGGGTCTGGTGCTCGCGCCAATGAACGAACAGGCGCTGTTCGACCTGGAGCTGAAGGTCCTGCTGGAGGCGCTTTACCAGCGCTACCACTACGATTTCCGCAGCTATGCGGTGTCTTCGCTGCGGCGGCGCATCCGCCAGGCGATGCAGCGCTATGACTGCGAGCGCCTGGTCGACCTGCAGTACCGCTTGCTGCACGAGCCGGATCTGTTCGCCCAGGCGATGCAGTTCTTCACCGTGCAGGTTTCGGAGATGTTCCGCGATCCGGCCTACTTCAAGCAGCTGCGCGAGCAGGTGGTGCCGGTGCTGCGCACCTACCCGTCGGTAAAGCTGTGGGTGGCCGGTTGCAGTACCGGTGAAGAGGTCTGGTCGCTGGCCATCC
Source organism: Stenotrophomonas sp. ZAC14D1_NAIMI4_1 (assembly GCF_003086775.1). NCBI lineage: Bacteria > Pseudomonadati > Pseudomonadota > Gammaproteobacteria > Lysobacterales > Lysobacteraceae > Stenotrophomonas > Stenotrophomonas sp. ZAC14D1_NAIMI4_1. The sequence continues at coordinate 2,114,156 of NZ_CP026001.1, forward strand.
TGCTGCACGAGGAAGGACTGCTGGAGCGCAGCATCGTCTACGCCACCGACATCAATCCGGCGGCGCTGGCCACGGCCGAAGCCGGCGCCTACAGCATCGACCGCCTGGCGCAGTTCAGCCGCAACTACCTGGCTGCCGGTGGCACCGGCTCGCTGTCGGACTATTACGCGACCGCCTACGATGGTGCGGTGTTCGACCGCCAGCTGCGCCGCAACGTGGTATTTGCCGACCACAGCCTGGCCACCGACACGGTGTTCTCCGAAGTGCACCTGGTGTCCTGCCGCAACGTCTTGATCTATTTCAACCGCGACCTGCAGGACCGCGCGGTGGGCCTGTTCCGAGAGGCGCTGGTGCATCGCGGCTTCCTCGGCCTGGGCAGCAAGGAGTCGCTGCAGTTCGGCCGCCACCATGATGCGTTCGAAGCCTGCTCGCGCGAGCACCGGCTGTACCGGAAGGTGGTGTGATGACCGCCCCGCGCCCGCACCTGCTGGTGGTCGGTGCCTCTGCCGGCGGCGTGGCGGCACTGCAGGCGCTGCTGGGCGCGTTGCCGGCCGGCCTGCCGATACCGGTGCTGGTGGTGCTGCACCTGCCGCGCGACCGCAGCAGCCGCATCGCCGAGGTGCTGGCGCCGTACTGCGCGCTGGACGTGCGCGAAGCGGAGGACAAGCAGCCGTTGCAGGCTGCGACGGTGACCTTCGCCGCACCTGACTACCATCTGCTGGTGGAGGACGCGCAGACCATTGCACTGTCGATGGATGAGCCGGTGCTGTTTTCGCGCCCGGCCATCGATCCGCTGTTTGAATCCGCCGCGGCCATTTTCGGGCCGCAGCTGCTGGCGGTGCTGCTGACCGGCGCCAGCAGCGATGGCAGTGAAGGCGTGGCCGCGGTGCGATCCGCCGGTGGCCGCGCCTGGCTGCAATGCCCCGAGGAGGCTGAAGCATCGATGATGCCGGCCTCCGCCCTGCAGCACGCCGGCGCTGACGCCGTGCTGCCTCTTGAATTGATGTGCCGTCGCTTGAAGGAGTTGTTTGCATGAACCTGCTGCCACCGGACCCTGCGCAGTCGCAGACCCCGGTCAACCTGCTGATCGTCGATGACGTGCCGCAGAACCTGGTGGCCATGCAGGCGCTGCTGCGCCGCGAGGGCGTCAACCTGCTGCTGGCGGGTTCGGGCGCGCAGGCGCTGGAACTGCTGCTGGAACACGAGGTGGCGCTGGCGCTGCTGGACGTGCACATGCCGGAGATCGACGGCTTCACCCTTGCCGAGCTGATGCGTGGCTCGCAGCGGAGCCGCGATGTGCCGATCATCTTCCTGACTGCTTCGCCGGATGACCCGGTGCGCGCGTTCAAGGGCTACGAAAGCGGTGCGGTTGATTTCCTGCACAAGCCGGTGGCGCCGCAGGTGATCCTGAGCAAGGTCAATGTCTTCATCGAGCTCTACCAGCAGCGCCAGCTGCTGAAGTCGCGCAACGACGCGCTGGAGCGCGCATTGAAGTTGAACGAGACGATGGCGGCGGTGCTGACCCACGACCTGCGCACGCCGCTGTCGGCCATCCTGTTGTGCGCCGACAAGCTGTCGCTGGAGCTTCCGCCGGGCAACACCAGCGCGCAGCAGACCCTGCAGCACCTGGAGGCCAGCACCGTGCGCATGGCGCGCATGGTCGAGCAGCTGCTGGATTTCTCGCGCATCCGCAGTGGCGGCCTGCGCCTGGAAGCCAGTGCCTGCGACATGGAGGAACTGGCCCGTGCCGTGATCGCCGAGGCCGGCAGCGCGCACGGCAGCGATCGCATCGCCTTCGATGCAAGCGGTGATGCCACGCTGCACGGCGACATGGATCGCCTTGGGCAGGTGGTGGCCAACCTGGTGGGCAACGCCATCACCCATGGTGGCAAGGACGTGGTGCGCGTTGCCGTCGATGGCAGCGATACGCGCGTAGTGACGCTGCGCGTGCGTAATGCCGGGCATATCGAGGAAGCGCTGCTGCCGCGCTTGTTCGAGCCGTTCAAGGCCAGCTTCCACCAGAGCAAGGGCCTCGGCCTTGGCCTGTACATCGTCGACCAGTTCGTTGCTGCTCATGGCGGACGCCTGAGTGCGCGCAACGAGCAGGACCAGGTGGTGTTCGAAGCGGTGCTGCCACGCCGCGCCGATACCCGCATTGGCCGTTAACTGAATTCTTCAGGCAGCGCCGGAGCGAACTGAGACGGGCTCGTCCGTAGCTGCTACCGTGGCGACTCACGTTGCCAAGGATGCTTCATGCCACTACGCGCCATTGCCTACGTCAGCCAGGCCCGGCCGGACCTTTCCGCCGAACGCCTGCAGACGTTGGTGAACGATGCCACCCGGTTCAACCGGATGGCCGGGGTGACGGGCGTGTTGCTGCACGATGGACAGCGTTTCCTGCAGTACATCGAAGGCCCGCCCGATGGCATCGACTCGGTGTACGAGCGCATCCTGCAGGCCGGCAGCCATGTGGACATCGTCGAACTGGCACGCGGGCGACTGGGCCAGCGCCAGTTCCCGTACTGGTCGATGCGTGCGTTGCCGGTCGATGCGTTGAAGCTGCGCCAACTGGCCACCAGTGACTGGTCCGGGTTCTCGCGCACCGTGGAGGGCGATCCTGCGGTGCCGACCGCGGTGGATCTGTTGAGCGCCATCGTGCAACCGGTGCTCAGCACCGGGTAGCGTCGAGCTTCACTTCGCTGTCACCCGTAGCGGGTTCCCATCGGGCTTCCTGGGGAAGGGAGCACGTCATGAAGCGGATGAAATGGCAGGGCAGGGCGGCGCTGGCCATGGTGCTGGCGGCAGCAACGGTGCCGGCGTGGGCCTGCACGCGCGCGGTCTATCTGGGCGACAACGGCGATGTGATCACCGCCCGGTCGATGGACTGGAAGGTGGACGTGGCCACCAACCTCTATGTCCTGCCACGTGGCATCGCGCGCACCGGCCAGGCCGGGCCGAAATCGGCGAAATGGACCGCGCGCTACGGCAGTGTGGTCGCTACCGGCTACGACGTGTCCACCACCGACGGCATGAACGAGAAGGGCCTGGTCGCCAACCTGCTGTGGCTGGTCGAATCGGAGTACCCGCAGCAGCGCGGCAACAAGCCGGGGCTGGCCATCTCGCTGTGGGCGCAGTACGTGCTGGACAACTTCGGCAGCGTGGCCGAGGCGGTGGCTGCGCTGGAGCGCGAGCCGTTCGCCATCGTCACCGACAAGGTGCCGGGCGAGGACCGCCAGGCCACCCTGCATCTGTCGCTGTCCGATGCGAGCGGCGACAGTGCCATCGTCGAATACATCGGTGGCCGCCAGGTCATCCACCATGACCGCCGCTACCAGGTCATGACCAACTCGCCGATCTTCGACCAGCAGCTGGCGCTCAATGCGTACTGGAAGGAGATCGGCGGTACGGTGATGCTGCCGGGCACCAATCGCTCGGCAGATCGCTTCGCGCGCGCGTCGTTCTACATCAACGCCATTCCCAAGGCCGAAGACCCGGTGGAGGCGCTGGCCAGTGTGTTCAGTGTGATCCGCAACGTGTCGGTTCCCTTCGGCATCACCACGCCGGATCAGCCGAACATCTCGTCCACCCGCTGGCGCACGGTGGCCGACCACAAGCGCCGCCTGTATTTCTTCGAATCGGCGCTGACGCCCAATACGTTCTGGGTGGATCTGAACAAGGTCGATTTCGGCGGCCAGGTCCTCAAGCTCGACCTCGGCCCGGACCAGCGCAACACCTTCGCCGGTGATGCGCTGTCCCGGTTCGTGCCGAGCAAGCCGTTTGACTTCCTCGGTACGGGAGGTTAGTTGGACGCCTGGCTGGAGGCCGGGTAAACCGCCTGGATCGTGCAGCTCTGGCGGGTGTACTGCGGAAGGGGCGCCAACTCATCCCGGCGCAGGTCGCCCTGCACGAACTCGGCGGCGACGATGCGGTCACCGGGGTTGCCACAGATCAGTCCATTCTGCATGCCGGAGGTGAAGCTCACTTCCGGCGTGCGGTCGAGCTGGCGGCAGTGGCTGCCAAGGTCGACGCGGTAGTACCGGTTGCCGCCGTTGCGGCGGGGATTGGTTTCGACCAGAAGGCCCTGCTGATCGGACGACCAGGAGCGCACGTTGCGGATGGCGAAGCAGTAGGACGGAGAACCGGCGAAACCGCGCCGGACTTCCTTGCGTTCGCTGATGGTCAGTGCGGGCAGGGTGGCGGTGAGCAGGCGGTCGCTCTCGCGGGCAACGCTGGCATAGTCACGATCCTCTACCGGAGTGACCGCGCTGACGGCGCAGCTGCGGCCGTCGACCACCACGCGCTCGCTGGGGCGACCGCAGGCCCAGCCTGCAGGTGCGTCCAGCTTCAGTGTCGTGGCAGAGCGGACCCCCGGGCAATCTTCACTGAAGTCGATGCGATAGGCCTGGCCGGAGGCCGCGCGCAACGCGATGGAGCGGGGGGAGGCCTGCTCGACTTCCTGGACGCCAACGGCATCCATGCAGTGCGGAGCGGGTGGCACGCGTTCCTGGGCCTGGGCCGAGGCTGCAAACGCCAGGCCGAGAGTCGTGGCGAGCACTGCGGGTGCGTATGAATGGGTCATGTCCTGCATTCCCTGCTTTGGATGACAGGCCGACTATAGCAGTGCTTTGCACGCCTAGTGTTACATGCGCACACTAGCGCCATGGGCGCCATCTTCCACCTGCGGCACTACGGCCAGTCAACGGGCCTGGACCGCCACGACTACGCACAGTGGGTCCTGCCGCTGCAGGGCGAGCTGCAGTTCGAGCTGGAAGGTCGAGGCGGCCGGCTGGATCTGCTGCAGGGCGCGTTCGTGGCCGCCCGCGAGGCGCACGACCAGATGGCGCACGGGCCGAACGGTTTCGTGATCGTCGATTGTGGCCCGGGCGTGCTCGATGACCTGACCCAGGAACACCTGTGGCGCCAGCGCTGGCTGCACCTGCCGCTGTCGCTGCGCCAGCGCCTGGCCCAGGTGAACGGCGGTGGTGCCATGCCGGGGCTGCTGCCCGAACTGCTGCGCGTGTTTGCCCCGGCCGGCAGTGGTGCGCGGCTGCAGGGGCTGTGCGCGGCCGTGCACGCCGAGCCCGGGCAGGGGTGGCCGGTGGCGCGCATGGCGGCCTTTGTCGGCGTCAGCGAGAGCCGGCTGCATGCACTGTTCCAGCGCGAATTCGGGGTCAGCCCGCAGGCCTGGCTCAGCGCGGGCCGGCTGCGCTGGGCCAAGCATGCGTTGCTGACCAGTGCGGCGACGATCAGCGATATCGCGCTGGCAGCGGGTTATTCCGAGCAGAGTGCACTGACCCGTGCGCTGCGCCGCGAGACCGGCCTGACCCCAAGCGCCTGGCGGCGCGGTGAAGCGCTTCTGTAGAGTCGAGCTTGCTCGACTGCTCTTCGCGGATGAGCCAGTCGAGCAAGCTCGACTCTACGAACAGATTGGGCAGTAGCCTCGGTCAAGACGCCGTGTCGATCGCCACCTACACTGCGCGGCCAGTTCCCTCCCCCCCAAGCAACTGACATGCGCAACAACCCGATGGCCCTGGGCATCGCCAATGGCGTTGCCGCTGGCGCGCTGTGGGGCGTGGTCTTCCTCGCCCCTGCCGTGCTGCATTCCTTCAACGCGCTGCAGCTGTCCGCCGGCCGCTACCTGGTCTACGGACTGATCGCGGTGATCCTGCTGCTGCCGCGCTGGAAGCGGTTGGCGCCGCAACTGGGGCGCGCCGAATGGATCGGCCTGCTCTGGCTCAGCCTGGCCGGCAACCTGGTCTACTTCCTGCTGCTGGCCACGGCCGTGCAGTGGGCCGGTGGCGCGGCGGCCTCGCTCATCGTCGGCCTGATACCGGTGGTGGTGACCCTGGTGGGCGTGCGCGAAAAGGGCGCCGTGCCGCTCAAGCAATTGCTGCCCGCGTTGGGCTTGTGCGTGCTGGGCGTGGCCCTGGTGGGCTGGGAGTCGTTGATGTCCGAGCATCTGGCCACGCCCTGGCGGCAGCGCCTGATCGGCCTGTTGTGCGCCTTCGGTGCGCTGTTCTCCTGGGCGTTGTACTCGGTCGGCAACAGCCGCTGGCTGGCCCGCCGCGCCGATCTGTCCAGCCATGACTGGTCGCTGCTGACCGGCGTCACCACCGGTGGCCTGTCGCTGCTGCTGGTGCCGATGGCGTTCATCGGCCAGACCGCGGGCCACACGCCTGCGCAGTGGACCCTGTTCTGGGTAATCAGTGCCGGTGTTGCGGTCATCGCTTCGATCATCGGCAACGCGTTCTGGAACCGCGCCAGCCGCCTGCTGCCGCTGACCCTGACCGGGCAGATGATCGTGTTCGAAACGCTGTTCGCGCTGCTCTATGCCTTTGCGTGGCAGTGGCGATGGCCGAGCCTGCTGGAGGCGCTGGCGATCGTGTTCCTGGTTGCCGGTGTCCTGCTGTGCGCGCACGCCCACCGCGCACCGCGTGCAATCGCCGAACATGCCGGCTGATTGCCAGCGTCAAGCGCTCTGATGCGCGCTTTGTCTCAATTGCAACCAAATGGCTGCACGTTGAGCGATGATCGAAACAAACGATTTTTGCATCGCAGCACTTGACAGGCCCCCGGCGCACGGTGTTTTCTGTGCGCCATGGTCTTCGATGCCGCCCTCGCCAGCCTGATCGCCCCCGCCACCGCGGGCGGTTCGACTGCGCAGGTCACCATCACCACCATTATTACCACCACCGCCACCACTGCCCTGGTGCGGCCCGTCGTCTTCGTGTAACTCCCGAAAACAACGGCCCCGCACCATCCAGGTGACGGGGAGACCCAACACCTGCATGCGACGGGGCCTCCTACCGAGGTCTGCATGTCTTCCCACGCCCCCGCCCATCCCGCTGCCCCGGCCGACCTGGCCGCACCGTCCACTGTCGTGCACAAGTTCGGTGGCACCTCGGTGGCCAGCGCCGAACGCTACCGCCATGTGGCCGGCCTGCTGCTGGCGCGGGCCGAGCCGCTGCAGGTCACCGTCGTTTCGGCGATGAAGGGTGTCACCGATGCGCTGATCGAGCTGGCCCAGCTGGCGGCGCGTGGTGACGCCGGCTGGCGCGAAGCCTGGCATGCGCTGCGTGCGCGCCACCGTGGCGCCGCCGTGGCCCTGCTCGGCGAGCAGGTGGGCGAGACCGTTGAATGGATCGACGTGCGGTTCGATCAGCTGGCTGAAGTACTGGGCGCGCTGGCGGTGATCGGCGAACTGCCGCGCGAGGTGCTGGACCGCGTGCAGGGGCTGGGCGAAGTGTTTTCCGCGCAGTTGCTGGGCACGCACCTGCAGGCGCTCGGCGAGGACTGTGCAGTGCTGGACGCGCGCGATGTGCTGGTGGTCGGGCACGGCGAGCTGGGTGTTGACGTGGACTGGGAGGCCAGTGCCGACCGCCTGGCGAAATGGCGCCTGCAGCACCCGCAGTCGCGCGTGGTCGCCACCGGCTTCGTCGCCCGTGACCGCGAGGATCGCATCACCACGCTGGGCCGCAATGGCAGCGACTACTCCGGCGCGATCTTCGCCGCGCTGTTCAACGCCGATGAGCTGCATATCTGGACCGACGTCGACGGCGTCCTCTCGGCCGACCCGCGGCTGGTGCCGGAGGCAGTCCAGCTGGAGGCGCTGAGCTACGACGAGGCCTGCGAGCTGGCCTACTTCGGGGCGAAGGTCGTGCACCCGCAGACGATGTCGCCCGCCATCCGCCTCGGCCTGCCGATCTTCATCCGCAACACCTTCCACCCGGCGCACCCGGGCACGCGCATCAGCGCCCAGCGCTCGCCGCGCGGGCCGGTGAAGGGCCTGACCCTGAGCCCCGATCTGGCCCTGCTGAATCTGGAAGGCACCGGCCTGATGGGCGTGCCCGGCACGGCCGAGCGGGTGTTCTCGGCACTGCGCCAGGCGCAGGTGTCGGTGGTGATGATCTCGCAGGGTTCGTCCGAACATTCGATCTGCTGCGTGGTGCGGGCCGGTGAAGCTGCACGTGGCCGTGAGGCGCTGCTGCAGGCCTTTGCCCACGAACTGGCGGTGGGCCAGGTGCAGCGCGTGCAGGTCGGCGAGGGCGTCAGCGTGCTGGCTGCCGTCGGTGATGGCATGGCCGGTCAGCCCGGCGTGGCCGCGCGCCTGTTCGAGGCCCTTGGCCGTGCCCAGGTGAACATCCTGGCGATCGCCCAGGGCTCGTCCGAGCGCAACATCTCGGTGGCCGTGGCCAGTGTCGATGCAACGCGTGCCCTGCGTGCCGCGCATGCCGGCTTCTGGCTGTCGCCGCAGACGTTCGCGGTGGGGGTGATCGGGCCGGGCAATGTCGGCGCCGCGCTGCTGGACCAGTTGCTGGCCGCGCGCCCGCAGCTGCTGGCCAAGGCCAACGTCGATCTGCGCCTGCGTGCGCTGGCCTCGCGCTCGCGCATGCGCCTGGAAGCCGATGGTCTGCATGCCGATTGGCGGCAGGCGCTGCACGGCGATGGCCAGGCCAGCGACCTGGATGCCTTCACCGAACACCTGCTGGCCGCGCACCTGCCGCATGCAGTGGTGATCGACTGCAGTGGCAGCGCCGAAGTGGCCGAGCGCTACGAGGGCTGGCTGGCGGCCGGCATCCATGTGGTCACTCCCAACAAACAGGCCGGCTCGGGTCCGCTGTCGCGCTACCAGCGCATCCATGCCGCTGCCGCCGCCAGTGGCGCGCGCTTCCGCTACGAGGCCACCGTCGGTGCCGGGCTGCCGGTGATCACCACGCTGCGCGACCTGGTCGACACCGGCGATGAAGTGCTCGCCGTGGAAGGCATCTTCTCCGGCACGCTGGCCTGGCTGTTCAACCGCTTCGATGGCAGCCAGCCGTTCTCCGAGCTGGTGGCGCAGGCACGTTCAATGGGCTACACCGAGCCGGACCCGCGCGACGATCTGTCCGGCGTGGACGTGGCCCGCAAGCTGGTGATCCTTGCCCGCGAGGCCGGCCACGCGCTCAGCCTGGAACACGTGCAGGTGGAAAGCCTGGTGCCGGCGCTGCTGCGCGATGGCAGCGTGGATGACTTCATGGCCCGCCTGGGCGAATCCGATGCCAGCCTGTTGCAGCGCCTCGACGAGGCACGGGCACGCGGCGCGGTGCTGCGCTATGTCGCCCGGCTCGGCGCAGACGGTGCGTCGGTGGGGCTGCAGGAGCTGCCGGCGGACCACACCTTCGCCAACCTGCGCCTGACCGACAACGTCGTGCAGTTCCGCACGCGCCGTTACTGCGACAACCCGCTGGTGGTGCAGGGGCCGGGCGCCGGGCCGGAAGTCACTGCCGCCGGTGTGTTTGCCGACCTGCTGCGCGTTGCGGCCGGCGAGGGGGCGCGGCTGTGATTGCACGCGCATTCGCCCCCGCGTCGGTGGCCAACGTGGCGGTGGGCTTCGACATCCTCGGCCATGCGATCGCCGGTATCGGCGATACCGTGACGGTGCGCCGCATCGATGAACCGACCGTGCGCATCGACGCCATCCGCGGCAGCGTAGCGGACCTGCCGCTGGACGCGCCGGGCAACACGGCCGGCGCGGCGCTGATCTCCCTGCGCGAGGGTCTGGGCCTTTCGTATGGCTTCGCCATCGAGATCGACAAGGGCATTCCGTTTGGCTCGGGCATGGGCGGTTCGGCGGCGTCCTGCGTGGCCGCACTGGTGGCCGCCAACGCGCTGCTGGACACGCCGCTGCCAACCGAGGCGCTGTATCCGCACGCACTGGATGGCGAGGCGGTGGCCAGCGGTGGCCGCCACGGTGACAACGTCGGCCCGCTGCTGCTGGGCGGGCTGGCGCTGTGTACGGCCGATCGCTTGGTGCCGATTCCGGTCCCTGCGCACTGGCACAGCCTGCTGGTGCATCCGCATGCCGTGCTCGAGACCCGGCGCGCGCGGCAGGCCCTGCAGGGCAGCTATGCGCTGGCCGAGTTCGTGGCGCAGAGCGCCAATCTTGCGCTGGTGCTCAGTGGCTGCCATCGCGGCGATGCAGCCCTGGTGCGTGCCGGCCTGCGCGATGTGCTGGTGGAGCCGCGCAGGGCCGCGCTGATCGCTGGCTTCGAGGCCGCGCGCGATGCTGCGCTGGCAGCCAATGCGATGGGCGCGGGCATCTCCGGTGCCGGCCCGAGTGTGTTTGCGTGGTTTGAAAAGGCTGACCAGGCCCATGCCGCAGTGGCGCCCGTTCGTGCGGCCTTCGCCGCCGCCGGCTTCGACAGCGATGCCTGGGTTTCCCCGCTGGACGCTGCTGGAGCGCGACTGTGCTGAATCCTTCCCCCTTGCTGGATACCGAGCTCATGCAATTCGTTTCGACCCGTGGTCACGCGCCCGCTGTTGGGCTGAGCGCCGCCATTGCCGCCGGCCTGGCGCCGGATGGCGGCTTGTACGTGCCTGACGTACTGCCCGCGCCGCGCGACCTGCATGCCGGTGCGAGCCTGGCCGACACTGCGACCGAGTTGCTGGCGCCGTTCTTCGAAGGCGACCCGCTGCAGGCGGCATTGCCGGAGATCTGCCGCGACGCCTTCGATTTCCCGGTGCCGCTGCGCCCGCTGGGGCGCGACGGCGACCATGTGCTGGAGCTGTTCCATGGCCCGACCGCCGCCTTCAAGGATATCGGTGCGCGCTTCCTGGCCGGCACGCTGTCGCGCCTGCAGGCGGGCAAGGCCCGTGACCTGACCATCGTCGTGGCGACGTCGGGCGATACCGGTGCTGCCGTGGCGGCGGCGTTCCATCGACAGCCGGGCGTGCGGGTGGTGGTGCTGTATCCCGATGGCCGTGTTTCACCGCGGCAGGCGCACCAGCTGGGCTGTTTCGGCGACAACATCCAGGCGCTGCGCGTGGCCGGTTCGTTCGACGACTGCCAGGCGATGGTCAAGCAGGCGCTGGCCGATACGGACCTGCAGGCACAGGTGCCGCTGAGTTCGGCCAACAGCATCAGCCTGGGCCGGCTGCTGCCGCAGATGAGTTACTACGCGCATGCTGCGCTGACCCATCACGCGCGCACGCGGCGTCGCCTCAACCTGGTGGTGCCGACCGGCAACCTGGGCAATGCGATGGCGGCCGTGCTGGCGCGTGCGCTGGGCGTGCCGATCGGGCAGATCGTGCTGGCCACCAATGCCAATGCGGTGCTGCCGGCGTACTTCAATGGCGGCGCGTACCAGCCGCAGGCCAGCGTCGCCACCGTCGCCAACGCGATGGATGTGGGGGCGCCGAGCAACTTCGAGCGCCTGCGCTGGCTGTATGCCGATGACGATGCCGAACTGCGTGCCGCGTTCCGGGCGTTCGCGGTGGACGATGTGACCATCCGCGCGACCATTGCCAGTGCGCATGCCAGCAGCGGCGAACTGTTCTGCCCACACACCGCCACTGCGGTGAAGGTGCTGCAGGATCTGCGGGCGCGCGGTGCCAAGGGGGACTGGGCGGTGGTGTCCACCGCGCACCCGGCCAAGTTCGAAGCAGTGGTGGAGCCGCTGATCGGCGACGCCGTGGCTGTGCCGCCGGCACTGGCGGCGCTGCTGCAGCGGCCGGCGCATGCAGAACCGTTGGCGGCCGATTACGACGCCCTGCGCGAGGTGTTGTTGCGTCGGTAGCGCAGGGCCACGCCCGGCGGGTAGTGCCGGCCGCTGGCCGGCAACGCCGTGAACTGCGAAACGGTCAGGCCAGGCCTTCGCCCGCCAGCTCGCGCAGCCCGTCCTCGTCGAGGATCTCCACCACGCTCAGATGGGGCAGGGCGATCAGGCCCTGCTGGCGCAGCTTGGTGAAAGTGCGGCTGACCGTTTCCATGGTCAGGCCCAGGTGGTCGGCGATATCGCCGCGGCCCATCGGCAGCGACACGCGCAGGCCATCGCCACCCAGCTTGGCCTCGCGTGCAGCCAGGCGCAGCAGGAAGTCGGCCAGCTTTTCCGCCGGCTGCAGGCGGGCCAGTGCCAGCGCGGCGTCCTGCGCGGCATCCAGTTCCTGGCAGGCGCGCTGCAGCAGCTTGCGCTCCAGGTGCGGGTAGCGGCCGCGCAGTGCCTTCATCTGCGGCAGGGCCACGCGGCAGACGCGGCTGTCGGCGATGGCCTCGATATCGTGGCGGTGGTGGTCGCTGCCGCTCAGGCCCAGGTAGTCGCCGGGCAGCACGAAACCGTTGATCTGGCGGCGGCCATCGGCCAGCGTGCGCACCAGGCGCAGCGCGCCGGCCGTCAATGTATAGACATGCTGGCGCTCTTCGCCGGTGCGGGCCAGGGTTGCGCCGATGGCCACCTGCTGCGACACCGTCACCTGTTCCAGCGCCTGCACTTCATCGGGCGACAGCGCCGAGCAGACCGCCAGGTGGCGGACCGAGCAGTGCAGGCAGTCCAGCGTGGTGCAGGACGGCGCGGCGGAGTCGTGGGCGGCGGACGGGGCGCCGGAAGGCCGGGACATGGTGCGGGGGCGTATCACGGGCGGGAGAGGGCTTTATGATACTTCATGCGGCCTTATGGCCCCTGATCGGCGGCTGAGCCATGCGGGGCGGTAGAATGTCGCCCCCTCCCACGTCCCCGTTCCTGCAGGAGTTCCGCCCGTGATCAAGCCCCGTACCCCGCCCGGCACCCTTGAACTGTTGCCGCGCGAGCAGATTGCGTTCCAGCGCATGCTGGACGTCATCCGCCGCAACTACGAGCGCTTCGGGTTCCTGCCGGTGGAAACGCCGGTGTTCGAGCTGTCCGACGTGCTGCTGACCAAGTCCGGTGGCGAAACCGAGCGCCAGGTGTACTTCGTGCAGTCCACCGGCGCGCTGGCCAATGCTGCCGAGTCGGGCGACCGTTCGCTGCCGGAGATGGCCCTGCGCTTCGACCTGACCGTGCCGCTGGCGCGTTACGTGGCCGAGCACGAGCACGAGCTGACCTTCCCGTTCCGCCGCTACCAGATGCAGCGCGTGTACCGTGGCGAGCGCGCCCAGCGCGGCCGTTTCCGCGAGTTCTACCAGTGCGACATCGACGTGATCGGCAAGGACAGCCTGAGCGTGCGCTATGACGCTGAAGTGCTGGCCGTCATCCACGCCGTGTTCTCCGAGCTGCGCATCGGTGATTTCAGCATCCAGTTGAACAACCGCAAGCTGATGCGTGGCTTCTTCGAAAGCCTGGGCGTGGCCGAAGGCGAGCGCCAGCTGGCCGTGCTGCGCGAGGTGGACAAGCTGGACAAGCGCGGCGCCGATTACGTGCGCGAGACGCTGGTGGGCGAGGGCTTCGAGATTCCGGCCGAACAGGTCGAGAAGATCCTGGCGTTCGTTGCTGTGCGTTCGAAGGGCCATGACGATGCGCTGGCGCAGCTGGCAGCCCTGGAAGCGGGCGCGGCATCGTCGGAAACCCTGCGCAATGGCGTTGCCGAGCTGCGCGAAGTGCTGCAGCTGGTGCAGGCGCTGGGCGTGCCGGAAACCGCGTACTGCCTGAACTTCTCCATCGCCCGTGGCTTGGATTACTACACCGGCACCGTCTACGAGACCACGCTGACCGACCACCCGCAGATCGGCTCGATCTGTTCGGGCGGCCGTTATGAAGACCTGGCCAGCCACTACAGCAAGTCCAAGCTGCCGGGCGTGGGCATTTCCATCGGCCTGTCGCGCCTGTTCTGGCAGCTGCGCGAAGCCGGCCTGATCGATGGCATCGAAGCCAGCAGCGTGCAGGCACTGGTGGCATTGATGGACGAGCAGGGCATGGCGCAGTCGCTGGACATTGCCCGCCGCCTGCGCAGTGGTGGCATCAACACCGAAGTGCAGATGGAGCCGAAGAAGATCGGCAAGCAGTTCCAGTACGCGGCCAAGGCCGGCATCCGCTTCGTGGTCCTGGCTGGCGAAGACGAACTCGCCCGTGGCGTGGTGGCGGTGAAGGACCTGGTGCGCGAGCAGCAGTTCGAAGTTTCCCGCGATGAACTGGCCAGCACCCTGCAGGTCGAGCTGGAGCAGTCGAAGGTCATGGCGTGATACGGGCCGCCGCAGGGGCGCTGAGCGTGCTCCTGCTGGCGGGTTGCCAGAGTGATCCCGCGCTGCGCAGCGCCCGGATCGGGAAGGCGCAGTACCGGTTGCAGGTTGATCGTTGCCATGTGATCGACCGCGCGCAGCTTGAGGCGGACTTGCGGGCCCTGGCCTCGGGGGCGTGTCCTGCAGGCGCAGGGGCGTTGGAGAACATCCAGCCCCTGCCGAGCCGGCAGGGCAGCCTGTTCGGGGAGTGCCTGCGGCGCGGCGCGCTGCAGGCGGAGGTCCGCTGCCAGCCCTGAGCGCCGCCAGCGGCGTGATTTCAACGTAGAACGCCCACCACCCGGTGGGCGTTTTCGTTTCGGGGAAAGCAGTCGAGCATGGCTCGACTCTACAAAAGCCGGATCCACCCCGCCAACCCTTAGTAGCCCAGCTTTTGCCTTTGAGGCTGCCGGCCAGCGGCCGGCACTACCGTGGGTAGAGGGATCCCTCGATTTGACGCACTGCGCAAGAATGCGCTAATGTACTAACACGCTATTACATTGATGCAAGAAATCCGCCCGTGAAAGCCCGCCCCGACATCACCGCCAAAGACCCGCAGGCCGACCTGGAAGCCTTGGCCCAGGCTTTTGCTGCCCTGCGCGAACCGGCCCAGGTCGAGGCCTTCCTGCGTGACCTCTGCACCCCGGCCGAGCTGGAAGCCATGGCCGACCGCTGGAAAGTGGTGCCGCTGCTGCAGCAGGGCGTGCCTTACCGTGAGATCCACGAACGCACCGGCGTCAGCGTGACCACCACCGGACGGGTCGCACGCACGCTTGAGCATGGCCATCGAGGCTATGCCGCTGCCATCGACCGCCTTGCTTCGCGCTGACCCGCGCCCCGTACCGAACTTCGAGACCTCCCCCATGAGTGCAACCCAGGCAGCGCCGGCGCGAGACCGGCTGCGTATCGCCATCCAGAAGAGTGGCCGTCTGGCCGAACCCGCCCGCAACCTGCTCAGCGCCTGCGGCCTGAGCTGGCGCGAAAGCCGCGACAAGCTGTTCTGCTACGGCGAATCGCTGCCGGTGGACCTGCTGCTGGTGCGCGACGACGACATCCCCGGCCTGATCGCCGATGGCGTCTGCGACCTTGGCATCGTCGGCCGCAACGAACTGGACGAACAGGCCGCCGCGCGCCGCCAGATCGGCCTGCCCGACGCCTACCAGGCCCTGCGCGGGCTCGGCTTCGGCCAGTGCCGGCTGATGCTGGCCGTGCCCGAGGAATGGCAGTGGGAAGGCCCGGCGCAGCTGGCCGGTACCCGCATCGCCACCAGCTACCCGGCCATCCTCAAGCAGTGGCTGGCCGAGCAGGGCGTGGACGCACAGGTGGTCGAGCTCTCCGGTTCGGTGGAAATCGCCCCGCGCCTGGGCACCGCCGAGCTGATCTGCGACCTCGTGTCCAGCGGCGCCACCCTGCGCGCCAACCAGCTCACCCCGGTGCACAACCTGCTGGACAGTGAAGCCGTGCTGGCCGGTGCGGTGCGCGTGCCCGACGACGCACGTGCCGGGCTGCGCAGCATGCTGCTGCGGCGCCTGGACGGCGTGGTGCAGAAGCAGGACCGCAAGCTGCTGATGTTCCGTGCCAGCGAAGACCGCGTGGATGCGTTGGCGCAGCTGCTGGCCGATGCCGAACCGTTGGTGCGTTTGCCTGCAGATGGCGGTGCACTGCGCCTGCAGACCATGTGCCCGGGTCCGCTGACCTGGCAGCGCATGGAAGAACTGGAGCGCGCCGGCGCACAGGGCCTGATGGTATTGAGCGTGGAGCGGTCGCTGGCATGAATCGTCTGATCTGGTCGCAACTTGATGAAGCCGCGCGCAGCGCGGCGCTGACCCGCCCGGTGCAGACCGTGGCGCAGCAGACCCGCGATGCCGTGGCCGCGCTGATCGCACAGGTGCGCGCGCAGGGGGACGAGGCGCTGCGCGCCATCACCGCCCGTTTCGATCGGGTGGAACTGTCGTCGTTTGAAGTCAGCGACGCCGAATTTGCCGCCGCCGAAGCCGCCGTTCCGGCCGAGCTGCGCCAGGCCATGGTCGAAGCCGCCGAGCGCATCACGCGCTTCCACGAAGCGGGCATGGGCAAGGGCTATTCGGTGGAAACCGCGCCCGGCGTCGTCTGCGAACGCATGCTGCGACCGATCGGCCGCGTCGGTCTGTACGTGCCGGCCGGCAGTGCGCCGCTGCCGTCCACCGCGCTGATGCTGGGCGTGCCGGCGCAACTGGCCGGCTGCCCGCAGGTCGTGCTGTGCACGCCGCCGCGCACCGATGGCACGGCCGATCCGGCGGTGCTGGTGGCTGCGCGCCTGACCGGCGTGCAGCGCGTATTCAAGCTGGGTGGTGCCCAGGCCATCGCTGCGATGGCCTACGGTACGGCCAGCATCCCGGCCTGTGACAAGCTGTTCGGGCCGGGCAACAGCTTCGTCACCGAAGCCAAGCAGCAGGTCGCACAGGACGGCGCCGCCGCCATCGACATGCCGGCCGGTCCTTCGGAAGTGCTGGTCATCGCCGATGCCGGTGCCAATCCGGCGTTCGTGGCGGCTGACCTGCTGTCGCAGGCCGAGCACGGCCCGGATTCGCAGGTGCTGCTGCTGACCGACGATGCCGCGATGGTCGCTGCGGTCGAGGCGGAAGTGGAGCGCCAGGTCGCGCTGCTGCCGCGCCAGGACATCGCACGCCTGGCCTTGTCGGCCTCGCGCCTGATCCAGGTGGATGCGCTGGCGGACGCCTTCGCGATCAGCAACCGCTACGCCCCCGAGCACCTGATCCTGGCGTTGCGCGAGCCGCGCGACTGGCTGGGCCAGGTGCAGGCCGCCGGCTCGGTGTTCCTTGGCGATTACACCCCCGAGGCACTGGGCGACTACTGCAGCGGCACCAACCACGTGCTGCCCACTGCCGGTGCCGCACGCGCCTACAGCGGCGTCAGCGTCGCCAGCTTCCAGAACCTGATCAGCGTGCAGAGCGCCAGCGCCGCTGGCCTGGCCGCGATCGGCGGTTGCGCGCGCATCATTGCCAGCGCCGAAGGCCTCGACGCACACGAACGTGCGGTGGCCCTGCGCATGGAGGCCGCGGCATGAGCGCCGGCATCGATGACGTGCTGGCGCTGGTGCGGCCAGACCTGCAGGCGTTTACCGGCTACAGTTCGGCACGCAGCGCCGCCGTGCAGGGCGAGGTCTGGTTGAACGCCAATGAATCGGCCTGGGCCAACCCGGCTGATGCTGCTGGCAGCAGCCGGCGCTACCCCGAGCCGCAGCCGCTGGCGCTGCGCGAAGGCCTGGCGGCGCTGTATGGCGTGCAGCCGCAGCAGTTGCTGGTCGGCCGTGGCAGCGACGAGGCCATCGATCTGCTGGTGCGCACCCTGTGCGTGCCGGGTCGCGATGGCGTGCTGGTGACCTCGCCGGTGTTCGGCATGTATGCCGTCTGCGCGCGCCTGCAGGGTGCGCCGTTGATCGACGTGCCGCTGGTCGATGGCGAGGACTGCCTGCGCGCCGATCTCGACGCGGTCACCCGCACGGCACGGGAGCAGAGTGCGAGGCTGGTCTTCCTGTGCGCGCCCTCCAACCCGGCGGGCAGCGACATCAGCCTGGCCGAGATCGAACGCGTGGCGACTGCACTCCGTGGGCAGGCGCTGGTGGTGGTTGACGAGGCCTATGTCGAGTATGCGCAGCGTGCCTCGGCGACCACGCTGCTGGACGCGCATGCCAACCTGGCGGTGCTGCGCACCCTGTCCAAGGCGCACGCACTGGCTGCGGCGCGCATCGGTACCCTCATTGCCGCGCCGGAGCTGATCGCCGTGCTGCGCCGTTGCCAGGCGCCGTATCCGGTGCCGACGCCGTGTGCCGAGCTGGCCGTGCAGGCGCTGCAACCGGCCGCCCTGGCGCGTACCGCCGAGCGCGTGGCCACGGTCATCGCCGAGCGCGAGCGCCTGTCTGTTGCCTTGCCGGGCCTGCCCGGCGTGCGCCGCGTGTACCGCTCGTCCGGCAATTACCTGCTGGTCCGCTTCGCCGATGCGCAGGCCGCCTTCGATGCGTTGCTGGCTGCCGGAGTGGTGGTGCGTGACCAGCGCGCCGCGCCGCAGCTGGGCGATGCGCTGCGCATCAGCATCGGCAGCCCCGAAGAGAACGACCGCGTGCTCGCGGCCCTGTCGGCCCGGAGGGCTGCTGCATGACCCCCATCCTGTTCATCGACCGCGACGGTACCCTCATCGAGGAGCCGGCCGACTTCCAGATCGACGCCTACGAGAAGCTGCGCTTCGTGCCGCACGTGATCCCGGCGCTGCTGAAGCTGCGCGACGCCGGTTACCAGTTCGTGATCGTCACCAACCAGGATGGCCTGGGCAGCGAAAGCTATCCGCGCGCCAGTTTCGACGGCCCCAATGACCTGATGCTGCAGATCTTCGAAAGCCAGGGCATCCGCTTCCGTGACGTGCTGGTGGACTGCAGCTGGCCGCAGGACAACGCGCCCACCCGCAAGCCGGGCATCGGCCTGATGACCGCCTACCTGCAGGACCGCAGCATCGACTGGGCGCGTTCGGGCATGGTCGGCGACCGCATCACCGACCTGCAGTTCGCCGACAACCTCAACATCCGTGGCTTCCAGCTGCGCACCGAGCAGTTCGGCGGCGAGTGGGACTGGGCGGGCATCGCCCACGCGCTGGCCGACGCACCGCGTACCGCCGTGGTCCAGCGCAACACGAAGGAAACGAAGATCCGCGTCGAACTGGACCTGGATCGTGCTGGCGATGCCCACATCTCCACCGGCCTGCCGTTCTTCGACCACATGTTGGAACAGATCGGCAAGCACGGCGGCTTCGCCCTGGACATCCAGGCCGAGGGCGACCTGCACATCGACGAGCACCACACCATCGAAGATACGGGGCTGGCCCTGGGCCAGGCGCTGCGCGAGGCGCTGGGTGACAAGCGTGGCATCGGCCGCTACGGCTTCACCCTGCCGATGGACGAGACGCTGGCCAGCGCCGCGCTGGATTTCAGCGGCCGGCCGTACTTCGTGTTCGAAGGCGAGTTCAAGCGCGAGCGGGTGGGCGACATGCCGACCGAACTGGTGCCGCACTTCTTCCGTTCGCTGTGCGATGCAAGCGGGCTGAATCTCAACCTGCAGGTGCGTGGCGACAACGACCACCACAAGGTGGAAGCCTGCTTCAAGGCGCTGGCGCGCGCACTGCGCCCGGCCCTGGCCCGGCAGGGCACCGCGCTGCCGACCACCAAGGGGGCGCTGTGACTGAAGTCGCTCTGATCGATGCCGGCGGTGCCAATCTTGGTTCGGTGCGTTACGCACTCGAGCGGCTGGGCGCGAGCGTGCGCCTGGTGCGCGATGCCGATGGCCTGGCTGGCGCGCAGCGGGTGATCCTGCCGGGCGTCGGTGCGGCCGCACCGGGCATGCAGCGCCTGCATGCACAGGGGCTGGTCGAGCCGCTGCGCCGCCTGGAGGTGCCGCTGATGGGCATCTGCCTGGGCATGCAGCTGCTGTTCGAACGTTCAGAGGAAGCCGGCGTGGACACCCTGGGGTTGATTCCCGGCGTGGTCCGCAAGCTGGTGCCGGCCTGTGGCATCCGCGTGCCGCACATGGGCTGGAACCGGCTGCTGGCGCTGCGCCCCTCGCTGCTGCTGCAGGGCGTGCCGGACCGTTCCAGTGCCTATTTCGTGCACAGCTACGCCGCGCCGCTGAACGCCCATACCGTAGCCGCCTGCGACCACGGCGGCCTGTTCACTGCCGTGATCGAGCAGGGCCGCTACTTCGGCGCCCAGTTCCACCCCGAGCGTTCCGGCGATACCGGTTCGCTGATGCTGCGCAATTTCCTCGAGGGCACTGCTGCATGAGTTTCACCGTCTACCCCGCACTGGATATCCGCGAAGGCCGCGTGGTGCGGCTGCGCCAGGGCGACTACGCGCAGGAAACCTCCTACGGCGACGACCCGCTGCCGCGTGCGCAGGCCTTTGCCGCGCAGGGCGCGCAGTGGATGCACCTGGTCGACCTGGACGCTGCGCGTGCCGGTGGCTACACCCTGGCGCCGCTGCTGGCGGCGATCCGCCAGCACACGCCCCTGCAGGTGCAGACCGGTGGCGGCGTGCGTGGCCGTGACGACGTGGCTCGCATCCTCGATGCCGGCGCCCACCGCGTGGTGGTCGGCTCGCTGGCCGTGCGCCGCCCCGATGAAGTGCTGGGCTGGCTGGACGAGTTCGGCGCCGAGCGCATCACCGTTGCCCTAGATGCCCGCCAGGACGCACAGGGCCAGTGGCAGCTGCCGGTACACGGCTGGACCGAGAACGCCGGGGTGACCCTCGACGACCTGGCCCAGCGCTACGCGCGGGCCGGCATGCGCCACCTGCTGTGTACCGACATCGCCCGCGACGGCATGCTGGCCGGCCCCAACATCAGCCTCTACAGGCACCTGTCGGCGTTGCTGCCGGGCGTGGCGGTGCAGGCGTCCGGTGGCATCCGTGACGTGGCCGACGTGGCCGAAGCACGCGCTGCCGGCTGTGGCGGTGCCATCCTCGGCAAGGCGCTGCTGGAACAGCGCATGGACCTGGGCGAGGCACTGGCATGTTGAGCCGTCGCATCATTCCCTGCCTGGACGTGCGCGATGGCCGCGTGGTCAAGGGTGTGCGGTTCCGCGACCACGTCGACATGGGCGACATCGCCGAGCTGGCCCAGCGTTACCGCGACCAGGGGGCCGACGAGCTGGTGTTCTATGACATCGGCGCAAGCCCCGAGGCACGCTCGGTGGACGTGGCCTGGATCGAGCGCATCGCGCGCCTGATCGACATTCCGTTCTGCGTGGCCGGCGGCATCGACAGCGTTGAAACCGCGCGCCGGGTGCTGTTCGCCGGTGCGGACAAGGTGTCGATCAATTCGCCCGCACTGGGGCGCCCCGAGCTGATCAGCGAGCTGGCCGGTGAATTCGGCGTGCAGTGCGTGGTGGTCGGCGTCGACTCGGTGCGCGAGGCCGACGGCCAGTGGCGCGTGCGCCGCTTCACCGGCGACCCGAGCAAGACCCAGGCCGTGCCGCTGCGCACCCTGGACTGGATCGCCGAGGCGCAGCGCCGCGGTGCCGGCGAGATCGTACTGAACTGCATGGACAGCGATGGCGTGCGCCGTGGCTACGATGTTGAACAGCTGCGCCAGGCGCGGGCCGTGTGCAACGTCCCGCTCATCGCCTCCGGCGGTGCCGGGGCGATGGAGCACTTCGCGCAGGCCTTCGACCAGGCCGACGTGGACGGTGCGCTGGCCGCCAGCGTGTTCCACAGCGGTGCCATTGCCATTGCGGATTTGAAGCGCTACCTGCGCGAACAGCAGATCGAGGTTCGAGATGTCTATTGAAGTACGCCCGTCGCCGCAGGCGCTGGAATCGCTGGACTGGGCCAAGGGCGATGGCCTCCTGCCGGCCGTGGTGCAGGATGCCGACACCCTGCAGGTGCTGATGCTGGGCTATGTCAACGCCGAGTCGCTGCACATCACCCAGGTCACCGGGCACATGACCTTCTACAGCCGCAGCAAGCAGCGCCTGTGGACCAAGGGCGAGCAGTCCGGCCACGTGCTGGCGGTGCAGTCGATCAGCGTGGACTGCGATGCTGACACCGTGCTGGTGCTGGCCCGTCCGGCCGGCCCGACCTGCCACACCGGTGCCGAAAGCTGCTTCGATGGTGCGCCGAAGGACTTCCTGGGCGGCCTGGGCCAGCTGGTGGCAGTGCGCGAAGCACAGCGCCCGCAAGGCAGCTACACCACGTCGTTGTTCGAAGGTGGTATCCGCCGCATCGCGCAGAAGGTGGGCGAGGAGGGCGTGGAAACCGCGCTGGCTGCCGTCGCCCAGGATGACGAGGCCCTGCTGGGTGAGTCCGCCGACCTGCTGTACCACCTGCTGGTGCTGCTGCGCGCGCGTGGGCTGTCGCTGGATGATGCGCGGGCGGTACTGGAAATGCGCCATCGTTGAGCGGTAGTGCCGGCCGCTGGCCGGCAACCACCGGGCGACACCGCGTGCGCGATGTCATCAACGGAATCTACAATGGGCGGTCTTTCTTCCCCGGACCGCCCCCATGAAACTGCCCGCCGCCTGGCTGTACTGCCTGTTGCTGACTTCGCCGGCCTGGGCCGCCGACACGGTGGTCAGCGGCAAGGTCTATCTTGAACGCGACGGCAAGCCCGGCCGCGGCGCGACCGACCCGGGCCTGGCCGGCGTGCAGGTCTCCAATGGCGAAACCATCGTCAAGACCGCCGCCGATGGCGGCTACAGCCTGCCGGTGCGCGACGGGCAGACGGTGTTCGTGATCAAGCCGGATACGTACTCGTTCCCGAAGGCGGCCGATGGCCTGCCCACGTTCTGGCGCCACTACCGCCCGGATGGGTCGCCGGCGCTGAAGTACGGTGGCATCGCCGCCACCGGGGCAGTGGACCGCAACTGGGATTTCGCCCTGCAGTCCGACCGCCATGACAGCCGCCGCGGCTTCCAGATGCTGGTGTTCACCGATTCGCAGACGGCCACCCTGAAGGACATCGGTTACTACCAGCAGTCCATCGTGGCACCGCTGGTGGGCCAGACCAAGGCGCGCCTGGGCACCACCCTGGGCGACATCGTCAACGACGACCTGGGCCTGTACCCGGCCATCAACAAGGTCACCACCCAGCTGGGCGTGCCGTGGTTCCATGTGCCGGGCAACCATGACCTGGATTTCGACGCCGCCAACGACGACCACTCGCTGGACAGCTGGCGCAACATCTACGGCCCGGACACCTATGCGGTGGAGGAGGGCGGCGCCAGCTTCGTGTTCCTGGATGACGTGGTGTATGACCCCAACGCCAAGCCGAAGTACGTCGGTGGCCTGCGCGAAGACCAGTTCGCCTTCCTCGCCGGCTACCTGAAGGGCCTGCACAAGGACCGCCTGCTGGTGCTGGGCATGCACATTCCGTTGTTCGATGCCGCACCCGGTCGCGAGACGTTCCGCCACGCCGACCGCCAGCGCCTGTTCGACCTGCTCAAGGATTTCCGCAACGTGCTGGTGCTGAGCGGCCACAGCCACACCCAGCAGCACGTCTACCACGGCAAGGCCGAGGGCTGGCAGGGTGAGAAGCCGCTGCATGAGTACAACGTCGGTGCCAACTGCGGCGCGTTCTGGTCGGGCGTGAAGAACGCGGCGGGCGTGCCGGACAGCACCATGAGCGATGGCACGCCGAAGGGGTACGCGCTGCTGGACGTGGCCGGCAACGGCAGCTACCGCCTGCAGTACCGCGTGGCCGGTGCCCCGGCCAGCGACCAGATCGGCCTGCATGCGCCGAAGGTGCTGCGCCAGGGCGCCTACCCGGCGTGGGGCGTGTACGCCAACGTCTACATGGGCGAGGACACCAGCGTGGTCGAGTTCCGTGTCGACGGCGGCGCATGGCAGCCGATGAAGCAGGTCAGCCAGCCGGATCCGCGCCTGCTGGTCGAGAACGTGGCCGATGACACGGCCGATGCGCTGCGCGGCTATGATCGATCGCCGGAGGCCACCGCATCGCCGCACCTGTGGCGTGGCGCCCTGCCGACCAACCTGGAGGTGGGCAGCCACAAGGTGGAGGTACGCTCGACCCAGCCTGACGGTGCGGTGTTCACCGCCACCACCCGTTACAGCCTGCAGGCGGCGCAGCCCTGATGCGGCCCGGGCCGGGTGCAGGATCGACTGCACCCGGTCCCACAGCGTTGGCAAAGCGCGGTCAATGCCTGAGAATCGACATGATTCAATCGATTCAAGCAGGCCAGTGTGAACGTTGCAGCAGCGTCCCCGGTTATTCCCGATCTGGCCAGCAACACCGCTGGCAACAGTGCCATCCGCGGCGGTGACTCGCGCAGCCTGGTGGTGGCCGATGTCGGCGGCACCTTTGCCCGCCTGGCGCTGGCCGAGACCGCGCCGGGGCAGACCCCGCGACTGGGCAGCTACCGCACCTACGCCTGCGCCGATCACCCGAGCCTGGCCGCGATCCTGGCCGATTTCACTGCCAGCCTCGGCCAGCCGGTCAGCACGGCCGTGGTGGCGATTGCCGGGCTGCTCGATGGCGATGTGCTGATCAACGCCAACCTGCCGTGGACGGTCTCGCTGTCCACCACGCAGGCGCAGTCCGGCCTGCAGGAACTGCAGCTGATCAACGATTTCGAGGCAGTGGCGCTGGCCATTCCCTACCTGCAGGCCGACACGCTGGTGCCGTTGAACGGTGATGCGGACCCGGCGCAGGCGTTCCCCGCGCTGGTGCTGGGCGCAGGCACCGGCCTGGGCGCTGCGCTGCGCTTTGCCGATGGCGAGCGCCCGGTGCTGGCCAGCGAGATCGGCCACGCCGCACTGGGCGCCGGCAATGCGCTGGAACTGCAGGTGCTGGGCAAGCTGCTGCAGCGCTGGCCGCATGTGGACAACGAGCGCGTGCTGTCCGGCAGTGGCCTGATGAACCTTTACCCGTGCCTGTGCGAGCTGCGGGGCGTGACGCCGCAGTGGACCAGCACCGAGGCCCTGATCGGTGCGGCCCGCAGCGGCGAGGATGCACTGGCGGTGGAAACCCTGCAGGTCTTCTGCGCGTGGCTGGGCAGCCTGGCCGGTGATGCGGCCATCGCCGTGGGTGCGCGCTCGGTGTACCTGGCCGGTGGCATCTCTGCCCATGTGCAGGATTTCCTTGCCGATGGCCGCTTCCGCGAGCGCTTCCTCAACAAGGGTGTATTGACCGACGTGCTGCGGCAGGTGCCGGTGTGGCGCGTCGAGCATGGCCAGCTGGGCGTGCTGGGCGCAGCCGTCTGGCACGCCGCGCGCAGGCCGGCATAGCAACCAAGAAGGCGGCTGGCAGCCTGCCGGCGGCGGATCGGACGACGGAGGCGAACATGGTGGATCGCAGGCAGTTCCTGCAGGCCGGAGCACTGGCCGCAGGCATGGCGGCAATGCCGGGCGTGCAGGCACGTACGCAGGGCGGAGCGAAGGTCGTTTCAACCTGGGATTTCGGCGTTCCCGCCAACCAGGCGGCGTGGAAGGTGCTGGGCAGCGGAGGCAGCGCACTGGATGCGGTGGAAGCCGGCGCACGCTGGGCCGAGAGTGAGCTGTGCAACCCCACCGTCGGCCACTGCGGCAATCCTGATCGCGACGGCGTGCTGAGCCTGGACGCCAGCATCATGGACGGCGACGGCCGCTGCGGTGCGGTTGCCGCGCTGGTGGACATCCTGCACCCGGTGTCGGTGGCCCGCAAAGTGATGGAGAACAGCCCGCACGTGCTGCTGGTGGGCGAGGGCGCGCAGCAGTTCGCGGTGCAGCAGGGTTTCGAGCGCCAGCACCTGCTCACCCCGCAGGCCGAGGCGGCCTGGCGCGAGTGGCTGAAGACCGAGAAGTACCAGCCGCAGATCAACGCCGAGCGCCGCGGCATCCCCGGCAACAGCGACAACCACGACACCATCGGCATGCTGGCGCTGGACGCCAGGGGCAACCTTGCCGGCGCCTGCACCACCAGCGGCATGGCCTGGAAGCTGCACGGCCGGGTCGGCGACAGCCCGATCATCGGTGCCGGCCTGTACGTGGACAACGAGGTGGGCGGGGCCACGGCCTCGGGCGTGGGTGAAGAGATGATCCGCAATGCCGCCTCGTTCCTGGTGGTCGAGCTGATGCGCCAGGGGCGCACGCCTGCGCAGGCCTGCCGCGAGGCCATCGACCGGGTGGTGCGCAAGCGCCCTGAGGCAAGCAGAACGCTGCAGGTCTGCTTCCTGGCAATGAACAAGCAGGGCGAGGTGGGCGCGTACGCGCTGCATCGCGGCTTTGTCTACGCGGTGTGCGATGCGCAGCGCCAGGATGACCTGCGCGATTCGCCGTCGATCTACACGAGCACCCAGGCGTGAGCGTGCGCCTGGGGTTGGAGATCGCCAGCAACTCGGTGGCCTCGGCGCTTGCCGCGCAGGCCGGTGGTGCAGACCGCATCGAACTGTTCGACAACCTCGCCGAGGGCGGCACCACGCCGTCGTTTGGCAGCATTGCCATTGCCCGCGAGCGGCTGACCATTCCGCTGTTCGTGCTGGTGCGCCCGCGGGCCGGTGATTTCCATTACGACGCACTGGAAACCGAGCTGATGCTGCGTGACATCGCCCAGTGCCGGGCGCTCGGCTGTGATGGCGTGGTGGTTGGCGCACTGGATGCGCAGGGCGATATCGACCTGCCGTTGTGCCGTGAGCTGGTGCAGGCCGCCGGGCCGCTGCAGGTCACCTTCCACCGCGCGTTCGATGCCACCCGTGATCTGTCCGCGGCGCTGGAGCAGGTGGTCGGCCTGGGTTGCCAGCGGGTGCTGACGTCGGGCGGGCAGGTCAGCGCCGAGGCGGGCAGCAAGGTGCTGGCCTCGCTGGTGGCCCAGGCCGCGGGCCGCATCAGCGTGATGGCGGGCGCGGGCCTGGTCCCGTCCAACGTGGCTACCGTGGCCCGGCAGACCGGCTGCACCGAACTGCACGCCTCGGCCAAGGGCCTGCGTCGCTCGGACATGCAGTTCCAGAACCCGGTGCTGCGCGGGCTTGACCCGGATTGGAGCCAGACCAGCACCGCGACGGTGGCGGCGTTGCGCAAGGCGCTGGACGCCGCGCGGTAACCCGCTTTTCATGTAGCGTCGAGCCATGCTCGACGGCTGTTCGACGACCGGTCGCGCGTGGCTCGACGCTGCAAAAAAGCAGTCGAGCATGGCTCGACTCTACAAGGAGCGAAGCGCAGCCGAGCATGGGCTCGGCTCTACGCGGGATGCGCGCGGTCGAGCACAACAAAAACGGCAGCCACCTGTAAAAGCGTGGCTGCCGTGGAGGACCGCTGTGCAGAACCTTAGAACTTGTAGGTGGCGCCGAAGTAGATCTGGCGGCCCGAGTACAGGTTGGAGATCAGGCGGGACTGGGTGTCGCTGCCCAGGTAGATGCGCTGCTCGGACTTGGTGGCGTTGAGCACCGAGGCGGTGAAGGTCAGCGCTTCGGTGAAGTTGTACGCCACGTTCAGATCCAGCTGGTCGTACGGTTCGGTGTACTGGGTCATGCCGTTGACCAGGCCGCCGACCACTTCACCACGACGGTTGTACGAGGCACGGGCCAGGAACCGGTCGGTTTCGTAGAACACCGTCAGGTTGGCCTGGTTCTTGGCGCTGCCCACCAGCGGCGATGCGCCGAGGTTCTCGCCATTGAGCTCGATCGAGGCCAGGTTGGTGTCGTTGTAGGTGTAGTTGGCCTGCACGCCCAGGCCGAAATCGAAGGTGTACTGGCCGTACACTTCCACGCCCTGCGACACCGCGTCACGGCCGTTGGCCTGGGTGCTGTAGTTCTGCACCGTCACCATCTCGCCGCCGACTTCCATCTGCACGTCACGCACGATCGGCACGGTGAAGTTGCTGATGTCCTTGCGGAACAGGCCGACGCCGGCGACCGCGCCCGGCATGAAGTACCACTCCACGCCGAGGTCGTACTGGGTGGCCTTGAAGGCTTCGAGGTTCTTGTTGCTGCCGCTGCCTGCCCAGCCCTCGGTCGGTGCGCCGCCCGCAACGCGGCGGTCATTGACGTACTCCGGGCTGTAGTAGCTCAGGCTGCCCGGTGCGGCGATGCTGGTGTAGCTCGGGCGAGCCACGACCTTCGACGCTGCGCCACGCAGGACCAGGTTGTCGGTGATGTCCCAGGCGATGTTGAAGCTGGGCAGCACGTCGGTATAGGTGCGGTCCGAGCCGATCAGCTCGAAGCTCTTCTCGCGGGCCAGGTTGTCGGGCAGGCGCACGAAACCACTTTCGCAGCCGTAGGTGGGGTAGGCCGCTGCCGCCGGATCATCGCAGGACATCGGTGCGCCGGAGGCGTTGTCCAGGAAGTAGTCGTTGAAGCGTTCGATGGAATCGCTGGACTGGGCGAACTGCTCGGTGCGCACCACGCGCACGCCGACGTTGCCGCGCAGGCGTTCGGTACGGAAGTTGGCCTGGAAGTAGCCCGAGTAGATCTTCTCGTTGACGTTGTAGACGAAGTCGTCCTCGACGCGGTTGTACGACTGGCCGTAGGTATTGTTCAGGTGGTCGATGTAGGCCGGGAAGTTGATGCCCGGGAACACGTTCGCGTTGAAGCCACCGGCGATGCCGCTGATCGGGTTGGACAGGAAGAAGCCCGGCTGGGCGATGCCGGCCGTGTTGTCACAGCCCGCCTGGTAGCGGCTGTCGTAGTCGGTCGGGTCGGCGCCCTGGCACACCCAGTAGGTGTTGCCGGTGTTGCGGTGGACCTTGCCGTCACGGTACTTGGCGCCGAACTGGATCGAGTCCAGCCAGCCGCTTTCGAACATCTTGGTGACGTCGGCCTGGAAGTGGTTCTGCTTGACTTCGGTCTGCATCCACGACGAATCGGTCGAGCCGGTGTCGACCTCGGCGATGCCATTCATCAGCACCTCCTGCAGGTTCGGCGAGACGGTCAGCGTCGGCGTGCCGGTCAGGTCCCATGCGGTGTACTGGTTGCCGGACTCCCACACGCCGTTGACGCGGCGGCGCGGCTTGGCCGACATGCGGAAGTTCATCGACGGGCCACCCTCGGACCAGGTGCGGCCACCGCTGAAGGAGGCCTTCCACAGCGGGCTGATGTCCCAGTCGATGGTCAGGTCGGCCGTCTGCGACAGCGCCTTTTCGCGGCTGTAGCCACCGGTCAGCTGCGGGGTCGGGATGGTGCAGTCGTCCGGTCCCCAGCCACCCGGGGCCAGGCCGGCGGCGGCGGCTTCGTCTTCGCTGCAGTAGTAGGCCTTGCCCGGCAGCTTCTCGAACTGCGCACCGGTGACCACCGTGCCGCTGGGATCGAAGGTCAGGCCGTTGAGCAGGCGCCCGCCGGCCCAGTTGCCGTCACCGTTGTAGCGCGCCATGTTCCATTCGGGAACCTTCAGCATGTTCTGCGAATAGTCGCCGTCCAGCTGGAAGCGGAAGTAGTTGGCGGTCAGGGTCAGGTTGTCGATCGGCTTGAACTGGAACGTCAGCTGGCCGCCCTTGCGCTCGCGCTTCTCTTCCTTCACGGCGAAGTTCACCGAGGTGGGCATGAAGAAGTCGCTGTAGTTGTGGCCGAACTGGTCGTTGAAGCCGGAGTTGCCCCACCAGTAGTTGATGCCGCCCTGGGTGAGGGCGTTGCCGTTGACATCACGCGCGTCGACGTCGGTGCCGTACCACTGGTAGTTCTCGGTGCTCACTTCCATGGTGCGGCTGGTGCGCTTCTGCTGGGTCACGCCGACCAGCACGCCGAAGCGCTCGTCCTTGCTGTGCCAGGAGTACAGCGCCGACGCCTGCGGGTCGACGTCCTGGTGGGTATCGGACGAGACGCCTTCCAGGGTGACGTAGCCGGAGTTGGATTCCATTTCCAGCGGGCGGCGCGTGTGCAGGATGACCGTGCCGCCGATGCCGCCTTCGTCGATGCGTGCTTCCGGCGACTTGAACAGCTCTGCGCTGGACAGCATGTTCGACGGCAGCAGGGTGTAGTTGAACGAACGGCTGGCCTCGTCATTGGTTTCGGAGGTGGCGATGTAGTTGCCGTTCAACTGGGTCAGGGTGAGATCCGGATCGAGACCACGCACGCTGACGCTCTTGCCTTCGCCGCCGTCGCGGGTGATGACCACGCCCGGCACGCGCTGCAGCGAATCGGCGACGTTCTTGTCAGGGAACTTGCCAACGTCTTCGGCGGTGATCACTTCAACCACGGCATTGGCGTCGCGCTTCTGCTGCAGGCTCTTCTCGATGGCGTAGCGGTAGCCGGTGACCTGGACGCTGTCCAGGGTGGTGGCATCACTGCTGCCGGTGGTCGGCTGTGCGGTGGCCTGCTGGGCAGCGGCGCCGAGGGGCGCGACGGCTGCGGCCAGTGCCAGCGCGACGGCGAGCGACAACGTGTCGCGGCCGTGCGTACGAGTTGAATGCTTGATTGCCATCTCTCCCTCTCTCCTGGATTGATCCGGTGACTGACGCGGAACTTGAATCGATCTAATGTGTGATGCCGATTTTGCTTGAGCCGCGCGGTTGCCTGGTGCGGCGCGCTGGTGCTCGGGTACGTACTTGTTCCGGTCCCCAACGCCGGGCCATCCCCTGAATCCGCTTGGATCGATCTAAGCGATGGCGGGGCGATTTTTAGCATGGCTGGAGGGGTTGCGCATGCTGCTGCGCAATATTGCAGTGACGTGTCTGCAGAATGATGATTCGCTGAAATGCGCTGGAATCGTTTACATGCGCAAAAGGGGCGGGTGGTTCGGCAGGGCTTGCAGCCCTGCACCTGCTTCAAGCCGAAGCCGAAGCCGAAGCAAGATCAAAGGCGGCTCTGGCTTGCTGTGAGTTGGGCGGGGCGGTGTGGGCTGGCAGGACACGCCGTAAACCCATCCCTGGGGGCTCGTAGGCGCCATCCATGGCGCCTGCGGTCCTGCCAGCCCACACCGCCCCGCCCCCGACAGGTTCACGCGGCTGTTGGTGGGTGCCGACCGTTGGTCGGCACATCCATCAGATATCCAAATGAATCTGGGGTCGGAGGCCGTGCCGACCAACGGTCGGCACCCACCAGTGCAGGAGGCTGTTCCGCCAGATCGCGGAGAACTGTCGAAGGCGGGGTGGGTCCGGTTGAGGGGGCGTGAGCGGCATGGATGCCGCGACCGAGCCTACATGGACGTATTTACGGCGCCCCCCTCAACCGGACCCACCCCGCCATCCCTCGGAATGCAGGCTTTTGAAGTTGACGTTGCGCTGGCTTGAAGCAGGTGCAGGGCTGCAAGCCCTGCAAGAAGCCTCCCCTTTTTTGCTGCGGCGCAGAATGCATGGATGGGCGCTCCCTGCTTTACTTCAATCGATCTAAATCCGCCGGGGTGCGGATTTGTACCGATGGAAACGAGGAGTTCGGCCCACCGTGGCCGGCGCCCCGCTGCCGCCCTGCCGCCAAGGAGTCCTGTCCGTGACCAGGTTGTCCCGCCGTCTGTCTGCCCGCCGCTCGCCGGCCTTGTCCCATCGCCCGCTGGCGCGCATCGCCTGCCTGCTGGCATTGGCCGTCACGCCCTGGCTGCAGGCTGCACCGGCCGCGCTGGAGCGCGAGGTCAATACGTTCATCGGCAGCAAGGATGACGGAAACACCTTCCCCGGCGCCTCGGCCCCGTTCGGCCTGATCCAGGTCAGCCCGATCGGCAGCCATTACTCTGGCTGGCGCTACGACGACGAGAAGATCCGCGGCTTCGGCCATTCGTTCCTGTCCGGCGCCGGCTGCTGGGAGCAGGGCGGCCAGGTCTCGATCCTGCCGGTGACCGGCAGCATCGGTCCGGGCGGCGATTTCGATACCGGCAACCCCAAGCAGTTCGACCACAAGGCCTACGCATCCAGCTACACGCATGATGGCGAGGTCGGCCAGGCCGGCTACTACAAGGTGCGGCTGACCAGCTACGGCGGCATCGACGCCGAAGCCACCGCACGTACCCGCGCCGCAGCCGAGCGCTACACCTTCAGCCAGCGCAGTGGCGATGGCCACGTCATGATCAACGTCGGCCAGGCCAACGAGCGCCATTCGGTCATCGGCA
Organism: Stenotrophomonas sp. ZAC14D1_NAIMI4_1; assembly: GCF_003086775.1. Lineage (NCBI taxonomy): Bacteria > Pseudomonadati > Pseudomonadota > Gammaproteobacteria > Lysobacterales > Lysobacteraceae > Stenotrophomonas > Stenotrophomonas sp. ZAC14D1_NAIMI4_1. Next base: position 2,145,598 of record NZ_CP026001.1, read on the forward strand.
GCGTGGTCGATGTGGTCGGCGACCGCGTGGTGGAAGGCAAGCTGGTCACCAAGAGCTTCTGCGGTGGCCACCAGTACACCACCTGGTTCCGCGTCGAATTCGACCGTCCGTTCAAGGCGCATGGCACCTGGGGCGAAACCGGTGGCCTGCCCAACGCGCGGCACAGCATGGAAGGCGAGCAGAAGCCGAATGGCGCCTGGCTCACTTTCGACCTGGCCAAGGGCCAGTCGGTCACTGCGGTAAGTGCGATCTCGCACGTCGATGCCGAAGGCGCACGTACCAACCTGCGCGCCGAGGGCATGCAGGGTGGGGCGCTGATCGGTTTCGACAGGATGCGTTCGCTGTCCCAGCAGGCCTGGCGCGAGCAGCTGGCGCGGGTGCGCGTGCAGGGCGGCAACGGCGATGACCGCACCGTCTTCTACAGCGCGATGTACCACGCGCTGCTGCAGCCGCTGACCGGCAGCGATGCCGATGGCCGCTACCGTGGCTACGACGACGGCATCCACCGCGCCGATGGCTGGACCTACTACGAGTACTTCTCGCTGTGGGATACCTACCGTGCGCAGAACCAGTGGCTGGCGCTGACCCGCCCGGACGTGGCCCGTGACATTGGCCGCACCCTGCTGGCCATCGACGAGCAGGGCGGCTGGCTGCCGCGCTGGGGCTACGCCAACTTCGAAACCAACATCATGACCGGCGACCCGGTCACGCCCTTCATGGTCGATCTGTGGCGCTTCGGTGCGCTCAAGGGCCGGGAGTCGCAGGCCTGGGATGCGCTGCGCCGCAATGCCTTCGGTACGCCGCCGCTGAACTCGCGCATGGCCGGCCGTTCGGGCAACCCGACCTACCTGGACAAGGGCTACGTGGTCTATGACCGCGCGTTCCCGTCCAAGGGCATGGATGTCGATCCGCACCACGGCGGTTCGGCAACGCTGGAGTACGCCGTGGCCGATTGCGCGCTGTCGCAGATGGCCGATGGCCTGGGCCATGCCCAGGATGCGGTGACGCTGCGCGAGCGCGGCCGCAACTGGCGCAAGGTGTGGGATCCGCAGGTGCGTGATGCCGAGACCGGCTTCACCGGCTTCCCGCGCCCGCGCACCGAAGATGGCCAGTGGTACACCCCGGCCGACGGCCACTACAGCCCGCGCTCGCACCACGGGTTCCATGAAGGCACCGCGTGGCAGTACCAGTGGCTGGCGCAGCAGGACGTGCCGGGCCTGGTGGAAGCGATGGACGGCCGCGAACAGGCCGGCCGCCGCCTGGATGCGTTCTTCGCGATGGATGCGCTGCAGGCCGACCCGCTCAATGCCGCCCGCAAGGAGTGGGTGGTCGGGCCGTACAGCTACTACAACCAGTTCCGCTACAACCCCAACAACGAGCCGGACCTGCACTCGCCGTGGCTGTACACGCTGATCGGCCAGCCGTGGAAGACCGCCGCCGTGGTGCGTGCCGCGCAGCAGCTGTTCACCAATGCGCCCAACGGCGTGACCGGCAACGATGACCTGGGCACGATGTCGGCCTGGTACCTGTTCAGCGCCATCGGCGTGTACCCGGCGGTGCCGGGCAGTGGCGAGTTCCTGCTGCACACCCCGCGCTTTGCCAAGGTGGAAGTGGACATGGGCAACGGCCGCACCCTGCGCATCGACGCACCGGGCGCCGACGGCCGCCGCCTGCAGTACGTGCAGGGCGTGCAGGTCGATGGCCAGGCCCATGCGCCGGTGTGGCTGGACTGGAATCGCCTGCAGCAGGGCCCGCGCGTGCGTTTCGCCCTCGACGGCCAGGCGCCGACGCAGGGCTGGGGCACCGCGGTGGCCGATCTGCCGGTCTCCTGGTGCGCTGCACCAGGCAGCCAGCTGCGATGATCGGCGCTGTGCCGTTCGAGGCAACCCAGCGAACGGCACGGCACGACAGCGTCACGATCCATTAGGCTTGAGGCTCCAGCGGAGTCCGGGAAGACGATGAACGACAACGGCGGCAGTTCCAGCAAGCGTTCCGGCAAGGCGGTGACGGTGACCGACATCGCCCGTGCCATCGGCGTTTCGCGCGCGACCGTGTCGCTGGTGCTGCGTGGCAGCCCGCTGGTCAACGTCGATACCCGGGCCAAGGTCGAGGCCGAACTGCGCCGCCAGCGTTATGTCTACAACCGTGCCGCGGCCAATCTGCGCCGGCGCACTTCGTCGAGCATCGCGCTGGTCATCAACGATCTGTCCAACCCGTTCTTCGCCGAATTCGCCTCCGGGGTGGACGAGGCGCTGGGCGGGCGCGGCTACGTCACCCTGCTGGGCAGTACCGGCGAATCGCCCGAGCGCCAGCAGGCCGTACTGTCCACGCTGATGGAGCACACCCCGGCCGGGTTGATCCTGTCGCCGGCCGAGGGCAGCGATGCCACCCTGGTACGCCAGGCGCTGGGCGCCAACGCCAACGTGCTGCTGTTCAACCGCGAACTGGACGGTGCCGACTGGGACTTCCTGACCCTGGACAACCAGCACGGCGCTTACCTGGCCACCCGCCACCTGATTGAGCGCGGCCATCGCCAGATCGCGTTCTTCGGCGGCCACGCCGATTCCAGCTCGTGCCACCAGCGTCGGGCCGGTTTCCAGCAGGCCCTCGCCGAGGCCGGGCTGACGCTGCCGCCAGGCTGGATGATCGAATCGGCGCCGAACCGCCTGGAAGCCGCTGCGCGCACCGACGAACTGTTCGTCGATGGCCACCGGCCGAGTGCAGCGGTCTGCTACAACGACACCGTCGCGCTGGGGCTGATGCTGGGCCTGAACTCGCGCGGCATCCGCCCCGGTGGCGATTTCGCGGTCACCGGGTTTGATGATATTTCCGAAGCCTCCGTGGCGGTGCCGCCGCTGACCACCCTCACCGCCGACCCGCGCGAGCGCGGCCGGCAGGCGGCCGCACTGCTGCTGCAGCGCCTGGACGATCCGGATGCACCGCCACGGCGCACCGTCGCCCCGGTGCAGCTGCGCATCCGCGAAAGCAGCGCCGCCCGACCCAACTGATTCCCTTCAACGCACACTCCTTCCACGCAACAACGACCTTCCGCGCATCGAGGCGCGAACCGCATGCCGATCTCCGCAACGCCCCGCCCATCGGGTTCCCCCGGCAACGCACCGGCCGTCACCAACGGCAAGGCACTGGCCGTGGTCACCACCATCTTCTTCATGTGGGGCTTTCTTACCTGCCTCAATGACATCCTGATCCCGCACCTGAAGGCGGTGTTCGAGCTGAACTACGCCAAGGCGATGCTGGTGCAGTTCACCTTCTTCGGCACCTACTTCCTGATGTCGCTGCCGGCAGGCCGCCTGGTGGCGGCGCTGGGTTACAAGAAGGGCATCGTGGCCGGCCTGGTGATCGCCGGCATCGGCGCGCTGGGCTTCTGGCCGGCGGCAGAGCTGCGCGAATATGGCGCCTTCCTGGGTGCGTTGTTCGTGCTGGCCACCGGCATCACCGTGCTGCAGGTCGCCGCCAACCCCTATGTGGCGCTGCTGGGTCCGGAACAGACCAGCTCCAGCCGCCTGACCCTGGCCCAGGCGCTGAATTCGCTGGGCACGGCCATCGCGCCGATCTTCGGCGGCATGCTGATTCTGTCCAACACGGTCAAGAGCGCCGATGAACTGAAAGCGCTGCCGGTTGCCGAACAGCTGGCCTACCGCACCGCCGAAGCACAGGCCGTGCAGGGCCCGTACGTAGGCCTGGCGGTGGCGCTGGTGTTGCTGGCGCTGTTCGTGTTCCTGTTCCGCCTGCCGGCGCTGAGCGATGCGACCGAACAGGCCGACCAGGGCCATCACCACAGCTACTTCGATGCACTGCGCAAGCGCCACCTGCTGCTGGGCGTGCTGGGCATCTTCTTCTACGTCGGTGCGGAAGTGTCGATCGGCAGCTTCCTGGTCAACTACCTGTCGATGCCGAGCATCGGCGGTTTCAGCGAACAGCAGGCGACCCATTACGTGTCGGCCTACTGGACGATGGCGATGATCGGCCGCTTTGCCGGCTCGGCCCTGCTGGCGCGCTTCTCGCCCAGCCGCCTGCTGGCCATCTTCGCGCTGGTCAACGTGGGCCTGCTGGCAACGACGATGATGACCTCCGGCAGCGTCGCGCTGTACTCGGTGGTGGCGATCGGCCTGTTCAATTCGATCATGTTCCCGACCATCTTCGCGCTCAGCATCGAGCGCCTGGGCCCGCTGACCAACAAGGGCTCCAGCCTGCTGATCATGGCCATCGTCGGCGGTGCCGTGGTGCCGTACCTGCAGGGCGTTCTGGCTGACCACATCGGGGTCCAGGCCAGCTTCATCCTGCCGCTGCTGTGCTACGGCTACATCATTTTCTACGGTCTGGTCGGCGCTCGTACGCCGGCCTCCGCAACGCAGGGAGGCTGAGTCCAGAATGGGTGCCATTGTCTGCTTCGGCGAAATTTTGATCGATCTACTAGCGCAGCCGCCGGCTTCGGCCGACACCCCGCGCGCGTTCCTGCAGTACGCCGGCGGTGCGCCGGCCAACGTGGCCGTGGCCGCTGCGCGGCTGGGTGCGAAGACCCAGTTCGTGGGCATGCTCGGCCGCGACATGTTCGGTGACTTCCTGGCCGAGAGCCTGGTCGAGCACGGCGTCGGTACCGACTACATCGTGCGTACCGATGCGGCCAAGACCGCACTGGCCTTCGTCGCGCTGGATGCCGCAGGTGAGCGCAGCTTCAGCTTCTACCGCCCGCCGGCGGCCGACCTGCTGTTCCGTGACAGCGATTTCCAGGCCGCCTGCCTGGACAACGCGCAGTGCTTCCACGTCTGTTCCAACAGCCTGACCGAAGCGGCCATTGCCGAGGCGACCTTCGCCGGCATGGACCGCGCCCGCGCCGCCGGCGCGGTGGTCAGCCTGGACCTCAACCTGCGCCCGGCGCTGTGGCCGGCCGATGTCGATCCGACGCCGTGGCTGTGGCAGGCACTGGAGCGCGCCGACCTGGTCAAGCTCTCGCGCGAGGAACTGGACTTCCTGGCCGCGCCGCACGGTGCCGAGGGCGACCAGATCGTCCTGCAGCGCCTGCTGGCTGCGCAGGCACGCTGGGTCATCGTCACCGATGGCGCCGCCACGCTGCACTGGTACACCCGTGAGCAGCAGGGCCAGGTCACCAGCTTCAACGTGGCCACGGTCGATACCACCGCCGCCGGCGATGCGTTCGTCGGTGGCGTGCTGGTCGGCCTGCTGGAGCGGGGCGGGGCCGGTGCGGGCTTCGCCGCGTTCTGCCAGGACCCGCAGGCCATCGCTGCCACGCTGCGCTTCGGCGCTGCGGTCGGCGCACTGGCTGTTACCCGCAAGGGCGCGTTCGCCGCGATGCCCTCGCTCGATGAAGTGCAGCAGCTGCTGCAGGCACAGGACCTTCCCGCATGAGCACCTCGCCCGATTTCCGTTCGCCCGCGTTCCTGCGCGCGCACATCGCCGACACCCTGGCGTTCTACCACCCGCGCTGCATCGATCCGAACGGCGGTTTCTTCCACTACTTCCGTGATGACGGCAGCATCTACGATGCCAGCCACCGCCACCTGGTGAGCAGCACGCGTTTCGTCTTCAACTATGCGATGGCCTACCGCGAATTCGGCAATGCCGAGTACCGCGAGGCGGTCGAGCACGGCGTGCGCTACCTGCGCGAGGTGCACCGCAACCCGGCCACCGGCGGCTATGCCTGGACCCTGCGCGATGGCAAGGTCGAGGACGACATGAACCACTGCTACGGCGTGGCCTTCGTGCTACTGGCCTACAGCTGTGCGCTGAAGGCCGGCGTCGAGCAGGCCCGCGCGTGGATGGACGAAACCTGGCAGCTGCTGGAAGCACGCTTCTGGGAGCCGCAGCACGGCCTGTACAAGGACGAAGCCGATGGCCAGTGGAACTTCACCGGCTACCGCGGGCAGAACGCCAACATGCACATGTGCGAGGCGATGCTGGCCGCGTTCGAGGCCAGTGGCGAGCAGCGCTATGTCGAGCGCGCGCTGCAGCTGGCCGACAACATGACCCGCCGCCAGGCCGCCAAGGCCGGCGGGCTGGTCTGGGAACACTATGACGTGAACTGGGAGATCGACTGGGATTACAACCTGGACAATCCCAAGCACCTGTTCCGCCCGTGGGGTTTCCAGCCTGGCCACCAGACCGAGTGGGCCAAGCTGCTGCTGATCCTTGACCGCCACGTGCAGGCCGACTGGCTGGTGCCGACCGCGCAGCATCTGTTCGACGTGGCCGTCGAGCGCAGCTGGGACGAGGCACGCGGTGGCCTGTACTACGGCTTCGCGCCGGAGTCGCGCCGCCAGCCGGGCATGGACGGCGCGCCGATCGGCGGCGACAGCTTCGTCTGCGACGACGACAAGTACTTCTGGGTGCAGGCCGAAACGCTGGCCACCGCGGCGCTGATGGCCAAGCGCACCGGCGATGACCGCTACTGGCAGTGGTACGAGCGCATCTGGGCGTATTCGTGGGAGCACTTCGTCGACCACCAGTACGGCGCCTGGTTCCGCATCCTCGATGCCGACAACCGCAAGTACAGCGACGAGAAGAGCCCGGCCGGCAAGGTGGATTACCACACCATGGGCGCGTGCTACGAAGTGTTGAACGTCGTTCGTTGAGGCACGTTTCGCCGAACGCATGACGCATGGAAATGGGTAGCGCCGGGCCACGCCCGGCGGAACACCAGGAGCATCACGTGCATCGTCTTTCCCTCGTTGTCCGTCTGCTCCTGCTGCTTGTCGTGGCGGTTGCATTTCCTGCCGCCGCCGCGCCGCTGCAGGCGCAGTGGGAATTCCGCCTGCTGCCCGGCGATGCCCAGGGTGCCGCCCACCCCGGGCTTCAGCAGTGGCGTGCGGCCACGGTGCCTGGCAGCGTGCACACCGATCTGCTCGACCATGACCTGATCCGCGATCCCTACGTGGGCGCGGCCGAGGCGGAGCTGCAATGGATCGGCCTGGCAAGCTGGGAGTACCGCGCACGCTTCGACGTGGATGCGGCGACCCTGGCCAAGCCGAATGCCGAACTGCGCTTCGACGGGCTGGACACCTACGCCGAGGTCACCCTCAACGGCAAGCCGCTGCTGCGCGCTGACAATGCACATCGCACCTGGCACGCGCGCGTGGAAGGACGCCTGCAGGCCACGGGCAATGAACTGCTGATCGTGTTCCGCTCGCCCATCCGCACGCTGGTGCCTGGCGTACAGGCGATGCCGCACAGGATCGCCGGCAACTATCCCTCGCCCTATGGTGATGAGCCGAAGGATGCGATGGTCGGCAACTTCGCGCGCAAGCCGGCCTATCACTTCGGCTGGGACTGGGGCCCGCGCTATGTCACCGCCGGTGTCTGGCGTGGCGTGGACCTGCAGGCCTGGGATATGCACCGGCTGACTGACCTGGCCGTGCGCACCGAGGCACTGGACAGCCGCCAGGCGAAGCTGGCGGTGCTGCTGCAGGTGGAGCAGGGCAATGCCGCCGGTTCAGCCGTGGTGGATGTGGACGTGCGCGACCCCGAGGGCCGCAGCGTGGCCCAGGTGCAGCGCACGGTGCTGCTGAAGCCGGGCACGAACACTGTCGAGATTCCCGTTGAACTGGCGGATCCCCGCCGCTGGTGGCCGGTTGGCCACGGCGCGCAGGACCGCTACAGCGTGCAGGCACGCCTGGAGGGCGGGCGTTCCGCTGAGCTGGCGCGCGAACAGCGCATCGGCCTGCGCACCGTCGAGCTGCGCCGCGAGGAAGATGGCAAGGGTGGGCAGGGCTTCGCCTTCGTCATCAACGGGGTGGAGATCTTCGCCAAGGGCGCCAACGTCATTCCGTTCGATGCGTTCCCCGCCCGTGTTGATCCTGCGCGGCTGCGCCAGGTGCTGACCGCCGCGCGCGACGCCAACATGAACATGCTGCGCAACTGGGGCGGTGGCTACTACGAGGACGACGCGTTCTTCGACATCGCCGACGAGTTGGGCCTGCTGGTCTGGCAGGACTTCATGTTCGGCGGCGGCATGCAGCCCGGCTACGATCCCGCGTTCCGCGCCAGCGTGGTGGCCGAGGCGCGCGACAACGTTCGCCGCCTGCGGCACCACCCCAGCATCGTGCTGTGGTGTGGCAACAACGAGGAAGAAACCGCCTGGAAGGACTGGGGCCACGGCCGTGACCTGAAGGCGGCCGACCCGGCATTCGCAGCGAAGGTGTGGCAGGGCTATGTGGACCTGTTCGGCCATGATCTGCGCCAGGTCGTGGGTGAGGAGGGCCTGGGCGTGCCGTACTGGTCCAGCTCGCCCAGCAACGACCTGGACGAGAAGGCCAACGATTCCACCCGCGGCGACAAGCACTACTGGCAGGTCTGGGGCAATCCGGCGCTGCCGGTGCAGGCGTACCTGCACGAGACCCCGCGCTTCATGTCCGAGTACGGCCTGCAGGCCTGGCCGGCGGTGGCGACGGTGGACCAGATCGCGAGCCGTGACGAGCAGGGTATCGACAGTCCGGTGATCCGTGCCCACCAGAAGTTCATGGCAGGCGAGGGCAACAGCCGGCTGCTGCACTACATCGCGCTGGGCTATGGTACGCCGAAGGACTTCGAGGATTTCGTCTACCTCAGCCAGGTGATGCAGGCCGATGGCATTGCCCTGGCGGCGCTGCACCACCGCGCATCGCGGCCGTACACGATGGGTTCGCTGTACTGGCAGCTCAACGACGTGTGGCCGGGTGCATCATGGTCCAGCGTGGACTATTACGGTCGCTGGAAGGCGCTGCACTTCGCTGCACGGCGCTTCTTCGCGCCGGTGACCGTGGCAGCGCTGCGTGATGAAGGCAGCACGCGGGTGCGCCTGGTCAACGATGGTGCGGCGGTGCAGGCGAGCTGGCGGCTGCGGGTGATGGACGTGGATGGCAAGGTACTGCGCCGCCGCGAAGTGCCGGTGAGCGTGGCCGCGGCGGGCGTTACCCCCGTGGGTGACTTCGCCGATGCCGAACTGCTGGCAGGCGCAGACCCCAAGCGCACCGTGGCGGTGTTCGAGCTGCTGCAGGAGGGCAAGGTGAGTGCACGCCAGGTGGTCGGCTTCGTGGAGGCCAAGGACCAGGTACTGCCGCGGCAGGCTTTGAAGGCGGTGCTGGCCATCGACGGCGACCACTACCGGTTGCGCCTGCAAAGCGCGGCCTACGTGCGCGCGGCGTGGATCGACTTCGGCGCGCTGGACGTGCAGGTGGAAGACAACCTGCTGGACCTGTTGCCGGGCGAGACCCGTGACATCGCCGTACGCGGCCCGGTGGACCTGGCGACGCTGCGCGAAGCGCTGAGGATCAAGACCCTCAACGATCGTTGAGCGTGGTCGGGTGGGTGCGGACCGTGGGTGGTGGGTGCGGACCGTTGGTCCGCACGCCTTACGGGTTACAGCTGGATCTGCTGGAAATTCTCGACGCGGTCGTGGCCGTTGGCGGCCTGGCCGGTGCGCGGCATCGGGTAGTCATCCAGGCGGTCGATCAGGCGCGTCTGCAGGCCAGCCTCGCGGGCGGCATCCAGTTCTTCCACCACGTCCGACAGGAACAGGATCTCACCGGCCGGCACGCCGATCGCCTGCACGATGTTGCGATAGCTGTCCGCCTCGCGCTTGCCGCCGATCTCGGTATCGAACCAGCCCGACACCAGCGGGCTCAGGTCGCCTGCATCGCTGAAGCCGAAGAACAGCTTCTGCGCCGGCACCGAGCCGGAGGAGTACACGTACAGCGGCAGGCCCGAGGCATGCCAGCCCTTCAGCACCGGCGCTACTTCCGGGTAGAAGTGCGCGGTGTAATCGCCGCGGCGGTAACCGGCATCCCAGATCAGGCCCTGCAGGGCCTTGAGCGCAGTGTGCTTGCGGTCCTGGTCGATCCAGCCCTGCAGCGTCTCGGCCACCAGGCTGTCCTGGCAGGCGCCACCGATCTCGGTGGCCACCGCATCCAGCCAGCGGCGCACCTCCGGCTGCTGGCCGTGTTCGGCCACGAAGGCCGGCAGGGCCTGGCGGGCATAGGGGAACAGCACGTTCTTGACGAACGAGATGCTGCTGGTGGTGCCTTCGATGTCGGTCAGGATGACGCGGGGCTGCATGGATCAGGACGCCTGGGTGGGAACGTAACGGGGGAATTTCTGCGCAATGTCGGTGCCGGTGAAGTGACCGACCCAGCCGTCCGGCTCGGTGAAGAAGCGGATGGCCACGAAGCTCGGCTCATCGCCCATGTCGAACCAGTGGGTGGTGCCGTCGGGCACGGCGATCAGGTCATCCTTCACGCACTCGATCTCGTAGACCTTGTCACCCACGTGCAGGGTAAACAGGCCCGAGCCTGCGACGAAGAAGCGCACCTCGTCTTCCTTGTGGAAGTGTTCGTCGAGGAACTTCTTGCGCAGTTCGGCGCGGTTCGGGTTGTCCGGGGCGATCGATGCCACGTCCACGCTCTTGAAGCCGCGCTCGGCGACCAGGCGGTCGATGTCCGCACGGTAGGCGGCGAACACTTCGTCCTGGCTGGCGCCCGGTGCGACCGGCGCGGTGGCCTGCCAGCGCTCGAAGGTGACGCCGATCTTCTGCAGTTCGGCCGCGATGATCGCGCCGTCCTGGGAATCCAGCAGCGGTGATTCGGGATGGGTGTCGTCGTAGATGCGCAGTCGGCTCATGGCGGCAGCTTGAACGTCTCGGGGGGAAGACAGGGTAACAGGGTGGTGAAGGGCGGCAGATTCCGGATTGGAATCTGCACCCCGGCGCCGGTTCAGTCGCGCAGCTTGCGCAGTTCCAGCTCGCAGTGGAACAGGAACTCGAAGGCTTCCATGTGGCGGCGCGCTTCGGCCATGTCGCGGCCCCAGGCATACAGGCCGTGGCCGTCGATCAGGTAGCCCCACAGGGGCTGGGTGTCGAGCAGGGCATCGACCTGCGCCGACAGCACGTTCATGTCCTGGGTGTTGGCGAACACCGGCACGTCGATGGCCATATCGTGGGTGCTGTTGCCGGCGAAGGCCTTCAGCAGCTCGTAGCCTTCGATGCGGATGTGGCCCTGCGGTGCGTACAGGCGCGAGGCGATGGTCTGCACCGGTGAATGGGTGTGCAGCACGCAGCCGATTTCCGGGAAGCGGCGGTACAGCTGGGTGTGCAGCAGGGTCTCGGCGGACGGGCGCAGCGGGCGGCCGACGGCGAGGCCGTCGAAATCCACCACCATGATGTCGTCCTCGATGAGGCGGCCCTTGTCCTTGCCCGAGACCGTGATCGCGGCGTGGCGGTCGTCCAGGCGGTGGGAGAAGTTGCTGCTGGTGGCCGGGGTCCAGCCGGCGTGGGCCAGTTCGCGGACGTTGTCGATCAGCAGCTGGGCCAGTTCGCTCAGGCGCGCGGTGTCGTAGGGGAAGGTGGGGGCGTTCATGCGGTCGATTTTACTGGATTCGGCCAACGGCTGAGCCCCTCGTGGCGGGTTGGTCGGTCGCGGAACGCGGGTTCTCGGGTTTGGCCGGGCGGGTGGGTTGCGCGGGGGACGCCGTGAATCCGTCCCTGGAGGCTTGTGAGCGCCATCCATGGCGCTCGCACCCCCGCGCAACCCACCCGCCCGGCCACGGACAGGTTCCGTGCGCGCCAGCCACGGAGTGAAGAAGGAAAGGCAGAAGCGGGTCGCGGCGCTGCGCTTGCTCGGAGCGGAGCATGGCTCCGCTCTACAGAAGATTCATTCCCCAGACGGACTTCATCCACGCATGGCGTGGATCTACCGGACGTGCCGGGAGAGTGTCAGGGGTGGGGAGGCATGGGTTCGCGGGGGTGTCCGCGGCATGGATGCCGCGGCCAAGCCTCCAGGGATGGATTCACGGCGTCCCCCGCGAACCCATGCCTCCCCGCCAAACCCTCAGCCCAGCCGTTGCTGTTGACGTTGCTCCAGCGGGTGCAGGGCCGCAGGCCCTGCAATACAGAAAACCCTCACTGGCCCCGCAGGCGGCTGTGCTTGAAGCCGTAGCAGAAATAGATCACGAAGCCGACGAACGTCCAGACACCCATCAGCATCCAGTTGTGCATCGTCATCGCCGACAGCAGCGCCAGGCAGCTCAGCACGCCCAGGGTGCAGATCAGCCACGCCATCGGCATGCGGAACGGACGCGGCAGGTCCGGCTGGGTACGGCGCAGGATCAGCACGCCCGCGCACACGGCCGCAAACGCGATCAGGGTGCCCATCGAGGTCAGTTCACCCAGGATGTCCAGCGGGAACAGCGCCGCCAGCAGGGCGATGCCGATGCCGGTGATGACCGTGTTGATGTGCGGGGTGCGGTACTTCGGGTGGATCTTGGTGAACACCGGCGGCAGCAGGCCATCGCGCCCCATGATCATGAAGATGCGCGGCTGGCCGATGATCATCACCAGCACCACCGAGGACAGGCCGACCAGGGCGCCGACCTCGACCACCCAGCGCAGCCAGCCCAGCTGCGGGTGCGCCGCCACGGCGGTCACCACCGGTTCGTCGGTGCCCAGCAGCTGGTACGGCACCAGGCCGGTCATCACCGCCGCCATGGCGATGTACAGCACCGTGCAGATCACCAGCGACAGCATCATGCCGATCGGCATGTCGCGCTGCGGGTTCTTCGATTCCTGCGCCGCCACCGACACTGCTTCGAAGCCGATGTAGGCGAAGAACACCATGGCCGCGCCGCGCAGCACGCCTTCCATGCCGTACTTGCCCGGGCCTTCGTTGGCCGGGATGAACGGGGTCCAGTTGCTGGTGTCCATGTACTTCCAGCCGACCACGATGACCAGCACGATCAGGCCGGTTTTCAGCACGACCATCGCCATGTTCATCGCCGAGGACTTGCTGATGCCGACGTAGCACAGCCAGGTCAGCAGCAGTACCAGGATGGCGGCGGGCAGGTTGGCGATGGCGCCGGTGGGGCGCAGCTGCGCGTCCAGTGGTGCACTGACCAGCGCCGCTGGCAGGTGGATGTCGAACTGGCTGAGCAGGCTGAGGAAGTAGCCGGTCCAGCTGACCGCCACCGCCGAGGCCGATACGCCGTACTCGAGCACCAGCATCCAGCCGATGAACCAGGCCGAGAGTTCGCCGAAGGTGGCGTAGGTGTAGGTGTAGGCGCTGCCGGACACCGGCACCATCGAGGCGAACTCGGCATAGGCCAGCGCGCAGAAGGCGCAGCAGACCGCGGCCAGCACGAAGGACAGCATGATGGCCGGGCCGGCATGGTTGGCCGCGGCCTGGCCGGTGATGACGAAGATGCCGCCGCCGATGACTGCGCCGATGCCCAGCGCGGTCAGGCCCCAGGGGCCGAGGTGGCGGCGCAGGCTCAGGCCGTTGGCGTCTTCATGGGCGGCATGCGGGTGCTTGGTGGCCCACAGTTGCTTGAACATGTGTGTCGATCTTTTCGAAGCGCGCCGCGGATGGCGCGCGGGGAGAAACGGACGGGCCGGCGCGAGGCCGGCCCGTAGGCACATCAGGGAGACTTGGCCAGCTTGCTGTTGCGGATGCCGTAGCCGAGGTAGATCAGCAGGCCCAGCACGGTCCAGCCGACGAACAGGTGCCAATGCACCACGAACGCCTGCCAGAAGAGGAACAGGCAGGTGGCCGCGCCCAGCGGGCAGATGATCCACACCGCCGGCACGCGGAACGGGCGGTGCAGATCCGGCTTGCTGTAGCGCAGGACCAGCACGCCGATGCAGACGGTGGCGAAGGCCAGCAGGGTGCCCATCGAGACCAGTTCACCCAGCACGTTCAGCGGCACCAGGCCGGCCAGTGCAGCGGCGATCACGCCGACCACGATCGTGGCCCAGTACGGGGTGCGGAAGCGGGCGTGGACCTTGCCGAAGAACTTCGGCAGCAGGCCGTCGCGCGAGATCGTGTAGGCGATGCGGGTCTGGCCCATCATCATCACCAGGATCACCGAGGACAGGCCGGCGATGGCGCCGATCTCGACGGCGGTCTTCAGCCACGCCAGCTGTGGGTAGCCTTCCAGCGCGGTGGCGACCGGCTTGTCGGTGCCCAGCAGGTGGTACGGCATCATGCCGGTCAGCACCGCGCAGACGATGATGTAGACGATGGTGCACACGGCCAGCGAGCCGAGCAGGCCGATCGGCATGTTGCGCTGCGGGTCCTTGGTTTCGCCGGCGGCGGTGGAAACCGCGTCGAAGCCGATGTAGGCGAAGAACACGATGGTCGCGGCGCGGAAGATGCCGCTCCAGCCGAACTCGCCCGGCCCGGTGTTTTCAGGGATGAAGGGGTGCCAGTTGCCCGGATCGATATGCGCCGCGCCGATGCCGATGAACAGGCAGATGACGGTGACCTTGATGGCCACGATGATCGCGTTGACGAAGGCGGACTGGGTGACGCCGACATACAGCAGGCCCGACACCGCCGCGATGATCAGCACCGCCGGCAGGTTGAACAGCTTGCCGGAGGCGACGAACTCGCTGCCGGTCCAGGCGATCGGCGCTGCACTGAGCGCGTCCGGGAACGGCATGTTCAGCGTGCTGGTGAGGAAGCTGATCAGGTAGGCCGACCAGCCCACCGCGACCGAGGCCGAGGCGAACAGGTATTCCAGCACCAGGCACCAGCCGATGAACCAGGCCATGCCTTCGCCGAGGGTGGCGTAGGAGTATGAGTAGGCGCTGCCGGAGACCGGCATCATCGCCGCGAACTCGGCGTAGCACAGGCCCGCCAGCGCGCAGGCGAAGCCGGCGATGACGAACGAGAGCATGACCGCCGGGCCGGCATGGTTGGCCGCGGCCTGGCCGGTCAGCACGAAGATGCCTGCGCCGATCACCGCACCGATGCCGAGCATGATGAGGTGTTTCGCCGTGAGGGTCCGTTTCAACGTGGCTTCGCCGTCCAGGCTGCCTTCGATGGGTTCGCCAGCATCGACGTGCCCGGCCGGTTGGACCGGCTTGACCCTCAACAGTGCTTTCAGCATGCAGAACTTTCCTGATGATCGGATTGGGGCCGCCGATGCGTTGCCGGCGGCCTGGAATGGTGAAGGCCGCGCGAACGGCCCGCTGTACCTTAGCCAAAGCTGAAGCCACCGCACAAGCGCAATCGCAACAATGACCGGCGATAATGGGCAGTATTTTTCCGATTGCCCCGCATTCATGAATCAACCTGCCGAATCCCTTGCCGCGCTTGATGATCAGCTGCGTGGCCTGCTGCATGACTACGCCCGCCGGGAGCCATCCCACGACGCGCTGGCTGCCGAATTCAGCACATTGATCGACGACCCGCAGGATCCTTTCTGTCGTGAACGTCTGGCCGGGCACTTCACGGCCAGCTGCTGGCTGGTCAGTGCCGACGGCCAACGCCTGCTGCTGACCCACCATCGCAAGCTGCAGCGTTGGCTGCAGCTGGGCGGCCATGCCGATGGCGACCGCGACCTGGGACGCGTGGCGCTGAAGGAAGCGGAAGAGGAATCCGGCCTGGCCGGCCTGGTGCTGGATGACCCGGCCATCTTCGACCTGGACAAGCATTGGATTCCCGAACGCACCGACGTGCCGGGGCATTGGCACTACGACGTGCGTTTCGTGATCCGTGCCGTGGGGGGCGAGGCGTTCGTGCTCAGCGAGGAATCGCTCGACCTGGCCTGGCGCCCGGTGGCCGAGGTTGCCGAAGATCCGGAATCGGACGCATCAATGCAGCGCATGGCGCGCCGGTGGTTGGCGCGCTGACAGGGGCAGCCACGCATGGCGTGGCTCTACTGCAACCCGGTAGATCCACGCCACGCGTGGATGGCGCGGTGCGGTCCCCGTCCGATCAATACAGAATGCGGGTGCGCAGGGTGCCCGGAATGGCGGCCAGCTCGTCGCGCACCGCACCGGCCTGTTCCTCGCTGGCGGTGATGTCGATCACCACGTAGCCCACCTTCGGGTCGGTGCGCAGGAACTGGCCGTCGATGTTGACGTTGTGCCGCGAGAAGATCTCGTTGACCTTGGACAGCACGCCGGGCACGTTCTGGTGGATGTGCAGCAGGCGCAGGCTGTCGGCGTGCTCGGGCAGGGTCACTTCCGGGAAGTTGACCGCCGACAGGGTGCTGCCGTTGTCGCTGTAGCGCACCAGCTTGGCCGCCACTTCAATGCCGATGTTGTCCTGCGCTTCCAGGGTGCTGCCGCCCACGTGCGGGGTCAGGATGACGTTGTCGTGGCGGGTCAGCGGCGATTCGAAGATATCGCCATTGCCCTTGGGCTCGACCGGGAACACGTCCAGGGCCGCGCCGCCGATGTGGCCACTGGCAAGGGCCGCGTCCAGTGCGTCGATATCGACCACGGTCCCGCGCGCGGCATTGATCACGTGCGCGCCACGGCGCATCTTCGCCAGCTCGGTGGCGCCGATCATCCACTGCGTGGACGGGGTTTCCGGCACGTGCAGGGTGACGATGTCGGCGCGCGCCAGCAGGTCGTCCAGGCTGGCGGCGGCACGGGCGTTGCCCAGCGACAGCTTGGTTTCCACGTCGTGGAAGATCACCTGCATGCCCAGCGATTCGGCCAGCACGCCGACCTGGGTGCCGATGTGGCCGTAGCCGATGATGCCCAGCGTCTTGCCACGCACCTCGTGGCTGCCGCTGGCCGACTTCGACCAGCCGCCGCGATGGCATTCGGCGTTCTTCTGCGGAATGCCACGGGTCAGCATGATGGCCTCAGCGATGACCAGCTCGGCCACGCTGCGGGTATTGGAGTAGGGCGCGTTGAAGACCGGGATGCCGGCCAGCTCGGCCGCGTCCAGGTCGACCTGGTTGGTGCCGATGCAGAAGCAGCCCACCGCGATCAGGCGCTTGGCCTCGGCCAGCACCTCGGCGCTGAGCTGGGTGCGCGAACGGATGCCGACAATATGGGCCTCGGCGATGCGCGCCTTCAGTTCGTCCTCGGGCAGCGCCTTGCTGTGCGCTTCGATCTGGCTGTAGCCGGCGGCGCTGAACACCTCCACGGCGGTCTGGCTGACCCCCTCCAGCAACAGCACGCGGATATCCTGCTTCGGGAACGAGGTCTTCTTCGGCGACATGGTACGGCACGGCCAGTGGGACAGGGGCTGACCACTATGCCAGATCGGCGCGGCCATGGTGCAGTGCGGAAATAGTTGCATCCGTAGCCATTCCGGGTGATTGCCGGGGCTGGACGCTGGCCCGCGGCGCTGGCACGCTTGCCCGTTCTTCACGCACCGCGCTGGACCGTCATGACCGATTCCCGCATAGCCTCGCTGCAGCAGGCCTGTCCCGGCCTGAAGCTGAAGACCGACCCTGCCGACCTGGAGCATTACGGCCGCGACTGGACCCGGCGCTGGACCCCGGCGCCACTGGCCATCGCCCTGCCAGCATCGGTGGAGGAGGTGCAGGCCGTGATGCGCTGGAGCGCGGCGGAGGGCGTGGCGGTGGTGCCTTCCGGCGGCCGCACCGGCCTGTCCGGCGGCGCCGTGGCGGCCAACGGCGAGCTTGTGCTGAGCCTGGAGCGGATGAACAAGGCGCTGGCCTACGATGCGGTCGACCGCACCCTGGTGGTGCAGGCGGGCATGCCGCTGGAGGCACTGCACAACGCCGCGCTGGACCACGGCCTGATCTACCCGGTGGATTTCGCCGCGCGCGGCTCGTGCTCCATCGGCGGCAACATCGCCACCAATGCCGGCGGCATCCGCGTGATCCGCTACGGCAACACCCGCGAATGGATCGCCGGGTTGAAGGTGGTCACCGCCGGTGGCGAACTGCTGGAACTCAACAAGGGCCTCATCAAGAACTCCAGCGGCTACGACTTCCGCCAGCTGATGATCGGGTCCGAGGGCACGCTGGGCGTGATCGTCGAGGCCACGGTGAAGCTGACCGATCCGCCGCCGGCCAGCAACGTGATGCTGCTGGCGGTGCCGAGCTTCGACGTGCTGATGCAGGTGTTTGCGGCCTTCCGCGCGCGCCTGCAGCTGCAGGCCTTCGAATTCTTCACCGAGCGCGCGCTCGAGCATGTGCTGGCCCACGGCGCGCAGGCCCCGTTCGACGAGGTGCACCCGTATTACGTGGTCACCGAATTCGCCGCCAACGATGAAGCGCAGGAAGCGGCGGCCATGGCAGCCTTCGAGGACTGCATGGGCAACGGCTGGGTCAGCGACGGTGTGATCAGCGCCAGCGATGCACAGGCGGCGCAGCTGTGGCGCCTGCGCGAGGGCATCACCGAAGCGGTGGCCCGCTACAAGCCGTACAAGAACGATGTCTCGGTGCGGATCTCGGCGATGCCGGCGTTCCTGGCCGAGACCCAGGCACTGATCGGCGAGGCGTATCCGCACTTCGACGTTGTCTGGTTCGGCCACATCGGCGATGGCAACCTGCACATCAACGTGCTGAAGCCGGACGACACCAGTGATGCCGATTTCGTGACCCAGTGCGAGCACGTGACCAAGCTGCTGGCGCAGGTGCTGGCGCGCTTCGATGGCAGCATTTCGGCCGAACATGGCATCGGCCTGGTCAAGAAGGGCTACCTGGGCAGCACGCGCGGCCCGGCGGAAATTGCGCTGATGAAGGCGGTCAAGCGCGCGTTTGATCCCGAAGCGCGGCTGAATCCAGGCAAGCTGTTCGACGCCTGATGCAGGCAAAGACTTCACGCAACCATTACGCTCCCTGCAACTTCACTGATGGCCTGACCACGATGACCCGTCCGCTCCTGCTGCTCGCCCTGCTGTCCCTGCCGCTGGCCGGCTTCGCTTCCAGCTTCGCTGGCACCTCGGCGGGTTCGGCCACCGGTGCGTCTTCCGGTTCCTCGGGCAGCAGCTCGGGTGATGACAAGGTGGTGCTGGCTGCACGCGATGATGCTGCCGCATTCGTGGCCAGCGATGGCCAGATCCGCGGCGCGCGCCTGCAGGCGGCGCTGGTGCACCTGCGCGAGCAGGATGCCGCTGCCCAGCAGCAGAGCGATCTGCAGCTGGCCCGCGCGCTGCTGGCCCGCTGAACCGGCCTTCCGGTAGTGCCGGCCGCTGGCCGGCAACGCCATGACATCTGCACGGAACGCAGCCACGCAGGGCGTGGCTCTATTGCTGATCGCGCACGCCGCGCATGCGGCCGATCGCCTGCAGCTTGATCCCGCCGGACTGAGCGAGCCGCAGCAGCAGCTGGCCCGGCAGACGCTGGACGACGTGCAGGCACTGCTGCCGGACGGCCTGCTGCGCGCGCTGCCTGCGCAGGTGCGGGTGGCGTGGCGCGATGACCTGCCGGGGCAGGTGCACGGTCGCGCATTCGCCGGACGCATTGCGCTGCGCCTGGATCTGCTGGATGACAGCCGGGCGGGGGCGCGCCGTGCGCGTCGCAGCGCGCTGGTCCATGAACTCACCCATGTAGCAGACCGCCGCGGCGCGAACTGGTCGCACAGCGCGCGCTGGCGTGATCTGGCCGGTTGGCAGCGCAGGCCCTGGCACCTGGGGCGCGGCGACAACCACTTCAGCGACCGCAGCCCGGATCGCTACGAATTGACGGATCCGGCTGAATACCTGGCGGTGAACGCCGAGCGTTTCGTGCTCGACGCCGAGTTCGCCTGCCGCCGTCCCGCATTGGCGCAGTGGTACCGGCAGCATTTCGGCACGCCGCCCTCCTTGCCGACGGCGCAGTGCGAGGGCACGGTTCCGCTGCTGCAGGCCGAGGCGGAGGAGGGCGCGGCGTCGTTGCTGCAGCTGGATCCTGCCCGCGTCTTCGCCGTGGATTACCTGTTCGCCGAGGGCAGTGGGCAGCCGATGAGCCGCTGGGGCCACAGCATGCTGCGCCTGGTCATCTGCCGCCCGGGCCGCGCGCCGGGGCCGGATTGCCGGCTGGATCTGGAGTATCACCGCGTCCTGTCCTTCCGCGCCTTCGTCGGCGACGTGCAGATTTCCAACTGGCGCGGGCTGACCGGCGGCTATCCGTCACGGTTGTTCGTGTTGCCGTTGCAGCAGGTGGTGGACGAGTACACCAAGGTCGAACTGCGCGGGCTGCAATCGCTGCCGCTGGCGCTTGATCGCAGCGAAATCGCCAGCCTTCTCGAGCGCACCGCACAGGTGCACTGGAGCTATGACGGGCGCTATTACTTCGTCAGCAACAACTGTGCGGTGGAAACCGCCAAGCTGCTGCAGGCCGGGGTGCCACGGCTGGGCGAGGCCGGCCTGGCCCAGCTGACCCCGCGCGGGTTGCGCCGGCGACTTGTGCGGCTGGATGCGCTGGAGGAGCGGGTGCTGGACGACCGTGCCGGCGCGCAGGCCCAGGGTTATTACTTCGCATCGGCACGCGACCATTACCAGCAGTTGTTTGCGGTTGCTGCCGCGCAGAACTCCCTGCCGACGCACGACGTGCAGGCTTGGCTGAAGCTGCCCGCGCGGCAGCGTGCGCCGTGGCTGCTGCAGGGCGATGTGCGTGCCAGCGCCGGGTTGCTGCTGCTGGAACAGGCCGCACAGCGCCGTGCTGAGCTGCGGGCGCGGGACACCCTGAAGCGTCGCCTGCTGGCCGCGCCGGAAAGCGAGGCCACCGCGCAGCTGCGCGGCCTGCTTGAACAGAGCGGGCAGTGGTTGCGGCCGGGCCGGCTGCTGGCCGATGGCGGCTATGGGGTGCCGCTGGCCGAAGAGCAGGCCGTGGTTGCCGGGGCCGTGGCCGCCGCCAGTGCAGCGGCCGTGCCCGCCTGGCAGTCGCTGCGCCAGCAGCTGCGCGTGCAGCTGCCTGCCGGGCAGCGGCAGGAACTGGATGACATCGACGCCAACCTCGCGGCCCTCGGCCAGCGGCTGCGTGAGCAGGCGGCCGCACCGGTCGCAGGCGTGGCCGTTCCCTGATCCGGGCGCGCGGCGGCTGCGGTCAGGCGGCTTTCAGGCCCTGCCGGTACCAAGGTGGTACGGTCAGGTGTCCTCAGCAGTATCGACAAGGAGTCGAGCCATGCGTGTAGTTCCCGGCCTGTTGGCAGCCTCCCTGGGCATCCTCCTCACCGCCTGCCAGCCTGCGGCGGCACCTCCCGCAGCACCTCCCGCAGCGGCGACCGCCGCCGATCTGCCGCCACCCGTGCCCGAGCCGGCGACGGAGGCCGCAGCCGCCAGCGAAACCGCTTACCGCTGCGGCGACCTGGATGTCCACGCGCGCTTCGAGGGCGAGGACGCGGCGACGGTGACGATCGGTGAACGCCGCTTCGCGCTGCGCGCGGAACGGGTGGCGTCCGGGGCGAAGTACAGCGATGGCAAGGGCAACAGCTTCTGGGCCAAGGGCAGCGATGATGGCCTGTTGAGCCTCAAGGGTGAGCCCGATCGCGAGTGCCAGGCGCAGCAGGACATCGAAGGCGATGGCAGCGCGGGCAAGGCCGCATTCCGTGCCACCGGCAACGAGCCCGGATGGCTGGCCGTGGTCGACGGCGATGCGCCGGGCCTGCAGGTGGACGTGGACTACGGCGAGCGCCGTTTCCAGGTGGCCGCGCCCACCACGGGTGCGGATGGCTGGGCGGGCAAGGCTGCCGATGGCACCGACATCAAGCTGAGCTTCCAGCGCACCACCTGCCAGGACAGCATGAGCGGCGAATCGTTCGAGGCCAAAGCGATGCTGACCGTCGGTGCTCGCCAGTACCACGGTTGCGGCAATTTCGGCGGCGAATAACGCCGTACCGTAGAGTCGAGCTTGCTCGACTGCCTTTCGCAGAAGCAGTCGAGCAAGCTCGACTCTACGGCGGCCTTGGTGCTTAGTCGGCGCGGCCGGCGAATTCGCCGGTGGCGGTGTTCACCAGCACGCGCTCGCCGTTGGCGATGTACTCCGGCACCATGATTTCAATGCCGGTGTTCAGCTTGGCTGGCTTCGGGCGCTTGGTGGCGGTGCCGCCCTTCAGTTCCGGCGGGGTTTCGATCACTTCCAGCACCACCGAGGCGGGCAGCTGGATCGCCACCGGCTGCTCGTCGATGACCTGCACGTAGATGCCGGTCAGCCCGTCGGTGATGTAGCCGGCGTCGTCGCCGATCACGTCGGCGTCGAGGGTGTAGGGGGTGTAGTCCTCGTCATCGAGGAACACGAACGCATCGCCGTCCTTGTAGGAATAGGTGGACTGGCGGCGCAGCAGTTCGACTTCGACCAGGTTGTCGTCGGCATCGAAGCTGGCGTCGAGCTTGTTGCCACCCGGCACGCTGTACATGATGAAGCGGAAGCGGACGTTGCCGCCGCGGCCCTGCGGCGAGCTGCGTTCGATGTCGCGGATCTGGTACACGCCGTTGTTGTACTCGACGACGTTGCCCTTCTTGATGTCGTTGGCTTTCATGATGTTGTTGGTCGTTGGGGGTGGGCGCCGTCCCGGCGCCCGGGGGGAATCACTTCGGAGCGAGGCGGGTAGCGCCGTCCAGGCGGATGGTCTCGCCGTTGAGATAGGTATTGCCGAGGATGAAGCCGACCAGGTTGGCGAAATCGTCCGGCTTGCCCAGGCGCGACGGGAACGGGATGGACGCGGCCAGCGACTGCTGCACGGCCTCGGGCATGCCATCGACCATCGGCGTCCAGAACACGCCCGGGGCAATCGTGTTGACGCGGATGCCGAAGCGCGAGAGCTCGCGGGCCATCGGCAGGGTCATCGACACCACGCCGCCCTTGCTGGCGGCATAGGCGGCCTGGCCGATCTGGCCTTCGTAGGCGGCGATGCTGGCAGTGTTGATGATCACGCCGCGCTCGCCGTCTTCGCCAGCGTCGTTGTGCTGCATGCGGTTGGCCGCGGCCTTGGCCACGTTGAAGCTGCCGACCAGGTTGACCATCACCGTGCCCTGGAAGCCGGCCAGCGGCATCGGACCCTCTTTGCCCAGCACGCGGCCGGCACCGAGGATGCCGGCGCAGTTCATCGCCACGTTCAGGCCGCCGAGGAAATCGTGGGCCTGGTCGATGGCTGCGGCAACGGCCGCCTCATCGCTGACGTTGACGTTGAAATAGCGGGCCGAGTCGGCGCCCAGCCCGGCCACGGCGGCCGCGCCCTTGTCATCATTGAGGTCGAACAGGGCGACCTTGCCGCCGTTGGCGACCAGGTGCTGGGCCACGGCCAGGCCGAGGCCGGAAACGCCGCCGGTGATCACGGCACGTACGGAAGACAGCTGCATTGAACGGTCCTGCAGGTTCGAGAACCGCCGATTCTAACGGAAGCCACGGCGCGCGCCGTTGTGCGCCGCTGCAATCGAACTTCACCTGTAGAGTCGAGCCATGCTCGACTGGCGGGGGCAGAGCAGTCGAGCAAGCTCGGCTCTACCCGGCGAGGTCCCGAGCCATCTCCGGCGGGTCGCGACCGCGCAGGCGCCGCTTGAACTCATCGGGGGGCAGGCCCGGGGCGAACAGGAAGCCCTGGCCGATGGTCACCCCCAGCCCCAGCAGGCACTGGCGCTGGGCCTCGGTTTCCACGCCTTCGGCCACCACCCCCAGGCCGAGGCTGCGGGCGATTGCGCAGACCGCCTCGCACACGGCCACGTCCGAGCGGTTGCGCGGGATGCCCTCGACGAACAGCTGGCTCAGTTTCAGGCCATGGATCGGCAGCCGCCGCAGGTAGTTCAGTGCGCTGTAGCCCTCGCCGAAATCGTCGATGGTCAGCATCACGCCCATCTCGCGCAGGCGGGCGAAGGTGCGCAGGGTGTCCGGCGCGTCCTCGATCAGCACCCGCTCGGTGAACTCCAGTTCCAGCACCGTGCCGGGCAGCTCGAACTCGTCCAGCACCTGCCGTACCCAGCGGGCCAGGTCCTCGCCGACGAACTGCCGCCAGGAGACGTTGACCGCCACCCGCATCGTCTCCAGGCCATCGTCCTGCCATTGGCGTATCTGGCGGCACGCCTCGCGCAGCGCCCATTGGCCGATCCGCACGATGTCGCCGGTGTGCTCGGCGTGGCGGATGAACAGGTCCGGGCGCATCTGCCCGAGCTGGCCGTTGTGCCAGCGCATCAGGGCCTCGCAGCCGGTGACGGCCCCGGTGCGCAGGTTGATCTGCGGCTGGTAGACCAGTCGGAACTCGTCGCCGTCCAGTGCCTTGTGCAGGCGGCTCTCGATCTGCAGGCGGTCGTTCTGGCGCTCGGCCAGCTCCTGTGAGAACACGTGCCAGCCGTTGCGGGTGCGGCGCTTGCACTCGTACATGGCGGTGTCGGCGTTCTGGATCAGCTGCTGCGGGCGGTCGCCATCGCCGGGGGCCTTGGCGATGCCGATGCTGGCGGTGACCTGGAATTCATCGCTGCCCAGCTGGAAGGGGGAGGAGAACGCGGCGGTGATGCGCTCGGCCAGCTGCTCGGCCTGGTCGGGCTGGTCGCGCAGGTCGCAGATCACCAGGAACTCGTCGCCACCGAAACGGGCGAGCAGGCCTTCGGTGCCGATGGCCGTGGCGATGCGCCGGGTCGCTTCGATCAGCAGCTCGTCGCCGGCGTTGTGGCCGAGCAGGTCGTTGACCACCTTGAAGCGGTCCAGGTCGATGTACAGCACCGCCACCCGGTCGTGGCCGGGGCTGCCCATGCGTACGCCGAGGTCGGTGAGCACCGCATCGCGGTTCATGATGCCGGTCAGCGGGTCGGTGCGCGCCTGCACGCGCAGGGTCTCTTCGGCCTGCTTGCGTTCGGTGATGTCCTGCACGGTGCCGGTGATGCGCGCGGCATCGACATCGCCGGTGGACACCTCGCCGATCATCCGGATCCAGAACGAATGCCCGTCGCGGCGCTGGCCCTGCAGTTCCAGGCCGAAGCTGCTGCGGTGCTCGATGGTGTCGGCCAGCGCCTGCTGCAGGGAGGTGCGGTCATCACTGCGCAGGCAGTCGAGCAGGTCGGTCATGTCCTGCAGGTCGTCGGGCTGGCCGACGATGCGCCGCGCCTCGTCGGTCAGGTACAGCCGCTGCAGGCTGCGGTCCCATTCCCAGCCGCCGATGTGGGCCAGCGACTGCGCGCGCGCGAACAGCAGGTTGTTGCGCTTGAGTTCGGTGATGTCGCTGAACATCGAATAGACATGGTCGGCCTGGTCGCAGCCGGTGCCGAACACCGGCACGTTGGTGGTCGACAGCCAGAGCATGCGCCCGCGCGGGCGGTGGTACAGGCCGATGATCGTGCTGCGGATGACCCGCCCGGCCTGGAAGCAGCGGATGGTCGGCCACTGTGCCTGGGTGAGGGTGTTGCCGTGCTCGTCGACGATCAGCCAGGCCTCGGGGTCGAGCAGGGCATCAAACGCATTGCCGTTGCTTGTGATGCCCAGGATGCGGTGCGCGGCCGGGTTGGCCGAGATCACCCGCAGGTTGCGGTCGAACAGGATCACGCCCTTGTCGATCGATTCCATCAGCAGGCGGTAGCGCGATTCGGCACGCCAGCGCCCGCTCAGGTCGCGCGCCACGGCCACGATGCAGGGCTGGCCGTGGTCCTGGAAGCCGGCCGAGTGCACTTCCACCGGGAAGCGGCTGCCATCGCCGCGCATGTTGGTCACTTCGATGACGTAGGTGTCACCGCGGTTCAGTGCTTCCCAGACCGGCTGCAGGTGGTCGCTGGGCAGGTCGGGGTTGAGCAGTTCGATCGGCTGGCCGACGATGGCCTCGCGCGGGCGGTCGTAGGCGTGGACGCCGGCGCGGTTGACGTCCAGAACCACGCCGTCGGCGCTGAGGATGCTGACCGGGTCGGGCACCGCATCGAACAGGGCGGCGTAGCGTTCCTGTGCTTCGCCCATGCGCAGGCGGGCGTCGATCAGTGCCTCCATCGCCTGCCGCAGCAGGCGGGCCTGGGCGGCAGGCGGGGCGCCGGCCAGCGCGGCCTGCAGTGCGGCCAGCGCGTCGTCGGTCACGGCAGATGGTTCGCCGTACACCGGAACGTCGCGCGGGCCGCTGTCGTTCATGTCGCCGCCAGGGCCTGCCCGACCCGGCTGGCAGTGGCACGGCCGAGCAACCCGGCCAGCCAACGGCCGGTTTCAGCCAGGGCCGGCAGGTCCACGCCGCACTCCAGGCCCAGGCCCTGCAGCAGGTAGACCACGTCCTCGCTGGCCACGTTGCCGCTGGCACCCTTGGCATACGGGCAGCCGCCCGCACCGGACACCGCGCTGTCGACCACGCGCACGCCTTCTTCCAGGCAGCTGGCGATGTTGGCGATGGCCTGGCCATAGGTGTCGTGGAAGTGCACGGCCAGTGCGTCCATCGGGATCTCGGCAGCGACCGCCTTCAGCATCGCCCGCGCCTTGTGCGGGGTGCCGACGCCGATGGTGTCGCCGAGCGAAATTTCGTAGCAGCCCATGTCATGCAGGGCGCGCGCGACGCGCACCACGTCGGCCAGCGGCACGTCGCCCTGGTAGGGGCAGCCGAGCACGGTGGAGACGTAGCCACGCACACGTACGCCATCCTCGGCGGCACGCCGGAGGATGGGCGCGAAGCGGGCCAGCGACTCGTCGATGCCGGCATTGGTATTGGTGCGGTTGAAGGCCTCGGAGGCGGCGGTGAACACCGCCACTTCCTGCACGCCGACGGCACGCGCCCGGTCATAGCCCTGCTCGTTGGGCACCAGCACCGGGTAGGCGATGCCGGCGCGGCGGTCGATGCCGGCGTAGACCTCGGCCGCATCGGCCAGCTGCGGCACCCAGCGCGGGCTGACGAAGCTGGTCGCTTCGATGGTGCGCAGGCCGGTGGCGGACAGGCGGTTGATCAGCGCGATCTTGTCGGCGGTGGCCACCGCCTGCTTTTCGTTCTGCAGGCCGTCACGCGGGCCCACTTCGACGATGCGGACGAAATCGCTCATCGACGCACCTCCGTGGCGGGCAGGGTGGGGCGGGCGGCAGGGGCGGAAGCGGGTGCGATCACGAGGGTTCCTGGAGAACGGGGGCAACCTGGTCTCCACCGGGCTGCCAACAGGGATACGCAGGTCGGCCGCGAAAGCGGCCACGTTCCTGCGCGGGAATCAGTCGAAGGGGTGGCAGACGGCCACGACGTAGTTGCCGTCGGGGCAGATCAGGCCTCCGTCACCCAGTGCGGGGCACGCTTGTCGAGGAAGGCGCCGAGGCCTTCCTGGCCCTCGGCCGACACGCGCAGGCGTGCGATCAGGGCGGCATTGTCGCGGTCGAGGGTGTCACGGTCGTGGCTGTCGCGGACCTGGCGCACCAGCTCCTTGGCCGACGCCGAGGCGATCGGGCCGGCCTTGTCCAGCAGGGCCAGCTGGCGCTGCACGGCGTCGTCCAGGCGCTCGGGCTCGACCAGCTGGTGGACCAGGCCGATGCGCAGGGCGGTTTCCGCGTCGAAGTGCTCGCCGGTGGCAAACCAGCGGCGGGCCTGGCGCGGGCCGATGGCCTCGATCACATAGGGCGAGATCACCGCCGGCAGCAGGCCCAGGCGGCTCTCGGTCAGGCCGAACCGGGCCGCGCTGGTGGCGATGGCGATGTCGCAGCAGGCGACCAGGCCGACGCCGCCGCCGAAGGCTGCACCGTGGACCCGGGCCAGGGTCGGCTTGGGCAGCTCGTCCAGGGTGCGCATCAGCCGCGCCAGCGCCAGCGAGTCCTCGCGGTTCTCGGCCTCGCTGGCCGCGGCCATGCCGCGCATCCACTGCAGGTCGGCACCCGCCGAGAAGGACGCGCCGTGGCCGGCCAGGACCACCACCCGCACCGCGGGGTCGCGGCCGGCGGCCTCCAGTGCGGCGGTCAGCCGGGCGATCAGGCTGGCATCGAAGGCATTGTGCAGCTCCGGCCGGTTCAGCCAGAGGGTCAGGACGGCGCCATCGCGCTCGATCAGCAAAGCATCGTTCATGGGAATCCGGGGTTACTCCATACCTGTATGGATCATAGCGGGCCATTGGTCATGGGCCATGACGCGACGCGGGAATGTTAGAATCGAGAACCATTTACATCCAGCTGAGATCGCGCTAGATGACGCTGTCCGAACTGCCCCTGCATACCCCGGCCGTGGTCGATTCCGTGCAGGACCTGCACGCCAACGATGCCATCGCCCGGCGCCTGCGCGAGCTGGGCTTCGTCAAGGGCGAGGAAGTGCGCCTGGTGGCCAAGGGGCCGGTCGGCGGCGAGCCGCTGCTGGTGCAGGTCGGGTTCACCCGTTTCGCGCTGCGCATCAGTGAGGCCAAGCGGATCGTCATCGACACCGCCCGTCCGGAGTCCCGTGCATGAATGCTGCCGTCAACGCCGCCCCGCTGCGCATCGCGCTGGTCGGCAACCCCAACAGCGGCAAGACCGCGCTGTTCAACCAGCTGACCGGCAGCCGGCAGAAGGTCGCCAACTACACCGGCGTCACCGTCGAGCGCAAGGAAGGCCGCCTGCGTGCGCCGTCCGGCCGCGAGTTCGCCGTGCTCGACCTGCCCGGCGCCTACAGCCTGCAGCCGGCCAGCCTGGACGAGGCGATCACCCGCGACCTGTGCCGGGGCTTCTACCCGGGCGAGGCTGCGCCGGATGTGCTGCTGTGCGTGATCGACGCCACCAACCTGCGCCTGCACCTGCGCTTCGCGCTGGAGCTGCGTGAGCTGGGCAAGCCGATGGTGATCGCGCTGAACATGGTCGATGCGGCCCAGCGCCGTGGCATCCGCATCGACGTGGCTGCGCTGGAACGCGAGATCGGCGTGCCGGTGGTGGAAACCGTGGCCGTGCGCAAGCAGGGCGCCAAGGCGCTGGTTGATCGCCTCGATGCGATGGTGCCGCACCTGGATGCGCCGCTGGCCGGCGTCGAGGGCGGCATCGATTACCACGCCAAGGTGCGCAGCATTCTTTCGGCCGCCGTCACCATGCCGGCGCGCACCGCGAAGATCGATGACACGCTGGACCGCTGGCTGCTGCACCCGGTGTTCGGCCTGATCACCCTGGTGGTGGTCATGTTCCTGATCTTCCAGGCGGTGTTCGCCTGGGCGACGCCGCTGATGGACGGCATCGAAGCCGGCTTCGGCTGGCTGGGCGAGTTCGTTGGCGGCGTGCTGCCCGAAGGCCCGCTGACCAGCCTGCTGACCGACGGCATCATCGCCGGCCTCGGTGGCGTGGTGGTGTTCCTGCCGCAGATCCTGATCCTGTTCGCCTTCATCCTTGCATTGGAGGAGTCGGGCTACCTGCCGCGCGCGGCCTTCCTGCTCGACCGCATGATGGCGGGCGCCGGCCTGTCGGGCCGTTCGTTCATCCCGCTGCTGTCCAGCTTCGCCTGTGCGGTGCCCGGCATCATGGCCACCCGCAGCATCCAGGACCCGCGCGATCGCCTGGCGACCATCCTGGTGGCGCCGCTGATGACCTGCTCGGCACGCCTGCCCGTGTATGCGCTGCTGATCGGCGCGTTCATCCCGGCCGGCAAGGTCGGCATCTTCAACCAGCAGGGCCTGGTGTTGTTCGGCCTGTACGTGGCCGGCATCCTCAGCGCGCTGGTGATGTCGTGGGTGATGAAGAAGTGGCGCCGCGACAAGAGCGAGCACCCGCTGATGCTGGAACTGCCGTCCTACCGCCTGCCGCACGTGCGCGATCTGGCCGTGGGCCTGTACGAGCGCGGCATGATCTTCCTGCGCCGGGTGGGCGGCATCATCCTGGCCCTGACCATCCTGCTGTGGGTGCTGCTGACCTTCCCGGGCGCCCCGGCCGACGCCACCATGCCGGCCATCGACTACAGCTATGCCGGCCAGATCGGCCATGCGATGACCGCGATCTTCGCGCCGCTGGGCTTCAACTGGCAGATCTGCATCGCGCTGATCCCGGGCCTGGCCGCGCGCGAAGTGGCGGTGTCCTCGCTGGCCACGGTCTACGCACTGTCGGCGGCGGACGATGATGCGGCCATCTCGGCGCTGTCGCCGGTGGTGGCTGATGGCTGGTCGCTGGCCACCGGCCTGGCGCTGATGGTGTGGTTCATCTACGCACCGATGTGCATTTCCACCCTGGCCACCATCAAGCGCGAAACCAATTCGTGGAAGACGATGGGCTTCTCGGCGCTGTACCTGTTCGCGGCAGCCTACGTGGCGGCACTGATCACCTACCAGGTGACCGTGGCGCTGGGAGGCGGCTGATGGACGCCGGCCTGCTGGTCCAGTACCTCATCATCGCGGTGGCGGTGCTGGTCAGCGCGTGGGTGGTGCTGAAAAAGCAGTTCCCCGGCACGGCGCGCAAGCTGCGTGGCACGCTGGCGCTGGCCCTGCTCAAGCCCGGTCGCGCCGCCTGGATGCAGGCGCTGGGACGGAAGCTCGCTCCGCCGGCCAGTGGCGGTGGCGGGGCGTGTGGTGGCTGCGACAGCTGCGGACCGACAAAGCGGTAGAGTCGAGCTTGCTCGACTGCGTTGGTTGGCGCCCATCCACGCATGGCGTGGATCTACTGGAATGTCATCCACGCAGGGCGTGGATCTACACCTCTCTGCGGATGATCGCCCGGAAGCCTCCGTGCTGCGACAGCCGCCTCACTGATTCCCGGTTCCCATGGGCTGCCACGAAGCCCACGACATCGCCGAGGGCGCCCTGCAGCAGGCATTGCAGCTGGGCGCGATCGCCGGCGGCGAGGAGGTCATCAAGATCCTGCTGGATGAAGGCCTGGCGCAGGCCGGGGGTCTCTTCGATCCGCCAGTCGACATGTGGCGTGGGGATGCTGCTGCGATACCTGAACGCGGTTTCGAGATCGGTGGGCGTGAGGGCCTGCTCGAGCAGTTCCGGGAAATAGAGTCCGGCATTCACGTAGAAGCCCCTGCTGGGTGTCGCGGCCTGGTGGTTGACGACCAGCGAGGCGCCTTCCAGCAACCGGTAGCGGGTGGTGGTCGTTCCGGCAAAGCCTGTCTTCCGCGCACATTTGCTGAAGACTGTCGAAGATTTCATGGGCGCTGTCCTGGCCGGGAAGGGGCCGGACAGCGTTGAGGGGCAGGGCACTACCGTCAATTGGCGAATGCGACACGTGATTCATCCACGCAGGGCGTGGATCTACCGGACCGCCTGCCGGTAGCGCCGCTCAGTCCCTGACCAGCCCGCCATCGACCACCAGGTTCTGCCCGGTGACCGCACGTGCCCACGGGCTGGCGAAGAACAGCACCGCATCGGCGAACTCGGCCGGGGTGGTGACGCTGCGCAGCGGGGTGTTGGCGGCGATGTAGTCGAACACTGCTTCGGGCGTGGCGGCGCTGGCATCGGTGCTGCGCAGCAGGCCGCCGGACAGCATGTTCACGGTGATGCCGTGCGGACCCAGGTCGCCGGCCAGGGTGCGGGTGAGCGAGAGCAGGGCTGCCTTGGCCGCGGTGTAATCGTGGTACGGCACCACCGGGTTCTGGAACAGGTTGGTGCCGATGTTGATGATCCGCCCGAAGCGCTGCGCCTGCATGCCCGGCAATGCGGCCTGCACGCAGTTCAGTGCGCCGCGCACGCTGCCTTCGAACTGCGCCTGGAATGCCGGCCAGCCGATGTCAGCGGCCTTGTCGCGCGCATCGCCGTTGAACGAGAATGCGGCCAGTGCGTTGTTCACCACGGTGGTCACGCCCTGGCCGAAATGTGCCTGCGCCTGCTGCAGCAGGGCGGCGACCTGGTCGCGATCGGTGACGTCGGCCTGCAGGGCGACGGCCTGCCCGCCCAGTTCCCTTGCCAGCATGCGCGCCGGGGCCTCGCTGCGCTGGTAGTTGATGACCACGCGCGCGCCCTGTGCGGCGAAGGCGCGGGCGATGTGCGTGCCCAGGCCGCGTCCTGCGCCGGTGACCAGGACCAGTTGTTCGCTGATCTGCATGATGGGAATGCGTTCCATTGCCTGAAAGGGCATGCAGCGTAGCAGTGATGGTGCTTGCCGGATCGACCGCGCTGCCGCTAGCCTGCGTGCATGAACCAGACTCCCCTTCGATTGCTCATCCATGGCGCTTCCGGGCGCATGGGCCAGGCCCTGCTGCGCCTGGCCGCCGAACATCCCGAAATCCTGCAGGTCGTGGCGGCGGTGACCGGCCGTGCGCCGGCGCAGCGCGTGATCGATGGCGTGCCGTACTTTGCCGCCAGCGAGCTGCCGGGCGCGCCGGAGTTCGACGTGGCCATCGATTTCAGCCTGCCCGAGGGCTTCGACCCGATGCTGGCGCTGTGCGTGGAGCGCGGTGCGGGCCTGGTGTCCGGCACCACCGGCATTTCCGCGGTGCAGCGGCAGGCACTGGAGGCCGCCGCAGGTGCGATCCCGCTGGTCTGGGCCTCGAACTTCAGCCTCGGCGTGGCCGTGCTGGACGAACTGGTGGAACGCGCCGCACAGGCACTGGCCGGCTGGGACTGCGACGTGGTCGAGTCGCACCACACGCAGAAGAAGGATGCGCCGTCAGGCACGGCATTGACCCTGGGTGCGGCCGCGCAGCGGGGCGGGGCGGAACCGCACTACGCCAGCCTGCGTGCGGGCGACATCGTCGGCGAGCACCTGGTGCAGTTCACCGGCCTGGGCGAGCGCATCGAGCTGGTGCACCGGGCGACCAACCGCGACATCTTCGCCCGCGGCGCGCTGTTTGCCGCCCGCCAGGTGCACGGCCGCGCGCCGGGCAGCTACCGGGTGCGGGACCTGCTGGCGTAAGGCGGTAGTGCCGGCCGCTGGCCGGCAATTCCCATGTCGCCGGGCATCCCCTGGCAGCCGGCCAGCGGCCGGCACTACCGGGCGCGGGCGCTGCATACGCTGCCGGATTGAAATGAATACGCAATCGCCTGTTCATAAAGCGATATAACCGCTGGCGCGAGCGCCCCGGCAGCGCTACAATTCGCACTCGCCGAATCACGAAAGCCGGACCGGTCCCAGACCGTACGTCCGCGCTTTTTTGCAACCGGATTTCCGTGAAGCGCAGGCGTGACTTCGGCAGCCCCCTCGGTAGCCAAAGTGAGATTTCCGTGACCCAAGCCGCAATCCTCGTCCTCGAAGACGGCACCGTATTCGAGGGCGAATCCGTAGGCGCGCCCGGCCTGTCCGTCGGTGAGGTGGTGTTCAACACCGCCATGACCGGTTACCAGGAAGTGTTGACCGACCCGTCCTACGCCCGGCAGATGGTCACGCTGACCTATCCGCATATCGGCAACACCGGCATGACCGACCAGGACAATGAAGCCTCCAAGGTGTGGTCGGCCGGCCTGATCGTGCGCGACGTGCCGCGCCGTCCCAGCAACTGGCGCAGCCAGGTGTCGCTGCAGGACTGGCTGATCCAGCGTGGCGTGGTCGCCATCGCCGGCATCGACACCCGCAAGCTGACCCGCATCCTGCGCGAGAAGGGCGCGCAGAACGGTGCGCTGATGGCCGGCGACATCGACGTGGAAAAGGCACTGGAAGCCGCCCGCAAGTTCCCGGGGCTGAAGGGCATGGATCTGGCCAAGGTCGTCACTACCGAGAAGACCTACACCTGGACCGAAGGCCAGCTGGACCTGGACGCCAACGCGTTCGTCAGCGTGCCGGCCAAGTTCAAGGTCGTGGCCTACGATTTCGGCGTGAAGACCAACATCCTGCGCATGCTGGCCGAGCGCGGCTGCGAAGTGACCGTGGTGCCGGCGCAGACCCCGGCGGCCGAGGTGCTGGCGCTGAAGCCGGACGGCGTGTTCCTGTCCAACGGCCCGGGTGACCCGGAACCGTGCGACTACGCCATCGAAGCGATCAAGACCTTCATCGACGTGAAGATCCCGACCTTCGGCATCTGCCTGGGCCACCAGCTGCTGGGCCTGGCTTCGGGCGCCAAGAC
This sequence comes from Stenotrophomonas sp. ZAC14D1_NAIMI4_1, assembly GCF_003086775.1. Lineage (NCBI taxonomy): Bacteria > Pseudomonadati > Pseudomonadota > Gammaproteobacteria > Lysobacterales > Lysobacteraceae > Stenotrophomonas > Stenotrophomonas sp. ZAC14D1_NAIMI4_1. The sequence goes on from NZ_CP026001.1 coordinate 2,179,088, forward strand.
CATGAAGATGGGCCACGGTCACCACGGTGCCAACCACCCGGTGCAGGATCTGGACAACGGCCGGGTGATGATCACCTCGCAGAACCACGGCTTCGCGGTTGATGAATCGACCCTGCCGGCCACCCTGCGCGTGACCCACCGTTCGCTGTTCGACGGCACCAACCAGGGCATCGCCCGCACCGACGTGCCGGCGTTCTCGTTCCAGGGCCACCCGGAAGCGTCGCCCGGCCCGACCGATGTCGGTCCGCTGTTCGACCGTTTCGTGGCCCTGATGGAACAGAGCAAGGCGTGATCAGTACGCCGCCGGCCCGCCGGTGGCGTCGCGATGGACCGTAAGCCCCCGCATCGCTGCTGCCGCTGGCGCGGTGCTGCGGATCAAGATTCCTGATCGACAGCGTGCGATCACCCCCCTTGTCACGCTGTACTGACTTAGAGAAGAAAATGCCCAAGCGCACTGACCTCAAGACCATCCTCATCATCGGTGCTGGCCCGATCGTCATCGGCCAGGCCTGCGAGTTCGACTACTCCGGCGCACAGGCCTGCAAGGCCCTGCGTGACGAGGGTTACCGCGTGGTGCTGGTCAACAGCAACCCGGCCACCATCATGACCGACCCGGAGATGGCCGACGCCGTCTACATCGAGCCGATCAACTGGCAGACGGTCGAGAAGATCATCGCCAAGGAAAAGCCCGATGCCCTGCTGCCGACCATGGGTGGCCAGACCGCGCTGAACTGCGCGCTGGACCTGGCCGACAACGGCGTGCTGGAGAAGTACAACGTCGAGCTGATCGGCGCCAAGCGCGACGCGATCCGCATGGCCGAAGACCGCGAGCTGTTCCGCGTCGCCATGGGTGAGATCGGCCTGGAATGCCCGACCGCCGCCGTCGCCCACACCCTGGACGAAGCGCTGGAAATCCAGACCCGCGTCGGCTACCCGACCATCATCCGCCCCAGCTTCACCCTGGGCGGCAGCGGTGGTGGTATCGCCTACAACCGCGAAGAACTGGTCGAGATCGTCAGCCGCGGCCTGGAACTGTCGCCGACCACCGAAGTGCTGGTCGAAGAGTCGGTGCTGGGCTGGAAGGAGTTCGAGATGGAAGTGGTCCGCGATACCGCGGACAACTGCATCATCGTCTGCTCGATCGAGAACCTGGACCCGATGGGCGTGCACACCGGTGACTCGATCACCGTCGCCCCGGCGCAGACCCTGACCGACAAGGAATACCAGCGCCTGCGCGATGCCTCCATCGCCGTGCTGCGCAAGATCGGCGTCGATACCGGTGGCTCGAACGTGCAGTTCGGCATCAACCCGACCACCGGCCGCGTGGTCGTCATCGAGATGAACCCGCGCGTGTCGCGTTCCTCGGCGCTGGCCTCCAAGGCCACCGGCTTCCCGATCGCCAAGGTCGCCGCCAAGCTGGCCGTGGGCTACACCCTGGACGAACTGAAGAACGAGATCACCGGCGGCCTGACCCCGGCTTCGTTCGAGCCGTCCATCGATTACGTCGTCACCAAGATCCCGCGCTTCGCCTTCGAGAAGTTCCCGGCCGCCGACGCCCGCCTGACCACCCAGATGAAGTCGGTGGGCGAGGTGATGGCGATGGGCCGCACCTTCCAGGAGTCGATGCAGAAGGCTCTGCGTGGCCTGGAAACCGGCAAGGTCGGCTTCGACCCGACCGGCCTGGACCTGACCAACGAAGACGACCTGCAGACCCTGCGCCGCGAACTGAAGGCCCCGGGCCCGGAGCGCCTGTTCTACGTGGCCGATGCGTTCCGCGCCGGCATGAGCGTGGAAGAGATCTACGCGCTGTCCTTCATCGACCACTGGTTCCTGGACCAGATCGAGGAAATCATCGCGGCCGAAGCTGAAGTCGCTGCCGGTGGCATCGATGCGCTGGATGCTGCGCGCCTGCGCAAGCTCAAGCGCGCCGGCTTCTCCGACGCCCGCCTGGCCCAGCTGACCGGCACCAACGAGGCGGCCATCCGCGCGCTGCGTCGCGCCCACAAGGTGCGCCCGGTCTACAAGCGCGTGGACTCCTGCGCCGGTGAATTCTCCACCGGCACCGCCTACCTGTACTCGACCTACGAGGACGAGTGCGAGGCCGCGCCGACCAACCGCGACAAGATCATGATCCTCGGCGGTGGCCCCAACCGCATCGGCCAGGGCATCGAGTTCGACTACTGCTGCGTGCACGCGGCACTGGCCCTGCGCGAGGATGGTTTTGAAACCATCATGGTCAACTGCAACCCGGAAACCGTGTCGACCGACTACGACACCTCCGACCGCCTGTACTTCGAGCCGCTGACCCTGGAAGACGTGCTGGAAATCGTCGAACTGGAACAGCCGAAGGGCGTGATCGTGCAGTACGGCGGCCAGACCCCGCTGAAGCTGGCGCGCGCGCTGGAAGCCAACGGCGTGCCGGTGATCGGCACCAGCCCGGATTCGATCGATCTGGCCGAAGACCGCGAGCGCTTCCAGCAGCTGGTCGATTCGCTGAAGCTGAAGCAGCCGCCGAACCGCATCGCCCGCAACGACCAGGAAGCCCTGCTGCTGGCCCGTGAGATCGGCTACCCGCTGGTGGTGCGCCCGAGCTACGTGCTGGGCGGCCGCGCGATGGAAATCGTCTACGGCGAATCCGACCTGGCCCGCTACGTGCGCGACGCGGTGAAGGTGTCCAACGATTCGCCGGTGCTGCTGGACCGCTTCCTGGACAACGCCGTGGAAGTGGACGTGGACATCATCGCCGACAAGGATGGCAACGTCCTGATCGGTGGCGTGATGGAGCACATCGAAGAGGCCGGCGTGCATTCGGGTGACTCGTCGTGCTCGCTGCCGCCGTACTCGCTGTCGGCCAAGACCCAGGCCGAGCTGCGCCGCCAGGTGGTGGAGCTGGCCAAGGCCCTGAACGTGGTCGGCCTGATGAACACCCAGTTCGCGATCCAGACCAACGACGATGGCGATGACACCATCTACCTGCTGGAAGTGAACCCGCGCGCCTCGCGTACCGTGCCTTTCGTGTCCAAGGCCACCGGCATGGCGCTGGCCAAGATCGCCGCGCGCTGCATGGCCGGCAAGACCCTGGCCGAGCAGGGCGCGACCGAAGAGATCGTGCCGGACTACTACTCGGTGAAGGAGGCGATCTTCCCGTTCGCCAAGTTCCAGGGCGTCGACCCGATCCTCGGGCCGGAAATGCGTTCCACCGGCGAAGTGATGGGCGTCGGCCGTACCTTCAACGCCGCCTTCGCGCGTGCGCAGGAAGCGGGCGGCATCAAGGCCCCGCCGGTCGGCAAGGCCTTCGTCTCGGTGCGTGACCCGGACAAGAAGCGCGTGCTGCCGGTGGCCAAGGCCCTGCTGGCGCGTGGCTACAGCCTGGTTGCCACCCGCGGCACCGCCGCGTGGCTGCAGCAGCACGGCATGGATTGCGAGATCATCAACAAGGTGGTCGAAGGCCGTCCGCACATCGTCGATTCGATCAAGAACGGCGAGATCGTCTACATCGTCAACACGACCGAAGGCCGTGCCGCGATCAACGACTCGTTCTCGATCCGTCGCGAGGCGCTGCAGCACCGCGTCACCTACTCGACCACCATTGCCGGCGCCAAGGCGCTGGTGGATTCACTGGAATTCCGCGGCACCGGCCCCGTCTGGTCGCTGCAGGAGCTGCACAAGGAGTTGAATGCATGAGAGCCCCCATCACGATGAAGGGCGCGCAGAAGCTGCGTGATGAACTGGATCACCTGAAGTCGGTCAAGCGCCCGAAGGTGATCGCCGCGATCGCCGAAGCACGTGAACACGGCGACCTGAAGGAAAACGCCGAGTACCACGCCGCGCGCGAGGAGCAGGGCTTCATCGAAGGCCGCATCAAGCAGCTGGAAGGTGAGCTGTCGCACGCCGAGATCATCGACGTGAGCAAGCTCAACGCCGGCTCCAAGGTGGTGTTCGGCGCCAGCGTGACCCTGGCCGACGTGGAAACCGACGAAGAGAAGAAGTACCAGATCGTCGGTGACCTGGAAGCGGACATCAAGCTGGGCCTGATTGCCATTTCCTCGCCGGTGGCCCGCGCGATGATCGGCAAGCTGGAAGGGGATTCGATCGTGATCGACGCCCCGGCCGGCCAGCGCGAGTACGAGATCGTCAGCGTCAGCTACGTGGCCTGACCGGGTGGCAACGGCGACCCTGTTGTTGCCGGCACGCAGCCGCTTTGCAGCGGCTGCATTGCCTGACGAGGTGGCGCGCGCCTTGGGCCGCGCCATCGCCGTGCAGCAGGAGGCGGGCGAACGCCCCCAGCTGCAGCGTCATTTCACCGTGGCCGCGCCGCAGTGGCCGGTCGCCGCATTGACCCGCCAGCGTGATGTCGGCGATGCCGCCGGTGCCTGCTGGCTGCGTGCCGATCCGGCCTGCATGGTGCCGGACATGCACGGTGCGCGGATGATGGGGCACGGCGAAACGCTGCGGCCGACCCTGGCCGACAGCCTCGCCCTGCTGCCGGTGCTGCAGCCTTTGTTCGCCGATGCGGGCTTCGTGCTGGATGCGCCGGACCCGGCGCGCTGGTACCTGCGCCTGCCCATCGAAACCGAACTGCCGTCCTTCGACAGCCCCGACGAGGTGCTGGGCGATGACCTGTTCTCGCACCTGCCCGAAGGCGAGGCCGGCCGCCGCTGGCGTGCGCTGATGACCGAAGCGCAGGTGCTGCTGCACAACCATTCCTGGAACCAGCAGCGCGCGGCCCAGGGCCAGCAGCCGATCAATTCCCTGTGGTTCTGGGGCGGCGGCGTGATGCCGGTGTCGGTGACCACCCCGCACGTGCAGGTGCGCAGCCGCGATGCCCTGCTGCAGGGCCTGGCATTGGCCGCGGGCGTATCGGTGGATGGCGACCAGTCCGTCGATGCCCTGGTCGACCTGCGCCAGCTGCGCTCGCTGCAGCAGCTGGGTAACGATGCCATCCGTCCGCTGCTGGTGGCACTGCAGCGCGGCGAGCTGCAGCGCCTGGTACTGGATTTCGAGGACGGCCTGCAGTTCCAGCTGGACAAGCGCCAGCGCTGGCAGTTCTGGAAGAAGCCCCGCCAGCTGCACGACTGAGCGGGGCCTGGGCCGAGCGGGGTCGGATCCGTTTTCCTCGGGAAAACGGCTCTGACCCCATTTTGTCTATCGATATCTGAAAGATGTGCCGACCAACGGTCGGCACCTACCAGCAGCCGCGTGAACCTGTCGAAGGTGGGGCGGTGTCGGATTGCGGGGTGTCAGCCGCATGGATGCGGCTGCCAAGCCTACAGGGACGTACTTGCGGCGTCCCCGCAATCCGACACCGCCCCGCCAACCCACGGACTCCCCGCTGTTGCTGTTGCTTCGGATGTTGCTTCGGCAGGTGCAGGGCGCAGCCCTGCAAGCAATCACCTCACCGTGCTGACCACGGTCGGCAGCTGCCAATGCCCGCCCGCCACGCCGCGGCACTGTCCGGTGGTGAACTCGCTGCTCTTCACGAAGCGCGCTCCATCCCATGCCCAGTCGTGGCCCGAGAAGCAGTCGCCGATGCCGCGGCCGCGGAAGCGCCCGCGCAGCATGGCGTCGTCGCGGTCGAAGTCTTCCGCGTCGGAGGTCACGAAGCGCGCCTGGTAAGGCGCCTTGTCCTGCACCACCCAGTAGCCACTGCTGAAGTTGTAGGCACCCATGAAGCAGCTGGTGCTGGCCAGCACGTGGCTGGCATCGAGCCGCTGGATCTCGATCTCATCCTGCTCGCCATCACTCAGGCGCGTGCACTCGTCCGGCGTGGGCAGGCTGGCAATCATCGCCTTGCGCAGCGCAGGCACCTTGCCCAGCGCCGCATCCGTGCTGCGCGCTGCCACCAGCTTGCCATGCACGATCACCGGCAACGGCAGTGCCGCGGGCACGCTCGCTTCGGCCTTGTCGCCGCGACGCACCAGCGCGCCGGGCGTACCCAGCCGGCCCTGTGCCTCGTCCATCTTCAGCAGTACTGCGGTGGCGCCACTGTCGGAGATCGGCCACGCCTTGCCCTTGCCATCGATGATCTCGATGCGTGCCTGGCGGGGCAGGGCGGCAACCAGCGCATCGGTCTGCGCCTGCTTCAACAGCAACTTTTCCGCTTCGCCGGTGTCCTGCACCGGGCCGAGGTCCTTGCCATTCAGGCGCAGGCGCAGCGCACCGGTCGGCGCCGGGTCATCGCCCTCGCCATTGCGCAGGCGCGCGATGACCGGTGCATTCGCGCCGCCCGCGCGTTCCAGCATCAGGCTCAGCAGGTTGGCGGGTTCTTCCGGGCTGTAACCCGCGGCACGGCAGGTGCGGGTGTTGTCGCAGGCCAGCGACCAGTTGTTGTGCTCGAACTTCACACCGGCCTTCGGCTCGGGCGTAGCCGCGTGGGCGGTCTGGGCGAGGGCGAGGCCCAGCAGGGCGGGAAGCAGGGTGTGGCGCATGTGTGGAAGTCCGTTTCGGGGCCGGCAAGCATGAAAGATGTGGCCGCAAAATCCAAACGTCGGGGTGGGGGCGGAGCCCTCTGCCTGCAGAGGGCTCTGACCCCGTATGTAGCCCCGCGTTATCATGGCGGCGTCTTCCGCAACCCGGCGATGCCGATGTCCCTTGCCGCCGATGGTGCGCCTCCCGTGTCCGATACGCCGATGATCCGCCGCCGCGAGCCGGTACAGCCCGGTGCGTGGCCCGACGACACGCTGCCGCTGCTGGCCCGCCTGTATGCCAGCCGTGGCGCGACCACGCCGGAACTGGCGCTGCCGCGGCTGGGCAACCTGCACGCGCCGGAGCTGCTCACCGGCATCGATGCGGCCGTCGCGCTGCTGGTCGACGCCATTGCCAACGACAAGCGCATCCTGGTGGTGGGCGATTTCGATTGCGATGGCGCCACTGCGTGTGCGGTCGGCGTGCGCGGACTGCGCATGCTCGGCGCGCGTCATGTATTCCATGCGGTGCCCAACCGCATGGTGCACGGCTATGGCCTGTCGCCTTCGCTGGTCGAGGAACTGGCTGCCCTGCAGCCGGACCTGCTGGTCACCGTCGACCATGGCATTGCCTGCCATGCCGGCGTCAACGCAGCCAAGGCGCGGGGTTGGCAGGTGCTGGTGACCGACCACCATCTTCCCGGGCCGCAGCTGCCGCCGGCCGATGTCATCGTCGACCCGAATCTGGAAGGCGATGACTTCCCCAGCAAATCGCTGGCCGGTGTCGGCGTCATCTTCTATGTGTTGATGGCAACGCGCCGGCAGATGCGCGAGGCCGGCGTGTTCGCCGATGGCAAGGGCCCGGACCTGACCACGCTGCTGGATCTGGTGGCCGTGGGCACCGTGGCCGACCTGGTGGTCCTGGATGCCAACAACCGCGCCCTGGTCAGTGCCGGCCTGCGTCGCCTGCGCGCCGGGCACGGCTGCGTGGGCCTGAAGGCGCTGATCGAAGCCAGTGGCCGCGACAGCGCGCGACTGACCGCCACCGACATTGGTTTTGCGCTCGGCCCACGCCTGAACGCTGCCGGTCGCCTGGAGGACATGGCCCTGGGCATTGCGCTGCTTCTGACCGAAGATCCGCGCCAGGCACGCGACATCGCCCAGACACTGGAGCAGATCAACGCCGAACGCCGCGCGGTGCAGCAGTCGATGACCGACGATGCCGAACAGGCGTTGTCGCGCGTGGTACTGCAGTCCGAAGGCGAGCGTCCGGTGGCAGCCTGCCTGTTCGATGCCGACTGGCATCCCGGCGTGGTCGGCCTGGTGGCATCGAAGATGAAGGATCGCCTGCACCGTCCGGTGATCGCCTTCGCTCCGGCCGAACCGGGGGCGGACACCCTGCGTGGCTCGGCGCGTTCCATCCCGGGCCTGCATATCCGTGATGCGCTGGCGCTGGTCGACGCGCGTCATCCCGGCCTGGTCGAACGCTTCGGTGGGCACGCCATGGCGGCCGGGCTGAGCATGCGCCTGGAGCATCTGCCTGCGTTCGAGGCGGCCTTCGTCGCCATCGTGCAGGAAGTGCTGGACCCGGCCGCGCTGCAGCAGCATGTGCTCAGCGATGGCGAACTGGCCGTGCACGAGCTCGACCATCGCCATGCCGATGCCCTGCGCCTGGCCGGTCCGTGGGGGCAGGGCTTCCCCGAGCCGATGTTCGATGGCCACTTCGAAGTGGCCAACTGGCGCGTGCTGAAAGAGCGCCACCTGAAGCTGGAACTGCGCCTGCCCGGCCTGCCGGGCACGGTCAACGCCATCCACTTCGGCGGCTGGCACGGCAATGCACCGGGACGGCACGTGCACCTGGCCTACCGTCTGGCCTGCGATGACTACCGCGGCGGTGCGGCGATCCAGCTCATCATCGAGCATTGCCTGCCGGCCTGAACCTCCAGTGCGGCCCATGCCGATGCACGGGCCGCACCCGTTCTGTCACTCGCTCAGGGCTGGACCTTGCTGACCACGGTCGGCATGTCCCAGGCGCCGCCGGCTGCCACCAGGCGGCACAGGCCCGAGGTGGCTTCGCCGGTCTTCACGAAGCGCTTGCCGTCCCAGCTCCAGTCCATGGTGTGCCAGCAGTCACCCAGGCCGCGCCCCTTGTGGGCGGCACTGATGACCCGGCCATCGCTGTCGCTGCCTGACGTGGTGACCAGCACGGGATTGAACGGCGCCTTGTCATTGGCCACCCAGAAGCCGTAGCCCTCGTTGTAGGCCGCGCGCCAGCACAGCGTGGACACCAGCACCTTGTCGCTGGACAGGCGGGTGATCGTCAGCTCCTCCGGCTCATCGATCATGGGGTGGCCTTCCGGGCTGATGGCCGCGCAGTCATCGGCCGGCGTCGCCGCGCGCAGTGCGCGGCGCAACGCTGTGGCCTGCGTCTGTGCCATCGCGGTGTCGGCAGGGCGTGTAGCGGGCAGCTTCGGCAGTGTCACCAGCGGCGGGGCCAGCGCCGGCAGCACCTTGTCCTCGCTGCCATTGCCCTTGCGCACCAGTGCACCCGGGGTGCCGAGGCGGCCCTGGAACTCGTCCATCTTCAGCAGCACCGCCGACGCGCCGCTGTCGGACAGCGTCCAGCGCTGGTTGCCCCCGCCCACCACCTCGATGCGGCTGGTGCGGGTAAGTGCCGCCAGCAGCGCATCGGTCTGTGCCGGCGTCAGTGCGCCGGTGCCTTCCTTCAGCGACAGGCGGCCCAGGTCGGTGCCGTTGATCTGTAGATGGACGTCCGCGCCTGGCGCCAGCTTCGGCGCGCCCTCATCGTACTGGCCCAGCATCAACTGGCCCTGCACGCGCTGCTGCGGGCCGGCCGCGCGGGTCAGCAGCACCGACACCGCCGGGCCGTCGCCCTCATCGGACTGGTAGCCCGCTGCGCGGCAGGTGCGCGTGTTGTCGCACGACAGCGTCCAGTCATTGTGGGTGAACGGGAAAGGCGAGATCGGGGCAGCGGCGGCAGGCAACGAAACAGCCAACAGCACGGACAGGAACAACGGGCGCATGCACATCCTTATGGCGGAAATCCGGACGCTATGGTGCCGCGCAGGTGCAGGGCTGACCAGCCGCTCTGTGACGGAATATATGTGACGCGAAGCACATTACGAGGGAAAACCTTAATGAATTCATCTCGTTATATGACCATGTGACCGTCAAAAAGCTGGCGCCCGTCACGTCTGGATGGCACAGTCAGGCCACGACCAACATGGGACGACGGAACGCCCGATGTACGCCGAATCACTGCTCCCTGGCGCCGCACTGCAGCGCCTGCACCAGGACCGACGCCTGATCCGCGTCGAAACCGCTTTGGACCCGGATACCTTCCTGGTCAAGCGCTTCGATGGCATCGCCTCGGTCTCCAGCCCGTTCACCTACCGCATCGACCTGCTTTCCATCCAGCCGCGGCTGGAGCTGAAGCAACTGGTCGGTCAGCCGCTGCGCCTGCAGCTGGGCGATGAATTCGGCGACCGCAGCGTGCATGGGTATGTGCGCGAGTTCGCCAGCACCGGGCAGCAGGCACAGTTCAGCGCCTACCGCGCCGAACTGGCGCCGTGGTTCGCCTTCCTCGACTACACCTGCAACTGCCGCATCTTCCAGGATCGCACCGCGTTGCAGATCATCGAGGAAGTCTTCGAGGGCTATGCGCAGCTGGCGCGGTACCGCTACGACCTCAACCCCGGCAAGCTTGCGCCGCTGCCGTACTGCGTGCAGTACAACGAATCGGACTTCGCCTTCGTCAGCCGCCTGCTGGAAGACGCGGGCCTGTACTACAGCTTCGTCCACGACGACGAAGGCCACGAGATGGTGATCAGCGACGATTCGACGTTGAGCACTGCCCACGGCGAGCCGCAGCCGATCGCCTACGTTTCCGACCAGGGCACCCTGGCCAGCACCGGCCTGCATCGCTGGGGCGCGCGGCGCCGGGTCGGCCCGAGCGTGCAGACCCTGCGCAGCTTCGATTTCAAGCAGCCGGGCGAACGACTGGATGGCAACCAGGGCAACCAGGTGCCGATGGGCCTGCTGCCGCCGTTGGAGCAGTACCGTTACGACGGTGCAGCGCGCTTCATGAACAGCCGTATCGGCACGGCGCTGGCCGCCGTGCGCAACGAAGAAGTGACCTGGCCGACCAAGCTGTTCGAGTGCGCGGGCAATGCCGGCGAGATGGAGGCCGGCGGGTGCTTCGACCTGGAGCGCCATCCGGACTTCATCGGCCGCGACGACACCGATCGCAGCTTCTTCGTGGTCAGCGTGCAGCGCGAAGGCCACAACAATTTTGCCGCCGATTTCGGCAGTGCCGAAGCGCCCAGCGTGGAAGTGCAGGCCGAAGTGCTGCGCCGGCGCATCCCGTACCGCCCGCTGCGGCTCACCCCCTGGCCGCGCATGCCGGGCCCGCAGACCGCCACGGTGGTCGGCCCGCCGGGCGAGGAGCTGCACGCCGACCGCTATGGCCGGGTAAAGGTGCAGTTCCACTGGGACCGCCAGCTGGACCGTCGCGAGAATGCCTCGTGCTGGATCCGCAGCGCCAGCCCCTGGGCCGGCGCCGACATGGGTGGCGTCTCGCCGCCGCGCGTGGGCCAGGAAGTGATCGTCGATTTCCTCGACGGTGATCCGGATCGGCCGATCATCACCGGGCGCGTCTACAACGAAGACAACATGCCGCCGTTCGGCATGGAGGTCAGCGGCCTGAAGTCGAAGACCGTCAAGGGCGCAGGCTGGAATGAAATCACCATGCACGATGGCGCCGGCGGCGAGCTGCTGAACATGCGCGCCCAGCGTGACATGGTCACCACCGTGCTCAACGACCAGAACGCCAGCATCAAGAACAACAAGTCGACCACGGTGGCGGTGAACCACACCATGGGCGTTGGCGCCAACCAGGACATCAGTGTCGGCGGCAACCGCGGCATCACCATTACCGGTACCGATACGCTCGGCGTCACCGGCACCCGTACCACCAATGTCACCGGTGCGGTCACCGAAAAATACGAAGCGGGCGAAACCAAGACGATCGTGGCCGCCGGCTACACCGAAACCATCACCGGTGATTTCAAGACCACGCTGACCGGCAACTACACCAGCCAGCGCACCGGCACCTGGGCCGAAACCGTGACATCCACCTCCAGCCGCACCGTGGGTGGGCTGGTCACCGAGACCCTGCAGGCCGCCCGGGAAGTGACGATCACCGGGCAGGACAAGCGCAAGGTGCAGGGCAAGGTCGACGACAGCAACGTCGGCGAGCGCGTCATCGATGTCACCGGCAACTTCAGCCAGGATGCCACCGGCACCCACAGCCAGGGCTCGGACGGGGCGATGAGCCTGGAGTCGGCGGTCAAGCTCACCAGCAAGGTCGGCGGCTCGGTCATCGAGATCACCGACAGCGCGATCAAGATCACCGCCGGTGGTTCGGAGGTGGTGATCGACGCCGGTGGTGTTTCGGTCAACGGCAGCGAGATCAAGCTCAACTGCTGAGCCGCAAGGGAGAAGCACGATGCAGGACACCCCCATGCTGCGTGGCCTGAACGCACTGCGCGATGCCTGGCTGGATGCAAGCGCCGACAGCAGCCGGCGGCTGCTGGTCTGGCGCCTGCCGGCCGCCGCCAGCCGCTTGCTGGCCGCGTTCTTCGAAATGCAGCGCAACGACGCGGGTCGCGATACGCCGGATTACTTCCTGCGCATCGATACCGCCTATGAACTGGGCTTCCGCTACAGCCGCCAGGTCAAGCAGGATCTGCTGGATCGCTATCTGGCCAGCCAGGACGATCTGCGTTCGCAGCAGGTGCCGCTTGGGTGGCGGGGCCCGCACGAGGCGCACCCGGACAGCGCGCACGGCGTGGTGCAGGTGCTGGAGAGTTTCATCGACCACCACGGCGAGCACCTGCGCCTGCTGGCGGCGGTGTTTGAGCCGGAGCGCTGCGTGCCGGGCGAGGGCTTCGAACGCTGGGTGGACGCGGCGCTGGCCGCCGGTCCTGGTGCGCGCCTGCGCCTGGTGCTGGTGGATACCGAAGAAGATCCGCGTTGGCAGTCGCTGCTGGACCGTCACGGCGCGCTGGCGCGTGTGGTCAGCGCCCCGGTCGACATGTTCGGCATCGCCCGCGACACCGCGGCGCAGTCCGGCGGCCGTGGCCCGGAAGTGCTGTACCGGCAGCTGCTGGCAGACCTGATGCTGCTGCTTGAGCGCGGCAGCCCCTCGCAGGTCGTTGCCCGCGCCGGGCGCGCCCAGGGGCTGGCGCAGCGGCATGGCTGGCAGGACCAGCAGTCGGTGGTGCAGATGATGGTGGCCGGCGCGTGGCTGAAGCATGGCGACCACGGGCAGGCGATCAACAGTTACCGGCAGGCGCGAAGCGCGGCCGAGGGCGCGCGCATGAGCGGCAACCCGGCTGCACCGGAACTGGTGATGCAGAGCTGGTTCGGCGAGGCCGGCTGCTGGCTGGCCGCCAAGCAGCCCGAGCGCGCCGCACAGACCTACCTGCAGGCCTCGACGTCGGCGGCGAGCATTCCGCACCCGATGTTCGCGCTGGAAGGCCAGCGCATGGCCGGGTGGTGCCAGTTGCAGGCGGGCCAGCGCGAGGCCGCACGCACCCAGTTGCTGGAGGCCATCCGCATCGCCAAGCCACTGACACCGGCCGACCGCAAGGCCACGACGCTGCCGCAGGCGCTGTGGGACCTGCTGCAGCTGCAGGATGTGCGCCGCTGCGAATCACTGCAGCAGGTGGCCGCTGACTACCTGCAGGCCAGTACCGGCCTGCTGGAAAAGGCCGACGCGCAGGGGCGTGCGCTCGGGCCGCAGCCGCCACGCCCGGCGCTGGACGCGATCGACGCCGAGCTGGATGCAACGCTGGAGCGTGGTTTCCACCGTGCCCAGCAGGAGCGCGAGCGCCTGATCCAGGGCGGCGATGAGTTTTTCCGCAAGATCGTGGCTGTCGGTCGCGATTTCCTCGACCCGGGCTGGAATGGCCTGCCAGCCATCGAGCACCCGCTCGACCATGACATTCCGGTGTGGAGCGAGCCGCCGGCGATGCAGCCGCTGCCCGACCCGTCGGGCCTGCTGCAGCCGCCCGTGGCCGCACCCGCCGGAACGACCGTTACAGGAGTTGCTGTTGCATGAAGTCGAACAAGACCGTGGTGATGCTGGTGGCCATCGTGCTGGGCATCATCGTCGTGACCTGGATCAGCGCCGAGTACCGTGACGAAGTAAAGGCGTTCCTGCGCGCGTTGTTCCGCGCCTTGTAAAGCAACAAGGAGTGTTGCCGTGAGCATCGCCGCCAAGCATTTCGATCCGCAGCTGGGCATCGACATCCACATGTACGCGGTGCCGCCGTGCCCGCTGCCGACGCCGCACATCGGCCTGGTGCTGGATCCGTTCGACTACATCCCGTTCATCGGGTCGACCATCAAGGTCAATGGCGTGCACCGCGGCACTGCCGGTACCGGTGGCCTGGACATCCACATTCCGCTGGGCGTGTGGGGGCCGCCGCTGGCTGCGCCGATGGGGCCGCAGTTCGACGGCGAAGAGATCTTCATGGGCAGCCGCACGGTGTCGGCCGATGGCGAGCCGTTCTCGCGCCTGGCCATGCCGGTGCTGGACTGCAACCTGGCCGGCATGATCAACCCGTTCCGGGTGAAGAAGCCGAAGAAGCCGCTGCGCGCGATGTCGCTGCCCACCGGCCTGAACGTGGCCATCCCCACCAGCGTCACCATCGGCGGGCCGCCCACGGTGTCCTGGACCGCGTTGGCGTTCCGCGCCGCGTTTGCCGGGCTGGGCAAGCTGCGCAAGAGCGCCTTCTTCCGCAAGAAGATGGATGCCTTTGCCAACTGGCGGCGTGGCAAATGGGGCCATCTGCCCTCGAGCTTCCTCAAGTGCAAGGTGCTGCGTGCCGAGCCGGTGGATATCCGCGATGGCAGCGTGGTGGTCAGCCACCAGGACTTCGACATTCCCGGGCGGCTGTCCTTCGCCTGGCAGCGCAGCTACGGCTCGCGCCGGGCGGGTGAGCCGGGTATGTGCGGCGCCGGCTGGCAGACGCCGGCCGATATCCGCCTGGAACTGCTGGACGACGGCAGCGTGTGGCTGTCCGGCCCGGACCAGGCCGCGTTCTTCCCCGAGCTGCCACCGGCCGACGGCGAGGCCGGGGCGATCCTCGATTTCGTCGACGGTGCGCGCCTGCTGCGGCGGCGCGGGCAATGGCAGGTGCGCTTCAAGAGCGGCCTGAAGTATGTGTTCGGCGGCGAACTGCCGACAGGCGTCAGCGCGCTGCCGAATCCGCAGTCGTGGCCGATCGAGCGCATCGAGGATGCCCACGGCAACCACTGGCGGTTCGAGCGCCGCGACGGCCATCTGGTGCGCATTGTCGAAAGTGGCGTCGGCGACCTCCAAGGGCGCTTCATCGAGGTGGAAGCACGCCACGGCCGCATCGACCGGATGGCGCTGCATGACCCGGCCACCGGCCTGGTGCATCCGCTGGTGAGCTACCGCTACAGTGGCGAGGGTGATCTGTTGGCGGCTGTCGATGCGCTGGGTGCGCCGCGCACCTTCGCGTACGAACAGCATCGCCTGGTGCGGCACACCGACCGCGTCGGCCTGTCATTCCACTACACGTTCGACCCGCAGGGCAGGGTAGTGCACTCGTGGGGCGATGGCGGCCTGTACGACTACCACTTCGAGTACGACGCGCTGCTGCGCGAGACCCGGGTGACCGACTCGCTGGGCCACCTGAGCGTGGTCAAGTTCGACGAGAACCAGCTGCCCCTGTGCGAGATCGATCCGCTCGATGGCGTGACGCTGTTCGAGTACGACGATTTCGGTCGGACCGTGGCGGTGACCGATCCGGAGGGGCTGCGTACGGCGTTTGCCTATGATGCGCAGGGCAACCTGGTGTGCCTGACGCGCGCCGATGGCACGTCGATCCAGATGGAATACGACCTGGACGACCATATGGTGTCGCTGCGGACGCCGGATGGTGTCGATTGGCAACAGGCGTACGATGGCCGGGGCCTGCTGGTCAGCCAGACCGATCCACTGGGTGCAACCACACGCTTCGAGTACGACGCACGGGGCCAGTTGGAGTCGCAGACCAACGCGCGCCAGGCGGTCACACGCCTGCGCTATGACCGTCATGGGCTGGTGGCTGCCGTCATTGATGCGCTCGGCCATGAGAGCCGCTTCGAGCACGATCCGCTCGGCAACCTGCTGCGCCAGGTGGATCCGTTGGGACAGGCCAGCCGCTACGAGTACGACGCCAAGGGACGCCTGCTGACCACCGCTGGCCCCGATGGCGCCGGTGTGCGCTGCGAGTACGATGCCGAAGATCAGCTGGTCCGCTACACCGATGAAGTGGGCGCGCAGACGCGGCTGCAGTACGTGGGCATCGGACAGATCGGCAAGCGCCTGCAGGCCGATGGCCACAGCGTTGAGTACCGCTATGACACCGAAGAACAGCTCATCGCGGTCGTCAACCAGCGCGGCGAGACCTACCAGCTTGTACGCGATGCGCTGGGCCGCATCGTCGAGGAAGTGGACTACTGGGGGCAATCACGGCGTTACAGCTACGATGCTGCCGGGCGGCTGACGGCGACCCTGGATCCACTGGGCCAGCGTATCGCCTTTACCACCGACAAGCTTGGGCGCATCACCCGCAAGACGCTGCCGGATGTGCGCCATCCTGGCCAGCAGGTGCAGGAACACTTTGTCTACGACGTGCAGGGGCAGATTGTCGAGCTGCGCAATCCGGCGCGCACGGTCAAGCGCCGTTATGACCCGCTGGGCCAGCTGCTGGAAGATCTGCAGGATGGCTTCCGCGTGGGCTATGGCTACGACGCGGTCGGCAACCGCGTATTGCGCGAGACCTCGGCGGGAAATCGCGTCGCGTTTGGGTACGACCTGCGGGACCAGACGGTGTCGGTGGCGATCAATGACGAGTCGCCGATCTCCATTGAGCGCGACGCGTTGGGCCGCACGACGCGCGAGCAGCTGAGTCCGCATCTACAGCGCGACTTCACCTATGACAGCCGCAACCTGCTGACCTCGCAGTCGGTACTGAAGGATGCCGCGCCGCTGTTCGAAACGCGTTATGACTACGACCGCAGTGGCAACCTGACCCGGCGCAGCGACAGCGCACAGGGCGTGGACGAGTACCGCTACGACGCGATCGGGCGCCTGTTGCAGCACATCGACCCCAAGGGGAAGGTGGAGCGCTACTTCAACGACCCGGCGGGCGACCGGCTGCGCACCGAGGTGAAGCAGGTGCAGGCGCGCAAGGTGGTGGGCGGCGACGATGACGACCTGACCACCTGGACGCGCGAAGGCTCCTACCAGGGCATGCACTACGTGTTTGACCGGGCAGGCGACTTGGTTCGCAAGGGCGTGCCGCATGGGGATGCGCCGGATGACCTGACGCTGATCTGGGATGCCAACCATCGGTTGGCCGAGAGTCGCCGCAACGGGCAGTCCACGTACTACGGCTATGACCCGTTGGGACGGCGGGTGTTCAAGCGCAACCCGACGCAGACGACGTGGTTCTTCTGGGATGGAGATGCGTTGCTGGGTGAGGTGCAGCAGGCGAACGATGCTGAAGAGGCGGCGCCGGTCTGGGTGGGTAATGTGGCGAGCCTGGTGGAGGTGAGGCGTCGGCAGCGGCGGTTGGAAAAGCTGCATGAGCGGGTGCGGGAGTATGTGTACTACCCGGGGACGTTTGTGCCGTTGGCGTTGGTCAGCGCATCCTCTGCCGGCGCACAGGAATGCCAGACTGTTCCATCAGCAGCAACGGATCCTCGCCTGGCTCATCCGAGACAACCTGCGCAGCAAGAAGGCCCTGTTAGGTCAGCGGATGTCAGCAGTATGTCCAGTCACCGCAGCCTCGGCGGTGGGCGAGGCCTTGGGGTGCTCGGTAGCGCCAGTCTGGGGCTGGGTACTGCGACACTGTCGCAGTCCACGCCGGGGGCAGCTCGTTCCGGGGGATCTGGTTTGTCCGGGGAAGAAGCTCGGTCGACCTCTTCGACGAATCACGGGCGGCCGACGCCTTCTTCCGCAGCGACAGATGCGCATCCGGGATCGGACGACCCGGCCCATGACGTCGCAAAGTCCGCCGCATATCCGGCCTCCCGCGTGCACCTGTATGTCAACCACGTGAACGGATGCCCGTCGCGGTTGCTGGATAGCAATGGATCCGCAGTGTGGTGCGCAGACCTCAGTCCGTGGGGTGCAGGAGAGCCCCGCCTCGCGCTGCTCGCGAATCAGCTCAGGCTGCCCGGCCAGTATGAGGACGTGGAAACCGGCCTCAGCTACAATCGATACAGATACTACGATTCCACGCTCGGTGCATACATCGGGCAGGATCCGATACGCCTCCGCGGTGGAGTCAATACCTACGCATATCCCTTGAATCCGCATCGCTGGATTGATCCATGGGGATTGATCCTGGATGAGGTTGCGGATGCCGTTCCATCCACGCCAGGCATCTATCACATCGAACTTGGCGGTGAGTATTACACCGGCAGCGGTGTGAACATCAGGGATCGAATCTCTGATGCCAATCATCCAGCGAAAGATCTGCTGAACAATCCTGATGTTACGATCACGACGTATCCTGTTGATCTAGGAAGCGCGGCCGGTGACACGCGCATGACAAATCACGTGCTGCGGGGTTACGAACAGGGAATTATGGACGCAGCAGACAACGTGCCCAAGGAGGGCGGATCACTGAATCAGATCCGCGCCGCCCGGGTGACCCGGGTGGATGAATTTGCCGGGGATGCGCTGCGGCATGGAGCAAGCCGCGGGGCTGGTACAGTGAGCACGCCTGCTTCAAGGGCCGCTGTTTCTGCGGCGAGAAACGCCTGCTGAAAGAAGAGAATATGAATAGTAAAGTTGTTTTGATGCATAGCAGACACGAAGCCGCATTCCCGACCCCTGGTGCTGAGCTGGTGTTCTTTAACGCGCCTTTCAACACTGAGAGGCTTGCCCGAATCGAGCAGGTTCACCTCTGGTCACCTCCCGGCGACAAGCTCGAAGCGCTCCCAGAGATCCTCAAGGAAATGCGAGGTCTCAAGACGCTCAGCATCGGGCCGGGATCAATCGCCCCGTCGATCATGGATGCGCTCGAGGAAGGACTTCTGCCTGAGAGCATCGAGGCATTGAGCATCCATCTTGGCACGGGGACGTTGGCCTGGACGAGCGTTGTGCTGCCCAATCTCAAGACGCTGTATGTCGACGTGCCGGTGCGCTTCGACGCATCGAGCTTCCCCGCGTTGAAAGTACTTTCGCTCTATCCAGACAAGTCACTGAAGAATCTCAAGCAGGCCCTGACCCTGCCTCTGGAAGAACTGAACATTCTGAATGTCCCCGTGGATGGTGAGATCTTCAGCGTCCTGTCTGCATCGGCTGGTGGCCTTGAACGCCTGGGGCTGTTGGGTGGCACGAAGCTGAAAAGCCTCGATGGCATCGAGACACTTGCCGCGTTGACGTCGGTGTGGCTGAAGAATCTGAGCTCGCTGACGGACATCCGTGCACTGGTTGGACTTGAGCAGCTTCAGAAACTGGATATCCAGTACTGCAAGAAGATTGCCAACATCGAGGTCATCAATGATCTTTCGGCGCTTCGTGAGTTGACGCTCGTGGGTTGCGGAAAGGTTGGTCTGGAGAGAGTACAGGCAAAGATCGAATCGCTTCAGAAGCGCACCATCGGAGCGACGACCTAGCCACGTTCCATGTGCGATGCCGGTCTGCTGAGCCAAGTGAACCCGTGTCGCTGCGCACCAGCAGGCGGCTTGTGCGAGGCGGTACCGGTGCCCAAGGGCCGCGGAAGCCGGGTGTTCGAGGAAATCGCTCATCGCGGCGTCGATTCGGGCCTGCTGGAGCAGGCTCATCTTTCAGTCTGTGCATGCGCTGAAGGATTCGGGTCTGGCTACAGGCGAGAACGATGACAGAATTGATGTGGCCTGCGAGAACGGTCTGATAAGAACGTGCTACATCACCCGCGTGTTCGAAGGGGTTGCTCCCAGGTCGCTGCGCATTGTTCGTAAAGGCGAAGGGCTTCATGTCGTCATCCCGAGTCCCCGATATCAGGCGCGGATCACCTCCCTGGCAATTAATGGCACCGAGCTTCGCATCGATTGTGATGACGGAGTCACCGTGGGAAGGATGCTCTCCCTACCTCAGCCCATCTTGGCGTTCTTCACTGAAGTGGTCGACGAATTGCGGGAAGCTGCGGGTAGATGATGACTGCCCATCTGATTGGTGATCGAATCGAGAGCTTCATCCGACGCATGGTTCATTCATCTATCGGACAGCGTTATCCTGCCTGTGAGGTCTGGACGTGACTGGAAATTCCTTCCCTCGCATCTACGATGCGGATTCTCTGGAGGTAAGTGCCAAAGTATTGAACGACTTTGGGCTTGATCCTTTGTCAAGCGAGCTGATGTTGCGCCTCGGGTTGCCTTCAAAACTGCCAGGCGAAGTCCCCCTGTTGCAGTTCGAGGCGCCGCGGAGAGTCAATTTCGACGGGGATGAGCTTCTCGTCGTTGCGCATGAACCATGGGGACGGGAACTTCTGCTCTGCCTATCAGCAGGCGGGAAGGTGATTGCGGCGGGTGATGGCATACGTAAGTTCGTCAATGGTCGCTTGTCCAGCTTCCTCGGGTTTCTGGCGTTGTATGAGGCATTTCAGGAGCAGGCCAGGTCAGGTAGTTCCGGTCCCGTTGTCTACTCCCAGTCAGAGATGCAGGCCAGGCTTGAGGCCTTCAGGCGAGGCGAGTTCCAAGCGCGTCCGACAGAGCAACGGTTCAATCGTGATGTTGCAATCAGCACGATGGCGGCGGAATGGACTACGCTTGACCCTGCTGCACTCGCGGAAGGCGCGTGGTGGTCTGTTGTGCTGGAGCAGCTGGAAGACGGCCAGATCTGATGTTGCGCGACGCAGGGGAGCGTCGCATGGGGCTACAAGGATGACTGGACGGGAGGCGATTCTGAATCAGGTCAAGGCAGGCGGCGGTCCTGGAAAGGGGCATGCGCGCCGGCTGTCTCCCCAGCAACCCCATTCCCCCCACCCAGGCGTTGAACCATCCATCCTCCCGCTGGAGCCGTCCAATGCCCCTCGTCCTCCGCCGCGCCCCCTGCGTGCTGGCCCTGTTGCTCGGCACCCTGGCCGGGTCTGCCTACGCACAGCCTCGCCCCGCCGTCCGGCCGCTTGCTCCAGCCCCCCTGCTGCAGGTTGCGGGTGCCGAACAGGCCATTGAGCTGCGCCAGGCCAGCATCGAGGGTGAGGTCCGCGCCGGCATCGCCCAGACCCGCATCACCCTGCAGTTCCACAACCCGAACCGGCGCGCGATGGAAGGCGAGCTGCAGTTCCCGTTGGCCGACGGCCAGCAGATCAGCGGCTTTGCATTGGACATCAATGGTGAGCTGCGCGATGCGGTGCCCGTACCCAAGGATCGTGGTCGCCAGGTCTTCGAGGAGATCGCCCGTCGCGGTGTTGACCCGGGTCTGCTGGAGCAGACAGCCGGCAACCAGTTCCGCCTGCGCATCTATCCTTTGCCGGCAGGTGGCAGTCGTCGCGTGCAGCTCGTGCTGCGTGAGCCGCTGGCCTTCTCCAACCAAGGCTGGCGGTGGACGCTGCCGTTGCAGTTCGCGGCCAGCGCCGCCTCGGTTGAGCTGAAGCTGCAGGCGCCGGGCGAAGTCACTGCAGGAACCGCCCCGTTCCGCATCGACGCAGGGCGGTTGCAGTGGCGGGGCAACGGGGCGCAGTTGCCGGCGCAGCTTCAATGGAACCTGCCCGCAGCACGCCGGGCAGACGTGCAGGTGGCAAAGTGGGAGGAGGGCCACTACCTGCTGGCGCAGCTGCCGGTGCCGGTAGGCCGCGCGCCGCGCACCGTGCCAGGCGAGGTTGGCGTGCTGTGGGACGGTTCGGGATCGTCCGGACAGCGCGACCGCACGCGCGAGTTCGCATTGCTGGATCGGTACTTCGCTGCAATGGGCAATGGCACGGTCGCGCTGACCGTGCTGCGCGACCGTGCCGAGCCGGTGCGTCGCTTCCGCATCCAGGGTGGCAACTGGAGTGCGCTGCGCGCTGCACTGCAGGCGGTTTGCCCGGATGGCGCCAGTGCGCTGGCCGGATGGCAGCCGCAGCCGACCGTAAAGGAATATCTGCTGCTCAGCGATGGCCTGCTGACCTACGGGCCGGAGACGCTGCCGGCTCTGGCGGCGGATCAGCGCCTGTTCGCAATCAGCAGCGCTGGCGCCCGCACCGACACCACCCGCCTGCGCGGCTGGAGCGAGGCGCATGGTGGGCGTTTCGTGCCCGTGGGTACGGACGTGGATGCCGCCACCCGCGAATTGCTGTCCGCACCGCTGGACCTCCAGATCGACGCCGGGCGTGGCGTACAGGATGTGGTGATCGATCGCCGCAGTGAAGCGCAGGGCTGGGTGTGGCTGCATGCGCGCCTGGCCGCCGATGGCGTGCCGATGCGCGTACGCGTTGCCGGTGGTGAGTGGCAGGCGCTGCCGCCCACCCACCACAGTGACGACGGTGATCTGCTGGCCGGGCTGTGGGCGCAGGCGCGCCTGCAGCAGTTGGCGGTGGACCGGCGCAGCAACCGCGAGGCAATGCACCGTCTGTCCCAGCAGTTCGGCATGGTCGGGCCGGACACGTCACTGATCGTTCTGGAGACGCTGCAGGACTACCTGCGCTATGCGATCCGCCCCGCCGGCGCGCTGCGCGCCGACTATGACCGTGGATATGCCCGCCAGGTCGCCGATCGTGCGGCCGAGGATCGCCGCCGCCTCGACAAGGTTGCCGCGCAGTGGAAGGAGCGCCAGCAGTGGTGGAACCGCAGCTGGCCGAAGCAGGCGCCGCCGTCTGCGGTCAAGGAGATCCTGTCCAACGATACGGCGGCCAGTGCGCCGATGGCGCTGCTTGCCGCGCCAGCACCCGCGGCACCGCCGCCGCCCGCGCCGATGATGGCTGCCGAGTCGCGGATGGAGCCCGCGCGCGCGCGCCGGCAGGCCCCGTCGGCGGAGGCCGCATCACTGGATGCCACGGGTGCGAGTGCATCGGCTGCCGAGGCAGCAGCGTCGCCCGCCAACGGCGGCCAGCTCGGCATCCAGTTGGCAGCGTGGCAGCCGGACTCGCCGGTGGCCCGGCGCCTGCGGCAGGGCCCGCCCGCCCAGCTGTACGACCGCTACCTGGCCGAGCGTGCCGCGCATGCCGACAGCAGCGCCTTCTTCCTGGACGTGGCAGACCTGCTGCTGCAGCAGAACCAGCGTGAGCTGGCCCTGCGGGTGCTTTCCAACCTGGCCGAGATGGACCTGGACAACCGCCACCTGCTGCGCGTACTCGGCTACCGGTTGCTGCAGGCCGACGCGCCGGCACTGGCGGTGCCGGTGTTCGAGCAGGTTCTGGCGATGGGGCAGGAGGAGCCGCAGAGCTTCCGTGATCTGGGCCTGGCGCTGGCGGCGGCCGGCAAGCCGCAGCAGGCGCTGGAACCGCTGTACCAGGTTGTCGTACGCCCGTGGGATGGCCGCTTCGATGGGATCGCCCTGATCGCGCTGGATGAACTGACCAACCTGGTATCGCGCAGCCGGCCGAAGCTGGACACCCGGGGCATCGACCCGCGCCTGCTGCAGGCCATGCCGCTGGACCTGCGGGTGGTGCTGGCCTGGGATGCCGACAACAGTGACATGGACCTGTGGGTGACCGACCCCAACGGCGAGCGCGCCTACTACGGCAACCGCCTGACCTACCAGGGCGGGCAGATGTCGCAGGACTTCACCGGCGGCTATGGTCCCGAGCAGTTCTCGCTGCGCGATGCCAAGCCGGGCAAGTACAGGGTGGAGGCCAACTACTTCGGCAGCCGCCAGCAGCTGGTGACCGGCGCCACCACCCTGATGCTGCGCCTGACCACCCACTGGGGCACGCCGCAGCAGAAAGACCAGGCAGTCACCCTGCGGCTGAAGGACCGTGCCGAGACCGTGTTGGTGGGCGAGTTCGAGGTGCGGTAGCGCCACGCCGTGCGTGGCTGTCGCCCGGCGTCGGAACGGCCGATCCACGCAGGGCGTGGATCTACCGGGTGCCGTTCGGCATCGCGGGTGGGTGCGGAACCGGTGCGGGATAGCGGCGGAGGACCTGGACCTGCTCGACCAGGCACTCCGGGTAGACCCAGTGCGCCCATTGCGCGACGAGCCATTCGGTACGCACGCCGCGCAGGTGCGGATGCGCGGATTCCGGCGGGAGCAGGACCAGGATGAGTCCGGCTTTCTGTCCCGTGCTGACCATCAGTCCATGGGGTCGTGCCTCATCAGGGTTGTCGAACAGGATGAGGTCGACCATCGCTTCATAAGGCCAGACCGCTGGAAAGCGGAAGACGGTTCCATGGCTCAGTACATCGTCGGTGAGCTGGATCAGGGGGCGAGGGGGCGCGGTCATCGTGATGCTCCGGGCTTCGGCTGCCGCGGAATCCACCGTGCCAGCGCAACGCCGCCACCGAGGATCAGCAGCGTGCCGACGGTATGCCACAGCAACTCGGTGATCGGTGCATCCGGCAACGGAATCCTCTGCGCGAGCCATTCGATGATGGGCCGGGCCAGCAGGTAGACCAGCACAACGCCCAGCACGCGCAGCACCCGCTGCACGATGCCGCGCGGATCGGCTGGCCAGCCACGCCACTGCAGCCACGCCACCAGCAGGCCAAGCGCGAGCAGGCGCGCGGCTTCGCCCAGCGGCACGAGCGGTGTCCACAGCGCGGCCCAGGCCAGGGCCGCGCCGAGGCCCAGCAGTACCGGCAGCTGCCAGCGCCGATTCCCGTGCAACCCTGGCATCAACTGCCAGGCCAGCACGGCCACGCCGAGGCCGATCAACCAGCCGGCCAGTACGTCGGCCAGGAAGTGCCGGCCCAGGTACATGCGCGAGAGTGCCATCAGCAGTGGCCAGCCCAGCGCCAGTGTCCATCGCAGCCAGCGACGGCGGATGCCGAAAGCCAGCAGCAGGCCCACGCAGGCGGCCGTCGCCACGCCGACATGGCCGCTGTTGAAGCCGTAGTCGGCGTCGGGCTGTGCCCGCAGCATTGCGGTGGCCTGCGCGTCCGGCAGTGCCCAGAAGGTGTGGCCTCCGCCATCCACCACGAACGGATGCGATGGCTCGCCCTTGTCCAGTACTGCTGCATCCACATCGGTAGGGCGGGGAAGGGCGGCGCTCTGCTTGATCGCATGCGTGGCGCAGGCCATCAGCAGGACCGCCAGCATCACGCACAGGCCGGCGCGCAGGCGTGCCCCGAAGGCGCACACCAGGATCAGCGCGGTATAGGCCATCTCGTAGCCCAGCAGGCTGATGAACTGCATCAGCGACAGAACCCAGCCGCTGTCGAAAGTGTGCTGCAACCACAGGTGCCATTGCGTCTGGAACATCCGTTGTCCTCAATGCGCCGTCGCGACGCGGGCAGGCGCCGACGATAACGGATCGGCACGCAGGCCGAACAGGGGGCGCAGCCAGCGTACGCGGCGGATCAGCAGCTCGTGGATGAGCAGGCAACCGCCGACGGTGCCGGCCAAAAGCAGCGCAGGTTCCAGCCACGCACCCAGCTGCAGCGGCCGCAACGCATACAGGAGCACGATCAGCACGGTCTGGTGCAGGATGTACCAGCTGAAAACAGCCTCCCGGCAGTAGTCCAGGCCGGGCCAGGGGCGGGACAGCAGCACCCGCGCCCAGCCGAACAGGGCCAGCAGCATGCACCACGTATAAAGGGCGCGGCCGATGCGCTCGGTCTGGGCCCATGGCAGTGCCAGCACCCAGGCGTCGAGGTCGCCCACATGCGGCAGCCGGGCCAGTGCACGGATGCCCAGTTCCAGGCACAGCCCCAGCAAGGCCAGGCCGAGGGTCAGTCTGCGCCCGCGCACCAGCAGATGCCAGCCGCGTTGCCAGCGTGCCGCGAGGAAGCCGCCGAGGAACAGGGGCAGCGATTCGGCGTGCACGTAGACGTCGTTGAACAGGGCGTGGGTGGGCGGCCAGCGTGGCATCAGTACCAGCAGTGCCCAGCCCAGCCAGGCGACCGGCAGCACCAGCAGCAGACTGCCCAGCAGGCGGTCGCCCGGCTGCCAGCGTGGCAGCACCCCGCGCAGCGGTCGCAGCAGGCTGGCCAGCGCCACCGCCAGGACGGTGTAGGGCAGCAGGTAGGCCAGGTACCAGAGGTGGTTCCAGGTGAAGCCGTATCCGGCGCCACTGAAGTGCGCGCCGGGCCAGGGCCGGAACTGCCAGTAGCGCCAGAGGAACCGGACCAGCCCCGGTGCCACGTCGCCCTTGTCCAGCGCTTCGCAGTACGCCTGCAGGGAGACGACGGCGACGATGCCGAACAGCAGGGGCAGCTGCAGGCGCCAGCAGCGACGCAGGGTGTGGCGCAGCCGCCCCTGGTCGGGCAGGGACAGGCCCAGCGCGATGCCGCTGATGGCGAAGAGCAGGGGCATGCGCCATCGGTTCATCGCGATCATCGGCCATTGCAGCCACTCGGCGGTGTAGGCGCTCTTGAGGTGGAAATCCCAGCCGGCCACGTAGGCCATGGCGACGTGGTAGAGGATCAGCAGCCCGAAGGCGGCGACGCGCAGGGTGTCCAGGTCATGGCGACGGTGCATGGAGGGCGGCCTTCAGGAGGAAGCTGCACCCTCCGCCTGCCAGCGCCGGGCCGCCAGCGGATGGGGCGCAGTGGTGGGCGCGCAGGGGCCAGTGGTGGGGATGCTGGGACCAATGGCGGATGCGCACGCGGCCGGATGGGCAACAATGGCGGCATGGAAAATGGAGATCCGGCGGCATCGACCGCCCCTGTTGCAGCGAGGCCGCAGTGGTCGCGGCGGCCTCGGCTTGCCGCCGCGTTCTGGTCACTGCTGTTCCTGGGCACCGCGGCGGGCAACGTGCTGGCGCAGTGGATGCGGGCGTTGCGTGACGGCCAGCCCTTTCCGGTGGCGGCGACCTCGATCGAGGAGTTCAGCAGTGCGCTGGCCAGCCTGGGCCTGCTGGCGTTGCTGCATGCGGCCGCGCGCCGCTGGCCGCTGCATGCCGACACCTGGCGGCGCCGGATCGGTTTCTACGTGATGGGCGGCATCGCCTGGTGGCTGCTGCACGTCAGTGCCATGGTGCTGCTGCGCAAGGTGGCCTTCGCTCTGGCCGGCCAGCACTACACCTACGGCGCCTGGCCGGCGCAGTGGTTCTACGAGTTCTTCAAGGACGTGCAGACTTACAGCCTGCTGGTGATTGCGGTGCACGCGGTGGCCTGGTTCGGCCGCCAGCGGCAGGGCGAGGCCCACCTGCTGGCGCCGCCCGACGAAGGCCCACCGGTGGAGCCGGTCGAGCGTCCGCAGCATTTCCTGGTGCGCAAGCTGGGCAAGGAGTTCCTGGTGGCCACCGGCGATGTGGAATACGCTCAGGCGGCCGGGAACTACGTGAACCTGCGGGTGCGCGGTCACGACTACCCGTTGCGGATCACCATGGCGGCGCTGGAGCAGCGGCTGGACCCGGCGGAGTTCCTGCGCCCGCACCGCAGCTGGTTGATCCACCGGGGCCAGCTGCGCTCGATCGAGCCGCTGGACGGCGGGGAAGCGCTGCTGCACATGGCTGATGGCGTCAAAGTGCCATGCAGCAGGCGACAGTTGCCGCTGCTGCGGCAGGCCCTGGCAGGCGTGTGAACGGGCGGACCCGGAAGTCCGCCCGCCCGTGGCTTACTTCTTGTCCTTCTTGATCATCGCGTCGATGCGCCCGGCGCGGGCTTCCGAACCCGGGTGCGAGGACATCAGGCCGCCGTCGCTGGACAGCTTGCGGAACATGCTGGCCAGGGCTGCCGGATCGTAGTTGTGGCGCTTCATGAACTGGTAGCCGTACTCGTCGGCCGCGCTCTCTTCCTTCTGCGAGAACTGCGCGTTGACGAAGCCTTCGGCCAGTTCGCCGAGCTGGCCCTGGCTGAGCTGGGTCAGGTTGCCGTTGCCGGAGGCCGCCAGGCCTTCACGGCCGGCCGAGGCGAGCAGGGCGGTGCGCATCTTGGTCTTGCTGTGACCGAGCTTCACATGGCCAATTTCGTGGCCGATCACGCCACGCACTTCGTCGTCGCTGGCCATGTCCATCAGGCCGGTGTAGACGCGCACGCAGCCGTTGGCCATCGCCCAGGCGTTGACGTCGGCGGTGCGGTAGACCTTGAAGTTGAGGTTCAGCCCGTCTTCGTTGGCCAGGCCCTGGGTGATCTTGGCCAGGCGCTGGGCATACGGATCGTTGCCGGACACCACCTGGTTTTCCTTGTCCATGTAGGTGCAGGCCTGGTCGGCGGCCGCCGAGACTTCCGCGTCGGACAGGGTCAGGGCCTTGCCGGCCTTCAGGCCGGTGCTGGACAGGCCCTTCAGGTCGATGGCTGAGGCATTGGCAGCCAGCAGGCAGGCGGCCAGGCACAGGGTGGAACGGATGATCGTCATTGAAATGGTGCTCCTTGGTTGGGATGGCCCGCGTGGCCCCTGTTCCCGCGGTGGTGGGGAAGTCTACCGGGATCGTGCGGCGGGGTGTGTTATGCAGACCTGCCACATTGCCTCACCTCGAATCTGTCCAGGATGCACA
The DNA here is from genome assembly GCF_003086775.1 of Stenotrophomonas sp. ZAC14D1_NAIMI4_1. Lineage (NCBI taxonomy): Bacteria > Pseudomonadati > Pseudomonadota > Gammaproteobacteria > Lysobacterales > Lysobacteraceae > Stenotrophomonas > Stenotrophomonas sp. ZAC14D1_NAIMI4_1. Next base: position 2,207,097 of record NZ_CP026001.1, read on the forward strand.
TTCAACTTGACTCGGCGAAGATGGCGGGCCGGCTTGGGTCTGGCAAGCGTTTCGTGTCAGTTGGGGAATGATCCGCCTCGGCCCTAAAATGTTGCTTGCCCGCGCACGGACAAGGACGCAAGAGAATGTCGAGGAAACGCAATTGAACGGCTTCGCAAGGATGTACCGGGACTACCAGAGTTGGCAGGCGCTCCGCTTCTTTGGCGTAGTTATGATCGTTGCGGCCATGCTGATGGTTGGTGGCTGGGTGATCGGCTTGAGTGCGTACTTCAAAATTCAGGGCGAGGGCGTCCTCGGTAAAGCCGAGATCCATGAAATCAGGACGCATCAGTTTGGAAGTGGCGGCACGACCTCGGCACTACGCTCCTGCGATGCGATCTATGTGCCGGCAACGAAAAAACGTGTGATTGATTTCTATACGGGTGATCCGGGGGGCGCCGCGGCAGGGCTCGAATCGGATAGGGCGTTCTGTGAGCGCGTGATGCAGGAGGTGCCTCGCTGGCGGGAGCATCAGTCACGCTACCCGATGGGCTGGGGGGAGCGTATTGGTTGGGGCCTGCTTACTCTGGCAGTCAGTGGTTCGGGATTGTTTTTTCTCGTATTGATCGCGCATCTGATGGGTGCGCGAGGGCGGATTTCCCTTGGTGTTTTGGCTGTCTGGTACGTGCTTTCGGTTTTCATCTTCATGCTGTCGGCCTACGACGAGCGCCGCCCATCCTGGGCATCACTGGACGGAACTGTAACCGTAAGGCCTATCTACTTTACCGACGATGGTCGAGTTTTTACCCGTCCTGATTCTGTATATGAATGGGCTACCGACCCGCCTGTTCAGATAACGGGTGCTGGTGTGCTTCAGATGGTGAATGAATTGATGGCAGGTGCAGCACCCGGCGTATCTTCCAATGACGGGGCCCGGCCGATTCCGTTGGGAAATGTGGCCACCGATGCAGGGGGAGTATGGGAAAGGCTGGAGACTGTTGCAGGCGCAGTTGATGGCGGCAGCAGTTTTGCTCACGAACTGAGCGTTGGGATGCGGCGAGTCGATGTGACAGATCCTCGTCTGCAAGCTAATCGCATCGACGTGTTACTCGAAGTGCGCGACTGCGGTATACCGACGAAGGAAGATGGCTCGATCATCATTGCGCGTTGCTTCACCACAAACGGTACGCCTATTGGATTGGTTGGCGGTGGCAGTGAAGCCCGGACACTTCTGCAGTTGCAGAGCATTGCTCCGGGGGCGTCCTATTATCTGGTCGGCCAGCTCAGCTTGGGTAGGCGCGGCGGGTTGTTCGTAGCGCTCTACTGAGCAGAGGTGCTTGTGAACGGACGCAGTCCCGCAAGCCATCTTGTGGCCGTCAAGTGCGCCAGCGGTCGGGAAGCTGCGCCCATTGCGCGCGCTGGCGTGCCGTGACCTGGCTGGCGCCGGCGTTATCGCCGTCCCGCGCCTGAGGGAGCTCGAAGCGGAGGACGCAAAGGTGTGGTAGGCGCTTGCTGAACAAAGGATTTGGCGCTATCCTGAGCAGTCATCTTTTAAATGCATAACCGCCGACATGATCGAATTGAATCCTGTCCGCCAGCGCATCACCGATCTGACCGATCGTGTGGTGTCGCTCAGGGGGTATCTTTGACTACGACGCCAAGAAAGAGCGTCTTGAAGAAGTAACGCGGGAGCTGGAAAGCCCCGACGTCTGGAACAACGCCGAATACGCGCAGAACCTGGGCCGTGAACGCTCCAGCCTGGAAAAGACCGTCGGCGGCATCGCCTCGGTGCTGGACGGCCTGACCGACGCGACCGAACTGCTGGAACTGGCTGAATCCGAACAGGACGAAGATACCGCCCTGGCCGTGGTTGCCGATCTGGACAAGCACCAGGCCCACGTGGAGAAGCTGGAGTTCCAGCGCATGTTCTCCGGCGAAATGGACAATGCGGCGGCCTTCGTCGACATCCAGGCCGGTGCCGGTGGCACTGAAGCCCAGGATTGGGCGGAAATCCTGCTGCGCATGTACCTGCGCTGGTGCGAATCGCGCGGCTGGAAAACCGAGCTGATGGAAGTGTCGGGTGGCGACGTCGCCGGCATCAAGTCCGCCACGCTGCGCGTGGAAGGTGATTACGCCTATGGCTGGCTGAAGACCGAGACCGGCGTGCACCGCCTGGTGCGCAAGTCGCCGTTCGACTCGGACAACCGCCGCCATACCAGCTTCACTTCGGTGTTCGTGTCGCCGGAGATCGATGACAACATCGATATCACCATCAACCCGGCCGACCTGCGTACCGACGTGTACCGCTCGTCCGGTGCCGGTGGCCAGCACGTGAACAAGACCGAGTCGGCGGTGCGTATCACCCACATCCCGACCAACATCGTCGTGGCCTGCCAGACCGGCCGCAGCCAGCACCAGAACCGCGACAACGCGATGAAGATGCTGGCCGCCAAGCTGTACGAGCTGGAGATCCAGAAGCGCAACGCCGAAAAGGACGCCGTGGAAGCGACCAAGTCCGACATCGGCTGGGGCAGCCAGATCCGCAACTACGTGCTCGACCAGAGCCGTATCAAGGACCTGCGCACCGGCATCGAGCGTTCGGATACGCAGAAGGTGCTCGACGGCGATCTGGACGAGTTCGTCGAGGCCAGCCTGAAGGCCGGCCTGGCGGTGGGTTCCAAGCGCATCGATGCCTGATCCACGCGCCTGCGTGGAGGTCACCGCCTTCCGCAACGGAGGGCGGTTGAACCGGTTTTCCGTAGAGCCAAGCCATGCTTGGCTGCTTTTCGCGGGCTAGCAGATGCGTCGAGCATGGCTCGACGCTACAACCAGTGCGGCGGTAGCGATGATGCGCAGCGAGAGTGAACGCAAGGAACTTGGCGGCTTCCTGAAAGCCTGCCGTGCCCGTGTCGATCCCGCCACGCTCGGCCTGCCGGCCGGGCGCCGGCGCACTCCCGGGCTGAAGCGCGAGGAAGTGGCGCTGGCCATCGGGGTCAGCGTCAGCTGGTACACCTGGATCGAGCAGGGGCGCGAAGTGCGCGCCTCGCCGGAGGTGCTGGAGCGCCTGGCCAAGGTGCTGCGCCTGAGTGATGACGAACGCGCCTATGCCTTTGCGCTGTCCGGTTACGGTGTCCCGCTGGAGTCGCCGGACGAGAGCGTGACCGACGGCCTGCGCCAGCTGGTGGAGGCGATGCAGCCGCTTCCGGCCTATGTGCGCAACACGCGGTTCGACATCCTGGCCTGGAACGCGGCCATCGCCGATCTGTTCGTGGATTACAGCCAGTTCCCGCCGAACCAGCGCAACACGCTGTGGCTGATGTTCCTGTACGCCCCTTACCGCGAACGCATCCTCAACTGGGAAGAGATGAGCCGCGGCCTGCTGGCCGGGTTCCGCGCGGCCATGGCGCAGGCGCCGGACAAGGCGCCGTTCCTGGCGCTGGCTGAGGACATTTCGGCGCAGAGCGAGACATTCCGCCTGTGGTGGCCGGAGCACGACGTCCGTCGTTTCGACGAGGGCGCGAAGAAGCTGATGCACCCCACGCGCGGCCTGTTGGACCTGCAGTACGTGGCGCTGGTGCCGGAGAGCCGGCATGACCTTTCGCTGGTGACCTACCTGCCGCGGAAGTAGGTGGGGGGTGTTCGGCAGGGCTTGCAGCCCTGCACCTGCTCGGTGCAACAGCAAAAGCCAGAGCCAAAGCCAAAGCCAGAGCCAAAGCCAAAGCGGGCGATCCGTGGGATGGCGGGGCGGTGTGGGCTTGCAGGACACGCCGTAAACCCGTCCATGGGGGCTCGTAGGCGCCATCCATGGCGCCTGCGGTCCTGCAAGCCCACACCGCCCCACCTCTGACAGTTTCCTGCGGCTGTTGGTGGGTGCCGACCGTTGGTCGGCACATCTGTCGGATATCGAATTGGTTCATCCACGCATGGCGTGGATCTACCGTGCCGACCAACGGTCGGCACCTACCAGAGCAGAATGCCGTCCCAGTAGATCCACGCCATGCGTGGATGAAATCTGTCAGATATCGAAATTAATTCCGGGTCAGGCCCCGTACCGACCAACGGTCGGCACCCACCATCAGCAGCAGGTTCCATCAGCAGCAGGTTCCGACAGCTCGCGAGAAACCGTCGAAGGCGGGGTGGGTCCGGTTGAGGGGGTGTGAGCGCCATGGATGGCGCGACCAAGCCCCCATGGATGGGTTTACGGCGTCCCCCTCAACCGGACCCACCCCGCCAACCCACGGAATGCACGCATTTGACGTTGACGTTGACGTTGACGTTGCATTGAGCGGGTGCAGGGCGCAGCCCTGCCATAACCCCCCCTCCCTATACAGGTAACTGCAGGTCACAGGATAAGCAGACGCCTTGTTGCTGCCATCGAACAGGTCCACATTCCTGTGCAGGAGGCGGGCTGCCCGCCCGTTCTCGAGACAACAGGAGACCTGCATGTCCACTGCCCCCACCACCGCCATCTCCCGCGATCCGGCCACCGGCCAGGAGATCGCCAGCCATCCCTTCGCCACCGCCGCTGAACTTGAAACCCTCCTGCAGCGTGGCCAGGCAGGCTTTGCCGCCTGGAGCACCCAGCCGCTGGAGGCGCGCGCTGCCGTGCTGCGCGCGATGGCGGCCGTCCTGCGCCGCGACCGTGAGCCGCTGGCCGCGCTGGCCACCGCCGAAATGGGCAAGGTCCACGCCGAATCGCTGGCCGAAATCGAAAAATGCGCGCTGCTGTGCGACTGGTACGCCGAAAACGGTGCGCAGTTCCTGCGCGACGAACCCACCCAGGTGGCCAACAACAAGGCCTACGTGTCCTACCTGCCGCTGGGTGTGGTGCTGGGCATCATGCCGTGGAATTTCCCGTACTGGCAGGTGATGCGGGCGGCCGTGCCGATCCTGATGGGCGGCAATGGCTTCCTGCTCAAGCCGGCCGAGAACATCGTCGGCACCGCGCAGCTGCTCGATGCCGCCTGGCGCGAGGCTGGGCTGCCGGACGGCACCTTCATTGCGGCCAACATCAGCCGCGAAGGCACCAGTGCGGCCATCGCCGATGACCGCATCGCCGCGGTCACCCTCACCGGCAGCGTGGCCGCGGGCCGCAGCATTGCCGCCCAGGCCGGGCAGGCGCTGAAGAAGGTGGTGCTGGAACTGGGCGGCTCTGATCCGTTCATCGTGCTGGCAGACGCCGATCTCGATGCTGCCGTCGACGCGGCCGTCGCTTCGCGCTTCCAGAACACCGGGCAGGTCTGCATTGCCGGCAAGCGCATCATCGTCGAAGCGGCGGTGTACGACCGTTTCGTGGCGCAGTTCTGCCAGAAGGTGCAGGCCCTGACGATTGGTGATGGCCGCGAAGCCGGTAACCGCATCGGCCCGATGGCCCGGCAGGATCTGCTGGAACAGCTGGATGCGCAGGTGCGTGCCTCGGTCGATGCCGGCGCGCAGCTGCTGGTCGGCGGTCACCAGCTGGACCGCCCGGGCAGCTTCTACGCGCCGACCGTGCTGGCCGGCGTGGAGCCGGGTATGCAGGCCTTCGATACCGAGACGTTCGGGCCGGTTGCCTCCATCACCCGCGCACGCGACGCCGATCATGCGGTGGAGCTGGCCAACCAGAGCGAGTTCGGTCTGAGCGGCAACCTGTGGACCGGCAACCGTGAACGGGCCATGCAGCTGGCGCGCCGCCTGCAGACCGGCGGCGTGTTCGTCAACGGTTTCTCGGCCTCTGACCCGCGCGTGCCGATCGGTGGCGTGAAGAAGAGCGGCTTCGGCCGCGAGCTTTCGCACTTCGGCATCCGTGAATTCGTCAACGCGCAGACGGTCTGGTTCGACAAGCGTTGACACTCGGCTCCCATCCTTCCTGCAACGATCCACCATCAGTCCAGCGAAAAGGACGGCATTCCAATGTCAAAGGGTTCAGATCTGCTTGTCGCCGCACTTGAGAACGAAGGCGTCGAGCGCATTTTCGGTATTCCCGGCGAAGAAAACCTCGACGTGGTCGAGTCGCTGCGCCATTCCAGCATCGAGCTGGTCATCACCCGCCACGAGCAGGCGGCGGTGTTCATGGCGGCCACGTACGGCCGCCTGACCGGCAAGCCGGGCGTGTGCCTGGCCACCCTCGGCCCCGGCGCGCTCAACTTCACCACTGGCGCGGCCTATGCGCTGCTGGGCGCGTGGCCGGTCATCATGATCACCGGCCAGAAGGGCATCGTCGCCAGCAAGCAGGCGCGTTTCCAGATCGTGGACATCGTCAGCACGATGAAGCCGCTGACCAAGCTGGCCCGGCAGATCGTCTCGGCCCGGACCATTCCGACCATCGTCCGCGAGGCCTTTCGCGTGGCCCAGGAGGAGCGCCCCGGCCCGGTGCTGCTGGAGCTGCCCGAGGACATCGCCGCCACCGAAGTCGAGGATGTGGCGCTGATTCCCACCCACGCGGTGGACCGGCCGATTGCCAGCCCGGAAGCGCTGGACCGCGCGGCGGAGATCATCCGTACCGCAAAGCGACCGCTGCTGATGATCGCTTCGGCGGCGTCGCGGCCGCAGTCCAGCGAGGCGCTGTCGGCCTTCGTGCAGCGCGCCGGCATTCCGTTCTTCACCACGCAGATGGGCAAGGGCGCGGTGGCCGGTGGCTCGGGCCTGTACATGGGCACCGCGGCGCTGACCGAGCGCGACTACGTTCACATGGCCATCGACCAGGCCGATGTGATCGTGACCATCGGCCACGAAGTGACCGAGAAGCCGCCGTTCGTGATGCGTCCGGGTGGTCCGACGGTCATCCATATCGGTTATTCGCAGGCGGCGGTGGAGCAGGTGTATTTCCCGCAGGTGGAGGTGATCGGCGACATCGGCCGGTCGCTGACCCAGCTCGGCGACCGCATCGAAGGTGCCGTGGCCAACGCCGATGCGCTGCTGCCGCTGCGCGCGACCATCCTGGAGCACCTCGCTGATCGTGCCGAGGAGGACGGGTTCACCCCGCAGCGGCTCGTGCATGACGTGCGCCAGGTGATGCCGCCGGACGGCATCGTGGCGCTGGACAACGGCATGTACAAGATCTGGTTTGCGCGCAATTACCGCACCCAGGTGGCCAATACGCTGCTGCTGGACAATGCCCTGGCGACGATGGGGGCGGGCCTGCCGTCGGCGATCATGGCCTCGATCCTGTATCCGCAGCGGCGGGTGCTGGCGGTCTGCGGCGATGGCGGCTTCATGATGAACAGCCAGGAGCTGGAGACGGCGCGCCGGCTGGGCCTGAACCTGGTGGTGCTGATCCTCAACGACGGCGCCTACGGCATGATCCGCTGGAAGCAGGCGGTGGACGGCTTCACCGACTATGGCATGACCTTCACCAACCCGGATTTCGTGAAGTACGCCGAGGCCTACGGCTGCAAGGGCCATGAGGTGACGGCCATCGAGCAGTTCATCCCGACCCTGGAAGCCGCCTTCAACGAGGGTGGGGTGCACCTGGTGTCGGTGCCGGTGGACTATTCGGAGAACCAGCGGGTGCTGGTGGAGGAATTGCGGCAGGCGTTCCCCGGGAATGCCTGAGGTAGCGCCGGGCCACGCCCGGCGGATTCTGGGCGACTGAACGCCGGGCATGGCCCGGAGCTACCGGCTGCGGCGGGGCCGGGGCAGGGCGGTTTTGGTATGCTGGGCAACCGGCTGTGCCGGGCGCAACCTCCCCCCTCACTACACGATTCCCGCAGATCCATGAGCGAAGCTACCGATACCCCCCCCGTCGACGAAAACAAGTTGATCGCCGAGCGCCGTGAGAAACTCAAATCGCTGCGTGGGCAGGGCATCGCGTACCCGAACGACTTCCGTCGCGAGGACTTTGCCGGGCAGCTGCAGGCCGAATTCGCCGATGCCGACACCTGGACCGCCGAGGCTCTGGAAGGCAACGGCCGCCAGGTGAAGATGGCCGGCCGCCTGATGGCCAAGCGCATCATGGGCAAGGCCAGCTTCGCGCAGATCCAGGACGAGTCCGGCCGCATCCAGCTGTTCCTGCAGGGCGGCACGCTGGGCGATGCCTACACCGCCTTCAAGGGCTGGGACGTGGGCGACATCATCGCCGTCGAAGGCGCCCTGACCCGCACCAAGACCGGCGAACTGTCGGTCAAGGCCGAATCGATCCGCCTGCTGACCAAGTCGCTGCGCCCGCTGCCGGACAAGTGGCACGGCCTGGCCGACGTCGAGCAGCGCTACCGCCAGCGTTACGTCGACCTGATCGTGACCCCGGAATCGCGCGCGGTCTTCATCAAGCGCTCCAAGATCATCCGCGCCATGCGCGCGTGGCTGGACAACCGCGACTTCCTGGAAGTCGAGACGCCGATGATGCATTACATCCCCGGCGGCGCAGCGGCCAAGCCGTTCACCACCCACCACAACGCGCTGGACCTGGACCTGTACCTGCGCGTGGCGCCGGAGCTGTACCTCAAGCGCCTGACCGTGGGCGGCCTGGAGCGGGTGTACGAGATCAACCGCAACTTCCGCAACGAAGGCGTCAGCACCCGCCACAACCCGGAGTTCACCATGATGGAGCTGTACGAGGCCTACGCCACGTACAACGAGATCATGGACCTGACCGAAGGCGTGATCCGTGACGTGGCCACCACCGTCAACGGCGGCACCGAAGTGGAATGGGACGGGGCGAAGATCGACCTGGGCCCGGCTTTCCGCCGCTGGCGCATGGACGAGGCGGTGCGCCACCACAATCCGGAAATCTCGGCGGCCGACTGCACCGACCGCGAGGCGCTGCTGCGCCATTGCGAGCGCCTGAAGATCCGCGTCAAGCCGTCCTACGGCTGGGGCAAGCTGCTGCTGGAAATCTTCGAAGCGACCGTCGAACACACCCTGATCCAGCCGACCTTCATCACCGACCATCCGGTGGAAGTCTCGCCGCTGGCCCGTGCCAACGACAACGATCCGGGCTACACCGACCGCTTCGAGCTGTTCGTCAACGGCAAGGAGCTGGCCAACGGCTTCTCCGAGCTGAACGATCCGGAAGACCAGGCGCAGCGCTTCCAGGCCCAGGTGGCCGCGAAGGAAGGTGGCGACGACGAGGCCATGCACTACGACGCCGATTACATCCGTGCGCTGGAGTACGGTATGGCCCCGACCGGTGGACTGGGCATCGGCGTGGATCGCCTGGTGATGCTGCTGACCGGCAGCAGCTCGATCCGCGACGTGCTCCTGTTCCCGTACATGCGCCCCGAGCAGTAAGACGCAGTACCGCTCCCGACTGTGCGCGCCGTTCCGGATCCGGGCGGCGCCATTGACGCGATGCTTACTCGGCGTATGGTTGTTGCACGGCCTTGACACCCACTGTGGCTTGATGGGGTTGGGGAGGGACGATGTGAAGAACCCGCTTCACATTGTGACGACGATCATGAACCGGGGACGCTCGTGACGGGAGTCGTGCCTATGCAGGGTGCCAGTGTGCACAGCGGCGGGGTATCCTCGCTGGCTGATCTTCCAGCGTGGTCGAGAAGGCAGGCAGAGAACGCCTTGAACATCGTCATCGTCGATGACCAGACGTCCGCACGGACGATGCTGCGCCATGTCATTGAAGACATCGCGCCCGAATTGAGCGTGCACGACTTTGGTGATCCACTCACCGCACTTGCCTGGTGCGAGTCGTACCCGGTTGACCTGCTGCTGCTGGACTACCGCATGCCGGAGATGGACGGGCTGGAATTCGCCCGCCGCTTCCGCCGGCTGCCCAAGCACCGCGATATTCCCGTGATCCTGATCACCGTGGTCGGCGACGAGCCGATCCGGCAGGCCGCGCTGGAAGCGGGCGTCATCGATTTCCTGGTCAAGCCGATCCGCCCGCGCGAGCTGCGGGCGCGCTGCTACAACCTGTTGCAGCTGCGCCAGCAGGCCGAGAATGTGAAGCAACGCGCGCTGTCGCTGGAACAGAGGCTGCTGGCCAGCATGCACGAGGTGGAGGAGCGCGAACGCGAGACCCTCTCGCGGCTGGCACGCGCCATCGAGTTCCGTGATGCCGGCACCAGCGCCTACCTCGAGCGCATGGCGCGCGTGGCCGGGCTGATCGCCGAGCAGCTGGGACTGCCTGAGGAAGAGGTCAAGCTGATCGAGATGGCCGCGCCCCTGCACGACATGGGCAAGATCGCCATTCCCGATGCGGTGCTGCTCAAGCAGGGCAAGCTCAACGACGAGGAGCTGGCGATCATGCGCCGGCATCCGCGCATCGGCCATGAGCTGCTCAGCGGCAGCCAGAACCGCTTCATCCAGGTCGGCGCGTTGATCGCGCTGCGCCACCATGAGCGCTATGACGGCAGCGGCTACCCCGATGGCCTGGTCGGCGACGCGATCCCGCTGGAAGCACGCATCGTCGCGGTCGCCGATGTGTTCGATGCCCTGATCTCGCCGCGCCCCTACAAGGAAGCGTGGACGTTCGAGGCAACCCTGGCGTACCTGTACGCCCAGCGCGGGCGCCTGTTCGACCCGCGCTGCGTGGATGCGCTGCTGCGTGGCCGCGAAGCGCTGGAACAGATCTGCGCCGACCATTCCACCGCGTCGGCGCGGCCGGGGATGGGCGCGTGACATCCCTGCTGTCGCGGGCCCGCCTGCGGTTGTCCCAGCGCCACGACAGCGAGCATGGGCAGCAGATCGTCCGTATCGTCCTGATCAGCCTGATCCTGGCCTATGTGCTGCTGCCGGCACCGCGCCACGATCTGCCGCACGACCAGTACGTGGGCGTGCTGGCCATCGTGCTGACCGGACTGTCGCTGTCGCTGCTGCTGTTCGGCTGGCTGCTGTGGAAGCCCGGGCGTTCGGACCCGCGCCGCGTGCTGGGCATGCTGGCCGACTACGGGCTGATCGCCGCGGGCATGATCCAGATGGGCGAGCCGCTGTCGTGGGTCTACATCGTGGTGATGTGGGTGACCGTCGGCAACGGCATGCGTTTCGGCAACAACTACCTCTACGTCGCCGTGGCGATGGCGATGGTCAGCTTCGGCAGCACCGTGCTGCTGACCCCGTACTGGGAACAGAACCTGCGCCTGGCCATCGGCCTCTGGCTGGGGCTGGCGGCCGTGCCGCTGTACTTCTCGACCCTGCTCAAGCAGCTGACCAAGGCCATGGCCGAGGCGCGCCGCGCCAGTGAAGCCAAGAGCCGCTTCCTGGCCAACATGAGCCACGAGTTCCGCACCCCGCTCAACGGCCTGAGTGGCATGACCGAAGTGCTGGCCACCACCCGCCTGGACGATGAGCAGCGCGAGTGCCTGAACACCATCCAAGCCTCGTCCCGCAGCCTGCTGGCGCTGGTCGAGGAGGTGCTGGACATCTCCGCCATCGAGGCCGGCAAGCTGCGCGTGGTGGCCGAGGATTTCGTGCTGGCCGACGTGGTCCAGGCGATCGGCCTGATCCTGCTGCCACAGGCCAAGGCCAAGCATCTCGATTACCGGGTGAAGGTGGCTGCGAACGTTCCGGCCACGCTGCGGGGCGACGTCGGTCACCTGCGGCAGATCCTGCTCAACCTGGCCGGCAACGCGGTGAAGTTCACCGATCACGGCAAGGTGGAAGTGCGCGTGGGCCTCGTCCACGCCGACACCCAGGGTTCGGTGCGCCTGCGCTTCGACATCATCGATACCGGCATCGGCGTCCCGGTGGCGATGCGACCGCGGCTGTTCGAAGCGTTCGAGCAGGCCGACGTCAGCATGGCCCGTCGCCACGAAGGCACCGGCCTGGGCACGACCATCGCCAAGGGCCTGGTCGAGGCCATGGACGGCGAGATCGGCTATCTCGACAACCCGCCGCAGGGCAGCCACTTCTGGGTTGAACTGCCGTTCGCGCCGCCGCAGCCGGTGGTGGCCGGTGCGGTGCCGAGCGTGGCGGCCGGCGAAGACGTGGGCCCGGGTGGCAACGTGATCGCCTTCGCCGACCCCTTCCTGCGCCATCGGGCCCGCGTGCGCAGCATGCAGATCCTGGTGGCGGACGACCACGAGGCCAATCGCATGGTGCTGCAGCGCCTGCTGCAGAAGGCCGGGCACAAGGTGATGTGCGTCGATGGGGGCGAGGCGGTGCTGGATGCGCTGGCCGAGAGCGAATTCGACGCGGCCATCGTCGACCTGCACATGCCGGGCATGAGTGGGCTGGACATGCTGAAGGAGCTGCGGGTGATGCAGTCCGGTGGTGGCCCGCGCACGCCGGTGCTGGTGCTCAGTGCCGACGTCACCCCGGAGGCGATCCAGCGCTGCACACAGGCCGGCGCGCACGCGTTCCTGGCCAAGCCGGTCGTGGCCGTGCGCCTGCTGGACACCCTGGCGGAGATCGCCAACAACGCCCAGCTGAAGGCGTCGGCGCCGCCGATCGTGCGTACCGCGACCAACCTCGATGGCGTGCTCGACACCGGCGTGCTGGACGAGCTGGCTTCGCTGGGCATGGGCGATGGGTTCGAGCGCGAGTTCATCCGCCAGTGCCTGGAAGATGCCGACAACTGCCTGCGCAAGGCCGAAGGCGAGGGCGAGGCTGGTCGCTGGGATGCCTTCCGCGAGCAGTCCCACGCGATCAAGGGCGTGGCCGGCAACCTGGGCCTGGTGCGCGCCGCCAACCGCGCCGGCGAGTTGATGCGGATGGCCGATTGGCAGCTCAAGGCCGAGTGGCGCGCGCGCCTGGCCGTACTGCAGGGCGCGATCAAGGAAGGGCGTCACGCGTTGGACGCGCGCGCCGAGCGCAGGGCCCGCGGTGCCGCCGACGACATGGAGCGGTAGCAGCGAAAAAAAGCCCGGTGGCCAGCCGGGCTTGAACCCAGAGGGGGAGGACAGCAATCAGGCCGCGTCGAGGCCGGCGCGACGGGTCTGCGCCTTCACCAGGCGATCCATCGTGCGCAGCGAACGGTCACCCAGGGCCAGCGCGGAATCGACCCACACCTTGGTGATTTCCAGCAGTTCGTCGTAGCTGACCGCCTGCGCCAGGTTGCGCGCTGCGTTCATGGCCAGGTACGACTGCGGCAGGCGCTGTTGCTGGCGGATCATGTCTTCGACGGCGGCGCGGCCTTCGCCCTTCTTCACCAGCACGTCGACCACGCCCAGTGCATGCATTTCCTCGGCGCTGTAGACGCGGCCATCGAGGATGATCTTCTCGGCCAGCTGCGGCGACACCCGGCGGCACAGGAAGGAATAGGCGCCCATGCCCGGGAACAGGCCGAACAGCACTTCCGGCAGGCCCATGCCGCAGCCTTCCTCGGCCACGATGGTGTGGCAGGCCAGGGCCATTTCCAGGCCGCCGCCCAGCGCATCGCCCTGGATGAGCGCGATCGAGCGCACGTCACCGCCGAAACCGGTGTGCAGGTGATGCACACCTTCCACGCAGCGCTGGGCGTAGGTCAGCAGCAGGTCGCGGTTGCCTTCGCGGATCAGCCGGGTGAACAGGTCCAGATCGCCACCCAGGTTGTACGCGGCGGCATCGGAGGCCAGCACGAAGTGGCGCAGCTGCCCGCTGTGGCGCTGCGCCGGGCCGCGGGTGATGGCGCTCATGTAGCTCCACATTTCGTCCAGCATGTCCTTGCGGCAGCACGGGCGGATACCCGTCGCAGCATCGGCATGCATGAACAGCCAGTGGGCGGTGTCGTTGTTGCGGTCGTCCGTACGGATGGTGGCGTAGGGCGAACCACTGGTCGGCAGCTTTTCGATGGTGCTCATTGAAGTGTCCTCGGCATGCGGCCCGTAGAGAGAAGTGGTGGCCGGCGGGCCGAACGGTCCACACACGCGGCGATGCTACACCGGGCACGTGGCCACGCATGCGAAAAGGCCCGGGTCGTTGCCGACCCGGGCCTGAAAGCATTCAACCTGGAGCAGACCCTTACGGGGCGGGCGTATCGCGCAGTTCGCGGCGCAGGATCTTGCCCACGTTGGTCTTCGGCAGTTCCTTACGGAATTCCACGATCCGGGGGTGCTTGTAGCCGGTGAGATTGGCCCGTGCGTGTTCCTTGACCATTTCGGCGGTCAGGTTCGGGTCCTTCTTCACGATGACCACCTTCACGACTTCACCGGACTTCTCGTCCGGTACACCGACGGCGGCCACTTCCAGCACGCCCGGCATCATCGCGATGACGTCCTCGACTTCGTTCGGGTACACGTTGAAGCCGGACACCAGGATCATGTCCTTCTTGCGGTCGACGATGTAGAAGAAGCCCTGCTCGTCCATCTTCGCCATGTCGCCGGTGTGCAGCCACTGGTCGGCATCGATGGCGGTGGCGGTCTCGTCGGGGCGCTGCCAGTAGCCCTTCATCACCTGCGGGCCGCGGATGCACAGCTCGCCCACCTCGCCCATGGCCAGGACATTGCCGTTGTCGTCCTTGATGCAGGCATCGGTGGACGGGATCGGCAGGCCGATGGCGCCGTTGTATTCCTTCAGGTCCAGCGGGTTGATGCAGGCCGCCGGCGAGGTCTCGGTCAGGCCGTAGGCCTCGACCAGGGTCACCCCGGTCACCTTCTTCCAGCGCTCGGCCACCGCACGCTGCACGGCCATGCCGCCACCCAGGGTCACCTTCAGCGAGGAGAAGTCGACAGTGTCGAAGCCGGGGGTGTTGAGCAGGCCGTTGAACAGGGTGTTGACGCCGGTGATGGCGGTGAAGCGCACCGACTTGAGCTCCTTGACGAAGCCCTTCATGTCGCGCGGGTTGGTGATGAGGTGGTTGCAGCCGCCAAACTTCATGAAGACCAGGCCGTTGGCCGTCAACGCGAAGATGTGGTACAGCGGCAGGGCAGTGATGATCCACTCCTTGCCCGGCTCGATGCCCGACGCGCCGATCCAGGCCGAAGCCTGCTGCATGTTGGCGATCAGGTTGCGGTTGGTCAGCATCGCACCCTTGGCGACGCCGGTGGTGCCGCCGGTGTACTGCAGGAACGCGACGTCGTCGTGGTCGATCTCGACCTTGGGCAGGGTGTGGCGGCTGCCGAGCTTGAGTGCCTGGCGGAAGCGGACCGCACCCTTCAGATGGTAGTTGGGCACCATCTTCTTGACGTACTTGAGCACGAAATTGACGATCGTGCCCTTGAGGCCGAGCAGGTCGCCCAGGCCGGTGGTGATGACGTGCTTGACCGGGGTGTCGGCGATGACCTGCTGGACCGTGTCACCGAAGTTGTCCACCACCACCAGCGCACTGACGCCGGCGTCGACCAGCTGGTGCTTCAGCTCGCGCGCGGTGTACAGCGGGTTGACGTTGACCACGGTCAGGCCGGCGCGCAGCACGCCGAAGGTGGCGATGGGGTACTGCAGGCAGTTGGGCATCATCAGGGCGACGCGGTCACCCTTCTTGAGCTTGAGCTCACCCAGCAGGTAGGCGGCGAACTGCTCGACCAGGGCATCGGTTTCGCCGTAGGTGAGGACCTTGCCGAAACTGGAGTAGGCGGGACGGTCGCGGAATTTCGCGACGGAAGCGTCGAAGACCGAAGCTACCGAATGGAACTCGTTGATGTCGATTTCGGCGGGAACGCCTTTCGGATAGCTCTGCAGCCAGGGACGATCCAGACTCATATTCCCCCTCCAGGAATCGTTTTTGATGGGTGCGGCGCGGACAGTATCCGCCAGAACCGCTCGCAGCAGCATACCGTTCCGTAGGGAAAACGCGAAGGGGGCGTCTGTGTCCGGTAGTGCCGGCCGCTGGCCGGCACTGAAGGAGCCGGCCAGCGGCCGGCACTACCCGAAGGATTGACAGGCGTATGCGTCAGCTGCGGCTGCGCGCCGGGGCGCCGTTGGCCTTGTAATAGGGCGCGGTGCTGCGCGGCAGCGGGCTGCGGCCACGGATCACGTCGGCCAGCTTCTCGGCGATCATGATGGTCGGCGCGTTGAGGTTGCCGGTGACCACCTGCGGCATGATCGAGGCATCGACGATGCGCAGGCCTTCCAACCCGTGCACACGGCCCTGGCCGTCGACCACCGCCATCGGATCATCGGCGTGGCCCATCTTGTTGGTGCACGAGGGGTGGTAGGCCGTCTCGGCGTGCTCGCGGACGAAACCGTCGATCTGTGCGTCGGTCTGCAGCTCGCGGCCCGGCGAAATCTCGCGGCCGCTGTACGGCGCCAGCGCCGGCTGCGCAAAGATCTCGCGGGTGATGCGGATGGCGGCGCGGAACTCGCGCCAGTCCTGCTCGTGCGACATGTAGTTGAACAGGATGCTGGGGTGCACGCGCGGATCCTTGGACACCACCTGCACGCGGCCGCGGCTGGGCGAGCGCATCGAGCCGACGTGCATCTGGAAGCTGTGCGCCTTGATCGGGTTGGAGCCGTTGTAATTGATCGCCACCGGCAGGAAGTGGTACTGCAGGTTCGGCCAGTCGAAGGCCTCGTCGCTGCGGATGAAGCCACCGGCTTCGAACTGGTTGCTGGCGCCGATGCCGGTGCCCATGAACAGCCATTCGGCGCCGATGGCCGGCTGGTTGTGCAGCTTCAGCGCCGGGGCCAGCGATACCGGTTTCTTGCACTCGTACTGCAGGTACATCTCGAGGTGATCCTGCAGGTTGGCGCCGACACCCGGCAGGTGGTGCACCAGGTCGATGTCCAGGCTGCGCAGCAGGTCGGCCGGGCCGACGCCGGAGCGCTGCAGGATCTGCGGCGAGGCGATGGCGCCGCCGCACAGCAGCACTTCGCGGCGTGCAGTGGCACGCTGCGGCTGGTCGTTGTGCAGCCACTGCACGCCGACCGCGCGCTTGCCTGAGAACAGGATGCGATCGGTGAGGGCGTGGGTGACGATGGTCAGGTTCGGGCGCGGCTTGGCCAGGTCCAGGTAGCCACGGGCGGTGCTGGAGCGGCGGCCCTGCGGGGTCACCGTGCGGTCCATCGGGCCGAAGCCTTCCTGCTGGTAGCCGTTGAGGTCGTCGGTGCGCGGGTAGCCGGCCTGCACGCCGGCTTCGACCATGGCAGCGAACAGTTCGTTGTTGCCGGCCTTCGGCGTGGTCACCCGCAGCGGGCCATCGCCGCCGTGGTAGTCGTTGGCGCCGATGTCGCGGGTCTCAGCCTTGCGAAAGTAGGGCAGGCAGTCCAGGTAGGTCCAGTCTTCCAGGCCGGGCATGCTGGCCCAGTGGTCATAGTCCATCGCGTTGCCGCGGATGTAGCACATGCCGTTGATGAGCGATGAGCCGCCCAGGCCCTTGCCGCGGCCGCAATCCATGCGGCGGTTGTTCATGAAGGGCTCCGGGTCGGTCTTGTACGCCCAGTTGTAGCGCTTGCCCTGCAGCGGGTAGGCCAGTGCGGCCGGCATCTGGGTGCGGAAGTCGAGGCGGTAATCCGGGCCACCGGCTTCCAGCAGCAGCACGCTGACATCGGCATCCTCGGTGAGGCGGGTGGCCAGCACGTTGCCGGCCGAACCAGCGCCGATGATGATGTAGTCGTACTCGTTGGGGGTGCTCATGTTGGTTCTCCTGCGGGCCGGGACGCGCGTTGCGCAGGCCTCCCGGCGGGAATGTCGATCCAGCGCGCGTTGGCGCCGGCTTCAGAACACGCTGGCGTAGTCGCCCAGCTCGACCTGCACCGACTTGATGCGGGTGTAGTGGCCGAGCGTGGACAGGCCGTTCTCGCGGCCGACGCCGGATTGCTTGTAGCCACCTACCGGCATTTCCGCCGGCGATTCGCCCCAGGTGTTGATCCAGCAGATGCCGGCTTCGAGGCGGTGGATGATGCGATGGGCGCGGCTGATGTCCCGGCTGATCACGCCGGCAGCGAGGCCGAAGGTGGTGTCGTTGGCGCGGCGGATGGCTTCCTCCTCGTCGTCGTAGGCGAGGATGCTCATCACCGGCCCGAAGATCTCCTCGCGGACGATGGTCATGTCATCGCGGCAGTCGGAGAACACGGTCGGCAGCACGTAGGCACCTTCGGCCAGTGCGCCTTCCCCGGCACGGCCACCGCCGGCCAGCAGGCGCGCGCCTTCGGCCTTGCCGCTCTCGATGTAGCGCAGCACGTTCTGCATGTGCGGGAAGCTGACCATGGGGCCGAAGTTGGTGTCGGCCGCCTGCGGGTCGCCGATGCGGATGCGCTTCACGCGCTCGACTACGGCGGCTTCGAACGCGGCCAGCAGGGCGCGCGGCACGAACACGCGGGTGCCGTTGGTGCAGACCTGGCCGGAGCTGAAGAAATTGGCCATCACCGCGATGTCGGCGGCGCGATCCAGGTCGGCGTCATCGCAGATGACCAGCGGCGACTTGCCGCCCAGTTCCATGGTCACTTCCTTCAACGAGGAGGACGCGGCCGCGGCCATCACCTTCTTGCCGGTGGCCACGCCGCCGGTGAAGGAGATCTTCTCGATCACCGGATGCTCGGTGAGCCAGTTGCCGATCTCGCCGCCCGGGCCCTGCACCACGTTGAACACGCCGTCCGGAACGCCGGCTTCGGTGTAGATCTCGGCCAGCTTCAGCGCGGTCAGCGGGGTCACTTCGGAGGGCTTGAACACCATGGCGTTGCCGGCGGCCAGCGCAGGCGCCGATTTCCACAGCGCGATCTGGATCGGGTAGTTCCAGGCACCGATGCCGGCGACCACGCCCAGCGGTTCGCGGCGCGTGTAGAAGAAGCTCGATTCGCGCAGCGGCAGCTGGATGCCTTCGATGGCGGTGGCCAGGCCGGCGTAGTACTCCAGCACATCGGCGCCGGTGACGATGTCCACCGTGGTGGTTTCGGCCAGCGCCTTGCCGGTGTCCAGGGTTTCCAGCCGGGCCAGCTCATCGTTGCGCTCGCGCAGGATATCGACGGCGCGGCGCAGGATGCGCGAGCGCTCCATCGCCGTCATCGCCGCCCAGACCTTCTGTCCTTCGGCGGCACTCTGCACCGCGCGTTCGACGTCGGCCTGGCTGGCGATCTGCACCTCGGCCAGCACCTCGCCGTTGGCCGGGTTGATGCTCTGGAAGGTCTTGCCGCTGGTGGCGTCGACGCGTTGACCGTGGATGTAGAGCTGCTGTACGGGCAGGGGGGACATGGGGGCACTCCTGGAAACAAAGGGGGAAGGGCTTGAGGCTGCTTATACGCCCTCGGGCTGCAGCTGGAAGTCGATATAGGCGTAGGCCAGCGCGCGTGCGGCGGCGGTGTCGAACGGGCCGCCCACCAGGCTGCCGCGCAGCCACAGGCCGTCGATCATCGCGGCCAGCCCGCGCGCGGCGTCGCGGGCGCGTCCGGCGGGCAGCGCGCGGTGGAACTGATGGGCCAGGTTGGAATACAGCCGCTGGTCGTTGATGCGCTGCAGGCGGGCCAGTTCCGGCTGGTGCATGCTCGCCGCCCAGAAGGTCAGCCAGACGCGCATGGCCGGGCCGCTGGTCTGGGTCTGGTCGAAGTTGCCATCGACCAGGGCGCGCAGCTGGGCTCGCGGGTCTGCATCGGCGCGGGCCCGGCAGTGGGCGAACGCGTCCTTCAGTTCATTGAGGATCTGCCGCATGGCCGCGTTGAGCAGGCCGGCCTTGTCGCCGAAGTAGTGGGCGACGATGCCGGTGGACAGGCCGGCCTGGCGGGCGATGGTGGCCACGGTGGCATCGGCCAGGCCGATATCGTGGATGACCTGGAAGGTGGCCTGGATCAGCTGCTCGCGGCGGATGGGTTCGATGCCTTTCTTCGGCACGGTCTCACCTGGGGCATGGGCGTTGGCCCGAGGTGGACAGTATCGCGTTTGTTGATTGAACGTTCAATCAACAAACAGTGAAGCCAGTGTGGACATCGGGGCTGTACCCCCGGGTTTACAGGCGGAGGGCGGCTTCCAGCAGGGGGGCGGCCCAGGCGGGCGTGGCCGCCAGCTGGGCAAGGTCGTCCGCTTCGGGGTACAGCACCTGGCCATCCTCCATCTGCAGCAGCAGCTGCGGATCGGGCACGGCCTCGCCGGGGGCGGCATCGGCGCTGTTGTCGTAGACCTGCAACTGGGCCAGCACCGGCATCAGCCGCACCAGGTTCTGCTGGGCCAGTGGCCAGCGCCGGCGGATGTCGGCCTCGTTGATGGGGTGGCCGCCGCTGCGCACCCGTGCCTGCACGCGCGCGATGTGCTGCTCCGGGCTGGACAGCCCGCAGAACCACATCAGCACGTCGTGGCTGTGGCTGGCTTCATGCAGCAGGGCGGCGATGGAATTGCCGCCCAGGGTGGTTTCGAAGGCATGGTTGTGGCCCCGTTCGAGGGCATCGCGGATGCGGTTGACGCCTTCCTGCCAGGCCTGGGCGTTGGCCTCGGCCTGGGACTGGCCCGACAGCTCGCGCAGGCCACGGGCGAACGTATCCGGATTGAACCAGTCCAGCCCGGCCTCGCGCAGTACGTGGCCGCCCACCGAACTCTTGCCGGCGCCGTTGACGCCGGCAAGGACGTACAGGAACGGTCGAGACATCAGTGCCCCGTGCCGGCCTTGACCTGCCCCTTCAGGCGCGCCGGGCGGCGCAGCAGCGCACGCGCGGTGTCACCGGACTGGGCCTGCTGCAGCACGGCCAGGCGCTGGTCGAAGCCGGCGCGCAGTTCGGCCAGGCCCGGGGCCTGCCCGCGCAGTTCGTCCAGCGAGGATTCCAGCGCTTCCACGCGGGCCTGCAGGGCGCGGTACTGCTCGATGGAGACGATGACCGCCTGCGGCTCGTTGTGGTTGGTGACCACCACCATGCGCTGGTCGCGGACCTCCTGCATGACCTTGCGCCAGTGCTCCTTCACCGACGAGGCGGTGGTGTGGGTCAGCTCGTTGATCGGGTCGAAGCGGACGGGCAGGTGAAGCATGGCGGGGCTCCAGCGGGGGTATGGGCCCACCTTACGCCTGTTTCATGCGAATTGCATGAATCGGGAAAAATATGAAAACCGTACGGATTGCAGAAACGGCCGGATCGTTGTCGATCCGGCCGTTGTCCAACCGCCGCCGGGCACGGCCCGGCGCTACCAGCTTATTTGCTGGCCAGCTGGCGCAGCACGTACTGCAGCAGGCCGCCGTGGTGGGCGAGGAGGCGCGTTTGCGAACCACGGGTTCGCGCGCCTCCGCAGCGCCCCCGCGCTGGCGCGGGGGCCGGGCTTCCGCCCATTGGTGGCACGGGACGGTTCAGCGACCCGCCAGCTGGCGCAGCACGTACTGCAGCAGGCCGCCGTGGCGGAAGTACTCGACTTCCTTCGGGGTCAGCAGCATCACCGAGACCTCGAAGGTCTTCTTCGTGCCATCGGCCTTGGTCGCGGTGACGGTCGCACGCTTGCTGGCACCGTCTTCCAGGCCGGTGATGTCGATCGTTTCCGACCCGTCCAGGCCCAGCGACTGCGCGTTCTCGCCGTTGCGGAACTGCAGCGGCAGCACGCCCATGCCGACCAGGTTGGAACGGTGGATGCGCTCGAAGCTCTCGGCCACCACGGCCTTCACGCCCAGCAGCAGGGTGCCCTTGGCGGCCCAGTCACGCGACGAGCCGGTGCCGTATTCCTTGCCGGCCAGCACCACCAGCGGCACGTTGTCGGCCTTGTACTTCATGGCCGCATCGTAGATCGCCAGCTTTTCCGGCTGGCCGCCGTTGGCCGGGTAGTACAGGGTGTTGCCGCCTTCCTCGCCGCCGAACATCAGGTTCTTGATGCGGATGTTGGCGAACGTGCCGCGGACCATCACGTCATCGTTGCCGCGGCGGCTGCCGTAGCTGTTGAAGTCGGCCGGCTGCACGCCGCGTTCCTGCAGGAAGCGGCCCGCCGGCGAATCCTTCTTGATGTTGCCGGCCGGGGAGATGTGGTCGGTGGTGATCGAATCGCCGAACAGGCCCATCACGCGCGCACCGTGCACATCGTCGATGCTGCCGGTCTGCATGGTCATGCCATCGAAGTACGGCGGGTTCTTGATGTAGGTGGAGGCATCGCTCCACTCGTACAGGTTGCCGTCCGGCGAGGCGATGGTGTTCCAGCGGCTGTCACCCTTGAACACGTCGGCGTAGTTCTGCTTGAACATCTCCGGGCCGATGGTCGCGGCGATGACGTCGCCGATTTCCTTGTTGCTCGGCCAGATGTCGCGCAGGAACACCGGCTGGCCATCGCTGCCGGTGCCCAGCGGCTGGGTGGTCAGGTCGATGTCGGTGGTGCCGGCGATGGCGTAGGCCACCACCAGCGGCGGGCTGGCCAGGTAGTTCATCTTCACTTCGGGGTGCACGCGGCCCTCGAAGTTGCGGTTGCCCGACAGCACCGAGGTGACCACCAGATCGCCAGTGGCGATGCCGGCGCTGACTTCGGTGGGCAACGGACCGGAGTTGCCGATGCAGGTGGTGCAGCCGTAGCCCACCACGTAGAAGCCGATCTTCTCCAGCTCCTTCAGCACGCCGGCCTTTTCCAGGTAATCAGTGACCACGCGCGAGCCTGGGCCGAGCGAGGTCTTCACCCACGGCTGACGGTTCAGGCCCTTGGCGGCGGCGTTGCGGGCCAGCAGGCCGGCGCCGATCATCACCGCCGGGTTGGAGGTGTTGGTGCAGGAGGTGATGGCGGCGATGACGACCGCGCCGTCCTTCAGGCGGACCTTGCGGCCTTCGGTCTCGATGTCCGCATAGCCCTTGGCCAGCTGTTCGTTGCCGACGGCCGCGCCGCCGCCTTCACTGACGAAGGTGGAGACATCGGCGCTGCGCTTGTCACGGTTGGCGGTGAGGCCGACCAGCGACTCGCGGTAGTTCTTCTGCACGTCTTCCAGCAGCACGCGGTCCTGCGGGCGCTTGGGGCCGGCCAGCGAAGGCTTGACCGTGCCCATGTCCAGTTCCAGCGTGGTGCTGTACTGGGCCGGTGCGCTGCCCGGTTCGTGCCACAGGCCCTGGGCCTTGGCGTAGGCCTCGACCAGGTTGATCTGCTCGTCGCTGCGGCCGGACAGGCGCAGGTAGTTCAGCGATTCGTGATCGATCGGGAAGATGCCACAGGTGGCGCCGTACTCGGGGGCCATGTTGCCGATGGTGGCGCGGTCGGCCAGCGGCAGGTGCTGCAGGCCGTCGCCGTAGAACTCGACGAACTTGCCGACCACGCCCAGCTTGCGCAGCATCTGGGTGACGGTCAGCACCAGGTCGGTGGCGGTGGCACCTTCGGGCAGCTTGCCGCTCAGCTTGAAGCCGACGACCTGCGGGATCAGCATCGAGGACGGCTGGCCGAGCATGGCCGCCTCCGCCTCAATGCCGCCCACGCCCCAGCCGAGCACGCCGATGCCGTTGATCATCGTGGTGTGGCTGTCGGTACCGAACACGGTATCGGGGTAGGCAACCGCCTTGCCGTCCTTGTCCGCGGTCATCACCACGCGGGCCAGGTTCTCCAGGTTCACCTGGTGGACGATGCCGGTGTTGGGCGGCACCACCTTGAAATTGTCAAAGGCCTTCTGGCCCCAGCGCAGGAAGCCGTAGCGTTCCTGGTTGCGCTGGAATTCGATCTTGCCGTTGAGGTCCAGGGCGTCGGGCTTGCCGAACACATCGACCTGCACCGAGTGGTCGATGACCAGTTCGGAGGGAATCTGCGGATTGATCTGCTCGGGCTTGCCGCCCAGCTTGACCACCGCATCGCGCATGGCGGCCAGATCGACCACGCAGGGCACGCCGGTGAAGTCCTGCAGGACCACGCGCGCGGGCATGAAGGCGATTTCGGTATCCGGCTCGGCGCTGGGCTTCCAGCGAGCCACCGCTTCGATGTGGTCGGGGCCGACGGTGGCGCCGCCGTCCTCGTGCCGGAGCAGGTTCTCCAGCAGGATCTTCATCGAATAGGGCAGGTGGGAGATATCGAAGCGCTGGCCCAGCTTGGGAAGGCTGAAGTAGTCGTAGGTCTTGCCGCCGACGTCCAGCTGGCTGCGGGTGGAGAACGAATCGCTCATGCGGGATGACTCCTCTTGCGGATGGCTTGCACTGGCCCACCGTGGCGGGCCTGCTTGCGTTTGCCGGTGGCGTTCCGGCCGCCGGATCCCCGCCAGTATGGCCGAGCGGGGAGGGCCCGAAACGCCCTTGGCGCAGGACGCAAGGTTACATGGCTGTATGTAGTGCCGATGTCACGGTTTGCCGCGCCACTGGCTCATCAGCATCTGCAGGAAGCGCTCGGCAGTGGGTGAGAGCAGGGCGCCGCGGCGGCGCACGATGCCGATGGTGCGCGACACCACCGGATTGCCGATCGGGCGGGTCACCAGGATCGGGTGGTCGCCATCGGGGGTGGCCATTTTCGGCAGCACCGAGACACCAATGCCGGCTTCGACCATGCCCAGGGACGTGGACAGGTGGGTCACTTCGTAGTGCCAGCTCAGCTTCAGGTTTTCGCGTGCCAGGGCGCCGTCGAGCAGGGTGCGGTTGCCGCTGGTGCGGTGCACGGTGATGAGCTGGTGCTGGGCCAGGTCGGCCCATTCGACCTTGCGCTTGCGGGCCAGCGGGTGGTCGCGGCGGCAGGCCAGCACGAAGGGGTCTTCGGCCAGTACGTCGAAATCCAGGTTGGGGTCGTTGGCCCCCATGAAGTTGATGCCGAATTCCACTTCGCCGCGTTCCACCGCCTGCAGGCCCTCGGTGGCCGGAATATCGAGGATGCGGAAGCGCACGTTCGGGTGCGCCTCGTGGAAGCGTGCCATCACGCTGGGCAGGAAGTAGAACGCGGCCGTAGGCAGGCAGGCGATGGTGACCGTGGCGCCGCGGGTGTCCTCGCGGCCGCGCAGGGAAAACAACGAACCGTCGAACTCTTCCAGCATGCGCCGCACCAGCGGCAGCAGGTTCTCGCCGACGGCGGTGGTGCTGACGCTGCGCGTGGTGCGTTCCAGCAGGGGTGAGCCGACGGCCTGTTCCAGCTTCTGGATGCGGCGGCTGAGCGCTGGCTGCGATACGTGCAGGCTTTCAGCGGCGCGATGGAAGCTGCGTGTCTCGGCAACGAGAAGGAATGCGCGCAGGTCGAGGATTTCGCAATTGATGCTCATTGGGTATCAATCATCCAAAAATCAGCAATTCACAGATCAATCGGGGTCATGCCAGTATCGAATCACAGAGGGGGTATTCATCCCCTATACGCATCAATCTAGCACACGTATGTCCAACGATCTGCTCAGCATTCCCTGCGTACTCATGCGCGGCGGTACATCCAAAGGCCCCTTCTTCCTGGCATCCGACCTGCCGGCGGACACCGCCCAGCGCGACCGCCTGCTGCTGGAAGTGATGGGCTCGGGCCATCCGCTGCAGATCGACGGCATCGGTGGTGGCAACGCCCTGACCAGCAAGGTGGCGATCATCGACCGCTCCAGCCGCGATGATGCCGACGTGGACTATCTGTTCGCCCAGGTGCGGGTGGAGCAGCAGGTGGTGGATACCTCGCCCAACTGCGGCAACATGCT
This sequence comes from Stenotrophomonas sp. ZAC14D1_NAIMI4_1, assembly GCF_003086775.1. Taxonomy (NCBI): domain Bacteria; kingdom Pseudomonadati; phylum Pseudomonadota; class Gammaproteobacteria; order Lysobacterales; family Lysobacteraceae; genus Stenotrophomonas; species Stenotrophomonas sp. ZAC14D1_NAIMI4_1. Next base: position 2,232,299 of record NZ_CP026001.1, read on the forward strand.
GGCCGCGGTCGGCCCATACGCCATCGAACGGGGCCTGGTGCAGGCGCAGGACCCGCAGACGTCGGTGCGCATCTTCAACGTCAACACCGGCAAGCTGATCGTGGCAACGGTGGAAACCCCCGGCGGCGAAGTGGTCTACCGCGGCGATACGCGGATTGCCGGTGCGCCGGGCTCGGCCTCGCCGGTGCGGCTGTCCTTCCTGGATGCGGCCGGTGCCCGCACCGGCAAGCTGCTGCCCAGTGGCCACGCCCAGGAAACCATCGATGGCGTGGCGGTAAGCCTGGTGGACTGCGCGATGCCGATGATGCTGGTGCGCGCCGAGGACCTGGGCGTGCGTGGTGATGCGGCGCCCGCCGAACTGAATGCGGATGCGGTCTTTCTCGCCCGGCTGGAGGCGCTGCGCATCGAAGCCGGGGCCCGCATGGGCATCGCCGACGCCGGCAACAAGGTGATTCCCAAGCCGGTGCTGCTGTCTGCGCCGCAGCACGGCGGCCATCTGCAGGTGCGCTACTTCATGCCGCACCAGTGCCATACCGCGCTGGCGATCACCGGTGGGGTCGGCCTGGCCACGGCGGCGGTCACGCCAGGCACGCTGGCCAACACTTTCGTCGGATGCCTGGGCCTGCCCGGCAGCATTACCCTCGAACATCCGAGCGGGGCCCTGGATGTGGGCCTCAGCCGAAGCTCGGACGATGCGCCGGTGGTTGCCAGCGTGGTCCGTACCGCCCGCCGCCTGTTCGAAGGCCGCGTGTTCGCGACCTCGCCGGCAACCCCCGAGATCTGTTCCACCCAAGCCCGCCAATGGACTTCAGCGGCATGACCTGAAACCGGTCGGGCCCGCGCAGCCGCGCGTGGCCGGCCACCACAACGTAGATGCTTCACTCCTGGGAGGGATGATGTACAAGCAGATGTTCATGGCCGCGCTGTGCGCGGCAGGCCTGGCCATGGCCGGGTGCAGCAAGCAGGGGGCCGATGCGCAGGGCGCGGCGGCCGGCGGTGGCGACAACGCGCCGGTGCGGATCAGCGTGGGGTCGTACAACCTCAACAACCTGCCGTTCTTCATTGCCGATTCGAAGGGTTACTTCAAGGACGTCGGCCTGGAAGTGAAGACCGAGAACTTCGCCCAGGGCGGTTCGAAGGTCCTGCAGGCGCTGGTGGCCAACTCGACCGACGTGGCGGTGGGCTTCTATGACCACACCATCCAGATGCAGGCCAAGCACAAGGACGTCGTGGGCTTCGTGCTGCTGTCGCGCAATTCCGGCCTGGTGATGGCCGGCCGCGATGATGCGACGTTCGACCCGGCGCGCCCGGACACGATCAAGGGCCAGAAGGTGGGCATCACGGCACCGGGTTCCTCGTCCGACTTCTTCGTGCGCCACTTCCTGGCCCAGCATGACATCCCGGTGGACAGCATCTCGCTGATCGGCGTGGGGTCCGGTGCGGCGGCGGTGGCAGCACTGGAGCAGGGCAAGATCGACCTGCTGGTGAACTATGACCCGGCGGCGACGCTGATCACCGAGCGCAAGGTCGGGAAGATCATCATCGATGCACGCAGCGACGAGGGCGCACGCCAGGTCTACGGTGGCCTGTATCCGACCTCGGTGATGTATGCCAACCGCAGCTTCCTGGAACAGCGCCCGCAGGCGGCCGAGAAGATCGCCCGCGCCGAGCAGATGGCCCTGAAGTTCATCGCCGACAACAGCGCCGAGGACATCGTCGCCGCACTGCCGGACAGCTACGTCTCCGGCGACCGTGCCACCTACGCCCGTGCCGTGGAGAACGCCCGCGCGATCTTCACCACCGATGGCCACTTCACCGCGGCCGATCTGGAAACGCCGCTGAAGGTGCTGCGCGAGTTCAACAAGGATGTCGCCAACGCCGACATCGACCTGTCCAGAACCTACACCAATGCCTTCGTCGAGCGTGCCCACGCTGCGGCGCCGGCCGCCCAACGTTAAGCGGAGGTAACCCCATGGCCCTCAATGCCACCGTGCGCCAGCTCAACGGCGCGCCGCAGCTGGAGCCTGCACAGACCATGGTCGCCATCAACAAGGTGACCATGTCCTTCGGCGAATTCACCGCCGTGCGTGATGTCGACATCCAGGTGGGCGACGGCGAGTTCCTCGCCATCGTCGGCCCCACCGGCTGCGGCAAGAGCACCATCCTCAATTCCGTGGCGGGGCTGCTGAAGCCGTCGTCAGGCGAAGTGGCCATCGATGGCCGCGCGGTCAGCGGCGTGCAGGAGTCGGTCGGCTACCTGTTCCAGCAGGATGCGCTGCTGCCGTGGAAAACCGCCTACCAGAACGTCGAGCTGGGCCTGCGCTTCCGTGGCGTGCCCGAGGCCGAGCGCAAGGCCAAGGCCAATGCGTGGCTGGCCAAGGTCGGCCTGGCCGGCTTCGAGCACCGCTATCCGCACCAGCTGTCCGGTGGCCAGCGCAAGCGCGTGCAGATGGCGCAGGCGCTGATCGTCGAGCCGAAGGTGATCCTGATGGACGAGCCGTTCTCGGCGCTGGACATCCACACCCGCCACCTGATGCAGAACGAGCTGCTGCGACTGTGGCAGGAGGATCGCCGCTCGGTGATCCTGATCACCCACGATCTGGAAGAAGCCATCGCCCTGGGCGACCGCGTGGTGGTGTTGTCTTCCGGCCCGGCCAGCCGCGTCGTGCGCAGCTTCGACGTGGGCCTGGAACGGCCGCGCAATGTTGCCGAGATCAAGCTGGACGAACGTTTCACCGACCTGTACCGCGACATCTGGGCCTGCCTGCGCGGCGAAGTGGAGAAGAGCTATGCACGCCAAGACTGACAAGATCATCCAGCTGGCCCTGGTCATCGCCGTGTTCGGTGGCTGGGAAGGCGGCATCGCGCTGGGCGTGATCGATCCGTTCTTTTTCCCCTCGCCGACGGCGATCGTGCAGCAGGCGTGGACCTGGCTGTCCGATACTTCCTTCTACCAGCACGTCTACATCACCCTCACCGAAACCGCGCTGGGCTACCTGATCGGTACCGGCCTGGGTGTGGCCGGTGGCGTCTGGCTCGGCCTGAGCCGCCGCTCGGCTCGCATCCTGGATCCTTTCATCAAGGGCTTCAATGCGATCCCGCGCGTGGTGCTGGCGCCGATCTTCGTGCTCTGGCTGGGCCTGGGCCTGTGGTCGAAGGTGGCCCTGGCGGTGACCCTGGTGTTCTTCACCACCTTCTTCAACGCCATGCAGGGCGTGCGTGAAGTGAACCCGGTGGTGCTGGCCAATGCGCGCATCCTCGGTGCGGGCCGCAGCGACCTGCTGCGCCACGTCTACTTCCCCGCGGCTGCCAGCTGGATCCTGTCTTCGCTGCGGACCTCGGTCGGCTTCGCCGTGGTCGGCGCCATCATCGGTGAGTACCTGGGCGCTTCGGCAGGCCTGGGCTACCTGATCGCGCAGGCCGAAGGCAACTTCAATGCCGTGGGTGTGTTTGCCGGCATCATCATCCTGGCCGCCTTCGTGCTGGTCATCGATGCCCTGCTCGACGTGGTCGAGAACAAGCTGATCACCTGGCGTCCCAACGCCCAGGCACAGGCCACCAGCTGACCGCGCCGCGCTGAGCCCGCATGCCGTGCCGCCGGGCTGATCCGGCGGCGCGCGCTGCCTCCCCCGATCTTCCCCCGCACCACCGCAACAGGCCAGCGCCAGGCCAGGGGGCCGGCTGGCCGGAGAGAGAACCCATGAACACGCACACCGTGCTGCCCCGCGCAGCGCTGTCGGTCGCGCTCGGCCTGCTGTTGGCCAGCGGCCATGCCGGGGCACAATCCGCCCCGGCCCCGTTGAGCCAGGCCGAACTGTCGGCGCTGGTGCAGCAGCAGGCACTGCAGATCCAGCAGCTTGAAGCCCGTCTGCGTGCGGTTGAAGGCGGGCAGGGCGGCGCTGCCGCCGCCGTGGCGACACCGGGACCGGCACCGGCCCCAGCGCTGGAAACGCGCGTGGCCGCGCTGGAGTCAAGCCAGTCCAAGGCACCGAAGGTGTCCTGGGCGAAGGGGGCGCCGGAATTCAGCAGTGCCGACGGCAAGGTGGCGTTCCGCCCGCGCGGCCGCCTGTTCGTCGATGGCTCCAGTACCGATGGCTCGTCGGTGGCCGACCGCAACATTTCCGGCACCGAGATCCGCTCGGTGCGCCTGGGCGCCGAGGGCCGCTACGGCATCCTGGGCTGGGCGGTGGAGGGTGACTTCGCCGACAACGCGGTCGCCTGGAAATCGGTCTATGCGACCGTGGACCACACCCTGTTCGGCCTGCCGGCCGACCTGACCGTGGGCAATCGGCTGAACGACCGTGGCATCGACGGCTCCAGCAGCACCTCCAACACGCCGTTCCCGGACCGCAACGTGGTCGGCACGCTGATGCTGCCGCAGCGTGGCCTGTTCGGCGTGGGCCTGACCGAGCGCGTGTACGGCAAGGGCTGGCACGCCAGCCTGTCGGTGGCAGGCAACGATCTGAACAACGCCGGCAACGACAACGACAGCCAGACCTGGGCCACGCGCGTGCACTGGAATCCGGTGGCCAGCAAGGCCGCCACCGTGCACCTGGGGGCCTGGGCCTTCCACGAGGAGATCGCCGCCGGTGCCAGCGGGGTGCTGCGCAGCTCGGCCATCGCCGGGCACTTCAACGATCTGGTGAAGATCGCCCCGGGCACCCTGGTGGGGGCCGAGCGCAGCACGGCCTATGGCCTGGAAGCGGCTGGGTTCTTCGGCCCGGCATGGGCCACCGGCGAATGGGGTACGCGCAACCTGCGCGGCGTCGACGCCAGCGGCCGTTACGACCTGGACCACCAGGCCTGGGCGGTGTCGGCGGGCTGGTTCCTGGCGGGCGCACTTCCGGCGTACTCGGGCAAGGCCGGCACCTGGGGCAAGGTGAAGGTGGCCGACCCGGTAACCGATGGCGGCGCTGGGGCCTGGGAACTGAAGGCGCGCTATGAGGACGTGGACTACGCCGAGCTGCCCACCGGCGGCACCGGCCACGCGTGGACGCTGGGAACGAACTGGTACCTGAACGACTACAGCCGGGTGATGTTCGAGGCGATCCGCTGGCAGACCTACAACCGCAGCGGCAGCGGGCAGGGCAGGGACGAGGGCACGACCTTCAATACCCGCCTGCAGGTGGTCTTCTAAGTACGCGGGTGGCGGTATGGCCCCTTCGGTATGTATAATTCGTGCATACCGAAGAGGGCCTACCCATGGAAGCCACCGTTGCAGAGCGCGGACAGATCACCCTGCCCAAGGCAGTGCGTGACGCGCTGGGCCTGACCAAGGGCACCCAGCTGAAGGTCGAGCTGGACGGCAGCCGGATCATTCTGCGCAAGAGTGTTGACGATGCCATTTCACGGGCGCGCGGCAAGTTCGCGCTTGATGGCTTCGATTCGGCCGAGGCCGCCGTGCGCGCCGTGCGCGACGAGGAATAAGCCGTGATGATCGCCGTCGATTCCCCGGTGCTGGTTGAACTGCTGAGCAACGGCCCGCAGGCCGATGCAGTGGAGGCCTGCCTGCGGCAGAGCCTGGTCGGCGGCCGCGTGGTGGTCTGCGGCGCGACCCTGGCTGAAGTCTGCGCCTCGCTGCGCGGCGGCGCCGAGGTGCTTGAAGCGCTGGAAGAGATGGGCGTGCACTTCAATGCGCTGGAGGCCAAGTCGGCCCTGCGCGCCGGCGAGATGCACCGCCGCCACCGCCAGCGCAGCGGCAGCCGCCGCAGCCTGGACGATTTCATGGTCGGCGCCCACGCACTGCTGCAGTGCGATGGCCTGATCACCTGGAACGACACGTTTTACCGCGACTACTTCAAGGGCCTGAAGCTGATCGTGCCGCAAGCCTGAGCCCACTTTTGTTTTTTCAACCTACGCATTACCCGGGAGTTGTCATGTTGGAAGCCTACCGCCACCACGTCGCCGAGCGCGCTGCGCTTGGCATCCCGCCGCTGCCGCTGAGCGCGCAGCAGACGGCCGATGTCATCGAACTGCTGAAGAACCCGCCGCAGGGCGAGGCCGAGTTCCTGCTCGACCTGCTGACCCACCGCGTGCCGGCCGGCGTCGACGATGCTGCCAAAGTCAAAGCCTCGTACCTGGCGGCCATCGCCCTGGGCAGCGAGCAGAACCCGCTGATCAGCCGCGAGCGCGCCACCGAACTGCTGGGCACCATGCTCGGCGGTTACAACGTCGCCCCGCTGGTGCAGCTGCTGGACGATGCGGCCATCGGCACCATCGCCGCTGCGGGCCTGAAGAAGACCCTGCTGGTCTTCGACGCCTTCCATGACGTGCAGGAAAAGGCCAAGGCCGGCAACGCCAACGCCCAGTCCGTGCTGCAGAGCTGGGCCGATGCCGAGTGGTTCACCAGCAACCCGGAAGTGCCGCAGAGCCTGACCGTCACCGTGTTCAAGGTGCCGGGCGAAACCAACACCGACGACCTGTCGCCGGCCCCGGACGCCACCACCCGCCCTGACATTCCGATGCACGCCCTGGCGATGCTGAAGAACAAGCGCGACGATGCGGCGTTCACCCCGGAAGAAGACGGCAAGCGCGGTCCGATCCAGCAGATCCTCGACCTCAAGGACAAGGGCCACCTGGTTGCCTACGTGGGCGACGTGGTCGGTACCGGTTCCTCGCGCAAGTCGGCCACCAACAGCGTGCTGTGGTGGACCGGCGATGACATTCCGTTCATCCCGAACAAGCGCGCCGGTGGCGTCTGCCTGGGCGGCAAGATCGCCCCGATCTTCTACAACACCATGGAAGATGCCGGCGCCCTGCCGATCGAGCTGGACGTTTCGCAGATGGAGCACGGCGACGTGGTCGAGCTGCGTCCGTACGACGGCAAGGCACTGAAGAACGGCGAAGTGATCGCCGAGTTCGAAGTGAAGAGCGACGTGCTGTTCGACGAAGTGCGCGCCGGTGGCCGCATTCCGCTGATCATCGGCCGCGGCCTGACCGGCAAGGCGCGTGAAGCGCTGGGCCTGGCCCCGACCGACCTGTTCCGCCTGCCGGTGCAGCCGGCCGACAACGGCAAGGGCTTCTCGCTGGCACAGAAGATGGTGGGCCGCGCCTGTGGCCTGGCAGAAGGCCAGGGCATGCGCCCGGGCACCTACTGCGAACCGAAGATGACCTCGGTCGGCTCGCAGGACACCACCGGCCCGATGACCCGTGACGAGCTGAAGGACCTGGCCTGCCTGGGCTTCTCGGCCGACCTGGTGATGCAGTCGTTCTGCCACACCGCCGCGTACCCGAAGCCGGTGGACGTGAAGACCCACCACACCCTGCCGGAGTTCATCTCCACCCGTGGCGGCGTCTCGCTGCGCCCGGGCGACGGCGTGATCCACAGCTGGCTCAACCGCATGCTGCTGCCGGACACCGTCGGCACCGGTGGTGACTCGCACACCCGTTTCCCGGTGGGCATTTCGTTCCCGGCCGGTTCGGGCCTGGTCGCCTTCGCTGCGGCCACCGGCGTCATGCCGCTGGACATGCCGGAATCGGTGCTGGTGCGCTTCAAGGGCCAGATGCAGCCGGGCGTCACCCTGCGTGACCTGGTCAACGCCATTCCGCTGTACGCCATCAAGTCGGGCCTGCTGACCGTGGCCAAGGCTGGCAAGAAGAACATCTTCTCCGGCCGCATCCTGGAAATCGAAGGCCTGCCGGAGCTGAAGGTCGAACAGGCGTTCGAACTGTCCGACGCCTCGGCCGAGCGTTCGGCGGCCGGTTGCTCGGTGCGCCTGAACAAGGAACCGATCATCGAGTACCTGACCAGCAACATCACCCTGCTGAAGTGGATGATTGCCGAGGGTTACCAGGATCCGCGTTCGCTGCAGCGCCGTATCGAGAAGATGGAAGCGTGGCTGGCCAACCCGGAGCTGCTGGAGCCGGATGCCGACGCCGAATACGCCGCCGTCATCGAGATCGACCTGGCCGACATCCACGAGCCGATCGTGGCCTGCCCGAACGACCCGGACGACGTCAAGACGCTGTCCGAAGTGGCTGGCGCCAAGATCGACGAAGTGTTCATCGGTTCGTGCATGACCAACATCGGTCACTTCCGTGCCGCTGCCAAGCTGCTGGAAGGCAAGCGTGACCTGCCGACCCGCCTGTGGGTGGCCCCGCCGACCAAGATGGACGCCTCGGAGCTGACCAAGGAAGGCGTGTACGGCACCTTCGGCGCCACCGGTGCACGCATGGAAATGCCGGGCTGCTCGCTGTGCATGGGCAACCAGGCGCAGATCCGCGAAGGCTCCACCGCGATGTCGACCTCGACCCGCAACTTCCCGAACCGCCTGGGCCGCAACACCAACGTGTACCTGGGTTCGGCCGAACTGGCCGCGATCTGCTCGCGTCTGGGCCGCATCCCGACCAAGGAAGAGTACATGGCCGATGTGGGCGTGATTGCCGCCAGCGGCGCGGAGATCTACCGCTACATGAACTTCGACCAGATCGAGGAATACCAGGACGTGGCCAAGACGGTCGCTGCCTGAGGGTAGTGCCGGCCGCTGGCCGGCATCCCGTTGAAGCGAAGAACCCCCGGTGAAAGCCGGGGGTTTTTTTATGTGCGATGCTCGCGACCAGACCCGTGAGTGATTGAACTCTGCAGAATGAACAGGCTCGTGTTTTTCATCATTGCCGGTGCTGCCTTGTCGTGCGTTGCTTCTGCCGCGTGCGCACGGGAACCTGGCGTCGATTACATCTCCAAGGCGTTTGCCGACGGTGGCTACCGCCCGCATGCGTATCTCGAGGCGGATGTGATCAAGCGATATGGGAAGGGTGCCGAGACGGTCGATCAGATCGGCTTGGTACGACGTGTCTACCGTGACGCCGCGTCTGCACGTGAGGTGGTCATCACCTCGAACCCCGATGTCGCGCCGGAATTCCGCACGGTGGATGAGATCCGTGTTTCTTCGCTGTCGCCAGGGGAAGGGAATGCCGGAACAGTAGAGGGACTGGGAGCCATTGCCTTGAACGGCGTACGGATTGGTGGCCCGGCCGCAGCGGTGCAGAAGATCGCCAGTCAGGCGGCGGCCAAAGAAAGCGTGCAGGACCGTCTGGGTGGCGTGGTCGTTGACCGGACCTGCATCTTCCTGGAGGGAGGCTCGAGCAACTGCTACTTCCTGCGCGAGGGGAAAGTCGTGGCCCTGGCGGTGGGCTTCGGCCCGTAGTGTTGATCGCAGTGGCCGGTAGTCACCAGCGTCAGCGATAGCGGAAGGGCCAGGCGTCCGGTCCGTCGTTGCTGCGCTCGGCGCAGACCTCGCGGAAGGTCTGCAGGAAGGCCTGCTGCGGTCGCGTCGGGTGCCAGTCGGCGCGGGTGGTCAGGCCGATGCGGCGGCGCAGGGCGCGGCCGGCCAGGCCCAGTTCGGCCAGCAGGCCGGCCTGGCGTTCGATCAGGAACTGGTCGCGTGACATCAGGGTCAGCCAGTCATCCTCCAGCAGCAGGCCGCGGGTGATCACCAGCGAGCCGCATTCGATGCGCAGCACCGGTGGCTCGTGGCCGTTGTCGCGGAACATCCGCTCCCAGCGTGCACGCACCGGCGCACCGGTGGCCGGGATCACCCACGGATAGTCCAGCAGTTGTTCGAAACGCCACGGCAGCTGCGCGGCGAGGGGATGGTCCGCGCGGCCGACGATGACCGGATCATCGTCGAACAAGCCTTCCTGCACCACGTCGGGCACCGCGCTGAGGTCGCGCATGGCGCCAACCAGCAGGTCCAGGCTGCCTTCGCGCAGGTCGGACAGCAGCTCGGAAAACGGGCCTTCCACCACGTTCACCGTGGCGCCTGGCCAGGCGCGTGCGAACCGGGCCAGTGCCTGCGGCAGCAGCAATGCGCGCGCCAGCGGCATCACCCCGATGGCCAGGCGGCCGCCGTGCTGGTCGCGGGTGGCGGCCAGTTCGTCCAGGCCGGTGGCCAGCTCGGAAAGCGCCAGGCGGACCCAGCGCAGCAGGCGGGTGGCGGCGGGCGTGGCCAGCAGGGCCTTGCCACGCCGCTGCAGCAGCGGCACTTCGATCACCGCTTCCAGTTCGCGCACCGCGCGGTGCATGGCCGGCTGCGAAACCCCGGCGCGCGCTGCCGCGAGCGTGAAGCTGCCCGCGCTGTCCACCGCGTTGAGGGCGCGCAGCTGGCTGAGTGTCAGCCGCCGTTCGATGGTTGCCAGTGAAGGCAGGCGCGCCGCACGCCGGGCCGCGCGTACGCCACGGGCGAGGTAGGCGAGGGCGCGTTCGATGCGCGGTGCGAGCAGGCGCGTCGCTTCGGTGGCGACCATGCCGCCTGGCTGGCGGTCGAACAGCGGCGCATCGAGCTGACGCTCCAGCCGTGCGATGGCCTGAGTGAGTGCGGGCTGGGACAGGTTGAGATGCGGTGCGGCCGCGCTGATGCCGCCGTGCGCGTGCACCGCCACCATCGCGTGCAGGTGTTTCAGGTTCAGCTCGGGCAGTCCATTCATGGCACAACTATAACCAGATTGAATGGGTGGGACGAAAAACGATCTTGAGGGGTCTGCACGGGGCGGAACAGACTGCGCCATCGCCAACGAAGGATGGATGGATGTCCCGCGTCATCACCCGCATCGAACGCGCCGAACCGGCGCTGATCCAGTCACTGGCCGAGGCCGGCGTGGCCACCGCGCATGAGGCACAGGGGCGCAGCGGCCTGCTGCACCCGCGGCTGCGCCCGATCTACAGCGGTGTGCGCATCGCAGGCAGTGCGGTCACTGTGTCAGTGCCGCCGGGCGACAACTGGATGATGCACGTGGCCATCGAGCAGCTCGGCCAGGGCGACATCCTGGTGGTGGCGCCGACCAGCGACTGCACCGACGGCTACTTCGGCGACCTGCTGGCGACCTCGGCGCAGGCCCGTGGCTGCCGCGGCCTGGTCATTGATGCGGGCGTGCGCGATGTGCGCGAGCTGACCGCAATGGGCTTCCCGGTGTGGAGCCGTGCGGTGCACGCGCAGGGCACGGTGAAGGAAACCCTGGGCTCGGTGAACGTGCCGCTGGTCTGCGGAGGCGCTTTGGTGAATGCGGGTGACGTGGTGATCGCCGACGATGACGGCGTCTGCATCGTGCCACGCGCCGATGCGGCACGGGTGGCCGCAGAAGCGCAGGCACGCGAGGCACGCGAGGCTGACAAGCGCGAGCGCCTGGCCCGTGGCGAGCTCGGCCTGGACCTCTACGCCATGCGCGAGCGCCTTGCCGCCAAGGGCCTGCGCTATGAGTAAGAGCGTGCGCGCGATGTGGATGCGCGGCGGTACGTCCAAGGGCGGGTTCTTCCTCGCCCAGGACCTGCCGGCCGACGCAGCCGCGCGTGATGCCTTCCTGCTGCGTGCCTATGGTTCGCCGGACGTGCGGCAGATCGACGGCATGGGCGGCGGCGACCCGCTGACCTCAAAGGTCGCCGTGGTCGCGCCCTCGCAGCGCGAGGATGCCGATGTCGAGTACCTGTTCCTGCAGGTGTTCGTCGACCAGGCGCTGGTCAGTGATGCGCAGAACTGCGGCAACATGCTGGCCGGTGTGGGTCCGTTCGCGATCGAGCGCGGTCTGGTGGCGGCGTGCGATGGAGTGACCGAGGTCCGCATCTTCATGGGGAACACCGGCACCTTGGCCACGGCCAGCGTGCAGACACCGGGTGGCGTGGTGAGCTATGCCGGTGACGCGCGCATCGACGGGGTGCCGGGCAGCGCCGCGCCGGTACCGCTGGCCTTCGAGGACACCGCCGGTTCCAGCTGCGGCGCGCTGCTGCCGACCGGCAACGCGGTGGACGTGATTGAAGGCGTGCAGGCCACCCTGATCGACAACGGCATGCCCTGCGTGGTGCTGGGCGCGTCTGACCTGGGCATCAGCGGGTACGAGGATCGCGCCACGCTGGATGCCGACGAGGCCTTGAAGGCACGCCTGGAGGCGATCCGCCTGCAGGCGGGGCCGAAGATGAACCTGGGGGATGTGGCGGACAAGTCGGTGCCCAAGATGATGCTGGTGGCCGCACCGGCCGACGGCGGCGCGATCTGCGTGCGCTCGTTCATCCCGCACCGCTGCCATGCGTCCATCGGCGTGCTGGGTGCGGTGACGGTGGCGACGGCATGCCTGCTGCCGGGCTCGCCGGCCCATGCACTGGCCCGGCTGCCGGGCGGGCAGGTACAGACCCTGGCGGTGGAGCACCCCAGCGGGGCCACCACCTGCGTGATCGAACTGGACGAGGACGGCCAGGTGGCTCGCGCGGCCATGCTGCGCACCGCACGGAAGCTGTTCGACGGCGAACTGTTCGACTGAACAGGCATCGCCTTTCTATTCTCTGCGACCTGGGAGGGTTGTTATGACCGTGGTAGGGAAGCGGCCGGGCCGCTTTGGAATCTTTGGCCAGTTGTGGTTCCAGGTGCTGGCCGGCACCGTGATCGGCGTATTGCTGGGCTGGCTGCAGCCGGACCTGGGTTCGGCGATGAAGCCGCTGGGTGACGGCTTCATCAAGCTGATCCGGATGATGATCGGACCGATCATCTTCGTCACCGTGGTGCACGGCATCGCTGGCATGCGTGACATGCGCAGCGTGGGCCGGCTGGCGCTGAAGTCGCTGATCTACTTCGAGGTGATCACCATCCTCGCGTTGATCGTCGGCCTGGTGGCGGTGGATCTGTGGAAGCCTGGCGCCGGCATGAACATCGATGCGGCGACCATCGACATGGCCAGCATCCAGGGCTACGTGCACACCGCCCATGACCAATCGATCGTGGCCTACATCATGGCCATCATCCCCAACACCCTGGTCAGCGCCTTCACCGAGGCGCACGTGCTGCAGGTGCTGTTCGTGGCCGTGCTGTTCGGCGTGGCCCTGGCCGCCGTCGGTGAGCGCGGCAAGCCGGTGATGGACGTCATCGAGAGCGCCTCCGGTGCGCTGTTCAAGATCATCGGCTACATCATGTACGTGGCGCCGATCGGTGCGTTTGGTGCCATCGCCTTCACCGTGGGCCAGTTCGGTGCCGCCTCGCTGCTGTCGCTGGGCGAGCTGATCATCGAGTTCTTTGTGGTCTGTGGGCTGTTCACCGTGCTGGTGCTGGGCACCGTGTGCTGGTGGACCGGTGCCAGTCTGTGGCGCCTGCTGGGTTACCTGCGCGACGAGATCATCATCGTTGCGGCCACCACTTCCACCGAAACGGTGCTGCCGCGCCTGATCGAGAAGATGAAGAAGCTGGGCTGCGAAGAGGGCGTCGTTGGTTTCGTGATTCCCGCCGGTTACTCGTTCAACCTCGACGGCACCTGCCTGTACCTGACCACGGTGGCGATCTTCCTGGCCCAGGCCACCAATACCGAGCTGACCGTGTGGCACCAGCTGGGCCTGATCGCTGTGCTGCTGCTGACTTCCAAGGGTGCTGCGGGCGTGGCCGGTGCGGCATTCGTGGTATTGGCCGCGACCCTCGGCACCACCGGCACCATTCCTGTGGCGAGCATCGCGCTGATTCTGGGCATCCACCGCATCCTGGCCGAAGGCCTGACCTTCGTGAACCTGATCGGCAATGCCATTGCCGTGCTGGTGATCGCCAAGTGGGAAGGCAAGCTGGATGAGAAGACCATGGCCGCGCAGATCGGCACCCGCCGAACCCGGCAGCGCCTGCTCGGCGTGCAGCCCGCCTGAGGCAATGGCCTGAGTCCTGACGGCCACTGCGGTGGCCTCCATTGAATGCATCACCCTGGCGCCGGTGGCGCCGGGAAGGGAGAGAACATGTCGCAGTTCCTGCGTACCCCGCTGTACCTGCTGCTAGGCAGCGTTCTGGCAACGCCTGCTTTCGCCGCTGAGCGCAGCATCCCCGAGGGCATCGACCTGACCCTGGACCTGGTCGGCAACGTGGCCCACAACCCGGTGGGCGGTGTCGAACAGGGCACCGAAGGCTCGTACTGGGTGATGGCCCAGTCGAAGTTCGACCTGGACAAACTCTTCGGCGTGCACGGCACTGACGTGGATGCGCAGTGGGCGTGGTTCGCCGGGCGCAACCTGGCGCGCGAGAAGATCGGCAACTCGATCAGTGCGCAGCAGACCTGGCGACCGGTGGCTGGCGGCCGCCTGACCCGGCTGACCATTCGTCACCGCTTTGACAACGGCCTGAGCATCACTGCCGGTCGTGCGCCGGTGAACAGCTACTTCAACAACTCGCCGCTCAACTGCGTGTTCATGAGCAACGCGATGTGCCTGACGCCCTACGGTGCGATCACTGACCTGGGCATCACCGCCTACCCGAATTCGTCCTGGGCCGGCATCGTACGCTACGACGCCGATGACCGCTGGTACGCGCAGGCGGGCGTGTTCGACTACAACAACGAGCTGAACAAAGCCGGCAAGAACGGCCTGGACTTTTCGGTGGGTGAGGGCACCGGCACCATCAGCGCCTACGAAGTGGGGTACCAGACCAGCTTTGCCAACGACCGCCTGCCGCGCACCTACCGCGTCGGCATGTACCGTAACAGCGATGGCGGCAAGAGCTCGTACTTCGATGCCAAAGGCAACTCGGCGGCGCTGACCGGCAAGCCGACGGCCGTGCAGGACGGCGCGCGCCTGGGTGTGTACGCGATGGGCGACCAGACCGTCTGGCGCGGCGAGGGCAAGCGCAACCTGGCCGTGTTCGGCCGTGTCTACGTCAACACCGGCAACGAGGCGCCGGTCGATCATTTCGTGTCGGTGGGCTTCGTCAAGACCGGCACCTTCGCCAGCCGCGACCAGGACACCCTGGCCATGTTCGTCTCCAACACGCATTTCAGCGACGAACAGATCGGTTTCCTGCGGGACCGCCGCAGCCGTTACGGCGGCACCGGTGCGCCGCATGCCGACGAGATCATCACCGAGCTCAGCTACGGCTGGGCGCTGAAGAAGGGTGTCCGCCTGATGCCGAACCTGCAGTACGTCATCAACCCCGACCCGATCTATGCGCCCACCCGCACCACCAACATCCCCGACGCGCTGATTGTCGGCCTGCGCGTGGATGTGCATTTCGCCCAGCTGTTCGGCTGGTGATCCATCGCTCCAGGAGATCCCCCATGATCATCGACTGCCACGGCCACTACACCACGGCCCCCGCCGGCCACGATGCGTTCCGCAAGGCGCAGGTGGCCCACTTCAATGACCGCTCGCTGCCAGCGGCGGTCTATCCCGCGATCAGCGACGACGAACTGCGCGACAGCGTGGAGGCCAACCAGCTGCGCCTGCTGCGTGAGCGTGGCGCGGACATGACCATCTTCTCGCCGCGTGCCAGCACCATGGCCCACCATATCGGCGACGAGCAGGTGAGCGCCGAATGGACGCGCCATTGCAACGACCTGATCGCGCGCGTGGTGCAGCTGTACCCGGATCAGTTCATTGGCGTGTGCCAGCTGCCGCAGTCGCCGGGCGTTCCGATCGCGCACTCGGTGGCCGAGCTGGAGCGCTGCGTGAACGAGCTTGGTTTCGTCGGCTGCAACCTCAACCCCGATCCGTCCGGCGGCCACTGGGATGGCCTGCCATTGACCGATCGTTCCTGGTACCCGTTCTTCGAGAAGATGGTGGAACTGGACGTGCCGGCCATGGTGCACGTGTCGGGCAGCTGCAATGCCAATTTCCATGCCACCGGCGCGCACTACCTGAACGCCGATACCACTGCTTTCATGCAGTTCCTGCAGGGCGATCTGTTCCGTGACTTCCCGGAGCTGCGCTTCATCATCCCGCATGGCGGTGGCGCGGTGCCGTACCATTGGGGGCGCTTCCGTGGCCTGGCGGACATGCTGGGCAAGCCGCCGCTGGCCGAGCATGTGATGAAGAACGTCTACTTCGATACCTGCGTGTATCACCAGCCCGGCATCGACCTGCTGTTCGAGGTGATCGACATCGACAACATCCTGTTCGGTTCGGAGATGGTGGGCGCCGTGCGTGGCATCGACCCGCAGACCGGCCACTACTTCGATGACACCCGTCGCTACGTGGATGCGCTGGCATTGTCCGAGGGCGACCGCTGCAAGGTATTCGAAGGCAATGCGCGGCGGGTCTACCCGCGGCTGGATGCGCAGCTGAAGGCGAGGGGGTTGTGATGGTCGCGTTCCAGAAGGATGCCGACTGGCTGGACTACTGCGCGAACCCCAGCCGCCCGACGTTCGTGCCGCCGCCGGGCGCGGTGGACGCGCACTGCCATGTGTTCGGTCCGGGCGATGTGTTCCCGTACGCACCCGAGCGCAAGTACACGCCCTGCGACGCGGGCAAGGCGCAGCTGTTCGCGCTGCGCGACTATCTCGGGTTCAGCCGCAACGTGATCGTCCAGGCGACGTGCCACGGTGCGGACAACCGTGCCCTGGTCGACGCGCTGCAGGCCAGCGGTGGCATGGCCCGTGGCGTGGCCACAGTGCGCGATACGGTCAGCGACGAGGAGCTGCAGCAGCTGCATGCAGCGGGCGTGCGTGGTGTGCGTTTCAATTTCGTGCGCCGGCTGGTCGATCCCAAGCCGGATGCCTACTACCACGCGATCATCGACCGCATCGCGCCGTTGGGCTGGCACGTGGTGGTGTACTTCGAAGCCGCCGATCTGGCCGAGCGCTGGAAGTTCTTTACTTCACTGCCGACCACGGTGGTGGTCGACCACATGGGCCGGCCGGACGTGAGCCAACCGGTGGATGGGCCGGAATTCCAGCGTTTCGTGCAGCTGATGGCCGAGCACGGCAACGTGTGGAGCAAGGTCAGCTGCCCGGAGCGGCTGTCGCGGGTGGGGCCGCCGGGGTATGCCGATGTGGTGCCGTTCGCGCGGCATCTGGTGGAGCGCTTCCCGGACCGTGTGCTGTGGGGCACCGATTGGCCGCACCCGAACATGAAGGAGCACATGCCTGATGATGGGCACCTGGTGGATGTGATTCCGCACATTGCGCCGACATTGGAGCTGCAGCAGAAACTGCTGGTGGAAAACCCGATGCGGTTGTATTGGGGTTCGTGAGGCGCTGTGGGTGCCGGCCAGCGGCCGGCACTACCCTTTGCTGCAAACAGGTTGGCAGTGCCGGCCGCTGGCCGGCAAACCCCGATGCAATCAGCCGCGTGCCAGGGCCAGCAACCGCTCGGCGATCCGCTCCAGCGGCACCTGCTCTTCGGCCGCGCCCAGCTTGAACGCCGAACCGGGCATGCCCCAGACCACGCTGGTGGCTTCGTCCTGCACCAGGGTCGGTGCGCCGGCCTGGCGCATCTCCAGCAGGCCGCGTGCGCCGTCGTCACCCATGCCGGTGAGGATCGCACCGATGGCATTGCCGCCGGCGGCCTGCGCCACCGAGCGGAACAGCACGTCCACCGCCGGCTTGTGCCGGTTCACCGCCGGGCCGTCGTCAACGCGGCAACGCCAGCGCGCACCGTCGCGGATGATGCGCAGGTGCTTGCCGCCCGGGGGCAGGTAGGCATGGCCGGGCAGCACGGCTTCGCCATCGCTGGCTTCGCGTACGGCCATGGCCGAGTGGCGGTCCAGGCGTTCTGCGAAGGCCGTGCTGAAGCTGGCCGGCAGGTGCTGGGTCATCACCACGGCCGGGGCATCGGCAGGTAGGCCTTCCAGCACCACGCGCAGCGCTTCGGTGCCGCCGGCCGACGAGCCGATGGCAATCAGCCGGTCGGTGGTGCGGAACTGCGGCGCAGCCGGGCGCACCGCGGGCGCGGTATCGAGGATGAGCTTGGGCGTGGCGGCGCGCATCAGCGGGCGCACGCGCGAGCGCGCGGCCATCTTCACCTTGGCGATGATTTCATCGGCGTAGCCCTGCAGCCCACGGGCCACGTCGAGCTTGGGCTTGGAGACGAAGTCGACCGCGCCCAGGGCCAGCGCCTGCAGGGTGGTGTCGGCACCGCGCTCGGTCAGCGAGGAAATCATCACCACCGGCAGCGGATGCAGGCGCATCAGGTTTTCCAGGAACGCGAGGCCGTCCATGCGCGGCATTTCCACGTCCAGGGTGATCACGTCCGGCGCCAGGCGCTTGATCTTCTCGCGTGCCAGCAGCGGGTCGGCGGCGGTGCCGACCACATCGATGCCCGGGTCGCTGGACAGGATCTCGGTGAGCATCTGCCGTACGACGGCGGAGTCGTCGACGATCAGGACCCGGCAGGGGGCGTTGCCGGGCAGGGTCATTCGAACAGCTCCACGCCACCGGTGACCGGGGCCTTGGACAGGCGTGCACGCACGGCCGATTCGGTCGCGGCCACTTCGGCTTCATGGGCATGCGGCAGGCGCTGCACCACCACGCGGCCGGTATCGGCGAAGAACCAGATCTTGCGCGGGTGGATGCCGCACAGGTCCTCGGCGATGATCGGGATGTGCTCGGCCTGCAGGTACTGGCGCACGAACTCGGCGTTGCGGGTGCCCACCGGGTTGCTGGTGAAGCCCTTGAGCACGTTGGCGCCGCCGAACACCTTTGCTTCGATGCGCTTGCGGTGTGCGCCGCGCTTGAGCATGTCGTTGATCAGCAGTTCCATGGCATAGCTGCCATAGCGCGCAGGTGCGCCGTCGCCGGCATTGCCTTCGGGCAGCAGGAAGTGGTTCATGCCGCCGATCTTCAGCACCGGGTCGCGCAGGCAGGCCGCCACGCAGGAGCCCAGCGTGGTGGTCAGCGCAGTGGTGTCATCGACCACCAGGTACTGGGTCGGCAGCAGCTTGGCGGCGACGGTCTTGAAGCGCGCGTCCTGGTAGCGCATCACATCATCGGTACGCAGCGAGGCATTCATGCGCCGGCCCCCTGTGCGCGGCGGTACAGGGTGCGGCCGCAGGGCTGGATCAGGTCGGCCGCGTGCAGGTAGTTCTCCGAATGGCCGGTGTAGAGCAGGCCGTCTTCGTTGAGGTGCTGCACGAGGCGGCCGAGGATGGCGCGCTGGGTCGGCTTGTCGAAGTAGATCATGACGTTGCGGCAGAACAGCGCGTCGAACGGGCCGCCGACGTCGTAGCGCGGGGCCAGCAGGTTGAGCGGGCGGAAGTCGATCAGCTCGCGCAGCGCGGGCAGCACCCGGCACTGGCCTTCGTTGGGGCCGCTGCCCCGCTGGAAGTAGCGACGGCGCAGGTCCGGGTCGAGGTTGGTGACGCGGTCGATGTTGTAGACCCCGCGGCTGGCGGTGGCCAGCACCTGGGTATCCACGTCGGTGGCGACGATGCGCACCGGTGGCTTCAGGGTGCCGAACGCCTCGCAGGCCGTGATGGCCATGGAGTAGGGCTCCTCACCGGTGGAGGCGGCGCACGACCACAGCAGCAGCGGGCTGCGGGTGGAGCGCTGCTGCAGTTCCTCGCGCAGCTTGTCGAAGTGGTGCGGTTCGCGGAAGAACGAGGTGAGGTTGGTGGTCAGCGCGTTGGTGAACGCCTGCCACTCATCGCCACCGTCCTGCTCCAGATGGTCCAGATACTGCTGGAAGCTGCGCATGCCCAGCGTGCGCAGGCGGCGCGACAGGCGGCCGTACACCATGTCGCGCTTTGCCGGCGCAAGGGCGATGCCCACGCGCTGGTAGATCAGGTCGCAGACGCGGCGGAAATCACGGTCGGCGAACTCGAATTCGCGGGGGCCGGTGACGATGGGAGTAGGACTTTGCACGGGGGACGTGTCCATCGGCGAGGGTGGCGGCCGCAGCCGCCACCGGGATCAGAATTCCTGCCAGTCGCCGTCGCTGGGGGCGACGAAGCTGGAGCTGGAGGACGGGCTGGAACTGGGGCGTCGGGCCTGCGCCGGCGACGCCACCGGCTGCGCACGGCGCGCGGCCACGGCGGGTGCAGGCTCGATGCGGGCGGTGACGGCCTTCACTGCGGCAGCCACCTGGTTGTCGAGGCGGAAGATCGCCACGGCGTCGGCCAGCTGCGCGGCCTGGTCTTCCATCGCACGGGCGGCAGCGGTGGCTTCCTCCACCAGCGCAGCGTTCTGCTGGGTGGTTTCGTCCATCTGCACCACGGTCTGGTTGACCTGCTCGATGCCCGCGCTCTGTTCCTGCGAGGCGGCGGAGATCTCGGCCATGATGTCGGTGACGCGCTGCACCGAGGCGACGATCTCGCCCATGGTGCTGCCCGCCTGGTGCACCAGGCTGGAGCCTTCGGCGACCTTGCCGACCGAGTCGTCGATCAGGCCCTTGATTTCCTTCGCCGCAGCGGCGGAGCGCTGGGCGAGGGTGCGTACTTCGCTGGCAACCACGGCGAAACCACGGCCCTGCTCACCGGCACGCGCGGCTTCCACGGCGGCATTCAGCGCCAGGATGTTGGTCTGGAAGGCGATGCCGTCGATGACGCTGATGATCTCGGCGATCTTCTTCGACGAGGCTTCGATGGCCGACATGGTGGTGACCACCTGGTTGACCACGCTGCCGCCCTGCGACGCCACGCCCTGTGCACCGATGGCCAGCTGGTTGGCCTGGCGGGCGTGCTCGGCGTTCTGGCGAACGGTCGAGGTCAGCTCTTCCATCGAGGCCGCGGTTTCTTCCAGGTTGGCCGCCTGCTGTTCGGTGCGGCGCGACAGGTCGCTGTTGCCCGAGGCGATCTCGCCGGCGGCCAGGGTGATGCTGGAGGCGCTGGCCTGGATCTGGCCGACGATCTGGGTCAGCTGGCTGACGGTGCTGTTGGCATCGTCACGCATGCGCGCGAACACGCCCTGGTAGTCGCCCTGCATGCGCGTGGTCAGGTCGCCTTCGGCGATGGCCGACAGCAGCCGCGAGAGCTTGCCGAGGTTGTCATCGCTGACCGCCATCATGGCGTTGAGGTTTTCCAGCATCAGGCGGAAATCGTGATCGAAGCGCTGCGCGTCGCCGCGGCGGCTGAAATCGCCGGCGGCAGCGGCGCTGGCCAGCTGCTTGATCTCGGTATTGATGCGGCCGAGGTTGGCCTTGACCGTATCCACGGCGGTGGTCATGGCGGCCTTCTCGCCCGGGTAGCGGGCGACGTCGCGGCTGAGGTCGCCGACGGCGTACTGCTTCACCACGTCCAGCACGTCGTGCAGGGTCTGCACGTGGCTGCCGACCAGAGTGTTGGTTTCCTGCACCATCAGGCCGTACTCGCCGGGGAAGGCGCTGGCATCGATGCGGTAGCTCAGTTCACCGGCATCGTGGCGGCGGGCCATTTCACGCTGGCCGCTGATGACCGCATGCAGCTGCTGCTGCATGCCCGACATGGCGTCCAGCAGGCGACCGGTTTCGTCATGCGGCTGCGGGCCGATGTGGCTGTCGAGCTTGCCCTTGGCGATGCCCTCGGCAACGGCGGTGGCCTGCTTCAGCGGGCCGGCGATGCGGTTGCCGATGATCCAGCTCAGGCCCAGCACGATCAGCACCAGCGCGCCACCGGCCAGGGTCATCACGCCGGTGAAGGCCCAGGCTTCATGCTGCACGTCGTCCATGTAGACGCCGGTGGTGACCACCCACTGCCACGGTGCGTACATGCCGGCGTAGGTGACCTTGTCGATCAGGCCCTCGCTGCCGGGCTTGCCGGTTTTGTAGTAGGTGAAGCCGCCGCCGATGCGTGCCATGCCGACCTGCAGGTAGTAGATCGGCACGCCGTCATCGGAGGTGTAATCCTTCTGCACGGTGCCGACGCGCTTGGGTGCGAAGGGGTGCATCAGCACGCGGTACTGGGTGTCCAGCACGTTGTAGTAATCGGCATCGTTGTTGGCGCGCATCACTTCCAGCGCCTGCAGGGCGGAGGCCTTGGCGGCGTCTTCGCTGAGTTCGCCGCTGGCGGCCAGGCGCTTGTAGTGGTCGAGGACGCCGTAGGTGAGTTCGACCTGGGTCTTCAGGGCGTCCTTGCGGGTCTTGGTCAGGTCCAGGTACTGCATGCGGGCGGCGATCACCGACAGCGCGATCACGCCGATCGCGATGAGCAGCGTCAGCAGGTTGAGCTTGCGCCGGACGGAGAGGTTGCTGAAGTAGTGTTGCCAGCGATGCAGGAGGTTCATGAAGCGGACCAGGTCGAGACGGGCGGGCGGCGCCAGTACCGGTCAGGGCGCGACAGGCCGTGACAGAACGGTTATCGGCCGGGGGCGGGGAGATTTGAGGGTCACGCGCTTTGCGTATTCAGGGTTCCTTGCAGCGGCGGCTGCGGCGCTGCCTGCGGCAGGCTTTTGAGCCAGGGCAACAGCAACAGCAAGAGCGGTCTGTCGGCGTTTCGTTACATCGAGGGAGGCGGGCCGGGGTGGGCAGGCGGGACACGCGGTGAATACGTCCATGTAGCTCGTAGGCGCCGTCCTTGGCGCCTACGGTCCCGCCTGCCCACCCCGGCCCGCCTCTTCGTGCATTGCGTCGGCGGACGGCAAGAGCGGTGTTGGTGTCGGGGCGGAATTGGGGGTCAGATCCGTTTTCCTGCGGAAAACGGATCTGACCCCGGGAACGGTGCAGCTGTTGCTCTTGCTCTTCTTTCTTCAATCCGGGGTAAACGCGCGGGAAACTGTCCGTGGCCGGGCGGGTGGGTTGCGCGGGGGCGTGAGCCGCATGGATGCGGCGACCGAGCTTACATGGACGTACTTGCAGCGTCCCCCGCGCAGCCCACCCGCCCGGCCAACCCACAAAATCCCAGCACAGAGCGCATCCACCCCGAGGGGCTTCGCCGTTGGCTGTTGACCCGGTAACCCCGGAAACGAAAACGCCCCGGCACGAGGCCAGGGCGTCTTCGAAGCCTGCGGCAGCAGGAATCAGAACTCCTGCCAGTCTCCGTCCGCCAGTTCGGCAGCCATCGGGCGGCCACCGGTGCTGCGGCGTGCCGGCGGTGCGGCCGGTGCCGGTGCGGCAGCGCGCGGGGCCGGGGCGCGCGGGGCGACCACGGTCTCGGCTTCGTCCACCACGAAGATCGACACGGCCTCGCTCAGGTGGCCTGCCTGTTCTTCCATCGCACGGGCGGCAGCGGTGGCTTCTTCCACCAGCGCAGCATTCTGCTGGGTGGTTTCGTCCATCTGCACCACGGTCTGGTTGACCTGCTCGATGCCGGCCGACTGTTCCTGCGACGCGGCGGAAATCTCGGCCATGATGTCGGTGACACGCTGCACCGAGGCGACGATCTCGCCCATGGTCGCGCCAGCCTTGTGCACCAGTGCCGAGCCGTCATTGACCTTGCCGACGGAGTCGTCGATGAGGCCCTTGATCTCCTTCGCGGCAGCGGCGGAGCGCTGGGCGAGGGTGCGAACCTCGCTGGCGACCACGGCGAAGCCGCGGCCCTGCTCACCGGCACGCGCGGCTTCCACCGCGGCGTTCAGCGCCAGGATGTTGGTCTGGAAGGCGATGCCGTCGATGACACTGATGATCTCGGCGATCTTCTTCGACGAGGCTTCGATGGCCGACATGGTGGTGACTACCTGGCCGACCACGTCGCCGCCCTGGGAGGCGACGCCGTGTGCACCGATGGCCAGCTGGTTGGCCTGGCGGGCGTGCTCGGCGTTCTGGCGAACGGTCGAGGTCAGCTCTTCCATCGAGGCTGCGGTTTCTTCCAGGTTGGCGGCCTGCTGTTCGGTGCGGCGCGACAGGTCGCTGTTGCCCGAAGCGATTTCGCCGGCGGCCGAGCTGATCGCGCGGCTGGACTGCTTGATGCGGGTAACGATCTCGCTCAGCTGCGCGGCGGTGGCGTTGGCATCGTCACGCATGCGGGCGAACACGCCCTGGTAGTCGCCGTGCATGCGCACGGTGAGGTCACCCTGCGACAGGGCGGCCAGCAGGCCGGAGATCTGCTCGATGCTGCCGGCGTTGGCGTCCAGCAGGCCGTTGATCTGCTGGGCCAGCTGCAGGAAGAAGCCTTCCTTGCCGGTGGCTTCGATGCGGCCGGACAGGTCGCCAGCGGCGGCCTGGGCGATCACGCGGGCCACTTCGGCTTCGACCTGCGCTTCCTGGGTGCGGTCGCGCCACTCCACCACGTAGCCGACGGTGTCACCGGCTTCGTTGCGGATGGTCGATGCCACCTGGGCGAACTGCGCATCGCCGTACTGCATCGGGCGGCGGGCGACGCCATGGGCCTTCAGGTTGGCCACCAGGGTGGCATCCATCTCGCCGCGGTGTTCCAGCACGGTCACCGGCTTGCCGACCAGCGACGCCTGGACGTCGAAGTCCGGCAGGTCGCGGCGCACGTCGTCCTGGTACTGGGCCAGGGTCTGCTGCAGTGCGCGGTTGCTGTAGACGATGGTGTTGTTCGGGTCGGTCAGGTACACGCCGGTGGAGCTGTAGTCCAGGGCGGTACGGATGCGCAGGTTCTCGCGGGCGATGGCGGCATCGGTCTCGATGCGCTCGCGCAGGTCGCGCTGCATGCGCTGCATGGCCTGCATCAGCTCGCCCACTTCGTCCTGGCGGCTGACATCGATGTGGCCGTCCAGCTTGCCACCGGCGACGTCGTTGGCGACCGAAACGGCGCCACGCACGCTGCCGACCAGGGCACGGGCGAACAGCCACACCAGCACCAGGCCCAGCGCGGCGCCGCCGAACAGGGCGATCACCATCAGCGTGGCCGATGCGGAATAGGTGGAGGAGGCCTCGTCACGCGCGGCGCGGGACAGGCGGTTGTCTTCGGCGATCAGCGACTCGAGCGAGGCGGTGGCCTTGCGGTGCTTGGTGCGGGTCTCGCCGACGAAGGTATCGATGGCGTCGTCGGGCAGCTCCAGCTCCAGCATCTCGTTGACGCTGTCGTAGGAGGCAACGGCGTCCTTCCAGTCCTTGGCGAAGGTGTCGAACAGCTTCTTCTGCTGCGGGTTGTCGATCAGGGTCGGATACTCCTTGATCGCCTTGTCCAGGTTGGTGCGCAGTTCAGCGACGCGGGCATGGGCATCAGCCTTGACCTCGGCGCTGGCGCGGACCAGCTGCTGGTACTCGGAGTTGCGGATCTCGCCGATCATGCCGCGCATCTCGCCGGCCATGCGGATGCTTTCCATCCGCGAGCCCGCCAGCTCGGTGGTCACGTTGTTCAGCGAATGCAGGCCACGATAGGCGACGATGCCCTGCAGCAGCATCACCAGCAGGATGACGCCGAACGTCAACAGCAGTTTCGGCATCAGTTTGAGGTTGTTGATCCACGGCATGGGCGTTGCGATCTCCTAAGGCAGACGCGCCCGGGCGTCTTGCCCGGTTGCAGCAGACCACGCCGGCGAGTGGCCGGCGTGGTGATGGACAGCGGATTACTTGATGTTGGCCAGCTTCAGGCTTGCCGGCGAGCTGACTTCGATTTCAGCGCGCGAGGCGTCGCGCTGGATCTTGCCCAGCACGCACACGGTCTTGCCTTCCAGGCTTTCCAGCGGGAAGTTGAACTTGCTGCGGTTCTCGCCGGCGATGCGGGCCGAGAAGGTGTGGCGCGGGAAGGCGCCGCCCATGTACAGGAAGGTCGGCTGGCCTTCGGAACCTTCGGCGAAGCGCGCCTTTTCGACCTTGCCGCAGACCATGCCGTCCTTGCCGACCGAGCGCGGGGCCATTTCCGGCGGGATCATGTCGGCCGACTGTGCGAAAGCGGAAGACGCGGTGGTGGCCAGGACGGCGGCCGAAACGAACGCAAGCAGGGACTTCATCGGGGTGTTTCTCCGGGGATTGTGATGGTCGATCCGGTCCTGCGCGCTCCTGCGCGACCGGGTTCCTGTCCCCCTATCGGCATCGCCGCGGGGAACTGAAGGGCTCGGTTACAGAAACGTGAGGGAAGTCCGCCTGCTCAGGCTGCAGCGTCTTCGACCAGGCTGGCCTGGCCCATGTCGGCGCTGTCCAGCAGGGTTTCGATGTCCAGCAGGATCAGCATGCGGTCGTCGTGGGTGCCGATGCCGGAAATGAAGCGGGTATCGACGGCGGCGCCGAATTCCGGGGTGGGGCGGATCTGTTCGCCCGACAGCGGGATCACGTCCGAGACGCTGTCCACGACGATGCCGACCACGCGGTCTTCCACGTTCAGCACGATCATCACGGTGAAGGCGTCGTACGTCGCGTTTTCCAGGCGCAGCTTCAGGCGCAGGTCGATGACCGGGACGATGGTGCCGCGCAGGTTGATGACGCCCTTGATGTAGTCCGGTGCGTCCGGCACGCGGGTGACCGCGTCGTAGCCACGGATTTCCTGCACCTTGAGGATGTCCACACCGTAGTGCTCGGCGCCGAGGGTGAAGCTGAGGAATTCGCCACCGGCGCTGGCGGTGGAGCTGGTCTTGTCGTTCATCGAGGGTCCTGGTCTGCCGGAAGTCCCGGTGTCAGGCTCGATATCGGCCCTTTGGCGAGGGACTTTAGGTGGACCATCCACGCTTGGCGTGGATCTACCGGTCAACGGATCGGTCATGCCGGCCGCTGGCCGGCAATGATGGCCCGTTGCCGGCCAGCGGCCAGCACTACCGGACGGTGCGCTGTTACATCTCGCCGTTCTGGCGTGCCTTGCGCTGGCGGTCGACGCGGAAGATGTAGCGCTGGATGGCGCTGTCACCGCCGCGTGGCAGATCGTCGAAACGCATGCCGATGCGCTTGACCTCGATGCCGTTGGGCTGCCGCTGCGGAAGCATGTTGCAGACCACCAGGGTGATCTGCAGGTCCGGGCCGTCGGGCATCGAGAGCACGGCGTTGTAGCGCTTCTGCAGGCTGAATACCGCGCAGTCGTTGGGCACGGTGACTGCCAGGCCGCCGCCGCTGATGTCCACCACGCGCATGGACAGCGCATCGCTGCCCACTTCACCGGCAGGCAGGCTCAGCTGCGGCGAGTCGGTGATGGGGGTTTCCAGCCGGTACAGCTCACGCCGCTGCAGGTGCACCAGCTCTTCGGGCAGCGGGGCGCGGAAGGCCACGCGGCCGTCGTTGTCCACCCGCTGCAGGTCGTGCAGGCGGAAGCGCACCAGTACCCGCTCCAGCTGGGCGAAGCACAGCAGGTGGTCGGCCTGTTCGGCGGCGCGGTTGGAGGCTTCCTGGGGGCTGCCATCCAGCAGCAGGAAGTCGTCGTCATCGTCCAGCTCAAGCAGGGCGGTAGGGAAGGATCGATCGCGACCATCGACATGGGCGTTGATCAGCGAACGCTGGTCGATCAGCGAACGCAGCAGCTGGCGCAGCTGGCGGGGATTGCGCACCAGGAAGCGTTCGTCGGCGGCGTCGGCCGCGTGGGCATCGTGCAGGTCGGTGTCGTGGCCGTCGGACATGGAATCTTGGTTCTGGGGCGGGGGCCGACACGCGCTGGCGCGTGGCTTGAAGGAGGTATCGGCCGGGGGCGGCAATTATGAAGTGTGAAGTTCATCACTCTACACGGGTGGGGTCAGAGCCCTTTCCCGATGGGAAAGGGCTCTGACCCCTTGGCGATCTCGCGCACGCGCCGCATCACGGCGGGATCGCCGTGGCTGTCGTCCAGGTGGAAACGCGCCACGGCCTCGGCCAGCAGCCCGGCCTGTTCGGCCATGCCGTGCGTGGCGTGGGTGGAATCCTCCACCAGCGCGGCGTTCTGCCGGGTGGCGGCATCCATCTGCGCGATGCTCTGGTTGACCTGCTCGATGCCGGCGCTCTGTTCCTGCGAGGCGGCGGAAATCTCGCCCATGATCTGGTTGACCTGCTGCACGGCCTGCACGATCTGCCCCATCGTGCCGCCCGCCCGGTCGACCAGGCGGGCGCCCTCGGTGACCTTGCCGACCGAATCGTCGATCAGGCCCTTGATCTCCTTGGCCGCGGCCGCCGAACGCTGCGCCAGCGTGCGTACCTCGCTGGCGACCACGGCGAAACCGCGGCCCTGCTCGCCGGCACGCGCGGCCTCGACGGCGGCATTCAGCGCCAGGATGTTGGTCTGGAACGCGATGCCGTCGATGACGCTGATGATCTCGGCAATCTTCTTCGACGATGCCTGGATGGCCGACATGGTGGCGACCACCTGGCCGACCACGGCGCCGCCTTCGCCAGCCACGTCGACCGCACCGCTGGCCAGCTGGTTGGCCTGGCGCGCATGTTCGGCGTTCTGGCGCACCGTGGCAGTCAGTTCCTCCATGGTCGCGGCGGTTTCTTCCAGGCTGGCGGCCTGCTGTTCGGTGCGGTCGGCCAGGTGGCCATTGCCGCGCGACAGGCCGTCGGCGCTGGCGGTGAGCGTGGTCGAGGCAGACTGGATGCTGCCGACGATGGCGGTGAGCTGGGCGACGGTGGTGTTGGCATCGTCGCGGATGCGGGCGTATACGCCCTGGAAATCACCCTGCATGTGCGCGGTCAGGTCGCCGCGTGACAGCGACGACAGCAGCTGGGAGATCTGATCGAGACTGGATGCGCTGGCGTCGAGCAGGCTGTTGAGGCGCTCGGCCAGCTGCAGGAAGAAGCCTTCCTTGCCGGCGGTGACGACGCGGCCGCTGAAGTCGCCCAGCGAGGCGGCCTCGACGATCTCGCCCAGTTCTTCTTCCACCTGCAGTTCGACGGTGCGGTCGGCCCATTCCACCACGAAGCCGTGGCGCTGGCCGGCGCCGTCGATGATCGGGTTGACGATCAGGCGCATGCTGCGGCCGCCGACCCGGATCTGTGCCCGGTACGTGCCGGTGAGGCCGTCGAGCAGCTGGGCCTGGTGGGCGGGGTTGCGGTGGAAGATGTCGATGCTGCGGCCCAGCAGGTCGGCGGCACTGAACTGCGGCAGGTCGCGGCGCAGGTCGGCTTCGGCGGCGGCCAGCATTTTCTGCAGGGGCCGGTTGACGAAGACGATGGTGCGCTCGCGGTCGGCGATCATGACGTTGGTGGTGACATCGTCGAGCGCGGTGCGGATGCGCAGCGATTCACTGCTGGCGGCCTGTTCGCGGGCGCGCCGCTGCAGCAGCTGGTTGCCGGTCTGCACCAGCGCGGCGGCCAGCGAATCAGGCGGGAACTGCGCGGCCTGCAGGCTGTCAGGCAGCGGCCGGTCTTCGGCCAGTCCGTGTGCCAGCTGGGCCAGCTGCTGCGGGTCGTGGCCGAGCAGCAGCAGCTGCCGACGCATCTGCACCGCCATCACCGACAGCAGGCCCGCTTCCACCACCACGTACAGCGCATGCAGCGCCAGCACGCCCAGGCCGCTGCCGGTGGCAAACACCGGGTAGGGCAGGCCACGCACCTGCAGCGCGTAGAACAGCACGTGGTGCACGGCGATGGCGGCGGCGGCCACCACGATCGGCAGCCAGTCGCGGTAGTAAAGCAGCAGGGCGATCAGCACGATGACCGTGAAGTGGGTTTCCAGCTGCCCGTGGGTCTGGTGGATGAGCGTGGCCGACAGCACCATCCAGGCCAGCGCAACGGTGCAGCGGCTGAGGCGGGTGCCCGGCAGGCCGTGCACCTGCAGCGCGGTGACCAGCAGCGCCGGCAGCGACACCGCCAGCCACGGGGTCCACTGCCCACTGCGCAGGGCCAGGCCCAGCGAAACCAGCACCAGTGCGGCGGTGACTGCCAGGAACAAACGATCGGCGCTGGCCGACATGGCGCGCAGGAACGGCGGCGTTTCGTGACCGCCCGGTGGCGTGGGGCGCGGGGTCGATGCGTGCATGCACTACTCCTTGAGGCATGGGCATGGGTTGGAAAGGATGAGCGGCGCCTGCGGCCCGCGCAGGAGCTGGCCGACCAGTGCGGTGGCAGCCAGCGGGCCGCGGCTGCAGCCTGGCCCGAGCAGGGCCGGGCCGGCGTAGACCAGGCGCTGGTCGTGCAGGACCAGCCAGTCGAAGGGCAGGGCGAGGGTACTGTTGCGCGTGGCCACGCCCAGCGGCGGGGCTGTACTGGCGGCGCACGGGCAATGGCCGGGCTGGCGCAGCAGCAGGGGGTGGTCGCGGCTGGCGGCGAGCAGGGACGGCGGGACCTGCGCCAGCAGCTGCGCGGGATTCCAGTCGCTGGCCACGGGCATGGCGGTGCGGGCGCCCTGCAGCCACAGCACGGGCAGGGTCCAGCCCAGCCATGCGGCCAACAGCAGCATGCCGGCCAGGGCCGACCAGCGCGGGGCTGGGCTCGGAGGGGAGTCGGCGCTGGCGGGCATCATCGGGCCTGCTCGGGGGGCGTTCTCCGATAGCGGCGCGATGGCGTGAAGCTGAAGGGAAAATAAATAAATGCGTCATGCGCGGATGGGTTCGTTGGATGAACCCATCCACGCACGGCGTGGACCTACATCAAGGGTGGCCCTGGCTCAGAACTCCTGCCAGTCGCCGTCACCGGCCAGTGCCGGCTGCGCCACCGGCTTGCGGACCCGCGACGGGGCCGGGCTGGCCACCGGAGCCGGCTTGCGTGCGGCAGGCATTGCGGCGACGGGGCGCGGCGCGACGGGGCTCAGGCCCGGGGTGGCCAGGCGGAAGCGGGCCACGGCCTCGCCCAGCTGCGCGGCCTGGTCTTCCATTGCACGCGCGGCGGCGGTGGCTTCCTCGACCAGCGCAGCGTTCTGCTGGGTGGTTTCGTCCATCTGCACCACGGTCTGGTTGACCTGCTCGATACCGGCCGACTGCTCCTGCGACGCGGCGGAAATCTCGGCCATGATGTCGGTGACGCGCTGCACCGAGGCGACGATTTCGCCCATCGTGCTGCCCGCCTGGTGCACCAGGCTGGAGCCTTCGGCGACCTTGCCGACCGAGTCGTCGATCAGGCCCTTGATTTCCTTCGCCGCAGCGGCGGAGCGCTGGGCGAGGGTGCGGACTTCGCTGGCGACCACGGCGAAACCACGGCCCTGCTCACCGGCACGCGCGGCTTCCACGGCGGCATTCAGCGCCAGGATGTTGGTCTGGAAGGCGATGCCATCGATGACGCTGATGATCTCGGCGATCTTCTTCGACGAGGCTTCGATGGCCGACATGGTGGTGACCACCTGGCCGACCACGGCGCCACCCTGCGAGGCGACGCCGTGCGCGCCGATGGCCAGCTGGTTGGCCTGGCGCGCATGTTCGGCGTTCTGCTTCACGGTGGAGGTCAGTTCCTCCATCGAAGCGGCGGTTTCTTCCAGGTTGGCGGCCTGCTGTTCGGTGCGGCGCGACAGGTCGCTGTTGCCCGAGGCGATCTCGCCCGCGGCCAGGGTGATGCTGCCGGCGCTGGCCTGGATCTGGCCGACGATCTGGGTCAGCTGGGCGACGGTGGTGTTGGCATCGTCGCGCATGCGGGCGAAGACGCCGTGGAACTGGCCGTCCATGCGAGCGGTCAGGTCGCCTTCGGCAATGGCCTGCAGCAGCTGTGAGAGCTGGCCCAGGTTGCCATCGGCCACCTGCATCATCGAGTTCAGCTGTTCGATCATCACCTTGAAGTCATGGTCGAAGCGATCGGCGTCGCCGCGCTGGCTGAAGTCACCGGCGGCAGCAGCGCTGGCCAGGTGCTGGATCTGCGTGTTGATGGCCAGCAGGCTGGCCTTGGCGGCATCCATCGCCTCGTGCAGGAAGGCACGGGTGCCCGGCAGGCGCTGTGCATCCTGGGTCAGGTTGCCGGCGGCGTACTGGTTCAGTACGTCGATGGCAGCGCGGATCGAATCGAGGTGTTCGAAGATGACGGTGTTGATGCCGCCGGCCAGCTGGCCGTAGACGCCGGGGAAATCCTCGGGGATGCGATGGCTGATGTCCGGGCCTGCATGCATCTGCGCCATCAGCTGGGTCTGCTCGGAGAAGCGGCGCAGCATGGCGGTCATGTCGCTGGTGGCGGTCAGCATGCGGCCGGCTTCGTCCTTGCTGGTGGCCTGGGTGCTGACGCTCAGGTCGCCGCGGGCGACGGCCTGGATGGCGGTCAGTGCCTTGCCGAGCGGAACGGTGACCGCGCGCGAAATGACCACGGCCAGCGCAGCGGCCACCAGCGACAGCAGCACGATGCAGCTGACGACGGCGATGATGCTGTTGCGGTGGGTGGCATTGGCGGCGTCGATCTTGCCCTGCATCTGCGTGCCGAGGAAGGCGCTCAGTGCCTTCAGTTCCTCGAAGGCCTTTCGCCGCGCGGGGCGGGACTGTTCGTCGGATACCTGCTGGGCCAGCGCGCCGTCGCCGGCGTTGGCGGCTTCGCGCAGCTTGGCGTTGGCAGCGAAGTAGGCGTCCACGCCGGCCTTCACCGGCTGGTACAGCGCGCGTTCCTTCTCGCCGGTCGGCAGGGCGGCATAGGCGGCCAGCTCCTTGTGCACGATGGCGGCGCTGTCATCCATGCGCTTGTAGTAATCGGCCACCTTTTCCGGCTGGTCCAGCATGGTCAGCAGGGCCATCTCGTAGGTGCGGAACTCGCCGAGCTGCGAACGCACTTCGCCCAGGTGCTGCACCGAGGGAATATCGTTGCTGGCCATGCTGCCCAGCTGGGTGTTGGCTTCGCTGAGGCGGACCAGGGCGAACAGCCCCAGGACCAGGGTCATCAGCGTTGTCAGGGTGAACCCCACGGCCAGCTTGCGGGCGATGGGCAGATCGTGGAACCACTTCATGCAGGGTGCTCCAGGTGGGCAGAGGGAAACGGTCGTGCCGGTGGGGGTTCGGTGTGCCGTCAAAGCCAGATAGCGGCGTGCCCTGCACGGACTTTATGGATGGATGTCACATTCGTGTGCGTAGGGTGAAACCGCGCGAAAGCCTTGCAGGGCGGGCGCTTTCACTTGCCGGTGTGGTTGCACGGGAAACTGCCTGCGCGACAGAGATCACATTGCGTGACCCCCCACATACCGTGCAAACGAAAACCGCCGCCCCTGGGGGCGGCGGTCCGAAGTACAGCGCGGTGCGGAAGGTCAGGCGGCCTGCGGCACGCGCAGCGAGCGCACCAGGCCACCGATGTCGACGATCAGGGCGACGCGGCCGTCGCCAAGGATGGTGGCACCGGACACCCCGCCGATGCGGCGGTAATTGTTCTCGATGTTCTTCACCACCACCTGCTGCTGGCCAACCAGTTCGTCCACTTCCAGGGCGATCTTCTGGCCATCGCCCTCGACCACCACCACCAGCGATTCGCTGTTGGCGCCGCGGGCACCATAGCCGTAGTACTCGCTGAGCGAGAGGATCGGCAGGTACTCGCCGCGCACGCGCAGCACGCGGCCTTCGCCGGCCATGCTGCGGATGTCCTCGGCCTGCGGCTGCAGGGCTTCGAGCACGTAGGCCAGCGGCAGGATCAGGGTTTCGCCGGCCACCGCCACGGTCATGCCGTCGAGGATGGCCAGGGTCAGCGGCAGGCGGATCAGCGTGCGCGTACCACTGCCCAGGCTGCTCTCGATCTGCACCTCGCCACCCAGTGCCTGGATGTTGCGGCGGACCACGTCCATGCCCACGCCCCGGCCGGACAGATCGGTCACGGCATCGGCAGTGGAGAAGCCAGGCTGGAAGATCAGGTCCCAGACCTGCGAATCGGTCGGATTGTCCGGCACGGCCAAGCCGCGCTCGTGGGCCTTGGCCAGGATCTTGGTGCGGTCCAGGCCGCGACCATCGTCGCTGACTTCGATGACGATGTGGCCGCCCTGGTGCGAGGCCGCCAGGGTGATCGTGCCAGTCTCGTCCTTGCCCGCGCCACGGCGCACGTCCGGCATTTCCAGGCCGTGGTCGATGGAGTTGCGGACCAGGTGGACCAGCGGATCGGCGATCTTCTCGATCAGGCCCTTGTCCAGTTCGGTGCCTTCGCCGACGGTGCGCAGGCGAACCTGCTTGCCGAGGCGGGTGGAAAGGTCGCGGACCAGGCGCGGGAAGCGGCGGAACACCGCATCGACCGGCAGCATGCGCACGCCGATCACCGCTTCCTGCAGGTCGCGGGTGTTGCGTTCAAGCTGGTCCAGGCCGGCGAACAGGCTTTCGGCATGCACCGGGTCCAGTGCGTGCGAGACCTGCTTGAGCATGGCCTGGGTGATGACCAGTTCGCCGACCAGGTTGATGAGGGCGTCCACCTTGTCCACGCTGACGCGGATCGAGGTTTCGGCTTCCTGGGCGCCACCGCCATTGGCGGCCGGCGCGGCGGAGGTGGCAGCGGCCACCGGTGCAGCGGGGGTGGAAGGGGCAACAACGGGTGCAGCAGGGGCCTGGGTAGCGAGGCTCGGCGGCGCTGCCGGACGGATGTCCAGTTCGCAGTCATCCAGCACCCAGGCAAACGTATCTTCGATCTTGCTGCGCGGCACCTTGCCGACCAGGCCCAGGTCCCACGCCAGGTGGGCCTCCAGCGGGTCGAGCTGGGCAAAGCCGGGCAGGCGCTCCATGCGCGCGGCCACCTGCAGCGAACCGAGGTGTTCCAGTTCGCGGATGATGCGCAGCGGATCGTTGCCGCTCATGAACAGCGACGGCGCAGGGGTGAAGCCGATCTGCCAGGCTTCGGGCGTGTCGTCGACCTTGGCTTCGGCGGCAACCGGGGCGCTGGCGGCGGCCTGGCCGGACAGCACTGCTTCCAGGCGCGCCTTCACCGCAGCAACGGCGGCCGGATCAGCGGCCTGGCCATGTTCGGCTTCGCGCAGCAGGGCGCGCAGCACGTCCACCGAGGACAGCATGGCGTCGACCGCCACCGGCTCCAGCGCGCGCTTGCCGGCACGCAGCTCATCGAGCAGCGTTTCCAGCACGTGGGTCAGGCCGGCGATCGCATCGAAGCCGAAGGTGCCGGCGCCCCCCTTGATGGAGTGGGCGGCGCGGAACACCGAATTGATGATCTCCGCGTCCTGTTGCCCCGATTCCAGGGCCAGCAGGCCGGCCTCCATCGCGTCGAGGCCTTCGCGGCTCTCCTCGAAGAAGGTGGCGTGGAAGCGTTGCAGGTCCATGCTCATGGCAGAGGCAATCCGGAAACGTGGGGAAGGGGCGGTTCAGGGGTGCGGGGCGATCAGCCCAGCACCTTCTGCACGGTGGCGACCAGCTGTTCGGGGTTGAACGGCTTGACCAGCCAGCCGGTGGCACCGGCGGCCTTGCCTTCGGACTTCTTGTCCGCAGCCGACTCGGTGGTCAGCATCAGCATCGGGGTGAACTTGTAGTCCGGCAGCTGGCGCAGTTCACGGATCAGGCTGATGCCATCCATGTTCGGCATGTTGACGTCGGTGACCACCGCGTTGAAACGCTGGCCCTTGGCGCGACCGAGCGCGACCGCGCCGTCTTCGGCTTCTTCGACGGCAAAACCGGCCGAGGTGAGGGCGAAGGAAACCATCTGGCGCATCGACGCCGAATCGTCCACCACCAAGATACGTGCGCTCATGCAGCGTTCTCCACAGATTTCAGGTTGTCATGGGGTACGTCCAGGCCCAGGGCCTGGGTGACGCCCAACAGGCGGGCGGCGTCACGGAAGGTTGCAGTGCAACCGTGGAAGCCGGTGCCCAGGCCCGCCTCGCGGCGTGCCTGCACGAACGCACACAGCACCTGCACGCTTGCCGTGTGGATGCGACCGACCTGGCTTGCGTCCAGGGTCAGTTCGCCTGCTTCCGCCACGAGGGGCGAAAGGCGGTTCTTGAGCTCGGTGCTGTTCTCGATGCCGAGATCGTCACCCAGTTCGACAGTGCTCATCGTTGCTCCGGACAAACGGTTCCGAGATCCATAACGGCACCCGGCAGGGGTTCTTTAGGGTTGAATCGACGCGCTCAACCCAACAGCCGGGTCGCGTCGAGCAGGATCATCGGCCGCTGGCTGATGCGGGCCACGCCGCGGAACAGCTCGTTGGAGATCTGGCAGATGCGCGCGGTATCGGGAGGCTCGATCTGCGAATCGGTGAGGTTGGCCACGTCTTCGACCGCCGATACACGCAGGCCCAGGGTCTCGCCGTTCTCTTCCAGCACCACGATGCGCGTCTGCGCGTCGTCTTCGGCGGTGACCGCGCCCAGGTGGATGCCCAGGTCCATCACCGGCACCACCTGGCCACGCAGGTTCATGATGCCGAGCATGGCCGGGGCGGTGCCGCGCAGCGGCAGCAGCGGCACGGGCAGGACCACTTCCTGCACCTTCAGCAGTTCCAGCGCATAGGCCTGGGTGCCACAGCGCAGCCGCAGCCAGCGCGAGGTGCGCTCGGCGGCACGGCGGTTGTGCGGGTTCGCGCCGTGCGGCGGCTGGTGGGCCTGCGCCTGCAGTTCCTGCCAGCTGCCGGGGCGGCTGCCGGGCGGCGCGTCGAGGGCGATGCGCGGGGGCGGTGCGACCGCCGCCCGTGCGGCCGGGGCGGGCGCAGGGCGCGGCGCAACCGGCGCGATCGGTGCGGCCACGGCTGGTGCCGGTGCCGGTACCGCCTCGCCTACGGCTGCCGCTTCGAAGGCGGCCTGCAGGGCAGGGCTGTCGGTGTGCGCCAGGCGATGGCTGTCGGCGCCGTCGGTTTCGTAGATGACTTCGTCGGGCAGGTCGTCCCAGGTGGGCTTGGGGGCTGCCGGGTCGGTGGCGGGGTCGGGGGCCGCTGCGCTCGCCGGGCCCGGCCCGGCGCTACCGGTGGCATCGCCCGTTTCGTAGATGACTTCGGCCGGCAGGTCGTCCCAGGTGGGTTCGCGTTCGCGTTCGGGTGCGGCGACGGCCGCGGCTTCGAATGCGGCTTCGAGCGAGGCGTCGTCCACGGATGCGGCAGCATCGGTGTCGCCGGTCTCGTAGATGACCTCGGACGGCAGGTCGTCCCAGGTGGGTTCGCGTTCGGGTGCGGCGACGGCCGCGGCTTCGAATGCGGCCTCGAGCGAGGCGTCATCCACGGACGCGGCAACGGTGGTGTCGCCGGTTTCGTAGACGACTTCGGCCGGCAGGTCGTCCCAGGTAGGCTCGCCTTCGGGTGACGCTGCGCTCGCCGGGCACGGCCCGGCGCTACCCGGGAGGGTGTCGCCGGTTTCGTGGATCACCTCGGCCGGCAGGTCGTCCCACGTCGGCTCGCGCTCGGGCGCGGCGGCGACCGGGGGTGGCGGTGCAGCCAGGGCGATGGCTTCGCCCAGCAGCTCGTCCAGGTAGTCGTCCAGCACGCCGGGGGTGTTCATGCCGCCTGCTCCAATGCACGCGCGTCTTCGCCGAGGATCCAGTTCAGGGCGCGGCGATAGGCGGCCAGGCCGCGGCCCGGGTAGTCCTCGCCCACATTGGGCAGGGTCAGGCCGGCGGCGTTGCTGATGCGGGTGTCGATCGGGATCGCGTCTTCCCACACGCGGGCGCCGTGGCGGTCCTGCATGGTGCGCAGCGATTCGTTGCCGGCGCGGGTGCGGCGGTCGAACAGGGTGGGCAGGATCGAGATCGGCAGCGGACGGCGGCGCGAGCGCTCGACCATCTCGCCGGTGCGCACCATGCCGTCCAGTCCGTGCAGGGCCAGCGGCTCGGCCTGGGTGGGAATGATCAGGCGGTCGGCCGCAGCCAGTGCGTTGATCATCAGCAGGCCCAGGGTGGGCGCGCAGTCCAGCAGGATGTAGTCATGCTGGCCCTGGTGGCGGGCAAGTGCGTTCTGCAGGGCCAGGCCCAGGCCGGGCTGGTTGGCGCTGCGCCGTTCCAGCGTGGCCAGCGAAGCCTGCGCGCACACGTAGTCCAGGCCGCCGATGCTGCTGGGGTGGCTCAGTGCGGACAGCTCGGCCGGCGGTGCGCCGAACAGTTCCAGCACGCCGGCCGGCGCCGGTTCCACCGGCACGCCGAAGGCGCGGGTAAGCGAGGCGTGCGGATCCAGGTCGATCAACAGCACGCGGTGGCCCTGTGCGGCCAGGCCGCGACCGAGGGCGAGGGTGGTGGTGGTCTTGCCGACTCCACCCTTCTGGTTGGCGACTGCCCAGATGCGCATCGGGTTACTCCTTCATTGCCGGGGGAACGGCGGCGCCGACGCGGCTGCCAGCCGGCACCGGCGGCAACTGCACCGGTGCGTTGGGGGAAACGGGGGTGCTGCGCGGTGCAGTGGCGGCCGTGTCGGTGGCCGCGCTGCCACCGGCGGCGGCGTTCAAGCGTTCGCCCAGCGGGTCGACCGCGTGGCTGGTGTCGGCCAGGATGATGACCATCACCCGCCGGTTGCGGTTGCGGCCCTGCGCGCTGTCGTTCTCTTCGCGCGGGCGGAACTGGCCGTAGCCGACCATGGCCAGCCGCGAGGGCTGCACGCCCTGGTCGGCGAACAGATGCACCACGCTGGCGGCGCGACCGGCCGACAGTTCCCAGTTGGAGGGGAAGGTGGCGGTGGCGATCGGTACGTTGTCGGTGTGGCCTTCCACGCGCACGCTGTTGGGGACGTCGCGCAGCACGTCGGCCAGGCTGGCCAGGGTCTGCCGCGCATGCACGTCCAGCGCGGCCGATCCGGTCGGGAACAGGATGTCGCTGTTGATCTCCACTTCGATCCACAGCTCGGTGCGGCGCACGCTGATCATGCCGCGGTCGATCAGCGGCGACAGCGCAGCGGTCAGGCGGTCGGCGATGCTGCTGAGCTGGCGCTCGGCGCGGGCGATCTGGTCCTGGTTGTGCACCGACACCGGCATGCGCATCTGCGAGGCCATCGCCGGCAGCAGGGTGGGGTCGTGGGTGGGCGCCGGTGCGGACGGGCCGATCCGGGTGCCCGACTTGATGACCGAGGGGCTGTCCCAGCCGCCGCCCTGCACCTGCTTGTTGCCCACCTGCACCGGATTGATGGTGCGCGGTGCGCCACCGAAAGCATCGGTCAGGGCGTCGGCCATGATCCGGTACTTGCCCTCGTTGACCGAGGAAATGGCATACATGACCACGAAGAAGGCGAGCAGCAACGTCATCAGGTCGGCATAGGGAATGGCCCATGCCTCGTGGTTGGCGTGCTCTTCGTGGTGCTTGCGGCGGGCCATGTCAGTGCAGGAAGCCGGTGAGGTTGGTTTCGATGTTGCGCGGGTTTTCGCCCTGGGCGATCGAGATCAGGCCTTCGATGACCATTTCGCGGTCGCGGGTGTTGTGCGCGATCACGCCCTTCAGCTTGGCCGCGATGGGCAGGAACAGCAGGTTGGCCGAGGCGATGCCGTAGATGGTGGCGGTGAACGCGGCGGCGATGCCGTGGCCCAGCTTGCTGGGGTCGGCCAGGTTCTTCATCACCGCGATCAGGCCCAGCACGGCACCGATGATGCCCAGGGTGGGGGCGTAGATGCCCATGGCCTCGAAGACCTTGGCGCCGGCCTGGTCCTGGTGTTCCTGGCTGCTCAGTTCGATTTCCAGCATGTGCCGGATCGATTCGGGCTCCACGCCGTCGACCAGCAGCTGCAGGCCCTTGCGCAGGAACGGGTCGCGCTGCGCTTCCACCTGCGACTCCAGGCCCAGCAGGCCCTGGCGGCGGGCGATGTTGCTCCACTCGACGATCTGCTTGATCAGTTCGTGACGGTCGCTGTGCGGCGGGCGCACGACCCAGCGCACGATCTTGAAGGCGTGCTTGAACACCGCCGGGGCGGTGTGCAGCAGGATCGATGCCACGGTGCCGACGATGACGATCACGAAGGCGGCAGGCGACCACAGCGAAGCCAGGCCGGCGCCCTTCAGGATGCTGCCGCCGACCAGCGAGGCCAGGGCGAGAAAGAGTCCAATGAGGCTGAGTCTATCCATGGGTCCGGTATCGGCTTGTGTGAATGGGACTTGAGACACCGGTAGATCGTGTACAGACGGTAGTCACAGTTTTCGGGTCGCCGGGCATGGCCCGGCGCTACCGCGCAGGGCCATCTCGGGTAGCGCCGGGCCATGCCCGGC
This sequence comes from Stenotrophomonas sp. ZAC14D1_NAIMI4_1, assembly GCF_003086775.1. NCBI lineage: Bacteria > Pseudomonadati > Pseudomonadota > Gammaproteobacteria > Lysobacterales > Lysobacteraceae > Stenotrophomonas > Stenotrophomonas sp. ZAC14D1_NAIMI4_1. The sequence goes on from NZ_CP026001.1 coordinate 2,271,635, forward strand.
GGGGGTTCAGCGCAGGCCGTCCACGTCCAGGATCAGGGCCATGCGACCATCGCCGATCAAGGTTGCACCGGCGTAGCCGCGCAGGCCGCGCAGCGCCTTGGGCAGCGGCTTGATGACCACTTCCTCGCGGCCGCGCACCTGGTCCACCACCAGGCCGAAGCGCGCTTCACCGGCCTGCAGCACCACGATGGTCAGCAGGGGGGACGCTGCAGGCGTCACATCCAGCCACTGGCGCAGATCGACCAGCGGCAGAGTGTGCGAGCGGCGGTCCAGCACGGCGCGGCCATCGAACCAGCCCAGCGAGGTGCGTGGGGCGTGCAGCACCTCCATCACGCGCGCCAGCGGCAGCGCATAGATGTCTTCGCCGGCCTGCACCAGCAGCGTCGGCAGGATGGCCAGGGTGAGTGGCACGCGGATCAGGAAGCGGCTGCCACGGCCTAGTTCCGACTGGATCTGGATCTGGCCGCTCAGTTCGCGGATACGAGACTGCACCACGTCCATGCCCACGCCGCGGCCGGAAATATCGGTGACCTGCTGCTTGGTCGAGAAGCCGGGCAGGAACACCAGGTGCAGGCACTCCTCGCTGCTCAGGCGGGCGGCGGCTTCCGGATCGATCAGGCCCTTCTCGCGTGCCTTGGCGCGCAGCTTTTCCGGATCGATGCCGGCGCCGTCGTCCTGCACTTCGATGCTGACGTAGTCGCCTTCCTGCTGCGCCGACAGGCGCACATGGCCCATCCGCGGCTTGCCCTGGGCTTCGCGCAGGTCGGGCATTTCCACGCCGTGGTCGATGGCGTTGCGCACCAGGTGCACCAGCGGGTCGGCCAGCGCTTCGACCAGGTTGCGGTCCAGTTCGGTCTCGGCGCCGATCAGCTCCAGGTCCACTTCCTTCTGCAGCGAACGGGCGACGTCGCGGGCCACCTTCGGGAAGCGCGAGAACACCTTGCCCACCGGCTGCATGCGGGTGCGCATGACCGCCGACTGCAGGCGGGCGGTGGCGATGTCCAGCGTCGACACCGCCCGATCCAGCTCTTCGTCGCGCAGGCGGGTGCGCAGGGTCTTCAGCCGGTTCCGTGACAGCACCAGTTCGCCGATCAGGTTGACGATCGCATCCAGGCGCTTGGTGTCCACGCGCACGGTGTGTTCGGCTTCGGCCACCGGCTTGTTCGCGGCCGGCTTGGCGGCCGCGCGCGGGGCGGGTGCCGGGGCCGGTGCGGCGGCCACCGGTGCGGCGGCCACGGGCTTGGCGCCCGGGACGGCGCCACCATGCAGCTGGTCGAGCAGGGCTTCGAACTCGTCTTCGCTGATCAGGCCATCATCGGCCTTCTTCGGCGGCGCGACGGCAGTCGGTGCGCTGCTGCCATGCAGCTGGTCGAGCAGGGCCTCGAACTCATCGTCGGTGATCAGGTCGCTGCCGGCAGCGGCCGGGGTGGCGGCTGCGGCGGCGCTCGATGCGGGGCTCGCTCCGCCATGCACGTCGAACTGGGCGATCAGTTCCGGCGGGGCGTAGCCGGGTTCAGTGCCGGCGGACACCGCATCGAGCATCGACTGCAGGTAATCCAGCGACTGCTGGGCGGCATCGAAGTGATGGGCCTGCAGCACGGCCTGGCCGGCACGCGCCGCGCCCAGCGCTTCTTCGGCGGCATGGCACAGCTCGACCATGGCGGTGATGCCGAGGAAGCCGGCGCCGCCCTTCAGCGTGTGGTAGCCGCGGAAGACCGCATTGAGCTGGTCGTTGTCCTGGGGTGCCTGTTCCAGCGACACCAGCTGTTCGCCCAGGCGATCCAGGATTTCCTGCGCCTCGATGATGAAATCGGCAGTGATGTCGTCGGCAACAGCGCTCATGCTTACAGCCCCAGGTCCGACAGCAGGTCGTCGGCGTCGTTCTGCGAGACCGCGTGGCGGTCCAGTCCCTTCAGTGCCGGCCCGGCCAGTTCAGGGTCGGTGCGATGCTGTTCCGGCGGCAGGCCGAGCGCGCCAAAGCCTTCGTGCACGCGGCGGACGATGCCGACCACGCGACGGATGATCTGCCCGGTCAGGTCCTGGTAGCTCTGGGTCAGGGCGATCTCGGTCAGGTTGTGGCGGATGCGTTCCAGCTGCGCGTCCTGGCCCGGCTGCAGGCCATCGGCACGCAGCTGTTCGGTCAGGGCGCGGCATTCTTCGGCCAGGTCCAGGGTGCGGTGGGTGGCCTGTTCGGTCATCGCCACGACGTGGTCCAGGCGTGCGCAGGCATCATCCAGCTCGCCGGCCTCGTCGGGCACGGTCGGCAGCTCGCCCAGGGCCTGGCCGAGTTCGCGGGCCAGCCGCGAAAGACCGCTCATCATCGGCTGGGTGCGCGCGGCCACCAGGCTGTCGATGCGCTGGCGCCAGGCGGCCTCGTCACCGGATTCCAATGCATCCAGGGCTTCCTGCAGGCGCAGGGCAAGGGCGCTTCTGTCGACCTGTGCGTCCATCAGGCGCTCGCCGCCAGGCGTTCGAAGATCTTGCCCAGCTTTTCTTCCAGGGTCTGCGCGGTGAACGGCTTGATGATGTAGCCGTTGACGCCGCTCTGGGCCGCTTCGATGATCTGCTCGCGCTTTGCTTCGGCGGTGACCATCAGCACCGGCAGGGTCTTCAGCTTGGCATCGGCACGGATCGCCTTCAGCAGCTCGATGCCGGTCATCACCGGCATGTTCCAGTCGGTGACCACGAAATCGAACGGCTGGCTCTGCAGCATCGACAGCGCGGCATGCCCGTCCTCGGCTTCGGCGGTGTTGGTGAAGCCCAGATCGCCCAGCAGGTTCTTGACGATGCGACGCATGGTCGAGAAGTCGTCGACGATCAGGATGCGCATGTTCTTGTTCAAAGCAGAGTTCCTTTGTTGTTCACTGCGGGCGGCCGGGGGCAGCCGCCTCGCGCATGTTCATTGTTCGAGGCCGGCGTCGACCGCCTCGAACACCTTGAGCCGGCCGCGCAGGCGCAGCACGGCCTGGCCGTGGATCTGGCAGACCCGCGATTCGCTCACGCCGAGCACCGCGCCGATCTCCTTCAGGTTCAGCTCCTGCTCGTAGTACAGCGAGAGCACCAGCTGTTCGCGCTCGGGCAGGTGGCCGATGGCCTTGCCCAGCTCGCGGCCGAACTCGCCACGCTCCAGCACCTGCTGCGGGGTCGGGCCACCCTGGGCGACCGTATCCAGCTCGCCCTGGTCCTCGATGCGCGACTCCAGGCTCAGCACCTGGCCGCGCGAGGCGTCTTCCATCAGGCGCAGGTACTCGGGCAGGGGCATGTCCATCGCCGCGGCCACTTCAGTGGCGCTGGCGGCACGGCCGCTGCTCTGTTCCAGCCGGCGGATGGTGGCGGCCGCGTCGCGGGCACGGCGGTGCACCGAACGCGGCACCCAGTCGCCACGGCGGATCTCGTCGATCATCGAGCCACGGATGCGGATCGAGGCGTAGGTCTCGAACGAGGCGCCCTGGTCGGCGTCGTAGCTTCGCGAGGCTTCGATCAGGCCCATCATGCCGGCCTGGATCAGGTCGTCCACCTCGACGCTGGCCGGCAGGCGCGCCGCCAGGTGGTGGGCGATGCGCCGCACCAGGTCCGAGTGCTGGGCGATGACGTCGGTCGCGCTCGAGCGCTGGACTTCCTTGTACTGGGCTGCGCCTTTCATACGGTCACCCCACGCTGCTTGAGGATGCGTTCGAGGAAGAATTCGACGCCACCACGCGGTTCGGTCGGCGCCTGCCAGCGGGCGGTACGGCGGGCGATCTCGGTGATCGCCAGCGCGGCCGGGCTGGACGGGTAGGCCTTGACCACCGGCTGCTGGCGCTGCACCGACAGGCGCAGCCAGTCATCCTGCGGCACGCAGCCGAGGTAGTTCAGCGAGACATCGGCGAGGAACTTCTCGCAGACGCGGGTCAGCTTCTCGTACAGCACGCGGCCTTCGTTGGGGTCGCGCACCATGTTGGCCACCACCTGGATGCGATCCACGCCACGTTCGCGCGACAGCACCTTGATGAGCGCGTAGGCGTCGGTGATCGAGGCCGGCTCATCGCAGACCACCACCACGGTGTCCTGCGCGGCCTGGCAGAAGGTCAGCACGCCGTCGTTGATGCCGGCGGCGGTGTCCACCACCATGATGTCCAGCTCGCGTTCCAGCTCGGAGAACACGTTGACCAGGCCGACATGTTCGGCTGGGGCCAGTTCGGCCATGTGCCGGCGGCCCGACGCGGCCGGTACCACCAGCACGCCGTTGGGGCCCTCGATGATCACGTCTTCCAGGCTGCAGCGGCCGGCCACCAGGTCGGCCAGGGTGAACTTGGGGTTCAGGCCGAGGATGACGTCGATGTTGGCCAGGCCGAGGTCGGCGTCCAGCAGCAGGGTGCGTTTGCCCATGCCGGCCAGCGCCACGGCCAGGTTGGCCGACACGTTGGTCTTGCCCACGCCGCCCTTGCCGCCGGTCACCGCGATGGTGCGGACAGGGCCGAGCGGCTCGCTGCGGGTAGCCGACAGCGGGAAGGTATTGGTCAGCTTGGCGTACTCACGCGACGGCATGGTTCAACTCCGGGTTGCAGGGCATATCGGCCGCTCGGCGCAAATCTTCAAGGCGAAGTACGAGATTGGCTGCACTGGCCCGGTGCAGGTCCTCCGGGACGTCCTGGCCATCGGTCACCCAGGTGATCGGCAGGGCATGGTCGACGGCCACCGACAGGGCGTTGCCGAAGCGGCCGGTCTCGTCCAGCTTGCTCAGCACCAGGCCCTGCAGGTTGGCCGCGCCGAAGCGGCGGACGACCTCGTCCATGTCGCCGAAGCTGGTATTGGCCGGCAGTACCAGCAGGGTGCGCACCTGGCGGGCGGCCCGCAGCCACTGCAGCTGGGCGGCAAGGGCGCGATCACGCGGGCCCAGGCCGGCGGTATCGATCAGCACCAGCTTGTAGTCCTGCAGGCGCTCCAGCAGCTGGTCCAGGTCGGTGCCGCTGTTGGCTTCGTGCACCGCGATGCCGAGCTGGCGGCCGTAGCCGTACAGCTGCTCGCGGGCGCCGACGCGCAGGGTGTCGGTGGTCACCAGGGCCACGTCGCGCGGGGCGTGCTTCTCGGCGAAGCGCGAGGCCAGCTTGGCGATGGTGGTGGTCTTGCCGGCGCCGGTCGGGCCGACCAGGGCGATCACGCCGCCTTCTTCCAGCGGGTCGACCGGGGCGATCGGCAGCTTGCGCGAGATCAGCCCCAGCATCAGGCCGCGGCCGCGGTGGGCCTCGGTCTCCAGCGGGATCTGTATGGCCACGTCGCGGGCGAGGCCGGCATCGAAGCCGTACTCGTCCATCAGGTCCAGCGCGGTGGCGCGCACCGCACTGCCACGCAGGCGCTCGTCGGTGAAGCGGTTCATCTCACGCTCGATGACCTGGCGCATGCCGGCCACTTCCTGGCGAAGCTGGCGGATCTCGCCGTCATCGGCGGCCACCATGGTCAGGGCCGGGACCGGGGCCAGCTGCGGGGCCGGTGCCGGCGTCGGTGCGGCTTCGGCAAGCGGCGCTGCGTCGTTGGCAGGCGCGGCGGCGGCCGGGGCTTCCACGATGGCAGCGGTGGCCACGGCCGGGGCCATCTCCACCGGCGCTTCCACCGGGTCAGCGGCGACCGCAGGGGCCGGCAGCGGCAGCGGCGGCGGCAGCAGGGCGGCGCTGTCATCTTCCAGCGGCGGATCGATCAGGAAGCGGGCGCGGTTGATCGGCGCGGCGGCAACCGCTGCGGTACTGGCCGGCGGCGCGACGATGGCGTCGGCATACGGGGCGAAGATCTGTTCCGGCAGTGCCGATTCGTTGACGCTGGCGCGGGCCAAGGTGGAGGCGAAACCGGTGCTGCCACGGGTCGGCACGATCTCGTCGGCGCTGTCCAGGGTGCGGCCGGTGGCACCGACGGCGGCGCGGGCCAGGGCGGCGACCGCCGAGGTGGTGGCGGCCACCGGCTCGGCGGCCGGGGTCGCGCTGCGGCGGCGGGTCACGGCGGCGATCACGGCATCGGCGGCGCTGCGCGGCTTCGGCGGCGGCGGTGCGATCTCGCGGCGCGAGGCTTCCAGCGCACGCTGCACGGCACTCTCGTCGTAGTGGGCGGCGGCGACGATCTCGATGCCTTCCTCGATCCGGCGGTTGGACAGGATCACGGCGTCGGGGCCATGTTCCTTGCGCACCAGGTTCATGGCCGAGCGCATGTCGGCGGCGACGAATCGTTTGATTTTCATGCTGTGGTCACGGGACGAAGTCGGCGGAGTGGCGGTCGAGGAACGCGGGTGGTCGGTGGTCTGCACGGTTCGGGTTCCCCTTGGAATCTGTCGTGTGGTGCGGTTTGAAAGTGGTGTCTGTTTTCTGGCGCTTGGAAGGCGGGCGTCAGCTGATCGTTCCGACCAGCTTCAGGCGCTTGTCTTCCGGCACCTCGCTGTAGGCCAGGACCGACAGCGACGGAACGCTGTGGCGGACCAGGCGGGCCAGCGCGGCGCGCACCGGGCCCGGTACCAGCACTACTGCCGGCTCGTTTCGCGCTTCCTGCTTGCTGACACATTCGGCCAGGCTCTGGTGCAGTCGCTCTGCGAGTCCGGGTTCCAGCGCGGCGCCGTTGCCCTGCGTGGACTCCTGCAAGACACGTTCCAATTGCGGGTTGAGGGTGAACACCGGCAGCTCCGCCGACATTCCGGCGATCTCCTGCACGATGAAGCGGCCCAGCGCGGTACGCACGGCTGCGGTCAGCGTGGCCGGGTCCTGGCTGATGGGGGCGTGCTCGACCAGTGCTTCGGCGATCTTGCGCAGCTGGCGGATCGGAATGCGCTCGACCAGCAGGTTCTGCAGCACGCGCACCACCGCCGACAGCGGAAGCGCCTTGGGCGTCAGATCTTCGACGAGCTTGGGCGCGCTCTTGCCGAGGTTGGCCAGCAGGTGCTGCACTTCCTCGTGGCCCAGCAGTTCCGGCGCGTGTTCGCGGATCAGGTGGGACAGGTGCGTGGCGACCACGGTGGCCGGGTCGACCACGGTGTAGCCCATGGTCTCGGCCTGGGCGCGCTGGTGCGGCTGGATCCAGGTGGCATCCAGGCCGAAGGCGGGGTCCTTGCCGGCGATGCCTTCCAGCGGGCCCAGCGCACTGCCGGGGTCCAGCGCCAGTTCGCGGTCGGGGTGGATGTCGGCGGTGGCCACCGGCACGCCATGCACCAGCACGCGGTAGCCGTTGGCCGGCAGTTCCAGGTTGTCGCGGATATGCACGGAGGGGATCAGGAAGCCCACGTCCTGGGTCAGCTTGCGGCGCACGCCCTTGATGCGCGCCATCAGCTCGCCGCCCTGGTTGGCGTCCACCAGCGGGATCAGCCGGTAGCCCACTTCCAGGCCCAGCGGATCGACCGGGCGCAGCTCGTCCCAGCTCAGTTCGGCCGTGGGCGCGGGGCTGGGCTGGCGGCCCAGGGCGGCCAGCGCGGCGGCATCGCCGGACCCGGCGGCATCTTCGGCGGCCGGTGCCTGGCTCTTGCGGTACAGCTTCCAGGCGATGAAGCCGAGGATCGCGGCCAGCGTCAGGAAAGCGACGTTGGGCATGCCGGGGACCAGGCCGACCAGGCCGAGGATGCCGGCGGTGATCGCCAGTGCGCGGTACTGGCCGAACACCTGGCCGGTCATGGCCTGGGCCATGTCCTGCGAGCGCGAGGCGCGGGTGACCAGCATTGCCACGGCGCTGGAGATCAGCAGGGCCGGCAGCTGCGCCACCAGGCCGTCACCGATGGACAGCAGGGTGTAGGTGGCGGCGGCATCGCCGAACGGCATGCCATGCTGCAGCACGCCCACGGCCAGGCCGCCCAGCATGTTGATGAACAGGATCAGGATGCCGGCGATGGCGTCGCCGCGGATGAACTTGCTGGCACCGTCCATCGCACCGTAGAAGTCGGCTTCCTCGCGGACCTCTTCACGACGGGCCTTGGCTTCTTCACGCGTCAGCAAACCGGCGTTCAGATCGGCGTCGATGGCCATCTGCTTGCCGGGCATGGCGTCAAGGATGAAGCGCGCAGTCACTTCCGAGACGCGCCCGGCGCCCTTGGTGATGACCACGAAGTTGATGATGGTCAGGATGGCGAAGACCACGATGCCCACGGCGTAGTTGCCGCCGATGACGAATTCACCGAAGGCGGCGATGACCTTGCCGGCCGCCTCGTGGCCGTTCTGGCCGTGCAGCAGGATGACGCGGGTGGAGGCCACGTTCAGCGCCAGCCGCAGCATGGTGGTGACCAGCAGCACGATCGGGAAGATGGTGAAGTCCAGCGGGCGCTTCACGTAGACCACCGCCAGCAGCACCATCAGCGAGATGGCGATGTTGAAGGTGAACAGTGCATCGAGCACGGGTGCGGCCAGCGGCACCACGACCATGGCCAGCAGGGCCAGCACGATCAGCGGCGCGCCAAGGCCCTGGCGGATCATCTCCAGGGCGCGGCGGGTGTTGAAGCTGGATGCCTGTGCGCTCACGGGCGGCCTCCCTTGCCGAATTCATCCACATCCACATGCGGGGCGGACGGCATCGGGCCGGTCCGCCAGCTGCGCAGCTGGTAGACGTAGGACAGCACCTGGGCGACGGCGGAATACAGTCTCACGGGAATTTCCTTTCCGAGTTGCCCCTCCCGATACAAGGCGCGTGCCAAAGGCGGGGCAGAGACAATGGCGACCTTGTTGCCGTCGGCCACTTCACGGATGCGCAGGGCGGTTTCATCCACGCCCAGGGCGACCACGGTGGGGGCGCCCATGCTGCCGCCCTCGTATTTCAGGGCCACCGCGTAGTGGGTGGGGTTGACCACCACCACGTCGGCGGTAGGCACCGCTTCCATCATCCGGCGGTTGGCCAGCTGCTGCTGCATGTGGCGGATGCGGCCCTTCACCTCGGGGCTGCCTTCGCTTTCCTTCATTTCCCGGCGCAGCTCTTCACGGGTCATCTTCAGCTTGCGCATCCAGTTCCAGCGCTGGTACGGGGCATCGATGGCGGCCAGCACCAGCATGGCCCCGGCCGCGGCCAGCAGCAGCTTCAGGGTGAAGCCCAGGCCGTGGCCGATGGCCGATTCCAGCGGCTGGTTCAGCAGGCCGCGCAGGCTGTCGAAGCTGGCGGCGAAGACCAGCATGGCCGAGGCGCCGACGAAACCCATGCGCAGCAGTGACTTGGTGAGTTCGGCCAGGGCTTCGGCACCCCACATGCGCTTCAGCCCGGACAGCGGGTTGAGCCGGTTCGCGTCGGGGACAAGCGACTTGTTCGACCAGCGCAGGCCGCCCATCGCCACCGGCGCCAGGAAGCTGGCCAGCAGGCAGACCAGCAGCAGCGGCCAGCAGGCCATCATCAGGCGCAGGAACAGCATGCCGAAGTGCCCGAACAGCAGCTGCGGGTTCTGCCACAGGGCCGGTTCGGGGCTGAGCGCGGCACGCATCCAGGCACGGCCGCCGGCCCCCAGCGAGGCGGCGCTGGCCATGATGGCGATGATGCCGGCACCGAACACGGCCACGGTCGCCAGCTCCTTCGAGCGCGGGATGTTGCCCTGTTCGCGGGCTTCACGCAGGCGCTTTTCTGTTGGCTGTTCGGTTTTTTCGCCTGCGTCTTCGTTCTCGGACATCACGGGCACTGCGGCTGGGGTTGCCGGGGTGCGTGCAAGAAGTGTTCCGTGATGGCGCTACCGGAGGTGCAGCGGGTCCCTGTAGAGCCGAGCCCATGCTCGGCTGCCCTTCGCGTGTGGCCTGACCCAGCCGAGCGCAGGCTCGGCTCTACAAGGGCGCATTGCCGTTGGGCGGCGGGCTCTGCGCCAGCTCCACCCGTGGCCGCGGCAGATCGTGCAGCTGCATGAAGCGCGCCGCATCCACCGGCCGGCCCAGCAGGAAGCCCTGCAGGTAGTCGCAGCCCAGCCGCTCCAGGTAGGCACGCTGGGCCGCGGTTTCCACACCCTCGGCCACGATGTCCATGTCCAGTGCGTGGCCCAGCGCCACGATGGCCGACACGATCACCACGTCCTCGGCGCTGTGTTCCAGGTCGCGCACGAAGGCGTGGTCGATCTTGATCTCGGTGGCCGGCAGCCGCTTGAGGTACAGCAGGCTTGAATAACCGGTGCCGAAATCATCGATGGAGATGCCCACGCCCAGTGCCGACAGCGCCTGCAGCAGGCGCAGGCTGGTATCGGTATCGCGCATCACCGCGCTTTCGGTGATCTCCAGCACCAGCTGGCGCGGCGTGATGCGATGGCGCTCGAGTACTTCGGTCACGTCCTGCAGCAGGTGCGGCGAGCCGAACTGCACCGGCGACAGGTTGACCGACATCGACCAGCCGTCGTGGCCGGCGTCGTGCCAGCGGCGCAGCTGCGCGCAGGCCTGGTCCAGCGCCCAGCGGCCGATCTCGTTGATGGCGCCGCTGCGCTCGGCCAGGCGGATGAAGCGGTCCGGCGGGATGAGGCCGTGTTCGGGATGGCGCCAGCGGATCAACGCCTCGGCGCCGGCCACCCTCTGCGTGGCCACCTGGATCTTCGGCTGGTAGTGCAGGAACAGCTGGTCGCTGCTGATCGCCCGGCGCAGGTCGGCCAGCAGGCGGAACTGCTGCTCGGCGCTGTCGTTCATCCAGTCGGCGAACATCACGAAGGCGTTGCGGCCCGATTCCTTGGCCTGGTACATCGCCGCATCGGCAAAGGCCATCAGCTGCCGCTCGCTGGCGGCATGGTCGGGGCAGATCGCCACGCCGATGCTGGCGGTCACCTGCAGCTCGCTGTCGGGCAGGAGCGGGGCGCTGCCCACCGCCTGCAGGATGCGCCGGGCCAGGGTGGGCAGGTCCTCGTCGTGCTCGATGCGGACCACCAGCACGAATTCATCGCCGCCCAGCCGGGCCAGCAGGTCGTTGGGCCGCAGCAGCTGGCGGGTGCGTTCGGCCACGGCCACCAGCAGCGCATCGCCGGCCTGGTGGCCATAGGCATCGTTGACCTGCTTGAAGCCATCGAGGTCCATGAACATCACCGCGAACCGGCTGCCGCCCTGTTCGGCCTCGGCCAGCGCCTGCACGATGCCCCGCTGCAGCAGCAGCCGGTTCGGCAGGCGGGTGAGCGGATCATGCAGTGCGGCCTGGGTCAGTTCCTGCTGGGCATCGGTCAGCGAGGTGCTCAGCATCGAATTGCGCAGGCGCAGCAGTTGTGCCTCCACCCGCTGGTCCATCCAGGACACCACCAGCACCACGGCGAGGATGGCCACGGTGAGCACCACCACCAGCATCGCCAGCCAGGTGTTCTGCAGGCCATCGCCCACCGCCGCGCCGCAGACGCTGCCTTCGGGGAAGCGGGCGGCGGCCATGCCGGTGTAGTGCATGCCGACGATGGCCAGGCCGAGCAGGCCGGCGGCCGCCAGCCGGTCGACGCTGCGGGTGTGCTGCGCGCGCAGGCGGAAGGCCACGTACAGCGCCACCCACGAGGCAGCCACGGCGACCAGCAGCGACAGTGCCAGCCAGGCCGGGTCGTAGTCGATGCCCGGGTTCATGCGCAGGGCGGCCATACCGACGTAATGCATGCCGGCGATGCCGATGCCCATCAGTATCGCGCCACCGGCCAGGCGCGGATGGGGCAGCGTGCGCAGCGACACCAGCCACAGCGCGAACACCGAGGCGGCGATGGACATGCCCAGAGAAAGCAGGGTGATCGGCAGGTCGTAGCCCAGCGGAATGGGCAGGTCGAAGGCGAGCATGCCGATGAAATGCATGGACCAGATGCCCAGGCCCATGGCGAAACCACCCCCCAGCCGCCACCACCAGGTAGCGCCTTTGCCGGGCGCGGTGACCGTGCGGCCGGCCATGGCCAGCGCGGTGTATGACGCCATCACGGCGACCAGCAGCGACACCGCTACCAGCCACGGGTTGTACGTGCCTACCAGCATTCGTCTTTCTCCCGGACCTTCCTGTCGACGGAAAAACTACGTTGGGGCATGGATGAGGCAGGCAGTCCGCACGGACTGCCGGATGCGGCGCCCCCCGGTCGCCGCCTATTCACTCTACCGTGCTGCCCGGGGGGCAGGGCAAGCGGTAAAGCGTGATGATGGCGTCATTGTGTGACGGCGCCCGCCGCTTCGAAGGCTGCATCGAACAGGCGCTGCACCGGCGGACCCATCTCACCCACCAGCAGGGCCAGCAGGAACAGGCCCAGCAGCAGCGACACCGGCAGGCCCAGCTGGATCGGATTCATCGCGGGCGCGGCACGGGCCAGCACGCCAAACGCCAGGTTCACCGCCAGCATCGCCACCGTCAGCGGGATGGCCAGGGTGAGGGCACCGCGCAGCGCGGTCAGCAACAGGGTCGGGGCGATGGTGAAGAAGGCGTTCGGATCGGGCAGGGGCGCGCCGATGGGCAGCGCGCGATAGCTGTCCACTACCAGCGAAATCAGCGCAAGATGGCCATTGGCGGTGAAGAACAGCAAGCCGAACAGCAGGTAGAACCACTGGCCGATGACGCCCGAGGTGCCGCCGCGCAGGGGGTCGCTCATCTGTGCGAAGGCCAGGCCGGTGCCCTGTGCGACCAGTTCGCCGGCCAGCGCACCGGCCTCGAAGATCAATCGCAGCATGAAGCCGATGGACACGCCGATGGCCAGCTCGCGGGCGATGGTCAGCACCGTGGCGGCGTCGAAGCCGGTCCAGTCCGGTACCGGAGGCAGCAGCGGCGCCAGGGCGATGGACAGGGTGCCGGCCAGGATCACGCGCACGCGTCCCGGCACCGCGCGGGTGCCGATCATGGGCATGGCCATGGCCACGGCACCGATGCGCAGCATCGTCCACAGCACCGTGGCGATCATGCCGAAGGCCTGCAGGCCGTCGGCAGCCATCTGGGTGGCGGCATCCATCAGCGCGCAGGCCCTAGCCGATCAGGTGTGGAATGCGCTGGAACAGCAGCGTGGTGAATTCGACCAGGTGGCCGATCAGCAGGCTGCCCAGCGCGAACAGCACCGCCGTCAGCGCGGCGGCCTTGGCGACGAAGGCGATGGTCGGTTCGTTCAACTGGGTCGCGGCCTGGACCACGCCCACCACCACGCCCACCACCAGCACGGTGAGCAGCAGCGGGCCGGCCACCCACAACACGGTGATCAGGCCGCCACGCAGTTCGGTCAGGGCAAGTTCGGGAGACATCGTTGTTCCATCGGTAGCGCCGGGCCGTGCCCGGCGGCGCGTGTTCGATTCACGCGGGATTGATTCACGCCGGATTGAAGCTGGCCGCCAGCGTTCCCACGGTCAGCACCCAGCCATCGACCAGTACGAACAGCAGGATCTTGAACGGGGCCGAGACCAGCATCGGCGACAGCATCATCATGCCCATCGACATCAGCACGCTGGCCACGACCAGATCGATGATCACGAACGGGATGAAGATCAGGAAGCCGATCTCGAAAGCGGTCTTCAGTTCACTGGTGACGAACGAGGCAACCAGCACCGGGAACGGGATCGCGTCGGGGCTGGCGTAGGTGCCGTGCCCGGCGATGCCGGCGAAGGTCATCAGGTCGGTCTCGCGGATCTGCGCCAGCATGAAGCCGCGCAGCGGCTGGGTGGTCATGGTCCAGGCGGTCTGGAAGTCGATCTCGCCGTTGAGGTAGGGCGCCATGCCCGTGCTCCACGCCTTGTCCCAGGTGGGCATCATGATCATCGCGGTCAGGAACAGGGCCAGGCCCATCAGCACCTGGTTGGACGGCGTCTGCCCCGTACCCAGCGCCTGCCGCAGCAGGCCCAGCACGATGATGATGCGGGTGAACGAGGTCAGCACCAGCAGCATCGACGGGATCAGGGTGATCGCCGTCATCAGCAGCAGGGTCTGCAACGGCAGGCTGACCGGCGCACCGCCGATCTTGCCGACGTTGACGTCGGGCAGTGCAACCGGCGCGCCGGGCGCTGCGAACGCCAGCGCGGGCAGCAGGCACAGGGCGATCAACAGCAGCCACGACAGCGCGGTGGCAGGGCGGGTACGGGCGACACGCATGTCAGGGATCCTTGCGCAGCCGCTGTTGCAGCAGCTGGGCGAAATTCGGCAGGTTCTTCAGGTCCGGCACGCGCACCGGGGTCGGTGGCGGCAGCGGCTCGGAAAGGGTGTGCAGGGCGTTGATGCTGCCGGCGGTGACGCCCAGCAGCAGCTGCTGGCCATTCACCTCCACCACCACCACGCGTTCCTTGGCGCCCACGGTCAGGGTGGCCACCAGCTTCATGCCTTCCGGTGGGCGGAAGCCGCTGCCCGGCATGCGCTTGAGCAGCCAGCCGAGGCCGACCACCAGCGCCAGCACGGCCAGCAGCGCCAGCACCGCGCCGAACAGGCTCGGTGCGCCGGCGGCATGCTGGCCGATCTGCGGGGTGGTCTTCGCAGCGGCCTGGGCAGTGGCGAGCAGCAGGCTCAACGCAGTCTCCGGATCCGCTCGCTCGGGCTGACCACGTCGGTCAGGCGCACGCCGAAGCGGTCGTTGATCACCACCACTTCGCCATGGGCGATCAGGGTGCCGTTGACGAACACATCCAGCGACTCACCGGCACCGCGTTCCAGTTCCACCACCGAGCCCTGGTTGAGCTGCAGCAGGTTGCGGATCGGCAGGCGGGCGCGGCCGACTTCCAGCGACAGGGTCACCGGCACGTCGAGGATCACGTCAAGGTTCAGGTCCGGACCGATCGACTCGTCGGCCTGCAGGCTGCTGAACTGGGCCGGGGTCGGTTCGAGGGCGTCGATATCGTTCATTGCGGGTCTTCCTGGATGACGGGTACGCGCGGGCGGGTGCCCGGCGGATGGGTAGCGGTGATCTTCACGGCGTTCATGCCGTTGGCGATGCCGAATTCGCCGGTGAACACGGGGATGTTCTCCACGCACAGCGGCACCTGCGGGTTCAGCTCGATCGGCAGGATGTCGCCCACCTTCAGCCGGGTCAGGTCGCGCAGGGTCATGCGCTTGCTGGCCAGCACGCTGGACAGGGTCACTTCGGCGATGTTGAGCTGCTCGCGCAGCATCACGCCCCAGCTGGCGTCGCGGTCGTTGCGGTCGCTCTGGATGCCGGCGTCGAGCAGTTCGCGGATCGGCTCGAGCATCGAGTACGGCAGGGTGACGTGGATGTCGCCGCCACCGCCATCGAGTTCGACGTGCAGGCGGCACACCACCACGTACTCGCGCGGCGTCACGATGTTGGCGAAGTGCGGGTTGATTTCCGAATTGATGTATTCGAAATCCACCTCCATCACCGGCGCCCACGCCTCGCGCAGGTCGGCGAAGGTCTGCTTCAGCAGCAGCTGGATCACCCGCATTTCGGTGGCGGTGAATTCGCGGCCTTCGATGCGGGTGGGGTAGCGCCCGTCACCACCGAAGAAGTTGTCGACGATGGCGAACACCAGGGTCGGCTCGAACACGATCAGGCCGGTGCCACGCAGCGGCTTGAAGCGGATCAGGTTCAGGTTGGTCGGCACATACAGCGAGTGCATGTAGTCGTTGAACTTGATCAGCTCGATGCCGCGCACCGAGAGTTCTGCCGAGCGGCGGATCAGGTTGAACAGGCCGATCCGCCACAGGCGCGCGAAGCGCTCGTGGACCATTTCCAGGGTCGGCATGCGACCGCGGATGATGCGGTCCTGGCTGGCGAAATCGTACGAACGGGCTTCGCCACTGGGCGCCTCCGGCTCGGTTTCGACCGCGCCACTGTCCACGCCATGGAGCAGGGCATCGATCTCATCCTGGGACAGCAGGTCATTCATCGGGGGCAGCCCTTACTGGGTCACGAAGCTGGTGAACAGCAGATCGTCGGCACCGTTGTTGCCGGTCTCGGCCTTGAGCACCTTCTGCACTTCGGCCAGCGCATTGGCCTGCAGCTTCTGCTTGCCGGCGATATCGGCGATCTGGTCGGAGGTGACCTGCGAGAACAGCATCAGCAGGCGTGCGCGGATGGCCGGGGCGTGCGTCTTGATCGCTTCCAGCGCGGCCGGATCGCGGGTCATCAGCTGCACTTCCACCTGCAGGTAGCGCGGGCCGTCCATCGAGCCGTTGAGGTTGACCACGAAGGCCGGATCCAGCGCGAAGTACTGGGCCGGGGCCGGGGTCGCGCCCTTCTTCGGGGCTTCGGCGGTCTTGTCTTCGTGCTTGGACTGGGTGAAGAACCAGACGCTGCCGCCGGCGGCACCTGCGGCCAGCACGGCCACCAGGGCGGTGATCAACAGCGGACTACGCGGCTTGGCGGTCTTGTCCTTGTCGGCGGTCTTCTTGGTTTTGTCAGCGGCTGCGGCCACGAGGTGAAGCTCCTGAGGGTTGCTTCACCGGGATATGCAAGGAGCGTGCCGCAACGCGACGGGCAGCGGGCGACGGAATTCCGTCGGCACGCCGGGCCAGGCCCGGCGCTGCCGTCAGGCGTAGGCGTCCAGCAGGCCGCGCTGGCGGATCAGCTGTGCAGCCGACATCGTGGCCTCGCCCCGCGACGGTTCTCCGTCGCCACCGCCCAGGCCCGTGCCGCCGCCCGGCGACGACGACGGACTGCCGTCGCCACTGTTCTGGTGGCCGACGTCGGCATGGGCGAGCTGGAAGCCCTGTTCGCCCAGCAGTTCGCGCAGGCGTGGCAGGCTGCTTTCCAGGGCCTGGCGCACGTCCACGTGCGGGCTGCTGAAACTGGCGTGGACCTTGTCGCCGTTCATCTGCAGGCGGACGTCCACCGGGCCCAGGTCCTCCGGGTTCAGGCGGATATGGGCGTGGCCGATTTTCTGGTCCGCCAGCCAGCCGAGGCGCGCGCCGATGGCCTGGTCGAAGCCGTCGTCGCCCAGGGTCGGGGTCGGCGTCGGTTCGCCATTGAACGCTGCGGTGCTGGCCAGCGCTGCTTTCAGATCCTGCAGGGCGGCAGGCAGCGGGGCCTGCAGCGGGGCGGGCGGCGTGCGATCGCCGATCAGCAGGCTGTCGGCGTCGTCAGCAGCGTCCAGCGCCTGCTGGCCCAGGATCATGTCCGGCAGTTGCTGGGTCGTGATCTCGCCGTCGCTGTCCGCCATTGCAGCGGTCGCTGCCGGGGACGCGGGCGCGCCGGCCGCCAACGGTGCGGCCGCCGGGAGTGTCGGGGCGGCTGCGGGCAGGCCGGCATCAACGCCAGTGGCGCTGGCCGCGGGCGTAGAGGCAACCCCGTCGGTGGGCACCGGTACCGCCAGCACCAGGCCGGCCAGGCCGAGCGGCGGCCACGGCGCATCGTCGCCCTCGCTCGCCGTGTCCTTGTCGTCCGCAGCGGGTGACGTGGGGGGCGAGGCGGCCGTCGCCGCTTCAGTCGGCGTGGTGTCACTGTCGGTTGCGGCGCTGGACGGCTTGTCTGCGCTGCCATCCGGGTTGGCAGGCGCGCCATGGGACGGCGCGCCCGCTTTGCCTGGCTGGGCCTTGCTGGCCGGCGGTGCCTTCGCGGCGGTTTCGGGCGAGCCCTGCAGCATCTGCCCGAATTCCTTGCCGCTGCCGGTGCTGCGCGCGCTGCTGGAGCCGGTGCTGGGGGTGCTGCCGGTGCCGGTGCTGCTGGACAGTGCGGAGGGCATCACGTGCGGCCTCCCTGGTCGCCGCCGTCCGGTTCCGCCGTCTGCGCCAGGCGCGCACGACGGGCGCCGATGTCATCCATCTCGCGCTGGTCGCGGCGGTCGGTCACCACCTTTTCCTGGGCACGGTAGCTGGCGGCCAGCTGTTCCAGTACGGCCTTGTCACGACTGGCGAGGATCAGGCGTGCGCGTTCGGCTTCCACCTTTTCGCGGTTGCCGTTCACCGTGGCCTGCTGCTGCTCCACGGCGCTGTCGAGGCGGTCGAGGAACGCGCGCCGGTTCAGCAGCTGCGCGGGACTGGTCGCGGCCATCTGCGCGTTCGCGTACTCCTCCGCATAACGGCGAAGCTCGTCCAGGCGCGACAGGTGGGTGTCGAGCACGCGCTGGCGCTCGGCCAGGTCGCGGGCCACGGCGTCTTCGTGTTCCTGGGCCCGCTTCAGCAGGGGATCGATGCGCTTGGACTGTTTCATGGTTCGGCTCTCTTAATCCACCAGGCGCTGCAGCGCCGCCTGGCTGTGCGGAAGATCGGCGGCCTTGGCCACGTCCTGGCCGAGGAACTCCATGATTTCCGGCCAGCGTTCCAGGGCTTCGTCGGTGGCGGCGTCGTTGCCGCGCTGGTAGGCACCGATTGCGATCAGGTCGCGGTTGGACGAGTAGGCCGAGACCAGGCGCTTCAGCTTGCGGATGCGCAGGCGCCACGGTTCGTCGGCGATTTCCGTGACCACGCGGCTGACCGACGATTCGACGTCGATGGCCGGGTACAGGCCGCTGTCGGCCACCCGCCGCGACAGCAGGATGTGGCCGTCGAGGATGGCGCGCGCCGCGTCGGCGATCGGATCCTGCGGGTCATCGCCTTCGGTCAGCACGGTGTAGAAGGCGGTGATCGAGCCACGGCCCTTGGCACCATTACCGGCGCGTTCCACCAGCGCCGGCAGCTTGGCGAACACCGAGGGCGGGTAGCCGCGGGTGGTCGGCGGCTCACCCACCGACAGGCCGATCTCGCGCTGGGCCTGGGCGAAACGGGTCAGCGAATCCATCAGCAGCAGCACGTTCAAGCCCTGGTCGCGGAACCACTCGGCGATGGCCGTGGCACGGTAGGCGCCGTGCAGGCGTGCCAGCGGCGGCCGGTCGGCCGGGCTGGCCACCACCACGGCGCGGCGCAGGCCTTCCTCGCCCAGCGTGGTTTCGACGAAATCGCGGACTTCGCGGCCACGTTCACCAATCAGGCCGACCACGATGACGTCGGCAGCGGTGTAGCGGGTCATCATGCCCAGCAGCGTCGATTTGCCGACGCCGGAACCTGCGAACAGGCCCACGCGCTGCCCGCGACCGATCGGCAGCAGGGCATTGATGGCGCGCACGCCCACGTCCAGCGGCTGGGTGATCGGTTCGCGCGCGAGCGGGTTGATCGAAACGCCGGCCATGCCGACGTGGCCCTCGGCGCGGATCGGGCCCTTGCCGTCCAGCGGCACGCCGTCGCTGTCGATCACGCGGCCCAGCAGGCCTTCGCCCACTTCCACACCGCCACGGCGCGCCGAGGGCACCACGCGTGCGTTGGGCAGCAGGCCGTGCAGTTCGGCGCTGGGCATCAGGTAGGTGCGCTCGCCGGCAAAACCGACCACTTCGGCATCGACCCAGCCACCGTCGACCACTTCCACCTTGCAGCTGGCACCCAGCGGTGCCTCGCAGCCCACGGCTTCCAGGGTCAGGCCCACCGCGCGGCGCAGCACGCCCTCGCGGATCAGGCCGCGGCCATGCGCGGTGTCCACGCGCAGGCCATCCAGGCGGCGGGCCAGGCGCAGGTTGCGGGCCACGGCCCAGTCGGCCGGCGGCGGGGGCAGGTTCGTCTCGGGGGTCATGGGGTGGCTCCGGTCTGGCGGATCACCGCGTCCAGCGCGCCGCGCAGGCGTGCTTCCAGCGTGCCGTCGATGCGCACTGCTTCGGCGTGCACGCGCAGGTCGCCACGGCTCAGGCTGGTATCGGGCACCAGGCGCTGGGTGGGCGTCAGGCTCATCAGCGGCGCAAGCGCGGCGATGTCGTCCGGGTGCAGGCGCACTTCCACTTCACGCGTGCTGCCGCCTACTGCGTCCACCGCTTCGCCCACCAGCTGCACCAGCAGCGCCGGGTCCGCCTCGTAGGCGCGACCGACCAGCGCACCGGCGATGCGCACCGCCAGTTCGCCCAGGGCGCCGACCACTTCGTTTTCCAGCCGCACCAGCGGCCGGCTGAAGTTGTCGAGGATGCCTTCCATCTGCGCGACCAGGCGGCGCACTTCGGCCTGGCCCTGGCCGTAGCCCTCGGCGTGGCCGTGCTGGAAACCTTCCTTCTCGGCGCTGTCCTGGATCGCCTGGATTTCCTCCAGCGTCGGCAGCTGCAGGACCGGTTCCGGCTCGTGCTCAGGGTCCGGCTCGGTGAGCTCGAAGATGTCCTCCTGCTCCAGCTGCGGTTGCGGCTGGGCCAGCAGGTCGGGGGCAAGCCAGCGCACGACGTTGCTCACAGCATGGCCTCCGCGCTGCCACCGATGGTGACGGTGCCCTCATCGGCCATGCGCTTGACGATGGCCAGGATCTCGCGCTGCGCGCCTTCCACGTCGGACAGGCGCACCGGGCCACGGGCTTCCATGTCTTCCAGCAGGATTTCGGCCGCACGCTGGGACATGTTGCGGGTGATCTTGTCGCGCACCTTGATGTCGGCGCCGCGCAGGGCCAGGCCCAGGCGCTCGCCGCTGACTTCGCGCAGCACCAGCTGCATCTCGCGGTCGTCCAGGTCCACCAGATCGTCGAACACGAACATCAGGTCCTGGATGCGGCCACTGAGCGGCGCATCGATGCGCGCGATCTCGCCCAGGATCGCCTGGTCCTGGCCGCTTTCCATGAAGTTGAGGATGTTGGCCGCGCACTGCACGCCGCCGATGTTGGACGACTTCAGGTTCTGGTTGCCGGCGAACTGGCGCTCCATGATCTCGTTGAGTTCGTTCAGCGCGTTCGGCGGAATGCCGTCCAGGGTGGCGATGCGCAGCAGCACGTCGACGCGGGTGCGGTCGGGCAGCAGCTTCAGCGCATCGGCGGCCTGGTCGGTTTCCAGGTGAGCCATCACGATGGCGATGATCTGCGGGTGCTCGTTGCGCACCAGGTCGGCCACCGCACGCGGGTCCATCCACTTCAGCGCGTCCAGGCCGGTGGTGTTGCGGCCCAGCAGGATGCGGTCGATCAGGCCGCTGGCCTTCTCGCTGCCCAGCGCCTGGATCAGCATGTTGCGGATGTAGTCGTCCGAGCCCACGCCCAGCGAGGTCTTCGAGCCCAGTTCCTGGTTGAACTGGTCCATCACCCGGCCCACCTGGTCGCGGGTGATGTCGGTCATGGTCGCCATGGCGATGCCGATCTTCTGCACTTCCTTGGGTTCCATGTGGCGCAGCACTTCGGCCGCGTCCAGTTCACCCAGTGACAGCAGCAGCACGGCAGCGCGCTGCACGCCCGTCAGTTGTACGTCAGTCATTGGCCACCCAGCCCTTGACCACCTGGGCCACGCGCTTGGAGTCGGTCTTCACGGCTTCACGGGCCATCCGCAGTCGTTCCTCATATGAATCCACCGGCAGGGCCAGTGGGTCCGCCCCGGCCAGGCTGACGCGGTCAGCGCCCAGCGCGGGCAACGGAGCGCCATCGTCATCCACCAGCTGTACGTCCGCGGTGTGCGGCTCCAGCTCGGTGTTCTCGTCCTTCTTGTTCTGCCCGGTGATGCCGCGCAGGGCAGGGCGCAGCACGCCAAACAGCAGGGCCAGCACCACCACCGCGCCCAGCAGCATGCGGCCGGCATCGAACACCCACGGCAGTTCCCACCAGGCCGGGCCTTCAACCGGGGTGGTGTCGCGCACGAACGGCGCGTTCATCACCGACACGGTGTCGCCACGTTCGGCGTTGAAGCCCACCGCCTGCTTCACCAGCGCTTCGACGCGGGTCAGCTCGGCAGCGGCCAGCGGCTGCGGGGTGACCTTGCCGTTGGCACCGGCGCGCGGCACGTTGTCCACCAGCACCGCCACCGAGACGCGCTTGATGCGGCCGGCCGGCTGGCGGGTGTGCTGCAGGGTGCGGTCCAGCTCGTAGTTGCGGGTGGCGTTCTTGCTGCTTTCGGTCGGTGCCTGCGCGGTGGGCGGTGCGGCCTGCTGGCCCGGCGGGCTGTTGCTGGTCGCGCCCGGCACGCCCTGCGGGCCCGGGGTGCTGGTGGTGTTCTCGCTCATCTGCTCGCTGCGCAGCTTCTGCGGTTCACCGTTGTAGAGTTCGCGGGCTTCCTCGGTCACCGAGAAATCCATGTCCACGCTCACTTCCGGGTTGACGCGGCCGGGGCCGGTCATCGGTTCCAGCAGCTCGCGGATGCGCTGGTTGAACGAGGTTTCCTGGCGGCGCACCTGCTCGAACTGGGCGGCGTTGACAGCCGCTTCGCTGTTGGGGTCGCTGACGCTGAGCATGCGCCCGCTCTGGTCGACGATGGTCACCCGTTCCGGGGCCAGGTCGGGAATGCTGGCGGCCACCATGTGGACGATGGCGTCGACCTGGCTGCGCTCCAGCTGCTGGCCACCGCGCAGTTCCAGGGTGACCGAGGCACTGGCCACGTCACGCTGGCGGGTGAAGGCGCTGGGCTTGGGAATGGCCAGGTGCACGCGCGAATCGCGCACCGGGCGCAGCGTGTTGATGGTGCGCGACAGCTCGGTTTCCAGCGCGTGCTGGTAGCGCGCGCTTTCGACGAACTGGCTGACGCCGAAGCCGGGATCACGTTCCATCAGCTCGAAGCCGAGCTTGCCGCTGTCGGTCAGTCCGGAGCCGGCCAGCTTCAGGCGGGCATCGTGCAGGTTCTTTTCCGGCACGGTGATGCCACCGGTGGCCGGGTCCAGCTCGAACGGAATCTGTGCCGCGCGCAGCAGGTCGGTCGCTTCTGCGGTCGCCTTCTGGTCCAGGCCGGTGTACAGCGGGACCATGCCGGGCTTCTGCGACCAGAAGAACACGAACAGGCCTGCCGCCACCGCCACCGCGATCATCGCCATCAGGCCCAGGCGGCGGGTGATCTGCAGACTCTGCAGGCGGTCGAACCACTGCCCGGCCTTTTCGGCGTTCAGGGTTTCCTTGGAGAGCGTCAGTGCCATGCGTCAATGTTCCTTACAGCGGCATGTTCATCACGTCCTGGTAAGCCTGGACGAGACGGTTGCGGACTTCCACGGTGGCGCGGAAGGCGATCTGGGACTGCTGCGAGGCGACCATCACCTTGGCCAGGTCGGCGCCGGGTTCGCCCAGTTCGAAGGCCTTGGCCAGGGCGCCGGACTTCTGCTGGGCGTCGTTGACGCCGGCGATGGCGCCGCGCAGGGTCTCGGTGAAGCTGGCGGGCTGGACCTGCGGTGCATCCAGCACCGTGCCCGGCAGGGCATTGCTACGCGGCGCTTCGGCCAGCGGATTGAGCGCCGCCGGCTGTCCCATCTGGGTCTGATAGGAGCGGATCTGGGAGAGGATCGAAGTGACGGAGTGGGACATCTGCAACGGTTCCAGAAACAGGGATGGGGGTGTTCGCTGGAGCAGTTGCAAGCGGCGTGCCGAAACCGGTTTTCGATTCAGTGAGGTGAGGGTGGGGGTGTTGGCAGGGCTGCGCTGTTGTTGGTGGGTGCCGACCGTTGGTCGGCAACGGAAGAACAACGGCAAGAGCTGGCTATCCGTGGGTTGGCGGGGGGGGGGGGGGCGGTTGGGGGGGACGCTGCAAGTACGTCCCTGTAAGCTCGGTCGCCGCATCCATGCGGCTCACGCCCCCTCAACCGGACCCACCCCGCCTTCGACAGATTTCCGCGACCTGTTGGGACCTGCTGCTGATGGTGGTGCTTCTGATGAGGGTGGGTGCCGACCGTTGGTCGGCCTGCTGCCGTTGGTGGGTGCCGACCGTTGGTCGGCACAGGCTCTGACCCCCATGGAGGCGTCATTTAACCGGCGTCGGTTTTCCGGCCTGGGGCTGCAGGGTCCAGCGGCCGGAATTCTGGCGCTGGCGCGGTGCGATGGGGCCGTCGTGCTGGGTGTAGATGAATCGGCCCTGCTGGTCGCTCAGGCAGGTCAGCAGCAGGGTGTAGTGGGCGGGGCCGGCCGGGTGGTCTTCAGTCATCCGGATCTCAGCGATGTGCGGGGCCAGTCGCTGGTAGCGGTAGCTGCCGCCGATGCGCAGGCCGGTGCCGAGGATGTCCAGCACGTACTGGTTGCCGGCAAAGCTGACCTGCACCATGCGCCCTGCGTTGGGGTTGTCGGGCGCATACAGCGGGTCGCTGAGGTTGGTGAACTGGCGCTGGTCCAGCGTGGTGGGCAGGCTGCAGTCGGCAGCGGCAGCCAGGGCCGGGCAGAGCAGGGCGGCGAGCAGGGTGCAGCGTCGCATGGTGGGACCTCCTTTGGGTGTCCCTGCAATGCACCGCAGTTCGGGGTCGGTTGTCTTTAGGAAAACTTGTAAACGCAATGCAGGCCGGACCCCTTTACAGAGGAAAGGGCTCCGACCCAACCCGGGACCGGGGCCGGGGCCGCAGAGCGGGTTTAAGTCGATTGCTACCAGGGATAGCCGAGATCGATTCCGAGCGACCGGTGTAGTTCCACCTTCTCGGATGAAAGAGGAAAGAACCCTTCTGACAGCTCGTAAAGGCACGTGGGCCAGAAGCTGCTCTCGTCCGCCATTGAAGCCGCATCGCAGATCCGGAACGTGGCCTCTAGTTCCGTGAGCGTGGATTCCGCCAAGCCACCACTGGAGTTCAGCAGAGGTCGGATTGCTGCCATGAACGCGCTGTGGAATGCTGCGAAGCTACGCAGATCTGAATTGCAGTATTGGGGCGCTGCTTCGGAGCTGATTGGAAGCAGTCCTACTGAACCATCTTTCAGGTCCGCGAAGAACAGTCCGCCCAACACGCGTCCGAAGATCGCCAGGGTGCGATCATCAGTCTCGTGTCGCAGCAGGCGCGGATCGAACATCGTGTTGTTGTTGGCATACGGCGCAAGACGGTCCGATAGCCGCTGCGCTTCAAGCAGGAGAGGGGAGTGGTCGATCTCGTCCTGACTGATTGGCGTGAGGTCAAGCGTTGGCGGTCTGGTTTTCTTCATCCGGGCCAAGCTACCGGGATATTTCACCGGTGCCTTTAGGAGAAGTTGCAAACGAGGGCGTGTCGCTGAATCCCCTATCCACGCATGGCGTGGATCTACTGACTGGGATCGCGCGGGGTCAGAGCCCTCCCTGCGGGAGGGATCCGACCCCGGCTTCGTGGGCTCAGCCGGCCAGTTCAGCCTGCTCGCGTTCGATGCCGTACTTGCGCAGCTTTTCCACCAGGGTGGTGCGGCGCAGGCCAAGCAGCTGGGCGGCGTGGGCGACCACGCCCTGGGTGCGTTCCAGGGCTTCGTTGATCAGGCCGAGTTCAATCGTGGCCATGTGGTTGCGCAGGTCCAGGCCGTCGTCCGGCAGGGCTGCAGGCGCGCTGCCACGGTTCACGGCGATGCCGTGTTCCAGCGCCGGCTGGCCGCCGCTGCCGGGGGTGTGGAAGGAGAAGCTGCGCAGGTCCAGGCGTTCCTCGCTGGCGGCCACCGGCGCCGGCGCGGGGGGCGCCACCGGTGCCAGCGCGGCATCGCCACGGTAGCGGGCCGGCAGATCCTGCACGCGCACCGAGCCACCCGGATGCAGCACGGCCAGGCGCTCGACCAGGTTGGTCAGTTCGCGCACATTACCGGGCCACTCGTAGCTGGCCAGGGCCTGCAGTGCTTCGGGGGTGAAACGCACTTCGCCGCGGCCGGTGCGGCCGAGCTGCATGGCGATGGTTTCCACCAGCGCCGGCAGGTCTTCGCGACGCTCGCGCAGCGCCGGCACTTCGATCGGGAAGACGTTGAGGCGGTAGAACAGATCCTCGCGGAACTTGCCTTCGGCGATGCGGGTTTCCAGGTCGCGGTGGGTCGCGGCGACCACGCGCACGTTGCAGCGGATGGTCTGGTTGCCACCGACGCGCTCGAAGCTGCGCTCCTGCAGCACGCGCAGCAGCTTCACCTGCATCGGCAGGCTCATGTCGCCGATCTCGTCCAGCAGCAGGGTGCCACCTTCGGCCATTTCAAAACGGCCCTTGCGGGCGGTCAGCGCACCGGTGAAGGCACCCTTTTCGTGGCCGAACAGCTCGCTTTCCAGCAGGTCGGCGGGAATGGCGCCGCAGTTGATCGCCACGAACGGGCCATCCCGGCGCGGCGAGCGCTGGTGGATCGAACGCGAGACGACTTCCTTGCCGGTGCCCGATTCGCCCAGCACCAGCACGGTGGTGTCGAAGGCGGCCACCTGCTCGATCATGGTGCGCAGCCCGGTCACGGCCGGGCCGTTGCCGGTCGGGCCCTGGTCCTGCACGGCACCGGCCTGGTGCTCGGCATCCAGGCGCTTGAGGCTGGCGCGGCGCAGCAGGGCTTCCATCTGCGCATGGCGCAGCGGGGCTTCCAGCGGCCAGATGTTGGCTTCGTGCAGGCCGTGCTGCTGGGCAAACGCCGCAGCTTCACCGTCGGCCAGCAGCACCGGCGGCGGCAGGCTGCTGCCGCCCAGCCAGGCGTACAGCGCGGTACTGGCAGCGCTGTCGTCCAGGCTGCCGACGATCACCGCCATCCAGTCGTTCTGGCGCTGGCGGCCCAGGTCGAAGTCGGCCGCGTCGGAGACCCAGCGCGGGTTGAAATCCATGAATTCCAGCAGGGCAACGGTGCGCTCGGCACGCACGGCGTCGTTGTCCAGCACAAGGATGCGCGATTCACTCACGATCGATCCTCCCTGAGGCCTTCCAGGATCGGCATGACTTCCTGGATGTACGACAACTTGCTGACGAAATTGTCGGCGCCGGCGCGCAGCGCGTGCTCGCGGTGCTCGACGTCGTCGAAGTGGCTGGCGATCACGATGTACGGGGCATCGTCCTGCGACTTGATCAGGCGGGTGGCCTGCAGGCCACCCATTTCCGGCATTGCCAGGTCCATCAGCACCACCTGCGGGCGCAGCGACTCGGAACGCTCGATCGCTTCCAGGCCGTTGCCGGCGCTGCCGACGATCTGCAGCCAGTCGATCTTGCGGAAGTGGCGCATCGCCGCGTTGATGAATCCCTCATGGTCATCGACCAGCAGAACTGTGAGCTTGTTCATGTCCAACATCCTTTTCAGCCCACGCGGGCCAGCTGTGGTTGCCTGGCGCTGAGCCGGCGCCGTTCGCGGGCCGGGGCGATATCCAGTTGTTCGCGGTATTTTGCGACGGTTCGGCGGGCAATGTTCACCCCCTGGCGCGACAGCAGGCCGGCAATGGCCTCGTCAGCCAGCGGGCGACCGGCCGGTTCGGCGTCGATCAGGCGCCGCACCATGGCCTTGACGGCCTGGCCGGAGACGCTGGCGCCTTCCAGGCGCACGGCGAAGAAGTGCTTCAGTTCGAAGGTGCCGCGGGGGGTCTGCAGGAACTTGCCGGTGGTGATGCGGGACACCGTGGATTCGTGCATGCCGATCGCTTCGGCCACTTCCTTCAGGGTCAGCGGTGCCATGGCTTCCTCGCCACGCACCAGGAACGCGGCCTGGCGCTCGACGATCACCCGCGCGGTGCGCAGCAGGGTGTCGTAGCGCATCGACAGGCCGCGGCTGAACCAGCGTGCTTCCTGCAGCATCTCGCGCAGGGCCGGGGCGGCGTCGCTGGTTTCGGCCAGCGCCTGTTCGTACTGGCTGTTGATCGACACACGGCGGCTGGTGGCCGGGTTCAGGGCCACCTTCCACTGCTCATCGGCGTGCCAGGCGACCACGTCGGGCACCACCACCGCATTGCGTTCGGGCAGCAGGCTGTCGCCCGGGCGCGGCTGCAGTGACAGGATCAGGCGCACGGCCTCGCGCACGTCGTCCACTTCGGCATCGTGCTGGCGGGCCAGGGCAGGGTAGTCGTGCGCGGCCAGGGCTTCCAGCGCGCCTTCCAGGATGCGTGCGGCCAGGTGCCGGGCCGGCACCACGCCGTGCAGGCTGTACAGCTGCGCCAGCAGGCCTTCGCGCAGGTCCTGCGCGGCCATGCCGGCCGGTTCGCCGTGCAGCAGCTGCTGGCGGATGGCTTCCACGCCGGCGCCATCGATATCGAACTGCGCACTGGCCAGCAGCTGCAGCTGGTCCAGCGGGGCCTGCAGGTAGCCGGCTTCGTCGCAGTGCTCCAGCCAGAAGGCCGCCACGGCCAGCTCGCGCTCGTCCAGGTCCAGGGCCAGGCGCTGCAGCACGCGCAGCTGCGGGTCGCTGGACTCGCCCGCGGCGATGCGGGCCATGCGGTCGTCGTCGCCGTCCTGCCAGCTGCTGCCGGCCACGTCCCACATGGACGACTCGGGCAGCTCATCGAAGGCTGCCGTTTCCAGGGTGGTGGTGCTGGCGTCGGTGGCGTCGGCCGCCGGTGCTTCAGCGTCCTCGATTTCCAGCAGCGGGTTGGAATCCAGCAGGCGCTGGATTTCCTGTTCCAGGTGCAGGCCGTCCAGTTGCAGCAGTCGGATCGACTGCAGCAGCTGCGGCGTGAGGTGAAGCGTCTGGCCCAGCTGGGTCGAAAGTGCAGCCTTCATTTCAGTTCCCCGGCGCCGCTCCCCGACGCCTTGTGGAACACATCTTGCTTTTGATCCCGGGCAGGCGGAATCGGGGGGTTCCTGAGTGCGCTGGTGGTATTCCCGACAGTTTGTAGGGGTATCCCCTACAGCGTCGCGGGAAGTTGACGAAGTCCTGCGCCAAGTTGTTGATTTGTGGTGATTGGGCTGCGTGCCCGGGGAGCCTGTGTGTACGGAATTCCGTCAGGGCGTGTCGGGGTGACGGAATCCTGTCGTCGCTGCACGGGCCGGAAAGGGGGGTAGAGTCGACTGTCAGTCGACTCCCGCGCAGACCGCAGTCGACCAACGGTCGACGCTACCGAGGCAGAGGGCGCGAAGCGCAGTCGACCAACGGTCGACTCTACTCGAGCTCGTGCTGGTGCCGTGCTGCCAGCAGCAGCAGGTCGTTGGCGCGGCGGCAGCCGAGCGACTCCATCATGCGGGCGCGGTGGGTCTCCACCGTTTTCACGCTGATACCGAGGTCGGCGGCGATTTCCTTGTTGCTCTCACCCTTGCCGATGCGGCGCAGGATCTCGCGCTGGCGCGGCGACAGGGCGGCGATGCCGGTGGGCTTCTCGCGGCCCAGCATCGGCGCCAGCATCTTGGCCGAGATCTGCGGGCTGAGGAACACTTGGCCGGCGTGCGCGGCGCGCAGCGCCAGCTCCAGCTCCTGCGGGGCGGCATCCTTCACCACGAAACCCACGGCGCCACGGTCCAGTGCATCGCGCACGTGGGCGGCGTCGTCGTGCATGGTCATCATCACGATGCGCGTACCGGGCGAGCGCAGGCGGATGTCGCTCAGCGCTTCCAGGCCGGTACGGCCGGGCAGGGACAGATCCATCAGGACCACGTCGGGGGCGTGTTGCAGGGCCATCTGCAGGGCCTGTTCGGCGTTGCTCGCCTCGGCCACCAGCTGCACATCGGCAAACCCCTGCAGCAGTCGCGCCAGGCCGGCCCGAACCAGGGTGTGATCGTCGACGATGAGAACTCGCACAGGTACGTTGCTGGTCCGTGAGGGGAGACCACCTTAACTTAGCTGAACGGGCACGCCAAGGGCCGTCCGTCCCGCTGCCGGGTGGCAGGTTTCAGCGCGCTCGCCGCGCTTCGGCAACCTGACGCCGATGCAAACGGAACAAGTGCCGTTCCATGGCCATTTCCAGGCCATCGCCAAGGCGGTTGAAGCGCAGCCACAGGAAGTGGCCGCCGCTGCCATCGGCTGCTTCGGCGATCACGTCTACCGGCAGGTCGATGTTGTCGGGCAGCCAGTCGCTGGGCTGCAGGCGTACCACCCCGGCCTGGCCGGGCAGGGCGCCGCTGCGCGGGCCCAGCTGCAGGCGGATGCCGCGGCGCGACCAGCGCACCGGGCGCAGTGGCAGGTCCTGGCCCTGCTGGCGCACCAGGCGGCCCAGCAGCACCATGGTCAGGTCCAGCTTGGCTTCCAGGCGCTGGATCTGCAGGCTCGCTTCGCTGCGTTCGTCGTGCTCGTCCCCGCGGCTGTCTTCCACCAGCGCCAGGCTGCGCAGCAGGCCTTCGGCACTGCTGGTGCGGCCCGCCGCGCTGCCGGCCTGGAACTCGGCCGGCAGGGCCAGTTCGCAGCTGAGCGTTTCATCAAACAGCTCGCTCTCGGCAGGGTGGTGCAGCGACGTGGTCGGCAGCAGGGTCATGCCAGCGATTCTGCCTTCAGGTACGCATGGGCGGCGCGAAGGGAGCGGCCCGTGTGCTTGAGGTGTGCGGCGGCTTCGTCGCGCAGGCCGATCATGCGGGCCAGCACGCGCTGCTGGTGGTCGCGCAGGGCGAGGATGGCCTCGTTGCTGGGGCGCTCGACCACCATCGACAGTGCGGCCACGGCCTGCAGGTGCTCGGCCATCAGGCGCTCGCTGGTGTCGTAGTCATCGCCCGGCAGGCTGGCGTCGAGCGTGTCCAGCGAATCGTGCAGTGATTGCAGGTTCACGGTGCCACCGCCTTGACGTGGCGCTGGTCGGCCGGAATGGCGTTCCAGGCCGAATCGATTTCGACCATCAGGCCCAGCGCTTCCTGCAGCGCGGTGGAATCGTTGTGCAGGTTGCCTTCGGTCAGGCGCATGATGACGAAGTCGTACAGCGCCGACAGGTTGCCGGCGATCTCGCCACCAGCTTCGTGGTCGAGCGAGCCATGCAGGTGGCCGACGATCGCACAGGCTTCGCCGATGGCCTTGCCCTTGCGCGCCTGGTCATTCTGCTGCAGCGAGGCTTCAGCGGTGCGGATGCGCTCGCATGCACCGGCCAGCAGCAGGGCCACCAGCTTGTGCGGATCTGCGTCCACGACCGAGGTGGTCACACCGACCTTGCGGTACTGCTCGGCGAACTGCCGATTGGAACCGTACATATATGGAATCTCCTGGAATGCCTGCCCATCCGCGCGGGTAGGGGCATGGGTTCGGCACGGGGTCTAACGTGTTATCGGCGCAGGTGGCGTGCTACTTGAGTGCCACCTGCACGGGAAAAGCGCGTGGATCAGCCGAGCTGGTCGATCAGCGAGCCGCTGGCGGACTGCATCTGCGAGACCATCTTTTCCATCGCGGTGAACTGCTTGGTGTAGCGGTCGGACACTTTTTCCATGCTCTTGTCGAGATCGTCCAGCTGCTTTTCCAGCGCCTTGATCTGCTTGTTCAAGGTGGCCTGGCGCTGGGTGATCGTGCCGCTGGTGGTATCCAGGGTGCTCTTCATCAGCTCGGTCATCGGCTTGGCCAGCGCGCCTTCGGCACCGAACAGC
The DNA here is from genome assembly GCF_003086775.1 of Stenotrophomonas sp. ZAC14D1_NAIMI4_1. Lineage (NCBI taxonomy): Bacteria > Pseudomonadati > Pseudomonadota > Gammaproteobacteria > Lysobacterales > Lysobacteraceae > Stenotrophomonas > Stenotrophomonas sp. ZAC14D1_NAIMI4_1. The sequence continues at coordinate 2,302,454 of NZ_CP026001.1, forward strand.
TTGTTGGCCGCTTCCGGGTTCTTCGACAGTGCGGTGTCCAGCTTGGCCGCATCCAGGCTCAGGGTGCCATCGGCGGCGATGGTCAGGCCCAGGTCCTTCAGATCGTTGACGTTGCTGCTCAGCTGCGTGCGCAGCTGCTGCTGCAGGCCGCGCACCATGGCATCGCCGGTCATCGTCGAGGCGGTGTTGGTTTCGGCGTTGTAGGCGCTGGAGCTCTTCAACGTCGACTGGATCGAGTTGTAGGCGGTGATGAACGCGTTGAGGTTGGTTTTCAGCGTGCTGTTGTCAGGGGCGATGGTCAGCGTCTGCGGCTCGCCTTCCTTGGCCTTGGTCAAGGTCAGGCTGACACCGGGCACCAGGTCGGTGATGGTGTTGGAGCTGCTGGTACGGGTGAAGCCATCGACCACGACCACGGCATCCTTGGCCGGCACCATTTCGCTCATCTTCGAGGCGTCGGTGCCGTCATAGACCAGGCTGGACAGCCCGCCATTGCCGCCGCTGGCGCTGACCTTCAGCGCGCCCTTGGTGCCCGAATCGACGGCGGTGAGCACCAGGTGCTGGCCATCGTCGGCGGTGACCACCGCAGCGGTGACGCCCTTGCTCTGCGCGGCCGAGTTGATTTCCGCAGCGATCTTCTCCAGCGTCGCGCCGGCTTCGATCTCCACGTTGATGGTCTTGTCGCCGTAGGCAATCGACAGCGTACCGTCGCCCACGACGGCATCCTTGGTGTAGGCCTGCGAGCTCAGCTTCTGGTTCTGCGCCAGCGATTTGACTTCCACCTGGTGGGTACCCGCTGCGGCCTTGCCGGCCGTGGTGCTGGTATCCAGCGCGGCGGTGAAGTTCGACTCGGTGGGCGTGGTGAGCTTCATGCCGGGCTTGGCCATGCCCGTCACCAGCGTCTTCAGCGCCGTCTGCAGGGTGGTCATGCCGCTCTTGATGGTGCCCAGCGCCGACAGTTTGGCGCTGGCCGCAACACCGGCCGAGTTGATCTGGTTTTCGCGGGGCTCGCGTTCCTTGGCTGTCAGCTGGGCAACCAGCGAGGGAATGTCGAGACCTGTACCAATCGTGCCGATGGCCATGCGGGGAATCCTTGTTCTTGGACGGGCCGTTCAGGTGTCCTGCACCTGCTATCGGCCGGGGATGGGCGAGCTTGAGCGTTGAAACGCTTCCCCACCCGGTGCAAGGCGCGTGCCAACCGGCCGCCGGGCACGAAGAAGGGGGCTTTCGCCCCCTTCCCGTTACTGCAAGGTACTACCGCTGGATCAGCGCAGCAGGCTCAGCACGTTCTGGCTGGACTGGTTGGCCTGGGCCAGCATGGCGGTACCGGCCTGCTGCAGGATCTGGTTGCGGGTCAGCTCGGCGGTTTCCGAAGCGTAGTCCACGTCGCGGATGCGGCTGCGGGCTGCGGACATGTTCTCCGACGAGGTGTTCAGGTTGGCAACCACCGAGGTGAAGCGGTTCTGGATGGCGCCCAGGTCGGCACGGGCCGAGTTGATCGAGTTCAGGGCTGCGTCCATCGCCAGGATGGCGTTGTCTGCACCGCCGACCGAGGAGATGTCCAAATCGGCGAAGCCGGTCTTGGCACCGCCAGCGGCGTAGTTGGTGGTGGCAGCGGCGGTCAGGCCGGTCTGCTCCAGCAGGTCGGCAGCGTCGGTCGAGCCAGCAACGCCCACGGTGAAGTCGCCTTCCTTGCCGGTCAGCTGCACCTTGCCCTCGACCAGCGCTGCGCTGACGCCGGTTTCGTGCGTCTTGGCGTTCACAGCGTTGACCAGCTGGGTGGCGCGATCGCCAGCCGAGCCGACCGCGGTCAGGTCGATCTGCACCGCCGAGGTGGCAGCGCCATCCAGCGTGCCGGTGATGGTGAAGCTGGCGGCGCCGAACTTCGACGGGATCGCAGCTTCGCCAGCCACACCGTTGGTGCTGGCGGCGGTCGGGCCAGCGAAGCCCGGGGCGGTGGTGTAGGCGGCGCCAGCGACGGTCTGGGCGCGGGTGAAGTTGGTGCCGTCAGCGCGGGAGACCGTCAGGCTGCCCGCGGTGATGGCGCCAGCGATGGTGGTGGCCGCACCCAGGTCCAGGCTGAAGCCGTTGACGGTGCCGGTACCGTCGGCGCCGAAGCCGGCGGTGACGAAGGCAGCGGCGTTGCTTGCTGCATCCGAAGCGCCCGTCACGGTGACAGCCAGGGTGGCGCTGCCTGCAGTGAAGGTCTGGGTAACGCTGCTGGTCGCATCGCCGCCGGCGGACGCGGTGAATGCACCCATGGCCTTGGTGGCGGCAACAGCCGGGACAGCGGCGACGGCATCACCGTTCGGCACAACGCCGGTGGCGGTTGCCGAGGTGGTGGCGCTGGTCCAGTTGCCGAGCTTGCTGATGTTGGCGTTGGCAACCTGCGAGATGTTGATCGTCTCGCCCTGGTTGGCGCCGATCTGGAAGGCCTGGTTGGTGAAGCTGCCGTCCAGCAGGCTGGTGCCGTTGAAGTTGGTCTGCTCGGCGACGCGCTGGATTTCCTGCTTCAGCAGCTGCACTTCGGCGTTCAGCGCCTGGCGGTCGGAAGCGGAGTTGGTGGCGCTGCGCGACTGCACGGCCAGTTCACGGACGCGCTGCAGGTTGTTGCCGATTTCACCCAGGGCGCCTTCAGCGGTCTGGGCCAGCGAAATACCGTCGTTGGCGTTGCGGGCAGCCTGGTTGGCGCCGCGGATCTGGGTGCTGAAACGCTCGGAGATGGCCAGGCCGGCGGCATCGTCCTTGGCGCTGTTGATGCGCAGGCCCGAGGACAGGCGCTGAATGGTGGTGGCCAGGTTGGTGCCGCTGGTGCTCAGGTTGCGCTGGGCGTTCAGCGACATGGTGTTGGTGTTGATGACTTGTGCCATGGTGCGGTTTCCTTGTTGGCAGTGTGTCCGGCAGAGCAGCCTGACCGGTTTCGGGGGGCAGTGGCTGGCTTCCCCCCAAGGGGTGTGCTACCGCTGCTGAAATCAATAACGGCACTACCCCTCCGGCCTTTAGGAAAGTTTCGGTGCTTTTTTCCCGGGGCAAATGAAAAGGCCCCGCCATCTGCATGGCGGGGCCTCGGTACAGCTCAGGGTGCGGCGTCGGTTACGACTGCAGCAGGCGCAGCACGTTCTGCGGCACCTGGTTGGCCTGGGCCAGCATGGCCGTGCCGGCCTGCTGCAGGATCTGGCCACGGGTCAGCTCGGCGGTTTCCTGCGCGTAATCCACGTCGCGGATGCGGCTGCGGGCGGCGGACAGGTTTTCCGAGTTGGTGTTCAGGTTGGCGATGGTCGAGGTGAAGCGGTTCTGGATCGCACCCAGGTCGGCACGCGCCGAGTTGATCGACTGCAGCGCGGCATCCATGGCCAGGATGGCGTTGTCAGCGTTGGCCTGGTTGGAGATGTCCAGCTCGGCAAAGCCGGTCTGCGTGGTGCCTGCGGCGAACGAGGTACCGGTGGTGGCGCTGCTGCCGGCGGTCAGGCCGGTGGCGTTGGCCAGCTCGGTCGCGCTCAGGGTGCCGCCGATGGTGAAGTTGCCTTCCTTGTTTTCCAGCTGCACCTTGCCGTCGATCAGCGATGCGGTCACGCCGGTTTCGTGGGTCTTGGCGTTGATGGCATTCACCAGCAGGGTGTTGCGCTCCGTTGCGGTCTTGGCGGCGCCGACGGTGATGTCGACCACGCCGCTGCCATCGGCCTTGGTCATCGTCAGCTGGCCGGCGGTGACGGCCGGGTAATCAGCGGCGACGGCAGGCGTGCCGTCCTGGTGGTTGGCGACGAAACCTGCAGTTCCGAAGCCTTCCGTGCCCGTGGTGCCGGTAACGGTGATCGCCATGTCGTTGCCATCGGCACGCGAGAACGCCAGCGTGCCTGCAGCCACGGTGCCGGTCATGGTGATGCCAGCGGCAGCGAGCGCGTCGGACTTGTTGGCCAGGGCGGTGGTGAGGTCGGCCACGCTGACCGCATCACCCGCAGCAGCGGTATGGATTTCAACGCCGCCCACCGAGAAGGCGAACCCACCCGCAGCGGCAGAGACAACCGGAGTGAAGTTGCCCGAAGGACCCGACGTGGTCGGCGTAGCAGCCGCTGCACCGCCCGTCGCGGCCTGACCGGTCACGCTGGCCGGGGTCGAGGCGCTGGTCCAGTCGCCCAGCTTGTGCACGTTCGCATTGGCGATCTGCGAAATGTTGATGGTCTGGCCCTGGTCGGCGCCGATCTGGAAGGCCTGGTTGGTGAAGCTGCCATCCAGCAGGCTGGTGCCGTTGAAGTTGGTCTGTTCGGCGACGCGCTGGATTTCCTGCTTCAGCAGCTGCACTTCGGCGTTCAGCGCCTGGCGGTCCGATGCGGAGTTGGTGGCGCTGCGGGCCTGCACGGCCAGTTCGCGGATGCGCTGCAGGTTGTTGCCCACTTCACCCAGTGCGCCTTCGGCGGTCTGGGCCAGCGAGATGCCGTCGTTGGCGTTGCGGGCGGCCTGGTTGATGCCACGGATCTGGGTGGTGAAACGCTCGGAGATGGCCAGGCCGGCGGCATCGTCCTTGGCGCTGTTGATGCGCAGGCCCGAGGACAGGCGCTGGATCGAGGTGGCCAGCGAGCTGCTGCTGGTGGTCAGGTTGCGCTGAGCGTTCAGCGACATGGTGTTGGTGTTGATGATCTGTGCCATGGTGCTTCTCCGTGGTTGCTCGGTTCGTTTCGGTGAGGAAAGGCGCGGGACGCGCCGTGCTGGAAGTCAGGTGGAACGGGAAGGGGTCAGCCGATCTTGTTGAACAGGGACATCGCCTGCATCTGGCTGAAGATGGTCTGGGCGGCTTGAAGGGCAGCGTTCTCCAGCTTGTATTGGCCGATCGCATCGGCGTAGTCGAGATCGCGCATCGTCGAGAGCGTGCTCTTGACGGTGACGGCAGTGGCTTCGCGGGCGCTGGCCGCGGTATCGATGGCGGCCAGCTGCGCACCGCCCTTGGCACGGGCATCGATCATCGTTTCCGAGGCCCGGTTGAGGTCGCGGATACTCGACTGCAGGGTGTTCTGCAGTGCCGTGCGCTGGCTTTCAGTGGACGGGTCGGTTTCCAGTGCCGCGACCAGGCTGTCCAGGGTGGAGAAGATGTCGCGGGTACCCGCGTCGCTGATGTTGAATTCGTCCCCGGCCACCGGCGCACCTTCGATGCGCATGCTGACGCCGGCCACGACGATGTCTTCGCCGGGCTTGTGGGTGCCGCTGCCCACCACCGTGCCGCTGCCGTCCACGACCTCGTAGGCCCCTTCGGCGGTGCCGGTGAAGCGCACGTTGAGCGTGCCGCCGGCCCAGCTGCCGCTGCCATCGCGGCTGATGGAAGTGAGCAGGCCGCTGCCGCTGTTGCCGGCGGCGGCGCTGGCATCCACGCGGCCATCGCCGGTGGGGATGCGCATGAAGATCTCGCTGCCGGGCAGGGCATCGGACACCAGCTGGCCGGGCGCAACCTCCACCTGGCGCTGGTTCTGGTCGCCGTTGTAGGTGACCGTGCCGCCGGACAGCTTGAACGGTGCATCGGCGTCGTTGCTGCCGCCGAACAGGTAGCGGCCGCTGCCGTCGCGGGAGTTGGCCAGCGACAGCAGGCTGTCCTGGATGGTCTTCAGTTCGCTGACGATGGCCTTGAGGTCACTGGACTTGGGCACCGGGCTGTTGGCCTGGATGCTCAGTTCAACGGCGCGCGACATCAGTTCATTGACCTGGGCCAGCGCGTTTTCCTGCAGGCCAAGACGGTTCTGCACGCTGTTGGCGTTCTTGCCGAGCTGCTCGAGGCCGGCCACGACGCGGTCCAGTCCAACGGCGGTGCCGGCACCGACCGGATCGTCCTTGGCCGAGCTGATCTTGCTGCCGGTGGCGATCTGCTGCTCGAGGTGGCTGATCTTGGACTGCTTGGCCAGCATCAGCGATACCGACTGGTTGAACATCATCCCGGTGGAAATGCGGCTGCTCATCGGCGGATTGCTCCCAGGATGGTCTGGAACATGTTGTCGGCGGTGGAGATCAGCTGCGAGGCGGCCTGGTAGGCCTGTTGCAGGCGCAGCATGTCGGCGGCTTCTTCATCCAGGTTCACGCCGGAAATCTCGTCGCGGGCGGACTGCGCCTTGTCCGAGATGACCTGCTGCGCATCGAGCGAATACTCGGCCGAGCGTGCGGCGGCGCCGACCTGGGTGGTCAGGCCACCGAGCGCGCCGTTGAGGGTGACCGTGCCAGCGTTGAATGCCTTGGCATCCTCGACCTTGGCCAGCAGCGCGGCGTTGCTGTTGTCGGACGAGCCTGCCGGGGTAGGGGTGATGTTGAAGGTGTCGCCGGTCTTGGGCGCGCCATCCAGCACGAAGCTCCAGCCGTTGGCGCTGACGGTCTGGCCGGGCGTATAGGTCTGCGGGGCCCCGCCATTGATGGTGTAGGTCGTGGCCGAGGTGAACACGATCGCGGCAGGGTCGCGCAGGTTGGCGTTGCCGACGTCGGTCACCGCAACGCCGGTCAGCTTGCCGGTACCGGTGTTGGCCAGTGCTGCCGTGCCCTTCACGGCGGCGGCGGCCGCGATGCGCGAGGGATCGGTGATGGCCGTTTCCAGGCTGCCGGCCACGCCGGCGGTCGGCTGCAGCAGGAACCGGTCGTTGGTGGCCGGCGTGCCGCTCACCACCAGTTCGACGCCGTTGATCACCAGCGGATCGGTGGCGCTGCCGGTGCCGGTCAGGGCAACGCTGGCGCCGGTATCGGCGCGGCTGGCCTGCCACTGCGTGCCGTCGAACTTGAGCACGATGTTCTGGGCATCCAGCTTGGACAGGTCGCCATAGGTCGCCGTGATGCTGCCGGTGCCGGCGTTGCTGGTGTTGGGGGTGACGCGCGGGTTGCCGATGTTGAAGAAGTCGCCACCCATCTGGCCATACAGGTCCACGCCCTGGCGGTGGGCCTGGTTGAAGCTCTCGGCCAGGCCGACCGCGAGCTTGCCCAGTTCGGCCTGGGCCGGGGTCAGCACGGTGTCGCGGAACTCGAGCATGCCGCCGATCTTCCCGCCCACGGCCTTCGGGTCCAGGGTGATCGTGCCGCCCTGGGTCTGCAGGGCGAGCTGCAGGCGCTCGGGCTGGTAGGGGTCGGTCACCGTGGTGACCTTGGAGGCCGTCGTGCCCACCACCAGCGCATTGCCGCCGGCGGTGTAGACGTTCATCACGCCGCCATCCTGCACGACCGCGGTGCCGCCGGTGTAGCCGACCAGCTGCGAAATCAGCTGGTCGCGGCGGTCCAGCAGGTCCGGCGCGGCGTCGGTCACGTTGCTGCCGATGGCGCCGTTGATCTGGGCGATTTCCTGGGCCAGCCGGTTGATCTCGGTGGCACCGGCGATGAGCCCGTTGTTGACCTCGCTGCTGAGGTTGTTCATCTGCGTGTTGAGCTGGCCGAAGCGGCTGGCCAGGGCCTTGCCGCCATCGAGCAGGCTCTGCCGGTCGGCCGTGCCTGCGGCATTGGACGACAGGCCGCTGACGGCATCGAAGAAGTTGGACCAGGAGCCGGCGACGTTCGTGGCTGAATCGGAGAACAGGGCGTTGACCCGGTCGGCCATGGTCGACAGCTGCTTCAGGCGCGCGAGTTCGCCGCTGCTGTCGAGCAGCCGCGAGATCGCCAGCTGGTCTGCAGCGCGGCGGATGTCGGTGATCCGGGTGCCGCTGCCCACCTCGCCAAACCCGTAGTTCTGCGGATCGGCGGTGGCGAAGTCGACCTTCTGCCGGCTGTAGCCGGGCGTGTTGATGTTGGCGACGTTATGGCTGGTGGTCGCCAACGCACGCTGGAAGGCGAGCAGGGCACTGGTACCGGTGGAAAGGACGCTGGACATGGGGTTCCTCAACGACGGGTGATACCCAGCGCCGCTGTTGCGGTGCTGGCGAAGGTCTGGCCAAGGCGCGTGCCGGCGTCGGTCACGGCGGCCACGGCGCGCTCGATGGTCGGGCCACCGGCGATCGCGGCGATCTTGGCCGCGTAGCGCGGATCGGTGGCGTAGCCGGCGCGCTGCAGGCCACGGGCGAAGCCCTGCACGTCGGTGCCGGCCTGCAGTGCCTGCTGGTAGCGCGGGCTGGTCTTCAGCAGGCGCACGTAGTCGGCGAAGCTCTCGGCGGGCGTGCTGTAGGCGCGGAAGCTGGCTGTTTCGTTACGGCGCACGCCATCGACATACTCGTGGGTGCCGGCGACGGCGCTCTGGCCCTTCCAGCCGGTGGCCTTGATGCCGAACAGGTTGTGCGAGGTGCTGCCGTCGGCGTGCTTGATCTGGCGCTTGCCCCAGCCGGTTTCCAGCGCGGCTTGGGCCACCAGGGCGCGGGCATCCACGCCCAGTTCCTTGGCCGCGCTCTGTGCGTGGCCCCAGATGCTGGCTACGAATCCTTCGGGCGTGTTCGCGCCCAGTTGGGCCACGGCGGTGCGGGTGGCCAGGGCATCGGCCGGCGTGCCCATGCTGCCGCGGTTGCTGGCGGTGGCCGCCCACTGGTCGTTGCTGGCCGCCCAATCGTCGCCGTCGATGCTGCTGGCGTACGGATCGCTGGTGCCCAGCGAACGGTGCATGCTGCTGCTGTCACGGCCGGCAATCAGGTCCAGTGCCTGCTCCATCGGTGCCAGTGCGGGGCTGGTCGCGGCCTGCGCGCCCTCCTGGGCGCCTGCCGCCATCTGCTGCAGCATGCGCACGGCCTGGCTGGCATCGTCCAGCGACAGCGAGGGCGCCGCCTTGGCCGGTGCATTGAGCTGGTAGGCGCGGCTGGCCTTGGCCGGGTCCACGCGGGTATCCAGCGCCGGGCCGTCGGCCTGCTGGCCGGACAGCTGGCGGCTGATGATGGACGACAGGCCCAGGCCTTTGCCCCGGGTCATCGCCTCGGCGATCTTCTGGTCGTACATCTCCCGGAACATCTTGTTTTCACCGGGGAACAGCGAATCACCGAAGCTGGCATCACGCATGCTCTTGACCAGCATCTGCGCGAACTGGCCTTCCAGCTGGCGCGCGACCTTGTCGATCCTGGCCGGGTCGGTCTGCTGTGCAGGATTCAGGTCGAAGGCGGGATTGATGCGCATGTCAGATCACCTCGAGTTCGGCGCTCAGCGCACCGGCCTGCTTCAGCGCTTCCAGGATCGCGATCAGGTCGCCCGGGGCAGCGCCCACGGCGTTCACGGCATGCACGATTTCATCCAGCGTGGTACCGCCATTGAACTTGAACATGCGGCTGCCATCGTTGGTGGCCGTCACCGTCGACTGCGGGGTGACCACGGTCTGCCCGCCACCGAAGGCATTGGGCTGGCTGACGTTGGCGTTCTCCTGGATGGTCACCGTCAGCGAGCCATGCGAGATCGCGGCCGGGCCGACGCGCACCTGCTGGCCGATGACCACGGTGCCGGTACGCGAGTTGACCACCACCTTGGCCGGGGCGCTGCCCGGGGTCAGTTCCAGGTTCTCGATGCGGGCCAGCAGGCCGATGCGCGCGCCCGGGTCGGTCGGTGCGGCCACGGCGACGGTCACGCCATCGACGGCACGCGCAGCGCCCTCGCCGAAAGCGTTGTTGAGCGCAGCGACCATGCGCGAGACCGTGGTGAAATCGTTCTGGTGCAGGTTCAGGGTGATGTCGCCGCCGTTGGCCAGCGGATCGGGCAGGGCACGTTCGACGGTGGCGCCGTTGGGAATGCGGCCCACGCTGGGCACGTTCACCGAAACGCGCGAACCATCCTTGCCCTGTGCGCCGAAGCCGCCGACGATCAGGTTGCCCTGGGCGATGGCATAGATCTGCCCATCGGCGCCGCGCAGCGGGGCCATCAGCAGCGAACCACCGCGCAGTGACACCGCGTTGCCGATGGAGGACACGGTGATGTCGATCGGCTGGCCCGGCTTGGCAAACGGCGGCAGCTCGGCGTGGATCGCCACGGCGGCCACGTTCTTCAGCTGCGGGTTGACGTTGGCCGGCACGTTCACGCCCAGCTCGCCGAGCAGGTTCTTCAGGCTCTGCACGGTGAAGGGCGCCTGGCTGGTGCGGTCACCGCTGCCATCCAGGCCCACCACCAGGCCGTAGCCCACCAGTGCATTGCCACGCACGCCGCCTACCTGGGCGAGGTCCTTGATGCGCTCGGCGCTGGCCGGGAAGGCAACGGCGAGCACCAGGAACAACGATCCGTAGAGCGACGCCGCGCGTCGCTGCAGGAAATATCGGAATGAAATCTTCATGGCCATACTCAGAACGGCGTCAGGCCGGAATTGAAGAAGCGGCTCAGCCAGCCCATCGCGTTGGACTGCGCGACCGGGCCGCGGCCGCCGTAGACGATGCGGGCTTCAGCCACGCGGCTGGAGGGAATGCTGTTGTCCGGCGCGATGTCGCCCGGGCGCACGATGCCCTGCACCTGCACCAGTTCGTCGCCCTGGTTCAGGCGCAGGTTCTTCTGCCCCTGCACCACCAGGTTGCCGTTGGGCAGGCGCTGCACCACGGTCACCGTCACGCTGCCCTGCAGGCGGTTGCTCTGCGCGCTGTTGCCCTTGCCGGTGAAATCACGCTTGCCCGAAGCAGTGGCGCTGAGCACGTCCTTGCCACCCAGGGTCACCGGCGCACCGAAGATCGACGGCGTGCCGATGCTCAGGTTCGATTCCTTGTTGGTGGCGGTGTTGGCGCTGGTGGTGGCGGTGGTGTTCTCAAGCAGCGTGATGGTCAGCAGGTCGCCGACATCGCGTGCGCGGCGGTCCGAGTACAGCTGCAGCGTGGGGCCGGCGGCATAGATCGCACCCGCGGTCGGTGCGGCCTGCGGCGGCATGATCGGCTGGATCGGCGCAATGGCAGGGTACGGGCGCACGTCGCCGGCGATCACGCAGCCGCCAAGCAGGGCGGCCACGGCGCAGGGCAGGGCGATTCGGGCAAGGGTGGAGAAGGACGACATGGCGGTATCCCGTTGGCGACGGTCAGACGTTCTGGTTCAGGTAGCCGAGCATCGCGTCGGTGGTCGAAATGGCCTTGGCGTTCATTTCGTAGGCGCGCTGCGTTTCGATCATCGAAACCAGCTCTTCCACCACGTTGACGTTGCTGCCTTCCAGCGCACCCTGCACCACGTTGCCCAGGCCGTTCAGGCCGGGGTTGCCGTTCTGCGCCGGGCCGGAGGCAGTGGTTTCCAGGAACAGGTTTTCGCCGCGGGCCTGCAGGCCTGCCGGATTGACGAAGTCGGTCAGGGTCAGCGCGCCGATTTCCACGGTGGCGGCGTCGTCGGCCATCTTCACGCTGATGGTGCCGTCGCTGCCGATGGTCACCGACTGCGCGCCTTCGGGAATCTGGATGCCCGGCTGCACCGGGTAGCCGCTGTTGGTGACCAGCTCGCTGTCCTGGTTGATCTTGAACGAGCCGTCACGGGTGTAGGCCGAGCTGCCATCGGGCATCTGCACTTCGAAGAAGCCGCGGCCATTGACCATCACGTCCAGTGCGCGGCCGGTCTGCTGCTGGCTGCCCTGTTCGAAATTCTTGGCGGTGGCCACCACGCGTACGCCGGTGCCGATCTGCAGGCCGGTCGGCAGCTGCGTCTGCGCCGACGATGCGCCGCCAGGCTGGCGCACCTGCTGGTACAGCAGATCCTCGAAACTGGCGCGGTCCTGCTTGAAGCCGGTGGTGTTGGTGTTGGCGAGGTTGTTGGAAACCACCGACATGCGCATCTGCTGCGCATCCAGTCCGGTTTTCGCGATCCACAGTGCCTGGTTCATCTTCGAAGTCCTGTCTGGGTGAAGCCGGCCGCGCGGTGCGGCCCTTGGGTGAGGTAGTGCAAGCGGCGTGCCAGCAACGGCGCGTGCCGGTGCCGGAATTCCGTCAGCCGCCCAAGCGCAGCAGACTGTTGGCGCTGCGTGCGTTCTCGTCGCCGTGCTTGATCACCTTCACCTGCATTTCGTACTGGCGCTGCAGCTGGATCATCTGCACCAGCGCACCGGCGGCATCGACGTTGCTGCCTTCCAGCTGGCCGCTGTGCACCGTCGGGCCCTGTGCCTGCGTGAACGGCTGCTGCGGGTCGGTGTTGGCGAACAGGCCGTCAAGGCGGCGCTCCAGGCGTTCGTCGGCGGCCTGCACGATCTTGATGCGGCCGATCATCGCCATCGTCTGCGGGCCTTCGCCCTGCGGGATGATCGAGATCGTGCCGTCGTTGCCCACTTCCATCGCCTGGTAGGGCGGGATGGCGATCGGGTTGTTGTTGTCGTCCAGCACCGGACGGCCGCTGGAGGTCACCAGCTGGCCGTTCGGGGTGACCGACAGCGCGGCGCCACGGGTGTAGGCCTCGCTGCCGTCGGTGGCCTGCACGGCCAGCCAGGTGCCGGTCTGCAGCGACAGGTCCAGCGGCTTGCCGGTGATGTGCTGCGCGCCGGCGGTGCGGTTGAAGCCGGCGTCGACGTGCAGCGCATCCACCCGCGAGGCAAAGCCCTGGCCACGGATCGGGAAGGCTTCGGTGTTGGCCAGCGCTTCCTTGAAGCCGGGGGTGTCCGAGTTGGCGAGGTTGTGGCTGAGCGTTCCCTGCGCCTGCAGGGAGGCGCGGGCGCCGGTCATCGCAACGTAAAGGGCTTTATCCATGGGGGGCGTTCCGTGACAGGTTCAGCAGGTCATCAACGGATGTTGATGACGGTCTGGGTGATCTGGTCCTGCGTGGTGATCATCTGCGCGTTGGCCTGGAAGTTGCGCTGCGCGGTGATCATGTTCACCAGCTGCTCGGTCAGGTCCACGGTCGATGCTTCCAGCGCGCCGGCCTGGATCTTGCCGAGGTTGGAGCTGTCAGGCGCGGCGGTGCGCGGGGTACCCGACTCGAAGGTTTCCACCCACAGGTTGTTGCCCTTCTGCGCCAGGCCCTGGGTGTTGTTGAAGCTGGTCAGTGCCACCTGGCCCAGCGGCTTGTCATCGCCATTGGAGTAGCGCGCGTAGACCACGCCGCTGTCGGACACAGTGATCTCGTTGAGCTTGCCGGCCGCATAGCCGTCCTGCTGCGTGTTGCGCAGGGCGAACTTCTCGCCGTACTGGGTCGAACCGCTGATATCCAGCGTCATGTTCAGTTCGCCCGCACCGGTGGTGGGGGTGAACGTGCCGAGGCTGATCTTGGCATCGGCCGGGGTGGTGAGCTTGCCGCTGTTGTCGAACGCGATCGCGGTCGGAGTACCGGCCGGTTCGCCATCGACGTAGTTGTGCACGGTCCAGCCGTTGGTCGCGGCGTCCTTGACGAAGTAGGACACCTGGATGTGGCTCACGCCCAGCGAGTCATAGACGGTGATGCCGCCGCTGGACTGGTTGTAGCTGTTGGAATCGGTCGGATCGAAATCGGCGACCGTCGGCTGCTTGGCGTTGGCGGGCAGGGTGAAGCCCACCTTCACTTCGCTGGTCTGCTTGGGCGGGCTGTCGGTGGTCAGCAGCTGCAGGTCGACCAGGCGGCCGGCGTCGAAGCTGGTGCCATCGGCATTGGGTGCGAAGACCTGCAGGCGTGCGCCCTGCGGGTTGACCACGTAACCGGCCGAGTCGGTCTGGAAGTTGCCGGCGCGCGAGTAGACGCGTGCGCCGTTCATGTTCATGGTGAAGAAGCCCTCACCGGAAATGGCCATGTCCAGGCTGCGGCCGGTCTGGTCGTTGTTGCCCTGGATGAACTGCTGGGCCACGTTGGTGACGCGTGCACCGGAGCCGGTCTGGTTGTTGGACAGGCCATAGCTGGTGGCGGCGAACAGGTCGGCGAATTCCGCGCGCGACTGCTTGAAGCCGACCGTGTTGACGTTGGCAACGTTGTTGGCGGTGACGCTCAGGTCGGTATTGGCGGCGTTGATGCCGGACAGCGAGACGTTGAAGCCCATGGGATTGCTCCTGGTAGATGCGGGGGTGCGGCTCAGCTGACGCGGAGCACGTAATCGATCGGGGCCGTGCCCAGGCCCTTGAGGTTCAGGTACAGGCCGTCGGAGCCGACGGTCACGCTTTCCACCGGTGCCTGCACGTAGGTGGACAGCTTGGTGCTGGTGCCTGCGGTATCGACGTGGTTGGCGACGATGGAGTACTTGCCCGGCGCCATGCGGTTGCCGTTGGCGTCCTTGCCGTCCCACTTGAACGCCACTTCGCCGGCGGCAGCGGCTTCGACACTGATCGAGGTGACCTTGCTGCCGTTGGCATCGGTGACATCGACGGTGACGATGCCGGCGGCGGGTGCTGCAACGGTGCCGCTGACATCACCTTCCGCTTCGAGCACCAGCTTTTCCGAGGGCACCAGCACTTCATGGCCGACCAGTGCCGCGCCACGCAGCACCTGGTCGCTGGCCATCGATTCCTGGAAGCCCTTCACCGAGGTGTTGAGGTCGGTGATGCCCTGCACGGTGGACATCTGCGCCATCTGAGCGACCATCTGGGTGTTGTCCATCGGCTTCAATGGATCCTGATGCTGCAGCTGCTCGGTCATCAGGCGCAGGAAGTCGGCCTGGTCGAGCGTGTTCTTCTTCTTGGTGCTGTTGCTGTTGGGGGCGTTCAGGCCGAGGGCGGCGTAGACGTCCTGGTTGGTCTGGGTGGTGACGGTGGTCATGCGGTAATCCTCGCGGGCGCGCCTCAGCGGCCCATGGTCAGGGTGGCCAGGGCCAGTTCCTTGGCGGTGGTCAACATCTCCACGCCGGCCTGGTAATTGCGCGAGGTCGAGATCAGGTTGACCATCTGCGCCACCGGATCGACGTCGGGCTGGTAGATGTAGCCATCGGCGTCGGCCAGCGGATGGCCAGGCTCGTAGCGCTTGATCGGCGCGGCATCGCTCTGGGTGATTTCCTTGACCTTGACCGAGGTGATGTTCGGATCGGTCTTGCTGGTCACGGCCTGGAAGATCGGCTCCAGCGGCTTGTAGACCGCGTCGGCCGAGCCGGCGATGCTGTCGGCGTTGGACAGATTGGAGGCGATGGTGCTCATGCGCACCGACTGCGCCTGCAGTGCGGAGCCGGCGATGTCGAAGATCGGCAGGTTGCTCATGGCTTACTGCCCCGTGATCGCGGTGAGCATGGAACGGACCTTGCTCTCGACGAAGCTGAGCGAGGCACGGTATTCCAGCGCGGCGCGGCCATAGGCAGCGCGCTCGGCATCGGGGTCGACGGTGTTGCCGTCAAGGCTGGGCTGTACGCCTTCGCGGGCCACCTGGAACGGGTTCAGGCCACTACTGATCTCGTAGTGCCGTTCGCTCGTGGTGGTCATCAGGCCGTTGGCATCCAGGCCCTGCGCGTTGCGCAGGGCGGCGTCGAAGTCCAGGTCCTGGGCCTTGTAGCCGGGGGTATCGGCGTTGCCAAGGTTGCTGGCGATCAGCTTCATCCGCTGTTCGCGCAACGGCATGGCCTGGGCATGCACGCCCAGGTAGTCGGTAATCAGGTTGCGCACGGTGCACTCCCACGGGAACGATGCCCGGGAAGCTGCAAGCGGTGTGCCAAATTCGAGAGGGTAGTGCCGGCCGCTGGCCGGCTCCCCGATAGATCTGCGGTTGCCGGCCAGCGGCCGGCACTACCGGATCAGTGGCCTCAGGCCGCCATCGCCACCTTGCGCAGGCGGTCCAGCACGAAGTCGGCCAGCTCGTGCGGCGAGTACTTGGCCACGAAGGCGTTTGCGCCGACGCGCTCCACCATCGCATTGTTGAATACGCCCGACAGGGAGGTGTGCAGCAGCACATACAGCTCGGACAGGCCGGCGTGGCGCCGGATTTCCGTCGTCAGCGTGTAGCCGTCCATCGCCGGCATCTCGATGTCCGAGATCACCATGGCGTAGCGGTCGGCCGGGTTTTCACCCGAGGCGTGGATCTGCAGCAGGTGGTCCAGCGCCTGCTTGCCATCGGAAAGCAGGGTCGCGCCGACCCCCAGCTGGTCCAGCACGCTGCGGATCTGCTGGCGGGCGACGCGGGAGTCGTCCACCACCAGCACCTGCAGCTGCGGGGCGTCGGCCGGCATGGCCATGGTCGGGTCCAGCACAGCCTCGCCACGGATCTGGGCGATGTCGGCCAGCACGCTTTCCACGTCGATCACCTGGATCAACTCGCCCTGGAAGCGGGTCACCGCGGTCAGGTAGCTCGACTCGGCGCCCAGCTCCGGCGGCGGGTGGATGTCCTCCACCGCGATGTTGACGATGCGCTCGACCCCGCTCACCAGGAACCCCTGGATGGAGCGGTTGAACTCGGTCACCACCAGGTAGCCGGGGGCGGTGTCCGCGTCCGGCTCACGCTCGGGGTGGCCGATGGCCAGGCCCAGGTCCAGCACCGGCACCGAGCGGCCACGCACGTCGGCCACGCCGGCGAACTGGCCGGGCAGTCCGGGTACCTGGAACAGCTCCGGGCGGCGCAGGACTTCCTGCACCTTGAAGACATTGACGCCAAAAAGCTGACGTCCGCCGAGACGGAACAGCAGCAGCGCCAGGCGATTGTGGCCGGCCAGTCGGGTCCGCTGGTCGATCCGGTTGAGCAGGTCATGGGACATGGCTGCTGTATCGGCGCAGGGGGGGCCGAACTTGAGGGCGTTGTGTCGCTTGCGATGCATCCTGTAGGGTCGACCGTTGGTCGACCGCTCTATTGGTAGGGTCGACTGTTAGTCGACCGCCCGATTGGTAGGGTCGACTGTTAGTCGACCGCTCGATTGGTAGGGTCGACTGTTAGTCGACCGCTCTATTGGTAGGGTCGACTGTTAGTCGACCGCTCTACAAGGGCAGGGCTCTGGCACGCCGCTTGCACGCACCCGGCCAGGTCTTTCCGAGCAGGAGGCGCCATGCGCCGGATCACATCTCTATTGGGCATTGCACTGGCGCTCGCCTCGCCGTGGGCGGCCGCTGTCGATTGGCAGCCGGTGGCCAGCATCCGCACGGCGGCGCTGTCGACCCTGGCGGCCGGCAGCGAGGGCGAGGCCGTGGTGGCCGACGCCCTGCGCCTGCCGCGCTGCGGGGCCGCCCTGCAGGTGCAGCCCACCGCCAACACCACGGTGGAGGTCAGCTGCCCCGACGCCGGGGGCTGGCGCCTGTTCGTGCCGGTGAAGGTGCGCCACAACCAGGCGGTGCTGGTGCTCACCCGTGGCATTGCCACTGGAGAAACCCTGGCAGCGGCCGATATCAGTACTGCCCAGCGTGACGCGGCCCGGATCGCCGGCGCCGTATTGTCCGATCCCGCAAGCGCTGTCGGTCGTATCGCCCGCAGGCCGCTGCAGGCCGGAAGCCTGCTGTCGGCCAACGACCTGGTCACCGAGCGTCTCATCAAGCGAGGAGACAGCGTGGCCCTGGTGTCCCGGCGCGGCTCGGTCGAGGTGCGCATCGCGGGCCGGGCGATGGGCGATGCAGGCGAGAACGAGCGCGTTTCCGTTGAAAACCTGTCCTCCCGCCGCATCGTGCAGGGGACAGTGGACGCCCATGGTGACGTAATCGTGGCGCGTTGAAAAAGTAAGAGATTTCCCTAAAGATCACGGCCCTGCGGTCGTTATCCCTTGTGAACGGCAACTCCAGGACACCCCATGAGCCAGAAAATCGACGGCAACCTGCAGGTCCCCCAGGCACTGCGCAGCGTGACGACCCCGGCCACCAAGCCGGGCGTCAGCGGTGATGCACCGGCCCGCCCGGTGGAGGCCGCTGACAGCCTGCGCCTGACCGGCGAGGCGACCAACCTGCAGGCGCTCGAGCGTGAGCTGAGCACCGCCCCGGCCATCGACACCCAGCGTGTCGCTGCCGTGCGCGAGTCGCTGCAGAACGGCAGCTACAAGATCAATCCGGACGCGATTGCATCGCGCATGCTTGAACTGGACCAGCAGCTGCAGGGATGACCGCGGCGATGAGTGAACATCTTCAGCGACTTGCCCAGGCCCTGGATGTCGAACACCAGGCCCTGGTCGAGCACGATGTGCACGCGCTGATCCGCGCTACCGGCGCCAAGCTGGAGGCGCTGCGTGCCCTGGATTCGACCCCGCCGCTGGGCGAGGCCGAGCAGCTGCAGGCGCTGGCCGAGCGCAACCGCGCCAATGGCGTGCTGCTGTCGCGCCGCCGCCGCGAGGTGGATTGGGCGCTGCGCCAGCTCGGTCGCACCGAGGCATCGTCCTCGTACGACGCCAAGGGCCAGGCGCACACGGTCAACGCACGCCGGCCACTCGCCGTCGCCTGACCGGCCCGGGGCGCACCCCGGCGGTAGATCCACGCCATGCGTGGATGCGGTCAGGCTGCTGCGCTGCGCGGCAGCGCGTATATTGGGCGCCTGTTCGCAAGCCCCCGAGTCGCCGTGTCTGCCGCCAACGCCCTGGTTACCGCCCCCCTTCCCCCGCAGCCGGTGCTGCAGGCCCTGCTTGAGCGCCTGCGCGAAGGGCTGCTGCTGTTCACCGAAGACGGCCAGGTGGCCCTGGCCAACCCGGCCGCGCAGAACCTGCTGGGCAGTGAAGAAGCCGCCGCAGCGGCCCCGCAGCGCCTGCGCGAGCTGCTGCCGCCGGATGCGCTGGAGCAGGCGCGCCTGCACGGGCAGTGGAACGGCAGCCTGCCGGTAGGCGAGGGGGTGGTCATCGCCCACCTGTACCACCACGGCCAACCCGGCAGTGGCCACTACCTGGCCCTGTTCCGCCCCATCGAAGGGCAGGAAGACTACGAGCGCGAACTGCAGCAGCGCCATGCCGAACTGCGCCAGGCCTACCTGCGCCTCAACGGCACCCAGGAAAAGCTGCTGCAGTCGGAAAAGATGGCCTCCATCGGCCAGCTGGCCGCCGGCGTGGCGCACGAGATCAACAACCCGATCGGCTACGTTCACTCCAACCTCGGCAGCCTGCAGGAATACCTGCGCAGCCTGTTCACCGTCATCGAAGCGTACGAGCGGGCCCTGCGCGCGCCGGACCCGAAGGCGCTGATTCCGGAAATCGACGATATCCGTGACCGCCTCGACATCGATTTCATCAGCCGCGACCTGCCGCAGCTGATGGCCGAATCGCGCGAGGGCATCGAGCGGGTGACCCGCATCGTGCGCGACCTGAAGGACTTCTCGTATTCCGGCCGCGACGAGTCGTGGAAGCTGGTGGACCTGCATTCCGGCCTGGAATCAACCATCAACATCATCTGGAACGAGCTCAAGTACAAGGTCACCCTGCACCGTGAATTCGGCCAGCTGCCGCTGGTGGAATGCCTGCCGTCGGAGTTGAACCAGGTCTACATGAACCTGCTGCTCAACGCCGGCCACGCCATCGCCGAGCGCGGCACCATCACCGTGCGCACCGGCGTGGACGGCGACACGGTCTGGGTCGAGTTCGAGGATACCGGTGGCGGCATTTCGCCGGAGCTGCGGCAGCGCATCTTCGATCCGTTCTTCACCACCAAGCCGGTCGGCAGTGGCACCGGCCTGGGCCTGTCGATCTCCTACAGCATCATCAACAAGCACCACGGCCGCATCGACCTGGACAGCACGCCCGGCGTCGGCTCGCGCTTCCGCGTGGTGCTGCCGGTGAAGCAGCCGCGCTGACGGCATCGGGTAGTGCCGGCCGCTGGCCGGCAACCCCATGGAATCGGGCACCCTGGGCAGCCGGCCAGCGGCCGGCACTACCGGGGCCTGAACCTCAACGCAGCGGCGTGCGATCCTCGCCGGCGTCTCCCGCTTCCACCGGCGTCGGCCCGGCATTGCTGCGCCGTTGTTCCTCGTACGTGCGGAATGCCTGGTGGATGTGCTTGCGCAGCTCATCATCGTTCCAGGGCTTGGTCAGGAAGCGGTAGATCGCACCCCGGTTGATCGCATCGGTCACCGTGTTCAGATCGGTGTAGCCGGACAGCACCAGGCGGATCGTGTCCGGGTAGAGCATCTTCACCCGGCCCAGGAACTCGGTACCGCTCATGTCGCTCATGCGCTGGTCGGACAGGATCACCTGCACGTCGTTGATCGCCAGCAGGTCGAACGCATCGCGCACGTTGCCGGCGGCCAGGATGCGATAGCCATCGCGACGGAACAGGCGCACCAGCGAACGCAGCACGTTCTCTTCGTCATCCAGCAGCAGCAGTGTGCGGTCCGGGCGGGTTTCGGCAAACGCTTCCGGGCGCAGGTAGCGGCGACGAAGGGTCATGCCGGCGGCATCGGCCGACATCGGTTCGCCGAATAGATAGCCCTGGAACACATCGCAGTCGTTGCGGCGCAGGAAGCCCAGTTGCGCCTGCGATTCCACGCCATTGGCGATCACCGTCATGCCCAGCTGGTGGCCCATGGCGATGATGGCGCGGGCGATGGCGGCCTCGCGGTTGCCGGCCGGCGCGCTCTTGATGAAGCTGCGGTCGATCTTCAGCTTGTCCACCGGGTAGCGCACCAGCGCGCTCAGGCTGGAATCGCCGGTGCCGAAATTGTCCAGGCTCAGGCTGATGCCTTCATTGCGCAGGTTGGCCAGCGTTTCGTGGACGAAGTTGACGTTGTTGGTCAGCGCGCTCTCGTTGATCTCCAGCGTCAGCATCTGCGCCGGCACGCCCGCCGCCTGGATCAGGCCCATCACCTCGGCAAAGAAGTTCGGCCGCAGCAGCTGCAGCGTCGACACGTTCACGGCGATGGTGAAGTCATCGAAGCCCTGGTCGCGCCACAGCCGCGCCTGCTTCAGTGCGCCTTCCAGCACCCAGGTGCCGATCTGCACGATGATGCCCAGGCGCTCGGCGGTACGCATGAAGCGCTCCGGCACCAGCATGCCCAGCGTCGGCGACTGCCAGCGCAGCAGCGCCTCCATGCCCACCACGTGGCCGTCGCGGGCGCTGACCAGCGGCTGGTAGCGCAGCTTCAGTTCGCCATTGGGAATCGCGTCGACGATCTGGCGGGCGATGATGCTTTCGCTGTGGGCGCTGGGCGGAGTGTCGACCGCGTGGATGCGCACCGCATTGCCACCCTCGCGGGCAGCCTGGTACAGCGCATCCTCGGCGTGGTCCAGCAGGCGCGAGGCGCTGCTGGCGTGCTCCGGGCACAGGCTCACGCCCAGCTTGCCGGTCATGAACAGGGTGTACGGCAGCACCGACAGCGGCAGTTCCATCTGCTGGCGGATTTCTTCGGCGAAGTCCTCCGGCAGCGGCAGGTCGGCAGTACGCGGCACCGCCAGCAGGAACTCATCGCTGCCATGCCGCCACAGCTTGCCGCGGCCGCGCAGGTAGGACTGCAGGCGCTGGGCAACCAGCACCAGCGCCTGGTCGCCGACGTCGGCACTCATGTTTTCGTTGACCGATGCGAAGTGGTCGATGTCCACGTGCATCAGCATCAAGGGGGTACCGCCGGAGGCGGCTTCAGTGACCATGACCTGCAGCTCGGGGTTGCCGGCGCCCAACCGATCGGGGGCGTCGTCGATGCTGACAAGGGGCATGTTGGGGTTCCACATGGCTCAGTATTCCGGGGAATCAGCGGCGGCCGCAGTGGCCGCCTGGTAGGGAAGGTGGACGTCGACGAGGGTACCGGCGCCATGCGCCGACTCGATATGGACATGGCCGCCGACGCTCTGCGCACGTTCGCGCATCACGATCAGGCCCAGCCCGCGCGGGCCGTCCGGGTCGAAGCCCTCGCCGTCATCGCGGATCTGCAGGTGCAGGCCGCGCTGGTCGACATCGCGCAGCTGCAGCTGCACCTGGCTGGCACGGGCGTGGCGCAGCACGTTGGTCAGGCTTTCCTGGGCGATGCGGAAGCAGGCCTGCTCGATGCTGTTGTCCGGGCGCGAGGGCAGGGTATCGATTTCGGCCAGCAGCTCCACCGGCGAAGAACGGAACAGCACCCGCGCCTGCCAGCTCAATGCCGCCTCCAGGCCCAGTGCATCCAGCTGTGGCGGGCGCAGCAGGGTGGAGATGTCGCGCAGCTTGCCCACCGTGGTGTCGGCCAGGCTGACGATCTGCGCCAGGTCCTCGCCGCGGCGCTGCGCGTCCTCTTCATCCTGCGCCGCATACGCAGAAAGCTTGATGGCGGTGATCGCCTGGCCGATGTCATCGTGCAGGTCGCGCGAGATGGCGCGTCGCTCGTCTTCCTGCAGCGAGAACAGGCGGCCAGCCATGGCCTGCAGTTCGCGGTTGCTGGTTTCCAGTGCGGTGCGCGTGCGCTCGGATTCGCTCAGGTCGCGCACGATCAGCAGCTTGCAGTCGCGGCCGCCGTAGCGCACTTCGCCCACGGCCAGGCCCGCATGGAAGCGGCGGCCATCGGCACGCTGCATCACCACCACGCTGTTGTGGCCGGGGCTGTGCTGCGGCTGCCCGGCGCGCAGCTGCACGCGCACGCGGTCCAGTTCGGTCGGGTCCACCAGCGCATCCAGCGGTTCACCCAGCAGAGTATGGCTGCCATAGCCGAACAGGGCCGCGGCCCAGGCGTTGGCGTACAGTACGTGCTCCTCGGACAGGATCACCACGCCGTCGGGCAGCACCCGCACCAGCTCGCGGAACTGCTCCTCGCGCTCACGCAGCAGGCGGCGCGACTGCTCGCGCTCGGTCACGTCCTGCAGGGTGCCCAGCACCCGCTCGCGGCCGGCCTCATCCAGGCCACTCGCCGCGCGCAGGTGCACCATCAGCGAGCGGCCGTCCATCGACAGCACTGGCAGCAGTACGTCCACCTGCGCCGTGGGGCTGGTACACAGCTCGGCCAGCAGCTGCTCGGTCTGGGCCGCGGTGGTCGGGTCGGCCGGTACCAGCAGTTCATCGAAGCGGTGCCAGCGCCGTGCCTCGGGCGGGCGCCGGCCAAGCAGGCGGTACACCTGGTTGGAATAGCGGCCGAGGCCGCTGGCCGGGTCCAGCTCCCAGGCGCCGATGCGGGCCAGCTCGTGAGCCTCTTCCACCCGCGCCAGGGCCTGGTCGCGGCGCAGCTGGGCCAGGTCTTCGGCCGTGCGGTCGATGGCGATCAGCAGGCGGGCGTTGCGCCCGTCATAGTCGATCGCGTTCGAGCGCAGTTCCATCTGCCGGACGCTGCCGTCGCGCAGCTGCAGCGGGGTGCGCAGGATGCAGATCTGCTCGGGTGCCTCGCGGATCGCCTCCAGCTTGGCCTGCAGCACCAGCCGGTCGCCAGGCGCCCACAGCACGTCGATGGCCTGCTGCAGCAGTTCGTCGCGCTCCCAGCCGAAGGCGAGGCAGGCGGCGGGATTGGCATCGAGGATGGCCAGGCTGTCCAGGTCGTAGACCAGGATCGGCCCGGGGTTGCCCTCGAACAGCTGCCGCAGGCGCAGCTCCGAGCCCTGCAGGCGGGTATGGGTGCGCAGCACGTGCTCGGCCAGTGGCCGCAGCAGCAGGTACAGCAGGCCAGCGCTGGCAAAGGCGAAGAAGGCGTCCTTCACGGTCTGCCAGAACGCCAGCTGCTGCGGGTCCGGCACCAGGGCCGCCATCGCACCATCGGTGGCGATCATCCACGCCAGCGCCAGCACCAGGTAGCTCAGCACCACCCGGCGACGGTCACGACCCAGCGCCTTCGCCATCTGCGGGTCGGGAGCGGGGGCGGTGCCGGTCGGTTCTGCGGGCATGGACAGGGCAGGGAGAGGGGGCGCCGGCCATATTACCGCGCAGGTGCGCCCAGGCACTCAATTATCCGCTGGACGCGCCGTTAACCACTGCGTGCCCCGCTGTCGGGCGCGCCATTCCGGAGCAACATCGCGTGGACCAAGGGATCATCGCCAGCCTGCTGCAGCACCCGCTTGCCTCGGCGCTGGTCATCGTCGACCGTGGCGGGCGCCCGCTTGCAGCCAATGCGGCCGCGCGCGAGCACGGCCTGCCGTCGACGGTGGCGGCCTACGCGCCGATGCTGGAGGACCTGCGCCTGCTTGCGGCCGACGGTGGCATCGTTGCCTGCACCCTGCCGGGTGGCCCCCGCGGTCACTACGATGGCTACCTGCGCGCGGTACACGATGGCAGCGGCAACCTGCTGGCCTTCACCCTCAGCGTGCCCGAGCCGGTGCCGGTGGATGCGGGCGGGCGCTGGGAGCTGGCCCTGGAAAGTGCAGGCCACAGCCTGTGGGACTGGGACATTCCCAGCGACCGGGTGGTGCGCACCCCGGCGCTGGTGGACGAGACGGCCAACGCCATCATCGCCCGCGTGCACAGCGACGACCTGGGTGACATGCGCGCCGCGCTGGACGAACACCTGCGCGGCCATAGCGAGCAGTACAGCGCCCAGTTCCGCTTCCGCCAGGAAGACGGCCAGTGGCGCTGGGTGCTGGATCGCGGCCGCGTGGTCGCCCGCACCGCCGATGGCCAGCCGCTGCGCATGGTCGGCACGCATACCGATATCGAGCAGCAGAAGCAGCTGGAAGCGCTGCTGCAGGAACAGCAGCTGCACCTGAGCGAGGCCCAGCGCATCGCCAGCATGGGCAGCTGGTCGTTCGACCCGACCAACCACCGGTTCTGGTGGTCGCCCGAGCTGCGCTCGCTGCTGGCCCTGGAGCCCGGCGAAGTGCCCGGCCAGCGCCGCTGGCTGAAGCAGCTGCACCCGCGTTCGCGCGGCGCGCTGCGTGCTGCGTGGCGCCGGCTGTGGCGTGACGGCCGCGCTGCCAACCTGGAACTTGAACTGACCCGTGGCAGCGAGCCATCGCAGCACCTGCGCCTGTGGATGCAGCCATTGCTGGACATGGATGGCCATCCCAAGCGCCTGCTGGGCCAGGTGCAGAACATCACCGAACAGCACCAGACCGACGCGCTCATCCGCTGGCGCACCGAACTGCTCAACCGCGTGTCAGCGCTGGGCCGCATCGGTGGCTGCGAGATCGAGGTCAGCACCCGGCACATGCAGTGGACCGAGGAGTGCTACCGCATCCACGGCCTGCGCAAGGAACCGATCACCCTGGACCAGGCGCTGGCGCTGTACACCGAAGATTCGCGCGCGCACTTCGAGGCCGCGCTGGAGCGCATTGCCGGTGGTGGCCTGCCCGAGCAGCTCGATCTGTGCTTCTACCGCCAGTCGGGCCTGCGCGTGTGGGTGCAGGTGCTGATCGAGCTGGACCGTCGCGATGGCCTGCCGCCGCGCTTCGTGGTCCTGTTCCGTGACATCACCCGCGAGCGCGAAGCCAACGAGCGCATCGAGCTGCTGGCTCATTACGATCTGCTGACCGGCCTGCCCAACCGTGTCCTGCTCGGCGAGCAGACCGCCGAGGCCATCGAAGAGGCCCGCGACCGCGGCACCTCGCTGGCGATGCTCTTCATCGATCTGGACGGCTTCAAGACCATCAACGACAGCTTCGGCCACGCCACCGGCGATGCGCTGCTGAAGGCCGCCGCCACCCGCCTGCACCAGAACCTGCGCAACAACGATCTGTTCGGCCGCTTCAGTGGCGACGAGTTCATCGTGGTGCTGCGTGACCTGGCCGAGCCGGAAGATGCCGGCCACGTGGCGCGCAAGCTGATCGGCTCGCTGGCCGAACCGCTGCGTCGGGGCGATACGACCTTGAAGGTGGGCGCCAGCGTGGGCATCGCGATGCTGGGCGATACCCAGACCGATTTCGACTCGCTGCTGCGCGCCGCGGATGCCGCGATGTACGCGGCCAAGGAAGCGGGGCGCAACACTTACCAGTACTACAGCCAGGATGCCCTGGCGCGCATCCAGCGCCGCCTGGAGATCGAGCACGGCCTGCACGGCGCGATCGAGCGTGAGGAGTTCAGCCTGGCCTACCAGCCGTTGCTGCATGCCCACCACGATGAGCCGCCCGCGATCGAAGCGCTGCTGCGCTGGCATCGCCCGGGCATCGGCTACTGCAGCCCGGCCGAGTTCATCCCTATTGCCGAAAAATGTGGCGAGATCGTCCGCATCGGCGACTGGGTGCTGTCTGAAGCCTGTCGCCAGGCATCGGCATGGGACCGCGCCGGCCTGCGCTTCGAACGCATCGCGGTGAACGTGTCGGCCGTGCAGCTGCGCGACCGTGGTTTTGCCGAGCGCGTGATCGAGATCTGCCACGCCCACGGCTGGCCGCCGCAGCGCTTGGAGCTGGAACTGACCGAATCGGCGCTGATCCGTGACACCGACATCCTGCGCCACTGTTTCGACGTGCTGGAGCGGCATGGCGTTCCGCTGGCGGTGGATGACTTCGGTACTGGCTTCTCCAACCTGCACTATCTCAACCGCTTCCCGGTAGGCCGCCTGAAGATCGACCGGAGCTTCGTGCAGGGCATGCTGCATGACACGGGCACGGCCGAAGTGACCCAGGCCATCGTCCACCTGGGCCATGCGCTGGGCATGAAGGTGGTGGCCGAAGGCGTGGAGACGCACCAGGAAGAAGACATGCTGCGCCGGCAGGGCTGCGACGAGATTCAGGGCTACCTGTACTCACGCCCGCTCAGCCCGCGCGACCTGGCACTGTGGCTGCGCCAGCAGCACGCCGCCCCGGAAGTCGCCCTGGCCCGGTAGCGCCGGGCCATGTCCGGCGGCACTGATCTGTGCCTTGGTGGGTGCCGTCCGTTGGTCGGCACTGATGCCACGACCCGCGATCATCCACGCACGGCGTGGATCTACTACCGGGCTGCGCCCTGGTGGGTGCCGACCGTTGGTCGGCACTGACGCCACGACCCGCGACCATCCACGCATGGCGTGGATCTACTACCGGGCTGCGCCCTGGTGGGTGCCGACCGTTGGTCGGCACTGATGCCCGCATCGCATGGAACTACCGCAGCCGCGCGCGCACCGCGTCAACAACGCCGGCATACCGCCGCCGCTGGATGTAATACCCCATGTAGAATACCAGCAGGAACACCACCATCGGCCACGCCATCGGGCGCACCAGGACGATCGGCAGCAGCATCGCGGTAAACACCGGCGCGAACCAGCTGCATCGGCCAATCACCCGCACCTCGCGGCGCCGCGTGTCGACCACCAGCTGGCCGCGCAGCAGCGGGAAGTAGCGGCCCCCAAAATGCGGGGCGTAGCTCTCGCGGAACGCGACGCTGCCATCAGGCAGCGCATGGAACACCAGGCGCATCCACTTCTCGTCCGGAAGGTCATGCTCAAGCCCACCCAGCGAGAGCTGGGCCAGCTCGGCCGGAGATGCAGCAATGCGCTGGTTGAAAAGGGCGATGCCGGTGCCGAAGAAGAACGGCGCCCACCTGACGAGCAGCAGGACTTCGACCAGCAGCAGGGCGATCAGGGCGAGGGCCATCGGTCTTCCATGAACGGGACCGGCGCATCATGCCACAACGATTTCGCCACCCCGGTAGATCCACGCCATGCGTGGATGCTGCCCGGAAAGAGCTGCTTGCCTCAGGGCCTGTCCAGGGAGGGGGGGGGGGGCAGTCAGTCTTCTTCCATCAGGTCGCTGAGATCCAGAACCTGCGGATCAACGCCGTGCGCGACGATGTTTCGGATCATTCCGGGCCTGGGCCGAAGGGAATAGGCTCTCATCGCATGGATGGGATTGAATTCCAGCCACGGGCAGGATGAATGCCCCACGATAACCGGCATGTTGAAACTGATGTCTTTGGGATCATCCAGTAGCAGGGCCCATTTTCCGCCGTGGCGTTGGCGCACGACATCGCCCAGATATCGCGCAAACACAACCCTCAGAGCATCCTGTTCGTCCACCGGCAACGTTGCGGCCATCGTTGTGTACAAGGCCTCCAGGCGATCAAGGTTCTCCAGGCTGCCGTCAAGGTCGATGCCGCGGACCTGCGCTTGGGCGACCAGCCATTCAATCTGGTCGTCCATGATGATCAGGAACTGTTCGAATATCTCTTGCGCTTGTTCTGGGTTGAATGTCATGCCAACGCCCGGAAGGGAGTTCCGAGTGTGCCCTTGGACCTGGATCCAGGCCATGCAACAAGTCTGAAAAGATGGAGGGAGTAAGGTCGCTGGCGTGCATCCACGCATGGCGTGGATCTACCGGTCCATCAACGCAATGCCTGCGATGGCATAGCTGGCGATCAGCAGCCCGCACAGATACTCCGCCACGATGATCAGCCAGAAGGTGATCGGCTCGATTTCCCGCCACGCATCAAGGGTGCCGGCGCGGCGATGCTCACATGGATATGCCCGGTGTCGATGGCGTTTGCCGGCAACCAGGCGAACATGAAGGCCATCAGCAGGAACACCAGGCTGCCGAACAGGAATGCGACAGGCCGATGCCGGGGTGGCCGCAAGGTGGCGTAGGCGGGGCGCCAGGTAAAGCAGACCGCGATGACCATCATCGCGACGAATCCCAGCCAGGTCATGAACGTGGTGCTCATGCGACGACACTCCGTGTCCAGCCGTAGGCGGCGTGGGCGGATCATGCCATGAGTCTGGAACGTCTGGCGGCGAGCGCCATCCACGCGCGGCGTGGATCTACCTCAGCGCATCCCCATCCAGCCCAAGATCCCAGGCCATCCCCAGCAGTTCGCCGGCAGGCACCGGTGGGGCGGGGCGGGCATCGGCCAGCTGCTGCAGTTCCTCGATCTCTTCGCGTGCCACCGTCTCCAGCGCCTGCAACTGCTCACGGACACCCGGGTTGCGCGGGCGCTGGTTGGGGTCGATCGGGGGCAGGGCACGGATCAGGGTCATGGTGCGCGGGTCGGGAGCTTCCAACGGCAGGTTACAGGCAAAGGCCCCGAAATGACCGGGGCCTTGCGGGCTGCCGGAGCAGGCAGCGGACATCTGGATCAGAACAGCTCGACCGTACCGGCGCCCATGTTCTGCTGGGCAACCGGCTTGTGCGGCGGGCGTTCCCACTCGCTGCGCAGTTCGCGCAGGCGGCTGCCGGTGCGCTGCAGGGCGGTGGCGATCTCTTCGTCGAACACGCCACCGTTACGGTGCAGCAGTTCCTGCAGGGCCACCGCTTCGCGATTGATCGCGGTCAGGCGGTCCAGGTGGGTGTGCACGCCGCCCAGTGCCTGGGTGGCGATGTCTTCGAACTGCAGGGCGCGCACGGCTTCGGCCACGCTGCCGTCGATCGAACGGGCGCACTCGGACACTTCACGCATGCCGTCGCCCAGCGAGGCGTTGATCTGGGCCACGTTGTCCAGCATCGCCGCCGCTTCCTGGCGCGCTTCGCGGGAGCGGTCCATGTCACGCGAGGCCATGTGCGAGACCGTCTCGCGCACCTTGGCAATGGCGTCCTTGGAGCTGTGGGCCAGCTTGCGGATCTGCTCGTTGAAGGTGGTCGAGCGCTCGGACAGGTTGCGGACTTCGTCGGCCACCACAGCGAAACCGCGACCGGCTTCACCGGCTCGGGCTGCTTCGATGGCCGCGTTCAGTGCCAGCAGGTTGGTCTGGTCTGCAATCGACTTGACGTCTTCCAGCAGGGCGAAGATGCCGTCCAGGTGCTGGGCCATCTGGTCGATGTGCTGCACGGTGGTGCTGCTCTGGCCGCTCACCTGTTCCAGCGCTTCCACCAGCTGTTCCATGCGGTGGCTGGCGTGCTGGGCGAAGCGGGCGACGTCGAGGCCGGCGCTGCCTTCGTCACCGGCGCGGTCGACGATGCGCGACAGGGCCTGGCTCTGCTGGCGGGACTTGCGGTTCATCGCATCGAAGCTGCCGCCCAGGCTGGACACAGCCTGGCGGATCAGGTCACGGGCGCGTTCCACTTCGCCACGGGAACCGTCGATCTCGTTGCCGACGAAGTTGCGCAGCTCGGTCAGCAGCTGGTCCTGCTCACGCAGGACACGGGCATGTTCCGGGGAACGATGCGCCTGGGCGCGGGTGGTCCACCACGCAAAGCCCAGCCAGCTCAGCGTCATCGTGGTCAGGATCGCCCAACGCAGGGCGGCCGGCCATTCGAAACCGATGGCGAAGGGGAGCAGCAGGGTCAGGGCCAGGGGGGCGGCCAGACGGATGAAAATGCGTGAGTACATGGACGTTCTCGGGAGGTGCACGGAGGATGTATCGGCCGTACCCCCTTTCTCTTTAACGTCGATGTGCCTTCTGGATGCGCCGGATTTCCGACGCCTCCGGTGCATCAGGGGTCAGGGCCCTTTCCGTACCGGAAAGGGATCCGACCCCGGGCCTCAGGCCAGCTGGCGGTCCACGGCCTCGGTCATCGCCTTGCGGCTGAGCAGGAAGTCCCAGTAGCTGCCCCCCAGCTGCCGCCACAGCACGGCCGCACGCACGGCGGCCAGCAGCAGCGCGCGGATCTCGGCCACCACCCCGGCCTGGGCAAGGTAGTGCGGGTTGCCCTGCACCATGACGCGCGGCTTGAGGTGGCTGATGGTGTCCGCATACAGGCCGCCCAGGCTCGCCAGCACGTCCGGGTGGCCGCTGTCGCCCAGCTCGAGGGCCTGGCGCTGGGCGCGCTCGATGCCCGAGGCGACCTTGTTCACGGTGGCGCCGTCCTGCACGAACCGCCGCTCCAGCTGCAGCACCGACAGGGCCAGCTTGGGCAGGATCGGATCCTGGCCCTGGTTGCGGAAGTAGTTGTGCAGCAGGCGCAGGCCGGACTTCAGCGCGTCGCGGTCGCCAAACACCTCCTGCGGGGAGGCGGCATCGATGCGGAACACGCTGTCCACCGCGGTACGCACCGCCGCGGCGTCGGAATGGCCGGTATCGGCGATACGGCGCACCTGCTGCAGGGCCTGGGCAATGCCGGCCAGGGCCAGGACGCGGTCGTCGACAGTGAAACTCATGCAGCGATTACCTCAAAAGGAGAAGGGGTGGTGCGCAGGCGCTGTTCCAGCGGCGCATCGGTTGCGGCGATCACCGCGCCGCCCAGGCAGACATCACCGTCATACAGCACCAGCGACTGGCCAGGGGTCACGGCGCGCTGCGGGCGGGCGAAGGTCACCAGTACGCTGCCATCGTCCAGCACCTCGACCGTACACGGCTCGTCCGGCTGCCGGTAGCGGGTCTGGGCGGTGCACTCGAAGCGGCGGGCCGGCGGCGCACCGGCAATCCAGTGGGCGGTCTCCGATCGCAGCCGGTCGGACAGCATCCATCGGCTGTCACGGTCCTGGTCCACGTACAGCACGTTGCTGGCAACATCCTTGCCGACCACGTACCACGGCGCGGCAGGGCGGCCGCGCACGCCGCCGATGTTCAGGCCTTCGCGCTGGCCCAGGGTGAAATAGAACACGCCCGGGTGCTCGGCGATGACGCTGCCGTCGGCCGGGTCGAGGATCTGGCCGGCCTTGGCGGGCAGGTAGCGGCCGAGGAACTCACGGAAATCGCGCTCGCCGATGAAGCAGATGCCGGTCGAATCCTTCTTGGCATGGGTCGGCAGGCTGACGTCGCGGGCGATCCGGCGCAGGTCGCTCTTTTCCAGGTCGCCGATCGGGAACAGGGTGGCGGCCAGTTGTTCCTGCCCCAGCTGGTGCAGGAAGTAGCTCTGGTCCTTGGACCGGTCGGCGCCGCGCAGCAGCAGCCATTGCTGGCCGCGCTGGGCGATGCGCGCGTAATGGCCGGTGGCGATGCGTTCGGCCCCCAGCTCGCGGGCGGCATCCAGGAAGTGCTTGAACTTCACTTCGCGGTTGCACAGCACGTCCGGGTTGGGCGTGCGGCCGGCGGCGTACTCGGCCAGGAAGTGTTCGAACACGCCCTGCCAGTACTCGTTGGAAAAATCGCGGAAGTGGAACGGAATGCCCAGCAGGCCGCAGACGGCCACCGCATCGCGGCGGTCATCCTCGGCGCGGCAGTCGCCGCTGCCATCGTCGGCCCAGTTCTGCATGAACAGGCCGGCCACGGCTTCGCCCTGCTGCACCAGGCGCCAGGCGGCCACGGAGGAATCGACGCCGCCGGACACGCCCACCATTACCCGAGGGCTGCTCATGCGACCTCCTGGACCAGGGAAAGCGGATGGCGCTGGCCGGCCAGGTAGTCGGCCACCACCTGCCAGACCAGCGGGCTGCGCAGGCGCGGGCCGGCGGCCTGCAGCTCGGCCGGGTCCAGCCACAGGGCGCGGTCGATGCCGGTATCCAGCGGCTGCGCCGGGTCGTGCGAGACCGGGCGGGCGGCGTAGCAGAAGCGCAGGAAGGCGGTGCCGTCAGGCGCGGTCCACTGGTAGCAGCCGATGAAGGCGCTCAGTTCCACCGTCCAGCCGGTTTCCTCGCGGGTCTCGCGCAGGGCCGCGGCGGCGAGGCTCTCGCCTGGTTCCAGGTGGCCGGCGGGCTGGTTCAGCACCTGCCGGCCGTCAATGGTCTCTTCCACCAGCAACACGCGGCCGCCGTCGACCACCACGGTGGCCACGGTGGCATGCGGTGCCCAGCGCGGGTCCTGCACAGCGTTCAACTCAGAGGTCGTCCTTCTTGGTCAGCTCCAGCTCCATCGCATCGGCGGTCCGGATGGCCGCATCGATGGCGTCGCTGAGCTGGTCGGTGGTGGCATCGGCGTCGATCTTCACCACGAACATGGCGGTCTTGTCCTGCTTCACCCAGCCGCCCATCTTGGCGTCCTGGGAATCTTCCAGCAGGCGGTTGGCCACCGCTTCGGGGAACTGCTTGTCCTTGGACACATAGCCCGGCGACCACACCTCGCGGATGTTGTGGCTGCCGAAGTCCTCCACGGCCGAGCGCACGTAGACCATCTGCGTGCGGTCGCCTTCCACGTCGAACACCATCTGGTAGTCGCCGTCCTCGTCCACCTCGAAGGTGTAGCCCAGCTTCTCCAGGTGGCGGGCGACGGCGGCATCGGCCTTGCTGCTGTCAGCGGTGGTCGCGGCACCGGCGGTACCGGCGGTACCGGCGGCGGCCAGGGCGAGCAGCAGGGCAGGCAGAAGGGTCCTTTTCATGAAAATCCTGTGAAACGTGGGGGGCAGGCGGTAATTGTGACGGCGGCCGTGCGTGCCGTCCATTCCGCGCCAGGCCGACGCAGCGCCGCCGCACCCTCTATAATGTGCGGATGCCCCGCGAGTCTTCCCCCGAATCCCATCACGACCACGGTATCGCCGTGGAGCCCGCGCGCCCCGAAGTGGCGCCGCCGCCGTTCTACCAGGTGATGATCCTCAATGACGACTACACCCCGATGGATTTCGTGGTGGACGTCCTGCAGCAGTTCTTCAGCATGGACCTGGACAAGGCCACGCAGGTGATGCTGCACGTGCATACCCGCGGCCGCGGTGTCTGCGGGGTCTTCACCCGTGAAGTGGCCGAAACCAAGGTTGCCCAGGTCAACGAGTACTCGCGCATGAACCAGCATCCGCTGCTGTGCACGATGGAAAAGGCCTGACCCCCGGTAGCGCGTAGAGTCGAGCTTGCTCGACTGATCTTCAATGCAGTCGAGCAAGCTCGACTCTACCGAGGGTCAACGCCAGCAATCCGCACCGTTCCAGCCATGGCCGTTCTCTGGCCCCGCCTGCGTGCTCACGTTCAATCCGCCTGCCTTGCCCGCTGACCGCCGGGGCGAGGCGTTTTGCGGGTCATCACGTGGCAACGGACAGCCGATCGGGTAGGGTTCGCCGAAGCGCCGGCGGGCTGCCCGGGCGTGAACGATGATCAAGCAATCCGCACTGCTAACGCCATCTGAACGCAGCAATCCGCTAGGGTGATGGAAATCGCGTAGTCAGGCCGCATATTGTCCCCATCTGCCGCCGGAGTAATCCATGTTCAGCAAAGACCTCGAACACACCATCGGCCAGTGCTACAAGCGCGCCCGTGAGGCCCGGCATGAATTCATGACGGTCGAACACCTGCTGCTGGCACTGCTCGACAACCCGTCCGCCCAGGCCGTCCTCAAGGCCTGTGGTGCCGACGCCGAACGCCTGCGCCAGGAGCTGGAGCAGGCCATCGAGGCCTCGGTGTCCCGCCTGGCCGAAGACGACGGCCGTGATACCCAGCCGACCCTGGGCTTCCAGCGCGTGCTGCAGCGGGCCGTGTACCACGTGCAGTCCTCGGGCAAGAAGGAGGTCACCGGCGCCAACGTGCTGGTCGCCATCTTCGGCGAGAAGGACTCCCACGCTGTCTATTACCTCAACCAGCAGGACGTCACCCGGCTGGACGTGGTCAATTACCTGTCCCATGGCATCGCCAAGCTGGGCGAGGAGGGCGAGCAGCCGTCCTCCCCGGAAGGCGAGAGCCGCATGGAAGGCGGGGACGGCGAGCCCAGGGGCGATGCCCTGACCGAATTCGCCAGCAACCTCAACGAACAGGCCCGTGCCGGCCGCATCGACCCGCTGGTGGGCCGTGCGGACGAAATCGAGCGCACCATCCAGGTCCTGTGCCGCCGCCGCAAGAACAACCCGCTGTACGTGGGTGAGGCCGGCGTGGGCAAGACCGCGATCGCCGAGGGCCTGGCCCGCCGCATCGTCGAAGGCTCGGTGCCGGACGTGCTGGCCGACGCCGTCATCTACTCGCTCGACCTGGGCGCGCTGGTGGCCGGCACCAAGTACCGCGGCGATTTCGAAAAGCGCCTGAAGGGCGTGCTGACCGCGCTGAAGAAGGTGCCCAACGCGGTGCTGTTCATCGACGAGATCCACACCATCATCGGTGCCGGCTCGGCGTCGGGCGGCACCATGGATGCCTCCAACCTGATCAAGCCGGCCCTGGCGTCGGGCGAGCTGCGCTGCATCGGCTCGACCACCTTCCAGGAGTACCGCGGCATCTTCGAGAAGGACCGCGCCCTGGCCCGGCGCTTCCAGAAGATCGACATCGTCGAGCCGACCGTGGGCGAAACCTACGAGATCCTGCAGGGCCTGAAGAGCAAGTACGAGGCCCACCACGGGGTGACCTACTCTGACGAGGCGCTGCAGGCAGCGGTGGATCTGTCGGTCAAGCACATTGCCGACCGCCTGCTGCCGGACAAGGCCATCGACGTCATCGACGAGGCGGGTGCCCGCCAGCGCCTGCTGCCGGAAGGGCAGCGCAAGGAGCTGATCGACGTCGAGGAGGTCGAGGCGATCATCGCCAAGATGGCGCGCATCCCGGCCAAGCAGGTCAGCGCGACCGACAAGGACGTGCTGCAGCACCTGGAGCGCAACCTGAAGATGGTGATCTTCGGCCAGGATCCGGCCATCGGCACCCTGGCGTCGGCCATCAAGCTGGCGCGCTCGGGGCTGGGCAATCCGGAAAAGCCGATCGGCAACTTCCTGTTCGCCGGCCCCACGGGCGTGGGCAAGACCGAGGTGACCAAGCAGCTGGCGCTGCAGCTGGGCATCGAGCTGGTCCGCTTCGACATGTCCGAGTACATGGAGCCGCATTCGATCAGCCGCCTGATCGGTGCGCCCCCGGGCTATGTCGGTTTCGACCAGGGTGGCCTGCTGACCGAGAAGATCGTCAAGACCCCGCACTGCGTGCTGCTGCTGGACGAAATCGAGAAGGCGCACCCGGACATCTTCAACATCCTGTTGCAGGTGATGGACCGCGGCGTGCTGACCGACACCAATGGCCGCGAAGCCAACTTCAAGAACGTGGTGCTGGTGATGACCACCAATGCCGGCGCGGCGCAGGCTTCGCGGCGGTCGATCGGCTTCACCAAGCAGGACCATGCCACCGACGCGATGGAGACCATCCGCCGCAGCTTCACGCCGGAGTTCCGCAACCGCCTCGACGCGGTCGTGCAGTTCCAGCCGCTGGGCTTCGAGCACATCCTGCGCGTGGTCGACAAGTTCCTGATCGAGCTGGAAATGCTGCTGCAGGAAAAGCACGTCAGCCTGTCGGCCACCCCGACCGCACGCGACTGGCTGGCCCACCACGGCTTCGACCCGCTGATGGGTGCCCGTCCGATGGCGCGCATGATCCAGGACAAGATCAAGCGCCCGCTGGCCGACGAACTGCTGTTCGGCAAGCTGGTCAACGGCGGCCGCGTCAGCATCGACGTGCGCGACGACGAGCTGGTGGTCGAGACCCACGCCGAACCGGAGCGCCTGCTGCCGGCAACGGTGGAATAAGGGCGGCCGGGCACGGACTGGTCAAGATGTGATTGGCAAGGGCGGCTTCGGCCGCCCTTTTCATTTCCGCGGCCGTTCAGCGCCCCTGCTGCGCCAACCGCTTGAAGGTCGCCGGATCGATCGGCTCGATCCGGGTCACCCTGCAGTGGTTGCTGTCGGTCCGTAGCAGGGTGCGGGCATTGCCGCAGATCTGTTCAGGCGTACTTCGCGTGAAAAACGTGTAGCTGGCCGAGGCAGCGGCGCCCAGGCAGCGCTTCTGCAGGTGGACCCGATAATGCGCATCACCGTCGCGCAGCAGCACTTCCCGCTCCGTGCTGGACGGGCGGATGTCACGGTTGCCGCCCAGGGTAATGCACCCGGCCTGGGGTGCAGGTTGGGCAGGGTCGGCGGCGTGTGCTGCAAGGGAACTGGCCAGCAGAACGACGGGCAGCAGGGCGCGTGTGAGCAGGGCGTTCATGGCGGGGCGGGGATGCGATCCGGATTGGATCGGATCCCACGATGCCGCTGGCGTCGCGGGTGCGAATCTGCCGCAAGCAGGCCTGACCGACGCCATGGTGCGTTCGGTCACGATGACCTCCGGCAAGTAGGCCGGCCAGGCTCAGGAGCTGATGGCGCGGAAACCCAGTTGCCGGCCCTGGCCCATCGGGCCCTCGATCACGAATGCCACGGCCTCGTGCGGGATGTGCAGGCGCTGGCGCTGGCGTGTGCCGGCATGGCTGATCTCGCGCTCGGCGGCAAGGTACAGCGGATGGGATGCGTCCATCTCGACGCAGATGAGGCAGGGCTGCCCAAACCAGGTGCCGTCAGGCCCCTTGCTGGCATAACAGCGGGCGGTCACGGACTGCGGGTCCAACACGATCAAATAGCTCATGCATCCAGAGGGTGGGCGAACATCACGCAAAGTCTAGCGATCCGTTCCCGCAACATCTTTCGGACTAATACGAAAAATCGCGGCCATGTGATGGCCCGGAGGGCGGGCACGACAAAAGGCCGGCAGCAGGGCCGGCCTTGTCAGGGTGGCGCAGGGCGCCGACCGCTTACTTCATGCGGTAGGTGATACGACCCTTGGTCAGGTCGTACGGGGTCATTTCAACCTTGACCCGGTCACCGGTGAGGATGCGGATGTAGTTCTTGCGCATGCGGCCGGAGATGTGGGCGATGATTTCGTGCCCATTTTCCAGGCGAACGCGGAAAGTGGTGTTCGGCAGCGTCTCGCTGACGGTGCCCTCGAACTCGATGGAATCGTCTTTCGACATGTAGTCCTGTGCGGTTCAGAAAACGGCCACGCTGGGCCTAAGGCGCGGTATTTTACGCGTCCTTCGCCCAGCTTGCAAAGATCCGGTTAAATTTCCGCCAGATCCCGGGCCGGCAGGCGCCCCACGGCGTGGGTCCACGGGCCTTCACGGCCTTCTTCGCGTACGGCCAGGCGGACATGCTGCAGGAATTCTTCCCGCGGCAGGTGAACGGCCCCCATCCGCAGCAGGTGCGGGTTCTCCACCTGGGCGTCGATCAGGCGCCAGTTCCAGCGATGCAGGGTAGCCGCCAGCGCCGCCAGTGCGATCTTGGAGCCGCCGCTGGCGCCGCTGAACATGCTTTCGCCGAAGAACATCGTGCCGATGGCCACCCCGTAGATGCCACCCACCAGGGTCTGCCGATCCCAGGCCTCGAACGAATGGGCGAAGCCAAGGTCATGCAGATGGCTGTAGGCGCCCACCATGTCCGGGCTGATCCAGGTGCCGTCCTGGCCCGGGCGCGGAGCGGCCGCGCAGGCCCGCATCACCTGGCTGAAGGCGGTATCGGCGGTGACCTCCCAGGTGCTGGCGCGCAACTGGCGGCGGAATCGGCTGGACAGGTGCACCCCGTCGGTGTGGAAGACCATGCGCGGATCGGGCGACCACCACAGGATCGGCTCGCCCTCGCTGAACCACGGGAAAATGCCGCCCGCGTAGGCGTTGAGCAGGCGCAGAGGGTGCAGATCGCCGCCCACCGCCAGCAGCCCGTCGGGCTTGCGCAGCGCGGTTTCGGCCGGAGGGAAGGGCGAGTCCGGCGCATCGGACAGGCGCCAGGGCAGCGGGCGGGTCATGCGGGTGATTGTATTCGTAGCGCCCCCGCCGGAACGCGATGGTGGATGCGCGTTGACTCTGGTGGTGCCGGCCGCTGGCCGGCAGAGCCGCTTCAGTCGAGCACGCTCTACGCTACCCGCCCACGCGGAATGGGCTGTGCCCCATCAGCTCCTGCCGGTACCGACGGACATCGCGCCGCTCCTGCTGGCACCACTCCCGCAGCGCCTCGGCAAAATCCGCATCGGCCACCCAATGCCGACTGCGCACCAGCGTTGGCAGGAAGCCGCGTGCCAGTTTGTGCTCGCCCTGCGCGCCGGGCTCGAAGCGCGTCAGCCCCTCGCGCAGGCAGTACTCGATGCCCTGGTAGTAGCACGCTTCGAAATGCAGGCCGGGCAGGGTGGCGCCACCCCAGTAGCGGCCATAGAGCGTGTCGCCCCCGCGCAGGCACAGCGCGCCTGCAATCGGCTCGCCGTCCTGCTCGGCCAGGAACAGCGCCAGCCCGCGGCCCAGCGAAATCGCCAGGTGGCGCAGGAACGCCTCGGTCAGCGCCGGCGCATTGCCGTACTCGAGGAAGGTCTGCAGATAGAAGCGGTACATCGCCTGCAGGTCGGCGCGGCTGGCGTCATTGCCATGCACCACCCGGAAGGTGATTCCCTGGCGGGTGACCTTGGCGCGCTCCTGGCGGATGTTCTTGCGGTGCTTATGGTCCATCGCAGCGAGGAACTGCTCGAACGTGGTCCAGTCGCCCGGGTTCTGCCACTGGAACTGCACGTCTTCGCGCAGCAGCCAGTCGTCATTGAAGGCGTCGTCGTCGCTGGCGGTGTGGAAGTTGATGTGTGCCGAAGACACCTCCAGCCCGTGCAGCTGCTCGCGAAGCACCGCCAGCAGCGCAGCCCGGTTCACGCCATCGCCGGCCAGCAGGCGGGGCCCCGTCACCGGCGAGTACGGCACCGCGCCCAGCCACTTCGGGTAATAGTCGCGACCGTGCCGCGCATAGGCGTTCGCCCAGGCGTGGTCGAACACGAACTCACCGTGGGAGTTGGTTTTCAGGTAACCCGGAATGGCGCCGACCAGGGTGTCGTCATCCCACAGGGTGAGGTGCCGTGGCTGCCAGCCCCAGTCCTCGCGCAGGCAGCCGTGGGCCTCCAGCCCGGACAGGAAGGCGTGGCTGACGAAGGGGTTGCGGCCGTCGTGCAGGGCGTCCCAAACGGTGTCGGGAATGGCCTGCAGGGAGTCGAGGAAGCGGGCGGAGAGCATGGGGAAAGGATAGGGCAGGTCGGGTTCGATTTGCCGGGTGTCGTGAATGCCTTGAGGATTCTTGCAATTTCATGGATGCGTGAAGTTCGTCCCGTTGCTCATCCCGGTTGGAAGTCACGTTGATGAAGCCGCGCATCGGCTGCAAAGACTCGAACCGGAGGACCAACACATGACATTGACCTGCCTGCTTCGCTGCGCACCGGGCACTTGCTTTGCAATGGCATCGCTTTTCGCTCCCCTGCCATCACTGGCGGATGCTGGCTCGGCCGCGGCCAGCGTTCAGCACAGCGATGCACAGCTTGATGCGATCCTGACCGTCAGGGCGCAGGAGATTCTGGACCGGATGAAGCGCCTTGAGGGCCAGTCGAAGGACATCCGCGTGCAGGTGGTTTTCGACTTCGGGGCGGGCGCGCTTCGAGTCTACTTTGGCCCTGGAATCCTGCCGGATGACTACGGCGCCAGCTTTGAGGATCAGCATGACGACTTTCGTCATAGCTTGACGCACATTGCTCAGAAGGCTGCGCCAGTAAAGGAAATCATATTCCGCTACGACGGTCGAGAGATCGAAGCGTACTTTCCGGAGGTCAGGAAGGAGGCGGAGGATGCTCAGAGGGCGCGCGTGCGACCGCGCCGCGCGTAGGCGTTCACTCAGGAGTGGTCGAACACGGAGACTCCAGCTCGTGCAGGAAGGTGCGGCTCGCGAACGGGGCGTGGCCGCTGCGCAGAGCATTCCGGTCGGTGTCGGGAATGGCCTGCTGAACGTCGGGGAAGCGGGCTGAGAGCGAGGGAGAAGGATAGGGCAGCTGGTATTCGACGCCTTCAGCAGCGGTGGCTGGAATGACAAAAGTACGAAATCGCGTGGTTTGTGACTTCATCCCGCTCGGCCAGCATCAGCGTGTGGATAGTTCTGATGAGCGGCTATTGAGCCGTCACATCAACACTTGAGGGAGAGTCATGTGATTGCAGTAGCACTAATCGTGGTTTCTGCGCTGGCGGGTCAGGTCGAAGCCGGCCAGTCCGCGTTCCATCGAGGACTCGTGGACACGGATCCGGCGGTGGACGCCATCGTCACCCGTGCGAGCCAAAATGCACTCGATTACTACCGACGACAGAATCATCTGAACACCCCGGCGGACGTAAGAGCCGTATATGACCCTGGAACAGGGATGATCCGAATCGACCTGAGAGGAGGGCTTCTGCCCGAAAGCGGTGGCGCCGAGCTGGAGGATCTGCAGGGGTTCATTTCAAATGGTGCACTCGATGCGATGAGGCCCATTTTCCCGGCCACGGGAACGAAGTTCTTCTACAACGGCAGGTCATTCGAGGAGCAGTATCCGGCGGAAGCGGCTGAAGATCGGAACACTTCTTGGTTGCGCCAAGGAGTTGGACCAGTGGTCGTGTCCGCTGGACACGGCTGGTACTACCACCACGGGTTCCGGGACTGGAGAGCGCAACGTGATCCATCAAATGGGATCATCGAAGATCAGATCACGCCTGGCTACGCACATGAACTTCGGGTATTGCTGGTTGAGCGAAGTCGGGTGGATGCAGTGCGTATTCGTTCCGAGGGGATGGATCTTCATGATCCAAGTGGGGAAGAGTGGTGGCGCCTCGGCGGGAGGTATTCGTTGCAGGCTGCCAAGCCAGGTCTGTCCGACGTCTGGAACTCTCTACCGAACTCCAGCAGTTCTCTTCGGGAGAGAGATGAAGATATACGCAGCCGACCACGCTACGCCAACCATCTGGATGCGCGTGCGTTGATCCACCTGCATACCAATGCAGGAAATCCAGCTGCATCCGGCGCGCGTGCATATGTTGCCGGGGGGCGGCCGGACGATCATCGACTGGCGAGCAGTGTGCTCTGTTACATGAAGGAGCTGATCAATTCAGTAGAGGACTATTCGGGATACGCCGTCGCTCTGGCGCCTGATATAGGGAGGCATGGTGAGAACGTTCAGGCAGACATGCCTTCCGTCATCATCGAGACAGGCTTTCACACCAATATTTCGGACGCCGCAGCCCTCCAGGGTCCCGTCTTCCGCACAGCCTCAATGAAGGGGGTCGAGAAAGGCTATCGACTCTTCCGCGAAGGCAAGGACTGCCTTCCTCTCAAGGCAGAGCCAATCGAGGGCATTCACCTTTCAGCCGGGGGATCGAAGCAGGTCGATGTTGTATTTGAAGGCTACCCTCAATACCCCATCCAGCTGATCACCACCAATGTCGGTTGCCCGCCGGGCTGGACCTGCACGGATGGGCGGGTACGCATCGAGACCCCTGATGCCAAGCCGAGCCAGATTACGCTGCGTTGCGAGAACGCCGGAAGCGCGCCCATCTTCTGGGACACCCAAGTGGTGGACGACGACGGCGTGAAGTCTCCGCCGATGCGTCATTGGGTGCAGTGCACGCGCAGGCCCGGAGGTGCGGCCTCAGGTCCGGGCGTCACAGCCGGGATTGAGGCGGCGACGGCGGGTTGAAAAAACGGGCGCTTGCGCGCCCGTTTTCTTCCGTCGAGCATGGCTCGACGCTACAGAAAAGGCAGTCGAAGCCTCAGCTGGCCTTGCCCTGTGCATCCAGGTAACGCTCGGCGTCCAGTGCGGCCATGCAGCCGAAGCCGGCCGAGGTGATCGCCTGGCGGTAGTGCTGGTCGGCCACGTCGCCGGCGGCGAACACGCCTTCCACCGAGGTCTGGGTGGCGTTGCCGCCCAGGCCCGAGCGGATTTCCAGGTAGCCGTTGTTCATGGCCAGCTGGCCGTCGAACAGCTGGGTGTTCGGGTGGTGGCCGATGGCCACGAAGAAGCCGTGGGCGTCGATGTCGCGGGTGCTGCCGTCGAGGGTCGACTTCACGCGCACGCCAGTGACGCCGGCGTCGTTGCCCAGCACTTCTTCCACCTGGTGGTGCCAGACGGTCTCGATCTTGCCGGCGGCCACCTTGGCGAACAGCTTGTCCTGCATGATCTTTTCCGCCTTCAGGGTGTCGCGGCGGTGGACCAGGTAGACCTTGCGGGCGATGTTGGACAGGTACAGGGCTTCCTCGACGGCAGTGTTGCCGCCGCCGACCACGACCACGTCCTGGTCACGGTAGAAGAAGCCGTCGCAGGTGGCGCACGCCGAGACGCCGCGGCCCTTGAAGGTCTCTTCGGTCGGGATGCCCAGGTACTTGGCCGTCGCGCCGGTGGAGATGATCAGGGCATCGCAGGTGTACTCGTGGCTGTCGCCGATCAGCTTGAACGGACGCTGGGACAGGTCGGCCGTATGGATGTGGTCGAAGATGACCTCGGTCTCGAAGCGCTCGGCGTGGGCCTGCATGCGCGCCATCAGATCCGGGCCCATCAGGCCATGGGCGTCACCCGGCCAGTTGTCCACCTCGGTGGTGGTCATCAGCTGGCCGCCCTGCTGCAGGCCGGTGATGACGACCGGCTTCAGGTTGGCGCGGGCGGCGTAGACGGCGGCGGTCCAACCGGCCGGGCCGGAACCGAGGATGACGAGGCGCTGGTGGCGGGAGGGCAGGCTGGTGCTCATGTAAACTCGCGAAAAGGTAGATGGGACAAGGCGCTGGCGATGTTTGCGCAGCATCCTCGGCAGGTCATAGAGTGGCGGCTGGGGCAGGGTGATTCAAGCCGATGAACAGAACGCCGTCACCCATGGGTGGTTTTGGCGCCTGTCGGCACCCTTGATGTCGCCCGTGACTGAAAACTGACGCCGTGTCGTTTATTATCAAACACTAACAGCGCATTCCAAAGGTATGGTCTAAGGTGGCGAAGCAGGTGCCCGAACGCTCCAAGTCCGACGACAAAAAGGCGTCGCGTCGCTCGGCGGCAGCGGCCACAACCGACAATCCCCGTCGTCAGCGCCTGTGGCGCGACCTGGGGCTGATCGCCATCGCGCCGGCGCTGCTGTATCTGGCGGCCAGCCTTTTCACCTATTCAGCCAGTGACCCGGGCTGGTCGCACACGGGCAGCGTGGTCGCGCCCGTGCACAACATGGGCGGCCGTGCCGGCGCGTGGATCGCCGACGTGCTGCTGCAGCTGTTCGGCTACATCGCGTTCCTGTTGCCGGTGGTGCTTGGCGCGCTGGCGTGGATCGCCATGTTCGGCCTGAAGCGCGAAAGCAAGGGCGAGAACGATCTCGATCCGGCCCTGCGCCTGGTCGGGCTGGTCGGCTTCCTGATCGCCGGTACCGGCTTCCTGCATGTGCGGCTGTTCAGTGGCGACGTGTCCAGTGCGGGCGGCATCCTCGGCAAACTGGTCGGCAATTCGCTCACGGTGGGCTTCGGCGCGCTGGGCGCCAACCTGTTCGTGCTGGTGCTGCTGCTGGCCTCGATCACCCTGGCGACCGGCCTGTCGTGGTTCGCGGTGATGGAGAAGATCGGCCGTGGCGTCATGTCTCTGGCGCCGCTGCTGGAACGCAAGAAGGAACAGGCCACCGAGTGGCAGCAGACCCGCGCCATGCGTGAGGAGCGCCAGGAAGTGCGCAAGGCCGACGCCGAGGTTCGCGCAAAGCGTGAGCCGGTGAAGATCGAGCCGCGCCCGGAGCCGGTGATCGAGAAGAGCGACCGAGCCAAGCGCGACACGCAGATCCCGATGTTCCGTGGCGTCAATGGCGACGGCTCGGACCTGCCGCCGCTGGCGCTGCTGGATGATCCCAAGCCGCAGCCGGTGGGTTACGACAAGGACACCCTGGACGCGCTGTCGCGGCAGATCGAGTTCAAGCTCAAGGACTTCCGCATCGACGCGCAGGTGGTCGGTGCCAATCCCGGCCCGGTCATCACCCGCTTCGAGATCGAGCCGGCGCCGGGCATCAAGGTCAGCCAGATCAGCTCGCTGGACAAGGACATCGCCCGCGGCCTGTCAGTGAAGTCGGTGCGCGTGGTCGACGTCATTCCGGGCAAGTCGGTGATCGGCCTGGAAATCCCGAACGTCACCCGCGAGATGATCTACCTCTCCGAACTGCTGCGTTCGAAGGAGTACGACAAGTCGGCCAGCGTGCTGACCCTGGCGCTGGGCAAGGACATCGCCGGCCGCTCCACCGTGGCGGACCTGGCGCGCATGCCGCACCTGCTGGTGGCGGGTACGACCGGTTCGGGCAAGTCGGTGGCGGTCAACGCCATGGTGCTCAGCCTGCTGTTCAAGGCCTCGCCGAAAGACCTGCGCATGCTGATGATCGACCCGAAGATGCTCGAGCTGAGCGTCTACCAGGGCATCCCGCACCTGCTCGCGCCGGTGGTCACCGACATGAAGGAGGCCGCCAACGGCCTGCGCTGGTGCGTGGCCGAGATGGAGCGCCGCTACAAGCTGATGAGCGCGGTGGGCGTGCGCAACCTGGCCGGCTTCAACAAGAAGGTGAAGGACGCCCAGGACGCCGGCCAGCCGCTGATGGACCCGCTGTTCAAGCCGAACCCGGAACTGGGCGAGGCCCCGCGTCCGCTGGAGACGCTGCCGTTCGTGGTCATCTTCATCGACGAATTCGCCGACATGATGATGATCGTCGGCAAAAAGGTGGAAGAGCTGATCGCCCGCTTGGCGCAGAAGGCGCGTGCGGCCGGCATCCACCTGATCCTGGCGACCCAGCGCCCGTCGGTGGACGTGATCACCGGCCTGATCAAGGCCAACATCCCGACCCGCATCGCTTTCCAGGTCAGCTCGAAGATCGATTCGCGCACCATCCTGGACCAGTCCGGCGCTGAAACGCTGCTGGGCCACGGCGACATGCTGTACCTGCCGCCCGGCA
Source organism: Stenotrophomonas sp. ZAC14D1_NAIMI4_1 (assembly GCF_003086775.1). Lineage (NCBI taxonomy): Bacteria > Pseudomonadati > Pseudomonadota > Gammaproteobacteria > Lysobacterales > Lysobacteraceae > Stenotrophomonas > Stenotrophomonas sp. ZAC14D1_NAIMI4_1. The sequence goes on from NZ_CP026001.1 coordinate 2,347,118, forward strand.
CGGCCATGCCCGAGCGTGTGCATGGCGCCTTCGTTTCCGACGATGAAGTGCACCGCGTGGTCGAGCACCTCAAGGCGATGGGCCCGGCCGATTACATCGATGGCGTACTGGACGAAGTGCAGACGATGGGCGATGGCGTGGTGGTCGGTGCGACCGGCCTGCCGGAAACCAGTGCTGCAGGTGACGAGTCCGATCCGCTGTACGACGAGGCGCTGCGGGTGGTTACCGAGACCCGCCGCGCGTCCATTTCCGGCGTGCAGCGCCGCCTGAAGATCGGCTACAACCGTGCGGCACGACTGATCGAGGCCATGGAAGCGGCCGGCGTGGTCAGCGCCCCCGAACACAATGGCGACCGCACGGTGTTGGCACCGCCGCCGCCGAAGTAAGCCCTGCCACGCCTACGACGTCCAAGGATCCGACGCATTTTCCGACCCGTTCCCTGCGCGCTGGCGCTGGCCTGTCTGCTTGCCGCCAGCCCGGCCCTGGCCGGGGCGTCGGCCGCGGCGCCGACACCGGCGCCGCCGTCGGTCGGCAGCGATGCCGAGGCCAGCAACAATTTCAGTTTTGTCCGCTACCGTGCGGATTACGTGGTACGGCCGGATGCCGGCAACGTGCAGACCGAAACCTACGAGATCCTGCTCAAGACCAAGGCGGCGGTGGAACAGTTCAGCCAGGTGCGGCTGAGCTACAGCGAGAAGATGGAGACCCTGGACGTGGTCAGCGCCTATACGCTGACCGCCGACGGCCAGCGCCGCGACGTGCCGGCCGACCGCATCTACACCCAGGAAAGCTATTCCAGCGCAGCCGCGGCCATGTATGCCGACCGCAAGGTGCGGGTGATCGTGTTTCCGAACCTGGCGCCGGGCACCCGCCTGGTCTACCAGGTGCGCCGCACCCAGCAGACCCCATATTTCCCCGGCTACTTCGGCCTGTGGGAAACCTTCAACGTGTTCACCCAGTACGACGATGCCGAAGTGACCCTGAGCGCGCCGGCCAGCCTGCCCATGCATGTGGACAGCCGGGGCGTGCAGGGCAGCGATACGCCGACGGTGAAGGACGGCCAGGCGCAGTGGCGCTGGCGCTACCAGCGCCGCGACCCGATGCAGGCGCAGAACTGGGCGGCGGCGGTATGGGAGTTCGGCCCGAACATCATGGCCAGCACGTACCGAGACTGGGCCCAGGTCGGGCGCGCCTACCAGGTCAAGGCCGGCCAGGCCGCGCAGGTGACCCCGCAGATCCAGGCACTGGCCGATGAGGTGACCGCCGGCCTGGTCGACCGCAAGGCACAGGCCGACGCGCTCTATCGCTGGGTGGCGCAGAACATCCGCTACGTGGCCGTGTACCTGGGCAACGGCGGGCTGGAGCCGAACAGCGCGCAGAGCATCCTCGACAACCACTATGGCGACTGCAAGGACCATGTGGTGATCCTCGAAGCGCTGCTGGCAGCCAAGGGCATCGCCAGTTCGCCGGTGCTGATCGGTGCCGGGGGTGGCCCGACGCTGCCGAAGATCCCGGTGCTGGGCCGGTTCAACCACGCCATCACCTATGTGCCCGAGTTCGATCTGTACCTGGATTCGACCAGTGCTTGGGCGCGCTTCGGCCAGCTGCCCGATGGCGACCTGGGGGCGCCGGTGCTGCGCACCCGTGATGCCACCCTGGCGCGCACGCCGGACAACGATCCGCAGCGCAATGCCACGGCGATGGACGTGCGCTTCACCTTTGATGCGCAGGGCAACCTGCGCGGTGAGACGGTGCCGCAGCTGAGCGACAATGCCGAGATCGGCATGCGCGCGCAGTTCGCCCAGCTCAACACGCAGAACCGGGCACGTGCCGAAGAGTCGATCATGGCCGCCTCCGGTTTCGACGGGCGCGGCCAGCTGCAGCTGCTGGGCGTGCCGGTCGACCTGACCCATCCGTTCGGCTACCGCATGGCGTTCCAGGCCGAAGACTACGTGGACTTCAGCGTGGCCGGCGGGATGGCCGTGCCGGACCCGCCGGGCGGCGAATCGGTGCGCGGGCTGTACGCCACGGCGTCGGCCCCGGCCAACGAAACGCCGTTCTACTGCAACGCCAGCCTGCGCGAGGAAACCTACCGCCTGCAGTTCCCGGGCAGCGTGCCGATCATCGCAATCCCGCAGAGCCAGCATTTCAGCAATGCTGCCGGTGATTACCGGGTGGACTGGACGCGGCAAGGGCAGGAGGTGGTCGTCCATCACCGCCTGCAGCAGAACGCCGTGCGGGGTGCCGATGCGCTGTGCCAGCCGGAGGATTACCCGGCCTTCCGCGCGCTGTACCGCGAGGTGCGCCGCGGGTTCCGCGGGCAGGTGCTGTACGGCAGATTGCCGGGTGCGGCCGGCTGAATCGCCGATGCACGCGCGGGGCGGCATAATGTCGCCCTGATCGCCCATTCATCTTCATCCGGGCACACTGGCTCCCAACTTTCCTGGCGCATGCGCCCACAGGATTCCTGCATGAACATCCGCTTCCGTCGTTTCCTTGCCACCACCACCCTGGCCGTGGCCTGCGCCGCTGCCGGCAGCGCCTGGGCCGGCGCCCGCGATGACCTGAAGACCTTCACCAGTGGCCTGAAGGGTCTGGATGGCCAGTTCAGCCAGCAGGTGTTCGACAGCCGTGGCAAGGTGAAGGAATCGACCAGCGGCCGCGTGGCCCTGTCGGCGCCGCGCCTGTTCCGCTGGGAGTATGTGCGCCCGCATGAGCAGCTGATCGTGGCTGATGGCAAGAAGGTCTGGATGTACGAGCCGGACCTGGAGCAGGCCACCGTGCGCGAGCAGGGCAAGGAAGAGCAGAACAGCCCGCTGACCGCGCTGATCAATCCGGCGCTGCTGGAACAGCAGTACGACCTGAGTGAAGAGGCGGCCAAGCGTGACGGCCTGCAGTGGCTGTCGCTGTCGCCGAAGCGCGATACCGAAGCCAGCTTCCAGTACGCCGCGCTGGGCTTCAACGCGCAGGGCCTGGCCAAGATGGAAATCACCGATGCGGTCGGCCAGCGCACCGTCATCACCTTCAGTGGCTGGAAGCGCAACCCGGGCTTCGCCGCCGGCACCTTCAGCTTCACCCCGCCGAAGGGCACCGACGTCATCGGTAACTGATCAAGGTTGCCGACCTGGTGGGTGCCAACCGTTGGTTGGCACGCTTTTGACCTGCCGGCCAACGGCCGGCACTACCGACCTACCGCTCTGGTGGGTGCCAACCGTTGGTTGGCACGCTTTTGATCTGCCGGCCAGCGGCCGGCACTACCGACATGGTTCGCCGGGCAGAGCCCGGCGCTACCGAGGGGCAGCGCGGTACAATAAGCGCGTGCCAAGACATCGTTCCACTTCATTCCCCGGCCCCGATCTGCTGAGCGTCGATCGGGAACATCTGCGCCCGCTGGCCGAGCGCATGCGCCCGCGCACCCTCGACGAAATGGTCGGGCAGAAGCGCCTGCTGGCGCCTGAAAGCGCGCTGCGCCGTGCGGTCGAATCGGGTCGCGTGCATTCGATGATCCTGTGGGGTCCGCCGGGCTGCGGCAAGACCACGCTGGCGCTGCTGCTGGCCGAGTATTCCGACGCCGAGTTCCGCGCCATCTCGGCCGTGCTCTCCGGCCTGCCGGAAGTACGGCAGGTGCTGGCCGAGGCCGCGCAGCGTTTCGCCGAAGGCCGGCGCACCGTGCTGTTCGTCGACGAAGTGCATCGCTTCAACAAAGCGCAGCAGGATGCGTTCCTGCCGCACATCGAGCGCGGCACCATCCTGTTCGTTGGTGCCACCACCGAAAATCCGTCGTTCGAGCTGAACTCGGCGCTGTTGTCGCGCTGCCGCGTACACGTGCTGGAAGGCGTTTCGCCCACCGACATCGTGGAGGCGCTTGAGCGTGCGCTGGGGGATCGCGAACGCGGCCTCGGCGAAGAACACATCGAGGTCGCCCCCGAGCTGCTGCTGGAGATCGCCACCGCTGCTGATGGTGATGTGCGCCGTGCGCTGACCCTGCTGGAGATCGCCGCTGAGCTGGCGGGCGGGGAGGGCGGGCGTATCACGCCGCAGACCCTGACCCAGGTGCTGGCCGACCGCACGCGCCGCTTCGACAAGGGCGGCGAACAGTTCTATGACCAGATCTCGGCGCTGCACAAATCCGTACGCAGCTCCAACCCCGATGCCGCGTTGTATTGGCTGACCCGCATGCTGGATGGTGGTTGCGATCCGTCCTACCTGGCGCGCCGGTTGACCCGCATGGCCATCGAGGATATCGGCCTGGCCGACCCGCGCGCGCAGAGCATGGCGCTGGAAGCGTGGGATATCTACGAGCGCCTGGGCAGCCCGGAAGGCGAGCTCGCCTTTGCCCAGCTGGTGCTCTATCTGGCCAGCACCGCCAAATCGAACGCCGGCTATGCCGCCTTCAACCAGGCCAAGGCTGATGTGCGCGAAAGTGGCACTGAAGAGGTGCCGCTGCACCTTCGCAACGCGCCGACCAAGCTGATGAAGGAGCTCGGATACGGGGCGGAGTACCAGTACGACCACGATGCCGAAGGTGGCATTGCGCTGGACCAGACCGGTTTCCCGGATGCGATGGGCGAGCGCGTGTACTACAACCCGGTGCCGCGCGGGCTGGAGATCAAGCTGAAGGAAAAGCTGGACCGGCTGCGTGCCGAGCGCGAAGCGGCGCGGGCCGCCAAGGGCCGCTGACCCCGCTTCTGTAGAGTCGAGCTTGCTCGACTGCTCCTGTGCGGCAGTCGAGCAAGCTCGACTCTACGGAATGCCGGCAGTCGAGCATGGCTCGACTCTACATTTGTCGCGTCCGCCGGCTTTTGGCACACTTCGCGGCTTCTCCATCAAGGATTGATGCCGTGGATCAGTTGATTCTGCCGTTGAAGCGCTATGCCCAGTTCGAGGGCCGCGCCAATCGCCGCGAGTACTGGATGTTCCAGTTGTTCCTGATGCTGGTCGCCGTGGCCATCTCGCTGCTGGGGGGCGTGCTGGCCATCATCATGCGCGGCAATGAGGACGCGCTGGCCGCGATCGTCATGGGTTTCATGGGCCTGCTGAGCCTGGTGTGGCTTGCCACGCTGCTGCCGCTGATCGCCGTCACCGTGCGCCGCCTGCACGATTGCAACCAGTCGGGTTGGCTGTACCTGCTGGCCCTGGTGCCCGGTGGTGGTCTGGTCATCCTGGTGTTCGCGCTGTTGCCGGGCACGCCGGAGGAAAATCGCTACGGCCCGATACCGCCGGAGTTCGGCTGAGTCCCGGCCGCGCCGCATTCGCCGGGCATGGCCCGGCGCTACCACTGGCGCAGGGCCCCAGGATCGCGCGCGCGATACACAGTGTGACGTTTGATCGATGTGATAATCATTCGCGTTTAAGGTAGACTGCGGTCCCTTGATGAAGAGGCGGCCGCGTCCGCCGCATCCGTCACCCATGATGTTTTCCGCACGTTCCTTCGGCTGTCTGGCCGCCCTGATGATGGGGGTCTTGATGGTTGCTCCCTACGCCCACGCGCAGCAGCGCAATCCGCAGCAGCTGATGGGCCGCACCGTGCTGGACGAGCCTGCGTCCAGCTACCGCTTCGAACGTTTCGTGATCAACAGCCCCGACCAGCAGCGCCGCTGGCGGGTGAACGTGGCGATCCCGGCCAAGGCCTCGAAGACGCCGTCGCCGGTGTTGTATGCCCTGGATGGCAACGCCGTTGCCATGGTGCTGGACCAGCCGCTGCTGGCAGAGCTGGCCGCGAGCAAGGCACCGCCGGTGCTGGTGCTGATCGGCTACGACAACGAGCTGCGCATCGACTCGCCGGCGCGCACCCGCGACTACACCGCCTGGATCGACCGCGCCGATGACGAGGGTGGCACGACCCAGGCTGTCGGTGGCGGTGCGGATCTGTTCCTTGACCTGATCGAGCGCCGCATCAAGCCGGAAGTGGAGCGCCGCGCCAACATCGACACCCACCAGCAGTCGCTGTGGGGCCACTCGCTGGGTGGCCTGTTCGTGCTCAATGCGCTGTACACGCGCCCGGCTGCATTCCAGCGTTATCTGTCGGCCAGCCCGTCGCTGTGGTGGAGCCAGGGCGCCGCCCTCGGCGACCCGGAGCAGCAGTTCGTGCAGAACGTGCATGGCCAGTCCGCCAAGGTGTGGCTGATGCTGGGCGGTGCCGAGCGGGTTGGTGATCGCGGCAAGCGCGACATGACCAACCCGCGCGTGGTTGCGCATCTGCGTCGCATCGGCGGCGCCACCCCGGATGCGGCCATGCAGCTGTCCTCGCGCCTGGCCAAGGTGCCCGGCCTGAGCGTGCAGTACCGCGAATTCCCCGGCCTCGGCCATGGCCCGATGCTGCCGGCCTCGTTCCACGCCGCACTGCATGAGCTGTACGGCGTGACCGACCGCAGCGTGGATGACGGCAAGGCGCCGGCGCCCGCCAACGCTGCAGAGTGATCTTCCGCACGGCCTGGCCGTGCACCCCCACTACCCAGGCGTGACTGCCGATGTGCAGCGGCCCAGGCAACCGATGAATCCCGCGCCACGTGGCGCGGCCTACGTGTGCAAGGAGCCTTCCATGTCGTTTCGTCCGTCCCTCCGCCTGACCTCCCTGGCCGCCGGCCTGCTGCTGGCGGTCACCGCCACCGCCCAGCCGGTGTTCGACCAGCCAGCCAGCGCCACCTTCAACGGCACGGTGATCTCGCGCGGCGAGAATGTCGTGCCGGGCAGCACCGCCGAGGTCATCGGCCGCGGTTTCGTGCCGGGCCAGCAGGTCAGCCTGGTGCGCGGTGACAGCGTGCTCAACGCGCAGCCGCTGGTGGTCGATGCCGATGGCAACTTCAAGACCCAGCTTGCCATTCCGGCCGACGCCGTCCCGGGTACCCATCCGGTGGTGGTGCGTGCCAGCCAGCCGTCGGCCGCCACGGTGCTGAAGCTGCGCGTCTCGCCGCAGCTGCCGTTGTCGGGCCAGCAGCAGTTCGCCACCCAGTCCAACAAGCTGGTGCCGGGCCTGTACCAGTCGGCCTACAGCGCGGCCAGCAATGCCGTGTTCGTCACCTCGGCCGTCGGCCGTCCGCCGGTTACCCAGTCGCAGCTGCTGAAGCTGGACCCGAAGACGCTGAAGGTGACCAAGGCGATCACCCCGGCACAGGTGGCCGGCACCACCAACGGCGCGGTGTACGCGGTCTATGGCGTGGGCGTGGATGACACCAACGGCAACGTCTGGGTGACCAATACCCGCCAGAACTCGATCGCGGTCTACCGCCAGAAGGATCTGTCGCTGGTCCACCAGTTCCCGGTCGATACCGTGCCGCACGCGCGCGACGTCGTGGTCGATGGCACCCACGGCAAGGTGTTTGCTTCGGCCACCGGCGAAGACCACCTGTCGGTGTTCGATGCCAAGACGCTGAAGGAGCTGCCGTCGATCACCCTGGAGTCGGGCGTCGACGAAGGCAAGTTCACCCCGATGAGCCTGGTGCTGGATGAAAAGGCCGGCAAGCTGTTCACCGTCAGCATCGGCACCCCCGAAGCCGCAGTGATCGACGTGGCCAGCGGCGAAGTCGACAAGGTCATCGACCTGGGCAACTCGATCAGTGCGTCGGGCGTGGCCTTCGATGCGCAGCAGAACCGTCTGTACGTCGCCTCGCAGGGCACCGACAACCTGCTGATCGTCGATGTGGCCAGCGGCAAGGTCGTGCACGACGTGCCGGTGGGTGCCGGTGCGCTGAATGTCGCCTTCGATGACAAGAGCGGCCTGGCCTATGTCACCAACCGCGGTGCTGGCACCGTCACTGTTGTCGATCGCGCTGGCAAGGTGGTCGGTAACCTCGATGGCGGCACCTTCCCCAACCATGTGCGCGCCGATGGCAAGGGCAGCGTGTTCGCGGTGAACAAGTCGCGCGGCGCCGACGACGCCAAGGGCGACCGCATCACCCGCATCACCCCGCGCCAGCCGTAACCCACGTGCCGGGCGAGGGCAGTGCCTTCGCCCGGCCAGCAAGGAGATTCCGCATGACCATCGCTTCCCGCCTGCGCCTGTGTGCGCTTCCGTTGGCCGTTTCGTTGGCCGTTTCGTTGGCGCTCGCCGCCTGTGGCGGCACGTCCGCGCCGCCTGCAGCGACCGACGCTGCACCGGCCGCCACCGAAGCCCAGGCCACGGCCGCCGAGCTGCCTGCCGGCTGGCAGCGCGTGGCGGGTACTGACCTGCCGGCACTGACCGGCCAGGTGCCGGTGCTGCCGGCCAAGGTGCGCTCCGACGACGGGGCTGATGCCGAGGTGACGGACACCAGCCGCATCATCGCCGGCGGCGACGATGTGATTGCCGTGCTGGAAGCGCTCGGCCTGGGCAAGCAGGTGTTCGCTGCGCCGACCAACACCACCACGCAGGCCGGCCAGGCCGCGCCACACCAGTTCCTGTTCAACCGCACCACCGGCGTGGAGGGCGTGGTGAGCCTGCATGGCTCGCTGTTCCTGGGCAACAGCCTGCGTCGCCACACCGTGCTGGCCGGCAAGCTGCGCGAAGTGGGCGAGTCGGCCGTGGTCATCGATGACCTGCAGCCGGCGCCGGACAAAGTGCGCAAGGTGGCCGCGGCCGTCGGCCTGGCCGATGCCGGGCAGACCCTGGCCACCCAGGTGCAGCGCCAGCTGGATGAGGCGGCGGCGCTGGGCAAGGGCCTGGCGCACGCGCCGCGCGTGATCCACGTGTCGGCCACCGGCGGTGGCGGCGCACCGACCGTGGCGGGCGCAGACAGCGCCTCGGCCGAGATGATCGCCCTGGCGGGCGGCGTCAACATCGGCAGCGAGGCAGGCGTCAAGAACTACTCGCAGCTGAGCAACGAGGGCGTCATCGCCGCCGCGCCGGAGGTGATCCTGGTGACCGAGCATGATCTGCAGCAGTTTGGCGGCGCCGAAGGCCTGTGGAAGGCCTATCCGACCCTGAAGCAGACCCCGGCCGGCGCGGCCAACCGGGTCTGGGTGATGCCGGATGTGCAGTTGAAGTACACCAGCGTCGGCACCGGCGCCGGGGCGCTGGCCCTGGCCAAGGCCCTGGCGGCGCTTCCGCCGGCATGAGTCCGGCTGATCGGCGCCGTCGTCGCGGGCGGGTGATGCTGCTGGTGGCACTGCTGGCCCTGTTGGGCGCGGTGCTGGCGTCGTTCGCGATGGGGCCGCTGCGCCTGCCGCCTCTGGATGTTCTGCAGGCCCTGGGGGTGAAGCTGGGCCTGGTCGATCCGCAGGCGGTCAGCCGCCGCGACCTCGCCGTGGTGTGGCAGCTGCGCATTCCGCGCGCCCTGCTGGGGGCCATGGTGGGGGCGGCGTTGGCGATGGCCGGTGCGAGCCTGCAGGGATTGTTCGGCAATCCGCTGGCCGACCCCGGCATCGTCGGCGTCAGCCAGGGCGCGGCGCTGGGCGCCGTGGCGGCGATCGTCCTGGGGGCGGCAGGCGCGGCGGGCTGGCTGGTGCCGGTGGCCGCTTTCGCCGGTGGTGCACTGGCCATCGGCCTGACGTATGCGTTGGCGCGGCCGGGGAAGGGCAGCGGCAATGCGACGTTGTTGCTGGTGGGCATTGCGATGGCCGCGTTCTGCTCGGCGCTGATCGGCTTCCTCACCTACATCGCCAGCGAGAGCGAGCTGCAATCGCTGGTGTTCTGGCAGATGGGCTCGCTGGCGCAGGCCAACTGGTCGGATGTGGCGGCGGTGTTGCCGCTGTTCGCCATTGGCGTCTTCGCGCTGCTGCGGCTGGCGACGCCACTGGACATGCTGGCGCTGGGTGAGCGCCAGGCCCAGCATCTGGGCCTGGATGTTGCGGCCACGCGGCGCAGGCTGGTGGCGTTCAGCGCGCTGCTGGTGGGTGCGGCGGTGGCGTTTGCCGGTTCGATCAGCTTCGTGGGCCTGGTGGTGCCGCACGTGGCACGCCTGCTGGTCGGCCCCGGCCATCGCTGGCTGCTGCCGGTGTCGGGCGTGTTGGGCGCCTTGCTGATCGTCATCGCCGATACCGCCGCGCGCACGCTGGATCCGCCGGCGGAGATTCCGCTGGGCCTGTTCTCGGCCGCGTTGGGCGCACCGTTCTTCCTGTGGCTGGTGCTGCAGCAGCGCCGCAAGGACACGCCATGAGCGATTTCCTGCAGTTGCGCGATGTGGTCGTACGCCGCCAGCAGCGCGAGATCCTGCATGGCATCACCCTGGCGTTCGCGCCGGGTACGGTGACGGCGCTGGTCGGCCCCAATGGCGCCGGCAAATCGACCCTGCTTGCCGTTGCCGCGGGCGACCTGCGCCCGGACGTGGGCGAGGTGCAGCTGCATGGCGCACCGTTGCGCAGCTACAAGGCCGGTCCTTTGGCGCGCGAGCGTGCGGTGATGCCGCAGGAACACGGCGTGCGCTTCGCCTTCAGCGTTGAAGAAGTGGTGGCAATGGGGCGCCTGCCGCATCCACCGGACCCTGCAGCGGACGATGCGCGGGTGGAAGCGGCCATCGACGCCGCCGAGTTGCAGGCGTTGCGCCTGCGCGAGGTGCAGCAGTTGTCCGGTGGTGAATCGGCGCGCACCACGTTTGCGCGCGTGCTGGCGCAGGACACGCCGTTGCTGCTGCTGGATGAGCCGACGGCCGCGCTTGATCTGCGCCACCAGGAGCGCACGTTGCGCAGCGTGCGCGCATGCGCCGAAGCGGGCGCGTGCGTGATCGTCGTGCTGCACGACCTCAATCTGGCGGCTGGCTATGCCGATCGCATCGTGCTGCTGGAGCAGGGCAGGGTGGCGGCCGATGGCACGCCGCTGCAGGTGCTGACGGAAGCAAACCTGCAGCGCGTGTACCAGCAGGATGTGGTGGTGCTGGAGCATCCTCGGCGTGGGGTGCCATTGGTGGTGGTGACCTGATGCAGTAAAGCGTCGCACTGCACGGCGACGTATCATTGGCGGTTCGTTTTTTTCAACGGACTGACCCCCATGAAGCATCACTTCCCGCGCACCGCACTGCTGGTTTCCATGGTTGCAGCGGCGTGCTCCGCCCACGCCGCATCCACGCGTACGGTGTCGATCGAAAAGGCGGCCGACCAGGCCACGTCAATCGAAACGCGCCATGCACAAGGCCCGGGTGCCGCCGCTGACCTGTTCACCACGCACTACTACGCAGGTGGCGCGATGATGATGGCCTGGGCGGACCAGCGCGTGCTGCTGCTCTGCAAGAAGTCGGCGTACCTCAAGCTGCCGGGCATGAAGCCTGCAGCCAGCGAACTGCCGCTGGAGAAGCGGCAGATGGTCGGCTACCAGGCCATGATGGCCGGCTACGGCGGAATTGCCGCGGTTGGTGGGCTGGTGGATGGCTCGATTGAAGTGGCCGATGATGGAAGCGAAGTGCGCCGCCAGGCCGAACGCAGCTGGGCCTACGGCATTGAACGCTACGATGTGATCAGCCAGCGCATGCCCAATGGCGCACTGCGCGTGCGGGCGCTGAAGACCGCAACGGTGAACAACGCCAAGCCGTCCAAACCGGGCGCCACCTTCAGCACCGATGAGGACCAGGCGGCGCGCCTTGCCGAGCTGGGTGCGGTGGGCAGCTGGACGGAAATCACGATCCACGACACGCCCAAGCGTGGCGAGGTGGATGCCGATTACTCGCTGAAGGAGTGGGTGTCGGTGACCGGCGATCATGCCGCGACCGTGGGTGAGGCGCGGCGGATCAACGGCTGCGAGTGATGCTCGCTGCAGGGGGCAGAGCCCTTGGCCGCCCGGGGTCGGATCCTTTCGCGCAGCGAAAGGCTCTGACCCCAGCAAGCCTCATCGTTCCACCTGTGCGCTCAATATTCACTTGCGCGCCAGAATGACAGGTCTAGAATGCGCCCCATGAACCGGATGCCGCTCCTGAAGTTTTTCACCCTGACCCGCGCTAGCGCGGAACGGGCGTGTCTGCCTGGAGTGCCACGAGGCCGTTGATACGGCCATCGATGGACCATCCACAGAGCGCCCTTCGGGGCGCTCTTTTCGTTTGGGGCGTTGCGGCCTCGGTAGAGTCGACCGTTGGTCGACTGATTTCTGCCCTGGCAGTCGACCAACGGTCGACTCTACCCATCCCATTGTTTTCACCAGATACACCAAGGAGAACGTGCCATGCACCAGATCGCCGAGACCGAACGCTAGCCGCGCGCCCTGTCGCCAACCGGGGTGCGCGGCCCCTGAAGTTGGCTTTGCAGGAACCTCTCTCATGAACACCCAAGTCCTTTCCCGTCGTCGCAACCTCGGCATCATTGCCCACATCGACGCCGGCAAAACCACGTTGACCGAACGCCTGCTGTGGAAAAGCGGCGAGATCCATCGCGTCGGCGAAGTACATGACGGCAACGCGACCACCGATTTCTCGGCGATCGAACGCGAACGCGGCATCACCATCGGCGCTGCGGCCGTGCAGGCGCAATGGGCGCCGCGCGACCTGCCACCGCATCGGCTGACCCTGATCGACACCCCCGGCCACATCGACTTCGCCATTGAAGTCGAGCGTTCGCTGCGCGTGCTCGACGGCGCCGTGGCCGTGTTCTCGGCCGTGGATGGCGTGCAGCCGCAGTCCGAAACCGTGTGGCGCCAGGCACGCCGGCATCGTGTGCCGCTCGTCGCTTTCGTCAACAAGATGGACCGCGTCGGCGCGTCGTTCGAGCGCGTGCTGGAGCAGCTGCAGGACAAGCTGCAGGCGCGACCGTGGGCGCTGGGCGTGCCGCTGGGCAGTGAAAGCGATTTCCATGGCTGGGTCGATCTGGTCGACGAACGCGTGCTGCGTTGGCAGGACGGCGCTGCGGCGTCCATCACCCCCTGGGGCGAGGACGAGCGCGGGCAATGGCAGGCGCAGCGGCAGGCGCTCATCGAGGCGGTAGCCGACCATGACGACGTGCTGGCCACGGCGTGGCTGGAAGGCGGCGTGATCGATGCGGCCATGCTGCGCGCGGCCATCCGTCGGGCCACGCTGGCGGGCGCCGGCGTGCCGGTGCTGGCGGGCGCAGCGTTCAAGGACAAGGGCATCGAAACGCTGTTGGACGCAGTGGTCGATTACCTGCCGTCGCCGCTGGACCGCCCGGCCGTCACTGCCGAAGCGGAACAGGGCGAGGTGTCGCTGCCGCCGGATCCGGAAGGTCCGCTGGCGGGCCTGCTGTTCAAGATCACCCACCAGCAGCACGGTGCGCTGAGCTTCGTGCGCTTGTACTCGGGCAGCTTGAAGGTGGGTGACGCCATTGCCAGCTCGCAGCACCCGCAAGGGCGTCGCGTCAGCCGCCTGGTGCGCGTGCAGGCCGACCAGACCCACGACATCGAACAGGCCGTGGCCGGTGACATTGTCGCGGTGCTGGGCTGGAAGGATGCCGTCAGCGGTGAAACGCTGAGCGGGCGAGGGCAGCCGTTGCGCCTGGAAAGCATCCAGTCGCAGGCGCCGGTGCTGGCCTGGCGGCTGGAGCCGGCACGCGCGGCCGACCTGATCCGCATGGCGCAGGGCCTGGCCAGCCTGGCCCAGGAAGACCCGTCGTTCAAGGTGGAAACCGAGCGCGACAGTGGTGAAACCCTGGTCTGGGGCATGGGCGAGCTGCACCTGGAGGTGATGGTCGAGCGCCTGCGCAGCGAGTGGAAGGTCGACGTCGGCGTTGGCGCGCCGCGCGTGGCCTACCAGGAAACGCCGTTGCGCGCGGTGTCCGGTGCGGTTGGCCGGGTGTCCAAGCAGAACGGCGGCCAGGGCCAGTTTGCCCATGTGGTGCTGGACGTGGTGCCGCGCGAGGACGACCAGGTCGTGTTCAACGACCGCATCGTCGGTGGCGTAGTGCCGCGCAGCTTCATCGCTGCGGTGGAAAAGGGTGTGCGTGCGGCGCTGACGACCGGGCCGCAGGGACATCCGGTGGTGGGCATCGAGGTAAGCCTGGTGGATGGGGAAACCCACGCCAAGGATTCCTCGGAAATGGCCTTCCACCGCGCCGGTGGTGAGGCGATCAAGGCAGCGCTGGCGGCGGGCGGCACGCAGCTGCTGGAGCCGGTGATGGCAGTAACGGTGCATTCGCCGTCGGCCTCGGTGGGTGATGTGGTGGGCGACCTCAACCGTCGCCATGGCCGCATCGCGCGCATCGACGACCAGGACGGTCGCGCCGAAGTCAGTGGTTTTGCACCGCTGGCCAACCTGGTGGGTTACACCACCTCGCTGCGCTCGCTCAGCCAGGGCCGCGCCAGCAGCGAAGCACACCTGCACGGCTACGAGCCCGTGCGCGCTGCATGATGAGTAGAGCAGGGAGCCCGTTCGCGGGCTCCCTTTTTTTTCCTATGCAGGTGTCGTGCGCATCCACGCACGGCGTGGATCTACAATAGGCACGCGGAATGGCGTCCTGCACTGCAACAAAACTGCAGAAAAAGCTGGATTAAAGTGATGCCTCACGATAAATTGCGCACCCCCAGTTGATTTGCCGCCGACCGCACCCGCCATGCGTGATGACAATGACCCCGGAACCCTGGAGCTGACCTTGCCGCGCAAGCGCGGCCGGCCGCCCAAGTTCGGGTACGCGATGAGCGATGCGCAGCGGGCTGCGCGCTACCGTGCGCGCAGGGCAGGGCAGGCCAACCACGCCGATGTCCGCTCGTGCAGCGACATGGTGCTGCTGGACAAGATCCGCGCGGCGGTCAGCGCCCGCGACACTGAACTGGCCGGTTTCCTGGTCCATGTGCTGTGGCAGCGCTATCCGCTGCAGCTGAAATAAATCTTCGTCGGGGTGGCTCTTGTCACCCGGCTTGTTGATAATGCGGGGTTCAGGTTGTTCCCGCTGGCGCGCCCGGGATGGCAGGCGTGCATGTTCGACATGGCTTTGACGATGACCACCACCAGCGACACCACCACCGAAGCTGCACCGAGCGGCGCACCCCTGTTCTACACCCGTCCGGTGCCGCTGCAGGCCGACCGGCACGCTGACGTGCGCATCCTGCCGGGCAAGCTGGAGTTCGCTGCCAGCAGCAACTCGATTCCGCTGGTGCTCGGCGAATTCTCGCTGGCACTGCACCATTTCCCGATTCTGTTCGCTGGCCCGACCGCCGTGCCGATGGCAGCCGTGGGCGTGACCACCGACAACCTGTTCATCACCGATGGGCTGTGGGCGGACGACACCTACATCCCGGCCTACCTGCGCCGCCATCCCTTCATCTTCATCGATACGGGCGAGGGCAACGACTTCCTGCTGGGTATCGATGAAGACAGCCCGCGCATTGCGCGTGGTGGCGATGAAGGCCAGCCGCTGTTCGTGGACGGCAAGGCTGCCGACATCGTGCAGCAGGCCCTGGATTTCTGTGGCCAGTACACCCGCGAGCACGCGCAGACCCAGACCTTCTCCAAGGCACTGCTGGACGCCGACCTGCTGGTCGAGCGCAACGCCACCATCCGCCTGCCCGATGGCCGTGAGTTCAACCTCAACGGCTTCTTCGTGGTGGACGTGGAGAAGTTCGTCGCACTGCCGGAAGCCACGGTGGTTGAGTGGCACCGCAGCGGCTGGCTGGCGCTGATCCACCAGCACCTGATGTCGCTGGGTCGCTTCAACGATCTGACCCGCCGCCAGGCCGAGCGCGACGCCGCCTGAGTTGGTCCTCTGGCGCGGCGGCCCGTCTGCCGCGCCGGATAGTGCTTCCGCACCGTCGCGCATCCACGTGGTGCGCGGCGATCCTGATGGCGCAGGGCGTGTGTTGTGCCGCCTGGCCACTCAAGCAAATACGCATCGGCTGCGATTCCCGGGCCGGCAGCGTGCTGGGCGATGCCTGGCACAGCGGCAAACGGATCTGTACGGATTTTGCGATCATCGCCAAGCGCGCTGGCGTTGGCGATGCGGCGTGGGCGTTGAATTCTGATGGCCAAGGCCCTGGCTGGGCGCTCAGATTTCAAGAGATTTCCACCCATTAACGTGACGCATCACGGTCGAGCGACTGGAAGGCTCACGAGGAGGCAGCATGTCTGTTCCAATCCGTTGGTGCGTGGCGGCGTGTGTGCTGGTGCTTGCGAATGGCTGGGGTGTGCCCGGGCGTGCCCAGGAAGCGTCGGCTGAAGATCAGGTCGAGGCAGCCGGCGTCATGGAGATCATCCCGGGTGGCCGAACGCTGGGATCCATCCGGCTGGATGACGGGCGTTGCTTTGATCTGGCGTTGCCTGGGGACGTGTTGAAGCAGCCGCGACGTTGGGACGGAAAGCGCGTCGGTGTTCGCGGTCCGCTGATGTACCGGCCACAGGGTGTCATCGAAGGGGTGATGTGGTTCGACATCAAGGACCGGAAGGTCGAGGGGTTCGGATGCTCGGAGAACATCATCTATGTGGAGGGGATCAGGAGGTTGTAGATCCTGGTTGGGGCTAAGTTCGCTGGAACATAATATACATTATGCGAAATACGGTTTGGCCGCGTTCGAGAGTTGTTTTCAGAAGAAGGTGCCATCCTCGCAACAACCCCGAATCCTGTTCATCAGCAGGCAATTTTGCCCAGATGGCGTAGAGATTGTGGTTCGCTTAGCTCGCGCAGCGAAGATAGTGAATCCGTCATCGCAAAGCAGACAAGCTGGAGCATCGTCAATAATCAATAAAAAGCCCGTCTTGCTCTATCTGTGGAGCAAAAGGGTGCGGGAAGACTTGGTGCGAATGCCGCACCAAGTCCGGAAACACTCGAGTTACAGGCGTTGAGCGATCCAAGTAGCAGTAGCAGGTCTCATGAATCCGCTGTAGCTGCCATTAGCAAGCCTTGCTACAAAGATGGCATCGTTGGCGTCGATCCTCAGCTTCAAGTCTTCGCACAACGCGTCTGCGGATAGATTGGTTGATATCCACCTGACAGTCTCCAGGTTCGGATCCGCAGTGTTGTCATGCCGGTTTAGGTGGTTGAGAAACGCGGTTCTCTTCGAGGCGTAGTTCACTTCCCGGTTCAGATTCCAGGTGACAACGTAGACAGCCATTTCGATCCTTCGAGTGGGACACCAATCGTGCCCTAGAAAGCTTATAAAATGTGACGCGTGTCACGCAATGCCTGCATCAAGCCGGCAATCCGCACCGTGCTCAGTGTCGCGGCGTGGCTGCGGCAAGCGCGGCCCGCACCCATGCAAGAAGGAAGACTGCGATGCCCCTAGCCGAGCTGGAGGCCATGTTGGCGACCTGCGACGACAGTCTGGAACGGATTCGGGACCGTGCCCTGCTCTGCTTCGGGTTCGCTAGTGACGGCCGTCGGCGCAACGAGAACGCCGCTGCGGACCTTCACGACCGGCCCCGGATTTGCGAGGCGGGCAGTATCTACCGGCTGGAGCACAGCAAGAGCCGGCAGGCCGGGGTAACGGCCGCCTCGACCCCGGAAAAGCCGGTGCTTGACAGGGCCGCCCTCGCCCTTCAGGACTGGTTGGATACATCAGGCCTCCCCGTGGGAGCAATCTTCCGGGGGCTGAGGAAACAGCGGGTCTGGCCTGCCCTGTCCCTCGGCTGCCGCGGGTGAGATCGTGCAGCGGCGGGCGCGATTGGCCGGACTGGAGGGAAATTTCGGCGGGCACACCCTCTGGTCGGGGTTCGTGACCGAGGCCAGCCGCCAAGAGGATTCCCTGCCGGCGATCATGCAGTTGACCGAGCATCGGGCGGCATCGAGCGTGATCGGATATGTCCAAACTGGAGGTGCGTTCGCGAACCCCGCCGCTCGATTGCTTGAAGCTGCTAGTGGCTACTGTGCCGCAGCTGGCCTAAGTACCTGCGGCGGCCATCGCGTTGGAGTGCCTGTTTGACCTACTCATTGATCTGCTCTCAGAACCTGCTCTCGTGAATAGCGTTAGCAAGCCCCGGATAGGGTGTGACCTCGAGCGTGGGCGTGATACGAACTACAAGGGTGGTATGCCAGTATCGGGATCTGCGAACACCCCGGCCCGGATCGCTGCGTCGCAAGCGAATCACGCAAATTAAATCGCACGCTTTTGCGCTCAGAAAGTCTTGGAGGAAGCTGGATCGGCAGATTGCCTGGTCTCCAGTTGAGCCTTGGCCTTCATGCCCATCAGCATACTGGCACCACGCCTCGACGCGGAAGACGGGCGCGCCAGAGCGGTCCAGCCACTCACGGCCGAAAGGATCGCTCTGAGTCAGGCCGCCGAAATTGATGGCTTCTGTCGTCAACCGGATCCGCTCAGCAGCGCCCAAGACGCCAAACACGTCGGTCTGGTCGATGCCAGCCCGCGCATGGGTGATAACCAGCCATGGGTGAAACGGTGCCTTAAATTTCAGCCAGCGAGGATCGCTTTCTTCGTGTTCATCTAGCGCTGGAGCGTCGATCTGGAACGCGTCCTGGGCTGCGACGTCCTTGGCGACGCTGTCGCCCTGCTCGGAGGGCACCATCGACGAGCGCACATGAACCTCGACGCCGTCCATCGAGTGCCAGTCCCCTTTTACAACCAGCCACTCTCCAACCGCGTCTCCTATGCCCAACAGCGAACAGAGCTTGCTCGTGTCGGCAGTGAGCTCAACTCCTTGATTAGACGCTTGGCGCAGGTTGAGGCGGGTCGTCGACCCGCGCCAGTCGGTACCGTCGGCCAACCACAGGCCGTCATCGCGGGTGAGCACCTGTTCGCTCAACCACTCCTGCCATGGCTGATTCCCACGGTAGGTGGACACGGCCACTGGAAAATCGTGCAGAAACTGCCCGGCGACGGAATACAGGCCATGCCAGCACAAATACTCACCGTAATGGTGCTGTGCTTCGGACATCTCACCGTGGCTGCTCCTGCGTGAATCCAAGCGACCACCCAAGTCATACATGTTAGTGACGCCCGGCGCACGCTGGTGCACCCACAAGCTGAGAGCATCGCGCGTCAACCAGCGTTCGCGATCAAAGAGAGAAGCGACCTCCGATACTTGGTTTTTGTCGAAGTCGTATTCCAGACCGACGTGCCACGCTGGCTCCGGAGACTCCTTCGGTCGAGAGTCATAGAACGACGTTGTCCCGCGTTGGCGCGCGACCATCGGGTATGCGGACTGGTTCACGCGACTCAGCTTGGCTTGCGCCGCCTTGGACAATTCAATAGCCCCGCCTCGGTGACAAGCCAGGAGTGCCTCCTTTGCGAAGTGCTGGCGCAACACATGTGGATCAGCCTGATCGAATGCGATGTGTTCCAATAGCTCACGATGCCGGGCGACGGCGTTTGGTGCCTCTAGCGCTGCGCGAGCCATCGCGATCAGTAACCACAGCTGCGAGTGAAGATAGAAAAACGGTAGCTCTTCAGCGCCGAAGGCGCCAGCGGTCTTGTCATGGTAGCGTGCAACCACCCGGTGCAAAACATCTGTTCGGCCAAGCCGCACGGCGGATCGCAGGGCATGTGCAGACATCCAGCGTCGTTCGGCACGGGGCGAGCCCAGCCCGAACCAAATCAGTCCCGCGGCTATTTCTATCGGGTCGTCATTAGGGTAAAGGCCCGGACGCCACTCCCCATCGAGCACCAATGGCGCGAGTTTGGCCGCGCCTCCGCGAAGAAGCCGAGCGAGCGCCGCCTGCGCCGCGCCGGGCTCCGCCCTTTTGCTGAAACTTGCCGCCACTCTGAGCCAGACAGCGGCGGGCACCTCGGCCTCTGGCCGAGAAAATTCCTTCAGCAGCGCCACGACCAACGTATGGTGCTCAACGCCGGTCAGCTCGGCAAGGCGATTGAGCTGGTACTGGGACAATTGTTCGAAGGAGACGAACTCAGATGGATTGGCGTGGATGATCCACGCGGCGCATTGTGGCCAGATACGGCCCACCGCGTCAGACGCACGCGACCACGCGGCCTTACATAGCTCTAGTTCGTGAAACTTGTCGTACAAATCGAGCTGCTCTTGCCGAGCAATGATCTCGACGTACCTAGTCATCCCTGAGAGCGGAACCTTGGCGCGCAGGGCTTCCAGGAAGTCTCGCTCCAGGCGCCGCCCCTGAAGCAACCCGTCCAGAGCTTCAAGCGTCTCCGCAATCCCCGCCTCGTCCAGTGGATCGAGCGAAGCTGCGCGGGCTTTGGCCACAGCGATCTGTTTGGCTTGCTCGGCGTCCCGATCTGATCGGTCGGGCACGGAGGTCGGCGCTCGCCAGTTGTTGAGCGAGTTGAACTCCTTGGTAGCCACCGCCATTGCCTTTGCGGACTGCAGTAACTGTGATCGTTCGGCCGAATCGCAGCCCAATGCCCGCTCCGCCAAGAGCCCGAGTGACTCGACAGTATCCGAACCATGCCCGCCCGGATGGCATTGTTGATAATGATGAATCAGCTCTGTCGCCAAGGTCGCTGTGACGCCTGCCGGATGCTGCAGGAGAGAATCTACGAGTTCGACGGTGCTACAGGTACGCAGTTCCGCTGGAGAGCTCACGCGCAGCATGACCAAGGCCAGCGAGGGCTCTAGGTCGCCGATGTCGATCAACACCTTTAGGTACGGCAGCAACGTGTAGTCGAGCGAGATTCGTTCGCGATCCTCCCAGCGAGCCAGTCGCGCCAAGCCCTTGGGGCCGGCGGCCCGTGCCAACGCCCGGCCGTAGCCGCCCCAATCGAACTTGTGTTCCTCGCCTAGGTTCAGGTCACAGATGTTCGAAAGGGTGTTGCTGTCGGCGTCATCCAAGCGTGTTTCACGCAGCGTCGACGCGAAATGCATCAACTCGCTGACAAACTGCCAGTCGCCTGAGCCTACCGCATCGACCTGTTCCAAGCCGCGATGGAAGTACTCGGTAGCATCGGCCGAGCTGGCTGGAACGATAGCCTTAGACAACCGCGCAAATGACGCCGCTCGCTCGTTGACATCATCTAGCCGTTCGATCGCTTCGCGTATACGCACGGCCGCCTTGCCTGCCGACATCTGACTCGTTGCCCGTCGTGCCAGGATATTGATCAAGTCGATGACATTGGAAACCGGGGCGGAGTCCACGGAGCTCACCAAATCAGCGTACTCGGACACTTCCTGGGTGTCGTGGCCGGCATCTGCGGACACGGCCAAGGTGAGCAGTCGCTCGCCCACAATCTTGAATTGCCTCTGAGCCGTTAAGCCGCCCAAGTAGTAGTCGTTGCTAACCCGCAGGCGACTCCATTCTGCCAATAGTGGGCGCAGCCGCCCGCCCCCTGCACTTGTGTTTCGACTGACCGCTTGTGCGAATGCCTGTGCCACTGAATGCCAAGTTCCCAATCGGGAGTCAAGGAAGCGTTCGGTCCGTTGCAGGTCCTCGTTGTGCAACCGACGAGACGACTCGTCGGACTGCGATTGCGCCTTTAAGTCCTCGCGTATCGCTTCCTTTAGCGCCGCCCGGAACTCCTTGCCTTGGAGTGCCGGCGAAATCCCAACTGCTGCACTCAGCATCTCTTGGGGAAGCAGCATCCGTTCTTCGAGTGGCACTCCCCTGGCGACTGCGCGCATTGCCTTGGCTGCGATGTAGGGATACACATCGCGCGCCCAGTAGTCCTCTAAAAACATGTACATCATCGGACTCTTGAACGCCGCCGCATCAAGGATCACGATCGCCTCGTCGCTCATCCCCAAGGACACGGCTACGGCCGTTGCCCGCAGCATGCCGCGCCCAATCGGGGTTTCCTTGGGCTGGTACTCGGGCTCGCCCAAGTCCACTTTCGTGCAGGCCGATGCCAGTCGGCTGATCAAGGCCCGTTGCCAAGTCTCGTCGCCGTCTGCGTGCGCGACAGCAGCTAGCAGTACACCAGCTCGCGCGGATTGTGAGTCAAGCATCGCCTTGAGCGCTCCGTCTGGCACCGGATTCGCGAGCGAGCTTGCCTGGACAAGTGCAAACACCTGTTCCGCCACTTCGAAGCCATACCAGTCTCGCCATCCGGCCAAGTCTCGCGCAGCCGCTTCGCCATTGCCTCGGGCCAACCACGACAGTGGGATGGACGCCATGTCGAGAGCTGTCGGGCCCTGATCGCGGCGGCGGTACTCACGTTCCTGTTCGTAGTAATGGCGGCGCCACTCTGCAACTCGGTGGGCGTGATGCGTCGCGTCTGCAACCTCGCCAGCCAAGACATTCGCGATGGTGAGCCGGGCATGCCTGGCGCCTGGCCAGTCCGTGCGTGCTTCAAACAGCCGCCGCAACGAGTCTGCATCGGCGATCGACACCGTCAGATCGGGGTAATCCAGCAGGTACTGCGTGCCTCGCTGGCTCATCGCCGCCAGGGTCGATAGCTCGACAAGTAATTGCACGAGCCGACCGTTATCCTCCTGGTCGGCGGCGAATGCTACCGCTGCACGAATGCGCGCCTGTCGGATGGCCTGCTTGCCAGCCGCGCCGGTGATAGCGGCCGGAAGACGCTCGTCGAAGGCTAGTGCAAACAGCTGATCGCCGTTGCCCAGCTGCTGCAGCAAGTCGGGCAAAGTGGTGGCGGCGTAGATGGAGCGATCTTGCATCGCTAGCAGGTTGTTGGCGAGGCGGCGTAACGTCGCCTCGTCTGCGGCGTACGATTCGCGGATCAGTCGTTCGGTCGGCTCATCGCGAATCATCAAGCCGTACTTGGTTTGTTCTAGCAACGGTGACAGGTCGGCGCCAAAGCTGTTCACCGCCCCTTCCGCCAGGCCGTTGGCTTCGGCGAACTCACGCACGGGCACGGGCGGCGGCAAGGTCGCAAGTCCTGCCAGGAACGATGCGATCTCCTCTTCCTGGTATCCCTGCCGTCGAGCTTCGGCCAAGGCCTTGGTAATCTTTGATCGGAGCAAGTCGTCGAGTTGAATGACCTTGTCGACCTCCGAAGGCGCAAGCATGTCGGGCCCCTCGTCGACTAGATGTTCGAGGATGCGAGCGTTTCCACGTGATCGCGACTGGGCTACTTGGACCATTCCCTCAGTCACGCCATCGAGACGGCTCTGCAGGTAGGCCAGGGATTCTGTCAGGTTGAATGGCCGAAGTTGCAGGTGCTCGCATGCGGCGCTGCCGATGGCATTCTTCAGGCGATAGCCCCGTGCGCTAACCACCACCTGCACACCCGGAATCATCCCTGCGATGCTCAAGTCCTCGAGCAGAAGACGCGGAAATGCGGTCTCTCCGCGCAATTTGGCATGCTCGCCGGCATTGTCGATTGCATCAAGCAGCAACACGAGCTGTCGATCCGGCGAGGCCGAGCGCAGCGTCTCGACTGCTTGGGTCAATCTCGACCGAAACGTCCGGATCAGGTCGCTATCACTGGCAGTGCTAGGCAGCATGGGATCGCACAGGCTGCGGCTCGCCAAGATGTTGGCGATATGGATCAATCCACGTTGCGGCAGGTGACGCGCGTCGGACGCCGCGCGGTACTGCCCCATACCAAAGCAATCGAACAGAACGACATCGTGGTCCTGGCCCAGCTTCCCCGCCAGCGATTGCATGAAGACCGTCTTACCGACGCCGCCGTCCGCGTGGATAAGCAGAGGCTGAGTCAGGGCCGGAATGCGGGCAGCCGCTGACGCCAGTTGGTCGCGTTCCAGTACTGCACCGACATCCGGGAAACTCTCCCGGACTGGCAAAAGGTCATCTTCGTGCTGCAGATCAAGTGCGGAGAGTACGTCGGCGCGCAGGATGACATTGCGATGCTGGGCTATGAGGCCAGCCTTCGTGCGCGCCAACTCGCGCAGGTTGCTGAGTCGAATCCTAGACTGCGGGTCCCGGGCGACCGACCAGTCCGCTAAGGCAACGGCCAGCTCATGCTTGCTCTGGCGCAGGTCCCCGGTGATTCCCGTCAAACGAAGCCGGGCTGCGAACTCAGCTAGATCCCTGCCTCGCAAGTTGATCGCCTCGCTGAGCTGCTTGGCCTGCGTCTTGGCAACGCCCTTGAGTGTGGCTCCGTCTCGCAACGCCACTACGGCTTGCTCGAGCTCGGGCAGGATCGGACGATTGGTGATGAGCTCAAAGCGGAGACGACTGCGCGCTGCCGCAACACCGTGTTCGCGTTTGAGCGTTCGATAGGTGCGCGAGAACTTCTCCACAGTATGCTTGGCATCGGTCGCCCGAAACGGCTTGTTCTCGGATGCCTTGGAATATTTGACCTGGACCACGACGACCTGGTCCGCATCCCGGAACGTCGCGGCGGGTCCGTAGTACAGCACTGCGTCGGCGATCTCGGTTGCGTCCCGAGAGACCCGATCGCTGGGGGAGAAACCCTCGATCGCGACGCCGACAAAGCCATCTTGCGGGAGCAGCAACCCCAAGCTCTTGCGAGCCACCCACGCTTCGTGGAACTCATGGCCGTCGCGGGAGGCGCGAACGCTGTCGACGTGAACTGGAGATTTTGCCATTGGGTCCCTCTTTCGTTGAACGCGCCCTACAGGTTCAGGAATCGCAAAATGGCCTGCTTCTTCGCTTGGTAAGCGTCTTCGATGAATTCTTTGTGGTCGTCCGACTGAGCGTCGTCGAAGCCGTTTTGTTCGTCGCGACTGAACTGGCTCATCCAGCTGTCGTTCGCCTCACGATGTTCATCCAGAACACGCAACTGGGCCAGATGTTTGTCGAGGTCTAGGCTAGGCTGGCTGGAATAGCCCGACTCGATGCGTCGGTTAAGGACCGCCTGCAGCTGCAAGTGGCCGGCTTCGGTGGACGTCGTGCCATCGCGCACGTACACCACGCTTGTCCGCAGCGTCTCCCCTTCTCTTAGGGCCAGGAACGGCAGGACTGTGGGATCGTCTTCCACAAGTAAGACCTGGAACGACTTGCCCACCAGCGCCTCGTATTCGGCCGCGCCGAAGGCAAAGTCAAGAATTCGGTACTCCAGCGGCTTGGGCAGATATCCGCTGAGCGGTGGGATCAGCTGTGCCTTGTCCTTGATGCTCGGCAAGCCGATCGGAACGAGCCTGCCATCCGCCTGTTGCGACACACCCACTACGAGCGCGCCGCCGCCAGAATTCGCCAATGCGAGGATATGGCGAGCGAGCTTAGGTAGCGCCGGCCAATCGGCTTTGAAGTCCAGGTAATCGGTCTCACCGATGTTGCGGCGAAGCAGCTCTCGCAGCGCGTCTCGGGTAGGTGCCGTAAAGAACCGAGCAAAGGCTTCGTGTTGTTCTTTGAGAATTGTCATCCAGGGGAAGCTCGATGGGCACCCCAGTATCGGGCATGCGGGGTCAAGGCAAGTCGCCAGGTCAGTATGCCACCCAGCCGAGGGCCACCGTGGCGCCGCGACGCAGGACATTCACTCCAAGGCTCGGGGCTCGGAGTCTCAGTTGCTGCGACGGAGATACTTCACATCCCCAGCGGCTGCCGGCGGACATCCACAGGCATTCTAGTGGTCGACGGCCGTGGTGGCCATTGGCGGTTTGCTTTTGGCTTGGTGGCATTCTTCGTCGCGAGCCGGTCCAGCAGCTCGGTCATTGGGTAGTCAAGCTACGGCGGCAACGAAAACGGCATGGCGAGAATCTGGCCGGCTACTTGGATTCCCTGGTAGATGACTTTGGCTCATCAGGGCAAGTGGTTTGCCCAAGGAGGAGACACGCTGTGCTCACCGCCCTTCTCCAAGAGCGACATCTCTGCGCAATCTATCGCTTCCCGGGCGCCTAATTTCGAACTAGACCTTCGGTGCGTCGGTGTAGTTGAGCTGCAGGCGATCCAACTGGGCCATCCATTGCTCCATGCTCGGCACGTCGTCTTACGGGGTACGGATGAGAAATATGTTGAGTAAACTGGACTCAGTCTCGCTCGACATGCCGATGCCCAGAGGCATGTCCACGCTGGTCTCTACCTCCGCGCAAGCTTTGACCACGTGGGACGCCGCCTCGATCTGAAGCTTCGTTTCTACCCCCGATAAATCCTCCTAATCGGCAGTGCAGCTTTGCGTGACGATGTGCCTAGAGCAGGACGTAACTGATCAGCCGTCCGTTGACTCAGCTGGAAGTATGTCGCATCAGGCCTGATCTGAGGGCCTGGATTCTTATCTCATGCTGGGTGAACTACCTGACCGCATAGCGCTGTCCAGGCCAAGCCACACAAGGCGCTCGCGGCGATCCTTTCCCATGCGACAATGCCAAAAGCGTCAGGGTGATTGGCGGATTTGACCCCATGCCCTAGCCACAGCGCACAACCGGGCGTAATCCTAGCCGGGCCACCGAAAAAGGGTGGCCGAGGCCTCGAAATCCTCGGTTTTACGCTGAAGTAAGCGCTTGCCAGCCGGCATCACCCTGCGTGGTGCCGGCTGGCAATCCGTCGGCCGGCTATGGCGGGCGGTGCGTGGAGGCCTTGTGCCTGCCGGTATCAGCGTAGACCGGATTTCGAGCCACGCATCGTCCGCCACCTTTATCGGTGGCGGCTTCTGTCTGCACGCAAGGAGCTATGCCATGACCAAGTCCTACTCCCCTGCCCCCAAGCCCACTCCGGAAGCCCCCGCTTCAGAGCCGGCGCAAGATCCCAACAGCCTTGTCGCTCTCCTTCACAGCATCGGCGCCGGTGGTGCGTCCGATGGCCAGCCCTGGCCCGAGCGCCATCCCCTGCCCTGGCGCAGGATTGCCCTTGCCGATGCGGATTGCGCATTGGCGGGCCAGCGCGTCATCCAGGAGATCCTGCTGGCGGCCGAGCGTGCTCGCCAGAACGGCGATCCGGACCAATACGTGGGCGACCGGGTGATGGAAGGCCTCGCGATGGCCTGCCTCGCCCTGACGGTCTTCATCCAGGAACGGGTGCGGCCCGCGACCTGACCGGGGGATCCGATCTGGCTGGACCTGCGCTCGCGTGGGTCCGGCTGGTGGGGCAGTCGAGCAAGCTCGACGCTACTTGGTCGGCTCCTGCAGGGAGGCTTCCAGAAGCGAGACGTACGTGTCCAGGCGGGTTCGCTGGGCGATCAGGATCCACCCGACCAGGTACAGCATCACCATGGCGAAGATCAGGATGACGCCTGCCCAGCCGATGTCGAAGACCCCCGTCCAGTCGCCCCAATGCCAGTTGCGGAACTGCAGGTACAGTGCGACCAGCAACGGGAACGGGCCAAGGCGCTGCAGCCCTCCATACATGAGGCCCATACGGTCGACCATGCGGGCTTGTCGGATGCTGACGTACCGGAGGCGCTGCTCGCGATCGGCGCGCGGATACGCTCGGAGTTCGGCAATGACGTCCTGCCACTGCAGAAACTCGCTGTCCATTTCCAATGCGTGGGAAGGCCTGGGCTGGAAGTACTGACGGTACTCCCGGCGCAGCGTCAGGAAGCCGCCGAGCAGGAAGCCGCCAATCTCGACAACGAGACAGGCAAGCGCCACGAGCAGCAACACACGCTCAGGTATCCAGCGGTCAAGAAGAAGGCCGCAGATGAGCCCCACCGCGGCCGCAGCAATGCCGACGCGGAATGACCATTTCTCAGCCTGGCCCGCCTTGGCGTAGATCGATTGGCCCGACAGTTCCTGTATCCGGGTATGGAGCCCGTGGAACGTCAGGGCATCATCGCGTGCCCGCTCTGGCTGCGGAGTGCCGCTGCTCATCTGCATATCCATTGCGTGTCTCGTCCTGTCCCGGAAGGCGTCTCTTACCAAGCCATCTTAGCGTTTACGGGCTGGCGTCCGGCCCGTGCCGGGTTGTAGCTTACGGGTAAGGAAGATCAACAGCGAAGGATGTTGCATGGATGCTGGGGGTATTGGAAAGCGTGGTTATGCGCTTGCGGAGGCTGCCCCGGCAGAGGTTGAGCGACTGTGCGCATCGCTGCAGGCGTTCAATCAGCCCTTCGTGGGTGACGCTGCGGAGACTTACATCCGCTTGGTGGTGCGGGATCGCGACGGTGCTCTGCTGGGCGGAATTCTTGCCGAAGTGGCGTTGGACTGGCTGGAGATTCAGGTGTTGTGGGTCGAGCCCGGTGAGAGATCAAGCGGTGTGGGGGCTGCCCTGCTGACGGCGTGCGAACGCCGGGCGTGTGCGCTGGGTGCGCATGGTGCGCGGCTGGATACGTTTGATTGGCAGGCAGAGGGGTTTTACGCGCGGCACGGGTATGTGTGCTTTGGACGGTTGCAGGACTACCCACGTGGGCATGCGAGGGTTTTCATGAGCAAGCGGTTGTAGGCGAACGGCAGTCGAGCAAGCTCGACTCTACTCAGTCGGAATCCCAGTAGCGATTGAAGCGCCCTGTCTTCTGGTCGTAGAGGAAGAACGAAGTGCTGCTGCCCTCGCGGAAGTAGTTGAGTGCCGGTGTGCGGCTGCAGATCTTTCCGCTGGCATCTACAAGGTCGTTCACGGTGTTGTAGTCGTGACAGCCGGGCGCGCGCACCACCAGCCCCATGTCGTCATAGGAGTCTTCCAGATCGTCATCGACAAGAATGTGGCAGTTGGAAGGGGAGTTCGGATCCTTCTTGCCAAAGCAGACTCTCAGCCCTGAGTGGTGCCTGGCGCGATCGACGACCAAGGTTGCTTCGTCCTTCAAGCCGTCGCCGTTCATGTCGAGGCTTACTTTGGCGAATGCGGTAGGCGACGCTCGTCGCCATTCGTCCTGCTTTTTGAGGCCTTCAATACTGACTGTCTCCCAATTGCGATGCCCGCCGGGCGCAATGCGCGTTCCCGTGCTCGGGACTCTCTCGGAGTTCTGCGGCTGCTGTGAGCAAGGCCGCCCCATG
Organism: Stenotrophomonas sp. ZAC14D1_NAIMI4_1; assembly: GCF_003086775.1. NCBI lineage: Bacteria > Pseudomonadati > Pseudomonadota > Gammaproteobacteria > Lysobacterales > Lysobacteraceae > Stenotrophomonas > Stenotrophomonas sp. ZAC14D1_NAIMI4_1. The sequence goes on from NZ_CP026001.1 coordinate 2,375,560, forward strand.
TACCACGCATATGCCCAAGCCGCGAAGCGCAGATGGTCGGCGTGGCTCTCCGCGCCATATGAGTACTGCAGGTGCAATCCATCCATCTGCATTTCTGCACGGTAGATACCCCTGCTCGGTGACTCGTTCGACCATGCGGTGGCAAGCACCTCATGTCCGCAGGGACCCATGAAGCGAAGCATGCTGAGCACCTGGGACCCGCTGGCGCGTTCCAGTCGCTCGAACCCATCGCCTTCATCAGTGACGCGCTCATCGCCTCGAAGTGACAATGAAGAAGGCAGCGTGGCGCCGACGGCCACAAGCACGCGGAGGGTTGTCCATGGCGTCCCTGCCGCTCTGCCCGGTCCTTCCTTTACGCGGCCGTTGTCGCGGTCTAGGTAGACCACCACGGCGTTGCCGCCAGCCGGGTCAACGCCGGGCCGCAGCAGGTAGGGGCGGAGCATTACATGCACCGGGCGCTGGGGTGGCGGGTCCTGGCATGCGGCCAGGACCGCCAGAAGCGGAAACAGGATGAAGCGCAGCATTTGCACGAATGGCCTCATTGATTGAGCGGTGTGAGCAGGTGCCGCAGTTGCCAGGCGTGGTCAGCGCCCGCGCATCCCCTCGCCTGCATGCTGGCGCAATGGATTCAGCAGGTAGTCGATGACTCGGCGTTTCCCGGTTTTGATCTCGACGCTGATGCTGATGCCGATGGTGGCTTCGACCTCAATCCGAATCCCAGTAGCGATTGAAGCGCCCTGTCTTCTGATCGTAGAGATAGAACGAGGAAGCGCTGCCGACACGGAAATACTCGAGTGCCTGTGCGCGGCTGCAGACCTTTCCGCTGGCGTCAACAAGGTCATTCACGGTGTTATAGAGGTGGCAGCCTGGAGCGCGCACGTCCAGTCCCATGATGTCGTAGCCGTCTTCCAGATTGTCATCGACAAGAATGTGGCACTGGGACGGCGAGTTCGGATCCTTCCTGCCAAAGCAGACCCTCAGCCCTGAGTGGTGCCTGGCGCGGTCAACGACCAGCGCCGCCTCGTCCTTCAAGCCGTCGCCATTCATGTCGAGGCTCACTTTGGCGAATGCGGTGGGCGACGTTCGTCGCCATTCGTCCTGCTTCTTGAGGTCTTCAATACTGACCGCTTTCCAGCCCGCCGAAGGTTCGCCTGACCTGGTTGCCAGCGGTGCAGCGAGCGCCACTGCAAGGGCGGCGGCTGCGCCCAAGGGAGTAAATCGACTCATGGCTATCCGTGGCCTTCTTGAGGGATTCTGCTCCTGCCACCGTATACATTACGGGCCAAGCCAATGCCAGCATGCGGGTATTGGCCTGCTGGAGAAAAGTAGTCGAGCAAGCTCGACTCTACAGTTTGCGGGCGATAGGGGATTAATCGGGTGAGGCATGCGGGCCGGTTGCGTAACGCCAGGCGATGGTGCTCTGCAGGTGGCGCTGCAGGTGGTCGAGGAACACGCGCACCCGGGGCGCCAACTGCCTGCCGGGGCCATGCACGGCACTCAGGGGTGAGGTGGCCAGTGCGTGGTCGGGCAGCACCTCCACCAGCCGGCCGGCCTGCAGATCCTCGGCCACATCCCAGATGGATTTCCGCGCAATGCCGGCGCCCTGCACGGCCATCAACTGCGCCACTTCGCCGTCATCGCACAGGGTCGTGGCGTTGACCGGTACGGCAATGGTCCGGCTGCCTTCCAGGAAGCGCCAATGGCTGACCGGCGGGCTGCCGCTGGCGATGCAGTCGTGGCCCTGCAGATCGGCAATGCGGCCCGGCACGCCCCGCCGCTGCAGATACTCGGGCGACGCGCACAGCACCCGCCGGTTCGGGGCCAGTTGCCGCGCCACCAGGCGCGAATCGTCCAGCGTGCCGTAGCGCAGGGCCAGTTCGATGCCCTCCCCCACCAGGTCCACCACTTCATCGCGCAGTGAGAGGTGTACCCGCACACCCGGATGGGCCTTCTGGAAGCTGCGCACCGCCGGCACTACGTGGCGGCGGCCAAACCCGTTGGGCGCGGTCAGCCGCAGCACGCCGGCCACCACGTCCTGGCGCTGCTCTAGGGCAGCTTCTGCGGCCTCCACGGCATCCAGCACGTTCTGGCAATGCACCCGGAATAGCTGCCCTTCATCGGTGAGTGAGGCGCGCCGCGTACTACGGTTGAGCAGCCGCACTTTCAGCCTGCGCTCCAGCGAGGTCAGCCGCTTGCTGACCACCGCCAGGGACACCCCCAGGTCGCGCGCAGCGGCAGACAGGCTGCCGCCGTGGACGATGCGCTCAAAGGTGCGCAGCTCGTGGAGATCATCGATCACGGCACTTCTTTCCGTTGGGGCAATAGTTCCTTTCCCATATTGCCATTACGGAAAGTGTGCTGCATCCACACAATGGGTTCATCAACGGTGTCGGGTTCTGCCTGGCCCCGCTCTGTGAATGCGCACGCAGTCGCGACAGCAAGCGCGCGATGCTTCACAACAGCCACCCTGCAGGTAGCCAGACAATGAAAGACGATCCCGACAAGACCCTGCCGGCGCTCACGCGCCGTCGCTTTTTCCAGGGCCTCACCCTTATCCCCGTTGCCGCAGCGCTGCCGGGCTGCGCCCCGGGTGATGCCCCCGGCCAGGCCGCGACCCGCGCCGAAGCGGGCACGCCGTATGCCCCGCAGTTCTTCACGACGGCAGAGTGGGCCTTCGTGGTGGCGGCCTGCGACCGGCTGATTCCCTCGGATGAGGTGGGGCCAGGCGCGGTGGAATCGGGCGTGCCCGAGTTCCTTGACCGCCACATGCAGACACCCTACGCCGCTGGGGATATCTGGTACATGCAGGGCCCCTTCCTGGAAGCGCCCAGCGAGTTTGGCTACCAGGGCAAGCTGGCGCTGCGCGACATCCTGCGTGTGGGCATTGCTGCATTTGATGCGCAGTGCCGCAAGCAGCACCAGGGCAAGACCTTTGCGCAGCTGGACCACGCCGAGCAGGAGACGCTGCTGAAGGCGGCCGAGGGCGGCAAGCTCGAGCTGGAAGGCATTTCAAGCAAGTTGTTCTTCTCCAACCTGCTGGGTGAGGTGAAGAACGGCTACTTCGCCGATCCCAAGTACGGCGCGAACAAGGATATGGGGGCCTGGAAGATGATCGGGTACCCCGGCGTGCGCGCCGATTACCTGGATTGGATTGGGGTACGGGACAAGGCCTACCCCTTGCCGCCCGTGGATCTGGCTGGACGGAGAGGCTGAAGCAGATGGCACTTGTGAAACCGAAAGTCGACGCGGTCATCGTCGGCATGGGCTGGACGGGCGCGATCCTGGCCAAGGAACTGACCGATGCGGGCCTGCATGTGGTGGCGCTGGAGCGCGGCGGCGACCGCGATACCCAGCCTGATTTTGCCTACCCCAACGTGGTGGATGAGCTGGAAGGTTCGGTACACCGGCGTTATCTGCAGAGCCTCTCGCAGGAAACGGTGACCATCCGCCACAAGACCTCCGATACAGCCGTGCCCTACCGGCAGATGGGCTCGTTCAAGCCGGGCACCGGTGTGGGCGGTGCAGGCAGCCATTGGTCAGGCGCGCACTTCCGTCCGCTGCCGGAAGACATGAAGCTGCGCAGCAATGTGGAGCAGCGTTACGGCAAGGCCTTCATTCCGGCCGACATGACCATCCAGGATTTTCCGTTGACCTATGCCGAGCTGGAGCCGCACCTGCACATGTTCGAGCTGGTGTGCGGCACTTCCGGCAAGGCCGGTGTCATCAACGGTGTGGTGCAGCAGGGTGGCAACCCATTCGAGGGCTCGCGCTCGGCCGAATATCCGCTGGGCCCCAATCCCAACTACCTGGGCGGTGAGCTGTTCTACAAGGCGGCCAAGGAAATGGGCTGGCACCCCTACCCCATCCCGGCCTCCAACGCTTCAGGCCCGTACGTGAACCCATATGGCTGCCAGCTGGGGCCGTGCAACGCGTGCGGTTTCTGCAGTGATTACGGCTGCCTGAACTATTCCAAGGCCAGCCCGAATGCCTGCATCCTGCCGGTGCTGCGCCAGCGCCCGAAGTTCGAGCTGCGCACCCATTCGCAGGTGCTGAAGGTGAATCTGGATGGCAGCCGCAGCAAGGCCACGGGCGTGACCTATCTGGATGCGCAGGGCCGCGAGGTGGAACAGCCGGCGGACCTGGTGCTGCTGTGCGCGTTCCAGCTCTACAACGTGCACCTGATGCTGCTGTCCGGTATCGGCCAGCCCTACGACCCGGAAAGCAACACCGGGACGGTGGGCCGCAACTATTCCTACCAGAACCTCAACCGGGTGGTGCTGTTCTTTGACGAGACGGTGCAGGCCAACGGTTTCATCGGCATTGGCGGTGCGGGCACCACGATGGACGACCTCAACGGCAACCAGCTGGACAACGCCAAGGCGGGCTTTGTGGGCGGCGGTCTGGTGTGGGCGCGGCAGCCCGGTGCGGGCCCGGTGCGTGGCATCAACGTGCCCAGCGGTACGCCCGCCTGGGGCGCGAAGTGGAAGAAGGCGGCGGCGGACAACTTCCGCCACAACTTCTATTACGAGGTGCAGGGCGCGTGCATGTCCTACCGGCAGCACTACCTGAGCCTTGACCCGACCTACAAGGATGCTTTCGGCCGGCCGCTGCTGCGCATGACCTTCGATTGGCACCCCAACGAGATCAAGGCCTCGCAGTTCTTCGTGGACAAGGCCATGCAGATGAGCAAGGTGCTGGACCCGCTTTCGATGAGCGGCGATGCCAAGAAGGACGGCGAGCGCTACAACATCACCAAGTACCAGAGCACGCACACCTGTGGCGGCGCGATCATGGGCGCGGACCCGAAGACCTCCGCGCTCAACCGCTACCTGCAGAGCTGGGATGTCTCCAACGTTTTCGTGATTGGCGCCAACGCCTTCCCGCAGAACAACGGCTACAACCCCACCGGCCTCGTGGGCGGGCTGGCGTACTGGGCGGCCACGGCCATCCGTGAAAAGTACCTGCCCGACCCGGGCCCGCTGGTGCAGGCCTGAGGACGCGACGATGAAGAAGCTGTTCCTCTGGATGGTGGCGGTTGGCCTGGTCGTGCTGCTGGCGGCCCTCGCCTACGCATTTGTGCCAACCAAGACCCGTGTACTGGCCGATGGCCCTGCGCCCGATGCGGCCCTGATCGAACGCGGCCGCTACCTGGCGGCGGCGGGCGACTGCACCGCCTGCCACACGCGGCCGGGCGGGAAGCCGTTTGCTGGCGGGCTGCCGGTGGCCTCGCCGCTGGGCAACATCTACAGCACCAACATCACCCCGGACAAGGACACCGGCATTGGTGGCTATTCGCTGGATGATTTTGACCGCGCGGTGCGGCACGGCATCGCACCCGATGGCCGCACTCTGTACCCGGCCATGCCCTACCCCTCGTATGCGCGCATCACCGATGAGGATGTGCGGGCGCTGCATGCCTACTTCCTGCACGGTGATATTGCCCCGGTGAAGGAAGCGAACAAGCCGGTGGAGATCACCTGGCCGCTGTCGATGCGCTGGCCGTTGGCCATCTGGCGCAAGACCTTCGCGCCACAGGCCGATGCGGTGGCCTTCGATGCCAGTCGCTTCAGCGATGCGCAGCTGGCACGGGGCGCCTACCTGGTGCAGGGCCTTGGTCATTGCGGCAGCTGCCACACGCCGCGCGGGTTTGCACTGCAGGAAAAGGCACTGGACGAATCAGGCGCTGCATACCTCAGTGGTGGCCAGATCATCGATGGCTGGAACGCGGTGAACCTGCGTGGCAACCCGGCCGATGGCCTGGGCCGCTGGAGCGAGCAGGACATCGTGGACACGCTGCAGACCGGCCGCAACGCGCACAGCACCGTTGTGGGTACGCCGATGGCCGACGTGGTGGTGCACAGCACGCAGAAGCTGACCGAGGAAGATCTGCGGGCCATAGCCGTGTACCTGAAGCAGTTGCCGGGCAGCGGTCATGACCCCTCCTCGTTTGCTGCCAGCGATGCCACCGCGCGCAAGCTGCAGGCGGGTATCAACGACAGCCGCGGCGCCGAGCTGTTTGTGGACAACTGCGCGGCCTGCCACCGCACCGATGCCCACGGTTACAAGGACGTGTTCCCGGCCATCGCGGGCAACCCGACCGTGCTGGCGGACGACCCGACCTCGGTGGTGCGCCTGCTGCTGCACGGCAGCGCGTTGCCCTCCACCGACAAACGCCCCTCCAACCTGGGCATGCCGGGCTTTGCCGAGCGCCTGAGCGATGAAGAAATCGCCCAGCTGGCGACCTTCATTCGCCAGGAGTTTGGCAATACGGCGTCTGCAGTGGATGCGGGCCAGGCCAGGAAGGTGCGGGCGCAGTTGCAGAAGGAGCAGAAGCAAACTGCGGCGGCGCACGACCCAACCAATGCTTCTGACGATGAGGCGCCTGCCAAGTAAGCAGAGCGCCAGAGAGGTGGCGCGCCGGGATCAGCCCCGGCGCGCCTCAGAAGTAGAAGCCGATGTTGACGTTCAACCGGGAATGCCAACGCGAGGGGCCACCATCGGTGATACCGATGCCATCGCCACCTGAAAACCACATGTCACGCCCGGCAATCCAATCGACGTAGGTGGTCATGATGCCCTTCTGCAGGCTGCAGCCGGTGACGTTCTGCCATGAGTTGCGGGTGCCGGCACTGTGCCCCACCGGGCGCGTCATGCTGAGGTTGTTGTAGCAGGTCAGGTCATCGAGCCGGCCCTTCCGCGCAAACGAATAGGCGATGTTGGCACTCGGCACATCGGCCTGCGCTGCGATCTCGAACGGCGCCTGGAAGGCTGACATGGCGATGCGCTCGCCGGGGATGTCGTAGCGGTAACGGGCCCACTGCAGCTGCGTCGTCCAGCCATCGCGCGTCCACTGTGCATGCACGGCGGCGCCCTGGTGACCGTGATGGCGGCGCGTCTGCGTGTTCTGCACCTTGCCCGTGAAGGCCGATGCGCCCAGCAGCAGCTCGCCGCCTGCCCAGGCATGCGCCTGCTCTACCCGTGCATGCAGCCGCGGCCGCTCGCGGTATGGCAGTGCGTCGGTCTGCGCCACATCGAACGAATAGCGATCGTAGCGGGCACCGGAGCCGTACTCGTCGCCGGAGAACCAGCCGACATGCCAGGTGGTGTCACCACGGGTGTGCACCAGCACCAGGCCGGGGTCGTAGTCATCCTCGATGCCCAGGTAATAGCCGGAACCGAACCAGAAGCTCTGCGAAACCGTAGGCAGTATCCCGAATGGCACCTGCTGGATGCCGGCCTTCAGTTGGGTCTGGTCGTTGATCTGCCAGCCTGCATAGGCGTGATGCACGGCGTGGAAGCCGTCGTACCAGCGGTACTGCGCGGAAAAGGAGAAAGGCCCGGCCCCGGCATCCAGGTCTGCCTGCAGCAGTTCCAGCTGCAGGCGGCTGGTGGGCGCGTAGTCCAGCCAACCGTAGTTGAAGCGCACGGCGCCGCCGGGCTCGAAGTAAGGTGCTGCATTTTGGGCGCGTTCTGATGCGCTGGCGTGCAGCGTGATGCCCGCCAACGCGGTGGCAACAACAAAGGAAATGGGTCTCACGAGGGCGCCGCACGCCTCCCTGTTCTATGGGGAAAACGCGCTAGTTTGGCGTAGCTGCGATGAAAGATACGTCTGCTGGCAGCGCGCGCTCAGTGGTTGGGATGGCCCCGCTGCTGACGGCAGCGGTCTGAACAGTAGCGCACGTTGTCCCAGTCCCGCGCCCACTTGCGGCGCCAGGCAAACGGTCGGCCGCAGGCGGCGCAGATTTTCTGCGGGAGGTCTGCCTTCTTCCTCATCTTCGCCATACGCGCGCGTCCTCCATCATCGTGCCGTTGCCTACGCGTTGAACGTGCCGGCGGATGCATCCGGAACGCCCTTGGGCGCGTAGACGTTCAGGAAGCCCAGCCTCATCCCCTGCGACCTGCCAATGCCCTTGAACCTGCCGCCGATGGCTACCTCTGGTACTCGCGATGATTCCGCGGCCTGCCTGCGGCTGGTGCTGGGCGACCAGCTCAACCTCGAGCACCCCTGGCTTTCCGAACAGCGGGACGACGTGGTGTATGTGCTGATGGAGATCCGCCAGGAGACGGATTATGTGTTGCATCACGCGCAGAAGATCCTGGCCATCTTCGCGGCGATGCGGCGCTTCGCGTCGCAGTTGCGCGAGGCCGGGCACCGGGTCTGCTATCTCGCCATTGATGATCGGTCGAACCGCCAGTCCCTGCCTGACAACTTGAGCGCGCTGCTGCAGCGCTACGCGGCCGAAGCGCTGGAATACCAGGCGCCGGACGAATGGCGGCTGGACCAGCAACTGAGCGGTTACGCGGCGCAGCAGACCATTGCCGTGCGCTGCGTGGACTCCGCACACTTCCTGACCACCCGAGGGGAGGTTGCGGAGTTCTTCGGCAACCGCCCGCAGTGGACGATGGAAGCGTTCTACCGCTACATGCGGCAACGCCATGGTGTACTGGTCGAGCCCGATGGCAGCCCAGTGGGCGGGCGCTGGAACTTCGATGCAGAGAACCGCAAGCCCTGGCGGGGCGACCCGCCTGAACCACCGGACCTGCGGCCACGCCATGACCTGAGTGCGCTTTGGCAGACGATTACCCAGGCCGGCGTGGCGAGCTTCGGTGATCCGCAGGCCGATGCGCTGCGCTGGCCGCTGGATCGCAGCGAGGCGCTGCAGCAGCTCGACGCCTTCATCGAACACGGCCTGCCGTCGTTTGGCGATTACCAGGATGCGATCAGTGCGCAGGCGTCCCGGCTGTTCCATTCGCTGCTGTCGTTTGTGCTGAACGTGAAGATGCTCTCGCCGTGGGAGGTGATTGCTCGGGCGCAGCAGGCTGGCCAGCAGGGCCTGGCGCCGCTGGCCTCGGTGGAGGGCTTCATCCGCCAGATTCTGGGGTGGCGCGAGTATGCGCGTGGCGTGTACTGGGCGCAGATGCCCGGCTACGAGCACAGCAATGCCTTCGGCCATGACCGCCCGTTGCCGGAATGGTTCTGGACCGGAAATACCCGCATGGCCTGCATACGTGCCGCCATCGGGCGGTCGCTGGCCAATGCCCATGCCCACCATATCGAGCGGCTGATGGTGATCGGCAATTTTGCCCTGCTGGCCGGGCTGGACCCGCACGCCCTGCACCAGTGGTATCTGGGCGTCTACATCGACGCGTTCGAGTGGGTAGAGCTGCCCAACACCGTTGGCATGAGCCAGTTCGCCGATGGCGGCCTGCTGGCGACCAAGCCGTACATTTCCGCGGCGGCCTACCTGCACCGGATGGGCGACCACTGTGGCCGTTGCCCCTACCGCCAGGATCAGCCGACCGGCCCCAGGGCCTGCCCGTTCAATGCGCTCTACTGGGATTTTCTGGCCCGCAATGCGCATGCGCTGAGCGGCAACCCTCGGCTGGAGATGCCCTACCGGCAGCTGGCGCGGATGCCAGCCAGCCGCCGCGACGCGCTGGCCCAGCAGGCGGACGCGCTGCGGCGCAATCTTGACGCGCTGTAGCCTGCACTTCGCCTTGTCGCGGTGGGCCGTAGGCTGAAGGCTCCTGCCGCCCAAAGGCCGCATCGCATGCCCAGCCCCGACCGACCCGCCGGATGCGCCCTCTGCCGCAATGCAGAGCCACTGCCGTTCGAGTTCAGCTACGCGTTCCAGCCGATCGTGGACACCCGCGCACGCCGGATCTACGCGCACGAAGCGCTGGTGCGCGGCCCCGCAGGTGAGTCTGCCCATTCAGTGCTGTCGCAGGTGGTTGCCGAGCAGCAGTATGCGTTTGACCAGGCGTGCCGGGAAAAGGCGATCCGGATTGCCGCCTCGCTGCAGATGCAGTCCCATCTGTCGATCAACTTCCTGCCCAACGCCATCTACCGGCCTGAGGTGTGCATCCGCTCGACGCTGGAGGCGGCGCGCCGGTATGGCTTCCCGATCGAGCGCATCATCTTCGAGACGGTGGAAGGCGAGAAGATCGACGATGGCAGGTGGCTGGCGGAGATCCTGACGGAGTACAAGCGCATCGGTTTCAAGACGGCGATTGACGATTTCGGGGCGGGGTTTGCCGGGCTGAACCTGCTGGCCGACTTCCAGCCGGATATCGTCAAGCTGGACATGGCCCTGGTGCAGGGCATCGACCGCAGCCCGTCGCGACGCGCGATTGTTGCCGGGGTGGTGGCCATATGCCGCCAGCTCTCCATCGAGGTGATTGCCGAGGGCATCGAGACAGGCGACGAGGCGCGCTGCCTGTCCGATCTGGGCATCACGCTGATGCAGGGGTACTGGTTTGCGCGACCCCGGTTTGAGGCCGCCGCTTCCGAGGCGGATATTGCCTGGGAGGGCTGAGCTTCGCGCCGGCATTCATTTCAGTGCATCGGATGCGATCTCTTTCGAATGCGGGGCACTGAGGAATGCCGCCGTCGCCATCGCGATGGCAATCATCACGCACGCCACCGCGAAGGCCGTGCTGACCTGCTGGGGCCCTGCCCCATCCGGTGCCAGCGCAAAGAATACCCCACCCACCAGTGCAACCGACAGCGCCGCACCCATCTGCATGGCTGCGGTGACCGCGCCAGCGGCAAGGCCCGCCCAGCGCGGCTCCACCCGGTCAACATTGAGCCTGACCAGCGCGGGCAAGGCGATGCCCTGCCCCATGCCGAGCAGCACCAGCGGCGCGACAAGCAGGCTGGGCCTGCCGGTTGCTGCCAGGCCAGCGGCTGCCAGAAGCGCGAGTGCCTCCAATCCCATGCCGAACGCCGCAACCCGCCCACCCAGCCAGCGGGACAAACGCAACCCGCAGCTTGGGCCAAGCAGCTGGCCAATGCCCAGCGGCAGGATGGCCAGGCCTGCGGCAAGTGCATCGTGGTGCAGCCCTGCCTGCTGGTACACGGCGAAGACCAGGAAGAAGGCGGCCAGCGCGTAGAAGCACACGGCAGCCAGCAGGCCGCGCGGCAACCCCGAGGCGAGGGTGAGGGCCGATGGCGGCACGAGGGGTGATGCGCCCGAGCGTTCCAGATGCGTCTGGTAGCGCCAGAAGACGGTGAGCAGCGCAGGGCTGAGTGCGAACAGTGCCAGGCTCCACCAGGGCCAGCCGCGTTCGCGGCCCTCGATAAGGGGAACGACCAGCGCAAGCGCGCCAGCGGCCAGCAGCACGGCACCCCGGTAATCCATGGCACTCGCTTGCCCTGCCCGGGTTTCACGAACCAGCAGCAGCGCTGCGGGAACAGCGAGCGCGATGATGGGGAGGTTGATGAGGAACACGGCCCGCCAGCCCAGGCCCAGTGCGTCCGCTGATACCAGCCATCCGCCCAGAAGCTGGCCGCCGACGGATGCCAAGCCGAAGGTCAGCCCATACAGCCCCAGCGCGCGCCCCTTCCCTGCCGGTGGAAACAGTGCATGGATGGACGCCAGTGACTGCGGCGCCATGACGGCTGCGGATATTCCTTGTAACAGCCTGCCGGCCACCAGCAAGGCGGCAGAGTCAGCCAGTCCGCAGATCGCGGAAGCCAGGCCAAACCCCAGCATGCCGGCCACGAAGGCGCGACGCCGGCCGTGGGTATCGCCCAGCCGCCCGCCCAGAATGAGCGTAACGGCGTAAGCCATCGCGTACACCGATACGACCAGCTGCGTAACGTCGGCAGACGCACGCAGGTCGGCACGGATGCTGGGCAGTGCCACGTTGACGATGAAGAAGTCCAGCGGCGGCAACAGTGTGCCCGTCAGCAGCACCGCCAGCGCCGGCCAGCGGCGCGCATCAGGCGCCTCGGAGTTCTGATCGGGATTCACGTGACCCGCCTGGGGAATGTAGTGGAGGACATGCGTGCGGGTTCAGCGCATGCCGCCCGAGCCGAGAATGTTCTCGCCGGTCACCCAGCCCGCATCGCTGGATGCGAGGAAAGAGACGATCGACGCGATGTCGGCGACCTGGCCGATCCGGCCCAGCGGTGTCTGCTGCTCATTCCAGGCCTGGAAGTCCGAGCCCATGACGCCATTGGCGTGTGTGCCTTCGGTCTCGATCAGGCCGGGGTTGACCGAGTTGACGCGGATGCCGCGTGGGCCCAGTTCACGGGACAGCACGCCGGTGATCGCGTCGATGGCGCCCTTGGTGCCGGTGTAGATGGCACTCTCGGCAGGCAGCACGCGGGTGACGAAGGAGCTGACATTGACGATGCTGCTGCCTTCGCCAAGCAGCGGCGCGGCGGCGCCGGTGACCAGCAGGGTGCCCAGGACGTTGAGGTCGAACTGTTGGCGATACCGTTCCTCGGTGGTGTCCTCGATTTTCGCAAACTGGTACATGCCGGCGTTGTTGACGACGATGTCCAGCCTGCCGAAGTGGTCGAGCGCCGCCGCGACCAGCGCATCCACGTCGGTCTTGCTGCGGACGTCGGCGCGTACCGCCACTGCCGTTCCGCCGTTGGCCTCGATCTCCGCGACAAGGGCCGTGGCCGCATCTTCAGCGGAGGCGTAGTTGACCACGACGCGTGCGCCATCGCTGGCGAGGCGGCGGGCAATGCCTGCGCCGATGCCCTTTGAAGCGCCGGTGACCAGCGCGACTTTTCCATTCAGTGTGCCCATTGCGTGCAATTCCGGATCTGGCTGCCCCGTGTGGGGCGGGGAGTGCATGGTGGACCTTTCAGGATTGTCTGGGCACTGACGCTGCTGCATAGTTGACGTTCAATTTTGAACCGGTGGGCCTGACCGTGGAATGGAGTGACATCCGCGTTTTTCTGGCGGTGGTCCGCAGCCGCTCCCTCGGGGAAGCCGCCCGCAGCCTCGGCGTGAGCCATCCGACGGTGGGGCGGCGGGTGAAGGCCTTGGAGGATGAGGCCGAGCAGCCGCTGTTCCGCAGAACGAAGGACGGCCTGGTACTGACCGATGCCGGCGATGCAGTGTTGTCGCTGGCAGAATCGATGGAGGCATCCGCACTCGCCATGGAACGGCGCCTGGCGGGCAGCCAGGATCGATTGGAAGGCATCCTGCGGATTTCCTCGGCGGACTGGTTTGCCGCCCACGTGCTGGCCCCCAGCCTGGCCGAGCTCGGCCGGCAGCACCCAGGGGTGGTACCGGAAATCATTGCCAGCTACCGCCTGCTCGATCTGTCCCGGCGCGAGGCGGATGTAGCGTTCCGCATCGTTCCCTTCAGCGAGCCGGAGATCGTGCAGCGCCGCCTGATGGCCATGCCGTATGGGCTGTATGGATCGGAGGCGACGGTACGCGCGGTAGCGGATGATCCGCGCTCGGCCAGGCTCATCCTGATGAACGCGGCGCAGGCCCACTTTCCCGACGTGACCTGGCTGATCGAGACCTTCCCTGAGTCGAAGCCGGCCTTCAGCAGCACCAGTCGCAGCGTCCAGGCGCAGATGTGCGCGCGCGGCGTGGGCGTTGCCGTCCTGCCGCGTCCATTGGGTGAGCAGGTGGTCGGGCTGCATCGCATCGACGCATTCGGGCAACCGCCCTCGCGTGATGTCTGGGTGGGCTACCACCAGGATCTGCGCCATATGGATCGGCTGCGGGCAATGTTGGAGATCGCGGAACGGATGCTGCCGCACGCCAGTGCGATAGAGCAGCATTCTTCCAGGGCATCCTGACGCGTGCCGACGCCACGCCGCCATCACGGCGTGGCGCGCATAACACTGCCGGCCTCCCCTTCCGTGCCCTGGCAGCCGCGCTGTGATCGACCCCACCCCCGATGGCCCCGAGCGCCGGCGCGCCGAGCGTGGCCTGGATGGCCTGAATTTCTTCCTGGCAGACGTGCGTGATGGGCTGGGACCCTACCTGGCCATCTATCTGCTGTCGGTACACCACTGGCAGCCGGCCAGCATTGGTGCGGTCATGACGGTGTCGGCCATCATCGGGTTGCTGACCCAGACGCCCGCCGGCGCGCTGATGGACCGCATCCATGCCAAGCGGATGACCCTGGCCATCGCTGCCCTGCTGGTGACTGCCAGTTGCCTGTTGCTGCCGTGGACGCAGGGCTTTGCGGTGGTGGCCTCGACCCAGGCGTTGAGTGCCGTAGCGGCCTCGGTGATCGCCCCGGCCATTGCGGCCATTTCGCTGGGTGTCAGCGGGCCGCGCGCGTTCGCGCGTCGCATGGGGCGCAACGAGACCTTCAACCATGCCGGCAACGTGGTGGCGGCCCTGCTGGCCGGTGGCCTGGCCTACCTGTGGGGGCCGACGGTGGTGTTCTACCTGATGGCGGTGATGACATTGGCCAGCGTAGCCGCCGCGGGCGCGATCCCAGGGGCGGCCATCAATGATGCACAGGCGCGTGGCTTGGCTGCCCAGCCGCAGGGGGCAAACCCACCCTCCCCCGGGCGCCTGCTGTTGCGGGACCGCCGGTTGTTGCTGCTGGCCGCATGCAGCTGCCTGTTCCACCTTGCCAACGCGGCGATGCTGCCCCTGGTGGGGCAGAAGCTTTCGCTGAGCAGCCCTACCCTGGCGACCACGCTGACTGCCGGCTGCATTGTTGCCGCGCAGCTGGTGATGATCCCGGTGGCGTGGCTGGTGGGCGCCCGTGCTGATCGCTGGGGCCGGCGCCCGCTGTTGCTGGCGGGCTTTCTGATCCTGCCGGTCCGTGCCGCCCTCTACCCCTTGTCCGATGCCCCGGCGTGGCTGCTGGGCGTGCAGCTGCTGGATGGCGTCGGCGCGGGCATCTTTGGTGCGCTCATCCCCATCATGGTGAGTGACCTGAGCGAGGGGACCGGGCGTTTCAACGTCACCCTGGGCGCGGTCACCACGGTGTTCGGGGTGGGCGGCGCACTGAGCCCCGCTCTGGCGGGCTTCATCGTGCAGCGCGAAGGCTATGATGCCGCCTTCCTGGTGTTGGCGGTGATCGCCACGGCGGCATTGCTGCTGGCGTTGAAGGTGCCGGAGACACGGCGTGGGCTGGCAATCGAGCGCTCCCCGTAGGGAGCGCAGGCGAGCTAGCTCTCCGTTACCCGGCCAGGGTGAAGACTGAGCCTGAGTCAACGCGGATGTTGGCGCCATTGATGAAGCTGGCTCGCTCGGAGCACAGCAGCAGCACGGCGGCGGCAACCTCTTCCGGTCGCCCACGACGCTTGAGCACCATACCGGGGCGCTCTTCATCCAGGAAGGTGCGGATGGCCTCCTCGAATGACATGCCCTTTTCCTTGGCGCGCTTGTGCATCATGGCGTCGGTCATGGGCGTATGGATGAAGGCCGGCGACACGGTATTGATCATGATGTTGTCCTTGCCGTACTGCTTGGACAGGCCCTTGGCCAGGCTCAGGACGCCCGCCTTGGACGCGCAGTACGGCAGTTCGTCGGTATACGGCTGCACGGCATCTTCCGAAGCAAACAGCACGATGCGGCCCCAACCCTTGGTACGCATCGCGGGGATGGCCTGGCGGCACATGCGTACTGCGCCCATCAGGTTGATATCCAGCGTGCGCAGCCAGCCCTCGTCGCCCACATCAAGGAAATCGCCGGTGGCCCCGGTGACGCCGGCCGCGTTGACGTAGATGTCCGGGTCGCCCAGCGCGCTGCGTACGGTGTTCCAGATGCGCTCGACGTCCTCGGCTTCGGTCACGTCACCGGCGACAGCCATCACCTCGCCCAGCGGCGTCAGCTCCTGCAGGGCCTCATCCAGCGTGCCGTCGGGCACATCGGTGATGGCAACGCGCGCGCCGGCCTGCAGCAACTCGCGTGCGGTCTGCTTGCCCATGCCCGAATCAGCACCGCTGACCAGCGCAATGCGCCCTTCTATTCCGAGATCCATGATGTGTCCTTCTTGGGGGAGAGTGTGGTGCGGCGCGGTGGCAGCATCTGCAGGAAGCGCTCGGCGGTGCGCAGGCCCAGCGCCATCTGGGTCAATGCCGGGTTGGCGGCCAGCGCGCTGGGGAAGATGGAGTTGTCGCAGATGAAGAGATTGGGGATGTCGAAGCTGCGGCCGTCGCCATCCACGACCGCGGTTTCAGCCGAATCGCCCATGCGGCAGGTACCGAGGGTGTGGGCCGAGCGCGCGGCGGCGAAGATGCCGGTAGCACCTGCGGCCTGCCAGATGCGGGTGAGCTGGGCCTGCGCGTGCGCGTCCAGTGCCCTTTCGTTCGCGCCGTAGCTGAAATCGACCCGAGCGCGCCGCATGCCAAAGGCATCACGCTCGTCGCTGAGGGTCAGCTGGTTGCCGTCCTGTGGCAGGCATTCGCCGTTGATGCCGATGCCGGCCAGATGCCGGTAGGAAGAGAGCGCATCCACCAGTGGCTGGCCCCACAGGCCGGCGCCCCGGGCCAGTGTATTGGCCAGTGTGGCTGGCTGCACGCCCAGGCTCTGTACCAGGTAGCCCCCAGCGAACGAGGCGTCGTGCGGCCGCACGAAATCTTCTGTGATGAGCGAAGACGGGTAGCCGCGGTTCATGCACATGTCAGCTGCGAAGAACCCCCACACCTGGGTGGCCACGTGGGCCATGAAGTTGCGGCCGACCTGGCCGCTGCTGTTGGCCAGCCCCAGGTTAAGCAGAAGGCGCGGTGTTTCCACGCCGCCGGCACACAGGAAGGCAGCGGAGCATTTCACCCGGTGCAGGCGATGCTCGCGTTGATAGACCACTGCAGTGATGCGGCCGTGGGCATCGCGCTCCAGATCCACCACCCGGCTCTGATCGCGAATCGCGGCACCGTGTGCCACGGCCCACGGCAGCCAGGAGGTATCCATGGTGGCCTTCGCGCCGTTGCTGCAGCCCTGGTGGCATGCGCCGCAGTGGTTGCAGGGCTGGCGCAGACCCCAGTGCGGCTGCTGCCGGGCCTGGCTGACCAGCGCGGCGGGCGCATCGGTGGCGCGCACGCCCAGTGCATCACAGCCGCGCTGCATGGCCTGGGCGGAAGCGTTGCGCAGCACGGGTGGATAGCCGTATTGGCGGGAGGCGTCCCACGGATAGTGGGCAGGGCCGGATACACCAATGAACGCCTCGACGCGCTGCACGTACGCCTGCAGCTCTGCCGCTGCGATGGGCCAATCGGCCCCCTGCCCTGTCAGCGAGCGCAGGCGCAGATCGCGCGGGTCTGGCCGTGGGCAGAATGCACCCCAATGGAGGGTGGAGCCACCCACCCCCTGGCCGGAATTGTTGGCCCCGAAGGCGGTGGGGGTCTGGCCGCCGCTGAGCCGCTCTTCCATCCAGTAGATGTCGGTGGCCAGTTCGTCTGCGAGGTGGTCATCGGGCGTGAACGTTCGACCCGCTTCCAGCACCAGCACCGATACGCCGGCTTCGGCCAGACGGGCTGCCAGCGGCGCGCCGCCTGCACCGCTGCCGATGATGACGGCGTCGAACGACTGATCTGCGCTGTGGTTTGGCATGGCGTGACTCAGCATGGCAGCTGCCACGCGTCGATCATGTCCGCCTCTGTGTGCTCGTAACCGGGGCTCCGCGTACCTTTGCCGCCGACAGCGAAACCGTCATAGCCGATGGCGGCCCAGGTCGAGGGAAGACTCATCCAGGTTCTGGCGAACAGCGCTCTCGCATCCTCAAACCAGTGCGCCAGTTGGACGGGGTCCAGTATGGCGTTGTCTGTTGTGGGCGCGCTCTGCTGTTGTACCCGATCAAGCAGTGCGTGCTGTTCAGCAGGGGTAAGCGTGGCGAATCCGTTGGCGGCCGCATCCAGTTGATCCAAGGCCTGCGCCCATGCCTCGGCGTCGGCAGGCAGATCGGCAAAGCGCCAGCCATCGCTTTCGTGGTTCACAAGCGAGTGAGCGACGCGCAACGCCAGATCGTTGGGGTCTGCGCCGGGTACGAGACATGTCGCCAAGGCAGCCAGCAGTTTCAGGTGCCCTGCCGGCATTGCCGACGTCGGCAGCGGTAGCGGTCTCGCATGCCGCGCCAGCAGGCGGGCACGCATGCGCGGTGCGACGCGTTCGGCGTTGAGCAGCTGAATGAATGCCGGTGGCAGTCCGCCTGCCGCCAGCGGGAGGGCCCACGCGGCAATGCGCTGGGCAAGCCATTCCGGCTGCTCAACAGGGATCAGGTGCGCGGCGTCCGGCACGACCTCGACGGATGCATGCAGATAGTGCGGTGCGTTCAGTGCGCGTTGTGCCGCTTCGCCCAGATCGCCGTCTTTGGCGCCGGCCAGTATCAGCGCGGGGGTGTGCAGGTGCGCGGCCTCTTGCTGGCGATGCTCGCGGCTGCCCTGCTGCAGCCAGGCACGCCAAGCGATGGGATCGGTGCGCAGCACATCGAGGATGGCGACTTCGCGGGTCACACCCTGCAGGGGCCGATGTGCATTGGCGTCGATGAATGCTTCAGCATGGAGGCGCGCGGGCGCGCCGTTGGCGAACCAGCCGAGCATCTTTTCGCGGCGTGCCTCTTCCATGGGCTCAGGGCACGGCGGCGACGCGGCGACCAATACCACGCCCGCGAGACCTGCCAGGCCCTGTACGCCGTCGCGGCTGCGGGCGGCGATCTGCGTGGCGATCTTGCCGCCCATGCTATGGCCGACGGCAAACCAGCACGCGGGAGCACGCGTAGTGACTTCTTGCTGAAACCAGTCCACCAGGGCATCGATGTCGGTCGCACCGTCTGCGGTGGTGCCGCCGAAGCCGGGAATATCCAGCGCGACACACTCGAACGCGTCGCCCAGGGCGCGTTGTACGGCACTCCATTCCCGATGGCTGGCGCCCAGGCTGTGCAGGAGGAAGAGAACGGGACGTTGCATGGTGACCTCGGGATGTAGCGGCGCGAGCATGGTCGTCGGCCTGTCCACGTGGCGTGCAAGCACGCGTCAACGCGGTGCAACGATCACGTGGCGTTGAGCACTGCCTCACCCTGCCTGCGCATGCGGCTCTCTAGGTTCAATGCACCCCACGTCTGGACATCCACCATGTGCACCCCCACCGCTGTTCCGGCAGCCTTGCATGCTCGCCGGAGGGTGCGTTGATGTCGACGTTGCCCGAAGCTGCTTCCCCCGATGCGTCTCCGGTGAGCGATGCCCCGGTGTCCATCGAGCGCAGGAAGGACGGTGCGCTGCCCATTGAACAATACTCGGCGCTGGGCGAAGGCCGCTCCGTTGCCTTGACCGGCTGCAATGGTTCCATCGATTGGTGGTGTGCACCCAACATGGACAGCCCGCCGTTGTTTGATCGGCTGCTGGACGGCAGCAATGGCGGCTACTTCAGCATCGCGCCTACCGAGCCCTGCACCGTCGAACGCCATTACCGCGCGGACAGCAACGTGCTGGAGACGGTCTTCACCACGGCATCCGGTCGTGCATCGCTGACGGAATCGCTGAACAGCGGCAACGCCGGTCGCCTCCCCTGGTGCGAACTTGCGCGGCGCATCGAGGGCCTGGAGGGCGAGGTGCATTTTGACGTGCACATCTGCCCCAGCACCCGTGCGCAGTCCGCCAGCCCCTACTGCTCGTCCATTGGCGAACACACGGTCTTCCATGTGCAGCGGTTGCTGGGCGTGGCCATTCATCACCCGGCATTGCAGCTGCGGTGGACCGACGAAGGCGCGCGCGGTGAATGCGCGGTTGGTGCCGGCGAGCGGGTGACCGTGGCGCTGGTGGTGGGTGAGGACGAGCCGCTGGTTGCGCCGTCGGTGGACGAGGTGGATGGCCGCATCGACCTGACCGACCGCGAATGGAAGGCATGGGCGCGCAATGTGTCCTACGACGGCTGGGACCGCGCGACGTTCGTGCGCAGTACGCTGGCGTTGAAGCTGCTGCTGTACTCGCCCTCGGGTGCCATCGCAGCGGCCGCCACCACGTCGCTGCCCGAGCGTATCGGCGGTGACAAGAATTTCGATTACCGCTATGCCTGGGTCCGCGACGCTGGGTACACCATCCAGGCCTTCCTGGCCGCCGGTCTGGAAGCGGAATCCAAAGCGGCGTTCACCTGGCTGCTGCGACAGCTGCGGCGCCATGGGCCGAAGGTGGTCTTCACCCTGGATGGCGAAAAGGTGGAGCCGGTGCAGGAACTGCCCATGCGCGGCTACCGCGATACGCAGCCGGTGGTGAAGGGTAACCTGGCCGGTGACCAGCACCAGCACGGCATCTATGGCGACATCTTCGAGACCGCGTTCTGTTTTGTGGCGGCTGGCAACATCCTGGATGGCGCCAGCGCGGAGCTGCTTTCCCGCATTGCCGACCTCTGTGCGGACCACTGGCGCGCAAAGGACTCGGGGATCTGGGAGCTGCCGGAGCTGGAGCATTACACGATGTCCAAGATCAGCTGCTGGCAGGCGCTGGCGCGGGCGGTCGAGCTGGCCGACCAGGGCCAGCTGCCGACGACCTGCCGCGACCGCTGGCAGCGCGAACGCGACCGCATCAGTGACTGGATCGAGACCCATTGCTGGTCCGACGCCCTGCAAGCCTTCGAGATGTACCCCGGCAGCGGCAAGCTGGACGCGTCCGTGGCGCTGGCGGTGCGCTTCCGCTTTGACGGCAGGGACCGCCTGCTGGCCACCCTGCGCGCCCTCGACCGTGAACTGGGCCAATCCGGCTTCCACTACCGCTATTCGGGCATGCCCGAAGAAGAGGGCTGCTTCATTGCCTGCTCTTACTGGATGGCAGAAGCGTATGCGCGGCTGGGCTTCGTTGAGGACGCCCGGGCGCGAGTGGATGCATTGAACGGCGCCCTCGGCCGCTGCCAGGGCGTGCTGAGCGAAATGGTGGACCCGGCCACGGGCCACTACCTCGGCAACACCCCGCAAGGCTTGAGTCACCTGGCCCAGGTAATGGCCATGGCCACGATTGCAGATACCCAGGGCTGCCCTTGAGCCGCCCACTCTCCGCCCGCCCCACGATAAGGATCGACCATGAATGACCGTCTGAAAATGCAGGACCCGCGCAGCCAGTATCCGCAGCCGCCCTTCCCCGCCCAGCCGCAGCCCGTGCCGGGCAAGGCCGCAGCCATGGATCCGGTGCCGGACCACGGTGAAACCAGCTACCAGGGCTCGGGCAAGCTGAGCGGACGCCGTGCGCTGATCACCGGCGCCGACAGTGGTATCGGCCGCGCTGCGGCAATTGCGTATGCGCGCGAGGGTGCCGATGTCGCCCTGTCCTACCTGCCCTCCGAAGCGTCGGATGCGGAAGAAGTGTTCGCGTTGATCGAGGCCGAAGGCCGCAAGGCCCTGGCGCTGCCGGGTGACATCACCGACCCGGAATGGTGCGAGACCATGGTGGAGCGCACCGTGGAAGCCTTCGGCGGCCTGGACATCCTGGTGGTCAATGCGGCCCGCCAGCAATACCGCGAGAGCATTGCCGAGCTGAGCGCGGAAGACTTCGACAAGACGATGAAGACCAACCTGTATGCGATGCACTGGATCTGCCAGGCGGCGGTTCCGCATCTGCCGGCAGGCGCGTCCGTCATCACCACTGCCTCGGTGCAGGCGTATGACCCTTCGGCGATCCTGCTGGACTACGCCACCACCAAGGCGGGCATCGTCGCCTACACCAAGGCGTTGTCGGCACAGCTGGTCGAAAAGGGAATCCGCGCCAACGTGGTGGCGCCCGGCCCGTTCTGGACCGCGCTGCAGTCCTCCGGTGGTCAGCCGACCGAGGCGGTGACCAAGTTTGGTACGCAGGTGCCGATGAAGCGCCCGGGCCAGCCGGTGGAGATCGCGCCGATCTACGTGCTGCTGGCCAGCCAGGAAGGCAGCTACCTGACCGGTGAAGTGTTCGGCGTCACCGGTGGCGCGGGCATCGCTTGAGCCTGCGTACGCTGAATCTGAATTATTCAGGCTGAACGCGGTCATTTTCACGCGCGTTGTGGCAAGGTGCCGGGCTTTGACGAGCCCGGTGTTTACGCTGGCACCCGTCGCATCCAAGCAGGGAATGGCGTGTCGAACGATCAATTCAAGGGATTCCCCTCACCCGCTGTCAGAAGCCACCAGCAAGCGGGCGTGGGTGACAGACGGTCGGATATCTTTTTCAGCGCGGTGGAAACCACGCGGATGCCGATGATCATCACCGACCCGCACCAGCCCGATAACCCCATCATCTTCGCCAACCGGGCCTTCGTGGAAATGACCGGCTACGAGCGCGAGGAGTTGGTTGGCCGCAACTGCCGCTTCCTGCAGGGTCCGGACACCGACCCTGATGCGATTGCCGAGATCCGTGAGGCCATTGCCGAGACCCGCGAGGCGGCCACCGAGGTGCTGAACTACCGCAAGGACGGTTCGACCTTCTGGAACGCCCTTTTCGTGTCGCCGGTCTTCGACGATGACGGCACGCTGGTGTACTTCTTCGGTTCCCAGCTGGACGTGTCGCGGCGACGCGATGCGGAGGATTCGCTGCGCCAGGCGCAGAAGATGGAAGCGCTTGGCCAGCTGACCGGCGGCATCGCGCACGATTTCAACAACCTCCTGCAGGTGATGTCCGGCTACCTGGAAATGATCACCGGCACCTCCGAGCAGGAGCTTGGGCCGGACAGCTTTGTCAGGCGCGCGGCGACGCAGGCGCAGTCGGCGGCCAACAAGGCGGCGGTGCTGACCCAGCAGTTGCTGGCGTTCTCGCGGCGGCAGAAGCTGGAAGGCCGCACGGTCAACCTGAACTCCCTGGTGTCCTCCACGGTGGAACTGGCCGCCCAACGCGTGGGCGCCGAGGTGGAACTGGAGATGGATCTGGCGCCGGGCCTGTGGAACTGCAGGATAGACACCACCCAGGCCGAAGTCGCCATCCTCAACCTGGTCATCAATGCGCGTGACGCGTTGAAGGGACGTCCCGATCAGCGGGTGCTGCTGGCCACGCGAAACGTGGAAGTTTCCAAGAGTGTCTCCTCCGGTGATCTCGACCATCTGCCTGCCGGGCGCCTGGTCTGCATTTCGGTGCAGGACAACGGCAGTGGCATGTCGCCGGATATCGTGCGCCGGGTGATGGACCCGTTCTTCACCACCAAGGACGAAGGTGAAGGAACCGGGCTGGGACTGTCCATGGTGTATGGCTTCGTCAAGCAGTCCGGCGGCACCGTGCGCATCGCCTCCGAGCCGGGCGTGGGCACCACCGTCAGCCTGTACTTCCCTGCCACGCCCGATGCGCTGACCAAGGATGTTGCGCCCTCCAACATGGCCATGGACCGCGGTGGCAGCGAGCGGATCCTGATTGTCGAGGACCGCGATGACGTGGCCGAACTGGCGCAGATGCTGCTGGAGGCCGGCGGCTACCAGACCCGCGTTGCCAACGATGGGGCATCGGCGCTGGCGCTGCTGGAACAGGGCGAGGTGTTCGATCTGCTGTTCACCGATCTGATCATGCCGGGCGGCATGAATGGCGTGCTTCTGGCGCGCGAAGCGAAGCGCCGGTTGCCGAGAATGAAGGTGCTGCTGACCACGGGCTACGCCGAAGCCGGACTCGAGCGCACCGATGCGGGTGGCTCGGAATACGAGGTGCTGAACAAGCCGTTCAACCGGCAGCAGCTGCTGCGCAAGGTGCGGCTGGTGCTGGAGGGGCCCACGGGCGTTGGCTGAGCGTTGCACTGCCCTGCGGCGGGCAACCTGGGCTGAATCCCGTCATGGCATTGCATTGCACGCGCGGCGCGCAGCTCCCACCTGATCTCTGCGCCCACGCATGGGCGCTCTCAGGAGAAATACATGCCGCACCATGAAAAAATCGCCTTGTCCGGCGTCGTTGAACACGTGTTTGCCCACCGCTTCACGCTGCTGGCAGATGGCCAGCCCTATCTGGCCGATCTGGGGCCCAAAGGTGCAGACGCCTTTTCCATCGAGCCGGGCCTTCCAGTCAGCCTGGAGGGTGAACGACGTCCGTCGGAGATCAAGGTGCTGAGCATTGCCCGCACTGGCGGCACGCGGGTGGAGATCGAGCACAAGAAGCCGCACCATGGGAAGGCGCATCATGCGGGGAAGCACGCAGACGCAGATCCCGCCGCAGCACTGGACGCCGTGAAGCAGGCGGGGTGGACACCTGCCGGTGAGCCGCAGCGTCACCCCAAGCACTTCGAAGTACTGGCCCGGCAGAAGGGCGGCGACTGGATGGAACTGCACGTTGATTTCGGCGGGACCATTTACAAGCAGAAGCCCGCAGCCACGCACAAGTGGGATATTGCGTAAGTAGATGAAGCCCCGCATGAGCGGGGCTTCTTTGTATTGCTCAGCCTGCAGCCGCTGCCCCGCACCGGAAAACAGTCAGGCTGCGTGGCGGGGCAAGGAACTGGCCAGCGCTCTGCACGGTCTGTTCGTCAGTGAGGCCCGCATCGGTGGTCAGCAGCATCGACCAGTCCAGCGCGGCACCTTCGTCGTCCGGCAGCGCAAAATCGACGCCCTCGTGATAGGCGTTGATGACGACCAGCACGCTGGCGTCGCTCGCATGTTCACGCACACCCGATGCCTGTGCCCTGCCCTCCAGCAGCAGGCCGACCGAACGTGCGCTCGCGTCATTCCAGTCGTCATCGGTCATTTCCCGGCCGGCCGGGTTGAGCCAGGTCAGATCGCGCACGCCGGCCTGCTCGTTGTACTGGCCGTTGAGGAAGCGGCCGCGGGTCAGGATCGGATGGCTCTGGCGCAGCGCCAGAAGATCACGCACGAACTGGGCCAACCGGCCTTCGGTGGTATCGCGTCCCCAATCGATCCAGGCCGTTTCGTTGTCCTGGCAATAGGTGTTGTTGTTGCCGCCCTGCGTCTGCGCCCGCTCGTCACCGGCCAGCATCATCGGCGTGCCCTGCGCAAGCAGCAGGGTGGCCAGCAGGTTGCGCATCTGCTGCTCGCGCAGCGCGTTGATGCCCGCGTCGTCGGTCGGACCCTCGGCACCATGGTTGCAGGACGAATCGTTGTTGGAGCCGTCCTGATTCCCTTCGCCATTGGCGTCGTTGTGCTTCTCGTTGTAGCTGACCAGGTCGTTGAGGGTGAAGCCGTCGTGCGCGGTGATGAAGTTGACCGATGCCCACGGGCGGCGGCCGCGTCGGTCGAACAGGTCCGCCGAGCCGGTCAATCGGGTGGCAAACTCAGCCAGCTTGCCTTCATCGCCTTTCCAGAAGCCGCGCGCGGTATCGCGGAACCTGTCATTCCACTCTGCCCAGCCGGGCGGGAAATGCCCGACCTGATAGCCGCCGGGGCCGCAGTCCCAGGGTTCTGCAATCAGCTTGACCTGGCTGAGCACCGGATCCTGGCCAACCGCATCGAGGAAGCCACCTCGCTGATCGAAACCGGTCGGTTCCCGGCCCAGGATGGTGGCCAGATCGAAGCGGAAGCCATCCACGTGCATGTCATGCGCCCAGTACCGCAGGGAATCGCAGACGAAGCGGATGGCCTGCAGGTTGCTCAGATTGAAGGTGTTGCCGGTGCCGGTATCGTTGATGTAGTACCGCTTGTCTTCGGCCAGGCGGTAGTAGCTGGCGTTGTCGATGCCCTTGAAGGACAGCGTCGGCCCCAGTTCGTTGCCTTCGGCGGTGTGGTTGTAGACCACGTCCATGAAGACCTCGAGCCCTTTCGCGTGCATGGCCTTGACCATGTCGCGGAACTCGTCGCGGTGCCCGCTGGCCAGGTAGCGGCGCTTGGGCGCAAAGAACGCCAGCGTGTTGTAGCCCCAGTAATTGCGCAGGCCCTTGTCCAGCAGATAGTTGTCATCCAGATAGGCATGGACCGGGAGCAGCTCTACTGCGGTGACGCCGAGGCCGCGGATGTAGTCCAGCACGGCAGGCTGGGCAAGGCCGGCACAGGTTCCGCGCACGTCGTCGCTGACCTCGGTGTGGCGCTGGGTAAAGCCGCGCACGTGGGTTTCGTATACGACGGTGCGGTTCCAGGGCGTGAGCAGGCGCTCATCGCCTTCCCAGTCATAGGTGTCTTCCACCACCACGGCTTTGGGCATGAACGGTGCGCTGTCGCGTTCATCAAAACTGAGATCGCCATCGGGGTGGCCGATGGTGTAGCCGTAAAGTTCATCGGCCCAGGTCAAGTCACCATCGATTTCACGTGCGTAAGGGTCGAGCAGCAGCTTGTTGTGGTTGAAGCGGTGCCCTTCCGCTGGCGCATAGGGGCCATGCACCCGGTAGCCGTAGCGCTGACCGGGCTTCACATCGGGCAGGTAGCCATGCCAGATCTCGTTGGTGTACTCGGGCAACTCGATGCGCTGCTCGTTGCCGTACTCGTCGAACAGGCAGAGTTCAACCTTGGTGGCGTGTGCACTGAAGAGCGCGAAGTTCGTACCTTGCCCATCGAATGAGGCGCCCTGCGGGAACGGGCGGCCTTCGCGGATGCGGGACGGGGTTGCGTAGCGGGTGGATTTGACCTGGTCGCGCATGGGGGAGGCTCTGTATGCCGGCTGCGGGCTTGCAACCGGGGAGCGCAGAGCATCCCTTTCATGCTGTAGAGGCTGCGTGGCGGCGGCATCACGCAGAATTGCGGCGGCCGGAGCGCGGCAGGCTGTCAAAGACCCCTTGGCCGATCGCCTGGCGATTGCTGCAATGGGTGCAGCTCAATACGGCGCCCCCGGAAATCGCTGTCAGTCCGACCGGCTCGCGCGCGACGAAGTCGCTGTCGCAGGTGTGGCAGTGCGCGTGCACCTTGACGATGCTCGGCCCGTCCGGTCGAGCGACGTCCAGGCATTCAACCTGGTCCAGTCGAAAGCGGCCGGTTTCGCCGGCGGCACCGCAGCTGTGGTGTTCCTCTCGCTCGCACATATGGTTTCCAGCCGTGGCGTTTGGTGCAGCATCCTGCTTTGCCGGGGAACATGGCGTGCTGCGCCCCTGATCCCTGCGTGAAGACGGGGGAAAGTCGGGAAATCCACTGGGCGGAAATGGTCAAGCGGACCACGGCTGGAAGGAGTACCTTGTTTCCAACCCATGACCGGACCCCTCCATGCTGCGTGCTGTCGCCTACCGAAGTGTTGCCGTGCCGGGAATTGATGCGCTACGCCTCGAGCGCATCGTGGAGGGCGCCCAGCGCTTCAACCGGATGGCGGGCGTGACCGGTGCCATGCTGTTCGATGGGGCACGCTTCCTGCAGTACGTTGAGGGGCCAGCGGATGGGATCGAGGGGGCGATCGGGCGCATCCGCGCCAGTGCCGACCATGATCGGTTGCACATGCTGGGCGATGCCGTGATCGATGCGCGTCGATTTCCCGCGTGGGACATGAGCTGCCTCATGCAGCCCAATACCGTGCTGGACCGGTTGTTCGTCGCTCGCTGGGGAACCGTGGACCACTCGCTTGATGATTCCGGCACGCATGTCGGTGGGGTGGTTCTTCTGCGCCGCTTGCTGGAACGACCGGACGCGTAGCCGCCATTTGCGGCTCGGTGGAGAAATGCACATGTCTGCGCCCCGTTGGATCTGACAATAGCCCGGCTGGCCTGCCTTTACATGGGACGCAACGGCAGTTGCGGGACTGCTGCGCGAATGCCAGCAGGTCCAGGGCCAGCTGCTCGCCATGGCTGGGGCCGCTACGGGCGAGCAGGTCAAGGCGCTCAATCGCGTTGCCCGAGCGCCTGGCCCGAGGCAGCGCCACCTGAGAACGGGGCCAAGGCCTCAGTCCAGGACCACGGAGAACCGGATGGCCAGCGCTGACGGTATTACGGCCACCCCTCGCCGCTTCAATTCCACCAGGCCGTAGCGTTCCATCACCTTCAGGGTGCGCGAGAGACTTGGTACCTTCCGTCCGGTCAACCCGGCAAGCTCGGTCAGGGATTGCGGCTCGCGCTGGTGCAGCGTGCGCAGGAGGCGACGGTTCTCATCGCTCAACACCGCAGCCAACGAAGACAACGATGCGAAGGTGATCGTATCTGGCTGCTGCTGCGGCGGCGGCGCGGAGCGCCCTTCCCGTTCGCCGCCGATGATGCAGCGGCGGCAGGCGGTCGTTGGGTGGATGGGAGTGCGGTCTGGCTCGTTCATCAGAGCAATCGGTTTGAGCAGCGCTGTAGTTTCGCGTTCCGCCCCGGGGTGGGATTGAACAAACCGCGCAATCGCGTGCTTCTGGCCGAACGTGTGTTGATGGTTTGCCGGCCAGCCGCCGGCACTACCGAGCATCGGCCGGAAAGAATGCCGACGTAGATCCGGCAGCGGGGCTTCACTTCACAAGCAGCTGCTCGGCCAGGCCGCGATAGATCGGCACCGGGCAGACCAGCCCGGACACCGCGCGGGCGATCAACACCGTAGCCAGGATGGGCAGCAGCAGGTCGCCGCTGTCGGTCAGCTCAAGCGAGATCACCGCCGATGTCAGCGGCGCCTGGGTCACGCCGGTGAGGTAGGCGCACATGCCCAGCAGCACGAAGGCGCGCGGGTCGACGGCGGGCATCAATGCGGCAAGGTTGTGGCCGATGCCAGCGCCCACGGCCAGTGCCGGCGAGAACAGGCCGCCGGGAATGCCCGCAATGTACGAGGCCAGGTTGGCGAGCAGTTTCATCAAGCCGAACTCGTGCCCCACCTCGGCGTGCCCCTGCACCAGGCTGCGTGCCTGCTCATAACCGGTGCCGTACGCCCCATCCCCGAATGCGGCGGCCAGGCCGACCACCACCAGGCCGCACCCTGCGGCGAGCAGCACCGGGTGCCGTTGCCGCAGCGTGCCCAACCAGCGCGGCCGGCCGGCAACACTGGCCAGCACCATGCGTGCGAATACCCCGCCCAGCAGGCCGGCGACCACCCCGCACATCAGGATGGCCAACCAGGCCTGGCCGAGCGGCATGCGCGCGGTCACGTGGCCGAAGTAGGTGTAGTTGCCGAGCAGGCCCAGCGAGACTACGCCGCCCACGATGACCGCGGTCAACAGCGTGCCCGAGAACCGATGCTCGAAGCGCCCGCTCAACTCCTCAATGGCGAACACGATGCCGGCCAGGGGCGTGTTGAACGCCGCCGCGATACCGGCAGCACCGCCTGCCAGCAGGAAGTGCGACAGTTC
Organism: Stenotrophomonas sp. ZAC14D1_NAIMI4_1; assembly: GCF_003086775.1. Taxonomy (NCBI): domain Bacteria; kingdom Pseudomonadati; phylum Pseudomonadota; class Gammaproteobacteria; order Lysobacterales; family Lysobacteraceae; genus Stenotrophomonas; species Stenotrophomonas sp. ZAC14D1_NAIMI4_1. Next base: position 2,404,313 of record NZ_CP026001.1, read on the forward strand.
TCTGGGATCCTTGAAGCCGAACCAGCGCCCGAACAGATACATCAGGCTGGCGCCGACGTGGACGGTGGGCCCCTCGCGGCCGACTGATGCGCCACCGAGCAGCGAAAGCGAAGTCAACAGGAGTTTGCCGGCAGAAACCCCGGGCGAGAGATTGACCTGGCGGAAGGTTTCATCGGGCTTTTCCAGCGCGGCGATGACCTGGGGAATGCCGCTGCCCCGGGTCGGGCGCAGGGCGCCGCTGGTCAGCCAGGCGAGCAAGGCGAAGATACCCGGCGTGAGCAGCAGCGCCCACCACGGCGAGTGGTTGATGGCGCGCTGGAACAGGCCGAACGCTGCGTCGCTGGCCTTGGCGAACAGGATGGCGACCAGCGCGACGGCCACTGCGCCGATCCACAGCGCGGCGCGGCGACGCCAGGCTTCGCTGCGCAGGTGGCCGGCCAGAGAGGCCTGGATGCGGCGGAACGGGTTCATGGGCAGCAGTATGGTCAGTCTGGCCGGCCTGCGAAAGCAGCCGCCGTGGCGGCCCACCTTGCGGCATGCGGCGGCTGGGCCCGGAAAAGCCGGTGCCGAAGTCGCCCAGCGCGCAGGTGTAGGGCCGAGCCAACGCTCGGCTGCTCTCCGCCAAATGCAGCCGAGCACGGGCTCGGCACTACAGCTGATCAGTCGAGCAAGCTCGACTCTACCCGGGCGGCGAGCCACTGCTCCAGCGCGTCCTTCGGCATCGGCGGGGCGAACAGATAGCCCTGGAAGTGATCGCAGCCCAGGCCCACCAGCAGCTCCCACTGCGCGGTTGTTTCCACGCCCTCGGCCAGGGCACTCATGCCCATCACCTGCGAAATTTCCAGGATCTTGCCGAGCAGGCGCTGCGCGTTCTCCTGGCTCACGGCTTCGACGACAAACTGCCGGTCGATCTTCAGCTTGCGCACCGGCAGCGTGCGCAGGGTTGCCAGCGAAGAGTAGCCGGTGCCGAAATCATCCAGCGCCCAGGTCAGCCCCAGGGACTCGAGCGCCTTCATCTTCTCGATCACCATGCCAGCATCGTGCGACAGCGCGGATTCGGTCAGTTCCAGTTCGATCAGCGCCGGATCGACCTCGGCCTGGGCGATGACTGCAGCCACCGAGGGAACGAACGCATCGTCGAGTACCTGCACCGGGCTGATGTTGACCGCCACGCGCAGGTGCCGTGCATGCGCTGTGCTGGACCATTGCTTGAGTGTTTCGCAGGCCTGCCGCAGGACTTCCAGGCCGATGTCCCGGATGGCGCCACTCTCCTCCGCCTGCGCGATGAACGCGCCCGGTGGCAGCAGATCGCCGGAGGGCCGCCGCCAGCGCGCCAGCGCTTCCACCCCGGTGACCACGCCATTGCCGTGTACCTGCGGCTGGTAGTGCACTTCGATCTCACCATTGCGCACCGCACGGCCGAGCTCGCGCTCCAGCCGCAGGCGGTTGCCGATGTCCTTGCGGTAGATCGCAAAGATCGCGGCCAGCAGGATCATCGAGATGACCGTATTGGAACGCGCGCCCCACACGCGCACTTCGATGGGTGGCGAAGTGCCAGGCGCGAGGAAATCCAGCGCGCCGATGGCAAACGCGGCGAACGTGGCCAGGCAGACCAGCGGGAAGACCAGTGACCCGTAGCGTTCGCGCGCATCGAAGGTAAAGGCGGCACCTGCGGCCAGCGGCAGCAGGAACAGGTGCCCCGAACGCGGTACCCAGGCGATGGGAGCGTCGATGATGGCCACGCCCACCACGGAGAGGAAAACGCCATGGGCAACGATCAGCAGGGACGTGCCGTCGGCGCGGCGGCTGCGGACAACGGCCAGTACGCCCACCGCCATCACCCCGAGGAAAGGCGCGGCCAGCTCGGCACGGTCGACGTACAGGTAGCACGCCGTCCAGCCCAGGCCCAGCAGGATCGAAGAAATGCCTGCCAGTGACAGGATGGTGCCGATCTTCCTGCGGCGCGGTGCCTCCTGGAATTTCGGCAGGCCCTGCCATTTCCGTGCTGCTCTGTTGGGCATCTGCCGAAGCGTCCTCTTGGCGTCCGGGACGCGCGTGGTCGCGCCCCGGACGAAGGGTAGCAAAGCCCGCGCGCGGGCCAAATAGTGCCGTTTTTCTGGCGCGTGCCGGGTCTACGGCGCCTGCCCTTCGTCACGCCTCGTCAACGTCGTTGAACCATTCAAAAGACGGTTGCAATCGGCCGCATCCAAGCGCCCTGCATGACTCGTAGAGATAGGCACAACTCGCTGGCAAGGCTCCCATGGGCGCGTTATCCGCAGGCATTCCTGCATTCATGAAGAGGCCGAAGGGCCTCGTCCAGCGAGGACACGAACATGCGTAGCCAGATCCAGCGTCTTGCCATTGCCGCGGGCATCGCGGTTGCTTGTGCCGCACCCGCAGCGTTTGCGGCCGATAACCCGATGGTGGGCGGCGTGCCGATGTATGCCAACAAGACCATCGTGGAGAACGCCTCGACGGCCAAGGACCTCAGCACCCTGGTGGCCGCGGTGAAGGCGGCCGGCCTGGTGGACACGTTGAGCGGCAAGGGCCCGTTCACGGTGTTCGCGCCCACCAACCAGGCCTTCGAGAAGCTGCCCGCCGGTACGGTGGACACCCTGCTGAAGCCTGAAAACAAGGCCAAGCTGAGCAAGCTGCTGACCTACCACGTGGTGTCAGGCACCTACACCTCCACCCAGCTGACGGCGGCCGCCCGCAGCCACGGTGGCACCAGTACCCTGAAGACCGTGCAGGGTGAGCCGCTGACGGTGAAGCTGCAGGACGGCAAGGTCTGGGTGATCGATGCCAAGGGCGGCAAGGCATCGGTGACGACCGCCGATGTCATGCAGTCCAACGGCGTGGTGCATGTGGTGGACAGTGTGCTGATGCCGAAGTAACGGCTGCTGGCGGAACCCGTGGTGAGCCATGGGTTCCGCTCTGCTGCGCGCGCTCAGTGCACCTGCGGCTGGCGGCGCGCATCCAGCGCTTCCTTGATGCGTGCAATATCGCGGCCGCCCGCGTCGGCCAGCCGCCGCACCTGCTGTCGCTCGAGGGGCGGCAGCGGCGGCGGTGGTGGCGCTGCCTGGGGAGGCGGTGTTGCACTGACCAGCCGTGCCACGGCATCGCGCAGCCGCAGTTCCGGGTAGAGACGTGCTGCGCACCAGCGCTCGGCAAAGCGTTTGCCCTGGCGGATGCTGGCAGCACGCACATCCTTGGTCTGCCACATCTTCTGCCCCTTCATCCAGAGACGAACGCCCGGCCGCCCGTCCGGGGCGACCGCGGCGATTTCGCGTGCGTTCCACCACAGCACCCAGCGCTCACCGGTCTGCACCCAGCCGGAGACGATGCGTGCGCGATTGACGTCTTGATGTGCGGAGGGCGTAAGCATGGCCCAGAGGATACGGAGGGCGGTCTCACGGCCTGCGACGTTGGGGTTATGGTTGCGTTTTCCGCAGCAGTGCCTGTCGGACCCGCTGCGCCGGAACGGCATCCACGCAGGTCTCCAGGGTATCGGCCAGCTCGGCCAGCGCGTCCTTCCCTACGCCGATGTTCATGCTCATCCCGATGTGGGCGATTACCTGTGCATCCGCCCCCTCGATCATGGACAGCATGCTGAGCGTGGCCAGTTCACGGCTCTGCCAATCCAGGTTGTCGCGCGCGAAGATGTCACCGAAAAGATGGGTGCGCAGGTACGTGTTGGCCGCGGGTGCGAAATCAAACAGTGGACCCGCCACCGGGGCGCCAGCCAGCACCGTCTGGTTGTCCGTGCCGATTTTCAACAGGGCCTCGCCCTGCGGGGCAGGCGTGCTGGGTTGGCGCCCGGGGTCGTCGTGCAGGCCACGCGCCGCGCGCGCTTGCACGACCTCCATCAACTGGCCCAGCGCGTTGAGGCTGCGCGGAAAGCCGGCATAGGCGTAGAGCTGCAGCAGGACCTCACGCACGTCGCTGATGCTGAGTCCCGCATCCAGTCCTGCTTCCAGCGCCGGCTTCAGGCGCTCGAGGTTGCCTGAGGCCGCGAACGCCGCAATCGGAACCAGCGCCTGCTGCCGTTGGCTCAGCGACGCGAGGGGCGGCATTTCGTTACGGGGTGAAGTGTTCATGGGCAATGGCTCCTGTGCGTTCGTGGCGGGCAGTCCCGCCAGGATGAGTGTGGCCAGCAGCAGCCACGACTTCGTTCTAGCGGGCGTGGTACTGCGCATCGTCCACCTTCTCCATCCACTCCACGTTGCGGCCATCGATCGTCCCGGTCACGGCAAGGTGGGTCATGGCGGTCTCGGGGGCGGCGCCGTGCCAGTGCTTTACGCCCGGTGGGCACCAGACCACGTCGCCCGGGCGGATGACCTGGACTGGCTTGCCCCATTCCTGTACCAGCCCCACCCCACTGGTGACCAGCAGGCGCTGACCGGCCGGATGGGTGTGCCAGGCCGAGCGCGCGCCCGGTTCGAAGGTAACCAGGCCGCCGGAGGCTGGAATGCCGCCCTCGGCCGGCCAGACCGGGTCGATCCGCACGCGGCCGGTGAAGTACGCCTCTGCCCCGGGCTGCGATGCCTGCTCGCCAGCGCGGGCGATGGTCTGCTGGCCTGTGTCGGCTGCGGCAGCAGTCGCGGTAGGCAGCGCGGTGGCGCCAAGGGCGAGCATGAGGAAGGAAGTGTTCATGGTGTTGGCTCCTGCGTGGAGGGTTCGGGCTGACGTGTCCAGGTGGGTTCGGATTGGCTGCGGGTTACACGTGGCGCCAGCGGGCGTTGGCCCGCCGCGGTGCGCCAGGCGAGGACGGCGGCCACGCCTAGTACGCCTGCGCTGGCCGCGAAGGTGCTGCCGTGGCCACCGTGGTCGTACAGTGCGCCGCCCAGGGTGGAGCCCACGGCAATGGAGCACTGCACGACCGCCACCATCAGGCCGCCGCCGGCCTCGGCGTCGTCCTTGAAGGTGTCCGCCAGCCAGCTCCACCAGCCCACGGGGGCGGCGGTGGCGAGCAGGCCCCACGCCGAGAGCAGCGCCGCGACCGGCCAGAGCTGGGTGCCGAACGGCACCAGCAGCAGGGCGATGGCTGCCATCAGCATCGGGATGCACACCAGCGTGCGGTACAGCCCGTGCGCGAGTGCGCGGCCAACCAGTACGGTGCCGATGAAACCGGATACCCCGATCGCCAGCAGCACCATGGAAAGCGCGGTGGCGCCCGCATGGGTGACGGTTTCCAGGAACGGGCGGACATAGGTGAACAGTGCGAACTGGCCCATGAAGAAGGCACCGCAGGCAGCCATGCCCCATCGCACCGGCCGGCGCCGCAGCAGGGCCAGCACCTTGCCTGGCGCGGCGGTGGTGCGCGCAGGCATGCGTGGCAGGCTGGCCCACTGCCAGGCGAACGCCAGCGCCGCGACCGGAAGCAGGCACAGAAACGCACCGCGCCAGCCGATGATCCCGCCGAGATAGCTGCCCAGCGGCGCCGCGACCACCGTGGCCAGCGCATTGCCGCCGTTGAAGATGGCCAGGGCACGCGGGACATGCGAGGGTGGCACCAGGCGCATGGCGGTCGCCGCCGACAGTGACCAGAAGCCGCCGACGACCACGCCGATGAGCGCGCGCCCGGCCATGTACACCGCGTAGCTGTGCGCGGTGGCCACGACCACGCCGGACACCGCCATCAGCGCGGTGAGCAGCAGCAGGACCGTTCGCCTGTCCAGGCGCCCTGCCAGGCGCGCAATGGACAGGCTGGTGAGCACGGCAAACGCACCGGAGATGGCGATGCCGTAGCCCGCCAATCCCTCGCTCACCTGCAGGTCGGCAGCGAGCGGGGTAAGCAGGCTGACCGGCATGAACTCCGAGGCGATCAGCGCAAACACGCACAGGGTCATGGCGAAGACGCCGCCCCAATGTGCGCGCGCCGGTGCGTTCTGGTCGTCGGTCATCACGGCGCCGCCAGTCCCTTCTGGAAGAACGCCGCCAGCCGGCTGAAGGGAATCAGCTGGGTGCGATCGTAGAGATCCACATGCCCCGCCCCTTTCACCCAGTACAGTTCCTTCGGCTGGCCGGCGCGGCGATAGGCATCTTCACTGAACGCGCGCGAATGGGCGTGGTCGCCACTGATGAACAGCATCGGGCGCGGCGCGATGGTCTCGATGTCGTTGAACGGATGGAAGTTGAGGAACTTCACCAGGCTGCTGAACAGCGGCATGGTGGTCTGGTCCGCCTGCTGCCCGGATGGGGTGTAGGCGCCGCGCGGGGTACGGTAGAAATCGAAGAACTCGCGCTGCACTTCGGGCGTGTCCGCGCTGAGTTCGGTGACCGTGCCCGGCACATAGCGTGGTGCGGCACCATTGAATTCCGCCTGGCGCTGCTCGATGGCGGACTGGATCATCGCCTGGCGTTGGGCCAGGCTCTGCGAGGCATTGAGGCCGTTGCGCATGGCTGCCCCCATGTCGTACATGCTGACGGTGGCGATGGCCTTGATGCGCGGGTCGATCTTCGCCGCGCTGATCACGAAGCTGCCGCTGCCGCAGATGCCGAGCGCGCCGATGCGGCTGCCATCGACGATCGACTGGGTCGCCAGGAAATCCACGGCGGCACTGATGTCGTCGGCGTAGATCTCCGGTGCGACCATGTGGCCAGGCGTCCCTTCACTCTCGCCCCAGAAGGAAAGATCGATGGCCAGGGTGACGAAACCCTGCTCGGCCAGTTTCTGCGCATGGAGATTGGAACTCTGCTCCTTCACCGCCCCCATCGGGTGCCCGACCACGATGGCCGGGTACTTCGTGCCGGGTGTGCGGTCCTTGGGCAGGAACAGGTTGCCGGCCACCTTCATCTGGTACTGGTTGTGGAACGTCACCTTCTGCGAGGTGACGCGCTCGCTGCGGTAGAAATTGTCGGCTCCGCGGGACAGGTCCTGCGCGGACGCCGTCATCGAACCGGCCAGCAGGCCGGCAAGGAGGAGGAAGTGCTTCATGGTGAGGCCTCCCTTCAGGCCGAAAGCGTGGCGGTGTCCATCACGAAGCGATACTTCACATCGCCCTTGAGCATGCGTTCGTAGGCGTCGTTGATTTCATCGGCGCGGATCAGCTCGATGTCGGCCACCACGCTGTGCGCGGCGCAGAAGTCGAGCATTTCCTGTGTTTCGGCGATGCCGCCGATCATCGACCCGGCCAGCGTGCGGCGCTTCATGATGAGGTTGAACACCGCCGGCGACGGATGCGGCGTTGCCGGTGCACCGACCAGCACCATGCCGCCATCGCGCTTGAGCAGGACCAGGTAGGCGTCGAGATCGTGCGGGGCCGCCACGGTGTTGATGATCAGATCGAACGATTTCGCATGCGCGGCCATTTCGTCCGCCGAACGGGACACGACCACTTCATTGGCACCCAGCGCCAGAGCCGCTTCGCGCTTGCTTTCCGAGGTGGTGAATGCCACCACGTGTGCGCCCAGCGCATGGGCCAGCTTCACGCCCATGTGGCCCAGGCCGCCGATGCCGACGATGCCGACCTTGCTGCCCGGGCCGGCGTTCCAGTGCTTCAGCGGCGACCAGGTGGTGATGCCGGCGCACAGCAGGGGCGCGACGGCGGCCAGCTGGTCTTCCGGGTGGCGGACGTGCAGCACGTAGCGCTGGTGCACGACGATCTGTTCGGCGTAGCCGCCGAGGGTATGGCCCGGCGCATCGCTGGTGGGGCCATTGTAGGTACCCACCATGCCGTCGCAGTAGTTTTCCAGGCCATCGCCGCAGTCCTGGCAGTAACGGCAGCTGTCGACGATGCAGCCGACACCCACCAGGTCGCCGGCGTTGAAGCCCTGCACCTGGGCGCCCACGGCGACTACGCGGCCGACGATCTCGTGCCCGGGCACGCAGGGAAACAGGGTGCCGGCCCATTCCGCGCGGGCCTGGTGCAGGTCTGAATGGCAGATGCCGCAGAAGGCAATGGCGATCTGCACGTCGTCCGCGCCGGGCGCGCGGCGGGTGATGTCGATGGCTTCAAGGGGGCGGTCGCCGGCATGGGCGCCGTAGGCTTTGACGGTCAGGGACATGGCCGATGCATCCTGGGGTGGGAGGTGGCGGCCATTGTGCCGAGCCCCTATTGGCTTGATTAGCCAATTGAACCTTTTAGGGTCTATTAGCCCTGCTAATCAATCTGCCGTGCCACACTTCGCCCCATGGCCAGACGCAACCTCAACGATCTCCTTGCCTTCGTCACGGTCGCCCGGGAAGGCAGCTTCACCCGCGCGGGCGCCGTGCTGGGCGTCTCCCAGTCGGCGCTGAGCCAGGCCATCAAGGCGCTGGAAGAGCGGCTGCAGATCCGTCTGCTGACCCGCACCACGCGCAGCGTCTCGGCCACGCCGGCTGGCGAGCGCCTGCTGGAGGCGATCGGAAATCGCTTTGATGAAATCGAGGCCGAACTCGATGCATTGACCGAACTGCGCGAGAAGCCTGCGGGTACGGTGCGCCTGACCTGCGGCGATCACGTACTGCGAACCGTGCTGCTGCCGCGGTTGTTGCCTGTGATGCAGCGCTACCCCGACGTGAACATCGAGTTTGACGTGAACTATGGCCTGCGCGACATCGTCGCCGACCGCTTTGATGCCGGGGTTCGCCTGGGCGAGAGCATCGACGGCGACATGGTCGCGCTGCCGATTGGACCCCGGCTGCGGATGGCCGCCGTGGCAACACCGGACTACTTCAGCCGGCACCCGGCACCGAAGGTGCCGGCCGATCTGACCACGCACAACTGCATCAACATGCGCTTTCCCACCACCGGCGGCCTGTACGTCTGGGAATTCGAGCGACGCGGCCGGCAGGTGAATGTGCGGGTGGATGGACAGGCGACCTTCAACAGTTCGCCGCACATCGTGCTGGCAGCACTGCAAGGCCTCGGCATCGCCTTCCTGCCCGAAGAGGAGTTCGCGCCGCATCTGCAGGAAGGGCGGCTGGTCCGCACGTTGCAGGACTGGTGCCCGCCCTTCTCCGGCTACCACCTGTACTACCCGAGCAGGAAACAGCACTCCCCTGCCTTCGCGCTGGTCATCGAGGCGCTGCGCATCCAGGCCGGATGACATCCGGAACAGGGCCCCGGCACATGCCAGGGCCCCGTCACTCACTTTTCCTGCAGGAAGGTCAGCAGGTCCTGGTTGACCTTGTCCTTGTGGGTGTCGGTCAGGCCGTGCGGTGCGCCCGGGTACACGATCAGCTTTGCGCCCTTGATGAGCTTGGCCGACATGCGGCCGGCCACGTCGATCGGCACGATCTGGTCGTCATCACCGTGGATGACCAGGGTCGGCACGTCGAACTTCTTCAGGTCGGCGCGGAAGTCGGTGGCCGAGAACGCGGCGATCGAATCGTAGGTGTTCTTGTGCCCACCCTGCATGCCCTGCGCCCACCAGGCGTCGATCAGGCCCTGCGAGACCTTTGCGCCCGGGCGGTTGAAGCCGTAGAACGGGCCGGACGGAATGTCCTTGTACAGCTGCGCGCGGTTTTCCATCTGCGCCTTGCGGATGCCATCGAACACTTCGATCGGCAGGCCGTTCGGGTTGTCGGCGGTCTTCAGCATGAACGGCGGCACCGAGCTGATCAGCACGGCCTTCTTGACCCGGCTGGTGCCATGGCGGCCGATGTAGCGCGCCACTTCACCGCCACCGGTGGAGAAGCCGACCAGGGTCACGTCGTGCAGGTCCAGGGTGTTGATGACCGTGGCCAGGTCATCGGCGTAGTGGTCCATGTCGTTGCCATCCCAGGGCTGGCTGGAACGGCCATGGCCACGACGGTCGTGCGCGATCACCCGGTAGCCGTGGTTGGCCAGGAAGATCATCTGCGATTCCCAGCTGTCCGAGTTCAGCGGCCAGCCGTGGCTGAAGGTGACGACCGGGCCGTCCTTCGGGCCCCAGTCCTTGTAGTACAGCTGCACGCCATCGGCGGTGGTGATGTAGCTGGCGGTGCGCGCGATGCTGGTGACGGCAGCCGGCTTGGCCGGTTCGGCGGCCTGTGCGGACAGGCCAGCCTGGACAGACAGGGCCAGCGCGGCGGCGGCCAGGGTACGGGTGAAGGTGTTCATGGATGAACTCGCTTGGGTGGGTGGTGTGGGACGTACTGTGCGCCCGATTGCAGGCGCATCGGTGATGTATGGTCTGTAATACTTGATAGATCGTCTTGCACCGTTGTGCGGATCACGGCCGCGCGCAGGCGATGGCGTCGCAGCCGCCGGCAGCGATGCGGCCCTTCTCCAGCACCAGGATCCGGTTGGCGGCCCACAGTGCGCAGGACATGGCGATGCAGTCACAGCGCGCAGGTTGTTTCTGCTTTTCCCAGAGCAGCTCGAAGTAGCCCTCGCCGACCCGGCCGCGGATGGTGCCCGCCGCCTCGTGGTGTACCGATCCACTGCAGGTCAGCCCCCGGTGCAGGCCCCAGCGATGCAGCTCGGGCAGTGACTTCGAGCGCAGCGCCTCGTCGACCAGGCCCATGAGGCCTGCGGATGTCTGTGTTGCCAGGTACTGCATCGGGGGTTTCCGGAAAGGCCTGATGTGCGCAGGGCGCCTTGTAGGGCGCCCTGCGGTGTAGCCACGTGCGGCAGACAACGGCGTTGTCAGATGTCCTGGTGGTGGTGTGCAGGCGGAGCCACCGGCGCATCGCCGCCGCCCACGAAGTGGCGGACAACCGGGGCGCGCTCACCCCTGTGCAGCGCCCGCAGCGCTTCCTGGATCTGCTTGTCGTCGGCGGTGATGCGTTCGTGCTGGCGCAGGTGTTCCAGCCAGGACGCGGCGACGAAGTACTCCAGGTGGATGCCCGGGCTGGCCACATCCTCGACAACACCCCAGACCACGGCACCGTCGCGGCGGCGGATGATGCCGAGCTGATGCATGTGCTTGTGGAAGGCCGCGCGATCCGCTTCGTCGATGCGGTATTCGAGCGTGACCAGCACCGGGCCGCGATCATGCGAGACGGCCACCGACAGCTCCGGTGCGGGCCAGTGCCCTGCAGGACGCAGGTTCAGTTCTTCGGTACCGGCAATACGCACGCGCCAGACCAGCAGGCCACCGACCGCCGCGCCGATGGCGGCCACCATCAGGGCCAGCTCCGGCGAGGTCTGCTGCGCCAGCGCGCCCCAGCTCAGGCCACCGGCGGCCACGCCGGCCGAGAAGATCATGATGTACAGCGCCAGGGCACGCGCACGCACCCACGCCGGCACCGCGGTCTGCGCTGCGATCTGCAGCGAGGACAGCACGGTGATCCATGCAAAACCATTGATCATCATCACCGGCGGCAGCAGGTACCAGCTGCGCAGCAGTGCCAGGCCCACCAGGCTGGCGGCCAGCGAGAGCGTGGCCAGCAGCACCAGCAGGTCGCGGTCGAGCTTCGCGCGCAGCTTGGGCAGCAGCAGTGCGCCACCGACGGCACCGATGCCGATGCAGCCCAGCAACATGCCGTACTGCCCTGCCCCGCCGTGCATCTGGCCGCGGACGACGACCGGCAGCAGCGCGTTGGCGGCGGCAGCAAAGAAGAAGAAGCCGACCGACTTGATCAGCACCGCCTGCAGCTTGCCCGCCTTCGTGGCGTAGCGGATACCGGCCTTGAGGCCGGCGCCGAAACCTTCCGGCGGCAGGCTCGAAGCGGCTGCATCGCGCTTCCACGCCCACACCACCACCAGCATGGCGGCAAAGGTGATGGCGTTGAAGGCAAACGCGTACATCGCACCGAGCTGGGACACGATGACGCCACCGATGGCTGGACCAATCGAGCGCGCGATATTGATGCCGATCGAGTTGAGTGCAACCGCCGAAGCCAGCATCGGCTGCGGCACCAGTTCGGAGACGATCGCGGCCTGCGCGGGCATCGCCATGGCCGCGCCACAGCCCATGCAGAACGTCAGCAGCACCAGCAGTTCCGGGGTGAGCATCTGCAGGTGGGTCAGCACGGCCATCACCAGTGCCACCAGCAGCATCCAGCCCTGGGTGAACACCAGGTACCTGCGGCGGTCGACGATGTCGGCCAGCGTGCCGGCGGCCAGTGCCAGCAGCACGATCGGCACCGTGGTGGCCGACTGCACCAGGGCCACCATCAACGGCGAGCCGGTGCGCTCGGCCATGACCCAGGCCGCGGCCACGTCATTGACCCAGGTGCCGATGTTGCTGGCCAGGATGGCCAGCCACAGCGACCGGAACATGCCGATCTTCAACGGGGACCAGGCACCGGCCTGCGAAGTGTTCTGTGATGCGGCTGCATTCACCATTGCCATGCTCCAACGATCGAGGCGAACAGCGTGTCCTGGCCGCCGGCCTGCTTCAGTGCAGGGCCCGCATCCATCCAGGCCAGCTGCAGCTGCCATTGCCAGTGTTCGCTGGCCTGCCAGCGTGTTTCGGATTTGTATTGATTGCCGATGCGGCGGGGGCCGCCTGCCGTACCTGGCAGGGCCACCAGCGGCGCCGGCGTGGTGTAGACCGCATCGGCGCGGCGGTGCTTCCAGGCCAGCTGCACGCCCAGTTCGGTGGTCACCTTTTCATGCAGGCGCAGGGCCAGCGTGGGTTGGATGTCCATCAGGTTGGCCGGCGCCAGCAGGCTGGCTTCACTGAAGTAGGCCGACTTCGGGTACAACGCATTGAACGTGCCCAGGCGACCATCGTGCAGGTTGCCATCGCCACTGGCGATGTCCGCCTTGACGCCCAGCCGCGGCTGCAAGGGCACGTTCTGCCACTGCCAGCCGGTGTCCGTGGCCACCGTCCAGGCACGGATGTCCAGGTCGGCCGCTGCGGTGCGCAGTTCGCCGCCCTGGGCGACCAGCTCGGTGTTCCAGTCCAGGCCGCCCGCGCGGCCGAACCAGCGCGCACCCAGGGTCTGGCGGCGCTCGATGCCGCTGCCGGCGGCAAAGCGGCCCGCCTCCCTGCGGTAGTCGAGCAGGTACAGGTCCCACTGGCCGGGCCCGTGGCCGCGTGCGGTGGTGGCATAGGCACCCCACAGGTGCGCGCCCTGTTCGCCACGGTCATCAAACGCGCCCGGGCGGTTCTCGACCGCGCGCAGTGCCATCAGGTCCAGCGTGCCGAGGCGACCGTTCCAGCCGACGCGTGCACCGTCGAACGCCAGGCGGATGTTCGGCCCGTCACGCACGGACAGCAGCCGCGAGCTGCCGTAGCCGGCTTCCTGCCGCCCCAGCTGCACGTGCATGCCGTTGTTTTCCCAGCGCCAGTACGCCTGCTGGATGTCGAGCGCGCCACGATCGGTCTTGCCCGGGCCGCCGGCCTTGCCTTCCTCGGCATGGGCACCCAGCTGCAGCATGGCCTGCCAGTTGTCCTGGCGGTACCGCGCCGATGCAAGGGCGCGCAGCAGTCCGTAGCCGTCCTCGCTTTCGCCGATGCCGAACCGGGTCGGGTCGTAGTACATGCCGCGCAGGCGCAGCGAGGCATCCAGCTGCAGCTGGCCATCGCCTACGTCGGTACAGGCGCCACCGCCGCAGGCCAGGGCCAGCGACGGCGTGGCCAGCAGGGCCAGGGTCAGAACGCGAAGCATGAGCATCCCATTGCACCCCAGAACGAGGTCAGTTCATTGGTCGGCGCGGCGTGCAGCGCCGCATGGCCGTGCGCACCGTGGGCACCGCAGGGCGCGCCGTGGTGGTGGTGATGGGCCATGGCCAGGCCGGTGGCGGTGCCGCCGACGTGGTAGCCACCGAACTTGTTGACCGGCGACCAGTCCGGCATCGCCGGCGGCAGCGGTGCAGCGAGGCCTTCGAAATCGCCATCGGAGTGCACGATCCTGCCGCCGACCACGGTCAGCAGGCTGGTGATATCGGCAATCTGGCTGTCGTCGACGCGGAAGAAATCCGAGGACAGGATGCTGAAGTCCGCCAGCTGGCCGACCTTCAGGGTGCCCTTGGTGTTCTCGTCACCCGAGAACCACGCGCTGCCCTGCGTCCACAGGCGCAGCGCCTGTTCGCGTTCGAGCAGGTTCTCTTCGCCATACAGCGCCAACCCACCCACGGTGCGTCCGGTCACCAGCCATGACAGCGCCACCCACGGGTTATAGCTGGCCACGCGGGTGGCATCGGTACCGGCACCCACCGGCACGCCTTCGGCCAGCATGCGCTTGACCGGCGGTGTGTGCCGCGCGGCCTGCACGCCGTAGCGCTCGACGAACGCCTCGCCCTGGTAGGCCATGCGGTGCTGCACGGCAATGCCGCCGCCCAGCGCACGGATGCGCTCGATGTTGCGCGGGGTGATGGTTTCGGCGTGGTCGATGAACCAGCGCAGGCCGTCGAACGGGATTTCGCGGTTCACCTGCTCGTACACGTCGAGGATGCGGGTGATGCTCTCGTCATACGTGGCGTGGATGCGGAATGGCCAGCGTTTCTGCACCAGCAGCTTGACCACGTCGTGCAGTTCGGGCTCCAGCTCCGGCGGCAGTTCCGGGCGCGGTTCGTTGAACAGCTCGAAATCAGCCGTCGAGAACACCAGCATTTCGCCGGCCCCGTTGTGGCGCAGCAGGTCATCACCCTGGCGCGGCGTGAGCATGTCCGTCCAGCGCTCGAAGTCGGCCATCTCCTGGCCCTGCTTCTGGGTGAACAGGTTGTAGGCGATGCGTACGGTCAGCTGGTCATCGCGGTGCAGCTGTTCGATGACCTGGTAGTCCTCGGGGTAATTCTGGAAGCCACCACCGGCATCGATCACCGAGGTGATGCCCAGCCGGTTCAGCTCGCGCATGAAGTGGCGGGTGGAATTGGCCTGGTACTCGATCGGCAGGCGCGGGCCTTTGGCCAGGGTTGCGTACAGGATGAGCGCGTTGGGCTTGGCCAGCAGCAGGCCGGTCGGGTTGCCCAGCGAGTCGCGCACGATCTGGCCACCCGGCGGATCCTTCGTATCCTTGGTGTAGCCCGCCGCGCGCAGCGCCGCGCGATTCAGCAGTGCGCGGTCGTACAGGTGCAGCAGGAACACCGGCGTGTCCGGTGCGATGTCGTTGAGTTCCTGCAGCGTCGGCAGGCGCTTCTCGGTGAACTGCGCGGCAGTGAAACCACCGACCACGCGCACCCATTGCGGTGCCGGGGTGCGGTCGACCTGGGCCTTCAGCATGGCCATGGCATCGGCCAGCGAGCGCAGGCCATCCCAGCGCAGTTCCAGGTTGTAGTTCAGGCCACCGCGGATCAGGTGGGTGTGGCTGTCGTTGAGTCCGGGGATGAGCCGGCGCCCCTGGCCGTCGAGGATGGTCGCCTCGGCGGCCCAGCCCCGCATGACCTCTTCGTTGGTGCCCACGGCCACGATTCGGCCATCCTGCACGGCCAGCGCCTCTGCATGCGGCATGGCCGGGTCGAGGGTGGTGATGCGGGCGTTGCGGATGACCAGGGTGCTCATCCGCTTGCTTTGTTCGGGCGAGAACACCTTGGCGAAGCTGCGGCCGACGAAGCCCATGGCCAGGGCGGCGCCTGCGCCGACGATGACGTTGCGGCGCGACGGGAGAATCGGTTCGTCACTCATGATCTTCCATCCAGGTTCGAGGCCCGCAGGCCATCAATGGAGAAACGACCGCCGCCGAGCAGCGCGACCGAAAGCAGTGCCGCCAGCCACATCAGCGGGTATTCCACGCCCGTGCCCATCCAGAACCAGCCGTGCGGCAGCGCGATCCACACCGTGGTGGCGATGAAGCCGGCGGCAACGATCGCGGAGATGCGGGTCCAGGCGCCAAGCAGCACGGTCAGGCCGAACAGGCTCTGTACCACGGCCAGCACCAGGGCGACGGCCGGCGTGGCCGGCAGGCCGAACTGGGCCAGCTCCTGCACGAAGCCGCCCAGGCCCGGGCCGCCGAACCAGCCGAACAGCTTGCCCAGGCCGTGCGGCAGCAGGAAGCCGCCCGCACTGAGCCGCAGAAGGAGCACGGCAGCATCACGTTGAAGGTTCACTTCTGCGGCCTTTTTCATCAGTGGCCGCCTTCCTGCGCGCCGAACATGGCCTTGGCGTACTGGATGCCGATGCCGTAGCCGCCGTCGTGGTCACGGGCGATGCCGGTGGTCAGGCCATAGGTCTCGCCGCGTGCCCAGTCGCGCTGCAGTTCCAGCAGGTACTGCACGCTGGTGATCGGGCGCGCGCCGGCCTGCACCATGCGGGTGATGGCACGCTCGTGCGCTTCGTCGCTGACATCGCCGCAGGCATCGGTGATCACGTAGACCTCGAAGCCCTGCTCCAGCGCCGACAGGGTCGGGCCGACGATGCACACGCTGGTCCACAGACCCGCCAGCACCAGACGCTGCTTGCCGATGCGGTTGATCTCATCGATGACCGGCTGGTCTTCCCAGGTATTCATCGAGGTGCGGTCGAACACAGCCTGGCCGGGGAAGATCTCCGGCAGTTCCGGGAACATCGGGCCGGAGAACGACTGCTCGGCAACCGTGGTCAGCACCACCGGCACGTTGAAGCCCTTGGCGCCCTTGCTGATCAGCGACACGTTGTTGCGCAGCGCGGAGATGTCGATGGTGTGGGTGGCGAACGCCATCTGCGACTGGAAGTCGATCAGCACCAGGGCGTGGTCGGTCGGGGAAAGCAGGCCCTTGGCAGGCGTGGCGGTAGCGGTGGTCATGTCGATGTCCTTTGGGGGTTCAGGTGCTTCGTGCGGAGTAAAGCGTGGGGGTGCAGCCCATTTCTTCGCGGAAACACCGCACGAAATGGCTCTGGTCGAAGAAGCCGAACTGGGCTGCGATCTGGGCGATGGGCTGGCGGCGCCGGTGCAGCGCCAGGCTGGCCTGCTGGATGCGCGTGCGGCGGACATACCGGGATGGCGTGGTTCCCAGCCCGGTGCGGAACAGGCGCGAAAGGTGGAAGCGGCTCACGCAGGCGGCGGCCGCCACGTCCTCGATGCGCAGTGGCGTGTCCAGGTGGCACGCGATGTAGCGCAGGGCGCGAGCCAGTGCCGCGCTCTGGCTGTGTGCCTTCGCTGGCCGCGCGGCATCGGAGGGGACGGTGTGGGCCATCGACCGCAGGGATTCGTGGGGGCAGCACAGCTTGCCGGTGCCTCGCCCAACGGCGTAGCCCTGTTGGTTGGCCGCGTTGGTTACTCTTTCGGGTTACGACCCACGCCTACCAGATCGATCACACGGCGGCCGAAGGAGCACGCATCCAGCGAATACGCACCTGGCCCTAGCAGCAGCAAGCCCAGTGGAAGCAGCACCAGTGCGGTCAGTGGTCCGGTCCAGAGCATCACGCCGGTCGCCAGCAGCACCGCGAACAACGTCAGCCATCCGGCCGCGACGAGGGCCGAGACCAGCAGCGATGCCGCGGTGTGCCAGGGGTCATCGCCGATCGACAGGCACAGCGATGCGGCCAGGCACAGGCGCATCCAGAGCAGCCCGATGCCGGGCGCCCTGTCAGGGAACATTACGTAGAGCCGCTGCAAGATCGCTCCCCCTGAGCCATGAAGCGCATTAGTAGCCGATGTAATCGGTTTCCACCTGCCCCGAACGGGGTATGTCGGGCCCTTGAGCAGTGCGGGCGACTACTGCCATTTCGTTATGGCTGCGCGGCGTGAGCGGGTGCTAAGCTCGGCCCGCTCCCTGCTGGCTGGCCGCTGTCCGCGCCCTCGGGGCCATTCCCTACCCCGCAGTATCCCCGCCGTATTTCCCGCATGATTCTCTGCCGCGCCTTTCCCCGTCGCTCGCTCCGCGGGCTCCTGCTGAGCGCGTTGCTGGCGGTGTGTCCGGTTGCCTGGGCCACGCAGAACCCTCCGGTGCACGCCGGTTTCAGTGGTTACAACCACACGGCATGGCGGGCGGGCCAGGGCGCACCCGGTGATATCTGGGATATCCAGCAGGACGAAACCGGCCGGCTGTGGCTGGCCACGGGTTCGGGCCTCTATACCTTCGATGGCCAGCGCTTCGAGCGCCAGGAAAGCGTGGCCGGCGCCGGCGCGCCCTCGCTGAACATGATCACGCTGTTTGCCGATCGCCCCGGCAGCATGTGGATCGGCTACTACCACGCAGGCATCGGGCACCTGACCGAGGGCAGCACGCTGAAGACCTACCAGCGCGGCGAAGGCGTGCCGCCCGGCGTGGTGTCCAGCTTTGCCTATGACGACCAGGGCGTGCTGTGGGCGGCCGTGGAGCAAGGCCTTCGGCGCTTCAGGAATGGGCGCTGGGAGAAGCTGCCGGCCTCGATGGGCGTGCCCGAACGGCGCGGCCACTGGCTGCTGAAGGATTCGCGCGGCACCTTCTGGGCGCTGGTCGGCCAGCAGGTCTGGTACATCCCCAAGGGCGGTGCGACGTTCATTGCGACCGGCATCGGCGTCGCACAGATGTCCACACTCGCCGAGAGCCCTTCGGGCGAAATCTGGCTGGCCGACCGCGGTCGCGGCACGATGCCGATCGCCGATGCCCACGGCATGCTGGCCGAGGCCGAGCGCGAGGCGCGCCGCCTGCCCGGCATCATCGCCAGCCGCCTGCATTTCACCGCCGATGGTGTCATGTGGGCGCCGATGCGCGGCATCGACGGTGTCGGCGGCGCGGCGCGGGTGATCTTCGACGGCAAGACGGCGGTGTCGATGGAAACCTTCAACGTCGCCCAGGGCCTGACTTCCCCGGCGGCGGTGCCCGTGTTCGAGGATCGCGAAGGCAACATCTGGATCGGAACCAATCTCGGCCTCAGCCGCTTCCGCGCGCAGAGCGTACGCACGCTCAGCGAGGGGCCAACCGATCCGTACCGCGTGGTCGGGCGCAACACCGCGGGCGAACTGCTCGGCTATGGTGAGGATCCCGTTCCCTACGCCCTGCAGCGGCAGACGCTCGGCCTGCCGCGTGCCGGCCTGCAGACGGCGGCCCTCCGCAACAGCACGCCGTTCTGGCAGTTTGAATGGACCAACCTGGTCATGCGGCGCGGGCGCGAGCTGCAGCGCATCCAGTTTCCCGGCTCGGCTCAAGGCCTGCAGCCGCAGGCGCTGTACTTTCCCAATGCGCACGAAGCCTGGGCCTGCGTGCAGGGAACCTTCCTCAGCCATTACGACCATGGCGCGTGGCGCAGCCCGGTGGACCTGCAGCGCAACAGCTGCAGCGCGCTGGCCGCGGATGGTCGGGGCGGCCTGATCGCCGGGTTCGCCGATGGTGCCGTTGCGCTTTACGACGGCAAGCGGCTGCACACGCTGGGAAAGGCCGATGGACTGGACGTCGGGCCGATCACCTCGATCCTGGCGGCGGGCGACCTGCTGCTGGTTGCCGGTGAGAAGGGCCTGGCCATTCGCAGTGGCGCGAAGGCGTTCGGCGAGGTCAGGACCGATATCGCCGGCGTGCTGGAAGGCATCACCGGCATCGTGGTCGATCGCTCACGGCAGCTCTGGCTCAACGGCGGCCGCGGCCTGGTTCGGCTCGATCTTTCCACCGCCCTTGAGAGCGCGACCCAGGGCATCGTGGTCTCCCCGCGCCTGTTCGATGATGTCGATGGCATGCCGGGCGTCGCACTGCAGAGCGGGCCGCTGCCCACCGCGCAGCTTTCACCGGATGGCCTGCTGTGGCTGGGCACCAACCAGGGCCTGGCATGGCTGGACACCCTGAAGCCCAACCGCAGCCGATCCGCACCAGTCACCAGCATCGGCAACATCCACTATGGCGATGAGCAGGAGCCGCTGGCGGACGGTGCGACGATTCCGGCTGGCATCACCCAGCTGCAGATCGATTTCATCGCCCAGTCCCTTGCCCGGCCGGAACGCAATCGCTACCGCTACCGCCTGTCCCGCGTCGATGCCGGCTGGCGCGATGCCGGCAGTGCCACCACCGCGTACTACACCAACCTTGGGCCCGGCACCTACACCTTCGAGGTCATCGCGGCCAGCGAGGATGGCGTCTGGGGTACTGCACCGACCACGGCGAGCTTCACCATCGAGCCGCTGCTGACGCAGACGTTCTGGTTCCGCAGCCTGGTGGCCATTGCCATCATCCTGCTGATTGCAGCGGCCGCACGCATGCGCGCGAGAAACATCACCGCGCTGGTGAAGGCGCGCTACGAGGAGCGCCTGCACGAGCGCGAACGCATCGCGCGCGACCTGCATGACACCCTGCTGCAGGGCAGCCAGGGGCTGTTGCTGCGGCTGCATGCAATCAGCGTGATGCCTGCCCTGCCCCCCGGTGCACAGGAGCGCCTGGAATCAGCCATGCACGCCGCCGAAGACAGCCTGCGCGAGGGCCGCGACCGCGTCACCGCGCTGCGCCAGGAAGCGGACCACCGCGCCGATCTTGCCGCTGCCCTGTCGGACGTGTTCCGCCAGGACACGCAACCCGATGACCGCCGGCTGCGCGTGACCGTGGAGGGTGAGCCGACCCGGATCCGTACCGAGGCACTGGAAGAGATCTACCTGATCGGCCGCGAGGCCATCCGCAACGCCATCGAGCACTCGGGCGCCTCGGCCATCGAGGTGGAGATTGCCTACGGCACGACGTTCCGCCTGCATGTGCGTGACGATGGCCAGGGCATGGCGCCGGACCGGGTGCGGGAAGGCCACTGGGGCCTGCAGGGCATGCGCGAACGTGCCTTGCGCCTGGGCGCGGAGCTGAAGATCTGGTCGCGCCCTGGGCTGGGGACCGAGGTTGCGCTGTCCATTTCCACGCACCGATTGAACCATTCCCGGGCGGCCGCGCCGTGGTCGCGGCTGCTGAAACGGCTGAGGAGCTGACATGAACCTTCCGATCCGCATCCTGGTCGTGGACGATCACCCCCTGCTGCGCGAAGGCCTGCTGGCCCTGCTGCAGAGCAGCCCCGACATGGAGCTGGTGGCCGAGGCCGGCGATGGCGTGCAGGCCGTCAGCGCCTACTTCGAACATCGCCCGGACGTGGTGCTGATGGACCTGCAGATGCCGCGCATGGATGGCATCGAGGCGATTGCACGGATACGTGCCACCGCGCCGGAAGCGCGCATCATCGTGCTGACCACTTACAGCGGCGATGCGAAGGCGGTGAAGGCACTGCACGCCGGTGCAAGCGCCTACCTGCTGAAGGACATGCTGCGCCACGACCTGCTGTCGACCATCCGCCTGGTGCATTCCGGCAGGCGCGTCCCGTTGCCGGCCGAGGTGGCCACCAACATCGCTGCACATGTCACCCACGACGCGCTGTCGCCCCGGGAGATCGAAATCCTGGTGCTGGTTGCCGCCGGCTGTTCCAACAAGCGCATTGGCGACCAGCTGGGCATTTCCGAGCAGACGGTGAAGGCGCACATGAAGAATTCGATGGGCAAGCTGGGCGCGCGCGATCGGACGCATGCTGTGACGTTGTCACTGCAGCGCGGGATCCTCAGCCTGGGCGACGACGGCCTGGAGCCGCACTGACCCGCCTGGGTAGATTTACTGAGGCCGCAGGCGGATGCCTCCACGCCGCATTCATGGCTGCCGCGCAAGGCTGCTGCAGGTCATCCCGACCCGGTGCGCCGCCATGTTGCCTGCCACTGTTCGACGCTTTGCCATCCTGTTGTTCGAGCGCGGCGTGCTGCAGCAGGTCTTCGAGAACGCACGCAATCTCGCCGTGGCCTCGCTCATCACCGCGGCAGGCCTGGAGGTCGTGCGCTCCAGCCCTGGCGAGCTCGATCTGGCCAACCCCACCATCGTTGGCTATTTCGTGACCGCGATCGGTGCGGGCCTGTTGCTGCTCAATCTCTCGGACGGATTGTGGCGGCTGGGCAAGCTGAAATCGCACCTGACGCTGCAGCTCCTGCTGTGCGCGGCGTACGTGTTCATCACCCTGCGTGTTGCCCAGCTTGTGTTGAGCCTGAAGGCGACCAGCGGGCTGCTCTAGCGCCGCCCGGCGTGAAGGAATCCAGCCGGTTCCTGCGTACTTTTCCTGAGCGCGCATGCCGGCCGTTGGCGGCATAGTAGCCGGGTACGGCTGGCACTGGATCCGGCTCTCATCCTGGGGACGCGCTCATGACTGTGCTCTCTCGCCTCGGCAACGATCCCACTTCCATCGGCGTGGCCATGCAGGCCCGGTGGCGGCTCATGCTGGTACTCGGCGCCGTACTGGTGGTGCTGGGCATCCTTGGCCTGTACGCATCCTCGCTGGTGGCGCATGCCATGACCCTGCTGGTGGCGGCATTGCTGGTCATCGCCGGTGCGTTGCAGCTGTCGCAGGCGTTCCTGCTGCGCGGCATGCTCAGCTTCGCCATCACCATCGCGCTGGGTGCCGCCCAGGTCATTGCCGGCGTGGCGATCTACACCCATCCCGAGTGGGCGGCCTACGCGATCGCGCTGACGGTCACGGTGGTACTGGCGGTGCAGGCTCTGGCCCTGATCGGGCTGGCGCTGCGCTTTGAAGCAGGCGGCAAGCGCTGGGTGCCGCTGGTATCCGGGCTGGCGGCACTGGTGGCGGCCTTCCTCTCGGTGGCCGGGGTGGCGTGGGCCGGGCGCGCGTCGGCGTCGTGGGGCGTAGGCCTCGCGCTGCTCTCGATGGGCCTGGCCTATATCGGCATTGCCTTGCTGCTGCGGCGTGACCGTGCGCGTGGGCGCGGCGGCCCGGGGGGTCAGAACGCGCCTTCCAGGTAGGCATAGATGTAGTTGGACCCGCCATCGACGGTGCCCAGCATGCGCGCAGAACCGAAGATGCCCGAGCGGTGCGAGATGCCCACGCCGAAGTAGAGATCGTGCAGGCGCGGGTTGCCAATGATGTCGCCTACGCTGACATCAATGCTGGGATCCAGGTAGTTGAGCAGTTTGGAGGTGTTGCGCTCGCGGCGCGCCTGCGATTGCACTTCGGTGTGCGGCACGCGCTCGGCATACGACAGGCCGAAGCCGAAGCCGATGCGGGTATTCACCCGGTGCGACCACGGGAAGCCGTAATAGAAGGCTTTCATGTAAGCATCGATCTGCCAGGCATCGGGCTGGATGCCGCGCTCTTCGTGGCGCAGGATGCCGACATACCCCACCAGGTCCAGCGGCCAGCCGTTGAGGCGCGAGACGAAGGGCCGTCCGATGTGCACACCCCAGATGTCGGTGGGGTCGTCGGAATTGAGGCGGGTGCAGCTGAGGGTCATGATCTTGATCATGTGGCAGCCCTCGGCCGAGTCGCGCCCGTAGAACACTTTCACCCAGGTCGGCGTCTGCGGCTTGTTCCAGGCGACGTTGCCGTTGCCGAAGTCGTAGGCCGCGCCGAGCATGGCGCCCCATTGCAGGTCATCGCGCGCGAGCGGGCTGTTGCCGATGGCGCTGGCATGCCGGGTCAGATAGGCGCCACCGAGCACGCTCCAGTTCTGCAGCACGCGACGCCGACCGTAGAGGCCGGCGGTGACATCCAGCCCGGAGCCTGCGGCGTACGCCGGCCGCAGGTCGTCGGCCTCATCCTGTTCCACGCCGAAGTAGTAGTCGTTGAGCCGGGCGCTGCGCCACTGCAGGCTCAGCATCGGTTGCAGGGCCCAGCGTTCGCCGCGCCAGGTGTAGCCGTAGGACGAGCGCACTTCGCTGCCCTTGGATGTGCGCGAAACATCCTGGCGGACGGTCAGGTCCAGCAGGTGTGCATCGCGTTTCCAGTAGACGCGCACGCCCAGGTCAGCCTCGCTGTTGCGGGTGCGCAGGCCCTCCAGGATCGGCGGCGTCTCATCCTCCGGATAGCCCTCCAGGCGGCGCTCGACGAACAGCTCGATGCCCTCGTCCTCGCGCTGTGTCAGCTTGATGCCGGCAGTGTTGGAGCGCAGGAAGAAGCGATCGCCCTCGTACAGATACAGCGGCAACAGGTCGACACGGTCATCGGCGCCCTTGTAGGGCGACGCCTCGATCCGCATCAGCCCACCCAGTCCCGCGCTCTGCGGCTCCTCGAGCAGCGAGCCGAGGGTCGCGTTCTGGGCCGCTGCCAGCGGCGAAGCGCATATCGCCGCTGCCAGCAGGCCTGGGCGAAGGAAGCACGGACGGAGCACCGGGTTCATGGTCGGTCACCGGATGAAGTCGTACTTCAGCGCGGTCTGCACGCGGAACACATCGCCGCTGGCGCCATCCTGCTGCTCCAGCTTTCCATACAGCACTTCGGCACCCCAGCTCCAGCTCGGGGCCGGTTGCCAGATCAGGTTGACGGCCGCGTAGTCGCTGCGCCGGAAGATGCTCGGTGCAAGCAGGCTGTCGCGCTCCAGTCGCAGCTGGCTGTAGGTCAAGGTCGAACGCAAGCGGCCGGACCACAGGTGCGTATAGCCGACCCAGCCACCGTACTGCTGCAGGGTCTGCAGGTCACCGCGTGCATCGACCACGCCGTCCAGGTCCAGGCCGCCCAGGTCACCCAGGTAGGAGGCGATGCCTTCGCCGCCCACGGCGCCAAACACGAAGTAGTCGCCGCTGTCGATATTCCACGAGCCACTCAGGGCCAGGCCGCCGGCATAGGCACCGTCCCTGCCCTCGCCACTGTCGCGGGCCGAATCGTAGGCGAGGTAGCGCATCACCCCGGACAGCTGCAGGTGGCCCCAGTCTGCCTCATGGCGTGCAGCGGCGACGAGGCTGGGCGCGGCATTGCGCGATTGCTGGGTGGCGCCGGGCAGCTGCAGTTCGGGCGAGCGGTGCTCGGCCGCCACCAGCAACTGGTTGCCCTTGCCCAGCGGGAAGTACTGGCGGATGCTGGCTACGCGCGCCGACGGCGAGGCGCCCGGGCCGGCGAAATCAATCAGGTCCGGGCCCGAATCGAGGTCCATGAAGGCCGACCAGCCGAAGCCCGCGTAGGTATTGCCGAGCTGGCCCCAGGCATGGCGCAGGCGGTAGCCGTAACTTCCACCGGAACCGAAGAAATCGTTCTGCAGCAGCATGCGCAGCTGGCCGCGCTCGGTATCGCGGCGCGCCTCGAAGGTGAAGCGGGTCTGCCGCGCATGCATGTTGAAGCGACTGCTGTCGCGGCCGCCATCGACGGGAATGTCCGAGGTGATGAACTGGTCACTGTCGCCGGCATCGCCGTTGTCCCACATCGCATCCAGCTTGGCGTAGCCCCCCAGGCGGATCCACGTTGCCGTGCCGGGCACCTGGAAGAAGCCGTCCAGGTCCGAGCCCGTCGGCACTTCGTTGTCGGCACGGGCCGAGGCCTGGTCGTCCTCGTCGAACGATTCCCGCGCCGGCAACGGGGAGATGATCAGCTTCAGTGCCGTCGGCATCGTCAGCGCGGGCGCAGCGGAAGTGCCGGCCGCCTGGGCGGTGTTGCCAGCCAGTGCAGGCGTTGCCGCGCCCGGTGGCGTTGCGGCCTGGCTGGCTTCCAGCGCCTGGATGCGTGCGGTGAGAACCTCGACGGTTTCGCGCAGCTGTTTCAGCTCCGCGTCCTGGCCGGCATCGCGGCTCTGGGTCAGTGCGTAGGCGGGTGTCAGCGAAGAAGCAAGGCAGATGGCGCGAAGAAGCACGTGCATGGCAGCAGCCTCCGGGGGATGGAAGGTCGATCGGTCAGCGTGGCGCGTCGGTGGGGCTGGCCTGGCCGCCTCCGAGGGCGGCGTACAGGTTCACCGCGTCCTGCAGGGCATTGGCCCGCAGCTGCAGCAGGTTCTGTTCGGCACTGAAGTGGTTGCGCTCGGCATCAAGCACCTCCAGGTACGGCGTCAGGCCGACGCCATAGCGGTCCTGCGCGGTGGCCACCAGCGCGGCCTGCACGGCTACGGCCTGCACCTGGGCGGCAATCTGCACATCGTTCTGCTCGGTGGCCTGAAGGCCACCTGCCACTTCACGGAATGCGTTCTGCACCGTGGACTGGTAGCTCAGTTCGCGTTCTTTTCGTGCTGCGTGCGCGGCGTCGACACGCGCACGGCGTGCGCCCCAATCAAACAGGGGCAGCAGCGCGCCCGCGCCGAAGGACCAGACCCGATTGCTGTCGGAGACCAGGCCGGACAGCTCATTGGAGGCATAGCCGCCTGCGCCGGTCAGGGCAATCGTGGGGAAGTACAGCGCACGCGCCGCGCCGATGTTGGCATTGGCCGCACGCAGCTGCTGTTCGGCCATGCGGATGTCCGGCCGCGCCTCCAGCAATGCCGAGGGCGCTCCCGCGGCCAGCCGGGCCAGCTGGGCGTCGGGTTGCAATGGCAGGCCCTCGGGCAGCGGCGACGGCAGCGGCGCACCCACCAGGAACTGCAGCAGTTGTTCGGCCAATGCACGACTGCGGCGCAGCTGTGCCAGCTGCAGTTCAGCCTGCAGTACCAGGGCCTGCGACTGGTTGAAATCGATGGACGAGGTCAGTCCCGCGTCCATCCGCAGCTGGGCCAGTTCCAGCGTCTGCCGGCGGCTGTCCAGCGAACGCTCGGCCAGGTCGATGCCCTGCTCGCTTGCCCGCAGCGCGTAGTAGCTTGCGGCCACGTTTGCCACCAGGCTCAGTTCGCCGATGTTGCGCGCTTCCACCGTGGCCAGGTACTGGCGCCGGGCAGCCTCGCTGAGGTTGGCGACACGGCCCCAGAAGTCCAGCTCGAAGCTGGGCACTGCCACCTGCACCGCGTAGCTGTCCACGGTTACCCGCGGCGCGTCGTCCGCCGCACTGAGCGGGGTACGCACGCGCTGGGCCGAGCCCTGCGCATCCAGTGATGGCAGGCGTTGGCTGTTCTGGATGCGGTACTGCGCGCGTGCCTGTTCGATGCGGGCCGCGGCCGCGCCCAGGTCACGGTTCTGCTGCAGCGCCTGGCCGATCAGCCCGACCAGCACGGGATCCTTGAAGTACGCCTGCCACGGGGGCGGAGCCACGGCCGTGGCGGCCGCGTCGGCCTGCGGATAGTGCTCCGGCACGCTGCCGTCAGGGCGCAGGTAGGCCGGGGCGAGGTTGCAGCCGCCCAGCAGCACCGCGAGTGTCGCGCTGGCTGCCAGCACGAAGAGACGGTCAGGCCGCATCGTCGGCTCCCTGCTCCTGCCCCCGCCGGCGCTGCTCCCGCCGGCGCTGCCCGCGCCAACGGCGCAGCAGGTAGTAGAACAACGGGGTGAAGAAGATGCCGAGCACGGTGGCGCTGAGCATGCTGCCCAGCACGCCGGTGCCCACGGCCTGGCGGCTGGCCGCACCGGCGCCGCTGGCGATCACCAGCGGCACCATGCCGACGATGAAGGTCAGGCTGGTCATCAGGATCGGCCGCAGGCGCTGGTGCGCGGCCTGCAGGATCGCCTCGCGCACGGGAACCCCGCGCGCTTCCTCGTCCAGGCCGAACTGCACGATCAGGATCGCGTTCTTGGCGGCCAGGCCGATGATCGTCACCAGGCCCACGGTGAAGTACACATCGGCGGACATGCCACGCAGGGCGGTGAACAGCACCGCGCCGAGAATGCCCAGCGGCACCACCAGCAGCACGATCACCGGGGTCAGCCAGCTCTCGTACAACGCGGCCAGCAGCAGGAAGGCGACCACGAAAGCCAGGCCGAGCAGCAGGCCCACCTGCCCGGCGGCCTCGCGCTCCTCCCGCGCCGTCCCGGTCCATTCAAAGCGCATGCCCGACGGCAGCACCTCGGCGGCGATACGTTCCATTTCCTCCAGGGCAGCACCACTGGAAACGCCCGCCGCGCCTTCGCCGGAGACCGTTGCCGAAAGGAAGCCGTTGTACCGTTCCACCTGCTGCTCGCCGGTGGTCCAGCGCGTGCGTGCGAATGCCGAAAGCGGTACCGACTGCCCGCCACTGCCGACCACGCGCAGATCGCTCACATCCTCGGCACGCATGCGCTGCTCGGCGTCGGCCTGCACGAACACCCGCAGGACGTTGCCCTGGCGCACGAAATCATTCACGTAGGCCGAGCCGAACAGGATGCCCAGCGCCTGGTTGGCCTGCGACAGCGGCACGCCCAGCGAACGTGCCTGCGTACGGTCGATGTCCACGAACAGTTGGGGCGCGCGTGGCATGCCTTCCGGGCGCACGCCAGTCAGTCTGGGGCTGGCGGCGGCGCGGGCGGTGATGCCCATCGCTGCCGCCGCAAGCGCCTGTGCACCGGCGCCGCCACGGTCCTCGATCTTCATGGTGAAGCCGGAGGCGTTGCCCAGCGCCTGGATGGCCGGCGGATTGATCGCAAACACCTGTGCCTGCGGAATGCGCGAGAAGGCCATGTTCATGCGGTTGGCCAGCGTCATCGCGCTGTGTGCCGCGCCACGCCGCTCCGCCCACGGATGCAGGTCGACGAACGACATGCCCACTGACTGGCCCTGGCCAAAGAAGCTGAAGCCCACCACGGTCACCACGTTCCGCACCTCGGGCTGCTGGTGCAGGATCGCCTCGGCCTGCGCCGCTGCCGCGCGGGTGCGCTCCATCGTCGAGCCCGGCGCCGCGTTGTAGGCCACGAACAGGTAGCCCTGGTCTTCGGTGGGCAGGAAGCCGCTGGGCAGGCGCACGTACATCGCCGCCGTCAGCAGCACCACGCCCAGGAAGATGCCGATCCACAGCCAGGGCCGCACCAGCATGCGGCCCACCCAGTCGGTGTAGGTCCGGCTGCTGCGCTCCAGGCCGCTGTTGACCGCTGTGTACAGGCGGCGCAGCGGGCCGCCACGGCCCTTTGTTTCGTCCCTGGGGCGCAGCACCGCCGCGCAGATGGCCGGGGCCAGGGTGAGCGAGAGGATGGTCGAAACCACCAGCGAAATGCTCAGCGTCACCGCGAACTGCCGGTAGATGCCGCCTGCCGATCCGGGAAAGAAGCCCATCGGAATGAACACCGCCAGCAGCACCAGCGTGGTGGCGATGATCGCGCCGGTCAGCTGGCCCATTGCCTTGACGGTTGCCTCATGCGGCGGCAGATCTTCCTCGCGCATGATGCGCTCGACGTTCTCCACGATCACGATCGCGTCGTCGTTGAGGATGCCGATGGCCACCACCATGGCGAACAGGGACAGCAGGTTGATGGAGACGCCGAAGGCCAGCAGCCCCATGCAGGCACCCAGCAGCGAGACCGGCACCACGATGGTGGGCAGGAACACCGCGCGCCAGCTCTGCAGGAACAGCAGCACGACCACCGACACCAGCACCAGCGCCTGCACCATGGTTGTGGTCACCCCACGCACCGATTCGGTGATGAACGGCGTGGTGTCGAACGGGGTCACCCAGGACATGCCACCGGGGAAACTGGCCTGCAGGTCGTTCATGCGCGCACGCACGGCGTTGGCGGTGGCCAGCGCGTTGGCACCGCTGGCCAGCGAGACCGCCAGGCCGGCCGTTTCGCGGCCATTGAGGCTGAGCGAGAAGGCATAGTTGTCGCGTCCCAGCTCGACCCTGGCAACATCGGACAGGCGCACCGTGGCAGCGCCGGGCGTGGCCCGCAGGATGATCTGGCGGAACTGCTCGGGCGTGCTGAAGCGCCCACGCAGTACGATCTGTGCAGTGGTTTCGGTGCCGGGCGCGATGGGCTGCAGGCCCAGGCCACCGCCGGCGGTCTGCGCGTTCTGTTCGCGGATGGCGGCAATCACTTCGCCCGGGGCCAGCCCATAGCTCAGCAGCTTCTCGCGGTCCAGCCAGATGCGCATGGCGTAGCTGGAGCCAAACAGGGAGACATCACCGACGCCAGGCACCCGCCGCAGTTCGTCAGCCACGTTGTTGGCGGCAAAGTCGCCCAGCTCCAGCGCCGAAAAGCGGTTCTGGTCCGAGGTGAGCGCGACCAGCATCAGGAAGCCGCTGTTGGCCTGGGTCACCCGCACGCCCATCTGCCGCACTTCATCGGGCAGGCGGGGCTCGACCCGCGCCAGCCGGTCCTGGATCTGCGACCGGGCGATATCCAGGTCGGTGCCACTGCGGAAGGTGACGCGGATCTGCGCGGTGCCATTGGCACGGCTGGTCGAGCTCATGAACAGGAAGTCATCCACCCCGCTCAGCTCGTTCTCGATCACCGAAGTGACCGTGCGGTCGAGCGTCTGTGCATCGGCACCCACAAACGTGGCCGAGATGCTCAGCGACGGTGGGGCTACGTCCGGGTACTGCTCCACCGCCAGCTGCTGGAAGGCAATGCCACCAAACAGGATCGCGAACAGGGCGATCACCCATGCCAGCACCGGCCGATAGACAAAGACGCTGTTCACGGCGCCTTGCCTTTGCCCGGCGGCGCCGTGTTGATTGCCACCGGTTGGCCGGGTTGCACCTTGTGCCAGCCGTCCACGACCACGCGGTCACCCGCTTCCAGCCCGGCACTGACGATCCAGCGGCCACCGGCCTGGCCGGCCAGCGTGACCGGCCGACGCTGCGCAATGCCCTCCGCCGTCACCACCATCACCGAGGATTCGTCCTCGCCGATCTGCACGGCGCGCTCGGGCACGCTCATGCCGTTGCGCAGGGTGCCGACCGCCAGCTGGCCGCGCACGAACTGGCCGGGCAGCAGCCGGCCCTCCGGGTTCTTCAGCCGGGCCCGCAGCACCCGGCTGCCGGTGGAGGGATCGATGGCGGTTTCGCTGAAGTCCAGCGTGCCGACCATGGGCGGACGCGCATCGCCCTCCAGCAGCAGGGTGACGTCCACCCGCTGGTCTGGCCCGAGCACCACCCTGCCCTCGCTGACATCGCGCTCCATCGCGTCCATCGCCACGTGCGAGGGATTGAAGATCACGAACGCGGGGTCGAGCTGGTCGATGCGGGTGAGCAGCGTTGCCGTGGCGGCGCTGGCCAACGCGCCCTCACTGACCTGGGCGCGCCCGGCGCGGCCGGCAATCGGCGCGCGCACCAGTGCATGGTCGAGCTGCAGCCTGGCCCGTGCAACGGCGGCCTGCGCCTCCTGCAGCGCGGCATCGGCCTGGCGGAAGCCGGCCTGCGCGGACTCGAACTCCTGCACGCTCACGGCCTTGCGCTGCACCAGCTGGGCCAGCCGGGCCCGCAGTGCGGAGGTCTGTGCGCGTGCAGCCTGGGCCGAAGCCAGCGAGGCGTTGGCCTGCTGCAGCCTCGCGCGCAGATCGCGGGGGTCGATCTGGAACAGGGGCGCATTCGCGGCAACCGTGGTGCCATCCACGTACAACTGCTGCTCGATGATGCCGTCGGCGCGTGCGCGCACCTCGACCGAGCGCCCTGCCTCGACCCGGCCTGGCAGCTCCACCAGGTTCGGTACCACCTGCGCCTGCACGACTTCCACATCCACCAGCGTCGGCGGCCGCGCGCCACCGGGGGCGTTGCCGCTGCGGTCGCACGCAGCCAGCAGCGGCGCGGTCAGCACCAGCCAGGCCACACATCGCAGGATAGGCATCATCGTGACCTCCGCACCGTGGCGCGCCGGGCTGCCCGGCCGCGCAGGAAAGCCAGGCTGGGCCCGGCCGGCCTAGAACTGCACCGGGTCGCGGATCAGCGGGCACGTCATGCAGTGCCCACCACCGCGGCCACGGCCGAGCTCGGCGCCGACGATGCTGATCACCTCGATGCCTTCCTTGCGCAGGCCCGTATTGGTGGCGGTGCTGCGGTCGTAGGCCACCACCACGCCGGGCGAGACCGCCACCAGGTTGTTGCCGCTGTCCCACTGCGAGCGTTCGGCGGCATAGCGGTCGCCGCCGGACTCGACGATCCGCAGCTTCTGGAAGCCCAGCGCCTCGGCCACCACGTCATTGAAGTGGCGCTTTTCGAAGACGATCTCGAAGCCGGGTTCCTTGTCGCTGGGGTACAACGAAACCGGATGGATCTGGTCGACGATGCCGGGGAACACGGTCACCACGTCGCGGTCGGCGAAGGTGAACACCGTATCCAGGTGCATGGCCGAGCGCAGCTTGGGCATCACCGCCACGATGATGCGGGTGGCCGCGCCGTTGCGGAACAGCGACTGTGCCAGCTGGGTGATGGCGGTGCGCGAGGTTCGCTCGCTCATGCCGATCAGGACGATGCCGTTGCCGGCGATGAGTACGTCGCCCCCTTCCAGGGTGGCATTGCCATGGTCGACGGTGGGATCGCCGAACCAGATGGGGAAGTCGGCCTTGGCGAAATCCGGATGGAACCGGTAGATCGCCGTGGTCAGGATGGTTTCCTCGTGGCGTGCCGGCCAGTACAGCGGATTGAGGGTCACGCCCTGGTAGATCCAGCAGGTGGTATCCCGGGTGTACAGGGTGTTGGGCAACGGGGGCAGCAGGTAGCCCACCAGCTCGGGCATGGCACGCATGGTCTGCAGGGTCGGGCCGGCGAAGTCCTCGGGCAGGTCGAGCACGCTCAGGCCGCCGATCAGCGTCTCGGCCAGGCGCCGCGGCGGCAGCTCCTGCAGGTAGGCGCGCACCTCGGCCATGAACTCCAGGCCCACCTCGCTGGCATTGATCTGGTGGTCGAGGATCCAGTTGCGTGCCTCGTCGATCTCCAGGGTCTCCGCCAACAGGTTGTGCATCTCGACCACGTCCACGCCGCGGTCGCGCATCTTGGACATGAAATCGAAATGGTCGCGCTTGGCGTTGTCCACCCAGATCACGTCATCGAACAACAGGTCGTCCTTGTTGCGCGGCGTCAGCCGCATGTGTGCCAGGCCCGGTGAACACACCATCACCTTCCTGAGAACACCCACTTCAGAGTGGACGCCATACACCGGTGCGCTGGACATGGAAGACTCCGCATCAACGAAAGGGGTGATCGCATCCTAGTCGCCGGAATGCAGGAAATGGCTTGTTTTAGGTAGAAAACAGTAGAAATACCTACCCCGATGGCGGCGCGCTCGTGCGCGTATTTCAGTATCGTTGGCCCTGAGGTAGCGCTGCGCCAATCGCACGCAGCGAGGAAGGTTCCCTGCATGCCAGGGATGCTCGGCTGGCAATCGATAGTTCCCTCACTCCCTGCTGGAGAAGCATCATGAGCTTGCGAAACGTGAGCGCCGCATCGGCGCTGCTGGCGTCGTCCCTGCTGCTTGGCGCCTGTGCCACCCACACCACCCCCAGCACGTTCAACCGGTCCGAGGTGGGCCGCGCGCAGACCGTCGAATGGGGCACGATCCAGTCCATCCGTGACGTGCAGATCCAGAACGATTCACGCGGCGTGGCGACCGTCACCGGCGCTGCCGTCGGCGGCATTGCCGGCAGTACCATCGGTGGTGGCCGGCGCGCGAATGCCGTCGGTGCGATCGTCGGTGCCGCTGCGGGCGGTGCGGCCGGCAATGCGCTGGCGCGCGGTGCACGCAATGGCGTGGAGATCACCGTACAGCTGGAAAACGGCCGCACCGTTGCCGTCGCGCAGGATGGCAATGCCGCCGACTACCGGGTCGGTGATCGCGTCCGCGTCTCCAGCGATGGCGTGACCACCCGCGTCAGCCGATAAGCCCGCCTGAAAGGAGAGGTCGCCATGCGTACTGTCCTGTTGTCCGCCCTTGCGTTGGCGCTGGCATCCAGCTGCAGCACCACCCCCACGATGACCACCAACGAGCGCATCGCGCTCTACTTCGAGCATGCTGGCGACCCGGTGCCCTCGTTCCGGCTCACCCGCTTCGTGCGCCAGACCCAGTGGACGCCGCTCGGTGACCGCGCGCTTGCGGTGTGGACCACACAGAGCCGCGGCTACCTGCTGCAGCTGCGCGGGCGCTGTACGGGCCTGTCGTTTGCCCACACCGTGCAGATGACCAACTCGTTCGGCATCGTCAGCGCCCGCTGGGACAGCGTCATCCCACGCACGGCCAGCATGCCCATGGCGCAGCAGTGCCGCATCATGCGCATCCGCCCGCTGGATGCCACCGGCCTGCGTGACGCGCGGCGCGAGATGCGCAGTACCACCCGCAGTGATCGCGCGACCGATGTGAGCCAGGACAACGGGCCGGACGTCAGTGATCGGCCGGCGGACTACATCGGCGAGCCGGCCAGCTGATGTCCCGCCTGCGCAGCCTGCTGGCCCGCGGCGTATCGCGCAGCCTGTTCGATGCGCGATGGATCATGGCGCCGTTCTACTTCGGCCTGGTGGTGGCCCTGGTGCTGCTGCTGGTGGTGTTCCTGCGCGAGCTGGCCGAGGGCCTGCTGGCCCTGCCCCAGCTCTCGCCGGTTGACGCGGTGCTGCTCACCCTCAGCCTGATCGACCTGTCACTGGTGGCAAACCTGCTGCTCATCGTCACCCTGGCCGGCTACGAGAACTTCGTCGCGCGCATCGATTCGGGCGAGGAGCGGCGCCCGTCGTGGATGGGCACGGTCGATTTCGCGGCGATGAAGATGAAGCTGATGGGGTCGATCATCGCCATTTCGGCCATTGCCCTGCTGCGTACCTTCATGAAGCTGGAAGAAGGCAAGCACGTCGAGCCGGAACTGCTGCGGATGATGGCGGTCATCCACGGCCTGCTGCTGGTGTCTGCCCTGGTGCTGGCCATCACCGAGCGCCTGGCGCGTACTTCGAAGGCCCCTCCCCCCTAGGGTCTGCTTTGGTGTGGCAATCGATCAGGCCGTCCGGCCCGGACCTCCCCTCCCCGCGTGCCGGACGGTTCCCTTTTTCAGGGAAGGCCCCTTCACAGCCGCAGGTGCCCGCTTGCCAGCGCGGCCAGGCCGATCAGCGCCATCACCGTGAGCAGGGCCAGGGTGAACCGTTCGCCGCGCTGCAGCCTGACGCCGCGACCACGCTGCCAGGCCCAGTACATCAGCGAGCCGGGCACGTACAGCAGGCTGGACAGCAGCAGGTAGCGGGTGCCACCGGCCAGCAGCATCGCCGCGGCGTACAGCGTGGCCAGCGCCGCCACCCAGCGCATGGAGGCACCCTCGCCGCCCAGCGACAGCTTCAACTGGTAGGCGCCCACCAGCAGGTACGGCACCAGGGTCATGGCGCTGGTCATCATCAGGGCCAGGGTAAAGGCGTACTCGGCGAACCAGCTCACCAGCAGAAACAGCTGGATCACGCCATTGGTCAGCCACAGGGCGGCGGAGGGCACGCCGCGTGCGTTCTCGCCCGCCAGCTGCCCCGGCATCGCATCGTGGCTCGCGGCCGAATGCAGCACCTCGGCCGCCAGCAGCGACCACGACAGGTAGTTGCCCAGCACCGACACCAGCAGCCCCACGCTGATGAACAGCACGCCCCAGCGCCCGACCATGGCTTCCATCACGCCGGCAACGGACGGGGTGCGCAGCGCCGCCAGTTCGGCACGCGGCAGGATGCCGTAGGACAGCAACGTGACCATCACCAGCAGGCTCAGCACACCCAGGAACCCAGCGACCGTGGCAATGCCCACGTCCTCGCGGCGGCGCGCATGGCGCGAATAGACACTTGCCCCTTCGATGCCAACGAACACGAACACGGTCACCAGCAGCGTGCCGCGCACCTGCTGCCACAGCGGCTCGGGAGCACCGTCACTGCCGCCGGCCAGGTTGGCGATGAAGACATCCGGCTGGAAATGCAGCAGCAGGAAGAAGACGAACACCCCCAGCGGCACCAGCTTGGCCACGGTGGCGACGGTATTGATCAGCGCTGCTTCCTTGATGCCGCGCAGGATGAGGAAGTGAAAGCCCCACAGCAGCAGCGATGCGGACGCAATCGCCAGCACGGTGGTGCCATCCCCGAACGCCGGAAAGAAATGCCCGAGGGTGGCCTTGATGAGTATGAGGCAGGCCACATCGGCCAGGCAGCAGCCCAGCCAGTAGCCCACCGCCGAGAGAAAGCCGGCATAGGGCCCGAAGCCGGCCCGCGCATAGGCGTAGATGCCCGAATCCAGCTCCGGCTTCAGCCGCGACAGCGACTGGAACACCAGCGCCAGCATCAGCATGCCGCTGCCGGCGATGGCCCAGGCGATCATCGCCCCCTGGCCGCCGGTGCGCAGCGCAAAGGCCGCAGGCAGCGCGAACATGCCTGAGCCGATCATCGAGCCGACCACCAGGGCGGTCAGCTCCAGCCGGGAAAGCTGCCGGGTCTGCGCCGGGTTCATCGTGCACCCTCCCCGGCTGCGCTCAGATCTCGATGTACCCGGTCGCGATCCAGTAGACGCCCACGAGGGCGGCGATGATGGCCAGCACCAGGATCGCGGCGTCGGAGGACCGGGTGATGAACTTCTGCCCCTGCTCGCGCCGCGCCCACAGGTACAGCAGGCTGCCCGGCGCATACAGCACGGCCGAAAGCACGATGTACTTGATGCCGCCGGCCCAGAGCAGGAAGGCGGTGTAGATGGTGGCGGCCACGCAGAGGAACAGATCGCGCCCCCTGTCCTGCGGCCAGACGTCATAGGTTTCCCCTTTGCGCGTCAGCTGCAGCCCGTAGGCGGCCACCAGGAAGAACGGAATCAGGGACATCGCGCTGGTCAGGTTCAGCATCAGGCTGAAGGCATCGCGCGACCAGTAGGTGCTGATGACGATCAGCTGGATGATGATGTTGGTGGCCCACAGGGCCGCCGAAGGCACGCCGTTGGCGTTTTCGCGGGCGAACACCTTGGGCATGTCCCGGGTGCGCGCGGCCGCGGACAGCACTTCGGCGCAGATCAGCGACCAGGTGAGGTAGGCGCCCAGTACCGATACCAGCAGTCCGACGCTGACGAAGATCGCGCCCCATTGCCCCACCACCGCCTCCAGCAGCGCGGCCATCGACGGCTGGCGCATCGCGGCGATGTCCGCACGCGGCACCACCGCATACGGCAGCAGGGTCACCAGCACCATCAGCGTGGTCACCACCAGGAAGCCGGTGATGGTCGCCGAGCCGACATCGCGTCGATCCTTGGCATAGCGCGAATAGACGCTGGCCCCCTCGATGCCGAGGAACACGAACACGGTCACCAGCATGGTCGCGCGGACCTGGGCAAAGATGCCGCCCTCCAGGTCACCGCCGTAGAAGTTGAGGGTGAACATCTCCGTACGGAACGCGAAGACCATGATGGCCAGGAAGACCAGGATGGGAATGACCTTGGCAATGGTCACGATCTTGTTGATGGCCGCTGCCTGCTGCACGCCGCGCAGGATCATGAAATGGAACAGCCAGATGCCGATCGACGCGACCAGGATGGCCACCACGGTATTGCCATCGCCGAACACCGGGAAGAAGGCACCGAGCGTGGACTTGATCAGCACCCAGTAGGACACGTTGCCGATGCAGCTGCCGATCCAGTAGCCAAACGCAGAGAGGAAGCCGGGGTAGTCGCCGAACCCTTCCTTGGCGTAGGCAAACACGCCCGCATCCAGGTCGGGCTTGCGTTCGGCCAGCAGCTGGAACACGCGCGCCAGCGTGTACATGCCCAGGCCGGCGATGAGCCAGGCCACCACCGCGCCCAGTGGCCCGGTGGCGCCTGCAAACGTGCGTGGAAGGGAGAAGATGCCTGCACCGATCATTCCGCCGACGACCATGGCGGTGAGCTGGGTGCGTGTCATCTTGATCAGGTGGGAGGAAGACATGGCAAACGCTCCACCGGCTGGCAAGGTCAGTGGGCGCATAGTGGCCCATTCCCTTTCGCTGCGCCTCAGTACTTCTACCGGTTATGCCGTGTCTTCTGCAACGGCCATCACTAAAAGTGACGCGTCGCGCTTTCCACCAGGCCAAGCTCGTGTGCGCGGCGCACCAGCTCGATGGTGCCGTGCACGCCGAAGGCCTGCATCAGGGCGTACTTGTGCGATTCCACGGTGCGCACCGAGATGCCCAGCGAATAGGCGATCTGCTTTGAGCGCAGGCCCAGCGCGACCTGGCTGAGGATCTGCCGCTGCTTGTCGGTGAGCGGTGGCGTGCGGCACGACCCGCCTGCGATCACCGGTGCCGCCAGCGCCGGGCTCACGTAATGGCGGCCGTTGATAACGTCCTCCACCGCGCGCAGCAGCTCTTCGCCGGCTGCGGATTTTAGTACGTAGCCCATCGCACCCGCGCGCAGCGCATCCCTGGCCAGCCACGGATCGGCGTGCATGGTGAGGAAGATGAAAGGCACCTGCAGGCCCGTGGCGTACAACTGGCGCATCGCGTCCAGGCCGTTGGCGTGCTGCATGCTGATATCGGAGATGACCAGCGCGAAGCTGCCGGACTGCACCTGCTGCAGCAGCCGCTCAGCGGAATCGACGCGCACCACCGGGTGGCAGCAGGCTCTCCACTCCTTCGGCGACGAGCACGTGGTCGTCCGCAACAAGTATCCGCGTTTGCGCTTGGGGGCTGGACATCGTGGCTCCGCACAGAGCTTCCGTTCCGCGTTACGCGGGCGCGCCATTCGTGCTCGATCATTGGTGCCAACTCGTGAAGGAGGTGTCAGTTCGCCGGCCGCTGACGCCTGCTTCGGTAGATTTACTTAGCCACAGCCCGGCGTGCCCTGGCTGCGGCCAGCGTCTCCACGGGCAACTCCTCGAACAGATGCCGGTAGTCGGCGGAGAAGCGTCCCAGGTGGCTGAAGCCCAGCTCCATGGCCACGCCGGTGACACCGTCGGCAGGCGCGCCAGTGGCCAGCCGGCGGCGCGCTTCATTCAACCGCGCCAGCTTGTACCAGCGGCACGGGCCGATGCCATGGACCTGCTTGAACAGCCGTTCAAGCTGCCGGGGTTGTGTATCCAGTCCACTGCACAACGCCTCCAGTTTCATGCCCTCGGCCAGGCTCTCCTCCATCATCCGCTCGGCCTGGGCCAGCGCACGCAGGCGGCGCTGCAACAGCTCGTTGACGTGGAAGGGCTCGGCCGTACACTCCACCACGGCGTCGACGAAGGCATCGATCAAGTACTGTTCGACCGTGGCAAAGGCGGACTGCTGCGCCGTTTCGTCCCAGCGGGATGCACTGTCGAGGACGGAAAGAATGCGCTCGCACAGCATCAGGCAGCGCTGGGTTGGCGGTGCCAGCAGCTGCCAGCCGATCCGTGGCAACCGTGGTTCGACGCCCAGGCGTTGCTGGGCCGTGCGCATCAGCAGTTCGCGCTCGATGCGCAGCACGCACCAGCGCCAGTGCGCAGGAATGGAGACATCCACGGCGTACTGCTCGGCAAACACCATCAGGCGGCCGCGCTCGACCACGTGGCCGCTGGCCCAGAGTGGCTGATCGCAACTGACGGCCATCGCGATCGTCATCACATCGCGATCGAATTCCCCACGCGCCAAGACCGGCAGCGAGTACACGCCGCAATCCAGGCTGCACCGCTGCAGGCTCAACCGCTCCACCCGCGCGGTAAAACCGCCGCCGGCCAGCAGGCGCTGGTCGAAACAGCTGTGATGGACCACGCCCCGCAATATCTCTGGATCAAAACCACTCAGCGTGAAGGCGCTGAAACGTGAGACTGAGGCACAGGTTTCCATCTGCAACACCTGTAGATGTCGGGAAATGGATAGCGCAGCTTGAATGGTGTCTTAACATCATCGGCGGTCCAACACAACCGGACTCCATGAGCGAGTTCATCGACCCTGTGCGTCCGGCCTCCCCCGCTCCCCCACGCCTGGACGCTGGTGCGCTGACCCAAGGCAAGACAGACCCCGGGTCGGCCGTGCTGCTGCCGGCTGTGCTTATTGCCGTGTCCGCCGCGCTGGGGCAGCTGGCCACGATGGACGTCTGGCATGCCTCCTCCAGCCCGCAGGGCCTCTGCCTGCTGGGTGCGATGTTCCTGTGCGTGCTGCTGTCCACCCATGGCACGCGCGCCATCGTCTGGTCCAGTGCCGTCTGGGTCGGCGGCATTTCGGCGCAGATTGCGACGGACGTCGCGTTTCCCGCGTATCTGCCGCTGCACATCGCCTACTGCCTGCTGCTGCTCCCTGCTGCCCGCTACCTGGCCCTGCCCGCTCGCGGCGCCAACCCACTGCAGAGCTCGGCATGGGTGCTGCGCTTCGTGGTGTGTTGCGGGCTGGTGCTGCCGCTGCTGATCGCCACGATGTACTGGATGGTGGGCGGCGCGCTGGGCCTGCCGCCGTGGCAGACCTACTGGCATTCCAACTTCCTCGCGCAGGCGCTGGGCTTCCTGCTGTTCGTTCCCATCCACGTCGGCCTCACGCATCGCGGCACGGGGGCTGGCCCGCGCCTGTCGCTGAGCCAGGTTGCGCCGCTGGCCATCTTCATCGCGCTGGCGGCCACCGCGTGGGCCAATCTCAGTTCCAGTGCCGCCCTTGCGCACACGCTGCTGGTGGTCAGCCTGCTGCGCACCTTGCTGGTGGTGCTGTTCCTGTGCGGTGCGGGCACCGCGTTCCTGTCGCTGCTGATGCTCACGCTGGGCTGCCTGCAGGTGAATTTCGCAGAAGGCGAGGCCACCACGCCATGGGAAGGCAGCACGGCAGTGACCGTCATCCAGATCGGCGCGCTGGTGGCGGTGATGGGCCTGCTGATGATGGTGGTGATTTCCGAGCAATGGCGGCACCTGCGCACCACGCTGGAAGAGGCCGATGCGCGCATGGCGGTGATGGCCGGGCAACTCATCAAGGTGCAGGAGGAGGAACGCACGCGCATTGCACGCGATCTGCACGATGACATCAACCAGTCCATCGCTGCCGTGTCCATCCAGCTGAGCAGCGTCAGGCGGCAGTTGCCGGGGCCGTACCAGGACAGCCTTTCGGTGCTGCAGTGGAAACTGACCGATGTTTCCGAGCGGGTGCGGCAGATCTCGCACGATCTGCATCCCAGCATCCTGCACTTCAGTACCCTCGCCTCTGCACTGGAGAGCCTGTGCCAATCGCACTCCGGGCCGCCACGCGTGACCTTTGTCGGCTGTGCCGAAACCGAGGACGACCTGACGCGGGAGCAGAAGATCAATCTGTTCCGCATCGCCCAGGAAGCGCTGCATAACGTGGTGCGTCACGCCCAGGCGGAGTCGGCCACGATTTCATTCAGCACCGACGCGCATCTGGCGGTACTGCGCATCTGCGATGACGGCGTTGGGTTGCCCCGGCAGGCACGGCGCTCGCGCGGGCCCGGGCTGGGGGTGATCACGATGGAGGAGCGGACGCGGCTGCTGCGGGGGGTGCTGGTGCTGGGGGAGGCGCCGGAGGGAGGGACGTGCGTGGAGGTGCGGATACCGCTGGAGGAGAGTGTGTTTCTAGGGGTTGATGAGTGACTGTGCTGGCGCCCTGTTGAGCAGATCGCTACGTGCTGCGGCGTAGGGAAAGCCCTTGTCGCAGCGTAGGAAAAGTCCGATCCCTGTCTTCCCGCGAAGGTAAACGGTGCGATCCCGTATAGTTCCCTCCCTCAGACGGAACTGCTGGCGCACCATGCCCTACCTTGGAATAGGACTCCACTTCATCGCCGCGATCTATTTCGCGGTACACGCCATCCGCTCAGGCCAGAGCCTGTACTGGCTCCTGCTGCTGTTCTCGTTCCCGCTGCTGGGCAGCGTGGTCTACGGTCTGGCGATCTACCTGCCGGAAATCCGCCATTCGCGCGGCGCGCGCCAAGTGGTCAGTTCGGCGAAGCAGTTCATCGACCCAGGCAAGGACCTGCGCAATGCGCGGGCCGAACTTTCCCGAACGCCGACCGTGCAGAATCGCGTCCGCCTGGGCATGCAGCTGCTGGGGGCGGGCCAGGCCGAGGAAGCCCGGGAGCTGCTTGAACTGGCCGCCAGCTCGCCGCTGGGGGATGACCCGTACATCCTGACGGGCCTTGCCCGCGCGCGTTTTGAATCCGGACAGGCCGCGCTTGCGGTGGAGACGCTGGAAGGTCTGTTTGCCCGCCATCCGGACGTTCGCCGCAAGCCCGAGCAGACCCTGCTGTATGCGCAGGCGCTGGCTGGTGCCCGTTCGCCTGGCGCCCAGGCCGCCTTCGAGCGCGCCGTGGAATGCGGCAACGATGCCGAAGCACGCTGCGTGTACGCGGAGTGGCTGCTGACCCAGCCTGACGCTGCGGACCGTGAGCGGAGCCACAGCCTGTTTGCCAGCATTCTGGACGATGCCCGGCACTGGTCACGCCACGCCCGCAGCCACAACGCGCTGTGGCTGGACCGCAGCAAGGCGAGGATGAAGGAACTGCAGCGGGCGCGCTGAGCGGGCCTTATCTGCGACCCCGATAGGGCTCGCACCCTATCCCATCATTGTCGCGGTCCAGGTGTGGGCCGTAGCCCGGTTCGCCCCGGCGCACGGGGGCTGCGCCTGCGGCGCGCGCTTCGGCACAGTTGGCGAACGGGCGGTTGCTGCCTGCAGGCCAGGGGGCCAGGTTGTTGCGGGGTGATTCGATGCTGCGCGGCGCGATGGATGCACCGCGATGGCAGTGGTAGTCGCCGGTCTTGCGATTGGTGTGGCAGCCGTTCTTGTCCAGTCCGCCGCTGTGGGCGGAGGATGTCAGCGGGACCGCCAAGGCGATGAGCGCGACTGCCAGATGCGCGGTGCGGATATCCATGCCCTCCCCCTGTCAGGCGTGCGTTCCCGACGCGGAGGCTAGCACGGAGATGCCGGTTCGGAGGCCCTGGTCGAGCAAGCTCGACCGCTACCAAAACCATGCGCCAGTGCGGAAACATGTTGCCGCCGCACTGGCGATGGTCCCCCAAGCCGACTGGTCAGCGCTGGTTGTCCTTGAGGAACAGCCAGGTGATCAGGGTGGCGTCTGGCCCCTGCGGGTCGGTGAACGGCAGGCCGGATTGGCTGCCGCTCCAGGCGTGACCCATGCCCTGCACCACGTAATGCTGGGCCAGGATCCTGCCGTTGTAGGCGTAGGTGTCCACCGTGTACGCGCGGCCGCCCGGCACCTGGCCGTGGTAGGTGCTGGTCGGCACGTACTTCACCGAGTCGTTGTCCACGCCGTCGTCGGCCAGGTCGTTGGTCTGCAGGAACTGGCGCACGGCCTGCTGGCCATTGATCGGGTTGACCGTGGAATCGGCCGTGCCATGGAACACCAGCACCGGCAGCGGCCGCGGCTTCGGTGAACCCGAGCACTGCCACGCCAGTCGGCCGTTGCTGTCCGGCGAATAGATGCTGCCGGCCAGCAGCGCATACGCACTGCCG
The DNA here is from genome assembly GCF_003086775.1 of Stenotrophomonas sp. ZAC14D1_NAIMI4_1. NCBI lineage: Bacteria > Pseudomonadati > Pseudomonadota > Gammaproteobacteria > Lysobacterales > Lysobacteraceae > Stenotrophomonas > Stenotrophomonas sp. ZAC14D1_NAIMI4_1. Next base: position 2,446,851 of record NZ_CP026001.1, read on the forward strand.
GAAATCGTGGTGGCGCCCTTGTACATGCCCCCGGAATGGATGGCGCCGGCAGCGAACACATCCGAGTAGCACGCCAGCATGATCGAGGTCATCGCCCCGCCGGCGGAAATGCCGGTGACGTAGACCCGGTGCGGATCGACTGCGTAGCCGGCTTTCACTTCATCCACGATGCCGGCCAGGATGGAGGCTTCACCGCTGCCGCGCGCCTGGTTCACCGGCAGCTGCCAGTTCCAGCAACGCGTGGGGTTGGCGGTGACGTTCTGCCGCGGGTACACCACGATGAAGCCCTCGGTGTCGGCCACATCGTTGAAGCCGGACGCCTCGCCCATCAGGTTCGGGCCGGTCACGCAGCCGTGCAGCACCAGCAGCACGGGTAACGGCTGGCTGGGCTGGTAGTTGGCGGGCACCCAGACCTGGTACTCGCGGGCACCATACGCGTTGCCGTACAGGCCGAAATCCCAATGCCCCGGGGTGTCTGCCGCGGACGCCGTGGCGCTCATCGCCAGCCAGGTGCACACCCCCAGCAACAGCGTCCTGATCGAATCGATTCCAGAGTTCATGCCCAGATCCTCATGCGTGAGTCGTGGATGACGTGGTACCGGGAGGCGGTGCCATACGGCACCGTCGTGTGGGGATGGGGCCAGTATCCGCATCTGCACGGCGGTGCCGACTGGACCTAGGTCCACTCGCGCCCGGCACCAAGGCACGGCTAGCCTTGGGGCCATGGGTGGCAATGGGCCATCTGCAATGGACATGCCCTCTGGGGGGGAATGAATGAAACGGAATTGCTTGAGCCTGATGATCGGCGTGCTGCTGGCCTCCGGACCGGTGCTGGCACAGGACGCGCCGCAGCCCGCATCGACGGCCGGCAAGGCCGCCTCGGCCACCAACCTGGACAGCATCATGGTGACCGCGCGCAAGCGTGAGGAAACCCTGCAGGAAGTGCCGGTGGCCGTCACGGCGTTCACCTCCGAGGCGCTGGACAAGTTGAACGTGCAGGACATCAGCGCGCTGGGCCCCCAGGTGCCGAACATGACCATCTATGCGGCGCGCGGCGCCAGCAGCACGGTCACCGCCTATATCCGTGGCGTCGGCCAGTCCGATCCCACCTGGGGTTCCGACCCGGGCGTGGGCATCTACCTGGATGACGTCTACATCGCGCGGCCGCAGGGTGCCCTGCTGGACGTGTTCGATGTCTCCCGCATCGAAGTGCTGCGCGGCCCGCAGGGCACGCTGTACGGCAAGAACACCATCGGCGGCGCCATCAAGTACATCTCGCGCGGCCTGCCTACCGAAACCGAAGGCTTTGCCCAGATCACGGTGGGCAATTACAGCCAGCTGGATGCCAAGGCCGCCATCGGCGGCCCGATCGGTGGCGCCGACAGCGGCCTGCGCGCCCGCGTGGCGGTGGCCAGCCTCAACAACGATGGCTTCGGCGAGAACACGTTCAACGGCCAGCCGGTGAGCGACAAGCAGATCAAGGCGGCGCGCTTCAACCTGGGCGCCTATGCCGGTGATGACTTCGACGTGCAGTTCGCGCTGGACTACACCGACGATACCTCGGGCATGCGCGGTTCGAAGATGCTGGCGCCGAACCCGTTCCTGCCCGGCTACCCGCCGATGGACAGCCGCTATGACATCCGCTCGGGCATGCGCAACCTCAACAACGTGGAGAGCAAGGGCGCTTCGGCCACGGTGAACTGGCGTCCGAACGAGGACGTCGCGCTGAAGTACGTGATCGCAAAGCGCGAGTCGGACAGCCAGGGCAACGTCGATTTCGATACCACCCCGGTGAAGCTGGCCGACGTCAGCGGCACCTACGACGACAACCAGGTGAGCAACGAGCTGCAGCTGAACTACGATGCCGGCGGCCGCGTCCGTGGCGTGGTGGGCCTGTACCAGTTCAAGGGCGAGGCCGGCGGCCAGATCCAGAACAACTACTTCAGCGCGCAGTTCGCCGACAACCAGGGCAAGGTGCTCACCGACAGCATTGCGCTGTATGCAGATTGGACCTTCGACCTGACCAACAAGCTGAAGCTGGATGTGGGCGCCCGCTACACCGATGAGGACAAGCGCGCGATCGTGCTGAACCGCCTGTACGCCGATCCCGGCTTTGTCCGGCCGGTGGCGGTGACTGCGGACTTCGACAAGAAGACCAATTTCAGCAACGTCTCGCCCAAGGTCTCGCTGGATTACCAGATCACCCCGGACATCATGGTGTACGGGCTGGCCACGCGCGGCTTCAAGTCAGGCGGCTACAACATCCGCGCCAATGCGGTGGCGGTGCCGCGCTCGGCCGAACCGTTCGATGACGAGACGGTCGACAGCTTCGAGATCGGCAGCAAGATGGCCTTCCTCGACCAGCGCCTGTTCCTGAACCTGTCGGCGTTCCACAACAAGTACAAGGACATCCAGCTCTCGGTGTTCACCGGCATCGACACCAACGGCGACGGCATCGACGATTCCTTCTTCGGTGACTTCACCAATGCGGGCAAGGGCACGGTGAACGGCCTGGAGATCGAGTACCAGTACCTGCCCACCCAGCACTGGCTGATCTCGGGCAACCTGGCCTGGCTGGATGCGAAGTACGACGAGTACATGGACCGCGGCGTCAACGTGGCCAAACAGATGAAGTTCACCAATGCGCCGGAGTACTCGGGTGCCTTGAACGTGGAGTACCGCACCGACCTGGCCAACGGCGGCAACCTGTCCGCGCGGGTGAGCTACAGCTACCAGAGCGAAGTGTGGCCGACCACCGATCTGAGCCCGGTGATCCGCCAGGGCGGCTACGGGCTGGTGAATGCAGGCGTGGTCTGGCGCGTGGATGACACCTGGACGCTCTCGCTGCAGGGCACCAACCTGGCCGACAAGGAATACCGCACCACCGGCTACAACATCCCGGCGGTGGGGACGCTGATCGGGTTCTACGGTGCGCCACGCCAGTATAGTCTCAGCGCCCGTTACGATTTCTAGGAAGCTTCTGCATGACGCAGTCTTACGACGATCTGTACTGGAACAGTGATGACGGCCTGCGCCTGCACGCGCGCGACCATGCACCGGCCGTGGGGCTCGCGCCCCGCGGTACGGTGGTCTGCATCCCGGGCCTGACCCGCAATGCCGCCGATTTCGATGCTCTCGCCCAGACGCTGACCGACGAGGGCTGGCGGGTGATCGCGGTCGACCTGCGTGGGCGCGCCGGTTCGGAACGCGCGCATGACCCGACCAGCTACAACGCTCGTACCTACGCCGATGACATGGTCGCGCTGCTGCGCTCGCAGAGCATCGCCAGGGCGGTGTTCGTGGGCACGTCGCTGGGCGTGCTGGTCACCCTTACCGTGGCCTCGCGCGCGCCGGACCTGGTGGCCGCCGCGGTCCTCAACGATGCCGGCCCGCGGGTACCGCGCGAAGCGCTGGCGCGCATTGGCAAGTACGCGGGCAAGCCGGTGCCGCCGATGGACCTGCAGCAGGCGGCGGCCTACATGGGCAGCATCGGCCAGGCCGCATTCCCGCGCTACACCCAGGAAGACTGGCGGGCGATGGCGCTGCGCACCTTCCGCCACCGCAGCGATGGACTGATGGAGCTGGACTACGACCCGGCGATCATCCGCACCACGCGGCCGTGGGTGCTGTGGCTGCTGCGCCCGGTGCTGTGGCGTGCGGTGCGCAAGCTGACCGCACGGGTACCGGTACTGGTAGTGCGTGGCGCGCTGTCGGACATCCTGCCGGCCGACGTGGCGCGGCAGATGGCTGCGACTTCACCCAGCGCCCGCCTGGTGGAAGTGCTCGATGTGGGCCACGCACCGATGCTGTCCGAGCCGGAGGCGCGCGGCGCGATCCTCGGCCTGCTGGCGGCCGTGCGGTGAGTACGACGGACGCCGCTGAAGCGCTGCCGGCCGCCCTGCGCCCTCTCCAGCACTGGGCGGCCGGCGAGCGGCTGGGTACGCCCACGCGCATCTCGCAGGCACGCATCGATGCCTTCGCTGAAGCCACGGGCGACCACAACTGGATCCATGTCGATCCGGCACGGGCACAGGCGCAGTTGCCGGGCGGGCAGACCATCGCCCACGGCTTCCTGCTGCTGTCGATGACCGTGGACGACGATGTGGCCGCGCTGACCGGCTTTGCAGGCATCGCCCACGTGCTGAATTACGGCTTGAACAAGGTGCGCTTCCTGGCGCCGGTGCCCAGTGGCAGCGAGATTCGGGTGCGATCGCAGCTCGTTACGCTGGAACCGCGCGGACCCGGGCAGTGGCTGCTGACCCAGCGCAAGCCCGTTGAACGCCTGCCCGATGGCGAGGTGGCACTGGTGGCCGAGCAGCTCGCGCTGGTGGTGCTGGCCGGCTGACCGGGCCCTGCCCCGCTGCACGCTGGCGGCGGTTCTCTCTACACTGGAGCGATGTTGACGCCTTCCATCGTCCTGTTCGCCTGTATTGCGTGGACCGTTCTGCTGTTTGGCGTGGCCCTCTGGGGCGAACGCCAGGGGCACCGGCTTGCGCGCGTGTGGCCGGCCATCTACGCGCTGTCGCTGGCGGTGCACTGCACGGCCTGGACCTATTACGGTGCGGCTTCGCAGGGCGTGCAATGGGGCTTCCCGATTCCGCCGACGCTGGTGGGCATGGCACTGATCTTCGCCTTCGGCCTGCCTTTCCTGGCCCGGCTGGGGCGCCTGGCCAAGCAGCACAACAGCGCCACCATTGCCGACCTGGTGGTGGCACGCCTGCGTGCCGACCAGGGGCTGGGCATCACCATCACCGTGGTTGCGCTGTTCGGCATCATTCCCTACATCGCCCTGCAGTTGAAGGCCGTCAGCCAAGGCCTGGGCGCGCTGCTCGGCGACCGCTTCACCCCGGCCGGCTGGCAGCTGGACATGTCGTTCTGGTTCGCGCTGACGATGGCGGCGTTCACCCTGCTTTTCGGTGCGCGCAAGGCATCGGCCACGGAACACAATCGCGGCATCGTCGTGGCGCTGGGCCTGGAATCGGTGTTGAAACTGGTGGCCCTGCTGGCCATCGGCCTGTATGCCGGGCTGTCGGTGCAGCAGGCCGGTGCGCCGCTGCTGGAAAAGATGGCCACGCTGCCGCCGCCGGCGGTGGTGCCTGACTACCTGACCATGGTGGCGCTGGGTGCGATTTCCGCCTTCACCCTGCCCCATCAGTTCCATGTGGGCGTGGTCGAGCTGCGCCAGCCATCGGACCTGAAGACAGCGCGCTGGCTGTTCCCGGTGTACCTGCTGCTGATCGGCCTGCCGTCGGTGCCGATGGCGCTGTACGGTGCCTCGCAGCTGCCGGCTTCCGTGTCGCCGGACCTGTACGTGCTGGCCCTGCCGCTGGCCGGCGGCCACCACCTGCTGGGCCTGGTGGCCTACCTGGGCAGCCTGAGCGCAGCCACCGGCATGATGATCCTGTCCGGCCTGACCCTGTCGATCATGCTGGGCAACCATGGCGTGGGCACGCGCCTGCTGGGCGGCATCGATGGTGGCCTGTCCGCGGGTGACCTGCGCCCCCGCGTGCTGGCCTTCCGTCGCGCCGGCATCATCGCAGTATTCCTGATGGCCTGGCTGTACAGCCGCGCGATGAGCGACACGGAAGCGCTCAGCGACTTCGGCCTGATGTCTTTCACTGCGCTATCGCAGCTGGCACCGGCGGTGCTGCTGGCGGTGTACCGGCCACGCACGCCTTCGCCGGCGATCATTGCCGGCATCGTGGTGGGTTCGCTGGTGTGGCTGTGGCTGGTGCTGCTGCCGATGATCGTCCCGGCCGTACCGCACGGCGCGGGCACGGACGGCGTGCATTGGCTGGCATTGCTGTCGATGCGGCTGCAACCGGGGCATATCGCCATCAGCATGGGTGCCAGCCTGGCGGCCAACCTGCTGGCGGTGCTGCTGGTGGCACGCGCGGTGCGCCCGCCGCTGCCACGCCAGCGCGATGCGGTGGCCGCCGTCTCCCTGCGCAAGACCGCGGTGCGCTTCCTCGGCCCGGAGCGCGCACGGCAGCTGATGGATGGCCACGCCGGGCAGGTGCTGGATGACGAACGGGTCACCGCCATCGAGCGTGAACTGACGGCCGTGGTCGGTGCGGGCATGGCGCGCCTGCTGGTGGAGGCCGCACGTGACGGCGGCGCGGCCCCGCTGGATGCGGTTACCCGCGCCGTGGGCGAAGCCACCCAGGTGCTGCGCTTCAACCAGCGCCTGCTGGAAGCGGCGCTGGAGAACATGAGCCAGGGCATCAGCGTGGTCGATGCGCAGCTGCAGCTGGTGGCCTGGAACAGCCGTTACGCAGCGCTGTTCAAGTTCCCGCCCGAGCTGCTGCAGGTGGGCCAGCCGGTGGCCAACCTCACTGCGTGGGCGCTGGGCCAGCTGCGCATCGGCCATGTACCCGGCGACAGCCCGGACAAGGCCCTGCAGCGCCGCGTGGTGCATATGCGCCGAGGCACCCCGCATCTGTCCGAACGCATCTTCCCGGACAACACCATCGTCGAAATCCGCGGCAACCCGATGCCCGGCGGTGGTTACGTGGCCACCTTCACCGACGTCACCGCGTTCCGCCGCGCCGAAGATGCACTGAAGCGCAGCAATGAAACGCTGGAGCGGCGCGTGCAGGACCGCACTGCGCGCCTGGAGCAGGCGGTACACCAGGCCGAACGGGCCAACGTGGCCAAGACCCGCTTCCTGACGGCGGTCGGCCACGACCTGATCCAGCCGCTGCATGCGGCCCAGCTGCTGACCGATGCGATGTCGCAGCACATCGAATCGGAGTTCCTCGACAGCTTCCTGCGGCAGATCCGTGGCGCGCTGGATTCCACCGATGACCTGCTCTCGGGGCTGCTGGATATTTCGCGGCTGGAAGCCGGCGGCCTGGTGGCCGATCCGCGGCCCTTCGCGCTGTCCAGCGTTCTCGATCCGCTGGCGCAGGAGTTTGCGGTCCTGGCGGCGGCGCGCGGCCTGCACTTCGGTTACGTCGGCACCCGTACCTGGGTGCACAGCGATCCGCTGCTGCTGCGTCGGGTGCTGCAGAATTTCCTGGCCAATGCCATCCGCTACACGCGCAGTGGCGGCGTGCTGCTGGGCGTGCGCCGTCAGGGCGACCGGCTGTCGATCGGCGTGCACGACAGTGGCCCAGGCATCGCGCCCGAGCAGCAGGCCGTGGTGTTCGAAGAATTCCACCGCCTCGACCGCAGCAACGGCCAAGGCCTCGGCCTGGGCCTGACCATCGCCCATCGCATTGCCGGCCTGCTGCATGCGCCACTGCAGTTGCGCAGCGTGCCGGGACGAGGCTCGGCGTTCTCGATCAGCGTGGTGCGGGCAGCGCCGCCGGTGGCGCCACGCACCCTGCCGGCGGCCGGCGGCAGCAGCACCATCAAGGGCCTGCGCGTGCTGGTGGTCGACAACGATGCCGACGCGCTGGAAGCGATGCGGCAGATGCTGCTGGCCTGGGGCTGTGACGTGGTTGCGGTGGCCGACGCCGGTTCGGTGGGTACATCTGCGGAGGACGCTGCGCTGTGGCTGTTCGACTACCACCTCGATGACGGCGACACCGGCGTAGCGCTCTGGCACCGTCTGGTGGCGCGCCATGGGCCACGACCGACGGTGATTCTCAGCGCCGACACCGGTGGCGACACGCGCGACGCCGTGCGCGGCGCCGGGCTCTCGCTGTTGAACAAGCCGTTCAAGCCATTGGCGCTGCGCTGGGCGATCAACCACCTGCTGGCAGCGCCGGGCACCCTGCCCGCCTGAGGAATCAGGCGTCCTGCGCGCCTTCGATCTGCCGCGAGGGGTCGCTCAGCCCCATCTCGTGGAGCACACGGATGGCCTGGGCGCGGTTGCGCACGCCCAGCCGTTCCATGATGCGGGTCATGTGCGCCTTCACCGTGCGCAGCTGCACGCCCAGGCGGTCGGCGATCTGCTTGTTGAGCAGCCCCTCCGCCACCAGCCCCAGCACTTTGTACTGGTGCGCGGACAGGCTGGCCAGGCGCGCGGCCAGGTCCGCATCCTTGCTGAAGGGCGCGACCCGCGAGACCGGCTCGCGCAGGATCGCGGGGATCCAGCGTTCGCCTTCCAGCACGGATTGCAGGGCCAGCTGCAGCTCGCTCAACCCCGAACTCTTGGGCAGGTAACCGGCCGCACCCAGATCGATGGCACGGCGGATCACCTGCGGTTCCTCGTTGGCCGAGACAATGATGATGGCCAGCCCCGGCTGCAGGGCGCGGATGGTGGCCAGCCCGGCCAGGCCGTGGTTGCCCGGCATGTGCAGGTCCAGCAGCATCAGGTCGATCGACTGGCGTTCGAGGGTCTCCAGCACGCTGTCCAGCGAGTCTGCCTCGCTGATCTGCAGATCGGCGACGGCCTCTTCCGCCGCGCGATGCAGTGCGGCGCGGAACAAGGGATGGTCGTCGGCGATCAGCAGGGTTGGCATGTTCAAGCGAGATTAGCAAAACATCCGCAGCCGGGCACGGGTACCTAGGTACGCTGGTGCGTGCGTGCCGGGTTGCTAGTGTGGCTGCATGAAGAACGGCCGCCGATGCGCCGCCCACAAGGACCGTCCATGCCCTCCACCACCGCTGCACCCGAAGCACATGCCTACCCGTTGTTGATCAAGCAGCTGCTGCTCACCCCGTTGGCGGTGAACCCGGGGCAGGAAATCGTCTACGGCGACAAGGTGCGCTTCGACTACCGCACCCTGCAGTCGCGCATCGGCCAGCTGGCGGGTCTGTTGACTTCGCTCGGAGTGAAGCCCGGTGACACCGTGGCGGTGATGGACTGGGACAGCAACCGCTACCTGGAGGCCTACTTCGCGGTGCCGATGATCGGCGCGGTGCTGATGATGGTGAACATCCGCCTGGCGCCGGAGCAGATCGCCTATACCCTCAACCACAGCGGTGCGCGGGTGATCCTGGCCAACCGCGAGTTCCTGCCGGTGCTGGACGGCATCGAGGAACACCTGCCCGACCTGCGCACGCGCATCCTGCTGGATGATGCCGGCGGAGAGCTGCCGGCGGGTTTCGTGACCGAGTACGAGGCTGGCCTGCGCGACGCCACTGCTGTTACCGCGTTCCCGGATTTCGACGAGAACACGCGTGCCACGATGTTCTACACCACCGGCACCACCGGCCTGCCCAAGGGCGTGTACTTCAGCCACCGCCAGCTGGTGCTGCACTCGCTGGCGGCGATGGCCGCGTTGGGCAATGCCGCCAGCCAGGGCCGGATGCACCGGGGTGATGTCTACATGCCGATCACCCCGATGTTCCATGTGCATGCCTGGGGCGTGCCTTACGTCGCGACGCTGATGGGCATCAAGCAGGTCTATCCCGGCCGCTACCTGCCCGGCAACCTGCTGGCGCTGATTGCCCGCGAGAAGGTGACCTTCTCGCACTGCGTGCCGACCATCCTGCACATGCTGCTGGAACATCCCAGCGCGGCGCAGACCGATCTGAGCCACTGGAAAGTCATCATCGGCGGCGCGGCACTGCCGCGGGCACTGGCGCAGCGTGCGCTGGCGCTGGGCGTCGATATCTTCGGGGGTTACGGCATGTCCGAGACCTGCCCGTTGTTGACCCTGGCGCAGATCGACGTTGACGCGCTGGACGATGCTGGCGAGGCGCTGTCGCTGCGTACCAAGGCGGGCATCCCGGTGCCGCTGGTCGACCTGCGCATCGTCGATCCGGACCTGCAGGACGTGGCCCACGACGGCATCGCCACCGGCGAGGTCGTGGTGCGTGCGCCCTGGCTGACCCAGGGCTACCTGCACAACCCCGATGCATCGGCGGCCCTGTGGGCGGGTGGTTACCTGCACACCGGCGATATCGGCAACATCGATGCGGGCGGTTACCTGCGGGTGACCGACCGCATCAAGGATGTGATCAAGACGGGTGGCGAGTGGATCTCCTCGCTTGCACTGGAGGACATCATCGCCCTGCACCCGGCAGTGAACGAGGTGGCGGTGATCGGGATCGCCGACACGAAATGGGGCGAGCGTCCCCTGCCACTGGTGGTGCGCCATGCAGGCAGTGAAGTGGACGAGGCGGAGATCATCGAGCTGATCGCCGCGCGCAGCCGTGCTGGTGATCTGTCGCGCTATGCGATTCCCGAACGGGTCGCGTTCGTGGATTCGCTGGAACGTACCAGCGTGGGCAAGATCAACAAGAAGAAGCTGCGGGGCATGCATGACCCGAGCATCGTTTGATGCTGTGGCAGATGCCACCCTTGGTTGGCAAGGACAGGTGGTCCTGCCATGAATCCTGCTCATGGCTGCTGCAACAACATTCCGCTGCTGCGCGCGGGCCGGGGTCGATAGAGTTGCTCGGGCAGGACGCCCCTCGACCCCTGAAGGAATGGAAGCGTGCAAACCCACCCCGCCGCCCCGCCACGGCGAACCCTGGCCGGGAGCTTGGCCCTGGGCATCAGCCTGTTGGTCGATACTGGACACGCCCAGCCTGCTGAACCGCCTGCACGGGATACCCGCGCGACCGACCTGCAGGCGGTCAAGGTCACCGGCCCCTCTGCGGCGGACCTGCGCCGCGACGACCCCACCCTGCGCGTCAGCATCGGCCGCGAGGACATCCTGCGCCACCACGATGACCGGCTCGGCAGCGTGCTGCGCCGCCTTCCCGGCGTCACGGTCACTGCCGATGGCATCCGCATGCGCGGGCTGGGTGGCGACTACGTGCAGATCCTGATCGATGGTGACCCGGCGCCCGCGGGGTTCTCGATCGATTCGATCTCGCCAGAGCTGGTCGAGCGCATCGAGATCCTGCCGACGGCGGTCGCCGAGTACAGCACGCGGTCGATTGCCGGCACCATCAACATCGTCGTGCGCCGCACGGGGGAGGCGCGCCAGCGCACGCTCAAGCTCAGTGCGGCACAACTGGGCGGCGGCATCACGCCCGCGGCCACCCTGCTGCTGTCGGGCAAGCAGCAGGGCCTGGCGTGGTCGGTGAGCGGTACGGCGTCGGCCCCGAAGGAGCGCCGCGCTGCGACGATCGATGACCAGGCCAGCGACGCCCTGGGGGCGGTGCTGTACCAGCGCCGTACGCGCGAGCGCTATGACGGCCAGACCAGCACCTTCAATGCTGCGCCGAAGCTGACGTGGACGCTTGGCGAGCGCGACGAGGTCAGCTGGCAGAGCCTGCTGCAGTACAGGAAGGAAGCCTGGACCCGCGATCGCAACGAAGCCGTGCGTGAGGGTGGCCCGAGCGAGTACACGCGCAACCGCTGGATCAACGACGCGCGCACGTGGACGGCCAAGACCGATGGCCAATGGAAGCGCCGGATCGGTGATGACGATACGTTGGAGATGAAACTGGGGGTGATGCACTTCAGCCGTGACATCGACTTTGGCTTTCTCGGCTTTGCGCCCGCAGGCGACTTCGCACTGGACCGCAGCGTGCGCACGCAGGCAACCCACACGGCCTACTCCAGCACCGGCAAGTACATCAGCGGTGTCAGCGAACGGCATGATCTGGCCTTCGGCTGGGATGGTGGTTATACCGAGCGCAACGAACATCGCGTGCAGCGCGACCAGTCCGCCGATGGACGTCCCCTGGGGCTGATCGATGACGATTACCAGGCCGATATCCGCCGCCTCGCGCTGTTCGCCCAGGACCAGTGGCGCACCTCGCCACGCCTGCAGACCTACCTAGGCCTGCGCTGGGAGGGCCTGGAAACCGCAGTGGGCAGCCGCATCACGGGTACCCTGCACAACCGTTCGAGCGTGCTCAGCCCCATCGCACAATGGGTGTTCAAGCCCTCGCTTTCCAGCAAGGACCAGTTCCGCCTGGGCCTGGCGCGCACGTTCAGCGCGCCGCAACCATGGCAACTGCTGCCGCGCCGGTATTCGGTCAACAACAGCAATGGCCCGACCAACCCTGACCAGCAGGGCAACCCCGCGCTGCGCCCGGAAATCGCCTGGGGCCTGGATGCCAGCTACGAGCATTACATCGGCAAGGATGGCTTGGTCAGCCTGGGGGCGTATGCGCGCCGCATCGATGATGTGATCCTGCGCTCGCTGTACGTGCAGGACGGGCTGTGGACCACCACGCCCTACAACGCTGGCAGGGCACATACCCATGGGCTGACCCTCGATGTGCGCTTCGCACTCGCCGACCTTCTGCCGACCGAGGCCGATGTCCAGTTCACGGCGAACCTGACCCGCAACGTGTCACGCGTGGCGTCCGTGCCTGGGCCGGACAACCGGCTGGCCGACCAGACGCCCCTGAGCGGGAACGTGGGGCTGCATTGGCAGGCATCGAAGCGGTTCTCCAGCAGTGTGGACTACAGCTACAGTGGCGGCGGCACGAACCGTCTCAGCGCCGAGTGGACGCGGGCATCGACGCCCGAGCGCACGCTGGATGTTGCTGCCGACTGGAGGCTGGACGACGCCAGCCGGTTGAACCTGTCGCTGTCCAATGTACTGCAGCAGCGGCAGGGCTCGCGCACGTTGTATCGGGATGCAGATGGCGCGGTGTCGCGCTACACCGGCAGCGACAGCAGGATGGGAATCAAAGTCCAGTATGAGAGGACGCTGTAGATCCACGCCGTGCGTGGATGGTCTCCGGCGGTTCATCCACGCGTGGCGTGGATCTACCAAGGCGGGTGCCATGCCCAGTAGATCCACGCCGTGCGTGGATGGCTTCCGACCCCTGCTCGGCTTACAGGAAGTCGTAGCTGAGGGTGAAGCGCACGTTGCGACCCGGCTGCGACCAGCGGCCGATGCCATCAGGGCTGGTTGCCCCCTGGAAGATGGCCGTGCCGGCGCCGGCGGTGCGCACGCGGTTCCACAGGTAGTATTCCTTGTTGAAGACGTTGTAGACACCGGCGGTGAGGTTGATCTTCGGGGTGATCGCGTAGCTGCCGAACACATCCAGCAGCGTGTACTCGCGGGCCTTGTAGGCGTAGACCGGCACCACTTCCACGCCGTAACTGCCGTTGGTGATGCTCCTGCCGTAATCCGAGGGATCCTTGCGCTGCTGGTGGGTGACGTTGGCGGTGACGCTCCAGCGTCGCGACGGTGCGTTGTAGGTCAGGCCGCCCACCGCCTTGGCAGGGATGATGCTGGCCAGCGGTTCGCCGTCGTTGTCGGTGCCTTCGTTGTACGAATAGGCCACGCGGGCCAGCCAGTCATCGGCCAGCAGCCACATGCCCTCCGCTTCCACGCCCTTCACTTCCACGTTGCCGCGGTTGATCGGCATGGTGTAGGTGTAGCCGTTGGTGACCGTGGTGACGCCACGGGTGGTGGTGCTGTACTGGGTGCCCGCATCGGCGACGAACTGCGCGGTGTCGATGAAGTTGCTGTACTTGTCACGGAACACTGAGGCGCCCAGGCGCAGGCGGTCGCTCTGGTAGCGCCAGCCCAGTTCCAGGTTCAGGCTGCGCTCGGCATCCAGGTCCGGGTTGCTCTTGCCATCGGGCACGGTGACGGTCGCGCCGTCGGACACGCGGGTCACTTCGGTGGTGGACGAGGTGCCGTACATGTCATTCACGCCCGGCGCGCGGAAGCCACGGCCGCCCTGCACCCACAGCGACTGGGTGTCGGTGAACTTGAACTCCGCGCCGAGGTTCCAGGTGGGCGAGGAGAACTTCGAGACGCCGACGCTGCCACCGCCATCTTCGTAGCCGGACTGGCCGTTGCCGCTGGCCGAGGTTTCCGGGGTGTACTTGTAACTGTCGTAGCGCAGGCCGCCGGTCAGGCTGAGGCGGTCATCGAGCAGGCGCACGCGGTCACGCACATAGGCGGTCAGGTCGGTCTCGCGGGTGTCCGGCCACAGCGACGGATCGGTGTCACGGGTGAACAGGCTGCCATCGTTGCCCCAGCGCGAATCCACCGAGTTCCAGTGGATCTTCGCCTGCTGCCAGGCTGCGCCGTACACGATGTCATGGCGCAGGCCGCCAGCCTCCACGCTCTTGTCGAAATCCAGGGCGACGCGGTTGCGCTTCTGGGTATCCCAGCGGTCTTCCTGGCGCGAGCACGGGTCGGTGATCGAGCAGCGGGTGCCATAGGTCGCGGCGGTGCCGTTGGCGACCAGCACGTTGGTCTGGCCCTGGATGTAGTTCTTCTGGTGGTCGGCGGTGGCTTCCATGCTGTCAAACAGCGCGTTGCCTGCCCGCCAGGTGTACTTCAGGCCATAGCGGTCACGGTCGCTGCGGTCTTCGGCGCTGCGGAAGTAGTATGAGCCGGTGCCGTCGCTGCGGGTCCAGTTGTCGACATCATTGGTGGCACGGGCCCGCTCATACACCACGCCCAGGGTCTGGGTATCGGTGGCCAGGAAGTTGACCTTGAACAGCAGGTTGTCGCTTTCGCGGTCCACCGGATCCGGCGTGCGGCGCCCCGGGCCCAGCCGGTCGAGGGTGGTGTCGTACCAGGATTCGGTTTCGTGGCCATCACGCTTGGTATAGACCAGCAGCGATTCGAACCTGCCGGTGCGGTTGGCCAGGGTCAGCGAGCCCATGTTCTCGTCGCTGGATCCGGTATAGCCGTACTTCACCGAGCCGAAGCTGTCGTTGCCACTGGCCTTGAGGAAGTCGGCCGGATCCTTGGTGGTGAACATCACCGCGCCGCTGAGTGCGCCGCTGCCGGCGGTGATGGCGTCGGCCCCCTTGATGATCTCTACCGTCTTGACGGCCTCCAGATCGACGCTGCCGCGACCGGAACGGAAGAATTCGTACGGCTGGTAGCTGCCCGGGTCCATGCTCTGCGGGAAGCTGAGGCCATCCAGCGTGATCGACACGCGGTCGGCTTCCAGGCCCCGGATGTTGAAGCCGTTGAACCCGGCGCGCCCGAGGTCGACCATTTCCACGCCGGGCACGTAGCGGATGGCGTCTTCCATGCTCTGCGCGCCCTGCTGCCGCAGGTTTTTCGCCGAAAGCGTGGTGACGTTCTGGTTGTCGGACTTCTTGCGCGTCTCGGTCACCTGGATGGTGTCGAGGGTGCTGTCGGCTTCAAGCGCCGCCGCGCGGGCGAGCGTGGGCACGGCAAGGCTGGTGGCGACGGCCAGGGCCAGCAGCGAGGGTTTCATGTTCATCGGAGACTCCGCATTTGTGGAAGGTAGTGGTGCCGCGGGCGGGTGGCGCCCGGGCGTTCCTGGCTGCGGAGCGCCGGGGTGCGGCGCGGTCTGCGTTGCTGGGAGTAATCGGGAAAGAACGGTGGCTAGGGCTTTGAGACCTGCACGGTGCCGATCTCGCTGCTGCCGTGCGCCTGCGTGGGCAGGTCGCTGCCCTGGCCGGTATCGATGGGCACGGAGAGGAATTCGTGGCCACCGCCTTGGCGCGCCGCCTCGACCTGCAGGCGGTACGCGCCCGGCGGCATGGCCTGGCCGCGGTCATCGCGCCCATCCCACGCCACCGAGTAGTGGCCCGGCAGGCGCGTGGGCCGCGCGATGCCTTGGATCGCCGGTAGATCGTCGCGGCCATAGCGGCGCCACCATTGCGGCAGGTCCTGCAGGTAACGCGAGCGCTCGCCGAGGACCAGCAACTGGCGCACCGGGCTGCCGTCGTCGCGGGCGATCCACAGTGCCAGGTACGGTGCGTGGTAGCGCTCGCTGGCCAGCGAGGGCACCTGGTAATCAATGACCAGCCGTTCGGGAGCGACGGTCGTGCCGCTTGCCGGCAACAGCAGGTCGGGCCAACGCTGCGAGGCGAAGGCCGTGCCGGTATCACTGAGGATCAGCGCGGCGACATCCGGCAGCGCATCGGCCAGCTCCAGGCCGGAGCGGATCGGCATCACCGACAGTGCGGTGGCCAGCGCATCGGCACTGCTGGCATCGGGCGCCACGACGGTTGCAGACGGTGCGAACTGCATCGGCCAGCCCGACCAGGGATCAAGGATGTGGCTGTAGTGCCGGCGGCCTACCGTGTAGCCGCGCGTGGCATGGCCGCTGGCGGCGATGGCCTGCGAGCGCAGGCCCACGGTGGCCAGTGCGGCGCGATTGTCACGTGGCGCACGCGCATCGGCCACGCCCACCGGCCAAGCCTGCCCTGCCCCATCGGCCTCCCAGTAGCGGGCATCGCCGCCGATATCCAGCCCGATGGCGGTGGCCGCCGGTGCGGCAGCGCGGGCAGCGGCCAGGGCGCGATCAATGATGTAGCCCTTGGCCAGCGCGTCCACGTCGAAGATCACCGCGGGTGGGCGCGCCACCGGCTGGCGATCGTCCAGGCGGACCTCAGCGGCGTTCGCGTCCGAGGCCAGTGCTCGCAGGGCTTCGCGCGTCGGCAGGACGCCGCTGTCCTGGGCCTGCTGCCAACGCTGGGCAAGTCCGCCCAGGCGGCAGCTGAAGAGTCCTTCGGTGCGCGCCCGCCATTCCTCGCACAGGCGCAGCACGGCGCGCAGGTCGTGGGACAGATCCTGCGGCGCGGTCGTGGCATTGAAGCGACTCAGCTCGCTGTCCGCACGCCAGCGGCTGAGCAGCGTGTCCAGCCGCTCGATCTCGGCCAGCGCCGCACGGCCGGCGGCCGCCGCCTGGGCTGCAGGCGCGTCGATGCGCAGGTCGAGCGAGGTGCCGAGCACATCATCGCGATGCAGCTCGGCCGCACCCGCGGCGACGGAAGGCAGGCCGCCCAGGGCCATGCAGGTCGCCAGCAGAAAGAGGGAACATCGCTTCATCGAAGGCTCGATCAGGCACAGCGTTGCCCAGCCGGTCCAGGGCGGACCGGTGGATGAACGCAACGAAGGGGAAGACAGCGGGCCACCCCGTTCGGGTGGCCCGGACCATCAGCGGCGCGGTTCGGGCGCGGGCAGCCGGGCGTCGACAGCGTCGACCACGCCGTCCTTGTTGCGATCCGCGGTTTCGAACAGGCGCTTGCCCGACACCTGGTACTCGGCGAAGGTCATATGGCCATTCTTGTCCGCGTCGAGCACGGCAAAACGCACGTGGACCTGGCGATCGCCGCCTTGGTCCAGTGCATCGATGCGACGATCCACGCGCGTCTCGAACTCGGCCAGGTACTCATCCAGGGCCAGCTGGCCATCGCCGTTGCTGTCGGTACGGGCGAACTGTGCATCGCGTACGCGCTCGTACTCGGCACGCTCGACCTTGCCGTCGCCGTTCTCGTCGTACAGCTCCAGGAAGCCGGCCGCGGTATGGCTGGTGGGCATGCCGATGCGGCTGCGGCGCTGGTTGTCGAAGCGCTGGGCACCGGCGGCGGTCTTTGCTTCCCGCTCCGGTGCGGCCTTGCTTTCACTCGTTCTGCTGGCCAGCGCCTTCTGGCCGCCCTGCCAGGTCTTTTCACCAGCAACATCGAACTCGGCGCGCGACACCTGCCCACTCTTGTCGGTGTCCAGCGCGGCAAAGCGGGCCTTGGTCTGTTCAACCTGGGCGGCACGCTCGCGCTCGATCTCGGCCGCAACCCGGGCGTCGAACTCGGCCACGTACTCGGCCTCCTCCACGGTGCCGTTGCGGTCGGTATCGGTGGCGTCGAAGCGGGCGCGGCGGAACGTCTCGAACTCCTGCCACGTCACGCGGCCATCGGCGTTGTCGTCATGCTCGGCGATGAAGGCCAGCACGTTGTTGCCATGGCCGCCCACCAGCGGGCGCGGGCCGGGCGCGGTCTGTGCGGATACAGCAGAAGAAAGCAGCAGCGCGGCAACGCACGCACTGGCAAGCACGGTGGTTTTCATGTCGACCTCGAAGGCGGTGTTACGGGGAAATCAGGGATTGAGCACGCGGAACGTGAGCGTCACGCTGTTGCTGTACTCGGCCACCGGTGCACCGGCCGGTGCGGCCGTACGGTGGCGGGTCAGCGCGACCCAGGTGCCGGCGGCTGACAGCGGGAAGCGCACGTGTCCGGCAGCATCGCTTTTCAGGTTGACCACCTGCGGCGTGCGATCCGAACTCCACACCGCCTCGGTGATCTCCACGGCCTGGTCGGCCAGCGGTGCGCCCTCGTACTGCACGACGAACTCGAAGGCTTCGCCCACGTACAGATCGCTGGGATGGGTGACCGGCACCAGCTCCACCCCCTTGTTGCGCGGCGCCAGCGCGGCGCGGTCCGGGGCGCCCACGGTGATGTAGCTGTCAGCCTGGGTAAGCGACTGGAAATCGGAGATCACCTTCGCCCCGGCCGGAATCTTCACCGCCGGGTCGCGCGAGCTCTCGCGCTTGCCGTTGCGTTCCCAGGTACGGAACAGCGCGCCCAGGCGCGGGCCGGTGCTGAGGCGGTAGGTGCCCGTTCCCGCCGGCAGCGTGTACTCGGCCACGGTGCGGGTTTTCATCACCTGCGACGCCAGCGGCGCCTGCGTGCCGTCCGGGCCGGTTACCGTGAACTGGCTGTCATCGAACGCAGTTTCCGGAATGAAGAAGGTCTCGGCAAACGAGGCGTCCATGGCAATCGTCTGCCCCGCCCGTGGCGCGAAATTGCTGGGCACCAGATAAGGCGTGTGGGCGTATGCCGGCAGGGATGCAGCCATCGCCAGCGCGGCGGCGGCGAGCAGGGAAAGAGTCTTCATGGGGCCTTCGTGTCGGTGAGCGTGGGCGCTGGCGAGACGAAGGTCCGGGGCTGGCGGACGGAATGCTATGCCAAATGCGATTGGTTATCAATTGGTGAAATCTGGCGAAATGTATCGTTGTCGCCGGCAACGTATCCGTGCCTTCCGCAAGGTGCCTGGGCGGTGGTCAGGCGCGCACCAGCGCCATCCATCGGTAGCCGACATACACGCCACCCGCAACAATCGGCGCCAGGCTGAGCCACAAGGGCAGTTTGAAGGCGAACAACAACAACGCCGCAGCAGCCAGCGCAAGGATGGAAATCGCAATCACCCAGCCATTGAACACGACCACATCGGCTGCGTCCTCGCCCCAGCGGTTCGAGGCCCGCCCCCTTGCTTCACGCTGGCGGCGCAGCAGCCAGACATCAGTGAAGAAATCCGCAATGCCTTCCAGCAGGTCAACGATGAAGCCCGGCATGGTCAATCCTTGAGCGTTGGCGCGTGGTGCCGATCTTCATCGTCGGCTCGGCGGGGCGTCAAGTGTCCGAGGGCTCGCGGAAGCCGCGTTCCGCCAGCCACGCGTGCCAGTGCTGCCAGGTAGGGAGCGAATGCAATGTGCCTGTGCGCTCGATGAAGATCGGCCCGTTGCCCGCGATGATCGGCGCGTCCTCGTCGCCTGCTGCGAACGCGGCAGTGCCGTAGAAGAACAGCCAGCCGCCCGGGTACTCCTCGGTGAGGCTGTCGAGGACCACGAAGGTCAGCATCGGCTCCCCTTCGTATGCCGGCTCCCTCACGAGCGATTGCGCCGCCAGGGCGCGTGCGGTGGCAAACCCGATTTCGTTCATGGCCGTTTCCATGGTGCGGGGCGGTGTGCAGGCAGGTCAGGTGAGGTGCCGCACCTGGCGGTCGGCCGCATACAGTAGCAGTGCGCCGCAGCCCATCAACACCGCCGTCGCCAGCAGTGCGCCCTGGTAGCTGCCGGTCGCCCTGGCCATGTACCCGGCGATGATCGGCCCGACGATCTGGGCCACGCCATAACCCAGCGTGATGCGCGCCATCGCCCTGGAGGGGTTGGATGGCACATGGCGGCCAACCAGGGCCAGGGTCAGGCTGACGATGCCCACGAACGTAGCGCCAAACAGGGCCGCCGACAGCAGATTGACCGGCGCGCTGGACGATACGGCAGGCAGCAGCATGCCCGCGCCCTGCAGCACATAGGCCAGAAGCAGCGCCCGGGTTGCGCCGAAGCGGCGGGCGACGCGGTCCCAGATGAAGGTGGACGGCAATGCAGCCACGCCGACGATGACCCAGACCCAGCCGCCCCTGCCCTGCAGCAGGGGCAATCGTTCGAGGATGGCAACGATGAAGGTGGCGCCGATGACGAACCCGAAGCCCGCACACATATAGGCTGCATTGAGCAGGCGCATCCAGTTGCGCGACGCCGAGGGCGGTGGCGCGGCCTGTGCAGCGGCGGTGGGCGATGCAGGTACCGGAGCGGGCATCCACAACCAGGCGGGCACGAAGAACAGCAGGCCGAGCACGCCGAGCGCGATCCACTGCCCGGACCAGGGCAGCGCCGGCAGGGTCAGGACCACCGCCGCACCGGACACCACGATGCCCAGCCCCATGCCGGTGAAGTGCAGGCCCAGGTCCGGGCGGCGCCCGTGCTGCAGCAGCCAGTTCAGCACCAGGCCCGAGGCCAGCAACAGCCCGGCCACGCTGGACAGGCCCGACAGGAAACGCAGCACGCCCCAGGCCACGGGGTTGCTGGTCAGGCCCATGGCCGCGGTACTGGCCACCGCCACCACCAGGCCGATGCGATAGAGCACGTAGCGCCGGCGCAGATCGCCGGCCATCGCGGCCAGCACGGTTCCGGACATGTAGCCGGCATAGTTGATGGCGGCCAGCCAACCTGCGGCGACATATCCCAGCCCCGCCTGCGCCTTCATGATCGGCAGCATGGGCGTATAGGCGAAACGGGCGAGGCCCACGGTGAGGACGAGTGCGCAGATGCCAGCGAAGATCACCCGGTGCGGCGTGTCATGGGGCGCACTTCCAGGGAAGGTCATCGTGTTCCGTAGCGGCTGCCAGCGTTGCTGGAACCTAGCACCGGCATCGGTACCCGGGCCATGCCGCGAAAGTAGGGTCTGGCGATGCTGAACGGAAAATGCGCGTACCGCACAGCCCACTAGACGACCGGTCTAATCGAGCGTATCGTCGCTCCCATGAACACCGCCACCGACACCGCAGGCACCGACGTCCGCCAGAAGATCCTGGCCAGCGGCCGCCGCACCATGGGCGGCAAGGGCTTCTCGGCGGTCGGCCTGAACGAGGTGCTGACCGCGGCCGGCGTGCCCAAGGGCTCGTTCTACCACTACTTCGGCTCCAAGGAAGCCTTCGGAGAGGCCCTGCTGCAGGACTACTTCGACGAGTACCTGGCCGAAATGGACCAGATCTTCCGCGCCGGCGGCCAGACCAGGGCCCAGCAGCTGGACAGCTACTTCGCCGCGTGGATGGCCAGCCAGTCCTTCGAGGACTGCCAGGGCAAGTGCCTTGCGGTGAAGCTGGGTGCGGAAGTTGCGGACCTGTCGCCGGCGATGCGTGCGGCGCTGCGCAGCGGCACCGCCGGCATCATCCAGCGGCTGGCACGGGCGATCGAGGACGGCCAGGCCGATGGCTCGCTGGCCTGCAGCGGCGATGCGGCCGCGCTGGCGCAGAGCCTCTACCAGCTGTGGCTGGGCGCCAGCATCATGGTCAAGATCGTGCGCGGGCCGCAGCCCTTCGACAACGCGCAGCGTGCCACCCGACAGATCCTGCATCCCTCACGCTGAGCGAGGGGTGCGTACGCCACACTTCCCGCGAAGTGTTTTTTGGCGGCCGGGCGCTAGACGACCGGTCTACTGCACCACTCTCCCAACAGGAGCACCACCATGAAAGTCCTCATCGTTCTGACCTCGCACGACCAGCTGGGTGACACCGGGCACAAGACCGGGTTCTGGCTGGAAGAACTGGCTGCGCCCTACTACGCCTTCAAGGATGCGGGTGCGGAGATCGTGCTGGCCTCGCCCAAGGGTGGCCAGCCGCCGCTGGACCCGAAGAGCAACGAGCCGGCGTTCCAGACCGAGCTGACCCATCGCTTTGAAGCCGACGCCGCCGCCAAGGCGCAGCTGGCCGCCACCGTCCGCCTGGACAGCGTCAATGCCGTCGACTTCGACACGGTGTTCTACCCGGGCGGCCACGGTCCGCTGTGGGATCTGGCCAACGACACCCATTCCATCGCGCTGATCGAAGCGTTCGTTGCCAGTGGCAAGCCGGTCGGCCTGGTCTGCCATGCGCCGGGCGTGCTGCGCCAGGTCAAGGCACCCGATGGCAAGCCGCTGGTCGCCGGCAAGCAGGTCACCGGCTTCGCCAACACCGAGGAGGACGCCGTCGGCCTGACCAACGTCGTGCCCTTCCTGGTGGAGGACATGCTGAAGGACCTGGGCGGTGACTACAGCAAGGGCCCGGACTGGGGCTCGTATGTGCTGCGCGATGGCCTGCTGGTCACCGGCCAGAACCCGGGCTCGTCGGCTGAAGCGGCTGCAGTGCTGATCCAGGCTGTGGCCAAGGCCTGAACCCGATGAAGGGGCGATCCGGCAGGCATGTCCGGATCGCATCCCTCCCCCATGCTACGGTGCGCGCAGCGGCAACCTGCAGAGCCCCAGGCCGGGAGGTTCCCATGACGCGCACCCAAGCGATACCCACGGCGGCCACCGGCACGGTCCCGCCCGACCTCTTCGGCGCCCTGCGGCAGATGCTGCTGCGCCATGGCGACGGCCTGCTCGTCGTCCACGATACAGACCAGCATTTCTACGCCAATTGCCGCAGGCCGGGCGCCAACGGCAAGGCGCAGTTCTTCGCTGCAGTGAAAGTATCGGGGCGCAGGCACGCCTTCCACCTGATGCCCGTCTACGACTTTCCCGAGCTGCTGGCAGGCATCAGCCCCGCACTGAAACAACACATGCAGGGCAAATCCTGCTTCAACTTCTCGCACTGGGACGACGCGTTGCTGCAGCAACTGCAGGCGCTGGTCGACCAGGGCGCCGCGCGTTACGTGGCCGAAGGCAGGCTCTGAAGCCTGCGCTCCCTCCCATCAGAAATCGACGGTGGCCGACACCGTGAAGGTCCGCGGTGCACCCAGCGCCAGGCTGGACAGCAAGGGCTGGCCCCAGTAGGCCGTGTTGGTCAGGTTGTTGATCGTGCCGCGCAGGGTCAGCGGGCGACCGGAGAGCCGGGTCGCGTAGCGCGCTCCGAGGTCGTACACGGTGTGCCCGGCCACCCACTGCGCGTTGTCGGCACTGATGAACTGCCGGGACATGGAGGTGATGCCCGCATTGAGGCTGAAGCCTTCCAGCATCGGCAGATCCCATTCGGCGGTGATCTTGCCCTGCACCTTCGGCAGCCCGGTGGCCAGCTTCCCTTCGTTGATGCCACTCTGGGTACGCGTGAGCTTGGGCTGCACGTAGGCCACGCCGCCCATCAGGCGTACACCGTCCAGCGGTGAACCGAAGAAGCTCCAGTCCGCGCCGCGGTTGCGCTGTTCGCCGCCGAACGAATAGATGTTCGAGACCGGATCGGTGTAGCCATTGGGCCGCTTGATCTCGAACAGGCTGAAGGAATGTGCGAAGCGGCCCGCATCGAGCTTCAGGCCGACTTCTTTCTGCCGGGTCTTGAACGGCGGGAACACTTCGCCGGCATTGGCGGCCGTGGTCGGCGCGGTCGCGCCCTGGCTGAGGCCCTCGATGCTGTTGGCATACAGCGATACGTTGCCGCCCAGCTTGAACAGCACCGCGGCGGCCGGGGTCGTGGCGCTCTGCTTGTAGCGCGAAGACAGTGCACCGGTGTTGATGTCGAACGCATCACTCTGCACCTGCTGGCGACGCACGCCCAGCGTGACCTGCACGCGATCGTCGGCAAACCCCAGGGTATCGGCCACGCCTACGCTGCGCAGCTTCACCTCGGTATGCATGATGTGCGGGGTGATGAACGGGGGCGCCTCATTCCAGGTGGGCGCGTAGAGGTTGGTCACCCAGCTGGCCTCGGGCACGCTGCGGCGGCCGTAGTCATCCTGTTTGTGCTGGTAGGCGGTCGCATTGGCGGCCAGCTGGTGGCTGACCGGCCCAGTGCGGAAGCTGCCACGCACGCCCACATCAGCCGACTGCTTGCGGGTGTGGAAGGCGAGCTGGGCCACGGTGGTGCGGAAGTCACCGGCGTCGTTGAGCACCAACGCACTGATGGCACCGTTGTAACTGTAGTCCGTCTCGCTGGCACCGAAGGCCGCATAGCCCATCAGGTGATCGTTGAAGTCGACTTCACCGCGCAGGATCGCGCCCTTGTCACGGCTCTCCACCCTGCCCCATTCGGGGTTGATGAGCACATCGGCGCGCGGCGGCTTTGGTACCGCCACGCCAACATCCAGGCTGACGCCGCGGGTTGGGCCATGGATGAGATCCTCGGCAGTGTAGAGGTCCAGCGATGCACGGCTGCGCTCACCGCGCCAGTCCAGGGCCAGCGAGCCCAGCTGGTAGGCCTTGTCCTGGTGGCGGATGGCGCCCTCGCCTTCGCGGTGCACGCCGTTGACGCGCACGCCCCACTGATTGCGGTTGCCGAAGCGGCGGCCGACATCCACATGGCCGCCGAACTGCGCGTCGGAGCCATGGTCCACGCTCAGCCGGGTCAGCGGCGTATCGTCCGCACGCTTGGGAATCAGGTTGATGGTGCCGCCTACCGAGCCGCCCGGTGGCATGCCGTTGAGCAGCGCCGACGGTCCCTTCAGCACGTCGATCCGCTCGAACATTTCCGGCGACGTGCGATAGAACGGCGCCATGCCGAACAGTCCGTCCACGGTCATGTCGGTGGTGCTGGAGGCGAACCCGCGGATGGCGTAGTTCTCGCTCCACGCGCCGGAGGCATTGTTGGTGAACACCGTCGGATCTGCCGCCGCGATGACCGAGGTGATGTCACGTGCCTGACGATCGGCGATGTAGGCCTCGGTGTAGCTGATGGTGTTGAACGGCGTATCCATGAAATCGCGGTTGCCGAGCAGGCCCACGCGCCCGCCCGACGCCACCTGGCCCCCGGCATAGGGATCGGTGACGGTGCGGCGCTCGTGCACGTTGACCGAATCGAGAGTGGACACCTGCGGCGCGCGATCGGCGGCGGCAATGGCCTGGGCCAGCACCGAAGGCGCGGGAAGGATGAGAACGCCGCCCAGCGCAAGCAGCAGCGGGGTGGCTCGGCCTGCACGCAGGCAGGACAAGGGAGCATGGCAACGGACATCGGACGTCATGGGTGTACCTGGGTATGACGAGGCCTGCGCCCTGGCAATGGGCCCGGCGGATGCGGGATGGGCGGGTGCAGGCGGGGTTGCTGGCTGGGCCGATGCCTGGCTGGGAGCGGTGAGGCGCAATTGCTACGATCACGCCGCGCGCAGGTGGTGCGCTGCGTGGTGCGATTAATTATCATTACTATAAAATAAATGGTCAAGCCGCCGATGAAAGACAGCGAACAGGCACCGACGCGCGGACGCCCGAAGAAGCTCAGCCATGCACGCATCGTCGAGGCCGGCATGGCCATGGGGCTGCGCGACCTGACCTTCGTCGGGCTTGCGGGGGCACTCGGGGTGACCCACATGACGCTCTACAACCACATCGCCAGCCTGGAGGCGCTGAAAGTCGCGGTGGCCGAAGCCATCTTCGAGCGCTGGCAGATGCCACCTGTCGAGCGGGGTGATGGGCAGGCGCTGCCGGACTATCTGATCGACTTCATCGCTTCGCTGCGCGATCTGGTGATCGCACACCCCGGGCTGACCCCTTACCTGCTGCGCCGCTCGGTGGCGTCACCCACGATGAGTGCGCGCATCGCCGGGCACCAGAGCGAGGTTGCAGCGGCGTATGCCCTGCCGGTGGAGCAGGCACGCTGGCTGATGTCGACCGTGGCGTTCCATTGCATCGCCGTGGCCGACACGCTGTATGCCGGCGCGGGCAAGGACGCGGTGCCCGCAGGAACGCGCGCGCGCGACGCCAGCGAGGTCGACCGCGAGTTCGCCCAGGGCATGCATGCATTGGCGCTGGGGGCGCTGCAGATCCTGCGCAGCGGCGTGGACCTGCAGTCGCTGTCGCTGCCGCCGCCCGCGGCAAAGAGCGGCTAGCGCTCGCGGCAGCGCAGCCAGCCGCCCGCAGGGGCCGAGATCTGTTCCCACCCGTTGGCCAGCCGGCGGAAGGCCTGCCCGCCAATGCAGGCCGTGCCGGTGCGCTTGGCCTCGGCCGAACCGAGCGCCGGCAGCACGCCCACCTCGGCGGACGGACCGGGACGACCGGCCTGGCGCGCTTCGTTCTGCAGGATGCCGGCTTCAACGCTGGCGCAGTACGCCTTCATGCCGGGATGCGGGTGGTTCGGCCAGGCGTACTGGTCGCAGTTGAACGGCGTCGTGCTCTTGGCCATCGAGTTGTGCGCCGGCCGGGGTGCTGCGGGCAGCGGCCTGGGCGCAGGCCCGGTGGCAGAACGGATCTGCTGTGCAGCCGCAGGCAACGCTGCAGCCAGCAGCCAACCCGACAGCAGCAAGGGGCGAACAACCATGGCGTGTCCTCTTTCCATGAGTGGGCAGTGCGAAGGCCCTGCGGCGTGACGCATCACGCTTCCGGCCGGTCCATGCCGACGATTCTGCCCGAAACCCGGGCCGCTGCGGGGGTGGTTCATCCATTGGACGCCGGCCTGTTCTAGCATGGGCCACGTCCTTTGACTGCCCAGGATCACCATGACGGATCATTCTTCTGCCGCATTCACTGAAACCGAACGCCAGCACGCGCTGGATGCGCTGCACGTGGTCGGCAGCCTGCCCGAGCCGGCCTACGATGACATCGTGAAGGTGGCCGCCGCCGTCTGCGGTACGCCGATGGCGCTGGTGACCCTGATCGATCGTGACCGCCAATGGTTCAAGGCGCGCATCGGCGTGGAGGGCAGCGAAACCGACCGCGACGTGGCGGTGTGCGACCACGCGATCCGCCAGCCCGATCAGTTGCTGGAAGTGGGCGACCTGAAGCAGGACAGCCGCTTCGTCGACAACCCGGTGCTGAACGAGATGGGCGCGCGCTTCTATGCGGGCATGCCGCTGGTCACCCGCGAGGGCGCGGCGGTGGGCAGCGTCTGCGTGGTGGACCTGACGCCGCGTTCGCTCAGCGCCGAGCAGCGTGACGCCCTGCAGGCCCTGGCCCGGCTGACCATGACCCTGATGGAAGCGCGCAGCCGCGAGCGCGAGCAGGAAGTGGCGACCATCCTCGAACAGAGCCCGCTGGTGGAAGCCGCACACGCCACCACCGGCACCGCCTGCACCGTGGTCATCCTCGAGCTGCAGGACCTGGCGGCCCTGGCCGAGCAGATGGGCGAGCGCAGCCTGGAGCGCCAGCTGCAGCAGCTGGACGTGGCGCTGGAACAGTGCCTGGACGCCACGCGCGGCGACAGCATCAACCGGGTCACCGGCAGCGGCGAGTTCATCGCGGTGCTGGGCAGCGACCAGGCCAGCGACACTCTGGCGGCGCTGCAGGCGGTGGCCGACGATGCCTCCTCGCGGCTGGCCCGGCCGCTGCTGCTGGGCGCCGCCGGCGGTACCGGCGAGGAAAGCACCAGCGCGGTGTTCCTGCGCGCCGACCGTGAACTGAGCGCGCGCAAGGACGAGCAGCGCTGAGGCTGCGCAGGTCTCAGTCGAACCAGAGCATCGTGGCCGGCCCGCTGCAGTCTGCAGGCAGGGGGTCGGCCAGGCTGCCCGGCAATGCGGACAGTGCGCCGCTGCCAAAAGTATGCGTCGTGCCGAAGGCCACACCCTTGCCGGTTCGGGTGTAGCGCACGCCCACGGCCACGCCGTCCTTTCTTTCCAGCTCGAAGCCGTCCGGCCACAGCGCCAGAAGGCGCTGACCCGATCCAGTAACGAAGTAGACGCACGAGCCGATGGGCTCGATGGTGCCGATGGAAGCAGCGGTCAACCAGACCGTCGACGCTTCAGGCGTCAGCGTTACCGCCCGCAGCTGTGGCGCAGGATGGCGATCACCGCCCCCCGTTGTGCTGCAGCCTGCCACTGCGGACAGCAGCATCAGCACAAGGCTGTTGCGGAGTGTCCGTGTCTGGGTCATCGGTCCCATCTGCCCTCCTGGCTGACTTCGTTGACTGGAGCTTACCCTGCCGCGAACGTGCAGTCTGCGCTGGCGACGAGGCTGACAAACGCCCCGCGCAGCGTGGCGTTGTGATGCTCGACGATGGTCTGCGCCTCAAGCACGGCCGAATCGGTGGTGGTGTGCGCGTCGGCCACCAGCACGGCCGCAACGCCGAGGTCGCGCGCGGCGCGGCAGGTGGTATCCACGCAGTAGTCGGTCTTCATGCCGACGATGACCAGTTCTTCGACGCCGGCCGCGGCCAGTCGCTCGACCAGGCCGGTCTCGAAGAAGCAGCTGGGCCGCGTCTTCTCGAACACGGTGTCGCGCGCCGGATCGATGGCGAGGCCAGCCAGCAGCTGCGACAGCGGGCTGTCGCTGGCAAGCGGCGAGCCTGCGGGGCCGACGTGGCGTGCGGCAAACACCGGGGCATCGGCGGCATGTGCGCGGTCGATCAGCGCATTGATGTTGACCAGGACTTCGTCAGCGCGGTAAGGGCGATGCGCGCCGTTGAACAGGCCGTGCTGCATGTCGATGACCAGCAGGCCGCGGCGGGGGATTCGGGATGGGCTCATGGTGTTTCTCCTGTGGGGTGGGCACGGACGGAGAAACAGAAGACCCCGTCCATGACTGGCGGGGTCCTGAGGGGCGGCGCTACATCACGTCACGTAACGACCTCACGACCTGCCAGGGGCAGTCGTGGTGGTAGTGACGGCGGCGGCGCGGAGGACCATGCGCCCGATGCTGCATCAGCGCGTTGTCGTGGTCAAGCCCTCATGCCGGCGACAGCGCCTGCAGTGCATCGAACACCGGGGTTTCGCCCTCGGTGAGTTCGATGATGCAGCGGCGCAGCTGCGGGTGTTCGATCAATGCCAATAGCGTGGCAGCGACGTCGGCGCGGGCGATGTTGCCGTAGGGAATGGCGAGGCCGGCACGCACCCGGCCCGTGCCCGGTTCGTCGGTGAGCGTGCCCGGGCGCAGGATCACCCAGTCCAGCGGGCTTTCGGCCAGGTGCACGTCGGCACGCTTCTTCACCACCATGTAGTTCTCGAACGTATCCGACAGGTGCTTGCCACGACCGGCTTCCGGGAAGGCCGACACCAGCAGGAAGCGCGGCACGGCCGCGGCCTGTGCCGCGGCCACGGCCAGTTCCAGTCCGCGCCCATCGATGGCGTCGGTCATCGACGCGCCGCCCTTGCCACCGGCACCGGCCGAGAACACCACCACGTCGCAGCCTTTCATCAGCGCCGCCAGCGCGGCGACATCCAGCTGCAGCAGATCGCCCTGCACCGGGCCGGCGCCGAGGGCGGTGAGTTCGGCGGCCTGGTCCTGACCGCGATGCAGGGCCAGTACGCGATGGCCACGTGCGCTGGCCTGCTCGACAAGGGAACGGCCGACCTTGCCGGCTGCGCCGACGATGAATACCTGGCTCATGCTGGATCCTGTGAAGGGGGTGGTCCAGTGTGGCGCGCAGAAAACCAACACAGCGTGATCGCCCGCGATGGCTCCGGTAGATGCCAACCTTGGTTGGCCCCTGGCCCTACGGCCCACCAAGGTGGGCATCTACCAAGGCGGTTTCCGGTGACTGGACGGGCTTCGGTAGATGCCAACCTTGGTTGGCCCCCGGCCCTACGGCCCACCAAGGTGGGCATCTACCAGGGCGGTTCACGTCCGCCCGCCGACTGCGACCCGCATCCATCGGGTCATGCGACCTTCGCGCCGCGCACACGGCAGCCAGCCGCTGGCTTGATGCCCGGAAGCGGAACATAGGGGCAACATGACAATACGAGCACGACCTGCGTATGCAGAAGTATGGAAATGAACAGACGCAGGAGCACTGCCTGTTATTGGTAGAGGATCAGCTGGATCTGGCTGAATTGGTTGAGGATGCGCTGTCCAACGAGGGGAACACCATCACGCACGCTGAAAGCGTATTCGAGGCACTCAGCCTGCTGCGCAACGAGCAGTTCGATGCCGCCATCCTTGATATCGAGCTCGGCGACGGCGTGGTGTTCCCGGTCGCTGACCGGCTGGCGGAGCTGGGCGTGCCCTTCCTGTTCGCCTCAGCCGTCTACGATCAGGTCGTGCCAGCCCGACACCAGAAAGCACGCTTCGTCGCCAAGCCGTTCCACATCCCGCAACTTCAGGAAGCAGTGAACCAGACGCTGGCCCAGAGCCGTGGCAGACAACCGTTACAGCGCTGAAACTGCACCCACCGCAAGGAATTCCTCCGATGAGCAAGCTACCGTTCAACCCCACGGGCGACGCCAGCGACCAGGACAAGGCGCATACGCCGGACAAGGTCCGTACCGACCAGAGCTGGAAGAAAGGCAAGGACATGCCGGAACAGAACGAGACGGCACATCCCGACGACTACGAGCGACCTGAGGTCGATCCAACGGGAGGTCGTCGAGGGTCGAAAGACTGAGCTGCCTCCCTCCCCTTCAAAGACCGTCGAACCAGCTCGCGTACGGCGTATTCTTTGCCAGGTAGCGGTTGTAGTCCTTGCCACCATCTGTCCACCACACCGGGCCACGCTCGCCGAGACCTCGTTTAGCCGCATCCACCGCACGGCGTGCATTCCGCAGCGCCGCCGCTTCTCCGCTCCTCATCGCGGCCTGCACCGCGCGCCGCGCGTCCATCAACGCCGCTACCCACCGCGCACGCTCGGTCGCGGTGAGGTTCGGGTTGGTGGCGCGCCAGAGTCGGCCGCGCACGACGATGTAGCGCTTGTCGGGTGTCAGTGGCGGAGTGCTCATTGCCGGTCACGGGGTCAGCACGATCTTCCGGCAGTCGTCGTCCTTGGCATCGAACATCGCGTAGCCCTGCGCTGCTTCGGCCAGGCTCATGCGGTGCGAGATGATGTTGCCCGGGTCCAGCTTGCCTTCGAGAATGGCGGTCAACAGCTCGGGCATGAGCCCCTGCACATGGGTCTGCCCCATCTTGAAGGTCAGCCCCTTGTCGAATGCATCCCCCAGCAGGAAGCCATGGATGAAACCGGCGTAGACCCCGGGAACGCTGACCACCCCGCCGCGCCGGGCGGCGGCGATGCACTGGCGGATCGCCACGCCACTGCTGCCTTCGAGCTTGACCGCTGTCAGTGCGGTCTCAAGCGAACTACCCTCGGCCTCAAACCCGACGGCTTCAATGCAGGCATCCACGCCCCGGCCGCTGGTCTGGCTGATGATGTAATCCGCCGGATCGTCCACCTTGCCGAAATCGATGGGCGTGACGCCATAGGTGCGTTGCGCGAAGTCCAGGCGATACGGCAGATGGTCCACCATGAAGATGGTTTCCGCACCCAGGAGCCGGCAGCACGCGGCGCTCATCAAACCGACCGGTCCGGCACCGAAGATCGCAACCGTCGAGCCCGCCTTCACCCCTGCATTCAGCGCGGCCTGATAGCCCGTCGGCAGAATATCGGACAGGAACAGCACCTGCTCGTCGGCCACCCCATCCGGAATCCGCAGGGGACCGACATTGGCCTTGGGCACACGCACGAATTCTGCCTGGCCGCCAGCGACCCCGCCGTAGAGGTGGCTGTATCCGAACAATGCGGCTGGTGGCATCAATCCCTTCGCATTGAGCGCCGCGCCTTTGCCTGGGTTGGTGGTTTCGCACGCGGCATACTCCGCCAACTGGCAGTGGAAACACTCGCCACAGGCAATCACGAACGGTATGACCACCCGGTCGCCGGGGCGCACCTGGGTTACGCCCCTGCCAACCTCTTCCACAATGCCCATGAACTCGTGGCCCAGCACATCGCCGGTGTGCAGATCCGGGATCTTCCCCCGGTACAGGTGCAGGTCCGAGCCACAGATGGCGGTGGCGGTGACACGCAGGATGATGTCGTCTTCTGCGGCAAGTACCGGGTCGGGGACGGTCTCAACGCGGACATCCTTACGGCCGTGATAGGTCAGCGCCTGCATCGTCGTTCTCCTGCCGTTGGGGACTGCAGGGTTGCATGGGCACGGCTGTGCCCACGGTGACCTTGTCGTGTGCGGCGTGTGGATTCCACTGTTGCAGCTTCATCGGCCTTCGGCATCCACGGTGATCTCTCCCGAGGTTTCCAGCATGGCCAGTTCGATCTGGTGATGGCCATCGCAGCCTGCCTTGCGCATGGCCACGTCCAGGTCCTCCGGCGCCACATTGCAACGGCGCAATTGCTCCCAGAACACCTTGCCGTTGCGCACCAGCACCACCGGCGCGCCCTCGACCCAGCGATGCAGGCGCCGGCTGCGCGCGGTCACGAAACCCACCAGCCAGTTCAGACCCAGCAACGTGGCGGCAAGGATGAGTCCGCCAAGCAGCGAGGTGTCCTCACCGATCAGCGAGTTCTGCACCGCCGTACCCAGCAGGACGATCACCAGCATATCGAACGGTGCGGACTGCCCGATCGATCGTTTGCCACTGAGCCGCGTCAACAGCAGCACCACCACGTAAACGGCGGTGGCCCGTAGTACGAACTCAAACCACGGCATGCCCAGCTCGAACAGATCGCTCACGGTCTTCTCCCTGCATGGCCTGCACGGAGGGATACAGAACAGGTCGTCCACGCTGCGTGACTCTGTCTACGCGACATGCTATAGCGGGTGCAGGGCCCATTGGCCCAACGACAGCCCCTTGCGAAGGATGCGGTACGCGTCGCGGTCGAACAGCGGATCAGTCCGACGCACGCGCCGGGCAGCGGCCAGGGTCTTCGCGCTGCCGTGATAGAACCACCCATCAACGACGTGGAACTGCCGCATCGCTTCGCCGCGCTCCTCGATGGCCACGGGGCCGGCGTAGGGCCATTCGGCAATCTCCAGCAGCATGAGCGCATCGGCCAGCCGCTGCTGATGCTCGGCAAGGGTCTCGCCGCCGCAGCAGGCACCGGCACACTGGCGCAGCATCGAGCGGAAGCAGGGCCGACCCGCTGGCAGGCGCTCCAGACCCAGCAGCGAATAGCAGAGTCGATTCTCATCCGCCACGCGGCGCAGTGCCTCGCGTGCAGCGCGGGCGCTCGAATAGATGCCGTACAACATCGGCGTGGACGTCAGATCCACCTCTGCCGAGTTCACCACGCTGATCTCGCCGCGGTACAGCCGCATGCTGAACTGGCGCGGCAGCCGCCGAAGCAGCCGGTTGTACAGGGGGCGCTCGGCTTTCACCATGGCTGCCTCCAGCAGCTGCGCGCCCAGATCTCCCGCCATTGGCAGATGGCTTATCCGCTCGGACTGACGCAGCATCGCTGCCTCTTCGGCCGTGCGCAGGTGATCCATCACACGCGTGCGCAGATTGATGCTCTTGCCGATGTACAGGGGCAGGCCACCCTCGCGCCCATGAAAGGTGTAGACCCCCGGTTGGGTTGGGAGCGCCTGTGCCTGCTCACGCAGATGCTCAGGAAAGACATACCCGGCGGCGCGGGCGGAACGTCGCGCGGCCTGCGCGTTGGAAGGCATGGAAGAAGGAATTCAGTGGCAGTTGAACGAGCATCGCATGATAGGCAAGCGCTGCAGGGTCACCAACGCAAACCCGCTCGCGCGGCTGAATGCTTCACGTTGCGACGGTGATCCGCTCCTCAGTACGCAAGAGCGAACTCTGGATGCGGAGAGGCTTGCAGCGCAGCCAGGCGGGCCAGATGGTCGGCAAAGCCGCCCGTCGCACGACCTGACAATCGGCTGCTCGTCGTCACGACGGGAGCAGCGGCCCAGCGGACCGACGCACCTGCGTCTTCCAATCGCTGAACCAGATCCACATCCTCCGAACATCGCTTCGCAGCGAATCCGCCCGCACGCTGGTAGGCAGCCGCCGAGACGCCCATGTTGGCCCCGTGCACGCGACCATGCCCCTCACCCCAGCGCTCGCTGCGCTGGAAGCAGCTGCGCAGCCAAGCCTGCTGCGGCGCCAGTTCCCCAAGATCGACGACGCCACAGAACACATCGGTCCCTGCGCCACGCTGGGCAACCAGCCAGTCGGCCGGGACCTCGCTGTCCGCGTCGGTGCTGGCAAGCCACGTAGCGCCACGTTCAACCAGCACGCCCGCAGCAGCCGCGCGCGCAGCGCCGACGCAGCGTGCCTGCAGGCTGAGGATTTCCGCGGCCATCCCTGCACAGACCTCAGCGCTGCCATCCGTGCAGGCATCCAGGGCAACGATTATCTGCACCGGCTCGCCAGCCAACCCGGGATGCGCTGCGGCAATGGCCAGCGAGCGCAGGCACGCCGGAAGGTGCTCGGCTTCGTTGTGTGCCGGCACCAGCACGCCGATCATCTCAGCCCCTCGTTGCTGGCCAGCGAGAGCGGCGCCCGGGTCCAGCCCTGCAGGATGAAATCGCTGTCGCGATAGCAGAACGCCTCCTGCAGGCCATGCCCCAATCGCTCATGCACCAGCGCGCTGCGGGTGGCCCGGCCCGGGAACGACGGCAGCCAATGGCAGGCTACCAGCAGGCCGTCGTCCTTCATCGCGGCGTGCAGCCCATCGCGCAGTTCCACCAGCGCATCTGGGCCGAGGTAGTAGCCCATCTCGCCGCAGACGATCAGATCGAAGCGACCAGCGGGCCATTGCTGCGGATGCTGCGCACAGTGCACCTGCACATGCGGCAGATGGGCCAACCCGCGACGCGCCTGGAAGGCGGCGCGCGGACTGATGTCGGTGGCCAGCAGGCGCTCACAGCGGCCGGCCAGGCGCTCGGTGAGCACCCCGTTGGAGCAGCCCAGCTCCCAGCCGCGCTGGAAACCGGGTCGTGTCAGGCTGGCCATCAGCAGGTCGCGCTTGCGCTCTTCGTACCAGCGGGTGCGGTAGCCGAAGGGATCTTCATTGGCGTGGATTTCGTCAAAGTAAGGCTGGGCGCTCATGCAAAGTAGACCTCGTGGGTACGGTAGAAGCGGGTGAGCACGTGGGCCGGAAGGATGGGCTCGGCCTGCAGCCGGGGCACATTGCCGGTCTGGGTGCGGAACTGGGCGATGGCCTCACGCTTGCGCGCGGCGACAGCGGAAATATCGAGCAGGCGTGGCGCTTCCCAGGCCATGTGGGCGCAACCTGGGTCCAGCCAGTGCCAGCCCCACACCGGATACTCCAGGCGCTGGCATCCGGCCGAACGCGCGGCACGCCAGGCAGCACGGCCCGCTGCTTCATGGTCGGGGTGTCCATCGAAGCGCCACGGTGCCAGCACCAGGTCGTCCTCGCGCAGCGTCTGCCACAACCAATCTTCCAGGCCCGTTTCGTGATTGCTGACCCCGCCGTCGGCAATGCCAAGGTGGACGATGGACGCAGCATCGATGGCCAGCTCGCCAAGGGCGTCGCGCAGTTCCTCGCGGCGTGCCTGGCGCAGGCGCTGCGGTGTCCACCAGGCTTCGCCCGGATAGCAGGCCTCGCCGTCGGTCACCGCCACCACCTGCACCGGCACGCCAATGGCTGCCGCCGCACACAGCAATCCGCCACAGGCCAATACCTCGTCATCCGGATGCGGCGCGACCACCACGATGCGCCCTGCCCCGGCAACGAGTTCGGCCAAAGGCGTCTCGGGCTGCTGCCAGAGCCAATCGCAGTGCTCCCATGCGCGTTCGTCAGAGCCCTGCCCGTGGATGGTGGCTACAGCGCCCATGGCATCACCTGCCGGGCGCACTGTCCGCCCAGCCATTCCCAATCCTTGTCGGCATGGCTCTGCCGCATGAACACGGTCAGATCGGCCCAGCGGCGCGCATGGGCATCTTCCATGCACATCGGCGCCGGGCCAAGCGCGCGGCCGGCCAGGTCCAGTACCTGCGTGGCGGCGCGTTCGACCACGCTGCGCACGCGCACGACCTGCACCCGGTGGGTAAGCTGTGGCGCTGCATCGATGGCATGGGCCAGTTCGCGCAGCAGTGCCGCTGCCGGGGCCAGCGCGAGGTCAGCCTTGCCCAGCAGGCGTGCACGCAGGCCCTCACTGCAGGCGTGCTGCATGCGCTCGGCCAGCGCGGTCGCCGCACCGAACCAGACCGCGGCGATGCCGGCACCACCGTGCCAGAAGCCGGGACGTTCCAGGTAACCGTTGACGGGCCCGACCGCTTCGGCCTCAGCGTCGTCGAAGCGCACCGTGGTGGAGGGCACGCCGGCCATGCCGGCGGCCGGCCACGGCTCGCTCTCCATGCAGTGCCACTGCGACGCGTCCACCTTGTACAACTGGACGCCCGACTCACCGCGCACGGTCACCAACGCGGTGTCGGCCAGATTGCTTCCAGAACACCAGGGCTTGTCACCGCGCAGGCGTCCCGTGTGCTCGGCCCGCAGCGTACTGGCGGGGCCTTCAGCCGCCCACACCGCCAGCAGTTGCTCTGCTGGGACGGGCACGCGTAGTTCATGCAGGATCGCCACTGCATCGTGATGCGCCTCAAGCACCTTGGCCAGACACAGGTCTTCATGGCCCAGGGCAGCCAGCGCCCGCCAGCGCTCCAGTGTGTGGCCCTGGCCCGGAAGTGGAAGACCAGGCACCTGCAGCAGGCGTTGCCGGGCGAGGTTGGACAATGGGGGAGGCAGCACCGGAGCAAGCATTTCGTGTCAATCGCAAGGGATAGAACTGCAACGTAGGCGCTGCCCGATCACATTGCTGTCTTGCCGGCGTGTCCAATGGATGAATGCTTTGGCAGTGCATCCTCACGACCAGCGCCTACAGCCACGATGAAGGATTCAGATGCTGACGGTGAGCCACGTCGGCGCGTGATCGCTGGCTTTCTCCTGCAGCCGCACCCAGCGGTCGACGCCTGCGTCCTGCAGGCGCGGCGCCAATGCGGGGTTGAGCAGCAGGTGATCGATGCGCAGGCCGCGGTCGCGCTCGGCGTGCTGGCGGAAGTAATCCCAGAAGGTGTAGATGACCGTTTCCCCGTGTATTTCGCGCAGCGCATCGCGCCAGCCCTGCGCGAGCAGCTGCTCGAATGCCTCGCGGACGTCGGGCTGGAACAGCGCGTCACGCTTCCAGGCCTTGGGGTCATACACGTCCAGGTCGGTGGGGATGACATTGAAGTCGCCCATCAGCACCGCCGGGTGGGGCAGATCGACCAGCGAGCGGGCATGGCGCAGCAGCCGCTGCATCCAGCGCAGCTTGTAATCGAACTTCGGGCCAGGCTGCGGATTGCCGTTGGGCAGATACAGCGCGCCAACGACGATGCCATGCACGGCCGCTTCCAGATAGCGGCTCTGGCTGTCCTTGGGATCCCCCGGCAGCCGGCGACGGCTTTCGATCGGCACCGCATCCCGCGCCAGCAGCGCAACGCCGTTCCAGCGCGCCTCGCCGCACCAGATCGCGCCATAGCCCGCCTGCTCCAGCTCGGCTGCCGGGAAGGCAGCATCGGTGGCTTTCAGCTCCTGCAGGGCCACCACATCGGGCGCTTCGCGGTCCAGCCATGCCAGCAGATGCGGCAGGCGCGGGCCGATGCCGTTGACGTTGAAGGTGGCGATGCGCAGCGTTTTCCGGCGTGGCATGAAGGGTGACCCCGGCAACCCCGTGCGGGGATCGATGGCCTGCAGTATCCGCGCCTGCGGATGCAAGCGCGGTGCAGGGCCATTCATCCGTAGTCAGCGCCCCTCGCGATACTCCATGTCCTGCAGATCCTGCAGCAGCGTCGGGCCGACCGGCTGCCAACCAAGGCGCTGCCGGGTCAGTGCACTCGATGCCGGCAGGTCCATGCCGGCGAACAGGCCGAACCAGCCGAACATCGCGGCCGCGTCTTCCGCAGCAATGCTGCGCACCGGCACGCCCAGCCCCGCACCCACCACCTCGGCGATGCGGCGGGCACTGATGCCCTCCTCGGCCACGGCGTGGTAGCGCTCACCGGCGTGGCCGCGCTCCAGGGCCAGGACGTAGGCACGGGCCACATCATCCACATGGGCCGCAGACCACCGGTTGCCGCCCTCGCCCACGTAAGCGGCCACCGCCTGCTTCCGCGCGATGTCGATGAAGTAGCTGATCAGGCCCTGGCGGAAGGTATCGTGCACCTGCGGCAGGCGCATCACCCGCACGTCGATGCCCGCGTCGAGCAGCGCGTTGCCCGCGCGTTCGGAGGCGATGCGCGGGTTGCCATGGCCAGGATTGAACACGGTTTCCAGCGCCGGCTGGCCGGGCGCGGCCTCCCCCATGCCGACGCCGGAGGTGATCAGCAGCGGGCGCGGCGAGCCCTTCAGTACCTCGCCCAGTGCGCCGATCACGGCCGCGTCCTGCTCGCAGTTGGCGGCGAAGCGGCTGAAATCGTGGTCGAACGCGGTGTGGATCACCGCATCGGCTGCCGCCGCGCCTGCGCGCAGGCTGGCCAGGTCGCCCAGCTCGCCGCGCTGCACGTGGGCGCCTGCGGCACGCAGGGCCTCGGCGCCCGCGTCCGAGCGGGTCAGGCCGATGACCTCATGGCCTGCCGCCTGCAACTGCTCGCATACGCGGCGGCCAATGAAGCCGGTGGCGCCGGTCAGGAATACACGCATGGGATGCTGCTCCGCTGGAAAGTGGGACCAGTATCCGGCTCCGCGCATCCTGTTAAAGTAGTGACGTTATACGGGTATAGCGACTGACAGGCAGGGAACGGCATGAACCAGCACTCGCTCGGAGAATTCCTCAAGAGCCGCCGCGCACGGCTGGATCCGGCCAGTTTCGGTTTCGCCACCGGCCGCCGACGCACGCCAGGCCTGCGTCGCGAGGAGGTGGCGCAACGGGCCAGCATCAGCCCGACCTGGTACACCTGGCTGGAACAGGGCCGCGGTGGCGCACCCTCGGCCGAGGTGCTGGACCGCATCGCGTCCGCCCTGCGCCTGACCGATGCAGAACGCGAGCACGTGTACATGCTGGGGCTGGGCCGCCCGCCGGAAGTGAAATACCGCAGCGGTGACAGCATCTCGCCGCGCCTGCAGCGGGTGCTCGATGCCCTGCCCTACAGCCCGGCGCTGATCCGCACCCCGACCTGGGATGTGGTCGCCTGGAACCACGCCGCCACGGTACTGCTGACCGACTACGCGCAGGTGCCGCCCAGCGAGCGCAACATCCTGCGCTTCATCTTCAGCAACAGCCGGGTACGCGCGGCGCAGGAAGACTGGAGCAGCGTTGCACGCTTCGTGGTGGCATCGCTGCGGGCCGACGCGATCCGCGCCGGTGCCGAGGCGGAGGTGGCGCAGCTGGCGGCCGAGCTTTCGGCCAGCAGCCCCGAGTTCGCGGCGCTCTGGCGCAGCAACGATGTGGCCAGCGAAGGCGATGGCAGCAAGCGGCTCAAGCACCCGGAGCTGGGCCCGCTGGAGCTGGAATTCTCGACGTTCTCGGTGGAGGCACGCCCGGACCTGTCGATGATCGTCTACACCGCCGGCAACGCGGC
This sequence comes from Stenotrophomonas sp. ZAC14D1_NAIMI4_1, assembly GCF_003086775.1. NCBI lineage: Bacteria > Pseudomonadati > Pseudomonadota > Gammaproteobacteria > Lysobacterales > Lysobacteraceae > Stenotrophomonas > Stenotrophomonas sp. ZAC14D1_NAIMI4_1. The sequence goes on from NZ_CP026001.1 coordinate 2,485,747, forward strand.
CACGCTGCAGCGGATCGCGGCGTTCATCGAGGCGCAGCGCACCCCGCCGCCGCCTGTGGGAAAATGACGGGCAGCTTCCCCCGTTGGTTGTTGCAAGGAGTTCCTGATGTCCCCCTTCCCCTTCGATGCCGTGCTGTTCGACTGCGATGGCGTCCTCGTCGATTCCGAGCCGCTGGTGGCCCGCGTGCTTTCGGAAATGCTGACCGAGCGCGGCTGGCCGCTGACCCAGCAGCAGGCCGGCGAGATCTTCCTCGGCAAATCCGTGGCGGGCCTGGCTGGCCTGATCGAGGAACGCACCGGCAAGCCCTTCACCGAGGCGTGGCTGGATGAATTCCGCCACCAGCGCAACGTGGCGCTGGAGCGCGACCTGGTTGAAATACCCGGCGCACCGTCCGCCGTGCGTGCGCTGCAGGCGGCCACCGGCGGCAGGATCGCCTGCGCCTCGGGCGCCGATCTGCTGAAGGTGCGCCTGCAGCTGGGCAAGATCGGCATCCTCGATGCCTTCGGCGGGCAGATCTTCAGTGGCCAGGACCAGCCGCGGACCAAGCCGCACCCCGATGTGTACCTTGCCGCCGCCGCGTCGCTGGGCGTCGATCCGACCCGCTGCGCGGTCATCGAAGACACCGTGACCGGCGCCACCGCGGGCGTTGCTGCCGGCGCCACGGTCTTCGGTTACAGCCCGGGCGGCCAGTACCACAGCACGCCCGAAGCCCTGCGTGCAGCCGGTGTCCACGTGATCTTCGAGTCGATGCACGCGCTGCCGGCCGTGCTGGCCGCGTACGCCGCCAACGCAGCCGCGTGATCGGCGCTGCCGCCGCCCCTTCCGGGTGCGGCGGCAGCCTTGCATCACCAGGTGCGCATCACCAGGTGCGCGTCACCAGGAAAATCGCGCCGTCGCCGTCACCGTGCGGCCGGTGCCGTAGTAGCACGACGACACGCCGGTGCAGGTCGACACGAAACGCTTGTCGGCCAGGTTGCTCAGGTTCAACGACAGCAGCGTGCCCACTGCGCCATGCAGGCCGGCGTCATAGCGGATGGCCGCATCCCACAGGGTGTAGGACGGAATGCGGTACAGGCTGGCGCTGTCGCCATAGCTCGTGCCGTTGTAGCGCACACCCGCCGCCAGGCTCAGGCCTTCCAGGGCACCTGCCTGGAAGGTGTAATCCCCCCACAGCGAGGCGGTCCAGTCGGGCACCATCGCCAGTTCCTTGCCGCGGTAGCCGTTGTTGCTGCGGGTGACTTCCGACTCCATCCACGACGCAGCGCCGATCACGCTGAAGCCCTGCAGCGGGGTGACACGGCCCTCCAGTTCGACACCGCGCACGCGGCCTTCGCCATCCTGCACCTGGCACTGGCTGGTGCCCGTGGTGCCGCAGGTGTTGTGGCTGCTGTCCGGATCATCGGTCAGCACGTTCTGCTGGCGCAGGTCGTAGGCCGACACGGTGATCAGGCCGTCGAAGCTGGCGGGCTGGTACTTCAGGCCCACTTCCCACTGCTTGCCGGTGATGGGATCGAACGCCGTGCGCTCAAAGGACTGCGTGGCCGTGCTGCCGGCCGGCTGGAACGATTCGGCATAGCTCAGGTACGAGGTCAGGCCGTTGTCGGCCACGTACAGGATGCCGGCGTTGCCGCTGAAGGCATCGTTCTTGATGTGGCTCGGTGCGCGTGCGCCGAAGCGATCGCTGGCCACGGTGTAGGCCTGGGTCCAGGTGTCATCCTTGGTCCAGTCGTAACGGCCGCCGACGGTGAAGCGCCACTTGTCCAGCGCGATCTGGTCCTGCAGGTAGGCACCGGTCTGGCGGTTGATGCCACCGGAGTAGCTGATCGAGGTGGTGGCCGGGATGTAGCCGCTGTAGACCGGGTTGAAGATGTCGATGGCGGTGGGCGTATCGGTGGCCGTGCCCATCGCGCCGCGCGCGGCGGTCCAGTCGGCCTTCTGCCAGTCCACGCCCACCAGCAGGGTGTGTTCGGCCGCGCCGGTGCTGAACTTGCCGGTCAGGCGGGTATCGGCGGTATCGCCGCGCGAATCGCCTTCGCCCCAGGTGGAACGACGCTTCTGCGTACGGCCATCGGCGTTCAGCGCGCCATTGGTCACCACGCTGCGGAAGCTCGATTCCACGTTCAACCGGCGCGCGCTCTGGCTGAGCGTCCAATGGTCGTTGAAGGCGTGTTCGAACAACCAGCCGCCGGACCAGATGGTCCGGTCATAGGTGTTCCAGGTCGGCTCACCGATGAAGGTGCTGTTCTTCATGTGGCCGTGGGGCGTGGCCACCAGGGTGCCCGCCATTGGCAGGAACTGGTAGGTCGAGCCGCCATCATCGCGCTGGTAAAGGCCCAGCACGGTCAGGCGGGTGCGTTCGGCCATCTGCCAGGTATAGCTGGGGGCGAGGAACCAGTGCTCCTGCTCGGTGTGCTTGATCTGCGTGTCACCGTCGCGGTACAGGCCAACCAGGCGGCCGAGATGGCGCCTGTCATCGCTGCCGGCGCCTACGTCGAAGGCGGTGCTGTACTGGCCGTTGCCATCCACGCCCAGCTGCAGCACCTGCTGCTGGTCCGGGGTGGGTGTCTTGCTCACCTGGTTGACCATGCCGCCCGGTGCCACCTGGCCGTACATCACGGCCGAAGGGCCCTTGAGGACTTCCACGCGGTCCAGGTTCCAGCTGTCGACCATGGTCCGGTTCCACTGCCCACCCTGCGGGGCGCGCATGCCATCGACGGTGACGTTGTTGCTCCAGCTGCCGGCATCGAAGCCGCGGATGCGGAAATCATCCACGCGGTTGTCGATGCCGGTGCTTTCCAGCGAGACACCGGCCACGTAGCGCATCGCCTCATTGAGGTTCTGCACGCCGCGTGCGTCCAGCTCCTCACGGGCGATGACCGAGACGGACTTGGCCATCTCCGCCACCGGGGTATCGGTCTTGGTTGCACCCGAGGTGTGGGTGATCGTGCGGTAGGCGTTGACGTGCACTGCATCCAGATCGGTGGGCGTGGCACCGTCCGGCATCGCCGACTGGGCCTGTGCGGCAATCGGAAGCGCCAGCAGCGTGGCAACGGACACGGACAGCAGCGAGCGCATCGGCTCGCGGGCAAAAGAACGGGTATGGGACATGGGGGACCTGCTGATAGGAGGCGCGCCTGGGGCGGCGGCAGCGGCGCTGGTTAAGGGCGCGTTAAATCATATCAGATGCGAATGGTTCCCACTAGCATCGGCGCGACAATCGGTCGCAGCGCCGCTGCTTCGATGGCCGAGCACGGTGCCTTAACCGGCGTTGCCTATGCTGTCTGCGCGTCGCACGCCTGCGGCGCGCCCGCAATGGAACGCACGAGGAGATTGCATGACCCGTCTGCACAGCCTGATCGTCACCGCCAGCCTGCTGGCCCTCAGCCCGCTGGCCCTGGCCGAAACGGTGAACCTGACCAACAGCGCCGACGGCGCCAACCGCGATGCCGGCATCACCGCAGTGAAGAAGAAACTCAGCGACGCCTGCACCGACCGCAAGGGAACGCCAAAATCGGACTCGTTCGAGGTGGTCTTCGAGAAGACCAGCGAAAACCCGAACGTGCCGAAGCCCTATTACGTGGACGGCAAGATGCAGTGCGAGCTGCCAGGCTGAGACGCCTGCCGGATTCGCAGATCACTGCACCCGGGGTGGCCGCAGCCACCCCATCCACGCAGACGCTGTGCGCACGCCATCTCAGTGCGCCACCCGCTCCTTCGCTGGTCGCTCGATCATTTTCCAGCCATTGCCGGATGGATCACGGAATCCAGCGTCGACCGCGCCGTAGCGCTCGACCGGCTCCTGGGTGAATTCAACGCCTTTGGCCAGCAGCTGCGCATGGCTGGCGCGGCAATCCTCGACAGCCAGCACCAGGGGCGGCATCGCGCCCTTGGCGACCAATTGCTGCAATGCCTGTGCGGTCGCCGTGTCGTGCACCGGCGGCCCTGGCTTGAACAACCCGAGCTGGAAGCCCTCATCACCTGCAGCCTGCACGGTAAGCCAACGATACTCACCGCTGCCGACATCGGTATGCACCCTGAAGCCCAGGATCCTGACGTAGAAATCGAGTGCTTCGTCCTGGTCACGCACATAAAGGCCCACCACGTTCACGGTACCGGTCATAACCCCTCCTCTGTAGTGGGGCTCACGCTATCAAGCGCGGCGCGGCGTCGCTTCTCCAAAACTGCGGTCTTCAGGTCGGGGCGCTGCGCGGCACGCGCATGGCATTCCGGCATCGGCGCACGGGCATCCAGCTTGCTGCGCTCGCGCTCGCGGACCGCCCGTGGGCTGTCGCCGGCAATGTCGCGAAAGATGCGCCCGAACGTGCCGAGGCTGACCCAGCCGGTCAGTGCAGCGATCTCGGTGACAGGAAGATCGGTCTCCCGCAACAGGGCGACCGCGCGCTCGATGCGGCGGCTGAGCAGGTAGCGGTGAGGAGGTACGCCGAAGGCCTGCTTGAACGCGCGTGCAAAGTGGGCCGGCGAAACCGCGCTGACTTCCGCGAGGCGCAGCACCGGCCAGTCTTCGTGGCTGGCCCGGTCGATCTGGTCCATGGCACGCAGCAGGCGACGCAGCAGTTCAGGGCTCTGGGACATGCGTCAAGCGTAGCCCATACGGCTACAGCGCCGCGCGCACGGCGGCCATCAGTTCCAGCAGGCTGAACGGCTTGGGCAGCAGGCTCATGCCGGTCCCGAGGAAGGTCTCGCGCACCGCGGCGCGCTCCGTATAGCCGGTGATGAACAGCACCGGCAGTACCGGATTGATCTCGCGCGCGGCATCGGCCAGTTCGCGCCCGTCCATGCCCGGCAGGCCGACGTCGGACAGCAGCAGGTCGAATGCGGGGTCATGCCTCAGCTGGCGCAGCGCCTGGCGGGCATCCGCCGCCAGCGTGACCTGGTAGCCGGCCTCGGACAGCATCTCGCCGACCATCATCCGGACCGAATCGGTGTCATCCACCAGCAGGATGCGCTCGGACTGGCCACGTGGGGGGGCGGCCTGGTCGATGCTGGCATCGGTCTGGACCGGTTCACCGGCAGGCAGCAGCAATTCAATCTCAGTCCCCTCGCCCGGCTCGCTGGCGATGCGCGCCACCCCGCCTGACTGCCGCGCGAAACCATAGGTCATCGACAGGCCCAGCCCGGTGCCCTCGCCCTGCGGCTTGGTGGTAAAGAAGGGTTCAAAGACCTTGTCCAGCAGGTCCAGCGGGATGCCCGGCCCGTTGTCGATCACCTTGAGGCTGACATAGCGGCCCGGCGTCAACTTGTTCTCCCGCTGGACCTCGCAGGCTTCGGCGCGCAGTCGGATCAGGCCGCGGCCCGCAAGTGCGTCGCGGGCATTGATGACCAGGTTCAACACCACGTTCTCGAACTGGTTGACGTCGGCGATGGCCACCAGCGGTTCCTCGCCCAGCTCGAACTCCAGCTCGATGTTCTCGCCGATCGAGCGGCGCAGCAGGTCTTCCAGCGAGCGCGTGCGTGCGACCAGGTCGAAGGGACGCGAATCCAGCGGCTGCTTGCGCGCGAACGCCAGCATGCGCTGGGTCAGGGCGGCGGCGCGCTGGGCCGATGCGGCGGCAATGCTGCTGTACTGGGGCACCTTTTCCAGCCGGGAAGAGGCAACGGCCAGCTCGATCATGTCCAGGCCGGAGATGATGGTGGTCAGCAGGTTGTTGAAATCATGGGCGATGCCGCCGGTCAACTGGCCCAGCGAATCCATCTTCTGTGCCTGCAGCAGCTCGCCTTCGGTACGGGTGCGCTCGGCGATCTGGTGGGCCAGCTCGCTGGTGGCTGTTTCCAGTTCGGCGCGCTGTGCGCGGGCGCGCACGTGATGCTCGGTCACATCTTCCACCACTACCAGCCCATGGCCGGTGCGGCGGTCCGGCGTCAGCCGCCATTGCGTGGTGCGCAGGCCCTGCCGGCCCGCGATGACCAGCACGCCCTGCCAGCGCTCCTGCCGGGCCAGTGCGTCCTGCAGGTCCAGCACAAACTCCTTGTTGCTGCCCATCATGGCAAACAGGGAGCCATTGGCATCGGCGTCGCTGAGCAGGCGCGCGAACGCGGGATTGCTCTCGTGGACCTGCAGCTGCTCATCGAGCACGGCAATGGGCGCGTTGACCTGGCTGAAGATCTCCTGGAACCGCGCGTCTGCGTCACGCAATGCTTCTTCGGCCCGGCGCGCGCGCAGCAGGCTGCGCAGGGTCGCCAGCAGGACATCCGGGTCCACCGGGTGGATCAGGTATCCATCGGCGCCGTTGTCCAGGCCGGTGATCATGTCGCCGGTAGCAATGGAGGCGGCCGAAACGTGCACTACCGGCAGCAGCTGGGTGCGCGCCTGCGAACGCAGCTGGCGCACCACGTCGAAGCCGCTCATGTCCGGCAGGTTGACGTCCAGCACCACCGCGCCGAACTCCGAGCCGGCCAGCCGGTCAAGCCCCTCCTGCCCGGTGGCGGCTTCACTTACGCTGTAGCAATGGTGCTCCAGCACGCGCCGCACGGAATACCGCGTGGCCGCGTTGTCGTCCACCACCAGTATGCGATCAAAGTGGGGCATTGGCGGCCTCCGTCGCCTCGTCCAGTGCTACCGGCAGGATGACATGGAAGGCGGAGCCGCTGCCGGGCAGGCTTTCCACCGCAACGCGGCCACCAAGCAGTTCGGCAAAGCGCTTGCACAGCGACAGGCCCAGGCCGGTGCCGCGCAGGCGCTTCTGCAGCGGCGAATCCACCTGCACGAAGTCTTCGAACAGCGCTGGCAGCAGCTCCTGCGCGATGCCGATGCCGGTGTCGCGCACGGTGAAGCGGACCTCGACCTCGCTTTCCATCCTCGCCGACACCACCACCTGCCCCTCCGGGGTGAACTTGATGGCGTTGGAAATATAGTTGCGCAGGATCTGTGCCAGCTTCTTGTCGTCGGTGTAGAGCATCGGCAGCGGCGGCGGATCCTCGAACACCAGCTCGATGCGCTGGTTGCTCTCCACCAGCGGCCTGAACATGCCGCGCAGGGCGGCGAACAGGTCCATCAGGTCGAACCAGCCCGGCGAGATCGTGATGCGGCCCGCCTCGATCTTGGCCAGGTCCAGCAGGTCGTCCACCATCTCGCGCAGCTCCGAAGCCGAGGCGCTGACGAAGCGCACCTGGCGCAGCTGTTCATCGTTGAGCGGCCCGTCGAAGCCGTCCTCAAGCAACCGGGTCATGCTGAGGATGGAGCCCAGCGGCGTGCGGAACTCATGGCTCATGTAGGACAGGAACCGGCTCTTGAGATCGGACACCTCGCGCAGCTGCACCGCCTGCTGGTCCAGCTCGGCATACAGCGCCAGCACGCCCTGGTTGGTTTCTTCCAGCTCCGCCCGCAACGCGGCATTCTCGGCCGCCAGGCGCGCGTTTTCTTCCTGCATTTGCTCCTGCCCCATCACCACGCTCCCATGCGCAGGGCAACGATGCTGGCATCGTCACGCCCACGGTCGAAATCACGCTGCAGCACGGCCACCACCAGGGCCGGGTGGCGATGCACCAGGCCCGGATAGTCCTGCAACCGCCAGCGTCCCTGCAGCCCATCGCTGTGCATCAGCAGCAGGGTGCCGTGCGCGGCGTGAACGTTGAATGCCTGTGCCTTGCGGTACTGCACGCCGACGATGCCGGGCATCGAGGCCAGGCCGCGGTAGGTCGCGGCGTCGGCAATGCCGGCATTGATGTTGCCGATCCCGGAAAACTGCAGCTCACCCCCGGCCAGCGGCAGGGTCGCCACGGCGACGGCGCCGCCGCGGGTGCCCGACATGGCCCGGTGCAGCGCTTCAATCAGCGGATTCGGTGACTCCACGCCCGCCTCCGCGGCCGCGCGCGTGCCGGCCTGCGCCGCATCGGTCGCAGGCAGGCCGTGGCCCAGGCCATCGATCACGGTCAGCGTTGCCTGCCCTTCGCGCACCGACAGGTGCCAGGCATCGCCGCAGGCTTCTTCACCCCGCATGGCAAGGCGCAGGGCGCCATAGGCGAGGTCAACGCGTGGACCGGCACGATCAGGATAGATGCGGGCGACGACGATCGTGCCACGCGCATCCGACCAGCTGTCGAGCAGCGCCGCCTGGCGCTTGACCGCCCCCAAGCCCAGGCCCTGGCTGCCGCCGGTGGAATAGCCTTCCACCAGCGCCTGCGAAAGCACGAAGCCGGGACCAGCGTCCACGGTGTACAGCTCGATACCACGGGCGTCGCGCCCCTGCACGACCGAAAGATGGACCTTGCCGCCACCGCCATGGCGCAGCAGATTGCTGGCAAGCTCGCTGGCCGCCAGTGCAACCCGGCCGCTGTCCGTTTCATCGAAACCGATCCGCGCCGCCAGGGCCAGCGCCTCACGGCGCACCTGTCCGACCTGGGTCGATTCCTCCACGGCCACGACGCGGGTGACGTGGCCGGAGAAACTCACGTCCATTTGGTGATGGTGATGCGCGTGCCCTGGCCCGGTGCACTGTCCAGCTCAAAGACATCCACCAGCCGCCGGGAGCCGGACAGGCCCAGGCCCATGCCCTTGCCCGACGACCAGCCATCGGTCAACGCCTGCTCGATGTTGGCAATGCCGGGGCCCTGGTCGGAGAACACCAGGCGCACGCCACGGCGCAGCCCTTCATCCAGCAGTTCCCAGTCCATCTGCCCGCCACCGCCGTAGATGACGGTGTTGCGCGCCAGCTCACTGGCTGCGGTCACCAGCTTGGTCTGGTCGACCAGGCGCAGCCCGCAGGCCACCGCGGCCTGGCGCACGGCCTGGCGGGCCAGCACGACGTCCTGCTCCACCCGCACCGGTAACGTCCCCTGGCGTGCGGTCATGGCGCTTCATCACTCTGGCGCAGCAGCTTCATGCCGCGCTCCACGTTCAATGCCGTGCGTACGCCGCTCAGGTCCAGCCCCAGCTCGACCAGGGTGATGGCTACGGCCGGCTGCATGCCCACCACGACGGTGGTCGCATCCATCACCCGCGACAGCGCGGAAATAGTGGCGATCATGCGGCCGATGAAGGAATCGACGATGTCCAGCGAGGAGATGTCGATCAGCACGCCGCGCGCGGACGTGCGGCGGATGCGCTCGCTGAGGTCGTCCTGCAGGTTCAGGGCCAGCTGGTCGTGCATGTCCACCTGGATGGTGACCAGCAGCAGGTCGCCCATCTGCAGGATCGGGATGCGGTCCATCAGCGGTTGGCCTGGCTGACGGTCACGCCGTTCCGCTTCAGCGCCAGGGCCAGTGCGTCGGCCAGGTTGGCCTTGGTGACGATGCCCTGCAGGTCCAGGCCCAGGTGCACGATGGTCTGCGCGATCTGCGGACGCACGCCGCTGATGATGGCGTCGGCACCCATCAGGCGGATGGCGGTGACGGTCTTCAGCAGGTGCTGGGCAACCAGCGTATCCACGGTGGGCACGCCGGTGATGTCGATGATGGCGATTTCCGAGCCGGTATCGACGATCCGCTGCAGCAGCGATTCCATCACCACCTGGGTCCGCTGCGAATCCAGCGTGCCGATCATCGGCAACGCCAGCACGCCATCCCAGAGCTTCACCACCGGGGTGGAGAGTTCCAGCATTTCTTCCTGCTGGCGCTGGATGACATCCTCGCGGGTGCGCTGGAACGCCTTCACGGTGTGCAGGCCCAGCACGTCCAGCAGTTCGGAGATCGACCACAGCTGCTCGCCGAGCGACTGCGGGTCACCGCTGTGGTGCTGCTGCAGCAGCTGGAACAGCGGCCGCTTCAGCGAGAAGATGAAGGTGGCCGTCTCCGACGAGCTGAAACCCTTGATCGCGCGGTCGCGCGAGAGATCTTCGAGGAAATGGCGGATGCCCTGCCATTCGCCGCCATGCAGGTTGGCTGCATCGACCGCCGACAGGGCGGGCAGCAGCAGTTGCCAGAATTCGTTGACCTGGATGTCCAGGTCGCGCGCGCCGATGCGGCTGTCGTCGTTCTGCCCGGCGGCGTTGAGGTTGTCCCGCCACTGCGCGATCAGGGTCGACTGATGCTCGCGGATGAGATCGATGGTGCGCTGCTGCAATGCCGCCATGGGTACGGTCCAGGTAGTTGGAAACGCCGGGGACCGACCCTGAAGGACGAGCCCCCACTCGTCAGGAAGCGTATTAAGCACTGTGAAGACGTTTTCGGCATGTGAAATTCAGATCACACGCCCCGTCACGGGTCACAGAGCGCCAGCGCTTGCCTCCACAGGCATTCACATCGCCACGCAGTCATCTTCGCGATAGTGGCGCACGCCCACCCGTCCCTGAGCCCGGATGCCCGCATTTCCAGTACGTTTCAAACAATGGCCGCGCCCCTGGCGGGTGCTGGCATGGAGCATTGCCGGGGTCTACGCCGCCTACCTGCTGGCGGGCAACCTGTTCCTCAACACGCCCCTGTTCGACCGGGTCACCAACCACAAGCCGCAGAAGTTCGTGATGCGCACCGGCCCGGCAATCACCCTGCTGCCGGGCCATGTCATTGCCTGGAACGTGCACATGCGCGGGCACGTGAACCATACGGTGTATGTCCTGCATGCCGAGCGTGCCAGCGCCCGGCTGGCACTGTGGCCGCTGTTCCGGCGCGAAGTGCGCGTGCCGCGCCTGCAGGCCACGGGGGTGTCGGCCGAGGTCACCCGCGTCGAGGACGTGGTGCCACCGCCGCCCCGCGGGAACCAGGGGTGGACCCTGCGCTTCGACGCCATCCATACCGATTCCATCCAGCACGCCCGCTTCGGCAAGCTGCTCATCATCGGCAAGGGCAGCGGCACCGTGGGGTTCCGCAAGCAGCTGCGCGGCGGCCCCTCGGAACTGTATGACTCCCAGGTCTCCTTCGCCGATGCCAGCGCCAGCTATGACGGCGTGCAGCTGCTGGACGCGATGAAGGTGGAGGCCCGCTTCGGCTACCCCTGGCACTACCGCGACCAGGCACCGGGCATCGCCAAGTTCGAGATCATCCACGGCGCGTTGAAGGTGGATGCGCGGAGCCATGGCATCCGCGTGGACACCGATGCACGGACGCTGGCGGTCTCCAGTTCACCCAGCACCGGGCAGCTGCAGGCAGACATCACGCTCAGTGGCGGCACCCTGCAGCCGGGCAGCCGCGCCGTGTGGCGCGTGCCGCTGCAGGCCGGTGCGGGCGCGCCCGATCGCGGCACGCTGGCCCTGCAGATGGACGCCGCACAGGACATCCGCCTGCAGGCACGCCTGCCGGCACGCGAGGATACGGGTGCCTCGCTGGATGCCGACCTGCGCATCGGCGGACGCGAGATTCCCTTCCGCGAGCCCGCCCAGCTCATCGAACGCACCTCCGGCCGCGTGCAGGGCGAATGGACGTTCACCTCGCTCAACTGGATACCCGCGCTGTTCCTGCGCAAACCATGGCTGCAGCTCGATGGCGGCGGCACCGTGCGTGCCGACCTGCAGCTGCAGCAGGGCGAGCTTGCCGCTGGCAGTACGGTGGACATTCCCGAGGCCGCGGCGTCGGCCGAGGTGGCGGGCGTACGCATGGCCGGTACGGCTAGCGCGCACGGTGAACTGAAGCCCGGCACGCCCACCCGCGCGGTGCTGGATGTACGCGTGCCGCGTTTCAATGCCCGCGCCGGTGGTGACAAGGGGGACACCCTGTTCGACGGCCGCGACCTGGCCCTGCAGCTCAGTGGTGATGGCCGGCTGCGCGAGTTCCGCAAGGACATGCGCGCGCGGCTGCGCTTCAACAACGCCACCATTCCCGACCTGACCGCCTACAACCGCTATCTGGGCAAGGAGCAGGTAAGGCTGCTGGGTGGCACTGGCACGCTCACCGGCGATGTGGAGCTGGATACCGATGGCCGCGTCGGCCACGGCACGGCCACGTTGCTGGGCAGCGGGGCACGGATGCGGGTGGCCGGGCTGGACCTGCTGGGCAATGCCCAGGTGGACGCAACCCTGCGGCGCGGCGACTTCAAGCAGCGCTACTTCGACCTGTCCGGCACCTCGGTGCAGCTGCGCAACGTGCAGGTCGGCCAGCAGGACCGCAAGGCCCCGTGGGAGGGCCGCGTGCAGTTCAAGCAGGGCCGCATCGATGCCCAGGCGCCGTTCCGGGTCGATGCCAACGCCGATCTGACGATGAGTGATGCCGGCCCCTTGCTGGCGGTGTTCGCCGAGCGCGGCGATTATCCGCGCTGGGTGCTGTCGCTGTTGGATGCCGGGCAGGTGAATGCCTCGACCCGCCTGCGCTGGCAGGCCGGCCACATTGTGCTGGATGGCCTGCAGGCGGAAAACGAGCGCCTGTCCCTACGTGCGCGCCTGGATCTGCTCGATCAGAACAAGCGAGGTGACCTCTACCTGCGCTGGGGCCTGCTCGGCGCTGGCATTGAACTGGATGGCAAGCAACGCCAGTGGCACCTGGCGGGCGCACGGGAATGGTTTGACGGGCGCCCTGCCCTGCTCCCTGCTGACGCCGGTCCCGGCGCCGCGGACTGACCGTGGCGGCGCCTGCATCCAATACAGCGGCACATGCGTAGACACACAGCACTGCATACCGATCGGAAGGACCAACGATGAATCACAGACGACAGTTGTTCGGCCTGGTGGGCTGGCTGGCCGTGACCCTGGTGGCTGCGGCACTGGGTGCCCGCGCTTCGATCTCGGCCGCCACCTTCTATGGCCAGTTGGCACAGCCCTCGTGGGCGCCACCTGCCAGCGTGTTCGGGCCGGTCTGGACACTCTTATATGTACTGATGGCGATCAGTGCGTGGCTGGTCTGGCGCCACGGCGGCTGGCGCGCCAACCGGACCGCGCTTGGGCTCTATGTCGCGCAACTGGTCGCCAACGTGCTGTGGAGCTGGCTGTTCTTCGGCTGGAAGCTCGGTGCGGCAGCGTTCGCCGACATCCTGCTGTTGCTGGTGCTGATCGTGGCGACCATGCTGGCGTTTGCACGCCGTCGTGCGTTGGCAGCCTGGCTGCTGCTGCCCTACCTGGCCTGGGTCGGCTTTGCCACCGCACTCAACCATGCGGTCTGGCAGCTCAATCCAGCGCAGCTGTAACCGCGCGGATCAGGCCGCGGGTGCGGCCGCTGCCCGCCACTGCCGCAGCGCGGCACCGCTGAAGGCCTGCTGGCCACAGCCAGCGGGGCACCGCACAACGCGGGCGGACGACGTACTGACCAGGCCGGCGCCCTCTTCTGCCTTGAACACCGTCTCGCAGGCGGTGCAGCGCGCCACCAGAGCGTAAAGGTGGACGATGCGACCACTGCAGGGATCCTGCAGGGCGTTGACATCGAGCAACTCAAAGTGGCCGCTGTCCGGCATGGGTCGACGGGGGAAGGAGAACGGAACGGAAGGCTGCAGGTCCACGCGGCGTCGCCAGGAGAGGGATGCAGTGCAATCTAGGCAAGTACGCGTGCAGCACTTGTGCAGCCCTGATGCAGGTTCCGCGAAATCCCTCCCGCCGATGTAGCGCTTGATCCTGAATTGTTCAGTGCGTTGCGCGTTCGTCTTCACATGAAAGAGTTGTATGCGAATCACGGTTTTTGCTTCACCATGTGGCGATGGCTTTTTCTTCCGACTCAGACGTGCGTCGTGGCGTGCATTGCGGCGCTGCCAACCTGCCCCGAATTGCGAGCGTTGCTGATGGCCTCTACTGAGACCTCGCAGGACGTCGCGCTGGATCTCTGCGCGCGGGAGCCCATCCACACCCCCGGGGCGATCCAGCCTTACGGCGTGCTGCTGGTGATCGACCCGGCATCCCTGGAGGTGCTTGAGCGCGCAGTGAGCGAACCCGCGCTGCTCGAGCGCTTCGGCGATCCGCTCGGGCAGACGCTCGAGACGGTCCTGGGCGGCGCATTGGCAGACTGCGTCGAGCCGGTCCGCCAGTTGGCGACGGACAGTTCGCTGCATCTGGGTTCCATCGATCTTGCGGAGCATGGCCGCCACCAGGTACTGGCCCACCGCTCGGCGCAGGCCGTGCTGCTGGAACTGGAATCGCCGGTTGCGGGCCAGCCGACCTCGCTTGAAGCGCTGTATCCCGCCATCCGGCAACTGATGGCCGCCATCGAGACGGCCAGCACGGTGGAGGCGCTGTGCCAGATCGCCGCCGAGCACATGCGCGCGATGACCGGCTTCGACCGCACCCTGGTGTACCAGTTCGACAGCGGCTGGAACGGCATCGTCATCGCCGAGGACGGCAACGGTGTTCTGCCCTCCTACCTCGACCTGCGCTTCCCGGAATCGGACATTCCCGCACAGGCGCGCGAGCTCTACCGCCGCAACCGCGTGCGCCTGATCGCCGATGCCAATTACAGCGCAGTGCCGCTGGTACGCGCCGCACGGCATGCCGATGCAGCGCCGACCGACCTGAGCCTGTCGGTGCTGCGCAGCGTTTCGCCGGTGCACCTGCAGTACATGCGCAACATGGGCACCGGCTCATCCATGTCGGTCTCGCTCATCCACGAGGGCCAGCTCTGGGGCCTGGTGTCCTGCCACAGCGCGGACGCCCGCCGCCTGCCCTACCCGGTGCGCACGGCGTGCGAGTTCATGGGCCAGATCGTCTCGCTGCAGATTGCCTTGAAGGAACGGGCACGTGCGGTGGAAGAACGCATCAACCGGCGTTCGGTGCTGGTGCGGCTGCTGGGGCGCATGGCTGGCGACGAGGAGTTCATGGCCGCGCTGCGCCAGGATCCGGCCAGCCTGATGTCACTGACCAACGCGGCCGGCGCGGCGATCGTGCACAAGGGTGATTGCCTGCTGGTGGGCCAGTGCCCCAGCCGCCATGAAGTGCTGGACATCGCCCGCTGGCTGGCGACCGAGCACGCCGGCGATGAAGTCCATGCGACCGACCACCTGGCCAGCGCGTGGGCCGCGGGCGAGGCCCTCACCGACACGGCAAGTGGACTGCTGGCGGTGTCGATCTCGCAGCTGCACGACAGTTTCCTGATGTGGTTCCGCCCCGAAGTGGTGCGCACCGTGCGCTGGGGCGGCGACCCGCGCAAGACCGCGGCACCGGGGACGGTTCTTTCGCCACGACATTCCTTCGAGGCGTGGAAGGAGACCGTGCAGCAGCGCAGCCTGCCCTGGACCGATGCCGACCGCGATGCGGCGCATGAAATGCGCACCGCCATCGTCGACATCGTGCTGCGCAAGGCCGAAGAGATGGCCGAGCTCAACGAGCAGCTCCTGCGCAGCAACAAGGAGCTGGAGGCCTTCTCTTATTCGGTCAGCCATGACCTGCGCGCTCCGTTCCGCCATATCGTGGGCTATTCCGAGCTGCTCGGCAGTTCCGCCGCCGAGCGCCTGAACGCCACCGAGCGCCGCTTCCTGGACACCATCGTCGAATCGGCGAAGTCGGCCGGCACGCTGGTCGATGACCTGCTGAGCTTCTCGCAGATGGGCCGCTCGACGCTGGGGCGCATGCGCCTGGACATGGGCGCCCTGGTCAGCGATGTACGCCGCACCCTGGCCTTCGACCATGCCGGGCGCGAAGTCGAGTGGAAGGTCGGCGCGCTGCCGGTCATCGAGGCCGACCCGACGATGATGCGCCTGGTCTGGCAGAACCTGCTGTCCAATGCGGTCAAGTTCACCCGCGAACGCGAGCACGCCATCATCGAGGTCGGCTGCGAACGCACCAACGAGGAAGACATCTTCTTCGTCCGCGACAATGGCTGCGGTTTCGACATGCGCTACGTCGACAAGCTGTTCGGCGTGTTCCAGCGCCTGCACCACGTCGAGGAATTCGAAGGCACCGGCATCGGCCTGGCCAATGTGCGCCGCATCGTCGGCCGCCATGGCGGCCGCACCTGGGCCGAGGGCGTGCCTGGCAAGGGCGCCACGCTGTATTTCACCCTGCCCCATCAAAACGGAGAACACCCATGAGGGATCTGCGGCCCATCCTTCTGGTTGAAGACAGCCCCAAGGATGCCGAGCTGACGATGGCTGCGCTGGCGCGCTGCCAGCTGCTGAACGACGTCATCCACGTGCGCGACGGCGCTGAAGCGCTGGACTACCTGCGCTGCGAGGGCGCCTATGCTGGCACGCAGCATGGCGGCCCGGTGGTGGTGCTGCTCGACCTGAAACTGCCGAAGATCAATGGCCTGGAAGTCCTGGAGCAGGTGCGCAACGACGCGTCGCTCAGCAGTACGCCGATCGTCATGCTCACCTCGTCCCGCGAGGAGCAGGACCTGGTGCGCAGCTACCAGCTGGGCGTGAATGCCTTCGTGGTCAAGCCGGTGGACTTCAAGGAGTTCTTCGACGCCATCCAGGGCCTGGGCATGTTCTGGGGCATCACCAACCAGCCGCCGCCGCACCCGTCCATCGGAACAGGTCCCCGCGATGCGTGATGCCACGCGCCGCGCGTCGCACCTGCGCATCCTCATGCTGGAGGACAGCGCGCTCGATGCGGAGCTGATCACGGCGCAATTGCAGCGGGCCGGGCTGGATTTCGAGATCGAGCGCCTGTGGACCCGCGATGCCTTCATCGAAGCGATCGAGAGTGATCGTTTCGACGTCATCCTCGCTGACCACGTGCTGCCGGGCTTCGACGGCGACGCCGCGCTCGACCTGGCGCGCGAGCGCGCGCCGCAGATTCCCTTCATCTTCGTCTCCGGCACCCTGACCGAAGAACTGGCCGTGCAGGCGCTCACCCGCGGCGCGCGCGACTACGTGGTCAAGCAGCGCCTGCAGCGGCTGCCCGATGCGATCCGCCGCGCCCGCCAGGAGGCCAGCGAGCGCAGCCAGCTGGCCCATGCCCGGGCCGCGCTGGACGAGAGCCAGGCGCAGCTGCAACAGATCACCGATGCGGTGCCGGCGCTGATCGCCCACCTCGACACCGACCACCGCTATCGCTTTGCCAACAAGGCGTTCCTTGACTGGCACGGCGCCGACCTGCAGGGCATCCTCGGCCGCACTGCTGCCGAGATCGGCGGAGAAGAGGCCTTTGTCAACGCCCTGCCCAGCCTGCAGCGGGTACTGGCCGGCGAGCGGGCCAGCTTCCAGACCACCCTGGTCCATCGCAGCGGCGAGTCACGTTTCGTGCAGATGGACTGCGTGCCCGAGCGTGCGGCCGATGGCAGCGTCACCGGCTATACCTGCCTCGGCAGCGACGTGTCCTCGCTGAAGCGTGCCGAGCTGGCGCTGCGTGAGGACAACGAGTCACTGGAGCGCCAGGTGCAGGCGCGTACCGCCGAACTGCAGGGTAGCAAGCGGCGCCTGCAGGCCATCTTCGAGTCCAGCTTCCAGCATCAGGTCCTGCTCGATACGTCTGGCCGCATTGTCGATGCCAATGTTGCCTCGCTCGCTGCGGTACTGGCCGAAAAGGACGATGTCATCGGCCTGCCCTTCTGGGAGTCGCCGTGGTTTGCCGGCACCCCCGAGCTTGCGCGCATGGTCGAGCAGGCGGTGGGCGATGCCGCGAAGGGGCGCAGCGCCCTGCAGGCGATGGACCTTGAACTGCCGACGGGCCACCGCAGCTTTGATTTCTCCTTCCGCCCGCTGCAGGGCGCCGAGGGTGCGGTGAATGCAGTGGTTTCCGAGGCCGTGGAGACCACGGCCCGCATCCACGCCGAACATGCGCTGCGGCAGGCACAGAAGATCGAGGCGGTGGGCCAGCTCACCGGTGGCATCGCCCATGACTTCAACAACATCCTGACCGTGATCGCCGGCAACGTTGAACACGCGATGCTGCTGAACCAGCGCGACGGCCAGCCCGGCAACATGACTGCGCGTGCGCTGGACAACGCGTTGAAGGGTGTGGGTCGTGCGGCCAGCCTCACCCAGCGCCTGCTGGCCTTCGCCCGCAAGCAGCCGCTGCGCAGCCAGGCCGTCAATCTCAACGATGCCCTGCTGGGCATGCATGACATGCTGCAGCGGGCACTGGGCGAGCTGGTCCAGCTCGACATCCGCACCGCCGAGGGCCTCTGGTGTGTCGAACTGGACCTCAGCCAGCTCGAAGCCTCGGTGCTCAACCTGGCGGTGAACGCGCGCGACGCGATGTCCCACGGTGGGCGCCTGGTGGTGGAAGTGGACAACAGCCACCTCGACCATGACTATGCCTCGCTGTTCCCCGATGCAACGCCCGGCGAGTATGTGATGCTGCGCGTGCGCGACAACGGCCACGGCATGTCGGCCGATACGCTTGCCAAGGTCTTCGAGCCCTTCTTCACCACCAAGCAGGTGGGCCGTGGCACCGGCCTGGGCCTGTCGATGGTGCATGGCTTCGTCAAGCAGTCCGGTGGCCACGTCCTCATCGATTCGGTGGAGGGCGGCGGCACCAGCATCACCATGATGTTCCCGCGCTCGTCGCTGGCGCTGCCCTGTGAAACCGCCGTGGCAGCCACCGGGCTGGCCGGCTACGAACCGCGCGAAGAAACCATCCTGGTCGCCGAAGACAACGACGACGTGCGCGCCTACACCGTCGAGGCGCTGCGCCAGTTGGGCTACCGGGTGCTGGAAGCGCACGACGGTCCGTCCGCGCTGCGCCTGCTGGAACGCCCGGACGCGAAGATCGATCTGCTGTTCTCCGACATCGTGATGCCGGGCATGTCAGGCTGGGAGCTGGGCCGGCAGGTACGCGAACGCTGGCCCAGCGTGGCCGTGCTGTTCACGTCCGGCTACCCGCGTGACCACGATGCGGTAGGCAGCAAGGGCCGCTCGGCGCCCCTGCTGTCAAAGCCATTTACCCGCAGCGATCTGGCGGAGTCGGTGGTCAGCGTGCTGAAGGCCCACGCGCCAGCCGGTTGATCTGCGCGCATTCCACGACCGCCGGCGGTGCCGGCATCCCGGCCAGCGCGATCATTGCCTGGCCGATGGCCCGGTTGCTGGTGGTCAGCGCGGGCAGCAGCCCTTCGGCCACCGCCATCAGCGGGCGGGCCAGCAGATAGAACGGCTTGAGCAGCGCGTGCCGCGTGCCCGTACCGGATACCGGCCGCACGCCCGCCGGTCGCAGCATCACCGTGCGTACCGGAAGTTGCGCCAGCGCCTGCTCGGTCTCGCCCTTCACCCGCAGCGGCATGATGCGGCTGCCCGGGTTGGCATGTGCACCGGATACGTACAGAAAGCATCCTCCAGGGTTCGCCGCCGCCCACGCGTCAGCGACGGCGCGGGTTACCTGCAGCGTCACTTCGCGGTACTCGGCCTCGGGCGTACCCACGGGCGGCGCACCGGCGCAATAGAAGCAGGCATCGAATCCCGCAAGCGCATCGCCCAAGGTGGCGGCTCGCAGGAAGTCCGGCAGCACGATCTCATCGACGTTGCCCGCCACGCTGCCCGACCGCCGCACCAGCGCGGCCACCCGGGCCACATCGGCCGATTGCAGGCACGCCTGCAGCACGCCCTGGCCCACCAGCCCGGTGGCGCCTACCACCAGCACCCGCAGCGCATTGCCGTTGTCCATGGGTCCTCCTCCCAGCGTGCTACAGCTTGACGAACCGCTGGATCTTGCGCGCCAGCCAACCACTGAACACCAGCGGGGCATCCAGCGCCGACACACAGATGCAGGGCACGCCGGGTGCGGTCACCGGCTGGTGCTCCACATCTTCATCCAGGTCGGCCACATCGCCCGGTGCGAACAGGCCCAGCGCATCATTGTAGGAACCGCGCAGGATCTGGGTAAGCTCGCTGCGGCCGTGGCTGTGCATCGGCAGGCACTTGCCCGGTGCGATCTTCAGCATGATCAGCGACGGCATTTCTGCGGAGCGGATGCAATGCACGCCCGGGGCGATCCAGCGCCAGCGCAGTCCCCCCAGCGAGCGCCCGAAGTACGGATGCAACGAGGCCGGCAGGTGGTCCGCATTCACTTCAGGCCGCTCCACCGGCGGCTCGGCCGGCCGGGCGACGGCGACGGCAGCCACGGCAGGCTCACTGCGCTCCAGCTCGGCCAGCATGGCTGCACGCAGTGCCGGGCCGCGCCCGCTGACCACCATCGGCTGGGTCTGTTCAATCAGCGCCGCACCGATGGCCTCGGCCTCGCGCAGGCGCTGGCGGCAGTGCGGGCACTGCTCCAGGTGGGTACCGGCCACCACGCTGAGCGGCGCGGGCAACGCGCCGGCGGCGTAGCTCAGCAGGGTCGATTCATGCAGGTGGTGGTGCGGGTTCATGGCATGCCCCCCACCTTCGACTGCAGCTGCAGGAATGCCCGGCGCAGGTGCGATTTCACCGTACCCAGCGGCATCCCCAGCGCCTCGGAGATTTCACCGTGGCTCTTGGCTTCGAAATAGGACATGCGCACCAGCCGTGCCTGCACCGCCGGCAGTTCGTTGATGCGCTGGCGCAGCCTGGCCTGGTCAGCATAGTGCTCGGCACTGCTGTGCGACTGCGCATCACTGCTGGACGCCTCCTCCACCGCGGCCTGGACCTGCATCCAGCTGCGTTCATGGCGCACCCGGTCGATCTGCAGGTTGCGCGCGATGCGGTACAGCCAGGTGCTCAGCGCCCCCTGCGCCGCATCGTAATCGGCGGCGCGCAGCCACAGGCGCAGCAGGCACTCCTGGGCCAATTCCTCGGCCACCGCCTCCGGCGCCCCCAGGCCACGCAGGTAGACGCACAGCCGCGGCATGAAGTGGTCATAGATGCGCATGAAACAGGCGCGGTCGCGCAGGCGCGCCACACCGTCCATGTCACCGGTCCAGTTCGTCGGCTCGTTGCTCGGCTGCTGGGAACTGGACACGATGCGCGCGGTATCGAAGTCAAAGGAAGGGCTGGCGGCGTCAGGGTACATCCGGGCGGCGATCAGGCAGGTGAAGGGGGTCTGTGTGCTGTACGCAGCAGAGGCCGGTTTGGATGCAGCCCGCTGCCGTGCATCCAACCCGGGCTGCCATGCGTATCACCTGCAGGCCAACCGCCAGGACCCCTCATGCACACCGCCGGGCTGCTGCTGTACCTGTCCACCGTGGCCAGCGCCACGCCCCTGCTGCGTACCGAAGGCATTGCCAGCCTGGCCGACGGCACCCCCGCCTACCGCGAAGTGCACTGGCGGCGCGGGGCGCCCGAGGGCGCGCAGCGCTGGGTGCAGTACCTGTGCCCGGATGGCCGCCCGTTCGCCCGCAAGGAATTGCCGGGCACCGCGCAGCCGCTGGCACGGGGCTACCTGCTGCAGGACGGGCGCAGCGGCCAGGCCGCACGCGTGGTGGTGGCCGGCACACGGGTCAGCATCGACTGGAAGGAAAGCGCGGCGGAGGCCGAACGCCAGGCCCGCGTGCCACTGCCCGCCGACGCGGTGATCGACACCGGTTTCGACGCGGCGGTGCGCGCGCATTGGCCGGCGTTGATGAAGGGCGAGCAGGTCCAGCTGCCCTTCCTGGTCCCGGGGCGGCAACGCTTCTACCCGGTCAGCGTGCGCCGGACCGGCGCACTGCACTGGCAGGGCATCCCCGCGCAGGCCATCGAGGTGCGCCTGGCGGCGTGGTACGGCGTGGTCGCCCCCCGGCTGTCGCTGGTGTATGCCGATGATGACCGCCGCCTGCTCGAGTTCCGCGGCACCAGCAACCTCCGCGATGCACGCGGCGCCTATCCGGCCGTCATTGTCCGCTTCGCCGCGCCCGCGTCGCCGCAGCCGCTGGCGCAATGGCAGCAGGCCTGGTCGCAGCCGCTGGTGGCGAGCTGCACCGTGAGCAGCAGGTGAAGCCGCACGCGATCCGCATTCACTGCATCCAATTGGCGCCCTGTCGCGTAGATGTAGACAGACACGCCCTCGAGACCTCGCCCATGTCCGCCGCCGCGCCCCTTCCACGCCGACGTGAGCGACTGCTGCGCACCCTGCGACGCTGGTTCGATACCGAGGCCGCTGCAGCGCAGGCCGATGCGGCGCATCGCGGCCGCATCGACTGGCTGCGCGCGGTGCCCTTCGTGCTGCTGCACGTGGCGTGCCTGGGCGTGATCTGGGTGGGGGTGTCGTGGACCGCAGTCGCGGTAGCGCTGGCGCTGTATGCGGTGCGCATGTTCGCCATCACCGGGTTCTACCACCGCTACTTCTCGCATCGCACGTTCCACGCATCGCGCCCGGTGCAGTTCGTGTTCGCGGTGATCGGCGCGGCCAGCGTGCAGCGCGGCCCGCTGTGGTGGGCCGCCCACCATCGCCACCACCATCGCCACGCCGACCAGCCGCAGGATCCGCATTCGCCCGTTACCGGTGGCTTCTGGCGCAGCCACATGGGCTGGTTTCTGACCCGCGAGGCCTTCGCCACCGACCTGTCCCGCGTGCCCGATCTGGCCCGCTATCCCGAACTGCGCTGGCTGGACCGCTTCGATATCGCGGTACCGGTGCTGCTGGCCGCAGCCCTCTACGCCATCGGCGCCTTGCTGGAGCGCGTGGCCCCCGGCCTGAATACCACGGGCCCACAGCTGCTGGTGTGGGGCTTTTTCATCTCCACCGTAGTGCTTTTCCATGCCACGGTCACCATCAATTCGCTGGCCCACCGCTTCGGCAGCCGCCGCTTCGACACCCGCGATGACAGCCGCAACAACCTGTGGCTGGCCCTGCTGACCTTTGGCGAAGGCTGGCACAACAACCACCACTTCTTCCCGGGGACGGCCCGCCAGGGCTTCCGCTGGTGGGAAGTGGACCTGACCTGGTACGGGCTGCGGCTGCTGGCCGCGGTGGGCTTGGTCAGTGGTCTCAAGCCGATTCCCGAGTGGGTGCTGGCCAAGGCGAAGGACTGAGCATGCGCATCGCGGTCATCGGTTCGGGCATTGCAGGGCTGGCCAGCGCGTACTGGCTGGACGGCGAGCACGAAGTCACCCTGTACGAAGCCAACGACTACTTGGGCGGTCACACCCACACCCATCAGGTGGAGGTAGACGGGCGCCCGCTGTCGGTGGATACCGGCTTCATCGTGTTCAACCCCGAGCACTATCCGCTGCTGACCGCCCTGTTCGACGAGCTGGGCGTGGCGTCACAGCCGACCACGATGAGTTTCTCGATGCACAGCGAGCGCAGCGGCGTGGAGTACAACGCCACCTCGCTGGATGGGCTGTTCTGCCAGCGCCGCAACCTGGTGTCGCCGCGCTTCTGGGGCATGCTGGCCGACCTGCGGCGCTTCTACCGCGATGCGCCGCTGCTGCTGGCCGAAGCCGAGGGCCCGACGCTGGGCCAGTACCTGCGGCAGCAGCGTTACGGCGATGCGTTCGTGGAGGAACATCTGCTGCCGATGGCGTCGGCGCTGTGGTCTTCGCCAACGGCCACCGTGCTGGACTTCCCGGCACGCTACCTGGTCCAGTTCATGGCCAACCACCAGATGCTGCAGATGACCGGCCGCCCGCCGTGGCGCGTGGTCAAGGGTGGCTCGGCACGCTATGTGGATGCCCTGCGCAGCCGCTGGCGCGTGCACGAGCGGCTGGAAACCCCGGTCCGGGCGATCGAGCGCATGCCCTGGGGCGCGCGCGTGCACAGCGCCGCCGGCATCGAAGGCTTCGACGAGGTGATCCTGGCCTGCCACAGCGACCAGGCGCTGGCCCTGTTGGCCGATGCCGACCCGGTCGAGCACGCCGTGCTGGGCGCCATCCGTTACCAGGCCAACGAGGCGGTGCTGCACACCGACGCCTCGCTGCTGCCGCGCAACCGCAAGGCCTGGGCCGCCTGGAACGCGCACGTACCTGCCGACCCGGACGCGCCGTGCACAGTCAGCTACTGCATGAACCTGCTGCAGGGCCTGCCTGGCGACACGCCGCTGGTGGTGACCCTCAACCGCAGCGATGCCATCGACCCCTCGAAGGTGCTGCGCCGTCTGCATTACGCGCACCCGGTGCACGACCATGCCGCGGTACGCGCGCAGCAGCGCTGGGGCGAGATCCAGGGCCATCGCCATACCTGGTTCGCCGGCGCCTACTGGGGCTGGGGCTTCCATGAAGACGGCATCGCCAGTGCGCGGCGCACGGTCGACGCGCTGCGCTCCCGCACCGGCATCGCATCGCCGCTGCGCCCGACCGAGATCACCGCATGACCGCCAGTGCGCTCTACTTCGGCCATGTGCAGCACCGGCGGCACCACCCGCATGCGCACGCGTTCCGCTATCCCGTCGCGCAGCTGCTGCTTGACCTCGACGAGCTGGACCAGGTCTTCGCCGGGCGCTGGCTCTGGTCGGTCAACCGCCGCAACCTGGCCGAATTCCGCCGCAGTGATTACCTGGGCGCCTCCGGGGTGCCGCTGGCCGATGCCGTGCGCGACCACGCCGCCACCGTGCTGGGCCGCCGTCCTGCCGGCCCGGTGCGCCTGCTGGCGCATCTGCGCTTCGGCGGCCACGTGTTCAATCCGGTCAGCTTCTACTACTGCTACCAGGCTGACGGCAGCACGCTGGATTGCATCGTCGCCGACATCACCAACACCCCGTGGAAGGAACGGCATGCCTACGTGCTGCCGGTCGAGCAGGCCCAGCACGAAGGCGGCAGCCTGCGCTGGCAGTTCGACAAGTGCTTCCACGTCTCGCCCTTCATGCCGATGGACTGCCGCTACGACTGGCGCTTCAACGCACCAGGCGACGCGCTGCGCGTGCACATGCAGGTCTGGCGCGACGGCGTCCGCCAGTTTGATGCCACCCAGTCGATGCAGCGCCGCCCGCTGGATGGCCGCGGCCTGGCCCGCGTGCTGCTGGCCTACCCGTTGATGACCGTGCAGGTGGTGGCGGCCATCCACTGGCATGCACTGCGCCTGTGGATGAAGCGCAACCCCGTGCACGACCACCCTTCCCTTGCCGAGAAACCGCGATGAACAACCTGACGCCTTCGGTGGCCCTGCCCCGCGCCGGCGCACTGGATGCCTTCCTGCGCCGCCGCCTGCTGGCGCAGCTCGCCCCGTTGCGGGACGGCCAGCTGCGCGTGCGCGATGCCTTCGGCGAGGTGCTGCTAGGCAATGGCCACGGCCCGCTGCAGGCAACGGTGACCATCGACGACCCGGCGTTCTACCGCAAGGTGGCCGCGCAGGGCAGCGTCGGTGCCGGCGAAAGCTACATCCATGGTGACTGGCGCTGCGACGACCTGGTGGCACTGGTGCGCCTGCTGGTGCGCAACCGCGACCTGCTCGATGGCATGGAGCGCGGCCCGGCACGCGCGGCCGGCTGGCTGCTGCGTGGCTGGAACCGCCTGCGCCGCAACAGCCGCGAGGGCAGCCGTCGCAACATTGCCGCGCACTACGACCTGGGCAACGATTTCTTCGCCTTGTTCCTGTCGTCGGACCTGATGTACTCCTCGGCGTTGTACGCGCAGGCCGACGAGACGCTGGAGGTGGCCTCGACCCGCAAGCTGGACCGCATCTGCCAGCAGCTGCGCCTGCAGCCGGGCGATCGTGTGGTGGAGATCGGCACCGGCTGGGGCGGTTTCGCCGTGCATGCCGCACGCAACTACGGCTGCCACGTCACCACCACCACCATTTCCGCCGAACAGCATGCGCTGGCCGTGCAGCGCGTACAGGACGCCGGCCTGCAGGACCGCGTCAGCGTGCTGATGCAGGACTACCGCGACCTGCAGGGACAGTTCGACAAGCTGGTTTCCATCGAGATGATCGAGGCCATCGGCGCCGAGTTCCTCGACACCTACATGGGCACCCTGCAGCGCCTGCTGAAGCCCGAGGGCGTGGCCCTGCTGCAGGCGATCACCATCGAAGACCACCGCTACGAGCAGGCCCGGCGCAGCGTCGACTACATCAAGCGTTTCGTTTTCCCCGGCAGCTTCATTCCCTCGATCAACGCGATCATGGCCGCCAAGACCCGGGCCAGTGACCTGCAGCTGGTGGCGCAACAGGATTTCGGCCACTCCTACGCCCTCACCCTGCGCGCCTGGCGGCAGCGCTTCCTGGCGCAGCGTGCCGCCGTGCAGGCACAGGGCTTCGACGAGCGCTTCTGCCGGCTGTGGGAGTTCTACCTGGCCTACTGCGAGGGCGGCTTCCTGGAGCGATCCATCGGCGTATCGCACCTGCTGCTGGCGCGCCCGGGCTATTGCACGGACGTGCCCGCAGGCGGCGAGGCCTGAGATGGGCCGCACGTGGGCCAACCTGCTCGGCAACCAGCTGGTCTGGCTGTGCGCAGTGGCGGGCGCGGGCCGTGGCTGGCAATGGCCGGCCCTGGTGGCGGCGTCGCTGTACATCGCCAGCCAGGTGCTCACCAGTCCTGTGCCGCGGCTGGAACTGCGCCTGCTGCTGCTTGCCCTCGCCTGCGCCTGGCTGGTGGATGGGGTTGCCGCCGCCAGCGGCGCGATGCGTTATGCCGCCGCGCCCCTGGGCTGGGCGCCGCCGCCCTGGATCATGGCGCTGTGGGCGGCCTTCGCCATGACGCTGACGTGTTCGATGGCCTTCCTGCAGCGCCATCGCCTGCTGCCGGTAGCCTTCGGCCTGCTGCTGGCTCCGCTGGCCTACATCTCGGCGGCGCGCGGTTTCCAGGCGGTGCACTTTGCTGCGCCCGCTTGGCACGGCGTGCTGCTGCTGGGAGTGGGCTGGAGCATCGCGCTGCCGCTGCTGTGCGCACTGGCACGGCGCGGCACCGGCAACACCGGCATGAATGCACACGGAAACGCTCACAAGGGAACACGCGCATGAACCTGCTTGGCTGGGTGCTGCTCTACGCGGTGCTGGTGATGTGCTGGGGCTGGGCCTGGCAGCGCCGCCACCACAACATCGGCGTGGTCGACGTGCTGTGGGCCAAGGGCGTGGCGGCCGGCGCACTGCTGCTGGCCTGGCTGGGCGATGGCGCGATGCAGCCGCGCATCGCACTGGCCGTGCTGGGTGGCCTGTGGGGCAGCCGGCTCGCCCTGCACCTCTGGCACCGCGTGCGCAGTGAAGACGAGGATGGCCGCTACCGCTACCTGCGCGGGCACTGGAACGGCCACCAGGGAAAGATCTTCGGGTTCTTCATGGCCCAGGCCCTGCTGGTGGTGCTGTTCGCGCTGCCGTTCCTGGCGGTTGCGCGCAACCCGTCCACCGGTCACGCCGCGTGGATCGCGGCCGCCGTGGCGGTGTGGCTGCTCAGTGTCGGCGGCGAAGCACTGGCCGATCGCCAGCTCGCGCGCTTCCGCGCCAATCCGGCCAACAAGGGCCGCACCTGCCGGCAGGGGCTGTGGCGTTACTCGCGCCACCCGAACTACTTCTTCGAATGGCTGCATTGGTTTACCTACGTGCTGCTCGCCGTTGGCTCGCCGCTGTGGTGGCTGGCCTGGTCCGGCCCGGTGGTGATGTACCTGTTCCTGCGTTACCTCAGCGGCGTGCCCTTCACCGAGAAGCAGGCCCTGCGCAGCCGCGGCGAGGACTACCGCGACTACCAGCGCAGCACGTCGATGTTCTTCCCGTGGTTCCCCCGCACCTCCCCTTCCCAGGACCGCACGCCATGAACACTGCCAGCCCGCTGCACCCACCCGTCCAGATCGAAGGCGGCCTGACCGGCTGGGCCGAGCGCGGCTGGATTCCGGATGTCGCCCTGCGGGCCGGCATACGCCGCCAGTGCGCGCAGCGCCTGCAGGAGGAAACCGAGGGCGGCCTTGCCGCGCAGTCGGTGCGCTTCCAGCGGCGCATTGCCGACCTCGCCGGCAGTCCGTTGGCCCTGCATGTGGATGCGGCCAACCGCCAGCATTACGAGGTGCCCGCCGCCTTTTTCCAGGCGTGCCTCGGCAAGCGCCTGAAGTACAGCAGCTGCTATTACCGCACCGGTCACGAAACCCTGGACCAGGCCGAAGACGCAATGCTGGAGCTGTACGCGCAGCGCGCCGGCCTGCGCGACGGGCAGGACATCCTCGAGCTGGGGTGTGGCTGGGGCTCGCTGACCTTGTGGATGGCCGAACGCTATCCCAATGCGCGCATCACCGCCGTCTCCAATTCGCACAGCCAGCGCGAGCACATCCTCGGCCAGTGCCAGGCGCGGAGCCTGCGCAACGTCGAGGTGCTCACCCGCGACGTCAACCTGCTGGAACTGCCGGCAGCGCGATTCGACCGCTGCGTGTCGGTGGAGATGTTCGAGCACGTGCGCAACTACCAGCAGCTGCTGCAGCGCATCGCCGACTGGCTGCGCCCGGACGGCGCGCTGTTCGTGCACATCTTTGCCCACCGCACGCTGATGTATCCGTTCGAGACGGAAGGCGATGACAACTGGATGGGGCGGCACTTCTTCACCGGCGGCCTGATGCCGGCCGCCGACACCCTGCTGCACTTCCAGCAGCACCTGCAGCTGGACCAGCGCTGGCTGCTGGATGGCACCCATTACGAGCGTACCGCCAACCACTGGCTGGACAACCAGGACGCGGCGCGCGGATCGCTGATGCCCATCCTGCAGGCCACCTACGGCGACGCCGCGGCGCGCATCTGGTGGCAGCGCTGGCGCATGTTCTGGATGGCCTGCGCCGAACTGTTCGGCTATGACGATGGCCAGCAGTGGCTGGTCGCCCACTACCTGTTCCGCCCACGCTGAAGGAGACGTAGACATGCGTATGCCCCCGTTGTTCACGCTTCTGGCCGTGGCCCTGTTTGGCGCGGGCTGCAGCAGCCAGGACACCCGCCCCCTCCCGCGCCCCGCATCGGTGGACGTGCCGCGCTTCATGGGTGACTGGTACGTGATCGCCCACATCCCATCCTGGCCCGAGCGCGAAGCGTTTGATGCGGTGGAAAGCTACGCGCTGAAGCCTGACGGGCGCATCCAGACCACTTTTACCTATCGCAAGGGCAGCTTCGATGCGCCCTTCAAGAGCATGCATCCGGTTGGCCGGGTCGAGAAGGAAGGTGCCGGTGCGGTCTGGGGCATGCAGTTCGTCTGGCCCATCCAGGCCGAATACATCATTGCGTGGCTGGACGAGGGCTATCAGCAGACCATCGTCGGTCGCAGCAAGCGCGACTACGTCTGGTACATGGCCCGCACGCCGCAGGTCTCGCCACAGGACTACCAGCCGGCGGTCGACCGTATCGCCGCAATGGGCTATGACACGAGCAAACTGCGACGGGTGCCGCAATCGGTGCGCTGATCGCCACAGCGCCCTGTGCGGCGACGATGGGGCTGCGGCATAATCCCGCCCCCATCAAGGAGAAATCGTTTTCATGGAGATCGCAGCACCCGCCGTTCCGCCCAAGGACTATCTGTTCCTCGCCGTCCTGAGCATTTTCTGCGGCTTCTGGCCGTTCGGCATCGTCGCCACCGTCTACGCCAACAAGACCTCGTCACTCAATGCCACCGGCCAGACCGGCCCGGCGTCCATCGCCTCGCGCAAGGCACTGCGCTGGATGATCGCGTCGTTCGTGACGCTGCCGGCCCTGCTGGTCGTGCTCATCGGCTACGGGCTGATCACTCGCGCCATGGCGTAAGTACTCCGGGCGGGCACGGGCAACCGCCTGTCCCGCCCTTTCCTGCCGGTTCTGCCTGGCATGCCGTGCATGAATGCGCGCCTGCGGCACCGGTGGCGAGGCACCGCCCCGCTCCTCTATAGTCAGCCGAGCACGACAGGCACGGTGCCTGTCCGGTAACCACAGGGAGCAGGTCATGGGTCTGGTACAGGCGGTCAAGGGTGCAGTGGGCGGTGTTCTGGCCGACCAGTGGAAGGACTTCTACACCGTGCCGACGGGCCTGCCGTCGACGGCGGCGCTGTTCGCGGCCGTGCCGAACGGCGCCAACGCCGGGCGCGGCTCCAACACCAGCGGCTCGTCCAACATCATCAGCAACGGCTCGAAGATCATCGTGCCCGAAGGCTACGGCCTGCTGCTGTTCCAGGACGGTGCCATCACCGCCTTCGTGGCCGAAGCCGGTGGTTACGAATGGCGCTCGGACGACCTCAATTCGCAGTCGATCTTCGCCGGCGACGGTCTGGTCAGCACCTTCATCAAGCAGAGCTGGGAACGCTTCAAGTTCGGTGGCCAGCCGGGCTCGCAGCAGGCCGCGTTCTTCGTCTCGCTGAAGGAACTGCCGGACAACCGCTTCGGCACCCAGTCTGAAATCTACTGGGACGATGGCTTCCTCAACACCCAGGTCGGCGCGGTCACCCGTGGCTCGTACACGCTGAAGATCGTCGACCCGATCCTGTTCGTGAAGAACTTCGTGCCGGCCAGCTACCTGCGTCCGGGCCAGGTGTTCGACTTCACCGACATGGACAATGCCGCCGCAACCCAGCTGTTCAATGAAGTGGTGGGTTCGCTGGCACCGGCGTTCAGCCTGTACACGAACGACCCGGCCAAGGGCAACCGCATCACCAAGCTGCAGCAGGATTCGATCGGCTTCGCCCACAGCCTGTCGGCCGCGGTCGAGCAGGCCTACCAGTGGCAGTCCGACCGTGGCCTGGCCATCGTCAAGACCGCCATCGTTTCGATCGAGTACGACGCCAACACCCGTGAACTGCTGAAGACCGTGCAGCGCGCCGACGCGCTGTCCGGTTCGCGCGGCAATTCCAACCTGCAGGCCAGCGTCGCCCAGGGCATCCAGTCGGCCGGCGAGACCGGCGGCGCGGCAGGCCTCGTCGGTGTCGGCATGGCGTCGGGCATGTTCGGCGCGGGCAACCTGCAGCAGCCGGCGGCGCCGGCGGCCGATGATCCGGTGGCCAAGCTGAAGAAGGCCAAGGAAATGCTGGACCTGGGCTTGATCACGCAGGACGACTACGACGCGCTGAAGGCCAAGGCGCTGGGCCTGTAAGACGCAGGGCGCGCAGACACCATGTCCGACCCCAGAAACGGCCCTCCGCCGCTGCCCCAGTCCGATCCCGCTTCGCCCCCGCCCCTGCCGGCGGCGAAGCTGGACGGTCCGGGTTCGCCGCAGGACGTCCCGCCCCTGCCCGGCAGCTTCCCGCTGGATACCAGCACGCTGCCGCAGGCCATCCGTGATGACGTCGAGGCCCCCGATCCGCTGGCCATCGACACCTCCGCCAGCGAGCTGAAGGACGGCCTGAACCGCTGCCCGAAGTGCGGCGCCACCGACATCCGCCCCAAGCTTGGCACCGACATCCTGGTCTGCCTCTACTGCCGCCACGAGTGGCACGGTGCGCGGGTGGAGGAGGAATTCGGGCTGGGTGAAGCGCTGGACCAGCTGCAGGGCACCGTCATCGCCTCCGGCGCACGCAACATCGACGCCGACACCTCTGCGTTGATGACCTTCAAGTGCAGCGGCTGCGGCGCCGAGGTCACCGTCAACACCGAGAGCACGATGACCGCACGCTGCCACTGGTGCCGCCACGTGTTCGGCGTGAACGAGCAGATCAGCAACGGTGCCGTGCCCGATGCGGTGTTGCCCTTCCACATCAAGAAGGACGACGCCGTCGCGCGGATCCGCCAGTTCGTCGACAAGCGGCGGATGTTCGCGCTGAAGGCGTTCAAGGACCAGTTCACCCCGGAAAACGTAGTGGGCGTGTACCTGCCCTACATGATCGTGGACAGCAATGTCAGCGCGGCCGTGGCCGGCAAGGGCGAGATCAAGACCCGCGAATACACCCGCGGTACCGAGAAGAACAAGCAGACCTACTACGACGCGGACATCTACCAGGTCGAGCGCCAGGTCGATTTCACCGTCGACGACCTGCCGCTGGAATCCTCGGCCGAGCGCGGCAACCTCGACACGCAGACCAATACCAACAACATCATCAACACCATCCTGCCGTTCGACACCAAGAACGCGGTCAAATGGAACGCGTCCTACCTGGCCGGCTTCACCTCGGAGAAGCGCAACCTGGATGTCGAGAAGCTGCGCCCGCGGCTGGAGGACCAGCTGCTGTCGATCGCCCGTGCCCAGGTCCAGGCCAGCGTGCGCCGCTACGACCGTGGCGTGCGCTGGGAACAGGAACAGCTGGACGTGCATGGCACCCGCTGGGTGTCGATGTACCTGCCGGTATGGCTGTACTCCTACCACCAGCCCGGCGCCAACGGCGGCATGCTGCACTACATCGCGGTGAACGGCCGTACCGGCGAAACCATGGGCAGCGTGCCGGTGCAGCAGTGGAAGATGCTGCTGGCCGCCCTGGCCACCGGCACGGTCATCGAAGCCCTCGCAATTGCCTTCCTGGTGGCGACAACATGAGTGACGACAGTGGTCTCTGGTTGCTGGCGGCCGGTCCGGCCGGTGCTACGGCGCTGTACTGGGCGCTGTACCGCTATTACCGCAACACCGACAAATCGCATTCGTTCGAACGCGAAACCGCTATCGACGCCAAGCCGGTCACCGGCTCGGACCGACGCGTGGATTCGATCACCGGCACGCAGGAACGGCGCGTGCGCGGTGACAACGTCTACGAGTACCGCAAACGGGTGATGCGGGTGAAACCCGGCGGCAGTTGAGCCGGCACCACGCTACCGTGACAAGCGACTGATCTAGACTGGCGGCCCTTGATCTGCCTGCCGCTGACTGCGGCAGGCAGTGCACCGTCGCTCGAGATCGTCCGTGAACCAGCCTCCCGCTTCCCTGCCCCAAGCCGCCCATGCCACCGAGAGCGTGAACATGGCGCTGGCTGCAGGCGCCATCGTCGGCACCTGGTTTTGGGATGTTCCGCGCGACCAGTTGACCGTGGACGAAGCGCTGGCGCGTGCGTTCGGCCTCGACCCGGCGCTGGCCCAGCGCAAGCTGCAGCTGCACGACGTGCTGGGCGCGGTCCATCCTGATGACCTGCCCGGCCTGGTGGCCGCCATCGAGCACGCGGTGCACCACGGTGGCCGCTTCGCCCACCAGTACCGCACGCAGGGCCCCGATGGCCGATACCACTGGCTGGAAAGCATCGGCCGCGTCGATCTGGATGAGCACGGGCGGGCGAAAAGCTTTCCCGGCGTCCTGATCGATATCGATGAGCGCCTGCGGGTGCAGGCCGAGCGCGACCAGGCCCAGGCCCTGCTGCGTTCCTTCGTCGAGGCCGCGCCAGGCGTGATGTACGCCAAGGACCGCCAGGGCCGCCTGCTGATCGGCAACAGCGGCACCACCGAACTGATCGGGCGTACGCCCGCGGAGTATGTCGGGCGCACCGATGCCGAGCTGCTGGCCGATCCCGCGCAGGCCGCGGCGGTCATGGCGACCGATGAGCGCGTGATGGCCAGCGGTCGCACCGAGCAGGTTGAGGAAGAAGTCAGCTTTCCGGATGGGCGCCGCGCGTGGTGGCTGTCGACCAAGGCGCCGCTGCGCAACGGCGATGGCGAGATCATCGGCCTGGTCGGCACCTCGCTGGACATCACCGACCGCAAGTCCGCCGAAGCCGACCGCCTCGACCTCGAGGAACGCTACCGCCTGGCGGCACAGGCCACCAACGATGCGGTCTGGGACTGGCGCATGGCAGACGGCCACGTGGTCTGGAACGAAGCGCTGTCCAGCCTGTTTGGGCACTCGATGGTGGAAACCAGCGCGCAGTGGTGGCTGGACCACATCCATCCCGAAGACCGCGATCGCATCGACCGCAACATCCATGCCGTCATCGACGGCGATGGCACGACCTGGAACGGCGAGTACCGCTTCCGCCGCGCCGACGGCAGCTATGCCGCCGTGCTCGACCGTGGCGCAGTACTGCGCGATGGCGATGGACGGCCGCTCCGGATGATCGGTGCCATGCTCGACCTGTCCGGGCGCAAGGCCGCCGAAGCCGCACTGGCCGAAGGCGAGGAACGCCTGCGCCTGGCCACCGAAGCGGGCGAGCTCGGCCTGTGGGATCTCGACCTGGTGCAGAACATCCTGCTCTGGCCCGCGCGCACGAAGGCGATGTTCGGCATTTCCTCCGATGCGGAGGTGACCTTCGACGACTTCCGCGCAGGCCTGCATACGGATGACCGTGCCGAAACGCTGGCGGCGCTGGAGGCCTGCGCCGATCCGCAGCGGCGCGCCAACTATGACGTGGAGTACCGCACGGTCGGCAAGGAAGATGGCATCGTGCGCTGGGTCGCGGCCAAGGGCCGGGGCATCTTCGAGGCCGGTCGCTGCGTACGCATGCTGGGCGTGGTCATTGACATCACCGCGCGCAAGGCCGCCGACGCGCGCCTGCGCGAGCTCAACGAGCAGCTCGAAGCGCGGGTGCGCGCCGAAGTGGCCGAGCGCATGCGGGTGGAGGACGCGCTGCGGCAGAGCCGCAAGATGGAAGCCGTCGGCCAGCTCAGTGGCGGCATCGCGCACGATTTCAACAACATGCTGGCCACGGTGATCGGCCCGCTGGACCTGCTGGCCCTGCGCATCGGCGACAGCGATGCCCGCGCCGTGCGCTACATCGAGATGGCCCTGGATGGCGCCCAGCGCGCCGCCCAGCTGACCCAGCGGCTGCTGGCCTTCTCGCGGCAACAGCCGCTGCAACCGGTCGCCCTGGACGTGAACCATCTGGTGGCGGGCATGACCGACCTGCTGGTCCACTCGCTCGGCAACAGCGTCATTCTGGAAACCGTGCTGGGCGGCGGCCAGTGGTGGACGCACGCCGATGCCAGCCAGCTGGAGAACGTCATCCTCAACCTGGCCGTGAACGCACGTGATGCCATGCCGGGCGGCGGCCGCCTGCAGCTGCAGACCAGCAACTGCCAGATCGATCTGGCAGCCGTGGCCGATCACGGTGGCATTCCCACCGGCGACTATGTGCGCATCGCGGTGACCGACACCGGCAGCGGCATGCCGGCGGACGTGATGGCACGCGCGTTCGATCCGTTCTTCACCACCAAGCCCGTCGGCCAGGGTACGGGCCTGGGGCTGTCGCAGGTCTACGGCTTCGTGCAGCAGTCCAACGGCCACGTCCGCCTGCAGTCCACGCCCGGCGCGGGCACCACAGTGGTCATCTACCTGCCGCGCCTGCTGGCCGAGGTGGACGCACTGCCACCGGCCGCGACCGTTGCAACCCCGTTGTCGGGCGGTGGCGCGGAGCAGATCCTGGTCGTGGACGATGACGCGGCGGTGCGCGCGTTCTCGGTCGATGCGCTGTCCGAACTGGGCTATCAGGTGCTGTCGGCCGATGGCGCCGCCAGCGCCCTGCCCCTGCTGCAGGCCCATCCCAACATCGCCCTGCTGTTCACCGACGTGGTGATGCCCGGGGTCAACGGGCGGCAGCTGGCCGACCAGGCACTGGCGCGGCATCCGCACCTGAAGGTGCTGTTCGCCACCGGCAACAGCCGCAATGCGCTGGTCGACGATGGCGTGCTCGACGCGAACGTGCAGTTGATCGGCAAGCCCTTCACCATCGGCGAACTGGCCACGCGGGTGCGCGCGGTGCTGTCATCATCGGGCCATCCACCCTCACAGCAAGCAAGCTGAACGGGTAACAGGGCGGAGTTTCACCACCCGCCTACCGCAGCGCGGCCATGCTGACACGCAATCCCGTCAGCCGACTGCAGCCAGCGGAGTCACGATGAATCCCCCTTCCAAGCTTCCGCTCACGCGGCGCGACATGCTCAAGCTCAGTGCGGGCTCGGCCACGACCATGGCCATGCCCGCCGCTGTCGCCGCCGCCGCCGAGCCCGATCGTTCCGCGGCACGTGCCCCGGTCACCTCGCAGGTAGCATTCAAGGTGAACGGTGCAAACCGCTCACTGCTGCTCGATACCCGCGTCACCCTGCTGGATGCGCTGCGTGAGCACCTGCAGCTGACGGGCACCAAGAAAGGCTGCGACCACGGGCAGTGCGGTGCCTGCACCGTGCTGGTGGACGGCCGCCGCATCAATGCATGCCTGACCCTGGCCGTGATGCATGAGGGCGCCAGCATCACCACCATCGAGGGCATGGGATCACCCGGCAACCTCAGCGACATGCAGGCCGCCTTCGTCAAGCATGATGGGTTCCAGTGCGGGTACTGCACGCCGGGCCAGATCTGCTCGGCCGTTGCGGTGCTGGACGAAATCGAGCGCGGTGTACCCAGCCACGTCACTGCACGCCTGGACGCGCCTGCGGCACTGACACCCGAAGAGATCCGCGAGCGGATGAGCGGCAATATCTGCCGCTGCGGCGCGTACTCCAACATCATCGACGCGATCCAGGATGCGGCAGGGAAGCGCTCATGAGGGCCTTCACCTATGAACGCCCCAGCAGCGCGGCCGACGCCATTGCCGCCGCCACGCGCGCGCCGGGCGCACGCTTCATCGCCGGGGGCACCAACCTGCTGGACCTGATGAAGCTGGAAGTGGAAACGCCGACGCATCTGATCGATGTGAACGGGCTGGGCATGGACGGCATCGAAGCGACGGCCGATGGCGGCCTCCGGGTCGGTGCACTCGTGCGCAATACCGACCTGGCCGCAGACGCACGCGTCCGCCGCGATTACGCGTTGCTGACCCGGGCGCTGGTGTCAGGTGCCTCGGGGCAGCTGCGCAACAAGGCAACCACGGCAGGCAATCTGCTGCAACGCACGCGCTGCCCGTACTTCTACGATACGGCCCAGGCCTGCAACAAGCGCCTGCCGGGCAGCGGCTGTGCCGCAGTGGAAGGCGCCAGCCGGCAACTGGCGATCATCGGTGGCAGCGCAGACTGCATCGCCACGCATCCCAGTGACATGGCCGTGGCGATGATGGCATTGGGCGCGTCGGTGGAAACACTGCGTGCCGACGGCACCCGTCGGCGCATTGCGCTGGATGCGCTGTACCGCCCACCGGGAACAACCCCACACCTGGAGACGACGCTGCTGCGAGGCGAGCTGATCCAGGCGGTGATCCTGCCCCCCCCGGCAGGTGGCACCCATGTCTATCGGAAAGTGCGTGACCGCGCATCGTACGCGTTCGCGCTTGTTTCGGTTGCGGCCATCGTGCAGGCCGATGGCAGCGGACGCGTCGCGCTGGGCGGCGTGGCCTACAAGCCATGGCGCAGCGACGCCGCTGACGCCGCACTGCCGCAGGGAGCCTCGGCCGTCATGTCGTCGCTGTTGCTGGGTGCGGCACCGACCGGCCAGAACCACTTCAAGGCGGTACTGGCCGAACGCACGCTGGCATCCATCCTGCAGGACCTGAGGGCGCGCGCATGAAGTTCAATACGCCTGCTGGTACCAATCCCATCGATGCAAAGAAGATCGTCGGGCAACCGCACCCGCGCATCGACGGTCCATTGAAGGTGTCCGGAAAGGCGACCTACGCATACGAATGGCATGACGCACTGCCCGAGACACCGGCCTACGGCGTGGTGGTGGGTGCAGGAGTCGCCGCCGGAGCCGTCGCCTCACTGGACCTTGAGCCCGCCCGCCGCTCACCGGGCGTGCTGGCCATCGTCACTGCCGACAATGCCGGGCCGCTGCAGCGCGTGAAGCGCAACGCCGCGCCGCTGCTCGGTGGCCCGACGATCAGCCACTACCACCAGGCGCTGGCGGTGGTGGTTGCCGAGACTTTCGAGCAGGCACGCGCGGCGGCCGCCAAGGTCCGCGTGCGCTACGCACCGCGGCACGGTTCATTCGACCTGGCTGCGGCCCGCAAAGATGAGTCGTCATTGAAGACTCCCGAGCCCGATGCCCGGGTGGGCGACTTCGAAAAGGCGTTCCAGCAGGCCGACATCACCCTGGATGCGACGTATCACACCCCTGACCAGTCACACGCCATGATGGAGCCTCATGCAACGCTGGCGGCGTGGGACGGTGACCACCTGACCGTGTGGACGTCCAACCAGATGATCGACTGGGGCCGTACGGACCTGGCCAGGACCCTGGGCATCCCCAAGGACAACGTCCGCCTGGTATCGCCTTACATCGGCGGAGGCTTTGGCGGAAAGCTGTTCCTGCGCTCCGATGCCCTGCTCGCAGCGCTCGCGGCACGCGCAGCGAAGCGCCCGGTCAAGGTGGCGCTGCAACGCCCGCTGGTCGCCAACAACACGACCCACCGCCCGGCCACCATCCAGCGCATCCGGCTGGGCGCATCCCCGAACGGAACGTTGACCGCCATCGGGCACGAATCGTGGTCAGGCAACCTGGCGGGGGGCTCGCCTGAGGAAGCCGTACAGCAGACCCGCTTCCTGTACGCCGGCGCGCACCGGCTGGCCGCCATGCGATTGGCCGCGCTGGACCTGCCCGAAGGCAACGCGATGCGCGCGCCCGGCGAGACGCCCGGGCTGATGGCCCTGGAAATCGCCATGGATGAGATGGCAGAAAAGGTCGGGCTGGATCCGATCGAGTTCCGCATCCGCAACGACACCCAGGTCGACCCCAGCGATCCGTCACGGCCATTTTCGCAGCGCCAGCTGGTGCAGTGCCTGCAATCCGGTGCCTCGCGCTTCGGCTGGGAGCGTCGCAACGCAGCCCCTGCAACCAGCCGCGATGGACGCTGGCTGGTCGGCATGGGGGTGGCGGCCGGCTTCCGCAACAACCTGGTGATGAAGTCCGGCGCGCGCGTGCGCCTGTCCACTGATGGCCGCGTGACCGTCGAGACCGACATGACCGATATCGGTACAGGCAGTTACACCATCATCGGCCAGACCGCCGCCGAAATGCTGGGCGTTCCCCTGGAGCAGGTCACGGTGAAGCTGGGCGACTCGCGCTTTCCGGTTGCCGCCGGCTCTGGCGGCCAATGGGGTGCGAACAGTTCTACTGCCGGTGTCTACGCGGCCTGCATGGCACTGCGGACCAAGGTCGCCAACGCGCTGGAAATGGATCCGTCCGTGGCACGGTTCGAGGATGGCCATGTCATCGCTGGGCAACGACGGGCTGCCTTGACGGAGGCGACCCGCAGCGGCGAACTGGTTGCCGAGGACAGCATCGAATTTGACACCCTGCAGGAAAAATTCCAGCAATCCACCTTCGCTGCGCATTTCGTCGAGGTCGGCGTTGATGTCGCGACGGGCGAGACGCGCATCCGGCGGATGCTGGCCGTCTGCGCTGCGGGACGCATCCTGAATCCCACGACGGCACGCAGCCAGGTCATCGGCGCGATGACGATGGGCATCGGCGCTGCGCTGTCGGAGGAACTGATCGTCGACCCGCGCCTGGGCTTCTTCGTCAACCATGACCTTGCAGGCTACGAAGTTCCCGTGCATGCCGATGTGCCGCATCAGGAGGTCGTGTTCCTCGACGAGGCAGATGCAGTGTCATCCCCGATGAAAGCCAAGGGCGTCGGCGAGCTGGGTCTGTGTGGTGTCAGTGCCGCCATCGCCAACGCCGTCTACAACGCAACCGGTGTAAGGGTCAGGAACTACCCACTGACGCTGGACAAGCTGCTCGCAGGCCTGCCGGACCTCGCATGACAACGGCGCTTTTTCCCGCACCCCTGGACCTTGAAACGGGCAATGCACGGCCCGTACTGCGTGCTGCTGCCGATGCCGCACGCATGCGCTCTCCGGCGGTGCTGGCCATCGTGGTGCAGACCGAGGGCTCGACCTACAGCCGTGCGGGGACCTGCGTGTTGTTTGCCGGCGACGAACAGATCGGCTGGCTTAGTGGCGGCTGCCTCGAGCCGGAACTCGCGCGTGCGGCCTGCAGGGTTGCAGCGGAAGGACGCGTCACCTGGGTAAAGATTGATACCCGCGATGATGCGGCGCTGTTCTCCGGCAACGCCGTGGGCTGTCGCGGCTGCCAGTGGATCGCACTGCTGCCGTTGCACCGGTTGCCCGGCCTGGCAGGCTGCCTGGATGTCTGGCTGCAGGGCCGTGACAGCCTGCACCTGTCCCTGGCAACCAAGGGTCGTATCGACGGTCGCTGTGCTGGATCTTCGTTCAGCATCCAACTGCCGGTGCTCGAGAGCGACGAGGCCATCGACACCCGCGCGTGGCGCCTGCAGTGGCACCGGCCACCGCTGGTAAAGCTGCATGGCGCCGGACCTGAGGCCGCGACGCTGGTGCCAATGCTGGAAGACCAGGGCTGGCTGATACAGATCGTGGAGCCGCGCAGTGCGTGGCAGGCGCGCCTGCCGTCGGCGCAGCAGAATAACGGGGCACAAGCAGATCACTTGGTGGATGCGGCGCTGGTCATGCACCACAACTTCGAGCTGGACCTGGATGCGTTGCGATTGCTTTCCCGATCAAGGATCCCTTTCATCGGATTGCTGGGCCCTCGCCAGCGCAGGGAGGATCTGTTCAAGGTGCTGGACGCAGATACGCGCGCCGCACTGCACTCCCGGCTGCGCTCACCCATCGGCCTCGCACTGGGCGGACGGGGGCCTGAAGCCATCGCCCTGAGCATCACCGCCCAGCTGCAGGCATGGCGGCATGGCAGCGCACTGGGCAATACGTGAGCGGCCACGCGGCCGTAGTGCTCGCCGCCGGGCTGAGCCGTCGCCTGGGCCGGCCCAAGCAGTGGTTGCAGGTCGAAGGCGAATCATTGTTGCGGCGTGCGGCGCGGCTGGCCTCTGAAACAGATCCGGATGTCCTGATCGTCGTGACGCCGCAGGGCCCCGCTTTCGGTTCCGAACTGAGCGGACTGCGCGCCGTCCAGGTAGAGAATCCCGCGCCTGCGCTGGGCATCGGCAGCAGTCTCCGGCTGGCAGCGCCGCACCTCGGCACCGCCCGCCACGTGCTGGTCCTGGTCTGTGACCAGCCCCGCCTGCATGCAGCACATCTTCGCGCCCTGCTCGCGGCTGCGGCCAGCACGCCGTGCCACTGCGCTGCCACGCTGGAAGGCGGCGTGCCGGGCTCGCCGGCTGTCGTCCCCGCCGCATGGTTCAGCGGCCTGCCGGAAAGCGGTGGTGACCGCGGTTTCGGCCGCCGCCTGCGGCAGACCCCGGGCGTCGCCCTCTGCATCAGCGACGCGTCCCTTCGTGACATCGACGACGCGGACGATCTGCGCGCCGCGCTCGCCGCAGGATGGATCGACACGCCGCCGCAATGAGGACCGGTAGCGCCGGGCCACGCCCGGCGAGCGCAGCGGCCCCTGATGGCATCCGCCAGGCATGGCCTGGCGCTACCAAGGCTGCGTCGAACCCTTCGCTACCGCCGCAATGACGATCGGTAGCGCCGGGCCATGCCCGGCGACCGCAGCGGCCCCTGATGGCATCCGCCAGGCATGGCCTGGCGCTACCGCGGCTGCGTCGATCCCTCCATTACCCTGCGTGCTGCGCGTTGCGCAGCTGCTCGAGCACCCGCGCCTTGCCATGAGCGGCCGGCATTGCCCTGACCAGGTTGTGCAGCAGCTGTAGATCCTGCTGCTGCCCCAGTGCATCACTGAGCCGGTGCAGGGCCTTCGCATCGCCAGCGGACGCTTGCCGTTTCCCCGCGTGCAGATGCAGTGCGTGTGCCACGTCCAGCTGCATGCGCAGGCGGCGGACCTTGCGTCGCCAGCGGTGAATCGCCTCGGCCCCGCCATCGTCGCTCGCACGTTGGGCGGCCTTTTCGGCCCGCCGTTGGCTGCGCTCCAGGTTGCTGCGCAGCGCCGAACGCCGCAGCTTCGCCCAGGGCTGCGCCGCAAGCTGCTCCTGCACGATCACCACGCGGCGCAACCGCCGCTCGAACCCGGGATCGCGCTGCAGGCTCTGCTGCAGCAGCCGGTCGCGGCGCTGGGTGAGCCGGGCGATGATGGCCGGCCACGCGTCTGCGGCATGGCTGTCCTGCAGGTAGACCGCAGCCCGCACCACCACATGGGCATCGCGCAGGTCCGACAGGCTGTCGCCGAGGCGCTGCAGGCGGCGGTCCGCGTCCTCCAGGTCCAGCGCCGGATGCTGCACCAGGCCAAGCAGCGCCCGCAGGCGGCGGATCGCCTTGCGCGCGGCGTGGATCGACGCGTGCGGATCATCGGTGAACGACAGGGCCGCGGTGATCGACCGGCACTCCTGCAGTGCCCGTTGCCGCACGGCCTGGCCTGGTTCTGCTGCGGACATCGGGGCCTGCCCCGCTGGGGTGGGCATGCAGTGTATCCCCCGCCACGGACAGCCCTGTTCACGATGCGCTGGCCGCCGCCCCGCCAGGCCTCCACCTGCACACGGCCCTCACGCCGCCGCCGTCCGGCCGGCGCTATGCTCCGCCGGCGCGGCAGGCTGCCGCCCCACACGCAGATCAGCGGTTCCAGCGTTCTCCAACGAGGATTCGACGATGGCCAAGCTCTTCCCGCACTACGGGCTGCTGGCGCTGTGCAGCCTTGCCCTCCCCGCCACCGCCATGGCCCAGGACGCATCGTTCGGCTTTGGCCAGGACACGACCAGCACGCAGACCACCAGCAGCTCGCAGACCACGACGACCACCCAGACGAACAACGGCACGGGCCAGGACGACAGCGGCGACCCGACCCAGTCCAATACGGACTTCGGCAACATGGGCTCGATGACCACCGAGACCACCACGACCGGCAACGCGCACTCGGAGTCGCGCAGCCGCAGTTCCGGCGCCGAGGTGGACATCGGCTACCACGACGACAACCGCGACGACTGGGGCAGCGGCCGCCACCATGGCGGCTGGTCGGTGCGCGACAGCGATCTGTTTGGTGACTGGACCCTGGGCCAGGAAAACGGCTCCAGCTGCACCATCACGCTGAAGGACAGCCAATGGTTCGGCGGCTATGGCGCGTGGGTGCCGGCCGGCTGCCCCGATGGCTTCTTTTCGGTCAACCGCTGGATGCTGTCCGGCAACCAGCTGCTGCTGACCGACACCAACAACCAGGTCATCGCACGCTTCCGCCCCAGCGGTGGCGGGCGCTGGTCGGGCCGGCGCGAATCGGACGGAACCCGCATCTACCTCAACCCGAGGCAGCGCTGAGCGAGCCGTATACGCGGCACGGACACCCCCCACAGCAACATGGGGTGTCCGTTCCATCTTCCCCCTCACATGGCCGCTCCCACGGGCTCACGCCTGGTCGTCTACGCCGCGCTGTTCGGCAACCTCGCCATCGCCATCGCCAAGTTCATCGCTGCCGGCATTTCCGGCAGCTCGGCCATGCTGAGCGAAGGCGTCCATTCGCTGGTCGACACCCTGAACGAAATCCTGCTGCTGTACGGCCTGCACCGTGCGGAGAAGTCTCCCGACACACTGCACCCCTTCGGTTACGGGCGTGAGCTGTATTTCTGGAGCTTCATCGTCGCCCTGCTGGTGTTCGCCGCCGGTGCGGGCGTATCGGCGTACGAAGGCATCCAGCACATCCGCCACCCGCAGCCGGCCACGAACCATGGCCTCAGCTACACGGTACTGGGCGTATCGCTGCTGTTCGAGGGCACGTCGTGGTACATCGCCCTGCGCGAGTTCCGCCGCAGCAAGGGGCGCATGGGCTACTTCGAAGCCTTCCGGCGCAGCAAGGATCCCTCCACGTTCACCGTACTGCTGGAAGACAGCGCCGCGCTGCTGGGCCTGGGTTTCGCCTTGGCCGGCCTGCTGGCCGCGCAGCTGCTGGACATGCCCGTGCTCGATGGCGTGGCCTCCCTGTGCATCGCGGCCGTGCTCGCCGTGACCGCTTTCCTGCTGGCGCGGGAAACCAAGGGCCTGCTGGTGGGCGAGCCGGCCCACCCGGCGGTGGCGCAGCGGATCATGGCCGTGGCGGTCACTGATCCTGACCTGCTGCGTGCCAACGGCGTGACGACCATGCAGATGGGGCCCGAGCAGGTGGTGGCGATGCTCAGCGCGGAGTTCGAGGACGACCGGCGCACGCCGCAGATCGAAGCCTGCATCACCCGTATCGAGACGGCGGTCAAGGACGAATTTCCCGAACTGGTGGCACTGTTCGTCAAGCCGCAGACCCCGGAAGTCTTTGCTGCACGCCAGGCGGCGCTGAAGCAGAACAACTGAGACAGCGGCAGCCTGCATCACACGGGCATCACCCGGGAACGCACGATGCTAACCCCTGCCCCATTAGCGTGGGGCCTGCCCCGCCCTTCCCGACAGAAGCCAGCGCGCCAGTTATGGATGAAGCTTCCAGACTCTGTGAGATCGACCGCCTGGGCGTGCTCGACACGCCCTCAGAACCCGTCTTCGATGCCATCGTCGCGGCCGCCCAGGCTGCGACCGGCATGCCGATGGGGCTGATTTCCATCGTTGCCGAACACCGGCAATGGTTCAAGGCCAACATCGGCCTGCCCGGCACCAGCGAAACCCCGCGCGACATTTCGTTCTGCACGCATGCCATCGAGCGCGACGCGCTGATGGAGATTCCTGACGCGCGCCAGGACCCGCTGTTCGCGGCCAATCCGCTGGTCACCGGCGGCCCACGCATACGCCATTACGCCGGCATTCCGCTTGGCACCGCGCATGGCGCCCGCATCGGCACCCTGTGCCTGCTCGATACGATGCCCGGCGTGCTCTCGCCCTCGCAGCGCGAACTGATGGTGCACCTGGGCCGGGTGACCACCCAGGTCCTGGAACAGCGCGCCGCGCTGCTGCAGAAGGTCGACCAGGCCCAGCACC
This sequence comes from Stenotrophomonas sp. ZAC14D1_NAIMI4_1, assembly GCF_003086775.1. Lineage (NCBI taxonomy): Bacteria > Pseudomonadati > Pseudomonadota > Gammaproteobacteria > Lysobacterales > Lysobacteraceae > Stenotrophomonas > Stenotrophomonas sp. ZAC14D1_NAIMI4_1. Next base: position 2,529,787 of record NZ_CP026001.1, read on the forward strand.
TGCACAGCGACCTCAAGCGCAGCGAGGATTTCCTCGAACGTACCAACACTGCCGCCAAGGTGGGCGGCTGGGAACTGGACCTGACCAGCAACGAGGTGCGCTGGACCCGCGAGACCAAGCAGATCCACGGCGTGCGCGCCAGCTACCAGCCATCCCTGGACAGCGCCCTGTCCTTCTACCGCGACGACAGCCGCGCCATCATCGAGGCCTCGGTCAAGCGCTGCGTCGAGGCCGGCACGCCCTGGGAAGTACAGTTGCCGATGACCACCGCCGATGGCCGTTCGATCTGGACCCGCGTGGTCGGCAGCCGCCAGCAGGTAGAGGGACGGCCACGCCTGGTCGGCGCCATCCAGGACATCACCGAGGAACGCGCGGTGCTGGATGCGCTGGAAGCCAGCGAAGTGCGCTACCGGCGCCTGTTCCACTACAGCCTGGGCCTGATCTGCACGCACACGCTGGACGGTACGGTCACCTCGGTGAACCCGGCGGCGGTGCAGTCGCTGGGCTTCCCCGAAAGCCAGATGGTCGGCCGCAGCCTGTGCGACCTGATGCCGCCGGAGAAGCGCGATGCGTTCAAGGCCTACCTGGCGCGGATCGAGAGCAACCATACCGATGCCGGTGTCATCGAGCTGATCGCGGCCGATGGCAGCCGCCGCTACTGGGCCTACAACAACGTGCTGGACAGCGAGGCGCATCCACCGTTCGTGCTCGGCCACGCCCAGGACGTCACCGCGCTGCGGCAGCAGGAAGAGCGCCTGCGCGAACTGTCCCAGCGCGACCCGCTGACCCTGTGCCACAACCGCCGCTACCTGCACCGGCTGGAACAGCTGGAAACCGAATCCTGGGCCTGCGTGGTGTTCGACCTGGATCATTTCAAGCAGGTCAACGATACCCAGGGCCATCGCCGCGGCGACGCCATCCTGGTGGAGTTCGCTGCGTTCCTGCGCTCGCCGCTGGGTGCAGGCGAAAGCGAGGTCCGGCTCGGCGGCGACGAGTTCATGGTGGTGTTGATCCAGCCGGGCCGCGAGCGCCTGCAGGCCCTGCTGGACTGGTATGAGGTCAATGCCGGGCTTGCCCCGATCGCGTTCTCGATGGGTGCGGCCACGCATGCCCGCGGCGAGGTGGTGGCCGACACCATCCATCGCGCCGACAACAGCCTGTACAGCACCCGCGAACGGGTGCGCCGGCGCAAGCGGGAGGATGATCCCGTGATGCCTGCGGGATCCACGTCCACATCCGATTGAGCCTCCCATCACACCTTGCAACCGGCGCTGCGGGCACCCTGAAGGCAGGTTCTACGGAGACAGTGCCATGCCCAATACCGGTCGATTTTTCGTATTGGCCCTTGATGCAGACAGGGATCCGGCAGGCACCATCGTGCAGATCCGTTCGATGGCGCTGCGCTGCGAAGCCTGCGGTGAAGTCACCCGTACCAAGGGCACGCAGATCGCACGCCTGAGCGGGGGCACCGTGCTTGCCTGCGCCCACTGCGGCGCGACGCAGGCCGTGGCCAATGCACGGCTGGAAGAGTGCGATCACGTAATTGCGGTCGCATCACCTGCCACTGCCTCGGCCAGTGCTCTGCCTCTGCCTGGCCGAGGGCGCGGCTGACACCGGCGGCGCGGCTCAGGGCGCGCCGCTGGGCCCGAGCAGGAAGTCGCTCATGCGCTGCAGTTCGTCATCCAGTGCATTGCGGAATGCGACCTCGCGCGGCGCCTTGCCGCTGGCGTAGCCGAACGCCGGCTGCAGGCCGCCGTCGCGCACGCTGATGTTGGCCCAGCCGATCACCTGGTCACGCCACAGCAACGGCAATGCGTAGTAGCCGAAGCGGCGCTTGGGCGCAGGCGTATAGGCCTCGAACTTGTACACCCACCCCCACAGCAGCTCGAAGCGCCGGCGATCCCAGGTGACCGGGTCGAAGGGCGCCAGCAGGCGCACCTGCTCATCCACCTGGAAGCGCCGCGAACGCGGGTTTTCTTCGGCCGGCCAATACCAGGTCGTGCCATCGACAACGGTACTGGCCAGTGCCTGCCGGGCATCACGCAATGCCTGCTGCAGCGGCGCAGCCAGGTGCGGCGCGCCATAACCGAGCAGGCGCACGAGATAGGTCAGGCTGGCGGCTGGCAATGGCGCGTAGGTGCGGACCACCAGGTCGATGAGCGCGGCTGCCCGCAGCGCCTGTGCGGCGGCCCCGGCATCCGCCAGCGGGTGCTCGGCGATGCCGTAGATGCGGGTACCACTGTCACGCCGCTGCACGCGCAACATGCCGCGGTAGTGCATGCCATCGAGCAGGTGCGTGCTGGCATTGCTGGTGCCGCCCCAATAGTTGGTCACCCGCCCATGGGCAAAGGCCTGGTCCACCTCGCGCGGGTGGACACTGCCACGCGCCTGCACGAATTCCAGCACTTCGGCCGCCCGGCGCCGCGTGGCGGCGTCCCATACCCGCTTGGATACTCGAGGGTGCATCAACGCCAGGTGCTCGCGCGGCAGGAACCCATAATTGACCAGGCAGTCTTCTTCCACCGGCAGCCGCGCATAGCGCCGCTCCAGGTCACCGGCCCGGTAGCCCTTCACCCGGTGGCGCAGGATCAGGTCCTGGGCGCGGGCCGGTGCGCGTATGGGGTCCGCCTGCACGAAGCCGAGGCGACGGATCGCCGCCAGCAGGGTGGTCGGCGTGAACAGCGTGCGCGCCACTGCATGGCGGCGCAGGTCATCAAGGCTGGGCATGGCAGGCATAGCGCATTGTAGGGTCGCGCGCGCTCGACTGGCATTGAAAAAGCCAACTATGCTTGCCATTCCCGCAAGTGAGGCAACGCCATGCGCACGCTCTATCCCTCGATCACGCCCTACCGCGAGCACCGCCTCGCCGTGGATGCGCTGCACACGCTGCATCTGGAGGAGTGTGGCAACCCCGATGGCATCCCGGTCGTGTTCCTGCATGGCGGACCGGGGGCAGGCGTCTCGCCTACGCATCGACGCTTCTTCGACCCGGCGCGCTACCGCATCGTGTTGATCGACCAGCGCGGCTGCGGACGCTCCACTCCCTTTGGCGAGCTGCGCGACAACACCACCGCGCACCTGGTGCAGGACATCGAGCGTGCGCGCGCGCATCTGGGCATCGAGCGCTGGCTGGTGTTCGGTGGCTCCTGGGGGTCCACCCTGGCGCTGGCCTATGCGCAGGCCCATTCCGAGCGTGCGAGCGGCGTGATCGTGCGCGGCGTATATCTGGGCCGCGCGGAAGAGAACGCCTGGTTCAACCAGGCCGACGGCGGTGCGCGCTGGATCTTCCCCGAGCGCTGGGCGCGCTACGAGGCGCATATTCCTGAAGAAGAGCGTGGCGACCTGATTGCTGCGTACTGGAAGCGGCTGGACAGCCCTGACCGACAGACGCAGATCGCCGCCGCCCTGGCCTGGCTGGGCTGGGAGGACAACGCCGCCACCCTGGTGCATGACGTTGATGCGGTCTCCGACGCCGATCCGCTCGACACGTTGGCCAAGGCACGCATCGAGGCCCATTACTTCCGCCACAACGCGTTTCTCGAACATGGGCAACTGCTGCGCGGGGTTGATCGCATCCGCCACCTGCCCGGGGTGATCGTGCAGGGGCGCTACGACATCATCTGCCCGGCACGCAGCGCCTGGGATCTCGCCTGCGCCTGGCCGGAGGCCCAGCTGGAGATGGTGTTGTCCGGGCACAGCGCCACCGAACCCGCCACGACCGATGCACTGGTGCGCGCGACGGACGCATTCGCGGATCGTTCCGCGCATCTGTAGATCCACGCCACGCGTGGATGCCATTCATCGCATATCGCGCGTGCTGCCTATACCAACGTATAGCCGCGCTTACCCACGGGCATCTAGGCCCGGCGCAGCCCTGCGCGGACAATAGCGGCACTGGGCCACGACGGCCTTGCCCACGGAGACGCTGATGGACCCCGACCCTGCCGGGCGCGCCGCGCCCTGGATCAGTAACCCCCCTTCCCTGCTGGCGCCCATCGCCGGTCCCTGTCCTCACGCGTGATGGGGGCCCCGGGCGTCGCCTGCCCGGAGTATCCCCATGTCCTGCACGATCCTCTACATCACCCTGCGCCGCCTGATCGCTGAGCGCGACCGCGCAGGCCTGCGCAGCCGCCTGCTGCAGCACGGCCCCGTCCTGTTCGCCCATGCGCTGGCGCTCGGTTCGCCGCGCGTCGTCGCCGATGCGTTGTCGCTGCTGCCGATCAGCGAGCGCATGACGGCGCTGCGCCACCTGCCCCACCCCCTGCGCGATGCCATGAAGCCGCTGTGCATCGGCGGCAGCCAGCGCCTGCACCTGCAGCCATGGTCGCCGCCGGTGCCTACCCTGCGCCGCGCCTGACCCACGCCACTCCACGACCCGGCGCACCCGGGTCGGCACCTCCGAGGATGACCCCATGAGCCTGCTCAACGCCTGGTTCAATGCATTCCTGCGCAGCCGTCGCGCAGGCAGCCTGTTCCGCCGCCGCGCCCTGCCCGAGTCCGGCTTCGGCCGCGGCGCAGCGGAAGCCGCGCCTTCCACGCTTACCGAGGGCCTGCTCCGCCTGGCCCAGCTCGACGATGTCCGCCTGCTGGCCGCACTGGATTCGCACGCCGATGGCCTGAGCCCGCAGGAGGCCAGCGAGCGCTTTGCCCGGCTCGGCCCCAATGAAGTCGATCACGAAAAGCCGCTGCCGTGGTGGCGCCACCTGTGGCAGTGCTACCGCAATCCGTTCAACCTGCTGCTGAGCGTGCTGGCCGCCGTTTCCTGGCTGACCGAGGACGCCAAGGCCACGGTGGTGATCGGTGCGATGGTCCTGCTGTCCACGCTCATCCGCTTCGTGCAGGAAGGACGCTCCAACCGCGCCGCCGAGCGGCTGAAGGCGCTGGTCGGCAACACCTCGCGGGTATTGCGGCGCAGCGCGGGCACCGAGGCCGCGGAGCTGGCCGGCCAGTACTTCGGCGCGCACCTGCACAGCCGCCGCCCGGCGCGCCTGCTCGACCTGCCGATCCGCGAACTGGTGCCGGGCGACCACATCGTGCTCTCTGCCGGCGACATGATTCCGGCCGACTGCCGCGTGCTGACTGCCAAGGATCTGTTCGTCGCCCAGGCGGCAATGACCGGCGAGTCGCTGCCGGTGGAGAAGTTCGCCAGCCCGGGGGCCGCCGATGCCGGCCTGATGGAACAGGCCAACCTGCTGTTCATGGGCACGAACGTGGTGTCCGGCACGGCGACGGCGGTGGTGCTGGCCACCGGCAACCGCACCTACTTCGGCACGCTTGCCCAGCGCAGCACCGCTACCGAGCGGGCGCCGACCGCGTTCCAGGCCGGGGTCAACAGTGTCAGCTGGCTGCTGATCCGCTTCGCCCTGGTCATGGTGCCGTTCGTGCTGCTCATCAACGGCTGGACCAAGGGCGACTGGACTGAAGCCTTCCTGTTTGCACTGTCGGTGGCGGTGGGCCTTACCCCTGAGATGCTGCCCATGATCGTCACCTCCACCCTCGCCAAGGGCGCCGTGCTGCTGTCGCGCAAGCGGGTGATCGTCAAGCGACTGGACGCGATCCAGAACTTCGGCGCGATGGAGGTGCTGTGCACCGACAAGACCGGCACCCTCACCCAGGACCGCATCGCCCTGGAGCGCCACACCGATGTGTTCGGGCAGGACTCGGAGGACGTGCTGAAGTTCGCCTACCTCAACAGCCATTTCCAGACCGGGCTGATCAACCTGCTCGATCGCGCCGTGCTGGAGCACGTGGAGCTGCAGAGCTCGCTGCGCCTGTCGCAGGATTACCGCAAGGTCGACGAGATTCCGTTCGACTTCCAGCGCCGCCGCATGTCGGTGGTGGTGGCCGAGCGCGATGACCACCACGAGCTGATCTGCAAGGGCGCGGTGGAGGAAATGCTGGCGGTGTGCAGCACCGTGCGCGAGGGCGGGCACGACCGGCCGCTGGACGCGGCGCGGCTGGCGCGGGTGCGGCAGACCACCGAGGAACTGAACGAACAGGGGCTGCGCGTCGTGGCCGTGGCGATGAAGGAAACGGCGGCCAGCCAGTCGGTGTATTCGCAGGCCGACGAATGCGGGCTGACCCTGCTCGGCTACGTGGCCTTCCTCGACCCGCCCAAGGAGTCGGCCGCCCAGGCCCTGCAGGCACTGGCCGCGCATGGCGTGGAGGTCAAGGTCTTCACCGGCGACAACGAACTGGTGACCGCGCGTGTCTGCGCCCAGGTCGGGCTGGAGGCCGACGCCATCCTGACCGGCCCACAGATCGAACGCATGGAGGATGCCGCACTCTCACAGGCACTGCAGCAGCACCGCGTCTTCGCTCGCCTCACGCCACTGCACAAGGAACGCCTGGTGCGCTGCCTGCGCGCACAGGGCAAGGTGGTGGGCTTCATGGGCGACGGCATCAACGACGCACCGGCCCTGCGCGCGGCCGACATCGGCATCAGCGTGGACAGCGCGGTGGACATCGCCAAGGAGGCCGCCGACATCATCCTGCTGGAAAAGAGCCTGATGGTGCTGGAGGACGGCATCGTGCAGGGCCGCCGCACGTTCTGCAACATGCTCAAGTACATCCGCATGACCGCCAGCTCCAATTTCGGCAACGTGTTCTCGGTACTGGTCGCTTCGGCCTTCCTGCCCTTCCTGCCGATGCTGCCGCTGCAGCTGCTGGTGCAGAACCTGCTGTATGACATCTCGCAGATCGCCATTCCGTTCGACAACGTCGACGAGGAACTGGTGCGGCAGCCGCTGAAGTGGAATCCGGCGGACATCGGCCGCTTCATGGTGTTCTTCGGGCCGATCAGTTCGATCTTCGACCTGTGCTGCTTCGCACTGATGTGGCATGTGTTCGATGCGCGCACGGCCGCCGACCAGAGCCTGTTCCAGTCCGGCTGGTTCGTGGTCGGCCTGCTCACCCAGACCCTGATCGTGCACATGATCCGCACGCCCAGGGTGCCGTTCCTGCAGAGCATCGCCGCACCGGCGCTGCTGCTGATGACCGGCGCGATCATGGCCATCGGCGTGCTGCTGCCGATGAGCCCGCTGGCCGGTTACTTCAAGCTGCAGGCCCTGCCGCTGGGTTACTGGCCGTTCCTGGTAGCGATCCTGTTCGGCTATGCGGTGCTGACCACGGCAATGAAGCGGCTCTACATCCGCCGCTACGGGTGGCAGTGATGATCGCGTTGCAGGTGAACCTGCCGCCGTTCGACGCGGGGGCGACGCTCGGCTCGCTGCTCAGCCTGACCGTTGCGTTCGTGCTGGGCGCGGCCATCGGCCTGGAACGCCAACTGCGGCAACGCACGGCCGGGCTGCGCACCAACACGCTGGTGGCGGTCGGCGCCGCCGTCTTCGTCGATCTGGCGGTGCGCTTCCATGATCTGTACGGCGGCCCGCCCTCGCCGCTGCACGTGGTGGCCTACGTCATCTCCGGCGTCGGATTCCTTGGCGCCGGCGCGATCATGAAGGACGGTGCGCAGGTTTCGGGCCTGAACACCGCCGCGACCCTGTGGGGTTCGGCCGCGGTCGGAACCTGTGCCGGCGTCAAGCTGCTGCCGGAAGCGGTGATGGCAGCCGTGTTCGTGCTGGCCGCCAACACCCTGCTACGGCCAGTGGTGAACCGCATCCAGCGGCAACCGCTGGCAGAGGGCTTCGGCGAGGCGACCTATGCGATCAACGTCGTCTGCCAGCGCGAGCAGCAGGCCGAAGTGCTGGACCGCCTGCTGTTGCTGCTGGAACAGGCGCAGTATCCGGTACGGGCGGTGGACCAGCGGCCGTTCGGCGAACGCGACGTGGAGATCGAGGCGGTGCTGTATGCCACCTCGGTCGATGCAGCCGAACTGGATGCGGTGCTGGAGAACCTGGCCGGTACACCCGGTGTGCTGCAGGGGTTCTGGAACGCCAGCCTCGAGGAATGACCCACCCCGGTAGTGCCGGCCGCTGGCCGGCATTGCCCACCAAGGTGGGCAGCTACCAAACCCGCTCCACCACGGTGGGAATCTCCTGCCAGCGCCGCTTATCATCCCCCCACCACCCGCCAGGGAGCCCCACCCGATGCCGTCGCTGTCGCCCCGCCGCCCGCTGGCGCTGTTCGCCCTGATCGTGGTGATGGGGGCGATCTTCCTGCTGGACACCCTCACCGATTACGCGGTGGCCGCTGCCTGCTTCTACGCGGCCGTCATCCTCGCCGCGTCGCGGCTGATGTCGGCCCGCGGCCTGCTCTGCCTGGCGGCGGCCTGCATCGCCCTGACCGGCCTCAGCTTCTTCCTGACCCGCTTCGGCACCTATCGCATCGGCCTGGTCAACTCGACCATCGGCATGCTGGTCATCGGCATCACCACCTGGCTGGTGCTGAAGATGGAAGCTGCCAAGGCTGCCGTGCAGGAAGCACAGGCGCGCCTGTTGCGGGTCGCGCGGGCCTCCACGGTGGGTGAGCTGACGACCTCGATCGCCCACGAAGTGAACCAGCCGCTGGCGGCCATTGCCAGCAGTGCCGAGGCCGGCCAGCGCTGGTTGGCGCAATCGCCCCCCAACGTCGACAAGGCGCTGCAGGCCATCGCCCGCATCCTGTCCGATGCACATCGTGCCAGTGACGTAATTGCCCGCATCCGTGGCCTGACCCAGGGCGCGGCACCGGAACGCCGCGCCTTCGATCTGAACCAGGCCGTACAGGACATGCTCGCGCTGTCGCGCAGCGAACTCGACCAGCACCACGTAGACGTGTCGCTGCTGCTGGATACCGAGCTGCCCGCGGTCTTCGCCGACCCGGTGCAGGTGCAGCAGGTGATCGGCAACCTGCTGCTGAACGCGGTCGATGCGATGGCCCAGCTGCCCCCGGGCGAGCGCCGCGTGGCCCTGGTGACCGCGCGCGATGGCCGCGGCCAGGCCAGCCTGAGCGTGCGTGACCGTGGCATCGGCCTGCCCACGGATCAGCCGGACCGCGTCTTTGATGCCTTCTGGACCACCAAGGACCATGGCCTCGGCCTGGGCCTCAGCCTGAGCCGTTCGATGATCGAGGCCAATGGTGGCCGCATCCGCGCCGAACGACCGGCCGGGGGTGGCGCCTGTTTCGTGTTCGAGCTGCCCACCGCGGGCAAGGATGACCATGCGTAAGCCGTTGCCACCCCCGGCCGACGCGGCCCCCATCGTCTATGTGATCGATGACGATGCATCCGTGCGCGCCGCGCTGGAAGACCTGCTGGCGTCGATGGGCCTGCAGGTGCGGGCATTCGCCTCCACCCAGGCCTTCCTCGATCATCCCCGCGACGATGCGCCGGCCTGCCTGGTGCTGGACGTGCGCATGCCCGGACAGAGCGGCCTGGACTTCCACCGCAGCATGGCGGACCTCGGCCTGCAGGTGCCGGTGGTGTTCATCACCGGCCACGGCGACATCGCCATGGGCGTCAATGCGATCAAGGCCGGCGCCATCGAATTCCTGACCAAGCCCTTCCGCGACCAGGAACTGCTGGACGCCATCCACAAGGGCATCGCCCTGGACCGCGAGCGGCGGCGCGAGGGCGAGGCGCTGGGCGAGCTGCAGGCACGCTGGCAGACCCTCAGCGCCGGTGAGCGCGAGGTGGTGGACGGCGTGGTGCGCGGACGCCTCAACAAGCAGATCGCCGCCGACCTCGGTGTCAGCGAGATCACGGTGAAAGTGCGGCGCGCGCAGGTGATGCGCAAGATGGAAGCGCGCACCCTGGTTGACCTCGTGCGCATGTACGACCGCCTGCAGGCCGCTGCACCATGAACGTTTACGTGGCCCTGCTGCGGGCGGTGAACGTGGGCGGTACCGGCAAGCTGCCGATGGCAGCGCTGGTGGCGATGTGCGTGGACGCCGGCTTCAGCGACGTGCGGACCTATATCGCCAGCGGCAACGTGGTGTTCCGCAGCCAAAGCGACGAGGCAACCGTTCGCGACGCACTCGCCCACCGGCTGCAGGCTCATGCCGGCAAGCCGGTAGGTGTGCTGGTGCGCAGCGCCGCGGAGATGGCCGATGTGGTCAGGGGCAATCCTTTCCCGCAGGCCGCCGGCAACCGCGTGGTTGCCCTGTTCGTCGACGGCCCGCTGCCGGGCGATCCGTTGCAGGGCGTGACCGGGCGCATTGCCGAGCAGCTGGCGCTGGGGCCGCGCGCATTGTACGTGCACTACGGCGAGGGCATGGCCGATTCGAAGCTGCGGATTCCCTGCGCTGCGCAGGGCACCGGCCGCAATCTCAACACCGTGGTACGGCTGGCTGCGATGGCCGCTGCGCTGGCCTGAGCGCGGTCTCCGCCCGTACGGCTACGGCAGGCGATGTCGCGTCCGCGTGTCGATCAGGCCCACCAGCAACACCACTACGCTGGTCAGCCAGCCAGCCGCCAGCAGGTGGGTGAACGGCAGCAGGGGGCCCATGGCCACCAGCAGCAGCGCGCCCAGCAGGTGCGAACGCGGCACCCGCCCGTACACCGCGCGCTTGTACAGCGCGCTGCCCAGCAGGTAGATCAGCGGCCCGGCCACCAGCATCGCTGCGTGCGGCAGCGATACACCCTCCTCCGGCGCGTCCATCACCAGGTCGTTGCCGACCGCGGTGGCGATGATGCCGGCGATCAGCAGCGCATGCACGTAGTGGAAGTAGGCGCCGATGCGCCCGGGATCGTCGGAGCGGGTGATGGTGTCGGTGGCATCCTGGCTGGAGATGCCGAAGTACAGCCACCACATCGCCAGGGTGCCGGCGAAGGTGGCGAGCACGGCCGAGACCACGTCGACGTTCCAGTTGCCCGCCTCGCTGAGCACGCCGCCGGTGGCCAGCAGCGTCTCACCGAGTGCGACGATGACGAACAGCTGGCAGCGCTCGGCCAGATGGCCGCCTTCGATCGTCCATTCGCGCGTGTGCGAGCGCCCCAGCCCCGGGAACGCGAAGCCGAACATCGGCGACAGGTATTCGCAGGCCACCGCCAGCGCCCACAGCCCCAGCCGCAGGTTGCCTTCGGCTGCCGCCCCCGCCAGCCAGAAGCAGGCCGACACCAGCACCCAGGCCAGCATGCGGCGGAAGTTGGGCGCCAGTGCATGGCCGCGCCCTACTTCCCACAACACGAAGGCCGTGCGTCCCACCTGCATCGTGGCGTAGGCCCCCGCAAACACCCAGGCGCGCTCGCCGAACGCGTCGGGAATGGAGGACGACATCAGCAGCGCCAGCAGCATCGTGGTGAACAACAGGCCCCGGATACGCGGCGCCTGCGGATCGAACCAGTTGCTGACCCAGCACGCGTACTGCCAGCCCAGCCAGACCGCGAACCACAGCACCAGCGTCTGCAGCACGCCGAGCAGGCCGAGGTGGTGCAGCAGGTGGTGGCTGAGCTGGGTGACGGCGAAGACGTAGACCAGATCGAAGAACAGCTCCTCGTAGGTCACCCGCGCGTGGTGACCGTCGCGGCGGCGCAGGGCGGGTACACGGATGCCGGGAACCATGGAAACTCCTGATCGGTGGCCGAGCCAACCATCGCGCTTATTGCAGCCATGAGCAATACGCGAAACGGCCCAGGAAGCGGCCGTGATAGCGTCTTCGCACCTTCCCGACCGATCCCTCCGAATGCGCATCCTGCCCCTTGCCTTCGCCCTGGCCACCGCCCTGCCGCTGGCGGCCCACGCTGCCGGACCGGCGCTGCCGCAACTGCGCGCGTACACCGTCGATGCGTCGTGGCTGCAGCCCATCGCGCCGCTGCAGATCGCCGACCACACCTGGCAGATCGGCACCGCGGACCTCACCGCCCTGCTGGTGCAGACCCCGCAGGGTGCGGTGCTGCTGGACGGCGGCATGCCGCAGATGGCCGACCACCTGCTGCACAACCTGCAGCTGCGTGGCGTGGCCCCGGCTGACCTGCGGGTGATCCTGCTCAGCCACGCTCACGCCGACCACGCTGGCCCGGTGGCCGAACTCAAGCGCCGCACGGGCGCGCGCGTGCTGGCCAATGCCGAATCGGCGGTACTGCTGGCCCGCGGCGGCACCGACGACCTGCACTTCGGCGATCGGTTCACCTTTGCGCCGGCACAGGTGGACCGCATCATCATGGACGGCGAGACGGTGGACGTTGGCGGCATGCGTTTCACCGCCCACTTCACCCCCGGCCACACGCCCGGCAGCACCACATGGACCTGGACCGACACCCGCAACGGCACGCCGGTGCGCATCGCCTATGCGGACAGCCTGAGTGCACCGGGTTACACGCTGAAGGACAACCCGCGCTATCCGCACCTGGTCGAGGACTTCCGCCGCAGTTTCGCCACCGTGCGCGCCCTGCCCTGCGACGTGCTGCTGACCCCGCATCCGGGTGCCAGTGGCTGGGACTACGCGGCCGGCAGCAAGGCCGGTGACAAGGCGATGAGCTGCGGCGCGTATGCAGACGCCGCCGAACAGAAGCTCGACGCAGCCCTGACCCGGTAGAGTCGAGCTTGCTCGACTGCTCTGGAGCAGCCGAGCATGGCTCGGCTCTACCGCTACGGCGCCTCGACCAGCGCGCGCACCCGCACCGGGATCGATTTCGCTGCGGGCGTGCCACTGATGCGATCGTAGTAGTCCAGCGGCAACAGCGGATTCAGTTCCGGGTAGTAGCCGGCCAGCGCGCCGCGCGGCATCGGATAGTCCAGCACGGTCAGGCCATCGATGCGCCGCACGACGCCATCGTCGGCGATCGTTTCCAGGCTTACCCGCGCTTCCTTGCCCAGTCCGCGTGCCAGCCGGTCCTCGATGTTCATGAACACCACGTTGCGGTCGTTGTACACGCCCCGGTAGCGATCGCTGTAGCTGTAGATGGTGGTGTTGTACTGGTCGTGCGAACGCACCGTGGCCAGGCGCAGCATCTCCGGGTCGTCCACCACGTCGTTCACCTCCAGGCCAGGCATCACCAGGATGTTGGCCTTGCCGGTGTCGGTCGGCCACACCCGGCGGCGCGGCGGGATGTCCAGGTGGAAGCCATGCGGTTGCTGGATGCGCTCGTTGAAGCCGGCATAGATCTCCGGGTAGACGGTCGCGATCAGCTCGCGGATCGGCGCGTAATCGTGCATGCAGGCCGCCCAGTCCACCCGGCTGTCCGGCAGCGTGGCCATCGCCATGCGGCAGACGATCTCGACCTCCGGCAGCACGTGCTCGCTGACCGGCTCGAGCACGCCGCGCGAGGCGCTGACATTGGACATCGCATCTTCGATGGTCACGAACTGCTCGCCGGCCGGCGTGCGGATCCACTCCGAGCGCGCCACCACCGGCAGGATCAGTGCATCACGGCCGTGCACCAGGTGGCCGCGGTTGAGCTTGGTCGCGATGCCCACGGTCAGCTCCAGCCGCTGCATCGCCGCGTAGGCGCGCGGCGTATCGGGCACGGCATGGATGAAGTTGCCGCCCAGGCCGATGAACACCCGGGCCTGTCCATCAAGCATCGCCTGGATCGACTCGACCACATGATGGCCATGCGCGCGCGGCGGCTCGAAGCCGAACACCTCGCGCACCCGGTCCAGATAGGCCGGCTTGGGCTTCTCGTCGATGCCCACGGTGCGGTCGCCCTGCACGTTGGAGTGCCCGCGGATGGGGCCGATGCCCGCGCCGCGCTTGCCGAAGTTGCCACGCAGCAACAGCAGGTTGGCCACCTGCTGCAGCAGGCGTGAACCGTACTGGTGCTGGGTCAGGCCCATGCCGTAGCAGATCACCGTGGCCTGCGAACGGATGTAGATATCCGCGCAGCGCCGGATCTGCACCTCGGCGATGCCCGACACCCGCACGATCTCGGCCCAGTCCTGCGCCAGCGCGTCTTCGCGCAGCGCGTCCACGCCCAGGGTGTGCTCGGCCAGGAAGGCGTGGTCGAGCACGGATTCGCCCTGCGCTTCGCGCTCGAACATCACTTTCATGATGCCCTTGAGGAAGGCCAGGTCACCGCCGATGCGGATGTGCACGAACTCGCTGGTGATCTCGGTCGACCCCAGCGTGGCCATCTGCACGATGTCCTGCGGCTCGGTGAAACGGATCAGCGCGCGCTCGGGCATCGGATTCACCGCCACGATGGGGATGCCTCGTTTGCGCGCCTCCACCAGGTTGGTCATCATCCGCGGCGAATTGGTGCCGGTGTTCTGGCCCATCACGAAGATGGCCTCGGCGTGTTCGAAATCGTCCAGCACGATGGTGCCCTTGCCCACCCCGATCACCGGCGGCAGGCCGCGGCTGGTGGGCTCGTGGCACATGTTGGAACAATCGGGGAAATTGTTGGTGCCGAACTCACGCACGAAGATCGAATACAGGAACGCCGCTTCGTTGGGCGTGCGCCCGGAGGTGTAGAACTCGGCCTGGTCGGGGTGGTCCAAGGCACGCAGATGCTCGCCGATCAAGGCAAACGCCTCGTCCCAGGCGCAGGGTACGTAGTGGTCGCTGGCCGCGTCGTAGCGCATCGGCTCGGTCAACCTGCCCTGCATCTCCAGCCAGTAGTCACTCTGTTCCATCAGTTCGCTGACGCTGTGGGCGGCGAAGAATTCGCGGGTGACGCGGTGCTCGGTCGCCTCCCAGGCCAGAGCCTTGGCGCCGTTCTCGCAGAACTCGAACTTGCGCCGGTGGTCCGCGTCCGGGAAGGCGCAGCTGGGGCACTTGAAGCCACCCGGCTGGTTCATCGCCAGCAGTGCCTTCGAGCCTTTGCCGACCACGCTCTGCTGCAGCAGCACCTTGGCCGTTGCCCCGGCAGCACCCCAGCCACCGGCCGGCTGGTTGTAGGACGTGTATCGCGGCGGTTTCTGTTCGGACATGGCTCGGCAACCTGGTGGCGCGCAAGGGACCGGGCCCAGTCAAGCACGACCGCGGCCGTCGTGCCATTACCCGGAGGAGGGGTGCCAGCCTGCCACGGCAACGGTTACAACGGCGTCTTCCCGTGATCGCTGCGCTATCCTGCGGCGGTAGATGGCCTTCGTGCTCCACCCAGGACGTACTGCATGCCCGCACCGACACCGCTTTCCCCACCGCCGGCCGGGACCGCGCTGCGCACCTTGCAGCGCTGGCGGAAAACGGAGCAGGACGAACGGGTCGATCTGATCGCCGAAGAAGTACCGGTGGCGATGCGCTACAACGGCACCGCCTTCGCGGTGATGATGGCCACGCCCTGCGACCTGGAGGATTTCGCCCTGGGCTTCTCGCTCAGCGAGGGCCTGGTCGCGCGGCCGCAGCAGGTGCTGTCGATCGACGTGCAGCCGCAGCTGGAAGGCATCGAGCTGAAGATGACCGTGACCGAGGACGCGCCCGGCGCAGCGCTGGACCCGGCCAACGGGCGCCTGCTGCCGGGCCGGGGCGGCTGCGGTTTGTGCGGCACGCGGCAGTTGGAGGATGTCCTGCGGCCCCTGCCGCCGATACGTGATCGCCGCAGCTATTCGCCCGTGGCGCTGCAGCGCGCACTCGCCGCGCTGGCGCAGCACCAGCCGATGAATGCTGCCAGCGGTTCCACCCATGCCGCCGCCTGGGCCGATGCCAGTGGTCGCATCGGCTGGGTGCGTGAGGATGTCGGCCGCCACAACGCCCTGGACAAGCTGATCGGGGCACTGCACCACAACGAGCATGGCAGCGAGGGTGGCCTGCTGGTGATTTCCAGCCGGGCAAGTTACGAAATGGTCAGCAAGGCGGCGCGCGCCGGCGCGAGCGTGCTGGCGGCGGTGTCGGCGCCCACGGCACTGGCCATCGACCTCGCCCGCAGCGCCGGCCTCTGCCTGGTGGGATTCGCGCGCGAGGGCGGGTTCAATGTGTATACCCACCCCGAGCGGTTGCAGGCCGGGTAGAGTCGACTGTCAGTCGACTGCTGTTCCACGGACCGCCCGAAAATCCCGCGCTTCGCGCGATAGTCGACTGACAGTCGACTCTACCCGTCGGTCTTGCCTGGTTGCGCGCAGGCCTCAGCGCAGCGCGATCTTCGGGAAATCGACCGGCACGTCGAACGCCACGTTGACGTAGTTGGTGAACAGGTTGAGGGCGACGTGGGCGAGGATCTCGACGATCAGCTCATCATCGAAACCGGCATCACGCAGTGCCTGCACGTCGGTGTCGCTGATCTGCGCGCGGTTCTCCACCACCGTCAGGGCGAACGTGAGCGCGGCGGCCGTGGCCGGGTCGCTGGACTGGCCGACCTGGGCGGCAGCCATCTGCTCGCCGCTGGCACCGGCCTTGCGGCCCAGCGCGGTGTGCGCGGCCAGGCAGTACTCGCAGGCGTTGCGGTTGGCGATGGCGACGGCGATCTGCTCACCCAGCAGCGGCGACAGGCGACCGCCGCCAAGGGCGCCGAACGAGCCCCACATGCTGGCCAGCGCCGCCGGCGAGTTGGCCACGGCGCGGAACATGGCCGGAGTGGCGCCGAAGGCGGCGTGTACCTGGCCCAGCAGGGCCTGGCGGTCGGGGGTGGTGGCGGCAGCGTCGATCAGGGCGATACGGGACATGGCGGTTTCCTTCGGTAACGCGTCCGGGATTGGACGATGGGGTCATCGTAGGTAGACTCGCAGGACGAATCCCCAACATTTGTCCGAATTGGTTATCCATTCGTCCATGGACACCCCGCCCGACCGCCTGTCCGCCCTGCTTGAACGCTTCCGCGTGCAGGCCGCCCTCTTCCATTCCGGCCCCCTGTGCGGGCGCCACGAGTTCGCGCCACAGCCCGGCCGCGCGTTCCTGCACATCCTGCGCAAGGGCGAGATGGAGGTGTGCCACACCGAAGCCGGCCTGCCCTCGCGCCTGCGGGTCGACCAGCCCAGCCTGCTGCTGTACCCGCAACCACTGCACCACACCTTCCTCAACGCGCCGCTGGATGGGCCGGATTTCACCTGCGCCACGCTGGATTTCGACGGCGGTGCGCGCAACCCGGTGGTGCAGTCGCTGCCGCCGGTGATGGTGGTTCCATTGGCGGACATCGGCGAGCTGGATGGCACCCTGCAGCTGCTGTTTGGCGAGGCGGACCGCCAACGCTGCGGCTCGCGGCTGCTGACCAACCGACTGTTCGAGGTGGCACTCATCCAGGTGCTGCGCTGGGTGGTGGACCACCCGGATGCGGCCGGGGTCAGCCATGGGCTGATGCGCGGCCTGTCCGATGCGCGGCTGGCGCGTACCCTGGTGGCCCTGCACCAGGCACCGCAGGAGGAATGGACGCTGCCGCGCATGGCGGCCATCGCCGGGCTGTCGCGCAGTGCGTTCGCCGCGGTGTTCAAGGACGTGATGCAGGCCACCCCGGCCAGCTATCTGCAGGACTGGCGGTTGAGCCTGGCCTGCGCGCAGCTGCGGGCGGGCGCGCCGGTGAAGCAGGTCGCGGTGGACGTCGGCTTTGCCGATACCGCCTCGCTGTCCAAGGCCTTCCGCAAGCGGATGGGCGTCTCGCCGCGGGCGTGGCTGGCGCAGGCCGCAGCCGCGTAGCGTCGAGCTTGCTCGACTGCTTCTGCAAAAGGCAGTCGAGCAAGCTCGACTCTACAACGGCGTTACGCCTTGCCGGCCGACAACAACCCGGCAATCCGCTCGGTCAGCTGCGCACGCACCTCGGCATCCAGCTGGCCTTCGTACATCGCCTCGTAGATCCACAGACCATCGGCGGCCAGCCGCGCCACGAAATCATCCAGCGCCGCCGGGTCCGCAACCGCCCTGGCCGGCGGCGATGGCGCCCAGCGCTGCACCACCGGGCCCCAGGGGCGTTCGCCGGCGTCCGGGTCCATCGATTCGAGCATGAACATCAGCTCGGCACGGGTGGCGCTCTGTGCCGACACCCGCACGAAGGTCTGGTACCGCTCCAGCGCCGTCGCCTCGTCGGCGCGCTTGCCGAGCAACGCCTCCATCGACGCCTCCCAGGCCTTTACCAGGTGCTCGTCGATGCCGCGCAGCAGCGCTTCGCGCGAGGGGAAGTGGTACAGCAGGCCACCGCGCGTCAGCTGCGCTTCGGCCGCCACCGATTCAAAAGTGACGGCACCGAGACCGTCACGGTTGATGACGCTCACGGCGGCGTCGAGGATGCGGTCGCGCTTGCTGGTTCTCATTGCCGTTACTTTACGCGATCGCCTGCGCCGTCGCGGCCACCCACGCGCCCGCGCAGCAGGCGCGCCAGCACCGCGGCACCTGCGGCGAGCACCGCCATGATGACCAGCAGCACGATCTGGTAGCCACGGTCATAGGCGGCCACCGCCTGCGCGAACCACGCCCCCTGCCCGCCTTCGCGCGCCAGGTGCAGTGCCTGGGTGAAGCCTTCGCGCGCCGCCGCGGGCATGTCCGCCGCATCGGGCAGGAACGCGCCATACATCGCCGCCCCCAGGCTGCCCAGCAATGCCACTGCCAACAGGCCACCGAATTCATAGGAGACTTCTTCCACAGACGACGCCATGCCGGCGCGGTGTGCCGGCACGTTGTTGAGGATGGCGGTGGACGCCACCGAGATCGCCGCGCCCATGCCCACGCCGGTCAGCGCCATGCCAGCCACCACCCAACCCACGCCTTGCGGGAAGCCGAACGCCACCACGGCCACGCCTACCGCGCCGGTCGCCAGGCCGCCACAGATCAACGGGCGCAGGCCGACGCGGTGCAGGATGCTGCCACCCAGCAGTGCACTGGGCAGGCTGCCCAACGCGGCTACCGAAACCAGCAGGCCGGCCTGCAGCGGGCTGAAGCCGGCCACCAGCTGGAAGCGCTGCGTGGTGACCAGCTGCAGGCCCGCCAGCGCGAACAGGGTGAACACCGCTGACAGCGTGCCGGCGAGGAAGGCGGGATTGCGGAAGATGGCGAAATCCAGCAGCGGATAGGCAAGGCGCTGCTGGCGACGTGCGAACGCAGTGCCGCTGACACCTGCCAGCAGCAGCGCACCCACACCCAGGGCATACGAAGGCGGCGTGGCGATCAGCGACTTGATCGCCAGCACCAGCCCCGACAGGGCCGCCAGCGCCAGCAGCGAGGACAGCATGTCCCAGGGGCGCGAGGTGTCGCGCTGGCCTTCCGGCGCCAGCAGCAGGGTCGCAATGAACGCCACCACCACCACCGGCACGTTGATCAGGAACACCGAACCCCACCAGAAATGCTGCAGCAGCAGGCCGCCGATGATCGGGCCGAGCGCCGCACCAACGATGGCCACCGAACCCCAGAGGGCGATGGCGATGTTGCGTTCGCGCTCCTCGTGGAAGCTGAGACCGATCAAGGCCAGGGTGGCCGGCATCATGGCCGCCGCACCGACGGCAAGGAAGGCACGCGCCGCGATCAACTGCGCGGGCGTGGCTGAGAACGCGGCCGCCAGCGAGGCGATACCGAACACGACCAGGCCGATCAGGAACATCCGGCGGTGGCCCAACCGGTCACCCAGGGTACCTGCGCCCAGCAGCAGGCCGGCCATCACCAGCGGGTAGGCGTTGATGATCCACAGCGCCTGCCCGGCGCTGGCGGACAGCTCCTCGGTCAGGGTGGGCAGCGCGGTGTACAGCACCGAGTTGTCCAGCGTGACCAGCAGCAGGCCGGCAGCCACGGTGAACAGCAGCGCCCAGCGACGGGCACGGGACAGGGCCGGAGCACCGGCCAGGGGCTGGGAAAGCGCCATGGAACAGACCTGCAGGAACGGGTTGAGGTTCGTAACTATACAGGACGTCCGGTATAGTTATGAGCCCGCGCCATTGCGTCGTTCAGGTAGAGTCGAGCTTGCTCGACTGCGCATGGAACAATTCTGGAGCAGCCGAGCATGGCTCGGCTCTACTGACGCGACGGCAGTCGAGCAAGCTCGACTCTACAAACCCGGTTACCGGCAGCCTTCCGGCAACGCGGCGATGGTCGCCACCACCGCGCCCTGCATGCCCTGCCCCACGGCCATGTCGAGTTCGCCACCGGTGCTGCCATGCTGGCGCTGCAGTTCGCCTTCGCAGAGCTTGCGCACATGACGGCGCGCCGTGGCACGCAGCATGCTGCAGCGCCAGTCGCCCGGCCCCAGGGGCAGCACTGAATACACCACGCTGTTGCAGGCATCGCCGGCGCGCTCGACCAGGCTGTGGCCGGCGAAGTCCCGCGGAGCGGTGCTGTGCGTGGGATCGTAGTAGCTGTCGGGAAAGCTGCGCGCGTACTGCTCGACATCCACCTGCAGGCGCCGCTGGCCTGCGTCCGGCAGCTGCAGCGGCTCGCCGCAGGCCGTGCTGTCGGCGCGGTGCTGGATGTACTGGTAGATCGGCCGGTCGAGCCTGCGGTCCTGCGCGGTCACTGCACTGATCGCACCCAGCACCGGCAGCGCCGCGCGGTTGGCCATGCGTGCCAGCACGCCGGCCTCGGCCGGTACACACCGGTCACGCACGGTGGCCACCAGCAGGAACACCACGTCGTCACGGAAGGCGCGATCCTCGCGCAGGTGCCGTTCGATGTCGGCCTGCAGTGCGGGAATGGGCGCAGGGAACGCCACTGGCGGCGGCCGCACCTGCGGCGTCCAGCGCTGCCAGACCAGCAACGCAGCGCCAAGCAGCAGGGCTGCGCCGATGCACAGCCAGCGCGCACGCGGCATCAACGGTCGATCGCCGTCAGCGTGGCCGCGTCCGCGTCATAGGACGCACTGGCGATGTCGGCCTCGAAACGCTTGATGCGCAGGTGGCCCGACAGCCGATAGGCATCCCACAGGTTGCCCAGTGCGATGGGCCGCTCCAGGGTCACGTGGATGATCTGGTTCGGCGGCGGTGGCGGCACATGGATGCAGGCACCGTAGAACGGCACGAACAGCAGTTCGTTCACGGCACCGGCATCGTCCATGGCCAGCGGCACCACGTAGCCATCCAGGTCGACCGCGCGACCGTCCAAGCCATCGACCACGGCGGCCGAGCCGAACTGCTGGGCGCGGTCGGGGCTGGAATGGTCGATGGCCGCGCCCGGCGGCGTGCCCGAACCCGTGTCATCGATCAGCCCACCGACGCCGGACATCGCCCCCATGCCACCGCTGCGGTCGATGCCGATCTGCGGCGGCGGGCGCAGGAAGGCGTCGTCCTCGGGCATCAGGTCGCTCCACGCGGTGATCGCGGCATCGCCGGGCGCGGCCGTGTCGGCCGTGGTTGCTGCCTCCGGCCGCGTCGTGCCCACAGGAGTTTCTGCCGCCGCGGCAGGCACATCACCACCGGGCCGGCTGCAGGCAGCCAGCAACATCACCACCAGCACGCAGGCATTACGGTTCATAGGGCCTCAACTGCGGGTCAACCATGGTGTAGGCCGAACCGGCCAGATCGTCGTCCACGCGTTCGCCGCGCAGGGTGCCGGCCAGGAAGAACGGTGAATACATGTCCGGCATGGCGATCGGGCGCGACAGCCGCACGTGCACGATCTGGTTCGGTGGCGGCGGCGGCACGTGGATGCAGGCGCCGTAGTACGGCACGAACAGGAACTCGGACAGGCGTCCGTCGGCGGCATTGGCCAGCGGCACCACGTAGCCAGGCAGGCGCACGGCGCGGTCCAGCACCGCATCCACCGTGCGGAAGGTCCCGAACTGGGCCATGCGCCGGTTACCGCTGTGCTTCACCTCCGGGCCATCGCCACGCTCCAGCGCGGCCAGCTCGTCGGCAGGCATCATCTGCAGCCAGTCCAGTTCCTGCTCGGCGACAGCAGCGGTCGCTGTGCCCTCCTGCACCGGCGCAGGTGGCAGGGCCTGCACACCGGTATCCACCGGGCGCTCGCAGCCGGCCAGCACCAGCATCAACGCAAGAGCGATCCAGGTGCGCATGGTTCAGCCCCCCGCCGAGAGGCCGTCGGCCACGGTACGGCGGTAGGCCAGCAGCGCCGGCACCAGGCCGGCCAACGCACTCAGCAGCAGCACCCCACCCACCCAGGCCAGCTCGCCCAGATCCGGCCAGACATGGGTGATCGACAGCCCGAAGTTCGCCAGCGCCCAGCCACGCCCGGCCAGGCTGCCGCTGACCAGCACGGCCAGCGCAAGCACGCAGGCCATGCCACTGGTCGCCACCGCTTCCAGCACCAGCAGGCTGGCGATGTAGCGCGGCCGTGCACCGGTGGCACGCAGCACGGCCATTTCGCGGCGGCGCTCCTGCAGGGTCGACACCAGCAGCGCCACCAGCGAGACCAGGCCCAGCAGCACCACCATCGCGCTGATCAGCTGCAGCGCCCGCTCGGCGGTACCGAGCGACTGCCACAGCTGCTGCAGGGTGACACCGGGCAGGATCGCCAGCAGGGCCTCATCGGGATAGTCATTGATGGCGCGCTGCACCGAGAACGTGGCAATGCGCGAGTTGAGGCCGAGCATGAAGGCGGTGATGCTGGTCGGCGTCAGGTCCAGGTGCCGTGCCTCCTCGGCGCTCACCGCGTGCCCGCGCAGCTGCACGCCGGAGCGCCAGTCCACGTGGATGGCCTCGATCGCCGGCAACGACACCAGCACCGAAGAATCCACCGGCGTGCCGGTGCGCTGCAGCACGCCGCGGATGCGGAACGGCTTGTCGGCATGCCTGGCCAGAGTCACCGCGGCAGTGCCATGGGCCAGGATCATTTCATCACCCACCCGTACGCCCTGCGCGCGGGCGACGTCGGCGCCGATGACCGCATCATAGAGATCATCGAACGGCGTGCCCTCGGCGAAGGCGAGCGGGTGCCCGGCCCCGTAGCGGTAATGCTGGAAGTAGCCGGCGGTGGTGCCGATGACCCGGTAGCCGCGCCAGGAATCGCCAAGCGACAGGGGCACCGCCCACTTCACCTGCGGCAGCGTGGACAGTTCCTGGTAGGACTGCCAGGACACGTTGTTGGTCGGGTCACCGATGTGGAACACCGAATACAGCAGCAGGTTCACCGGCCCCGAGCGCGCGCCGACAATCAGATCGGTGCCGGAAACGGTGCTGGCAAACCCCTCGTGGGCCTGCACGCGGACGCGCTCCACGCCCAGCAGCAGGGTCACGCTGAGGGTGATGACCAGGACGGTAAGGGCCACGCTCAGCGCACGGCTGCGCAGGCTGGCCCAGGCAAGTTCAAGCATGGACGGCTCCGGCGTGGTTGATGTCCTGCAGTTGCACCACGCGGTCGAACAGCGGCTGCAGGCTGTCGTCATGGCTGACCACCACCGCCGTGGTGCCGGCTGCCGCACATTGCGCCGCCATCAATTGCAGGAAGGCGGTGGCGGCGCCACGGTCGAGGGCCGAGGTCGGCTCATCGGCCAGCAGTACCGCAGGACGGCCGATCAGCGCACGCGCGGCGGCCACCCGCTGCTGCTGGCCCACGCTGAGCGTGCCGGCCCGGCGCAGCAGCAGGTCCGGCGGCAGCTGCAGGGCCTGCAGCAGGCGCTTGATCTCATCATCGACCGGCCGGCCCACCCGCCCGCTGCGCAGTGGCGAGAAGCGCAGCCCCAGCGCGATGTTGTCGCGCACGCTGAGGAACGGCAGCAGGTTGAACTGCTGGAAGATCACGCCCAGCTGGTCGGCGCGGAAACGGTCGCGGGCCGACGGCCTGAGTGCGTGCAGCGGCGTACCGGCGACCCTCACCTCGCCCTGCTCCGGCGTCAGCACGCCCGCCAGCAGGCCCAGCAGGGTGCTCTTGCCCGAACCGCTGGCACCCCGCAGCAGCACACTGCTGCCCGGGGCAATCTGCAGCTGCGGGATATCCAGCACGGCGCGCCCGCCGTAGCTGAAGCGCACCTGGTCCAGCGCGATCACCGCAGCGGACGTCATGGCGCAAGCACCACGCGCAGGTTGTCGGCGCTCAGCACGGTGCGGCCCTGGCCGGCCGGGGTGGCCGTGTTGACGATGACCTCGTGCAGGTTCGGGAAGGCCTTGGGCAGCGACAGCACCAGCACGCGCAGCGCGGCGGGGTTGGCGCACTGGTAGCTCAGCTCGGCAGTGAAGCCTGCGTGCGCATGCTTGCCCGCTGCCGTGGCCGGCGTCGCCGCTGCGGCAGCGAAGCCTTCGGCGTGCGCGTCACGGTGCAACGGCGTGCACTGCGCTGCGCTGGGCAGGGTCAGCCAGTCGGCACGCTTCAACGCAGCCAGTGCCGAGGCCAGTGCGGCCTGTTCGACCGGGGTGGCCGGCGGCCGTTCGAAATCGAGGATGCCGATGCCCGGTGCCTGCAGGGCGAGCTCAAGCCTGCCCTGGTCCAGGGCGAGGTCGACGGTGGCCTGGCCATGCACGTGGGCACCGAGCTGGCGAACGTCATGGGCGTGCACGGCGGGGGCGGCAAACAACAGGAACAGCAAAACAGAACGCTTCATGGGGGAGTCTCACGTTGTTACTATGTAACATTATGGACCACATCCCCACACCGCCCGCAAGGGCATTGCCCCAGCCGCCTGTTTCGGCACGCTGGCACCCCCGTCTCGACCTGGCTGGCGCGTGGCTGTCCCTGGCCTGCGCCGCGCACTGCGTCACCCTGCCCCTGCTGCTGGCCTTCGTGCCTGCGGCGATGATGGCGCTGCGTTCATTCCAGCACCCGGCCCACGGCGCGATGACCGCGCTGCTGGTGATGTCACGCTGGGAATGGGTGTTCGCCCTGGTGGCGTCCAGCGTGGCCGCCGCGAGCACCGCCTCCGGCTGGCGCCGGCATGGCCAGACCGGTCCGCTGCGCCTGGCCGCGTGCGGTGCGTTCGCGCTGCTGTCGTCCTCGCTGTACCTGCCCCTGAAGGAATCGCTGGTGTGGCATGGCGTGGCGACCGCCTGCGGCGGTGTGCTGCTGGCCGCTGCGCATATCCGCAACCGCCGGGCGCTGCACCGCACCCGGTAGCCGTCCACCTTGGTGGACGTTCAAAACGTGCCAACCAAGGTCGGCCTCTACACGGCGTCGGGGGCCAATCCCTGCGCGTCGCGTTCGCGCAGCAGGTCGGCGAAGGCCTTCAACGGCGGCGGCAGGTGCCGGTGGCCTGGGAAGTACAGGTACAGGCCGGGGAACGGCGGGCACCAGGCATCCAGCACCGGTACGAGCGCGCCGCTGTCGAGGTCATCGCGGATATGCCATTCGGACAGGAAGGCCAGGCCAACCCCGGCCAGCGCCGCCGCCCGTGCCGCCTGCAGTTCACCCACCACCAGGCGCGCCGGTGGATCAACCTGCAGCACCTGGCCGCGGTGTTCCAGCTCCCAGCGATACACGCCGCCGTGCGACAGGCGCATGCGGATCGCGCCGTGCCCGGCCAGCGCATCGGGCGTATCCGGCGTACCGTGCGCGGCCAGGTACGCAGGCGACGCGACCACGCGCATGCGCTGCTGTCGATAGAGCGGCAAGGCCACCATGTCCTGTGGCACCTGCTCATGCAGGCGCACGCCGGCATCGAAGCCATCGGCCACGATGTCCACCAGCCGGGCCTCGGCGGACAGCTCCAGCCGCACCTGCGGGTAGCGCTGCACGAAGGCCGCCACCAACCCGGCCAGCATGCGCGTGCTTTCCGGCGGCACGCTGATGCGCAACGCGCCACTGGGGTGCTGCGCGTCGCCGTGCAGTTCTTCGGCCGCCGCCTGGATCTCGGCCAGCGCAGGGCCGATGCGCGCGACGTAGCGAGCGCCGGCTTCGGTCAGGGCCACGCTGCGCGTGGTGCGGTGGAACAGGCGCGCCTGCAGGCGCCCTTCCAGGCTCGCCACGGCATGGCTCAGCGCCGAGGTGGACATGCCCAGTTCGCGCGCGGCCGCACGGAAGCTGCCGCGGCGGGCCACGGCCAGCACGGCATCAAGTTCAACCAGCCCGGAACGATGCATGGCACGCCTTCAATCATCCCGAAAACCGGGACACCCCATCCACGATAGACCGGATTCCCCGCACGGTCGAGCAGCGCCAGACTCTGCCCACACCCTCTCACTCCCCAGGAACCGGCCATGCAACGCATCGACCAGCACTTCATCAACGGCGCTTTCGTGGCGTCCCACGGCCAGCACCTCGCCAACCTGCACAACCCCGCCACCGAAGCAGTCATCGGCACGGTACGGCTGGGCGACGCGGTCGATGCCGAACGTGCAGTGGCCGCGGCCAAGGCCGCCCTTCCCGCACAGGCCGCGCGCAGCGTGGCCGAGCGCCTGGCCATGCTCGGCCGCTTCCGCGATGCGATGGCCGAGCGCCAGGATGCCCTGCACGCGGCGGTGCTGGCCGAGTACGGTGCGCCCTCGGCCCGTTCGCGCTGGATGGTCGAGCACCCCGTGCAGGTGATCGACGAGGCGATGCGCGTGCTGGCCGATTTCCCGTTCCAGCGCAGCGTCGGCCAGGCCCAGGTGCATCTGCTGCCGGTGGGCGTGGCCGGCCTGATCACACCCTGGAACAGCAATGCGTCCTTCATCTGCGGCAAGCTTGCGACCGCGCTGGCGGCCGGCTGTACCGCCGTGGTCAAGCCCAGCGAGATGTCAGCGCTGCAGACCCAGGTGGTGATGGAGGCGCTGCACGCGGCGCAGCTGCCGGCCGGCGTTGCCAACATCGTCAACGGCCTGGGCCAGGACGTCGGCGCCGTGCTCAGCGCATCGCCCGACGTGGCCAAGATCTCCTTTACCGGGTCCACCGCCACCGGCCGCGCGATCCTGCGGTCCAGTGCGGACACCTTCAAGCGTGTCACCCTCGAGCTGGGCGGCAAGTCGCCCACGGTGATCCTCGACGATGCCGACCCGCAGGCGGCCGCAGCGCTGGCCGTGCAGGCCGGTTTCATCAACAGTGGCCAGGCCTGCATTGCGGGCACCCGCATCCTGGTGCCCGAATCGCGCCGGGCGGCGTTCGAGGATGCCCTCGCGGCTGCCGTACAAGCCGTGCGCAGTGGCGACCCGCGCGATGCCGCGACCACGGTCGGGCCGATGGTCAGCGAACGGCAGTGGCAGCGCGTGCAGGGCTACATCACGACCGGCATCGCAGAAGGCGCGCGGCTGCTGGCCGGTGGCGAAGGGCGCCCCGAGGGGCTGCAGAAGGGCTGGTTCGTGCGCCCTACCCTGTTCACCGACGTGCGCAACGACATGACCATTGCCCGCGAGGAAATCTTCGGGCCGGTGCTGGGCGTGATCGGCTACCGCGACGAGGAAGAGGCGGTGGCCATCGCCAATGACACCGCCTACGGATTGAGTGCGCTGGTGATCGGCAGTGATGAAGCGCGGGCGACGGCGGTGGCGCGGCAGATCCAGTCCGGCCGGGTGCTGGTGAATACCCTGCGGCATGAGCCGATGGCCCCGTTCGGCGGCATGAAGCAGTCGGGCATCGGCCGCGAGAGTGGCGCGTGGGGGCTGGAAGCGTTCCTGGAGGCACAGACGCTGGTGGTTGGCTGACCCACGCACGCCATCACTCATCGAACGGCCGTTGCCCCAGCGTCTGCATCACATGGTCCACGAAACAGGTGATGCGTGCCGCCAGCGCGGTGTTGCGGTAGTAGACCGCGTTGATCGGCTGCAGCACGTCCTGGGTCTGCCGCGCGAACAGCTGCACCAGCCGCCCTGCGCGGCGATCCTCACGGGTGAGGAAGTCGGACAGGCAGGCAATGCCCAGCCCGGCCACGGCCATCTGCCGCAACGTTTCACCACTGGACGAGGCGATGGCCGGCTGGATGACGAACGGGCCACCGTCGGCGTCACGCAGCGGCCATTCGTTGAGCGAGCTGGGCTGGGTGAAGCCCAGCAGATCATGCTCGCGCAACTGGGCGATGCGGCTGGGCGAGCCGCGCCGCTGCAGGTAGTCCGGGCTGGCCACCACGCGGATGCGGCTGTGGCCGATCGGCCGTGCGTGCAGGGTGGAATCACGCAGCACGCCGATGCGGAACGCCACATCGGTGCGCTTCTCGATCAGGTCGGTGATGCCCTCGTTGGAGTTCAGTTCCAGCTCCACCTGCGGGTAGCGCTCGCGGAAGCCCGCCAGCAAGGGCACGATCACGTGCAGCATGAAGGGCGTGGCGGCATCCACGCGCAGGCGTCCCACCGGCTGCAGGCGGCGGGCGGCCATCTGTTCCTCGGCCTCGTCCACCGTGGCCAGGATGGTGCGCGCGTACTCGAGGAAGGCCGCACCTTCTTCGGTCAGTTCAAGACGCCGGGTGGTCCGCCGCAGCAGCGTGGTCTGCAGCTTGTCCTCCAGCCGCGCCAGGGTGCGGCTGGTGGCCGAGATGGTCAGTTCCAGTGCCTCGGCCGCTGCGGTGATCGAGCCGCTGTCGACCACCGCGACGAAGGCCTTCATCTCATCCAGGGTGGTCTTCATTCTTTACTCCGGCGCAAAAGCGTTTCCCGTATACACGGCTTAATCGGCAAATGTAAAGCCGCCAGACTGGCCCCCGTCGGAGCACTCCGCTCCCCTTCCAGCCTGGAGCCATCCATGAGCATTCCTTCCTTTGGCGTCGGCACCTTCCGCCTGACCAGCCAGACCGTCATCGACTCGGTGCGCAACGCGCTCGACGTCGGCTACCGCGCCATCGACACCGCGCAGATCTACGGCAATGAGGCCGAGGTCGGCCGGGCCATCGCTGAATCCGGCGTGCCGCGTGAGCAGCTGTTCCTGACCACCAAGATCTGGGTCGACAACCATGCCGCCGACGCGCTGATCCCCAGCCTGCGCGACAGCCTGGCCAAGCTGCGCACCGACCATGTCGACCTGCTGCTGATCCACTGGCCCGCCCCCGGCAGCGCCGTCGAGCTGCGCGAATACATGACCGCGCTGGCCGAAGCGAAGACGCTGGGCCTGGCCCGGCAGATCGGCGTGTCCAACTTCAACATCGAGCTGACCCGCCAGGCCATCGAGGTCGTCGGCGCCGGCCAGATCGCCACCAACCAGATCGAACTGAGCCCGTACCTGCAGAGCCCGGCGCTGACCGCGTTCCTGAAGGACCAGGGCATCACCGTGACCTCGTACATGACCCTGGCCTACGGCAAGGTACTGAAAGACCCGGTGCTGGCCCGCATCGCCGACAAGCACCAGGCCACGGTGGCCCAGGTGGCGCTGGCCTGGGCGCTGCAGCTGGGCTACGCCGTCATCCCCTCGTCGACCAAGCGCGAGAACCTGGCCAGCAACCTGCTCGCCCAGGACCTGCATCTGGATGCCGAGGACATGGCCGCGATCGCCGCGCTGGAACGCAACGGCCGCGAGGTCGACCCGCCGGGCCTGGCCCCGGCCTGGGACTGAGGCGCATCGACATGGGCAGTGCGTTGACGCGGCTGCGTGCCGGTGGCTTCAGCATCGGCATCGAAGCCCCCCTGGACAATGACTGGACGCCGCTGGGCGAACAGGCGCGCCGTGCCGCGCGGCGCCTGCCCGGCGAACCCGACCTGCAGCGGCATGCCGAACTCGCGCGGCTGGCCGACCGCCTCGGCTTCCGCGCGCTGTGGGTACGCGACGTGCCGGTGTACGACCCCGCCTTCGGCGATGCCGCGCAGGTGTTCGAGGTGTTCACGTACCTGGGCTACCTGGCCGGCATCACCGACAACATCCTGCTGGGCACCGGCGCGGTGGTCCTGCCGATCCGCGAGCCGCTGCTGACCCTGAAGTCGGCACGCAGCGTGCAGCAGCTCAGCGATGACCGCCTGCTGCTGGGCGTGGCCAGCGGCGACCGGCCCGTGGAGTACCCGCTGTTCGGTCGTGACTTCGACACCCGGGGCAGCCGCTTCCGCGACCAGGTCGCGCTGCTGCGCGAGGGCGGCGCCGCGCACCTGCCGCAGGGGTTGGACGTGCTGCCTGCGGGCGGGCCGGCGCTGCCGCTGTTCGTGGCCGGCCTGGCCCAGCAGCAGCCGGCGTGGATCGGCCAGCACATGGACGGTTGCCTGGCCTACCCCGGCACGCCGCAGGACCATGCGCAGCGTGTGGCAGCGTGGCGTGCGGTCGCCGGTGACAAGCCCTATGCCAGCTTCATCCACCTGGACCTGCTGGCCCAGGCGGACGCGCCGTTGCAACGCTGGCGCTTCGGCCTGCGCGGCGGCCGCAACGCGCTGATGGCCGAACTGCAGGCCATGCAGGCCGCTGGCGTGGACCACATCGGGCTGCAGTTCCGGCGCAACGAACGGCCCTTGGCCGAAACCTTCCACGAGATCGCCGAGCATGTGCTGCCGCACTTCACCGCGCACGCTCCTGCGATGGCTGTCTGAGCCAGGCGCTGGCCAGTGATGCCAGGTAGTGCCGGCCGCTGGCCGGCAACTGCGTAGCGCCCGCGTGGCAGAGGTGCCGGCCAGCGGCCGGCACTACCCGTCCTGGTCGAATACCCCGGCCACCCAGTCGATGAACACCCGCAGGCGGGGAGAAGGCGTGCGGTTGCGCGGGTAGACCACGCTGAGCGGACTGGGCGTGGGCGGCGCCTCCGGCAGCAGCTCGACCAGCTGCCCGCGCGCAATGTACGGGTCCATGCGGTAGCGAGGCGCCTGGATGATGCCCAGCCCCGCCAGCGCGGCGCCAAGAAACGCATCCGCGCCGGAAACGCGCACCCGTGCCGGCAGCGGCAGGTAGCGGACCTGCCCACCGAGCTGGAATTCCAGCGGAATCAGCTGCCCGGTGGCGCTGGATCGATAGCCGACCATTTCGTGGCCGTCCTGCAGGGCATCGATGCTGCCCGGCACGCCCCGGGCCTGCAGGTAGCCAGGCGAGGCCACCGTGACTTCGCGCAGCAAGGCCAGCCTTCGCGCGGCCAGATCGCTGTCGGCCAGGCTGCCGACCCGCAGCGCCGCGTCCACGCCTTCCCGCAGCAGGTCCACGTAGCGGTCGCCTTCGCTGACATCCAGTTCAATCTCCGGGTAGCGCTGCAGGAAGTCCGGCAGGTGCGGAAACAACAGGTGGCGGCCCAGCGTGCCGTGTACCTCGATGCGCAGCGGGCCGCGTGGCGGCACGTCACGGAAGGCGGCCTCGGCATCGTCCATGTCAGCGATCAGGCGCAGGCAGCGGCCGTAGAACGCCTCGCCTTCCAGGGTCGGCACCACCAGCCGCGTGGTCCGGTGCAGCAGGCGCACGCCCAGGCGCTGTTCCAGCGCCTTGATCGCATCGGTCACCGTCGCCCGTGGCAGGCCCAGGTCTTCAGACGCGCGGGTGAAGCTGCGGCGTTCGACGATGCGGACGAAGGCACGCATGGCGGTGAAGCGATCCATTGTTCGGCCTGCCGGATGATGTTGGCGGATCATGCCAGATTATCCGGACGCGCGGCTGCGCGAAGATGACCCTGCGCCGATCGGGCGTGTCCTGCTGGAACCGAACATGACCGTTGCCTCCTCCCCTTCCGTCGCCCTGGTCACCGGTGGCTCGCGCGGTATCGGCGCGGCCATCTCGCGTCGCCTGGCTGCCGATGGCCATGCCGTGGCCATCAACTACGCCGGGCGCCGCGATGATGCTGAAGCGCTGGCGGCCGAACTGACCGCCGCCGGGGGCCAGGCCATCGCACTGCAGGCCGACGTCGCCGACCCGCAGGCCGTCCGCCAGCTGTTCGATGCCATCGAGGCGCGCTTCGGTGGCGTCGACGTGGTGGTCAACAGTGCCGGCGTCCTGCAGCTGGCCGCGCTGGCCGACAGCGACGACGCACTGTTTGAGCGGGTGATGGGCATCAACCTGAAGGGCGCGTTCAACGTCCTGCGCGAAAGCGCGCGACGGGTCCGCGACGGCGGCCGCATCGTCACCCTGTCCACCAGCGTGGTCGGCATCAAGCTGGAGAACTACAGCGTCTATGCGGCCAGCAAGGCAGCGGTGGAGACGCTCGGTGCGATCCTCAGCAAAGAGCTGCGCGGGCGCGGCATCACGGTCAATGCGGTGGCACCGGGCCCGACCGCCACCGATCTGTTCCTGGATGGCAAGTCGCCGGAGCTGATTGATCGTCTTGCGAAGATGAATCCGCTCGAGCGACTGGGCACGCCGGAAGACATCGCAGGCGCGGTGGCGTTCCTGGCCGGTGCCGATGGCGGATGGATCAACGGCCAAGTGCTGCGTGCCAATGGCGGGATGGTGTAACCGGTAGCGCCGGGCCATGCCCGGCGGCGGTACCGGTAGTCGTCCACCGCAGTGGACGGTCCCAACGTGCCAACCAAGGTTGGCACCTACCGGGCCGCCTCCCGCCTGCGGTGCACCCAGTAATACAACGTCGGCAGCACCAGCAGCGTCAGCAGCATCGCCGACAGCAGGCCGCCGATCACCACCACCGCCAGCGGCTTCTGCGTCTCCGCACCGATGGCATGCGAGGTGGCCATCGGCAGCAGGCCGAACATCGCCAGCAACGCGGTCATCAGCACCGTGCGCAGGCGCTGCAGCGAACCCTGCACCACCGACTGCAGCAGATCCATGCCCTGCTCGCGCAGCTGGGCGAAGCGGCTGAGCATCACTACGCCGTTCAGCACCGCCTGGCCGAACAATGCAATGAAGCCGATCGCGGCTGACACTGAGAGCGGAATGCCGGTCACCCACAGGGCCAGGATGCCGCCGATCATCGCCAGCGGCACGTTGGCCAGGATCAGTGCCGCACTGCTGATGTCCTTGAACGCATCGAACAGCAGCACGAAGATGATCAGCACCGACAGCGGGATCACCCAGCCCAGCCGCTTCATCGCGCGCTGCTGGTTCTCGAACTCGCCCGACCATTCCAGACGGTAGCCGTCGGGCAGTGCGACGCTGGCATCCACCCGCGAACGCATGTCGGCCACCACGCTGCCCATGTCGCGGCCGGCGATGAAGATGCTCACGGCCTTCACCCGCTGCGCATTCTCGCGGGAAATGTTGATCGCACCGCTGGCCATGCGGAACTCAGCCACATCGGACAACGTCACCGTATGCCCATCGCCGATCCCCACTGGCACCATGCGCAGGCGCTGCAGGTCGCGGTCGGCATCGTCCAGGCGCAGGGTGATCGGGAACCTGCGGTCGCCCTCCCACAGCTCGCCCACTTCGCGGCCGCCCAGGGCGGTTTCGATCACCTCGTCGATGTCGCGTACGTTCAGCCCGTAGCGCGCGGCACGGTCGCGGTCGATCTCGATCTGCAGCTGCGGCAGCGAACCATCGCGGTCGATGAAGGCGCTCTCCACGCCGTCCACGCCACGCACCTGGCCGAGGATGGCCTGGGCCTGCCGATTCAGCACGTCCAGGTCGGCACCGCTGACCTTGATGACGACCTGGCCCTTGATCTGCGAGATGCTCTCCAGGATGTTGTCGCGCACCGGCTGCGAGATCGAGAACTCCGGCCCGGGAATGCGCTGTTCGAGCGTGCGCTGCAGGTCGGCGATCAGTTGCCGCTTGTCCACGCCCTTGGGCCATTCCTTCTCAGGCTTCAGCGCCACAAGCGCCTCGATCTGATTCGCGCCCTTGGCATCGGAGCCGTCTTCGGGCCGCCCAAGCTTGGCCACCACCGTCGACACCTGCGGATAGGTGTTCACCAGTTCGCGGATGCGCCGCGACTGCTGCTGCGCTTCGGCCAGGCTGGTGCTGGGGTCGAGGGTGGCGGTGAGCCAGATCGACCCCTCATCCAGCTCGGGCAGGAACTCCGAGCCCAGCCGCGTGCCCAGCGCCAAGGTGCCGACC
The DNA here is from genome assembly GCF_003086775.1 of Stenotrophomonas sp. ZAC14D1_NAIMI4_1. Classification (NCBI taxonomy): domain Bacteria; kingdom Pseudomonadati; phylum Pseudomonadota; class Gammaproteobacteria; order Lysobacterales; family Lysobacteraceae; genus Stenotrophomonas; species Stenotrophomonas sp. ZAC14D1_NAIMI4_1. The sequence continues at coordinate 2,563,132 of NZ_CP026001.1, forward strand.
AGCAGGGCCACGGCGGTCAGCACCACTGCCCGCGGTCGGGCCAGGGCGCGTTCCAGCACCGGCTGGTACCAGCCGGTCAGCCGGTCCATCAGCGGGTTCCCGCCGCGCATGCGGTCGCAGCGCAGCCACCAGTAGCAGAACAGCGGCACCACGGTGAGCGCCAGGATCAGTGCGCCGATCAATGCCGAGGTCACCGAGTAGGCCATCGGTGCGAACATCCGGCCTTCCTGCCGCTGCAGGGTGAAGATCGGAATATGCGCGGCGATGATGATGAGCATCGAGAAGAACGTCGGCCGCCCGACCTCCGAGGCCGCCGACAGCACGGTGGAGAACCGTGTCTTCCGGTCCGCGCTGGGTGGCAGCGCGGACAAGCGTGAAACGATGTGCTCGGTGACGATGACCGCACCGTCGATGATGATGCCGAAGTCCATCGCCCCCAGCGACAGCAGGTTGGCCGGCACGCCCCACAGGTGCAGGCCGAGGAAGGTGGACAGCAGCGCCAGCGGCATCATCGCCGCCACGATCAGCGCCGCGCGGGCGTTGTACAGGAACAGCCAGAGCACCAGGAACACCAGCACCGCACCTTCCAGCAGGTTGCGGAACACCGTCTTCAACGTGGTCGACACCAGCCAGGAGCGGTCATAGAACGGCTCGATGCTGACCCCGACCGGCAGCTGGCCGGCCTCGATCTCGGCCACGCGCGCATGCAGGGCATCAAGCACATCGGACGGATTTTCGCCCTTGCGCATCAGCACCATGCCGAACACCGCGTCGTCATTGTCGTCCTGGCCGACCAGCCCCTGCCGCGGCAGGCCGGTGTCGGCGATGCTGGCCAGGTCACGCACCAGCACCGGCGTGCCGCCCTTCTGCGCCACCACCACGCTGCCGATGTCGGCGGGCGAGCGCATCAGGCCGACGCCGCGGATCAGGAACTGCTGCTGGCCGCGTTCGACATAGCCACCACCGGCATTGGAGCTGCCCTTCTCCAGCGCTTCGGAGAACTCCCCCAGGCTGATGCCACGGTCGCGCAGCTTGTCCAGATCCGGCTTGACCTGGAAGGTGCGCGCGTAGCCGCCGAAGCTGATCACATCGGCCACGCCGGGCACGGTGCGCAGGCCACGCTCCATCACCCATTCCTGCACCGTGCGCAGCTCGGTGGGGCTCATGTGCGGTGCCTTCAGCACGTAGCGGTAGATCTCGCCCACCGCCGAGCTCATCGCTTCAAGCTCCGGCGTCACGCCTTCGGGCAGCTCCACGCCCTGCAGGCGCTCCAGCACCTGTTGCCGGGCGAAGTAGTCATCGGCCTTGTCATCGAAGGTCAGGATGATCATCGACAGGCCGAACTGCGTGTGCGAGAACACCCGCACCGAGTGCGGAATGCCCGACAACGCCACTTCCAGTGGCATCGTCACCTCGCGCTCAACCTCCTCGGCCGCGCGGCCCGGGTGCAGCGACACCACCGTCACCTGGGTGTCGGACACATCGGGGAAGGCCTCGACCGGCAGCACGCGGAACGCCGCAACGCCGCCACCGATGAACAGCAGCAGCGCCAGCATCACCATCAGCGGCTGGCGCAGGCAGTACGCAATCAAACGGTCGATCATGGTGCGGCGCGCCCCGTGCCGGAGGTGGACGTGGCCGGCGCGGTATCCACCAGCTGCTGCAGCAGCAGCCCACCTTCAACCACCACGCGGCTGCCGGCGGGCAGGCCCTCGCGTACCCACAGGCGGCCATCGCCCAGTTCTTCGGCCTGCACGGCACGGCGCGCGTAGTGCCCCTTGCCTTCATCCACGAACACGACCTGCCTGCCGTCGATCAGCAGCACCGCCGCATCCGGCAGCGATACGCCGCCCTGCCCCGGCAGCGCGACCTGGGCCCGTACGTACTGCCCCGCCTTGAGGCTGCGGTTGCGGTTGTCCAGCTCGGCGCGGGCCTGCACCACGCGGCGCTCGCTGTCGACGAAGTCATCGACGTGCTGCAGCGTGGCCTGCAGCGTGCTGCCATCGGCGGCCGGCACACGCACCTGCATGCCGGGCCGCAGGCGACCAGCCAGGCTTTCCGGGATGTCCAGCAGCAGCCACAGGCGATCGGGATCACCGATGACCGCCAGCGGCTGCTCGCTGTCCGGGCCGACGTTCATGCCGGGGCTCATGCGCCGTTCCACCAGCACGCCGTCGATGGGCGCGCGCAGCGGCAATCGCTGGTCAACGCGGTTGCCATTGCCATAGGCGGTAGCAAACGCGGCGGCGCGGGCTTGGTCGGCCTGGCTGCCGGCAAAATGCGCTTCCGCCTCGTCCAGTTCGCGGCCTGAGGCCACGCCGGCGGCATGCAGCTCGCGGGTGCGCTCCAGCTCACGCCGGGCCTGCTGCAGTTCAGCCTGCCCACGCACACCCTCCGCCTGCGCCTGGCCGAACTCCGGCGAGGTGATCCAGGCGATGATCTGGCCGGCCTTCACCTTCTGCCCCGGCTGCGCCTCGATGCGCGACACCTGCCCCGGCATCGGGGACCGCAGGGCGCTGGAGCGGGTTTCGTCCCACACGATGCGGCCTGGCAGCTGCAGCGATGCGCTGGCCCCCTCGCCGACGGCTTCGCTGCGCAATACCTCCAGCTGGCGGCTGTCGGCCGGGAACTGGATCTGGCCGGCAGTGACGGCCGGCGCAGGATCGGCATGGGTCGCCGGCTCACGCCCGCAGCCGGACAGCAGGGCCAGCGCGAGCAGTGCAGGCAACACCGCGCGGCGCGCACGCGGTTGGGTGTTGTCACGCGGGGTCATGGGGTATCTCCTTGGGCTACAGAGGTGGCCGCGTTCCAGCGCGCCAACGCAACGGCATGGTCGGCACGCGCCTGGATCAGCGCGGCTTCGAAGTCGCGCCAGCTGCGGCGCGCATCCAGCAGGTCGGTCAGGCTGGCCGCACCGCGTCGGTAGGCGAGCTCGATGCCTTCAACGGCCTTGCGCGCGCTGTCGGCCTGCAGGCCTTCGTACGCCTGCCGCCGCTGCGCGGCGCTTGCGGCGCTGGCCTGCAACTGGTCCAGCTCGGCCCAGGCCTGGCGCTGCAGCGCATGCAGTTCCAGCGCAGCGGTATCGCGGTCGGCCTCGGCGCGCTGGATGCCGCCATGCGCACGTGAGGGCGCACCCAGCGGAATCGTCACCGAAACGCCCCAGGTAACGCCGTTGATGTCGGTCGGCTCGCGCTCGGCTTCCACGCCCCACTGGATGTCGCGGCGGCGCTCGCTGCGCGCCAGCGACACGCCCGCATCGGCGGCGGCCAGCCGCGAACGGGCGGCGCGAAGGTCGACACGCTGCTGCGGATCGGCAGCGCTGCTTGCAGGTTCGAGGGTGGCATCCGGCCAGTCATCGTCGGCACTGAGCGACGCGCTTTCATCCATGCCCAGCAGCAGGGCCAGCGCATGCCGCGCATCGCGCAGATCAAGCGCCGCGTCACGTGCCGCGTCGGCCACCGCAAGGTCATCCACCGCAAGGCGCGCACGATCCACCGGCGCCATCGCCCCGGACGCGACCTGGCGTTCGGCCGCCGCCATCTGCTCGGCGGAACTGCGCCGGTTCGCCTCGGCAACATCAAAGTTGTCCTGCGCGGCCTTCAAGCCGAAGTACGCCTCGTGCAGCGCCAGCTGCTGGCGACGCTTGGTATCCAGCATGTCCAGTCCGGCCGCCTCCACCAATGCATCGGCCTGGCGCATGCGCAGGCTGCGCTTGCCACCGCGTTCCCAGGTCCAGCCGAGGCCAACGGTGCTGTCCACGCGCTTGTCCTGCCAGCGGCCGCTGCCGACGCCATGCTTCGGGCTGATCTTGCTGCTGCCGAGCGACAGTTCCGGCGCCGGCCGCAGTGCGGCAGTGAGTGCATCACCCTGTGCCCCACGCAGTTCCAGTGCCGCCGCGCGAAGGTCAGGGTTGTGTGCATCCATGGCGCGTTGTGCGTCCTGCAGGCTGATCGCCCAGGCCGCCGGTGCGCACGCCAGTGCGGCCAGCAGGGCCGCCGAACGAGGGAGGAAATTCATGCGCGCCACGGTAAGGTGGCGCACTTGCGCCAAACTTTCCCGAACCTTGCGCGAAGCTTGCAATGCGAATCCTGTTGATCGAAGACGACGCGGCCCTGGCCGACGGCCTGGTGCGCGCCCTGCAGGGTGCCGGCCACCTGTGTGACCACCTTGCGCTGGGCCTGCTGGCACCCGCGGCACTGGCCGCCGCACCCTATGACGTGATGGTGCTGGACCTGTCGCTGCCCGATGTGGATGGGCTGGAGCTGCTCTCGCGCCTGCGCGACCAGGGCATCACGCTGCCCGTACTGATCCTCACCGCGCGCGATGGCGTGGAGGATCGCATCCTCGGCCTGGACCGCGGTGGCGATGATTACCTGGCCAAACCCTTCGCACTGGGCGAGCTGGAAGCACGCCTGCGCGCCCTGTCGCGTCGCCGCAGCGATGCTCCGGCACAGAAGCGACTGGGCCGGCTGTGCCTGGACAGCATCCGCCAGGAAGTACAGGTGGACGGCCAACGCATCGAATTGACCGCGCGCGAACTCGCCCTGGTGGATGCACTGATGCAGCAACCCGGGCGCACGGTCACCAAGCAGCGGCTGTTCGACACGCTGTACAGCTGGGACCACGACGCCAACCTGTCGGTGATCGAGGTACATGTCAGCCGCCTGCGCCGCAAGTTCGAGCAGGCCGGCGCGGGCGTTGGCATCCGCATGCTGCGCGGTCTCGGCTACCGGCTGGAGGCCATCGATGGTTGAGCGCGTGCACAGCCTGCGCGGGCTGCTGCTGCGGCGCCTGTGGCTGCCGCTGCTGGTCCTGCTGCTGTGCAGTGCGGTGGGATCCTTCGCACTGGCGCGCTACTTTGCCGGCCAGGTCTACGACCGCTGGCTGCTGGATTCAGCGATGTCGCTGTCCGAGCTGGTGAAGGACCAGGACGGGCGCGCCGTGATGGACGTGACGCCGGCGATGTCGCGCATGTTCACCTGGGACACCGTGGACGAGGTACACGGCGAGGTGGTCGACACCGCCGGTGCACGTCTCTACGGCGATCTGCCCGAAGCGCTGCCGCGTCCCGCACAGGCCGCAGACGACGATGCGACCTATTACGATGCGCGGCTGCGCGGGCAACCCGTGCGCATGGTGGACGTGGTGGTGCCTGTGGCAGGCGGCCACGACGTGCGCCTTCGCGTGGCCGAGACCCTGCGCAAGCGGCACCGGCTGGAGCGCAAGCTGCTGATGACCAGCGTGCCCTTCCAGGCCGCGATTCTCGCGCTGGCCGCATGGCTGGCCTGGTCCGGTACCGGCGCCGCAGCGCGGCATGCCAACCAGGTCGCACGGCGCCTGGCCAGCCCGCGCCCGGACCCCTTGGCGCCGTTGGACCCGGCGCAGGAAGCACCGCGTGAACTATGGCCGGCGGTGGAGGCCTACAACGCGTTGCTGCAGCGGCTGGATGCGATGCAGGCGGCGCAGCGGCGCTTTGTCAGCAACGCTGCACACCAGTTGCGCACGCCCTTGGCCGCGATGCAGGTGGAGCTGGAAAGCTCGTTGAGGCAGCAGGATCCACAGGCACAGCAACTGGCGCTGTCCGGCACGCTGGCCGGCCTGTCGCGGCTGCAGCACCTGGTCAACCAGCTGTTGCTGCTCAGCCGCTCGGAGGATGCACAGGGCAGCGCCTTGCCGTTGCAGACGCTGGACGTCGCCGTGCTGGCACGTGGCGTGGTCGAGCGCTACGCCGACCGTGCGCTGGCGGCTGGCGTGGACCTGGGTTACGAAGGGCCGGATGACGGCGTGCCGGTTGCAGGCGATGCGCCGCTGCTGCGTGAAGCGTTGGGCAACCTGCTGGACAACGCGCTGCGGTACGGCGCCGAGCAAGGGGTAATCACGCTGGCGGTGCAGCGGCGCGACGACGGCGTGCAGCTGTGGGTGGATGATGATGGTGCCGGCATCGACGCGACTGAGCGCGGTCGCGTCACGGAACGCTTCTACCGCGCCAGCAGCCAAGGCGATGGCTGTGGCCTGGGCTTGGCCATCGTGGCCGAGATCGCGCAGCGGCATGGCGCCGCGCTGGACATCGGCAGCGCTCCGATGGGCGGCGCGCGGGTGGGATTGCGGTTTTCTACCTGACCGTAGAGTCGAGCTTGCTCGACTGCAGGCGGACTCTGCAGAGCCGAGCCCATGCTCGGCTGCTTCTTGCGCGGTGTCTGAGCCGAGCATGGGTTAGGCCCTGCAAGATCTAGGCAGCGGACAGTGTCAGCCGCCACGTGTCATGCCCCCGCATTGCTACGCTGATTCAGTCCCTCCAGAACTGATCGGTGCTTTCAATGTCGCCTCTTCGATCCGCACTTCTGAAATGCCTTGTGCCAACAGCGTTTCTACTGACCGCTTGCCAAGGTCCTACGCCGAAAAAGCCCCACACGCTCTCTCCTGAGCTCACCGCGCGCGTCGAAGCGTTGTCGCAAAAGACCAAAAAAGACCTCGTGGAGGTGGAAGGCGGCACCTTCATCATGGGCGACTTCGGCCCCATCGACCCGCGCGCAAAGATGCCATACAGCAGTGACCGCAACGATGACGTGCTGCGCGAGGTAACGCTGAGCAGCTACGCACTTGGTGCCAAGAAGATCACCTACGCCGACTTCGACGTCTACACCGATGCCACGGGGCAGCCCCGAACGGCACAGTACCCGATGGATCTGGAGTACAGGAACCTGCCAGACGACCTGCCGGTCGGCGTGAGCTGGGAAGCCGCGCAGCAGTACTGCGGATGGGTGGGAAAACTGATCGGGCGGAAGATGGAGCTGCCGACGGAGGCGCAGTGGGAGTATGCGGCGCGTAACCGGGGCCAGTTCGTAATATGGCCCACCGATGATGGCAGCGTCGACAATGGTCGCAATGTTGGTGACTACAAGACGCTCCGAGCGTATGCGTCCAAACATGGCTACACGGTCGGCCCAACTCCTCTTGGCCAGTACCCGCCCACCCCACTGGGTCTGTATGACATGATCGACCATGGATATGAGTGGGTCTTTGACTGGTATAGGGATCCTTACGACATTTCCGACACACAAGACCCCCGCGGGCCGGCACATGGCGATGAAAAAGTCCAGCGAAGCCACACCAATCAGGGCGGAAGCGCGCTTTTCATCGTATCTATGACGTTCACTCGTTTTAGAAACGAACCTGACCCTGGTCCCGACCCCCTTCTCTCGGAAGAAGGGAGGCGCATATTCAATCCCAACGGCTTCAACCGATTCCGCTGCGCAGGAGCCGCGCTCCCGCCTCCTTTGGCATGAGTGTCGCCCACCGGTCGTGCTGTTGTTACGCTGACTCAGTCCCTCCAGAACTGATCGGTGCTTTCAATGCGACCACTTCGATCCGCGCTTCTGAAATCCCTTGTGCCCACAGCGTTTCTACTAATCGCGTGCCAAGGCCCTACGCCAAAAAAGCCCCAAGCGCTCTCTCCTGAGCTCACCGCGCGCGTCGAAGCATTGTCGCAAAAGACCAAAAAAGACCTGGTAGAAATTGAAGGCGGCACCTTCATCATGGGTGACTTCGGCCCCATCGATCCGCGCGCAGAGATGCCGTACAGCAGTGACCGCAACGATGACGTGCTGCGCGAGGTGACACTAAGCAGCTACGCAATCGGTGCAAAGAAGATCACCTACGCCGACTTCGACGTCTACACCGATGCCACGGGTCAGCCCCGAACGGCGCAGTACCCGATCGACCTGGAGTACAGAAACATACCGGACGAACTACCGGTCGGCGTGAGCTGGGAGGCCGCGCAACAGTACTGTGGCTGGGTAGGAAAACTGATCGGGCGGAAGATGGAGCTGCCGACAGAGGCGCAGTGGGAGTACGCAGCGCGAAACCGGGGCCAATTTGTTATTTGGCCCACCGATGATGGCAGCGTCGACGATGGAAGGAATGTCGGCGACAACGAGACAATCTCACGCTACGCTTCACAGCACGGGTACACGATCGGTCCAACCCCGCTTGGTCAATACCCGCCCACCCCGCTAGGCCTGTACGACATGATCGATCATGGGTTTGAGTGGATGTTTGACTGGTATCAGGATCCCTACGACATTTCCGAAACACGCGATCCGCGCGGACCTGCGCATGGTGAGGAGAAGGTGCAGCGAAGTCATAACAGTCGTGGCGGGGACTCGCTCTTCATCACCTCTATGACGTTTACTCGATTCAAACGCCATCCAAATCCTGGCCCGAATCCGCTGCTCGAAGACAAGGACAAGCACCTCTTCAACCCCAACAGCCGAAACAGGTTCCGATGTGCATCCCCCACTACACAAGGTGCGACGGATAGGTAATCGCGCGACTGTTCCTCATCGCACGCCTCAGCCATGAACTGATGCGTCGTGGTCAGGATGTGCTTTCGGACGTTCCAGCTCTAGCGGCTGCAGCGATGGCTCGCCGCTCATGATCAAACCGCTGGAGATAGTTTACATCGAGGCTCGCGAAGGTAGGGGCCTCCCTCCCGTCAAGCGCCAACAGTGTATCGACATCCATCACCTGCAGGTCCGCCAGCTCATACCCCTTGGGGAAGCTACCCAGCAATCTGTTGCGATGTGCAAGGAACTGTTCAAGGTAGCTATTTCCAAGTTGGCCCGAAGGCGCCTCACCCTCCGCATTAATGGGATCAATCACTTGGCCTTTTAGATCACCGGACAACGAAACACCGTAGTTCAAAAATCTAATTACATCGCCCTCAAGCTTGCCTGGCTTTTCATCGCTGGGCTCGCCTTCAGCGGTCATGTGCTGAAACATGGCTTCCCACTCACTGGCGAGAGTGATGCCCTTTATCACACGGATCACAGCCTTTTTGTGATCAGGAAGGTAGTGCGCCTGGGGATCGATCACGCCCTCGACATCGGCTGGATTTTTCATATGAGTCATCCAGTTGTGGCGGGTTATCGCGTACAGAAGCATCCCACGAGTCATGGGTGTGGCGTACAAAAGCCATGCCCCGTTGCCGCTGGACGGGCTCACTGCGACAGAGTTGATCCGCCGCACCAGCTCAGCCCTGCCTCCCGCCAAGTCATTATCGCGAATTATCGCCTTCACCTTCTCCTGGGCGTCATCAAGGCCACCAGTCAGGTACTCAGCGATGGAACCATCTCGGGAGAAAACCAGGTACACAACTTGGGAGAGATATTCCAGAGCCTCCCCCGCAACGAACAACAACTCTTTAAATCCCGCATGCGCCAACTGGTAATACACCCACTTGGCGAACTCCAGCATCCCCTCCACGCCCACCACGAAATCCAGCGACCCTCTGCAGCCAATGCCCAGGCACAACCGCGCACTGACTTTGATCCTGAACCTCCCGTCCGCGTAATACACATACAGCTGCGCCTTCGCCCCCGCCCCCGCAGAACCCGCCGTACCCAGGCTCAACTTCGCAAGCGTTACCGGCTTTCCCTGCTGCGGCGGCAGCCACTGCAGCTCGCCCGCAGGCGTCAGCCCAGCTTCAACACCCACAAACGCCTCGGCGTTCACCTGCATGCCATTCAGGCTCTTTGGCGGCTTCTCGCCCACCGCCGCCATCACGAAGCGCCCGGACGGCTTGCCGTCCTTGTCCGGGGGATCGCCCATGTCAGCGCGGGGCATGCCACGCACGATGTCGAAGCTGGGGACGAAACTGTCATCACGATCGCGTGGCTGCGCCTCGACCTTCACAGCGCCGCGATCAATGGTCACGCCAACAGCACCCATCAAGGCACGCTTCACTCCGGCAAAGCCATGCAGCTCCAGCGACATCTGGAACACGATCGCACCCAGGTCGATGTCGCCGTAGCGCTGCATCCACCCGGTTCGCGACGGAATCGACCACGTATGCACGGCCTTTGTTTCAAACAGCGCCATTTTGTAATGCGCGCTTGCTTCGACCTTGGCGCTGACCTTGCGGTGCAGTGGGTCCCACTCGGCCTGGGCGCTGGCCCCGGCGCCTGCCACAAACCGCAACCACTGCGCAGAGGTCTCCAGCGAATAGGTCTCCGACTCGCGCACAAGGTCGGAGAACTGATTCCCACCCAGCTCGATCAGATCGAACTGGATGTTCGGCGCCTTGACGTTCCGGCCGATCTGGCCCTTGATCGTCATCAGCGACTCCTTGAACTTGCGTGAATCGAAGTTCTCGAAGGCCGAGCCTTTCTGGCGGGCGGCGCTGCCCGCAGACATCGTGCTGTCACCCGCCCGCGTCGTCACGCCCACGTCCACGTGGGTGGGCACGCCCATCAGCCGGCGGCCTTTGAATTCATCGTATTTGAAACGCGGCAGGTAGTTGCGGCGAAGGCCTACCTCCTGCTGTGGCTCGCCATCATCCTTGCGGCTGTAGCTTTCAATCGTGATCACTTCAACAAGATCGGCCTTCCGGGCAAAGTTGCCGTTGAGCATCGCCGCTGCACGGTCCTCGGCCATGCCCAGGTTCTTCTCGGCCTGGGCAATCGCTTCCAGGCTGCGGCCCGCAAGGGCCTCCTCCAGCTGCCAGCGGGCGCGCGGTACGGCGGATAGGCTGCCTTCGATGGAACGCGAGACCTCACGGAACTCCTCCCAGACCTCGGGTGTCAGCAGCAGAAATTCTTCGTCGGCCGCGTTCAGCAGCGCCGGCACACTGATCTTCCCAGCCAGCTCCAGTGTGGCACCTTCGCCCGGCCCGCTCACAACAGCATGCATCTTCACCGGCACCACCGGCACCAGGCGGGTCTGCCCGACGACCCGTGGCTCGGACAGGCCGCTGCGCAGCTCGCTCCGGCTGCCCGGCAGCGTGAAGACCAGCCGCAGATCTGATTCGCAGAAGATGCGCGGCGTCATCCCCTGCAGGTCCGTTACGCCACGCACCACCTGTCCCTGCACGTCGCGGGCGATGACCTCCGCACCCTTGCTGTCGCGACGGTAGCCGACGAACGTGGCCCGCGGCACCGGTGTTGGCGGGCCCTGCCGCTGCAGCTGCAACTGGTGGAACGGCCGCAGCCGCAGCCGCCGCACCTGCAGTGCAGGCCGCATCGACGCGTCGGCCCGTGGATCCTCGCTCCACGGCCCCAGCTGCGCGGGCTCACGGCAGTCCGGGTGCAGCAGCGGATCGCTCCACTCGCCGCTGGCGTCATCGCGCACCTGCAGGTGGTACCGATGTTCACTCTGCGGCAGGAGCACGCCCTGCCCTGGGGCAGTAGCTGCCTCCTGCGCGTTGCGCCGTGGCCAGGGCAGCTTCAGGCCGGCTGGCCCGGCGCCGGGGTGCGGCCAGCCTTTGCGCCAGTCAGGGAGGACCGGTGGCGCCGGGGTGGGTGCGCGCTCCGGCAGTATCACCCGATCCGTATCGCCGTGGCTGTCGGTCCTGCCGGACGCCACGATGGCGAAGCCATGCAGCACATCGCGGACGCGATAGGTGACGCCCGCACAGGGCACGACGTTGCCATGCCCGTCATGGCGAAACAGCGTGAACTTTCCAGAGCTCATGTTCCAGATTCCTTTCTTCCAACGTGATCAGTTATCGCCTGCGTCGCGCAGGTAGCCCTCGTGCCGTTCGTCATCCACGAACAGGCCCACCTTCTCCGGTCCGTCGGTGACAACTTCCTGGGTAAACCCGTTGCCATCGGTCGTTCCGCTCAACCAGCGGCCATCCGGCAGCTGCATCGAATAGGCCGCCCCCGCCAGCGGGGCACCTGCGTGATCGCGAACAAGGAAGCGGGCGCGGCAGGGTGCAATACCCAGCGTGCGTAGCGGATAAGCAAGGGACGCCGGGCCGATGAAGCTGTGCTGGCCCGCATGCACGGTGAGGGTTCCCGGGCAGCTGAACTGCAGGTTGCCCCCCTCCATGCGCAGGCTGGCGCCGCCCGCTACCTGTACGACCAGTGCACCTCCAGCGGCCAGTTCTACCGCCGCATGCGCGCTGGACAGGCGCTGTGACTGCCGAGACTGCAGCTTCACCGCGTCGCCCTGCGCCTGGATCTCGATAGGCTGCTCACCGGCGGCGATGGTCAGGCCGGACGGACGGCCCGATGTCGAAGTGGCGGCCGACGCCAGGACGCCGACTGACTGTGCCGCGTGCAGGCGCACATGGCCCATGACTACCGCGTGTGCAGCACCGCCGGCACCCAGGACCAGGCTCTGCCCTGCCTGCCAGAACAGTCCCTGCCCCGCCACCACTGCCTGCAGCGGCGCAACCATGCCCAGCAGCGGTGCCGTGCTGTGGGGAACGCCACCGGCGGTATCACCGGTGGCGGCGCACGCACGGGCGAAGCCATCGGCCGCGACCACGCCCGCTGCCGCTTGCCGCAGCGGTGCCAACGCAGGCGAGGCATGCAACCCTCCGGTGCCGTGCAGCACAGCGCTCTGCCCGAACGCAGCGGCCATCGCCCCACACTGGGCCAGCAGCGCACCTGCCTGCGCCGCCGTACCCGCCGGTTGGCCAGGCCCTGCCGGATGGGCACCGAGCCACAGCCCGCGCTCGCTGCGCACCACGCCCGCTGCATCGCTGCGCAGCTCGAAGCCCTGCCCACGCAGGCTGCCGCGATGATTGCCGCGCTGGTGGATGACGTGGCCCAGGTTCAACTGGCTGGCCGCCTGTGTCGTCGCCAACTGCAGGCGGAGCTGGTCGTCCGTGTCGTCGAACTGCAGGGTGGAGCCACCCTCACCGCCCCATTCGCGGGAGCTGAAACCCCAGAGCGCACCGGGATGGCGATGCGCTTGCGGGCCATCACCCGCTGCGTGCCAGGCCGGTGCGTTGCCACCGGCAAGGTTGCCGGTACCGCCGACGCGCGTATCGCTCGCCTGCGCATGCAGCGATGGATCGCTCTCGCCGCGCCCGTTGTAGAGGGCGCCCAGTACGATCGGGCGCTGCACATCCCCCTCCAGGAAGCCCACCAGCACCTCCTGGCCCACGCGCGGCAGGAACTGGCTGCCCACGCCCGGACCTGCAAACCGCTGTGCAACGCGCAACCATGCGCTGTGCGCAGGCTTGCCCGCTGCATCCATCAGCGGAAAGCGCACGCGGATCCGCCCGAGTGAGTCGGCGTACACGCGACCGCCTTCGGCTGCTCCGCCGCCCTCATCGGCGCCAATCACAATGGCCGTCTGCCGACCCACCACCTGGGCTTCGCCCGCCGGGTCTGGCGTGGATGGACGCCAGGGACGCTGGCGGTCAACAGCATGGAAGGCTGCGGCATAGCCGAGCTGCTGGGCATAGCGCTGCAGTTCGGCAGGCAGGAACCCGTCACTTTGCAGCGCCTCCACCCAACGATGCGGGAGCAGCCGATCTGGCAAGGTATTGGCGCCGGCATGCTCCAGCGAAGTGATCAGAAGTTCGGGCGTGTGTTGCGGCGACCATTGGCTGATGGCCGACCACCGGCCTGCGGCCAGGCCTCGCACTGTCGCAATGCCCTGCCACCCATGCCGATCCGCTTCGTGGCGCTCAACCGAAAGTACGGCGCGCCGCTCGCCTTCTGCCCGCGACTCGAAGCCCAGCGAGCCGCACGCAAGATACTCCTCGACAGACGAACTGCCACCGCCATCCACCGGCAACTGCACGGCCAGCGTGCGATCCTGCCGATAGTCATCGCTGACCATGCTCAACCGGTGGGGGCCCAGCCGCACGCGCCTGGCCAGGTGCAGCACGCTGTCCTCCTGCTCGGTCGCGTCGCCGCGGTGGAAGCGCAGGGCACCGTCACTTGCCGAAACCGCGTGCTGTGGCAAGGCCACGCTATCGAAGAACAGTTCGATTCGATGCAGTGCGGGCGCCTCCGCATCTGCCTCGACACGCCAGCCAATGCCCTCTTCGGCCAGCAGGCCGGCGACAAAATCCATATCCGACTGGCGATACTGCACGCAGTAGTGACGCGGCGGCAGCGCGTCCAGGCAGGCCCGTGCATCGTCGCTCCAGCGCCAGCAGGCGAGCGACGGATGGCCGGCGAACACGGCATCCACGATCTGGCGGACGGTTGCATCACGGAAAACGCGACTGTTCCGTTGCTGCGCCAGCCACCACGTCCATGCCGCCAGGCGAATGCGATAGCGGGTGAAGCCGCGATCGCAGTCCAGCCGGTACACCTCGCGTACCAGGCCGACCCGCCGGATGTCGCGCCCCTGCGCATCGCGGGTGGACAGCGTTGCGGGCCTGCCGAGCCACGCTTCGCAGGCAGGGTCCGCGTGGGGAGCGAGTACGTCGACGTGGTAGTCCAGTCCTTCGGACAACGCTTCGCGTCCGCGCCAGCGTTCGACCAGCAAAAGCCCTGCGCCGGGCAGTTCAAACCGGTGCAGCAGCGCTGCATCCTCATGCGCTTGCAACGTGTGCATATGGCTTACGCCCTGTGCACCACCCTGGCGCACTTCTGTGCGCAGGAACCTAGCAAGGGGTTGGCCGAGGAAAAATCAGACGATTACGAGAATGACCTCGGGCAGCCAGAGAACATCATTGCGTCACGGATTGGCCCGCGAGTTGTATGGCCGAGACCTGACGTGCCGCCAGAAAGAGGTGCTGATTGCGACACGGAAGGTGGCACCTGCGCAGCGCGCATCGCTTTGGTAGAGCCGAGCCCATGCTCGGCTGCTTCTGTAATGCCTGAGCCGAGCGTGGGCTCGGCTCTACAGGTTCCGCCGCCGGGCATGGCCCGGCGCTACCGGTTACGGTTTCGACATCGAATACGGTGCCTGCGCACCCTGCCCCGGCCATGCCTTGTTCGGCTCGGCCTGCATGGTGAAGGTCAGCTCGCCACCGGCCAGGATCTCGTCATGGCGCAGGAAGGTGCGCTGCAGCGGCTTGCCGTTGAGGCTGACGCTGCCCACGTAGGTGTGCTTGTCGTCCAGGCCGTTGGCCACGATGGTGAAGGTCTTGCCGTTCGGCAGGCGCATCGCGGTCTTCGGCAGGAACGGGCGGCCCAGGATGTACTCGCCCGAACCCGGTGCCACCGGGTAGAGGCCCAGCGCGGTGAACACGTACCACGCCGACATCTGGCCAACGTCATCGTTGCCGGCCAGGCCATCGGGGCGATCGGCGTACTGCGTGTCCATGATCTGCTTCAGGCGTGCCTGGCTGCGCCAGGGCTGGCCGGCATACGAGTACAGGTAGGCCACGTGGTGGCTGGGTTCGTTGCCGTGCGCATACCAGCCGATCAGGCCGGTGATGTCTTCCATGTGCTCGAAGATGGACGGATCCACCTTGGCGTTGAACACCTCATCCAGCCGCGCCAGCAGCTTGTCGCTGCCCCCATGCGCTGCCGCCAGGCCGGCCACGTCCTGCGGCACATACCAGGAATACTGCCAGGCGTTGCCTTCGGTGTAGTCGGTGCCGTAGCCGCTGGCGCTGGGGTCGAACGGCGTGCGGAAGCTGCCGTCACGCTTGCGCGCGCGCATGAAGCCGGTGTCCTTGTCGAACGCATTGCGCCAGTTGCCGGCGCGCTTGTCGAAGGTGCTGGCCACGTCGGCCTTACCCATGGCCTGCGCCATGCGCGCGATGGTCCAGTCGTCGAAGGCGTACTCCAGGGTCTTGCTGGCCGCCTCGCCTTCCTCATCGATGGGCACGTAACCCAGCTCGCGGTACTGCGCGATGCCATCGTAAGGGCCGTAGTTCGCCGTCTCGACCATCGCCTTCAGTGCCTTGTCGGCATCGAAGCCACGGATGCCCTTCACGTAGGCATCGGCGATCACCGGCACCGCGTGGTAGCCGATCATGCACCAGTCTTCCAGGCCGTGGAACGACCACACCGGCAGCATGCCGTACGGGCTGTGGTCGTGGTGGGCCAGCATCGAGTTGATGAAGTCGCTGTTGCGCTTTTCCGGCTGCACCAGGGTCAGCAGGGGATGCAGGGCGCGATAGGTATCCCACAGCGAGAACGTCGAGTAGTTGGTGTAGCCCTCGGCCTTGTGCACCGCATTGTCGGCGCCACGGTACTGGCCGTCGGCATCCATGAACAGCGTCGGGCCCAGCATGGTGTGGTAAAGCGCGGTGTAGGCGCTGCGCCGTGCATGCTCGGGCGCGTCGATGTCCAGCACCGACAGCGCCTGGGTCCACTCCTGCTTTGCCTGTGCGCGCACGCGGTCGAAATTGAAGTCGGCCACCTCCGCATCGAGGTTGGCGATCGCACCGGCCTCGCTGACCGGCGAGATCGCGACCTTGACGATCAGCGGCGCATCGAGCTTGCCGAAGTCGAACGTGCCGACCAGCTGCCGGCCCTCGATCTGCGCCCGCTGCGCCGGGTCCTTTTCGCCCGGGGGCGCGAAGCCCTTGTAGACGATGTCCTTCTCGGTGTTGTGCAGCTCGTGGCTGGCCAGCGGCCGCGAGAAGCGCATGGCGAAGTACAACTGGCGGCCCGCGGCCCAGCCCCGCGTTTCGCGGAAGCCAGTCACGGTGCCATCGTCGCGCACGCGCACCCGCGACCACAGGATCTTGCCCGGGTAGTCGTACATGCTGGTGCGCATGTCCAGCAGCATCTTCGCGTCGGTACCCTTGGGGAAGGTATAGCGATGCACGCCCACGCGGGCGCTGGTGGTCAGCTCGGCGCGTACCTTGTAGTCGTCCAGGGTCACGGCGTAGTAACCGGGCTCGGCCTTCTCGTCGTCATGGCGGAAGCGCGAGGCGTAGCCACTGCGCGGCTTCTCCGGGTCACCGCGCTCCAGGCCCGGTTCGCCGGTGAAGGGCATCACCAGGATGTCGCCCAGGTCGGAATGGCCGGTACCGGAGAAATGCGTATGCGAGAAGCCGACGATGCTGCTGTCGTCGTAGCGGTAGCCCGCTGCCCAGCCATAGGCCTTCTCGCGCGGCTGGATGCGGGTGTCCGGGCTGAGCTGGACCATGCCGAAGGGCACGGTGGCACCCGGGTAGGTATGCCCTTCCCCGCCGGTGCCGATGAAGGGGTCGACCGAGGCATAGGCCTTGTCGGCGGCGGACTTCGGCGTGGCGGCCGTGCCCACGCCGGAGGCGAGCATGGCGGTGGCGGCGACGGCGATCAGGAGGCGACGGTCCAGCAGGGG
Organism: Stenotrophomonas sp. ZAC14D1_NAIMI4_1; assembly: GCF_003086775.1. Lineage (NCBI taxonomy): Bacteria > Pseudomonadati > Pseudomonadota > Gammaproteobacteria > Lysobacterales > Lysobacteraceae > Stenotrophomonas > Stenotrophomonas sp. ZAC14D1_NAIMI4_1. The sequence goes on from NZ_CP026001.1 coordinate 2,580,109, forward strand.
CATCGGCATTTGGATCGATTCAGGTGGTGACGGGATCGTAGCACCGGGCCAAGGCCTGCACATGCTGCGTTGCAACTGAACAGATGGAGACGCGACGAAAAGTGTCGCTTTCATATGCAACTTTTTGTATTCACCACCTCTGCCCCGGCGGACAGACTGGATCGGTAGCGGTGCCCGGCACCACTACGACGAGACCCGGCTGCAGACGTGCTGGCGCGCTTGCGACGTTTTTGGCGTTGTTTCGTGGCCCCGATGTGGATGCCGGCGGCCTGCCGTCCTGCTGGGGCTGAGCACCCGTGGGTAAGCGGAGTGTCGTGCGCTGGGCGCATTGCGCCATGTCGTGACGCATTCGGACCACTTGCAGGGGTGTGCATTCAAGCGCTCTTGGCGGCGCCGCAGATGAGGCAACGCGATGATGAAAAAGAAACTGGATCCGCTGCGATGGCGGAGTGCAGGATGGCGGCGCAGTGGCGTAACCGCTGCCGGGCGTGGAACCCCGAAATGAGTTGTGAGAGCTGCTTGCCGTGACTACGGCGGGCGGTGCGCGGCGGCCGCATGGCCCACCGGCTTTTTCTCACAGCTCAGCCGAAGTTCCACCCGCGTATCGCCCGCCACCTACGGGTGGCCCACTCTTGCAGGAGCCATCGCATGTCATCTGAAGCACCCACCATTACCAACGAAGTGGAATCGCTGTTTTTCCGGTTGGAACACGCGCTGTACACCGCCGAAGGCATGGCGACGATGATCAACGAGAACGAACCGCCGGACCCGGCGGCTCATGCCCGGCCGGGCTACAACGTGCACAAGGTCAGCTCGGCCATCATTGCCGTCAGCCAGCGTGGCCGCCGGTTGCTGGGTGAACTGCGTGCACACCACGGCCCCATTACGCTGCATTGAGGCCCGGTTGGGTAGAGCCGAGCCCATGCTCGGCTGCCCTCTCAGCCGAGCATGGGCTCGGCGCTACAGACACAGCAGTCCTGCATGGCTCGGCTCTACAGACACAGCAGTCGAGCAAGCTCGACTCTACTGCAGGCCGTCGCTGACGCGCTCCAGCGCCTGCCGGTAGCGCCGGCTGCCGAACAGGCCGCGCTGCAGGGTCGTACGCAGCGCCAGCACGTCCTCATCGTCCGGCTGCTGCGCGCAGGCGCGCTCGGCCCAGAACACCGCCCGGTCGAACTCGTGCTCGCTGCGTGCGGCGTAGTACTGCGCCAGCATCCAGGCCGCCTGTGTCCACGCCTGGCCGCCCCAGAATTCGAGGGTCTCCAGCAGGCGTGGCAGGCGACCTTCGGCTATTACCTGCGTGCGCAGGTAATAGCCGACGCCGGCCACGCAGCTGCGCACCCGGCGCTGCAGGCGCTCACCCCATTCTTCTTCGGTCGCCGCCAGTTCCAGGCAACGCAGCTCGCAGGCGTTGGACAGGTGCACCAGTTCGTCCACACCCATGCCCGCAATGCCGCCCTCCTCCAGCCCGCGGTCGTAGACCAGGCTGAGGTTGTAGAGCGCGCGGCTACTGTCCTGCTCCGCTGCGCGGCGGTACCACTGGATGGCCAGCGCCGGATCGTAGGCCGGCACATGCTCGAAGTAGTGGTAGCCCAGCGCGGCCTGCATTTCCGGGAAGCCCAGCTCGGCACCGGCCTGCGCCATATGCAGCAGCGCGGTGTGCTGCAGCGTTTCGTCGAAGGCGTAATAGACGTCGTTGAACGGGCAGTCCGCGCCAGGCGCTGGCACCGCCATCAGCGCCGCCGCATGGCGATAGGCCGCCTCGGCCTGTGCTGCATCCGGCGCCACACCACACCAGCCGGTGTCGCGCAGTGCGCCCTGCATCACTGCGGCCCAGGCAGAATTGCGCCACTGCCGCGCTACGACCGGCGCCAGCCACTCGCCCATGCCGGTGGCGGCAGCCGCGTGCAGCATGCGCATCAACTGGGGGTCATCAAACCCGCGCGGCACGCTGGGGTCGACCGCCTGCGCATAATGCGCCGCGGCCATGCCGGTGTTGTCCACCCGCGATGCAAGCTCGGCCAGCTGCAGGTGGATGCCCGTGCGCTCCAGTGCCGACTGCGGCTGCGCCAGCAGCTCCATCCCGCGCGCGAACGCCTGCTGCACCGCGCCGCGGTTGCCGGTATCGATGCTGTCCACGTCGATGGCGTCCAGCCAGGCGATCATCCGCAGCTGGTTGCGCTGCGATGCGTCGAGGCCTTCGGCCAGGGGACCATCGGCCAGCGCCAGGATCTCGTCATGGCTGCCGCCCCAACGTGGCGTGCGCAGCCGCGCGTAGGTGTCCAGCAACGGCAGGCCATGGCCGGCGGCCTGCAGGCCCATCTGCAACCAGGCCAGCGCGGGCTCCGGCGAAGTGCCGTGCCCCTCGATCGGGTCGCCCTCCTCGTCCAGCTCCGGCGGAATCGGGATCGCGGTCGCCCAGGAAGTGGGCAACTCTGCTGGCAGCGCCGGCAGGCGGGGTGCCTCGGCCATCCACGCACCCAGCAGCGCCTGCATGTCGCGCCAGGGGCCGGCGCCATCGGCAGGATGGAAGCCATCATGCATCCAGTCGCTCATCCACACGGGAACGCCGAAGGCCGCCACGCTTCGCATCAGCTGGTGCAGCAGCGGCCAGCACAGCGGCCCACGATCGGCCAGGGCGATCGCATGCACGAACAGCGCGGTCTGCGCGGCGTGCACGCTCGACCAGGCGCCCTCGCCCACTGAAGCAGTCCAGCCGGAGCCGCGCGCATCGACGGCGATGCGGTCCCAGACCAGCGCTGCCAGCAGCAGCGGCGCGTCGGCCTGCGGCGAGGCCTGCTGCCAGGCAGCCAGTGCCTGCCACAACGTGTTGATCGGCAGGGCCTGAGGCGGGGCCAGTAGGGTGAGCACGCGCGCACCGCCATCGGCGTCCTGCGGCGCGAGAAGTTCAGGCAAGGCGGACTCGATGGCCTCGAAGCGATGGGCGAGCAGGTCATCCCAGATCGCGGGCGCGGCAAGACGCCGCGGGGATTCAACGGAAAGCGGAGAGGTCATCAGGATTCAAGCAGAGCGACAGCACGCGCGGAGTATAGCGCTGCAGCCGAGCATGGCTCGGCTCTACCAGAAATCAGGAACAGTCGAGCACGCCCGAAGCTACGTCGGCAGCGCCGCCACCAGCGTGGACAGATCGGCGCTGTCCACCGGCCGCACTACGCGGGCCACTTCCTGGCCGTCGCGCAGCAGCACGACAGTCGGCCAGAGCTTCACCTGGAATGAGCGGCCCAACGGCTTGCCCTTGCCATCTTCAATTTTCCAGTGCGGCAGGTCATGCGCGTCCACGAAGGCCTGCAGCGCCGGCTGCGCGGCCTGGCAGTGGCCGCACCAGGGCGCACCGAACTCGATCAGCAGCCAACCCGCCTGCGCATCGACATCGCTGCGGGCCGGCTCGACGGCCTGGTGGTCGCGCATGAACGGCATGCGGTTACGCCGCCAGTGCGCGCTGGATGTCTTCCAGCGGCGCGTTGGTGAAGTTCTTGGCGAGATCATCCAGCAGTCGCGCCTGCGCTTCCTTGTGCAGCAGCGGGCGGATGCGGCCCAGGGTGATCGGGTCAGCCACCAGGATCAGGTGCGCATAGCGGTTCTTCAGCGCATCCTCGTTCAACTGTTCGGCGACCTGCTTGGCGAACGTGGCTTCGTTGAGCTGGGAAATGGACATGTCCTTCGGCACGGCACCGGAAGGGCCCTGGCCCGACACGCCCTGCTCGCTGATGTCCTGCAGGCGCAGCTCGCCCTCCTGCTTCAGCGTCAGCTGATGATCGGTGCCGACGTTGGTGAACACGCGTGCCGAACCACCATCGGTGACGACGACAAGGGTACCTTCGGGAATGCGACGGGTCATGCGATGCTCCGGTTGCGTTGGTTCGCCAACACCGTAAAGGCTGCGTTGTGAGCGAGGCGGCCACAGTGCGTCCACAGCATGTCATCACGGCACGCACATGAACAGGCACGCTGGAACACAGCGTCCGTGCGCGACCGCTTCGCTGCATGTTCACGCCGTAACCGTTATCATGAACGGATGATCGACACGACGTACTACGTGACAGGCACGCCTGTTACGTGGGAAGCACGGCCGACCGGCGTACCGCTTGCCACACCCGCTCCCACCCCGCCCTTCCTCCGCCGCGCGCAGGATCCGGGTGGATGACACCGCTCAGGCGTAGTTCTTCGCTGCTTCTCTCGATGTGCACCCTGCCCGCCTGAACTGATCAGCCTGTGCTGATCGGCAGCAGCAGCCATCGCCGCTGGCCCGGATCCTCGATCTTCACCAGCCCTCGCCGATCCACGGCGTAGTTTCCCGTGCGTGGTCTTTTCCCGTACGTCCTGGTCCAGCGTGGACCGCCCGCACCGATGCCCCTGCGCCAGTTGCGCCAGCATCGCCGTTTCCGATTCTCGGGACACACCACACCGCCTATTCCGCACTCCAATCCAAGAACAGAAAGGACGTCCCATGCAGGACAACCCCGATGCCCATGCCCATTTCGGCTGGTTCAAACGCCGCCGCCACCTGAAGGTTGACGAGATCACCGTCGTCGACAAGCCCATGCTCAAGCGCGCCGTCGGTGCCGCTGCACTGGGCAACGCGATGGAGTGGTTCGACTTCGGCGTCTACGGCTACCTTGCCGTGACCATTGGCCAGGTCTTCTTCCCCTCCAGCAACCCCACCGCGCAGGTCATCGCCGCCTTTGCCACCTTCACCGTGGCGTTCCTGGTGCGCCCACTGGGCGGCCTGGTGTTCGGCCCGCTGGGTGACCGCTACGGGCGGCAGAAAGTGCTGGCGTTCACCATGATCCTGATGGCGCTGGGCACGTTTGCCATCGGCCTGATTCCCTCCTACGAGCGCATCGGCATCTGGGCGCCGGTCCTGCTGCTGCTCGCACGCGTCGTGCAGGGCTTCTCCACCGGCGGCGAGTATGGCGGCGCGGCGACCTTCATCGCCGAATACTCCACCGACCGCAACCGCGGCCTGATGGGCAGCTGGCTGGAGTTCGGCACGCTGGGCGGCTACATCGCCGGTGCAGGCACCGTCACCGCGCTGCACATGCTGTTGAGCAGCGAGGACATGCTGGACTGGGGCTGGCGCATTCCGTTCCTGGTGGCCGGCCCGCTGGGCCTGCTCGGCCTGTACATGCGCATGAAGCTGGAAGAAACCCCGGCCTTCCGCGCCTTTGCCGAAGAAGCCGAGAAGCGCGAGCACGACCGCCCGGGCCTGGGTGACCTGTTCCGCGTGCATGGCCGCCAGCTGCTGGTGTGCATGGGCCTGGTGCTGGTGTTCAACGTCACCGACTACATGCTGCTGACCTACATGCCCAGCTACCTGAGCGTGACCATGGGGTATGCCGAGAGCAAGGGCCTGCTGCTGATCATCATCGTGATGCTGGTGATGATGCCGCTGAACATCGTCGGCGGGCTTTTCAGCGACAAGCTGGGCCGCCGGCCGATGATCATCGGTGCCTGCATCGCGCTGCTGGTGTTGGCCGTGCCCTGCCTGCTGCTGATCGGCAGCGGCAATGACTGGCTGATCTTCCTCGGCCTGATGCTGCTCGGCCTGGCCCTGGTGTGCTTCACCAGCTCGATGCCCTCCACGCTGCCGGCGCTGTTCTACACGCCGGTGCGCTACAGCGCACTGTCGATCGCCTTCAACGTGTCGGTCTCGCTGTTCGGTGGCACCACGCCGCTGGTCACCGCCTGGCTGGTCGAGCGCACGGGCGACCCGCTGGTGCCGGCCTACTACCTGATGGTTGCGGCGGTGGTCGGCCTGGTCACCATGATGTTCGTGAAGGAGACGGCGAACATGCCGCTGCGCGGTTCACCGCCGGCCGTGGCCAGCGACAAGGAAGCCGCTGCGCTGCTCAAGAGCGATGTACCGGTGACCGTGGACCCGACCCTGCCGCCGCTGCCGGACGCCGGTGACGGCGAGGCACCCAAGCCTGCCTGAGGCATCGCAGGCGCCCGCGCATGGGTCGTGAAAGCGGCCCATGCCGGCCCTGCACTGGCGGATAACCGCAATCACGCATGCTGGCTTCATCCCTGATGGAGCCAACCATGCGCCCGCTACTTTCCCCCGTTCCGTTCCATGCCGGCATGGAGCAGCCCGAGGCTGACGAAGCTGAGACCATCGATGCGTTGCGCGATGTGTTCCTGGACATGGCCCGCACGGTCGCCGCCGCTGAAGGCCACGCGCATCGCGCCGTGCACGCCAAGGGCCAGGCCCTGCTGAAGGGAAAGTTGCAGATAGCAGACAACCTGCCAGAGGAGCTCGCACATGGACTGTTTGCCGCCCCGGGCGCGTATGAAGCGGTCGTGCGCTTCTCTTCCCCGCCTGCCGAGCAGCTGCCGGACACGGTGTCCACGCCACGTGCGATTGCGCTGAAGATTCTTGGCGTGCCGGGCGAGCGCGTGGCGGAAAGCGAAGAACAGCACAGCCAGGACTTCCTGATGGTCAACGGCCCGGCCTTCACCAGCCCGGGCCCCAAGGGCTTCCTCCGCTCCACCAAGCTGCTGGCGGCAACCACCGAGCGCATGCCGCGCACCAAGGCAGTGATTTCAGCCGCCCTGCGTGGCGGCGAGCGGCTGCTGGAAGCCGCTGGCGGCGGCAGCGGCAAGATCAAGGGAATGGGTGGCGAACCGCAGACCCACCCGATGGGCGAAACCTTCTTCAGCCAGGTGCCGTTCCGCTTCGGCCCCTACGTGGCCAAGTTCTGCCTTCGCCCCGTCTCAGCGACGTTGCAGTCGCTCAGCGGTGCGCCCGTGGAGAACAGCGAGGACAGCCAGCGCGATGCCATCCAGGACGCGCTTGCCAGCGGCCGCACTGAGCTTGTCTGGGAACTGTGTGCACAGCTGTGCCGTGACGAGCAGACGATGCCCATCGAGGATGCCTCGGTGGAATGGCCGCAGGAGCAGAGCCCGTTCATTGCAGTGGCTACGCTGCACGTTCCACCCCAGGTGAGCTGGGACGACGCCGAGTCACCGGGCATCGAGGACCGCCTGGCCTTCAGCCCATGGCACGCACTGCAGGCGCACCGGCCATTGGGCGCTTTGAATCGGGCACGCCGCGTGGTGATGGCTGCTTCGCGCGCGCATCGCTCGCAGCACAATGGCTGCCCGCTGCATGAGCCGCTTCCCGGCGCGTAGCCGGCCGCGACGCGTCAACCCGTTGCTGGTGCGTCGGTCTGCAGCAGGCTGTCCCGGTCCCGCAGCGGGAAACGGATGTGGGCATCCACGCCGTCGGCACGGAACAGCAGCTGTCCGCTGCCGGCCAGCTCGTAGGGCACCCGCTTCTCGATGAGCGAGCAGCCCAGCCCTCGTCGCTGCGGTGGCGACCAGCCGTCCACGGGCGAATGCCGTTCGCACCAGTGCAAGGCCAACCAGGGGCTGCTCCCCTCCTTCACTTGGACGGACCACGAAACGTCGATGCGGCCATCGCTGCGGATGGCCCCGTACTTGAGCGCGTTGGTCGCCAGTTCGTGCACGGCCAGCGAGAGGACCTCGGCAGCCTTCGGCGGCAGCAGCACGTCAGGGCCTTCCAGCAGATACTGGTCAGAACGGTGCACCTGCACCGATATTTCCTCGTCCAGCATGCCGCGCAGGCAGACCCCCGCATTGTCACCGCGGGTCAGCAGCGCCTGCGTGCGGGCCAGTGACATCAACCGCCCGCACAAGCGCTCGGCATACTCCTCGACGCTGCCCACGGTTTCCTGCGTGCGCCATGCAATGGCGTGGATCATTGCCATGATGTTGCGCACCCGGTGCTGCAGCTCGGCCAGCAGCACGGCCTGGCGCTCGGTGGCACGCTTCAGCGTATCGATGTCGATGGCGATGGCGAACACACCGGTGACTTCGCCCTGCGCATCCCGCAGCGGCGCTGCCGCGATGCGTGTCCACCGCACCTGTCCATCCTCGTGGGTGAACTGGAATTCCAGCCCCGGCACGACCGTGTCGCCGCGAAGCGCGCGCGCTACGGCGAAGTCTTCCGGGCCGATCAGGCTGCCATCCTCATGCCAGCCCTGCCAGCGCGGCATGTTGCGGCTGTCGCGTGACGGCAGTTCGCCGCTGGGCAGGTAGGCGCGCATCTGCTCGTTGGACTGCAGTACCCGGCCTTCGGTATCGACGATGCACAGCCCCACCGGAAGCATCTGGAAGGCCAGTGACAGGCGCTCGTCACTCTGCCGCCTGCGCCGCTGTTCATGCTCGCGTGCAGCGTGCGCGGCATGCGCAGCGGTCGTCTCGAACATCGTGACTAGCACGCCATCGATACGGCCGCACGCATCACGGATGGGGCTGTAGGTAATGGTGAACCAGATGTCCTCCAGCACCCCCTGCCGGGCAAGCGGATACAGCTTGTCCTCGTAGGTGATGGTTTCGCCCTGCCATACCCGTGCATAGATGGGGCCGTTGATGTGCCACACCTCGGGCCAGCAGATGCGGGTCGCCTGGCCCAGGCCGTGCGGGTGCTTGTCGGCCAGGATCTCGGCGTAGCCATCGTTGTACAGCTGGATCAGTTCTTCGCCCCACAGCACGATCATCGGGAAGCCGTGGGCCAGCATCAGGTCCACGGTCGCCCGCAGGTGCGGCGCCCAATCGTTACGGTCCCCCAGCGGGGTGGCCGACCAGTCGTGCCCGGCGATCCGTTCGGCCATGCCACCGCGCATCGCGTGCAGCGGCGGCGACGTCGGCAGCACAGGCGTCGTGGCGACGGGCGCGCTCAGCTCCATCCGGCTAGCCATGTGGCACCTTCAACTGCCACCTGCGGTGGCGCGGCGGGCATGCACCAGTGTCTCCAGCTGCTGGGCCAGCGCCTGGATGTGGTAGGGCTTGGCGCAGCGAGGCGTATCGGCAAAGCGGCTTGGCACGTTGTCGTCGTAGCCGGACGTCAGCAGGAACGGGATGCCGGCGGCCGCCAGCCGATCCGCCAGGGGGTAGACCTGCTCGCCCCCCAGGTTGATATCCAGGAGGGCGACATCGATGGGCTGCTCGTCGAACAGCCTGTTCAGCGCGGCGAGGTCGCCGGCGGGGCCCACGATGTGCACGCCCTTCAGTTCCAGATAGTCGACCAGGAACATGGCAATGGCGAATTCATCTTCCGCCACCAGCACACGCACCCCTTGCAGGCCCGGGTTATCAACGGCTCCCAACACTTACAACGCTCCTGTCCAGGCGGCACCTCCGTCTGTTACAGGCAAAGGGTGGCCAATCGGCCTACAAGATCGCGTGACGACAGGGCGACGTACCGGTGCCGGGCCGGCGGCGGTACCATTTCCCGGCCTCCACTTTCCTGTGCCCCCAATGGCCTACGCACGCATCACCTCCACCGCCGACAACTACCTGCACCACGTCAGCAACGGCACGTATTCCGTTGATGCCGACGAACCGGCGTCGCTGGGCGGCCAGGGCCGCGGCTTTGCCCCCTTCGACCTGTACCTGGCCTCGCTGGCCTCATGTACGGCCATCACCCTGCGCATGTATGCCCAGCGCAAGGGCTGGGAGCTGGGCGAGTTCCGCGCTGAACTGCGCTCGGAGCGCGACGCGGACGGTCGCCTGCATGTGCACCGGGTGCTGCACGCCAGCGCCGAGCTGAGCGATGCGCAGTGGTCGCGGCTGCTGGAGGTGGTGGAAAAGACTCCGGTGACCCTGGTGATGCGCGAGGGTGCCCGCATCACCAGCGAGCGCGGGCAGGTGGGCTGAGGGCCGCAGCTCAGAGCGGCAGCTCGGTGGTCTGCTTGATCCGCTGCATCGGGATCTCGGTCTTGGTGTTCTGCACGCCTGCAATGCGGTTCAGGTGCCGGATCTGGAACTGCCGGTACGCATCCAGGTCCGCCACCGCCACCCGCAGCAGGAAGTCACAGTCGCCCGCCATCAGGTGGCACTCGAGCACCTCGGGGAACGACTTGATGCTGTTGATGAAGTGGTTGGTGGTGTCCTCGTCCTGCCCGCGCAGCCACACCCGCACGAATACCGTGAAACCGCGCCCGACCTTGGCCGGGTTCAGCAGCGCCACGTAGCGGTCGATGTAGCCCCCCTCCTCCAGCAGCCGCACCCGGCGCAGGCAGGCCGATGGAGACAGCCCGACCTGCCGGGCAAGCTCCAGGTTCTGCAGCCGCCCGTCACGTTGCAGGGCATCAAGGATGCGGCGGTCCAGGCTGTCGAGCTCGTTCTGCATGGGATTTCACTGGATTGGCGAAGGCGCGCACAGGATTGCAGATATTCGGATCATCACGGCATCAACGCAACCCGATTCGAGGGGCTGGCCGTTAGCATGGTCGTCCCCCACCTGCGATCGCTCCATGGACGCCCGCACCACCCTGCCCCTGCCCGACCCCGCCTGCGACACCGCGCCCCGTGCCGAATTCCTGCGTGGCCTGCGCGCCGCCATTCCGGTGATGATCGGCTTCCTTCCCTTTGCCCTGGTGCTGGGTGCCCAGGCCGCGCAGAAGGGCCTTGCCGCGCTGGAAGTGCCGCTGATGACCGGCCTCAATTTCGCTGGCGGCTCCGAATTCGCTGCGGTGGAACTGTGGACCTCGCCGCCGCACATTGCCTTGATCGTGGCCATCACCGCCCTGGTCAACAGCCGCCACCTGCTGATGGGCGCCAGCCTCGCCCCATTGCTGCAGCAGCTGCCGCGGCGCCGGGTCCTGCCCGCGCTGTTCTTCATGTGCGATGAAAGCTGGGCGCTGGGCGTGGCCGATGCACGTCACCGTGGCCGGGGCTTCAGCCTGGCCTACTACCTGGGAGTATCTGCGGGCCTGTACACGGTCTGGGTGGTGTTCACCACGCTGGGCGCGCTGGTCGGGCCGTTGCTGGGCGACATCCACGCCTATGGGTTCGACATGGCCTTCCCGGCCGTGTTCCTGGTGCTGCTGCGCGGCATGTGGCAGGGCATGAAGGCCGCCCGCCCCTGGCTGGTCAGCCTGCTGGTGGCCGCAGGCACCTACCTGCTGGTGCCCGGCGCGTGGTACGTGGCCAGCGGTGCGCTGGCCGGGCTTGCCGCCGCCTGGCTGCTGGCGGAGGACGCGGCATGATCCTCGGCGGACTGATCCACTGGACCTCGTTGCTGACCATCGTGCTGATGGCGGCCGTGACCTACCTCACCCGCATCCTTGGCTACCTGGCCCTGCGCAACCGAACCCTCAGCAAGCGCGCGGTCACGGTGATGGAAGCGGCGCCGGGCTGTGTGCTGATCTCGGTGATCGCACCGGACTTCGTTTCCAGCCATCCGGCCGATCTTGCCGCACTGGCGATCACCCTGCTGGCTGCCACGCGGTGGTCGATGCTGCCGACGGTGCTGATCGGTGTGGTTTCGGCGGGAGTATTGCGCTACGTGATGGGGTGAACGGCCCGCCGGGCATGGCCCGGCGCTACTGATTCCACGCCATCACCCTGCGCTGCTGGAGGCCAGCAGGCATAGGCTCCGCGCAGGCAGCGTCCACTGCCCTTCCTCGTCCATCTCTAGTGGCGCATCGTCGGTCTGCAGCACCACGCGACGGAATGACAGGGTCTCGTCGGACGGCCTGAACCGCTGTGGCTGGTCACCCGGGTTCAGCAGCAGGGCCAGACTGACATGGCGCCCTGGCTCACGCAGCCCGCTGTCCGGGCTGCGTCCATCCAGCACGATCAGCAACGCCCGCTGCTCCGGGTTGTGCCAATCCCCCTCGCCCATGGGCTGCCCATCGGGCCTGCGCCACTCGATATCGCGCATTCCAAGCGATTCGTCGTAGTCGCCGGTGAGGAAACGATTGCGGCGCAGCAGCCCGTAGCGGCGACGCAGTGCCAGTGCGCGCCGTACGAAGGCCGCTTGCGCCTGCGGCCCCGGCTGCGCCGCACGCTCCCAGTCAATCCAGCTCAATGGATTGTCCTGGCAGTAGGCGTTGTTGTTGCCCTGCTGCGAATGACCAAACTCATCGCCCGCCAGCAGCATCGGCGTGCCCTGCGCGAGCAGCAGCGTACCGAGTAGATTGCGCATCTGCCGCGAACGCACGGCGAGGATGCACTCATCGTCCGTATCGCCTTCCACGCCGTGGTTGCACGACAGGTTGTGGAAATGGCCATCGCGGTTGTCCTCGCCATTGGCCTCATTGTGGCGGTCGTTGTAGCTCACCAGATCGTGCAGGGTGTAGCCATCGTGCGCGGTGACCAGATTGATGCTGGCCGACGGCCGGCGGCCGTGATGGTCGAACAGATCGGCAGAGCCGGTAAACCGCGCCGCGAACTCCGGCAACTGGCCGGCATCCCCGCGCCACAGCGCTCGGGTGGTGTCACGGAACCGGTCATTCCACTCGGCCCATCCCGGCGGGAACTGACCCAGCTGGTAGCCGCCGGGCCCGATGTCCCACGGTTCGGCGATCAGCTTGACCTGGCTCAGCACCGGATCCTGGCGCACCGCATCCAGGAAGCTGCCCGACGGGTCAAAGCCATGCCGCTCGCGGCCGAGGATGGTGGCCAGGTCGAAGCGGAAGCCATCGACGCGCATCTCGGTCACCCAATACCGCAGCGAATCCATCACCATGCGCAGCGCACCGGCATTGGTCAGGTCGAAGGTGTTGCCCGTGCCGGTATCGTTGATATAGAAGCGCCGGTCATCGGCCAGGCGATAGTAGCTGGCATTGTCGATGCCCTTGAACGAGAGCGTCGGCCCCAGTTCATTGCCTTCGGCGGTGTGGTTGTAGACCACGTCCAGGATCACTTCGATACCCGCGCTGTGCAGGCGGGCGATCATCTGCTTGAACTCGGCCACCGTCTCCAGCGACAGGTAGCGCGGCTGAGGCGCGAAGAAGCCGATGGTGTTGTAGCCCCAGTAGTTGCGCAGGCCGCGCTCCAATAGTTGCTGGTCGTCCACATAGGCGTGCACCGGCAGCAGCTCGATGGCCGTGACGCCCAGATGCACCAGATGGTCCACCACCGCATCGTGCCGCAGCGCCGAGAACGTGCCGCGCTCGGCGTGGGGGACGCCGGGATGCTGCATGGTCAGGCCGCGCACGTGCGCCTCGTAGATGACCGAGCGATCCCACGGTGTAGCGGGCGCGCGCTCGCTGCCCCAGCTGAAGGCCGGGTCGATCACCGCGCAGCGCGGCATGTACGGCGCGCTGTCGCGGCGGTCGAAGCTCAGGTCGGCGTCGCGGTGTCCCAGCGTATAGCCGAACAGCTGCGGCGCCCACTTGATCTCGCCCACGATCTGCTTGGCATACGGGTCCAGCAGCAGCTTGTTCGGATTGAAGCGATGTCCATCCTGCGGCGCATAGGGGCCATGCACGCGGTATCCATAGCGCTGGCCCGGGCGCACGTCCGGCAGGTAGCCGTGCCAGACCTCGTTGGTGTACTCCGGCAGGACGATGCGCTCGATCTCGCGGTTGCGCGCATCGAAAAGGCACAGCTCCACCTTGGTGGCATGCCGAGAGTACAGTGCGAAATTCACCCCCAGCCCATCCCAGGTCGCGCCCAGCGGGAACGGCCTGCCCTCGCGAACGCGCGAGCTCTGTGTCCACTTACGGGTTGCCATCGTTCTCGTCCTTACCCGCATGAAGCGCTGCTATCTCTGCTTCCACCAAACGCTCGGCCATGTGCCAATGACGTTGTTCCTGCTCATCCGGGCGGCCCTCGGCCTCCCAGATCTGGTGCGCCAGCATTTCGATGCGGCGGCGTCGTTCACTGCTGTCCATCTGCCCCACTCCCCTGGCTGATCCACACCGCCACGGGGCTGCCGGCAAACAGCAGCGCATCCGAGGCAGAACCGTTGAAAATCTCCGTGCGACCGTCCAGCACGTTGCGCATCGTTCGTTGCGGAACCCCAGTCACGCGCTGCTCCGCATCCTCTCTCCACGCAAGGGCAGGACCAGGGCATCGCGCTGCGCTCGCCCTGCGCACCGCCACCAGCAGCACCTGCCCTGCGTGCTCACGCACGAAGACCAAATCTGCCGAAGCGGGATCGGATAGGGCCTGCAGAGCGCCGTACCGGAACAACGCCGGATGCTCGCGCCGCAGTTGCAGCAGCCGCGACAGCAGGCGCATCTTCGGCGTTCCCTCATGCCAGTGCTGCAGCAACTCCGTCCACGCTCGATCATCAGCCAATGCCTGTGCGCGCCGTGCGAAATCCACGGGGCGTCGGTTGTCCGGATCGACCAGACTGAGATCCCAGAACTCGGTGCCCTGGTAGATATCGGGAACACCCGGCAGGCACAGCTGCAGGCACAGCTGTACAAGCCCGTTGCTGGCTCCGGCGGCCGCCCGCGTCCTCACGAAATCAGCCAGTGCATCGCGCACGCCCTGCAGTTCGCTGTCGTGCATCAGGTCCTGCAGCCACTGCTGCGCGGCATCTTCAACGGCGAGCTCGGGATCGAGCCAGTTGCTGATCCGCTTGCCTTCGCGCAGCGCCTTGCGCAGCCACTGGTCCATGCGCTTCGGGAAGTCCGCGGCGGGCGCACCGTGCATCGGCCAGGCGCCGACCAGCGCCTGCCACAGTGCATAGCTTTCGGCAGCGGGCAATGGCATCGGCATGGACGCAGCCGCGCACTGCCGCTCCCACTCGGCCAGCGCCGACTGCCATGCCCCGACGTCGGCGCTGATCAGCGCCAGGCGCGCACGCGAATCCGGGCCGCGTTTATGGTCGTGCGTGGCCAAGGCCAGCATCGCCAGGGGGTGCTGGCGCGCACGGGCCTGGGAGAGTTCAATCAGTGCATCGCTCCCAAGCCCGACGCGCTGCGGATCGCTGCCAACCTCGTTGCGCGACAGCGCACGGTAGTAGCGATAGAACGCCGTGTCTTCCACCGCCTTGGCATTGAGCGGTGCCGAGAGCTGGCCAAACCGCACGCGCAGTTCGTGGCCCTCGGGCGCCTGCAGGGCGCTGACCAGCAGGCTCACGGCCCCGCGCCCCGCAGCGTCGAGACCCTGCACGGCAGCCGCTTCGGCCTTGGCCAGGACATTCCGCTCGGTCGCCGTCTGCAGCGTATAGGGGCGATAGACAGGATAGTGTCTTAACAGCGCACAGACTGCCCGGCGCAACATCGCCTCGCTGATGTCGCCGAGGGCTGCTGCCTCACCCATTGTCTTCCGAACACAGACCAGCAGGCGCTGCAGGTCTGCGTGCAGCGATCCATCCAGCAGTGCATCGCGGGCCGCCTGCTGCACCTGCTCGAGACTGCGCATATCGCCCGAGCGCGCCTGCCACTGCTCAGCCAAGGCCTGCGCCGAATTCTGTTCGTGCAGCCATGCACCGGCCTGATCCATGAAGTCGTAGCCCGTAGTGCCATCGCACGCCCAGCCGGCGGGCAGAGCCTCACCCTCGGCGAGGATTTTTTCTACGTGCAGGGTGATGTCCGCACCACGACGACCGCCTGCTTCAGCGGCGGCATCGAGATGTGCGCGCAGCCGCTGCAGGTAGCCGCCCGGATCGGCCAGACCGTCGATGTGGTCGATCCTCAGGCCATCCACCCAGCCCTCGCGTACCAGCCGCAGCGGCAGCGCGTGCACGGCATCGAAGACGTCCTCGCGCTCGACCCGCAACGCGGCAAGCGAGGTGATGTCGAAGAAGCGCCGGTAGTTGATCTGGTCGCCCCCGGTGCGCCACCAGGCCAGTTGATAGTGCTGCCGCTGCAGGAGAATGTGCATGCGCTCCGCGGAGCGGTTGCAGCGCTCGATCCAACCCTGGCGCGCGCCAGGCTGCAACGGATAGCTGCGCGGAGACAACGGCAGGCGCAGATCATGATGGACCAGGAAAGGCTGATCCCCGATGTCCTCCACCCGCAGAACGCCCGCCTGGACGGCCTCCTGCAGCGGCCGGTCCAGCACCGGCAGCCACAGCCGTTCATCACCGTCGGCGGCGTCCCAGTCAATGTCGAACCACTGCGCGTACCGGCTGCGCCGACCGTGCATCAGCACATCCGACCACCAGGGGTTCTGCGGCGCGGCCGCCAGATGGTTGGGCACGATGTCCAGAAGCAGGCCCAGGCCGCGTGCGCGTGCCCGCTGTGCCAGCCGCAGGAAGCCGCCCTCCCCGCCCAGCTCTGGATTGATCAGGGTAGGATCGATGCCGTCGTAACCGTGGGTCGAGCCCGGCATCGAGGCTGCGATGGGCGAGAGGTAGAGGTGGCTGACCCCGAGGTCGGCGAAGTAGCCCACCTGTGCTGCCGCTGCGTCGAAATCAAAGCCCTTGTGCAGCTGCAGCCGCGCGGTCGCGCGCAACGCGGTCATGCCATGGCTCCATCACGGCCGACGCTGATGCGCTGCAGGCGCGCCTGCAACGCACGCTCATCCCACTGCAGGGGCAGCCGGCGGCGCCAGTTCGGATGGCCGCCGACGGTTCCCGGCAGATTGACCTGTGCGCGCAGGCCCAGCGCGTCCTCCAAGGGGAGCAGGGCCAAGCGCGATGGGGTGCTGGCCAGCAGGTCCAGTGCTTCGTCTTCCACGTCGTCTCCATCAATGATCTTTGCCAGTGCTGCCGCATCCTGCCGGCGCTTCGCCAGCGCTGCAGGCAGGTCGTCGAATTCGCCCAGGCGTGCCCGCCAGCGCAGGTCGCGTCCACGCAGCCATCCCCCGAGGGGCGGTAGATCGTGGGTGGACGGCATGGCGACGGCGTCGCGGCGCCAGCGTTCGGCAGGCAGGAAGCCCGCCGCATCGCGGGTGAACGGCAGCACATCCACGCCGAGGACGCCGCGCGCGGCCAGCTGCTGGCGGATACCTGCTGGCACCACGCCCAGGTCCTCGCCGATGACCACGCACCGGTGCCGCCACGATTCCAGCACCAGCAGGTTCAACAGGTCCTGCAGCGGGAACTGCAGATAGACGCCTTCACTGGCGGGCGCGCCTTGCGGCAACACCCACAGCCGGTGCAGGCCAAGAATGTGATCGATGCGCACGCCGCCACGGCTGGCCATGACCGCCCGCAGCAGCGTGATGAAAGGCGCATAGCCCTGCCTGCGCAGCGCCAGCGGCGAGAAGCTGGTGATGCCCCATGCCTGGCCTTGGGTATTGAACGCGTCTGGTGGTGCACCCAGTTCCAGGCCGGCCAGCATGGCGCTGGCCTGCGAACGTGCTTCCGCACCGTCGGGTGCGCAGCCCACCGCGAGATCGGCAATCAGGCCAATGGCCGCGCCGTTGCTGCGGGCCTGCGCGTGCAGCTGCGTCCAGCAGCGCTGCGCCACCCACTGTGCGAATGCATGGTCCTGCGCGTCACCGCTGCGCGCGTCGGCCGCCAGGACACAGTAGTCCCGCAGCGCAGCGCCCGCGTCAGCCTGCCACTGGCAGGTCTCCGCCCACAGGTCGGGCTGCGCCTGCTGCAGATACTGCCGGGTCGAACGCAGCCAGCGCCACTTGAGGTCGGCCGCGCCAGGCCAGTCGATTCGACGCGCGGCGCTGGCCGCTTGCACGGAACGGGCCAAGGCAGAATCTTCCGCGAGTGCCGCGCGGGCTGCCTCCGGTACCGCCTGCACAAGCGATGCCTGCAGCGGGTCCAGCCAGCGACGGTCGCTGGGCGAATAGGGGCTGTAGCCGGCAGTGGGTGGCAAGCCGGCATGCATCGGGCTGAGTGCCAGCGCCTGCCCGCCGTGCTGACGCAGCCGCTGCAGCCAAGGCAGGCAACCCGCGCTGTCGCCAATACCGGCATCGCCTTCGCTGCGCAGGCTGTAGACCTGCGCCGCCAGGCCCCAGCCACGGTCAACCTGGGAGGGCCACCATGCCTTCTCTGGCGCGACCGCAACCGCAATACGACGCTGCCCCTGCTGCCAATGCCAGTACCCGGGTTGCGAGGGTGCGCGCCAGCGTCCATCGCCCTCCTGGCGCGCCACGGACGCCTGCCCGGCTTCGTTCACCCAGCACGCCGCGCCCACAGCGCTGGGCAGGGCCACGGACTCCCCGCAGATGGCCGTGTGCAGCGGCCTGCCTGCGTCGGCCGCATCCGGCTGCAGCGCCTGCAATACCGCGCGCAGCACCTCCGGCGCTACATCGCACTGGCGCCCGGAAACATCTTCCCACTGCGGCATCAGCCCGGCCGCGCGCGCGGCGGCCTGCAACGCTGCATCTCGGCTCATGCCGGCAGCCAGCGCAGCTGCAGACCACCACCCGGCGGAAGCAGCGGCCCGTTCGGCAGGTCCAGCAGCCGTTCTCCATCAGGAAGGGAATGCGCCAGCTCGGCGGGGCCAGCGTTGATGGCAATCCACCACTGCCCCGCCGGCAACTGCCAACCCGCCTGCACCGCGCCCGGGCCCAGCACCTTTGCCCCCAGCGAACGTGCCTGCTCCAGGCCTGGCTGCAGGCAGCGCCGACGTAGGCTGAGCAGATCGCGAAGCCATGCAAGCGCCTGCTGCGAAGCAAAGCCGTCACCCGGTGGGGGCACGTACGAAGCCTGCAGTGTCTCGGGGTCATTCGGGTCGGGGATCCGGGCCCGTGATGCGGCGTCGGCAAATGCACTGAACCCCGCGAATTCGCGTCGGCGCCCTTCACGCACCGCTTCGTCCAACGGCGCCTGGTAATCGGTGAAGAACAGGAACGGCGCGGTGGCCTGCCATGGCTCACCCATGAACAGCATGGGCACCATGGGTGTGAGTACGGTCAGCGCGGTGGCCATGCGCAGCGCCTGCGGTTCCAGCAACTGGCTCAGCCGGTCGCCAAAGGCGCGGTTGCCCACCTGGTCATGGTTCTGCGCGAACACCACGAAACGAGACGGCGGCAGGTCGCCACTGGGCTCGCCGCGGGCTTCGCCCTGCAGGTCGGGCTCGCCCTGCCAGGCAAAGCCCTCGGCCAGGCAGCGCGCCAGCAACGCTTCGGCGCGCCCGGCGTAAGCGGCGTAGTAGCCCTCATGCTCGCCGGTGAGCAGCACGTGCAGGGCATTGTGGAAATCATCATTCCACTGCGCCTGATAGGCACCGCGCAGCCAACGGGCCTGGTTGCGCTCGTTTTCCAGCACCAGATGCGCATGCGGAACCTCGGCGCGGATCGTATCACTGAGCTGCTGCAGGAAGCGGTCATCATCGATGGCGTGCACCGCGTCCAGGCGCAGCCCATCAAACCGGTACTCCTGCAGCCACATCAGCGCATTGTCGATGAAGAAGCGCTGCACCCAGGGCTGCTCGAAGTCGATGGCTTCACCCCACGGGGTACTGCGGCCGCTGTGGAAGAAGCCCTTGGCATACTGCGCCAGATGGTTGCCCTGCGGCCCGAAGTGGTTGTAGACCACATCCAGCAGCACTGCCAGGCCGGCGGCATGCGCGGCATCGACGAATCGCTTCAGTGCTTCGGGTCCGCCATAGGCTTGTGCCGGGGCGTAGGGAAATACACCGTCATAGCCCCAGTTACGGCTGCCTGGAAACTGCGCCACCGGCATCAGTTCGATGGCGGTAATGCCCGTCGCCGCCAGCATAGGCAGCTGCGCCGTCAGCGCGGCAAATCCGCCGGCTGCCTCGACGTGCACCTCGTAGATCACCATGTCCGGCCAGGCCACGCCGCCCCAGTCCCGCGTCTGCCAGGCATAGGCATCCTCGGCCAGGACGGCGCTTGGGCTTTCAACGCCCTCGGGCTGCCAGCGCGAAGCGGGATCCGGCACCTCGCTGCCATCCGGAAGGCGGAAGCGGTAACGATCGCCCTGCGCCGCTGTCGTACGGATCCAATGCACGCCGTCGGCCTGCCGAAGCATCGGCAATGCGGCGCCGCACAGCACCAGCTCCACCTGGTTGATATCAGGCGCCCACAGCCGGAACTCCACCATCCCCGCGCCCGTTGGCCACGCACCCAGACGACCGGGAGCGGTCATGCGACAACCTGCAGGTACAGCGTCGACATCGGCGGCAGAGTCAGCCGCAGTGATTGCGCGTGCCCGTGCATCGGTCGCGCGTCGGTCGCCACCGCCCCCAGGTTGCCGGCGTTGCCGCCTGCATAATGGTGGCTGTCGGTGTTCAACCGCTCCGACCAAAAGCCGGACTCGGGTACGCCAACGCGGTAGCCTTCGCGCAGCACGGGAGTGAAATTGCTGACCACCAGCATCGCGGGCGCGACGCCTGCCGGGTCCTGGCGGATGAAGGCGTACACGCTGTTGCGGTTGTCGTCGGCGACGCTCCAGGCAAACCCTCGCTCGTCACGCTCGTCCCGATGCAGGACAGGCTGCTGCAGCTGTGCGTTGAGGTCACCGACAAGGCGCATCAGCCCTCCCCCCTCGGCCGTCCCGGCCTGATCCCATTCCAGCGCCCGCTGGTGCGCCCATTCGCCGCGCTGGCCGAATTCAGCGCCCATGAACAGCAGTTTGCTGCCCGGGTGGGCCCACATGAAGGCGTAGTAGGCACGCAACTGGGCAAACTGCTGCTCGCGGTCGCCCGCCATCTTGTTCAGCAGCGAGCCCTTGCCATGCACCACCTCGTCATGCGAAAGCGGCAGCACGAAGCGCTCGGAAAAGGCGTAGACCAGGCCGAAGCTGATTTCGCTATGGTGGTGCAGGCGATGCACCGGATCGCGCTGCAGGTAGTGCAGCGTGTCGTGCATCCATCCCATGTTCCATTTGTGGGTGAATCCCAGCCCGCCGTCGGCAACCGCGTTGGTGACGCCCGGCCACGCCGTGCTCTCCTCGGCGATCACCAGTACATCCGGGAAGCGCTCGCGCAGGGTCTGGTTCATGCGCTGCAGGAACGACACCGCTTCCAGGTTCTCGCGGCCGCCCTGTGCGTTGGGCACCCACTGCCCCTCGGGACGGCTGTAGTCTCGGTACAGCATGGATGCCACCGCATCCACGCGCAGCCCATCGATGTGGAAGCGCTCGATCCACTCCAGCGCGCTGCCCAAAAGATAGGCAGACACCTCGTTGCGACCGTAGTTGTAGATCAGCGTGTCCCAGTCGGCATGCTTGCCTTCGCGCGGGTCGGCGTGCTCGTACAGCGCTGTGCCATCGAAGCAAGCGAGGCCATGGGCATCGTCAGGAAAATGCGCACTGACCCAATCGACGATCACGCCCAGGCTGGCCTGATGGCAGCGGTCGACGAAGCGGGCGAATGCCTCCGGGGTGCCGTAGCGCGCGGTTGGCGCGTAAATGCCCAGCGGCTGGTAGCCCCAGGAGCCACCAAAGGGGTGCTCACTGATGGGCAGAAGTTCGATGTGGGTGAATCCCAGGCCGGTGACGTGGGGAATCAGGCGATCCGCCAGCGCGTCCCAGTCGAGCACGCTGCCGTCCTCGGCACGTTGCCAGGATCCCGCATGCACCTCGTAGATGGATAGCGGCGCAGTGATGCCCAGCTGGCTGCGGCGCTGCAACCACGCCTGGTCGTTCCACTGCAGAGGCGCGGAGGCGACCACCCGCGACGCTGTGGCAGGCGAGCGCTCGGCCCAGCGCGCCATCGGGTCCAGCTTGTCGGGCAGGCTCTGGCCGTCAACGCCGATCACACGGAACTTGTAGCAGTCGCCCGGTTTCACCCCGGGAATGAACAGCTCCCACACGCCGGCGGCGTGCCGCAGTCGCATTGGGTGCCGGTGGCCGTCCCAGCCATTGAAGTCACCCACCACCGCCACACGCCGGGCATTTGGTGCCCATACCGCGAAACGAACGCCCTCGACATCCTGCACGGTCATCTGCGTTGCGCCCAAGGCGCGGACCGCCTCAGCGTCCCCCTGATGGATACGCTGCAGCAGCGCTTCATCCAGCAGCGGGCCGAATGCATAGGCGTCGTGCACCTGCTCGATGCCCTCGGGGAAGTGCAGCGTGAGCAGCGGGACCCCATCCGCGCCTGCAGGCCCCTCATAGAGCCCCGGCAGGGCGGTAGCACACAGGTCCCAGCGGCTGCCCGTTGACTCGACCACCTCGACCCGCTGCGCGCCCGGCACCAGCACGCGCAGGCGGCGGCTACCACTGCCATCAGCATGCGGGCCCAGCCAGGCAAAGGCATCGGCCGGGCCACCCTGCACCAGCGCCTGCAGTTCGTGCGCGACCGGCGTGGCCGCATCGCGCTGCTCTACGTCTTCGTACCCGAACGCCACCACACCCCGTCCTTCGTCATTCATGCAGCCACCTGGCAGGTCTGCTGGTACAGCGCCAGGTAGGCCTTGCCGGCCGTTTCCCAACCGCCCGGACGCAGCATCGCCGCACGTCGCATCGCATGCATCAGTGCAGGCAGGCGGAAAGTGCGCATCGCCCGTTCTACGCAGCGGCGCAGCCCATCGGCATTGGCGCCATGGAACAGGAAGCCGGTCACGCCGTCCTCGACCGTGTCGACCAAGCCACCGGTGGCATGGGCCACGGGCAGGCAGCCAAAGCGTTGCGCGTACATCTGGCTGAGGCCGCAGGGTTCGAAGCGCGAGGGCATCAACAGGAAGTCGGCGCCCGCGAACATCTGCCGCGCCAGGCCCTCCTCGAAGCCGATGAAGGCGCCGACCCGCCCGGGGTAGCGCTGTGCCAGTGCCTGCACCTGCGCTTCCACCTGCGGCTCGCCACCGCCGATCACCACCAGCTGGCCCCCGGCTGCCACGATCTGCGGGGCAACGTCACAGGTGATGTCCAGGCCCTTCTGATGGACCAGCCGCGAGACCACTGCGAACAGCGGCCCCTGCGAGGGCTTCAGGCCGAATGCCTGGCGCACCGCCTCGGCATTGGCTTCGCGCCCTGCGCACTGGCCGATGCTGAAGCGGGCCTTGAGGTGAATGTCTCGGCGCGGATCCCAGCTGGCGTCGATGCCATTGACGATCCCGCTCAGGTGGCCACCGGCAGCGCGTCGCGCCAGCAGTTCGTGCAGCCCACAGCCATCCTCGGCGGCAGTGATCTGCTGCGCATAGCGCAGGCTGACCGTGTTCAGGCGGGTAGCATTGGCAATGCCGCCCTGCAGGAAGGACATGTGGCCATGGAAATGCAGTTCGTCCAGATGCTCCGCAGGCACGCCGAGGGTCGGCGCCAGGGCAAACGGAAACAGGCCCTGGTAGGCCAGGTTGTGGATGGTCAGCAGGGTCGGCACCGCAGTGCGATCCCAGCGCACATAGGCAGCCGCCATCGCCACTGGCCAGTCGTTCAGGTGCAGCAGTTGCGGCGTCCAGTCCAGCCCGGCACGACCGGCGGCCAGTTCCGCAGCGGCATGCGACAAGGTGGCAAAACGCACTGCGTTGTCCTGCCATTCGCGGCCCTGCGCGTCCACATAGGGCGAGCCCTCGCGTTCATACAGCGCGGGCGACAGCAGCACATAGATCGGAAGACCATCGGCCTGGAGCGCCATGGCCACGGTGCAGGCCGGCAGACCGGCACGCCCGGCGACGCGACCTACTTCACGCAGGTGCGGCAGGCGCTGCAGCACTTCAGGGTAGCCCGGCAACAGCACGCGTGCATCACAACCGGCGCGGACCGCCCGCGGCAGGGCCGCCGCAACATCACCGAGGCCACCGGCCTTGATGAAGTCCGCCATTTCGGTCGCCACGAACAGGACCCGCTGCACCAGCTCCGGCAGTTCAATCGGCTGTGACGGGCCACGGCGGGTGCCGATGGGCACCAGGTCGAGGGCGGGCAGGACAGTCTCTGCAACGGGATCGTGCAGGGAATCGGCGACGAGGTCGAGGGCCATGGTGAACTTCTCTGAATCAGTCAGGCAGACGCCAGCCGCGCCCATATGGGCGCCAGGTCTGGGAAGGAAGTCGTCGCGGAACGTGGGGGACGTTTGCGTAGGCTCTACCCGAATGTGCACTGTTCCATATCAAACATCCGTGAAGCGACGGCGATTTCTTTGTGACAGCGCGGCATCAGCTCAGTACGCATCGTTGGATGCGCACCGCTGTGAGCCCCCTGCGTCACCTGGTCGCAGGGCTTCACGCAACTGCAGTTGACCAATATCAATCCGCGCCGCGTGCCGTGCGCGTATCTCTATGCAGGAACCCCAACGCCGGCGTCACCGGCATCCAAAGGACCTGCGATGAGCTACTCCCCCGACAACGCCCAGCTGCTGAACGCCATGCAGAACGTCATGGTGATCTCCACCACCGACCTGCAGGGCAACATCACCTATGCCAATGACCTGTTCTGCACGCTTACCGGGTTCGCGCGCGAGGAGCTGATCGGCCAGCCGCACAGCATCGTGCGCCACCCTGACGTGCCCAAGGCCGTCTACAAGGACATGTGGGACACCATCAAGGCCGGCAAGACCTGGACCGGCATCGTCCCGAACCTGGGCAAGGGCGGCGTGCTCTACGTGGTCGACACCACCGTGCAGCCGCTGTTCGATGCCGAAGGCAACATCACCTCGTACATCAGCATCCGCCGCGTGGTGAACGACCTGATGCAGAACTACGACCTGGTCGAGTTCAGCAAGGAAAAGTTCGACGACTTCTACGAGGCCGCGTGAACGCCCTCCCGACCAGTACGTCCTTCAGCCGCCTGCTGGTGGGCTTCGCGTCCGAGTCGGGCAATGCCCGCGCCCTGGCCCAGCGCCTGGGCGCGGAGCTGCAGCCGCACGCGCCGCAGGTCCTTCCGTTCAACGACATCGACGTGGCCAGCCTCGGCCACGGCGACGTGCTGCTGGCCATTTCCAGTTCGTTCGGCGACGGCGAACCGCCCGCAAATGGCGAGCAGTTCTTTGAAACGCTGCGCCAGACCCCGATGCTGAGCGGCCTGCGCTACGCCGTGTTCGGCCTGGGCGATACCGGCTACCCCAGTTTCTGTGGCTTCACCAAGGCGCTGGACGCCGCACTGAGCGAGCGCCAGGCGCAGCCGCTGCTGCACCGCGTGGATGCCGATCTCGGCTACGAGCAGTTCTTCCAGCAATGGCAGCCGGTGCTGGGCCAGGTGTTGCAGGGGAACCTCGCCGCCGGCCAGGACCTGCGCCTGCAGGTCACCGCCTACGGCGAAGACAATGCCTTTGCCGCGCCCATCGTTGAGCGCCGCCGCTTGAACAGCAGCGACCCCGCTGCGTGGCACGTGCAGCTCGACATTGCCGGCAGCGGCATGGCCTACCGTGCCGGCGACACCCTGCACGTGGTCCCGGACAACGATCCGTCGCTGCTGCAGGCACTGGCAACGTGGTACGGCGATCCCGCGGCAGTGACGGCGCTGCAGGACCGCGAGCTGCGCCTGCCCAGCAAGAGCGTGCTGCGCGAACTGGCCCGCCTTGGCGGCAGCGAAACGCTGAAAGGCCTGCTCAAGGTCAGCCAGAAGCGCGAACTGGACGCGTACCTGCACGGCCTGGATGTGCTGGACCTGCTGCAGGACCATGCCACGCCGGACAGCGTCCCGCTGGACCGGCTGTGCAGCATCCTTTCGCCGCGCCTGCCCCGCGCCTACTCCATTGCCTCGCACCCCGGCGACGACCAGGTAAGCCTGTGCGTGCGCGAGGTGCGATACCACCTTCGCGGCCGCGAGCGTTTTGGCACCGCCACCGGCAGCCTGTTGCACGGTGCCGGCCAAGCACGCGTGTACTGCCGGTCCAACCCGGGCTTCCACCTGCCCGACGCTGCTGATGCGCCGCTGCTGATGGTCGGCACCGGTACCGGCATCGCGCCGCTGATGGGCCTGATGCAGGAACTGCAGGCCGGCACGCGCGCGCGCGACGTGCACCTGGTGTTCGGCGAGAAGCACCGGCAACACGATTACCTGTACCGCGAACAATTGCAGGACTGGCACGCACAGGGGCTGCTGTCCGGCCTGCATACCGCCTTCTCGCGTGACGGCACCGGAAAGGTCTACGTGCAGCATGTGCTGCAGCAGCGCGCCGATGAAGTGCGTGATCTGCTGGCACGTGGTGGCCACCTGTACCTGTGCGGCAACAAGCGGCACCTGGAAGCAGCGGTGCGCGAGGCCATCGATGCGATCGGTGGCGAGGGGCGCTGGGAGACGCTGCGCGGTGAAGGCCGCACCCACTGCGAGCTGTATTGACGGCGGGATCGATTCCGCCGGGCATGGCCCGGCGCTACCAACCGTGGGGCGCTGCTGCCCTTCGCCGTTACATCGGCACGCCGACAATCACGCTCGATGCCTTGAACAGCACCGTCGCCGGGCCGCCTTCCTGCAGCCCCAGTGCGCGGGTGCTGGTGCGGGTGATGATCGCCACCACGGTGCAGCCATGGCCGATATCCACCACGATCTCATCATTCACCGCGCCTTCGGTGATGCGCTCGACCGTGCCACTGAACTGGTTGCGTGCCGAATAGCGCGTGCCATCGCCCTGCGCCACGATCACCGAGGACGCCTTGACCAGCGCATACGCCGGCACCCCCACGGCCAGGCCCAGCGATTCCACGCTGCCGTGGGTGATGGTGGCGACCACCGCCACGCCGGGCGCGACCTCAATCTGTACTTCGTCGTTGACGGCGCCGTTGGCCAGCGCGCTGACGCGCCCGTGGAACTGGTTGCGTGCACTGGTGATCATGCCGATTCTCCGGATCAGGGCCAGATCCTCGTCCAGCCCGGGGGTGGCCTGCAGCGACTGCAGGAATGCGCGGTGCGCACGCTCGACCTGTTCAAAGCGCGCGATCAGCTGCCGGCCACGCTCGGTCAGGCGCGCACCGCCACCACCGCGACCGCCCACGCTGCGCGCGACCAGCGGTTCGCCGGCCGCGGTGTTCATCGCGTCCACCGCATCCCAGGCGTTCTTGTAGGTCATACCCATGCGCTTGGCGGCCTGGCTGATCGAACCGCAGGCGTCGATCAAACCCAGCAGGGCGAAGCGCCCGCCTCCGCCCAGGTTCTGCCCGGCAATGCTCAGCCACAGGTTGCCCTGCAGTTCCAGGGTGGGGTCGGCCTCGCTCATCGTGCTCCGTTCCATGCCGCGCGTGCGGGCCCCCAGTGTAAGGCGTCGCTGCACCGCACCGGCCTTGATATGAATCAAGGTGCCCATTCACCGCACCGCCGACACTACCCCGGTCGGTCATCAAGTTGACCCCTGCCAACCGTTATATCATCGTGGATATAACGAACCCGAGGACTCGCGAGGATGCGTACCTGTCGTTTCGTTCTACCCCTGTCGGCCCTGCTGCTCCCTCTCTCCGCACATGCCCTCGAGGCGGCCGCGCCGCCCCCGGTATTCACCCTGGGCACGGTTGACGTGCACGCCACCCGCGGCACGTCGGCCACCGTGGCCGAGCGCCGCCTGGATGCAGAACGCATCCAGCAGCTGGACCGCAACACCGTCGGCGAGGCCGTCAGCGTGCTGCCCGGCGTCAGCCTGGCCCGCAACTCGCGCAATGAGGACATGGTCTACCTGCGCGGCTTCGATGCACGCCAGGTGCCGGTGTTCCTGGATGGCATCCCGTTGTACGTGCCCTACGACGGCTATGTGGATTTCGGCCGCTTCACCACCTTCGATCTCGCCGAGATCCAGGTCGCCAGCGGTGGCGCCTCGCTGCTGTATGGCCCCAACATCCTCGGCGGTGCGATCAACCTGGTCAGTCGCCGCCCCGACCGTCCGTTCGAAGGCGATGTGCGCCTGGGCATCGCCGATGGTGGCGAGCGCAAGGCGGCCTTCAACCTTGGCGGCCGCCAGGGCGACTGGTACTACCAGCTGGGCGCATCGATCCTGAAGGCCGATGAGTTCCCGCTGCCCGACGGCTTCGTCGATTACAAGCGCGTACCCACCGACACCGGCAGCGAGCGCCAGAATGCCCAGCGCGAAGACCGTCGCCTGTCGTTCAAGCTCGGCTACACGCCGCGCGAAGGCGATGAGTACGCCATCGGCTATGCACGCCAGGACGGCGAGAAGGGCAACCCGGTCTACACCGGCACCGCGCGCAGCGGCATCCGCTACTGGCGCTGGCCCTGGTGGGACAAGGACAGCCTGTACTTCATCGGCAACACCGCCCTGGGCGAACACACCACCCTGCGCACGCGCGTCTACCGCGATACCTACGGCAACGGCCTGGACGCCTATACCGATGGCACCTACCAGGTGGCCATGGACAACGCCAGCTTCCCCAGCATCTACGACGACCGCACCGTCGGTGGCTCGGTCACCCTGGCCACTACCGTGCTGCCGCGCCAGGAACTGCAGCTGGCCGTGCACTACAAGGAAGACAAGCACAGCGAGAGCAACCCGCATTCGCCGACCAAGGAGTACCGCGATGTCACCACCTCGGTGGCCATCGAAGACCGCATCGCGCTCACCGATACCTCGCACCTGCGCGTGGGCATCGGCCACGACCGCCGCGAGGCCAAGCGCGTGTACTTCTGGCCGACCGGCAGCACCGACGCCACCAACGGCGTGGTCGAGTACGTGCAGCAGATGGCGCCGGACCAGCAGTGGTACGCCAGCGTCGCGCGGCGCACGCGCTTCCCGACCATCAAGGACCGCTATTCGGCGCGCATGGGTGCGGCCCTGCCCAACCCGGACCTCGCCCCCGAGCACGCCACCCATTTCGAACTGGGCCTGCGCGGGCGCTGGTGGGAAGGCGGCCAGCTGCAGGCCGCGCTGTTCCAGAGCCGCATCGATGACCTGATCCAGACCGCTATCGTGGCCTCGACCGACTGCGGCGGCAGCACCTGCAACCAGGCGCAGAACATCGGCAAAGCCCGCCACCAGGGCGTGGAACTGGGCCTGCAGCAGCGCTTCGGTGATGACTGGAACCTGCAGGGCAGCTACACCTGGCTGCGCCGCACCAACCTGCAGAACCGCGACGTCGCCCTGCTCGACAGCCCGCGGCAGCGGCTGTTCATGGCGGTTGGCTGGCAGATGCTGCCGCAGGTCAAGCTGCAGGCCACGGTGGAAGCCGAACAGGGGCGCAAGGTCAGCTACGCCGACACCGCGCGCCCGGTACGTGCCCTGCCCGGCTACGGCATCGTCGGCCTGAAGGCCAGCTGGGCCCCGCGTGACGCCTTGGATTTCGACGTCGGCGTGCGCAATATCGGCGACAAGTGGTATGAGCTGGCCGATGGCTACCCGATGCCCGGCCGCACCTGGTTCGCCAACGCCAACTGGAGGTTCTGAGCATGGGCACCACCCCGACACCGCGCATCGCCGCGATCGTGCATGACCACAGCGGCGAACCCGATGGGCTGCTGGCCGCGTTCGCCGCGCGCCAGCTGGCTGCCGGGGTGCGCGTGCGCGGGCTGGTGCACCTGCCACACGAACCCACTGCCAACGGCAAGCGCATGGCCCTGATGGACGTGACCGACCCCGGCTCACGCTACCCCATCAGCCAGGCGCTCGGCCCGGCGTCGTGCGGCTGCAATCTGGACCCGGGCGGCATCGCCGATGCCAGCGTCGTACTGCGTCGTGCCCTGCAGGAACCTGCCGAGCTGGCCATCGCCAACCGCTTCGGCACGCTGGAATCGGAAGGCGGCGGCATGGCCGACGAACTGCTGGCGCTGATGATGGCCGACATTCCCGTGTTGACCGCAGTGAAGCTGCCCTATCTGCAGGCCTGGCGCGAGTTCACCGGCGGGCTGGCCGCCGAACTGCCCGCCGACGCCGATGCACTGGAGCGCTGGTGGAAGGCCTGCCGCAGCGCACCGGTGGCGGCGGCATGAGGCGGCGTGCGCTGCTGCAGGCCTTCGCGCTGGCACCCTTGCTGGCCGCCAGTGCAGAACTGCTGGCGATGCCCGCCCAGCGCGTGCTGCGCCTGGGTGCGCCGAAGGCCACCCCCAGGCGTGTGTTCGCCGCCGGTCCGCCGGCCGCCGTGCTGATCGCCGCCGTGGCGCCGGACCGCCTGCTCGGCTGGCCGATGAAGGTTTCGCCGGATGCCCTGGCGCAGTTACCGGCATCGCTGCGCACCCTGCCCGTGGTCGGCCGCCTGGCCGGCCGTGGCAGCACCGTCAGCCTGGAACGCCTGTTGTCGATGCAGCCGGACCTGGTACTGGACGCCGGGGATTTCGATGCCAACTATCGCGACGGCGCCGAGCGCGTCTGGAAGCAGACCGCCATCCCCTTCGAGTTGATTGCAGGCCGGCTGCCCGACCATCCCGCGCAGTTGCGCCACGTCGGCACACTGCTGGGCGTACCTGCGCGCGGCGAAGCGCTGGCCAAGGCCGCAGAGGCACAACTGGCACTGGTGCGCGAGGTGCTGGCCGCGCGTCCGCCCGCATCCCGCCCCACTGTCTACTACGGCCGCGGCAGCGATGGCCTGGAGAGCGGCTTGTCCGGCTCCATCAATACCGAGGTGATCGAATTCTGTGGCGGCCGCAACGTGGCGGCGAGTGCCGGCAGCGGAGGCTTGGCGCGCGTGTCGTTCGAGCAGCTGCTGGCCTGGGACCCGGACGTGATCCTGACCCAGGATGCCGGCTTTGCTGCACGCGCCGTACAGGATCCGCGCTGGCGCGCCCTGCGCGCGGTACGCGAGGGGCGCCTGCACTGCGCGCCGGTGCTGCCGTTCGGCTGGCTGGACGGTCCACCGGGCATCAACCGCCTGCCGGGCCTGCCCTGGCTGCTGTCCAAGCTGCACCCCGGCGCAGCGCCGGCACTGGCACCGGCCGCACTGCGCGCGCGGCTGGCTGCACTGCATCTGCTGCTGTGGGGCCAACCGTTGCCCGCCGACATCGCACGCCACCTGGACACGCGCAGCTGATGCGGCGTCCGCTTCCTGGTTGGGCCTGGCATGTGGGTGGCTGGGCATTGTTGCTGGCGATGCTGCTGGCGGCGTTCTCGGTCGGCCAGTTCCCCGTGCGGCCCGGAGCGCTGCTGCAGGCCATCGGCTGGCAGCTGTTCGGCATCGGCGAGCCCAGTCCTCCGGCAGTGCAGGCCGCGCTCTGGCATATCCGCCTGCCGCGCGTGCTGGCCGCGGTGCTGATCGGCGCGGTGCTCTCTGCTGCCGGCGCGGCTTACCAGGCCATGTTCCGCAACCCGCTGGTCTCGCCGGACATCCTTGGCGTCTCCGCTGGTGCCGGCCTCGGCGCTTCGCTGGGCCTGTTCCTCGGCCTGCCGATGCTGCTGGTCCAGGGCATTGCCTTTGCGGGTGGGCTGGGTGCGGTCGGCCTGGTCTGCATGGTGGCCGCGCTGGTGCGCCGGCATGATCCGGTGCTGGTGCTCGTGCTGACCGGCGTAGCGGTTTCCGCACTGCTGGGCGCGGGCATTTCGCTGCTGAAGCTGCTGGCCGATCCGTACACCCAGCTCCCATCCATCACGTTCTGGCTGCTGGGCGGCCTCAACGCGGTGGTCACCGATGATCTGCGGGTAACCGCGCCGCTGCTGCTGATCGGCGTGCTGCCGCTGCTATTGCTGCGCTGGCGGGTCAACCTGCTCAGCCTGGGCGACGAGGAAGCCAGCGCACTGGGCGTGGCGGTGACGCCGCTGCGCTGGACCTTGATCGCGGCGGCCACGCTGTGCACCGCCGCGGCGGTTTCACTGGCGGGCATCATCGGCTGGGTCGGGCTGGTGGTTCCGCACATCGCCCGCCTGCTGGTCGGCGCGGACTTCCGCCGCCTGCTGCCGGCCAGCCTGCTGCTGGGCGCCAGCTTCCTGCTGGCGGCCGACACGCTGGCACGCATCGTGGCGCCGATCGAACTGCCGCTGGGCATCCTCACCGCCTTCGTCGGTGTGCCCTGCTTCCTGCTGGTCCTGGCGCGCAGCGAGCGTCGCGCATGAGCCCGGCCCCGTCGCTGCTGAATGCAGACGCCCTGGTGATCGGCCATGCCGGGGTGGCACTGGGCGCACCGTTCGCGCTGTCGGTGCAGCCGGGCGAAGTGATGTGCCTGCTCGGCCCCAACGGCTGCGGCAAGACCACCCTGTTCCGTACCCTGCTCGGGCTGCTGCCGCCGGTAGCCGGCGAGGTACGCCTGCTGGGCCAGCCGCTGCGCGGGCTTGACCGCGCCACACGCGCGCGGCGAATGGGTTACGTGCCCCAGGCCGCGCCACTGCCGTTTGCCTGGTGCGTGCGCGACGTGGTGGCGATGGGTCGCGCTGCGCACCTCGGCCTGCTGGCCGCACCCGGCCGCGCCGATGAAGCGATCGCCGAAGACTGCCTGCGCGAACTGGGCCTGCAGGCGCTGGCCGACCGCACCGTGACCACCCTCAGCGGGGGCGAACGGCAGCTGGTGCTGATCGCCCGCGCCCTGGCCCAGCAGGCGCAGCTGCTGGTGATGGACGAACCCACCGCCAGTCTCGATTTCGGCAACCAGCTGCACATCCTCGATACCGTGCGCCGCCTGGCCGGGCGCGGCATCGGCGTGCTGCTGTCCACCCATCAACCGCAGCACGCGCTGCAGGTGGCCGATCGCATCGCGCTGATGTCGGCGGGCAGCCTGACGGCGCTCGGTCGCGCGCAGGAGATCGCCACGCCCGCGCGGCTGGCCGCCCTCTATGGCGTCGATGCTGCCCGTGTCGCCGCCGCACTTCCCGCTTCTGGAGCATGATCGTGAACACCCCGCTTCCCGCGCCCATCGACCACAGTGCCCGCTACCGCCAGCACCTGCTGGCCTGCGGCTTCCAGCCCAAGCCCGCCAGCGCCTGGGACGCGCGGGCGGCACAGTCCAGCTGGAAGCGCCGGCATGATGACTACAGCGAGGCCTTCCTCGCCCGGCTCGATCTCACTGGCATTGCCACCGTGCTGGACGTGGGCTGCGGTCCCGGCCTGCTCAGCCTGCCCATCGCCGCGCAGGTGGAGCAGGTGCATGCGCTGGACTACAGCAGCGGCATGCTCGATGGACTGCGCGCGGCCATCGCTCGCGACGGCGTGGGCAATGTCACGCCGTGGCCGCTGTCCTGGACCGATGACTGGCAGGCCGTGCCGCGCTGCGGCCTGGCTATTGCCTCGCGCTCGCTGATGGTGCCGGACCTTGAAGCCGCACTGCGCAGGCTGGATGCACATGCACTCCAGCGCGCCTGCATCACCTTCGCCACCGGCCCGCGCGCCGGTGTCACGGAACTGGCCGAGCTGCTGGGCCGCGAATGGGTGCCGATGCCCGATCACCGTTACCCCATCAACATGCTGCTGGACATGGGCCGCGAGCCGCAGGTGGACTACCTGCCCGAATCGGTGCGCGACGTGGACCAGGATGCCGATGGCCTGGTGCGCCAGGCGGTTGACCTGTTCGGTGTGCTGGATGAGGACGAGCAGGAGCGCGTGCGCGCCTGGCATGCGCGTTCGCCGCAGCATCGGTTCGGCATGGCACCGACACGGCGCTGGGCCTTCATCCAGTGGGCGACGGACTGCTGACCGGTAGCGCCGGGCCATGCCCGGCGGTTATCCACCGCGCTACGCGCTCGCCGGGCGTGGCCCGGCGCTACCGGGTCAATCGCTGACGATGCGGCCGTCAACGACGCG
This sequence comes from Stenotrophomonas sp. ZAC14D1_NAIMI4_1, assembly GCF_003086775.1. Taxonomy (NCBI): domain Bacteria; kingdom Pseudomonadati; phylum Pseudomonadota; class Gammaproteobacteria; order Lysobacterales; family Lysobacteraceae; genus Stenotrophomonas; species Stenotrophomonas sp. ZAC14D1_NAIMI4_1. Next base: position 2,613,241 of record NZ_CP026001.1, read on the forward strand.
GGCCACCTGCTGGCCGAATACTTCGACATCGCGCGGGTCGTGGCTGATCAGCAGCAGCGGAATGCCCGTCTCATCCAGCACCGCTTCCAGCTCCTGGCGCAGGTGCTGGCGCAGATCGTGGTCCAGTGCAGCGAACGGTTCGTCCAGCAGCAGCGCCTGCGGCTGGGTCACCAGCGCCCGTGCCAGCGCCGTACGCTGACGCTGGCCGCCAGATACCTGCGACGGCAGCAGATCGGCCACGTGGTCGATGCGGAAGGCCTGCAGCCAACGCTCCACCGCATCATTGCGTACGGCGCGGCGAGGATTGAGCCAGCCGCGGTGCAGCCCGAACGCCACGTTCTGCCGCACACTCAGGTGCGGGAACAGCGCGTAATCCTGGAACACATAGCCCAGCCGGCGTTGCTGCGGTGGCAGGTTCACCCCCGCGGCACTGTCGAACAACACCTGGCCCTGCAGCCGCACGTGGCCGTGCCAAGGCCGCAGCAGGCCTGCCACGGCCTTCAGGGTCAGGCTCTTGCCCGCACCGGACGGGCCGAACAGCACCACCTGGCGCTGCCGGCACTGCAGCGCCACGTCCAGCACGAACTGCGGGCTGGCCGCCTGCATCGGCCGGTGAACCTGCAGATCAAGCCACATCGCGCAGCTCCTGCCGGCGCCCGCCTACCAGGCGCGCGGCCAGCAGCAGGATCACGATGCACACCACCGAGGTCAGGATCACCAGCGCATTGGCCTTGCCATCCTGCCCGGCCTGCACCGCTTCATAGATCGCAATCGAGAGCGTCTGCGTGCGGCCGGGAATGCTGCCCGCCACCATCAACGTCGCACCGAACTCGCCCATCGCCCGCGCGAACGCCAGCAGCAGGCCGGCCAGGATGCCGCGCCAGGCCAGCGGCAAGGTGATGCGGAAGAACACCGCGGCCTCGGACACGCCCAGCGTGCGTGCCGCATTCTCGAGCTGGCCATCCACGCCTTCGAACGCGGCGCGGGCCGGCTTGAACACCAGCGGCAGCGAGGCCACCGCTGCGGCTATCACCGCCGCCTGCCAGGTAAACACCAGATTGATGCCGAACCACGACTGCAGCCACACGCCTATCGGACCGTTGCGGCCGATCAGCACCAGCAGGTAGTAGCCCAGCACCGTGGGCGGCAGCACCATCGGCAGGGTCAGTATCGAATCCAGCAGTTCACGGCCAGGGAAGCGCCTGCGCGCCAGCAGCGCACCCAGCGCAACGCCCAGCACCAGGTTGATCGCGGTGGCCCAGCCGGCCACCTTCAACGACAGGCCCAGGGCGCTCCAATCCAGATCCATGCCTCAGGGCTTGCCGAATCCGTGCTTGACCAGGATCGCCTGGCCCTGCGGCGAGCGCACGAAGGCCGTGAAGCGCTTTGCTTCGGCCGGCTGCGTGCTGGCCTGGACCACCGCCAGCGGATAGGCGATGCGACCGGCGACCGGCACTTCAAACGCGCGGCGCACGCGGTCGGGCATGGCCTGCGCATCGGTGGCGTAGACGAAGCCCGCATCCACTTCACCGCGCGCCACGTAATCCAGCGACTGGCGCACGTTCTGGGTGGTGATGGCCTTGCCCTGCACCGCCGGCCACAGCCCCGCCTTTTCCAGCGCACCCTTGGCATAGCGGCCCACCGGCACGCTGTCAGGGTTGCCCAGCGCGATGCGCTGCACGCTGCCGCCCGCCAGATCCTTCAGGGCACGCGGGGCGGCCTTGGCCTGCGGCGGCACCACCACCCACAGCGCGTTCACCGCAAACACCTCGCGGGTGCCGGGCGCCAGCAGCTTCTGCTGTTCGGCCTGGTCCATCGTGGTCTCGTCGGCCGACGCAAACACATCCACCGGCGCACCGCGGCTGATCTGCTGCAGCAGCACCCCCGACGCGGCGAAGTTGAAATCAACCTTGGTGCCCGGGTGCGCCTTCTCGTAGGCCGCGCCCAGTTCGCGGAAACTCTCGGTCAGGCTCGACGCCGCCGACACCGTCAGGTCGGCGGCCCATGCCGGCAGTGCGGCCAGCAGGCCCAGCAACAACAGTCCAGCACGTTTCATCATCGGCTCCCGTCAGGATTCAGTCTGGTTCGGATTCGTCGGCCACCGCCAGGGCGGCCAGACGCTCAGGTTGCAGCAGCAGGATCTCACGCTGTTTGACCGCGATCACACCGTCGTCGCTCAGGCGCCGCAGCACGCGGCTGGCAGTCTCCGGCGCCATGCGCAGGTAGTTGGCGATCTCGGTGCGGGCCATGGTCAGGTTGAAGCGCGTGGCGGAAAAACCACGGCGCGCGTAACGCTCGGACATGTCCAGCAGGAACGCGGCCATGCGTTCCTCGGTGCGGTGGTTGGCGGCCAGCGTGGCGACCTTGCCGATCTCCGCGCTGAGCAGGCTGAACAGTTTGGCCTGCAGCCCGGGCATGCGCGTGGCCAGCAGGCTCAGCTTCGGGAAGGAGATGCGGCACAGGTGCACCGTGTCCAGCGCTACGGCATTGCAGGGGAAGCGCGAACCATGAATGGCATTGAGGCCGATCACTTCGCCGGGCAGGCTGAAACCGAGCACCTGCTCGTTGCCCTGGCTGTCATCGACGAAGGTCTTGACCATGCCCGCGCGCACCGCGGCGATCGAATCGAACTGTTCACCGGCACGGAAGATGTAATCACCCGCGTGGAACGGGCCGACATGATCCACCAGCACGTGCAGGTCACCCAGCGCGGTCTTGTCGTAGCCCTGCGACATGCAGGCATCGGAAAACGCGCAGGTGCTGCAGAAATGCAGGGCGTCGCCATCATCGGCGGCGGCGGGGTTCGGCGTGGCCTGGCCGAGGCGGCCGCGGGAAGGCGGAGTCAAGGACATCGAAGCGACACTCAAGCGATGGCGGCCGCCGGCCGGAAACATGCCGCCATCATACGCCACAGCAGGTGCCCTTCTTCGGCCAGGCGCAGGACGCGCCCGTCCCAGTGGGCCCAGCCGCGCGCCAGCAGCGGATCCAGGGCCGGCAGTGCATCGGCGAAGCACGCATCAAACGCGACGCCATTGCGCCATTCAAACGCCGCGGCATCGACGGAATGGTCGCAGGCGATGCTCTGCGCCACCTCGGACGACAGTCGCTCCTGTTCAGACAGGATCAGGCCAGCCGTCACCCCCATCTGTCCAGACTGCAGGCGCGCCTGCCAGGCCTGCAGGTCGTCTTCCAGCCGGTAGAACACCTCGCCGATCTGGCTGCAGGCCGCCAGGCCCAGGCCGACGAAGTCGCTGCGGTCACGGCGTGGCACGCCGGCCAGGTCGCAATGGCGCTGCCCATCGCCCGGCCCGTTCGGGTCCGGCAGGTCGCCGCGCTGGTAGTGGTCACCGCCGATGGCCACGTAGCCGGCGTCGCGCAGCAGCCGCCAGGTCTGCAGCCACGCATCGGCAGCGGGCCGTTCGGGCACGGCACACGGTGCCGGCAACAGGATGCGTTCCGGTGCCTCGGCCAGGACTTCATGCACGCGCTCGATGAAGCCACCATCCTCCGCCGACGGCACGCGGAACTGGTAGTAGCGCGCAGTGAACCCGACCTGGCGCGACTGTGCCAGCAGGGTTGGACCCGGCGCATCAGCACGGTCGATCACGTTGAAACGGGTGCAGCCCACGGCGCGGAGCTGCGCCGGTGCCAGCGTGCTGCCGGCATCCACGCGGACTTCCACCTGCGGCCGGGCCACGGTGCGCAGCTGCTGTGGCACCGCATCCAGCAACTGGCCCAACGCCACCGGCACCAGCACCTCGGCCAGGCCGAGCTGCAGCACCATGGCCACCACCTCGCGATCATCGGCCAGTGCATCGGCCTGGCGCCGCAATGCGGCCAGCAGGGTATCCAGATAGCCGGACGCGGCTGCCGCCTGCCCTGCCCGACCGGCCTGGAAGCCCAGGGTCAGCCCGCGCGGGATCAGGTGCTCGTTGCTGGCGCGCAGGGCGCCGCGCCATCCACTTTCGCCGAAGCCGGCACTGAACTGGTCGGCCGCCGGGAACAGCACGTGGCCGGGTTGCCGCAGCAATGCTGCCTGCAGCGCGGTGTCCTCACTCGGGTCGACGTGGAAGCTCATGGCAGACATCTTCGGGCGTCCCTCTTCGCGTTGCCCTGATTGAAATCAAGCGTGGTGCATCGGTGGATACATGCCGGCCAGCAGCCGGCATGCGCACCCGGCAGTGCCGGCCGCTGGCCGGCAAACCCGGCTACCTGCCACGCGAACGATCGGCCGCAGCCGCATCGATGGCTTCGGGCAGATCGGTCTCGCGGTCGATCTGCGGGAAGTGGCGACGCTCCATCCGGCGGATCGCGAAGTGCATCCATGCCAGCGCCGTGGCCACCAGCACGAACAGCAGCATGAAGCAGCTGCTCCAGATGCCCAGCGCATCGTTGAGCGCGCCGAACACGATCGGCAGGATGAAGCCACCCAGCCCACCGATCATGCCCACCACACCGCCTACCGCGCCCACATGGTGGGGGTAGTAGACCGGAATGTGCTTGTAGACCGCTGCCTTGCCCAGCGACATGAAGAAGCCCAGCACGAACACCAGCACGGTGAACATCACCACGCCGATGGCCAGGTGGAAATGGATCGGGCCATGGATGCCCTTCACCACGTATTCGGTATCCGGGTAGGCCAGCAGGAAGGTGCAGATGGCCGACACGCCGAAGGTCCAGTACATCACCCGCCGTGCGCCGATCCGGTCCGACATCCAGCCACCGACCACTCGGAACAGGCTGGCCGGGATGGAGTAGCAGGCCGCCAGCATGCCCGCATGGCCCACGTCCATGCCGTAGGCACCCACCAGGTAGTGCGGCAGCCACAACGCCAGCGCCACGAAGCCACCGAACACGAAGAAGTAGTACAGCGAGAACCGCCAGACCTGCAGGTTCTTCAGCGGAGCCATCTGCTCGGCGAACGGCACCGGCTTGACGCCGTCGCGGCGGCGCTGCTCGAGCGAAGGATCTTCCTTGCTGAACAGGAAGAACAGAATGGCGGTGACCGCCAGGGCCACCGCCCAGACCTTGGCCACCATGGTCCAGCCGGCCGCCACCATCACCAGCGGCGCCAGCAGCTTGGTCACCGCGGCGCCGATGTTGCCGGCGCCGAAGATGCCCAGCGCCGTACCCTGCTTGCTGGCCGGGAAGAAGCGCGAGACATAGGCCACGCCCACCGAGAAGTTGCCGCCGGCAATGCCCACGCACAGCGCGGCGAACAGGAACTGGGGGTAGGTGTGGGCGTAGGTCAGCATCCAGGTCGCCACCGCGCCACACAGCATCACCAGTACCATCACCTTGCGGCCGCCGAACTGGTCGGACCAGATGCCGAGGAAGACCCGGCTGATGGAACCGGTCAGCACCGGGGTGGCGATCAGCAGGCCGAACTGGGTGTCGCTCAGTCCCAGCTGCTCGCTGATCTGGATGCCGATGATGGAGAAGATCATCCATACCGCGAAACACACGGTGAAGGCGAACGTGCTCAGCCACAGCGCACGCTGCTGCTGCCCGGCACTGGCGGGGGCGAGGACCTGGTTCATGCAATCTCCTTTCTCAAGGGTCGGTCAGCCGTTCCCGGCTTCGGCTTCGGCTTCGATCTCGTCCAGCCCGCGCACCGGGTAACGTTCCTGCAGCTGCAGCAGGTAGGCCTGCACCTCGCGCTGGCGCACCTGCAGTTCCAGGTAGTCGCGGATCTGCGGCAGCACCGCCTCGAAAGGCTGCGGCTGGCCGTCCTCACGGGCGTCGATGCAGACCACGTGGTAGCCCCAGCGTGATTCCACCGGGAACCCCGCCAGGCCCTCGCGCAGGCGGAACACCTGGCGGTCGAACTCCGGCGTGGTCTGCCCGCGCTGCAGCCAACCAAGGTCGCCACCATCGCTGCTGGAGGGGCACCGCGAGTGGCGCAGGGCGAAATCAGCAAACAGGTGCGGGGCCTGCTTCAACTCCGCCACCAGCCGCTCGCCTTCGTTGCGTGCGTCCAGCCGCCCGGCCACGTCGTCAGCCGGTGCCGCCAGCAGGATATGGCGCAGGCGCACGCGGTCTGGCGAGCGGAAACGTTCGGGGTTCTGTTCGAAATAGCGCTGGCAGTCCTCGTCGGTGGGTACGCGGTCTTCGATCGCGTCCTCGATCAGCTGCTGGATCAGCACTTCCTCGTCACTCACCCGGCCGCCCTCCTGCGCCTGCAGGCCCAGCCGCCGCACCTCCAGGCGCAGCAGCTCGCGCACCACCAGCGCACGCGCCGCCTCGGCCCGCGACTGCTCCGGGCGCATCGCCCGGTGGTGCTGCATCTCGCGGGCGATGTCGGCCTCGCTGATCGCGGTCTCGTCCACGTACAGCCGGCACGGCGCCGGCTGCCCGAGCGAGCGCGGCCCCTGCTCCGCTGCGTCGTGGTGGTGCGAATGGGCCTCGGCCGGAACCGGGGCATTGGAGTCGATCACGGTGATCGGCAGGAACTTCGGCAGGCTGCCCATGGCTTACTCCCGCGGACCGTAGCGCAGCGGGGCCTGGCGGCGGCGCACCACCTGGTACGGCCGCCACAGGTAGCTGATCGGAATGCTCCACACGTGCACCAGGCGGGTGAACGGTGCGATCAGGAACAGGGTCAGGCCCAGGAAGATGTGCATCTTGTAGACCCAGCTGACGCCCTCGATGTAATCGGCGGCGCCGGCACGGAAGGTGACGATGTGCTGTGCCCATTCGGCCAGCTGCACCATCACGCCCCCGTCCAGGTGGCCGGACGAGATGCGGATGCTGTACAGGCCCAGGCACAGCTGGGCGAACAGCAGCACCAGCACCAGCGTGTCACCGAAGCTGCCGGTGGCCCGCACGCGCGCGTTGAACAGGCGGCGCACCAGCAGGATGCTGATGCCGATGAAGCAAAGCGCACCGAACACGCCGCCCACCACCATCGCCAGCATCTGCTTCTGTGAGGAGGTGATGAAGTGCTCGTACACCGCATGCGGGGTCAGCAGGCCCACCAGGTGGCCACCGAGAATGGCCAGGATGCCGATGTGGAAGCAGTTGCTGCCGATCCGCATGCCCTTGTCCGACAGCATCTGGCTGGAGCCGGTGCGCCAGGTGTACATGGCCTTGTCGTAGCGGGCCCAGCTGCCGATCAGCAGCACTGCCACGGCGATGTACGGGTAGTACTGGAAGGCGAATTGATGAAGGTAGTAGTTCATGGCTGGACCTCACGGTGCACGGGACGCCCGGGCGAGCGCGTCGGTGGCTTGCAGTCTTCGGCAGGGGCTTCGGCGCCGAAGCGCACCGCCTCCTCTTCCCACAACCGGTCCATCGCCTCGGCCGTGTCGTCGCGGGGTTCTTCGCTGGCGCGCTGCCGCAGCGCCTCCAGGTTGACCTTGCCGTCGCCGGCCTCCACCAGGATCTCCAGCAGCGGTACGTGCGGCAGCGTGCGTTCGGCCGCACGCGCGGCCAGCATGCCGGCGATATGGCCGATATGGTGCAGCCATTCGCGGGCCTCCTCCTGTGGCCGGTGGGCCAGGAATTCCAGCAGCAGCGGCAGGTAATCCGGCAGCTCGCGCGCATCCAGCTCGAAGCCGGCACGGCGGTAGGTTTCCACCAGATCGACCATGGCCTGGCCGCGGTCACGCGATTCGCCGTGGATGTGTTCGAACAGCAGCAGGCTCATCGAACGGCCCCGGTCGAACGTCGCCAGCCAGGCCGCCTGCGCGTCCAGCGGGTCACTGTCCAGCAGTTGCTGCACGAAGCCGCGCAGCTGCTGGCGGCGGGCGGCGGGGAGTGCCGCCTGGTCACAGGCAGCCAGCAGTTCGTCGCCGTGCTGCCAGAGTTCATCACGGGGGTAGTCCAGCAGTACCCCGACCAGCTTGAGGACGCTCATTCCACCACCTCCTTGCGGCGCCGGTGGTTGGGCCCGTTGTTGACCACGAAGGTGGTGGCCTTGCGCTGCCCGAACAGGTCGGCCGGGCTGTCACCGTTGCAGCCGTTGCCGAAGGTGAAGCCGCAGCCACCACGCTCACCGAAGGCGTCGTTGGCATACTCGCGGTGGCCGGTGGGAATCACGAAACGATCCTCGTAGTTGGCGATGGCCAGGTAGCGGTACATCTCCTCCACCTGGGCGATGCTCAGCCCCGCCTGGTCCAGCACGGCGGTGTCCTCCACGCCGTCCACGTTCTTGGCCCGGCGCCAGGCGCGCATCGCCATCAGCCGTTCCAGCGCACGCACCACCGGGGCTTCGTCGCCGGCCGTGAGCATGTTGGCCAGGTAGCGCACCGGAATGCGCAGCGACGCCACGTCCGGCAGCTCGCCGCTCATGCCGATGCGGCCGCGCTCGGCGGCGGACTGGATGGGCGACAGCGGTGGCACGTACCAGACCATCGGCAGCGTGCGGTATTCCGGGTGCAGCGGCAGGGCCAGCTTCCAGTCGATGGCCAGCTTGTACACCGGCGACTGCTTGGCCGCTTCCAGCCAGCTGTCCGGGATGCCTTCCGAGCGCGCAGCGGCGATCACCGCCGGGTCTTCGGGGTCCAGGAAGATGTCCAGGTGGGCCTGGTACAGGTCCTTCTCCGCAGCCACCGAGGCGGCCTCGGCGATGCGGTCGGCGTCGTACAGCATCACGCCCAGGTAGCGGATGCGGCCCACGCAGGTTTCCGAGCACACCGTCGGCTCACCCATCTCGATGCGCGGGTAGCAGAAGATGCACTTCTCGGATTTGCCGCTCTTCCAGTTGTAGTAGATCTTCTTGTAAGGACAGGCCGACACGCACATGCGCCAGCCACGGCACTTGTCCTGGTCGATCAGCACGATGCCGTCTTCCTCGCGCTTGTAGATCGCACCGGACGGGCACGCCGACACGCACGCCGGGTTCAGGCAGTGTTCGCACAGGCGCGGCAGGTACATCATGAAGGTCTTCTCGAAGGCGCCGTAGATCTCCTTCTGCACCTCGTTGAAGTTGTAGTCGCGCGAGCGCTTGCTGAATTCCGAGCCGAGGATCTCCTCCCAGTTCGGGCCCCACTCGATCTTCTGCATGCGTTCGCCGCTGATCAGCGAACGCGGCCGCGCGGTGGGCTGGTGCTGGCTGTCCTTGGCGGTGTGCAGGTTCTGGTAGTCGAAATCGAACGGCTCGTAGTAGTCGTCGATCTGCGGCAGGTCCGGGTTGGCGAAGATCTTGGCCAGCATCCGCCAGCGCCCGCCGGCACGCGGCACCAGCTTGCCGGCGCGCGTGCGCACCCAACCGCCGTTCCACTTGTCCTGGTTCTCCCACTCCTTCGGGTAGCCGATGCCCGGCTTGGTTTCCACGTTGTTGAACCAGGCGTATTCGACGCCCTCGCGCGAGGTCCAGACGTTCTTGCAGGTGATCGAGCAGGTATGGCAGCCGATGCACTTGTCCAGGTTCAGCACCATCGCGATCTGTGCACGGACTTTCATCACACCACCTCCTTCGCAGCCGCAGGAACAGCCTCACCATCCAGCCAGTCGATCTTGTCCATCTTGCGGACGATCACGAACTCGTCGCGGTTGGTGCCGCAGGTGCCGTAGTAATTGAAGCCGTAGGCCAGCTGCGCGTAGCCGCCGATCATGTGGGTGGGCTTGAGCACGATGCGGGTCACCGAGTTGTGGATGCCGCCACGGGTGCCGGTGATCTGCGAACCCGGCACATTGATGATGCGTTCCTGGGCGTGGTACATCATCGCCATGCCCGGCATCACGCGCTGGCTGACCACCGCGCGCGCCGCAATCGCACCATTGACGTTGAACAGCTCGATCCAGTCGTTGTCGACGATGCCGGCACTGCGCGCGTCATCCTCGCTCAGCCACACTATCGGACCGCCGCGCGACAGCGTCTGCATGATCAGGTTGTCGCTGTAGGTGCTGTGGATGCCCCACTTCTGGTGCGGGGTGATCCAGTTCAGCACGATCTCCTTGTTGCCGTTCGGGCGCTGGTTCAGCAGCGGCTCCACCGTGCGCGTGTTGACCGGCGGGCGATAGCTCATGAACGCCTCGCCGAAGTCGATCATCCACTCATGGTCCTGGTAGAACTGCTGGCGGCCGGTCACCGTGCGCCACGGGATCAGCTCGTGCACGTTGGTGTAGCCCGCGTTGTAGCTGACGTTGTCGTCCTCCAGGCCCGACCAGATCGGCGAGGAGATGATCTTGCGCGGCTGCGCCTGGATGTCACGGAAGCGGATCGCCTCGTGTTCCTTGCCGACCGCCAGGTGGGTGTGCTCGCGGCCGGTGAAGCTGCCCAGCGATTCCCAGGCCTTCACTGCCACGTGGCCGTTGGTTTCAGGCGCCAGGTGCAGGATGACTTCGGCTGCGTCGATGGCGGTGGAAATGGCCGGACGGCCCTGGCTGACCCCCTCGTCGAGCACGGTATGGTTGAGCTTGCCGAGGAAGTCGATCTCGTGCTTCGTATCCCAGTTCATGCCCTTGCCGCCGTTGCCCAGCTTGTCCAGCAGCGGGCCCAGCGAGGTGAACTTGCGGTACAGATTGGGGTAGTCACGCTCGACCACGGTCATCGACGGCATGGTCTGCCCCGGGATGGCCTCGCACTCGCCCTTCTTCCAGTCGGCCACGCCGAACGGCATGCCCAGTTCGTTGGGCGTGTCGTGCAGGGTCGGCACCAGCACCAGGTCCCTTTCAACGCCCAGCACGCCCGGTGCCATGTCGCTGAGGGTACGCGCCACGCCCTTGAAGATGTCCCAGTCGCTGCGCGATTCCCAGGCTGGGTCCACCGCCTTGGACAGCGGGTGGATGAACGGGTGCATGTCCGAGGTATTGAGATCGTCCTTCTCGTACCACGTCGCCGTCGGCAGCACGATGTCCGAGTACAGCGCCGTGGTGCACATGCGGAAGTCGAGCGTGACCAGGAGGTCGAGCTTGCCTTCCGGCGCCTCGTCGTGCCACTTCACTTCCTGCGGCTTGATCGCGCCCATCTCGCCCAGGTCCTTGCCCTGCAGGCCGTGGCGCGTGCCCAGCAGGTGGCGCAGCATGTATTCATGGCCCTTGCCCGAGGAACCGAGCAGGTTCGAGCGCCAGATGAACATCATCCGCGGGTGGTTCTGCTGCGCATCCGGGTCGGCGAAGGCGAAGTCCAGCGAGCCATCCTTGAACTTGCCCAGCGCGTAGTCGGCCGGGGCCACGCCGGCCGCCTCGGCCTCGCGCACCAGCTGCAGCGGGTTGCGGTCCAGCTGCGGGGTGCTGGGCAGCCAGCCCATGCGCACCGCGCGCAGGTTGAGGTCGGCCAGGCTGCCGCTGTACTTGCTGGCATCGGCCAGCGGCGAGAGCAGCTCATCCACCTGCAGCTTCTCGTAGCGCCACTGCCCGGTGTTGAAGTAGAAGAACGACGTGCCGTTCATGTGCCGCGGCGGGCGGCTCCAGTCCAGGCCGAAGGCCAGCGGCTGCCAGCCGGTCTGCGGGCGCAGCTTTTCCTGGCCCACGTAATGCGCCCAGCCGCCACCGGTCTGGCCCACGCAGCCGCACATGATCAGCATGTTGATCAGGCCGCGGTAGTTCATGTCGTTGTGGAACCAGTGGTTCATGCCCGCGCCGACGATGATCATCGAACGGCCGTGGGTCTTGTCGGCGGTGCGGGCGAACTCACGGGCGATCTCGATCACCTCGGCACGCGACACGCCGGTGATGCGCTCCTGCCAGGCCGGGGTGCCCGGCACCATGTCGTCGAAGCTGGTGGCCACGTTGCCGCCGCCGAAGCCACGGTCCACGCCGTACTGGGCCAGCAGCAGGTCGTAGACCGTGGCCACCAGGGTGTCACCGCCTTCGGCCAGGGCCAGGCGACGCACCGGGATGTTGCGTTCAAGCACCTCCTCGGCCGGGGCTGCGGTCCAGCCGTCGGTCTCGATGCCGCCGAAGTACGGGAAGCTGACCGCTTCGATACCCTCGTGGCCGTCGGCCAGGCTCAGCCGCAGGCGCGTATCGGCGCCGTTGCTTTCCTTTTCCTCGATGTTCCACTTGCCCTTCTCGCCCCAGCGGAAGCCGATCGAGCCGTTGGGCACCACGATCTGGCCGCTGCTCTCGTCGTAGGCCAGGGTCTTCCAGTCGGGATTGTTGGCTTCGCCCAGGCCACCCAGTTCGCTGGCGCGCAGGAAGCGGCCCGGCACCAGCCGGCCATCCTCGCGGCGCTCCAGGCGCACCAGCATCGGCATGTCCGAGTACTGGCGGCAGTAGTCCTGGAAGTACTGCGAGGGCGAATCGACGTGGAACTCGCGCAGGATCACGTGGCCGAAGGCAAACGCCAGCGCTGCATCGGTGCCCTGCTTGGGGTGCAGCCAATGGTCGGTCAGCTTGGCCAACTCGGAATAGTCCGGGCAGATCGCCACCGTCTTGGTGCCGTTGTAGCGCGCCTCGGTGAAGAAGTGCGCATCGGGCGTGCGCGTCTGCGGCACGTTCGAGCCCCAGGCGATGATGTAGCGGCTGTTGTACCAGTCGGCCGATTCGGGCACGTCGGTCTGTTCGCCCCAGATCTGCGGCGAGGCCGGCGGCAGATCGCAGTACCAGTCATAGAAGGACAGGCAGGCGCCGCCCAGCAATGACAGGTAACGCGCGCCGGCCGCATAGGACACCATCGACATCGCCGGAATGGGCGAGAAACCGACGACGCGGTCCGGCCCGTACTGCTTCACCGTGTACAGGTTGGAGGCGGCGATGATCTCGTTGGCCTCTTCCCACTGCAAGCGCACGAAGCCGCCCATGCCGCGGCGGGTCTTGTACGAGCGCGCCTTTTCCTTGTCCTCGACGATGCTGGCCCAGGCATCCACCGGGGCCTTGCTCCTGCGGGCTTCGCGCCACAGGCGCAGCAGCGTGCCGCGGATCAGCGGGTACTTCAGGCGGTTGGCGCTGTACAGGTACCAGGAATAGCTGGCGCCACGCGGGCAGCCACGCGGTTCATGGTTGGGCAGGTCCGGGCGCGTGCGCGGGTAGTCGGTCTGCTGGGTTTCCCAGGTCACCAGGCCGTTCTTGACGTAGATCTTCCAGCTGCACGAACCGGTGCAGTTCACCCCGTGGGTGGAGCGGACGATCTTGTCGTACTGCCAGCGCTGGCGGTAACTGTTTTCCCAGTCACGGCCCTCGCTCTTGGCAAAACCATGGCCATCGGCAAAGGTTTGGGGTTCACGCTTGAAGAACTGCAAGCGATCGAGGAAATAACTCATCGTGGATCTCCCTTTGCGGACATCGGCATCGTGGCTGGGGTGTTCATTGGCTTCGGTGCATTGCTCGGGTTGTCAGCGTGGCTGCCCCTAGCAGGGGGTTTCAGCACCGCGCCGGTAGTACCACCACCAGGTCACGGCCAGGCAGGTGAAGTAGAAAGCGATGAATCCGTACAGCGCCATGTCCGGGCTGCCGGTCAACGTGATGGACGAGCCGTAGCTCTTGGGAATGAAGAAGCCGCCGTAGGCACCGATTGCGCCGGAGAAACCGACCACGGCGGCCGACTCGATGCTGGCCTGGTGCCCGGCAGCGGCCTTGCCCTCGGCGCTGTCATTGGCCGCCCAGCGCTCGTGCAGGGTGCGGAAGATCACCGGGATCATGCGGAAGGTGGTGCCGTTGCCGATGCCACTGAGCACGAACAGCGCCATGAAGCTGAGCAGGAAGCCGTTGAAGTTGCCGCCCTGGCCGTCGCTGGGCAGGAAGTGCAGCACGCCGAACACCGCAGCGATCATCAGCGCGAACACCCAGAAGGTCAGGCGTGCGCCGCCCCAGCGGTCAGCCATGCTGCCGCCGACCGAGCGCATCAGCGCGCCCAGCAGCGGGCCGATGAAGGCGTAGGTCAGCGGATTCACCTCCGGGAACTGGCTCTTGACCAGCATCGGGAAGCCGGCCGAGAAGCCGATGTAGGAACCGAAGGTGCCGATGTACAGCCAGCACATCAGCCAGTTGTGCTTGCGGCGGAAGATCACCGCCTGCTCGGCGAAGGATGAGCGCGCACTGGTCAGGTCGTTCATGCCGAACCAGGCCGCGACCGCGCAGACGATGATGGCAGGCACCCAGATGAAACCGGCGTTCTGCAGGTACAGCGCCGCGCCCCCGTCCACCACCGGCTGCGGTGCGCCACCCAGCGCACCAAACACGCCCACGGTGATGACCAGCGGCACGACCGCCTGCGCCACCGACACGCCCACGTTGCCCAGCCCGGCGTTCAGGCCGAGCGCCAGGCCCTGCTTCTGCTTGGGGTAGAAGAAGGAGATGTTGGACATCGAGGAGGAGAAGTTCGCCCCGCCGAAGCCACAGAGGATGGCGATGACCACGAACACCCAGTACGGGGTGGCCGGGTTCTGCACGGCAAACCCCAGCCAGATCGTGGGCGCCAGCAGCGAGGCGGTGGACAGCGCCGTCCAGCGGCGGCCACCGAAGATCGGGATGACGAAGGAATAGAAGATGCGCAGCGTGGCGCCGGACAGGCTGGGCAGCGCCACCAGCCAGAACAGCTGGTCGGTGCTGAAGGGGAAGCCGATCTTAGGCAGGCTGATGGTCACCGCCGAGAACAGCACCCAGACCGCGAAGGCCAGCAGCAGCGAGGGGATGGAGATGACCAGGTTGCGGGTGGCGACCCGCTTGCCGGTGCGTTCCCAGTAACCGGCGTCTTCCGGCATCCAGTCGCTGATGACGCGGCCGGATCGGGCAGTGCTGGGGACAACAGGATCGCTACCGACGGTCATACATGGCTCCAAGGCTGTGGAATGACGTGGGTACTGCTTTCAAGTTGTAACCCGTCGTCACGCAGCCATTAGGCCGGGCATTGCCCTCGACGGGGTTGATCTGGATCAATCAGGGGCCGGTATCCACCCTGCCCCTGACAAATGTCAAACCGGTGACCCGGAACTGCTGCGGCGGCTCACGCCGCGCTGGCGCACGCTGTCGCGCACATCCACATCGAACTGCAGCTGCAGCGTGGTGCCGTCATCAAGGTACAGCGGGAAGGCCAGCCCGTCACGGCACGGCAGGCGCCCGGCCAGCGCTTCGACCGCCTCGCGCGGCAGTACCAGCCGGCAGTAGGTGCCACCGTCGAGCAGCACGGCCTGGTCGCCGCCATGCAGGGACACTGCCGTGCCCCAGCCCCCATTGCCGCCGAACCGGGTCAGGTTCTCGACCGATTCGCCGGCCAGCAGCCGGGCCAGTTCGGCCTCGTCCAGGCGTAGTCGCATGGCTTGATCCTGCAGCTGCACCTTCATGAGGCGACATCCTCCCATTGGGCGGGCGTGTTGCAGTTGACCAGGGCGCTTTCGTCGGCGTGGGCCAGGCGCACGGTGTGTGCGCCCAGGCGATGTTGCAGGGCCTGCAGGGAACGCGGGCCAAGGGGATCGTGGATCATGCTTTCAAGGACTGTACGGCTTTCATTGTCCACATTAAACAGCATTGGGAGCGGATGGCCGTCATAGATCGTGCAGCGGCCAGGATGGGCATCACGCAACTGCTGGAGCAGCCGGGGGGTGAGGCGTGGCGTATCCACCGGCACCACCCACGCCGGGCCGTCAGGCATCTGCAGGGCGACGCTGTACAGCCCGCCCAGCGGACCGCAGCGGGCCACCCGGTCGGGGATGCCATCAAACGCCGGGTAGTGGCCACTCACCCAGACCCGGTCCGCGCCTGCCAGCATCAGCAGGCCGCGCATGTGTTCCAGCAGCGTGCGCCCCTGCCAGGGCAGCATGGCCTTGTCGCGGCCCATGCGGCTGGACAGCCCGCCGGCCAGCACGATGCCGGCCATCGGCGCGTTCACCTGCGCGCTCCGGGCACGCGCCCATCACGGGTGGTGGGCGTGGTCATGGTCATGCACCGGGGTGTCGTCGGCGTGGCACAGGCTGCAACCCTCGGTCCACTCGCTGTCACCGTCCTGGTAATGCTCCTGCTTCCAGATCGGGCACTGGTGCTTGACCGCCTCGATCAGCTGCCGGCATGCACGGAAGGCTTCGTCACGGTGCGGGCTGCCTGCGGCCACCACCACCGCCACCTCGCCCACCGCCAGGCGGCCCTTGGCGTGGGCCACGTACAGCTTCAGCTTCGGCCCGTAGGCGGCCTGCACCTCGGCCGCCAGCCGCTGCACCTCGTTCAGCACCAGCGGCTCGAACAGGTCGTAGCTGATACCCAGCACCGGCCGGCCCTGGTTGAGGTCGCGCACCTTGCCGATGAATACGTCGATGCCGCCGAAACCGGGATCGGATACCGCCGCAATGCCTTCGCCCGGATCAATCGCCGCCTGTGCGCGGTCGACCACCTTCGCGATCGTGGGATGGCTCATCTCAACCCCCACTGACCGGTGGCAGGATCGCCACGCGGCCGTCGGCCGGCAGCGCATCGTGGTCGCGCAGCACCCGTTGCTGGTCGGCGAACGCCGAGTAGTCCAGCAGGCCGGCACGGAAATCCGGCCAGCGCACCGGCAGCAGCTCGCGCAGCGCCTGGCGCAGATCGGCAATGGTCGCCCCGGCAACGTCAACCGCGATCTCGCGGCTCGCATCCAGGTCGGAAAACGCACCAAACAACTGCAGGTTCACCTGTTTCATCATGATTCCTCGCTTACCAGCTGCACCGGTTCGTGGTGACCCCAGCCCTGCACCCGCACATAGGTCCCGGCCGGCGCGAGGTTGCCCTCGGCCTCCAGCACCACCCAGGCGTTGGCCCGCAGCATGGACATCAGGCGGAACGACTCCTGGCCGGACAGCACGCGCGCGCTCAACCGTCCCTGCGCGTCCACCTCCACCCGCGCACGGGCATGGAAGCGCAGGCCTTCGGGCTTGCGCACGTCGGCCTGCAGCGGCAGCTGCAGCGGCGTCTCCGGGGCCAGCCCCAACAGGCGGCGCAGCACCGGCTCGACGAAGAAGCGCTGTCCCACCGCGGCCGACACCGGGTTGCCCGGCAGGCCGAAATACAACGCGCCACCAGGCAGTACCGCGAACAGCAGCGGCTTGCCCGGGCGGATCGCCACCTTGTGGAAAATGATGCGGGCGCCGCGCTCACGCAGGGCGTCCGGCACGAAATCGTAGCGCCCGGCCGACACGGCACCGGTGCTGATCAGCAGCTGCGCCCCGGCGTCCAGCGCCTGGTCGAGCACAGCATTGAAGGCGGCCACCTCGTCGCCCACCGTGCCCTGCCAGACCACCTCGGCGCCGGCCGCCTGCAGGCGACCCACCAGGTAGGGCCGGTTGCTGTCACGGATCTGCCCGGACTGCAGCGACTGCGCGGCCTCGGTCACCAGTTCCTTGCCGGTGGCGATCACCGCAGCCTTCGGCCGCGCGACCACCGCCACCTCGCCGACGCCGATGGCGTGCAGCAGGGTGCGGGCGTTGATATCCAGTACGTCGCCGGCACGCAGCACGCGCTCGCCCTCGCTGACGTCCTGGCCGCGCAGGCGCACATGCTGGCCGGGGCTGACGTCCGCGCGCAGCGCGATCCGGGTCGGGCGGCCTTCGTGGCGCTGCAGGATCTCCACCTGCTCCACCGGCACCACCGTATCCAGGCCGGTCGGCATGCGCGCACCGGTCATGATTTCCCAGGCGCCCTCGCCGCCCACGGTGCCGTCATCGCCGGCGGCCTGCCAGCCCTGCACCGCAAATTCGGTACCACTGGCGAAGGGCGTGCCATCGGCGCGCAGCGCGAATCCATCCATCGCCGAGTTGTCGAACGGCGGCAGCGACTGTGCGCTGATGATGTCGCTGGCCAGGGTGCGCCCGCCCGCATCGTGCAGGCGCAGGCGTTCGGCCGGCAGCGCCGAGGCCGCCTCCAGCAGGTGCTGTAGTGCTTCGCTGTAGGCAATCATGCCGCGCCCCCCTGGCCGTGGCCACCGCCATCGACCATCGCCAGGGCATGCCCAAGTACCGGCGCCAGGATGTCCAGGCACTGTGCGGCGGCGCGCGGGCTGCCCGGCAGGGCAAACACCAGCAGGTTGCCCAGCTGCACCACTTCGGCCCGGCTCAGCCAGGCCATCGGCGTGTGCTGCGCACTCAGCGCGCGCACCATCTGCGCCAGCCCATGCACCGGGCGCGCGTCCAGCGAACGCAGCGCTTCCGGGGTCAGGTCGCGCGGGCCCAGGCCCGTACCGCCGGTGCATAGGCACAGGCGCACGCCACTGCCGGCCAGCGCGCGCAGGCGGCTGGCCAGCGGCTCGATGCCATCGGCCAGCACCTCGGCCGCCACCACCTCGCCGCCCAGCGCCTGCAGGCCCGCCACCAGCTTCGGGCCGGATGCATCGGCATAGGTGCCATCACTGGCCCGGTCGCTGAGGGTGATCACCGCGCACGCCGCGCCTTCCAAACCCTTCGGCGCACGTGGCTTGAAACGGGCGCGCTCGGCCTCGTCCATGCCATCGGGGTGCAGCCAGACGCCGCGCTTGCCGCCTTCCTTGAACAGCAGGCGGATGCCTTCGATGCGCAGCGCCGGTTCCACCGGCTTGCTCAGGTCGTACAGGGTCAGCAGGGCCGCGTTCACCCCTGCCAGCGCCTCCATTTCCACGCCGGTGCGCGCCTCGCTGGCGCACTCGCACCAGACGCGGATCGCCTGCCGTTCCGGCACTGGTGCGCAGAACACCTGCACCAGTTCCAGCGGCAGCGGGTGGCACAGCGGCATCAGCATCGACGCCATCTTCGCGCCCTGCAGGCCGGCAATCTCAGCCATCACCAGCGCATCGCCCTTGGGCAGGCGGCGCTCGACGATCAGCGGGTAGGCCACCGGCCCGGCATGCAGTTCGCCCACGGCCACCGCGCGGCGGCGGGTGATGCGTTTGTCGC
The DNA here is from genome assembly GCF_003086775.1 of Stenotrophomonas sp. ZAC14D1_NAIMI4_1. Taxonomy (NCBI): domain Bacteria; kingdom Pseudomonadati; phylum Pseudomonadota; class Gammaproteobacteria; order Lysobacterales; family Lysobacteraceae; genus Stenotrophomonas; species Stenotrophomonas sp. ZAC14D1_NAIMI4_1. The sequence continues at coordinate 2,631,954 of NZ_CP026001.1, forward strand.
GGACATCGGCCATGTGGAAGGCCGCGTTCAATTCCCCGGTCATGGTGTTGCTCATCCTCCGATCGAGGCCAGGTGCGGGGTCAGCCCGGTCTGGCCCTGGTGCAATCCGTGCCCGGCCGCTTTCAGGCCAAGCTGGGTGGTGATGCGTGCCAGCAGTGCGTCGTGGTCGTCGTCGCTCTGCAGCAACGGGCGCAGCGGCACGCCGAATTCGCCGAACAGGCACAGCCGCAGGTCGCCCTTGGCGGTCACCCGCAGGCGGTTGCAGCCCTTGCAGAAATCGCGCGAGTACGGCGCGATGATGCCCACCGTGCCGCGGTGCTGCGGGTGGCCGAACTCGCGCGCGGGGCCGGCATCGGCCGCACGCGGGCGCTCCTGCCAGCCAGCCGCCAGCAGCTGTTCGATCACCACGTCAGCGCGCAGGTGGTGGCGCTGGAAATAGGCTTCGTTGTCGCCGGTGCGCATCAGTTCGATGAAGCGCACGCTGAAGGGCCGCTCGCGCAGGTACTCCATCCACTGCGGCAGCTCGTCGTCGTTCAGCCCGCGCAGCAGCACCGCGTTGAGCTTGATCGACTGCAGGCCCAGTGCCTGGGCCAGGGCCAGGCCCTGCTCGATCTCCGGCAACCGGTCATGCCCGGTAATGGCGTGGAAGCGCTCGCGCTGCAGGCTGTCCATGCTCACGTTCAAGGCCGTGAGGCCGGCACGATGCCAGCCCGGCAGGCGCCGCGGCAGCAAGGTGCCGTTGGTGGTGATGGCCACCTTGCGGATGCCGGGCACCGCAGCCACGGTGCCGATGATCTGCTCCAGGTCCTTGCGCAGGCTCGGCTCGCCACCGGTCAGGCGGATCTTGCTCATGCCCAGCGCCGCAAACGCGCGCACCAGCCGGGCAATCTCGTCCACCTGCAGGAAGCGCGGCCTGCCCTCACCCTGGTAGCCATCGGGCAGGCAATAACTGCAACGGAAGTTGCAGGCTTCGGTCAGCGACAGGCGCAGGTATGGAAAGCTGCGCCCGAAACCGTCGGTGAGTTGGCTCATGGCTGGTCCACCTTGTTGCTCCACCGTCTTGCCTATACCCGGAATGGTCCGGATACCCTCGCCTGCTGGAACGATTGCCAGAGTACGCGGCGCGCTGTTCCTTGGGCATGACTTAAATCAATCGCCGCTGGCCCGGCGGCGCACGCGTTGTGGCAGCATGCGGCTTTCCGTGCAGCGGATGTGTGACAACCCTCATGATGATGAACGATTTCCAGCAACTCCTGCACGCCGCCGCTGAACAGGCCGAGCCGCAGCGCCTGCTGTTCGTGTTCGTGCGTGCCGACCTGCCCGAGTCGCCCACCACCGACCAGCGCGACCGGCACGACCGCCGCGAGGGCGGCACGCTGTCACCGGTGCTGTGCGTGGACAAGCTGCCTGCGGAGGTACCCAGCTTCCAGGCCCTGGCCGCCGAATCGACCACCACTGGCATCAACTGGGACCTGGTGTTCGTGGCCGCCATGGACGGGCGCGCCGGCTTTGCGCCCAACAGCGATGAAGCCGCCCGCCCGCTGCAGCTGATGGTCAATGCCATCCATGACGGCCAGATCGGCCGCTTCGCCGCCTTCGACCGCGCTGGCGAGCCGATCCAGTTCTACTAGGCCAGCAGCTGCAGGGTCAGGAAGAAGATCACCAGCACGGTGTTCAGCCCCCAGGCCACGGTCAGCCCGCGTGCGGCCACGCCCAGGTTGGGGGTGCGCGCGGTAGGCGCGGCCCGCCACACCGCCGGGATGATCCAGCCGGTATAGAGCAGCAGCGCGGCAAACAGGGCCAGCAGCAGCGTGGTGCGCTGGTTGGCCAGGGCCCACAGGGCTGCCGCCCACAGCAGATTGCTGGGAATGACCCCCTGCAGCCAGAACACGCTCCACAGGCGCGTGTGGCCGTGCGTGCCAGGCGAGGGGTGGAGGGACGCGCTTGCGGTCATAAGTCTCCCTTCTGTCCAGGAAGCAGGCCCGTCCAGCCTGCGCCCCGCCGCGGCCAGCGTCAACCGCCACCGCCCTGAAGTAGAGTCGAGCTTGCTCGACTACCTCGACTACCTCGACTCCACGACCATGCCCAGCACCCGCAACGGACTGCCTGCACCCGGCGTCGAACACGGCCTTCCAGCCCAATCAAGGAGTGACCGCTGATGCATCTGCTGCAACGAATGACAGCGCTGGGCCTGTTGGGCCTTGCCTGTGGCTGCACCCCGTCCGCGCCAGTGTCACCACCGACCGCCGCCAGCGAAGACCCGCTGGCCATCGAAGACAAGCCACCCAACGCCGAGGGCCAACCCATGCTGGATGATCTTGCCCGCGTGGCCCGCGACGCCGACCGCATCGTGGTCGTTGAACATTCCTCCCCGTATGACACCAACAACAGCAGCAACAGTGCCACGCCGCCCGCGGAGCGCAGGTACCGCGAAGCGGTGCTGACCGGCACTCGCAAGCAGCCGTTCCTGGCCACGCTGGAGGGCATCGACCCTTATGTGAGCGACTGGGTCACCGCCTGCATCTTCGAGCCCCATCACCGCTTCGAGTTCTACAAGGGGAAGAAGCGCACCCATACGCTGGAGGTCTGCTTCCAGTGCGACGAACTGCGGTGGGATGGCACCAGGAATCCGGTGCCGCAGGCGTTCTACGCGGGCCTGGAGCCCTTCATCGAAAGCCTCGGCATGCAGCCGGAACGCGATTGGCAGTCCCTGGCCCGGTAGAGGCCACATCCGTCCTAGACCTGTCATCGCACAGGGCTAGGATGGGCCATGAACATGCGCCTTGTCTGCGGCTCGATCGCCGCCCTCTTCCTGATGGCGTGCAGCACGCCATCGCCCCGCCAGACCTCTGCAACGCCCCCGACCACGGTTCAGCCGTCACCGCGCCTGCTGCTGGTCTCCATCGACGGCCTGCGCGCCGATGCCCTTGATCGCGGCCTGACCCCCAACATCCAGCGGATGATCGACGGTGGCGTGCGCGCACGCTGGATGACGCCGTCCTATCCGTCGCTGACCTTCCCCAACCACTACACCCTGGTCACCGGCCTGCGTCCCGGCCACCACGGCATCATCCACAACAGCATGCACGACCCTCAGCTGGGCGGTTTCGAGATCAGCAACCCGGCCGCCGTCACCGACGCGCGCTGGTGGGGCGGCGAGCCGATCTGGGTAAGCGCCGAGAAGGCCGGCGTACGCACGGCCACCTGGTCGTGGCCCGGCAGCGAGGCCGCCATCCAGGGCGTGCGGCCAAGCCAGTGGCAGGTCTATGACCGCTCCATCGCGCTGGAGGACCGCGTGCAGACCGTGCTGGGCTGGCTGGCGCAGACCGGCCCGCAGGCGCCGCGCCTGGCCACGCTGTACATGGAAAACGTCGACAAGGCCGGCCACACCTACGGGCCGGATTCGGCCGAGTACCGCCAGGCGATCCAGCGCGCCGATGCCATCGTCGGCCAGGTGCTGGAAGGGCTGGACGCACGAGGCCTGGCCACCGGCACCAACATCGTGCTGGTGTCCGACCACGGCATGGCCGAGCTGCCCGAGGGCCAGGTACTGGACACCGAGCGCATGGTCGACCCGGCCATTGCGGTGGCCACCAGCGTGGGCCAGCCGGTCGGTTTCCAGGCCATGCCCGGGCGCGAACGCGAGGCCGAACGGGCGCTGCTGGGCCGGCACGACCACTACCAGTGCTGGAAGCGCGCCGACCTGCCGCCGCGCTGGCAGTACGGCCAGCACCCACGCACGCCACCGATCATCTGCGAGATGGATGAAGGCTGGGATGCACTGACGCCCGGCATGCTGGCCCGCCACGCCCATGCGTACCGTGGCACCCACGGCTACGACAACACCCTGCCGTCGATGCGCGCGGTGTTCGTGGCCAGCGGGCCTTCGTTCGAGGCGGGCAGGACGCTGGATGGCTTCGACAACGTGGATGTCTATCCGCTGCTCGCCCGCCTGCTGGACGTGCCGGCGGCAGCCAACGATGGCAACCCGGCTACGTTCGACGCGGTGCTGCGCACGCACTGAGCTGGCCTTTCCGTCGCGGTTCCGCATGTGTTCGTCGCACGTGCGGGCCGCTTCATCGCATGCGGGTTCTCTGCGGGCCAGAACCGGGATACGGTGCGGATTGACCACGCACACGACTGCACCTGCCCATGCGCCGCTGGCTTCTTCTCGTACTCGCCACCCTGCCCTTCGCCGCTGGCGCCATCGTCATCCGCAGCGATGTGGATGACAGCGCCTACCGGATACCGCCGTCGGCCTTCCCGGCCCTGGCCGACCTGCCCGGCGAGGGCCATGGCGTGCTCATCGCACCGCGCTGGGTGGTGACCGCCGCGCACGCCGCGCCGATGGAGGGCATGGATGCCGAGGTGCGGATCAACGGTCAGGCCTACCGCGTCGAACGGGTGTTCGTGCATCCAGGCTACCGGCTCATGCCCGATGCCTTGGGCCAGGCGGCGCTGGCATCGGGCAACCCCGCCCCGATCCACGCCTTCCTCGCCGCCTCCGATGACATCGCGCTGATCCAGCTCGCCACGCCGGTCAGCGACGTTGCGCCGGTCCGCCTCTATCGCGGGCATGACGAAGCGGGCAGGATCGCCACGCTCGTGGGTAAAGGTGCCACAGGCAATGGCTTGACCGGGCTGGCGCCAGGTGCTCCTCACCGGGGTGAGCTGCGCCGCGCGGAAAACGTGGTGACCGGCGGCAACGACCGCTATCTCTGGTATCGCTTCGACGGCCCGGGCAGCAGCCTGCCGCTGGAAGGCGTGATAGGCAGCGGTGACAGCGGCGGCCCGTTGCTGATCCGCGACCCGCAGGGCTGGCAGCTGATCGGCCTGGGCTCATGGATCACGGCCGTACCCGAACATGCACTGGAAGCCGGCTATTACGGGCAGGTGGTGCACAACGTGCGCATCTCGCGCTACGCCGGCTGGATCGAGAGCGTGATGGACGGCGAACGGTGAATCACCGGGCGCGGGTCACCAGCCGTGGCCGCAGCCGCCTGTAGAGCCGAGCCATGCCCGGCTGCATTTCGCGCGGCGCTTGCGCAACGCCGCATGGTAGATTCTCCGGCGTGCCACGAGGCACCTGGGAACATGACGCCATGGATGACCGCACTCCCCGCTCCCCGATCAGCGGGCGCTCCCCTGCAAGGATCCTGCCGCGTCCAGCGGGGCTGATTCTCTGTGCAGGCCTGATCGCCGCCAGCCATGCCAGTGCGCAGCCGAGCACGCACGCGGAGGACGTCAAGGCCATCGAGCAGGTCCTGGAAACCTTCCGCACCGCACTGGTCAACAAGGACACGCCCACCTACATGAGCCTGTTCTTCTCGGACAAGCCTGAGGACATCGGCTGGCAGTTCGTTTCCGAGGACGTGCGCCTGCAGGACATCCGCAGGACCAAGCCCGACGCGATCAAGGCGCGGCAGATTCCCTCGAATAATTTCATCTCGCTTATCGACAATGCGGTTGCATCGTCCACGCCGAAGGAAGAAGTTTTCTCCAACCCCAGGATCGAAACCGATGGCGACGCCGCCTCGCTGACCTTCGATTACACGTTCCTGTCCGATGGCGTGAAGCAGAACTGGGGCAAGGAGATGTGGCAGCTCATCCGCACCGAACGGGGCTGGAAGATCTTCTCGGTGATCTATTCGGTACGTGACGAGCGCAGCCCGGCCGCCGAGTGACCTGTAGAGCCGAGCCATGCTCGGCTGCGGTCTGCGCGGAGCCGCCGAGCATGGCTCGGCCCTACAAACGCGCGCTTTCCAGCTGGTGGGTCAGCAGCCGGGTCAGGTTCCGGCGCGCGAAGTACCCCTGCAGCTGCGCGGCCTTGATGGTCCGCGCCTTCAATCGCGGCGTGCCGTCGGCGCCGTATTCGATGCGATAGCAGCGCGAGGCGCCACAGAGCTCGGCCTGGCTGGCGGTGACGATGACCACGGTCACTTCCAGGCTGGTGAAGGCGTTGCCGGTCTTGATGTCCGGGTTCTCCGTACCGGCGCGGTCGATGAGCGTGCGGAACCGGCCCAGGTCGCGCTCACCGCCGCTGCTGAGCGGGCCGACGTTGGTGGCACGGCGGATGTCCTCGTCCTCGCTGGGCGCGCCCTTGCTCCAGTGCTCGGTGCGCTCGGGGATGACCGCGCGCACCACGGTGCCGTCGGGCTCGATCAGATCGATCACCACGTCCAGCAGGTACACCGGCTCCAGGCCCAGGTTGGTCACGAAACAGTGCGCGTCCAGGTTGCGGCCGGCACCGGAGGTGATGAGGATCGACGGGCGCTGCTGGCGGCGGTAGCTGCGCAGGAAGAAATTGAGGTAGACCACCCATATCAGGGCGGTCACGCAGGTCATCACTGCCGTCAGCAGCGGCGCGAAATGGAGCAGGTTCTGCAGCATCCTCGGCGGAACTCGTGGGCGTGGGGCGGCCCATGGTCGCGGTTGGCGTGCTTGTGGGTTGTGAAGTCTTCGATTTCGACGGGACGCGGGGGGCATCCACGCATGGCGTGGATCTACCAGAGCTGTGGTCAGCCTTCGACGATCACCACACTGGCGATGCAGTGCCCTTCGCGCTTGGCCTTGGCCTGCTGGTACTCCGGTGAGGCATAGCAGGCCTGGGCGGTTTCCAGGTCGGCAAATTCGATCACCACATGGCGGTCGGGCAGATCGCCTTCCAGCACCACCGAGCGGCCACCACGGGCCAGGAACTTCGCGCCGTACTTCGCAAACGCGGCCGGTGCAAGCGCGGTGTAACCGCTGTACTTGTCGGCATCCAGCACCTGCACGTGGGCAATCCAGTAAGCGGCCATCACTTCTGCTCCTGTTCGAGCAAGGCATGGGCAATCGCCTCGGCCTCGCCGATGTGTTCGGCCACGCGCTGCCGCGCCAGCGCTTCGTCGCGCTGCACGCAGATCGCATCGCAGATGGCCTTGATGCGTTCAAAGCCGGTTTTCTCGCGGTCCACGTGGGTCAGGGTCATCGCGCGCAGGCGGCTGATGCGGCCATTGAGGCGCTGCACGATTTCCCAGGCGATGTGGTTGTTGCCGGCACGGAAGATGGTTTCGTACAGCGTGGAGGAAGCTTCCAGCACCGGCGCGATATCCGGCGTGCCATACGACGTGCGCAGGGTTTCCAGCGCCTTCTGGATCTGCGCGGCGGTGTCGTCGGTGAGGTTGCGCACGCAGTCGGCCACGGCGCTCTGCTCCAGCACCAGGCGGATGCGGTAGACCTGGCTGGCCACGTCCCAGTTCAGCACGGCCACGATCGGGCCCTTCTGCGGCAGCACTTCCACCAGGCCCTCGGCCTGCAGGTAGCGGATCACTTCGCGCACCACCGTGCGGCTGACACCCAGCTGCTCGCACAGGGTGCGCTCGACCAGTCGCGCACCGGACGGGAAATAGCCGGTGATGATCGCGTTGCGCAGCTTTTCCAGGCACTTCTCGCGCAGGGTGACCGGCGAGTGGTCGATTCTCAGGTTCATCGTGTTTCGCAATCCCTTTAGGTGGCAGCCACGCGGTGGCGGGCGTGCTGCCGGTAGCTCGTGTACGTCCACGCTATTCAACCACGGATCATGAATAGCGCACCCCGGCAGGCCGCCTCGTCCCCGTCGCACCACCCTCGCCTGCGACTTTCGTCGCGGGAGAAAAATGAATGCGCATAGACATATTGCAAGCCGATTTTGGAGCGTGATACCGTCGCTGCCAATGGTATACCAACATACCGTACACCACCATTGTGACCGCCAGCGGCGGCGAGGAAGGACCAGATGAGCCTGATACGAAAGACCGTTCTCCACGTGGAGAACGTGCATGTGGACGGGGGCCGCGACGCTGCCACGCCGCTGAAGATGGTGGCCGCCGCGGCCGTGATCCGTAACCCGTGGGCCGGCCGTGGCTACGTCGAGGACCTGTCGCCGGAGATCCGGGCGCTGGGCCCGCAGCTGAGCCAGCACCTGACCGACCTCATCCTGGGCGAGGTCGGTTCCGGCGATGCGGTCGAGGCCTTCGGCAAGAGCGCGGTGGTCGGCCTGGACGGCGAGCTGGAACACGCCTCGGCGCTGATCCACACCCTGCATTTCGGCAACATCTACCGCAACGCGGTGCGCGCCAAGTCCTACCTGGCCTTCACCAACACCCGCGGCCCGGCCAATGCGCCGATCGTGCTGCCGATGATGGACAAGAACGATGAAGGCCGCCGTTCGCACTACCTGACCGTGCAGTTCGCCATTGCCGATGCCCCGGCTGCCGATGAGCTGGTGGTCGTGCTGGGCGCAGCCACCGCCGCCCGCCCGCACCACCGCATCGGTGACCGCTACCAGGACCTGAAAGAGCTCGGCCATGACGTCTCGAACCCTGCCGCTGTCAAGTAACCAACAGGCGCACTGCCTGGACCAGGGTGCGGGAGAGCCCCTGGTCCTGATCCACGGCGTCGGCATGCAGGCCGCCGCCTGGGGTCCGCAGATCGCCGCCTTCGCCCAGCAGTACCGGGTCATCGCGGTGGACATGCCCGGCCACGGCCAGAGCACGCGCCTGCCAGGCGAGCCCGGGCTGACCGACTACGTGGCGTGGATGGTGGAGTTCATCAGCGCCCTGCAGCTGGGCCCGGTCAACCTGGCCGGGCACTCGATGGGCGCCCTGATCGCCGCCGGCGTGGCCATCGAGCGGCCGGACCTGGTGCGCCGCCTGGCCGTCATCAATGGCGTGCACCTGCGTACCGATGCCGCCCGCCACGCGGTGGTGACCCGTTCGGATGAACTGGCCACTGGCCGGGTGGACGTGGAAACCCCGTTGCAGCGCTGGTTCGACGAAGGCACCACCGAGGCGTCACTGGTGGAGGACGTGCGCTCGTGGCTGGAGAACGTGGATGTGCAGGGCTATGCCGATGCCTACCGCGCCTTCGCACGGGGCGATGTGACCTACGCCGAACGCTGGTCGGAAGTGGGCTGCCCTGCCCTGGCACTGACCGGCGCGGAAGATGCCAACTCGACGCCGGCCATGGCCCTGTCGATGGCGGCGCTGGCACGCAACGGCAAGGCCGTGGTCATTCCGCACGAACGCCACATGGTCAACCTGACCGCCCCCGCCAAGGTCAACGCGGCGCTGGCGGAATGGCTGGGCACCACAACGAACTAGCAGCACACATTCCAGGCCATCGGTTGGAGGGAACATATGGCTATCGATCCAAAAGAGCTGAGGGAAGCCTTCGGCTCGTTCATGACCGGCGTCACCATCGTGACGTCCACCACCGCAGACGGTGAACCGATTGGTTTCACCGCGAACTCGTTCGCTTCGGTGTCGCTCGATCCGCCGCTGTTGCTGGTCAGCATCGCCAACGCATCGGGCAACTACGACAACTTCGTGGGCGCCAAGCGCTTTGCCATCAACATTCTGTCCGAGGCACAGACCGACGCATCCAATACCTTTGCCCGGCGCAATCCGGATCGGTTTGCCGCGGTGTCATGGACCAACAGCGCTCTCGGAAGCCCGATCCTGGATGCGGTCAGTGCGTGGTTCGACTGCACCATGCACACGGTGGTGGAGGCCGGTGACCATGCCGTCCTGATCGGGCAGGTGGAGCACTTCCACACGGCCGGCCTGCCCGGGCTGGGCTACTACCGTGGTGGCTACTTCACCCCCGCCAAGGTGGCCACCGAGGTCATGACCGATACCAAGGGTCTGATCAGCGCGATCATCGCCCACGACGACAGCCTGCTGCTGGTGCCAGCACCGGAAGGCGGCTGGGCCTTGCCCACCGTCGAGATCGGCAACGAGGGTGCAGACAACGCATTGGAACGCATCTTTGCCCGGCATCAGCCCGGTGCCTCGCCGAGCTTCGTGTACTCCGTCTATACGGACACCGACACACACCGGCAGTTCGTCACGTTCCTGTGCAGCACCCCCGAAGCGAGCGCGCGCGATGGGCAGTACGTGGCGCTGGCCGACGTGCCGACACTGGACATCGCCGATGCAGCGGTCAAGAGCATGCTGCAGCGCTACTGCCGCGAGAGCGCACTGAAGACCTACGGCACCTATTACGGCAACCACACCTGCGGTGTGGTCAAAGAACTGATTGGAAGGGAGAGTTGAAATGCGGTTTTCTTTGTTCATCCATATGGAACGCGTCTCGGACCAGCAGTCGCAGAAGCAGCTGTACGACGAGATGATCGAGCTGTGCCAGATCGCCGACGAAGGTGGCATGCACGCCATCTGGACCGGCGAGCACCACGGCATGAACTTCACCATCGCGCCGAACCCGCTGCTCAACCTGGCCGACATCGCCAACAAGACGAAGAACGTGCGCCTGGGCACCGGCACCGTGGTGGCCCCGTTCTGGCACCCGATCAAGCTGGCCGGCGAAGCGGCGATGACCGACATCATCTCCAACGGCCGCCTCGACCTGGGGATCGCCCGTGGCGCCTATTCGTTCGAGTACGAGCGCATGGTGCCGGGGATGGATGCCTGGGGCGCCGGCCAGCGCATGCGCGAACTGATCCCGGCCATCAAGGGCCTGTGGAAGGGCGACTATGCCCATGAGGGCGAATTCTGGTCCTTCCCCAGCACCACCTCCGCGCCGCTGCCGCTGCAGCAGCCGCACCCGCCGATCTGGGTGGCTGCGCGCGATCCCAACAGTCACGAATTCGCCGTGCAGAATGGCTGCAACGTGCAGGTCACCCCGCTGCACTTCGGCGATGACGAAGTACAGAAGCTGATCGGCCACTTCAACGCGGCCTGCGAGAAGTTCAGCGACGTGCCGCGCCCGAAGATCATGCTGCTGCGCCACACCTACGTGGCCGACTCGGAAGCCGATGCACAGGTCGCTGCCGATGAGATCAACGTGTTCTACAACTACTTCGGCGCGTGGTTCAAGAACGAACGCCCGATCAGCCAGGGCCTGATCGCCAAGCTGAGCGATGAGGAGATTGCCGCCCACCCGATGTACTCGGCCCAGGCGATGCGCAGCAACAACGTGATCGGTCCGGCCGAGGAAGTCATCGCGCGCCTGAAGGCCTACGAGGCCATGGGCTTTGACGAGTACTCGTTCTGGATCGACACCGGCATGTCCTTCGAGCGCAAGAAGGCCTCGCTGTTGCGTATGATCAACGACGTCATGCCCGCCTTCGCCCAGGAATGACCATGGACAGCCCGTTCGAGCTCTACATCGACGGCCGTTTCGAAGCCGGTGCCGGTACGTTCGACAGCATCGACCCGGCCACCGGCACGCCATGGGCGACCATGCCCGAGGCGCGCCGCGAGCAGGTGGAACGCGCGGTCGAGGCCGCCGACCGTGCCCTGCGCGATCCGGCCTGGGCCACCCTGACCGCCTCCCAGCGCAGCAAGCTGCTGTACCGGCTGGCCGACCTGCTGGAACAGGCGGCGCCGGAACTGGCGGCCATCGAGACCCGCGACACCGGCAAGATCATCCGCGAAACCCGTGGCCAGATTGCCTACATCGCCGAGTACTACCGCTATTACGCCGGCATCGCCGACAAGATCGAAGGCAGCTTCGTGCCGGTCGACAAGCCGGACATGCAGGTGTGGATCAGCCGCGAGCCGATCGGCGTGGTGGCGGCCATCGTGCCCTGGAACAGCCAGCTGTTCCTGTCGGCGGTGAAGCTGGGCCCGGCCCTGGCCGCGGGTTGCACGGTGGTGCTGAAAGCTTCAGAAGAAGCGCCCGGCCCGCTGCTGGCGTTTGCCCGGCTGCTGCACCAGGCCGGCTTCCCGCCGGGCGTGGTCAACGTCATCACCGGCTTCGGCCCCGAGTGCGGCGCCGTGCTGAGCAGCCACCCGAAGGTGGCGCAGGTCGCCTTCACCGGCGGCCCGGCCACCGCGCGCCACATCGTGGCCAACACCACCGGCAACCTGGCCCGCGTCTCGCTGGAACTGGGTGGGAAATCGCCGTTCATCGTGTTCGACGATGCCGACCTGGACAGCGCGGTGAACGCACAACTGGCAGCGATCTTCGCGGCCAGCGGGCAGAGCTGCGTGGCCGGTTCGCGCCTGCTGGTACAGGCGGGCATCAAGGATGCCTTCCTTGCGCGACTGCTGGAGAAAGTGGCGGCCATCCGCATCGGCGCCCCGGACGACGCGGCCACCGAGTTCGGCCCACTGTGCACCGAGCGCCAGCGCCAGAACATCGAAGCGGTGCTGGCCGCATCGGTTGCCCAGGGCGCCCGCGTGCTCTGCGGCGGTACCCGCGGCGATCGCGCCGGCATCTACTTCCCGCCCACCATCGTCGACTGCAGCGCGTCACCGCAGGCCGACAGCATCACCACCGAACTGTTCGGCCCGGTGCTGTCGGTGGATGTGTTCGACGATGAAGCCCAAGCGATCAGCAAGGCCAACAGCACCGCCTTCGGCCTGGCTGCCGGCATCTTCACCCGCAACCTGACGCGCGCGCACCGGCTGAGCCGGGCAATCCGTTCGGGCGTGGTCTGGATCAATACCTATCGCGCGATTTCACCGCTGGCGCCATTCGGTGGATTCGGTCTTTCGGGCCATGGACGGGAAGGCGGCGCAGCGGCCGCCCTGGAATACACCACGACCAAGACGGTGTGGCTGCGTACGTCCGATGTCCCCATGGATGACCCGTTCGTGATGCGCTAGGCCCGCGCCCGGCACCCACACCCGTTCCCGCCTCCGGCCCGCGCGCCCTCGCCTCCCCCCCCCCTCGATGGGCGAGGTCGCGCAGCCCGGTTCCATGACCGGATCGTTCCTGCGCCCCTGCACAGCCGGGCGCGCGCGACCGATCCCGACGCACGCCTGCCGGGCGACCGGCAGGCCAAGGAAATCCGCCCATGAGCAATGCAAGCAAGCAGGATGGCGCTTTCTCCATCGAGGGCCACTCCATCGGCTACATCCCCGAGCAGGAACGCCACGGCAACCCCCGTGACCTGTTCACCCTGTGGTTCTGTACCAACATCGCCCCGCTGGCGGTCATCACCGGCGCGATGTCGGTGCTGACGTTCAAGCTGGACATCGCCAGTGCGCTGCTGGCCATCGTCACCGGCCATATGTTCGGCGCCGCGATCCTCGCCCTTGCCTCGGCCCAGGGGCCGCTGGCCGGCATCCCGCAGATGATCCAGAGCCGCGCGCAGTTCGGCCGCTTCGGCTCGCTGCTGGTCGTGGGTTTCACCACGCTGATCTACCTGGGCTACTTCATCTCCAACATCATCCTGTCCGGCAAGACCCTGCACACGGTCATCCCGGCGGTGCCGCTGCCGCTGGCCACCATCATCGGTGCGGCGCTGGCCACGGCCATCGGCATCATCGGCTACAACTTCATCCACGGCTTCAACCGCATCGGCATCTGGTTCATGGGTGGCGCGCTGGCCATCGGCCTGGCCATCATGGTGCCGCGCCTGGGCGCCGAAGCCTTCAGCCATGGCAGCTTCTCGCCCGCCGGCTGGTTCTCGATGTTCGGTATCTGCTGCGTCTGGCAGATCAGCTTCTCGCCCTATACCTCGGATTATTCGCGTGCGCTGCCGCGCAGCGTGGGCGTGTTCCGGCCCTTCATCTACACCTACCTGGGCGCTGCACTGGGCCCCATCCTGGCCTTCACCTTCGGCATGCTGGCGGTCAGCGGTGGCCAGCAGACCGATGCGATGGAAGCGGTACGCCTGCACACCGGCTGGTTCGGCTACGTGCTGATGGTGCTGTTCCTGGTCAACATCATCGGCCACAACGCGATGAACCTGTACGGCGCGGTGCTGTCCTGCGTCACCTCGCTGCAGACGTTCTCGCCCGCGTGGACGCCGGCACGGCTGGCCCGCATCACGCTGTCGTGCGCCCTGCTGGTGGCGTCCACGCTGTGCGCACTGTGGGCGTCGGCCAACTTCATCGAGATCTTCATCAACGCGGTGTTCGCGCTGCTGTTCATCCTGGCGCCGTGGGTGTCGATCAACCTGCTGGACTTCTACGTGGTGAACGGCGGGCGCTACGACATCGCCTCGATCTTCGCCCGCGATGGGGGCCGCTATGGCCTGTTCAATGGCCGTGCCCTGCTGGCCTACCTGCTGGGCGCCATCGCCCAGGTGCCCTTCATCAGCAACGCGTTCTTCCAGGGCGCGTGGGCGCAGTTGTTCGGTGGCGTCGATGTGTCCTGGGTGATCGGCCTGCTGGTCAGCGCCCTCGCCTACTACCTGCTGGCCGTGCGTGCGCCCCAGGGCGCCAGTGTCGCGGCCACCTGAACCCCCAACGGCGCGGGTACCCCGGTGCCCGCGCGCGACACGAACCACGAGGTATGCATGAACGTTGAAACGTCCGCGCTGTTCCACCAGCGTGCGCTGGTAGCTGGGCAATGGATCACCGCCGATAGCGGTGAGGTGGATGAAATCCTCGATCCGGCGACCCAGCAGGTGCTGGGCACGGTGCCGCGCCTGGGCCGTGCCGAAACCGAGCGCGCGATCGCGGCAGCGAGCGCCGGCTGGGCCGACTGGCGTGCCACCACGGCCGAGCATCGCTCGCGCGTGCTGAAGGCCTGGCACCGCCTGCTGATCGAAAACACCGAAACACTTGCGCGCCTGCTGACCGCCGAACAGGGCAAGCCGCTGGCCGAAGCCCGCGCGGAGATCGTCTACGCCGCCAGCTTCGTCGAATGGTTCGCCGAGGAAGCCAAGCGCGTCTACGGTGACATCATTCCCAGCCCCTACCCCGATGCGCGGATCATGGTGACGCGCCAGCCGATCGGCATCGTGGCGGCGGTGACGCCGTGGAATTTCCCCGCCGCAATGATCACCCGCAAGGTGGCCCCGGCACTGGCCGCCGGCTGCCCATGCATCGTCAAGCCGGCGGCAGAAACGCCGTTCACCGCGCTGGCGATGGCCGACCTGGCCTTGCAGGCTGGCGTGCCCGCGGCGATGTTCAGCGTGGTCACGGGCCATGCCGCGTCCATCGGTGATGCGTTCTTCGACAGCGAAGAAGTGCGCAAATTCACCTTCACCGGCTCCACGCCGGTCGGCCGCATGCTGTACGGCAAGGCCGCGAAGACAGTAAAAAAGGTGTCGCTGGAGCTGGGCGGCAACGCGCCGTTCATCGTGTTCGAGGATGCCGATCTCGAAGCGGCGGTTGATGGCGCGATGCTGGCCAAGTTCCGCAACGCCGGCCAGACCTGCGTCTGCGTCAACCGCTTCCTGGTCCACGACGCCATCCACGATGCCTTCGTCGAGGCGCTGCGTGCACGCATCGCCGCGTTGAAGGTGGGCGCGGGCGAGGCCGAGGGCACGCAGATCGGCCCGCTGATCAACACCGCCGCAGTGGCCAAGGTGCAGTCGCACGTGGACGATGCGGTGGCCAAGGGCGGGCGCGTGCTGCTGGGCGGCGCCGTCGGCGCGCAGGGCGAGTGCTTCTACCAGCCGAGCCTGCTGGTCGATGCCACCGCAGAGATGCAGGTGGCGACCGACGAAACCTTCGGCCCGCTGGCTGCCGTGTTCCGCTTCCACGATGAGGCCGAGGCCGTGCGCCTGGCCAACGCCACCGATTCCGGGCTGGCCGCGTACTGCTACACCCGCGACCTCGGCCGCGCCTGGCGCATGAGCGAACGGCTGGACTACGGCATGGTCGGCATCAACCGCGCCGCCATCTCCAATGAAGTGGCGCCGTTTGGCGGCATCAAGCAGTCCGGGCTGGGGCGCGAGGGTTCGCGCTACGGCATCGAGGATTTCCTGGACATCAAGTACACCCTGTTCGGAGGCATCAGCGCATGAGCGATTCCCGCTTCGAGAAAGGCCTGCAGATCCGCCGCCACGTGCTGGGTGACGAATATGTGGATCGCGCCCTGGCGCAGGCCGATGCCTTCAGCCAGCCGCTGCAGGAACTGGTGACCGAGTACTGCTGGGGCACGGTGTGGGCGCGCAGCGACCTGGCGCTGGCCGAGCGCAGCCTGATCAACCTGGCGATGATTTCCGCGTTGAACCGGCCACACGAGCTGAAGATCCACGTCAAGGGCGCACTGCGCAACGGCGTCAGCCGCGAGAAGATCCGCGAGGTGCTGCTGCAGGTGGCGATCTACTGCGGCGTACCCGCTGCGGTCGACAGTTTCCGCGTGGCCCGCGAGGCCATCGCCGAGTTCGATGCCACCGAGACGTAAGCCCCAACCACCCCTCTCCATCGTTGCGCCCTGCCCGTGCCTTGCGGCGCGGTGGGCGCCCTGTTGCCCGAGGGTCCACTTTCCTGCTGTTCCTGCCTGGGAACCTGCCATGCATCCTGCGTTCCGTTTCGTCCGTTCGCCTCTTGTCCTGGCCCTGTGCCTGGCGTGTGCCTCGCTTGCACATGCCGATGCCCCCACCGAGGCCGTCGATACGCCTGCACCGGCACACACCGGCTGGACACTTGGCGGTGTCCTGCGCGGCCGCTGGGATGTGCGCTTCAACGACGCACACGGCGATGGCACCCGCCGCACCTCCAACCACCTGTCCTTCGACACGCTCATCCTGAAGGCCGACTATGACGGCAAGGACTATTTCGCCTCGGCCCAGTACCGCTTCTACGGCGGCAGCGTGCTGTACTCGCATGCGGGGGGCTACCGCAACTACCCCGGCGAAGTGAGCTTCCCGCTGCAGGCGTACGCCGGGCGCCGCTTCGCCAATGGCGACCGCGTGGCGGTGGGCCTGCAGCCGGTGGTGCTGGACGAGCAGTACTGGGGCGCGCAGGTGCTCGGCAGCATCGGCTTCGTGGTCGGCCTGGAAGAGGTGTACGCACCGGGCATCACCTACCGCCACGACGGCGAGGGCTACCGCCTGGCCGCCGGCTATTACCCCACGTCCACGCCGGATGGCAAGGGCATCAGCCGCGATGGGGCGCGCTACTCCACGGCCTTCGTGCAGGGCGACAGCTACGTGCCCAACGGCACCCGCACCTCGGAACGCGACCTGGTGGCGGCCACGCTCGACTGGGATCTGTACAGGCACGATGACATCACGGTCTCGGCCGCCGTCTCGGGCCTTTACTCCCGGCTGCAGGATGAAAGCGGGACGCCGCAGGGTGACGGTGAGCGCCGCGCGCTGGCGGCGAGCATCAAGGTGGGCAACGGCAGCTGGCGCGGCAAGCTGCTGGTGGCACGGCAGGACATCAGCCTGCCTGCAGCGCGCGATACGCACGTGATCACCGTGGGCGGTTTCGATGCGTCGTACAACATCGCCACGAAGGGCACAGTGGTGTTCGCCGAAGTGGGTCGCCCGGTGACACTGGGCGGGCAGGACGTCGATCTGTACGCCAGCCTGTCACGCTTCATCAAGGACGAAGCCGACTTCAAGGACAGCCAGCGCCTGACCCTGGGCGGCGCATGGACGCATGGCCGCCTGCGCGTATCCAGCGAGCTGCTGGTTGGCCGCAATGATCCGTTCGTGGGTGCCGGGCAGTACATCAGCGGCGCCGCAGAGGGCGGTGATGACCGCTACAAGACCTCGCTGTTCACGGTCATCGGCTACCGGTTCTGAGGCAATCGAACATCCACGCATGGCGTGGATCTACTGCGCGGCCGGGTATGGCCCTTGTTGCGGCGGAACACTGCACCTACCATCGGACCGCCCTTTCCCTTTCCCACCCCGATGACGACCTTCGCCGAACTCAACGCTGCCCAGCTGGCCACCCACGCCCTCAACATCTTCATCGCCGAGGGCCGCCACATCGAAGGCGCGCGCGTGATCTACCGTGCGCTGCAGCTCGACCCGCATGAACCCGATGCGCTGCGCAGCCTCAGCGATTTCCACGCCAACTCCGGCACCGAAGCCTTTTCGGCCGCCACCATGGAGTACGCCCTGTCCGGCGCGGTCGATCTGAGCACGGAAGAACGCCAGAAGCTGGAAGCGCTGCATTTCCTCGATATCTGGACCTGGGGCTTCGCCCGCCACAGCTCGGGTGAAGCACAGCTGAGTGCAGAGGCGTTCAAGAACCGCGATGACTTCGACGTCGATCACGCCGCCTACGCGGCCTTCCTCGGCACCATCGTCGAGCCGGCAGGATCGCCGCAGGCTGCTTTCCAGGCCGCGCACCGCCTGTCGGGCCTGATGGCGGGCTTCCTGCAGCACGCCAGCAATGACAACCCGGACCTGGACACCGTGCTGCGCGGCGAAGGTTTCGTCGAAACCCCCGCGTACGCGCAGTGGCTGCAGTCGTCCACCGATGACCTGGATGCACTGGACAAGGCCATCCAGGAGCAGCGCCAGAAGGGATGATCCGCAGCGCCGGCAGGTTGGTCGCCGGGCATGGCCCGGCGCTACCTCATTGCGCCAGTGCGTAATCCAGGCCCGCGCACACTGCTGCCACCTGGGCGTCGTTGCATTCCTGCGGGTTGGTGCGCGGGCTGTCCGGGTACACCTCGGTGGTGGTGGCATAGCGCGCGTCGGTGAAACCGGCGCATGCGCCGATCGAGCGCGACTCGCCCCAGACCACGCCCGGCGACTGCAGCGGCAGGCCCACCAGGTTGCCCTCGGCATCGGCCGGGGCGATATGGGTGATCGGGGCCACGGCCTCGATCAGTGCCTTCTGGAAGCCGTGCTGCGGATCCTCGCTGTTGCCGATCACGTAGAAGCCATCGGGGATGGTGTCACGCTCGAACGGCTTGCCGTCGCGGGCACAGCGTGCCGGATCGAACTCGTGCAGGTCGCTGTCGGTGGTCTCGTGCAGGTCCAGGTGCACACGGATGTCCGCCTTGCGCTCGGCCACCCAGCGCATCAGCGAGGCGGCTTCCTCGATCAGGCCCCCGTCACGGAAGCTGCGGTTGGGGTCGATCGCATTCGGGTTCCAGCGCTGGATGCGCTCGTAGCCCCACGGGCTGACGCACGGCGCCACGATCAGGTTCATCCGGCCCAGGTAGCGCTCGGCCTGCTGCTCGAGAAACTGCAGCGCACCGTGCACGCCGCTGGTTTCATAGCCGTGCACGCCGCCGGTGACCAGGGCGGTCGGCAGCGCCGGGTTCCAGCCGTGGTTGACCACGGCAAACAGCGGGTAATGATCCGGCGCATAGTCGAGCTGGCCGTACTGGATCACGTCGAAACCGTCGTCCAGGCGCTCAAGCGCTGCCACCACGTCGTCGTGGTAGCTGCGCTGGCGTTGCTGGGCGGCCCGCCACTGTGCGCGTTCAGCATCGCCCCAGGGCTGGCCGGGGGTACCGATGGGATAGAACGGCGCGAGGGTCATGCAGAAGCTCCAGAGGGTCCAGTTGCGTTAGTGCAGCCGACCATTCTAAGCCGTCTGCCGGCGCGGGCCGAGACCCTCCCCGTGCCTGACCACGGGGGATGGCCCGGCCCCTTCATCCAGCGGCGGTCATCTGGTTGTAAAATCAACGGTTTTTGGCCCCTGGCTACTTGATGGCGAACGCCGCGCAGCCGGTCCTCGGTGGACCGGACTTCCTCCGCCTGCTTGCCCGTCTCAGCGACGGTGCGATGCCGGCCAGCAGTCCCGCCCTGACCGATCGCCTCGGCCAGTGGGTGGACTGGAGCCGTGCCGTGGCCCTGTCCGGGGCGCTGGACGGCCGCCTGCCCGAGCCGGGCGAGGCCGCCGAGGCGGTGGACGACCTGCTGGCCGACTGCGCGCAGGCCGAGTCCAGCCTGCTGGCCTCCATCGGCGAGGATGCCGAGGCCGAGCGCCTGCTGGACCTGGCCGAGGCCGCCGCACACCCCAACTTCGCGTCGCTGCGCCAGCGCTACCGCGTGTTGCAGCAGGCCATCCAGACCGCCACCGGGCGCCTGCGCGGCCGCCTGCGCGACCAGCTGGTGCAGGCCTCGCCCGAACTGGCGCGGCTGGCCGAGGTCGATGCGGTGATGGAACAGACCCTGACCCCGCGCGAGCACAGCCTGCTGGCGACGGTGCCCACGGTGCTGGGCGCCCGTTTCGAACGCGTGCACGGCCAGCCCGGCTGGCGCGCGGCATTCCGCAATGACATGCGCAGCCTGCTGCTGGCCGAGCTCGAACTGCGTTTCCACCCGATCCATGGGCTGCTTGCAGCCCTGCGCTCCCACTGACCGGAACACCATGTCCAGAACTGCTTTCCATGTCGTTGTATTCCTTGTCGGCCTGCTGGCCGTGTGCTGGATCGGCATCGGCTACGTGGCGGTGCACCCGCTGGGCGCAGCCGTGGCGGCGATCATCGCGGCCTGCTACATCGCCGGCGGGGTGGAGCTGTACCGCTACCGCCAGGCCAGCAACGGGCTGCGCGCTGCACTGAACGACCTGGGGACGGCGAAGGAATCGCTGGCGCCGTGGCTGGAGCGCGTGCCGGTGGGCCTGCGCAATGCCGTTCGCCTGCGCGTGGAAGGCGAGCGCACCGCCCTGCCCGGCCCGGTGCTGACCCCTTATCTGGTGGGCCTGCTGGTGCTGCTGGGCATGCTCGGCACCCTGCTGGGCATGATGGACACGCTGCGCGGCACCGGCCTTGCCCTGCAGAGCGCGACCGACATGGCCGCCATCCGCGGCTCGCTGGCCTCGCCGGTGCAGGGCCTGGCCGTAGCGTTTGGCACCTCCATTGCCGGCGTGGCCAGCTCGGCCATGCTCGGCCTGCTGTCGGCACTGCTGCGCCGCGACCGGCTGCAGGTGGTACAGCAGCTGGACCGCGCCATCGCCGGTGAGCTGCATCCGTATTCGCAGGCCTGGCAGCGCGCCGAGTCGCTGCGCCTGCTGCAGGCGCAGTCGTCTGCCCTGCCCGCGCTGGTGGACCGCCTGCAGGCGATGACCAGCGCCTTCGAACAGCACAGCACGGCGGCCAACGAGCGGCTGCTGGCCGGACAGTCCGAGTTCCTCACCCAGAGCCAGGCCCTGCAGGAACGCCTGGCGGTTTCGCTGCAGCAGTCGCTGCGCGAAGGCGCCGAAGCCAGTGCGGCCGCTATTGGTGGCGCGCTGCAGCCGATGGCCGAAACCACGCTGGCCGGCCTGGCGACCCATGGCCAGGCCCTGCATGCGCGTGTCGAGCAGGCCGTGCAGCAGCAGCTGGCCGGCCTCAATGATGGCTTCGAGCGCAGCCGCGTTGCCACCGAGGCGAGCTGGGCCAAGGTCGTAGCCGAGCAGGCCCGGGCGCAGGAGGCGCTGGTGGCCGATCTGCGCCAGCACCTGCAGGCGTTCAGTGATGGCCAGGGCACACAGGCCGAAACGCTGATCGCCCGTATCAGCGATCGCCTGCAGGCCGATGCCGCCGACACGGCCGAAGCATGGCGCAGCGCGGCCGAGCAGCAGCACACATTGAACACCACGCTGCTGGAACGCCAGCAACAGTCGCTGCAGGCGGTGGGTGCACAGCTGGACACGCAGGCACAGGCACTGCTGCTGGCACTGGACGAGCGCCACGCCGCTGGCCAGTCGCTGCTGCAGGACCACGAAACGCAGCGCTCGCAGGACTGGCAGGCGGCACAGGCTGCCGCCGCCAGCGCTCATGCAGAACTGCAGGCGGGCCTGGATGCGCGCGAGCAGCAGCGCCAGGCGCGCTGGGATGCGGTTTCCACGGAACTGCAGCAGGCGCACATGGCCCTGCAGTCGCAGTTGCAGGCTGGTGATGAGCAGCGCCTGCAGCAGTGGAGCAGCGCACTGGAAGCCATCGCGCAGGGCCTGGCCGAGCGCCAGCAGCAGGTCTGCGCGACCCTGGCCAGCACGGCGCAGCAGATCGGCGAGAACGGTCGCGCACAGGCCAGCGCCACTCTGGCAGAGGTCTCCACCTTGCTGCAGACCGCCGCCGACGCCCCCAAGGCCGCAGCCGAGGTCATCAACGAACTGCGCAGCACCCTGTCTGAAAGCCTGGCGCGCGACAATGCCATGCTGGAAGAGCGCGGCCACCTGCTGGCCACCGTGCAGACCCTGCTGGAAGCGATCAACCACGCTTCGCACGAACAGCGCACTGCGGTGGATGCACTGGTGGGCGGCTCGGCCGAGCTGCTGGAGCGCGTCGGCAGCCGTTTCACCGACCATATTGCTGCCGAGACCGGCAAGCTCGACGGCATCGCCGGCCACCTCAGTGGCAGCGCAGCGGAGGTCGGCCAGCTGGCCGGCACCTTCGGCGCCGCCGTCGAACAGTTCGGCGCCGCATCGACCGAACTGTCCGGGCGCCTGGAACAGATCGGCGGCGCCCTGGACGCCTCGCTGGCCCGCAGCGACGAACAGCTGGCCTACTACGTGGCGCAGGCACGCGAGGTGGTCGACCTCAGCCTGCTGTCGCAGAAGCAGGTGATGGAAGAACTGCAGCAGCTGGCCACGCGCCGTGGCAAGGCCGGTAGCGCATGAGCGACGAACTGGAGGTCGACGGCGGCTCGCACGCCCCGATCTGGGCCGCATTCGGCGATCTGATGTCGGTGCTGCTGGGCGCCTTCGTGCTGATCCTGGTCGGCGTGGTGGCGGTGCAGCTGGAGCTGTCGCAGCGGCTGGACCAGGAAGTAAAGCAGCGCCAGGCCGAGGCCAAGCGCCTGCAGACGCTGGAACAGGCGCTGGCCGGCCCCCTGGCCGCCGGCCGGGTTACCCTGGTGGACGGCCGCATCGGCATCAGCGGCAGCGTGCTGTTCGCGCTCAACTCGGACCAGCTGCAGCCGGAAGGCCAGGAGCTGCTGCGCAGCCTGGCGGCGCCGCTGGCGGCGTACCTGGGCTCGCGCGAAGAAATCCTGATGGTCAGCGGCTTCACCGATGATGCGCCGATCCGCGATGGCAACCGCCGCTTCGCCGACAACTGGGAATTGTCCGCGCAGCGTTCACTGACCGTGACCCGCACGCTGATTGCCGACGGCGTACCGGCCGATGCCGTGTTTGCCGCCGCATTCGGCAGCGAGCAGCCGGTCAGTTCCAATGCCGATGAAGCCGGCCGCGCGCGCAACCGCCGCGTGGAAATCGCGCCGATCCCCAAGCCGAAGGCCGCTGATGGCACGTAAGCCATCCTCGCCGCTGGAAGGCCTGCGCGGCCTGGTACGCGACCTCGACGCCGGCTCGCGCAGCCTGCGGCATTACCCGCAGGTGCCGATGCTGGACCAGGTGCGCCGCGAGTGGTCCGAGCTGCGCAGCGAACTGCAGGTACGCCGCTCGCTGCGTGCCGAGGCACCCGCCGATGGCGGTCCGTTGAACTCGGCGGTGCTGGTGCAGCGCATGCTGGACATGATGCAGGCCACCAGCCCCGGCTACCTGCGGCACTTCATCGACTACATCGACACGCTGTCCTGGCTGCAGGCACTGCAGGACGGTGCCGCCAGCGGCGGCGATGCCGCAAAGCCCAAGCGCATCCGCAAGCCCCGCACCGGCGTCTAGGCCGTTGCCTCGGTAGTGCCGGCCGCTGGCCGGCAGCAGCTCACGATCACGCACCTCGCTGCGGTTGCCGGCCAGCGGCCGGCACTACCCCGCCCCGCGCTGCAACAGTGAGCGCCGTGGTAGTGCCGGCCGCTGGCCGGCATTAGGTCCACATCGACCACGCGTGCGGATACTCGCCGATCTGCCTGGCGAGACCGGCCCGGATCGGGTTCCCCAGGATGTACAGCGCCTGCTTCACCAGCGACTCCTCGGCTCTCACCGCGTGATCAAAATACCCTGACTGCCATACCGTACTGCGCCGGTCAGCCAGTCGATTCAGCGCCAGCGCGCTGGATGACTTCAGCCGGCGGGCGATGTCAGCAAGCTCCGACGCCTGCAGCTGGAACATCCAGTGCACGTGATCCGGCATGACGACCCAGGCGAACGACCGCACCAGCCCCTTCTCTTCAATGTATCGGAACTGCGCGATGACGCAGGCTGCCGCCGCCGCGCTTTCAAAGAGGCGGCGGCGCTGCTGGGTGGTCGTTGTCAGAACGTAGGCCTGGCCAGTGATCGAGCGGCGGCCGAGGCGGAGGCGATGGCTGCTCATGGCACATCATGGGCCAGGCAGTTGAGGGATGAGCGTCGGGGTCTGCCGTGACGGAGGTTCGGAATTGTCTGGAACTGATCGGGGTTGCCGGCCAGCGGCCGGCACTACCAGATCGCGATTGCCGGCCAGCGGCCGGCTCTACAGGCGCTCAACCGCGCAGGGTGGCGCCGCCATCCACGTACAGGTCACTCATCGCCACGTGACCGGCCTGTTCGGACAGCAGGAACATCACCGAATGGGCGATGTCCTCCGGCGTGGCCAGCTTGCGCAGCGGGATGCCGGCCTTGTAGGTATCCAGGTTGCCTGCAATCACCCGCTCGGCGCCGTGCGCGTCTTCCCACATGCCGGTCTGCATCGGCGTCAGCGTCGATCCGGGCGCGACGATGTTGCAGCGGATGCCCAGTGGTGCCAGCTCCAGCCCCAGGCAGCGGCTGAACATGGTGGCAGCGGCCTTCGACGCCGCATAGGCGGCCATGCCGTGGCGGGGCACGCCGGCCGCATTGGAACTGACCGTGACGATCGCGCCCTGGCGCCGTGGTGACATCACCCGCGCCAGCGCGCGGCCGACATGGAATACGCCATCGGCGTTGACCGCGAACACGCGCCGCCAGTCCTCATCGCCGGTCGTAGCCACTTCGCCCACATGCAACACGCCGGCCACGCTGGCGGCCAGCGCGATTGGGCCCACGCCCGCCTCCACCTGCTCCACCAGCGCATCCACCGCCGCGCTGTCGGTCACGTCCAGCGCGAATGCCCGTACCCGCGCATCCTGCACGGCTGGACGCTGGTAGTCCGTCGCCACCACCGTGCACCCTGCATCGGCCAGCAGCCGTACCAGGGCCGCGCCGATGCCACCGGCCGCGCCGGTCACCAGCGCCACGCGTCCTTCAAAACCGCTCAGCTGCATGTTGCGATCTCCTGTTGTTCATCCCACTGCCGCAACCGCGTCGACAACCAGGGCGCCAGCTGCGCCACCGCATCGCGGCCAGTCAGTTCGGCGTGCAGGAACGGCAGCTCCAGTGCCTGCACCCTGCGTGCATGGGCCATCCACAACGCCGACTGCAGCTGCGGCCGCGCCTGGTGGTCGCGCCCCGCGCGCACATGCACCAGCGTGCCATCAAAGGGCCGATGCTGATGTTCGCGGATCAGGCGATTGGTGCCGGTCACCGCACGCACCACGCCATCGAGTACCACATCCGGCAGGCTGCCCAGCGCGCTGCCACCACGGCGCAGGAAGGCGAGGATGCGCTCGCGGCTGTCCAGTTCCGGATGTGCGTCGGGGTCATGGCCGGCGATGGCCAGCAACGCACGCAGCGCGGCGATGGCATCGGGCTCCGGTTCAGCCCGCCAGCATTCACTGGGATACGCATCGAGCAGCACCAGCTCACCCACTTCGCGGCCGATCTCGTGCAGGCGCACCGCCATGGCCTGGGCGAGGATGCCACCCACCGACCAGCCCAGCAGGTGTACCGGCCCCTGCGGCTGCAGGGTGGCGATGCGCTGCACGTAGTCGTTTGCCATCACTTCGATGCTCGACGGCATGGCCTGCCGTGGGTCCAATGCCGGCGACTGCAGGCCATGGACCGTACGCGCCGGCTGCAGCGCTCGCGCCAGCGTCCGGTAGTTCCAGGCGATGCCGCCGGCGGGATGCACCACGAACAGCGGCGGGGCGGCGCTTTCCGCCGTCGCCAGTGCGATCACCGGCCCCAGCCCGTGGTCGGCCGACGCTGGTGGCTCGGCGATACGCGTGGCCAATGCGGCCACCGTCGGCTGCGCGAACAGCGCGCCCAGGCCCAGGTCGCAGCGCCAGCGCTGTTCAATGGCCAGCAGCAGATGCACCGCCGAGAGCGAATCGCCACCCAGGCTGAAGAAGTCCGCGTCCACGGCAATGGGCGTCGTGCGACCGAGCGCCTGTGCGAACAGCGCTGCCAGCTCATGCTCCAGCGGCGTGCGCGGCGCCAGTCCGCCGGCGTGCTCTTCCGGCGGCTTCGGCAATGCGCCGCGGTCCAGCTTACCGTTCGCCGTCACCGGCCAATGATCCACGCCGACGAATGCAGAGGGCAGCATGTAGTCCGGCACGCGCGTGGCCAGATGGCTGCGCAGCACCGCTGCATCGGCAAATGAAGACGGCACGTAGGCGACCAGCCGCGCCTCGCCCGGCGC
Organism: Stenotrophomonas sp. ZAC14D1_NAIMI4_1; assembly: GCF_003086775.1. Taxonomy (NCBI): domain Bacteria; kingdom Pseudomonadati; phylum Pseudomonadota; class Gammaproteobacteria; order Lysobacterales; family Lysobacteraceae; genus Stenotrophomonas; species Stenotrophomonas sp. ZAC14D1_NAIMI4_1. Next base: position 2,657,901 of record NZ_CP026001.1, read on the forward strand.
ATCCTGCCGCAGCAGCACTTCCACCCGGTCCATGCCAGGCAGTTCGCGCAGCGCAGCCTCGATCTCGCCCAGCTCGATGCGCAGGCCGCGCAGCTTCACCTGGTGGTCGCTGCGGCCCAGGTACTCCACCGCGCCATCGCCGCGCCAGCGCGCGACGTCACCGGTGCGATAGATGCGCTGCCCGGGCAGGAACGGATCGGCCAGAAAGCGCTCGTTGGTCAGGTCGTCGCGGCCCAGATAGCCGCGCGCCAGCTGCACGCCGCCCAGGTACAGATCACCGGCCACGCCGACCGGCAGCGGCTGCATGCGTGCATCCAGCACGTACAGGCGCGTGTTCCATACCGGGAAGCCGATCGGCACCGGCCGCGAGCGATCGCCGGCACTGGCCGGCCACCAGCTCACATCCACCGCCGCCTCGGTCGGCCCGTACAGATTGTGCAGTTCCGCATGCACCCGGCCGTGGAAACGGTCGCGCAGCGTGGCGTCCAAGGCCTCGCCGCTGGTGAACACGCGGCGCAGGCGCAGGCCCTCCGAAGCCGGTGCCGCGAGGAAGGCATCCAGCATCGACGGCACGAAGTGCGCGGTGGTGATGTCATGGCTGCGGATCAGCCGCGCCAGCTCGCTCGGGTCGCGGTGCGCATCCGGCCCAGCCAGCACCAGGGTGGCGCCGCACAGCAGCGGCAGGAAGAACTCCCACACCGACACGTCGAAGGTGGCCGGGGTTTTCTGCAGCACGCGATCATCCGCGGCGAACCCGTAGTGCTCGCGCATCCACAGCAGGCGGTTGACGATGGCCTGGTGTTCGATCACCACGCCCTTGGGTTCACCGGTCGAGCCAGAGGTGTAGATGACATAGGCCGCATCGCCCGGCGCCGGATCGGCCCACGGCGCGGCGAAGCTCAGTGCGGTCCACTGCGAAGGCGGCAGCAGCGTGACATCGCCCAGCCGCGCCTGCACGTCGGCCTCGGCCAGCACGCAGGCCGGCCGCGCCGATGCGAGGATGCGCGCCAGCCGTTCATCCGGGTGGGCAAGGTCCAGCGGCAGGTAGGCGGCACCGGCGCGGAGTACGCCCAGCAACGCGACGACCAGCTCAAGCGAGCGCGGCAGCGCTACCGCGACAATGTCACCAGGGCGTATGCCCATCGCATGCAGCTGCGCGGCCAATCCGAAGCTGCGTGCTTCCAGCGTGGCGTGGTCCATCGTGGTATCGCCGAACACCAGGGCCGTCGCCTGCGGATCGCGATCCATGCCCTGCTGCAGCAGCTGCACCAGGGTGGTCGCCGGCAACGCGTGGTCGGTGGCATTGAAGCCGTGTACGGTGCGCTGTGCCTCGTCCGGCGTCGCCAGCGGCACCTGGCAGATGTCGTCCGCCTGCAGTGCCGCTGACACGAAATGCTGCAGCCGCGCGGCGTGCGCCTGCACGTCATCCAGGCTGTAGAGCGCCGGATTGGCTTCGATCTCCAGATCCAGCAGCGCCTGTCCGTCGCCACGGAAGCCCAGGGTCAGGTCATCGACCGGGCCGGTGCACAGCACCTCCAGCGTGGCCTCAACGCCGGGCAACGCCAGCGGCTTGTAGAACGGCTGCACGTTCACCAGCGGGCCGTGCAGGCGCTGCTGCACGCCCACCAGGCCGAGATCACGGCGCATCTGCTCGCCCCGGTAGCGACCCTGCCTGCGCCCTTGGCTCAGCTGCCGGCCGATACGGCGCGAGAAATCCTCGACGCTGCCCTCGCCCGCCGCCACCCGCAGCGGCAGTACGTTCATCACCATGGCCGGCACCCGCGCCGAGGCATTGCCCAGCCGTCCCATGTAGGGCACGCCCAGCACGACCTCCTCGGCGGCACTCATCCGCCGCAGGTACTCGGCCGACAACGCGGCCAGCACGTCCGGCCACGGTTGCAGCCAGCGCACCGACGTCTGCAGCAGCAGGTCGCGGAACGCGGCATCGAGTGGCTGCACCCAGCGCAGCGCATCGCTGCCCGCGGCCGCCGTACCGGCCAGGCCCGCAGCGGCCGGTGCGCCCCGCAACTGCTCGCGCCACCACTGGCCCGCCTGCTCGCGACGTGCATCACTGCGGTAGGCGGCATCATCGGCCAGTACGCCCGCCAGCGGCGGCAACGGTTCACCGCCGCGGCCTGCGTGCAGCGCACACACGCGATCACTGAACAACGCCATGCCATAGCCATCGGCAGCCAGGTGGTGCACGCGCAGGTACCAGACCCAACGCTGTCCGCCCAGATCAAACAGCACCTGCTGGCTGATGCGGTCGCGGGTGGGGTCCACAGGCGCCAGCCGGTCGGCCTGCATCGCCGCCCGCGCCGAAGCGGCGGGATCGGCGTCCGCGGACAGATCGTGCAGTGCCAGCAGCGGCACGTGGGCCGCGTCATGCCACTGCAGGGGCTGTCCATCCTCGCCCTCGGCAAAGCGCAGCGCCAGGGCCTGCGCCTCGGCGGCGGCCTGGTTGGCGGCGGCCACGAAGGCGGCCACGTCCAGCGCGCCCTCGATCCATACAGCATGGGCCGTATTGAACGCGGGATTGTCCGGCGCAAGGCGCTGGGCGAACCACAGGCCCGACTGCGCCTCGGTCAGCGCCACCGGCGTGGCCAGCCCCGCAGCGGTCATGCCCGCTGCGCCGCCTGCAGCGTCTGCACCACCGCCCACCACTGGCGCAGCGTGCTGTGCTCGGCCAACTGCGAGAATTCCAGCGGCAGGCCGGTGTTGCTCCAGGCCAGGACGAGGCCGAGCATGCGCATCGAATCCAGGTCCAGGTCGATCAGGTTGTCGTCGTCGCCGATGTCGGCCGGCGCACAGTCGAGCACGCGGGCCACGTCGGCCCGCATGCGTTCAAGGTCCAGCACGTCGTTCGTCGTAGTCATCACAGCACCTCCAGCAGCTGATCGGTGGTCATCGGCACGCCACTGGTGCGTGCGATCCAGTGCAGGGCCTGGTCATGGTCCGCGCGCGAGAAGTCGGCCACCGCATCAGCGGCGATGAAGGCTTCGATGTCGCGCTGGAAGGCTTCGGCCACCGTGGCCGTGCAGCCGATATGCGCATACACACCGGTGACCAGCAGCTGGCCGCGGCCACGCACGCGCATCAGGGTTTCCAGGTTGCTGCGCTGGAAGGCGCTGTAACGATGCTTGACCAGCACGTGTTCGCCAGCCTGCGGGGCCAGCGCATCGATGATCGGCTCATGCTCGTCGCTGCGGCGCATGCCCGGGCCCCACAGGTCCGCCTGCAGGCCGCGGTCGCGCCGGTCCTGGTCGCCATGCTGGGCGGTGTAGAACACCGGGATGCCATGTGCGCGGCAGTGCGCCAGCAGGCGCGCGATGTTAGCCACCGCTGGCTGCAGCGGCGCGGCGTCGGCGTCGAACGCGGCGAGGAAGTAGCGTTGCATGTCATGCACCAGCAGCGCGATGCGATCACGCTGCGGGCGCCACGGGCCGCGCGGTGCCGGCAGTTCGGCGGCGGTCGGCAAGGCGTACGGGGTAATGCGGGGCAGCGCCATCAGCGCGTTCCTCCTGTCTGTTGCAGATGACGCGCGCGCAGCTGCGCACGCAGTTCACGGCGGCTGATCTTGCCGACCGCCGTGGTATCGAAACTGTCCACGAACACCACCTGGTCGGGCACCTTGAATGCCGCCAGACCGCGGCCACGCATCCACGCCTTCAGCGCGGGGCCCTTGATCGGTTCGCCCTGCTGGATGACGAAGGCGCAGCTGCGCTCGCCCAGGTAGTCATCGGGAATGGACACCACCGCCGCGTCGAACACCGCGGGATGGGCCAGCAGGTGGTCCTCGATCTCCTCGGCGGAGATCTTCTCGCCGGCACGGTTGATGTGGTCACCCGCCCGGCCCTGCACCACCAGGTAACCGCCCGGCAGCTGCTGCACGCGGTCGCCGGTGCGATAGAAGCCATCGTCGGTGAAGGCCCGTGCGTTGGCCACTTCATCGTTGTGATACGCGCCGATGGTGTACGGGCCACGGGTCAGCAGATGCCCCACCTCGCCCTCGGCCACGGGCTGGTCGTGATCATCGACCACGCGCACCTCGTCATCCGGGCTGATCGGCCGGCCCTGGCAGGCCACGATCAGTTCTTCAGGGTCATCCAGCCGCGTGTAGTTCACCAGGCCCTCGGCCATGCCGAACACCTGCTGCAGGGTGCAGCCCAGGCCATCGATCACCCTTCGCGCCGCCTCCGGCACCAGCTTGGCACCGCCCACCTGCAGCACCTGCAGGCTGGACAGATCGTGCGCGCTGGTGGCCGCCGCCTGCGCCCACAGCAGCGCCAGCGGCGGCACCAGGCCACAGCAGGTCACGCGTTCGCGGGCGATCAGCGGAAACGCCGCATCCGGGCCCGGGCCGGGGCTGAGCACCACGCGGGCGCCGGCGTACAGCGCGCCGAAGAACCCCGGCGAACTCATCGGGAAATTGTGCGCCGCCGGCAGTGCCACCAGGTAGACGCTGTCGCGGTCGATGCCGCAGATCGCGTTGCTGGCGCGGAACGAATAGATGTAGTCGTCGTGGGTGCGCGGGATCAGCTTGGACAGCCCGGTGCTGCCACCGGAAATCTGCAGGAACGCCACCGATTGCGGGTCCGGGTCGGACGGCAGATGGCTGCGGTCACCCTGCAGCGCGTCCAGTGCGATGAACCCGTCCGCCTCGCCATCGATCACCACGCGCGCGACGGCGGGTACTTCCGCCTGCAGCGCGCGCGCCAGGCCACGATGGTCGAAGCCCTCGTGCACATCGGTGGTGATGTAGGCGCTGGCTTCGGCCTTGCGGGCGAAGTGGACCAGCTCGGTGAGGCGGTGGGCCGGCAGTACGTACACCGGCACCAGTCCGGCACGGAACAGCCCGCATACGGTGGTGATGAAACCGGCGGTGTTGCCCAGCTGCACCAGCACCCGGTCACCCGGCTGCAGGCCCTGCCCCAGCAGGCCGGCGCCGATACGCCCGGCTTCGTGCCACAGCTGTGCGTAGCTCAGGCGTACGTCACCGGCCACCACCGCGATGTCATCGGCGTACTGCTCTGCGCGCTCGCGCAGGAAGGCCGGGAAGGTCTCGCCGCGCCAGTGGCCGGCAGCGCGATAGCGTGCAACGCGCGCTTCGGGCCAGGCCTGCTGCAGCGGCAGCCGAGGGGATTCAATGGGGTTCATGGCTGGGGCTCGATCAGGGCCGCCGGGTCGTGCACACCCAGGGCGTTCAACAAGGCAGTGAATTTCGCGCCGGTCTCGGCTGCTTCAGCCTGCGGCTGCGAGTCGGCGACGACGCCGGCACCGGCGAACAGGCGCAGCTGCGTGCCCTGCAGGCGTGCGCAGCGGATGGCCACGTACCAGTCGCCGTCACCCTGCGCGTCCAGCCAGCCGACCGCGCCGGCATAGAAGCCGCGTGGCACCGGCTCCAGTTCGCGGATGCGCTGCAGCGCGGCCTGTCGCGGGGTTCCGCAGACCGCAGGCGTCGGGTGCAGTTCGGCCAGCAGCGTGGCGGCGGGCGTCGATGCATCCTTCAGCGTTGCATGGATGCGCGTGCCCAGGTGCCACATGCTGGCGGTAGCGTGCAGCACCGGCTGCGCCTGTGCCTCGACACGACGGCACCAGGGGGCCAGGCCGTCGACGATGGCCTCGACCACGTGGCGGTGTTCATCGTGGTCCTTGCGCGAAGCCAGCAACGCCTGGGCCACGCACTGGTCCTCGGCCGGATCGCTGCTGCGGCGGGCAGAGCCGGCCAGCGGATGCGACAGCACCTGAGCGCCGCGCTTGCGCAGCAGCAGTTCCGGTGTCGCGCCGACCAGCCACGCCGGCGCCTGCCCGGGTTCGACCGGCAGCGGCACGGCATAGGTTGCCACCGAGGGATCGGCACCCAGGCGCGCCAGCAGCGTGTCCGGCGCAAGTGGCTGCTCGGTGTGCGCCACCAGGCTGCGCGCCAGCACCACTTTGCGCAGCGTTGCCGACGGTGCGCGCATCGCCTCCACGGCCGTCGCCACGGCAGCGGCGTAGGCCTGCGCAGTCGGCTCGGCTGTCAATGCCCCGCGCAGGGCGGGCGCGTGCAGAGGCGCCACGTGCAGCCCCGGCAGTACGCGTTCGGGCTGGTACAGCGCATCGTCCGCACGCGGCTCGAACGGCACGGCGCCCAGCAACAGCCCCGGACCACCCCGCTGCTGGGCAAAGAAGGCCTGCACGCGTTCGGCCAGGCTGGCCAGCGCGCCGGTCGGCAGGCTCGCGCGGCAGCCGCGTGCGTGGATCTGCTGGTCGGCGTGCTGCAGCAGGAACAGCGCAGCTTCGTCAGTGTGATGGGCAGGCGTCGGCGCAGCGTCCGGCCACGCGCCCTGCATCAGGGAATCGTTCATGCGGTCTCCTTTGCGCGATGGGCCATGGCCAGGCCGCACAGCAGCAACAGCAGCACGCCCACCAGCAGATACGGCAGGCTGGCGCCTGCGCGGTACAACACCGTGCCCAGCATCGGGCCGGCCACCATGCCCAGCCCCTGCGCGGCGGCGACGGTGCCGGCGGCCGCGCCCTGTTCGTGTGGCTCTACCGCATCGGCGGCCAATGCCTGGAAGGACGGGAACACGAACCCCATGCCGACCGCCGCCACTGCGTAGGTGGCCGGCAGCTGCCAGGGCTGCTGCACCGCCGCCACCGCGGCAAAACCCAGCCCCGCAATCAGGGCGCCGATGATGATCCAGCGGCGCGGATGCACCTCCAGCTTCATTACCAGCACCTGCGCCAGGATCAGGCCCACGCCGACGGCGGTGAGTGCGATGCCGGCCATGCGCGCGCCCGCAGCGGCATCCAGCACGAAACGATCAATGGCGAAGAACCCCACGGTGACCTGCGCGATGGTCACCGAGACCATTGCCAGGAAGGCCGCCAGCTGCGGCAGGCGCAGGCGTGCATCCAGCCGCGACATCGGTGCGCGCGCACGCGCCTGTGCAGCGGCCACCGGCGGCGTGGCCGGCAACCGCCAGGCGATCAGCGCCAGCGACAACAGCGGCAGCAGCGCCGCCACGTACAGCGCGAGGGAAAGGTTGCGGTAGGCCAGCCAGCCCGCAGCAGCCGGGCCCAGCACCATGCCCAGCGCATTGGCGCTGCCCAGCCGCGCCATGAACTGCGCTCGCTGGCCGGTGGGGGCCTGGTCGGCAATCAACGCCGCCGCCGTGGGCGGGACAGCTGCATAGAACAGGCCGATCAACCCACGTGCGCCGACCAGCACGAGTACCGAGACCAGCACGGGCGGAACCACCTGCAGGGCGACGTCAATGAACACCGCCAGGCCGATGTAGATCACCGTGTAGGCAGCCATGGCCAGCAGCAGCACGCGCTTGCGGCCGATGCGGTCACTCAGCCGTCCCCAGGGACGGGCGGCCAGCATCCACAGCACGCCAGCGGCGGTGACCGACAGGCCGGCGTGCCATTCGGACAGGCCGAGCAGGCGCACCACCGGCCCGATCACCGCCACGAACGACATCATCGCCATGGTGCCGATCAGGGCGGCAAGGACCAGGGCCGGCAGACCGGCGACGACGGGACGTGCATGCATGGAACACCAGCCGTTTCTAAAGAAGGCGCCGCCCCGGCAGGGGTGATGGCATCCTCAAATGATAACGGCTCGTATTTGCATTTGATACCCATTCGCTTGAACGCATAGGTAACGCAGCGTCTCAGCGCAGGCTGCGCAGTTCCAGCAGGCCGCGGCGGCGGAACCACCATTCCAGCGGCAGGGTGACCAGCGGCGGAATGGCCGCCAGCAGCGCCAGCGCACTGGCCCACCACGGCCAGCGCAGGCGGACGGCGGCAAACAGCGTCACCGCCACGTAGACCAGGAAGGCCGCGCCATGCAGCGGACCGAACACTTTGACCAGGGCGACGTTCTCATAGGGCCCGTACTTGAGCCACATGCCGGCCAGCAGCCCGGCCCAGGTGAGCGCTTCGATGAAGGCGACCACGGCGAAGACACGCCCGGTCGGATGCATGGGATTACGTCGGGTCACGCGCAGCTCCGGCAGCAGGATCAAACGCGAATGATACGCAGATGCACGCGTTTACCGGTAGCGCCGGGCCACGCCCGGCGAATGCGCGATCAGGCAGCGTGTCCGCCGAGGTCGACACCCACCGCAGCGATCTCGCGCAGCACCTCGTCCACCGGCCGCCCATTGCTGACCAGGTTGAACATCACATGGCCCACGCCCTGGGCATGCACGCGCTGCAGGTAAGCCCGCAGACCATCGCGGCCCACCTTCAGGCCCAGCGGCAGCGCTTCTGCCGGGGCGCGCGGATCGGCCTGCAGGTCCAGCAGCATCGACTGCACGAACGGCTTGGCTGCACCACCGCCCTGCGCCAGCGCCTGCTGCCACAGCTCGATGCGCCCTTCCTGCGCCGCTTCTTCGCGGTGGTAGGTGGCCCAGCCCTCCGCTTCGCGGGCGATCCACTGCAGGCTCTGCCGCGCCGTGCCGACCACCAGCATCGGGATGCGCGCGTGCGGCGCTGGCAGCACGTCGAATCCACCGCTCACGTCGCGCACGCGCGCCCGCTCGGCGTCGTCCGGCGACACCGCCGCACGCAGCACTGCCCAGCGCTCGCGGAACGTGACCGCCCTGCCCTCCAGGTCTTCGCCGAACGCCGCGAACTCCTCCGGCCGATCACCCGAGCCCAGGCCGAGCACGAATCGCCCACCGCTGATCCGGTCCAGGCTCAATGCCGCCTTGGCCACGTGCAGTGGATGCCGCAGCGGCAACACGATGGCCGCGCTGCCCAGCGCAATGCGCGTGGTGGCACCGGCCAGCAGCGCAAGCCAGAGGAACGGATCATCCAACGCGCTGGTTGTCGCTTCCGGCCCCTGCGGCACCATCAGCGGCACATCGCGGGTCCACAGCGCAGCAAAGCCGAGATCGTCGGCCAGGCGCGCGATGCGTTGCGCTTCCGCAACGTCGGCAAGGCCGTTCACGGCGACCGGCGTCATCAGCCCCAGGCTCAGGCCGCGCTGTGGGAATACCCGGGCATGGGCCGCATTGAAGTGGTTCATGCGGCGAGCTTATCGTGTGCAATGCACCCGCACGTCATCATGGAAAGAACACTGCATGCACGCCATCCGCCCCGCCCGCCCCGACGATCTGCCCGCCATCAGCGCGATCTGCATCGCCGCCTTCGACGCTGCCGTCGCGCCGTCGCTCAGCGCACAAGGCGTGCAGACCTTCATGCAGGTGGCTGCCACCGGCGCATTCGCCGAGCGGCTGCAGGGTGACAACCACATCCTGGTGGCCGAGCAGGACGGCACCCTGGTTGGCGTGGTCGAACTGAAGGAAGGCCGCCACCTGGCGATGCTGTTCGTTGATCCTCGCTGCCAGGGCCAGGGCATCGGCCATGCCCTGTTCCGCGCCGTCCTGCCGCTGCTGCGCGCACCGGCGATGAGCGTGCGCGCCTCGTTGAATGCGGTGCCGACTTACCAGCGCTACGGCTTCGTGATCGACGGCGAGGCCGGCGAGTTCAACGGCCTGGTCTACCAGCCGCTGAGCCTCGCCGCCCCATGACGCGCCGCCCGCGGGCGGTCAGACGAACATGCCGCCAGAGGCTTCCACGCGCTGGCCGTTGACCCAGGCCGTGGACGGCGACAGCAGCGCCACCACCACCGGACCGATGTCGTCGGGCAGGCCGGGGCGACCCAGCGCGGTGATCGACGAGACCATGGCGTTCACCTGCGCGTTGTCACGCACGTGGCCGCCACCGAAATCGGTTTCGATCGCGCCCGGCGCCAGCGTGTTGGCGCTGATGCCGCGCGCACCCAGCTCCTTGGCCAGGTAACGGGTGAACACTTCGACACCGCCCTTCATCATCGCGTAGGCCGAGCTGCCCGGCAGCGAGAAGCGGGCCAGGCCGCTGGAGACATTGAGGATGCGGCCACCATCCGCGATCAGCGGCAGCAGTGCCTGGGTCAGGAAGTACGGCCCCTTCAGGTGCACGGCCACGGCGTGGTCGAACTGCGCTTCGGTGGTCTCGGCGATCGGTGCGTACAGCGCTTCACCGGCATTGTTGAGCAGGCCCTGCAGTGCGGTGACACCCCACGCCTGCAACGCGTCACGCAGCTGCGCGGCGAAGGCCGGGAACGCCGGACTGTCGGCCATGTCCAGCGGCAGCGCCAGCGCACGGCGGCCCAGCGCCTGTACCTGCTGCACGACCTGCGCAGCGGCGTCGGCCTGCGAGCGATAGGTGATCACGATATCGGCACCGTCGGCCGCCAGGGCCAGTGCCGCATTGCGGCCAAGGCCGCGGCTGCCACCGGTGATGAGGACGACGCGGGAAGGAGAAGTCATGGCGGGCACCTGTCTGGGAGGAAGTGTGGCCAGACTATTGGGATTGCCTACACGCATAAATCGCGCGATCCTGATTTTACTGTTCAAGCCAGGCGAACAATCGATGGACCGCCTCGACACCCTGCGCGTCTTCCTGCGCGTCACCGAACTGGGTTCGTTCACCCGCGCCGCTGACAGCCTGGGCCTGCCCAAGGCCAGCGTCTCCCAGGCCATCGCCCGGCTCGAAGCCGAACTGGGCACGCAGCTGCTGCACCGGACCACCCGCCGCGTGCATCTCACCGCCGACGGTGCCCAGCTGCAGCAGCGCGCGCACGACCTGCTCGACGACATGGACGAACTGCAGAACCTGTTCCGGCGCGAAACCAGCGAACTCAGCGGCCGCCTGCGGGTGGACATGCCCGGCGGCATGGCCCGCAACCTGGTCATCCCGCAGTTGCCGGCCTTCCTGGCCCTGCACCCGGGGCTGGAGGTCGAACTGAGCGCCACCGACCGCCGCGTGGACGTGGTGCGCGAAGGCTTCGACTGCGTGCTGCGGGTCGGCACGCTGGACGACAGCAGCCTGATCGCGCGCCCCCTGGGGCAGATGCGCATCGTCAACGTGGCCAGCCCGGGCTACCTGGCCGCCCACGGTACGCCGCGCGAACTGGCCGACCTCGACCAGCATCGGCTGGTGCATTACGTGGGCACGCTGGGCCAGCGTTCGCCCGGCTTCGAGTACTTCGATGGCCAGCGCTACCGGACCTGGCCGATGCGCGGCGCGCTCACGGTCAACAGCGCCGACGGCTACAGTGCCGCCGCCCTGGCCGGCCTCGGCATCATCCAGGTGCCGGAAATGGGCGCACGCGAGGCGCTGAATGACGGACGCCTGGTGGAAGTACTGCCCGACTGCCTGGCCGAACCGATGCCGGTGAACCTGGTCTATGCGCAACGCCGCCACCTGCCGCGGCGGGTCGAGGCATTCATGACCTGGCTGGCCGGGCTGCTGGCAGTGGAGATGCGGTAGTGCCGGCCGCTGGCCGGCAGCTGCGGCGCCGTAGCCCCGGCATATAGCCTCCTGCAAGCCGGACATAAGCAAACTGCATCAGTAATGGCGGGCGGCGTTCCTACAATGGCGCTTCACTCCCGTTCCTTCGAGATGCTGCCGATGCGCGCTGCCCTTCCCCTGTTGCTGCTGGCCACCGCGCTGAGCGCCTGTTCCCCCGCGCAGGCACCGGTAGCGAGCGCGAAGGCCGCCGAGGCCGCGCCGACCACGGCCATTGCCTGGCGCCAGGGCGATGTCGACGATGCATTCAACGAGGCCGCCGAAACCGGCAAGCCGGTCCTGCTGTACTGGGGCGCAGTGTGGTGCCCGCCCTGCAACCAGCTGAAGGCCGGCCTGTTCAAGGATCCCGCCTTCATCGCCCTGACCGGCAAATTCGTGCCGGTCTACCTGGATGGTGACGAGGAAGGTGCGCAGGCCTGGGGCGAGCGCTTCGGCGTGCGCGGCTACCCGACCCTGATCGTGCTGGACCCGCAGCGCAACGAGATCATCCGCGTGGCCGGCGGCAACGACGCGGCCGAACTGACCCGTACGCTCACCGTGGCCGCCAGCCGCCGCAGCGCGGTGGCCGAGACCCTGGCCACGGCCTTGTCCACGCCAGGCAAGCTCGGCGCCGAGGACTGGCAGGTGCTGGGTGACTACGGCTGGGAAGTGGATGCCAACCGCCTGGCCGGCCAGCGCAAGGCCGACGACGTGCTGCGCCAGCTGGCCAAGGCCGCCCCCGATGCCGCCCTGCAGCGTCGCTTCGCCCTGTTGGCGCTGGCCACCGCGGAGAAGCCGACGACGCCGCCGACCGAAGTGCGCGAGCTGCTGCAGGCGGTGCTGGCACAACCCACCGAAGTGCGCCGCAACCGCGAGCTGCTGGGCTATGCGGGTGCTGCACTGGTGAAGCAGGCGAGCGCAGGCCCGGCCAGCAGCAACACGCTGGGCCAGCAGTTGCTGCTGGCGCTGGACCGCGCCGATGCCGAGCGTGGCAATCGTGCGGACGATGCACTGTCGCGTGCGTTGACCGAAGTGTCGCTGGCCCGCCAGCAGCAGCCCGAAGGCGCGCTGCCTGCGGCGCTGGTGCAGCGGGTGAAGCAGCGGGTGACCGCCGCCGATTCCGCGGCCACGGATGCGCATGCGCGCCAGGCCACCATCAGCAGCGCGGTCTATGCCCTGCGCGAAGTCGGCGACGACGCCGGTGCCGAGAGCCTGCTGCTGGCCGAGTTGAAGCGCAGCGAGCAGCCCTACTACTACATGCCCGAACTGGCTGAGCTGGCCGAGAAGCGCGGCGACACGGCGGGGGCACTGGAGTGGTTGAAGCGTGCCTACGAAGGCGCACAGGGCCCAGCCACGCGGGTGCAGTGGGGCGTGCTGTACGTGGAGGGCCTGCTGCGCCTGGCCCCCGACGATGCACCGCGCATCGAGCAGGCCACCGACGCGTTGATTGCCGAGCTGCAGGCACAGCCGTCGGGCTACCACCAGCGCACGAAGCAGCGTTTTGAACGGCTGGCGGTGCAGCTGAAGGCCTGGGGCGGCAAGCACCAGGGTGCGGACACACTGGCGCGGTTGCAGCAGCGCATGCAGCAGGCCTGTGGCGAGCAGATCGACAGCGCGTGCAAGGGCTGGTTGAGCTGAGTGTGATTTGAAAGCGCTGGCGGGTTGGTGCGATGCCCGGCGCTTCTGTTGATACGAGGGGGAGGGGGCGGGGGCCGCTGGTCAGGACACGCAAAAGCCCCTCCATGGTGCTCGATGGCGCCATCCATGGCGCCAACGGTCCTGCCCAGCGGCCCCCGCCCCCTCCAGACAGTTTCCTGCGAGCGCGGGCAGCGCATCACCTCGCCGGTGAGGATTCGGGTAGTGCCGGCCGCTGGCCGGCAATCACGGATGGCCGAGTTGCCGACCAGCGGCCGGCACCTGGCGGCTTTGCCTTTGCTCTTGCCTTTGAATCCGCCTCCGCGCCGGCGCATGAAACTGTCCGGCAGGGGCGGATGGGGCAGCGCAGGACCGTTGGCGCCATGGATGGCGCCATCGAGCCCCCATGGATGGGTTTACGGCGTGTCCTGCGCTGACCCATCCGCCCCTGCACCAAGGAAAGAATCAAGGCGCTGACAGCGCACGCCTTCCATTCTCCCTTGACCTCAACCAAAGTTGAGGTGCGATAACAGTCCTCCCGAGGCCCCCGGCCTTCCCCACGGAGACTGTTGCAATGCCGTACTCGCTTCCCGCCCTCCCCTACGCCTACGACGCCCTGGAACCGCACTTCGATGCGCGCACCATGGAGATCCACCACGGCAAGCATCACCAGGCCTACATCAACAACCTCAACGCCGCACTGGAACAGGCCGGCATCGCCGAAACGCCGGTGGAAGCGCTGATCGCCGACCTGGATGCGCTGCCCGAGTCCGTGCGCGGCGCGGTGCGCAACAACGGCGGTGGCCATGCCAACCACAGCCTGTTCTGGACCGTGCTCAGCCCCAGCGGCGGCACGCCGGACGCCGGGCTGGCGGCAGCCATCGAGCGTGATCTCGGTGGTTTCGACGCCTTCAGGGATGCCTTCAGCAAAGCTGCACAGACCCGCTTCGGCAGCGGCTGGGCGTGGCTGACCAGCGATCGCGAAGGTCACCTGCAGGTCGAGAGCAGTGCCAACCAGGACAGCCCGCTGATGGGTGCCGCCGCGGGCCTGTCCGGCAACACCCCCATCCTCGGCCTGGATGTCTGGGAACACGCCTACTACCTGCACTACCAGAACCGCCGTCCCGACTACATCGGCGCGTTCTTCAACATCATCGACTGGGCAGAGGTCGGCCGTCGCTACCGCCAGGCACGCGGCTGATGGACGCCGGCGGCCCTGCCTATGCCGGGCCGTGGGCAGGGGTCTTCCCTGCCCCGGCGCCGGCCCCATCGGTGGACCTGCCGCCGCGCGCGCTGCGCCGGCTGCTGGGCCACTACCCGACCGGCGTGGCCATCGTCACCGCGCGCGACGCGCGGGGCACGCCGCACGGACTGACCATCAACTCATTCGTGCCGGTATCGCTTCAGCCACCGCTGGTGCTGTGGAACCTGGCCCTGCACGCGCAGAGCCTGCGGGTGTTCCAGCGTGCCACGCGCTTCACCCTCAGCATCCTCGGTGCACACCAGGAAGCCCTGGCCCGGCGCTTCGCCGATCCGGCCGTGCGTGATCGCTTCACGGATGTGGCACTGCTCGATGGCGAACACGATGAACCCCCGCGCATCGCCGGTGCGGTCGCCCACCTGCACTGCAACCGCCATGCGCAGTGGCCGGTGGGTGACCACCTGCTGCTGGCCGGACGCATCATCGGCGCACACGACGCCGGCGGCGCCCCCCTGCTGTTCCACCGCGGCCGCTTCCTCCCCGGGCCACTTGAGCACCTGCACGAGGTAAAGCCATGAACATCGAAGCACTGGAAAGCCTGCTGGCCAGCGGCAAGGACAGCGCGCTGCTGCGTTTCGGCCTGGGCCAGAGCTGGCTGGATGCCGGACAGCCGGTGCATGCGGCCACGCACCTGGCCCGGTGCGTGGCGCTGGATCCGCACTATTCGGCGGCGTGGAAGCTGCTCGGCAAGGCCTGGCTGGCCAGTGGCCAGCCGCAGGCGGCGCGCGAAGCGTGGCAGCGCGGGCTCAGCGTGGCCGGCAGCAAGGGCGACCAGCAGGCGCGCAAGGAAATGCAGGTGTTCCTGCGCCGGCTGGACCGCGCCCCGAAGGACGGCGGCCTGCCGGCAGCGCTGGCCAAGGCCAGCTGAAGGCCTCAGCCCGCGTTGGCGGGCGCCGGTGCCGGCATGATGTCCGGCATCGGCAGGCGGCGCGGCTTGCTCGGGAAGGCGTGGCGCAGGATGCGCCAGACCACCTGGGCGAACTGGCGCGGCAGCGAGCCGTTGTTGTAGTGCTGGCCGTAGCGGCGGCAGATGTCCTTCACTTCCTTGGCAATGGCCGCATAGCGGTTGGCCGGCAGGTCCGGGTAGAAGTGGTGTTCGATCTGGTGGCTGAGGTTGCCCGACAGCACGTTGATGATGAAGCCACCGCTGATGTTGGACGAACCACGCAGCTGGCGCAGGTACCAGTGGCCGCGCGATTCATTGCGCAGGCATTCCTTCGGGAAGGTTTCCGATTCGGCGGTGAAGTGGCCGCAGAAGATGATCACGTAGGTCCAGACGTTGCGCATGCCGTTGGCGACCAGGTTGCCCAGCATCACCGGCAGGAAGAACGGGCCGGCCAGCAGCGGGAAGAACACGTAGTCCTTCAGCACCTGGCGCAGCATCTTGCGTGCCACCGGGCGGGTCTGCAGCCACATCGCACGGCTGCTGATGCGGCCCTTGAACCAGCGGCCCAGGCGCAGGTCCTGTGCAGCCACGCCCCACTGGAACAGCAGCGCGAAGATCGGCGCGATGATCGGCTGCAGCAGGTAGAACGGCGACCAGCGCTGTTCCGGGAAGATGCGCAGCAGGCCGTAGCCGATGTCATCGTCCATGCCACGCACGTTGGTGTAGGTGTGGTGGCGGAAATTGTGGGTCTTGCGCCAGTTGTCGCCGGTAGCAACGATGTCCCACTCATAGGTGTTGCCGTTGAGCTTGGGGTCGCCGGTCCAGTCGTACTGGCCGTGCATCACGTTATGGCCCAGCTCCATGTTCTCCAGGATCTTGGCCAGCGCCAGCAGCAGGGTGCCGGCGATGCAGGCCGGCCACAGCAGCGGCGCCCAGAACAGGGGCGAGAACGCGCCCAGGAACAGCAGGCCACGGCCCAGCACGCCCGACCAGCGCACGGCGGCGGCCACGCGGCGGATGTAGCGGGTGTCGGAGGCGCCGAGGCTGCCCAGGATACGGTCACGGATCGCGTCGAGCTCGGCACCGAAGGCGTTCATCTCGGCGGGGCTCAGGGCACGGTCGGAAGCGCGGGTCATGGCAGCAGGTCCTCAGAGATCCAAAGTCAGGTCGGTAGTCGGTGCGCTCACGCAGATCCGCACCGGCTGCGCCGTTTCGGACTGCATTTCACCGGTGCGCAGGTGGCGGGTGGTGCCACTGACGCGGTCGCAGGTGCAGCTGTTGCAGATACCCATGCGGCAGCCGTGCTTGGGCTTGATGCCCTGCGCTTCCAGGCTTTCCAGCAGCGAACGGCCGCGCGCGACCTTCAGCTGGCGGCCACTGCGGGCCAGGGTCAGGGCGATCTCGCCGGCACTGTCGGCATCGCTGAGCGGTGCCGGCGGGGTGAAGGCCTCGGCCTGGAAACCGGCCACCTGGTGCACCAGGCGTTGCCGTGCAGCCGCCACGAAACCATCCGGGCCACACGCCAGCACGTGGCGCTGGGCCAGCGGGGTGTCGTCGCCGGGCACGGCCAGCGAATGGGTGGTGATGCGCGCGGCCGGCACCTCGCCTTCGCGGGTGGTCAGCAGGTGCACGCGCAGGTTCGGGGTGGCCGCGGCCAGCGCCTGCAGTTCCTCACGGAACTGGAACGCGGCGGCGTTGCGTTCCCAGTAGAACAGGTCCACCGGCGCGGCCAGCGGGCGGCGGCAGGCCTCGCGCAGCAGGCTGCGCATGGGCGTGATGCCGCTGCCGGCGGCCAGCAGCAGCACCGGGGCGGCGGCGGGCATGTGGAAGTCCCCAAACGCCGCGTCCAGGCGGAACAGATCGCCCGGCTTGGCGTGGTGGACCAGATGCTGGCTGATGGCGCCGCCTTCGACCGCCTTGACGGTGATGGCCAGCTCGCGGCGACCCAGCGCGGTCGGGCTGTAGCTGCGGCGCAACACGCGCCCTTCAAGCTCCACGCCCAGGGTGATGTGCTGGCCGGCGCGCATGCCCGCCCAGTGCCGGTTGCAGCGCAGGACCAGGGTGGCGGCGCCCTCGCCGGCCGGCTCGCGCCGGACCAGGCGGGCCAGGGGCTCGCGCAGGGTCCACAAGGGATTCAGCTGGCCCGCCCAGAAATCGAACAGCGACGGCGACAGCCAGCGGTACGGGGAAAACAGGGAGGGACGGATCACAGCGCTCATGGGCGCACTATACGGCCGCACACACACCTGTGTATACATGTGTATATTGCTCCGGATTGGGTATGATTCAGCCTTGCCCCTCCGGAAGTGCCATGGCCGCCGCCACAGTTCTGTCGCCGCCCGAAGATGCCAACAGCCCGGCCCGCCGTACGGTGAGCCGCGAGGATCTGTTGGCCGCCGCGCTGAAACTGATCGGCCCGCACCGCAGCCTGTCCACGCTGAGCCTGCGCGAAGTCGCGCGCGAAGCGGGCATTGCCCCGAACAGCTTCTACCGGCAGTTCCGCGACATGGACGAACTGGCCGTGGCGCTCATCGACGTGGCCGGCCGCTCACTGCGCACGATCATCGGCGAAGCGCGCCAGCGCGCCACGTCCAGTGCGACCAGCGTCGTGCGCGTATCGGTGGAAACCTTCATGGAGCAGCTGCGCGCAGACGACAAGCTGCTGCACGTGCTGCTGCGCGAAGGCGCGGTGGGCTCGGATGATTTCAAGCACGCGGTTGAACGCGAACTGCACTATTTCGAAGAAGAGCTGCAGCACGACCTGGTGCGCCTGGCCGCGCTGGACGGCGCCAAGCTCTACAAGCCGGAACTGGTGGCCACCGCCATCACCCGCCTGGTGTTTGCCATGGGCGCCACCGCGATGGACCAGCCGCCGGAGAAAGACCCGGAGCTGGTCGAACAGATTTCCACGATGATCCGCATGATCATCGTCGGCGCCCGCAGCCCGGCCGCGTTCCGTCGCGGCAGGTAGATCCACGCCATGCGTGGATGAAATCTGTTAGAGATCGAATGAATTCATCCACGCATGGCGTGGATCTACTGTGTCGGCCAAGGTCGACATCCACCAGATCCGACCCCGTGCCGACCAACGGTCGGCACCCACCAGAGCAGATCTCCGTTCCGACAGATCGCGGGAAACTGTCGAAGGCGGGGTGGGTCCGGTTGAGGGGGCGTGAGCCGCATGGATGCGGCGACCGAGCTTACAGGGACGTACTTGCAGCGCCCCCCTCAACCGGACCCACCCCGCCATCCCACGGATAGCCCGCTTTTGACGTTGACGTTGATCTGAGGCGGGTGCAGGGCTGCAAGCCCTGCCCCAAACCTCAGCCCGCCCCGCCCTCGGCCTTGCGCACGAACGCCTCGAACAGCGCCAGCGTCTGCTCGCTCACATGGTGTTCGATGCCCTCGGCATCGCGCCGCGCCGTGTCCGGGTCGACGCCCAGCGCCAGCAGGAAGCGCTCCACGGTCTGGTGCCGCTCGCGGCTGGCGTGGGCCAGCGCCTCGCCTTCCGGGGTCAGGAACACGCCCCGGTACGGCCGCTGCACCACCCAGCCATCACGGGCCAGGCGCCGCAGCATCTTGGCCACCGTCGGCTGCGCCACGCCCAGGCGGGTGGCGATGTCGACCTGGCGCGCCTCGCCGCCATCGGCCAGCAGGTCGGAGATCAGCTCCACGTAGTCCTCGACCAGCTCCATCCGGTGTGCCTCGCGCACCTGCCGGAAGCTCTCGACCTGGCGCTCGGCCTCGATCAAGGGGGGATTCTTTGCCGATGTCGAAGCGCCTGTCTTGCCCACGCGTGTGCCTGTCCTGCCGAGGTATTCCGGATCTGAACCTGAATTCTGGACCAGTGACGCAGCAAAGACGATTGTTTCACATTGCTAATGGATATAGCAGTGGCTATATTGCAGCCATGAACACCGTCGAGCCCACCGACTCCCCGGCCGCCCCTGCAGCCAGTCTCGGCGCGCTCAACGCCTCGGTCGCCGTACCCGAAAAAGGCCACTGGTGGTTCCGTCTGCTGGCCTTCATCGGCCCCGGCTACATGGTCTCGGTCGGCTACATGGACCCGGGCAACTGGGCCACCGACCTGGCCGGCGGCTCGCGCTTCGGCTACCTGCTGCTGTCGGTCATCCTCATCTCCAACCTGATGGCGGTGATCCTGCAGGCCTTGTCGGCGCGGCTGGGCATCGCCACCGGCATGGACCTGGCCCAGGCCTGCCGCGCGCGCTATCCCAAACCGGTAAACCTCGCGCTGTGGGGCCTGTGCGAAGCAGCGATCATCGCCTGCGACCTGGCCGAGGTGATCGGCACCGCCATCGCACTGAAGCTGCTGTTCGACCTGCCACTGCTGTGGGGCGCGGTGATCACCGCACTGGACACGCTGCTGGTGCTGCTGCTGATGAACCGCGGCTTCCGCGCCCTGGAAGCCTTCGTCATCGCCCTGCTCATGATCATCTTCGGCTGCTTCCTGGTGCAGATCGCACTGGCCGCGCCGCCGGTGATGGAGGTGCTGGGCGGCTTCATCCCGCGCACGCAGGTGGTCACCGATCCGCATGCGCTGTACATCGCCATCGGCATCATTGGTGCCACGGTGATGCCGCACAACCTCTATCTGCACTCGTCCATCGTGCAGACGCGCGCGTATCCACGCACCGATGAAGGGCGTCGCAGCGCGCTGCGCTGGGCGGTGACCGACAGCACCATCGCGCTGACCCTGGCCCTGTTCATCAATGCCAGCATCCTGATCCTGGCGGCTGCCGTCTTCCATGCCAATGGCCGGTTCGACGTGGAGGATATCGAGCAGGCGCATCAACTGCTGGCACCGATGCTGGGCGTAGGCCTGGCCTCGACCCTGTTCGCGGTGGCCCTGCTCGCTTCAGGCCTGAATTCCACAGTGACCGCCACCCTGGCCGGACAGATCGTGATGGAAGGGTTCCTGCACCTGCGCCTGCCCCCGTGGCTGCGCCGGTTGATCACCCGGGCGCTGGCGATCATCCCGGTGGTGGTGGTGATCCTGCTGTTCGGCGACCAGGGCGCAGTGAAGCTGCTGGTGCTGAGCCAGGTGGTGCTGTCGATGCAGCTGCCGTTTGCGATCATTCCGCTGGTACGTCTCGCGACCGACAAGGCCACGATGGGCGCGCTGGTGGCCCCGCGCTGGCTGGGCAGCATCGCCTGGGTGATCGCCGTGGTGATCGTCGCGTTGAACGTGAAGCTGCTGGTGGATACCTTCGCCGGCGCGTAACCCGCAGGGGTCGGACCCCTTGCCACAGGCAAGGGCTCTGACCCCTGTCATCGCGAAAAGCAGCCGAGCATGGCTCGGCTCTACAGATGCATCGCGATCGCGGCTTCTATCTGCTGCGGCGACTGGAATCCTGGCAGCCGCTGGCGCTCGTCACCATCGCGGAACAACGACAGCGTCGGCGTCTGCCGCAGCCCCAGTTCGCGGAAGAACGCTTCACCCAGCACCTCCAGCTGCACGCGCAGCAACGTCGTGCCCTGCCCCGCCACGCTGTTGGCCACGCGGTGCAGCGACATCTCCAGCATCCGGCACCCCGGGCACTGGTCCTTGTGGAAATCCACCAGCACCCGCGGGTGCTCGGCCAGCAGCTGCTGGAACTGCTCAGGCGTGGTGGCGTCGATGATCTGCATCGCAGGTGCTCCTGTAGTGGGCCAGGACCGTATCGGTCCAGGCGTCGATGGCCGCGGCGTGGCGTTCGCCATGCGGCATCTGTTCGATTTCCAGCGGCGGGTAGCTGCTGTTGAAGTAGCGGATCAACCGGTGCACGGCGCCGCAGTAGTACTCCTGCCCCCACTGCGTTTCGCCGGTCCCGAACACCGCCAGCTGGCGTGGGCGCTGGCCGCGCTCGGCGATGCCAGCCACCCAGGCCTTCATCTCCGAGGGCGTCCGCCCGGCGTTGTCGGTCCAGCAGCCCAGCAGCACCAGGTCGGCTTCATCGGCGGCCAGCGGCGCGGCCGCGCGCAGGTCATCGGCCTCCTGCCAGTGCACCACATGCCCGGCCGCCTGGCAGCGCGCCTGGATGTGCCGGCCCAGCTCGCGGGTGTTGCCGCTCAGCGAGGCCACCACCAGCAGGATGCGCAGCGCCGCGTCCGGCTCAGAGGTCGTCGAAGCCGTTGTCGACGTTGGTCTTCTTGTAACTTGCATTGCGCATCTCGAAGAAGTCGGTCTTGGTTTCGGTGAAGTTGTCGGCGTAGGCCTTGATCCACGGCATCACGTTGTCGGTGGTGTCGCTGTACAGGCGCTCGATGCCCAGCATGCCGGCCATCTTGTTGGCGCGGTACTTCACGTAGCGGGTCATCTCCTCGACGTCGATGCCGTCGATGCCGTCCAGCACTTCCGACGACCACTGGGTTTCCAGCTCGATGGCGTGCTCGAACGCCTGGTGCACATAGGCCGTCAGTTCGTTGGTCTGCAGCTCCGGGTTCTCGCCGATGATGGCGCGGATCAGCTCGCTGATGAACTTGGTGTGGGCCAGCTCGTCGCGGTTGATGAAACTGATGATCTTGCCGGTTCCGGTCATGCGGTTCTGCCGCACCATGTTGTAGAAGTACGCAAAGCCGGAATAGAAATTGATGCCCTCCAGGATGGACGACTGGATCAGCGACTTCAGCAGGGTCTCGGCGGTCTTCTCGCGCATGAAATCGTCATACGCCCCCATGATCGGCGCATTGCGCTTGATGATGGTCGGATGGGTGCGCGCCAGTTCGAACACGCGGTTCTGGTTGGGCAGGTCGGTGATCGAGGCCAGCACGTAGCTGTAGCTCTCGTTGTGGATCACTTCCTGCTGGCCGATGATCGCCGCGTTGGCATGTGCCGCCGGGTCGGTGATGTACTCGGCCACGTTGTAGATGAAGCGGGTCTGCGGCGAATCGAGCGTGGCCAGCAGGCCGATGATCGAGTCATAGGCATTCTTCTCGCGCCCGGACAGCTCGCCGTACTGGCGCGCGTCCAGCTTCATGTCCACCTCGTCGGGGATCCAGAAGTTGGTCGACAGCTCCTTGTAGGCCCGATAGAACGACGGGTACGGAATGTCGTTCCAGTTGAGGATGCCACTGGTGCGGCCGTTGATGATGCCGGTGCTGCGGTTGGGGTGGCGCGGTTCGAGGATCTTGATGCGGTCGAGGGGGGTTGCCATGGTCTTACCTGCAGGGGGTAGCGCCGGGCCTTGCCCGGCGGAATGAATGACGGTCGCGCGATGCGCTCGCCGGGCGTGGCCCGGCGCTACCGTGGGTCGTCAGCTGGAGCACCACTCGCATTCGCTGATGTCGATGTCGTTGGAGCGCACGTAGTAGGTGGTTTTCAGGCCCTCGCGCCACGCGCTCAGGTGCAGCTCCAGCAGCGTGCTGGCGCGGATGGTGCTGGGCACGTACAGGTTGAAGCTGATGGCCTGGTCGACGTGGCGCTGGCGGCGGGCGTTCTGCCGCACGCTGGCGAACTGGTCGACCTTGTAGGCACCCTTCTCGTAGTAGGGCCACGTTTCCAGCGACAACCCCGGTGCAGCCACGGGCCGGCGGAAGTCCTTCTTTTCCTCGTAGTAGAACGCGCTGTAGATCGGGTCGATCGACGCGGTGGATCCGGCGATCTGCGCGGTACTCATGTTCGGTGCCACTGCCAGCAGCCAGCCGTTGCGCAGGCCATGCGTGGCCACGTCGCGGGCCAGGCTGTCCCAGGCGGCGCCTTCGTAGCGGCGGTCACGGAAATAGGCACCGGTCTGCCAGTCGCTGCCAGCGAACATCGGGTAGCTGCCCTTTTCGCGGGCCAGCTGCAGGCTGGCCTGGATGGTCAGGAAGTTGATGCGCTCGAACAGCGTGTCCGACAGCGTCTCGGCCTCTGCCGTCTCCCACTGGATGCCCTGCTGCGCGAGCAGGTGATGCCAGCCGAAGGTGCCCAGCCCGATGGCGCGGTACTTGCGGTTGGTGATGGTGGCCTGCGGCACCGGCAGTGCATTGAGGTCGATGACGTTGTCGAGCATGCGCACCTGGATGGGAATCAGGCGCTCCAGCACATCCTTGGCCAGCAGATCGTCCGGTGCGGTGATGGCCCGCCCGAGGTTGATCGAGGACAGGTTGCAGACCACGAAATCGCCGGCACGCCGGGTGGTGACGATCTGGTCGCCGCTGACGATCTCCTGGATCATCCGCGTCGGGCTCATGTTCTGCAGGATCTCGGTGCACAGGTTGCTGGAATAGACCATGCCCGCGTGCTTGTTCGGGTTCTTGCGGTTCACTTCATCGCGGTAGAACAGGAACGGGTTGCCGGTCTCCAGCTGGCTCACCATGACCCGCTTGAACAGATCGATGGCACGCACGGTACGGCGGCTGATGCGCTCGTCGCCCACCAGTTCGGCATAGCGGTCGCGGAAGCTGCCCGCACCCCGCGTCTCATCGTAGAAGTCCTGCAGGTACCAGCCCTTGGCCTGCTTCACCTCGTGCGGGTCGAACAGGTACCAATCGGCCCGACGCTCCACCGCCTCCATGAACAGATCGGGCACGCAGACCGCAGTGAACACATCATGCGCGCGCAGCCGCTGGTCGCCATTGTTCAGGCGCAGATCGAGGAAGGCCTCGATGTCGCGATGCCAGATGTCCAGGTACACCGCCACCGCGCCCTTGCGCTGGCCCAGCTGGTCGACCGACACGGCGGTGTTGTTGAGCTGCTTGATCCACGGGACCACGCCGCCGGAGGAATTGGGCACGCCGCGGATCGGCGCGCCGCTGCTGCGCACATAGCCGAGGTAGGCACCCACGCCGCCACCGTGCTTGGACACCCGGGCGATATCGGTGTTGGAGTCATAGATGCCCTGCAGGCTGTCATCCACTGTATCGATGAAGCAGCTGGACAGCTGCCCGCCGACCTTGCCGGCGTTGGCCAGGGTCGGCGTGGCCACCGTCATGTACAGGTTGGACAGCGCCCAGTAGGCCTCGCCCACCAGCTGCATGCGGCGCTCCCTGGGCTTCTCGTCCTGCATCAGGTACAGCGCGATGGTCAGCCAGCGCTCCTGCGGCAGTTCGTACACCTCGCGGCTGCGGTCGCTGGCCAGGTAGCGCGTGGCCAGCAGGTACAGGCCGTTGTAGGCGAACAGGCGGTCGCGCTCGGGCTCGATCATCTGGCCGGCCTGCTGCAGTTCGTCCTTCGAATAGCAGCGCAGGATGTCGTTGCTGTACACGCCGCGGTCGGCCAGGCTTTCCTGCAGGCCCACGTAGGAACCGTATTTCAGGCTGACATCGTAGAAGCGGTTGCGGCTGGCGCGCTTGTACAGCCGGCGCAGGTACAGCCGCGCGGCGAACTGCTCCCATTCCGGCGCCACCAGGTCCACGCGCGATTCGGCCTCGCGGATCAGCAGGTCCACCAGGTCATCGGCGCTGATGCTCGGCTTGCGCTCGACCATCGCCTGCACCACGCGGCGGTAGTCGCCCACGTCCAGCTGCGGGAACTCGGCATGCACGCTGTCGATGCTGCGCTGCAGGCGTCCGGCGTCGAACGGCAGCCGGCGGTTGCCCGCTTCCTTGCTGATCCAGGTCGGCACGTGCTCGCCCGCAGCGCGCAAAGCGTCGCCGGCGCCGGCCAGATCGGCCGTGCGGTAGGTGTTGTCGGTCATGGTGGTGGAACTCCAGGCTCGCACGCGCGGTGGCGTTCGATGCCATGGCGGCCCTGCACGCGATACCGGCGCACGGGGCGATCGGGGATGTATGCCAAAGCGCGGGAACACGAGGTCGTCGGCGATAGCCTGCGCCTGCGGCCGGTATCCGGGCCGTGGGGGCGACCTGTGTCCGCACGATGGCGGCCGCGTCGACACGGCAAGCCTTCAGGGGCGGGCCGCGGGACGTTTGCTGCGTGTCCGGCGGCGGCGGCTGACCGGGGGTGACGGCCACAACATAGTGGGGATGGATCGAACCGTCAACACAAGATGCGGTAATCACGACATGCCGCGACGATCCGTCGCAGGATGCCGTGTTGCACCACCGGCGCCTTGTCCACGGCGCCGCCATCCCCAGTTGGTTACAACCTCCTTTTCAACCGGAAGTCCCCCATGCGTGCTGCCCAGTACACCGCCTTCGGCGATCCCGCCACCGTCCTTGCCATCGCCGATGTCGCCCTGCCCGAGCCTGGCCCCGGCGAGGTACGCATCCGCACCACGCTCGCCTCCATCCACAACCACGACCTGCTGACCGTGCGCGGCCTGTATGGCTACAAGCCGACCTTGCCGGCTGTAGGCGGCAGCGAAGCGCTGGGCGTGGTCGATGCCCTCGGCGAAGGCGTGCAGGGCCTGCAGGTCGGCCAGCGCGTCGCCGCTGCGTCGGTGCATGCCACCTGGGCCGAGGCGTTCATCGCGCCGGCGCGCATGGTCATCCCGATGCCGGACGCCATCGCCGATGAAACCGCGGCACAGTTGATCGCGATGCCGCTGAGCGCCCTGATGCTGCTGGAATTCCTGCACGTCGAGGCCGGCCAGTGGATCGTGCAGAACACCGCCAACGGCGCCGTCGGCAAGTCGCTGGCGATGCTGGCGCGCGCACGCGGGGTCAACGTGGCCAACTTGGTGCGCAATGCCAAGGCGGTCGCGCAGCTGCAGGCGCTCGGCATCGACCACGTGTTCGATACGTCGCAGGACGGCTGGAAGGACCGCGTGCGCGAGGCCACGGGCGAAGCACAGGCAGCCGCTGCGGTCGATTCCATCGGTGGCGATGCCAGCGCCGATCTGGTCGAGCTGCTCGGCCTGCACGGCACCCTGGTCTCGTTCGGGGTGATGAGTGGCGAGGCGATGCGCATCCCCGCCAGCGGCCTGATCTACAAGGAAGCCACGGTGAAGGGCTTCTGGGGCAGCAAGGTCAGCCAGGCGATGCCGGTGGAAGACAAGCGTCGGCTGGTGGGCGAACTACTGCAGCGCGCGGCCAGCGGCGAGCTGACCCTGCCGGTGGACGGCATCTTCGCGCTGGATGACATCCAGGCCGCAGCCACTGCAAGCGCGCAGCCGGGGCGCGGCGGCAAGGTGCTGCTGCGGGTCTGATCACCGCATGGTGGAGCCGAGCGTGGGCTCGGCTCTACACGGAGGTGCGGACCAACGGTCCGCACCCACCCATCAACGGCTCAGATGCAGGAACTGCAGGTGGCGTTCGTACTGGCTGATGATGTCGTTGATGATCTGCTTGCGGCTGTAGCCGACCAGGTCGTAGTCCTGGCTGCCTTCGAACAGATGCACTTCGGCGCGGTAGTAGCGCTGGTTGCGCAGCTGCTGGGCGGCGAAGGACGGGGTCAGGTAGCCGCTGAGGATCACCCGGTACAGGAAATCCTGCTGCTCGCCGTGGTTGACCGACAGTTCCATGTCGCCCGCCTCGAAGCGCGTGGCCACATCCCAGCCCTGCCCGCGCAGCTGCTCGGCCACCGCTTCCATCGCTGGCTTCACCGTATCGTCCATGAAGCGGTAGACCTGGTCGCGCACCGGGAAGTGCATGGCCTGGCTCAGGCGCTGGCGCCAGCCCTGGTGGTGGCGGTCATCGCCGATCAGCGGTGATGGCCGGAACTGCTGCGCGCGCTCGCGGTGCGATTCGTCACTGAAGGCGCGGGTCAGGCCCCACATCATCAGCAGCAGCACCGCCGAGAACGGCAGCGAGGCCAGCACCACCGCCGATTTCAGCGCATCGATGCTGCCGGCCAGCAGCAGGCCTGCGGTGAGCACCGCGATGACCGTGCCCCAGAACACGCGCAGCCAGCGCGGGCCGTCGTCCTCAGGCGCACCGCCGTGCGAGGACAGCGTGGACAGCACCACCGCGCCCGAATCAGCCGAGGTCACGAAGAAGATGAAACTCACCAGCACGGTCACCGCGATCACCACCCGACTCCATGGGTAGCCATCCAGCAGCGCGTACAGCACCGTGGGCGGATCATCCACCGCCAGCTGTGCCAGCTGCTGCTGGCCATGGTGCAGCACCTGGTCCAGCGCACTGTTGCCGAAGATCGACAGCCACGCCAGGGTGAAACCGAGCGGTATCAGCAGCACGCCGAACACGAATTCGCGGATGGTGCGGCCACGCGAGATGCGCGCGATGAACAGCCCCACGAACGGCGCCCAGCCGATCCACCAGGCCCAGTAGAACACCGTCCAGCCACCGAGCCACTGCGGGCGGCCGCCATAGGCATACACGTCGAAGCTCTTGCCGACCACGCTGCCCAGGTAATCGCCCAGGTTCTGCATGAGCGTGCTGAGCAGGTACTGGGTGGGGCCGGCGCACAGCATGAACAGCACCAGCGCGATGGCCAGCAGCATGTTGATGTTGGCCATCCAGCGCACGCCCTTCTCCACCCCGGACACGGCCACCGCCACGGCGGCGCCCATCATGCTGGCCACCAGCAGGATCTGCACCAGGTTGGAGTGCGGCACGTTGAACAGGTGGGTCAGGCCGGCGTTGAGGTGCAGCACGCCGAAACCCATGTCGGCACCGATGCCGAACACGGTGGCGACGATGC
This sequence comes from Stenotrophomonas sp. ZAC14D1_NAIMI4_1, assembly GCF_003086775.1. Classification (NCBI taxonomy): domain Bacteria; kingdom Pseudomonadati; phylum Pseudomonadota; class Gammaproteobacteria; order Lysobacterales; family Lysobacteraceae; genus Stenotrophomonas; species Stenotrophomonas sp. ZAC14D1_NAIMI4_1. The sequence goes on from NZ_CP026001.1 coordinate 2,685,495, forward strand.
CCAGTGCATCCACGGTGTAGCCGATGGGGCCGTTGATGCGCTTGCCGATGAGCGGGTACAGCGCCGAGCGCAGCGCCAGCGGCAGGTTGTGGCGGTAGGCGAAGTAGGCCATCGCCATGGCCGCCAGCGCGAACACGCCCCAGCCATGCAGGCCCCAGTGCAGGAACAGCAGCTGCATGGCCTGCCGCGCGCCTGCCTCGCCAGCAGCGGCATCGCCCTGCGGCGGCTGCAGGTAATGGGTGAGCGGCTCGGAAACGCAGAAGAAGAACAGGGTGATGCTGATGCCGGCGGCGAACAGCATGCCGGCCCACGAGAGATAGCTGAATTCCGGCTCGTCGTGGTCTGCGCCGAGCTTGATGCCGCCGTACTTGGACAGCGCCACGCCCACCACGAACACCAGGTACAGGGTCATCGCCAGCAGGTAGTACCAACCGACGTTGAGTGCGGCCCAGTCCTGCGCCTTCAGCAGCAGGCGGCCGGCCCCCAGCGGGAACAGGCTGACGAACAGTGCGAAGGCAACGACAACGATCGCCGCGAAGGCGAAGACGGGCCGGAGAGTGCGCACCGGGGGGTGTTGAGGCTCCAGTGCTTCCATCGGCAGCCATCTCCGGTCGATCAGGGATTAGCCGACCGAGTCTGCGTGAACGGCAGTGGACGCAGGATGAAGTGCACGGTCGCGACGACAGCCCGCGGACAGGTGCGGCGTGCTATCACGCGCGCGCCGCGCCACACAGCCCATCACGTGTACACCGCACAGCTTGTTGCCATCCGGATCGCGCAGGTAGGCCAGGTACAACTGGCGCCCCGCCTTGTGGCGCACACCGGCCGGCGCTTCGATGGCGCTGCCACCCTGGGCCACGCCGGCCTCCTGCCAGGCGTGCACCGCCTGCGGGGACTGCAGCGCGAAACCAATGGTGCCGCCGTTGGCGTGGCAGGCCGGCTGGCCATCGATGGGCGGGGTGACGATGAACATCCGCCCCTCCTTGATGTAGACCAGCTTGCCGTCTTCGTCGGTCATGCCCGGGCGCCCGCCCATGGCGGCGAACAAGGCGTCGTAGAAGCGGCGCGAGACTGCAAGATCGTTGGAACCGACGGTGATGTGGCTGAACATGGCGGGCACTCCATTGCGGGATGCCTGCAGTGTCGGCCACCCCACCGCGCGCCGCAATCGCCGCCGCTCAGGCGGTGCTGAGCAGCAGGACCGCAGCGGTGACCAGGCCGATGCCTACCCAGCCGATGGGGCGCAGCCGGTTGCCGAACAGCAGGCGGCCGCAGGTGGCCGTGCCGATCACACCGATGGCGCCCCACAACGCATAGGCCGTGGCGAGGTCGATGTGGCGCACTGCCTGGCCCAGCATCGCGAAAGCGATCCAGACCAGCACGATGGCCCCGGCACCCCAGCGCCAGCGGCGGAAGCCATCGGATCGGGCCACCATCATGTTGGCGGCCACGTCGATCAGGGCCGAACAGATCACGAAAAACAGTGCGGTCATGTTCATGCGTGCGCCTCCCCCAGGGTGACGCAGACGATGCCGACCACCGCCAGCCCCAGGCCGGCCAGCTGCTGCAGCGACAGGTGCTCGCCGAACACCCACACACCGACCACGGTCAGCAGGGTCAGGCCCAGGCCTTCCCACACGGCATAGGCCACGCCCACCGCGATGCGGCGCACCGACAACGCCAGGAAGTAATACGACAGCGCCAGTGCGGCCGCCATCACCGCATAGCCGACCCAGCCGCCATCGCGGGCGGCGTGGGCCATGAACGACGTGCCGACCACTTCGGCGACGATTGCCACGGTCAGGCAGGCCCAGGCGACCATCGCGCCACGGGCAGGAACAATGCGGGACATGGGGAACTCCTTGTGGCCGCGCCGGAGCCGGAGGGTAGATCCACGCCGTGCGTGGAAGAGCGCTGCCTGCCACAGGAAGGCGGTGGGCACGGGAGGCAGTATCATCGCCTTTTACGTTGGCCCCAAGATGGATTCCATCGACAGGAGCGATGGATCGATGCCCTACTCTCCCGAATCCCTGCAGGCCTTCGTCGAGGCCGCTGCACTTGGCTCGTTCTCCGCAGCGGCGCGGCGCCTGCGCAAGACCCAGTCCACCGTCAGCACCGCCATCGCCCACCTGGAAGCCGACCTGGGGGTGGCCCTGTTCGACCGCAGCGCGCGCTACCCGCAGCTGACCGAGGCCGGGCGCGAGGTGCTCGGCCACGCGCAGGAGATCCTTGCCGCCGACCAGCGCCTGCAGCAGTTGAGCGTACGCCTGGCCGCGCCCGTCGAGCCGCGGCTGACCGTGGTGTTCTCCGATGTCTACCAGCTCGACCCGGCGCAACGCGTGCTGCAGCGTTTTGCTGAGGCGTTTCCCGAGGTGGAGCTGGAATGGCTGGATGCCGAAGGCCACGATGTGCTGGAGATCGTCACCAGCGCGCGCGCCGACCTGGGCCTGCTGCCACGACAGGACCGCTATCCCGATGCGCTGCTGGCGCAGCCGCTGGCCCACCACAGCGAGCTGGCGATCTACGTGGCCCTCGAGCATCCACTGGCACGGGCCGGCACGCGTGCTTCGCAGCAGCTGGCCCGGCACCGGCAGGTGCGGCTGAGCGCGCAGGCCGACCACGCACGCGCCGCCGCTGGCCGGGTGTGGACGGCTTCGGACTACCTGATGGTGATGGAGATGGCCGAGGACGGCATCGGCTGGGCTGAACTGCCACGGGCACTGGTGCAGCGCTATGACCGCGGGCGGCTGCTGGAGCTGCGCCTGCCCGGCTGGCCCCGGCGCATCCACAGCGACCTGGTGCGCCGCCGCGACAGCCCGCCGGGGCCGGCCGCGTTGTGGTGGGCCGACGCATTGGGCTGATCGCGAGGAGGTAGTGCCGCGATTGCCGGCCAGCGGCCGGCACTACCCATCAGTAGATCCACGCCATGCGTGGATGCGAACGATTTCAACCGGTCAACGGTGGGCCAGCGCGTACTCCAGCGCCGAGCGCACCGCCGCCACCTGCGCGTCGTTGCACTGCTCCGGCGTCGCCCGCGGGCTGTCCGGGTAGACCTCGGTGGTGGTGGTGTACTTCGCACCGGTGATGCCCGCGCACAGCGCCAGCTTCACCAGCGGGTACTCGATGACGCCGTGGGCGACCACCGGCGAACCGATGATCTCGTTCTTCTCGTCGGCCGGAGCGATGTGGGTCACCTGCTCCACTGCGGCGATCACCGCCTGCTGGAACGCCGGCTGCGGGTTCTCGCTGTCATCGACCAGATAGAAGCCATCGGGAATCAGGCCCGGTTCGAACGGCTTGCCATCGCGCGCAGCCAGCGCCGGGCGGAACTCGCTCTCGTCGCTGTCGGTGGTCTCGTGCAGGTCGATGTGCAGCACGAACTGCCCCTTGTACGGGGCGATCAGCGCGATGACGGCGGTCGATTCACGGGCCGGGCCATCAGCGCGGAAATTGCGGTTCGGGTCGATCGCATCGTAGTTCCAGCGGTTGATGCGCTCGAAGCCCCACGGGTTCACGCACGGCGCCACCAGCAGGTTGGCCTTGCCGGCGTAGTCGGCCGCGTGCTGCTCCAGGAAATCCAGCGCCCCCATCACGCCGCTGGTTTCGTAGCCGTGCACGCCACCGGTGACCAGCGCCGCCGGCAGGGCCGGGTTCCAGTCGTGGCTGCGCAGGGCGAACAGGGTGTAGGACTCACCGGCATAGTCGAGCTGGCCATAGGCCACCTTCTCGAAGCGGCCGGCCAGCGCTTCGATGCGCGGCAGCACTTCCTGGTCATAGCGGCGCAGGCGCTGCTGGCGGCCGCGCCACTGCTCCCGTTCCGCCGTGCCCCACGGCTGGCCAGAGGTTCCGACGGGATAGAAAGCGGCAGTGGACATGGCAGATCTCGGCAGTCAGGAAACAATCTTCCACTTTACCACCGGGCCATTCAGGCCACGGCCGCGCCACCCCCGAAAGACGCATTCCATTGGCGAATGGAATCAGCAATAATTCTCATTTACGACCCTTCCGCGCCCGCCTCCATGCCCTTCCGAATCCTGCCCCCGGCCCGCCTGCCCCTGGCCGCCGCCCTGACCCTGTGCCTGTCCGCCACCGCCTTTGCGCAGGACAGCGCCACCACCCTGGACAGCATCCAGGTCTCCGGCAGCTGGCTGGGCACCGGCCTGCACGACAGCGTGAAAAGCTTCGCCGGTGCCCGCACCGTGGTCGACCGCCAGCGCATCGACGCCAGCGGCGCAGCCAGCATCGGCGATGCCATGCGCCGCATTCCCGGCGTGCAGGTCACCGACAACTCGGGCACGGCCGGCAGCTCGGTCTCGCTCAACATCGGCGTGCGTGGCCTGACCGGCCGCTACTCGCCACGCTCGACCGTGCTGCTGGACGGCGTGCCGCTGGCAGTGGCGCCCTACGGCCAGCCGCAGCTCTCGTTTGCCCCGACCAGCCTGTCCAACATCGAGTCCATCGACGTGGTGCGCGGCGGCGGCGCGGTGCGCTACGGGCCGCAGAACGTCGGCGGCATCATCAATTTCAGCACCCGCGCCATCCCCACCGAGGCCGGCCTGCACGGCGAAGCCGGCGTGCGCTACACCGCCTACGACCACGGCGGTGGTGACAGCACCCAGTACAACGCCTTCCTCGGCGGTACCGGCGACAACGGCCTGGGCATGGCCCTGCTGTACTCGGGCCAGGACGGCCGCGGCTGGCGCCAGGGCAGCGATGACCGCTTCGACGACCTCGCGCTGAAGTTCGCCTATGCCATCGACGAGCAGCAGGAGCTGCGCGCGAAATTGTCGTACTACGATGTGCGCTCGCTGACCCCGGGCGGCCTGACCCGCGCCCAGTACGAGGCCGATCCGTTCCAGAACACCCGCCCCACCGATTTCTGGAAAGGCCACCGCACCGGCATCGACCTGGGCTACACCAATACCCTGTCGGCCAACAGCGAATTTGAAGTGCTGGCGTATTACAACGAAAGCAACCGCGCCAGCTCGCTCATCAACGCTGCCAACACCCAGCTGACCGTGCAGCCGCGCGATTACCGCGTGCTGGGCATCGAGCCGCGCTACACCCAGCGCCTGCGCTGGGGCAGCACGGTGCATGACATCACCGCCGGCTACCGCTTCCTGCGCGAGCGCGGCAACGACCGCAGCTACACCGTGGTCCGCCGCACCGGCGTGGAAAGCGCCATCACCCGCTTCGACAACGCCACCGATGCGCACGCCTTCTACGTCGACGACCGCATCGCCGTGGGCCAGTGGCGCATCACGCCGGGCGTGCGCATGGAGTGGATCGACATGGACCGCCGCCAGGCCGGCGGCGGCACCACCTTCAGCAGCCGCAACGACAAGGCGCTGCCGTCGATCAACATCGCCTACCTGCTGACCCCGCAGCTGACCGTGTTCGGCAACTACACCACCTCGTTCGGGCCGGTGCAGAACATCCAGCTGAATTCGCAGACCGCCAGCAACCCGCTGAACCCGGAAGTGGCCAAGACCACCGAGCTGGGTGCGCGCTGGCAGGACGGCGCCCTGCGCGCGGAAGTGACCGTGTTCAAGATGCGCTTCGACAACCAGATCCAGCAGGTGCCGGGCATCACCCCGCCGACCTTCCAGAACATCGGCGCCACCGACCACAAGGGCGTGGAGAGCGCGCTGGAGTACCGTTTCGCCGAGGACAGCGCACTGGCCGGGCTCGAGCTGTACGCGAACTACACCTGGACCAAGGCGATCCAGCAGTCCGGCGACAACCGCGGCCTGGACGTGCCCTTCTACTCGCGCGACACCGACAGCATCGGCGCCCGCTACGCCCTCGCCGCCTGGACCTTCAACGTCTCCAGCACGCACCAGAGCGGGCAGTTCTCCGATGCGGCCAACACCTGGGCCGAGAGCGCCGATGCGCGCGTGGGCCGGGTGCCGGGCGTTCGACTGTTGAACGCGCAGGTGGCCTGGCAGGTGCCGGGCCTGGCTGACAGCGAGATCGCGCTGGGCGTGAACAACCTGGCCGACAAGCGCTGGTACACCCGCAACGTCGACGGCAACGCCGGGCGCATGGTGGCCGCGCCGCGCACCTTCTACGTGCAGGGCCGCTACCGCTTCTGAACCACCAGCCGCCCGATGCGGTGAGGGCAGCGATCACGGTGGCGGCGTATCATGCCGCCACCATGTCCTCCCACGCTTCGCCATCCCGCCTGCATCTGGCCTTCCAGGGCCTGCGCCTGCGCCTGCGCGGCAGCGACCTGTGGTTCATCGCCCTCGCCCTGGTGGTCGGCCTGCTCGCCGGCGGCCTGACCCTGCTGCAATCGGGCATCGCGCGCTGGCTGCAGGCCGCGCTGTACGGCCTGGATGAAGGCATCCGCCTGAGCTCCCTGCCCTCGCTGCCGTGGACCGCCCTGCTGGTGCTGCCGCTGGGCGGCCTGCTGGTCGGCCTGGTCGCGCTGGCCGCCACCCGCCTCAAGCGCCCGCTGCTCGATGCGGTGGAGGCCAACGCCCTGCACGGCGGCCGCATGTCGATGCGCGACAACCTGATCGTGCTGACCCAGACCCTGATCTCCAACGGCTGCGGCGCATCGGTGGGCCTGGAGGCGTCGTACACGCAGATGGGTGCCGGCAGCGGCTCGCAGCTGGGCCGGGTGATGCGCCTGCGCCGCAATGACGTGCGCATCCTGGTCGGTGCCGGTTCGGCCGGTGCCATCGCCGCCGCCTTCGGTGCGCCCCTGGCTGGCGCGTTCTACGCCTTCGAGATCGTGATCGGTGCCTACACGCCCGCCGCACTGGCACCGGTGGCCGTGGCTGCACTGGCCGGTGCCTTCGTGGCAGACCAGGCCGGCATCGACGCCTATCTGCTGCCGGCCGCATCCACCATCGACGTGCGCGCCGCCGACTACGCCATCTACGGCCTGCTCGGCTGCTGCTGCGCCATGGTCGGCATCCTGGTGATGCGCCTGATCGCTTCGATCGAAGGCACGGTCAAGCGCAGCCCGCTGCCGCTGTGGGGCCGCCCGGTGCTCGGCGGCCTGCTGCTGATTCCGCTGGCGATGGCCAGCCCGCAGGTGCTGTCTTCCGGCCATGGCGCGCTGCACCTGGACCTGACCACCCACCTGCCGCTGATCTGGATCGGCGCCCTGCTGACCCTCAAGTGCCTGGCCTCGGGCATCTCGCTGGGCTTCGGCTTCCGCGGCGGGCTGTTCTTCGCCTCGCTGTTCATGGGCACGCTGGTCGGCGCCCTGTTTGCCGGCCTGCTGGCGATGGCCACCGGCGTGCCGGTGATCGATGCCACTTCGGCTGCTCTGGCCGGCATGGCCGCGCTGGCGGCCGCCGTGGTCGGCGCACCGATGACCATGGCCATGCTGGTGCTGGAGGGCACCCACGACTTCCTGCTGACCAGCGTGGTGATGAGCGCTGTGCTGGTGTCCAGCACGCTGGTGCGGCAGTGGTTCGGCTATTCGTTCTCCACCTGGCGCATGCATCTGCGCGGGGAAACCATCAAGAGCGCGCGCGACGTGGGCTGGGTGCAGAACCTCAATGCCGGGCGGATGATGCGCAAGGGCGTGGCCACCGCACCGGCCGACCTGGATACGGCCTCGTTCCGCCAGCGCTTCCCGCTGGGTTCGGGCGGCCGCGTGATCCTCGTGGACAGCGAAGGCCAATACGCCGGCATCGTGCAGATTCCGCGCATGTACGGCGATGGCGTGAAGCCGGATGCGGTGGTGGGCGACTATGCCGAGAACCGCGACGTTGCGCTGGCCGCCAACGCCAACGTGGTGGCGGTGATGCAGCGCTTCGACCAGACCCAGGCCGACGAACTGGCGGTGGTAGCCAGTGATGGCCAGGTGCTGGGCGTGGTCTCCGAAGCGTTCGTGCGCAAGCGCTACGCCGAAGAGCTGGACAAGCGCCAGCGCGAGTTGATGGGCGAACGCGTCGACGACAGCGATTGACGTCCATCCACGCATGGCGTGGATCTACTGCCACAGATCCGGTTGATTCAGTAGATCCACGCCATGCGTGGATGGCAGAACCTGCGGCCGCTACAGTGCCTCGCCTGCATCGGCCAGGCGTGATTCGATCAGCGCGTACCACTGCTGCAGCGTGTCGATCAGCATGTCCATCTCGGCATCGGCACGTTGCGCGCGCCCGCTGCGCAGGCAGGCCTGCGCGTCCTGCAGCTGGGTGAGGAACCCGGCCACGGTGTCGGCCTGCAGGATCAGGCCGGGAAGGCGCCGGCCGGGAAGGCGCACCACTGAATGGTTGCCAAGCTGGCCATACACGCTGACTGTGGTTTCCGTCTTCATGGACAAGGGCAGGAATTGGGCATTCATCGCGTGCACCATGGAAAGACCTGGCCCGCCGGCAAGCGGAGATGACGGGGGAGACGCATCCACGCCGGCCGGCGGATCAGGGGGGAAACACGGGCGCCGGCAGGGCCGGCAGGGGCGCTCAGTCGAGCCGGGCGGTACCGGCGATCTGTACGCGGCGGTTCGGCGCCAGGCAGGCGATCAGCTCGCGCTGGCTTCGCTGCGTGCACTCCACGAGGGGGTCGGCGGCGCCGCGTCCTTCCGCGCTGATGGCCTGTGCAGGTACCCCGCCCTGCACCAGTGCCACCCGCACCGACTCGGCACGCCGCTGCGACAGCCGCTGGTTGTAGTCGGCGCCGCCGATACGATCGGTGTAGCCGACCACCTGGATCGACTGCACCTGGCTGGCTTCACGCACCTGTGCGAGCACGCCCTGCACCGCCGTCTGGCCTTCCTGGCTCAGCACGTCGCTGTCGAAGCCGAACAACGCATCGGCGGACAGGCGCAGCGGCTGGGCCGGCAGCGGCGCAGGCGCGGCTGCAACCGGCGGCGGCGGCGGTGGGTCAAGCACGGCCGCGCAGGCCTGCGGCTTCCAGTGCCCGGCCTGGGCGATGCCCTTGCCGTCGAATTCCACCTGGAACTGGCACGTGAAGTACTCCGCGCCCTGTGCGGTGCGGAAGTTGAACAGGTAGTTCCACCTGCGCACGCCCCACATGCCTTCGTTGAAGTGCGGCGTGCCCAGCAGTGCGTACAGCTGGCGCTTGCTCATGCCAGGGGCGAAGCGGCGCAGATCGGCCACGTCGGGATAGGTGCCTTCCTTCAGTGATGCCTTGCTGGCATCGGGGAAGCTGACCAGGGTGTCTGCAGCCGGCGATTCCCCGGCGGGTGCGGTGCTGCGGCAACCGGCCAGCAGGCCGGCGGCCAGGACCAGGATGAGCGACGCGGCGAACGGGCCGGGGCGCGAGGTGCGTTGGATCGTCATTGGGATTCCCCCTGTCGATGTGGTGGGCAGGGCCGGGCTGTCGCGCAGCCCGGCCCGCGCGCTTACCACTGGATGCCGGCGCCGACGGCTACGCCGGCTTCGCCACGGGTGTTGGTGGAACCGCTGAACTTGTAGATCCAGCGGCCGCCTTCGGAGACACCGGAAATGCCCAGCGCCATGCCCGATTCGCCGTTGTAGCTGCCCGCCGCGAACGAGGCCATGCTGCGACCCGCTTCACTGGGCTGCGGCAGTGCGGCGGTGGCCATGGCCGAGGCGATGCCGGCCGAAGCGCGGTTGTCGGTCTTGCGCAGTTCCCGCTCGAAGCCGCCCATGCGCTCGTCGGTATAGGCCTTGGACCAGTCCAGGGTCTGCGACATGCCAGCCCTCAGCTGGTCGACGTTGACCGCATCGGTGCCGGCGGTACCGGCCGCCACGTTGCGCACGGTGGTCGGGCCGCCGGTGGTGCTGCCGAGGGTGACGCTGTTGAAGTTGGTGTCACCGTTGACGGTGGTGTCGTAGCGCAGCGTGCCCTGCTGCGATGCCTGCAGCTGGCGCACGTTGACCGCATCGGTGGCCTGGGTGCCGTCGGCCACGTTGACCACCTGGCGTTCGGCACCGGCAGCGCCCACCGACACCGTGTTGGCGCGGTTGGCGACGGAGCCGGCGCCCAGCGCCACCGAGTTGTCGGCCTGCGCCTGCGCGCCATTGCCCAGCGCAGTGGAGTTGGCTCCGGCGGCGGTGGAACCGGCACCACCGGCGGCGGAGTTGGCGCCGGTCGCGGCCGGGTCGGCCAGGTTGTTGCTGTTGTTGGCGCGGAAGCTGCCCGCCACGTTGGTGATGTTCTGGATCTTCTGGTCGGTGTAGGCCTTGGACTGGTCGATGGCGTAGTTCACGCCGTTGTTCAGCTGGCCCACGTTGGTGGCGTCGTGGTCATCGGAGCCGTCGGCCACGTTGGTGATCTTGCGCTCGGCACCACTGCTGCCCACCGACACTTCACCGGCCGAGTTGCTGGCCCCGGCTTCGCCGTAGGCGCCGGTGTAACCGGTCTGTGCGCCGACGCTGGCGACCGAACCGCTGCCCAGGGCCACGCTGTTGTCGGCGCTGGCGCTGGCGCCGTTGCCGACGGCCACGCTGGAGGCACCGGCCGCGCTGGCCTGCGGGCCCACCGCCACCGCCTCGTCGCCGGTCGCGGTCGCTGCGGCGGCAGCCGAATTGACCGCCAGGTAGGGACTGGCGCTGCCGTTGAGGATGCGCTGGTTGAGCGTGCGCAGCGAACCGTCGACCGCCGAGAAGGCGGCAGTAACGTTGCTGTAGTCGTTGAGCGAGATGCTGCCGTCGGTGGCGATGCTGGAAATGCTGAAGGACGGTGCGGTCCACTGCGAGGTGGTGCCGTCGTAGGTGGTGCTGCCGCCGAAGTAGTTGGCGATGGTGGCGTGGGTGGCGAACAGCTGGTCGCCGGTGATGGCATCGCTGCTGCCGGCCTGGATGCTGCCAGCGGCCACGTTGGTCAGCGTCACCGCAGCGCCACCGGTACCGCTGAGGGTGACCGAATCCATCATGTCGCCGTTGCCATCCACATCGTATTTCACGGCGCGCTTGTCCAGGTCGTCGGTCTGGTCGACCACGTTGGCCAGCGAATTGCTCACCGCATCGAAGGCACTGCCCACGTCGTTGTAGCTGCCCTGGCTGATGGTGCCGTTGGCGGCGACGTTGTTGATGTTGTAGGTCGGCGCGGTGACCACGCCGTTGCCATCCACCGTCGAACCGCCGCCCAGGTGGGTGGCCACGGTCTGGTTGGCGGCAAACAGCTGGGCGCCATTGATGGCTTCGCTGCTGAGCGCGCTGACTTCGCCCGGGCCCAGGTTGCGCAGGGTGGTGGCGGTACCGCCCTGGCCCAGCGTGGCGCTGGCGTAGTCCACGCTGCCATCGGCGTTGAGGTCGTAGCGCAGCGCGCCCTCCTCCGATGCCTGCAGCTGGCCCAGGTTGACCGCATCGGTCGCCTCGGTCGCTGCGGCGACGTGGGCGATCTGGCGTTCGGCACCGGCGGCGCCGACGGAGACGGTGTTGTCACGGTCGGCCAGGCTGCCTGCGCCGACGGCGATACTGTTGGCAGCAGTGGCCTGCGCGTTGCTGCCGACGGCGATGGAGTCGCTGCCGGTCGCCACGGCTTCCACGCCGGTGGAATTCACCCGCAGGTACTTGGTGCCGCCGTTGCGGATGTCGTTGATCTGCGTGTTGAGGTTCACCAGCGAGCCATCGACGGCGTCGAAGGCATCGGTGGCGTTCTCGTATGCGCCCTGGGCGATCGCGCCGTCTCCGGAGATGGTGCTGATCTCGAACAGCGGTGCAGTGAAGGCACCGGTGGCCGGGTCGAAGGCCGTGCGGCCGCCGAAGAAGCGCGTGATCGCATCGTTGCTGGTGAACAGCTGGCTGCCGTTGACCGCTTCGGTGCTGGTGGCGCTGATCGCACCCGCCGCCAGGTTGCCCAGAGTGGTGGTGCCGGTGCCATTGCCCAGCGTGACACGGCGGTAGTCCGGGTCGCCGTTGGCGTCCAGGTCGTAGGTCACGGCGACGTCGCCCAGTGCATCGATCTGGCTGATCGCGCCCCTCAACTGGGCGACGTTGACCGCATCGGTGTTGGCACTACCTGCGGCCAGGTTGGTGATCTGCCGCTCGCCGCCGTCGGCGCTGCCCACCGACACTTCACCGGCGGACACCTGCGCTGCGGTCAGGCCGTAGGCGCTGTAGCTGGCCTGCGCGCCACGTACTGCAGCCGAGCGGTAGCCCAGCGCCACCGAATTGGCCTTGTCGGAGGTTGCCTCGGCGCCGAGCAGGGTCTGCCCGTTGGCGGTGCCGGAGGCGCTGTCGCCGACGATCACCGAATGGCCCATGCGCGCGGCGTAGTCCGCGGTGGGCACGCCGGTGGGGTTGGTCGGATCGTTGGTACCGTTGCCGGGGAAGGCGACGCTGGCATCGACCTTGGGCAGTTCGTGGCGTGCGTTGGCGCCGATCACCACTTCCCTGGAGCCGTTGGCGAAGGCGCCGTCACCCATCAGCACCTGGTAATCCTGCGCCGGATTGACCGCCCAGCAGGAGATATCGGCCAGGCCGATATCCAGGCACTTGGCGGCCCAGTCCGGCGACTGGCCCGGCAGCAGCAGCCCCAGCAGTCCGCCCGGGTTGCCGTTGTTGATGTTGTAGATGTAGCTGTCCGAGGTGACGCCGCCGATCAGCGTGAGGTGTGAATTCCCACCGGTGACTGCACCGCCCAGGCCGTTGAGGGTGGTGCCGACCGGTGTGGCGTTGACCAGCGGAATGCCCAGCACGTTGACCGCGGAATAGGTCTGCATCACGTTGGCGGTGCTGACCTTCAGGTTGCCGTTGGAGAGGTAGCCGGTGCCGCCGAACAGGCTGGCGGTGGTCGGGCCGATCAACGAGCTGACACCACCGACCAGGCCGCCGGTGCCGATGATCAGGCCAGCATTCGGATCAGCTGCTGCGGGCGCCTTCGGGCTGTCCGGCGGAATCGCTGAAGGCTGGGTCAGGCCCAGGCCATCGAGCGTGTTGCCGAGCAGGCCGCCCACGGCACCGCCGAGGTTTCCGACCGTGCCGTTGAGATCGCCGTTGACCAGGCTGCCGACGGCACCGCCGACACCGTTCAGCGCACTGCCGACGCCGGTGAGCAGGCCGCCCAGGCCCAGCGAACTGGTCTGCGCGCCCACGATCGTGCTGCCGGCCAGTTTCAGGTTGCGGTCGGCGATGACCGCCTCGCCATCCGGGCCCAGCACGCGCACCTTGCCGGCGACGGTGCCATCGAGCCCGGCAGTCAGTGCACGATCGTCGGTGTCGCCCGGCAGTTCCTCCTTGGCCGGCAGCGTGGCCGACGCCGCAGCGCCCACCTTGCCCTGCCCTTCGATGGCATGGCCGGCCAGCGCCAGCTTTGCATCGACCTGACCATCGACTGCGGCCTTCAGGCCGGACAGCGACGTGGTCGGCGTTGCCGCCACGTTTGCGGCGACCGCAGCCTTGGTATCGAGAGCCGCAACCGGCGTGCCCGCTACGCCCACATGGGCCTTGGCAGCGGCCGTGGTGGCCACGGCGAGCGGTGCCTGCGACTGCGGGGCCAGCTGCGCCGCCACGGCGGCTTCGACGCGGGTGCTGCTGCCCAGCCCGACCGACGCACGCACATCGGCCGCCACGCCCGGCGCGGCCACCTGCTGCGGCGCCTTGCCGGTGCCCAGTGAAACCTTGACCGTGGCCGGCAGTACATCGCGTACCACCGGCAGGCCGGTGGTGCTCAGCTGCAGCCCGATGCGCGCATCGGTGCTGATGGCCGGGCTGGTCTGCGCCTGGCGTGCGGCGGCGGCCAGTGCCACTTCGGCATCGACCTTCACCGGCATGGTCTGGGTGTACTTGGCCGCCAGTGCCTGCAGGTCACGCAGTGACTGGTTGGCTTCACTGGCGGCCGCTGTGCCGCTGGCGAGGACACTGAGCAGTGCCAGGGCCAGTGCGCTGGGCACCAGCAGTTTCGATTGCGGATCGCGGAGCGTGGTTGCACCGCCATCGCCGGTGGCCAGTTCCGAGGCCACGACAAGAGCATTGAGCTGGCGGTTCCATACACGCCGGTAAATGCGGTTCATGAGCACTTCCCCCGTTGACGAACGACTTGAAATCCAGTGGGCATGCCGGTCGGCACGTGACTGACATTTCAGCGGTTTCAACGGTGGCGGGGCACTTCATTCCGGCACGGCAATCGCGCATTCCGGCAAAGCCACGGGCGGATTCGGCAGGCGGATATGCAGATTCGGCAGCGCGCTGGTTTCAGGCCGGTTGGCCGATCTGCGCGGGCGAACGCATCAGGGTGTCGCGTGGCAGTTCGCCGAACACCTTGCGGTAGTTGTCGGCAAACCGGGACAGATCCCACAGGCCGCAGCTGAGCGCGATGGCCTTGACCGAGCGGCGGCTGGAATCGGCCATCGACAGGCTGCGGCACGCCGCGCACAACCGCAGCATCGACAGGTAGCGGTTGGGCGACACGCCGAACAGGTCCTCGAACGCATAGCGCAGGCCGCGCTCGCTGACACCGGCCGCATCGCAGATTTCATTCATGTATATATTGCGCCGCAGGTTGAGCCGCATGAAGTTCTCGGCCCGCTGCGCGATCAGGTAGTGCGTCCGCCGCGCCCGGGTGAAGCCGGGCCGATCGCCGGGCCCCGCCGCCAGCAGCGCCTGGATGTGTTCATGCAGCAGGCGGTCGGTCTCTTCCGGCTGCAGGGCGGTGCCTTGCCCCAGCTGCGCGTGCAGCTGCAGGTAGTGGTTGGCCAGCGCCTGGCTGTCGACGGGCAGCTGCACCAGGCTCAGGGCCTGGCCGGCCGGCGGCGTGCTGCGCAGGCTCAGTTCGGTGAGCTTGCGCTGCACCCGCGCCACCGGCAGCAGCATGGCCGTGATCCGGGTGCCGGCGCTGAGCGTGAATTCACTGATGCCTTCCGGCAGCACGGTGAATGACATGCCCGCCACCATCGGCACGCCGTGGCACCAGCTCTGCACCTCATCGGTGGCATGCACGAACCCGAGCATCGCCCAGTCCGGGGGCAGCATGAAGCGCCCGCGGCAATGGAAGCCGCAGGTGATGCTGCAGAACAGCGCTTCGTCGTGCACGCGCGAAGAGAAGGCAGCCCTGGGGCCGTTGCCGTCGAGCAGCAGCAGCTCCACATCGCAGACGCGAAGCACACCGCTCAGCGTCGCCAGGTCGATCGACCGCAGTTCGCCGTCGTCGAGCTGGCCGCCTTCGATATCGCCCACCCCACCTTCCATGACAGTGTCGTCCCCCCATGAGTCCGTATCCGCCGCCCCCACTGCCTGACAGGGCGCGCGCCGTAGTCCATTCACCGTCCCGGCTTTCAATGCAGGTCGGCTGCCACGCTTGCTTGTCGAATGCACCTGAGTATTGCGTGTAAATCAGCGCCCGTAAACAGTGACGCATTACGTTAACCATTAATTCTTCCTGTTTCCAAACAGGCCGCCGAATGGCACGGAATTCGCATGCGGCAACGCCTCCCGGCGATTTTCTCGATCCAAATGAACGGATTTGTCGGGCAACGTTTTTTCTTCACGCAAACGGCCGCTTTTCTTCACGTGAAAATGGCTTTGTGCCGAATTTGCATATTGATTGGGCTTGCGGCACCGCGCCATTCGGGCAAGAGTCGAAGCCATGGTGATCCGGCCAGGCGACAACGGCCTCACCCAGGGGGAAACATGCGAAAGCACGCCACCAGCAGACACTCGACCCGCGGCCGGACGCCGCGCCATGGTGGTCGCGTGGCAGCTGCTCCCCGGGTTCTGGATCACGACGAATAAACAGGGAGGGGAATGTCCCGCCCTGTCCCCCTGCCAGGAAGGCGGGGGTCCATGGATGGACCCGGCGGAGCCGGGCACCCATTCAAACCGGGTAATACAGCTAAACCTGACTGGTATAGGGAGACAACCGTCATGAACGCATCCATCCGCAGATTCCTCAACGAAGAAGACGGCGTGACCGCGCTGGAATATGGCCTGTTGGCGGCGGTCATCGCCGGCATCCTGGTCGTGGTCGGCAAGGAACAGATCACCTCGTTCTTTACTTCGCTGTTTACCGCGCTCACCGAAACCGCCGAGAAAGCCACAACGGCCGCGGAGTGAGTCGCCATGCCGTCGAGGGTTGCCCCCGCGCAACCTCGATGGCGGTTTCAGTTTCACGTACTTGTCCATTGAAGGACGCTGAGGGTGTGGGATGACGCTACTGGGGCTGTTGGCCATGGGATTGAGCCTGCGCATCGCGATCAGCGATCTGTATGCCCGCCGTGTCCCCAACGCCTGGCTGGCCGGAGCGTGCGCGCTTGCCCTCCCGTTGATCGTCGCCGGCCAGTTTTCCGGCCCGCACCTGCCATGGTGGGGGCACCTGCTGGGCGCCGCGCTGGGGCTGGCATCGCTGCTGCCCTTCTACGCGCTCGGCTGGATGGGCGCCGGTGACGTCAAGTTCTTCGCCGTGCTGGGCCTGCTGCTGGGCTGGACCGCCCTGCTGCCGATCTGGATCGCCGCAAGCCTGGTGGCAGGCCTGCATTCGGTACTGGTGATCAGCGCACGACGGGTAGTGCCCTGGGTGCCGCCACGCCTGCACCTGCACTGCGCGCGGCTGAGCGCGCACTGGCAGGCGCGCCCGGCCATCCAGGACATGCACCTCGCCCGCCAGGGACGCAAGGGCATCCCCTACGCCGCCTATCTGGCCTTCGCCGCCATCGGCTGGGTCCTGGCCTCGACCCAGGGAGTCATGCCATGAGGATGATCGGACGCCATCGCCAACGCGGCGTCATCACCGTCGAGTACGCGCTGATGATGATGCTCGGCTTCATCCCGCTGCTGATGCTCACTTTCTCGGGCGTGATGATCATGGCCGCGCAGCAGACCCTGGCCACCGCATCGGCCGAGGGTGCGCGCGCATCGCTGCGTTTCGGCAGCACCGCCGAGCGTCGCGTTGCCGCGTGCTCGGCCGCGCGCCGCTCGATGCAGTGGCTGTTGCAGTTCTCGGGCCAGGATCCCGATTGCGGTTCGGCCAGCAGCACGGGCAGCGGCGCCGGCGCCATCGTGGTATCGCCGCCTGCCGCCTGCAGCGGCCTGGCCAGCGCGCAGTGCGTGACCGTCACGGTCAGCTACGACTATTCCAGCCACCCGTTCCTTCCTGGCACCGGCACGCTGTACGGCTGGGTGATGAAGGCCCCCATCCGCAGTGTCGCGGTCGCCCAGCTCGACCTCGGCAGCAACTGACGACCGGTTTCAGGAGATGGTTCCATGCTCAAGTTGACCCGCATCGCCGCCATCGCACTGATCGCCCTGGCCCTGCTCCTCGCCGTAGTGGCGTTCATGGTGGGGCGCAAGCCCGCCACCACGGCGACCGCGCCCATGGCAGCCTCCACCAGCGATGCGCGCACCGTCACCGTGGTGGAAGCCGTGGCCCGCCTGCCGGCCGGCGAGCCGATCCGCGCCGATGGCGTGCGCCTGGCCCAGCGCACTGCGGCCGAGCCCGGCGCGTCGTCCGACCTGGCCTCGGTGCTGGGCAAGGTGCCGGTGCAGGACATCGCCGAGGGCACTACGGTCAACCGCAGCCTGCTTGCCCAGGGTTTCTCGCTGCAGCTTCGTCCCGGCGAGCGCGCATTGGCCGTGCCGGTCGATGAGCTGGTGGGCGCAGGCAACCGGATCCTGCCCGGCGATTTCGTCGATGTGTTCCTCAACCTGCGCAGCACCAGCAACAGCGCGAACGGCCAGCCGGAACTGGCCCAGACCCGCCTGCTGCTGTCCCGCCTGCGGGTGTTGAGCTACGGCCAGCAGGACATTGCCGTGGACCCGGGCCAGGCCAGCGCTGACAACGGCGGCAGTGCGCAGGGCGACGACCCGCGCGCCGCCGACATTACCGGCAGCTCGAGCGCCAGCAGCCACAACGATGCCACCCAACCGGCGCGCAGCGCGGTGCTGGCGGTGCCGGTGGACGAGGCCAACCGCCTGTTGCTGGGCGCCCAGCAGGGCAAGCTCTACCTGGCGCTGCGCAACCCGGCCGACGCGGGCCTGCCCGACGTCGCCCTGTTCCCGCAGGCACGCGGCGTGCTGGATCCGCTGCGCGGCCTGGACACCGAACAGCAGCAGGCCTTGCAGCGCCCCGAAAACAACGCCTATGCCGGCATCGACGGCGACGGCCTGGCAGGCGCTTCCGCGCGACCGCGGCCGGTGGCCGACGCAGCGCCGCGTGCGGCCGCACCGCGTCGTGCAGCCGCGCGCCCGGCCGGCATCGAGATCATCCGTGGCGACAGTGCAGCCCCCCGCGGTTCCCTTTGACCTGCCCCCGAGACCTTCCATGACCGTACATCGCTCGCATCCTCGCCCGACCGCCCGCCAACGCTGGCTGGCCCTGCTGCTGGTGCTGCTGGCGCCCGGCACGGGCGTGGCGGCAGATGAGCTGGTGCTGCAGGCCCGCGAACAGCGTCCGTGGACCCTGCCGGCCGACCTGGAACGGGTGGCCATCGCCGATCCGGGCGTGGCCGATGTGGTGATGCTGCGCGGCCAGCGCCAGGCATTGCTGGTGGGCAAGGCGCCCGGCACCACCACCCTGCTGCTGTGGCACCGCAAGCAGAGCGAGCCGCAGCGGCTGCAGGTCCGCGTGCAGAGCGCCGTGCAGGGTGCCGCCGATGCCGGCCGCAACGGCCTGGTGTTCACCCAGCAGGACCAGCAGGGCCTGCTGCAGGGAAGCAGCGACAGCATGCTGTCCCACATGCAGGAGCAGAAGACCGCTGCCATGGCGCTGGGCAAGGAAGGCATGCTGGCCGACGCCTCCACCATCGCCAGTGGCGGCGTGGTGCAGGTGGAAGTGAAGGTGGTCGAGTTCAACAAGACCGCGCTGAAGCAGATCGGCATCAGCTTCCAGAACCGCAACGGTGGCTTTGCCTATGGCTTCGCCCGCCCCGGCGGCATCCTGCCGGGCAACACCGGCATCCTGCCCGGCATGCAGGAAGGCAACAGCAGCAACGAAGCCGAATCACCCATTTCCTCGGCATTCCGGCTGGTGTTCGGCTCCACCAACGGGTTGTGGAATGCCGACGTCGACCTGCTGCAGAGCAACGGCATGGCACGCGTGCTGGCCGAGCCGACCCTGGTCGCCCTGTCCGGCCAGAGCGCGAGCTTCCTGGCCGGCGGCGAGCTGCCGATCCTCGAGCCGCAGGGCCTGGGCACCACCACCGTCACCTACAAGCCGTTCGGCATCGGCCTGACCGTCACCCCCACCGTGCTGTCGGCCAACCGCATCGCGCTGAAGGTCGCGCCGGAAGCGAGCGACCTGGACTACACCAACGCGATCGCCCTCAACGGCGTGCAGATTCCCTCCATCAGCACGCGCCGTGCCGATACCACGGTCGAACTGGGCGACGGCGAGAGCTTCGTCATCGGCGGCCTGGTCAGTTCCACCGTCGCTTCCACGGTGAACAAGATCCCGATGCTCGGTGACCTGCCGATCATCGGCTCGTTCTTCCGCAACCTGGATTACAAGCGCCAGGACAAGGAGCTGGTGATCATCGTCACCCCGCGCCTGGTGCAGCCGCTGGCCCGCAACACCGAACTGCCGCTGCCCGGCGACCGCGAATCCCGCCCGCACCTGCCCGAGTGGGGTGCGTGGCTGCTGGGTCCGGTCAGCCAGGACCCGGTGCCCGGATTCTCGCGCTGACCCGATGCTGCGGACCCCACGCCCATGCCCTACGCCACCGCCCAGCCATTGCATGCCTCGGGACCACCGATGAATCTGGTCCTGTACGGCGTCGATCGTGAACTGCTGCCCCGGCTGGCGGCACGGCTGCCGGCATCGGCCGTGCTGCACTGGCAGGACAGCGCGCAGCCCACCTCCGCACAGGACCTGCAGCGCGGTGCCAATGGCCTGGTCCTGCTCGACTTCCGTCCCGAGTACGCGGCCTCGTCCATGGTGCTGGCCGCGCAACTGCAGCAGACCCAGCCTGACCTGAACCTGGTGGCGGTGGGGGCGACCGGCAACAGCCAGGTGGAAGGCGTAGTGATGGCCCTGCGTGCCGGCCTGCGCGACGTGCTCGACCTGGACAGTGACAACGCCGGCATCGAAGCCGCCCTGCGCCGTGCACTTTCGCCGCGTGCCGCAGCCGCCGCACAGCCCGCGCACCGGGCACGGTTCATCCTGCTGCTGGGCGTGCGCGCCGGCGTCGGCACCAGCACGCTGGCGGCCCATCTGGCCGTGCTCGCGCAGCAGCAGCGTGGCGACGCCGCCGACGATGCCGCCGGGACCGATGGCCTGCTGATGGAACTGGCGCAGCCGGCGGGCGACCTCGCGCTTTACCTCAACCTGGACAGCCGCTTCCACTACGAGGATGCACTGCGCAACGCCAGCCGCATCGACGCGACGCTGGCACGCACGGCGATGGCCCGGCACACCAGTGGCCTGGTCCTGCTCGACCGTGCCAGCGGCAGCGACGCCGTGCCGCCGTCCGACCCGGGTGCCCTGCTGCAGCGCCTGCGCGGGGTGTTCACCAGCGTGCTGTGCGATGCCGGCGGCTGCCCGCTGCGCCAACTGCCGCCGCTGCTGCTGGAACAGGCCGATGAGATCTGGCTGGTGGCCGACACCGCCATCGCCACGCTGGTGTCGCTCGACCACGCCCTCAAGCACCTGAGCGGGCAGCGCGAACGCGAAAGCCGGCTGCAGCTGGTGGTCAACCGCCATGACGAACACAGCGGCCTGACCCCGGAACAGATCGCACGACGCTTCGAACTGCCCCTGCTGGCCACCCTGCCCGAGCGCCCGCGCGTGCGGGCCGCGGCCAGCCACGGCCACCTGCTGCTGCAGGATGCCCCGCGCGATCCGTACCTGCGCGCCCTCGCCCCGCTGGTGGCGCGACTGGACCCGGCCGCCGGCCCGGCCCTGCCGCCCGGCCTGCGGGAAAGACTTGCCCTTGCCCTGGGTGGAACGCCATGGAAGACAAAGTGACCCTGTTTCCCAACGCCATGGCGCGTGCCGTGCTGCCTGAGAACGCACCGGCCAGCCCACCGTTCGCACAGACCGAGCAGTACCAGAAGGTGCTGTCGGCCGCGCATGAGCATCTGCTCAACAGCATCGAGGACGAGCGGATCGACATCGATTCGTGGGCACCGGACACCATCGCACGCTGGGTGCAGGTGCAGACCGTCAGCTTCATCCAGGAATGGCGCATCCCGATCAACGAGGAGGAGATGCAGGCTGTTGCCCAGGGGCTGGTGAAGGAGCTCACCGGTTTCGGCCCGCTGGATGACCTGCTGCACGATCCGACGATCGAGGACATCCTGATCAACGGCTTCAAGGACGTGCACGTCTCGCAGGGCGGCGTGCTCCGGCGCGCGACCCAGCGCTTTACCGACGATACCCACCTGCTGCGCATCCTGCGCCGCATCCTCGCCCCGATCGGGCGCCGCCTGGACGACTCCAATCCGATGGTGGACGCGCGCCTGCCCAACGGCGGCCGGCTCAACGCCATCATCTCGCCACTGGCCGTGGACGGGCCGATGGTGTCCATCCGCAAGTTCCGCAAGGATCCCTTCACCCCGGACGAGCTGCTGGCCAAGGGCACCTTCGACGCACCGATGCAGGCGCTCATCAAGGCCATGGTGCTGGGCCGCTGCAACATCCTGGTCTCCGGCGGCACCAGCTCGGGCAAGACCTCGCTGCTGAACGCACTGACCAGCTACGTGCCCGAAACCGAGCGCGTCATCACCGTGGAGGACACCGCCGAGCTGTCGCTGAACCATCCGCACGTGGTGCGCCTGGAAAGCCGCGTGGGGGGCGCCGATGGACATGGTGCCGTGGGCATCCGCGACCTGGTCCGCAACAGCCTGCGCATGCGCCCGGACCGCATCGTGGTCGGCGAAGTACGTGGCGCGGAAGTGCTGGAGATGCTGCAGGCCATGAACACCGGCCACGACGGTTCGATGGCCACCATCCACGCCAACTCGCCGCGTGACTGTCTCTACCGCATCGAGATGCTGGCCGGTTTTGCCGGCTTCCAGGGCAGCGAGGACAGCCTGCGCCGGCAGATCGCCAGCGCGATCGACTTCATCGTGCAGATCGCGCGACTGCCCAATGGCCGTCGCGTGCTGGTGTCGATCACCGAAATCACCGGCGTCAGCGACAACCTGATCACCACCCAGGAGATGTTCCGCCACGAGGTGCAGGTGGACGCGAGCGGGGCCGAGGTCAACCGCTGGATCGGCCTCGGCTTCCAGCCGCATTCGCGCAAGCTGGAGCCTTTCCGCCAGCTGCTGCGCGAATCGCTGTACGGAGACTTCTGAGCATGGGCATCGGCGCACTCCTGCTGCTGAGCATCGTCGCCGTGCTGCTGGCCGCCGCCGTGTGGCTGTGGGGCGCCGCGTACGGCCGCGAACAGCGCCAGGCCTCCCTGCAGCATGCCGAGCAGCAGCTGGGCCGCGGCGGCAACGCGCCCCCTGCGGCCAGCGACCCGAGCCGGGGGGCACCGGCAGCCGCCAAGCGCAGCCTGCCCTGGGATGCCTTCCTGCAGCGCGCCGGGCTGAGCCCGGGCTGGAAACTGCCGCTGCTGCTGATCGTGCCCGGCATCGCGCTGTCCGCCGTTGCCGTGCTGCGCCTAGGCACATTGTGGATGTTCCCGCTGACCCTGGGCCTGTACCTGCTTGCCTGCGTACTGTGGATCGTCCGCCGTACCACGCGGTTGCGGGCGCGCCTGCTGCACCAGCTGCCCGACTTCCTCGACAACCTGGTGCGGCTGACCGCGCTGGGCAACAGCCTGCAGATGGCGTTCCAGACCGCATCGGTACAGACCACCGCGCCGTTGCGCGACATGCTCGACACCACCGTGCGCTATGCGCGCAGCGGCATGGACCTGGACCGGGCGCTGGGCATGGCCGCCCAGCCCTACCAGATGGATGTGCTGAAGGTGCTCGCCGTGGTGATCGGCGTCAGCGTGCGCATTGGTGGCCGCTCCGACCAGATCCTGCAGCGCATGGGCGATTTCATGCGTGACCTGGAACAGGCACAGCAGGAACTGGCCGCCACCACCTCGGAAACCCGCATGTCGGCCTGGGTGCTGGGGCTGCTGCCGCCCATCAGCGCGGTGATCATGGCCATCAGCAGCCCCGATTTCTTCCAGCCCGTGCTGCACGACCCGCTGGGCCACAAGGTGCTGTTGATCGCCCTCGGCCTGGAACTGGTCGGTGGCTTCCTGCTGTATCGCCTGGCGCGCTCGCTATGAACGCACGCCTGTTCCCGGGAGACCTCCAATGAGCGCCGCGACCTGGTGGATGCTGGCCCTGCTGGTGCTGGCCGCGGGCGTGGCCCTGCTCGGCCTGGGCGGCTGGGTGCGCGGCAGCCGTGAAGCACGCACCAGTGCCACCCTGCAGACCGCCCTGCGCCCGCGTGACGCCGCGCCGCCGGACGCCGCGCCGGCACGCGATTCCTTTGGCTGGCTGCAGCAGCTCGGCCAACTGTTCACCGGCGGCCGCCTGGAGGCTGCCCTGCTGGCCAGCGAAGACCGGCTGCTGCTGGATCTGGCCGGCTGGAACACGCGTCGCGGCACCGCCATCTATCTTGCGCTGCGGCTGCTGCTGGCCGTGCTGGTACTGGTGGCTGCACTGGCACTGAGTGATGCCACCGGCGCGTCACGCTTCATGGTGGTCATCGGTGCACTGGCTGCGGGCCTGCTGCTGCCCAAGTTCGCACTGTCCAGCTGGGTGGCGCGCCGGCGCCGCGCGGTATCCAACGAACTGCCGCTGCTGATCGACCTGCTGCGCCTGCTGCAGGGGGTGGGCTTCAGCATGGACCAGAGCCTGCAGACGCTGGGCGAGAAGCTGCGCGATGCCCTCCCGGTGCTGGGCGGCGAGATCCATGAAGCCAACACCGCCTATTCGCTGGGCCGTACGCGCGCACAGTCACTGCGCCGCCTCAGCGACGTCTATGGCGACGATGACCTGTCCAGCCTCGTGCAGCTGATCCTGCAGGTGCACGCGCATGGCGGTGCCGTGCAGGAACCGCTGCGCCAGTTCAGCGTCCGCCTGCGCGAGCAGCGCCGCAACACGCTGAAGGAAAAGGTCGGAAAGCTCTCGGTGAAGATGAC
Source organism: Stenotrophomonas sp. ZAC14D1_NAIMI4_1 (assembly GCF_003086775.1). Lineage (NCBI taxonomy): Bacteria > Pseudomonadati > Pseudomonadota > Gammaproteobacteria > Lysobacterales > Lysobacteraceae > Stenotrophomonas > Stenotrophomonas sp. ZAC14D1_NAIMI4_1. Next base: position 2,709,415 of record NZ_CP026001.1, read on the forward strand.
CGTGGTGATGATGCTGACCCTGCTGCCGGCGCTGATGCTGGTGCTGGCCGGCCCTGCGCTGGTGGCGCTGGCCAATACCTTGACCAAGATGGGATGAACACCATGCCCGCACTTCGCCCTGCCTACCTGCTGTGTGCCCTGGCCGCGCTGGCCGGTTGCGCCTCGACCACGCCGGCCTACCGGCAGGCGCCGAGCCTGGCCGAACCCACGCCAGCGCCGCAGGGCAGCCGCAACACCTACCTGGAACTGATCGCACGCATGCAGCAGCAGGGTGCATGGTTCGCCTCGCTGGCCCACGTGGATGCCTATCGCCAGCGCTTCGGCGATGCGCCCGCGCTGCGCCTGCTGCAGGCCGATGCACTGCGCGAAACGGGCCAGGCCGACGCCGCGGCCGACATCTACCGCAGCCTGGATTCCGGCCCACAGGCGGCCGCGGCCGCGCACGGCCTGGGGCTGATCGCCGCGCGCCGCAACGATGATGCCGCCAGCGAACAGGCGTTGGCACGGGCCACCCGCCTGCAGCCATTGAACACCGACTACCTCGGTGACCTGGGCTACGCGCGCCTGCGTGCCGGCCAGCTGGACCAGGCGCGCGAACCACTGGCCAAGGCACTGGAGCTGCAGCCGGGCAATGCCAAGGCCACCGCCAACCTGGCGCTGTGGGCCATGCTGCGCGGTGATGCCGCCACCGCCGAGCGCCTTGCGGCGCAGGCACAGCTCAGCCCGGACGTACAGCGCAACATCAGTGAACAGGCGCAACAGATACGCACGCGCTGGCAGCAACGCGACGCCGCGCGCAGCACGCAGGCCACCGCGCCCGTCGCAGCCGCGCGCAGCAGCATGCCCACCCGCGTTGCCGTGCCGGGCCGGATCGCCGCTGAAACCCCACGCAGCGAACGCGATGACCGGCTTGTCCCACGCCTCGCCCCTTCCATGCTTGAACGCTTCGGCAGCGCCGACCACCCCACCGGGAACACGCCATGACCGCCTCTCTTTTCCTGTCCCGCCCCCGCATGGCTCTGGCCGCCAGCTGCCTCCTCTGGGCATCGGCAAGCAACGCGCAGTCGCCGCAGCCGCCGCTTACCGGGCAGATGATGGGCGGCCCGCTGCCCGCCGTGGCGGCGCCAGCGCCAGCGCCGCCAGTGCCCGTGCACACGCCAGCAGCGGCCGAGCCGCTGCCCACCGTCGACCTGACGGCGCCCGCGGTTGCGTCTGCAGCCAGTACCGCCAGCATGCAGGCCGCGCCGGTTGCCACCAGCAGCACCGCCGCGCTGGCACTGTCCGGCAACGGCGCCACCGTGCGCCACCTGTTCCAGCTGCAGGCCTCCGGCACCCAGGCGGGCGCCCGCCTGCCGATGCTCGGCGACCAGGCCACGGCCAGCTATGCGCGCTACCTCAAGAGCTTCGAACACGAAATCCCGGACTTCTTCGAAACCGACGTGACGCGCGGCTCGGGCACGTCCGGCTCCAGCCGCTGAGGACTCGACCATGCGCCGTCCGCCACGCACCCTCACCTTCCACCAGCGCGGTGGCATGTCGGTCACCATGATGCTGGTGATGGCCGGGCTGGTGACGATGCTCGGCCTGGTCGAAGTGGGCTACCTGCTCTGGGCCAAGCGGGACGCGCAGAAGGTGGCCGACCTGGCCGCGCTGGCAGGCGCGCAGCGCCTGGACCTGTGCACCTCCGGCAACAGTGACAATACCGCCGCACGGCAGAACGCGCTGCAGGAGAACCGGTTCGGCGGGCAACTGGATGTGCGCTGCGGCAACTGGAATGCCAACCATGCCACTGCCGATCACTTCATCGGTACCGTCAGCGTGGAGAATCCGCGCAATGCGGTGAAGGTGGTGGCGCAACGCAGCGTGCTGCCGTTCTTCGGCGCCCACGCACAGCTGCCCACGGTCAGCGCCCAGGCCGTGGCCAAGCGAACGGCACCGTCGGCGGTGTTCAGCGTCGGATCGCAGCTGCTGCGTACCAACGGCAACTCGCCGTTGATGGCCACCCTGCGCCTGGTCGGCCTGGATGTGAGCAACGCCACCGTGCTGTCCTACGACGGCCTGGCCCAGGTGAGCGTCACGCCGTCGGGCCTGCTGAAGGCCCTGGGCATCCCGGTGGAGGCCAACCTGAGCGTGGCCGACTTCAACCGCCTGTTGTCGGTCAACAAGATCTCGCTGGCGCAGCTGGTCGATGCCACCGCCGTCGTGCTTGGCCGTGACAGTGCCGTGGCCGCGCAGCTGCGCGCGCTTGGCAGCCTGGTGTCGACCGGGCTGGACATCAACCAGGCCAACATCACCCTGGGCAGCCAGAACGGCGGCGGCGGCCTGTTCGCCGAGGTGATCGCGCCGGATGGCAGCATCGGCAGTGCGCTGGAATCGAAGATCAACGTGCTGGACCTGCTCAACACCGGCATTTCCATCGCCAACGACAACAACGGCGTGCAGGTGCGCGGCCTCAACCTGCTCGGCATCGACGTCAAGGCCGGCGTGATCGAGCCGCCGTCGATCGCCATCGGTGGCGTCGGCGCGCGTGCGTACAACGCCCAGGTGCGGCTGATGGTGGACGTCGACAGCAACCGCGTGCCTGCGGTCGGCGCCCTGCTGTCGCTGCTGGGCACGCGCCTGCACCTGCCGCTGCACGTGGACGTGACCAATGCGATGGGCACGCTGTCGTCGATCCAGTGCGGCGCCACGCCGCCCACCGCCACGGTCAAGGTGGACTCGTCGGTGCTGCGGGCCTGCGTCGGCAACGTCAACGCGGCCGATGTCTTCTCGAAGAACAACGTGTGCGACGCCACGCTGCAGAACGCGCAGCTGCTCACCCTGCTCGGCCAGCCACTCATCAACAACAAGATCACCCTGCCAGCGTTGACCGACAGCCAGAACCTGACCCTGGCCGCGGGCCAGACCGCTTCCACGCGCATCAATCCGCTGGCAGTGGGCGATACGGTGTCCACCCTGGTCAACGAGCTGCTGCGCGTGCTGTCCGGCATGCTCAGCGGCCCGAAGAGCGACCCCAAGCAGGCCGCTACCGCCCTCGCCGAACGCTACCTGGCCGCTGCGCATGCTCCAAACAGCCGCTACAACGTCGACAACGTCATCCCGCTGCTGCGCGATGGCAGTCCGGCGCAGAACCTCGCCCCCCTGGGCGACTGGACCGTCACCAAAGGCGTGCCCCGGCTCTGCGTGCTGGGCCTCACCACGTGCTGGGAAGACGGATCGGTATGGACCGGCTACCGCACGGCGGTCACCGGCCAGGGCCTGGGCCTGCTCGATGGTGCCCTCGGCGCGCTGCTGGGCGGCCTGCTGATCAACCGCTGCGACAGCCTCGTCACCAACCTGGTCAGTTACAACAACTGCGTGCGCGACAACCTGGCCTCCTACATCCAGACCAAGCCCGGCGGTTTCAACGACCCCACCGGCGGCGATGGGGTCACCGGTCCCGGCAACGCGGTCAGCTGCTCGGGCCTGCTGTGCACCGTGCTTACGCCGATCCTGTCCGCGCTCAAGCCCGTGCTCAACAGCGTCGGCGCACTGCTGACCCAGGTCCTGGCCGACCTGCTGGGCCTGGAACTGGGCCGTACCGACGTCAGCATGCAGTCGATCCAGTGCAATGCCGCCCAGCTGGTGTATTGACCCCTGTCCGGTGCGGTTGGCGGCTGCTGCACCCATGCTAGACTCGCGGCGGGGAACCACATTCATTTCAACCACACTTCGTTCGTGGATGGTCTAGACATGCGAGAAACTTCAGGGGGCACCGTCTTCGCCCGGTATCCGCGCGGCGCGGCACTGCTGGCCATGGCCATGATCGTGGTGGCACCGCCGGCACTGGCAGCACGCGGCGATCGCGAAGCGGCGGCCGAACCGGTCCGCAGCGGGCCGGTGGTGCGCAATACGGTTGACGAACTCAAGCAGTTGATGGATGCGAACCAGCTCACCGAGCTGCGCACCACCTACAACGGCAACTACGGCGCCAGCCTGCTGTTCAATGCCAGCACCCTGACCTACTACGTGGCGCTGTTCCAGGAAAAGAACTTCTGGCGCGTCATCAAGACCGATGCGGTCGACAACGCCGAACGCGTCTACCGCACCTTCGTGCAGCAGACCGAGCAGCTGGCCCAGGTCTACATCGACACCACCCGCCTCGAAGCAGGCAAGCGCTACACCGAGCGCCTGGTGTCCTACAACGAAGAGCGCCTGCGCACGCTGCAGCTGGAAATGGAGCAGCAGCAGGCACAGTCGGCCCAGGTCAGCGCCTCCCTGCAGCAGGCCCAGCAGCAGGCGGTCAGCCTGAGCACCGACGTGCAGAGCACCAACAACCAGCTCGATGCCCTGCAGCGCCGCATCCAGATCCTGCAGGCCGAACAGGGCAACCCGGAACTGAGCCTGCCGAAGGCCGGCGCTTCGGGCTCACCGGCGGCCGCCAGCGACGGCAACTGAGTCACCGGCACCGCACGCACGCAACGGCACCTTCGGGTGCCGTTGTTGTTTCAGGGCTGCTGGCAGGCCAGGCGCAGCGCGTCATCCAACTGCCGCCGCTGCTGGTAATCCAGCCGACGGGCCCGCGTCATCTTCCGCGCCTGCTCGCGACGCGCCTGCTGACAGCCGGCGGGATCGCGTTCCAGCGTGATCAGCGCACCTTCGCTGCGGCCACTGCGGCCACGCGTGGTTCTGCCTGAGGCGCGGCCAGGCTGCGTCGGCCGCGCCACACGCGACGGTGCCACCTCGCCACTGCCACGCGGCTGCGCCGCCTCCGCCGGCACGTCCCAGCGCCATTCCGCGCGCCCCTGGCAGGGCGTCTGCTGGTAGACCGGGTGCGGCCCGTCCACGCATTTGTAGACATGGGTCTGGGCCTGCACCGCACCGGCCAGCAGCCACCCCACGATCATTCCCCACAGTGTTCTCTGCATGCCGCCTCCTCCCTGGCCTGGCGGACATCGTGGCCAGCATCGACCCGGTTCCGCCAGAGCGAAGCGCGTCATCGCGACCTGTGACCGCCTGCCATCCATTGGACACAGGCGTGCAAGCCACGCGGTGGATCCTGCGCTGTACTGCCGGTACGCCGGCAGCGCGACCGCCGGTGTCTTTCCCCTACCGCCAAAGGAACCTGCAATGAGCAACTTCGTAACCGTCAAAGACGGCGCCCGCATCTTCTACAAGGACTGGGGCACCGGCCAGCCGATCGTGTTCGCGCATGGTTGGCCGCTGTCGTCCGACGCGTGGGACCCGCAGATGCTGTTCATGGGCCAGAACGGCTACCGCGTCATCGCCCATGACCGCCGCAGCCACGGCCGCTCCAGCCAGACCTGGGACGGCAACAACATGGACACCTACGCCGATGACCTGGCGGCGGTGATCGAAGCCCTCGACCTCAAGGACGCGATCCTGGTCGGCCACTCCACCGGCGGTGGCGAAGTGGCGCACTACATCGGCCGCCACGGCAGCAAGCGCGTGGCCAAGGTGGTGCTGGTCGGCGCCGTGCCGCCGCTGATGCTGAAGACCGATGCCAACCCGGCCGGCACGCCGCTGGACGTCTTCGACGGCATCCGCCAGGGCACCGGCGGTGACCGCTCGCAGTTCTTCAAGGACCTGACCACGCCGTTCTTCGGCGCCAACCGCGATGGCAACAACGTCACCCAGGGCATGCGTGATTCGTTCTGGCTGCAGGGCATGCTGGGCGGCGTCAAGGGCCAGTACGACTGCGTGCACGAATTCTCGGAAGTGGATTACACCGAAGACCTGAAGAAGATCGACGTGCCGGCCCTGGTCGTGCATGGCGATGACGACCAGATCGTGCCGTTCGATGCCTCGGCCAAGCTGTCCTCGCAGATCATCAAGGATGCCGAACTGAAGGTCTACGCCGGCGCCCCGCACGGCCTGACCATCACCCACGCCGACCAGTTCAACGCCGACCTGCTGGCGTTCGCACGCAAGTGACGCGTGGCGGCGGCGCCGCAATGGCGCCGCCGCTCCTTCGGTAGTGCCGGTCAGATGTCGCTGTGGTGGTGCGGAACGCCGGCTGCCGGCAGCGGGTCATGCCCGCCCACGAAGTGCCGCACCACCGGCGCGCGTTCACCGCGATGCAGGCCGCGCAGCAATTCCTGGACGCCACCTTTGCCCTGTCCCAGCACCCGCAGCATGCCGGCCAGAGCTTCCAGCTGCTGGCCGTGCAGCACGTGGCGGTGAACAACCTGGACCAGGGCATCGCCGAACTGCTGGGCAACACCGCGCTGGAACGCGGTGCCTACCGCAACAGTTTCATCGCCACCGGCGCCGACGTGCCGCTGCGCGCCCTGCCGCTGGACCGCCCCACCCTGCACGGCCCGCAGACCGCGCGCGTGGTGGGCGTGGCCGATGCCGCGCTCAGCCCCAACCGCGAACACCAGGTGCGCATCCAGTTCGGCTGGCAGCGCGGCAGCAAGCCCAACCCGGGCGGCCTGAACGACACCGGCAGCGCGCAGCCCGGCCATGCCCCCGGCGACCACACCAGCGGCAGCTGGGTGTCGGTGGCCGAATGGGTGGCCGGCCCCAACTGGGGCACCGCCTTCCTGCCGCGCGTGGGCGCCGAGGTGCTGGTGGAATTCCTGCACGGGGACATCGACCAGCCGCGCATCACCGGCCAGCTGTACAACGGCGAAGTCGCCCCGCCCTTCGGCGGCGGCATCGACGAGAACGCCCGCCATCCCGGCGTGCTCAGCGGCCTGCACACCCAGGCCCATGACGGCAGCGGCACCCAGCAGTGGGTGATCGACGACACGCCCGGCCAGTTGCGCACGCGCCTGCACAGCTCGCTGGCCGACAGCCGGCTGGAGCTGGGCTACCTCATCGCCCACCAGGACACCGCCCGCGGCGCCCTGCGCGGCGAAGGCTTCGAGCTGGCCACCCAGGGCTGGGGCAACGTGCACGCCGGCGAAGGCCTGCTGCTGTCGGCCAGCCTGCAGCAGCGCGCCGGCTCCACGGTGATGGACAACGCCAGCGTGGTGTCGCAGCTGAAGGGGGCCGAGCGCAGCCTGGAACAGATGCAGCAGACGCTGGGCCAGCAGCAGGTGCCCGGCCTGGCCGAGTACGAGCGGACCAAGCAGCTGCGCGAGCAGATCGATCCGCAGGCGCAGGGCCGCTACAGCGGCGACGTGAACGGGCAGAACGCGATGAAGCCCGGCAGCGATGGCCGCAGCCCCGGCGAGCAGCCGGTGGAACGGCTGGGCAAACCGCTGCTGCTGGCCGAAGCCCCGCACCATGTGGCCTGGACCACCCCGGCCAGCGCCGTGGCCTATGCCGGGCAGAACCTGCAGATGACCGTACAGCAGGACCTGCACGTCAGCGCCGGCGAGACCATCGCCACCGTTTCCGGCGAGCATGTTTCGCTGTTCGCGCAGAGTGGCCCACTGCGGGTGATTGCCGCGCAGGGGCCGGTCAGCCTGCAGGCCAACGACGGCGAGCTGGAGCTGCTGAGCGACCAGGCATTGACCATCACCGCCACCGACGACCGCATCGACGTGCTGGCGCAGACCAAGGTAGTGCTGCAGGCCGGCAGCAGCGCGATCACGCTGGAAGGCGGGAACATCACGTTCAGCTGCCCGGGCGAGTTCAAGGTGAAGGCGGGTGAGCATCCGTTCATGGGGGGCGGCAGTGACGCCCCCGCGATACCGGTCCTCCCGAGTGGCCTGTTTTCATTCAAGGACAGCCTGCGCTTCGCGTTGGAAGGTGCGGACTCGCTGGCTACGGAGATGGGATGGAAGGACAAGGCGTACCGTATCTTCAACGACGAAGGCGAACAGGTCGCCAGCGGTACCATCGGTGAAGACGGCAGGTTGCCGCGGGTGATGGCCGACGGCTTGGGCCGCCCGCTCACCCTGGAAGTGGGCGACGACCGCTGGGAGATGTTGACTTCGACGGCAGGCAACGCGCCCGAGAACGACGGTGATACCCCCGATTCCGATGGCGATGATCCCTTCCTGGGCGATCTCGACGGCAGCGAAGCAATCGGAACGCTGACACCGGAACAGATCCTGGAACTTCTCAACGAATCGCCATCCTCGACATGAACATCCGATCATTTCTGCTCCTGCTCCCGCTCGGCATCTGCCTGGCTTCGCTTGCCCAGGCACAGCAGTACTCGCCCGGCAGCACCGACATCAAGGCCGGCCAAGGCACGGTGCGCGTGAACGCTGGCTACGTCAGCCACTTCAACGCGAACAGCTTCCACGTCTACAGCTTTCAGTACCGCCCGACGGGCACTGATTCAGTGTGGAACCAGCTTCCACTGCTGGCACGCAGCGAGGCACCGCCCGCGGAGTTCCTGGTAAAGGCGACCGCGACGGCTGACTTTCCCTTGCGCGATGCCCGTGTAGTAGTCGAGGCGGGCAAGGTGTCCGTGTACATCGCCGAACTGACGTTCAAGGACACCCCGTATGACGACGATGCAACGGTCGAGCTCAAACGCTATCTGCTGAAGCAGCAACCCGATGAAGAGCGCTGGGTGCTGGTGCTCGACTCCACCCGACGGCTGGCAAAGGGCATCGATGTGACGCAGGCCCTGGCCAAGCTCCCGTCCCGATAGGAAGACACGGAATGCCTACCTATATCAGCGCTGTTTTCAACAAGGAAACGCGCACTGTGGAATTCACCGCCGACAACGGTGACAAGCTCATCCGCAGTGGCGGCTCGCTGGCATGGCTGCTCAACAACCCTGGCAATCTGCGCCCGGGCGGCAAGTATCTGAAGATGATCGGGCAGGCCGATACCAAGAGCGGCAAATTCGCTGTGTTTCCCACAGCGGAGGATGGGCGGGCCGAAAAGCGCGCGTTGCTGCGCCGCAAGTACAACGATATGACGTTGTACAACGCCATGCACACCTACGCGCCCGAATCGGAGAACGATACGGCCGCTTATCTGGCCTATGTGCGCAAGCGGTCCGGCGCCACCGACCAGACGGTCATCAAGGACATGACCGACGAGCAGTTCAACGGCATGATCGGCGCGATGGAGCAGTACGAAGGCTTCAACGCCAAGCCCGAGACCCGCAAGGAGCGCATCGTGCATGCGACCCAGGTCACGCTGTCCGATGGTACCCGCCCCCTGCCGTCGACGCCGGTGATCGTGCGCAGCAGCACCGCCGGTGAGAAAAAGGTCAAGACCAACGAACACGGTGCTCTGCCCGCCTTCATCACCCGCCAGCCGGGCGAGATGATCGAGCTGTTCCTGGACGAATCCGGCAAGATCGGGACGCGCATCGGGCAGTTCGCGCTGCAGCAGGCCTCCGCATCCCTTGTGTTTGCGCGCAACATGATGACGGTCGGTGGAAACTCCCAGCCGCACAATCCTGTGCAGCCCAGCAAGGACAAGCGAACGTCACTGCGCTACGTCGTGCAACCCGGCGACACCCTGGCAACCATTGCCAGCCGTTTCAAGACCTCAGTGGACGAACTGGTGGCAAACAACCAGATCCGCAACCGTAACCGCATCTATCCGGGGCATGTGGTGTGGATCTACGGCAAGGCACCAGCCAGCGCCGCCAATGACGGTGGACCTGCACCGCCCGCAGCACGCGCTTCGGCTGCATACAGCGTGCGCTCCGGCGACACGTTGGGCAGCATCGCCGACCGTCATGGCACCAGTGTCGATGCGCTGATGGCCGCAAACCCGTCGATCAGCAATGCAAACCGGATCAGTCCGGGACAGAAAATCACCCTGCCGGCAGGCGCAAAAGCAGCGTCATCCGCGTCGCAGACTGCGTCAACACGCAATACCGGTTCAACGGCTGCGAGCAAGAGCGATCGCCCTTCCCTTGTGAAGCAGCCGACGAGCACATCGGCGGGGACTTCGACCAGGCAACCTGCGGCAGTGCAGGCGCGTGACACTCGCAGTCGCGAGGGCGAAGGCCATCCGATCTCGATCATTCCCTTCTCCCAGAAGCGCGCCCCCTGGGTCGAGCATGCCTATGCACAGGCACGCAAATGGGCAGGCAAGAAGGAAGCCGAGATCAGCCGCACGATCAATTTCCATTCGGAACTTGGCTACGGCAAGCAGTTCACTACGCTTGCTGGCAGCTCGAACGCGTGGTGCGCCTCGTTCGTGAACTGGTGCCTGCGCAGCGCTGGCTTTGCCACTTCCTCGCCCCACCCCTACCGGGCACGTTCGTTCGCTGCCGACACCACCCGCTTCAGCCAGATCGATGGGCCGGTGTTCGGCGCAGTGGCACTGGTCGGAACATCGCATGTGGGCTTCGTCTACGCGATGGAGCGCGGCCGCCCAGTACTGCTGGGCGGAAACCAGAGCGATCAGATCAACTTCGTCCGCTTCAATCCAGCCACGCTGCGCTACTACGTGCCAAAAAGCTATCTGCCTTTCGCGCAGAAGGAACTCAAGGAATCCAAACTCGATGAACTGGCAGCCACCGATCTCAACGCGGCACTGGGCATTGTTGTGGCCAAGAAGGCTGGCGACAACACGCGCTGAACCGCTGCGATGGGCCCTGATTGCCACCATCGGGCTCGGGCTTGCGGGATGCGGTGCACCCAACTCGCCCGATGCCGAGCCAGCAGGTACCGCTGCGGCAGATGCAGCTACGCTGTCCGGTGAGGCTGATGCGGCCCCCACAGCCAAGCTGGAGATGCTGCCGCCGCTGGGCGACGCGCAGCTGACTGATCTCTACTCCGGCACGCTGCTGAAACAGGTGGTGTTCCAGGACGCCGACGGTGCCGGTGTACTGCTGCTGTCGCGCAGCGAAAAGACCCTGCCGGCCGAAGGCGACGAGGATCCGGTGGAGCAGGTCACCCTGCGTGCGGAGCTATACCGGCGTGCGGACCAGGCGACGCCTTGGACGTCGCGGTGGAGCGTCGACGACCCTATCCAATGCGAAGGCCTGGACCTGGACGCGGGCTATTTCCTCGACCAGGTGACGGCGACCGACCTCGACAACGATGGCCGCGCCGAGCTGACCCTGGCGAGCCACAGCTTCTGTGGCGGCGGGGTGGACCCGCAGCAGCTGCGCATCGGCCTTCGCCAGGGGGAGCAGTATTACGAAGTGCGTGGTGAATCGCTGGTGGAGGTCGAAGGCGATGAACCCTTCGGCGGCGACCGTCAGGACGACCCTGCACTGGCTTCGGCTGCGCCAGTGCTGCGCGCGCACGTAGACAAGGTGTGGGAGGCGATCAAGCGCGGAAGTTCACTGTGACGTCGTCACGATGCCAGAGCCTGTATCAGGCCCTCCTGCTGCTGGCGTTCTCCGCTGCTGCGGACGTCTCCATCGCGCGCACTCCGCTGCACACCTCGCTGCAACGCGCGTGTTCGACCGCCATCGATGACAGGATCGAACTGTTACCGGTGGATGGAAAGCGCGTCAGCGCGTGCCCACCGGGAAATGACGAGGGCTGCCCATACAGCGCCCAGGAAGGAAAGACCTTCTTGAACGACACGCCCGATCTCAACAACGACGGGCGCAAAGACGCGATCCTCACCTACTTCGGAAGCAGCTACGGCGATCTCGATGTTACCGATAGACTGATCCTTGCCCAGTGTGCGGATGGAACCTATATCCGTCTATTGGAGGGCAGCTTCACGACATTGACAGCTCCTGTCGCGCCGCATGCTGCCTGGCCAGCACTGGACGCGACACGGGACTGCCCAGCCGGTCAGAACGGCACCGTCCGTACCGAGAACATCCAGCTGCAGTTCGACGGGGTGACGATGCGGTATCGCGGTCCAGCAGGCATTGACCTGATCCAGGTCTGCAGTGAATAGCGACAGATGCGGCGCAGACGAGCCCCCTGCTTTGATCCAACGCATGCCGTCGCCACAGGCAGGGTAGTATGGTGGCGCCACCATCTCGCAGGAGCGCCGCTCATGACCCGTTTCGGTTCCGCCCGCCTCGCCCTTGCCGCCCTTGCCACGCCGCTGCTGCTGTCGGCCTGTGTCAGCACGCCCGGCCCGCAGGTGAAGGGCTCGGGCCTCTGCGACGCCAGCCAGCTGGGGTGGGCCGTAGGCCAGCCGGGCAATGAAGAAAACATGCGCCGGCTGTCGCGTGAGAGCGGCGCGGGCCTGGTCAATCCGATCGGCCCGACCACCATCACCACCAAGGACATCCGCCAGGACCGCCTGCGGGTCTACATGGACAAGAACAACATCATCACTGCCGCACGCTGCGAGTAACCGCGCCCTAGCGGGCCTGCGGCAGGCCGGCCACCTTGGCACAGGCCGGCAGCGGCCTGTCGGGCACGTAGCTGCCGCCGACGCTGCGGAACACCCGGTCGGCGGCACACGCGGCACGCTCGCCGCTGCGGTACTTCAACTGCGGCAGGGCATCGGTGGAGGGCTGGACCTCAAGGCTGGCCCCCGCCTGCCACGGCACCACCAGCAGATCACTGTCGGTCTGCACATCATCGGCCAGGTGACGAACCTGGCCCACGTGCAGCCAGGCAGGCTTTCCCTCCTGCTGCACGACCGCGGCGACCAGCACATCCTGCACCTCATTGCCTTCCACGCGCTGGGCAGGCAGGCGGATGATGTTCGGCCACACCGCAAGGCGTGCGCCTTCAGGCACGGCCACGGTCACCGCACGGTTCAGCGGTTCGCGTGCGCCGCTCCTCGTTTCTTCCACCATCAGCGTGGCAAACGGCGTCTCATCGGCCTGCAGTGCCTGCGCGCACCAGGCGCGGTCCTCGGTGCAGTAGCGGGCGCCGTCCGCCGCAGTGTCTGCAGCAGCGGGCACGGGTGACAGCGCTTCCAGGCGGCTGCCGGTTGCGCTGGGCGCGGCCGCCGCAGCAATCAGCGGCATCATCAGCAGCGCGGCAGACAGCGCTCGGGAAACGGGGACATGGCTCATCAGGCATCCTCTGCGCAGCAGCGCATCCTTGCGAATGCAGCGATGGTAACGCAGGAGATGTTCAATGCCCGTTGCAGTCGCAGCTCCCCCACCCCTTCGCCTTGGAGGTGTGGCCAATACCCGGATTGAACGTGTTGCTCGGGTCGAGCTGACGGTAGAAGCCGGCCAGTGCCGGCTTGGCCGGATACAGGTGGCCGACGTTGTGTTCGGCCGGATACTCGGCACCGCGCTGGTCCAGCAGCGCCCACATCGCATGCTCGATCGCCATCGGGTCTTCGCCCTTGCGCGCGATGTAATCCTGATGGAACACATGGCAGAGGAAGTGGCCGTAGTACAGCTTGTGCAGCAGGCGCCCGTCGATGTCGGCCGGCAGGGATTCGAACCAGTCCGCGTCGTCGCGGCGCAGCGCGATGTCCAGCGCCACGATGTCCTGTACCTGCGCACGGTGGACTTCGCGGTAGCGCACCGCTGCACCGGCGACCGCGAAACGATGCAGGAACGCCTTGCGCCCTTCTTCGGCCGTGCAGCGGAAGAAACCACCCTCGTGGTTGGCGAAACACCCGCGCAGCCAGCGCTCGGTCTCTGCGGCATCCTGTGCCGATACCTTCAGCAGCAGGTGATGTTCATAGCGCTGGCGGAACTCGCCCATGCGCGCCGGCAGATGCGAGGGCAACAGGCCGGTCAGTGCCTGCATCACCCGGTCGGTCACCCCGCGCAGGCCCAGTCGCTCGAACCAGCCATCGACGCGGCTCTTGAGCGCGAATGCGGCCGGCACGCGCGCGGTGCCCAGGCGATCAATCAACAGGAACGTGTCCTTTCCATAACGCTCGCCGATGTCATAGGCGTCGCGATGGATGTACTCACCTGCAATCGGCAGTCGCTCGAAACCGGTCAGCAGCTGGCGGCGGATGGCGGTGAGCGTGGCGGTGCGGTTGCTGCCGATGTAGAAGACCTCGGCGGCTTCCTTTTCGAACGTATCCAGGCGCACGGCGAATACGGCCAGCTTTCCCGCCGAACCGGCCGCTTCGTAATGGCGGCTGGGATCGGCGTTGAACCGGGCGGGCGTATCGGCGTCGATCAGCCGCACCTCCTCGGCATAGCGTGGATCGGACGCGGCGCGACCGTCGCCGTCGCCGACGTCGGACGCGCTGTACTGCCCGTCCTGCAGGCGCTGCAGGATCTGCTCCGGGGTATCGCCCAGGGCGATGCCCAGGTGGTTGACCAGTCGCAGTGTGCCCTGCGCATCGACCTGCGCGTACAGTGCCAGCTCGGTGTACGCCGGGCCACGGCGCACCAGCGCGCCGCCGGAATTGTTGCAGACGCCGCCCAGCACCGAAGCGCCGATGCAGGACGAGCCGATCACCGAATGCGGTTCGCGCCCCAGCGGTGCGAGCGTCTGCTCAAGGCGGTCCAGTGTTTCGCCTGGCAGGCACAGCACCTGGCGGCCTTCGTTCAACAGCTGGATGCCGGTCAGACGCAGGGTGCTGACCAGCACGATCGGCCGGCCGTAGTCGTCGCCGTCCGGGGTCGAACCGCCGGTCAGGCCGGTGTTGGCCGCCTGCAGGATGATCGCTGCCCCACCCTGCACTGCCACCTGCAGCACGCGCCACAGTTCCAGCAGCGTGCCCGGGCGCACCACCGCCAGCACCGGGCCATCACCGAAGCGGTAGCCGCGGCGAAAGCGCCGCGTGGCCTTGTCGCCGGTCAGTACATGGCCACTGCCGACCGCATCGCGCAACTGTGCCAGCACGGCGTCGTGGCCACTCATGGCAGGCTCACCAGAGAGTCACGGCCGATATCGGCGATGCGACGCGCGCCGGTCAGAGTCATCGCCACGCGCATTTCCTTGGCGATCAGGTCCAGCAGGTTGGCCACGCCGGCCTCACCCTGTGCGGCGAGCGCATAGACGAAGGCACGGCCCAGCAGCACGGTGTCGGCGCCCAGCGCCAGCATGCGCACCACGTCCAGGCCGTTGCGGATGCCCGAATCAGCCAGGATCTTCAGATCGCCCTGCACGGCGTCGGCAATGGTCGGCAGTGCGCGTGCAGTGGACAGCACGCCGTCCAGCTGGCGGCCACCATGGTTGGACACCACGATGCCATCGGCTCCGAACTTCACCGCATCGCGGGCGTCGTCCGGATCGAGGATGCCCTTGATCACCATCGGGCCCTTCCAGAACTCGCGGATCCACTCCAGGTCCTTCCAGGAAATGGACGGGTCGAAGTTGCTGCCCAGCCAGCCGATGTAGTCGGCCAGCCCGGTCGGATTGCCGCGGTAGGCGGAGATGTTGCCGAGGTCGTGCGGGCGACCGAACAGGCCAACATCCCAGGCCCACTGCGGATGGGTGATGGCCTGGCCGAAGCGGCGCAGCGAGGCATTGGGACCGCTCATGCCCGAATGCGCGTCACGATAGCGCGCGCCCGGCACCGGCATGTCCACGGTGAACACCAGGGTGGTCACGCCCGCCGCCTGTGCGCGCTCCAGCGCATTGCGCATGAAGCCGCGGTCGCGCAGCACGTACAGCTGGAACCACATCGGCCGCTGGATGGCCGGCGCCACTTCTTCGATCGGGCAGACCGAGACAGTGGACAGGGTGAAGGGAATGCCGCGACTGTCGGCCGCACGCGCGGCCTGCACCTCGCCGCGCCGTGCGTACATGCCGGTCAGGCCGACCGGGGCCAGCGCCACCGGCATCGCCAGCGTCTCGCCGAACAATTCGGTTTCCAGGCTCAGGTCGGACATGTTGCGCAGGATGCGCTGGCGCAGCGCGATGTCGGACAGATCGGAAACATTGCGCTTCAGCGTGTGCTCGGCATACGCGCCGCCATCGATGTAGTGGAACAGGAACGGCGGCAGGCGGCGTTGCGCTGCGGCACGGTAATCGGTGGAGGCGGAAATGATCATGGGGTCAACCGGAAGTAATCAGCCATGCGGAGAAGGTAGGCGCGAGGCGCGTGCACGCCGGGCCTCGTTGTCATCGAGGGTGCGCAGCGTGGTGTGCACGAACGCGAGATGGGCGTGCGCGGCGGCGCGCGCGCGTTCGGGATCGCCGGCCAGCACCGCATCCATCATTTCGCGGTGCTGGTCGGACAGCGGCGAGAACGTGCGGGCCGAGGTGTAGAGCTTTTCGCGGCTCTGCGAGATGTTGGTCTGCAGCAGCTCGAACAGCCCGCGCATCACCTGCAGCAGCACCAGGTTGTGCGAGGCTTCGGCGATGGACAGATGGAACGCCGCATCGGCTTCGGCCTCGCCGGCCGGATCATCCTTGCCGTGTGCATCCATCATGGTCTGGAAGGCCTGCGCGATGCGCGCGCGGTCTTCGTCGGTGGCACGCAGCGCGGCATGCCAGGCAGTGGCACCTTCCAGCGCGTGGCGGATCTCGAGCACGTCGAAGCGGTATTCCGGATCGCCCTGGAACAGCGGCAGGTACGGTGCCAGCGGCTCGTCCAGCGCCTGCCGGGCCCGCGCGGCCGGCTCGGCCACGTAGGTGCCGCCGCCCACACGGGCAGTCAGCAATCCCTGGCTGGCCAGCTGCGCGATCGCCTCGCGCAGCGCGGTACGCGAAACCCCAAGCTGCACCGCCAGCGCGCGCTCGGCCGGCAGCCGGTCACCCGGCTTCAGCTGCTGCTCCTGCACCAGCACGCGCAGCTGCGCGGCCACCTTGTCCGAAACCCGTTGCATGCTCATGGCGCCATTGTCGCCCGAAGCATGCAGCGGTGGGTCAGCCTGCCTGACATGGCTCAGGGGATCATCCAGGTCAGCCAATAGGCCTGGGCCAGGGTGATCAGGCCGACCATCGTGGTGAAGATCAGGCTGTGCTTGACCGTGAAGCGGAACAGGTCCGATTCCCTGCCGGCCAGGCCCACCGCGGCGCACGCAATGGCAATCGACTGCGGCGAGATCATCTTGCCGGTCACCCCGCCAGTGGTGTTGGCCGCCACCAGCAGCACGTCAGACACCCCGATCTGCTGCGCGGTGGTCGCCTGCAGCGCCGAGAACAGCGCGTTGGACGAGGTGTCCGAGCCGGTGAGGAACACGCCCAGCCACCCCAGGAACGGCGAGAAGAACGGGAAGGCCTTGCCGGTGTGGGCCAGTGCCAGCGCCAGCGTGGCCGACAGCCCGGAGTAGTTGGCGATGAAGGCAAAGGCCAGCACCATGCCGATGGAGTAGATCGGCACGCGCAGCTCGCGCACGGTTTCGCCGAAGGTCTGCACGGCGGCCCGGGCCGGCATGCGCAGGGCCAGGATGGCGATGACTGCAGCGAGGAGGATCGAGGTGCCGGTAGCCGAGAACCAGTCGAACGTGTAGACCGCGTCGTAGCTCAGGGGTGCCGGCACGATCGGCGGCATCTTCTGCACCATCTGGTCCAGCCCCGGCACCGGGATTTTCAGCACCCAGCCCTGCAGCGGGCCGCCTGCTGCGAACAACGCCTTGAAGGGCTTGATGCTCCACAGAGTGACCATCGCGGTGAGGATCAGGAACGGCGACCACGCCTTGGCGATCTGGCCGACGCTGTAGCGCGGTGCGTCCAGGGCCTGCGCGGCGGCCTCGGCACTGGTGGCGGTGTCGAAACGGAAGATGCGCACCGGCTTCCAGCGACGCAGGAACAGGGTCAGGCAGACCAGCGAGGCCAGTGACGCGGTGATGTCAGGCAGTTCCGGGCCGATGAAGTTGGACGTCAGGTACTGGGCGATGGCGAACGAACCACCGGCCACCAGTACCGCCGGCCAGGTTTCCCGGATGCCACGCCAGCCATCCATGATGGCCATGATCCAGAACAGCACGATGACGGTGAGGAAGGGCAGCTGGCGCCCGGCCATCTGGCCGATCTCGAACGCGTCCAGGCCGGTGACCTGCCCGGCGACAATGATCGGGATGCCCATCGCGCCGAATGCCACCGGCGCGGTGTTGACGATCAGGCACAGGCCCGCGGCATACAGCGGCTTGAAGCCCAGCCCGACCAGCAGCGCGGCGGTGATGGCCACCGGCGCGCCGAAGCCGGCTGCGCCCTCCAGAAAGGCACCGAAGGCAAAACCGACCATGAGCATCTGCAGGCGCTGGTCCTCGGTGACCGACAGGATCGAGGCGCGGATGATGTCGAACTGGCCGGTTTTCACCGAGACTTTGTAGAGGAACACCGCGCCGATGATGATCCATGCAATCGGCCACAGGCCGTAGACGAAGCCGTAGCCCGCCGCGCCCAACGCCTGCGCCAGCGGCATCCGGTAGAACAGCAGGGCAACGCCGAGTGCGATGGCAACGGTGAGCGTGCCAGCCAGCCACCCCTTCATGCGCAGCACGGCCAGGGCAACGAAGAAGAACGCGATCGGCAGCAGCGCGATCAGGCTCGACAACCACAGGTTGCCGGCGGGGTCGTACAGGTGTTGCCAGGGCTGCATGGGGGCTCTCGACTGGGGACGGGTTCACCACCGCATCCGGTGGTTCGTCGTGGCCTTCATTCCTATTGGTCGTACCAATAAAGAAGAAAAGCGGACCACTGGACGCAGATTGAACCGTCGATCGTGCGTAGAGCCTATTAGACCATAGGGCTAGACGGATTATTGGTCATACCATTTCTCCGGGGAACACTCACAACCGTTTCTCCACCCGCCGGATCACCGCCAGCACCAGTACACAGAGCACGCTGACGCCGATGGCAATCACGTACTTGCCGATGCCCACGGCAATGCCGATGGCCGCAGCCATCACCAGTGAACTGGCGGTGGTCAGCCCGCTGACCTGGTCCTCGCGGTTGCCGCGCAGGATGGTGCCGGCCGCAACGAAGCCGACGCAGGCCACGACCGCCTCGATCAGGCGTACAGGGTCCACCTGCAGCAGGTCGCGGTAGCGCTCCTGCTGGAAGTGCTCGGCCACCGAATCACCGAGGCCGACGATCAGCGCCGCCGCCCCGGCGATCAGCATGTGGGTACGCAGGCCCGCAGCGTGCTTGCCCATCTCGCGTTCGACGCCCAGCACGCCGCCGAACAGCATCGCTGCGGCCACGCGCAGCAGGATCGATACGTCCTGGGTAAGTTCCATCGGTAGGCTCCGGGCGTTTTCCCGGAGCGTGGCGCGGGGCCCGTGGCATCACAGTGAAGGCGCCAGCACAGCCGGTTCACCCACCCGCGCCGGGCGATGCCCGGCGCCGTCTGCACTCAGCGCATCACTGCGCCAGGTAGCCACCATCGATCGCGTAGTAGGTGCCGGTCGCGAACGAGGCGTCATCGCTGGCCAGCCAGGCCACCAGCGCGGCCACTTCCTCCGGCGTGCCCAGGCGCTTGAGCGCATGGCGGCCTTCCAGCGTGGCCCGCACCTTGGCATCCATCTTCTCCAGCAGCGGCGTGGCAATGAAGCCCGGGCCGACCGCGTTGATGCGGATGCCATCGGGAGCATGTTCCCATGCAGCGGTCTGGGTCAGGCCAACCACGCCGTGCTTGGCGGCCACGTAAGCGGTGGAACCGGCATAGCCCACCTGGCCCAGGATCGAGGCCATGTTGATGATGCTGCCGCCCTTGCCCGCCGCGCGCATCGCCTGGATCTGCGCACGCTGGCACAGGAACACGCTGGTGAGGTTCACGTCGACCACGCGCTTCCAGCCATCGACCGGGTAATCGCCACTGCTCGCGGCCGGGCCGCCGATGCCGGCGTTGTTCACCGCCACGTCGATGCCACCGAGTTCATTCACCGTGCGCTGCACGGCGGCTTCCACCGCCGCTTCATCGGTGACATCCAGGGCGATGCCGATGGCCTGCACGCCCTTGGCCGTGAGGGTCTGCACGGTGGCGTCCACCGCGTCCTGTTTCAGGTCCCACACCGAAATGCTGGCACCCGATGCAGCGAGCAGTTCGGCCACCGCCAGGCCGATACCGGATACACCACCGGTCACGATGGCGGTCTTGCCCTTGAGCTGGTAATCGATCATCTGTGTTCTCCACGTGTTGGTAAGGCGTGCGGAGCGCGTCCGCCTGGTGATGACGTTACGCCCGCGCGTGTTACGGACATGCCATCCCAGGGCGCCATCGACACGCACGGACTGCAACGATCCTTCCCATCGCTGAAACGCGTTCGCGCCTATGCTCAGCCCCACACCTCTCCCCTGTGGAACCTTCGATGAGTCCTGCCGCCGATCTGCTGTTCACGCCTACCCGCCTTGGCGACATCGCCGTGGCCAATCGCATCGCCATGGCACCGCTGACGCGCAACCGGGCCCTGCCCGACCGCGTGCCCTCGCCGCTCGCCATCACCTACTACCAGCAGCGCGCCAGCGCTGGCCTGATCATCGCCGAGGCGACGCAGATCAGCCCACTCGGCCAGGGCTACCTGGATACCCCGGGCATCTACAGCGACGCGCAGGTTGCTGCATGGAAATCAGTGACCGACGCGGTACACGCTGAAGGCGGACGCATCGTGCTGCAGCTCTGGCACGTCGGCCGCATCTCCCACACCAGCCTGTTGCCCGAAGGCGAAGTGCCGGTGGCGCCGAGCGCGATCCGCGCCAATGGCAAGACCTTCACCGCCAATGGCTTCGAAGATGTGTCCGCGCCCCGGGCGCTGGCCATTGAAGAAATCCCGGCACTGATCGAGGACTACCGCATCGCTGCCCGCAATGCGATCGCCGCCGGCTTCGACGGTGTGGAAGTGCACGCGGCCAACGGCTATCTGATCGACCAGTTCCTGCGCGATGGCAGCAACCACCGCAGCGATGCCTACGGCGGCAGCATCGAGAACCGCACGCGCCTGTTGTTTGAAGTGGTGAGCGCCGTGGCCGAAACCATCGGCGCAGCGCGCACCGGTGTTCGCCTCTCGCCGGTCACGCCGGTCAACGATGCACACGACAGCGACCCGCAGCCGCTGTTCGACCGCGCGGTGGAGCGCCTGGACACGATCGGCGGCCTGGCCTTCATCCATGTGATCGAAGGCGCCACCGGCGGCGACCGTGACAACCTGGCCTTCGACTACGCGGGCCTGCGCGCGCGTTTCCGTGGCCCGTGGATCGCCAACAACGGCTACGACGCTGCGCGTGCCCAGCAGGCCGTGGCCAGCGGCTACGCCGACATGGTCGCCTTCGGGCGTCCGTTCATCGCCAACCCTGATCTGGTTGCCCGCCTGCGCAGCGGTGCTGCGCTGGCCGATCTCGACCCCGCCACGCTGTATGGCGGCGGCGAGCACGGCTACACCGATTACCCTGCACTGGGCGCGTAAGCCAGCGTTGCGGCCCGTCGCTGCGGCGGCGGGCCCGCGCTAGAATATCGTTGCGAGCCGACGCCAGCACTTTCCTCCCCAGCTGAGCGGCTTAGCAATGTCCCGATATTTCACGTTTGCCGATTACCGTCGCTTCGGTGATCGGCACGGCTATGACTATCGCGCCGACCCGCGCGACCTTCGCGATGACCAATGGATCGGTCGTGGCGAAATGCACGAACAGACCCTGCGCGGTGGCCTCAGCCTGGTTGCCACGGATGTGTGCAACCGCGTGGGCTATACGGCCACTGCCGAGCAGCGCCCGGGCCTGTCGATCCGGATGATGCTGGATGGGCAGGTGGATGTGCAGGTGCCGCAGCGTGAGGCCTTCAGCCTGCGCGCGGGTACCGCGATGACCAGCCATCACCGTGAACCGGTCGAGATGCGCGGCGTGCATCCGGGCAGCGTGCGACTGCGCGGCGTGAGCCTGTGCCTGCCCGCGGAGTTCGATGTGGAGCTGCTGCAGCAACCCGCGCTGCAGCAGGCACTGCACGGACCCGGGGTCGGCTGCCGGCACTGGGCCATTCCGCACACGCTGCTGCCCGCGCTGTCGCAGTTGTTCGACAGCCCCTGGCAGGGTGGACTGGATGCGCTGTGGCGCGAGGGCCTGGCCCTGCAGGTCCTGGCCGTGGGCCTGCAGGCCGATGATCTTCATCCCGCCACACCCCGTGCGCTGCGTGCCGGCCAGCGCGCGCGGCTGGAACGGGTGCGTGCGTTCCTGCGCGAGGATCCCAGCCATGAACACAGCCTGGTCGAGCTGGCGCAGATCGCCTGCATGAGTCCCAGTTCGCTGCGTCGTCATTTCGTGCAGCAGTACGGCTGCTCGGTGTTCGATTACCTGCACGAGCAGCGCATGCACCACGCCGAACAAGGCCTGCGCGAGCGCGGCTGGAGCGTGGAGCAGGCCGCGGCGGCTACGGGCTATCGGCACCCGAGCAACTTCGCAGCCGCTTTCCGCAAGCGCTTCGGGTTGGTGCCCAGCCGCTGGCGCACCGGGCCCTCGAAGGTAGGGTGACCAGCTCTCGCGCGATTCCCGCTCTGGTGGGTGTCGACCGTTGGTCGACACGCTCTTGCATGGCATGCCGGCCAGCGGCCGGCACTACCAACGCCGGGCACGGCCCGGCGCTACCTGGTGGGTGTCGACCGTTGGTCGACACGCTCTTGCATGGCATGCCGGCCAGCGGCCGGCACTACCACCGTCCGCTTCAGTACACCGGCAAATCGATGTAACTGGCCTGTGCGGCGCTGTGCCAGACCCGCTGCGTGGCCTTCTGGTAATCGGCCGGCTTGGCCAGGTAGATGTTCGGCACGTAGGTCTGCGGGTTGCGGTCGTACAGCGGGAACAGGCTGGACTGCACCTGCACCATCACCCGGTGCCCCTTCTGGAATACATGGTTGGCATTGGGCAGGTCGAAGCGGTACGGCAGCACCTGGTTGGCGGCCAGTGCCTTGGGCGCGCTGAAGCTCTCGCGGTAGCGACCACGGAAGATCGCCAGTGACACCGGCAGCTCGTAGCCACCCATCTCCGGCGTCGATGCCTCCTGGTCGGGATAGACGTCGATCAGCTTCACCACCCAGTCGCTGTCGGTGCCGCTGGTGGAGGCCTGCAGGTGCACCACCGGCGCGCCACCAATGCGAAGGGGTTCGTTCAGCGGTTCAGTGATGAAGGTCAGCACGTCCGGCCGACCGTCGACGAAGCGCTGGTCCTTCACCAGCCAGGTGGTCCACATGTCACGGTCGCCGAAGCGTACCGGGCGCGGCACGAACGGCACCGGCTTGGCCGGGTCGGACACGTATTCCTCGAAATCACCCTCGCCCGCCGCCGGCGCCTGGAAGGCCAGCTTGCCACCGGCACGCAGGTACAGCGGCTTGCTGGCCGCAGTGCAGTCCTTCTCGCAGCTGCGCGGCCAGCCCTGCAGGCGGTCCCAGTGGTTCTCGCCGGTGTTGTAGACCAGCACCGGCGGCGTGTCGGCCTTCGGTGCGCCATCCACCAGGTACTGGTCGAAGAACGGCTTGAGCACGTCGCGGCGGAACTGCAGCGCGGTATCGCCATCGAACTTCAGCGCCCCCAGCTCGTTGCCGGTGTAGTTCACCTGGCTGTGCCGCCACGGTCCCATCACCAGGTAGTTGAGCGTGTTGCCGGTGTCACGGCCTTCCATCGCCCGGTAGGCGTGGTTGGCGCCCCACATGTCTTCCTGGTCCCACAGGCCCTGCAGCCACATGGTCGGCACCTTCAGCGGCGTCTTCGCCATCACTGCATCCAGCGCCTGGCCCTGCCAGAACGCATCGTAGGCCGGGTGCTCGACCAGCTTCTTCCACCAGGTCAGCTTGTCCACGCCGGTAAAGCGGGCGTAGTCACCGGCCGAGCCGATGCGCAGGAACGTGCTGTAGTCGTCGTAGCCGAGGCTGGGCAGCGGCGTGCCCTTGCCGCGCTTCTCGGTCTGCATGGCGAAATAGTTGAAGTTGACCTGGCGGAACGCACCGTAGTTGAGCCAGTCATCGCCCATCCAGCCATCGACCATGGGGCTCTGCGGCGCGGCCACCTTCAGTGCGGGGTGCGGGTCGGTCAACGCCATCACCACGGTGAACCCTTCATACGACGAGCCCAGCATGCCGACCTTGCCGTTGGTTTCCGGCACATGCTTGACCAGCCAGTCGATGGTGTCCCAGGCGTCGGTGGAATGGTCCACCTTGGTGTTGTTCAGCGGCCCGCGCAGCGGCCGGGTCATCACGTAATCGCCTTCGGAACCGTACTTGCCGCGGATGTCCTGGAACACGCGGATGTAGCCGCCATCGACGAACACTTCATCGCCCTGCGGCAGCATGTCACGCATGCGCGGCGAATCGGTGCGGCTGGCGCGGCCGGCGGCATCGTAGGGCGTGCGGGTCAGCAGGATCGGTGCGTTGTGCGCCCCCTTGGGCACCACGATGACGGTGTACAGCCGGGTGCCATCACGCATCGGCACCATCACCACGCGCTTGTCATAGTCGCGGCCGACATCGGGGGCCACGAAGGGCTTTCCGCTGATGTCCGGGGTCATCGGCGGGGTATCGGCGGCCAGCACGGTGCTGGACAGGCAAAGGGCGATGGCTACAGCAACGGCACGCACACGCATGGAAACCCCTCCCGGCAGGAAAGACCCAAGCGTACTCCTGCCCAACCCGGTGAAGTGTGTGCGGGCTTTGCGTTCCGCGCTCTTTGGAGGCAGGACTGATGGCACATGCCAAGCGGTGCTGGACAGCGCCCGCCGGGCATGGCCCGGCGCTACCGATCCGCGCGCCCGAGGTAGCGCCGGGCCATGCCCGGCGGATCCGTCAGCCCGATTGAACCTCATGCAGCGCCAACCATCGCCAATGCCCCTGTTCCTGCCGCAGCACCGCCAGCGACTCCCGCCATGCGATCGCCCCATCTCCCACGGCGTGCCCTTCGCGGTAACGCAGCACCGCCAGCGGTGACGGCGCCTCGATCGCCTGCACGGCGTCGATGGCGATGCGCAGGCCAGGCCGTGCCCCATGCCCGCCGACGAACAACGCCTGTACCGCCTGCCGGTCCAAGCGCCGCCCGGCAATGCCGACCATGCTGAAATCCGCGCAGAAGTGCGCCATCAGATCGTCGAGTGCTTCGGCGCCCACCTCGGCGCGGAACCACGCCTGCAGCATGTCGTGCAGGTCGTGGATTTCATGTTCGGCGGTGTGTTGCATCAGGCACGCTCCGGTTGCGCAAGGGTCAGTGGCTGCGAACGGCGCAACAGCGCCATCGGCAGCAGGGTAAGGACAGCGGCCAGGCCCAGCGCCACACCGGTGGCCTGCGCCGGCAGCCATTGCACGGCCAGGGCCAGCAACAGTGCGATGGCGGCGGTGCCGAGGCAGAAGCTGAGCTGGCGGTTGAGATTCCACAGCGCGCTGGCATCACCCAGCGCTTCACCCTCCACACCGTGGAAGGCCAGCGTCTGTGCGGTGCTGCTGCACAGGCTGCCGCCGGCGCCCATCAACGCGTACAACAGCGCTGCCAGCGCAAACGGGGGCTGCGGCAACAGCGCCATCAACATCAGGCCGCTGGCCTGCAGCAGCATGCCACCGCGCAGCACTGCTGCCGGCCCGAAGCGCGCGAGCAGGCGTCGGCTGCCGGTGATGGCCACCGCCGATGCCAGCGCCCACGGCAGCATCAATGCACCGATGCGCGCAGCACTGTAGCCCGCCAGGTGCAGCTGCAGCGTGCTGGCCAGCTGGCTGCCAATGAAAACGCCCGGCACCGCCAGATAGACCAGCATTGCCAGCCGCAGCCCGCGATGGGACAGCAGCGACCAGCGCAGCAGCGGCTGTGCCTGCTGGCGCGCGTGGCGCAGGTGGGCGGTCGCCAGCAGCAGCGCCACCAGCAACAGCACCGCGCCGACAATCCGGTGGCCGGGTTCGCCCAGCCAGGTCAGCGCCAGCAGCAGCACGCCCAGCGCGCTCATCGCGGTGGCCAGCGCATAGGCCTGCAGGCGGGGCGCAGTGCGCTCGCCATCGGGCGGCATCCAGGCCAGTACCAGTCCCATCGCGGCCAGTGCCAGCGGCAGGCTGGCCCAGAGCACACCCCGCCAGGACAGCCACTGCACCAGCAGCCCGCCCAGC
This sequence comes from Stenotrophomonas sp. ZAC14D1_NAIMI4_1, assembly GCF_003086775.1. Classification (NCBI taxonomy): domain Bacteria; kingdom Pseudomonadati; phylum Pseudomonadota; class Gammaproteobacteria; order Lysobacterales; family Lysobacteraceae; genus Stenotrophomonas; species Stenotrophomonas sp. ZAC14D1_NAIMI4_1. Next base: position 2,735,090 of record NZ_CP026001.1, read on the forward strand.
GCCGGCGCCAGCGCTGGCACCAGCAGCGCCACCAGCAGGATGCGACGGGTCAGCGCGCCACGCTGCTCAGGGCTGCATTGCCGATACGCCGCGGCCTGGGCAACGGGAATCAGCAGGCCGCCGGCCAGGCCCTGCAGCAGCCGCCATCCCAGCAGCCAGCCGATGCCCGGCGCCGCACCGGCCAAGGCCGCCGCCAACGCGAGCAGCAGCAGGGCCGCCAGCAACAGTCGCCGTTCACCACAGCGCGCGGCCAGCCACGGCGCCAGCGGAATCACCACGCTCAAGCCCAGCATGTAGGCCGTGCCGACCCATGCCAGGGTGCTGATGTCCGCCTGCAGTTCGGCTGCCAGCGCCGGGTAGGCCACCGTGGCGATGAACATGTTGACCAGGTCCAGCGCGAACACCAGCAGGAAGATCGCCTCGTGGCGCAGGCGGGGAGAGGGCATCGGCGGCGCTCCAGCGGGGAAGCGGCCAGCATGCCGTTCGACGGTTGTTGGAAAAACACGACACCAGCTGCAACACTGTCAAATCTGTTTTGACAATGAATCATCATGGTCAGCCTGGACCGCTTTGACATCTTCCGTGCCGTGGTCGACGCCGGCAGCCTCACCGCGGCCGCCGAGCGCCTGGGCCTGAGCCGCGCAGTGGTCAGCTTCAATCTGAAGCGGCTGGAGCAGGAGCTGGGCGTGACCCTGCTGCTGCGCAGTACCCGCCACCTGGCGCTGACCGAGGCCGGCGAACAGTTCCTGCAGCACTGCGTGCAGGCACTGGAGGCAGCGCAGGCGGCCATCGATGCCGCGCGCCGCGACCAGCATCAGCTGCAGGGCACGCTGCGCCTGACCACCACGCCGGAGTACGCGCAGCTGCGCCTGATCCCAGCGCTGGAGGCGTTCCGTGCACGACACCCAGCGCTGCAGCTGCATCTGTCCACGTCGCCAGCACCGGCCGACCTGATTCCGGAGCGCTTCGACCTGGCCATCCGCCTTGGCCGCCTGCCGGATTCAGGCCTGCACGCCAGCGAGTTGGAACGCCACCCGCTGTGCGCGGTGGCGGCGCCTTCACTGCTGGCACGCCTGCCCTCTGCCGATGCGGCCGATGATCCCGTGCAGCTGGGTACCCTGCCCCGCCTGGGCTACCCACGCCTGGCCGATGTGCCGGTGGTTGCGCCCGATGGCAGCGACGCGTTGTTTGCCACCAATCCCAGCAATGCCGTGGTGCGCGTGGATGGCGCCAGCAGTCTGCGCGCCTTCGCCCTGGCCGGTGCCGGGGTGACCGTGCTGCCACGCTGGCTGATCGAGGACGACCTGGCCCTGGATCGCCTGCGGCCGGTGCTGCGCCAGCACCGCTTCCCGCAGCAGAGCGTGTACGCGGTCTACCCGCACAGCACGCAGCCCTCGCCGAAGGTGCGGCAGCTGATCGATTTCCTGCGCGGGTGGTTCACCGGCACGCCCGGGTGATGACGGCGTCCGCCGGGCGCAGTAGCGCCGGGCCGTGCCCGGCGAGCGCAGCGGCACCCCACAAACAGAAACGGCCCCTTTCGGGGCCGTTCCTTCAAGCATCAACAACCCGCAGTATCAGCGCAGCACCTGCTCTACCAGCTGCACGTCCACGCTCTGCAGCGGCTCGGCGGCGTTGCGCGACAGCTGCACCTGGTAGGTGCCACCGTCGATCTTCCACTGGCGGGCCTGCGCATCGTAGTGGGCCAGGGTCTTCGGCTCGGCTTCGATGCGGATGCGGCGCTGTTCGCCCGGCTGCAGCTGCACCTTGTCATAGCCGATCAGGCGGATCGGCGTGGTGCTGCCGGCCGGCAGCTTCAGGTACAGCTGGGCCACGTCGGCACCGGCACGCTTGCCGGTGTTGCGGATGTCCACGCTGGCGACCAGGCGCGAGCCTTCCACGCTCACCTTCAGGTTTTCATAGGCGAAGGACGTGTAAGACAGGCCATGGCCGAAGGCGAAAGTCGGGGTCAGGCCCTTGGCCGCCATCCACTTGTAGCCGACGTTGGCGCCTTCGATATCGAAATCGAACACGTCGCCGAATTCCTTCTTCGGCTTGAAGCCCAGGCCGTCGATGTGCGGGCGCGGCAGCTGCGATTCGTCCACCACCCAGGTGACCGGCAGGCGGCCGGACGGGTTGGCCTGGCCGGTCAGCAGCGCGGCGATGCCTTCGCCACCGCGGATGCCCGGGTACCAGGCCTGCAGCATCGCCGGCACCTGCGCCAGCCACGGGGTGCGCACCGGGCCGTTGGTTTCCAGCACCAGCACGGTCTTCGGGTTGGCCTTGGCCACCGCCGAGATCAGCGCGTCCTGCTTGTCGGGCAGCTGCATGTCCGGCAGGTCCACCGATTCGGCCGCCCACTGGGTGGCGAACACGATGGCCACGTCGGCCTGCGCGGCCGCCTTGGCCGCCGCAGCGGCGTTGGTGCCGTCCACGTACTCGATGGTCGCGTCCGGACGCGCTGCACGCAGCGATTCCAGCGGCGAGGACGGGTGGAAGATCACCGGGCCCGGCCAGGTGGTCGGCATCACGCCGGGCACCGCGTTGGTGCCCTTGGCGGTCACGCCGACCATCGACGAACCACCGCCACCGATCACGCCCTTGTCGGCATGGCCACCAATGATGACGATGCGCTTCACGCTGTCGGCCAGCGGCAGCAGGTTGCCTTCATTGCGCAGCAGCACGCTGCCCTCTTCCACCGTGCGCTGGGCAACGGCGTAGCCGGCTTCGGCATCCACCTTCTGGTGCTGCGGCGGGTTGTCGAAGTTGCCATGCAGGAACATCGTGCGCAGGATGCGCGCCACCATGTCGTTCAGGCGCGCCTGCGGCACCACGCCGCCGTGCACGGCCAGGCGCAGCGGTTCGTCGAAGAACACCGCGGCGTCGAACACTTCACCGGCCGACTGCTGGTCCAGGCCGGCCAGCGCCGCCTTCGAACCACTGTGCACGCCACCCCAGTCGGACATCACGAAACCGGGGAACTTCCACTCCTGCTTCAGCACCTGGTTCATCAGGTAGCCGTTCTCGCAGCCGTAAGTGCCGTTGATCTTGTTGTACGAGCACATCGCAACACCCGGGCGGCCGGCGTCCAGCGCGATCTCGAAGGCCAGCAGGTCCGATTCGTGCATGGCCTGTTCGCCGATGCGCACGTCGTGGAAGTTGCGGCGGGTCTCCATGTCGTTCAGCGCGAAGTGCTTCATCGAGGAGATCACGTGCTGGCTCTGCACGCCCTGGATGAGCGCGCCGACCATCGAGCCGGCCAGCAGGGGATCCTCACCGGCGTATTCGAAGTTGCGGCCGTTGCGCGGGTCACGCTGCAGGTTGACGCTGCCCGACAGCAGGATGTTGAAGCGCTGCTGCCACGCTTCGCGGCCCATGGTCGCGCCGCCGGCGAAGGCCACTTCGCGGTTCCAGCTGGACGCGGTGGACGGGCCGGACGGCATGGCGGTGGCGAAGTCACCCGGGCGGATGCCACCTGGATTGGTCACGCCGACGCCGGCATCGGCCGACTGCTGCGCCGGAATGCCCAGGCGCGGCACTGCCGGCACGAAACCGGCCGAACCCACGGCGCCGTCCGGCAGCGGTCCACCATCCTTGCCCAGCCCGAAGTAGCTGTGCAGCATCTGGAACTTCTCGTCCTCGGTCATCGCCTTCAGCAGCAGCGCGGCGCGCGCGTCGGCGTTGAGGGTGGTGTCCATCCACGGCTGCTCGCCGCCCTTGTCGGCCACGTAGGCCAGGGTCAGCAGGGTCGCGCGCAGGGTGCTGCCATCAATCTTGAACGGCGCGCTGCTGGCCGCCTGGAAGCCATCGCTGAAGTAGCTGGCATCGGCTTCCAGGGCCACGCGGGCCGGGTCGAAGCCGGCCGCCTTGGCCGACTCACCGGCCACAGCACCCAGCAGCACCGCCGGTGCGCCCAGGCGTGAACGGGTGACCAGGGCGGGCAGGCGCGCGGCACCCGCGCCGGCATCGGTGTACAGCGCCACGGTGTGGCGGCCGTCGTCCAGGCGCAGGTAGTTCAGGCCCGGCTGGTCGGGGCCGGATTCGGCGGCGATCGGCAGGCGGGTCAGCACGGCCTGGCCCTGCTGGGTCTGGCCATCATCCTTGCCGGCGGCGATGAAGCGGTATTCGTAGCCCAGGCCATCGGCCAGCAGCTGCAGCGGATCGACCTGGCCGATGCCGCGCTGCACCTGGCGCACGCTGACCGCGTCCACCTTCAGGGATTTCAGCTGGGCAGCCAGGGCGGGGATCGCATCCTGGGTCGGTGCCTGTTCCAGGGTCAGCACGGTGAAGGCGGCCGTGTCGGCCCAGGCCGGGGCGGCCAGCGCGGCAGACAGCGCAAGGGACAGGGCGAGCGGCTTTGTAAACGTTTTCATCGGCGGGCGTAATTCCGTTGCCAAGGCAATCGGTCCAGGGAAAGTGCCGCCGAAGGGTGCAGCGTTCATGCCGCGCGGGCGTTGCCAGGCAACACACCGCGGGCCAGGGGACGGACCGGTCTGCGCGCGGGACCCTCCTCCCGGCGTGACAACCTGCCTGCCCGGGCCGCAGAGCGACCCATCTTGTTAAGATTGTGCGAGGGCATTGATGGCTGTCAACAGGACCTAAGTCACAGGCCGCTGCGACGGCATGGTTATCAGGCCATCACCGGCGGTCATCAGCAGGCCGCAGGGGCGTACCGATAATGGGAGTCCCCGGCGATGGACCGAGCCCATGAACGTACACCGCACTTTCGACCACCTCTGGCGCGACCGCTGTGATACCTCCAGCCAGCGCAGCCCGCGCGTGCTGATCCGCGTGTTCGTCACCCCCGGTGAACTGGAGCGCAGCGTCGCGTTCTACGAGCAGCTGCAGGGCGTGGTGGCCGATGCCGGCTTTCCGTTCCCCGATGCGGGCCTGCGCCTGGCCATGGTCGGCGCTTCCTGCTGATCGAAGGCAGCGATGACGCGCTGGCGCCGTTCACCTCCACCACCGGCACCCTGCTGGTCGACGATGTCCGGCCGTACCACGACCGGCTGGTGGCCGCCGGCGCCGAGATCATCTTCCCGCTGCAGGTCGTGCCCACTGGCGCGGCATTCAATGCGGTGCACCCCGATGGCACCGTGGTCGAGTACGTGCACCACCGCCCGGACCCGCACGGGCGGTGATGGGGCGGCCGGGCTGCCGCCCGGCACCCGCTAACGTCAACGTCAACGTCAACGTCAACGTCAAAAGCCTGCATTCCGTGGGATGGCGGGGTGGGTCCGGTGGCAGGGGACGCTGCAAGTACGTCCATGTAAGCTCGGTCGCCGCATCCATGCGGCTCACGCCCCTGCCACCGGACCCACCCCGCCTTCGACAGTTTCCTGCGAGCTGTTGGAACCTGCTGCTGATGGTGGTGGGTGCCGACCGTTGGTCGGCACGAGGGTCGGATCTCCATGGATTCAATTCCGGTAGAGGTCATCCACGCATGGCGTGGATCTACAATGCCCGCATGCCCCACCCCGCCCTGCCCTGGAATGGCACCCTGCTGCTGGATGCACACGCCGCCCTGCTGCAGGGCCATGCCGGTGGCAGCGGCACGCACGCGCACTACGCCCACCAGCTGCTGGTCAGCGACGGCGCGCCCTGGCAGGTGGAGATCGACGGCGTGCCACACCTCGGCCAACGCCTGTGGCTGCCATCCTTCGTGCCGCATGCCATCCTCTCCGCGCCGCAGGACGGCTGCACCCTGTTCCTCGAACCGGCCCATGCCGATCTCGAACAGATCCAGCAGCACCTGTACCAGCTGCCCGCCGATATCAGCATCCTGCACGAGCGACTGCCGCAGCTGAGCCGCGCGCAGCCGTTGGACCGCCGCGTGCAGGTGGCACTGGAACGCATCGCCCAGCACCTGCCCGGCCCGGTGCCCGCCGCCGATATCGCCGGGGCCGCGCATCTGTCACCCAGCCAGCTGCACCGGCGTTTCCAGTCCGACCTGGCGGTGACCCTGCGTGGCTGGGTGCTGTGGCAGCGCCTGCGCACCGCACTGGCACACCACCTGCACGGTCACAGCCTGACCGACAGCGCGCACGCCGCGGGCTTCGCCGATCTGGCCCATCTGTCGCGCAGCCTGCGCCGCATGTTCGGCATCGGCGCGGCACAGCTGCAGGGATTGCAGCTGCGCGCCACCTGAGGCGCAGGCTCAACGACGGCGCAGGCCTTCAGGCACTTCAGGCACCTGCCCATGGGGCAGCTCGCGGAACGGCGCCATCAGTTGCCCGGCATAGCCGCGCGGATAATCCGGCTGGCTGCCGATGCCCAGGTCATGCGTTCCCAAGCGGTAGCCCGGTGCATCGAACGCGGTACCCAGCAGGCGGTCCCAGACGGTCAGGAACAGGCCGAAGTTGACGTCGCCGGCGGTGCCGTAGCGCATGTGGTGGAAGCGGTGCAGTGGTGCCCAGGCCATCACCCGGCCGAGTACGCCCGGGCGCATGTCCACGTTGGAATGCTGCAGCAGCAGCTGGATGGCAATGGCAAAGGCCAGCACCGCGGCCACAGGCATCGGCAGGCCCAGCGCCAGCAGCGGCAGCACCCCGCCCACCGCCTCGGCGGCCTGGTGCAGCGGGTGCTTCATCAGGCCGTTGAACCCGTACATGCGGGTGACGCTGTGGTGCACCGCGTGCAGCCGCCACAACCAGCCGATGCGATGGCTGGCGTAGTGCACCAGGGTGATGCCGAGATCGGCGGCGATGATGGCCACCAGCACCTGCAGCGCGAAGGGCCACTGCTGCGGCCACGCCTGCCACGGAATGATCGCCGCCAGCAGCGGGACGGCCGCGATCGACAGCAGGTTCAGGCCTTCGTTGACCAGGGCATGCAGGGTGTCGCGCACGCGATCATCGTGGTCGTGGTTGAACGACGGATCGTAGGGCCAGAGGCGTTCGGCCATGAAGGACACGGCAATGGCGAGGGCCAGCAGGGCCAGCAGCCACAGCGGGTCGCCGTGGCGGTGGCCGACCCAGACGATGGCGGCGGCGAGGAAGCCGAACAGGAACAGCGGAGCGTACAGGCGGAGGAACCAGAGCTTCATGGGCAACCCGAAACGTGAGGAGCCTGCAGGGTGGCGCCGCGCGCGGCGGGCTGGCTTGAACAAACGACGCAACCGCGTGGTGGGCATGCCGCGGATCTACAATGGCGGTTTCTTCGCGCCCGGGACCGGCATGGACTCCTTCAACCTGATGCGCGCTTTCCGTCGCATCGTCGAGCGCGGCGGGCTGGCCCGCGCCGCCGAGGACCTGGGCATGTCATCGGCCGGGTTGAGCAAGCAGCTGCGCGCGCTGGAATCGCACCTGGGCGTGGTCCTGCTGCAACGGACCACACGGCGCATGAGCCTGACCGAGACGGGCCATACCTACTACCGCGAGTGCTGCCGCCTGCTCGACGAACTGGACGCACTGGAACGCGGCATTGCCGAACAGCGTGGCGAGGTGGCGGGGCGGCTGCGCGTGAATGCACCGCAGTCCTTTGCCTTGAGCACGCTGTCGCCGTTGCTGCCGCGCTTCCTGCAGCAGCATCCGAAGGTGTCGCTGGACCTGGTGATGGAAGATCGCCTGCTCGATGCCGTCGGCGAAGGCTTCGATGTCTCGCTGCGGCTGCGCGCCGAACTGGATGACTCGCGGCTGGTGGCGCGCCGCCTGGCCTCGCTGCAGCAGGTGCTGTGCGCGGCGCCATCCTACCTGCAGCAGCACCCTGCACCCGCGGCGGTGGATGACCTGCAGTCGCACAGCGTGCTGGCCTACAGCCTGTCCGACTCACCCGGCAGCTGGCCGCTGCTTGGCCCTGATGGCCAGGTGACGATCACCCTGCCGGCGCGCGTCACCGCCAACAACAGCCTGATGCTGCGCGACCTGCTGGTGGCCGGCATGGGCATCGGCGCCCTGCCCTCGTTCCTGGCGGCGCCGGCACTGGCCCGTGGCGAACTGCAGCAGGTGCTGCCCGACCACCAGTATCCGCCGCGCTTCGTGCATGCGGTCTACCCCACCGCGCGCCACCTGCAGCCCAAGGTCCGTGCCTTCATCGATTTCCTGCACGCCGATCTGCCTGGCTGCCCCGGCCTGGATTCGTAACCACCAGCGAAAACTGAGCTGCCTGCGGCGTGCTGTTTCGGGCATGCCGCGCTGCCTACTCTGCCGCCTCCCCTCTCACTGATGGCAGGCAGATGTCTTCCGTTCCTTCCCCCGCCACCGCAGCGCCGGTGGTCGATTTCTTCCACGACGTGGTCTGCGGCTGGTGCTTCGTGCTGGCTCCGCGCCTGCAGCAGGTCTCCGCCGAACTCGGCATCCAGGTGCGTCATCGCAGCTTCGTGCTGCAGGACTCGCGCGCGCAGATGATCGAGGTGTTCGGCTCGATGCAGCGCGCCAAGGCAACCATCCTGCGCCACTGGACCGACTGCGCCGCGCATGAAGACAGCGCGCGCATCGATATCGAAGGCATGCGCGCACAGGATTTCGAGTATCCCTCCGGCTGGCTCGGCGCACTGGCCTGCCAGGCTGCAGGGCTGCTGGGCGGCAATGAGGCCCATGGCGCGATGTTCGATGCCGTGCAGTGGGCGCACCTGCACCAGCACCGCAACATCGGCGATGCCGAGGTGCTGCTGGACATCGCCGAATCGCTGGGCCACCCGCGCGGCGCCTTCGCTGACCACATGCGCAGCGACGAAGTCCGCCAGCGCGTACAGGCCGACCGCAGCGAAGCCGCTGCCCTCGGCATCCGCTCCATTCCCACCGTGATCGGCGGCAACGGCCTGCGTCTGCAGACCCTGCCGTTGCCGCAGCTGCGCCAGGCCCTGGCCCGTCTGGTCGCGGCCTGAGCCGCACCTTCCCCCACCCTGCAAGGAGATTCCCCATGACCCCACGTCCCCTGGCCACCGCGCTGGCCCTGCTGCTGGCCGGTGCCGGCGCTTCCACCGCTGTTTCCGCACACGAACGCGTTCCCTCCGGCCAGCAGGTCGGCACCAGCCCCTGGGGGCCGAAGGACGAGATCGGCCGCCTCAACCTGATCACCGAGGCTTCGCGCGCGGCGATCCTGTCGCGGGTCAGCGGCGGCAAGGCCTATGACCTGGCTACCGAGTACTACGTCGGCATGCCCAGCTGGCAGGACGCCGGTGACCCGCACTACCAGTTCTGGATGACCCATACCCCGCGCGGCACGGTGATGGACGACCCGATGGGCGTGGGCGAGACCATGAACCTCACCCGCAGCTACACCGGCACCGCGTTCTCGATGTACAGCCACACCGGCACCCACATCGATGCGCTGAACCACTTCGGCATCCACGGGAAGATCTGGAACGGCTTCGAGGCCGACCAGCATCTCGGCGACCGCGGCTGGAACGTCACCGGCATCGAGAAATTCCCGCCGCTGATCGCGCGTGGCGTGCTGATCGACGTGGCCGGGGCCAAGGGCGTGGACATGCTGCCGGACAGCTACCGGGTCACCCGCCAGGATCTGAAGGATGCGCTGGCACGCCAGAAGGTGAAGCTGCAGCAGGGTGACATCGTGCTGATCCGCACCGGCCGCATGCGCCTGTTCGAACAGCCGAAGGCGTACATGGCCAACCCGCCGGGCATGGGCCTGGACGCGGCGCGCTTCCTGGTCGAAGACAGCGGCGCGATGATCGTCGGTGCCGACAACCTCAGCTTCGAGACCTTCCCCTCGGAGGTATCCGACGACTACGTGCCGCTGCACACCTACCTGCTGGCCCAGCAGGGCGCACCGATCATCGAACTGGTGGCGCTGGACGAACTGGCCCGCGACAAGGTCTACGAGTTCGCCTTCATCGGCGGCCCGTTGAAGATCCGCGGCGGCGATGCCGCGCCGCTGCGTCCGGTTGCGCTGCCGTTGCACCCGTAACCAGGCGGCACCGATGAGCGGGTAGCCGCCGGCCCGGGTCGGCGGCGCACTTTTGCCCATCCACGCATGGCGTGGATCTACCGATTCGGTCGCCTTTTGCCTATCCACGCATGGCGTGGATCTACCGATTCGGTCGCCTTTTGCCCATCCACGCATGGCGTGGATCTACTCATCGGCCTGGTAGATCCACGCCATGCGTGGATGCTTTACCGCTTCAGCAACCTGAAACCCGACCCTCCAATTTCATTAGTAATTCTACTCACAAGGCGAGTAGCATGTCTGGTCCCAGCCCCTGATGCCGGTCTGCCGACACTCGCTCCATGCCAGCCGTTTCCGCCCATTTCTGTCGCTTCCAGCCTGATTGGCCCCTCCCCCGGGGGACCGGCTGATGGGTGCCGTCGTCGCGCTCGACCGCCTGCTGGACGGCCGACAGCTGTGGCGTGGCCCGGCGCGCAATGGGCCGGCCAGCGACCACCTGGCCAGCGGCCACCCGGCGCTGGATGCCCGCCTGCCCGGCGGCGGCTGGCCCGCCAGCGGCCTGTGCGAGGTACTGCAGGACGCCCCCGGCGTGGGTGAACTGGCTCTGGTCTGGCCGGCGCTGGCCAGGCTGAGCCAGCGCGACCGGCCCATCGTGCTGGTCGCCCCGCCCTACCGCCCGCACGCCCCGGCCTGGGCCGCGGCCGGGCTGGACCTGGCCCAGCTGCAGATCATCCACGCCACGCCGAAGCAGGCCCTGTGGGCGGCCGAACAATGCCTGCGCTCGGCCGCCTGTGCGGCGGTGCTGTGCTGGCCGCAGCCGCAGCAGGCCGATGACCGCTCGCTGCGCCGCCTGCAGGTTGCCGCCGACAGCGGCCAGTGCCTGGGCTTCGTGTTCCGCGACGTGCGCGCTGCGCGCAATCCCTCGCCTGCCAGCCTGCGCCTGCAGCTCGACCACGGCCAGGTGCGGGTGCTGAAGTGCCGCGGTGGCTTGCCACCGGCGCAACCGCTGCCGCTGGCCGTTGCCCACTGAGGCCGCGCCATGCACTGGGCCTGCCTGTTGTTGCCGCAGCTGGCGCTGGACAGCGTGCTGCGCCTGCAGCCGGACCCGCAGCGGCCGCTGGTGCTGCTGCAGGGGCCGGCGCAGCGCCGCGTGCTGCGCGCGGTCAGCCCGGCAGCACGCGCGGCCGGCCTGCGCCCGGGCATGCTGCTGTCGGCCGCACAGGTGCTGGTGCAGGACATGCAGCTGCACGACTACGACCCCAGCGCCGAGCAGCAGACCCGCCAGCTGCTGGCCAGTTGGGCCTACGCCTACAGTTCGCAGGTCAGCCTCGATTTTCCGCATGCGCTGGTGATGGAAATCGGTGCCAGCCGTGCCCTGTTCGGTGACTGGCTGAAGATCGAGAAACGCCTGCGCGATGGCCTGCACGAACTGGGCTTCCGCCACCGCCTGGTGGCCGCGCCCACCCCGCATGCCGCGCGCGTGCTGGCCAACGTGCACGACGGCCTGGGCATCGATGCGCAGCAGTTGCCGGCCCTGCTGGCGCCACTGCCCTTGTCACGCTGCGGGCTGCCCGCCGAGGCGGTCACCGTGCTGGGCCGCTCCGGCCTGCGCACGCTGGGCGCGGTGCTCGAACTGCCGCGCGACAGCCTGGCCCGGCGCTTCGCACCCGATGTGCTGCAGCAGCTGGATGCGCTGCGCGGCCTGCCCACCGCGCCACTGCGCTACTACCAGCCTCCCGACCGTTTCGACGCACGCATCGAATTCGAGTACGAGATCGAATCCAGCCAGGCGCTGCTGTTTCCGCTGCGCCGCCTGCTGCTGGACCTGGCTGCGTTCCTGTGTTCGCGCGATGGCGGCGTGCAGCGCTTCGACCTGTATTTCGAACACGACCTGCTGCCGGCCAGCGTGCTGACCATCGGCCTGCTGGCGCCCGAACGCGATGCCGCGTTGCTGTTCGAGATCGCCCGCAACCGCATGGAGGCCTTCGCCCTGCCTGCCGGCAGCCGGGCGCTGCGCCTGCAGGCCGAACACCTGCCGCCGTTCGTGCCGGCCGCACGCGATCTGTTCGACACCCGCCCGGCGCAGGCGATGCCGTGGACCCAGCTGCGCGAGCGCCTGCGGGCGCGCCTTGGCGATGATGCCGTGCAGCCACTGGCGGTGCAGGCCGACCATCGCCCCGAATGTGCCAGCGGCACCCAGCCGGCGGCCAAGCCCCCTGCGTACTGGCCGTTGCGCCCCGGCTGGCTGCTGGAGGCACCGCAGCCACTGCGCGACCCGCGCCTGCGCATCGTCGCCGGGCCGGAGCGGATCGAATCGGGCTGGTGGGACCACGCCGATGCGCGCCGCGACTACTACGTGGTGGAGACCGCGCACGGCCAGCGCGGCTGGGCCTTCCGCCCGCGCAACGATCCGCATGCACCGTGGATGCTGCACGGCTGGTTCGGTTGAACCGCCATGCACGCCGCCTCCCCTGCCTATGCCGAACTGCACTGCCTGTCGGCCTTCAGTTTCCAGCGCGGCGCGTCCACCGCCGACGAGCTGTTCGCGCGCGCCGCCGGCCAGGGCTACCGCGCCGTTGCGATCACCGATGAGTGTTCGCTGGCCGGCATCGTGCGGGCCTGGCAGGCGGCGAAGACGCACGGCGTGGCGCTGGTCGTAGGCGCCGAATTCCAGGTCGAGGACGGGCCGAAGATCGCCCTGCTGTGCACCGACCAGGATGCCTATGCCGGCCTGTGCCAGCTGATCACCACCTGCCGGCGGCGCGCAGGCAAGGGCGAATACCGCTGCCTGCGCGAAGACCTGCACGGCCTGGCCGGGGGCCTGCTGTGCCTGTGGCTGGACCGGCAGCCCGATGCCAGCCACCTGCTGACGCTGCGCACCGCCTTCCACGACCGCCTGTGGCTGGCGGTGGAACTGCACCACGAACACGACGATGTGCGCCGCCTGCAGCAGCTGCAGGCCTTCGGCGAACGCCACGCGTTGCCACTGGTGGCCAGCGGCGATGTGCACATGCACGTGCGCCGCCGCCGCGCCCTGCAGGACACGCTGACCGCGATCCGCCACCGCTGCAGCGTGGCCGAAGCCGGCTGGCGGCTGTTTCCCAATGGCGAGCGCCACCTGCGCCCGCGCAGCGCCCTGGCCAGGCTGTACCCGCCCGAACTGCTGGCCGAGACCCTGCGCATCGCCGAGCGCTGCCACTTCACCCTGGACCAGTTGCAGTACACCTACCCGCGCGAACTGGTGCCCGAAGGGGAGACCCCGGACAGCTGGCTGCGTGCGCTGGTGGAAAAGGGGATTCCCGAGCGCTGGCCGTGGGGCATCCAGCCGGCGCAACGCAAGCAGATCGAGCACGAACTGGCCTTGATCGCCAAGAAGAACTACGCCTCCTACTTCCTCACCGTGCAGGACATCGTCCGCTTCGCCCGCGAGCAGAAGATCCTCTGCCAGGGCCGCGGCTCGGCGGCCAATTCGGCGGTGTGCTTCGTGCTGGGCGTCACCGAGATCGACCCGGCGCGCAGCAACCTGCTGTTCGAGCGTTTCATTTCCGATGAACGTGATGAGCCGCCGGATATCGACATCGATTTCGAACACGAGCGCCGCGAGGAAGTGCTGCAGTACGTGTTCAACCGCTATGGCCGCGAGCGCGCCGCGCTGACCGCCGTGGCGATCAGCTACCGCGGCCGCAGCGCGATCCGCGATGTCGCCCGTGCGCTCGGCCTGCCGATGGACCAGGTGAACGAGCTGGGCGCAGCGATGGATCATTGGGGCGGCAACATCCCGCTGCCGGACACCCTGCGCGAACGCGGCTTCGATCCGGACACGCCGCTGATGCGGCGGCTGCTGTCACTCACCGAAGAGCTGATCGATTTCCCCCGCCACCTGTCGCAGCACCCGGGTGGCTTCGTCATTTCCGAACACCCGCTGTCCACCCTCGTACCGGTGGAAAACGCGGCCATGGCCGGGCGCACCGTCATCCAGTGGGACAAGGATGACCTCGATGCCACCGGCCTGATGAAGGTCGACTGCCTGGCGCTGGGCATGCTCACCGCCATCCGCAAGTGCCTGGCGATGCTGCAGCAGCACGGCCTGCACGCAGGGCGCATGGATGCGATTCCCCCCAAGGACGAGCAGACCTACGACATGATCTGCGCCGCCGACACCATCGGCGTATTCCAGATCGAATCGCGCGCGCAGATGGCCATGCTGCCGCGCATGCAGCCGCGTACTTTCTACGACCTGGTGATCGAAGTGGCGATCGTGCGCCCTGGCCCCATCCAGGGCGACATGGTGCACCCCTACCTGGAGCGGCGAAGGATCCTGCGTGAACAGGGTCCCGAGGCATTGAACGACCCGGAAAACCCACTCTATCCGCCGCAGCTGGAACGCGTGTTCGCGCGCACCCTGGGCGTGCCGCTGTTCCAGGAGCAGGTGATGCAGCTGGCGGTGGAGGCGGCCGGCTATACCCCGGGCGAGGCCGATGCCCTGCGCCGTTCGATGGCCGCATGGAAGCGCCGCGGCGGACTGGAGCCCCATCGCGAAAAGCTGCTGGCCGGCATGCTGAAGAACGGCTTCAGCCTCGACTACGGCGAACACCTGTTCGAGCAGATCAAGGGGTTCGGCGATTACGGGTTCCCGGAAAGTCATGCCGCCAGTTTTGCCCTGCTGACCTACAACAGCTGCTGGCTGAAGTGTCACCACCCGGCTGCGTTCACCGCCAGCCTCATCAACAGCCAGCCGCTGGGCTTCTACAGCCCCGACCAGCTGCTGCAGGACGCGCGCCGGCATGGCATCACGGTGCTGCCGGTGGACGTGCGCCACAGCGACTGGGACTGCACCCTGGATTTCAGCAAGGGCCCGGCGGCGATCCGGCTTGGCCTGCGCCTGGTCGATGGCTGCAGCGAAACCGCCGTGCAGGCGCTCATGCGCGAGCGCGCGCGGCGCCCATTCGACGATGTCGGCGACCTGTGCCAGCGCACCGGGCTGGACCGCCGCCAGCAGGGGCTGCTGGCAGACGCCGGCGCGCTGCGCGGGCTCAGCGGGCATCGCCATCGTGCGCGCTGGGATATTTCCGGCGTGGAAAACCGGCTGCCGCTGTTCGACCAGGCCCGTGCCACCGCCGAGGCACGCGTGGCGCTGCCGCTGCCCAGTGCGTGGGAAGACATGCAGGCCGATTACCGCAGCACCGGCACCACGCTCGGCCGCCACCCGATCAGTTTCCTGCGCGCGCAACTGCGCAGCCGCGGGTGCCTGGACGCTGCACAGCTGGGCGGCCACGGCCATGGCCGCCGCGTCCGCATCGCCGGGCTGGTACGCATGCGGCAGCGCCCGCAGACCGCCAGCGGGGTCACGTTCCTCACGCTGGAAGATGAGACCGGCATGGTCAACGCCGTGGTCTGGCGGCACGTGGCCGACCGACAGCACCGCGTGCTGGTCGATACCCAGCTGATGCAGATCGACGGCCGCCTGGAACGCGTCGATGGCGTGCAGCACGTGATCGTGCAGCGCATGCTGTGCCTGGACGAACTGCTGCAGGGCCTGCGCAGCCACAGCCGCGATTTCCATTGATCGCGTGGCCCTACCCATCCGCTTTTGCATCCGCTATCGTCGGCACATCCAAGGAAGGACGAACGATGGCCCGCGCACTGATGCTGACCACGCTGGGGGTTTCGACCCTCGCCCTGCTCGTTTCCGGCTGGACCGCCTGGAACCTGCATCACAGCCAATCGCCACAACGGGTGATCGAAGCCCGTGGCCTGGTCATCCACGATGAGAAGGGCCAGGCGCGCGTCATCCTCGGCGCTCCCGTGCCCGACCCGCTCAGCAAGGGCAAACCGCAGAGCCCGCGTGCCACCGCACTGTCGGGCATGATCCTGCTCGGGCCGGACGGTTCCGAACGCGGCGCCTATGGCACCAGCGACCGAGGTGGCGAAGCGCTGCTGACCCTGGACGATGCCAGTGGCACCACTGAAGTATTCAAGGTCGTGGCCAACCCCGATCGCGGTGCCAGCCTGATGGTGCGCCACCAGAACAACACCGGCGCCATGCTCACCTCGTGGCAGGGCAAGCCGGAACTGGTGTTCCTGGACGACACCGGCCAGACCTACTACGTGCGGCCGGGCGCCAATGCCGCGCCCTGATCGCCCGGAAATGTTTCTGTAGAGTCGAGCTTGCTCGACTTCCGCTTCTGTAGAGTCGAGCCATGCTCGACTTCTGTTGGCAGAAGCCAGTCGAGCAAGCTCGACTCTACAATCCAAACGAAGTCGAGCAAGCTCGACGCTACAAGCCGCACACCGCCACCAGGTCATCGGCCAGCCTGCGCAGCTCGGTCGTCCCCAGCGCCGCGCAGGTGATGCGCAGCCCATGTGCCGGCGCCGCCACCGCAAACACTTCACCCCCGCGCACATGCCAGCCGCGGGCCGCCAGTGCCAGCACCTGCGCGTGGCTGTCATCCAGCAGTGGCAGCCACAGGTTCAGCCCCTCCATCGACAGCGGCGTCTGCATCCCGCGTTCGCGCAGCTGTGCCTGCAGCGACTGCAACCGCTGCTGGTACCGCTCGCCCGCCGCCGTGATCTTCGCCCGCTGCGGTGCCGATTCCAGCACGGCACTGGCCGCATCCTGCAGCAGATGGCTGACCCAGCCCGTACCGGCAGCCAGGCGCAGGCGCAGACGGCTGGCGGTGGCGGCGTCGCAGCCCAGCCACGCCAGGCGCAGATCCGGCCCCAGCGCCTTGGACAGCGAACGCAGCAGCGCCCAGCGGCGGTCATCGGCCGGCAGCACCGAGTGGTAGGGCTGCTGCGAAAGCAGCGCATAGTGATCGTCGATCAGTACCGCCACCTGCGGGTAGCCCGCCAGCAGCTGGCGCAGCGCCCGCGCCCGTTTCGCATCCAGGCTGGCGCCGGTGGGGTTGTGTGCGCGCGGGGTCAGCAGCACCGCCCGTGCACCAGCCTCCAGCGCAGCGCGCAGCGCCTCCACCTGCATGCCGTGCGCGTCCACCGCTACCGGCAGCACCGCATGCCCGCCCGCCGCCAGCACGTTCAGGCTGCCGAGGAAGCACGGATCCTCCACGGCGATACGGTCGCCCGGCAGCAGCCACGCCGCCAGCAGGCGCTCGATGCCATCCACCGCACCATGGGTGAGTTCCAGCGCATAGCCGGCCGGACAATGCGGGTCCAGCGAGGCACGGGCCAGGCGCTGCATCCGCGCATCCACCGTGTCCGCCCCGTACAGCCGGGGGGCAGCAGCCTGCAGGCGCAACGCCGGCAGCAGGCGCGGGTCCGGGTTGCCGCCGGCCAGGTCGCGCAGGGCCAGGCCTGGCGCGCTGCCCTCACGGGCCATGGCCTGTGCCGGCCCGCGCACCACCGTGCCGCGGCGGCCGGCAGTGCTGGCCAGGCCGGCACCGTCCAGCCGCTTGTAGGCGGCCGCCACGGTATTGCGGTTCACGCCCAACCGCTCGGCCAGTTCACGCACCGGCGGCAGCACGCTGCCCGCCGCCAGCTGGCCACTGCCGATCCCCTCACGGATGCTGTCGAAGATGGCCTCGGCGCTACGCCCGGTGATTTTCATTTTGTCCTATGCCAAAATAAGCCTTGTCCTGTGCCAGTGTATCCCACCCTGGCCACCCGCACTGGAGGTCCCCCATGCCCCTTGCCGCCGCCGACTGGCCCGTCGCCCAGTCCGTCGAACAGATCGCTGCCAACCTGGTCACCGTGCGCCAACGCATCGCCACGGCCTGCAGCCGCGCCGGCCGCGACCCGGCCAGCGTGCGCCTGCTGCCGGTCAGCAAGACCGTCGACGAAGCCCGCATCCGCATGGCCGTGGCCGCCGGTTGCCACGCGCTGGGCGAGAACAAGGTGCAGGAAGCCCAGCGCAAGGCCGAGTCGATGGCCGACCTCGGCGTGCACTGGTCGGTCATCGGCCACCTGCAGACCAACAAAGCCCGCTATGTCGCCCGCTTCGCCAGCGAATTCCAGGCACTGGACAGCCTGCGCGTGGCCGAGGCCCTGCAGCAACGGCTGCAGCTGGAAGACCGCGTCCTGGATGTGTTCGTGCAGGTGAACACCTCGGCCGAACCCAGCAAGTACGGCCTGGAACCGGATGCCGTCGCGGCCTTCGTACAGCAGCTGCCCGCCTTCGACCGCCTGCGCGTGCGCGGGCTGATGACCCTGGCCATCTTCACCCCCGAGATCGAACGCGTACGCGCCTGCTTCGTGCGCCTGCGCGAGCTGCGCGACCAGCTGCAGCAGACCGCACCGGCAGGCATCGACCTGTCGCAGCTGTCGATGGGCATGTCCGGTGATTTCGAGGTCGCCATCGAAGAAGGTGCCACCGTGGTCCGCGTCGGCCAGGCGATCTTCGGCGCGCGCGCGACACCGGACAGCTTCTACTGGCCCAGCGCCGGGGAACCCGCATGACGACCGCTGCCGGCAGGCACGCCGTCGTGCTGCAGCACGTTGCCTTCGAAGACCTGGGCACGCTGCAGCCCCTGCTGCACGCGCAGGGCTGGACCGTGCAGGTGCTGCAGGCCGGCGTCGATCCGCTGGAGCCCGCCGAACACGCGGACCTGCTGGTCGTGCTTGGCGGCCCGATCAGCGCCAATGACACGGCCCTCTACCCGTTCGTGGCCGACAGCATCGCCCTGCTGCAACGCCGCCTGCAGCAGCAGCGACCGACACTGGGCATCTGCCTGGGCGCGCAGTTGATGGCGCGCGCCTTGGGCGCCACGGTTGCGGCCAGTGGCGGCAAGGAAATCGGCTTTGCCCCGCTGCTGCTGACCGAAGACGGCCAACGCTCGCCGTTGCACGCCCTGCAGGGCATCCCGGTGCTGCACTGGCACGGCGAAGCCTTCGAGCTGCCCGAGGGCGCGCAGCGCCTGGCCAGCACGCCGGCCTGCCGCCACCAGGCCTTCGCGGTCGGCCTCCATGCCCTTGCCCTGCAATGCCATCCGGAACTGGATGCGCGCCAGTTCGAGCGCTGGCTGATCGGCCACACCCTCGAACTGGCCCAGGCCGGCATCGACCCCAACGACCTGCGCGCGCAGGCCCGTCGCTATGGCGCGCCGCTGGCCGCTGCGGCCAACGCCATGTTCGCGCAGTGGTTGCAGCACCTGCCGGAGACCCCGTGATGCACTACCGCCTGACCATCCACCGCCACGGCCAGTACTGGGGCCAGTTCGACTGTGAGGGCCCAAGCGCCCTGCAGCATCTGGACGCGCTCGCCGCCCGCCTGCCGGCCGAAGACGGTTTCCAGCTGCAGCGCCTGAAGGGCGTGGGCGAGGAGCGCATCCTGTCCAGTGGCGCCGATGGCCTGCGCGTGCTGGCGGCACAGATCCAGTACCGGCCGCTCTGAACGGCCTGGCCATTGGCCCGGCCGTCAGGGGCGGCGATACTCGACCGATGCTCGACGTACCCGCCCATCTGCGCGACATCGCCACGGATCTGCAGCACCGCCTGCGCCGCATCGAGGCAACGCCCCACCCGAACCTTGCCCAGCACCAGATCCGACTCGACGAAGAAGCGCTGCGCTTCCCCTGCCGCCTCTATGCCGATGGCACACGCCTGATGCGCCTCGCCTCCTCGCTGCAGGGCGACGCGCGCCTGCTGTGCCTCTGCCTGGCGACGCGCCACCCGGACGGCCATCTGCGCCAGCACGCGCTTGAAACGCTGGGCGCGGCATCGGCACCGTGGGTCCTGGCCTTCCATCTTGCGCTGCTCGGCGAGTACGTCGAGGAGATCGCCGTAGCCGTCGAACAGCAGGCGCAGCAGATCGGCCTGGCTGCCTACCTGCCCCTGGTCCGAGCGAACCCGGCCTTCGTGGACCGCTGCATCCAACGCGCAGCGAGCTACTGGAACGCCTACTATCGATCCCGGCACCCGACGCTGCGCACGTTCCCGGCGCACCGCCTGCTGCTGCAGCTGCGAAGCGTCAGCCGCAGCCCCTGACCGGGCGCCCGGCCGCACCAGGCCGGATCGCGATGATGCAAATGATTCTCCTTTACTGTAAGGTGCAGCCGCTGCCCTTGCCGCCGCGGGCTGTTCCTCCACACTGCCCCCGCCCGCCTTGTGTCCACGCCTGTCGAACCGACGGATGTCGCGCATCTGTGCGCAGCCCATTACCGGCCGCTGCATGCCCACGTCCGCCGCAAACTCCCGCAACGCAGCGACGCCGATGACGTCGTCCAGGAAACCTGGCTGCGCGTCATCAAGGTCGCGGCCAGCGGACTGCTGGGCAACGGCCGCGCCTACCTGTACCGCGTCGCCCACAACCTGATCGCCGACCACTACCGGCAGCGCACGCGCCGTCACGAAGAAACGTTGGACGACGCCCAGCTGCTGGCCATCGCCGACCCCGCACCACTGCCCGAACAGCGCCTGCTCGATGCCGAGCAGCTGCGCCATCTCGACGCGATCATCGCCGCCCTGCCGGCGCGGTCACGCCAGGTCTTCCTGCTGGCACGGGTGGAGCAGATGGGGCTGGCCGAGATTGGGCGCCTGCTTGGCATCACCCGGCAGACCGCGCACGGCCACCTGCTGCGTGCACTGGTCGCCGTGCAGCAGGTACCGCAGGCGTGAGCCACGACGCCATTGCCCAGGAAGCCGCCCGCTGGTGGCTGGATGGCCACGACGGCCACCGCGACGAGAACGCCTTCGCCCGCTGGTATGCGGCCGACCCGCGCCACGCCGCGCAGTACCAGCACCTGCAGGCGCTCTGGCAGGCCGGCACGGGCCTGCCCAGCATGCAGCGGCAGCAGCAGCGGCGGCAGCGTCGCCGCGTGCGCGACGCCGGTATCGCGGTCCTGCTGCTGTGTGCGCTGGGCCTGTACAGCCGCCATGTGACCCCACCCGCCGCGCAGGTGGTACGCACGGCCGCCGGACAGATCCGTGACGAAATCCTGCCCGATGGCTCGCACCTGCAGCTTGCGCCCGGCAGCGAGATCCACGTGCGCATCGATGGCACGCGTCGCCAGCTGCAGCTGCAGCACGGCCAGGCCTGGTTCAAGGTCGCCACCGACACCGGCAGGCCCTTCCAGGTGCACACACCCCACGGCACCGTGACCGCGCTGGGCACCGCCTTCGATGTCGCCGTGGGCGAGCACGCCAGCAGGGTCGCCGTCACCGAGCACACGGTACGGGTGGACAGCGGCCCGGGCCACGCCGAGGCTGAGGAAGGCCAGCAGATGCGCTTCGATGGCAACGGCACGAGCGCAGCCACAGAGATGGAAAGCGGCGCACTGGCCTGGCGCGAGCGACGCCTGCACTGGGTCTCGGCACCGCTGGCCAAGGTCGCACAGGGGCTGGATGCCTGGCACGGCGGCCACACCTGGATCATCGGCCCCGCACTCCGCCAGCAACCGGTGACCCTGCTCGGCAATGCCGATGGCGCTGCCGAAAGCCGTGACCAGCTGGCCACGCAGCTGCACGTGCGCGTGCTGCGCCTGCCCGGTGACGTGCAGGTCTGGGTGGCGCCGCACGACGAACCGCGCGATGCACCCTGACATCGGCCCTGCCGCCGCGTCTACCCAGGTGAACGACGCCCTGCGTCATCCCCTGGAGCCTTCGATGCTGTACCACCGCCCCCTCGTTCTTGCCCTCTCGCTGGCGTGTGCCGGCGCCCTGCCACTGCTGCCTGCACCTGCCCGCGCACAGGCAGCGACACGCCACTACGATCTGCCCGCGCAGCCGCTGGCCCAGGCACTGGATGCCTACAGCCGCCTCACGGGCGTGGATCTGGTGATGGCCACCGCACTCCCCGCTGGCCATGTGGCCCCCGCCCTGCAGGGTGACTTCGATGACGCCCAGGCGCTGACCCGCCTGCTGGCCGGCAGCCCCCTGCGGCCGCGCTTCATCGACGCCCGTCATGCCACCCTGGAACCAGCGCCGCCCCAGCGCGACGACGGCAGCCGCCGTACCGGTCCGCTGCGCGTGCAGAGCGACACCTCGCGCGGGCCGGCTGCCGGTGCCGGCACCAGCCAGTACGTCGCCCCCCTCGCCGACGGCTTCACCCCCAAGGTCGGCAGCGAGCGCGTTGCCATGGCCGAACGCCAGGACGGCAACAGCCTGCTGCGCTCGATGCCCGGCAGCCACAGCTTCCACTCGCGCAGCCAGCCGGGGCTGCAGGTCAACATCCGCGGCATGACCGGCGCCGGCCGGGTCAACACCATGATCGACGGCGTGACCCAGACCTTCCGCAACAACGCCGGGCATGGCTCCGGCGGTCCGTTCGCCTATGTCGATCCGTTCCTGCTGGCCGGCGTTGACGTGCAGCGCGGCGCGGTGGCCGGTGCTGACGGCGCCGGCACGCTGGCCGGCAGTGCCAACTTCCGCACGCTGGACATCGACGACCTGCTGGCCGAAGGCCGCGACTGGGGCCTGCGCGCCGGTTACCGCCACGGCAACAACGGCTACGGCGATGGCCGCACGTTCGCCGGCGCATGGCGCCACAGCGAGGACGGCGGCGACCGCCAGTTCGGCCTGCTGGCAGCGGCCAGCAGCAGCCGCAGCGGCGAATACGCAACCGCCAATGGACAGAAGAACAGCGCCGACCCGGCCAGCCAGCAACCCAGCAGCTGGCTGCTGAAGGCGCGCCTGCAGCCCAGCGACCAGCACCGGCTGGACCTGAGCCACATGCACTATGAAAACGACTTCTACCACAACTACCCGTGGCAGATTTCCGCGCGCAACCAGCGCGCCAGTTACCACTACACGCCCTACACGCCGTGGCTGGACGTGCGCGTCACCTTCGCCGGCAACAAGACGCATCTGTATTACCCGCCGGTGGAGGATTCCAGCTACATCGGCCGACGCACGCACAGCAGCCTGAGCAGCTGGACCGCAGACAACACCAGCCGCTTCGAGATCGGCCCGGTGCAGGCGCGCTGGAACACCGGCGTCAAGCACCAGTCGGACATCTTCGTGGCCGACACCCCCACCCTGCGCGGCGCCAACCCGCAGGGCCGCAGCCAGCTGGACAGCGTGTTCAGCACGCTTGAACTGCAGCATGACCGCTACGCATTGACCGCTGGCCTGCGCCAGGAACGGTATGGCATCAGCGGCCACATCCCGGTCTGTTCGGATGTGCCGGGCCAGTGTGCGGACATCGGCGGCGGCGACATCGACGTGCGCCGCACCCAGCATGCGCTCAGCCCCAGCCTCGCGTTCTCGGTGCAGGCCACCGACTGGCTGCAGCTGTTCGTTGAAGCCTCGCGCACCTCGCGCGCGCCGCGCGTGCAGGAGATGTTCTTCGAGAAGATCCCGCTGGAAGGCATGAGCGACGCCGATGGCGTGGGCGCCAACCCGTTCCTGCGCCGCGAGCGTTCGCGCAACCTGCAGTTCGGCGCCAACCTCAGTACCGACTCGCTGCTGGTCGACGGCGACCTGGCCCAGCTGCGGGTCACCCGCTTCGACAACCGCATCCGCGACTACATCAAGCCGCAATACCTGCTGGTGGTGCATCCGCCGGAAGTGGCGCCGCTGGTGGTGGCCATCGACAGCGACGAGCAGTTGAGCGCCTGGACCGACGTGCTCGATGCCGATGACTTCACCACCACCACCCGCTGGATGAACCAGCCCGGCATCGTGCGCATGCGTGGCATCGAACTGGAAGCCCACTACGCCAGCGAGCACTACCACGCCACGTTGAGCTGGACACGGTCGCACACCAGCGCGCCCACCATCGAATACGTCAACCTGGAAGACATCACCGCCCTGCCCGACCGCTACTGGACGCTGGACGTGGGTGGCAGCTGGTGGCAGCAGCGCGTGCAGGCCGGCGTGCGTGCCGAGTACTCCGGCCCCACCGAGGAAGGCTACGACTTCTTCCAGACCCGCAAGACCGGCGGCACCGGCGTGCTGCTGGATTTCTACGCCAGCTTCAAGCCCCAGGCCAATACCACGCTGTGGCTGAACATCGAAAACCTGCAGAACAAAGCCTATGACAACAATGCCTCGATCGACAGCATCTTCAGCCCGATCCTGGATCGCGGCAACGGCCGTGGACGGACGGTCTCGATGGGCATCAATGTGGCGTTCTGAGCGCCGCTGGCTGCTGCTGTGCCTGCTCGCACTGGCAGGCATGGCCGGGGCGCAGCCGATGCCGGGACGCGTCATCGACCTGGCCACTGGGCAGGCGCTGGATGAGGCGGGCTTCACGCAGCGCGTGGCCGGGGCGCAGCGCGTGCTGCTGGGCGAGCGCCACGATGTCGAGGCCGACCACGCCGCGCAGCGCTGGCTGCTCGCGGCCCTGCAGCGGCAGCGGCCGCAGGGCGCGCTGGTGCTGGAGATGATCGCGCAGGAACGCCAGGCGCGCCTGCAGCGCGTGCAACGCTGGCTGGCCAAGGGCAACCGGGCCGACGGCAGCCGCCTGCAGGAACTGCTGGGCTGGGACAGCCGCTGGCCCTGGCAGGCCTATGGCGGCCTGGTGCAGGACGCCTGCGCTGCAGGCATTGCCCTGCACGGCGGCAACCTGTCGCGTGCCGAAGTCGATGCGCTGCTGGCATCGACTGAGCCGGTCCGCTTCCCGGTAGCCGACGCGCGCCAGCGGTTGTCAGCAGTCGTGCTGGCCCAGCATGCCGGGGCCGCGCCGATGCTGGAGGGCATGCTTGCCGTGCAGCAGGCACGCGACACGCGCATGGCCCAGGTACTGGCAACGTCGCCCGCACCCGCCCTGCTGGTCGCCGGCCGCTGGCACGTGCTGCGTGGTACCGGCGTGCCCGGCTACCTGCCGCCGGCCACGCCGGCGCTGGTGATCGCCTTGGCCGCACCGGGCGAAGCCCTCGACGTTGGCGACGCCGATCTGCTGTGGGTGACCGCCGATGAGTGAGCGCAGCGGCCACTGGCAGGCCGTCGCCATCAGCGTCGGCCTGCACCTGTTGCCGCTGTTGCTGCTCGTGCACTGGGTGGTGACCCCGGCGGCACTGCCGCCGCCGGAGCAGGACATGCGCATCAGCCTGCGCCTGCTGGCACCGGCCGCGCCGCCGCAGCCGGTGGAGGAGCGCCACGCCGATACGCCCCGCCCGGCGCAGCAGGCCAGTGCGCCGCAGCCCAGCAAAGCGCCACCGCCGCCGTTGCCCACGGCTGCGCGCGAAGGCGAACGCGCAGCCAGCGAAACCGGCGGCAGCGGACGCCAGCCGCTGCTGGTTGCCCCGCCTGCCGCAAGCACCAACGCCGCGCCGGCCACGGCCTCGGTCGCCGCCGCACCGCCCACACCGGACGCCCCTCCTGCGGACCTGCAGGCCGGCGCCGCCAGCGACCAGTGGGAGGCCCGGCTGATGGCGCGACTGCAACGCTATCGCTTCTACCCCGCCACCGCGCGCGCACGGCGCCAGCAGGGCACGGCCTGGGTACGGGTCAGCCTGGACCGCACAGGCAGCCTGCTTGCCCTGCGCCTGGAGCAGTCCAGCGGCCAGCCACTGCTGGATGAAGCCGCGCTGCAGACCTTCCGCCGCGCACAACCGCTGCCGCCCATTCCTGATGAGATGAACGCGCCGCAGGAACTGGTGGTGCCCGTGGAGTACTACCTGCACCAGGCCGGGTGACAGAACGCAGCAGGCCCGCACGTTGCCATGCGGGCCTGCTGTCATTCATTTGCGGTGCGGGAACATCCTCAGCGCGGGCCGAGCACCTTCTGCAGGTCATCGCCCTGCGGCAGGCCGGCGCGGCGTTCGACGCTGCCCTGCTCATTCTGGAACAGGATGCCCGGCGTGCCCTGGAAGCCCATTTCCACCATCAGCACCTGGTTTGCATCCAGCTTGCCCGCCACTTCGCGGCTGATGCTCGGCAGCGGCTTGATGCCACCCCGGTCGAACTGGTGTTCGTTGTCCAGCAGCGCGGCGCTGGGGTCGCGCGCGGACAGGATGGCTGCGGCCTTGGCCGGGCTGTCCTCGCGGATCACGCCAACCATGATGTGGCGAAGCTGCACCTTGCCGGCATCCACCCACGGACGTGCCGCTTCCCAGAACTTGTGGCAATACGGGCAGTTTGCGTCACTGAAGGTATAGACCACGCGCGGTGCATCGGCCTTTCCGTCGCGTACCCAGGCACTGCCTTCCAGCTTGGACCACATCTTGGCCGACATCGGCGCGGCCACCAATTTCTCCACCGCCTCGGCGGCCACGTCGTTGCCCTCGGCATCGAACAGGCTGCCCACCAGCACATGCTTGCCATCGGCGGTGACATAGGCCGCCGCCGGCTGCTGGCCGCCAACCACGCCGGCGAAGCCACGCAGGCCACCCGGCGCATCGAACTCGGAAATGACTTCGAAGCCGTGCTTCTCGATGCCCTTCAGCACCGCAGGACGCTCACCCTTGCCTGCCGCAGGAGCTGCTGCAGCAGTCCCGGCAGGCGTCTTGGCCGGCGGCGTCTGTGCCTGGCTGCAGGCGGTAATGGCCAGCAGCATCGGCAGGATCAGGACCGCAGGCGCGGTGCGCAGGGAAATCGACAGCATGTGAACTCCAGAGGGAAATGCCCGCGCAGGCTACCGCAGCCTGCGCAGTTTGTGTTCAAGACCGGCGTGGGTCAGTTCACCCAGGTGCAGATCGTGCAGGCGCCCCTGCGCATCGAAGAACAGGGTCGAGGGATAGGCCCGCACGCCCAGCACGGTCGAGGCAGCGGCAGGCTCATCCAGCAGCACGTCGCGCAGCGCAAGGCGCTCCGCAGTCAGAAACTGCTGGGCCTCATCGAGGCTTTCGCCCTGGTTGAGAAAGACGAACTGCAGCTCAGGGTGTGCCTGCTGCGCCTGGGCCAGAACCGGCATTTCGCGCCGGCATGGGCCGCACCAGCTTGCCCAGAGATTGAGCACCACCGGCTTGCCATGGAACTGCGCCAGGTCCAGCGGCCTGCCCTGCAGGTCCACCACCTGCACCGCCGGCAGCGACAACGTGTTGGCCTGCCACTGTGCCAGGCCGTAGCTGCCCAGGCCCCACAGCACTGCGCCTGCAAGGGCGCTGCACAGCACCGGAACACGCAGTGAAGGATGCCGGCGCAGGCTCCAGAGGCCCCACCCAAGCGCTGCAACCAGCACCACGGGCACGTGATAGCCACCATCGGCAATCTGCAACATGCTCCAGGGCGCTTCGCGATAGAAGGCGAAATTGGCGACGATGAAGGACACGCGGCCACAGAGCAGGCCCACCAGCAGCATGTCCAGCACCCGGCCCGCGCCTGAGGGCCGCTGCGGCACGGGCTGGCGCGACGACCAGAGCCGCGCGATGCCCATCGCCAGCAGCAGACAGACCAGGATCACCACAACCGGCATCGGCACCGGCCCCACACTTGGCATTGCATCACCTGCACTACATTCCAGAGGCCTGCATGGTCGGAGCGCTGCGCCTGTGTTGCAAGCGCCGCGCTCCGACCATGGCGGTCAGGCCGCGTCGAGCGTTGGCCCTGTGACCGGCACGACCGGCAAGGCACGAGAGGCCATCGCGGCGGGCGCCGGCAGAGCGCGCTCTCGACGCTTGCAGCTCACATGACGGCGGTAATTAGCCGGCGTCATGCCGACAATGCGCAGGAACAGGCGGCGGAACGCACTCTGGTCCGCATAGCCCACACCCCAGGCCACCTCGTCGATGCTCGCGCCCTGTTGCAGCAGGGTCTGCGCCTTCGCTACCCGCAGCCGCTGGCAGTACTCGATGGGACGCAGCCCGGTGGCCTTGAGGAAGCGACGCTGCAGGGTGCGCGGTTCCAGACCGGAAACCTCGCAGATGGACGGCAGGGTCGCCCCGCGGGCCGACGTGGTGTGCAGCCAGCGCTGGGCCTTGAGCACGTCACGGTCGCCGTGGGCGAAATTGGCACTGAACCGTTCCAGGTCCTGCTGCACGCCCGCCGGCACGACGATGCCCAGCTGCTGCGCCACCGCACTGGCCACGCCTTGCCCGTGCAGGCGGTACAGCAGGCGCAGGCCGAGATAGCGCCATGCCTGCGGGCCGGCCACGGTCAGCAGATCGCCATCGTCGACCAGCGTGCGCTCGCTGGGCGCCCAGCTGGCGGCCTGGCCCTGCAGGCCCGGGTGCCGGCGCAGGTCGGGGCCCGCCACGGTACGCCCGGCCAGCAGACCCGCCCGTGCCAGTACGCCCACGCCATCGGCCGCCGCCGACAGCAGGCTGCCGCCGTCGTAATGTGCACGCAGCCAGTCCAGCAACACTTCCTCGGCCCGCACCGAAACCACGGGGCTGACCTGGCCCGGCAGGGCAATCACCGCAGGAATCGCCGCATCCAGCATGTCCGCACCCGTAACCCGGTTCACGCCGCGGTGGCTGGCGGGCACGATCCAGCGGGTGACCAGCACGCGCGCGCTGGGGCGCCGCTGCTGCTGGGCAAGACGGTTGGCCACATGGGCCATTTCAGCCAGTACCGAGGCCGCGGAAGGATCTCCTCCCGGGTATTCGACCACGGCAACCTCGACGAAGTCCTCGTTCTTCAGTCCCTCCACGCTCCCCTCCTCCATTCGTTCAGGCCGTCGAGCGGCCAGTTCAGGCGAGGGTAGGAACTGCCCCAACGGCGGGGCTATGAAGAAAGTTGCAAAGTGACCTGAATGGGCAAAACCGATAAACCCTTGACTCTTGACCAGACTCCAGGGTTGACAATGGCCCCAGTCATCCAGGAGTGCGCCATGAACATTGGACAGCTGGCCCGCGAGGCCGGGGTGCCGATCGATACCGTCCGCTACTACGAACGCCAGCAGCTGCTGCCCACCGCAGCACGTTCCGCCGGCGGCTACCGCATCTTCGGCGAGCAGGACCTGCGCCGCCTGCGCTTCATCCGCCGCGCCAAGGCGCTGGGCTTCAGCCTGGAGGAAATCGCCGAACTGCTGACGCTGAGTGATCGCCACCAGCAGGACATGGCCAGCGTGCGCGATACCGCACAGGCCCGCCTGCTCGACATCGAGCAGCGCATGGCCGAGCTGCAGCGCATGCACGCCGCGCTGTCACAGCTGGTCGACGCCTGCCCGGGCCATGGCGACCTGGAGCAATGTCCCATCCTCGCCGCCCTGACCGAGGACAACGCATGAACAGCGGGCACTCGCATTCTGGACATGCGCACGGCACGGCAACGGGCGGCGGCAGCTGCTGCGGCGGCGCGAAGAAGGCGCCACTGGCAGTGAAGGATCCGGTCTGCGGCATGGACGTGGCCCCGGCCACCAGCGCCCACCATGCCAACCACGATGGCCGTGACTGGCATTTCTGCTCGGCACGCTGCCGCGAACGCTTCCTGGCCGACCCTGCCGCGTTCGACGGCAGCACGCCCGCAGCCAGCGCCACAAAGAAGGCCGGTGGCTGCTGCGGCGGGCATGCGGCGCCCGCCGCTGGCGCCGCCACGGTGAAGGACCTGGTCTGCGGCATGGACGTGGATCCTGCCAGCACCGCGCACCACGCCCACCACCAGGGCCAGGACTACCACTTCTGCAGCGGCGGCTGCCGGCAGAAATTCATCGCCGACCCGCAGCGCTATCTCGATCCGTCGTCCTACGTCGCACCGGAGGTGCCTGCAGGCACGCTGTACACCTGCCCGATGGACCCGGAAATCGTGCAGGAAGGCCCCGGCACCTGCCCGATCTGCGGCATGGCGCTGGAACCGATGATGCCCAGCCTGGACGATGGCGAGAATCCGGAACTGACCGACTTCCGTCGCCGCTTCTGGGTCTCGCTGCCGCTGAGCGTGGCAACGATGGCGCTGGCGATGCTGGCGATGACCCCGTTGCTGCACGCGCTGTCGCCCACGCTGCGGGTGTGGATCGAAGGCGCGCTGGCCACGCCCGTGGTTCTGTGGGCCGGGTGGCCGTTCCTCGAACGCTGGGCACAATCGATCCGCAACCGCAGCCCCAACATGTGGACGCTGATCGGCACCGGCGTCATCGCCGCCTACGGCTACAGCGTGGTGGCCACGGTCGCACCGGGCGTGTTCCCGCCTTCTTTCCAGCAGCACGGCCACGTGGGCGTGTATTTCGAGGCGGCGGCGGTGATCATTTCGCTCACCCTGCTTGGCCAGCTGATGGAACTGCGCGCACGGGCCAAGACCTCGGCGGCGATCAAGGCGCTGCTGGGCCTGGCACCGAAGACCGCGCGGCGGATCGATGCCGATGGCAGCGAACATGACGTGGAGCTGGCATCGGTGAAGGCGGGTGACCGCCTGCGCGTGCGCCCCGGCGAAAAGGTGCCGGTGGATGGCCGCGTGCTGGAAGGCCGTTCGACGCTGGACGAATCGATGCTGACCGGCGAACCCGTGCCCGTGACCAAGCAGGCCGGCGACAGCGTGATCGGCGCGACCCTGAATGGTTCGGGCGCGCTGGTGATCGAAGCCGAGCGCGTGGGCGACGACAGCATGCTGGCGCAGATCGTGCAGCTGGTGGCACAGGCGCAACGTTCGCGCGCGCCGATGCAGCGCATGGCTGACAAGGTGGCGTACTGGTTCGTGCTGGCGGTGCTGGCCGTGGCCGCGCTGGCGCTGTTCGGCTGGGGCCTGTTCGGACCGGAGCCGTCGTGGACACACGGCGTGCTGAGCGCGGTGGCGGTGTTGATCATCGCCTGCCCCTGTGCGCTGGGGCTGGCCACGCCGATGTCGATCATGGTTGCCACCGGCCGCGCCGCGCAGCACGGCGTGCTGTTCCGCGATGCCGAAGCGATCGAAGCACTGGGCAAGGTCGATACGCTGGTGATCGACAAGACCGGCACGCTCACCGAAGGCCGCCCGGCGTTCGACGCCGTGCAGGCCAGTGCGGGTTTCGAGGATGCGCAGGTGCTGCAGTGGGCCGCCAGTCTCGACCAGGGCAGCGAACATCCGCTGGCCGAGGCCATCGTCGCCGCTGCACGCAGCCGTGGCCTGCCGCTGCTGGCGTTGGAGGAGTTCGATTCGATCACCGGGCTGGGCGTGCAGGGTCGCGTGGAGGGCCGCGCGATGTGGCTGGGCAACACGGCATTGATGGCTGGGCAATCGGTGCAGGTGACCGCACTGCAAGAACAGGCCGATGCCCTGCGCCGACGCGGTGCCAGCGTGATGTATCTGGCGGTGGACGGCCAGCTCGCCGGACTGCTGTCCGTGGCGGATCCGATCAAATCGACCACCGCCGAAGCCATCGCCGCACTGCACCGCGACGGCCTGCGCATCATCATGGCCACCGGTGATGGCCTGCTGACCGCACAGGCGGTTGCATCCACGCTGGGCCTGGACGAAGTACACGGCGAAAGCCGTCCCGCCGACAAGGCCGCACTGGTGCAGCAGTTGCAGGCAGAGGGTCGCGTCGTGGCGATGGCGGGTGATGGCATCAACGATGCCCCTGCCCTGGCCAGTGCGAACGTCGGCATCGCCATGGGCACCGGCACCGACGTGGCGATGTCCAGCGCACAGGTCACGCTGGTGAAGGGCGATCTGCGCGGCATCCTGCGTGCGCGCCAGTTGTCGCGTGCGGCCGTGCGCAACATGCGCCAGAACCTCGGCTTCGCCTTCCTCTACAACGGCCTGGGCATTCCGGTCGCGGCCGGCGTGCTGGTGCCGTGGGGCATTTCGCTGTCGCCGATGCTTGCAGCGGTGGCGATGAGCCTGAGTTCGGTATCGGTCATCAGCAACGCGCTGCGCCTGCGCACACAGCGCCTGCCGCCCGGCTGACATCGGCGTCGCAACGGACGTGAAGAAAAGTGCAACAAACGCTTGCCAACCCCCGGGGGCACAGCTATTATTTCGCTCCTCAGCGACGTGGGGCCATAGCTCAGCTGGGAGAGCGCCTGCATGGCATGCAGGAGGTCAGCGGTTCGATCCCGCTTGGCTCCACCAATCTTTCGGCATTAGGCCGTCGAAAGGTCGCAAAAGAACATTGATGAGATCTGCGTCCCCATCGTCTAGAGGCCTAGGACATCACCCTTTCACGGTGGCGACCGGGGTTCGAATCCCCGTGGGGACGCCAACTCATCACGAACAACGAGGACCCGGCCGATAACCGGGTCTTTTTTGTTCACCGCCTACCGGCGTTCAGGTTGTGGCGTTGTGGTTCCCCTGCCCTCGTGGCCTTGGAGGACCAGAACGAAGAAAGCGAAAAAAAAGCTTCCACAAAGGTGAATACGTTGGTAAGATAGGCGGCTCGGTAACACGGGGCCATAGCTCAGCTGGGAGAGCGCCTGCATGGCATGCAGGAGGTCAGCGGTTCGATCCCGCTTGGCTCCACCACTTTCGACATTAGGCCGTCGAAGGTTCTACAACTTGAAGTTTTTCGTGCGTCCCCATCGTCTAGAGGCCTAGGACATCACCCTTTCACGGTGGCGACCGGGGTTCGAATCCCCGTGGGGACGCCAGTTTCAAAACGGACCCTGCTCCCGGCAGGACAATCCGGAGTTTCATGGGGCCATAGCTCAGCTGGGAGAGCGCCTGCATGGCATGCAGGAGGTCAGCGGTTCGATCCCGCTTGGCTCCACCACTTCGACATTAGGCCGTCGAAGATCTACAACTTGAAGTTTTTCGTGCGTCCCCATCGTCTAGAGGCCTAGGACATCACCCTTTCACGGTGGCGACCGGGGTTCGAATCCCCGTGGGGACGCCAATTCTTGAAGACCCCGGCCTCGGCCGGGGTTTTTCTTTGCCTGTCATCCAGGCATCGATTTCAGAAGCGCCGATACATGCCGACCGACGCCGGTGCGGTGGGTGCAAACCCGAACTGCGCGTACAGGCGATGCGCCTCGCCATCGGCGAGCAGGCTCACATATGCCGACGGCGGCAGATTCGCCTGCATCCACGCATCCAGCCGCCGCATTACTTCCTTGCCCAGCCCCTGCCCCTGCAACCGCGGCAACACGGCGATATCGCAGACCTGCAGGTGGCAACCGCCATCGCCGACGATCCGGCCCATCGCCACCAGCTCACTTCCCTGATAGGCGCAGACGCCGAACAGCGTGTTGGGCAGCGCGCGGCTGGCGGCCTCGGCGGTCTTGGCACTCAGCCCGGCCAGCAGGCGCAGCTGGCAGTAATCCTCCACGGTCGCCACGCCGTCGCGGAACTGGCAGGTCGTCGAATCACTCATGCGTCATCTCCAGGTGGTCAGGCTATCCTGCCGTAGTCACGTCGCAGCCGCTGCGACCTTCGCCCACAGAACGCCCATGTGCTACTCCGCCCTGATCCGCGCCGACTACGCCAAGCTTGTCCGTGAATACGGCGCCGTGCTGTCGCTGGAAGAATTTGCCGAGCTGTACGCGCACGATCCCGGCAAGAAGCGGCCGAAGACACCCAAGGCGATGGACGATGGCTTTGCCGGCGCACGCACCGAGCAGGGCCGCGACATCGTGG
This sequence comes from Stenotrophomonas sp. ZAC14D1_NAIMI4_1, assembly GCF_003086775.1. Taxonomy (NCBI): domain Bacteria; kingdom Pseudomonadati; phylum Pseudomonadota; class Gammaproteobacteria; order Lysobacterales; family Lysobacteraceae; genus Stenotrophomonas; species Stenotrophomonas sp. ZAC14D1_NAIMI4_1. Next base: position 2,768,192 of record NZ_CP026001.1, read on the forward strand.
CGAAGATCCAGCAGTGGCATGCCGAGGAGCAGCAGGCGCTGCAGGCCGAGCTGTTGAAGCAGAGCGAACGGCGCGACATCGCCCACGCCACCCTGGCCACGCGGCCGACACAGAAAGCGCGCAACGACCTGCGCGTGGCCAGCAACCGCATCGAACGCGCGCAGGCACGCCTGGACGACCTGCACCGGGTGCAGCTGCTGCCGCGCGACAACCGCATCTTCCCCGGCACCTACGCGCCGGTGATGGTCAGCGAAAACGGGCAGCGGGTGATCAAGCCGATGCGCTACCAGTGCCGCCTGCCGGACAAGCCCGCACGCAACGACGTGCTCTACCCGGGCACCTACAACGCGCGACGCGACAGCCTGGAAGGCTACTGGCGCGGCGCCTTCGGCCTGCGCCACGGCGTGGTGGTGGTCAGCGCGTTCTACGAGCACGTGCCGCGTCATGCCATGGCCGGCCGCAGCCTGGATACCGGAGAAAAGGAACAGGACGTGGTGCTGGAATTCCGCCCCGACCCGCCACGTGATCTGCTGCTGGCCTGCCTGTGGGCCGAGTGGGAAGGCCCGGAAGGCCGGCTGTTGTCCTTCGCCGCGATCACCGACGCACCGCCGGCCGACGTGGCTGCCGCCGGTCATGACCGCGGCGTAGTGCCGATCCGGCCGGAACACCTCGATGCCTGGCTCAACCCCGATCCGGACCAGCTGGCCACGCAGTACGCCATCCTCGATGACCGCGAGGATCTGCGTTACGTCTACGAAGAGGCGGCCTGAGCCTGAGCCCGGCGGTCAGGCCTTGGCGCTGGAACGGCCGACCGCGCGCACCAATGCCCGCGACAGATCCGCCGACAGGTAGGGCTTGACCAGCAGCACACCGCCGCGCATCGACGCAGGCAGCTGATCGGCGGTCATGCCGGTGGCCAGCACGAAGGGCACGCCGCGTGCGGCCAGGGCAGCGGCCACCGGCTCACTGGTCTCGTTGCGGGCCAGGCGGTAATCCAGCAGAGCCACGTCCGGCGAGGTGTCCTGCAGCAGGCGCAACGACTCGGCAACCGTCTCGGCCAGACCGACCACCACGGCGCCCGCCTGCACCAGCTGCATCTGCAGCAGGGCGGCACTCATCTCATCGTTCTCGACCACCAGCACCCGCAGGCCTTGCAACGCAGTCATGGGCCTCCCTCCGGCGCCTGTCAACCGGATCCAGTATAGCCATCGCCCAGCCATTACCGACAAATCAACGGGCTTCCGGCCCTGTACGGAGGCGCCTCTATGAAGGTCCTCCGGGCTCGGTTACACTAGCCCGCTGCTGCCGGTGTGGCGGAATGGTATACGCAGCTGACTCAAAATCAGCCGGGGGTGACCCCATGAAGGTTCGAGTCCTTTCACCGGCACCATCGAACAAAAGGCCAGGTCATCGACCTGGCCTTTTGCGTTGCTGCAGGCACAACCGCCCCGGCGTCAGGTCACGACCCGCAGCATCGGCATCCGCTGCGCGCCCGCGCCGCCCTGCCCCGCATCCACCCGGAACCCGGCCACGGTCTGCAGCAGCTGCGCGGACTGTTCCTCCATGCTGCGCGCCGCCGCCGAAGCCTCCTCCACCAGCGCTGCGTTCTGCTGCGTGCCCTGGTCGATCAGGTCGACGGCCTGGTTCATCTGCTGGATGTCGTCGCTCTGCTGCTGTGCCGCCGTGCTGATCTGGGTCATCAGTTCGCTGACCCGGCGCACATCGCGCACGATCTCATCCATGGTGCGTCCCGCGCTTTCCACCTGCGCGGTGCCGGCGCCGACGTTGGCCACCGATGCGTCGATGAGCTGCTTGATCTCCTTGGCCGCACTGGCCGAACGCTGCGACAGCTCGCGGATCTCGGTGGCCACCACGGCGAAGCCGCGGCCATGCTGCCCCGCGCGCGCGGCTTCCACGGCGGCATTCAAGGCCAGGATGTTGGTCTGGAAGGCAATGCCGTCGATCACCCCGATGATGTCGACGATGCGCCGCGAGGACGTGTTGATCACCGCCATGGTCGAGACCACTTCATGGACCACGGTGCCGCCGCGCGCCGCCACTTCAGCCGTGCCACCGGCCAGTTCGCTGGCCTGTCGTGCATGGGTGGCGGTGCGCTGCACGGTTTCGGCCAGGCCCTTCATCGACACCGCCGTTTCTTCCAGCGAGGCGGCCTGCTGCTCGGTGCGCTGGGACAGATCGTTGTTGCCCTGCGCGATCTCGCTCGCGCCCACCGCAATGGTGTCGGCGGCGAACTTGATCTGGCCGAGGATGCCGGCCATGGCCTCCACCAGCGCGTTGACGCCCTCGCAGAGATCGGCGATCGGGCCACGCTTGTCGGTCATGTCCACGTGGTGGGTCAGGTCGCCCTGCTTTGCGGCCGCCACCACTTCGCGGGTCTGCGCCACGGCGCGCTGGGTGGCCTGGTTTTCGTGCACCTGCGCGGTGATGTCGGTGGCGTACTTCACGACCTTGAACGGGCGACCGTTCATATCGAGGATGGGATTGTAGGACGCCTGGATCCACACCTCGCGCCCGTCCTTGCCCAGCCGCCGGTACTGGCCCGCGTCATACTCGCCCCGGCCCAGTTTTTCCCAGAACTGGCGGTATTCGGCGCTCTCGCGCTGGTCGGGTTCGACGAACAGGGAATGGTGCCGGCCGCGCACTTCCTCCAGCGTGTAGCCGGTGGCAGCGAGGAAGTTGGCATTGGCGGACAGGATGCGACCGTCCAGGCTGAACTCGATGACCGCCTGTGACTTGTCGATGGCCGCCAACTGGCCTGCCGAATCGGCGGCCTGCAATTTCTGCGCGGTGATGTCCGTGGCGAACTTCACCACCTTGTACGGCCGCCCTTGGCGATCCAGCACCGGATTGTACGAAGCCTGGATCCATATCTCGCGCCCGCCCTTGCCGATGCGCCGGTACTGGCCGGCATCGAACTCGCCGCGCGCCAGCCGCGCCCAGAACTCGCGGTACTCGGCGCTGCGGGCGTGTTCGGGGTCGACGAACAGGGCGTGGTGCTGGCCCTGGATCTCATCAAGGCGGTAGCCCACCGCCTGCAGGAAGTTGTCGTTGGCCTGCAGGATGGTGCCATCCAGGGCGAACTCGATGACCGCCTGCACGCGGTGCAGGGCAGCCACCTGCGCGGCAAGCTCATCCTGTCGGCGGTCCTGCGCGGGCACATCAGTGGTGGTGCGCTGCGCACCCAGCGCGCCCAGCAGCAGGCGCCAGGGTGAGTAACGGGAATGGGAATCGGCCGGCGTCTGCTCACCCGCCGTGAAGCCTGGCATCAGCATCTTGGGTTCCTCGGAGTCCAATAGAATGCAATCCGGCGGGCGGATGCCCGGCGGGGCCATCAATTGCCTGGACTTGCAGACGCGCGGGGGGGGAAGCGTCCTTGTTCGTCTTGCGCGTAAAGCTGGACTGCGGACTGCGGAAGGCGGTACACACAGCGCGGGCCACCCGTCGGGGGCAGCCTGGAGTCCAGCAGCGAAAGGCAGGAGCGGGATCCAGTCAGGTTATCGGCGGGCCGGACGCCACCTTTAGGGCGATCTGCACGACCCGCGCCTTCACAACGCCCGGCGGTACAGCAGCTTGCCCCCGGCCTCGCCCTGGGCCTCGTAGCCATTGCGCTCCAGCAGGGCCACCATCTGCGGGAAGGCCTGCGAGGTCTTCACTTCGATGCAGCCGTAACCCTGCGCGGCTGCCCAGCGCTGCTGGGTTTCCAGCAGCGCCTGGGCGATGCCCTGGCGGCGATGGGCCGGATGGATGCCGCCAACCCAGCTGTAGAAACGCCTGCGATCGAGCGCGTAACCCACCTTGAAGCCGACCAGCTCACCGCCCTGCTCGGCCACCAGCACCAGGTGGCGGCGCCCGGCCAGGCGTTGCGCGTAGGTGGCATGGGTGCGCCCCTGGCCCAGCTCGCCCACGCCCTGCAGCACCTGCAGGGCTTCGTCCAGATTGCCTACTCTTACCAGCATCGTGTTCCTCCGCGGTCAGCGTTGACGCCACATCATCCAGCGCAGCACGGCAATGGCCAGCACGGCCGGCAGGTAGCCGAGACTGCCCACCCACACAAGCAGCGCTGCCGTCACCCAGCCACCGCCGCCACCGAAGATCCACGACGTGTGCTGCAGGACATGCAGTGCCACCGGCAGCAGCAGCGCCGGCGACAGCCGCAGCAGCTGCCAGCGCCAGCCGAGCGGCCCGACGAAGCCAATGATGGCACCGAGCAGTGCGGCGATCGTCACAATGGGGAGTGCAGCGTCCATGTCGGTGTTCGTTTGCAGGATGCAGCAGCCATTGTGGACCACCACCGCCGTTACAGCGATGCGCGCTGCGCCGGGAAGGTTGCAATGACCAACGACCCATTACATCGCGCGTCGCTGCGTGCAGCATCACCTGCATCACGGATGCATCCATTGCAGGGAGAAGCCCATGTTCAAACGTCGCGCGTGTGTCTTGTTGTTGAGCCTGTGCAGTGCCGCCGCCGGCGCCGCTGATGCGCCCTATCGCCCCGCCTTCCATCCGGGCGAGCACAAGGGACCGCCTGCCGGCCGCGTGAATGACGTCCTGGTTCTGGGCAGCCCGCATCTCTCCGCCCTGCCCGATTCGTTCCAGCCGGCGATGCTGGAGCCGCTGCTGTCGCGCCTGCAGGCATGGCAGCCCACGGCCATCGCAGTGGAGAACGTATCGGGCCTGCAATGCGATTTCATGCGCCGCAGCCCGACCCGCTACGCCGACAGCGTGAGCACCTACTGCGTCGACACCGCACCGGCACAGGCCGCAACCGGGCTGGATGTACCGCAAGCCAATGCCGAAATGGAGCGGCTGCTGGCGACATGGCCGAAGGACGCCACGCCGGCCCAGCGGCGCCGGCTGGCGGCGGTGGCCTTGGCCGCCGGCGAACGCGGTTCGGCCATCGTGCAATGGCTGCGCCTGCCCAGCAGCGAACGCCGCGCGGCCGACAGCCTGACCCCGGAACTGGTCGCCTTCCTGGATGCACGCGTGCTGCGCAAGGACGAGGTGAACCTGGTCGCCGCCGAGCTGGCCGCACGGCTGGCGCTGGAACGCCTGTGGTCGGTGGATGACCACACTGCCGATACGGAAACCCCGAAGGAACTGCAGAAGGCCTATGCAAAGGCCATCCGCGGCGCGTGGGACAACCCCGCCAGCAAAGCCCGCCGCGCGGCCTCTGCTCCCTTCGATGACAACGTGGCCCAGCCAGGCGGCGTGCTGGCCCTCTACCGCCACGAGAATTCCCCGCAGACCGCGCAGAACGTCTACGACAGCGACTTCGGCGCTGCCCTGGTCGAACCGTCGCCGGAGGGCTTCGGCCGCAACTACGTGGGCTACTGGGAAACCCGCAACCTGCGCATGGTCGCCAACATCCGCGACGTGCTCGGCCAACACCCGGGCACGCGCATGCTGGCCATCGTGGGTTCGTCACACAAGTGGTACTACGAGGCCTATCTGGACCAGATGCATGATGTGCAGCTGGTGGATGTGGCGCCGCTGCTGCGCTGACGCTACGGGCCGAACGTCTTGACCATCAACGCGGGCGAGACGAACACGCGCAGCCCATGCTCCAAGGGCTGCTGCATGTCGTAGCCGCGCGCATGCGGCCAGCTGCCGGCCCCACCGATCTCGACGAACTCGGCCCCTGCATTGCGGACCACCCGCGCGCCCGGGCTGGATGCGAGGCAGCCGTCAAACACCGGCTCGCCCTGTCCCGCCGCAAACACCTGCACGCGTGCATCACCGCTCAGCACGCTGAAGGACAACAGCAGGCGGACGCCTCCCTGCGCATGCACCACCTGCACGTCGATGCCGTCGGAGGCGTCCACCGACGGTGCGACGCCGAACAATCCGATAAAGGCGGTTTCATCCCAGGCGAACATCAACAACCTCGTCATTGGTAGCGTCGAGCCGTGCTCGACTGCCGTCTGCACAGGCAGTCGAGCACGGCTCGACTCTACCAAGACTGGCCTGCTCAGCGGGGGCGGCGCCCGTTGCGCCACAGTACGGCGCTGGCGCCGATGATGCAGGCCAGGGTAGCCAGCAGTGCGCTGGCCACGCCCCATTGCAGCACCGGCACCAGCGACTGCGCCAGCGGGTCGGCACGCAGCTGTTCCAGTCGCAGGCCGCCGGCCAGGGCCAGCAGCCAGCCGATGCTGGCGGGCGCGTAGGCGCCGGCGATGTGGGTGTTCCAACGGCTCATGGCACTTCCCTGCTGAGGTGGCGATGGGGCGATTGTTCCGCCCCGCCCTCTCACAGGTTGAGACCGTGGCCGGACTCAGCGCGCCCAGCCGCCGCCGAGGGCCGCCATCAGCGCCGCGCTGGCCTGCAGCTGCCGGCTCTGGATGTCCTGCAGGCCCAGCTGCGCCTGCCGCGCGTCGGTCTGCGCACTCACTACATCCAGGTAGCTCACCGCGCCGCCGGCGTAGCGGTCGCGTGCGATCTGTTCTGCGCGCCGCGCGGCCTGCACGGCGTCGTCCTCGTGCCCGCGCTGCGCATCCAGCTGGCGCAGCAGGGTCAGCTGGTCCTCGACCTGGCGGATCGCCGCCAGCACCGTGGCCCGGTACTGCGCCGAGGCCGCATCGAACTCGGCGTAGGCCTGCGCCTTCGCAGCCCTGCGGCGGCCGCCATCGAACACCGGCAGCGCGGCCAGCGGGCCCAGTGCCCAGTAGCGGTTGCCCACGTCCAGCACCGACGCGCTGCCGGAGGTCTGCCCGCCCAGCAGTCCGGTCAGGCTGAGCTGCGGGAACCAGGCGGCACGCGCCACCCCGATGCCGGCGTTGGCGGCAAACACCCGCCGCTCGGCTGCAGCGATGTCCGGGCGCTGCTGCAACAGCTTGCTGGGCAGGTCCGCGGGAACCTGCGGCAGCGTCGGCAGATTGCCATCGGCCAGCACGAAGCCACTGGCCGGGGCCCCCACCAGTTCGGCGATGGCATGGCGCAGCAGCGCGTGGCGTGCATCCAGTGCGTCCAGGTCGGCCTGCGCGCTGGCCAGCTGGTGGCGCGCGCGGGCCACGTCCAGTTCCGAGGCGATCTCGCCGCGGAACCGGTCTTCGGTCAGGGCCAGCGCCTGCCGGTAGTCGTCGATGCTGTCGCGCAGGATCACCTGCTGCGCCTCGGCGCCGCGCAGCTGCAGGTACAGCCCGGCCATCTGCTGCGACAGGCTCAGCCGTGCTGCCGCCAGGTCATCGCCACTGGCCTCGGCACGCGCCCCTGCCGCAGCAGCGGCGTTGCGCAGGCGTCCCCACAGGTCCAGGTCGAAGGACAGCGAGAACGCCGCGCTGTTGCTGTCGTAGATCGCAGGCTGGGTGGCACTGCGCAGCGGCTTGTCATCGGACTGGCGCTGGCGCATCGGGCCACCACTGAAGCCGACCTGTGGCGCACGGGCCGACGTCACTTCACCGGCTGCGGCACGCGCGGCATCGTAATGGGCCACGGCCAGCGCCAGCGTCGGGCTGGCCTCGACCAGCTGCTGCTGCAGGTGGTCCAGCTGCGGATCCTGGAAGGCCTGCCACCAGGCAGCCGGCAACGGCGAGGCGGCCGCGGATGCGCCACCGCCTTCATAGCCGGCCGGCATCGCCACGGCAGGCACCTGGTAAGTCGGCGCGAGCGAACAACCGCCGAGCAGCACCGCGCCCAGCACCAGCACCAGCCGGCGTTCAACCACGCGCATGTGCAGGCTCCTGCTCACCGGCGACCACGCGCACGTGGTCGCCTTCGCGCAGCGCGTCGGGCGGGTTGGGAATGACCCAGTCGCCGGCCTTCAGGCCGCGGTCCACGCGCAGCGTGCTGCCCAGGTCGCTGGCGATGTGGATGTCGCGCAGGTGCACGATGTCCTTGCCATCGACCACCGCCACCTGGGTGCCCTTGGCGCGGAAGATCAGCACCTCGGCCGGCACGCTGACGCCGTCGCCGCCGCCCTGCTGCGGCAGGGTCACTTCGGCGTAGCTGCCCGGCAGCAGCGCGCCGTCGGCATTGTCGACCACGAACTGCGCCAGCAGCGTGCCCGAACTGCGGTCGATCGCACTGGAGTCACCCTGCAGCGTGGCGGTGAAGTGGCGGCCGGACTGGCCCGGCACCTGCAGGCTGGCCTGCAGCCCCGGCGTGATGCTGCCCGCGCTGTTCTGCGGCACCGGCACCATCAGGCGCAGGCGGCGCGTATCGGCAATGTTGAACAGTTCGCGGCCGCTGTCATCGGCGCGGATCAGCTGGCCGACGTCGGTCTGCCGCGAGGTCACGGTGCCATCGAACGGTGCGCGCAGCGTGCGGTAGCGCCCCAGCTCCTGCAGCCGCGCATAGTCGGCCTGCGCCGCTTCCACGCTGGCCTGCGCCGCCAGCGCATTGGCCTGCTTCTCATCGGCTTCCTGGCGCGACACCGAATGGCTGCCCAGCATGCCCTGCCAGCGCTCGGCACTGACCTTGGCCAGCGCGGCATCGGCCTGTGCCTGCAGCAGGTGGGCGTGGGCCTGGGCGATCTGCTGGTCCAGTTCCGGGCTGTCGATCACCGCCAGAACCTGGCCGGCCTTGACCGACTGGCCGATGTCGGCAGTCCACGATTTGAGGTAGCCACCGACGCGCGCGTGGATGGGCGCTTCGGTCCAGGCAGTCAGGTGCGCCGGCAGGGTCATCGTGCCCGCCGCCGCCTGTGCACCGGCCGTGACAACCTGCACGGCCGGCACCGCCTGGCGCTCGGTCCATTCCACCACGGCGTGGGCCTGCTGCGCGCGCAGGGCCAGGCCGGCGGCAACCACGACCACCGCGATGGCGGCACCCAGGATGAGGGGGCGGCGCAGCGAACGCTGCGGCAGCGAAGCATCAGACATGCAGGGGCTCTCCAGCGGGGGCGGTGCGGGGCTTACGCGAGTGGGCCAGGGCAAACACCACCGGCACGAACAACAGGGTGGCGCACGTCGCCAGCAGCAGGCCGCCGATGACCGCGCGGCCCAGCGGCGCGTTCTGCTCGGTGGACAGTGCGGTCGGCAGCATGCCCAGGATCATCGCCAGCGCGGTCATGCAGACCGGCCGGAAACGGGTGAACCCGGCTTCCAGCGCGGCCTTGGCGGCATCGCCGTGTTCGGCCAGGCGCTCGCGGCAGAAACTGACCACCAGGATCGAATTGGCCGTGGCCACGCCCATGCACAGGATGGCCCCGGTCAGCGCGGGCACCGACAACGATGTGTGGGTGAGGAACAGCATCCAGACCACACCGGCGAGGCCAGCGGGCAGCGCGGTGATGATGACGAACGGGTCTGTCCACGACTGGAAGTTGATGACGATCAGCAGATAGATCAGCACGATGGCGGCCAGCAGGCCGTAGCCGAGGCCGGTAAAGGCCACATGCAGCGCATCGATCTGGCCGTGCAGGCCGACCTCGGTGCCACGCGGGCGCTGGCTGGCCATGCCATCGATGACCTTCTGCACATCGGCGGCCACCGCGCCCAGGTCACGCCCCTGCACGCTGGCGTACACGTCCAGGGTGGGCTGCACGTTGTAGTGGGTCACCACCGCCGAACTGGACCCGCGCTGGATCTCGGCCAGGCCGCCCAGCACCTGCGGCACGCCGCTGCTGCCGGTGACCGGCAACGCGCTCAAGGCGGCCAGGCTGTCCATGCGGTACTGCGGGGTGGCGGCCACCACGCCGTAGGAGATGCCGTTCTTCGGGCTCAGCCAGAACGTCGGCGCCACCTGGCCACTGCCGGCCAGCGAGGCGACCATGCTGTTGGTGACGTCGCGCTCGGTGATGCCCAGGCCGTTGGCGCGCAGGCGGTCCACGTCCACCTTCAGCGTCGGGTAGCCATCGGGCTGCTGCAGGCGCAGATCGACCAGGCCGGGCACGTGGCGCAGCCGGCGGATCAGTTCCTGCGCATAGGCGCGGTTGCCGGCCGCATTGGGCCCGGCAATGCGCACATCCATCGGCGCCGGCGAACCGAAGTTGAGGATCTGGCTGCTGGTATCGGCCGGCAGGAAGGCGAAGCTGGTGCCCGGGAAGGCGGCGGGCAGCACTTCGCGGAGGCGACGCTCGTACCCGGCCGCATCACCGTGTCCGGGCTTCAGCGAAACCTGGATGTCACCGTCCTGCGGGCCGATGGTGCCGCTGCCGCTGTAGGCCATGTTGATGCCGGTCATCGGCAGGCCCAGGTTGTCGACGATGGCATCGATCTCGGCCGGCGGGACTTCCTGGCGGATGCGCGCTTCAATGCGATCGAAGGCAGCAGCGGTTTCCTCGATGCGGGTGCCCAGCGGCAGGCGCACATGCAGCGACAGCGCACTGGCCTCGGTGGCCGGGAAGAAATCCTGGCCCAGGGTCGGCAGCAGCGCGAAGGACACCAGCACGCAGGCCATGAAGCCGATCAGGAACGGCCGGCGGTTGCCCAGGGCCAGGCCCAGCAGCGCGTGGTAGCGGTCACGCACGGCCGAGAAACCGGCTTCGAAACGCTGCTGCCAGCGCACCAGCGTGGCGGCCAGGCGCGCACGGCGGTGCTGCGGATGATCGCCCTCGTGATGGTTGAGGAAGGCATCTTCGGGATGGTGGCCCACGCCATGCTCGACCCGGTGCGGGCGCAGCAGGTACAGCGCCATGGTCGGCACCAGGGTGCGCGACAGCACGAACGAACTGCCCATGGCGAAGATGACTGCCAGCGCCATCGGCCGGAACAGGTAGCCGGCGATGCCATCGAGCAGGAACATCGGCACGAACACGATGCAGATGCACAGCAGCGAGACGAACGCCGGGCCGACGATCTGTGCGGCGCCATCGAGGATGGCCTCGCGCACGCCCTTGCCCTGTTCCAGGTGCCAGTTGACGTTCTCGATGGTCACCGTGGCGTCGTCCACCAGGATGCCCACGGCCAGCGCCAGGCCGCCCAGGGTCATCACGTTGAGCGTCTGCCCGGCCGCCGACAGCAGCGCGATGGCCGAGAGCACCGCCAGCGGAATCGACGCCGCAATGATCACCGTCGAGCGCCAGCTGCCGAGGAAGACCAGGATCATCACGCTGGTGAGCAGCGCGGCGATGATGCCTTCGCGGGCGACACTGCTGATCGATTCACGCACGAAGGTGGAGGCATCGCCGAGCAGCGAGATCTTCAGCGATGGCGGCAGGGTTTCGCCGATCTGCGGCAGCATGGCGCGGATGCGGCTGACCAGGGTGAGCGTGGAAGCATCGCCATTCTTCAGCGCGGCCATCAGCACCGAGTGGCCGCCGTTGACGCGCACGATGTTGGTCTGTGGCGGCGAGCCATCGCGCACGTGGGCGACCTGGCCGATGGTGACCACCGCGCCATTGACCGTGCGGATCGGCAGATCGTTGAGCGCTTCGATGTCGCTGGGGCTGTTGTTGAGCAGCACGGTGAACTCGTTGCCGCCGAGCTTGGCCGTGCCCACCGGGGTGATCTGGTTCTGCGCGGCCAGCGCGTTGCCGACGTCCTGCGCGGACAAGCCCTTGGCTGCCAGCGCCTGCGGATCGAGGTCGAGGGTGATCTGCCGCTGCTTGCCGCCGTAGGGTGCGGGGATGGCCAGGCCGGGAATGGAGGTGAGCGGTGGGCGCACGGTGTTCTGCGCCAGGTCGCGGATCTGCGATTCGCCCAGGGTCGGGCTGGAGAACGCCATCTGCAGCACCGGCACGGTGGAGGCGCTGTAGTTGAGGATCAGCGGCGGGGTCATGCCGGCCGGCATCTGCTTGACGATGGTCTGCGAGATGGCGGTGATCTGCGCGTTGGCGGTACGGATGTCCACGCCGGGCTGGAAGAACACCTTGACCACGCCCATGCCGGCCAGCGACTGCGATTCGATGTGTTCGATGTCGTTGACGGTGGTGCTGAGCGCGCGCTCGTAGGGCGAGATGACGCGGCCGGACATGGCATCGGGGGACAGGCCGGTGTACTGCCAGACGACGGCGATGACGGGGATGCCGATGTCGGGGAACACGTCGGTGGGCGTACGCAGGGCGCTGAGCGGACCGACGATGCAGATGAAAATGGCCATCACCACGAAGGTGTAAGGCTTGTTGAGCGCGGTCCTGACCAAGCCGAGCATGCAGCTCTCCAGCAGTGCGTGTGCCCACCGTGGGCAGCGCAGGCCGGAAAGTATCGGCGCTGGCAGTTAAAACAAAGCTGTGCCGTGGATGAAACATCTTTCATGAAAGGGGTGGGGTTCGGCAGGGCTGCGCCCTGCACCTGCTTAATGCAAAGGCCAAAGCCAAAGCCAGGGCAGCTCTGGTTTTCTGCTGGTCGGGCGGGGCGGTGTGGGTGGGCAGGACACGCCGTAAACCCGTCCATGGGGGCTCGATGGCGCCATCCATGGCGCCAACGGTCCTGCCCACCCACACCGCCCCACCCCCGACAGGTTCACGCGGCTGATGGTGGGTGCCGACCGTTGGTCGGCACATCTGTCAGATAGCGAATGAATTCATCCACGCATGGCGTGGATCTACTGGCAACGCCGGCTGTTGGTAGGTGTCGACCTTGGTCGACACATCTGTCAGACATCGATATCCGACCCCGTGCCGACCAACGGTCGGCACCCACCAATTGCAGCGGGCACCAACAGGCCGCAGAGATCTGTCGAAGGCGGGGTGGGTCCGGTTGCGGGGGCGTGAGCGCCATGGATGGCGCGACCGAGCCTCCATGGACGGATTTACGGCGTCCCCCGCAACCGGACCCACCCCGCCATCCCACGGAATGCAGGCTTTTGAAGTTGACGTTGACGTTGATTGCAGCAGGTGCAGGGCTGCAAGCCCTGCAGAAGAACACCCCCTACAGCACCTGCGGCCGGCACAGCAGGCTGAAACTGGCACCGCCCAGCCGCGACTCCCCTGCCGTCACACGGAACCCGTGCAGGCCAGCAATGGCCGCCACGATCGACAGGCCCAGGCCGAACCCCCCGCCCTCGCTCGCATCGGCCCGATGGAACCGCTGGAACACCAGGCTGCGCTCCGCCTCGGGAATGCCCGGGCCGGAATCCTCCACCACGATGCACGTGGCAGTGTCCTGTACCCGCGCGGCCAGCCGCACCCGGCCGCCCTCCGGCGCAAACCGGATCGCGTTGTCCAGCAGGTTGCCGATCGCCTCGAACAACAGCCCACGATCACCCACCACGCCAGGCAGATCCGCCGCCAGTTCCAGCTCCAGCCATTGGCCCTTTTCCTCGGCCAGCGGCGCGTAGAACGCGTGGATCTCGTGCAGCAGCGCCTCCGGCGCCAGCGCGACGAAACCGGAGCGGCGCTGGTGGTCCTCCAGCTCGGAAATACGCAGCAGCGCGCGGAAACGCGCCATCAGCGTATCGGTCTCGTCCAGCACCTGCTCCAGCGCAAGCGCCTGCGGTTCACCATCGCCCACCTGCTGGCGCATGCGGTACAGCTGCGCGCGCAGACGGGTCAGCGGCGTGCGCAGGTCGTGGGCGATGTTGTCGCACACCCCTTTGACCTCGGTCATCAACTGCTCGATGCGGTCGAGCATCGCGTTGACGATCGAGGCCAGCATGTCCAGTTCATCGCGGCGGCTGGACAACGGCAGGCGCTGCCCCAGGTTGCCGGCCACGATCTGCGCGGTGGCCTGTTCAATGGCCTGGATGCGCCGCAGTGGCCGCCGGCGCAGCAGGTGCCAGCCGAGCAGGCCGGGCACCAGGGTCAGCGACACGCCCCACAGCAGCGCATCAAGAATCAGGTGATTCACCTCGTTCAAGGGACCGCTGTAGCGCACCAGCACCAGGATGCGGCCGTCGCGGGTCGGCATCGCCAGGCCGAAGCCACGCTTGCCCTGCGCGTTGGCATCGGTGATCGGCAGGCCCGATACCGGGTGCGCGCTGCCATCGCGCGGCAGCTGCGCCGGCAGGGTTTTCAGCACCCCGGCCAGCGGCTGGCCCTGCGGGGTGAACAGCCCGTACGCGTCGATGCCATGCAGGTCGTAGCGCCGGTTCTCGCGCAGGGCTTCGGTCAGCGCGTCGCCGGTGAAGTGTTCGAACAGGTGCGCCCGCTGCAGGACCGCCGACTGCGCCAGCTCGTCCAGGTACAGCGACACCCGCCAGTACAGCACGCCCAGCAGCACGCACGACCACGCCACGAACAGCAGGCTGTACAGCCCCAGCAGGCGGCTGCTGGACGAACGCCAGCCGTCAGACAGTTTCGCTGAGGACATAGCCACTGCCGCGCACGGTACGGATCAGCGACGGCAGGTCGGCCTGGTCGAGCTTGCGCCGCAGGCGGCCGATATGGACGTCGATCAGGTTGGTGCCGGGGTCGAAGTGGTAGCCCCACACTTCCTCGAACAGCATCATCCGGGTCAACACCTGCCCGGCGTTGCGCATCAGGTATTCCAGCAGCTTGAACTCGGTCGGCAGCAGGCTCAGGCTGCGGCCACCCCGGTGGGCGGTGCGCGCCAGCAGGTCCAGCTGCAGGTCGCCCACGCGCAGCACGGTCTCGTTGCTGGCCGGCTGCTGGCGGCGACGCAGCAGCACTTCCACCCGCGCAGCCATCTCGTCGGAGGCGAACGGCTTGGTCAGGTAGTCATCGCCGCCGGCACGCAGGCCGCGCACGCGCTCGTCCACGTCGGACAACGCGCTGAGCATCAGCACCGGGGTCTGCACGCCGATGCGGCGCAGGGTGGTGACGATGGCCAGCCCATCCAGCCCGGGCAGCATGCGGTCCAGGGTGATGGCGTCGTAGTCGCCGCTGGCGGCGCGGACCAGGCCTTCACGGCCGTCGGCCACCCAGTCCACCTGCAGCCCATGGTTGCCCAGCTCCGCCACGATTTCCTGGGCGGTGATGGCATCGTCCTCGATGGTCAATACGCGCGACATGGGCACCGCTGAAGTCCAGACTCGCCCATGCTCGCCAAATCGGCCGGTGCGGGCAAATGAAACATGCTTCATGCGGGCGCCCGGTACGTACCGGTTCAGCCCGGCTCGTTGTCCTCGTTGGGCAGTTCGCCCAGTTCGCCCTGCACCTGCACGTTGTTGCGGCCCATGGCCTTGGCCCGGTAGCACTGGGCATCGGCGGAGGCCACCGCCTCATCCACGGTCATGCCCGTCTCAAGCGGCGCAATGCCGATGCTGGCGCCGATGCGCAGCCGTGCCGTGTCCCACGGAATGGACAGTGCGGCCAGGGTCTGCAGCAGTTCGCGGCCGATGCGGGCGGCACGGCGCGGGCCACAGCCAGGCAGGATCACCGCGAATTCGTCGCCCCCCAGCCGCGCCACGATGTCCGAATCGCGCACGCCGTGGCGCAGTACGCTGGCCACCGCCCACAGCACGGCATCGCCGGCCAGATGGCCCCAGGTGTCGTTGACCGGCTTGAAGCGGTCCAGGTCGATGAACATCAGCGAGGCGGCCTGGCCGGTGCGCTCGACGCGGGTGATCGCCTGCTGTAGGTGCGCCTCGAAACCCCGGCGGTTGCCCAGTTCGGTCAGCGGGTCGATCTCGGCCAGGTGGCGTGCCTCGCGCTGGCGGGCGCGCTGCTGGGTATCGTCGCGCAGCACCCACACCGCGCCGCGCACGTGGCCCTCGTCATCGCGCAGCCAGGCGCGGGTGAGGTCGACCGGCACCGTCACCGCGCCCATCCGCATCAGCAGGTCGGCGTGCAGGTCCACGGCATTGCTGTCCGGGTCCAGCAGCACGGCGACGTCCAGCACCGAGCCGGGCGCGTATTCGGTGGTCAGCGACAGCACGTCCTGGACGTTGTGGCCGGCCAGGGTCAGCGCACCATCGCCAGCCAGCATGCGCACGGCGGCGGCATTGGCGTACTCGATGCGCCCGGCCAGGGTGACGCTCAGCACCAGGTCGGCCACCGCATCCAGGGTGATGCGGCTGCGCTGCTCGCTTTCGTACAGGCGCTGCTCGCTGCTGCGCTGGGCGGTGACGTCCTGGATCTGCGACACGAAATGCAGCGGCTCGCCACGCTCGTTGCGCACCAGCGAGACCGACAGGCGCGCCCAGATGGTGTTGCCATCGCGGTCCAGGTAGCGCTTTTCCAGATGGTAATGATTGCGCCGGCCGGCCAGCAGGTCCTGCACCAGGGCCAGGTCGTTCTGCAGGTCGGCCGGGTGGGTCAGGCGCTGGAAATCGACCTGCAGCAGCTCTTCGCGCGGGTAGCCGAGGATGCGGCACAGTGCTTCGTTGACGTCCAGCCAGCGCCCTTCGAGCGAGACCAGGGCCATGCCCAGCGCCGCCGAGGTGAACGCACCGGCGAACTTGTCCGCCGCCAGCCGCGCATCGGCACGCGCCTGCTGCATCTCGGTGATGTCGATGGCCATGCCGACGTAGCCGATGCGCTGGCCGTCGGCACCGTCCATGCGGCTGATCGACAGGCGCACCTGGCGGCGCTGGCCATCCTTGCGCAGGAAGGTCCACTGCCGCGAGAACGTGCGGCCCTGGGCCTGCGCCGTCATGGCCTGGAAAATCGTCGGCAGGCGCCCCTCGGCATCGGCCAGCGGCGCCAGGAACACGGCCATCTCTTCAGGCTCATGGAAGATGCCCGGGTCGACCCGGCCCACCACGTCGTCGGCCGAATAGCCCAGCAGGCGCTCGGCGCCGGTGTTGAACAGGGTGATCGTGCCCTGCGGGTCAGTGGCCATCACCGCCACTTCGTCGGATGCATCGACCAGCGCCTGCAGCCGCTGGCGCATTTCCGCCGCGTCCTGCCGGGCCTGCTGCAGTTCGGTCACATCGTCATGGGCGCCGGCCATCCACAGCGGTCGCCCCTGCCCGTCCCACTCGAACACGCGCCCGCGGTCATGGATCCAGATCCAGCGGCCGTCCTTGTGGCGCATGCGCAGCAGGCACGCGTATTGATCGGTGTGCCCCTGGAAATGCGCTTCCAGCGCCGCATCCGAACGCGCCAGGTCATCGGGATGGACCAATGCCTGGAACGTGTCCTGGCTTACCGGCTCCAGGTCTTCCTGGCGGTAGCCGACGATCTCCGCCCAGCGCGCGTTGATGCGCATCTGGCCGGTCTGCACGTTCCATTCCCAGGTGCCGGCGGCGGTGCCTTCAATGATCATCGCCAGGCGGCGACGGTCTTCGGCCAGCTCCAGCAGGCGGCGCTCGACCAGGGTGCCTTCGTTGTTGCCGGGGCCGCCCATCAGCGCCCCGTGCCCTGCGCGCACGCGCGCGCCGGCCGCAGCAGTGGGCTGCAACCGTGGTGGATGCTGGCGGGTACGATTGGCGCCACGGCCCTCCCCCGGCGACGTCGGGACGGCCCGATGGCCCCCCATGGGCGCAAGTGTGCGCACTGCGGGGGAACCTCGACAAGTCCCCCCACCCGGGCCGCAGCACGGGTGGGGGCGGAGGTCAGCTGCGCTTGGCGCGGGCGAAGGCGTCGGCCAGGGCGTTGTTGGCCGGTGGCGCCGACTGCGCGGGGCGGCCGCCCGTGCCCTGCCCGCGGTTCTGGCCACGGTTCGGGCCGCCTGCATCGCGGCGCGGCCCCTGCCCCTGGCCGCGCTCCTCGCGCTGGCCCGGCCGGCTGGTGGCCTGGCCGGGGGTGTCGTCCAGGCGCCGGGTCAGGGCAATGCGCTTGCGCGGCACGTCCACCTCCAGCACCTTCACCTTGACGATGTCGCCAGCCTTGACCACGTCGCGCGGATCCTTGACGAAGGTGTCCGACAGCGCCGAGATATGGATGAGCCCGTCCTGGTGCACGCCGATGTCGACGAAGGCACCGAAGGCGGCCACGTTGCTGACCACGCCTTCCAGCACCATGCCTTCGCGCAGGTCCTTGATGTCCTCCACGCCTTCGGCGAAGCGGGCGGCCTTGAACTCCGGACGCGGGTCGCGGCCCGGCTTTTCCAGTTCCTTGAGGATGTCGCGCACGGTCGGCACGCCGAAGGTCGCATCGGTGAACTGCTCGGCTTTCAGGCCACGCAGGAAGCTGCCGTCGCCGATCAGCGCCTTGATCGGGCGCGCGGTGCTGGCGACGATGCGCTCGACCACCGGATAGGCTTCCGGGTGCACGGCCGAGGCATCCAGCGGCTGGTCTCCATCGGCGATGCGCAGGAAGCCGGCGCACTGCTCGAAGGTCTTTTCGCCCAGGCGCGCGACCTTCAGCAGGTCCTTGCGGCGCTTGAACGGGCCGTTGTCATCGCGGTGGCGCACGATGTTCTCGGCCACCGTGGACGACAGGCCGGACACGCGCGACAGCAGCGCGGCCGACGCGGTGTTGACGTAGACGCCGACAGCGTTCACGCAGTCCTCCACGCGCGCATCCAGCGCCCGTGCCAGGCGGTACTGGTCCACATCGTGCTGGTACTGGCCAACGCCGATCGCCTTGGGTTCGATCTTCACCAGTTCGGCCAGCGGGTCCTGCAGGCGGCGGGCGATCGACACCGCGCCACGCAGCGACACGTCCAGGCCGGGGAACTCCCTGGCCGCAAATTCAGACGCCGAGTACACCGAGGCACCGGCCTCGCTGACCACCACCTTCTGCAGCTTCGGGTTGCCCGCGGCCTTGATCGCCTCACCGGCCAGCTTGTCGGTCTCGCGGCTGGCGGTGCCGTTGCCGATCGCGATCAGTTCGACGTTGTGCTTGGCGCACAGCTGCCTGATCGTCTGCAGCGACTGGTCCCACTGCCGGCGCGGCTCGTGCGGGTAGATGGTCTCGGTGGCCACCAGCTTGCCGGTGGCATCGACCACGGCGATCTTGCAGCCGGTGCGGATGCCCGGATCCAGGCCCAGCACGGTCTTCGGCCCGGCCGGCGCGGCCAGCAGCAGGTCCTTCAGGTTGTCACCGAACACGGCAATGGCGTCGGCCTCGGCCTTCTCGCGGGCCTGGTTGAACAGGTCCAGCAGCAGGTGCGTGTGCAGCTTCGCGCGCCAGGTCAGGCGGCAGGCATCGAGCAGCCAGCGATCGCCGGCGCGGCCCTGGTCGGCGATGCCGGCCTTGCGTGCCACGCGGCCTTCGGCGTACTGGTGGCCGGCTTCGGCATCGCTGCCCGGATCCAGCTCCAGGAACAGGATCTCTTCGCGGCGCGCACGGAACAGCGCCAGCAGGCGGTGCGAGGGAATCTTCGCCAGCGATTCGGCGTGCTCGAAATAATCGCGGTACTTGGCGCCCTCGGTTTCCTTGCCTTCGGCCACGCGGGCGCGGATGACGCCGGTTTCGCCCAGCCAGGTGCGCAGTTCGCCCACCAGCGCGGCATCTTCGCCCCAGCGCTCCATCAGGATCGCGCGGGCGCCTTCCAGCGCCGCCTTGGTATCGGCCACGCCCTTTTCGGCATCGACGAAGGTGGCAGCGAACACCTGCGGGTCCTGCGTAGGGTCGCCCAGCAGGCCATCGGCCAGCGGCTCCAGCCCGGCCTCGCGGGCGATCTGCGCGCGGGTGCGGCGCTTGGGCTTGTACGGCAGGTACAGATCTTCCAGGCGGCTCTTGGTATCGGCCGCGAGGATGTCGTTGCGCAGCGCGTCGCTCAGCTTGCCCTGCTCGCCGATGCTGGCCAGCACTGCGGCGCGGCGGTCTTCCAGCTCGCGCAGGTAGGTCAGGCGTACTTCGAGGTTGCGCAGCTGGGTGTCGTCCAGGCCACCGGTCACTTCCTTGCGGTAGCGGGCGATGAACGGAACGCTGGCGCCCTCGTCGAGCAGGCCGACCGCGGCACGTACCTGGGCGGACTGGGCACCGATCTCGTCGGCGATGGTCTGGGCGATCTGCTGGGCGAGCGCGCTCTGGGCGTTCTTGGCGTCGTGCATTGCTTCAGGTCTGGGCCGCGTTACGGGAAGGCCCCATTCTGGCAACCCACGGCCAAGCGGGACAAGGCGTTGACAGGCGGTGGGATTCAGCCTCCGGCGGCCGGTCTGGACGCCGGCATCCTGGCGGGGGGGCTGGGATGCCGGCGCGGGCGCGCGATGGTGGGCGCGCCCTGCCGCGTGCTACGGGGTCAACGGTAGTGGCGGGCGGCGCGCTGCATGACGATGTCGTCGCGCAGGCTTTCCAGGGCCATCAACCGGACCTTGCCGACACCCTGCAGTTCCATGAACCGCTCGGTGTAGAACTCCGGCCCCAGCGCGGTGTCGGCGCGGGATTTGCTGAAGCCGTAGGGCACCACGCCCTTCTCGCCATCCTTGCTACCACCGACATAAAGAACGATTGCCATGTGATGTCTTCCTCCAAATTGCTACTGCGTACTGCACACGATGAGCGGTACTTGCGAGCTCATCGGGATAGAGCTTACCGCGATCAAGCTGACTGGAACGTCACGAAGGCTAATGACGATCGGTTGCATGCAGATGACTGCCGGATCACTGCAGAACGCTTACATATCCTTAACTTCCGGCTAACAAACGGGGGTTTCCAGCCAACGGCGCAGCCCCTCGTGGGTGGTGGGTGACGCGACTGGCATTGCGAGCCGGGCCGGGCGGGGTGGATTCGCGGGACACGCCGTAAACCCATCCATGGGGGCTCGATGGCGCCATCCATGGCGCCAACGGTCCCGCGAACCCACCCCGCCCGTCCCCTGACGGTTCCCGGGTGCCTCCACCCACGGAAAAGAAAAAGAAGATCAAAAGCAGAGCGGCCTGGCCGGCCGCTCTTTGCTTCCTGTAGAGCCAAGCCATGCTTGGCTGCGAGCAAGCGCAGCGCGCGACCCGCTTCTGCTGTTCTTTTTCTCTTCCGTGGCTGGACGCCGCAGGAACGTGTCCGTGGCCGGGCAGGTGGGTTGCGCAGGGGCGTGAGCCGCATGGATGCGGCGACCGAGCTTACAGGGACGTACTTGCAGCGCCCCCTGCGCAATCCACCTGCCCGGCCAGCCCGCATGAATCACCGCGCCCCAGCCACGAGGGGCTGCGCCGTTGGCGGGATACTACGGCCACCAGCCATGCCCGAACCGGGCGTAACGATCCGCCGCCCGCTCGAACGGGTTGCGCGCACTCACGCCCCCACACAACAGGTAGACCGGCAGGTACAGCGGCCCCAGCACCAGGTACTGGTACACGTGCGCCCGCTCGTGGTCATCCAGCCGGATCAGCGGCTCCACGCCCCACCCCGCCTGGTGCGCATAGGTGCGGCACGACATGCCCAGGTCATGGCCGGTGTGCAGGATCACATTGCCCAGCGTGATCGCCCCACCCGGCCCCCAGGGCCAGTGGTCGAAGATGAGCGCACAGTCGCGCCCGCTCCAGCGCAGCTTCGCCCCGCCCAACAGGCCGGCCAGCCCAGCGATCACGCCGATCAGCGTATTGGGCACGGTCCAGGCCGCGCCCAGCACCTGCAGCGCGCGCAGCCAGAGGGGCCAGGGCCGGGAGGCGGCGTTCAATCGGCCTCGTTCGGGATCAGCAGCCACAGGAT
This sequence comes from Stenotrophomonas sp. ZAC14D1_NAIMI4_1, assembly GCF_003086775.1. NCBI lineage: Bacteria > Pseudomonadati > Pseudomonadota > Gammaproteobacteria > Lysobacterales > Lysobacteraceae > Stenotrophomonas > Stenotrophomonas sp. ZAC14D1_NAIMI4_1. The sequence goes on from NZ_CP026001.1 coordinate 2,789,469, forward strand.
CAGATAGATCAGGATGCCGGGGAAAGCCGCCGAGCCGATCGAGATCAACACGAACACGATCCGCACCAGGGTCGGGTTCCAGCCGAAGCGATGGGCGATGCCGCCCATCACGCCGGCGATCATGCGATCGTTCAACGAACGCGACAGCGTGCGTGGCGTGGTGTTCATGGCGGTTCTCCTCGGGAATCAGAAGGCACAGTCGAGCGTGGCTCGACTCTACACCCGGGCCATGTCTACGGCGTGCGTTGGCGCAGCGCCTGCAGGCGGGTGCCGAACCAGGCCGCGGCGGTCTGTTCAGCCTGCCCGGGGCACTGGATGCGGTAAGGCTTGCCGCTCATGCTGCTCTGGCTGGCCGCGCGCTCGATGAACTGCTCGGCGCTGTCCACCTTGTCCTTCTTCAGCAGGTAGTCGTACTTGCGCTGCAGGTGCGCACGCGCCTCGGCCGCGTCATGCCAGCTGCCGTTGCGCTGGAACCGGCACTGCGAACCATCCAGGCTGCCGATCAGCTGGGCGATCTCGCGCTGCGCCTGCGGGCCGGGGGCGGCGTGGGCAAGCGGCGCTGCCAGCAGTGCGGCAAGAATCAACGGAATACGGTACGTCATCATCCCCCCAGGGCAGTCTACAGAGGCAGTCGAGCAAGCTCGACTCTACGGGTCGCGGGCCTTCAGCCAGCCATCGATCGTTGCCGGCACTTCGCGCTGAGCGCGGCCGGACACGTAGATCCCGATATGCCCGCCGCGGAAACTGGATTCGGTGTAATCAGCCGTGCCCAAGCGCCCACGCATGGCCCGCGAGGCGTCCGGCGGCACCAGATGATCCTGCTCGGCATAGATGTTCAGCACCGGCAGGGTCACCTTCGACAGATCCACCGCTTCCTCGCCGATCCGCACCGTGCCATTCACCAGCCCGTTGCCCTGGTAGAACTGCTTGATGAAGTCGCGGAATGCCTCGCCCGCCAGGTCCGGCGAATCGAAGATCCACTTCTCCATGCGCAGGAAATCCTCCAGCGCGGCCTTGTCATCGAGGATGTCCAGCAGGCCCACGTACTTCTGCACGTTCAGGCGGAACGGCTTGAGCATCAGGTAACTGGCGTTCATCAGGTCGGCCGGGATGTTGCCCAGCGTGTCCACCAGCAGGTCCACGTCCACCTGCCGCGCCCAGTGCGAGAGCATGTTGTCGGCGGTATGGAAATCGACCGGGGTGACCATGGTGATCAGGTTGCCCAGCTTGTGCCGGCGCAGCGCGGCGTAGCACAGGGCGAACACGCCGCCCTGGCAGATGCCCAGCATGTCCACCGGCCCACCGCTGCGTGCACGCAGCGCATCCACCGCGCCGTCGATGTAGCGCAGCAGGTAGTCCTCCAGGGTCTGGAAGCGCTCGGAGCGGTCCGGGTAGCCCCAGTCCAGCACGTACACGTCCTGGCCCAGCGCCAGCAGCTTCTGCACCAGCGAACGGTCCGCCTGCAGGTCGACCATGTACGGCCGGTTGACCAGCGCGTAGACGATCAGCAGCGGCGGCTTGCGGCTCGGCGCCTGCTCGCCCACGAAGCGGTACAGCACCACCTTGCCGTCGCGCCAGATTTCCTCGCGGGCGGTGGCGCCATAATCCACGTCCTCCACCTGCGGCAGCAGCTTCAGCCCTTCCATCAGCTTGCGCTGCATGGCCAGGGTTTCCTGCATCAGGTCATCGGCGTTGAAGCCCAGCGGTCCTTTCATCGGTCGTTATTTCCGCGCAGTGGTGCGGCGTGTGGCGGGCTTCGCCGGTGCTTTCTTTGCTGCGGCCTTGCTGGCAGCCGGCTTGGCCACGGCGGACTTTTTCGCCGGCGCGGTCTTCTTCGCCGCCTTGCGCGCGGCCGGCTTCACCCTGGCCGGGGCGGGCTGCGCCACCGGGTCGACCTCGGCGGTACCGGCCAGCACCGCCACCTGCGCCTGCAGGCGGCGCAGGCTGCGCTCCAGCTCGGCGATGCGGCGGTGGGCGGCGTCCATCTCGCTGCGCGTGGGCAGGCCGATGCGTTCGCTCACCTGCTCGACCTCGCGCTGCAGGCCCGCGCGCAGGCGCATCTGCGCATTGCCCAGCGAAGCGTAGACCTGCTGGAACGCCTCGGACAGGGCGACCTTGGCGTAGGCCTCTTCGGCCACCTCGATCCACAGGTCGAACATCGCCCGTGCACTGGTCAGCTGGCTGCCCGGCTGTTCGTGCTCGGCCAGGCGCTTCTCGAACAGGTCGAAGGCCTCTTCCAGCGCCTGCTTGATCTGGTCCACGTAGGCACGCGAATGCTGTTGGTATTCCTCCTGCGCGCGCAGCAGGGTCTGCCAGCGCGCCTGGTGCTCGCGGCCGGGGCCGAACGCCGGGCTCTGCAGCCACGGGCCCGCCTGCACCTGCCATTGCTGCAGCCAGGCAGCGAACTCGGGCAGCGAGGCACCGGCCTGCGTGCTGCCGCGTGCGCCCTGCAGCATCCACTGCAGCATGCCATCGCCCTGCCCCTGCACGGCTTCGCGCCAGGCCTGGGCCACGTCGGCGCTGCTGGCGTCGCGGCCGGCAAAGCGCGCGGCCACTTCCTGCATGGTCCCGTACCAGCTGCCGGCCTGCTCGCGGAAGCGGCGCAGCGCATCTTCCGGGGCACCCTGCCCCTGCTCGGGCAACAGCTGCCCCCACCAGTCAAACAGGCGCCGCCAGCTGCCCGGGTCGTCCCCGGCCGGTGCGCCCGGCGTGGCGGCATGGCGCAGGGCATCGCCCCAGGCGCCGAAGTACTGGCGGGACAGGGTCTCGAAATCGCTGCTGCCGGCGTCGTGGGCCGAGCTGGTCATCGCGGGCCTCCGCTGGGCTGGGTCATGGCTTGGGGATGTGCAGGGTCTTGCTGATCATCAGCGACCCGGACAGGGCGAACAGCAGCACCATCGGGTGCAGCTGCCACGGGCCGAGCTGCCATTGCCCGAACCAGAGGTTGTGGCCGATGGCGTCGGTGCCGGCGGCAATGGCCAGCACGATCACCAGCGCCAGGCTGGTAGGAATGGGCGTGCCCTCGAAATACTTGACCTTGCCCTCGTCGCCGGACAGCGACTCGGCGGTCACGTTGTAACGGGCCAGGCGGCTGACGCCGCAGCAGACGAAGTAGCTCAGCACCAGCCAGTCCCAGCCGCCCTGCATGCCGCAGGCATAGGCCAGCGCCGCCGGGGCCACGCCGAAGGAGATCACGTCCGACAGCGAATCAAGCTCGCGGCCCAGGGTGGAACTGGACTTGCGCCAGCGCGCGATGCGGCCGTCGAGGGCGTCGAAGATGAAGGCCAGCGGGATCAGCGCCATGCCGAACATCAGGTAGCCGCGCTCGCCGTCCTGCAGGAAGCGCATGGCGGCAAACACGGCCCCGGTGCCGCAGAAGGCGTTGGCCAGGGTGAACCAGTCCGCCAGTTGGAACTCACGCAGCATCGAGAAATGACGTTTCATGGGGTCTCACGGAGGATCAAGGCGGACAGGGTACCGCGAGCGCCGCTGCTGGCGACAGCGCGGACCGACGACGACCTTCACCCGCCCGTCACCGCTCATCACCAGCGGTGAATTTTTGGCCACCCATCTTGACAGCCTAGGGGGGTGGCGCCTGTCGGGGCTTATCCACAAAGTTGCCCACGCGTAATCCACACCCCCTGTGGACAACCTGGTCTCAGGGACTGCGACGCTGGCCATTTGCTGATCACCTCGACGAGGGGTTTCCCTACTTCCCAAGTTGCCGACCCGGCGCTATGGTCACCGGCGGACCCGCCGACGCCACGTCCGATCCCTTTTTCATGGACGTTGTCGATGCTGGACGCACGCACCCTGGCCGCGCAGTTGCGGCACCCCCACGGCGAAGCCGCGCTGGCCGTGGGCGAATCGATGAACCGCAGCAACGGCGCCTTGAACCAGGCCGCGATCAGCCTGCTGGCGGTCATTGCAGGCGAGCAGGTGCTGGAGATCGGCCCCGGCAACGCGGCCTTCGCGCCCCTGCTGCTGCAGGCCGCCGGCAGCCATTACCTGGGAATCGAGCTGTCCACTGCCATGGTGGACGCCGGCAACCAGCGGCTGGCCGGTACCGGCCTGGCCGACCGCGCCGCGATGCGCCATGGCGATGCCCATGCACTGCCGGTGGCAGATGCGTCAACGGACGCCGCCCTTGCAGTCAATACCCTGTATTTCTGGCCGAACCTGGCCCCGGTGCTGGACGAGCTGGCGCGGGTGCTGCGCCGGGGCGGCCGCCTGTGCCTGGCCTTCGGCGATGCCGCCTTCATGCGCGGCCTGCCGTTTGCCGGGGATTTCCAGCTGCACGAACTGGATGCGGTGGAACTGGCCCTGCGGGTGTCCGGCTTCAGCGTTTCGGCCTGGCGCAGCCACCGGGAAACGGCCATCGGCAATGACGGCCAGGCCCGCGACAAGCACTTCCACCTGCTGCTGGCACACCGGCGCTGATCGCCCCCGCCGGGCCGCACCCGGTAGTGCCAGCCGCTGGCCGGCAACATCGGCAGCAGCGCTCAGGCAACCGCCTGCAACCGTCGCCGCCAGCGGCTGAAACACGCCACCTGCATCACCAGCATCGCCAGCAATCCCAGCGGCCAGGCCAGCCACAGCCCCGGCAAGCCCTGCGTTGACTGCAGCCACATCGCCAGCGGAAGCTCGAGCAGCAGTACCGCCGCCATTCCCAGCACGGCGGGCAACAGGACCGTTCCACTGCCGCGCATCACCCCCACCAGCACCGCCATCGGCGCCATTGCCAGCACGCCCCACACCACCGTCCGCAGCTGCAGCGTGGCCAGTGCCTGCACCTCGGCTGCATCCAGGATCAGGCCGACCAGCCACGGCGCCAGCAGCACGACAAGCAGCACGACCGCAGCCAGCAGCACCAGCGCAAGCCACGCACCGACGCGGGCGATGGACGGCAGCCGGGCGTTGCGCCCGGCCCCTGATGCATGGGCCGCCAGAATGGTGGCGGTGATGCCCAGCGACATCGCCGGCAGCTGCACCCAGCTCATCAACTGGTTGACCGCGCCATAGGCCGCAGTGGCTTGGTAACCGTGCGGGTTGATCCATCCCAGCAGCGCGATTTCCGCCACCGCCAGACTGAACATCTGCAGCGACGCCGGCACACCGATCCGCAGGATGCGACGGACAAGCTGCCCATCGAAACGGATCGCCCCCAGCAGCGCGCGGCCCGGCGCCAGTGGATGCCGCAGGCGTCGCCAGCGCCACAGCAACCAGCCCAGCGCCACGGCGGAGGCGAACACCGCCGACACCGCTGCACTGGCAGCGCCCAGTCGCGGCAGTCCGCCCCAGCCCAGGATCAGCAGCGGCGTGCACAGCAGTCCCAGCACGGTTGCCAGCAGCAGGGCATGCAGCGGCGTCTTTGCATCGCCCACCGCGCGGCTGATCGCCGTGGCCAGCCACAACAGGAAGAACACCGGCGCGCCCAGCAGCAGCACGCGCGCATACACAGTGGCCTCGCCGAGGATGGCCACTGGTGTGCCCAAGGCCGCCAGCAGCTGCGGCGCGAACGTGCTGCCCACGCAGAGCACCAGCACCGACAGCAGCAGGACCAGGGCGATGGCGCTGCCAGCCACGGCACGTGCCTGCTGCGGCTGACCCGCCCCCCAGGCGTTGCCGATCAGCACCATCGCACCCGTTGCCAGGCCCATCACCAGGGCCAGCAGCAGGAAGAAGACCGGAAAGAAGGCAGCGGCAGCCGCCACTGCCCGCGTTCCCAGCAGGTGCCCCAGGTAGATGTTGTCCAGCGTACCGGCCGCCAACTGCAGCGCATTGGTCAGCAGCATGGGCACCAGCAGGGCCAGGTAGGTCCTCCACAGTGGCGGGGTGGCTGCGGCGATGGGTTGTGCAGCGATGGTCATGGCATTCCTTGGGCAAGGCGCTGCCCTGCCCGGCGTTTCCGCCAGCAAAGCACGCACAGTCAGAGCGGGCTGCGGCCCGCGGTCAGATGAAGCGGCGGCTCAGCGCCGCGATGGAAGGTCAGCTGTTGGTGCGTTCGGCGCTGTCATCGAAGGCCAGCCACAGCGCGTGCCGGCACACGTCCTCCGGCCAGGCCTGCAGCGCTGCGAGGAATCGGTCACGGTCATGCGCGAACAGCACACGGATGACCTCCTCGAACCCCGGCAGGTCACCTGCGATGGTCTGCAGGAAGTGGTAGGCACGCTCGCTGTCGCGGCGCCGGCGATCCTTGTCCGCACCCTCGCGGCTGGCCGCTTCGACCAGCCGCCGCAGCACCACCGACGCCCCACCCGGCTGCTCTGCCAGCCACGCCCAATGGCGTGACAACAGGGTCACCTCGCGCGCCACCACGCCCAGCTTGGGCCGACCGCGTCCGCGCGGTGCGGCGGGCAACGCTTCGGCAGGCGGCTCCGGCCCGGCAGCGGGCGCGACCGGAAACGCCTTGGCCACGCGCGCCAGCAACTGCGCATCGCTGCCACGCGTGTCGAAATCATGGGAACGACCGGTGGCGTTGTCGAACACCAGCAGCGGCCCCGCAGCGTTGTCGGCGCGCAGCTGCTTGAGCGCCAGCGCGGCCATTGCCGGAGTACCGGAAACAACCAGGCGATGACCATCAAAACAGCTGAAAGGGGCAAGTTCCTGCGCAGGCATGGCGGTGGCATCCGGGACGATGCGGGAATATTGCCCGGGTAATATTGAAACGTCAATATCACCCGGGTATTAATACCCCGAAACACGCGCCGAACCCGCCCAGCCGCAGCCGGTAGTGCCGGCCGCTGGCCGGCAATATCGCAGCATCGGGCAGCCGGCCAGCGGCCGGCGCTACCCGAATGACCTCAGAGCCGGCTGAACGCCCAGCTCTGCATGCGCCCATCCCGGTACGGCATCACCCCATGGAACGGGCGCGGGTCGGCGTCGAACACCAGCGGCAGGAAGTTGCGGTCACCCTCCCACATCGGCAGCGTGTCCAGCTTGTCCACGTCCACCCACTCCAGGGTGCCCTCGTGGTTGCCGCCGTGCGGGCTGCCTTCGAAGCTGTCGATGATGAAGACGAAGCCGAACCAGTCCTCGCCGTGCTTGCCGAAGCCCGGCCAGCTGATGGTGCCGCGCAGGCGCATGGCCGTGCAGTCGATGCCGGCTTCCTCGGCGATCTCGCGGCGCATGCCGGCCGCCACGTCCTCGGTCGGTTCAACCTTGCCGCCCAGGCCGTTGTACTTGCCCAGGTGGTGGTCACCGGGCCGCGTGTTGCGGTGGATCATCAGCACCTGGCGACGATCGGGCGAGAGCACATAGCCCAGGGTGGCGACGATCGGGGTATACGGCATGGGGCAGCATCCAGCGGCAGGTCAGCCCCGGATTATGGCCGATCAGCGCACCAGCGACAGGCGGCGCTCGGCCGGCAGCGCCGCGCTGCCCTCCGGGTCGCGGCGCAGGGTAGCCACGCCGTGGCCTCGCTCGGCCAGGTATTCCAGCCACTTGCCGAGGAAGGTGTTCATCCGCATGCGATGGCTGATCAGCTCCGCCGGCGGCGGGTACAGGCCCATCGTGTCCTGCCAGCGGCGGCCCACGTAGCAGTGGGTGGTCTCGGCCTGGCGGGCATCGCGGTACAGGCGCACATAGGCCGAGGGGTCCGGCTCGCCGGTGACCGGGTCGGCCAGGTCGTAGGTCAGGCGCAGCTCCACCGTGTAGCGGTGGCATTCGATCACGTCCAGGCGCACGTCCAGGCCGTCGCCCACGGAGGAGACGTAGCTGCCGGCGGTCAGTTCAGCCGGGGCGAACAGGCGCACCAGATGCCGGTAGTTTTCGGCATACAGGCCCATCAGCCAGCTGAGCCGGCTCAGGCGGGGGATGCGTTCGGTGCGGGGCGAGGCTTGGGCCATGGGTCGATCCTACACGTTGGCCTTACAACGTGGGGGCTGCACGGGCCCGGCCAAAGGGGGGCGTTCAACCGCCGCTGCGCCCGGGACGCCCGACCGAAACCTCGGGTAGTGCCGGCCGCTGGCCGGCAATCCGCTGCCGCCGGCCACCCTGGCAGCCGGCCAGCGGCCGGCTCTACCAGCCGCCTCAATACATCTCGCGCTGCAGCCCCAGCGTGCCCAGCACCTTGCTGGAAATCTCCTCGATCGAGGTGTGGGTGGTGCTCAGCGTCGGGATCCGCTCCATCTGGAACATCACCTCGGCGGCGGCCACCTCGCGCTTGCAGGTGTCCAGGTTGGCGTAGCGCGAGTTCGGCCGGCGCTCCTGGCGGATCTGCTGCAGGCGGTCCGGGTCGATGGTCAGGCCGAATAGTTTCCGACGATAGTTTCTCAGCCGCGGCGGCAGGCGGTCGCTTTCCAGGTCCTCGTCGGTCAGCGGGTAATTGGCCGCGCGCACCCCGTAATGCAGGGCCAGGTAGATGCAGGTGGGCGTCTTGCCGGCGCGCGACACCGCCACCAGGATCACGTCGGCGTCGTCGTAGTTCACCGCGATGCCGTCATCGTGGGTCAGGGCGAAGTTCATCGCGTTGATGCGGCGGTGGTAGGTCTCGAAGTCCACCATGCCGTGGGCCTGGCCGACCCGGGCCAGGCGCGGGCTGGACAGTTCCCGCTCCAGCGGCTCGATGAACGGGGCGAACACGTCCAGCATCAGGGCCCCGCTTTCGCCCAGGATCAGGCTCAGGCTCTGGTCCACGCAGGAGTTCACCACGATGGGCCGGACCTGGTACCGCTCCCCCGCTGCCTGGATCCGGGCACAGGCTTCCCGGGCTTTTTCGGGGTCGTCGATGAACGACATTCGATCAGTGATGAAGCTGAACCCGGTGAACTGCGTGAGCAGGCTATGCCCAATGGTTTCAGCGGTGATACCGGTTCCATCGGAAACGTAGAACACCGGACGGATGGTCGACATAGGCGGTTTTCACCCCTCTGAAGCTGAAAATGGTTGCAGCACAAGCTTGTGCCGACGGTACTGCGACCGGCATCATATCGGCTTCTTCCTACGGACGCGGCCATTCAGCCCGCCTCGGGCGATGGCCAAACGGAGCATCGCGCTTGAACGAGAACATCCTGTGGTTGCACGAACTGCGTCTGGGCGATCTGGCCCGCGTAGGCGGCAAGAATTCGTCGCTGGGCGAAATGATCGGCAACCTGGCCGGTCTGGGGGTCTCCGTCCCCGGCGGTTACGCCACGACCGCTGAAGCCTTCAAGGACTTCATTGCCCACAACGACCTGTCCAAGCGCATCTTCGACAAGCTGGCCACGCTGGACGTCGAGGACGTCAATGCGCTGACCGTCGCTGGCAAGGAAATCCGCACCTGGGTGATCGACGCCCCGCTGCAGCCGCAGCTGGACCAGGACATCCGCAGCGCCTACGCCACGCTGAGCGCCGAGAACGGCGGCGGCGACGTGGCCGTTGCAGTGCGCTCCTCGGCTACCGCCGAAGACCTGCCCGATGCGTCCTTCGCCGGCCAGCAGGAAACCTTCCTCAATGTCACCGGTGCCGACGATGTCGTGCACAAGGTCAAGGAAGTGTTCGCCTCGCTGTACAACGACCGTGCCATCGCCTACCGCGTCCACCACGGCTTCAAGCACGAAGACGTGTTCCTGTCGGCCGGCGTGCAGCTGATGGTGCGTTCGGGCGTCGGTTCCTCCGGCGTGCTGTTCACCCTGGACACCGAATCGGGCTTCCGTGACGTGGTGTTCGTCACCTCGTCGTTCGGCCTGGGCGAAATGGTCGTGCAGGGCGCGGTCAACCCGGACGAGTACTACGTCTACAAGCCCACCCTGCAGGCCGGCAAGCCGGCGATCCTGCGCCGCTCGCTCGGCAGCAAGGCGATCCGCATGGTGTATTCGGATGTCCCCGGCGAGCGCGTCAGGATCGAGGACACCCCGGCCGAACTGCGCAGCACCTTCTCCATCAGCGACGAGGACGTGCAGGAACTGTCCAAGCAGGCACTGGTCATCGAAAAGCACTACGGCCGCCCGATGGACATCGAGTGGGCCAAGGACGGTGTCAGCGGCAAGCTGTTCATCGTGCAGGCGCGCCCGGAAACGGTGAAGTCGCGCAGCCACGCCACCCAGATCGAGCGCTTCGCGCTGACTGAAAAGGGCGGCAACGTGCTGGCCGAAGGTCGTGCCGTCGGCGCCAAGATCGGCTCGGGCACCGCCCGCGTGGTCAAGACGCTGGAAGACATGAACCGCGTGCAGCCGGGCGACGTGCTGATCGCCGACATGACCGACCCCGACTGGGAGCCGGTGATGAAGCGCGCTTCGGCCATCGTCACCAACCGTGGTGGCCGTACCTGCCACGCCGCGATCATCGCGCGCGAGCTGGGCGTGCCGGCCGTGGTCGGTTCGGGCAACGCCACCAAGGTCATCGAAGATGGCCAGCAGGTCACTGTCAGCTGCGCTGAAGGCGATACCGGCTTCATCTACGAAGGCAAGCTCGATTTCGAGCGCACCACCACCGATCTGGGCAACATGCCGCCGGCACCGCTGAAGATCATGATGAACGTGGCCAACCCGGAACGTGCCTTCGACTTCGGCCAGCTGCCGAACGCCGGCATCGGCCTGGCCCGCCTGGAAATGATCATCGCCAGCCACATCGGCATCCACCCGAACGCGCTGCTGGAATACGACCGCCAGGATGCGGCCACCAAGAAGAAGATCGACGAGAAGATCGCCGGCTATGGCGACCCGGTCAGCTTCTACGTGGACCGCCTGGCCGAAGGCATCGCCACCCTCACCGCTTCGGTTGCGCCGAATCCGGTGATCGTGCGCCTGTCGGACTTCAAGTCCAACGAGTACGCCAACCTGGTCGGCGGCAGCAACTACGAGCCGCACGAAGAGAATCCGATGATCGGCTTCCGCGGCGCCAGCCGTTACGTCGATCCGAGCTTCTCGGCCGCCTTCGCGCTGGAATGCAAGGCCGTGCTGCGCGTGCGCAACGAAATGGGCCTGGACAACCTGTGGGTCATGATTCCGTTCGTGCGCACCCTGGAAGAAGGCCGCAAGGTCGTCGAGGTGCTGGAGCAGAATGGCCTGAAGCAGGGCGAGAACGGCCTGAAGATCATCATGATGTGCGAAGTGCCGTCCAACGCACTGCTCGCCGATGAGTTCCTGGAGATCTTCGATGGCTTCTCGATCGGCTCCAACGACCTGACCCAGCTCAGCCTGGGCCTGGACCGCGATTCGTCGATCGTCGCGCACCTGTTCGACGAACGTAACCCGGCGGTGAAGAAGCTGCTGTCGATGGCCATCAAGGCCGCACGCGCCAAGGGCAAGTACGTCGGCATCTGCGGCCAGGGCCCGTCCGACCACCCGGATCTGGCCGAGTGGCTGATGCAGGAAGGCATCGAGTCGCTGTCGTTGAACCCGGATACCGTGGTCGACACCTGGCTGCGCCTGGCCAAGCACAAGGCCAATGGTTGATCCATTGATGGGCTGACGTCGCTTTCATTGGCGTCCGCCCATACTGCAGTTGCATGCACGCCCCGCCTCTGCGGGGCGTGCCTGTTTCTGGCGTTCGCATACGCCATGACGACCGCTGCAAAGGAGCCCGCATGATTGCTGTCACCGCCCCCGCCACGACCTGGTTCCATTCGCTGGATTGGGAACGCCTGTTCGAAACCTACGGCGTGCCGCTGCTTGCCGCCATCGTGGTGCTGCTGGTCGGCATGTGGCTGGCAAGACGGGTGTCCAATACCCTGCCGCGTGCAACGGCAAGGGTCGGCATGGACCCGATGCTCGGCAATTTCATGCGAAACGTGGTGTATTCGGCCTCGCTGGTCATCGTGGTCGTGCTGGCCATCAATACGCTGGGCGTACCGATTTCCCCGCTGCTTGCCGTGCTCGGCACCGCCGGCCTGGCCGTCGGCCTGGCATTGAAGGATTCGCTGTCCAACATCGCCTCCGGGGTGATGCTGGTGACCCTGCGCCCGTTCCGCGTTGGCGATGTGGTGACCGTGGCCGGGCAGACCGGCACCGTGCGCGAAGTGCGCATCTTCCAGACCGTCATCACCGGCGCCGACAACCAGCACACCACCATTCCCAACACGCTGATCACCGCCGCGCCGATCATCAACCTCACCGCCGAGCCGACGCGCCGCGTCGAACTGGTGGTCGGCATCGGTTACGAGGACAACATCCAGCTGGCGCGTGAAACCGCCATCGCGCTGATGAAGGCCGACAGCCGCGTGCTGCCTTCGCCCGAGCCGGACGTGGTGGTGTACGAACTGGGCGACCACGCCATCAAGCTGGGCATCCGCTGCTACGTGAAATCGGCCGACCAGTTCGGTACCAAGGTCACCCTGCTGGAACAGATCAAGCTGGGCTATGACAAGGCTGGCATCAACCTGCCCTACCCGCAGCAGGACATGCACCTGTACCTGCATGGCAAGGATGGCGGCGTGGTCGAGGCCGAGGCGCTGGTGCGCGACAAGCCCTGACATCCAGGTAGCGCCGGGCATGGCCCGGCGCTACCCGACACAGCGTGCCGACCAACGGTCGGCACCCACCACATGCCATGCACTGGGAGTGCCGGCCGCTGGCCGGCAACCACACATCGGTATCAGGCCTCGACGGCCTCTTCCAGCGCCGGGTAATCGGTGTACCCCGCTTCGCCGCCGCCAAAGTACGTCGCGCGATCCGGCGGATTCAGCTCCGCCCCGTTGCGCAGGCGCTCCGGCAGGTCGGGGTTGGCGATGAACGGCCGGCCGAAACCGATCAGGTCCGCCCAGCCCTCGGCCAGCGCCTGCTCGGCACGTTCGGCGGTGTACTTGCCAGCGTAGATCAGCGTGCCCGGGTAGACCATGCGCAGGGCCTGCTTGAATGCCACCGGCATCACCGGCGCATCCTCCCAGTCGGCCTCGGCGATGTGCAGGTAGCCCACGCCGAGCCCGCCCAGCAGATGCGCGGCGGCCAGGTAAGTCGCCTGCGGCGTGTCGTCCACCGCACCCTGCAGGGTCGTCAGCGGCGCCAGGCGCACGCCCACGCGCTGCGCACCGGCGACAGCCACCACGGCCTCCACCACCTCGCGCAGGAAGCGCAGGCGGTTCTGCAGCGCGCCGCCGTAGCCATCGGTGCGCTGGTTGGCCTGCGAATCGATGAACTGGTTGATCAGGTAGCCGTTGGCACCATGCAGCTCGACGCCGTCGAAGCCCGCGGCCAGCGCATTGCGGGTGGCCTGCGCGTAGTCGGCGATGATGCCCGGAATCTCGTCCTCGGCCAGCGCGCGCGGCATCGAGTGCTGGATCATCTCGCCCACACCCGACCCGGGGCCGGCGCCGGTCGGGTCGACGAAGACCTTCACCCCTTCGGCCAGCAGTGCCGACGACGATACCGGCGCCGCGCCATCGGGCTGCAGGGCGACGTGGGAGACGCGGCCGACGTGCCACAACTGGGCGAAGATGCGCCCACCGGCGGCGTGTACCGCATCGGTCACCTGCCGCCAGCCCTGCACCTGTGCCTCGCTGTGGATGCCCGGGGTCCAGGCATAGCCCTGGCCCTGCGGGCTGATCTGGGTGCCTTCGCTGACAATCAGGCCGGCACCGGCGCGCTGGGCGTAGTACCGGGCCATCTGCGCGGTGGCGACATTGCCGGCGGCCGCCCGCGAGCGGGTCATCGGCGGCATCACGATGCGGTTCGGCAGGGCCAGCGTGCCCAGGGTGTGGGGGGTGAACAACATGGCGCATTCTCTTGCGGGGGACTGACCGCAAGGATGGGGACGGCCCGCGGCGCGCAACAGCCGCCCGCGGGCAAAACAGTTGTGCCGTGAAGGCAAGGGTTACAGCGTCGGCTCGATCCTGGCCGCGCCATGCGCCACCCGGTCATAGCAGGTCCGCACCACCTCTTCGCCGTACTTCAGCTCCAGTCGGCGCACGATGAAGTGGCCGCGCGCCATGTCCTGGTAGTAGTCGGTGAACATCGTATTGAGGGTGGCGCCGGCCGCGGCGCCCACGATCGGCACCGCCTGCGCGGCGAACTTCTCGGTCACCACCACGCCGAAACGCGCAGCCACCTTCTCCACCAGCTTGGCCAGCAGCTTGCCGGCCTCCTTCGGTGCCACGCCCAGGGTCAGGTCGCGGCCGGTGACCACGCGCCCGGCCAGTTCGGCCGACAGATGGCGCATCACGTCGGTGGTGAAACCGCGCGCCAGGTAGTAACCGGTCTCGCTGGCATCGTCGCGTGGCGAATTGCCGCCCAGCGCGAACACCTCCAGGCAGGCCTGGCGGGTGCTGAACTGCGACAGGTCGAACCCCTCGCTGCGGGCCACGTCGGCCACGGCGCGCATCATGATGGTGGTGGACACCGGCAGCTCGATGAACAGCGCGGCAAAGCCGAAGGCACCGCCCACGGCACCCGATGTCGCCGCAGCCACCTTGTGCCAGCGGGTGGAGGCCGACTTGCCGGGCGTGTTGCCCATGCTCCACAGCGCCGCCTGCGCGGATTTCGACAGTGCCGCCTCGACGGCGCCATGGATGCGCCCGGAGATCGCCTTGGGCAGCGCCTTCACCGCGAACTCCAGCGGCGTGCCGACCAGGTTGGCCATGCGCGCGGTGATCGTCGGCGCCTCCAGCAGGGTCACCGCCCGCTGCAGGTCGGCCCAGTCCTGGGCATCGTGGGCGATATCGCGCGGCAGCAGGATCGGCTCGTTCATGGGGCCGATAGTAGCGCCATGGAGTTGAACGGTTTGTCGCGGGCACGACAGAGGGGTCAGAGCCCTTTCCGCCGGAAAGGGATCCGACCCCGGCGCCTTGCCGGCCAGCGGCCGGCACTACCAGTTCGCGTGACCCCGGTAGCGCCGGGCCATGCCCGGCGTCGTTGTTCAGGCAGTCGGCAGGCCCGACAGCACGCCCATGAACTGGCGGTAGTGGCGCAGTTCGGCGATCGAATCATGCACGTCGCTCAGCGCGGTGTGGTTGCTGTTCTTGGCCAGCCCGGCAGCCACGGTCGGCGCCCAGCGCTTGGCCAGCTCCTTCACCGTGGACACGTCCAGATTGCGGTAATGGAAGTACTTCTCCAGCCGCGGCATCTGGCGATGCAGGAAACGGCGGTCCTGGCAGATCGAGTTGCCGCTCATCGGCGAAACACCCGACGGAATCCACTGCGCGAGGAAGTTCACGGTCTGCGCTTCGGCCTGGGCCAGGGTGGTGGTGCTGTCCAGCACGCGCTGCCACAGGCCCGAACGGCGATGCTGGTTGCGGTTCCATTCGTCCATCGCTTCCAGCGTTTCCAGCGGGTGGTGGATGGCGAATTGCGGGCCCTCGGCCAGCACGTTCAGCTGGGCATCGGTGACCACGGTGGCGATCTCGATGATCGAATCGTTGTCGGTATCCAACCCGGTCATTTCCAGGTCGATCCAGATCAGTCGTTCGTTGGCCGCGCCGTTCTCCACCATCGTGTCGCCTCGTTGCTGGGCAGGCAGGGCGCCCGCCGGAAAAGGAAAGAGGCGGCCATCATACCCTTTCGCTGCTCAGCCCTCGCCGGCGTGGTCTTCCAGCAGCAGCGGCGGTTTGCCGCGCTTGGCGCGGAAGTAATTGGTCAGGCGCAGGCTGGCCTCCTTGGCCAGCACGCCACCGTGGATCTCCACCCGGTGGTTGTGGCGGCCATCGCCCAGCAGGTTGAACACGCTGCCGCAGGCACCGGTCTTCGGGTCGCTGGCACCGTAGACCAGCCGCGCGACGCGCGCGTGCACGATGGCCATCGCGCACATCGCACACGGCTCCAGGGTCACGTACAGGGTGCTGCCGATCAACCGGTGGTTGGCCAGTGCCCGCCCACCTTCGCGCATGGCCACGATCTCGGCGTGTGCACTGGGGTCATGGGAGGCGATGTTGAGGTTCCAGCCCTCGCCCAGCAGCGCACCATCGGCGCCCACCAGCACCGCCCCCACCGGAATTTCGTCGAATTCGTGCTGCGCGCGCTCGGCCAGGGCCAGTGCGTGGCGCATCCAGTGTTCATCGGCATCGTGCACAGGCACGCCCAGCGGGGTGTCGACCATGGTTCTCCTCCCGCTTGGGGCTGTTCAATTGCGGGTGAGGCAGCAGCATACTACGCGTCCTTCACAAGCACCTTGGACAGTCACATGCCCACACTACGTCCCTCCCGCGCCGACGAAGGCGCTGCCCTGGTCGATCTCTGGCGTCGCTCGGTCGATGCCACCCACGATTTCCTCAGTGCCGATGACCGCCAGGCCATCGATGCCGAAGTGGCCGGATTCCTGCCGCAGGCACCGCTGCTGGTCGCCGCCGATGCCCAGGATCGCCCGCTTGGCTTCATGCTGGTGGATGGCAGCCACATGGAAGCCTTGTTCATCGACCCCGCTGCGCGCGGTTCCGGCGTGGGCCGCCTGCTGCTGCAGCACGCGCTGGCCGAACACCCCCAGCTCACCACCGATGTCAACGCGCAGAACGCGCAGGCCGTGGGCTTCTATCGGCACCTGGGCTTCGTCGAAACCGGCCGCTCGCCGGTCGATGGCCACGGCCGGCCGTATCCGCTGATCCATCTGCGCTACGGCGGCTGAGCACGCCCACAATCCGTGCACTGGATGCTAGGTTTGCACTCCCTCGACACGGATGACGAACGATGCAACCAGCCGAAGTGATGTGGGGCCTGCTGATGGTGGTGATGGGCGCGGTCTGGTTATTCGTGCCCTTCGCGATTTTTTCGTGCCGCTCGCTGCTGGCCCGGCTGCTGGCCGAACAACAGCGCACCAATGCGCTGTTGACCCATATCGGTGGCCGGCGCATTCCGCCGCCGGAACCCGAGCCGGTGCCATGGGTGCCGCTGCGCGACGACGAGATGCCCTGAACCATTGCGGCCCGGGGCATCGCGCCCTTGGGCTGGATACTCAGGCAGTCGCTTCGAATGCCGGGGAATAGCGCACCTCGCCCTGTGGCAACGGTGGCTGCAGGCACAGCGCCTGGAAGTACCCGGCAGGAACGCCCGGCAGCACCAGCGCCGGTTCGGCACGGAAACCAAAGCGGTGGTAATACGCTGGCTCGCCCAGCAACACGCAGCCCCGCGCATGCTGCCGGCGCAGTGCGTTGATGGCTGCGTCCATCAATGCAGACCCGATGCCCTGCCCCTGCCAGGCCGGCGCAACCGAGATGGGGCCCAGGCCGAACCAGCCAGCGCTGCCATCGGATATCGACACCGGCGATACGGCCACGTGGCCGAGCAGCCGACTCTCGTCCACCGCCACCAGCGACACCGTCAGTTCACCGCGTGCACGCAATGCGTCAACGATGAACGCTTCGGTATGGCTGCTGTGCGCGGCATGGGCGAAGGCGGAAGCCGTCAGTGCATGGATGCTGGCGACGTCGGCCGGGGTTTCAGGGCGGATGATGAAGTTCACAGGACACCTCGTTCAGTTCAGCAGCGTGGGCGATACTGCATCGTCTACCTGCAGGAGGTGATGATGGACTGGGTTGTCGAGGCACGCACGTTGGCGTACGAAGCCCACGCCGGGCAGCAGGACAAGGCCGGGCTGCCCTACATCGAGCATGTCGCGCGCGTGGCCGCTGCCATCCATGACGATGACACGGCCAAGGCAGCGGCCTGGCTGCACGACGTGGTGGAGGATTGCCCGCAGCATGCGGCGCGGCTGGAGGCGTTTCCGGCGCCGGTCCGCGAGATCGTCACCCTGCTCAGCCGGCACAGCGCACCCGATGCCGCGCAGTACTACGCCCGCATCCGCCAGCATCCGCGTGCGCTGAAGGTGAAGCTGGCCGATATTGCCGACAACGCCCACCCTCGCCGGCTGCTGCAGCTGCCGCCGGCGGTGGCCGAACGCCTGCGTGGCAAGTACGCCGCCGCGCTGGCCGCGCTGGGCACCGGCAGCGCGTCCACCGTCGTGTCCGATCCGGCGCCTACGCGCGTGCTGCAGCTGATGGAGACCGCACGCATGCGGGTGCGGCAGGCCGAGGACGCCTGTGCCGGCGCCCACACCGGCGACGACACGCCCGGTCCGCACCTGAAAGCGCTGATCAGCGCACGTGACACCGCACTGGCCGAACTGGAAGCACAGCTGACAGCGGAGGCGTTCATCCTCTGGAGTGACATGTACGTGCTGGCCTGACCACGGCCGGGGCGCGGACGGCACCACCGGCCAAACGCTGATTCTTGGCAGCGGGCGCTGACCGCTGTTGCGGTGCAGCAGTACAATGGGCGGCTTCCTCCGCCCTGCCCGCCCCCCGCATGAGCCCCAATTCTCCCCTGGCCGCGCGGCTGACGCCGCGTCAGCGCACCTGGATCATCCTCGCCCTGTCGCTGGGTGGCTTTGCCATCGGCACCAGCGAATTCGCCAGCATGGGCCTGATGCTGGAAATCAGCCGCGGCCTGTCGATCAGCGAAACCCAGGTCGGCCACCTGATCAGCGCCTACGCCATCGGCGTGGTGGTCGGTGCGCCGATCCTCGCGTTCATCGGCGCCTCGTTCCCGCGCCGCAAGCTGCTGCTGGCCCTGATGGGCTTCTACGCGGTGGGCAACCTGGCCAGCGCCCTGGCCCCCAACTACAGCACCATGCTGATCGCGCGCTTCGTCGCCGGCCTGCCGCATGGCGCCTACTTCGGCGTGGCGATGCTGGTGGCCGCAGCCATCAGCCCGGCCGGCCAGCGTGGCCAGGCGATGTCGCGGGTGCTGCTGGGCCTGTCGATCGCGATCCTGATCGGCAACCCGCTGACCACCTGGCTGGGCCAGCAGTTGAGCTGGCGCACCGCCTTCGCCCTGGTCAGCGTGCTGGCCATCGCCACCGTGGTGATGATCGCCCGCTTCCTGCTGCCCGACCCGGACGAGGTGCGTACCTCGCCGATGCGTGAGCTGCGCGCGTTCAACACCACCCAGGTCTGGCTGGCGCTGGCCATCGGCGCGGTCGGCTTTGCGGGCATGTTCTGCGTGTTCACCTACCTCGCACCGACCCTGGTGCAGGTGACCGGCGTGGCCGAGTCGTGGATGCCGCTGGCGGTGGGTGTGTTCGGCATCGGCGCGATCATCGGCAACATCGCCGGCGGCTGGCTGGTGGACAAGTTCCACTTCAAGGCCGCGGCCGTGGTGCTGGTGTGGTCCATCGTGATGCTGCTGCTGTACCCGCTGGCCGCACAATCGGTGTGGACCATCGGCCCGATGATCATCACCGTGGGCACCATGGGCGCGCTGGCAGCCGTGCTGCAGACCCGTCTGATGGATGTGGCCGGCGAGGCGCAGACGCTGGCCGCCGCCTCCAACCACGCCGCCTTCAATACCGCCAATGCGCTGGGCCCGTGGCTGGGCGGCATGGCCATCAGCGCCGGCTTCAGCCCGGCCACCACCGGCTATGTCGGTGCCGCCACCGCCATCGGCGGCCTGCTGCTGTGGGGCGTGTCGATGCTGGTGGACCGCCGCCGCAAGGCGGCCTGAGCCCCCGGACCGCAGCCCTTGCCGCTGGCAGGGGCTGCGCCTGCCGGAGGCCGCGTTGACCTCGCCGCCGCATCGGGCTGACGGTGCCGTCACAGGGGAAAGTGTGACGATGAATGCACCTTCTTCCTGGCAGCCCCTTTCCCATGTCGGACACCGGTCACTTCGCCATTCGCGCCTTCGAGGCCGTCTTCAACATGGCCGGTGGCGTCGAACGCATTACCGCGCTGACGGTGACCTGCAAGCACTGCGATGCCACGACATCGTCTACCGAAGGCAACCTGCTGCATCTTCCCGGTGGCACCCTGTTCCGTTGCGATGACTGCGGCTGCCACCAGGCGGTGAGCAATGCGCGCGTGGCCGACTGGCAACTGCCGCGGGTACTGGGTGTATGAACATGGACGCGCCCCTGACGGCCGGACAGCTGCAGATCCTGCGCGCGATCGCCGATGCGCAACCGGTGAAGGGCGACGACGCCACCTGGGCGGTCACAGCCGGGCTTGCGGTGCAGGCCGAAGACGGTGACATCGACCTGACCCCGCACGGCCGCGACGTACTGCAGGCGCACGCGCCGCACTGACGCGGCGGGGCGGGCATGCGGCGCTTCGTGCAGGCCTTCGTCGACGCGGAAAGCTTTCCCGCTGACCTGCCCGGCGAAGTATCTGCCGCGTTGGCCGGTGCCGATACGCGCTACAACATCGGCAAGGACGGCCACGCATGGGTCTGGGCCGCCGGGGCATCCGATGCAGCCGCGGGCACCGTCGTTGCGGACATGCAGTGGGGCCTGGTGCCGCGCTGGTCGAAGCAGCCGTCCACGCCCTACACCACGGTTACCGCGCGGCTGGAACGCGCGCCACGCAGCCGCATCTTCGCCGATGCCTGGAACAAGCGCCGCTGCATCGTGCCGATGACCGGCTACTTCAAATGGGACCGGCAGCGACGGCCGCCCTGGCCGATGTTCGTCCAGCGCCAGGATGGCGTAGCGCTGCTGGCGGCGGGGCTGTGGGAGCACTGGCAGGATGACGCGGGCCAGCAGCGCGATACGTTTTCGATCCTGACCGATGGCAACCCTGCCATCCCTGCCCCGTTGTCGCCCGATGGCCCGGTGTTCCTCGAGCCCGCCGCGGCTGCGGCCTGGCTCGGCGGCACCCTGGCTACGCCGGCACAACTGCGGCGGCGCGCCCATACCGCTGCACTGGAAGCCACGTACGTCGGCCTCGGCATCCGCGACCCGCGTCGCGATGACTACACGCTGCTCGAACCCGTCGACCCGGATGGGCTGCAGGCCGATGACGTGCCGGCCGACTGGGATGGGGACGCGCTGGACGACGACACGTGAGCGAGGGGGAGCTGTCTGGCTGCAAAGGCATCCAGCCCCTTCGCTGAACCGCAAAAAACACATGGCGTGGATGTGGCTTCCTGCACAGTGCAGGCCATGCATCACCGCCCTGCCCCCCCGCCATGATGCCGTTGCCTTGCAGGCCGGAATGCTGGGCAGCGTGCTGGGCGTGGGCCTGTTCAAGGCACTGGCGCTGTCGGGCGTGGTGTCCGGCTCGTTGATGGGTATGGGGCTGTGGCTGCTGGCGTGCGTGCTGCTCGGCGCCTGGGCGCTGGCCGCTGGATTGGCCTGCCTGGCCCTCAGCCGGCGGGTTTTCGTGCTGATGCTCGCCCTGTCGGCCGTGTTCGTACTCTGCATCGCCTGACCTGCAGGCACCTCCGAAAAAAATCCTGTCCCCGGCGCTAAAGCTTCAGCCTGCGCCGCCGCTATCGTTGTACTGCTTGCCGGGACTCTTTCCTGTGCAGACACGCCCGGCAGTCGGGCCTACAACGACTACCGGATTTCACAAAATGAACACGCTGCGCCGCTTCAAGGTTGGCACCCGCCTCACTGCGGGCTTTTCCATCCTGCTTCTCCTGATCGCCACCATTCTTGCGATCGCCCTGCACAGCAATCACCAGCAGCGGCAACAGTTCGACAACGCCGTGAACGTCCGCGTCACCCGCATGGGCGAGCTGTACGACATGCTCATCATCAACAAGGAACTGCTGCTCCTGCGCCGCGACATGCTGATCAAGCGCGGCCAGGGCCTGGGCGAAGACATTGCCAGGGCGCATGCGATGTCGGAGCGCTACGACCAGATCTGGACCCACTTCACCGAGCGCCCGGCCACCAGCCCGCTGGCCGAAACGATGCGCGCCAAGGTTGCCCAGAAGCAGCAGGCCACCGTTGCACTCAACCGCGACCTCGATGCGGCGATGCTGGCCGGCGATTTCGATGCGGCCAGCACGCAGCTGCTGACCCGTGCCGGCCCGGCTGCCGCCGATTGGAACGCCGCGCTGGCCGAGTTCGCCGAACTTCAGCAGACCCTGGTCGACGAAGCCGCCAAGGAGATGCAGGCACTGGCCGCACGCACGACCGCGCTGCTCAGCCTGTTCGGCATGCTCAGCCTGGGCCTGGGCATCGTCGCCGCATGGCTGATCTCGCGCAGCCTGACCCGCCCACTGGCGCAGGTGCAGGCGTCGATCAGTGCGGTGACCCGCGGCGATCTCAGCATCCGCCACCAGGACGACAGCCCCGACGAAGTGGGCCAGATGCTGCGCGCCACCGACGGCATGGTCGGCCTGCTGCAGCGCTTCTCGCAGCAGACCCAGCTGATGATCGGCAAGCATGCCGCCGAGGACATCAGCCACCGCATGCCGGTGGATTTCCCCGGCGTCTACGGCGAGCTGGCGCAGGGCATGAACACCATGGTCTTCGAGCACCTGGACGCGATCGTCGACGCCATCGAGGTACTGAACCAGTATGCCCAGGGCGACCTCAGCCGCGACGCACGGCGCCTGCCGGGCAGCCGCGCGATGCTGCACGAATCGATGGATGCCGCCAAGGCCAGCCTGCACGCGATCAACCAGGACATCCAGCGCCTGGCATCGGCCGCCGCAGCCGGTGACTTCAGCGCGCGTGGTGATGCCACCGCCTACCGCCACGATTTCCGCCGCATGATCGAAGACCTCAACCGTCTGATGGCCACCGCTGACGGCAGCCTCGGTGCGTTGTCGAAAGTGCTGGGTGCGATGGCCGAGGGCGACCTGACCCGCCGCATCGACGGCGATTTCCAGGGCGTGTTTGCCGCCATGCAGCGCGACACCAACCGCACGGCGGAAAACCTCGCCGGCATCATCCGCCGCATCCAGCAGGCCTCCGGTTCGATCGCCAGCGCGTCCGATGAGATTGCCGCAGGCAACGCCGACCTCTCGCGGCGTACCGAAAGCCAGGCCGCGAACCTGGAGGAAACCGCTGCATCGATGGAAGAGCTGACCTCCACCGTCCGCCAGAACGCCGAGCATGCACAGCAGGCCGATGCGGCTTCGCGCAGTGCCGGCGAGGCCCTGCAGCAGACCGCGCACGCGGTGCAGGACGTAGTGCGCGTGATGGGCCAGATCAACGCTTCTTCGCTGCGTATCGGCGAAATGGTCAGCCTGATCGACGGCATCGCGTTCCAGACCAACATCCTGGCCCTCAATGCAGCGGTCGAGGCGGCCCGCGCGGGCGAACAGGGCCGCGGCTTCGCCGTGGTCGCCAGCGAAGTGCGCACCCTGGCCCAGCGCGCGGCGGCCTCGGCCAAGGACATCAAGGCATTGATCGATGAATCCACTGGCAGCGTGGAAGCGGGCATCACCATCGCCCGCCAGACCGAGGCCGCCATCGGTCAGCTGACCGCTGCCGCGGGCCAGACCGGGCACCTGGTGCAGCAGATCGCCCAGGCCAGCGTCGAGCAGGCGGCTGGCATCGAACAGGTCAACCAGACCATCGCGCAGATGGACGAGGCCACCCAGCAGAATGCCGCGCTGGTCGAGGAAGCCAGTGCAGCCGCGCGCGCAATGGCCGGACAGGCAGCGGAACTGGACCAGGCCGCCGCCGTGTTCCGCGTCTCGGGCCAAGCAGCCACTGCACTCCGGCGCGCGGCCTGATCGGCAGGGACCGATGCGGGCACTCACACTGCCCGCATCGGCCCCGCACTACCATCACGGTGCAGGCCTGAAGCATTCAGCAGGCAGCGGCCTGCCCCCCTTCCCCCGATCCCTGGCGCGCGACATTGTGGTTGCGCTGCCGCGGTCGTTCCGCCTGTGCAGCCTCCTGTACGTTCTGATGTGGTCCTGATGCCCTCCCCCGAACAAGAACGCCTTTCCACCCTGGCCGGCCTCAATGCGCTCGGCGACGTCTCCGGCGCCGCCCTCGACAGCCTCACCGAGCTCGCCACCCACGCCTTCAACGTGCCCGTTGCGTTCGTTTCGCTGCTGGAGGTCGATCGCCAGCGGCTGGTCTCGCGCAAGGGGCTGGACGTCACCCAGACGCATATCCGCGATTCGATCTGCGCCTCTGCCATCGGCATCGCCGAGACGCTGGTCATCGATGACCTGCGCGCGCACCCGCGCCACGCCAGCAATCCGCTGGTGACCGGCGATGCGCAGCTTCGCTTCTATGCAGGCACGCCCCTGGTTGCCCGCAACGGCGTGGCCATCGGTGCGTTCTGCATCATGGACGACGCGCCCCGGCAGTTTTCCGAAGCGCAGCGTCGCCAGCTGCAGACCCTGGCCAGTGCGGCGATGAACGAACTCGAGCTGCGCGCCCTGACCGGCCGCCGCGATCCGGTCAGCGGCCTGCCCGACCGCCATCAGTTCGCGCTGGACTTCGACGCCCACGCCGCGCGTGAGCCGGACACCTTCGTGCATGCGGTGCTGATCGACGTCTTCGATGCCACCACCGCTACCGAGGCCGGCCAGGTACTGGGCATGGCGCCACTGGAAACACTGATCCGCCGCATCGGCGTGCGCCTGCGGGTGGCGCTGGACGGCATGGCCGAGGTTTATCACGTAGGTGTGGCGCGGTTTGCCTTCGTGGTCGAGCTGTCATCGTCGAAGGCCGTGGAAGACCTGGTGGCCGAGCTGCAGGATCGGCTGACCCGGCCCATGATGGCCGCGCAGGTGCCGATGTCGCCTTCGTTCCATGCCGGCATCTGTGGCGTCACCCTGGGCCAGCACACGGCAGACGAGGCCATCCGCCGCATGCTGGTGGGGCTGAACGCCGCCATCAACAGCCGCGCGCCGTTCCGCTGGTATTCCGAAACGCGCGATGCGCGCACGCGGCGTGGCTATCGGTTGGCCACCGATGCACGCGAAGCGCTGCAGGAAAAGCAGTTCCACCTGGTCTACCAGCCGCGCTTCCGCGCCTCAGACCTTGAACCAGTGGCTGCCGAGGTGTTGATCCGCTGGAACCACCCGCAACTGGGTGCTGTCAGCCCGGCCGAGTTCATCCCGGTGTTCGAACGCACGGCGGTCATGCAGGGCATCACCCGCTGGGTGATCGACCAGGCGCTGGACCAGTGCGTTGCCTGGCGCGCGGCGGGCATCACGCTGACCCTTTCGATCAACTACTCGGCGCGCGACATGGGCGAGGAAGATGCGGCGCTGCGACTGATCCGCGCGATCGAACAGAAAGGGCTGTCCTGCGCGGACATCGAAGTGGAGATCACCGAGAGCCAGTGGCTGCGCGTGGACTCCCCCGCCGGCCAGCAGCTGCGGCAGATGGCGGCAGCGGGGCTGCGCATCGCCGTGGATGACTTTGGTAGCGGCTACAGCAACTTCGGCTACCTCACCGAGCTGCCGATCAGCACGCTCAAGCTGGACAAGACCGTGATCGACCGCCTTTGCCTGGACCCGCGTGCCGCGCTGAAGGTGGAAGCGATCATCGGCCTGGCCCAGCGCCTGGGCTATGCCGCGGTGGCCGAAGGCGTGGAAAGCGCCGAGCAGGTCGCGCGGCTGCAGGCACTGGGCTGCGATGAAATCCAGGGCTTTGCCCTGGCCCGACCGATGACGGCTGAAGCGTTCAGCGAACGATTCCGCGGCGCGTCCGCCCAGGCGTAGAGTCGAGCTTGCTCGACTGTCTCTGCTCGCGGTTACGCGGCGCGTGCGGCCAGCAGTTCAGCCACGCCGACACCCTCCAGCGAGCCGCAGCGCTCCAGCACGCCACCGGTGTACTGCGGTCGCAGCAGCGGCAACGCTTCCTCCAGCGCCACGACATCGCCAAACGCGAAGCACAGCGCGGTATCGGCCGACACCTGCTGCAGTTCCTGATGGAAGCGGATGGGGCACTCGAAGGCGCTGCCCAGCACCACCACCTTCACCTGCCCGGCGCGCTCGAACAGCGCATCCAGCATCTGCTCGCCGGCCATGTCGAACACCGGCCGGCCCAGTTCGATGCCGGTCACGCAGCAGCCCACAAAAATCTCCTTGCCGCCAAACCGGGTGCGCAGCACACGCGCATCGGCCGGGTGGGAAGCGGAGAAGGTCTGGAGGAGCGTACTGCTGATCACGGCATGCCTTGCGGTTCGGGAAGGGCGTGAAGTGTGTCGATGCGGCCGCGAAGGTGTGATGAAACTCCGGTAGTGCTCGCTATACTGGCCGCATACCGCAGTCTGTCCGGAACCCCCATGCCTACCCGAATCGATTTCCGGCCATCGCTGGACCTGGCATGCGCGTTGACCGGCATGCGCGTGGCACTGGTGGCTGAAGTAACCGACACCTCGGCACGCTCCATCCAGAGTATCGACAGCGCCGGCCTGGGCATTTCCAGCGGCATGCTCCTCGATGTGAACAAGACCTTCTGCAAGGAAGTCCGCGCGTCGCGCTCCCCGGTGTGGTTTGCCGATGCGTTGAGCCACCCGGACTACCAGTGCAGCCCCATCCCGGGCATGTACGGCTTCCGCAGCTTCCTCTCGGTGCCGCTGGTGCTGGACGACGGCTCCATTTTCGGCACGCTGTGCACGCTGGACCCGGAACCCCGGCCGGTGGATGAGGAACGCGTGCAGTCGCTGAACTCTTTGGCGTTACTGGTGGCGGCGCAGATCGATGCCATCCTCAGCCACGATGCCGACAGCCGCACCATCGATGGGCTGAAGGCGCAGGGCGATTCGGTCGGCCGCCAACTGGCCGAGTTCGAGCAGTCCAATGCCGAACTGCACCGGGTGGCCAAGCAGCGCGAGGAATTCATCGGTGTGCTGGCGCACGATCTGCGCAACCCTGTGCAGGCCATCCGCGCCGGTGTCGACCTGCTGTCGCTGGGCGCGTTGTCCGATTCGCAGCAGAAGGTGCTTGGCCATATCAACGAGAGTGCCGACCGCATCGCCGAACTGATCGATGTCACCCTGGATTTCACACGCGGACGCCTGGGCAGCGGCATCGCACTGAAGCTGGAGCCGTGGTCGGACCTGTCCGGCATCCTGGCCATGGCCTGCCGCGAAGCAATGCGCCCCTATCCGCAGCGCACCTGCGAAGTGGACCTGCAGCTGCCGTTGACCTTTCTCTGCGACGCCGCACGGTTGTGCCAACTGCTGGCCAACCTGGTCATCAACGCCGCCGTGCACGGTACGGCGGACCAGCCGATACGGGTGCATGGCCGAGGCACCGACGACGGCATCGAAATCAGCGTGGCCAACCAGGGCGTCATTCCGGCGGCGCAACTGGCGCAGGTGTTCGAGCCGTTCGCGCGGCCACAGGAGCGGCGGCTGGATGCCGGGCTCGGGCTGGGCCTGTACATCGCCTCGCAGATCGCCAAGGCCCACGGCGGCACGCTGAGCGTCACCAGTTCCGATGGCGCCGGCACGGTGCTTACGCTGCGGATCTGAACCAGCGCGACGCCGCCTCACGCACGTCGCCTGCCGCTTCACCGGTGTCGGCCGCCCAGGCGACGATGCCATCGGGCCGTACCAGCAGCGCCGCCAGTCCCATGCCATCTGTGGGCGGGCGGGTAATGCACTGGACCTGCGGCTGCCACGCATCCAGCACGCCGCACAGCGGCGAACCTGCATCGAAGACCCAGTACACACCGCGTCCCGCGCGAAGCAGTTCGCCCATGCGCAGCCCATCAGCCGACACGAAATCCGGCGCACTTCGCCCCACCAGCCGATGCGCGCCCCCGAGCTGCAGCTGCTGCGCAACGCCCCACACGCGCTCGGCCATGTAGGTCGCGCCCCCGGTGGTATCGAGCAGATCGGCCATCACCGCAGCCAGCGCACGCGAGCCCGCACCCGGCCGCATCAGCGCCACCTGCGCGCGCGACCAGTCCAGCACCTGCGCCCCGATCGGGTAGCGCTCGGCGTGGTAACTGTCCAGCAGCGCCTCGCCCGCCTCGCCACGCAGCACGGCGGCCAGCTTCCAGCCCAGGTTCATCGCATCGCCCAGCCCGAGGTTCAACCCCTGCCCACCCAGCGGCGAATGCACGTGCGCGGCGTCACCGGCCAGCAGAACGCGCCCGTGGCGATAGCGCTCGGCCTGGCGCGCGGCATCGGTCCAGGTCGTCGCCAGATGCAGTTCGCGCACCCGCACATCGCGGCCTGAAACGCGGCGCAGCAGGGCCTCTGTAGTGTCACGATCAAGCGGCTGGCGGTGCCCGGCGCCACCATCGAAATCGGCCAGTGCCAGCGTGCCGGGCGGGTTGAAGTTGCACATGCCATGGTCGGTGTACTGGCGGCCAGGCGTCAGCACCGAAGGATCCTCCAGCGTGACGCTGAGGGAGTGGCCCGTGAACTCAGGCTCTGTGCCGACGAAGGCAACACCGGCGCGCTTGCGCACCGTGCTGCGGCCGCCATCGCAGCCCACCAGCCAGCGGCCAGTGAAGCGTTGCCCGCCTGCATCAACCCGCACATGGTCAGCCTGCGGCTGGATGTCTTCCACGGCCGTACTGCGCATGATCCGCACGCCCAGCGACTGCGCGCGCCCGGCCAGCACCGCTTCCAGCGCCGCCAGCTCCACCGGCATCTGGGTGGCCGCCGGACCAGGCAACCGGTACGGCCAGCGCCCGCTGTCGACGCGGTCCAGCGCGAACGGAATACCGGCGAAGTGCCCGCCCAGTGGCCGCGCCTGCGCCAACCAGTGCGCGGTGCCCGGCGGCGGCGCCCCCTTGGCGGGCATGCGCACCTGGGTGGCGGCCACCGCCTGCAGCAGGCCACGGCGGTCCAGCGCCTCCAGCGTGGGCGCGTTGAGGCCGCGCAGGCCGAACGGCAGCCGCTTCAGCGGCGTGTCGGCCACTGCCGCCTGCTCCAGCACAAGCACCTGCGCCCCACCCCGGGCCAGCTCGGCCGCCAGAAACAGGCCGACCGGACCGGCGCCGGCGATGACCACGTCGTACTGCATGGAAAACCCCCATGAGCACCGGATCGGCGCTCTGTCGCCGCGAATGTTACACTCGGTGTACGTTTTCGATGTGAACCCGTCATGAGCCCACCTGCTGGCCGCCGCGAGCAACGCAAGGCCGAAACCCGGCAAGCCATTTCCGATGTGGCCACGCGCCTGATCATCGAGCGCGGCTTCGAGGCCGTGTCGATGGCCGAGATCGCCGAGGCCGCCGGGGTATCGCGCAAGACGGTGTTCAACTACTTCGCCAGCAAAGAACACCTGGTCTTCGACCGCGATGAAGAGGCACGGCAGCTGCTGCGTGAGGGCATGCACGCGCATGCCGGCCTGACCCCGCTGGCCGCCTTCAACACCCTGCTGCGCGAGCTGCTGCACAGTGGCCATCCCCTGCTGCGCATCCACCCCGGCGCCGCCGCGTTCTGGGCCACCGTGGCCGACAGCCCCGTGCTGGCCGACCACGGGCGGCGCCTGCAGGCGCAACTGACCGATGATCTGGCCCTGCTGATGGCCACCGCTGCAGGCCGTGACGCCGGTGATGCCGAGGCCCGCCTGGGCGCGTGCATGCTGATGGGCCTGGTGGTGGCCGCCTACCAGCGCGGATTGCAGGCCCTGGCAGGCAATGAGGAACCGCGCGAGGCCATGCTGCAGCTGATCGTGCGCGGCACGACCGGGGTCCTGGTGGCACTGGCCGGCACGCCGTACACCGCCCCGGCCCTGCCGCCCGGGTAAATCCCACACGGCACCGGGCCACGCCATGTTCACGCAATGTTCCTGTAATACGGTGCGGCACCGCCGTTTCCCATCTGCCCCGCCGTACCGCCGATGCATATCCTGCTGATCGAAGACGAAACCGAACTGGCCGCCACGCTGAAAGGCGCGCTGCAGCGCGAGCGCCACGTGGTGGATCTGGCCGGCACCGTGGCGATGGCCCGCGAGGCGGCGCTCTGCGGGCTGCACGACCTGGTGCTGCTGGACCGCACCCTGCCCGACGGCGATGGCCTGGCCCTGATCGCCCTGCTGCGCCAGCACAACCCCGGCGTACCCATCATCGTGCTCAGTGCGCTGGGCCAGCTGCCCGACCGCGTGGCCGGGCTGGATGAAGGTGCCGACGATTACCTGGCCAAGCCCTTCGCGCTGGAGGAACTGTTCGCCCGCATCCGCGCCGTCGGCCGCCGCCCCAGCGGCCTCAACGCCGAGACCGTCACCGTCGGGCGCCTGAGCTTCGACCCGGTGTCCGGCGAAACCCGCGTGGGCGGCGAGCGGCTGGACCTGCCGCGACGCGAGATCCGCGTGCTGGCCGCGCTGGCGCGGCGCATCGGCCGCACCGTGCTGCGCGAATCCATCGAGATGGCCGTGTATGGCTTCGATGATGGCGTGCACTCCAACACCCTCGATTCGCACGTCTCGCGCCTGCGCCGCAAGCTGGCCGAGGCCGATGCCGGCGTGGAGATCCACGCCATCCGCGGCGTCGGCTACCTGATGCGGGAAATCAAGTAATGGCGCGGCGTCCTTCGCTGAAGTGGCCGCTGATCATCAAGCCGCTGATCTTCCATCTGCTGGCCCTGCTGCTGGCGTTCTTCGTGCTGCTGATGGTGCTGGTGCGCGTGGACAGCGGTGGCTACTACACCATCCAGACCTTCGCGCCGGTGGCCGCCGATGCCGTGCATCGTGATGCCAGCGGCAGGCTGTTCGTGAAGAACACACCGGAGCTGGCCGAAGAACTGAAGATCGCGCCGGGCGCCTGGTTCATCGCCCAGGATGACAGCGGCCACCACGTGACCTTCGGCAACGTGCCGCCTGCCTACGCCTCACTGGTGGGGCTGCTGGACGGCATTCCCTATGGAGACCTGCGCGGGCGCGAACGCGGCGACGGCCTGGCGGTGGTGGTGCGCCAGCACACCGGGCCGGCGGGCAAGCTGACGATCATGGCCCATGGCGAAGTAGATACCCTCACCTGGCAGATGGCGCTGGCCGCGCACATCATCACCGTGCCGATCTTCCTGCTGCTGGCGCTGGTGACCATCGTGCTGACGCCGATCATCGTGCGCCGCGCACTGGCCGGCGTGGAGCGCATCGCCGCCGAGGCCGGGAAGATTTCCGCCAACCACCGCGGCATCCGCCTCACCGCCACGGCGGTACCGGTGGAGATCGCACCGCTGGTGAACGCGGTGAACGACGCGCTGGACCGGCTGGACGAGGGCCACGAACGCCAGCGCCGCTTCATTGCGGCTGCCGCGCACGAACTGCGCACGCCCATCGCGATTCTGCGGGTGAAGCTGGACGCCGCCGACGATGCCACCTCACGCAGCCTGGCCCTGGAAGTAGCGCGCCTGGCCACGCTGGCCGAGCAGCTGCTGGACCTGCACCGCATGGACGAAGACGGGCCGAAGGAAACGCTGAACCTGGCGCGCGTGGCCAAGCGCGTGGTGGCCGACCTGGCGCCACTGCTGATCCAGTCCGAGCGCACGGTCGCGGTGTCGGTGGAGCAGCATTACCCGGTGCTGGGCGAAGCCGGCGCGATCGAGCGCGTGATCTCCAACCTGGTCTTGAACGCAGCCGAACACGGTGGCCGCAACGTGATCGTGCGCGTACAGGGCAGCTGCCTGGAAGTGGAAGATGACGGCCCCGGCATACCGGTGGCCGAACGCGAACGCGTCTTCGAGCCTTTCCAGCGCCTGCGCCCCCGGCAGAGCGGCGCGGGCCTGGGCCTGAACCTGGTCCGGCAGGTGGTGGAGCGCCACGGTGGCCAGGTCACGATTCTCGACGCGCCCGGTGGCGGCGCGTTGATCCGCGTGGAGTTTCCACCGCACCCCGGTGCGAACCCGCCGGCGGCGTGACTGCCACCTGTCTGCGGGCGCGTGCGGCACGCGCCGGCAAGCTTGCGGCAATGTTGGCTGCGCAGTATCGGGCGCAGGGCGCCTGTGCGCGTCCCTGTTCCGTACTGAAAGGACGCCCATGCCGCAGGCCGCCGCTGCACCGCCGAAAAACACGCCCCGATCCGAACCCGGCGCTGCGGCCACTTCGCTGACCGTCGCCGCCTGGAACCGGCACCCGCAACCTCGGCGCCTGCGCGGGCTGGCACACTGGCCGCGCTGGCTGCGTGACCTGCCGGAGCCAGCACGGCCGATCGCACTGGCGCGACTGTTCGGCGCACTGTTCATGGCCCTGCCCGGCGCCGCCCTGGTGGTGTTCGTGGCACTGCACGCAGGCGCAGCGCTGGCGGCGGCCACATTGCTGCTCGTGGCGACGCACGGCACGCTGCATGCCATGGCCGCGTGGTCACTGGACCGCACCGGAGTGTCTTCACCGTGGCCGCAGCGGTTGGAAGCCCCTGCCCCGGCGCTGCTTTCGTGGACCAGCCTGCTGCCGTTCGCAACCGTCGCAGCCCCGGGTGCCAACACCCTGCTCGGCGCCAGCTTGGCCCTGCTGCTGCTCAACGCATGGCTGACTGCACACGGCCGCCATCGCCCCTGGCAGCGGCCGCTGCATGTGGCCACGGCCACGCTCTTGGCCGCCACCCTGGCCGGGCAGGCGGTGCTGTTGTCCCTGCCCGCGCGCGCTGCACTGCTGGCGGGCACGGCCTGCATCGGCGTGTCGGTGGCCGTGCAATTGCGTGCTGGCACGCATCGCATCACAGGGCATCTGTTGCTGGTGCTGGGCAGCCTGTGCGCGGCCGTCGCCGTGGCGCTGCAGGTCGGCAGCCACTGAGCAGGCCCGGCGCCGCAAGGTTGGCGCAATCCTGGACATAGAGACTCGGCCCTGCCTGCACGCACAGGCACGCCCGTCATTCCTGCAAGGATTTCCGATGTTCACCGCACAACGGGCAACGCGCCCATGAGCGCCGCACCCCGCACCCGTCGCCGCCTGTGGATCGCCGCCGCCGCTGGCGCGTGCCTGCTGGCCCTGGCCGTGCTCTGGCTGATGCCCGCCGCACCACCCGAACTGGAGGTGTCGCCCGTTCAACGCGGCGATATCGAACAGGTGGTCGAAGCCACCGGCACCCTGAAGCCCTCGCGCCTGGTGAGCGTGGGTGCACAGGTTTCCGGCCGCATCGAAACCCTGCACGTGAAGCTCGGCGACAGGGTGAAGGCCGGCGACCTGATTGCCGAGATCGACTCGCGTACCCAGCGCAACGCGCTGCAGAGCGCCCAGGCCGCACAACGCAGCGCCCGCGCCAACCGCGATGCCCTGGCTGCCGACCTGCGCCAGTACCAGCTGACCCTGCAGCGCCAGCAGGCACTGGTTGCCCGCCAACTGGTGGCGCGTGCCGACTACGATGCAGCGAAAACCAAGGTCGATGCCACCCGCGAACAGGTCGCTGCGCTTGATGGCGAAGTGGTGCAACGGCAGACCGATGTGGACGTGGCACAGACCAACCTGGGCTACACGCGCATCACTGCCCCCACCGACGGCACCGTGCTGGCCGTGGTCGCCCGCCAGGGGCAGACGGTCAACGCCGTGCAGAGCGCACCGACCATCGTGATGCTGGGCAACCAGGACGTGATGACCGTCTACGCTGAAATCTCCGAGGCCGACGTGGTGCACACCGCCCTGGGCCAGGAGGCGTACTTCACCATCCTCGGCGACAGCGGCCGGCGCTACAGCAGCACGCTGCGCGACATCGCACCGGCGCCGGAATCGATCACCAACGAAGACACCTCCGGCTTCGCCGCGCCCGGCGCGTCGGCCGGTGCCAGCCGCACCGCCATGTACTACAACGGCCAGTTCGACGTGGACAACGCCGATGGCCGCCTGCGCAGCTACATGACCGCACAGGTGCGCATCGTGCTCGGCCGTGCCAAGGGGGTGCTGACCATCCCATCGGCCGCCCTGGGCGCACGGGCAGCCGATGGCAGCTACAGCGTGCAGGTCCGTGGCGCCGATGGCCGGCCAGCCGCGCGGCGCATCACCATCGGGCTGGATGACCAGATCAACGTAGAGGTGCGCAGTGGCCTGCAGCAAGGCGAACAGGTGGTGCTGGCACACACTGCCGAAGCCCCCGCAGCCACGGGCGCTGCACAGCCATGACCGACGCCGCGATGGACAGGGCGCTGCTGCGCGTGCGCGGCATCCGCCGCGAGTTCGCTGCGGGCGAGCAGACCCTGGTGGTGCTCGATGGCATCGACCTGGATATCCGCGCTGGCGAACTGGTGGCCATTGTCGGCCAGTCCGGCTCGGGTAAATCCACGCTGATGAACATCCTCGGCTGCCTGGACCGGCCCTCGGCCGGCACCTACTGCATTGCCGGCCGCGAGACCGCGCAGATGACGCCGGATGAACTGGCCGAACTGCGCCGCGAGCACTTCGGCTTCATCTTCCAGCGCTACCACCTGCTGACCGACCTCACCGCACTGGGCAACGTCGAAGTGCCGGCCATCTATGCCGGCCAGCCAGCGGCCGAGCGCCACCGCCGCGCCCAGGCGCTGCTGCAGCGGCTGGGCCTGGGCGAACGCATGCAGCACCTTCCCGGCGAGCTGTCCGGCGGCCAGCAGCAGCGCGTGTCCATCGCCCGCGCCCTGATGAACGGCGGCGCGGTGATCTTCGCCGACGAACCCACCGGTGCACTGGATACGCAGTCCGGCAAGGAAGTGATGAAGATCCTCGGTGAGCTGCACGCCGAAGGCCACACCGTGGTGCTGGTGACCCATGACATGGCCGTGGCCGAGCACGCCCAGCGCATCATCGAGATCCGCGATGGGCGCATCGTGGATGACCGCCCCACCGCGGCCGCCCTGGCCGCCAGTGCCAGCACGAGCGCCGTCCTGCAGACCCGCAGCGAGGGCAGCGGCTGGCTGGCACTGCGCGACCGCTTCACCGAAGCCTTCCGCATGGCTCTGCGCGCGATGAACGCACACCGCATGCGCACCTTCCTCACCATGCTCGGCATCATCATCGGCATCGCCTCGGTGGTGTCGGTGGTGGCGCTGGGCACTGGCGCACGCCAGGCCATCCTGTCCAACATCGCCTCGCTGGGCACCAACACCATCGAGATCTACCCCGGCTCGGGCTTTGGCGATGTACACGCCGCGCAGGTGGAAACGCTGACCCCGGGCGACAGCGTTGCTTTGGCCGGCCAGCCCTTCGTGGACAGCGCGACGCCCGGCGTGGCCAGCAGCGGCACCGCACAGCGCGGCAATCGTGCAGCAAACGTGCAGATCCAGGGTGTCAGCGAGCAGTACTTCCGCGTGCATGGGTTGAAGCTGGGCGCCGGCCGCTTCTTCGGCCAGCCTGCGGTGGCCGGCCACCAGCAGGTGGCGGTGATCGACGCCAACACGCGCGCACGCTTCTTCGCCGCCCAGGAGGATCCCATCGGCCAGAGCCTGCTGCTGGGCAACGTGCCGGTGCGGGTGGTGGGCGTGGTCAAGAAGGAAGCCGGCGCCGTGGGCGACGCCTCACTGCTGCAGGTCTGGGTGCCCTACACCACCGCCATGGCCCGCATGCTGGGGCAGAGCCACGTGTCGAACATCACCGTCCGCGTTTCCGATGCGGTGGGCATGCAGGCAGCGGAGGCCTCGATCAGCCGGCTGCTGGCGCGCCGCCATGGCCGCACGGACTTCTACATGAGCAACAACGCGCAGATCCGCCAGTCCATCGAACAGACCACGCGCATCCTGACGTTGATGATCAGTGCCATCGCCGCCATCGCGCTGGTGGTGGGCGGCATCGGGGTGATGAACATCATGCTGGTCTCGGTGACCGAACGGACCCGCGAGATCGGCGTGCGCATGGCCGTGGGTGCCCGGCGCAGCGACATCCTGCAGCAGTTCCTCATCGAATCGGTGCTGGTGTGCCTGCTCGGTGGCGTGCTGGGCATCGGCGTGGCGCTGGCCCTGGGTGCGGTGCTGGCCTTGGCCGATATCGGCTTCAGCCTGGTGTTCTCCTCCGCCTCGATCCTGGCCGCGTTCGCCTGCAGCAGCCTGATCGGCATCGGCTTCGGCTTCCTGCCGGCACGCCGTGCCGCACAGCTCGACCCGGTGGAAGCCCTGGTCCGCTGAACGGCATGCAGAACGCTGCAGTGACGGCAGGTTCGCGCAATGTCCGCGCGCTGTACTGACCCTACCGACACAGCCGCACAGGAGCGGAACGATGGTTGAGAAGACAGGACGCAGCGCATGGCTGCTGGCGGCCGCCGTGCAGTTTCTGGTGCTGCTGCCCTATGCCGGCCCGGCACAGGCGCAGCACCGCGATGGCTACCGCGCCGGATGGGACCGCGGCTACGAGGACCGCCAGCGCGATGAACGCGAGCGCCGTGAGCGCGAACGGGAACGCGACCGCCGTGACGATGCCAAGGCCAAGGGCGTGGTGGTGGGTGTGGTGGGCGCGGCCGTGGTGGCCGGCGTGATCGCGGCCGCTGCCAAGCGTGAACGCGAGAACCGTGAGCGCGCCGACTACTGCATGAACCGCTACGGCAACTACGACCGCCGCAACGACACCTACCGTGGCTCGGACGGCTACACCTATCCCTGCCGCTGAACTGCCCCGCAGCCTTCAAGGAAACCACCGCATGAACAAGACCGCTCTACTGATTGCCCTCTGCACCGCACCGCTGCTTGGCCACGCCGCCAGCAACGACCCGAAGCAGGCTTACATTGATTCGAGTTTCGCCGCCATGGACAGCAACGGCGACGGCCGCATCGACAAGGCCGAGTACGCGAAATACCAGCAGGCGCGCTTCAGCAAGCAGGCCGATTCGATCGACGCCGCGTTCAAGGAAATGGACACCAACAAGGACGGGAAGATCAGCAAGCAGGAAGCGGCCGTCGTGCCGGAGATCGCCAAGTACTTCACCGGCCTGGACACCGATGGCGACGGCTATCTCTCGCTGAAGGAGATGCAGCAGGCGATGGTGGCCGCACAGACGGCGGACGCACCAGCGAAGTAGCGCCGTGGTGGGTGCGCCCTCGCATCGCTGTGGTAGGTGCCCACCTTGGTGGGCACGATTCCGTCACCGCGCGCGCAAGCCGAAGCGCCCACCAAAGTGGGCATCTACCGGCCCTACAGCGCTGATGAATCAACGCACCTTGTACAACACCGCCGCACCCGGCCGCGGTTCAAACGCCGGCACCGTCTGCTGGGTCAGCGCGGTGCCCTTGGCATCCCACACCAGCGTCTCCACCGGGTACTCATCCTTGCGGGTCATCTGGTCGATCTTCGCCACCACCACCGTCGCCGCCGCCGGCACGTCCGGGTTCCAGCCAAATACCCCCACACGGCCATAGAACACCGCCGGGGCAGTGGCATCAAGGCGGCGGTCCGGGCACATCACCAGGCCGCGATCAAGCATCACCCGCAGCGCACCCACCGGCACCTTCTTCACGGTCGGCGTGGTGCGTTCAGTGCTGTGGCCGGGGCAGACATTGGCGGCGCGGGTGACCATGTCTTCGGCCACCTGGCGGTCAGACTGGGCGAAGGCCAGCGCCGGGGCCAGGCAAAGGCAGAACAGGACAAGCGGGGACTTCCGGGTCATTGCAGAGTTCCTGGAGTGGATACCCAGCGAACTTAGCAATGGCTCGACGCGAAGTTGCAAAGACTGCGTGAGGCCCCGGTTACGCGCGCGCTGCACCGTGCGGCGGCACCGCAACGTGGAAGCAGGCGTAGCGATTCAGGATGTGCTCAAGGGCCGGCTGCTAACACAGCAGCCAGGAACTGCCGGTGGCGCCCTCGCCCACCGCAGCAACGGAATGCCCCGCCCATGCCATGGCGCGGACACCTGATTGCCCCATTGGATTGAGCCGACCACCGATGCTTCCCCCGTTCGAGCCGCTCAGGCGTTACTTCGATTTCTCCGGCCGCTGTGACCGCACGGAGTTCTGGTCGTACCTGCTGTTCGTACTCGCGGTGTTCGGCGCATGCCATGCCCTGATCGAGCTGCCCCATGGGGAGAACGCCTACAGACTGGCTGCCGCCGGCTGGTTGCTGGGCATGGCGGCAGCCGTGCTGCTGTTCATCCCGACCCTGGCCGCGATCGTGCGCCGGCTGCACGATATCGACGAGTCAGGCTGGTACGCGGTGATCGTTTTCGTACCGTTGGGCGTGTTCGTCCTGTTCCCGGTGATGCTGCTGCCGGGAACCGGCGAGGACAATCGATTCGGCCCGGAACGCACCGCGCAGACCCGTTCGCTGCCCGGGCTGAGCCTCAAGGCACCAGGCAGCGCTCCACCTGCAGCGACAACACCTGGCAGGCGTTGAACAGGCCCTCCACCACGGCAGCCGACGGGTAGCCATCCGGGGTCTCGCTCTCCCGCGCCACATGCGCAGCGTGCAGCACGGCAGTCAGTGCGGTAATGCCCGAGGCGCTGCGGGTGGCCAGGGCCATCTCAAAGGCGCGCCCGGGGCTGAGGCGGGTTTCGGTCCAGGGTTCGCCATCGGCACGCAGGTTCGCGCCATGGCCCTTCAAGTGCGCAAGGAATGTGGAAGGTACGGCGCGCTCGGCAGAGTCGCAGAGGGCCTCCTCGAGCTTCTCTGCGAGGGTGTTGGGAAGATCGCGCAGGGCAGCGCCGAGCAGCGCGTGCAGGCGGGGATAATCGGGAAGACGGTCAGGCATGACGGCAACCTCACGGTGTGGCCACCTGCAGATGCAAGGTGGCGGACGGTGCGGGTTGGCGTGCCGGATACGTAGTACGAAAGCCGGCGGGTCCTGAGACCCCCACACACCGTCCGCCATGGACTGGCAGAAGGTGCATTGTCGTGACTGCAGGTTCGACCGCAACCACGACGCCGTGTACTACGTAAGTTCGGGACGCCAATCCCGGCCAGGGCGAGTGCCTTGGCGAGGCGATGATTGGCGTACTCGTGCGTGGAAGAGAAGTAGGGAAATTCCGCATTGGCGCGCAGTCACGGCGCTTGCGTCATGTGGTGGCGAGTTCTCCATCAAACGCGCCCGATGGGGCGGGAACGTTCGCGTGCAGATGGCATGCCGCCGTGCATGCGGGAAGGCCGACCGCGACACACCTGACTCACCTTTCCCTAGAAGCCGCTCACGTCGGAACAGATCAGGTGTCGCAATCGACCCTTGAACACCCTGCGGATCCGGCATCAGAGAGCAGGCCTGCGCCTCCAGAGAATCCGCAATCGCCCGTTGCAGTGCGATTCCGGCGGGCATGTCGCAAAAGACACTCGAATCCATTCCGAATTGCATCGGATTCTCCCGGCCGATCAGCAATGGAAGCGATTCATGGCACGGAACTGGATTGTGATGGGAGACCCGACCTCCAGCGGAGGGCGTGTAATCACCGCGTCGAACCGAACCGATATCGAGGGCATGGGCGTTGCACGCGTGGGCGACAAGGCGACCTGCCCGCAGATGCACAAAGGGGTATTTGCGATTGTCGAAGGCGACAGCACGATCATCATCGATGGCCAGCCTGTTGCGTTGGACGGATGCGCGCTCGCGTGTGGCTGCAGGGTGATGTCCAGCCAGCAGCTCCGGGTGTATGTATCCAATTCGGCCACCACAGGCGGAACTGCCAGCCGCAACTCAGCCGGTACGCAGCCTGCTGCAACACCGCTGCACAGCGGCCGCCACCTTCAGTTCGACCAGGCCATCCGTTTCACCGGCTCACAGGGCATGCCGTTGCGTGAGCTTCCCTACACGCTCCACCTGTCGGACGGCCAGACCTTCTCCGGCATCACCAGCGCGCTGGGCGAGACCTCACGTGTATCAACCCGGGAAAGCGTGGCAGTGGTGCGCGCGGAGTTGCGCCCACCCAGTACCACGAGCGGCTGTTGCGAACGCACTCTGTTGGCCGGGATCGATGATGTAGAGATTTTTGAAGTTGACGGTGTGATCACCACCTCTGACACCTTGGGAACGTCGATCGTACCGGTGCAGGTGCCAAGCCATGAACGCCGCTTGACACAAGGCGAGATCGAGATGGCACAGCTGGTATTCGGCGATGCGATTGACTACAGCCTGGTGAGGATTCACAACCATGGCTACTGGATGCTGCTTGGGATGCAACCGGAGGACACTGTGGTTGCACCCAATGGCGAGATCTATTTTCCAAAAGGTCTCTATCTTGATGATTATTTCTCTGGCGAACTTCGAGATCAGCACCTTTTCATCCATGAAATGACCCATGTCTGGCAGTATCAGCTTGGCTACAACGTGAAGCTGGTGCGTGGACCGCGGCCGAACATGAGCTACGACTACGTGCTCGATGACGTGCGCCTGCTCCACGACTACAACATGGAAGCGCAAGGCGACATCGTCGCAGACTATTTCCTCGTCGCCTTCCGTGATTCACAAAGCTTGATGAGCAACAAAATGTATCGCACCACATTCGGCATCCATGCCCAGTTGAAACGCGTCCTCTCACAATTCCTCGGCTCCACGGCCGGCAAGCGCAACCTCCCGAGAACGACCCGATGATCAAACAGTCATGGCCCCTTTGGGCGATGCTGCTGCTACCCCTCGTGGCAAGCTGCTCACCACCGCCCGGGCGCTACCAGAAGGCCACGGTCAGCACGTCTGACGGCAGGCTGTGTTTTGGTGTTCCTGACACGCGGGAGACTCGATCCGCGCCCCCTGAGATCGCTGTCATCGGAGTGAGCGCTGCTGGGCAAGGACTCTACCCGCAGTGGGAGCGGGTCTTCATGGACGAGCACATTCCCGAACCTGCGCTCCCACCTGACCAGTGCATACCCTACGGGTCCGGCCCCACACCTGCCCCGCCGCTGCAGGTGGGCGCGTACTACCAGGTGGTCCTTTCTGGGTACACGCCAGACAACCTGGACAATGGAACTGTGGGAAAGATGCGTGTGTTCAAAGCATGCTTCCACCTCCGTCAATCCGCCGATGGCCGCGAGTTGAACCCTGTCGTGGTGACCTGCGGGGAGGTGCCGCCATCCTCGCTGCCCCCTTCATAAGCGGCGGACCAGTGGCTCGGGTGGCGCAGTGAGCGGCCCGGTCCTGCGGAAGGTCCGCCTGGCGACACGTACACCTTCCAAAGACGACACGATGACCAGACAAGCATGGCCGCTCTGGGCGGTACTGCTACCCCTCGTGGCCAGCTGCTCACCACCGCCCGGGCGCTACCAGAAAGCCACAATCAGCACGTCTGACGGCAGGCTGTGTTTTGGCGTTCCCGACACCCGCGAGAATCGATCCGAGCCGCCTGAGATCGACTCCATCGGAGTGAGCGCTGCCGGGCAAGGCCTCTACCCGATGTGGGAACGGGTCTTCATGGACGAGCACGTTCCCGAACCTGCGCTCCCACCTGACCAGTGCATACCCTATGGGTCCGGCCCCACTACTGCCCCACCACTGCAGGTGGGCGCGTACTACGAGGTGGTCCTTTCCGGATATAAGCCTGATAGCCCACACAATAGCGGCGTGGGAAAGATGCGTGTGTTCAGTGCTTGCTTTCACCTACATCAATCCGTCGATGATCGCGAATTGAAGCCTATCGTGGTGACCTGCGGGGACGTGCCCCCATCCTCGCTACCTCCCTGATGAGAGGAGCGCAGCCATATAGACCGTTGCAGCAGGAACCTCACCAGGCTCCCAACCTTCAACTGTCCCCGCGCGTGCTCTGGTACCCGCGATAGGTTTCGCCCCACTCGCGCATCGCCAGCAGCACCGGCACCAGCGAACGCCCGAATTCGGAAAGTTCGTATTCCACCTTCGGCGGCACTTCCGGGTACACATGGCGGATCAGCACGCCGTCCGCCTCCAGTTCACGCAACTGGCTGGTCAGCATCGATTGCGTGGCGTTGGGCACCAACCGGGTCAATTCCATGAAACGCCGCTTGCGCTTCATCAGGTGAAACAGGATGACCGGTTTCCACACGCCGCCCATCACCGACAGCGTGACCTCAACCGCGCACCCGCTCTTGCCATCCCAACGCTTGCTGCGCATACATACTCCGGAAAACCATAGTACCTACGAAAAATCGTCGTTCTTGTTGCAATAACGGTGCGAGCCTAGCATGGGGCCATCCACTGATCGTGAGGCGCTTCATGAAGTTCAAGGCTCTGCTTTCCAGCAAGACCAACGACCGTGTTTCCACCGAACTGGTGGATTTTGACGAGGCCGACCTGATGGACGGCGATGTCCTGGTGCAGGTCGATTATTCGACCCTCAACTACAAGGATGCGCTGGCGCTGACCAACGAGCGCCCGGTCATCCAGAGGTTTCCGCTCATTCCCGGCATCGACCTTTCCGGCGTGGTGCTGGAATCCAGCAATGCCGGTTTCAAGGCGGGTGATCGCGTGGTGCTCAACGGCTGGGATCTGAGCATGGGCCACCACGGCGGCCTGGCCCAGCGCGCCCGCGTGCGGGGTGAGTGGCTGAACAGGATTCCCGGCAACCTGAGCACCCGCGATGCCATGGCCATCGGCACCGCCGGCTATACCGCCATGCTGTGCGTGCTGGCACTGGAAGACGCGGGCGTGACCCCGGAAAAGGGCGATGTGCTGGTAACCGGCGCCAATGGCGGCGTGGGCTCGATTGCCGTGGCCATTCTTTCCAAGCTGGGCTACCGCGTCGTGGCCGCCACCGGCCGCCCCGAACATGCCGCGTACCTGCACAGCCTGGGCGCGGCGGAGATCATCGACCGCGCAGAGCTTTCCGAGCCGCGCAAGAAGCCGATCAGCGCCGAGCGCTGGGCTGGCGTGGTGGACGTGGCCGGCGGCCCGACCTTGGTCAACGCACTTGCCGAGACCAAGTACCGCGGCGCCGTAGCGGCCTGCGGCCTGGCACAGAGCGATGCGCTGCATGGCTCGGTGCTGCCCTTCATCCTGCGCAACGTCACCCTGGCCGGCGTGGATTCGGTGAACGCACCGCAGGACGTGCGCCAGCGTGCATGGGATCGCCTGGCCACCGACCTGGACCCGCAGAAGCTTGAGAGCACGGTGCAGCAGATCGGCCTTGCCGAGGTGCTGGACGTGTACGAGCAGATCATCCCGGGCAAGGTGCGCGGGCGGATCGTGGTCGACGTGAACGCCTGACGCCTGTTACGCCAGCGGTGGTGCAACGCCATCGCTGGCAGCGGGCCCGCCAGTCCAGAAGCCCTGCGCGCGACACCAAGCCCCCTTATCATGGGGCTGTAAGGGCGCTTTACGCCCAGTGACGTACGCAAGGCAGTATCTGGATGTCTATGGAATGGTGCCCCTCGGGCTGGGGCCAGCGTGTGACCCGCTCGCCGGACTGGCGGCTGCGGCTGGACGGCGAGCATGTTGAGCTGCTGATTGCGGGCCGGCAGTACTCCCAGCGCGTGGATGACGACCAGCGTGTGCGAGTGCTTCCGGGCCTGTTCTGGGCCACGGTGGCGCTGCAGACCGGGGACGGCGAAACGCTGTCCGTGGATGGCCTGCCCAACCGCCAGGCTTCGCAGCTCTCGGCCGCGGTTCAGCAGGTGCTCTTTGCGCGCACCACGCGCGGGCGCAAGGCGCTCTTTGAGGACATCCTGGAGCAGATCCAGTCATGGCTGGCCGACG
The DNA here is from genome assembly GCF_003086775.1 of Stenotrophomonas sp. ZAC14D1_NAIMI4_1. Taxonomy (NCBI): domain Bacteria; kingdom Pseudomonadati; phylum Pseudomonadota; class Gammaproteobacteria; order Lysobacterales; family Lysobacteraceae; genus Stenotrophomonas; species Stenotrophomonas sp. ZAC14D1_NAIMI4_1. The sequence continues at coordinate 2,832,435 of NZ_CP026001.1, forward strand.
CCGACGCACTCACCGACCGGGGCACTGGGGGCCGCCGCTGGATCACCCACGAACAGCAGCAGGCGCTGCTGGCCGAGCGCCCCGCCCTGCCCTTGTCGCCGGCCGAGCTGGAGCGACTGTTCCTCGATGAGGACGTGCACGACGATCTGCAGGCGCACAGCCACCGCGTCGCGCTGGATGCCCTGCACGACTGGCAGCTGGATTGGCCCGCCGTGTGGGCAGACGCCAATGCGACCATGACAACGCGGGAACTGGTGCTGGCCAAGGACTTCCTGGACCGGGTGGAAAGCAGGCCGCTGACCGAGGAACAGGCCCGTGCGGTCATCTGCTTCGACAACTGCGTGCAGGTCGTCGCCTCGGCGGGATCCGGCAAGACCTCCACGATGGTCGCCAAGGCCGCTTATGCCATTGATCGCGGGTTCGTTGAACCCGAGCGGATCGTGATGCTCGCCTTCAACAAGGATGCCGCCAAGGAACTGGAAGAGCGCGCGCAGCGGTCCTTCGAACGGCTCGGCATGGGCGACACCGTGGTCGAGGCACGCACCTTCCATGCGTTGGGCCTGGCGATCATCGGCAAGGCCACCGGCCGCAAGCCCGACATTCCCGAGTGGGCCATCGACGCGACGCAGGGCTTCAACAAGCTGGCCGAGCTGGTGGATGACCTGAAGGATCGCTCGATCCACTTCCGCACCCAGTGGGACATGTTCCGGCTGGTGTTCGGGCGCGATCTTCCGCCGTTCGGTGCCCAGATGATGGCCGACGGCTACGACCGCGATGGCACGCCCTACATCCGCACCCTGCAGGGCGAGCGGGTAAAGAGCCTGGAAGAGTGCGTCATTGCCGATTGGCTGTTCTACAACGGCGTGGCGTACGACTACGAGCGCCGTTACGAATTTGATACCGCCACCGATACCCACCGCCAGTACCGACCGGACTTCTATTACCCGGACGCAGCGCTGTATCACGAGCACTTTGCGCTGGATGCCAATGGCCAGCCGCCGAAACACTTCGACAACTACGCTGAAGGCATGCAGTGGAAACGCCAGCAGCACGTGGCGCGCGGCACTGCGCTGGTCGAGACCACTTCGTTTGGCCTGCGCAGCGGGCACGCACTGGAACACCTTGCCGGGAAACTCGGCGATTCCGATGTCCGGCTCGACCCGAACCCCGACCGCGAGCTGCCGACCGAGGGCGCAAAGCCCATGCCGGATGCCGACCTGATCGGCCTGATGCGGACCTTCATTGCCCACGCCAAGAGCAACTGCCTGACGCTGGACGATCTAGCCGCGCGTCTGCAGCAGATGCCCGAGGACCAGTTCAAGGAACGGCATCGGCGGTTCCTGGAAATCGCCGCGCCGGTTTTCCAGGCCTGGGACAACGCGCTGGCCGACGAGCGCGGCATCGACTTCGAGGACATGCTCAACATGGCCGCCGGCATCCTGGAGCAAGGGCATTACCAATCGCCCTACGAGCTGGTGATGGCCGATGAGTTCCAGGACGCCTCGCGCGCCCGCGCCCGCCTGTGCCGTGCACTGGTCAGCCAGCCGGGTCGCCACCTCTTTGCAGTGGGTGATGACTGGCAGTCGATCAATCGCTTCGCTGGCGCGGATGTTTCGGTGATGACCGGATTCCGCGAATGGATGGGCCATGCCCAGTTGCTGAAGCTGGAGCAGACCTTCCGCTGCCCGCAGGAACTGTGCGATATCTCCAGCCGTTTCATCAGCCGCAACCCTGCACAGATTGCCAAGGCGGTGCGTTCTGCTGCGCCGGCGATGGGGCCGGTGCTGCAGGCGTTCCAGATGACGCGGCGTGAGGAAGTACAGGACGGTGTTCGCCAGTACCTGACCAAGCTGCACCAGCAGTTGGTTTCTGGAGCCGTACCACGGGGGCGCGATGGGCGCGTTCGCGTGTTCGTGCTGGGCCGCTACCGGGCGGATCGCAATGCGCTGCCTGCGGACTGGAAGACGCTGTTTGGCAGCACGATGGAGGTTGAGTTCCTGACGGCCCATCGCTCGAAAGGCCGCGAGGCGGACTACGTGATCCTGCCGGGCATGGTGAATCGTGGATTCCCCAGCCTGCGCGCGGATGACCCGGTGCTGTCGCTGGCGATGCCGGATGGGGATACGTACCCGCTGAGCGAAGAACGGCGGTTGTTCTATGTGGCGCTGACGCGTGCGCGGCGCAGCGTGGCGATGTTCACCTTGCAAGGCAAGCACTCGCCCTTCCTGGATGAGCTGGTGGAGGAAGGGGTTGTGGAGGTGACCGGGATTTCAGGTGCGACCATCAACGAGGAGCGCTGCCCGGTGTGCAAGGTGGGTGTGTTTGTGGAGCGGAATGGGCCCCATGGGGCTTTCAGATCGTGTTCTAGTTATCCGTTGTGCCATAACAAGCCGAAGGGTGCGCGCCGCCACTAGGTGCGTGCAGCGCGTGGCTGCACGCGGGCGATTCAACCGACATGACGCAGATGAATCAGAGGATACGGACGGCCGTGCGAATCCACCGGTGAACGGCCGGTATCAACAAAGCCCATGCGCGGTGTTGAAAGTGAACGGCTTCTGGAGTTGGCAGCTCGACGCAGATCGTTTCATTGATCGGCACGAAGGCTCGCGCGCCGAACCAAAGAACACCAGCTAATCGCACTCAACTCCGGAACTCTTCACAATGTAAGCAAACAGCATCGAGAGTACTACTGGAAGCGCCTCAATGTTTTGAGAAGCAAGCAAAAGTTCAGTACGCGCCTATGCCAACACTGCAAGGACAGACAGTTTTCGCACGCCACACCATGGATTGAGACGCACGCTCTAGACACCTCCAAACCAATGCTCCTAGCCATCCAAACGCCCAGCGAAGTAAAGAAATCCTAGAAGCGGGCTAGGCTCACCACGCCCCAAAAGTGCCTTGCACGCTCCCTCAAGCAACTCATCCGCATGGTGAGATTGAAGTTTGATCCTCCCGGTTAGCAACGCTGCGGCAAACTCAAGACCGGCACCTCCGTAGGCGTAGTCCTGTCGTTCAAAGACCTTTGCGAGCAGCTCCTTCATCAGCAAACTCACGTCAGGACTAGCAGCGTAGTCAAGCTCTGATGGCAACGCTGCCCTAAGAAGACACGCCTGAAGAATATTGTCGTTGAAGCGCTGGAAGTTTTCAGGCGCCAACACCACCGACTCATACCCCGTGGACTTCAACTGGATTGCCGGATTCTTCAACTCACGTGCCGCTTGAAGCACGGCGGAAATGATCAAGAAAGTCAGACTCTCCGTAGGCAGCCCGGTCTCAGTAAACTCTACGGGCAGAAATACGAAACCTGGCGTATGGTCCAGAGCCGCGCCATTGGGCTTGCACAAGAACGAGCCAGCTGAAGCGCGGATACAGTTAACCGCCATGGCCACCGACTTCTTCACCAATTCCTTGGAAGCGTCGTCGGGTACAGCCGCATTTTGGAGTCTGGCTGCCACATCTCCATAAAGATCCCAAGTGTCGGCGATCGCGTTGGTGCCGATAGGCAAACTCAGCCAGGACGAGAACCCATAGCTTCGCTCCGTCGGGTTCCTTACAAGAAATTGCTCCAAGCGTTGTCCCGACTCGCCTGAAGTTGGGCACGAAACACCACAGAGAAAGTGTCGAGGACAATGCGTATCGATGTACTCACGCAAATCACGGCTAACCTCTCGAAGCAGCCCTCCATCGCCAACGACCGCCTGCACCACAACCACTCCACTAGCCCCTCTCACGGCGTCGGCAGTGAGCATTCCATCACTCACCACATGGGGTCGCCTTCCCGTTATACTCAAAATCTCATCAGCGATCAACGCCGCCAGTTCACAGGAACCATTGCCATCCGCCGCAATGACATAATCCACCGTTAACGGGAGGTGCCATCGCACTTCCTCCCGGACCCAGGACACGAACTCGCTGTCCTCGACGACCGCACGGCCATCGAGGCAGAGAGGGCGGACCTTTCCGGAGACGGCTGGAGTGTGATTCAGGGATAAAGTTGCCTCTCGACCAACAGTCAGAAGGAATCGTTTCAAAAGTTTGGGTTCGTGAAGAATACCGAGGGTCACTACCCGGGGCGGTTTGGACTTTGACGAAAAGTGTTCACCAACTAACTCAATCTGGGTGTCACTTCGTTCCGAGTCAATGGCCAACAGGCTCGGAGCGTGATCCGCTAACGCGATCAGCACTTGGCCGTGTCGACTCTTGCGCTTCAAGTCAACAATGGTTGCGACCCGATCGGATTCAAAGCCCATATCTTCAACACAGCGGCGAGCCATTCCGCCGGTAGTAGAAGCTGAAATGACTACAGCATAGGGCTCGACCGGTCGAGACAGCTTTGAAAAGTTGGTGTACGACCGAAAACTCTCAATGCGTGCCTGGGCCGATCCCAATGCGAGAGCTGCACGGACAATGGGATAGATACCCATGCTGTCAACGAATACCACTTCCAGGTCAGCCTGCCGTAGGGCGGGCAGCAACTGGGCCAGAGCGCGTGCTGCGAAGCCTAGCTCGGCTTCGCCTGAGACAAGTTCCCTGGCCTGTATAAAAATTTTCCCCACCGTTCCTGACGGATGGCGAAAAGTATGACCGGCTGGGGCAAGCTGAACTACGCTGTTCGCTTCCACCAGCTGCCTCAAGCCCTCGGCTACGACTCTTTTGGGCTTCAATTCCGGCCAATCCCTTCCGGCGTCGGGCATAGCCTGACGGTAGACCAGTCCCTTTTTCAAACTCCATCCGCCAAAGCGACAGCTCTTCACGAACAAAGACTCACCTCGCTCACCGCGACCCATGAACGTTTTTCTAGCTGCGGAATCCTTCGCCCAAAACTCCAAAAGATTATCTAGCAGGAGTTCATCAGCCATCACCAAGACCCCGTCCGGCAGGATCTGCACACTCTTCAATGCTAAGGTTAATTCGTCGAAAAACTGATGAGCCGTCCACTTTGGGCGCTCATCAAAATAGATACAGAGCCAATCTATTGCTGGCGAATCTTGATCACCAGGTCCATTGGCAGTGAACGCAAAAGACTTCCTAGTCATCGTCTGATCGGCAAGATAATTGAGACAACAGTTCCAGTAACGGGGGCGAGAAGCTCTTCCGACCAGCTATCAAAGGCAAAGACATCACGCTCCTCGTTTGGGAAAAAAGCCTGAAACAATCTTAGCCGCCCAGTACGAATCGACATCAGCCCGCCAACTTGACGAAGTCTTTCCAGAACCTCTGGATATCCATTTCCAGCTCCAGTCTCTCGCTTTGTAGAAGCATTCTTCCTCAAGCTACGCAGCAATGCTTCTCGCTCGACAGCCTGAGTGATGTCACTGAGCTCCCGGCCGGTCGCTCTACCCGCAATTCCAGGACCAGTATCGAAAAAGCTAACCTGCAGTGACCTGAGGGGTTGTGCGCCCGCAGCGCCCGTCTCCCTTTCCCAGAACTCCCGAAGCCGAGGGTGCCCTTGAAAATCCCGCTCATAGCTTTCACCCTCCAACTGGGTCCAGCTAATGATGAAGCCCTCCGCGTGCTCAATATATGCGCGCCCGTAGCAGTCCTTGGTTGCGTGCTCTTGCGTATTTCTGATGAGCTCGCTTGCGAACACCGAGCAGGCCTCCAAAAACTCCCGAGGCACCCTGAATTCATCCAATTGCGAGACCTCTGAATTTAGCTTTTGAAGGAGATCAAACATCTCCTGCTTGCCCTTTACTGAGGCAGGGTCCCTCGCGTGGAACAGGGGACGCAAGTACTGAATCTTAGCTCCGCTTACACATGTAAAATCGAGAGATCGACCTTTGATTAGTTTCTCGAAGTCAAGAGAGTCTGTGCGAAGCATCTTGAATGCGGCAGGCTCCAACGCTTCTCGCCTGTCTACGATCTCTTCACCTACGCTAACACCGTCACAAAGTCGCAATGCGACAATTCCGGGGGCATAGTCGCACCACTCTTCAAGAACGCCATTCACACTATTTGCTGCATGAAACTGGAGCAAATTACCGGGTGATTGGCGGGCCCAAGTGGAAAGCAGTTGCAGTCGGGCGGCATCGTAGAACGCACCAATTCGTTTGGATGCGAAGTCTTTCATTACGGCCAGATTCCCTGGTGGGGACGCGCTGATCTCCCTAAGGACTCCCTCCATTTCGAGTAGCGATCGATGCGTCGTTGGAGAAAGCTGGACCATTCTGCTCCTACCGGGGGGAGTGGGGGACTAGGTGACGATGTTCAATGATATTGCTCACCATAGCGTGAACAGGGGCTAGGTTGCCAGCACCCGCATACGAGCCCACCTTCGCCCCCCCAAGTAAACGATGCCCGCACCCTTGACGACCATTGCATTGCGTTCGGCTCCATACAGAGCACCCTTGTCCTGAGATCGCCGTCAACGACCATCAGCGGATGCTCCATCAGTAAACGATGGCAGCACCCGTGTTTCGAAGTTGCAGAGCGCCCGGTTATGGATGAAGATCACTTCAGGACATCCTGAGGGGGCGGGTCTTGGACGATCACTACGAGGCAGATGAGGACGGCTATCCTAGGGAGATAGTTGGCCCTTGGGTCTTGGATAAGCATCATTTTTTAAGGCACTACGTCACTGCCTCACAAGGGGCCCGTGGGAAGATGGGCGGCTCTCATTGCCTCATTGACCTCTACTGTGGGCCAGGGAAAGCGCGCATCCGGGAGACCCACGGTTCGCTGTCCGGCGGAACACTGGCGGCCGTTGACGCAGCGGCGCGGAGCCATCGAGGCCGAGCAGTTCCTTTTAGTCGAGTTTTTATCGCGGACTTGCTGGAAGATAACGTAGTTGCCTGCAAAGCCAGACTCTCTGCGGCCTCGAACGTTCAAGTGACTTCATTCGTAGGAGCAGCGGAGACTAGCGTCCACAAAGTGGTCATGAACCTGCCAAAGCGAGGCATTCACCTGGCCTATCTCGACCCTTACTCCCTTCCCCAACTTCCCTTTTCAGTCCTGAAGGCGTTGGCAGACGCACCTAGAGTGGATTTGCTCATCCATTTCGCAGCGTCTGACATGGCTCGCAACTTAGAGCGCCGCGACCTTTGGCCCAGATTTGATGCCGTAGCACCAGGGTGGAAGGATAGCTGCGACACAAATCGCGGAAAATCCGTTGTTCGCCAACAGTTCTTCGCTCACTGGACGAAGCTAATCCAAGACCTCGGCTATCATGTCTCGGATCGTATTGTTTCAGTAAAGAACACCCGACGTCGAGAGATCTATAGACTGGTGCTGGCATCCAAGCACAAACTTGGAGACAACATCTGGCGAACATTAAACGATCGCTCGGGACAAAAGGGCCTCTCTCTCTGAGACGCGGTGATGGCAACGAACTCGCGCATCGAATGGACCGAAGCCACGTGGAATCCGATTGTCGGATGCACGAAGACATCGCCTGGCTGCAAGCACTGCTATGCCGAAGTCATGGCCCGACGTCTGCAGGCGATGGGCACACCTGGCTACGAATACGGATTCAAGAGGATTGCCCTTCGCAGTGAAAAGCTGGGTGAGCCGCTAGCACGAACCAAGCCAACGATCTATTTCGTTAACTCAATGAGTGACCTTTTCCACCCAAAGGTTCCCTCGGCCTTCGTAGAATCTGTATTCGCCACCATGCTTGCCGCAGATTGGCATACATATCAGATTCTCACCAAGAGAGCTGATCGCATGGCGGACTTTCTGAAAGGAAGAAAGGTGGCAGATCATATCTGGATTGGAACATCTGTGGAGAACAGGAGGCACGGCGTTCCACGCATCAATCACCTGAAGCGAATTGACGCAAGAACTCGATTTATTTCCGCGGAACCGTTACTGGAAGACCTTGGCACTTTGAATCTAGAAGGGATTTCTTGGCTCATCGTTGGTGGGGAATCTGGCCATGGAGCTAGACCAATGAGGCCCGAATGGGCGAGATCACTTCAAAAGCAGTGCTGCGCGGCTGAAGTAAGTTTCTTCTTTAAGCAATGGGGTGCTCATGGCGAAGATGGCGTTCGTCGTTCAAAGAAGGCGAACGGCAGGGAGTTAGATGGCAGAAGCTGGAGCGAAATGCCAGCTGCCTTTTAGAGGTGAGCTTGACCTGACCCCGCTTTACGTTGGTGCTTTCCAATCAAGCCGGCCCAGAACAGGGCCGCGACGTAAATCCCCGCCCGGACGTCCTGCTCCATGAGCTGCCCATACAGCTTCAAATCCTTCGCACTACCGATCTGCCACTACTCGATCAAGGTTCAGTCTGGTTGCTGAGTGCGTTTCCGGAACATCTCGGCGGTTCGCGAGAGCCGTTGATTCCAACTCAAAATCAACAACCCAGGATCGATTGGCGGAGAGAGTGGGATTCGAACCCACGGAAGGTTTAACCCTTCGCCGGTTTTCAAGACCGGTGCCTTAAACCGCTCGGCCATCTCTCCAATCGGGGTCCCGGTTGCCCGGGCAGCGGCGTATTCTCGCACGTGAAGCGCATTTGCCCAAGACCACCCTTGCCCCTGCCCTTCGCATCCGGCACGGTGGGGCATCATCTGCAACCGGAGCCGCCATGGCCCACCTCGATCTGGCGAACCTGCGCACCTGCCTGCTGGACGACACCCAGCTGGCCGCGGTCGCCCTGACCCGCAGCTTCGCCGGCCATCTCCCGGTCAACAGTGGGCACCTGGTGGTCTGCGATCCGCTGGTCCAGGCCGAGGCCCCAGCGCTGGCCGACTACACCGCCCCGGTGGGCCTGCATCCGGTCGAGATCATCGTGCACAGCGGCCGCCCGGCACTGGCCGTGGTCTGGTTCAAACCGCGCCAGGCACTGACGGTATCGGCCCTGCACTGGCAGATGGCGCGCTGGACCACGCAGGACCTGACCGGCTTGGACGAGGACAGCTTCATTGGCTACCCGGTCGACGCCGGCATCGGTTGCTTCATGGACACCGATACCCAGCAGGCGCTGCTTGCGCTGATCGATCAGGGCAACGAAGCATGGTCCGATGCGCTGATCGACCACGACGGCCTGGATGAAGGCGCTGAGTACCGTCCTTGGGGCCAGGATTCGCCGCATGGTCTGGTCGTGTTCACCAGCGGCTGGGGCGACGGCGTCTATCCCAGCTACTGGGCGCTGGATACGTCCGGCATTCCGGTGGCACTGGTCACCGATTTCCTGTGCATCGAAGGCGGTGATGGGCGCGACGAGCGTGAGATTGCCGACCAGGCCTATCGCGACAGTCTTGCGCCCGAGGAAGCCGAGGCATTGGCGCAATTGGTGGCAGCGGTGAAGCGTGATGACGCGGATGCGCTCCGCGCGCTCCTGAAGGATGCACCACAGCGGGCCAACCAGATCGAGCCCGGCTGCGGCGGTACTGCACTGTTCGAGGCGATCCGCCTGGACCGCCCGCAGGCGCTGCGGGAACTGCTGCAGAGCGCCGCGCTACCGGCAATGCCCCAGAGCCTGCACACGAGCAAGGTGACCAGTTATCTGGACTACGCGCACCTCCTTAAGAAGCCACGCAGCCCGGAGCTGATGGCCATGCTGGAGGCGCCGGTCGTTGCCACGCCTGCAACGGTGGCAAAGGCTCGGCCTGGCTTCTGGGCTCGGTTGTTTGGGCGCAGGTAGCAGGTGCCGGAAACAGCAACGCCGGGCATGGCCCGGCGCTACCTTTCAAAGCTCAGCGTGAGCGGTGAGGCAGGCCTCAGCCTGCATCCACCGCCAGCGCACCCAGCGCACTGGCCTTGATCTTCTCCTTGGCCTTCTCGCACGCGCCGCCGCAATCCAGGCGCGAGGCCTCCAGCTGCGGCGGCAGGTGTTCGGCCAGGAAATCGATGAACACGCGCACCGCCGGCAGCAGGCCGCGGCGCGAGGCGAACACGGCGTGGCACACGCCCTGCGGCAGCGACCAGTCCGGCAGCACCACTTCCAGCTCGCCATTGCGCACGGCTTCGGCGCAGACGGTTTCCGGCAGCATGGTGATGCCGAAGCCGTCCTTCACCATGCTCTGCAGCAGCGGGAAATCGAAGCCGGCCACGCGCGGCTGCAGGTCCACCCGGCGCACTTCGCCTTCGGGGCCATGCAGTTCCCAGCGCTGGCGCGCTTCGTCCTCGCTGATGCTGAGGGTGACGTGCTGGGTCAGCTCTTCCGGGTCCTTCGGGCGGCCGGCGCGGTCCAGGTACTTCGGGCTGGCCACCAGCAGTTCCTGCACCTGGCCGAAGCTGCGCATCACCAGGCTGCCGTCGTCATCCAGGCGCGAACGCACGCGCAGGGCCACGTCGTAGCCTTCATTGATGATGTCCACGCGGCGGTTGCTGATGTTCAGCTGCAGGCGGACCTTCGGGTACTGCTCGAGGAACTTGGGCAGCAGCTTGGGCAGCTGCATCTGCGCCAGCGAGACGGGTACGCTGGCACGCACGACGCCGCGCGGCTCGGCGCTGAGGCGATCGACCACCTCGCGCGCGGCCTGGGCCTCGGCCAGCATGGTCTGTGCGTGGCGGTGCACGCTGGTGCCAACGTCGGTAACGGCAAAGCGGCGCGTGGAGCGCTGCAGCAGGCGCACGCCCAGGTCTGTCTCAAGCTGGCTGATACGGCGGCTCAGGCGCGATTTGGGGATGCCCAAGGCGCGCTCGGCGGCAGCGAAACCACCGTGGTCGACGACCATGGCGAAGTAGTACAGGTCATTCAGGTCATGCATACCCGAGTTCCATATCTAGAACAATTCGTGGCATTGAACCATCTTTATCCCGCCCATGCAACAACCTATCGTTCTCTCCGTCGGCGGCAAACACCGCCCCTCCTTCCAGAACATAGGTGACTGCCATGAAGCTTCTGCATCTCGACGCCAGCGTGCTTGGCGACAACTCCGTCTCCCGCCAGCTGACCGCCGCGGTGGTCGCTCAGTTCAAGAACCAGATCGACGGCCTGCAGGTCGATTATCGCGATCTTGACGCCAATCCGGTACCTCATCTGCGCAGCAGCTCGCTGGCTGGTGTGGATGCCGCCGAGGCGACCGATGCTGAACAGGTGATGCAGCAGTTCCTGGCAGCGGACATCCTGGTCATCGGCGCGCCGATGTACAACTTCAGCATTCCGTCCACGCTGAAGGCCTGGATCGACCGCGTTGCCGTGGCCGGCCGCACCTTCAAGTACACCGAGAACGGCCCGGTGGGCCTGGCCGGCGGCAAGCGCGTGATCGTGGTCAGCGCCCGTGGCGGCATCTACACCGATTCGCCGGCTGACTTCCAGGAGCCCTTCCTGCGCCAGGTGTTCGCCTTCATGGGCATCGACAACGTCGAGTTCGTGCGCGCCGAGGGCATTGCCTACTCGCCGAAACACCGCGAAGACGCCATTGCCGGCGCGCTGTCGGCACTGCCGTCGCACGCTGCCGAAGAAGTGGCTGCATAAGTACTGCGTTCCAGCGATCGGCGCCCTCCCCCCTCCTCGTCGGGGGCGCTGATTGCGGGCCGGGAGTCCCTCCCCCATCCTGGCCCACCCCGACGGCTCCGCTTTGCGGGGCCGTTTTTTGTTGCGCGCTGCCGGTAGGCTGGGGGCATGGACTACATCGTGACGGCTGCGCACCGCAGCGAATTTCCGCACCCGATCACCCTGCGCCGTGGGCAGGCGCTGGTGGTGGGCGAGCGTTATGAAGGCCCCGAGGGCTGGGAAGACTGGTTTCTGTGCCAGGCCGAGGGGCAGGAACCGGGGTTCGTGCCTGCGCCGGTAATCGGGCGCAGTGCGCAGGGTGACGCGTTTGCCACGGAGGATTACTGCGCGCGGGAGCTGGATGTCGAGCCGGGGCAGCGGCTGCGCGGGGTGCGCACGCTCAATGGTTGGGCGTGGTGCGTGCCGGAGACGGGCGAGCCCGGGTGGGTGCCGTTGGAGAAGGTGCAGGTTGTGGGGTGATCGCGGGGTTCATCCACGCATGGCGTGGATCTACTGCATCGGCGCGTAAATCCACGCCGTACGTGGATGCGGGACCGCGCAATGCGCGACCAGTTCAGTAGATCCACGCCATGCGTGGATGCCTTGCCACGCCATGCGTGGATGCGGGACCGCGCAATGCGCGGTTCCCCACCCCAAAACGCCGGGCATGGCCCGGCGCTACCGGGTTCAACCGATGGTTTCGACGCCACCCATGTATGGGCGCAGGACGTCCGGCACGGTGATGGTGCCGTCGGCGTTCTGGTAGTTCTCCATCACCGCGATCATCGCGCGGCCCACCGCCACGCCCGAGCCGTTCAGGGTGTGCACCAGTTCCGGCTTGCCGGTGGCCGGGTTGCGCCAGCGGGCCTGCATGCGGCGCGCCTGGAAATCACCGGTGTTGGAGCACGAGCTGATCTCGCGGTAGGTGTTCTGCGAGGGCAGCCAGACTTCCAGGTCGTAGGTCTTGATGGCCGAGAAACCCATGTCGCCGGTGCACAGCAGCACCTTGCGGTACGGCAGGCCCAGCTTTTCCAGCACGACTTCGGCGCAGCGGGTCATGCGGGTGTGCTCGGCATCGCTGTCTTCCGGGCGGCAGACCGAGACCAGCTCGACTTTCTCGAACTGGTGCTGGCGGATCATGCCACGCACGTCGCGGCCACCGCTGCCGGCTTCGGCGCGGAAGCACATCGAATGCGCGGTCACGCGCAGCGGCAGGCGCTCGGCGTCGACGATCTCGTCGCGCACCAGGTTGGTCAGCGGCACTTCCGACGTCGGGATCAGGTAGCGCGTGGAATCGCCCACGGCGGTCTTGAACAGGTCGTCCTCGAACTTCGGCAGCTGGCCGGTGCCACGCAGCGAATCGGCGTTGACCAGCAGCGGCACGTTGGTTTCTTCATAGCCGTGCTCACCGGCGTGCAGGTCCAGCATGAACTGGGCCAGGGCACGGTGCAGGCGCGCGATCTGGCCGCGCAGCACGGTGAAGCGCGAGCCCGACAGCTTGGCGGCGGTTTCCGCGTCCAGGCCGGCGTTGCGGGCGCCCAGCTCGACGTGGTCCAGCACCGGGAAATCGAAGGTGCGCGGGGTGCCCCAGCGCGCCTGTTCGACATTGTCGTTCTCATCGGCGCCCGCCGGTACGTCATCAGCCGGCAGGTTCGGGATGCCCGCGGCGATGGTGTCGATCTTTTCGCGCAGATCGTCCAGCGCCACTTCCGAAGCCTTCAGTTCGTCAGCGAACGCGGCCACTTCAGCCATGATGGCCGAAACGTCCTCGCCCTTTGCCTTGGCCTGGCCGATGGCCTTGGAACGGCTGTTGCGCAGGCTCTGCAGCTCCTGGGTCCGCACCTGGATGCGCTTGCGATCGGCCTCCAGGGACTCCAGGGCAGACACGTCGAGCTCGAAGCCGCGGCTGGTGCGCAGGCGTTCGGCGAGGTCGGCGGGCTGGTGGCGGAGCAGGGCTGGATCAAGCATGGCAGGTGTCGTGGTGGGTATCAGGGACGGGATTATCGCCTGTTATACGGATTTCTGCCGCCCGGTTCATTCCCGCCATGGCAGAATCGGGGCATTCCCTGCTGGTCCGGTCCATGTCTGCACCCCGCTCATCGCCTGCCAAGTCGTTCACCGTGCATATCCCGCGCAACGCCCTGAAGATCGCCGGCATCGCCTTCGGCGTGGGCGTGCTGCTGTTCGTGGTGGTCTGGTTGACCGGCCGCGACAAGGAATTCTTCCGCGCCGATGATCCGGCCACGCAGACCCCGCAGGAAACCGCGCAGGTCGAGCCGCTGCCCGAGCCCCTGGCCGCGGCGGCCGGTTCCAGCGACATGCCCGATGCCAAGCCGGCGCCGGTGCAGGAGGAAGCGCCGAAGCTGGTGGAAACCGCCCCGCCGCCGCCGGCCAGCATTGAGCCGGCCCCGGCCGCACCGGGCGGCACCGCCCCGGCCACGGGCAACAGCCAGCCGATGCCCGTGGCGGGCCAGTCGCCGCCGCCGGCCTACCCGTCCGGCGCCCTGCGTCGTGGCGAGTCCGGCAGCGTGGTGGTGCGGGTGGACGTCGATGCCACCGGCTACGCCAACAACATCACGGTGATCCAGCGCAGCGGCTCGCGTGACCTGGACCGCGCGGCCACCGACGCGGTGCGCCGCTGGCGCTTCACCCCCGCGCTGAGCAATGGCCAGCCGGTGCCGGGCTCCATTGAAGTGCCGTTTGACTTCAAGCCGCAGTAACTGAACGCATCCCGGCAGGCAACCTGAACCCTGCCGGTTGCGTTGACGCAACGCTGACACACCGCTACACCGGCTCGGGCAAGACTCTGGGCGTCGTTACTGACGCGAGGAGTCTGCAATGAGTGCTACTACCCATGAACACCTTCATTCCCCGCATCTGCAGCAGGACGTGAGCGAGCGCCCGCAGCGCACGTCGCCGTGGCTGTGGATGGCCCTCATCGTGGCGATGTTTGCTGCTGCGCTGATGTGGCTGCGTTTTTCGGGCCAGGAAGACGTGGCGCCGGCCCCGGTGGGCGAGCGCATGCTGCCGGCCAGCGAGACCCCTGTGGCAACGGCCCCGGCAGCCCGCAACGCGGCCCCGGCCAGCGAGCAGCGCAAGGCGGCCCCGGCCGTACGCAACCGTGAGGCGCGTCCGCTGGCCAGCAATGGCAAGCCGAGCTACCCGCCCACTGCGCTGCGCAACGGCGTGCAGGGCAGCGTGATTGCCAGCCTGGACGTGGATACCCGCGGCAACGTGACCAACGCGAGCATCGTGTCGCGTAGTGGCGAGCGCAGCCGTGACCTGGATCGTTCGGTGCTGAACACCGTGCAGGGCTGGAAGTTCCAGCCGGCCATGCAGGACGGCCGTGCGGTGGCGAGTGTGGTGCGCGTGCCGGTGGATTTCCGTACCGAGCAGCGTTGATCGCGAGCGAGGGGTTCGTGATCGGGAGACGGAGGCTTCGGCCTCCGTCTTTTTTTGCCGGCCAGCGGCCGGCACTACCGATCATGCCGCCAGGTTGAAACCGGCGCTGCGGGCCAGTCCGTCGAAATCCGGGAAGGACGTGGCGACGTTGGCGATGTCGTTGATGCGCACTTCGCCGCCGCTGATCTGGCCGGCAATGGCAAACGCCATCGCGATGCGGTGGTCACCGTGGCTTTCGATGGTGCCGCTGCCCAGGGTGACGCCACCGTGCAGCGTGGCGCCGTCCTCGGTTTCATCCACCTGCATGCCCAGCGCGCGCAGGCCGGTGGCCATGGCCGCCAGGCGGTCCGATTCCTTCACCCGCAGCTCGGCAGCGCCGGTCACCACGGTCTGGCCTTCGGCTGCGGCGGCAGCCACGAACAGGGCCGGGAATTCGTCGATCATGTCCGGCACAAGCGCTTCGGGAATGCGCGCGCCCTTCAGCGGGGCGTAGCGCACCACCAGGTCGGCCACCGGCTCACCGCCCTGCTCGGCCGGATTCTCTTCGGTGATGTCCGCGCCCATCAGGCGCAGCGCGTGCAGCAAGCCAGTGCGGCGCGGGTTGAGGCCGACCTGCTTCAGGCGCAGCTCGGACCCCGGGATGATGCTGGCGGCCACCAGGAAGAAGGCCGCAGAAGAGAAATCGGCCGGAACAACAATGTCGGTGGCGCGCAGGCGCTGGCCGCCATGCAGGCGGGCCTTGCCCGGCGAGAACTCGATGTCCACGCCGAAGGCCGACAGCATGCGCTCGGTGTAATCGCGGGTCGGGTGCGGTTCGAGCACGCTGGTTTCGCCCTGTGCGTACAGGCCGGCCAGCAGCACGGCCGACTTCACCTGCGCGCTGGCCACCGGCGAGGCGAAATCAATACCCTGAAGCGACTGGCCGCCATGGACGTGCAGCGGCGGCGTGCCATCGCTTTCGGTGTCGATCTTCGCGCCCATCTGCGCGAGCGGGCCGGTGACGCGGCGCATCGGCCGGCCGGACAGCGATTCATCACCCACCAGGGTGCAGTCGAACGCCTGGCCTGCCAACAGGCCGGCCAGCAGGCGCATGCCGGTGCCGGCGTTACCGCAGTCCAGCGGCGCGCTGGGGGCCTGCAGGCCGTCGATGCCGACACCGTGGACGACGCGCTGCGACGCACTGGGGGTCTCGATGCGCACGCCGAGCTGGCTGAAGATGCGCGCGGTGGCACGGGTGTCTTCGCCTTCCAGGAAGCCCTCGATATGCGAGGTGCCATCGGCCAGCGCGGCAAACATCACCGAGCGGTGCGAGACCGACTTGTCGCCGGGAATGGTCAGGCTGCCCTGCAGCGGCTGGCCCTTGCGGGCGATCCAGTGTTGCGCGTTGCTCATCGTTCGATCATTCCGTAAACGCCGGCACGCCGGCGGTGCATCAAAGGGCGCGGCACGCGGCCGCAACGGCAATCAGGGCACGGCCACCGGGTAGGAACCCAGCACCTTGATCTGCGCCGAGTGCGCTTCCAGCTCGGCCAGCGCGGCCTGCATCGGCGCATCGTCGATATGGCCGGCCAGGTCGATGAAGAAGCCGTATTCCCACTTGCCGTGGTGCGAGGGGCGCGACTCGATGCGGTTCATGCTGATGCCGTGGCGGGCGAACGGGCTGAGCACATCGAACAGCGCGCCGGGCTTGTCATGGATGAACACCAGCACCGAGGTGCGGTCGTGGCCGGAGGTCGGGAAGATGTTGCGGCCCACCACCAGGAAACGGGTGGTGTTGTCGGCATCGTTCTGGATGGGCTTGGTGACGACCTTCTTCAGGCCGTACACGTGGCCGGCGCTTTCGCCACCAATGGCGGCCGCGTCGTCGGCATTGCGCGCACGGCGCGCGCCTTCGGCGTTGCTGGCCACCGGGATCTTTTCGGCCTTGGGCAGGTTGGCGCGCATCCACGCCGAGGTCTGCATGAAGGACTGCGGGTGGCCGTAGACGCGCTCGATATCCTCCAGGCGGCCACTGCGCGACATCAGGTACTGCTGCACGCGCAGTTCCACTTCACCGCAGATCTTCAGGTTGGAGGTGAGGAACATGTCCAGGGTGATCTGGATGGTGCCCTGCCCCGAGTTTTCCACCGGCACCACGCCGAAATCGGCGCTGCCCGCTTCCACTTCCTGGAACACTTCTTCGATGCTGGCCATCGGCAGGCCCATCGCCGAGCGGCCGAAGTGCTTGAGCACGGCCTGCTGGCTGAAGGTGCCTTCCGGACCGAGGTAACCGATCTTCAGCGGTTCCTGCTGGGCCAGGCAGGCCGACATGATTTCGCGGTAGACGTGCACCAGCACTTCATCGCTGAGCGGGCCTTCGTTGCGGTCCACCACCATGCGCAGCACCTGGGCTTCGCGCTCGGGGCGGTAGTAATCGACGGCGGCGGCAAGCTTGCCCTTGGCCTTGCCGACCTGGTGGGCGAACTGCGCACGCTCGGCGATCAGGCTCTGGATGTCACGGTCGATCTGGTCGATCTTGGAGCGTACGTCGGCCAGTGCCAGCGGCGCCTGGGTCGGCACCGGGGTGGTCTTGGACGAGGCCTTGCCCTTGGCCGCGGCGGCGGCCTTGGCCGGTTCGGCCTTGGCGGACTCGCCCTTCTTCGGCGACTTCTTGCTGGGTTTGCTTGCCATCGGAATTCCTTGTTGCGGGGCACGCACCCGACGGTGCGCGCCGTTCATTGCTCAGCCGTTGCGCTGCTGGAAATCGGCCATGAAGGCGACCAGCGCCTCGGCTCCGGCCAGCGGCATGGCGTTGTACAGCGAGGCACGGATGCCACCGACCACCTTGTGGCCCTTCAGCGCCAGCAGGCCGGCGGCCTTGGCCTCGGCCACGAAGCGGGCATCGAGATCGGCGTTGGGCAGGAAGAACGGGATGTTCATCCGCGAGCGCGCCGAGTGCGCCACTTCATTGCGGTAGAAACCGCCGGAGGCATCGATGGCGCCGTACACCAGCGCGGCCTTGGCGGCATTGCGCTTGGCGAACTCGACCACGCCGCCTTCGGCCAGCATCCACTTGAACACCAGGCCGGCCAGGTACCAGTTCCAGGTGGGCGGGGTGTTGAGCATCGAATCGCGGGCGACGTGCGAGCGGTAATCGAAGATGTCCGCGCGGGCCTGGCCACTGCGCTCGAGCAGGTCGCGGCGGATGATCATCACCGCGATGCCGACCGGGCCCAGGTTCTTCTGCGCGCCGGCATAGATGACGCCATAGCGGCGCACATCCAGCGGCTCGCTGGCGATGGACGAGCTGAAATCGGCCACCAGCGGGACGTCACCGGTGTCGGGCACATCACGGAACTCGACGCCGTGGATGGTCTCGTTGGCGGTGATGTGGACGTAGGCGGCATCGCTGGAAAGCTGCCAGCTGCTGCGCTCGGGCAGCGCGCGGTAGCCATTGGCCTCGCTGCTGGCGGCGATGTTGACGCCGACATAGGGGCTGGCCTGCTTGACCGCCGTCTTGCCCCAGTGGCCGCTGACCACGTAGTCGGCACGCTGGCCGGCCTGGGCGAAGTTGAGCGGGATGAGCGCCTGCTGGGTGGTGGCACCGCCGGGCAGGAACAGCACGGCGTAGTCATCGGGGATATCGAGCAGGCGGCGCAGGTCGGCCTCGGCCTCGGCGGCCACGGACATGAATTCCGGGCCGCGATGGCTCATTTCCACGATCGAGGCGCCGGCACCGTGCCAGTCCAGCATTTCCGCCTGCGCCTGGCGCAGGACCGATTCCGGCAAGGTTGCAGGGCCGGCACTGAAGTTGAACGCGCGCGTCATGTCACACCTGTGGGGCAAGACGCCTAGTATGCCGCAGTGCACCAGCCTTGCGGCCTGGTGCGGCAAGGGAAATTTGGTTTCATTGGAATCCATTTTCCACGCGCGGCACCGGTAGCGCCGGGCCATGCCCGGTGGACGCAGATCAGCGCGCGCCGAACCAGAGCAGCAGGCTGAGCACACCGGCCAGCAGCAACGCACTGGCCAGCAGCCACGGCCAGCGCCGTACCCGGCGCGGGGCCGCGGGGGCATCGGCCACCTGCTCGGCGTCCTGGCTGGCGTCGTCCTCGGCCGGCAGCGGGCGCCGGCGCGGATCGTGCGGTACTTCCAGCACGAAGCGGTGCTGGCCATCGAACACGATCTGGTCGCCTGGCTGCAGCCAGCAGTGGCGCACTGCCACGCCGTTGACCCGGGCACCGTCGGCACTGCCGAGGTCACGCAGCAGCACGCGGTCGCCGTGCACTTCCACCCGCGCGTGCTGTTCGGCAAACGCAGGATCGTCAATCCCGATATCGGCATCGCCACCACTGCCCACCAGGCGCGGGCGCGACAGGGTGTAGCTGCGGCCATGGTGCAGGCCGCCGACACCCCGCAGCAGGCGCTGCTCATCGGCGTTGCCCTCGCTGGCCGGCGACGGCGACGGTGCCTGCAGCAGGCTCTCGACCTCACCCTGCAGGAGCATTTCCACGCCATCCACATACACCGCATCGCCTGCACGCAGCAGGGCCATGCGCCGCACCGGGCGGCCGTTCACGTGGATGCTGCGGATGCCGTTGCCAACCTGCAGCCAGAGGCCGCGGTCGTCCATGCAGAACTGGGCCAGCAGGAGCGCGCCATGGCCGGGATCGCCCAGCCGCACGCTGCCGTTTGCCTGGCGCACGATGCGCTGCACCCCGGGCCGCAGGGGCTGGTCGGGCTGTTGTTGTTGACTGAAGTGAACTAGCAGGTTCTGCACGCGGCGCAGACTAGCAGGTTGCTCGCCAACGCAGAAGAACCGGCGACGGGCGCTTGGCGTGGCGCCCGCCGATGCGCACAATGGCCGCCCTCTTTGATATCCCCGCCCAGCGCCAGGAGCCTGCATGTCCACCATCGATGTCCGCCACGCCCACGCCCTGCCCGATGCACAGGCCCGCGAGGCGATCGAACAGGTTGCCGCCAAGCTGGGCGAGCGCTTCGGCCTGAAGTCCAGCTGGGCCGCCGACGTGCTGAACTTCAGCGGCAGCGGCGTGGACGGCGCCATCGAGCTGCAGCCGGGCGCGGTGCGCGTGACCGCCAAGCTGGGCTTCCTGCTGTCGGCCATGAAGGGCATGGTGGAAAGCGAGATCCAGCGCGTGCTGAAGGAAAAGCTGGGCTGAACCCTGGCCGCGGCCATCACGGCCCAGCAACGTTCGTGCGCGCTACCCTCGGGGGCAGGTCCAACTCCCCGGGAAGCGCGATGAACCAGTACGAGAATGACGACCGCCGCGACGACGACGCTTCGTTCGGCGAACAGGCCGAGCGCTTTTCGCGCCGATTCAGCGATTCGGCACAGCAGGTCTGGCTGGCCGGCCTCGGTGCCCTGGGCCGCGCACAGGCCGAAGGCAGCCGCTTCTTCGATGGCCTGGTGAAGGAAGGCGAAGCCTGGGAAGCCCGCCGCCGCGAACGCAGCGGTGAGCAGGGGCCGGGCTGGCGCGACAACGTGGAGACCTCGCTGGACGAGGCCCGCGAAAAGGCGTCCGGCACCTGGAGCAAGGTCGAGAAGGCATTCGATGACCAGGTACAGGGCGTCCTCAAGCGCCTGCACGTACCCACCGCCGATGAACTGGCCGCGCTCGAAGCGCGCCTGGATGTGCTGCATGCGCGCCTGGCCAAGCTGGAGAACCGCGCGGCCTCGGGCAGCGATGCGCCCGCACCGGGCAGCCACCAATCGCCGGGCGGCGTGCCCTGACCGCCGATTGTTGCAATGCAATAAAGATTGCCTGACAATCGCGACGAACCCGCCAATCGCTTCGCCTGCCGTTTGTTCCCTCCCCTCACGGCTTCAGGATTGGCGGGTTTTTTCGTGCCTGCGCCACGCGGATCTGCGGGCTGCATCACAATCCGTGTCAGGAACGTCCTGACGCAATCGGACGGCGCGGCCTTTACACTGTGGTCTTCCGTTTTCGCCCCTTCCGCTCTCTTCCTGCATGCTCCCTTGGATCCTGGCCCTGCTGTCGGCCCTGCTTACCTGCACCCTGGCAATCGTCTATCTGTGGTGGATCAAGCGGCGGCGAACGGAAATGCAACTGGGGCTGCAAGCCCTGGCGGGCATGCATTGGCGTGAGTTTTCGACGCTGATCAAGCGGATGCTGCGCGAGCAGCGCGGCCTGCGCGAAGTGGCCGACCCGACCGAGGAGGTCCGCGAACCGAGCAGTGATTTCCTGCTGAGCGATGGTCCCAACACCTGGCTGGTGTCCTGCAAGCATGGCCTGGCCTACCGCATCGGTACGGCTGCCGTGAACGAGCTGGGCGCGGTCGCGCGCCTGGGCGGCGCCAAGGGCGGCCTGCTGATTACCGAAGGCCGCGTCGAGCGCGATGGCCTGGCCGCTGCGGAAAAGCAGTCGGTGGAAGTGCTGGACGGCCCGCGCCTGTGGCCGCTGCTGCAGGCCTACCTGCCGGGCGAGATTGAAACGCGCGTACGCGCCACGGCGCGGCATGAAGCCCTGCGCCGCATTGCCATTGCCGCGCTGGGCGCGGTGACCCTGGGCCTGCTGGTCGGGCTGGGCCTGCAGGGGCTGCATGTGGAGCCCACTGCGACGGCGGCGGAAAGCACGCCAGTGCCGGCCCCTGCACCGTCACCCGCACCCGCACCCGCCGCAGCCGAGGCGCAACCGGCCGCAACGCCGATGGCGAGCGCGGAGGATGTGGCCGCGCCGGTCGCACCGGCTGCACCCACCGAAGCCGCACCCGCTGCAGCGGCCGATGGCGACCGCAACGACCTCAATCCGGATACGGCCACCCTGGACCGTTACCAGGCCGAAATGGCCCGCGCGTTGTCCCGCCAGCCGGGCATTGCCAGCGGCGTCTGGCTGACCCGGCAGACCCTGGCCATCAACCGCACCGGCGAGCTGGAAGCGGTGTGGCCGCGCGTGTGCCAGGAAGTGCTGCGCTACCCCGCCCTGCGCAACGTGCGCGTGCAGATCAATGCCCGCCCCGGCGTGGACGAGCCGGTGCGCTGGCGGCAGTGCGCCACGTATTGATGGGGCAACATCCACGCACGGCGTGGATGGATAAACGATTCCGCGGCTTCAACCCAACGCGGCAAGGTGGGCGATGTAGCTTGAACGCGATTCGCCGGCCGCCTTGGCCTGCGCATCCAACCTTGCAAGGATCCGCCGCGGCAGGCTGATGTTGACCCGCTCGACGGTATCGTCCAACAAGGCTGGATCAATGTTGATGTAAGCAAGAATCCAGTGCGTGCCGGTGGCAGCTTCGGCCACGAGCTTCTGCGGCGCAGACGGCGTCGGGATGGAGTTCCCCGCATCCAATGCGGCGTCAATCCAGGCAAGCGCGGCCTCCTCCGCCGAACTGAGCGCTTCATCAAGCGTGTCAGCAGCAGAGAAACAGCCCGGCAGATCGGGCACGACCACGCCCCAGGCTGTACGTTCGTCACCGGCTTCGATCAAGACTGGATATCGCATGGGACCCGTCCGGCACCTCGTCAAAGGCACGCTAAGCGCCCGTGTGTCGTTGCGGTAGAGGCATCCGCGACAGTCGACGCGCCTTGGCGGAGAAGCCGAACATGGCTCGGCGCTACAGGGAACGCGCGCCCTAACGCGCGCCCGGCGCGAAACGCGCCACCAGGTCCCAGGCATCGCCCAGGAACATCTGCCGCACGCGGGTGATGGGCTGGTCGCCGCGCCAGGTCAGGCGCTCGATCACCAGGCAGGCGGTGCCCGGCTTCACCTCCAGCAGCTTGGCCGCGCCCGCGTCCGCGCCCCACGCGCTGATGCGGTGCTGGGCGCGGGTCCAGGACACGTTCTGCAGCAGCCAGCTGCCCGGCGCGGTGGTGCTGAAATCCACCTCCAGCACCTCGGGCACGCCCACCGGGCTGATCAGGCGGTGTTCCAGCGCCAGTGGCCGGCCGTCGGCCAGGTGCAGGCAGCGCATCGCCAGCAACGGCTCACTGCCGGCCAGCTCCCTCTCGCCGGCATTGCCGGGCTCGGCCAGGCGCAGGTCGCGCTGCAGCAGCCGGTAGGCGTACTGGTGGCCGCGCGAGCCGACCTCCATGGCGATATCGGGGATCTCCAGCGCCACCTGTTCCAGGTGCGGGGGCTGCCGCGCCACGAACGAACCGGCACGGCGGCGGCGCTCGATCATGCCGCTCTCGGCCAGCGCGGTCAGTACCTTGTTCACCGTCATCCGCGAGCAGCCGTACTGCTCCATCAGCTCGTGCTCGTACGGGATGCGGAAACCCGGCGCCCATTCGCCGCTGAGGATGCGGCTTTCCAGATCGCTGCGGATACGCTGGTTGAGCGTGGCGGACTTGCTGGCCTTCACGGGTGTGGGGGTCTCAATGAGCGGGAGGCGGTCAGCCCAGCACGCCACGCAGGGCAGCGGCAAAGGCGGTGGTGATGGCCTCGCGCTGCAGGTGGCGGCCGTCGGCCACGACCTGGCGGCCATGGCGCCAGACCGAACGCAGCGCGCCATTACGTGCAGCGAAGACCCAGCTGTCAAGCCATGCGTCACCTTGTCGCACCTGCAGCGCCGGGTGCGCGGGGTCCAGTTCAAGCAGATCGGCGCTGGCCCCGACCTGCAGCCCGGCAGCCACGCCCAGCGCCTGCGCGCCGCCCTGCAGGGCACCGTCGAACAGGAAACGGCCGCTGCTGCGCGAGGCATCCGGGGCCAGCACGTTGCGCCCGCGCAAGGCCAGGCGCTGGCCGTACTCGAGCAGGCGCAGCTCCTCGGCGGCGTCGATCAGCACGTTGGAATCGGAGCCGACGCCGAAGCGTCCGCCTTCGCGGGCGAACGCCTGCATCGGGAACAGGCCATCGCCCAGGTTGGCCTCGGTGATCGGGCACAGGCCGGCCACGGCCTTGCTGGCCACCATCTGCGCGCGCTCGGCATCGGTGATGTGGGTGGCGTGCACCAGGCACCAGCGCGCATCCACCGCCGCGTGTTCGTACAGCCACTGCACCGGCCGCTGGCCGCTCCAGGCCAGGCAGGCCTCGACCTCGCGCACCTGCTCGGCAATGTGGATATGTACCGGGCCGGTGGTCAGCGGCAGCAGCGCATCCAGTTCCTCGCCGGTGACCGCGCGCAGGCTGTGCGGGGCAATGCCCAGCACCGCGTCGGGCAACGTGGACAAGGCGGTCTTCGCCCCTTCCAGCAGCCGCGCGAACCCGTCCACGTCGTGGATCAGCCGGCGCTGCGCGGGATTGGGCGGCGCGCCGCCAAAATCGGCGTGGGCGTAGAACACCGGCAGCAGGGTCAGGCCGATGCCGGTCTGGTCGGCGGCGGCGGCGATGCGCGCGCTCATCTCGGCCCGCAGCGCGTAGGGCTGGCCGTCAGCCTGGTGGTGCAGGTAATGGAACTCGCCGACCCGGGTGAAGCCGCTTTCCAGCATTTCCATGTAGGCCTGGGCGGCGATGGCCTGCACCGCGTCGGGGCGCAGGTGGGCCAGGAAGCGGTACATCAGCTCGCGCCAGCTCCAGAAACTGTCGCCGTCCCCCCCGCCGATCTCGGTCAGGCCGGCCATGCCGCGCTGGAAGGCGTGGCTGTGCAGGTTGGGCAGGCCCGGCAGCAGCAGGCCGACGCGGGTATCACCGTCCTGCGCGCCCTGCCCCGCGTCAATGCGGGCGATGCGGCCGCCCTGCACCTGCAGGCGCACATCGCGCGCCCAGCCCTCGCCCAGCAGGGCGTGGGCGGCATGGAAACTCTGCGGGGAACGCGAATCGGACATGGCTGGACAACCCGAAATGGACGCCTATATTGTATAGACATATAAGCACAGCCGCGTTGTGGATGCCATGCACGTCGATATTCTCTGGTCCAACGTCCACCTGATGACCCTCGATGGCCCCGGCCTGGGGATCATCCGCAACGGCGTGCTGGCCTGCGCCGAAGGGCGCATCGTCCACGTCGGCACTGCCGGCAGCGACGCGCACCTGCGGCCGACCACCCGCATCGATGGCGAAGGCCGCTGGATCTCGCCGGGCCTGGTCGACTGCCACACCCACCTGGTCTACGCCGGCAACCGCGCCAACGAGTTCGAACAACGCCTGCAGGGTGTCAGCTACGCCGACATCGCCCGCGCCGGCGGCGGCATCGTCTCCACCGTGCGCGCCACCCGCGCCGCCTCGCCGCAACAGCTGGCCGACGAAAGCCGTCCGCGCCTGCTGGCCATGCGTGCCGAAGGCGTGACCACGGTGGAGATCAAATCCGGCTATGGCCTGACCCTGGACGATGAGCGCAAGCAGCTGCAGGTGGCACGCGCGCTGGGCGAGGAATGCCGGGTGACCGTGGTGCCGACCTTCCTCGGTGCGCATGCGGTACCCCCGGGGCGCGAGGCCCAGGACTACACCGACGAAGTGTGCAACGTGATGATTCCGGCCATCGCCGCTGACGGCCTGGCAGAAGCAGTGGACGTGTTCTGCGAGAACATCGCGTTCTCGCCCGCGCAGGCACGCCAGGTCTTCGAAGCCGCACGTGGCAACGGGTTGGCGGTGAAGATCCACGCCGAGCAGATGAGCAACCAGCATGGCGCCGAACTGGCCGCCAGCTTCGGCGCGCTGTCGGCCGACCATATCGAGCACCTGGACGATGCCGGCATCGCCGCGATGGCCGCGGCTGGCACCGTGGCGGTGCTGCTGCCCGGCGCCTTCTATTTCACCCGCGATACCACCCTACCCCCGATTGCCGCGCTGCGTGCGGCCGGCGTGCCGCTGGCCCTGGCCACCGACAGCAACCCCGGCACCTCGCCGCTGACCAGCCCGCTGCTGGCGATGAACATGGGCGCGACCCTGTTCCGCCTGACCGTGGACGAATGCATCGCCGGCTTCACCCGTGAAGCGGCGCGCGCGCTGGGCCATGGCGAGCGCATCGGCCGCCTGGCGGTGGGCATGGACTGCGACCTGGCGATCTGGGACATCGACGCGCCGGCCGACCTGGTCTATCGCATGGGATTCAATCCGCTGCACGCGCGCGTGGTGCGCGGGCAGCCCGACCTGCCTGCTTCCTGGAGCAACACATGAGCAACACCCTGGTTCTTCGCCCCGGCCATGTCACCCTCGCCCAGTGGCGGCAGGCCTATCGCGGTGCGCCGCTTGCGCTGGACCCGGCCGCGCTGCCGGCAGTGCGCGCCAGTGCGGCGGCGGTGGCCGCCATCGTCGCCAAGGGCGCGCCGGTCTATGGCATCAATACCGGCTTCGGCAAGCTGGCCAGCGTGCGCATCGAGCGCGAAGACCTGGCCACCCTGCAGCGGAACATCGTGCTTTCGCATGCCGCCGGCGTGGGTGAGCCGATGCCGGCCAGCGTGGTGCGGCTGATGATGGCTCTGAAGCTGGTAAGCCTGGCCCAGGGCGCTTCGGGCGTGCGCGAGGAAACCCTGCTGCTGCTCGAAGCGATGCTGGTGAAGGGCGTGCTGCCGGTCGTGCCGGCACAGGGCTCGGTCGGTGCCTCCGGCGATCTGGCACCGCTATCGCACCTGGCCAGCGTGATGCTGGGCGTGGGCGAGGCCTTCATCGGCGACGAGCGCATGCCGGCGCTGGACGCACTGGCGCGTGCCGGCCTGCAGCCGGTGGAACTGGGTGCGAAGGAAGGCCTGGCGCTGCTCAACGGCACGCAGTTCTCCACTGCGTATGCGCTGGCGGGCCTGTTCGAGATCGAGACCGTGTTCCAGGCCGCGCTGGTCACCGGCGCGCTGTCGGTGGAAGCGGCGAAGGGCTCGGACACGCCGTTCGACCCGCGTATCCACGCCATCCGTGGCCAGCGCGGGCAGATCGCCACCGCCGCCACGCTGCGCTCGCTGATGCAGGGTTCGGATATCCGCGAATCGCACCGCGACAACGACGTGCGCGTGCAGGACCCGTACTGCCTGCGCTGCCAGCCGCAGGTGATGGGCGCGGCGCTGGATATCCTGCGCCAGGCCGCGACCACGCTGGAAATTGAAGCCAATGGCGTGTCCGACAATCCGCTGGTGTTCACCGATACCGGTGAAGCGCTGTCCGGCGGCAACTTCCACGCCGAGCCGGTGGCCTTCGCTGCCGACATGCTGGCGATGGCGGTGTGCGAGATCGGCTCGATCAGCGAGCGTCGCCTGGCCATGCTGGTGGACCCGGCGCTGTCCGGCCTGCCGGCGTTCCTGACCCCGCGGCCCGGCCTCAATTCGGGCTTCATGATTCCGCAGGTGACCGCCGCCGCGCTCGTCTCTGAAAACAAGCAGCGCGCCTACCCGGCCAGCGTTGACTCGATCCCGACCTCGGCCAACCAGGAAGACCACGTCTCGATGGCCGCGCATGGCGCACGCCGTCTGATGCAGATGGCCGAGAACGCGGCCAACGTGATCGGCATCGAGCTGCTGGCCGCCGCGCAGGGCTGTGATTTCCACGCGCCGCTGCGCTCCAGCGCCGCGCTGGAGACCGTGCGCGCCACCCTGCGCGCGCAGGTGCCGACGCTGGAAGAAGACCGCTACTTCCACCCCGACATGGTGACCGCCACGAACCTGGTGCGCAGCGGCGCACTGGCACAGGGCCTGGCGGAACTGCTGCCGACCGTGGAGCCACAGGCATGAATGCCCGGCCCGAATGGCTGACGGTGCACGAGGGCGATGCCCCGTTGATCGTCAGTTTCCCGCATACCGGCAGCGAGCTGCCGCACGAGCTGATGGGTGACTACCACTCGCCGTGGCTGGCACGTCGTGATGCCGACTGGTGGGTGCACGAGCTGTACGACTTCGTGCGCGGCATGGGGGCCACCACCGTGCGTTCGGCGATCTCGCGTTCGGTGATCGACCTCAACCGCGACCCCAGTGGCGTGTCGTTGTACCCGGGCCAGAACACCACCGGCCTGTGCCCGCTGACCACCTTCGACAACCAGCCGCTGTACCACGCCGGGCGCGAGCCGGATGACGCGGAAATTGCCCGCCGCCGCGACACGTATTTCGCGCCCTACCACGCTGCGCTGGCCGCACAGATCGCGCGCCTGCGCGAGCGCCACGGCACGGTGGTGGTCTATGACGCACATTCGATCCGCTCGCATATCCCGCACCTGTTCGACGGTGAGCTGCCGCAGTTCAACCTGGGCACGGCCGGCCCGTCCGGTGCGCCGGACACCTCCTGCGACAACGCGCTGAGCGATGTGGTGGAAAACCTGCTGAAGATCAGCGGCATGAGCCAGGTGCGCAACGGCCGCTTCAAGGGCGGCTGGATCACCCGCCACTACAGCGACATCGCCGGCGGCGTGCACACGCTGCAGATGGAGCTGGCCTGCCGTGGCTACATGCACGAGCCCCTGCCGGACCAGGTGGACGAGCACAGCTGGCCCACCCCGCTGGACCCCGACCACGCCGCACCCCTGCGCCACACCCTGGCGCAGGTGCTCAACGCCTGCCTTGAATTTGCTACCAACCGGAGCGCCGCATGACCCGCAACGACCCGAGCCGCACCATCATCGCGCCCACCGGCACCACGCTGAACGCCAAGAGCTGGCTGACTGAAGCGCCGCTGCGCATGCTGATGAACAACCTGCACCCGGACGTGGCCGAGCGCCCGCAGGAACTGGTGGTTTACGGCGGCATCGGCCGCGCCGCGCGCGACTGGGAAAGCTTTGACGCCATCGTCGAAACGCTCAAGCGCCTGGACGACGACCAGACCCTGCTGGTGCAGTCGGGCAAGCCAGTGGGCGTGTTCCGCACCCACGCCGATGCACCGCGCGTGCTGATCGCCAATTCCAACCTGGTGCCGCGCTGGGCCAACTGGGACCACTTCAACGAGCTGGATAAGAAGGGCCTGGCCATGTACGGCCAGATGACCGCTGGCAGCTGGATCTACATCGGCGCGCAGGGCATCGTGCAGGGCACCTACGAAACCTTCGTGGAAATGGGCCGCCAGCACTTCAGTGGCGACCTGACCGGCAAGTGGCTGTTCACCGGTGGCCTGGGTGGCATGGGTGGCGCACAGCCGCTGGCCGCGGTGATGGCCGGCGCATCCTGCCTGGCCGTGGAGTGCCGCAAGAGCAGCATCGACATGCGCCTGCGCACCGGCTACCTGGACACCTGGACCGACAACCTGGACGAAGCGCTGCGCCTGATCGACGAAGCCTGCAAGGCCGGCACGCCGAAGTCGGTGGGCCTGCTGGGCAACGTGGCCGACGTGCTGGCTGAACTGCTGGAGCGCGGCATCCAGCCCGACCTGCTGACCGACCAGACCTCCGCGCACGACCCTGTGAACGGCTACCTGCCGCAGGGCTGGACCGTCGAGCAGTGGGACGAGAAGCGTGTCTCTGCGCCGAAGGAAGTGGAAAAGGCCGCGCGCGCCTCGATGGCCAACCACATCCGCGCCATGCTCGGTTTCCACGCACTGGGCGTGCCCACCGTGGATTACGGCAACAACCTGCGGCAGATGGCGCTGGAAGAAGGCGTGGCCAATGCCTTCGATTTCCCGGGCTTCGTGCCGGCCTACATCCGCCCGCTGTTCTGCCGTGGCATCGGCCCGTTCCGCTGGGCCGCACTGAGCGGCGACCCGGAAGACATCGCCAAGACCGATGCCAAGGTGAAGGAACTAATTCCGGACAACCCGCACCTGCACCGCTGGCTGGACATGGCTGCCGAGAAGATCAAGTTCCAGGGCCTGCCCGCGCGTATCTGCTGGGTGGGCCTGGGTGATCGCGATCGACTCGGCCTCGCCTTCAACGAGATGGTCGCCAACGGCGAACTGAAGGCGCCGGTGGTGATTGGCCGTGACCACCTGGACAGCGGCAGCGTGGCCTCGCCGAACCGCGAAACCGAAGCGATGGCCGACGGCTCCGACGCGGTGTCCGACTGGCCGCTGCTGAATGCCCTGCTCAATACCGCCAGCGGCGCCACCTGGGTGTCGCTGCACCACGGCGGTGGCGTCGGCATGGGCTTCTCGCAGCACGCCGGCATGGTGATCGTCTGCGACGGCACCGAGGCGGCGGCGAAGCGGATTGGCCGCGTGCTGTGGAACGACCCGGCCACCGGCGTGATGCGCCATGCGGATGCCGGGTATGAGATCGCGGTGGAATGCGCGAAGGAGAAGGGGCTGGATCTGCCGGGGATTCTGAGCTAGAGCTACACCACTTCGAATCTCAATGATGGGGACAAATGAACTCAGCCGTTGCTGCTATTCACAATGCTTTGGGGGCAGACAATTCGCTACGATCCATTGGTAACAGGTCATGCACATGTTCATCAATGAACCAAATAGGTGGCAATACCGCGATATACGGCGCAAGCTAAACCAACCCAACCTTTCCGGCAGCCTCAAAGACAACGGACGAACGTAGGGAATCACGACATGCATCGCTCGGGTTTGATCGCACACAACATTAGGAAGGAAGTTCGAAGGATCGACTTTTTTCTCGAACCGCACCTGAAAGACCCCGAGCATCTGTCCCAATCAATTGAAGATGCAGTCCAACTCTTGGCAGCACCATCGAAGCTCTCGTCCAAGATTGCTTATGCCCACTCGGGCGGAAAGTCCGTTGCTCGAGCGACTGACCACGCCTCAACCATAGCCCTCAGAATGCTTAATCGAGGACTGCATGACAAACATCGAGTGCCGGGCAATCGAGACGATATCGTACTCGCGCTAAAGGCCGTGATTTCGGAACAAGTCCCTTTCTTGATTATAAAGCTGGATGTCAAGAGCTTCTATGAATCCTTTACAGCCGACTATGTTTTGAACCACTTGGTCGGTAGTAGAACAATTTCCTCCAGCACCAGAATCGCGATCAAATCCATTATTGACAACCATGTAGTCCTTGGCAACTCGGGGTTGCCCCGTGGACTCGTGATAAGCCCAACCTTGGCCGATTCCATGATGCGTGAATTTGACGCGCAACTGCACTCGAACCCGAAGGTCTTTTTCTACAGGCGTTTTGTAGACGACATCGTCGTCATCATGAACTCCGGGGCGAACAGCTCAGTATCCATTTCAGAGTTCGAGACCGTCCTTCCGAACGGACTGCAGTTCAAGGAAACAAAAAAGACCGTCCTTGCATTTGAAAAATGCAAGCCAAAAGAAAATGCAACCGGAAAGGCAACCAAGTTTCTATCATTTAACTATCTTGGATACGCATTTCACTGTGCCAACGCTGATCACAACTACCGTGCCGACCAGACACGTGACGTTTGGCTCGATATCGCAGAGAGCAAGATCACTAGAACAAAGACTCGGCTGATGAAGTCATACGTAGATTTCATTAGGACATCTGATTTCGACTTATTGGAACGCCGAGTTCGACACCTGACGAGCAACATTAGTCTCCGAGATAGAAGCAAAGGAATCACTAGACTTTCGGGAATACACTTCAATTACCCTCTAATCGACTTGGAGAGGAGCAAAGCCCTCCCCGAGCTCGACAGATTCCTTAGAAACACGCTCCATTCGACCAAAGGTCGCATCTTCTCGAAGTTGTCGAGCAAGCTGTCCTCATCTCAGAGAGCTCAACTGTTGCGCCACAGCTTCTATTCGGGAGCAAGGTTTAAACGCTTTTACCAATTCAATCCAAAAGAGCTGGCGCGAATCCAGAGGTGCTGGAAACATGAGTGAAAAGACCAGAGTCAAGGTGCGGAAGTCCGATAAGTTTAGATCACTTGTAACGGAAACCTCTCCCGCCGAGACGCCAATTGTCTTCTCGAACGACGGCCTCTACCTGCGCGCAATCAAGAACAGCTCCACTTCTACCGGCTTATCAGAAAGCGTCTTCGACAAGCTAATAAAGCAGGAGGGACAGGACCTTTGGCACATCCCATATTCCTACAAAATCAAGAAGAACGCGCTATCACACCGACAGCTATCGGTTCCTCACCCTGGATCACAGTGGAGGATGATGGATTTTTATAGTAAATACTCTCCGCTCATTACAAACTACACTAGCCGAAGCACATCGAGTCTCAGGGCACCAAAATCAATAGCCGGATCGTACTTCACAAGATCCAATGGAGAGGGTGTGTCTCGTTACAAGAGATCACAGGTATCAATCGACACCCTGGACAAGCATCTTTCCCACAGCCCCTCCTACTTCTCGTATTTCGGCCATGGCAGGCTTTACAAATTCTTTGATTCCAAGGAGTTCATTGAACTAGAGCGCCGACATTCACACCTATGGATGCTGGATGTCGCAAAGTGCTTTGACAGCATTTACACGCATACAATCCTTTGGGCAGTAAAAAGCAAAGAGTTCTCCAAAGAAAATATCAGACTTAATTCTTTCGGAAATGCGTTTGACGCGCTCATGCAGAGCTCAAACTTCGGCGAGACCAGCGGGATATTGATCGGACCAGAAGTAAGTCGAATATTTGCAGAGATAATACTTCAACAGGTCGACGTTAGAGTAAAATCAAAACTCCAAACTCAAAATTTAGTGGACCGGGTTGATTTTGAAATTCGGCGGTATGTCGACGACTATTTCATATTTGCGAACGACCCCAGCGTTTCACGACGCGTATTTGCAGAAATCGAGTCCGAACTCACATTACTCAAACTGAGCGTGAACGACAGCAAGGTCCGCAAATACGAACGCCCTTTCATGACCGAGAAGTCGAAATCAATACTCGACTCGAAGTCCTTGCTTTCAGCATTTGTCAGCAAGTTCACCAAGAAGACCAAGGCAAACTCAAATGGTCTCCGCTCAACCACAATTTACAAGCATGACCGCCTCTTCCTCAGTTTCTGCAATGACGTGAAGTCTTGCTGCTCGACGAACGAATGCGGGTATGACGAGGTCTCCGGATACCTCATTTCAGGCTTGAAGAATCGTGCAATCTACCTCATGGACTCATACCCAGAGGAATTCAACACAAATAAAGGTGACGAAAAAGAACTTACGCATGACACATATGAAGCTCTCGCCCTAATCATAAAATGCGTATTTTTCCTATACAGTGTCGCCCCTTCCGTTACCGCGTCGTATAAAATTTCCATGCTGATTGTAGTGATCAGCCGATTCTCGAAGCAACACCTTCCCCAGTATGCGCAAGCGCTTTCGACCGCACTACTTGGTGAAGCGACGGTCGCGATAGATCGATCAGTGATTGAGCCACGCACAGACGGCTTTATTGATTTGGAGACCCAGAACATTCTCCTTGCCGTTAGCGAGTTCAGCGACGAACTTAGCATCAGCCCAAAAACACTAGAGAAGGCGTTTATTAACCCCAGCCGCCCCGCCTCTTATTTCAATCTAGTGTCCGCCATTTACTACATCAAATCGGGACCAACCTTTTCAACCCTTAGAAAATGGGTGTGCGACGGCGTCGACGATATACTCAGCCGATCAAC
Organism: Stenotrophomonas sp. ZAC14D1_NAIMI4_1; assembly: GCF_003086775.1. Taxonomy (NCBI): domain Bacteria; kingdom Pseudomonadati; phylum Pseudomonadota; class Gammaproteobacteria; order Lysobacterales; family Lysobacteraceae; genus Stenotrophomonas; species Stenotrophomonas sp. ZAC14D1_NAIMI4_1. The sequence continues at coordinate 2,865,498 of NZ_CP026001.1, forward strand.
CAGCTTCACCAAGGACTCCGAGAAGGCACTCACTGCATTGGATTTCATTGGATGTCCACACCTAGATATCCAGCGCCGCCTAAGCTGGGCCAAGTCCCTGCTGAGTGCCCTGGATCTTCCATCAACTGATCCAGCGGCTTTGGCCGAACTAGTTAAGGACTTCGAATCTCTACCATGGTTTGTTGACTGGAGAGAGATCGACCTCCTCAACCTCCTTGAGAGGAAGGAGTTGCGCGTCGTTTACTGATTGTGCAAGGATTCATTGACGGCGGGGTGGCCAATAGGCTTTGTCGGATTTCTCTACTGCGGCGCATGGTTTCTGTGCTCCGGAGGGCGGCATTCGTGCCGCACACACTATTGAGATGAGGCCACCCCACCGTCTTGCAGATCTCCCATGATGATCTGACTCTCAGTCTGAGATTCCTTTCCCTGTTAACTTCAGCGATTTCTCTCATCCGATCGACCGGTGCTGGTGCTCACCACTTCCCGACGACCCGGCTGAAGCTGCGTACGGCAATCATCTATCAGCGATGCCCAATTGACGCCACTGTCCCGGCGCACCCCGACGTACAGGGTGACGACGCGGGTGCAACCTGTTAACTTGCGCGACCTCATTGCGGTTGACAGGGCATGACCTGCCATCCGCGGCCCCGTTCCGCCTTGATGTCAGACGCATGCCCTCTTCCCGTTCGCTGCACCGTCCCACCCTGTCCCCGCTGGCCCTGGCCGTTGTCGCCACGCTGACCCATCCCGCCTTGGCCGCCCCGGCGGATGCCCCGACCACCCTCGATGCGGTCAAGGTCACCGCCGCCAGCGACGTCGAACAGGCCCGCGAGGCGCTCAAGCGCGTGCCCGGCGCCAGCAACGTCATCGATGTCGCCAAGGCGGACAGCCGCCTGTCCAGCAGTGCCGATGTGCTGGCCTTCCAGCCGGGCATCAGTGCGCAGTCGCCGGGCAACGAGGGCACCAAGGTGTCGATCCGCGGTTCGGGCATCAACCGCGGGCCGGGCGCGCATGCCTCGGGCATCGCCGTCTCCCTCGATGGCCTGCCGCTGACCGGCCCGGGCGGCACGCCCTACGAACTGCTGGAACCGCTGTGGCTGTCACGCGTGGAAGTCCTGCGCGGCGCCAACGGTTTCGAGCGCGGCGCGCTGGCGCTGGGCGGTGCCATCGACTACGTCAGCCGCAGCGGCCGTGATTCGGCCGGCGTGCAGCTGCATTACGAAGCCGGCAGCCGCGGCTACCAGAAGCGCGGGATCAGCTGGGGCGGCGTCAGTGGTGATGTCGACTACTTCCTGGCCTACACCGACAGCGAATTCGACGGTTACCAGCGCCACGCGCGCGGTGATGGCAAGGGCGCGATGGCCAACATCGGCTGGCAGGTCACGCCCGATCTGCAGACGCGCTTCTTCGTGCGCTACCGCGAAACCAACCACGAAACGCCCGGGCGCCTGACCCGCGAGCAGATCCGCAACGACCCGCGCGCGGCCAACCCGGCCAACCTGGCCATCGATGCGCGCCGTCCGCAGCCGGGCAGCACCTGGATCGGCAACATGACCACGCTGCAGATCGACGAGGATTCTTCGCTGCAGGCCGGGCTGGTCTACCACACGTACCCGATGGACCTGGGCGAGAGCCTGTACCGCCAGCAGCTGGACTACGCCGACCTCAACGCCACGCTGGACTACCGCCATCGCCACACTCTGTTCGGCCGGGACAGCGAAACCACCGTCGGCCTGCGCGTGGCCCACGACCTGGATGCCAACGTTCGCGAGTCGCTGCGTTTTGCCAGCAATGGCTATGCCGCCGGCACGCGCACGCGCGACTTCCGCCATCTCGGTACCAACAGCACGCTGCACATCGGCAACAACCTGGCCGTGAATGATCGCCTGCGTGTGCAGACCGGCCTGGCGCTGATCAACACCCGCAGCGATGTGCAGGTGACCTGGCCCACCAGCGGCGGCCGCCTGCGCGACCACGACTGGGATTACGCGCCGCGCCTGGGCTTCACCTGGCAGCACAGTGCGCAGACGCAGTGGTTCGGCAACCTCAGCCGCTCGGTGGAAGCGCCGCACCCGTGGTCGATGATCTGGGGTTCGAACCAGTTCTTCGGCACTGGCAACGGTCCGTCGACCGGACGCCAAAGTACGCCGGTGGCGATGCAGAACCAGACCGCCACCACGCTGGAACTGGGCGCGCGCGGCGAAGCGGTACTGGGCCGCTGGGAACTGACCGGCTACTACGCACACGTCAACCACGAACTGCTGAGTGTGGAGCTGCAGCCGGTGCCAAACCTGTTCGTGGCCGAAAACAACGCCAGCCCTACCGTGCACCGCGGCATCGAGGCCGGCCTGGACAGCACGCTGTGGCAGTCCGCACCGGGCCGACTGTCACTGCGCCAGGCCTACACCTTCAGTGATTTCCGCTACCGCCATGACACGCGCTTCGGCAGCAACCGCCTGCCCGGCCTGCCGCAGCACAGCTACCAGGCCGAACTGCGCTTCGACCATGCCTCCGGCCTGTACGCCGCACTCAACACCGAGTACGCCTCGCGCATTGCCGTGGATTACGCCAACAGCTACTGGGCTGACAGCCATGTGATCTTCGGCAGCCGCATCGGCTACGACGCACCGGGTGGCCGCTGGCAGGCCTGGGCGGAAATGCGCAACATCGGCGACCGCCACTACGCCGCAACGGTGACGCCGGGCTATGACGATGCCGGCAAGGATGTCGCCCGCTCCACGCCGGGCGAAGGCCGGGGTGTCTACGCGGGGGTGCGTTGGCGCTTTGATTGAGCGGCAATCGCCGGCCTGCAGGCGCAGCCAGGAAACTACAGCGCCTGCACCACCTGCATCAGGCTGACCGCACCCGGCGCCAGCTGCTGCGCCACCCAGCCCAGCCCGGCGAAGAACACCAGCAGGCCCAGCAGCGGCCAGAACGTGTGCGACAGGCACAACCGCCACCAGCCCTGCGCCCCCATGCCCTGCATGCGCCGGTACAGGCCGCCGACAATCGCAGCGTCCACCAGCAGCTCGGCCATCAGCACCGGCGCCGACCACACCACCCACGCACTGGCCAGCAGCACGCTGGCCACCAGCGCGAGAATGCCGAGCACGGCCAGCAACGGCAGGCCGGCTTCATGCTCGGTGGCGGCATCGATCAGGGATGCGCCGTCGCTGTCCATGACCGAGGCAGCCGAGGCCTCGCCCCAGGATGCCGACGCGCCACCACCGCCGGAGTGACCGCCGTTGCCGCCCCAGGAGGGACCGCTGCGCGGCGTACTTCCACCACCGCCACCATTGCTGGCGACTTCGCCTGCCCCGTCCGCCACCGCATCCCAGCGCCAGCGGATCCAGATCCACATCAGCAGCAGGAACACGGCATAGGCCAGCAGCACCGCCAGCGGGTAACGCAGCAGCATGCTGTCCAGTCCGGCCAGCCGCAGCACATGCGAGGCCAGGAAGCCCGCGCCGCCGGTCAGCAGCACGATCAGCGCCATCTGCAGGCGCGGCCATCCCTGGTGCTGAAGTTGCCGCCGCGCGCGTGCGACTTCGCTGCTGCGGGTCATCGGCAGCTTCAGCGCGCTGCCGCCGAAACGCCTGGTCCGCTTCATGCCGGCAGCGCCTTGGTCACCGCTTCGATGTGATGGCCATCGGGGTCGACCACGAACGCCGCGTAATAGGTATCGCCGTAATCGGGGCGCAGGCCCGGCGGACCGTTGTCACGCCCTCCGGTCGCCATGGCCGCTGCATGGAAGACATCGACGGCCATGGCAGAGTCGGCGGCAAATGCCAGATGGAAGCCCGGGCCTGGCGGCGTGGCATCGTCGCGCAGCTTCAGGCACAGCGCGTCTTCATCATCGGCCACGCCGTAGCCGATCGCGGTGTCATCCTCGAACACACGGCGGTAACCGAGTGCGGCGAGCACTGCGTCGTAGAAGCGACCGGCGGCATCCAGATCACGGACGCCGAGGGAAAGGTGATGCAGCATGCGGACATCCTTGCCGGACAAGCGTGGGTACGTTCGGGTCGATTCTAGCGTGCAGGTGGCGCAGCGGCCGTCAGCAGCTGCGCGGCCACCTGGTCGAACGGGGCGATGTCCTGCAGCGCGCGACTCATTGCCACCGCACCTTCCACGCTGGCGATGACAAGACTGGCCAATCCGGCCGCCTGCGCCGGCACGTGCCCATCGGCGACGAAGGCTTGGGCGAGGTGCCCCTGCCAACGCACGAACACCTCGGCGGCGGCCGCGCGCGGCTGGCTCGCTACGGCGTCGACCGGTTCTTCCACTGCCGCGGCCAGCACCGGGCAGCCGGCACGGAACTGCGAGCGCAGCAGGCGTTCGCGCCACATCGCCAGGAACTGCTGTAGGCCCTGCACCGCGCCGTCGCGCAGCAGCTCCACCAGCAGGGCCTCCACTTTGTCGCCGGCCATGTGGGTCGCCCTGGCCAGCAGTTCCTGCTTCCCTCCCGGGAAGTGGTGGTAGGTGGAGCCCAGCGGCGCTTCGGCCAGCTTGGTCACCTCGCGGATGCTGGTGGCATTGAGCCCTACCCGCGCCAGCATCTGGGCGGCGGCATCGATCACACGCTGCGGGGCTTCGGACGCTCGCGGGCTCATGCCGCTCTCCTTGCTAGGACAGTCGTCATAGATTAGCGTATCGGCTGTTCTATAACAGTCGTTATAACCATGAATCTCTGGTTCCGCCTGCTCCACCTGCTGCTGTGCAGCCTGTTCCGGCCGAAGCTGCAGGCCCCGTTCGGGGTTTCGCGCCTGCCGTTCCGCGTGCTGCCCAACGATCTGGACAGCAACCTGCACATGACCAACGGGCGCTACTGGAACATCTTCGACCTCGGCCGGCTGGACCTGATCCTGCGCATGGGCCTGGGCAAGGTGGCGCTGCGCGAGAAGTGGGCGCCCATCGTCGGCGCCGGCACCATCCAGTTCCGCCGCGAGCTCAAGCCGTTCCAGCGCTTCACCCTGGAAACGCGGCTGGCCGGCTGGGTCGGCACGCGGATCATCATGGAACAGCGCGTGCTGGTCGGGCCGGAGCAGAAAGTCGTCACCCGTGCCCTGCTGGTCACCGGCATCTACGACCGCCGTGCGCGCAGCTTCGTGGGCATGGAACGGATGATGGCGGCCATCGGCTGCGATACGCCGCCGTCGCCGCCATTGAGTGCGGCCGCCGAAGCGCTGCTCGCCGCCGATGCGGCACTGAAGCGCGACGACGACTGAGCGGGCCCCCGCTCAGGCCCGGGGCATGTTCTTGGTCACGCAATGGATGCCACCGCCACCACCGGCGATCGCATCAATGTCCACCTGCTCGATCACCCGCCCCGGGTACAGCCCCTGCAGCAGGTCGCGGCAGTAGCCATCGGCCCGCGCATCGCCGAACTGCGGGGCGATGACCGCACCGTTGACCGGCAGGTAGTTGATGTAGCCCCGGGCCAGATCATCGTTGTCGCGGGTATGCACGTTGCTGCGCCCGCCCAGCGGTGGCGGCAGCGTATGCACCTGCAGGCGGCGCCCGTCGGCATCGGTTGCCGCACGCAGGATGCGCAGGTGTTCGCGCGTCAGGCCGTGGTCGTAGGAGTCCGGGTCGTTGTCCAGATTGGCGATGACCACGCCCGGGCGCACGAAACGGGCATAGAAATCGACGTGCGCATCGGTGATGTCTTCGCCGGCGATGCCTGGCAGCCAGATCACCTTGCGCAGGCCGAAGTGGTGTTTCAGCTCGGCTTCGATATCGGCGCGTGACCACCCCGGATTGCGGTTGCGGTTCACCCAGCAGCTTTCAGTGAGGATGGCGGTGCCCTGCCCGTCCACTTCGATGCCACCGCCCTCGCCCACCAGATCGCTTTCCAGCAGGGTGGCACCGGTGGCCTGCGCCAGCCAGGGCGCCACCGCGCCATCGTTGCGCGCGGACTGTTTGCAGCCCCAGCCATTGAAGTTCAGATCGACCAGGCCCAGCCCGCCGCGACCGTCTGTGACGAAGCAACCGCCGTAGTCGCGTACCCAGATGTCATCCAATGGCACCTCGAGGAATTCGATGTTGTCATGGCCACAGCGGTCCTGCGCCTGGCGGCGCTGCGCGGGGCGGCACAGCAGGCTGACCGGCTGGTAGCGGGCGATGGTGCGGGCCAGTCGGGCCACGGCGTCGTTCACCGCTGCGGCCTGCGCACCCCAGACCCGGGGCTGGGCGGCGAAGGCGAGGAACACGCGCTCCTGTGGCCCATGCTCGTCGGGCATGTGCCAGCCAGCAGGCACGGCGGCCCGCACAGTACCGGTGGCGCCCAGGCCCAGCGCCGCCAGGCCACCCAGACCTGCGGCCCCAGCCAGTTGTGAGAGAAAGTGACGACGGGTCGACATGACGATGAAGGCCAGCTGATGAGTGGGTACAAGCGCCTGCAGCGCGATGAACCATGCTGCGCTTGTGTGCGCGCAGCGACAAACGATAGATTCAGCGCACAACTGAACAGTTTTCCTTATCAATCATGCTCAAGCACTGGCCCCCGCTGACCGCTCTGCGTGGCTTTGAAGCCGCCGCCCGGCTGGGCAGCTTCCACCGTGCCGCAGAGGAACTGCACCTGAGCCAGTCGGCCATCAGCCAGCAGATCCGAGGGCTGGAGGATTATCTGGAACAGCCGCTGTTCTTCCGCCAGGGACGCAGTGTCAGCCTGACCGATGCCGGCACCGATCTGCTGGCCACGACCCAGGCCATGTTGCGCCAGCTGGCCGGCGGCATCCGTCGCCTGGACCAGTACCGGAAGCCGCACCAGCTCATCGTCAGCGCCAGCCCGGCCTTCGCCCGCCACTGGCTGGTGCCACGCCTGGGCGATTTCCGCAGGCGGCACCCGGGAGCGGACCTGTGGCTGCTGACCAGTGAAACGCTGCCGGACATGGCCAGCCAGACGGTGGATATCGCACTGGGCGATGAGCTGCAGCCACAGCCGCAGTGCCAGCACCGTGTGCTGCTGCAGGACCGCCTGTACCCGGCCTGCCACCCCAGCGTGATGGCGCAGCCGGCGACCGAGCGCACCACCCTGCATGGTGAGCGCGAATGGGACTGGAGCCAGTGGCAGGTGCAGGGCGGCGCCGATGTCGGGCAGCAGCGCGCGGGCCTGAACTTTTCCGAGCCAGGGCAACTGCTGGATGCGGCCTGCCAGGGCCTGGGCATCGCACTGGTGAGCGAACTGCTGGCCGCCAGTGCCTGCGCGCAAGGGCTACTGCAGCCACTGCACGCGTATCGAGTGGATGGGCCGCAGTGGAGCTGGTTGCTGCACGACGACAGCGCCCGCGATCCGCTGGTACTCAGCTTCTGCGAGTGGGTGCTGGCGTTGCTGACGCCTGGCGACGACTGAGCAAGACGGTCAAAGCGCCTTCCGGAGCACGTCCTTCAAGCGCCGCTTGTGCGATTCCACCACGTTCCAGTTCCAGTCGCACACGGGCGGAACATCCAGCGCGCCCCGCTCCCGGCCCAGCGCAGCGCGCTCGGTGAGGGCGTGCACTTTCGCGGCGCAGTTGGCATCGACGGCCATCGGCAGCAGGATCGAGATCAGCCCCCAGCCGGAGACCGTGAAGCGCGCAGATTCACCGCGCCCGGTGTCGAACGGGCGCACGCGCACGGCACCGCCCATGTCCGCGTACTGCACGCCTATCAGCAGCATGCCGCCGGACACCCACTGCAGGGCCCGGCCATGTTCACAGAGCGCCTCGGCCGACGCGTAGCGGCGCGGCTGCGCACCGGCGCTCGAGTAAAGCTCGGTGACCAGCACCGGGTTGCGCTTGAACACGGCGCGCGCCACGGTCTCGACCAGCCTGTTGGAAACAGCTGCCATGCCCAGCGAATGCGATCAGCGCGCGCCAGGCGGCGTGGCGGCCAGCGCGCGCTCGATGGCGCGCTCCGCCAACGGTGCCATCACGGCATAGCCCTTCGCGGTGGGATGCACGCCATCGGCCGCCAACGCAGGATCCAGTCCACCGGCCGCATTGGCCATGGCCGTGTAGTAATCCAGGTACACCAGCCCCTGTGCATCGGCATACTGCTTGAGCGCCGCATTCAAGGCGCGCACCTTCGGCGCCGGTTCGATGCCGGGCATCCACGGGTACTCGCTCACCGGCAGCACCGAGGCCAGCACCACGGCGATGCCGTGTGCACGGGCCAGCTCCACCATCGCGTGCAGATTGTCCTCGATCATCGCCTGCGTGCTGGGCCCGGTGTTGCCAGCAATATCGTTGGTGCCGGCAAGGATGAGCACCACGTCCGGCTGCAAAGCGATGACGTCCTGGCGGAAGCGCAGCAGCATCTGCGGCGTGGTCTGCCCGCCGATGCCGCGGTTGAGGTAGCCCTTGCCGGGGAAGAACGCCGCAGGATCTTTTTCACCCCAGCCCTGGGTGATCGAATCGCCGTAGAACAGCACGCGTGGCACGCCGGCCTGCTTGGCCGGTACGCGCGCGTTGGCCTCGCGGTAGCGCGCCAGCTCTGGCCAGTCGGACAGGCGCTGCTGCAGATAGCGCACCTCATCCGCGGTGACCTGGTCGACCGGTTTCACCAGCAGCGGATTGACCGCCTGCGGCGGCTGCGCCTGCACACAGGACGCGGTCATGGCGAGGGCCAGGGCGGCAGCGCAGCATCGGGCGTGAAGGATGTAGCTCATGAATTTTCCAGAAGGAACTGGCTGATCTCGCGCCGCAGATCGAGGTCGTCGGTCTGCCGTGCGGCTTCGTCCGCGCGCAACGCGAACTCGTAGCCGCGCTCCTTTTCACCCTGGTCGATGTGGCGCCGCGCCAGCTCCAGGCAGATCGACGCTTCGCCTTCGATCACGCCCAGCTGGCGCGCCTGTTTCAGCGCGCGTTCGTAGTAACCGATCGCTACGCCACTGTCGCTGGTGAAGTCGCCCAGGGTTTCCCACAGGAAAGGATGGTCGCGGCCTTCCACCGCCATCGCATCGCAGTACTGCCGCAGTTCGTCATGCAGCCGCCACTGGCTGCGGGTATCACCGTGGGTGCTGGCATTGGCCATTTCGACCGCCACGCCCAGTACGTGCTCGTACACGTCCTGTGGAATTTCCATGGGAACCTCCTGCCGCTTGTCTGTTGCACGGTCAGGCTAGCACGGCCGGGTGGTGCCCGGCCGTGCGAAGGTTCATCCACGCATGGCGCGGCACCGCATCCACGCATGGCGTGGATCTACTGGCCGGGTGGTGCCCGGCCGTGTGGTGGTTCATCCACGCATGGTGCGGATTCAACGGGGGCCGTGCGAAGGCGGTACGTCCTGTGCGCCCCACTGCTCGTTCTTCGTGGTGCCCAGTTCGAAGTCCAGGGTGCCGCCGCGCTGCACGAAACTGGCGGGCAGCCAGCTCGCGTTGCTGGCCTTGCCATCCACCTGCAGCGACTGCACGTACGGCGCATCCATCGCTGCGCCGCGCGCACGCACCACGATCTTCGCGCCCGGGCGGGTGATCACCGCTTCGGTGAACAGCGGGCTGCCGATCACCAGGTCCGCGCGGCCCGGGTACACCGGGTACAGGCCCAGCGCCGACCACACGTACCACGAGGACATCTGCCCGAGGTCATCGTTGCCGGGCATGCCTTCGGGCGTGTTGGTCCAGATCTGGCGCATCGCCTGGCGCACGGTTTCCTGGGTCTTCCACGGCTGGCCGAGGAAGTTGTAGAGCCACGGCGCGGCGATGGACGGTTCGTTGTCCAGCTCGGCGTGCAGCGGGCCGGACTTGGTCACTGCCCAGGCACCATCCTCCTTGCGGAAGAACGCGTCGAGCCGCGCGATGCTGGCCTCGCGGCCACCGAGCGCCTCGAACAGGCCGGCCGGATCGAACGGCACCATCCACAGGTACTGCGCGCCGCTGCCCTCGACGAACCCATCGTCGGCGGCCGGGTCGAACGCGGGCCAGCTGCCATCGGCGTTGCGCGGCTGGATGTAGCCCTGCTGCGCGGTGGCCTTCGGGTTGTAGAGGTTGCGCCACCAGCCGGAACGCTCGCGGAACTGCTTTGCGCCCTGCGCATCGCCGGCCGCCAGGGCCAGCTCGGACAGGCCGAAATCGGCGCTGACCATTTCCAGCGTGTCGGCCGCACTGCCCCAGCCCGGTGCGCCTTCCGGCATGTACTTCAACGCCAGCCACTGGTCCAGGCCCGGGCGCTGGCCCACGCACAGCACCGGGCAACCGCGCTTGTCCAGATCGCGCGCGGTGGGCACGGTGGCGGCCTTCTTCAGCGAGGCGTAGGCGCGCTGCAGGTCGAAGCTGCGGCCGCCAAAGGCATGGATGGCCGCCACGGACGGCGGCGACGGATCGCCGTTCATCACCCCGGTGGCACCGGTGATATGCGTCCAGCGATCCCACACGCCGCCATTCTGGTCGGCCTGGTTCAACAGCGACTGCGCCACGTCAGAGCCCACCTGCGGCTGCAGCAGGGTCAGCAGCTGCAGCTGCGAGCGGTACACATCCCAGCCCGAGTAGTTGGCGTACTGCGCCTGCTGTCGTTTGGACAGGCTATGCACCTTGCCATCCATGCCGCGGTAGCGCCCGTCGCCATCGCTGTGCAGGTTGGGCGCCAGCATGGCGTGGTAGAGCGCAGTGTAGAACACGGTGCGCTCGTCGGCCGTGCCGCCCTGTACCCGCACCTGGCCCAGCAGTTCGTTCCACTTCGCACGGGTGGCGGCCTGCGTTGCAGCCACCGTCGTGCCCTGCGGGCTCTCGCGGCGCAGGTTGGCCCGCGCGCCGGCTTCATCCACGTACGAAATGCCGATGCGTGCGGTCACCTGCGGCGTGCGCTTGGCATCAAAGCTGATCCAGCCGCCCGCGCCCTTGCCGGCCGGCGGGTGGCCCTTGCTGCCATAGGTGGTGCCACCGCTTCCTTCACGCGCGCCGGCCTGCACCGTGTCGTCGCGCCAGGTGCCACCCACCTCAAACGGCTGGTCAAATTCGGCGACGAAATGCAGGGTGTAATAGCTTTCGCGGCGGTCCTCGGCGAGGTAGCCGCAGAAGTTGCCGCTGGTGACCGAACCGCGCACGGTGCGCGTGGCCGGGTCGATGATGATCGTCGAATCGCTGCTGCCCACTTCGCTGTCGGACGTGCGGAACAGCAGGTTGGCCGGCTTGTCGGCCGGGAACTGGAACTGGCCCACGGCCGTGCGCGCGGTGGCCGCCAGGCTGACGGCCACGCCGTTGTCCAGGGTGAGCGTGTAGGCGCCGGGGCTGGCGGTTTCCTTGGCGTGGTCCAGCAGGCTGGTGTAGCGCACCCCGGCATCGGCGGATGAGGGCGACAGCTCCACTGGCAGGGTCACTGGCATCAGCGGGATATCGCCGCTGGCGCCGGTACAGCCGGTGCCATTGACGTGGGTCAGGCTGAAACCACGCACACCGTTGCTGCGCCACTCGTAGCCGCCGGGTGCGGCGATCGGGAAACGCTTGCCCGGCAATGCGGTCATTTCCGGGCTGAAGGCCACCATGCCGAAGGGCACCGTCGGCCCAGGGTAGACGTTGCCGGCATTGGTGGTGCCGATGAACGGATTGACCTCGGCGGCCAGGTCCTGCGCAGGTGCCCTGGCGGCCAGCAGCGGCAGCGGGGACAGCGTCAGTACAGCGGAAACGACGACCAGCAACGAACGGGACATCGACAACTCCAGTGGAAGGAGGCACCCACGCGCCTTGAACCGCTGAGAGTAGTACGCGGCCGGACACCCGGCGACGGGCCGGAGGTCATGGTTACCGGTACAGGGTCACGAACCGCAGCCTTCTGCTGGCGCGTCAATCAGAACAGCGTACCCAGCTTGAACAGCGGCAGATAGGCCGCGAACAGGGCCACCGGCGTCGCCAGCATCAGCGCGATACAACCGATCAGCGCCGACGTGCGTGCCCGCCCCGCCAGCCAGGTGGCAACCACCGCCAGCGGTGCAAGCCATACCAGCCCGTAGCTGCCTGCAAAGACCTGGGTGATCATGGGCAAGGGCTGCCCCGCTTCGGCGAAACTCTCAACGAACTGCGGTATCGCAAAGCGGCCCAGCACCGTGCAGCCCACTGCAGCCACGCCACTGCACAGCAGGCCGATCAGCAGCCATCCGATTCCGGTACGACCGGTTGCAACAGATGTCATGGCGGTATCCGTGGCCGATCAGTAGGTGCCTTGTACGTACGGCTGCCCCGCTTGGGTGGTGCCGATGATCATCGCCACGGTTTGATCGTCCTTGTGGAAGCCGGCCGAGCACACCGCATCGCGGCCCTGGCCGCATTCGATCTCGGGGAAATCCGGCAGTGCGGCCTGCGCTGATTCCGTCGGCGTGACGCGCCAACCGGCCGCATCAAGCAGGCGCTTGGCCTTGGCATAGGGCATGCCGGCGGTAATGCCCAGCGCGGCCAGTTCACCGGTCAGCTCCTGCGCCGGCGCGATGGCCGGTGCGATGGCCAGTGACAGGGACACAGCAAGAACGATGGCTTTCATTGGACGCATCCGTGGCGAACACCAGAGCTGCAGCGTACCGCAGCTTTGCGGCAACGCAATGGCAGGGCCTTTGTAGAGTCGAGCATGGCTCGACTCTACAAGGGCAGTCGAGCAGGCTCGACCTTACTTCGCGTTCTTCACGTAGGTGTCGAACCAGTTCAGCATTTCCGACACCAGCTGTTCGTTCGATTCCAGCGCGGTGTACCAGTGCGGTTCGTTCGGCAGCATCACCAGGCGGGTCGTGCCACCGTTGCCACGGATGGCCTGGTACAGCTTGCGCGACTGGAACGGTTCGGTGCCCGGGTTGGCATCATCCTCGCCGTGGACCAGCAGCAGCGGCAGCTTGATCTTGTCGGCGTAGAAGAACGGCGACGCCTTCAGGTACACGTCCTGCGCCTGCCACACCGAGCGACGCTCGTTCTGGAAACCGAACGGGGTGAACGTCTTGTTGTACGAACCGCTGGTCGCCACGCCGGCCTTGAACAGGTTGGTGTGCGCGATCAGGTTGGCGGTCATCAGGCCGCCATGGCTGTGGCCGGTGACGCCGATGCGGTTGCGATCGACCACGCCCATGTCCACGGCCTTGTCCACCGCCGCCTTGGCGTCGGCTTCCAGCTGCTCCAGGTAGGTGTCGTAGGCGGTCTTCGGGTCGCCGACGATCGGGAACGAGGCGTTGTCGATGATCGCGTAGCCGGCCAGCAGCATCAGGCGGTACGGCTGCAGGCGGGTGAAGGTCTGCTGCGAACCGGACACCTGGCCGGCCTGGGCGGCGTTGGCGAAGTCGGCCGGGTACGCATACAGGATCGCCGGCACGCGCTGGCCTTCCTTGTAGCCCGGCGGGGTGTACAGGGTGAAGGACAGATCCACGCCGTCGGCGCGCTTGTAGGTCACCAGCTGCTTCTTGATCTGGCGCACTTCCGGCGTCGGGTCGACCAGCTTGGTCAGCGCAGTGGCCGTGGACGCGTATTGCGCCTCACCGTCCTTGGCGGCGGCAACCGCCTCGCCCTGCTGGCGCACGAACGCATTCGGCGCGTCCACCACCGACTGGTGCCAGGTGAGGTAGCGGCCCGGGGTGTTGCTGAAGCCCAGGAACTGCTCGTAGGCATCGGCGCTGCTGCGGAACAGGCGCTCGCTCTTCAGCGTGCCCAGGTCCAGGCGGTCCAGGAACGGACGATCACCCTGCGGCGATGCGCCCTGCCCGCGCAGGAACACGAAATTGCCTTCCTGGCGCACGACCGCCGCGCCGTTGGGCAGGCGCTTGAACACCAGGTTGCCCGGGTCGCCGTACAGCTCATCGCTGGACATGTCCCACAGCAGGCGGCCTTCCTTCTTCGGCTGGTCGACATCGACGATGCGGGTCTGCACCCAGTGGCGGTTCTCGTCGTTCTCGAACATGAAGGACACGGCCGGGTCCGCCGACCAGGCCAGGCCTTCGAAACGCTGCGCGGTACGGGCGATTTCCACCGGCTTGCCGTTGAACGGGGCCTTCAGCATCAGCACGCGATCGCGGTGCGGCACGGTCACCTTCCAGTCGCCCTTGTCCAACGCTTCGGCGTAGACCAGGGTGGCCGGGTCGGTGGAGCGCCAGTCGAAACCACGCGGGCCTTCCGGCACGCCGTGCACCGGCACGCGGTCGGCCAGCGGCAGGCTGGCGATGGCGGTGGCCTTGCCCGTGGTGATGTCCAGCACCGCCACATCGTTGGCGAAGCGCTGGTAGGTCACCGCATGCGAGAACGGCGGCTTGATCGATTCGGTCAGCACGTGCACGCCATCGGGTGCAGCGTTGACGTCGTTGAAGATGGCGGCGCTGCCGACCGGGCGGACGCTGCCGCTGGCGGTGTCGACCACGGCCAGCTGCGAAGCGCCGTAGTAGGCGAACAGCTTTTCGTCATGCGCGCTGGTCAGCGTGTCGCGCGCTTCATAGGTGCTGCTTTCGCCGCTGCTGCCCAGCGATTCCTGCGCGTCCGGGCCGGTCGGCACGCCGCCGTCGGTGGGGGCCGCGCCCTGGTTGGCCGGCACCAGCTTCACCAGCAGGTTCTGGCTGCCGCCGAGCCACTGCACGGTGCTGCCGAAGATCGGGTTGAGCTGCACGCCCGGCACCTGCTTGACCTGGCCGGTGGCTGCATCGCCCACCCACAGCTGCACGCTGGTATCGACCGCATTCTGGAAGGCGAAGTGGCTGCCATCGGCCGACCACTGCGCTGCACCGGCGCAGCCCTGCGGCAGGTCGACCTTGGTGGTCTTGCCGCTGGCAATTTCAACCACGCTGAAATCGGCTACGCAGGCCGGAATGCCGTAACCACCGGGGGTATCGTGGCGGCTGCGGTTCTTCGGCTCCAGGCGCACACCGGCCAGCTTCAGGTACGGCTGGGCCACGCGGGCGATGGACGGATAGGTCTGCGCGGTGGTCAGCAGCAGGCGCTGGCCGCTCGGATCGACATTCGGTGCCGGCGGCGGCGGTGCCTTCAGCACCTTCAGCAGGTGTTCCGGCGGCTTTGCGTAATCGGCAAGCGCCGGGCCAGCGGCCAGCAGGCCGAAGGTGGCAACGGCGATGGCCGCCGCCAGAGAGGTGCGATGGATGAGCATCCGTGATCCCCAGGGGTGTGATTGGGCACCCGCCAGACAGCGGGCATCGGCCGAATCTAGCACCCCGGGGAGGGTTGTGAATGGGCCGGAAGGGCTAGTGGCCGGATGCTGCAAACCACCCCGCCGGGCACCGGCAACCTTCGGCAGCGCCGGGCCATGCCCGGCGGCCAAACGCCTCGCCTCATTGCTGCGCGTGCAGATCCCAGGTGGTCAGGTAATCGGGGTCGACCACGATCTCGCCGCCCGAACGCAGGCGGTACTCCCCCGGCTCCGCCGGCAGGTACTGGTCCAGCATCGGTGGCAGGTAACGCTCGTGGCCATCGGCCTCGTCGGCCAGCACGACGCCTTCCTCGGCACTGATGCGCAGCACTGTGCCCGAATACTGCTGCTGGTCCCGCATCTGGCCATCGCCGCCATAACGGGTGATACCGACCAGTACCACTTTGCCGATCATCTGCTCGGCCTTGGCATCGTCCAGGGTCGGCAGCAGGGGATTGGATTCGTCGTTCATGGGTGCACCTCCAAAGCCTGCAAGAACATCGTGGAAACGCTTGAAGGATGGCAGCTCTCGTACACCACGGCCATCCTGGCCGGTTCATGCTCCCCGGGGATGAATGCTGCCATCGCCAGAGGCAGTGTGAAGTGAAGATGGCGCGCAATGCCGTGCCCGCCGCGCTGCCAGACAGTGGCCGTTACGTTTGGCGACTGCCTGCCCTATGCCTGGCGACCTACGCATTCATCCATGCGCCCCTGGATGCCCCCGACGTGCGCGCCGCCGACGTGATTCACTGCAGCAGCGCCCGTGAAGCCCAATCGAAGCTGCGCTCATGCAGTGCGAAATAGTTGGTCGGCAAGGTGATCGACAGGCATGCGAGGCCGGACTGCAGCGCCGTCGGACTGCACGGCCGCAGACCCTCGAAACGCGTTGCATGCAGGCGCTCGTTCGGCGTGTAAGTCAATGCGTAGTCGTAGTCGCAGGTGCCGCCGAACGTCGAAGCGGTATAGAACATCAGCGGCTGCTGCAGGCGCAGCGACACCTCCCGCAGCCACGCGCGGAACGCATCGGGCGCATCCAGGCCGCGCATGTCCATCTGCGTGATGTACGCCTGGAGCTGCGCGCCAACGGCGGCATCGACCGGCGCTGCCCCGGCGTCTGGCCGCAGCCCGTCCCAATGCACCGCCCCCGGCATGCGCCCGGATTGGAACCCTTGCGGACTGCCTACGCCGCGAAGCACCAGAAGGCCCTGCGCGCCAACGCTGTGACGATGCTCATCCCCCCGTGCATCGCAGGATGCCACCGGGTCCTTCACCAGGTAGGAGATGTGTGCGAACGGCGATCCTGTTGCCCAGGCTACGGCCCGTTCCGTCGCGGCCAGATAGATTTCGTCCACACCCCACGCCATCGCAATGCTCCATTCCGTTGCCATCCACCCGTGCGCGTACCGTGCGCGGGTGGCCAAGGTAAACTGCGCGCAACCCATCCATCAACGCCCGCCGTGCGAACCGTCCACGCCCTCCGTTACATCACCCCGCTCCGCGAAGGGGGTTCCCTGCCCGCCGTGGTCGAGACCGACGACGACGGCATGGCCGTGCTCAAGTTCCGTGGCGCCGGCCAGGGTCCGAAAGCGTTGATCGCCGAGCTGATCGCCGGCGAAATGGCCCGCTCGGTCGGCCTGCCGATTCCGGAAATCCTGTTCGTGGAGCTGGACAGCGAGTTCGCCCGCACCGAACCGGACCCGGAAATCCAGGACCTGATCCGTGCCAGCGAGGGCCTGAACCTGGGCCTGGATTACCTGCCCGGCGCGATCAACTACGATCCTGCCGCGATGCCGGTGGATGCCGACCTGGCCTCGCGCCTGGTCTGGTTCGATGCCTTCACCAGCAACGTCGACCGCACCACGCGCAATCCCAACCTGATGGTCTGGCACCGCAAGCTGTACCTGATCGATCACGGTGCGGCGATGTACTTCCACCACGACTGGGCCAATGCCGGCGACGCCTGCGAAAAGCCCTTCGTTCTGATCCGTGACCATGTGCTGCTGCCGTTTGCCAGCCGCATTGCCGAGGTGGATGCCGAGCTGGCCGCACGCCTGCCCGATGCGGAAATCGAGCGCATCGTCGACCTGGTGCCGGACAGCTGGCTGGTGGACGAGCCGGCCTTCGACAGCCCGCAGGCCTACCGCCAGGGCTACATCAACTACCTCAAGCATCGCCTGAAGGTGCGTGCGGTGTTCGTGCAGGAGGCCATCCGTGCCCACGCTGCACACGTATGACTATGCGGTCATCCGCGTGGTACCGCGGGTGGAGCGCGAAGAGTTCATCAACGTCGGGGTGATCGTGTCCTGCCCTGGCGCACGCCATCTGGAAGCGGCCATCGAAATCGATGCGGCGCGCCTGCAGGCGTTCGCCCCCGCGCTTGATCTGGAAGCCCTGCAACCGTGGCTGAATGCCATCGTGGCCATCTGCCGCGGCGACGCCAACGCCGGCCCGATCGCACAGCTGCCGGCACGCGCGCGCTTCCATTTCCTTACGGCCAAGCGCAGTTCGATCGTGCAGATGTCCAGCACGCACGTGGGTCGCACGGCCGATCCGGCGGGCGTGGTGGAGCACTTGATGACGAAGATGGTGCGGGTGCCGCGCTGAGGCGGCACACCGTCAGTCTGGCAGGACTGCCAGGCGGACCCGGGGATCATCCCGCCGCAGCGACAGCACGCGCCAGCTGGCCTTGCGCTTGCGCTCGAGCAGGGTCGCCAGGGCGCCGGCATCGGGCCTGCCCTTCCGCGTGTACTTCACCGGGGCCAGCACCAGCAGCGTGACGCGCTGGTGCGGCGGGATCGAATCGCGCTCGTTCACCGGATTCCAGGGCTTGTCCACCGCCAGCAGTGCGTCGACATCCTCCGGCCACGGTAGATCAGTGAACGCGGGGTCGCTGCGTTCCAGCAGGTGTCCCTCGCTGATCGGCCCCTGCGCGAACAGCTTCTCCACCATGCGCGACAGCAGCAGTTCCGGGAATCGCCACACACTGTCATCGGCCAGCCCGGTGCGCGGCAACGGCCAGTTGCCCTGCAGGCAGAGGAACAGCTCGGTCATCGGCGTCCCGGCGCCATGCAGTCCCGTTGTGAACAGCAGCTTGAAGTCGGATTTTCCGTCAAGCAGGCTCACGTGCAGGGACGCCCTGGGATCACGCGATACCGGCGAGAACTCCGGCCGCAGTACCGGCCCGGCCGTGTTGTGCACGAAGACGATGATCGATTCGCCCGGTCCCTGCACGTAGGGGCCCTCGTAATCGCGCACGCTTCTGCCCCCTTGGTGTTCCAACGTCGCCGCCACCGCGGGGTGCTTCCAGATGCGCGCAACGTCCAGCGACGACTGGTTCATCTGCCGGTGCAGACGGTTGACGTCGGCGCCAGCGTGCAGCAGCAGCTCGACGATATCGCCGCGCCCGGCGACAGCGGCTGCATACAGCGGCGGGCAGGACACCAGCGCGGTGCCATCCGGATTGGCGCCCGCCTGCAGCAGCAACGTGCAGACCGCGGCGTGACCGCCATTCACAGCTGCCATCAAGGGCGTCGCGCCATCGTTGCCGCTGAAGCTCACGTCAACCGGCAGCCCCCACCCCAGCAGCCAGTGGCAGACCGCTTCCTGGCCGCTCGCCGCCGCCATGTGCAGCACGCTCTTGCTGCCGGCATTGCCAAAGTAGGCCAGCCGCAGCAGGGCGGGCTGCGCGGCCGCGATGGTGCGCACCACGTCCAGGCCCCCCGCCTCGACGGCGTTGTAGAGGTGAACGAGTTCGCTCTCGTGTTCGATACCCAATGCGTGGCGATCGCTCATGCTTCGTCCATGAAACCCGTGTTGATCGACCAGCCTATCGCACTGCGCGCCATTCCTGCAGCGCGCGGCCGTGCGGCAACGCTACAGCGGCAACCGGCGGGCGATGTAATTGACCACGTTGCCCACCGCATCCGGATCAACATTGGCCAGGCCGATGACCACGTAGCCCTGCTCGGGCAGCACGACGATGGCACTGTTCGAGCCCGGCGCGCCCCCTTCGTGCCCGTACTGGCGCTGGCTGCCCTGCCCCTGCACCACGAACCCAAAGCCATACCAGCCCTTGTGGTTCTGCGCGGTGGTGGCCTGGCGCAGCAGTGCCGGCGACACCAGCTTGCCGCTGCGCAGCGCCTCGCAGAACTTCAGCATGTCAGCGGCGGTGCTGTAACCACCACCGGCTGACATGCCACGCCACGGCAGCGATCTGGTTTCGCGCGTCCATTGGCCTTCCTTCTTCGTGTAGGCAACGGCACGCTGCACAACCTCCACGGTTTCCGGCTCGAAGCCGGTGCCGGTCATGCCCGCCGGGCGCAGGATGTGTTCATCGACATAGGCATAGTAGGACTGCCCTGACACGGCCTCGATGATGCGCCCGAGCACGATGAAACCGTAGTTGGAGTAGGCGTCCTGGCTGCCGGGCGTGAACTGCGGCGCATCCTTGGCGAAGCGCTGAACGTAGTCATCGAGCGTCTTCAGCGAGGCCGAGTACTGGTCGAAATCATCGCCGAAGAAATCACCCAGGCCACTGGTGTGGGTCAGCAGCTGTCGCACGGTCACGGTATCGGCGACGGCCTTGTTCGGATAGTCCGGCAGGTGCTTGCCGATTGTGTCGTCCAGGCTCACCTTGCCGGCCTGTACCAGCTGCAGGATGGCCACCGAGGTGAACATCTTGTTGGACGAGGCCAGGCGGAACTGCGTCCGTGCATCGACCGCCTTGTTTGCGCGGCGGTCAGCCAGGCCACCGCTCCAGTCCAGCAGCACGCGCCCGTTCTGCGCCACCAGCACGGTACCCGAGAGCGCATCCTCCGCGGCCAAGGCGTCCAGCTTGGCGCGGGCGTCAGCCATCAGCGCCGGCAAGGGAACGCGTGCGGGCTGGTACTGCTCCGGCGTGGGTGTGCCTTCCAGCTGGAACAGCTTCAAATGTTCCGGATGGGCCGGGTCCATCTCCGCGGTCACCAGCATCGCACGCTCGGTCTGCTGCGCCAGCACCAGCAGCTTTGCCTGCAGCGGCGTGCTCTCACGCACCTCCAGCAGCTTCAGCGGACCGGTCGACGCGCGGAATTCCAGATAATCCTGCGGAGTGCTGCCGTCCTTCTTGGCGTAACGGTCGGCGAACGCCTGCAATCCCTCAAGGCTGCCGGCATTGAAGGCAGCCAGCCAGTCATCGGCTGCACGTTTTGCCTCAGGGGCGGGCCGCGCAGCGTGCGCGGTCCCCATGCACAACAGCATCAACAGCGCCCAGAACAGTTGGCGGGTGGCGAGACAGCGCACGAACATGGCGATTCCTTCGCAGACGAGTCGTGCGGCCATCCTAGCCCAACGCTGGCGCGTGCCGAGCGGGTAGAGTCGACCGTTGGTCGACTACCGCGCAAAGCGCGGGGCCTTTTGGCCTGGTCGCAAAGCGCAGTCGACCAACGGTCGACTCTACCCTGGGTCGGTATCATCCAGCGGCCAGCGGCACCATCCCTGCGGGTACTCGCCCAGTCGGGTTGCCAATCCTGCCCTTATGGGATTGGCCAGGATGTAGCGCGCATGCTTTCGCAGTGATTCCTCACTGCGGATCGCATGGTCGAAGTAGCCCGCCTGCCAGAGGGCCCCGGCGCTTCCGCGATGTTGGTTGATCAGCAAACCGCTGCGTGACTTGAAGCGCTGCACGCAGTAGCCGAGTGACTTTTCGCGAAGCTGGGCAAGCCAATGCAGGTGGTCGGGCATGACCACCCACGCAAGCGACGAGGTCAGCCCTTGTTGGTCCATTGCCTCCAGCACCTGTATCGCGATGCCGGCGTTGGCTGGGTCTTCGAAGATGGGACGACGATCTCTGCAGATCATCGTAATTGCGTACACGTTGCCGATGATGGAGCGGCGGCCGATGAGGAGTTGTGGACTGGGCATGTGATTGAACATGCCCATGGTGGCTCCGTTCTGGCATCGGCGTGAGACCAGTCATTCCATAGGGAAATGACCCGGCGCCGACTGGGTAGCGTCGACCGTTGGTCGACCCCCGCGCGAGGCGCGGGGTTTTAGTTGGGTCGCGAAGGGCAGTCGACCAACGGTCGACTCTACCCCGTCATTTCGGCAGCGTGAGAACAGTCATCCCGTAGGGAAATGACCCGGCGCCGACTGGGTAGAGTCGACCGTTGGTCGACTCCCGCGCGAGGCGCGGGGTTTTGGTTGGGTCGCGAAGGGCAGTCGACCAACGGTCGACTCTACCCCGTCATTTCGGCAGCGTGAGAACAGTCATCCCGTAGGGAAATGACCCGGCGCCGACTGGGTAGAGTCGACCGTTGGTCGCCTCCCGCGCGAGGCGCGGGGTTTTAGTTGGGTCGCGAAGGGCAGTCGACCAACGGTCGACTCTACCCCGTCATTTCGGCAGCGCGTACGCCATCACGTAATCACCCTTCGGTGTTTCCATGAAGTGGTGCCCGGCCGCCACGATCACCACGTACTGGCGGCCGTCCTGCTCGTACACCATCGGGTTGGCCTGGCCACCGGCCGGCAGCTTGGCGTGCCACAGTTCCTTGCCGGTCTTCAGATCAATGGCGCGCAGCAGGTCGTCGGTGGCCGCCGCGATGAAGATCAGTCCGCTGGCGGTCACCACCGAACCGCCGTTGTTGGGCGTGCCGATTTCAATCGGCAGGCCGGAACGGATGCCGAACGGGCCATTGCCGCGCGCACTGCCGAACGGCCGATCCCACAGCAGCTTGCCGGTGCGCAGGTCGACGGCGCGGATGCCACCATAGGGCGGCTGCTTGCACAGCAGGCCGGTGAACGGCAGGCGCCAGCCGGCGTTGACGTCGATGGCGTACGGCGTGCCCACCTGCGGGTCGCCCGCACCTTCGGCGCCGCCCTTGTCATGGGTGATCGCCTCGCGCGGCAGCCAGCCCTTGCGGTCGGCCTCGGCGCGCGGCACCAGCCGGTTGTAGTTGGGCATGTCGTTGTAGTTGGCCACGATCACCCCGCGCCGCGTATCGATGGCCACGCTGCCCCAGTCCGAACCACCGTTGTAGCCGGGGTATTCGATCGAATGATGATCGGTGCTCGGCGGCGTGTAGAAGCCTTCGTAATGCGCCTTGCGGAACTGGATGCGGCACACCAGCTGGTCGATGGGCGTGATGCCCCACATGTCCTGCTCGGTCAGGTCGTGCTCGCGGCGCAGCGTGTGGTACAGCGAGAACAACTGGGTCGGCGAGCGCTGCTCCGGTTCGACGCCACCGGTCGGCACCTTGCGTTCTTCTGCAGGGGTCAGCAGCTCGCCGGTGCGGCGGTCGAGGATGTACATGTCGCCCTGCTTGGTCGGCAGCAGGATGGCCGGCACCTTGCCCTGCGCAGTCGGGTAGTCGATCAGGCTGCCCTGCGAACCCATGTCGTAATCCCAGACATCCTTGCGCACGGCCTGGAAATGCCACGCGGGCTTGCCGGTGGTCACGTCGATGGCGACCAGCGATGTGGCGTACTTGTTCTGGTTCTCGGTGCGCGAGCCACTCCAGTAGTCGCCCGCGGAATTGCCCATCGGCAGATAGACCAGGCCCAGCTTTTCATCGCCGGTGGCGGTGGTCCACATGTTCGGCGTGCCACGCGTGTACTCCTTGCCCTGCGCCGGCAGGCCGGTCAGTTCCGGCTGGTCCATGTCCCAGGCCCAGCGCAGCTTGCCGGTCACCGCATCGTAGGCCTGGATGACGCCCGACGGCGCATCGCGGCGCTGGCCGTCCAGCACCTGGTGGCCGGTCACGATGACGCCGCGCACGATGGCCGGCGGCGAGGTGATGGACACATAGCCCGGCGGCGTGCTGCCCATGCCCAGGGTGATGTCGACCTGGCCGTTGTTGCCGAAGTTGGCGCAGGGCTTTCCGCTGTCGGCATCCACGGCGATGATGCGGCCGTCCAGGGTGCCTTCGATGATGCGTGCGGTGCAGGCCGGGCGGTTGCCAGGCACGCTGGCGGCGCCTGCGGTCGGCGGCGGTGCAGGCAGTGCGAGGTCGGCCGCCGCATCTGCCAGGGCAGCATCGACCACGGCGGCGCCACTCGGTTGTTCGTAATAGGACACGCCGCGGCATGCTGCGGTGTAGGGAATGGAAGCGTCCTTCACCTTCGGATTGAAACGCCAGATTTCCTTGCCGCTGCTGGCGTCGAGTGCGATCAACTGGTTGCGCGCGGTGCACAGGTACAAGCGGTTGCCGATCTTCAGCGGCGTGGTTTCCGCGCCCCAGCGGTTCTCTGGCAGGTCGCCGGTGCGGAACTGCCAGGCCGGCTGCAGCGTGGCCACGTTGTCCGGGGTGATCTGCTGCAGCGGCGAGAAACGGGTGGCGGCGTTGTTGCGGCCCCACGCGGCCCAGTCGCTGTCGGCCGGGCGGTCGGAGGGCTGCAGGCCGGTGGTGTCCTCAGTGGGATCGATGCCGGTCGAGGCGGTTGCATCGGGGAACGGCTGCTCGCCGCGCACTTCACCGTGCGGCACGAAGGCGAGCGCGAACGCCGCCACGAACACCAGCATCAGCACCACCGCAACACCGCGCGATGCACGCCGCGGGAACGGCCGCTGCAGGGTCGGGGCGAGCAGCGCCATCACGATCGCCAGCGCGGTCACCAGGCCCAGCCGCGGCACCCAGCGCCAGTAGCTGCTGCCCGACTCCCACCACGTCCACAGCAGCGTGCCGATGAAGATGGCGGCGAACAGCAGCGCGGCACTGCGGCGGTTGCCCCACAGCAGCACACCGCTGGCCAGCATGGCGACGCCGGCGATGGCGTAGTACCAGGAACCGCCCAGCGTCAGCAGCCAGATACCCAGGCCGCCGATGACCGCGCCGAGCAGGATCAGCAGCAGGGACAGGAGGGTGGCCACCGGGTGCCGGCGACGCGGCGTGCGGGAGGGGTCTTCGGGGGGAACGGCAGCGGGGGCGGCAGGCATTTCAGGCTCCAGGGCGCGGCCGGGTGGCCGGTTGGAAGAGGGTCACTGCGGACGGCATCGTCCGCTGGTTCGCCAACCGTTATCCGCCCCTGCCTGTGAAATGAATGCGTTCTTTGCCTGCAGATACGACGACGCCGGCACAAGGCCGGCGTCGTCGGGTACCTCTCATCGCGGCAGGATCACTCCTGCGCGGCGTCCTCGCTGCTGGCCGCAGCCGGTGCGCCGTCGGTCGCGGCCGGGGCGGCGGCGGCCACCTCGTCCTCGTCCTCGTCGATCGAGGCATCCATGCGCTCCACCGCCTGCAGCTTCTCGTCCTTGGACAGGCGGATCAGGGTGACGCCCTGGGTGTTGCGGCCGACGCGGCTGATTTCCGAGCCACGCGTACGCACCAGGGTACCGCCGTCGGAGATCAGCAGGACCTCGTCATCGGAACCCATCAGCACCGCGGCGACCAGCTTGCCGTTGCGCTCGGTGGTCTGGATGCCGATCACGCCCTGGGTGCCACGACCCTTGCGCGGGTAGTCCGGCAGCGGGGTGCGCTTGCCGTAGCCGTTCTCGGTGGCGGTCAGGATGTACTGCACGCTGGCGTCGTCGGCGCCGTCGATCACCGCATCGCCATTGGCTGCGATGTCCTCGACACCGTTGTCGTCCTCGTTCTCGTCCTCGCTGCCGCCGGCACTCTCGGCCACGATCAGGCTGACCACTTCTTCGCCGGCCGGCATCTTGATGCCGCGCACGCCGGTGGCGGTACGACCCATCGAGCGGACCTTGTCCTCGCCGAAGCGCACGGTCTTGCCGTTGGAAGCGAACAGCAGGATGTCACGGTCGCCATCGGTCAGGCCGACGCCGACCAGGGCATCGCCCTCGTCCAGGTTGATCGCGATCTTGCCGCGGGCCAGACGGAAGGCGAACTCGCTCAGCGGGGTCTTCTTGACCGTACCGTTCTTCGTGGCGAAGAACACGAACTGGCCATCGGCGTATTCGCGCACCGGCAGCACGGCCTGCACGCGTTCGCCCGGTTCCAGCGGGATCCAGTTGATGATCGGACGGCCGCGGGCGTTGGAACCGGCTTCGGGCAGCTGGTACACCGGCAGCCAGAACACCTTGCCCGAACTGGTGAAGGTCAGCAGCGTGTCGTGCGTGTTGACCAGCCACAGCTGTTCGATGAAATCCTCTTCCTTGGTCGCCGCCGCACTGCGGCCACGGCCACCGCGGCGCTGCGCGCGGTACACGCTCACCGGCTGGCGCTTGACGTAGCCGGCGTGCGACACGGTGACCACCACGTCTTCCGGCGCGATCAGGTCGAGGATGTCCAGGTCTTCTTCGCTGTGGCGGATCTCGGTGCGACGTTCATCGCCGAATTCAGCCTTGACGTTGACCAGTTCCTCGCGGATGACCTGGCGCAGGCGGTCGGGATCTTCCAGGATGTGGATCAGCCCGGCGATCACTTCCAGCAGCTGCTTGTACTCGTCGGTCAGGCGGTCCTGCTCCAGCCCGGTCAGGCGGTGCAGGCGCATTTCCAGGATCTGGGTGGCCTGGATCTCAGTCAGCTGGTAGCCGCCCTCGATCAGGCCCACGCCCTTGGGCAGGTCTTCCGGACGCGAGGCTTCGGCACCGGCGGCGCCCAGCATCGAACCGACCAGACCCGGCTCCCACAGGCGGGCGAGCATGCGTTCGCGCGCTTCGTTGGGGTTCGGCGAGGTCTTGATCAGTTCGATCATCTCGTCGATGTTGGCCAGCGCGACGGTCAGGCCTTCCAGCACGTGGGCACGGGCGCGCGCCTTGCGCAGCTCGAACACGGTGCGGCGGGTGACCACTTCGCGACGGTGGCGGACGAAGGCCTCGAGCATCTGCTTGAGGTTCATCAACTGCGGGCGGCCATCGACCAGCGCCACCATGTTGATGCCGAACACCGATTCCATCTGCGTCTGCTGGTACAGGTTGTTCAGCACAACCTCGGCAGATTCACCGCGCTTGATCTCGATGTAGATGCGCATGCCGTCCTTGTCGGACTCATCGCGCAGCTCGCTGATGCCTTCGATCTTCTTTTCCTTGACCAGCTCGGCGATCTTTTCGATCAGACGCGCCTTGTTCACCTGGTAAGGAATTTCAGTGACGATGATCGATTCTCGGCCGTTGTCGGCCACTTCGATATCGGCACGGGCACGGATGCGCACGCGGCCACGGCCGGTGCGGTAGCCGGCGACGATGCCGGCGGTGCCGTTGATGATGCCGGCGGTCGGGAAATCGGGGCCCGGGATGTACTCCATCAGGCCGTCGACATCGATCTCCGGGTTGTCGATCAGCGCGATGCAGGCGTTGATCGACTCGCTCAGGTTGTGCGGCGGGATGTTGGTTGCCATGCCCACCGCGATACCGGCCGAACCGTTGACCAGCAGGTTCGGGAACCGGGTCGGCATGACCGTCGGCTCCAGTTCCTTTTCGTCGTAGTTGGGCTGGAAATCGACGGTTTCCTTGTCGATGTCGGCCATCAGCTCATGCGCGAGGCGCGACATGCGCGCTTCGGTGTATCGCATCGCCGCGGCGGAGTCGCCATCGATCGAGCCGAAGTTACCCTGGCCATCGACCAGCATGTAACGCAGCGAGAACGGCTGTGCCAGGCGCACCAGCGTGTCGTACACCGACTGATCGCCATGCGGGTGGTACTTACCGATGACGTCACCGACGATACGCGCCGACTTGAAGTAGGGCTTGTTGCTGTGCGCGTTCAACTCGTTCATCGCGAACAGCACGCGACGATGCACCGGCTTGAGGCCGTCGCGCGCATCCGGGAGCGCGCGGCCCACGATCACGCTCATGGCGTAATCGAGGTAGCTCTTGCGCATCTCGTCTTCCAGGTTGACCTGGATGATTTCCTTGGCGGTTTCTGCCATTCGGGTTCCGTTGTCTGGTAGCGGTCCAGTCCGGCGCAGCCCTCTGCGGGAGGGGGTCGTGCCGGAACCTCGATTCAACCTGTGGATACTACCACAACAGGCCGTTTTCCGCCTCCCTTTACGGGGATTTTACCGGCACAAATCAGGAACTTAGGGGGCTGCCGGCCAGCGGCCGGCACTACCGGGGGCTGGGGTCGGAGCCCTTTCCTGCAGAAAGGGATCCGACCCCGGCAGGACCCGCCTGCCTCAGCCGCCGAAGGCCGCGCGCATGTTCCCGGCGGTCGGGTTCAGGATGACGCCGCGCTCGGTCACGATGGCGTCGATCAGCTCGCCCGGGGTGACGTCGAACACCGGGTTCCAGGCGGCGATGCCCTCGGCCACGGTGCGGGTGCCGCCCACGCCGTACAACTCGCCCGGGTCGCGCTGCTCGATCTCGATCTGGCTGCCGTCCACGGTCTCCATGTCCACCGTCGAGGACGGGGCCACAACCATGAACTTCACCCCGTGGTGGCGGGCGGCAATGGCCAGCTGGTAGGTGCCGATCTTGTTGGCGGTATCGCCATTGGCGCAGATGCGGTCGGCGCCGACGATCACCCACTGCACCGCGCCGGTCTTCATCAGGTGCGAGGCGGCCGAATCGGCGATCAGGGTGGCGTCGATGCCGTCCTGCTGCAGTTCCCACACGGTCAGGCGTGCGCCCTGCAGCCACGGCCGGGTTTCACCGGCGAACACGCGGGCGATGCGGTGCTGGGCCATGCCGGCGCGGATCACGCCCAGCGCGGTACCGAAGCCGGCGGTGGCCAGCGAGCCGGTATTGCAATGGGTGAGCACGCCGCTGCCGGCCTCGATCAGGCCCGCACCCAGCGCACCCATGTGGCGGTTGGCCGCCAGGTCTTCCTCGGCGATGGCCTGGGCCTCGGCTTCCAGCAGCGCCTTCCAGTCGGCGCCGGCGGCGGTCAGGCAGCGGCGCATGCGCGCCAGCGCCCAGGCCAGGTTCACCGCGGTGGGGCGCGAGGCGTTCAGCCGCTGCAGGGCCGGTTCCAGCTGCTGCAATGCATGTGCACCATCGGCGGCCCGCACGTCGCGTGCCGCCAGCACCACGCCCCAGGCGGCGGCGATGCCGATGGCCGGTGCACCGCGCACGGTCAGTGCATGGATGGCGCTGGCGACTTCGTCGCTGTCATGGCAGACCACGTGTTCGACCACGAACGGCAGCTTGCGCTGGTCAAGCAGTTGCAGGGCATCGCCGGTCCACAGGATCGGGCGGATGTGGTCGTAGCGGGCGTAGTCGAGGTCGGTGGCAGTGTTCATGGGCCCATTGTAGGGCCACGCCCGGCGCGGTTGGAGCCTGCGCGGGCTCAATTCACCGAGAAATCGGCGCGGCAGCCGCCATCCACCCAGATACCGTTGCGGCTCCAGCCCCAGGTCCTGCCTTCCTCGCAGGGCGTGCCGGACAACTGCTTGATCACCTTCGCCTCGGTGGAGATGGTGGCACCGCAGAAGCGCCGGCGCTTGGACTTGGATTCGCAGGTCAGCTTGCGTGCCACGTCGACGAACCGGCCGTCATCGTCGGCTACCTCGAAATCGCCCTGGCAGCCGCGGCTGGTCCAGACCTCGTTGCGCTTGTAGCCCCAGCCCTGCCCTTCGCGGCATGGCAGCACCGAAAGCTGGCGCAGCAGGCGAACCGGCGCGCCATCCAGCCGCACGGGGCAGCTCTGCGGTCGGCCGTTGGATTCGCAGCGCACCACGCGGCGCACCAGGCGCTTGCCCTTGCCGTCGCTGGCAGCAGTCGTGCCGGCGGTACCCTGCGCGGAACGCGCGCGGAATTCAGCACGGCAGCCCAGGGTCACCCACACGCCACTGCGGTCGGTGCCCCATTCGCTGCCACGGATGCAGGTATTGCTCGACAACTGGCGCACCAGGTCGACGCCGTTGCTGACGTCGATATCGCAGTGCACCCAGCCCATGTCGCGCGATTCGCAGGTCACCACTTCGCCCTCGTAGCCGGCCGGCTGGGCCGACGCCGACGACGGCAGCACGCCGCCCCATATCGCCATGGAGTACACCGGTGCCGCCACGACCGCAAACCACTTGACCAAAGCATTCCCCAACGGAGCGGATGAATCACGACGCCAGTGTCCCGCATCAGGCGTGATAAGACCATCATCGCGCTTGCTGAATCAAGCGCGAAATCCGTCGGTTTTGTTCAGGCGCAGCGCACGCGCATGCGTTCAGGCATGCGCGAAATCGAAGGCCAGCACATCGGCGATGCGCGGCGTGCGGTTCATCGCCATCAGCAGGCGATCCACACCCACCGCGACACCTGCACAGGCGGGCATCGCAGGCAATGCCGCCAGCAAGGCCTCATCGAGCGCCGGCTGCACCTGGCCACGTTCGTGCCGGCGCTGCTGGTCATGTTCGAAGCGCGCACGCTGCTCGCCTGCATCGTTCAGCTCGTGATAGCCGTTGGCGAGCTCGACCGCCCCCAGGTACAACTCGAACCGCTCGGCCAGCGGTGGCGTGCCAGGGCGGATGCGCGCCAGCGCCGCCTGGCTGGCGGGCCAGTCATGCACCACGGTCATGACCGCGTCATCGAAGTGCGGTTGGATGCGATGGGTCATCAGCAGGTCGAGCCAGTCGTCACGGGTCAGGCCCACCGGATCGATATGCACGTCACCCAGCGCGGTGCGCAGCGCACCTTCGTCCGCATCGAACGGATCGACGCCGGCATGCTGCTGGAACAGTTCACGGTAGCTGAGCACGCGCAGTGTTGCCGTGCGCCCGACCAGCGCCAACGCCTGGCGCACCAGCTCGGCGGTTTCCTGCACCAGGCGATGGTGGTCCCAGCCCACGCGGTACCACTCCAGCATGGTGAACTCGGGATTGTGGCGGCCACCGGCCTCGCCATTGCGGAACACCCGGCCGAGTTCGTAGCAATCGCCCACGCCCGCGGCGAGCAGGCGCTTCAGGGGAAATTCCGGCGACGTGCGCAGCCAGCGGCGGCGGCCACCGGCATCGACGTGGCCACTGAAATCGGTATGGAAGCTGTCGATGTTCGGTTCGGTGTTGCCGGCCACCGAGAGGATCGGCGTTTCCACTTCCAGCACATCGCGCTCGGCGAAGAAGCGGCGCACCAGCGCATTGAGCGCGGCACGCTGCTGCAGCGCGCGCAGCAGGGCCTCGCTCACAGGATGCCCTCCGGGCGCGGGTGGTCCAGCGGCAGGGTCAGCAGATCGCGGGTGTCATCGATGTAGCCGCTGGCCAGGTACAGGCGCCGCGCCAGTTCGTTGTGGTGGTTCACTTCCAGGCGCAGCCGGCTGACACCGCGACCACGTGCACGCTGTTCGCAGGTGGCCAGCGCCTGCTTGCCACGGCCGCGGCCGCGCGCGCGGTGCGCCAGGTACAGCTCGTCCAGCAGCATGAAATGGCCGCCCTGCTCCAGGCTGAAGCCCATGGCGATGACCGCGTAGCCGCAGACCTCCCCTGCCTCGTCCAGCCACAGCAGCACTTCGCCGTTGCGCGGGTCGGCCAGCAGTGCATCGACGCCACGGCGCACGCGTGCGTCGTCGAATTCGATCTTGTCTTCGGCGTAGAACTCACGCATCAGCGCGATCAGCAGCGCCTCGTCGGCACGGGTGGCCAGGCGGAAATCCAGCGGGGCGGTCTGCATCGGTTGTCCTCTCATGCGTCAGACCGGGCGCACGCAGCGCCCGGCGGGGTCATTACTCGTGTTCGGCCAGATAGGCCAGCAGGCGGTCTTCATCCCACACCGGCACCCCCAGCGACTGCGCCTTGTCCAGCTTGGAGCCGGCCTCGGTGCCCGCCACCAGGAAACTGGTCTTTTTGGAGACACTGCCGGAGACCTTGGCCCCCAGCGCTTCCAGGCGATCCTTGGCGACATCGCGGGTGAGCTGGGCCAGCGTGCCGGTGAGCACCACGGTCTGCCCATCCAGCGGACCAGCGACGACCTCCGCCAGCGCCGGCGCCTTGGCCAGGATGTGCTGCATCTCGGTCTCCGCCGCCAGCAGCATCGCGCCATGGCCATCGGTGTCCAGCCACTGGGCCACGCCACGCGCGGTGTCATCGGGCAGGCCGGCGTTGACGAACTGGCCATGCTCGGCGTCCAGCACCGCCTGTGCGCTGGGCAGCACGGCGACCAGCTTTTCCGCACGCAGGCGGGTGATGCCGGGAATCTCGGCCTCCACCAGCAGCTGGGCCAGGTCCAGGCCCTCGCGCAGCTTGGCGCTCGGCGGATGGCCATCGCGGATGCGGACCTGGCCGACCTGCAGCAGCGCGTCGATGGCCTGCTGGTTGCCCTGCTGTTCGAAGAAGTGCCCCAGCGAACGCGCCACTTCGCCCCCGATATCCGGCACGCGCTTGAACAGCGGCCACGGCAGGCGACGGATCAGCGCCAGATCACCAAACCACAGCGCCAGCGCCTTGGCCGTGCTCTCGCCCACGTGTTCGATGCCCAGCGCGAACAGCAGCCGTTCCAGGCTGGCCTCGCGGCTGGCATCGATGGCGGCGATCAGGTTGTCGGCCCACTTGGTCGCGATCTTCTTCGTGTTCCATTCGAACACCACCGGCTGCACCAGCGCCTGCGCGCGCCATGCCGGGTCCTGGCCGTCGAGCTTGAGCACGGCGTTGAGCACGTCGCCACTGCCTTCGGCCGGCAGGTGCGGCTTGAGGCTGTTGGCCAGCGCCGAGGGATCCTCGGCATCGAGCACCAGCTTCAGGTGCAGCAGCTGGTCGCGGGTCAGCTGGTACAGGTCGGCAACGCGCTTGACGATGCCGGCGTCGACCAGGGTTTCGATGTACTTGTCACCGAGGCCGTCGATGTCCATCGCGCGGCGCGAAGCGAAGTGCGCGATGGCTTCCTTGCGCTGCGCCGGGCAGCTCAGTTCACCCGAGCAGCGCCACGCGGCGGCGCCTTCTTCACGCACGATTTCCGATCCGCACACCGGGCAACGGGTCGGCATCTGCCACGGCGTGGTGCCCTGCGGGCGGCGGTCGAGGATGACGCTGACCACTTCGGGAATGACATCACCGGCGCGGCGCACGATCACGCTGTCGCCCACGCGCACGTCCAGGCGTGCGATCTGGTCGGCGTTGTGCAGCGTGGCGTTGGAGACGATCACGCCGGCCACTGCCACCGGCGCCAGGCGCGCGACCGGTGTTGCGGCACCAGTGCGGCCGATCTGGATCTCGATCGCCTCGACCGTGGTGCTCTGTTCCTGCGCCGGGAACTTGTGCGCGATGGCCCAGCGCGGCGCGCGCGAGACGAAGCCCATGGCCTGCTGGCCAGCACGGTCGTCCAGCTTGTAGACCACACCGTCGATATCGAACGGCAGGCCGTCGCGGCGCTCGCCGATGTCACGGTAGTAACCGAGCAGGCCGTCAGTGCCGTCCACCACCTTGCACAGCTCGCTCACCGGGAAGCCCCAGGCCCCCAGCTGCGCCAGCGTGCCCGAATGGGTGTCGGGCAGTTCACCGCCCTGCACGTCGCCGGTGCCGTAGGCAAAGAAGCTCAGCCTGCGCTGCGCACTCATCTTCGCATCCAGCTGGCGCAGCGAACCGGCCGCGGCATTGCGCGGGTTGGCCAGCACCTTGCCGCCGTGCAGGCGCGCGCGGTCGTTGTAGGCCTCAAAATCGGCACGGGCCATGTAGACCTCGCCACGCACTTCCAGCACGTCGGGCCAGTCCTGGCCCTGCAGGCGCTTGGGAATGTCGTTGATCTCACGCAGGTTGGCGGTCACGTCCTCGCCGGTACTGCCATCGCCACGGGTCGCGCCCAGCACGAACGCGCCGTCTTCGTAGCGCAGGCTGATCGCCAGCCCGTCCATCTTCGGTTCGGCCGAGAACTGCAGGCTGCGGCGGCCGAGGCGCTCGTCGATGCGGCGCACGAAATCGGCCACTTCCTCATCGCTGAAGGCGTTGGACAGCGACAGCATCGGCACCGCATGGCGCACCTCGGCGAAGCGGCCGGACGGGCGCGCACCCACCTGCTGGGTGGGGCTGTCGGCCACGGCCAGTTCCGGGTGCTCGCGTTCCAGCGCCTCCAGCTCGCGTACGAGCCGGTCGTAGTCGACGTCGGGGATCTCCGGCGCGTCCAGCTCGTGGTAGGCGCGGTTGGCCTGGGCGATCTGCCGGCGGAGGTCTTCGGCGCGTTCGGCGGGGCTGGGGCTCATCGGGATCCGGTGTTTCTGGGATGGCCGTGAATTCTACCGCGCCCGGGCGCCAGGCCCCGTCATGCCCGCGCCGAACCGCCGGGTTGCCGCCCGCCCCCAACCAGCGTTAGCGTGCTGCGGTTGCCCTCCGGAATCCTCCCCGTGTCCCTGCCCGCTTCCCGCCGCCACTTCCTGCAACTGGCCGGGGTCGGCCTTGTCGCCGCCGGCAGCAGCCTGCCGCGCCTCGGCCAGGCCCAGCCTGCCGCGGCACCCGCTGCCGCCGGCCCGGTCCTGCTCAACTTCAACGAGTGTCCGTATGGCCCCTCGCCCGCCGCCCAGCAGGCGGCACGCGACAGCGTTGCCGGCAGCGGCCGGTATCAGTTCGCCCTGGCGGGGCAGGTGCGCGATGCCTTCGTCGCCCAGGCCGGCATCCCGGCCGATCATGTGCGCCTCTACCCGGGCTCCAGCGAGCCGTTGAACCGCGCCGCCACGCTGTGGACCGGCCCGCAGGCCGCGCTGGTGGTAGCCGACCCCACTTTCGAAACGCTCGGTGACATGGCTGCTGCGCGTGGCGCTCATGTGCAGAAGGTGCCGCTGCGCGCCGATGGTGCGCACGACCTGCGCGCGATGGTGGCTGCGGCGCATGCGCAGCCGACGGGGCTGGTGTACGTGTGCAATCCGAACAACCCCACCGGCTCGATCAGCCCGCCGGCCGAACTGGCCTGGCTGCTGGCCAACAAGCCGACCAGCACGCGCGTACTGGTGGACGAGGCCTACCTGCAGTACAGCGAGCAGCCGAGCCTGATCGCACAGGTGGCCCAGCGCGATGACCTGATCGTGCTGCGTACGTTCTCCAAGCTCTACGGCATGGCCGGCCTGCGCCTGGGCGTGGCGGCGGCCCACCCCGACCGGCTGCGCGAACTGGCCAGCCTGGGCGAGAACCCGCTGCCGGTGCCGGCGCTGGCGGCCGCGCTGGCCAGCCTGCAGGATCCCGGGTTGATCGCGCAGCGGCGGCTGCAGAATGCCAAGGCCCGGCAGGCCACCATCGCCTGGCTGGGCAAGCGCGGCTTCAGCTGCGTGCCGTCGGAAGCAAACTGCTTCGTGGTGGATGTGCAGCGCGACGGCAACGCGTTCGCCAAGGCGATGGCCGACGACGGCGTGGTGATCGGCCGCAGCTGGCCGATCTGGCCGCAACGCGTGCGGGTGACCGTGGGCACCGAAGAGGAAATGGCCGCGTTCCGTCGCGCATTCGCGAAGGTCACCGGCGTGCCGGCGTAACCCATCCACGCATGGCGTGGATCTACCTGGGCGGGTGCCGACCGTTGGTCGGCACACCAGAAAAAACGCTCTTACCAGCGCGGGGTCTTGGTCAGCGGCGGGGCCTGGTGCTGGCGGTCGTAGGCACGCAGCTCGTCGCGGATGTGGGCGATGCGCTGGCGGCCCAGGGCGTTGCGGCTGTCATCCAGCACCACGCCATCGAGCAGCTCGGCCATGCGCTGCACGGTCGGCAGCATCTTTTCCCAGGCATCCAGCGCGGTCAGCGGGGCCGGCAAGGTGAGGAAGAAGGCGATTGCCGGGGTTTCCATGGCGCGGATGTTGGCCATGTCAAAGCTGCCCGGCTTCATGATGCTGGCCATCGAGAAGATCGGGCCGCGCTCGGGATGGCCTTCCACCAGGCGGTGGAACACGTTCATGTGCCCGAACACCAGGCCGGTCTTCTCGGCCGCCACCACGATGTCCTCGCCACGCAGCTGCTCACCGGCGCGGGCGGCCACGAACAACGACACGATCTTGTCGAAGTCCTGGGTCGCGCGCTTGCCCAGATCGCTGCTGCCGGCATCGGTATCGGCCAGGCCAAGCTCGGCCTGCTGGCCTTCATCGCCCAGGCCCGGCTCGCTGCGGGTCTCGGCCAGGGCCACACCGTCTTCGCCCAGCACCGGCTCGCGGCGCTCGCCGGCAGTCGGTTCCGCGCTCTCCACGCGACGTCCCTGCGGCTTCTTCTTCGGACGGCCAAACAGGAAGATCGCAGCAACCAGCAGCAGGCCGGCGGCCAGGATGCCGATGCGCAACAGTGCCGTGTCGGTCATTCGGTAGGTACTCCGGCTAGTTCATTCAGGTAACTAGAATGGCACGTCATGCCGCGCCCGCCAATCGCGCGGCTTCTTCCAGGTCCACGCTGACCAGGCGGCTGACGCCCGGCTCGCGCATGGTGACGCCCGAAAGCTGGTGGGCCGCCTCCATCGTTGCCTTGTTGTGGCTGACGAACAGGAACTGCACCTTCTCGCTCATCTCCTTGACCATGTTGGCCAGGCGGCCGACATTGGCCTCGTCCAGCGGCGCATCCACCTCGTCCAGCAGGCAGAACGGCGCGGGGTTGAGCTGGAAGATGGCGAACACCAGGGCCACCGCGGTCATCGCTTTCTCGCCGCCGGACAGCAGCGAAATGCTGGACACGCGCTTGCCCGGCGGGCGCGCCATGATGGTCACGCCGGTGTCGAGCAGGTCTTCACCGGTCAGTTCCAGGTAGGCATGGCCGCCGCCGAACAGGCGCGGGTACAGCGCCTGCACGCCGGCGTTGACGCGGTCGAAGGTGTCCTTGAAGCGCCCGCGGGTTTCGCGGTCGATCTTGCGGATGGCGTCTTCCAGGGTTTCCAGTGCGGTGGTCAGGTCGGTGTGCTGCGCGTCCAGATAATCCGAACGCTGCGAGGCCTCGCCGTACTCGTGGATGGCAGCAAGGTTGACCGGCTCCAGCCGGCGCATGCGGCCATCGATCTGGTGCACCGCCTGTTCCCAGTCGCCCAGGCGGGCATCATCGGGCAGCGCGTTGAGCACGTCCTGCAGCACGAAACCGGCCTTTTCCACCGCGCCCTGCAGGGTCTCGGCGCTGAGCACCAAGGCCTGCTGGTCCAGCTTGCGCTGCGAAATGCGCTCACGCTGGGCCAGCGCCTGCTCGTCACGCTGGTGGCGGGTCTGTTCGTAATTGCGCAGCTCGGCGTCGATGCCATCGAGCAGCGTGCGCGCTTCGGTCAGCACGCGGTCGGCCCGCACACGCTCTTCCAGCGCGTTCTGGTGTTCGGACTGCAGTGATTCGACCGGCGAGTCGCCTTCGTCCAGCTGCGAATGCAGTTCGCCCAGGCGCGAATCCAGCTGGCCGCGCTGCGTGCTCATGCGCTCCAGCGCCTGGCTCAGCGATGCCACCTGGGCACGCTGCGATTCCAGGGTCAGGGCCAGGGCATGCGAGCGCTCGCGCACGGAACGCGCCGCTTCGCGGGCCAGGTCGCGCGCATCGGTCAGCTGGCGGCGTTCGCCTTCCAGGCCCTGCCGCGTCGACTCCAGGTCGCCCATGCTGCTGACGGCGTTTTCCAGCCGCGAGCGCGCCTCGCGCGCCTGTTCGCGATTGACGTCCAGTGTTTCAAGCAACTGCGCCAGCTCGCCTTCGATGCGATCGATGCGCGTGCGCGCAGCTTCCACCTTGCCCTGCTGGCCCTGCAGCTGGCCGGCCAGCTCGGACACCGCACGATGGGCCTGGTACAGCGAGCGCTGCGCGTCCTCGCGCTGCTGCTCCGCTGCCAGCAGCTGGTCACGGAAACCAGCGAGCTGTTCTTCCAGCTCGGCCTCGCGGTCCTGCAGCTGCTCGATCTGCTCGCGCAGTTCGTTGATCTCGCGTTCGCGCAGCAGCGCGCCCTGCTCGGCCGCACCGGAGCGCGACACGCGCAGCCAGCCCTGGCCCAGGCGCTCGCCGCCCTGGGTGATGATGGAATCGCCCTCGGGCAGGCCCGCCTGCAGCGTCTTCGCTTCGGCCAGATCGCGGGCACCGTGCAGGTGCGCCAGCAGGCGGCGGATCGCGACCGGGCCGCGTACGCGCGCCGCCAGCGACGTCGGCGCCACCTTCAACTCACCGGCATCATCGGCCACCAGCGCGATGCGGCCGTCGCCCAGCTCGCCCAGTGCATCGACCAGGCGCGCCGGATCATCCACCAGCACGCCTTCGATCAACTGGCCGAGCGCGCTTTCCACGGCATTTTCCCAGCCCGCGTCGACGTCCAGGCGCTCGCCCACGCGCGCGGCCGAATCCAGCCCCTGCGCCTTCAGCCAGGCCACGGCGGCACCCTGTTCCTGGCCGAGTGCGGCCTGCTGCAGGGTTTCCAGCGAGGCCAGGCGGCCACGCAGGCCATTGGCCTGCTTGCGCAGCTCGGCCAGTTCGTTCTGGCCCGTGCGCTGCTGTTCCTGCACGGCGGCCACGCCCTGCTTGCGCTGCTCGACGTCCTCGCCGAGTTCGTCCAGCGCGGTCTTCTGCGTTTCGTGCTGCAGGTGCAGCTGCTCGAAGGCCTCCTCCAGCGCATCCACGTCCAGCCCGGCGCGCTCGGCGGCCAGCGCTTCGCGGCGGCGGTCGGCATCGAGGATCTGCTTGTCCAGGTAGTCCACGCGGGTGCGCTCGACATCGCCGGCGCGCGAAGCTTCCGAACTCTGCGAGGTGTGCTGCTCCCAGCGCTGCTGCCAGCTGGCCAGGCGGTCTTCGGCCTCGCGCAGGCTTTCCTGCTTGATCTCGTTTTCTTCCTGCAGCGCTTCCAGCTGCGGGGTAGCATCGTCGACCGCCTCGCGCAGCACCATCAGCTTGGCTTCGTCGCCGCTGATGTGCTGGCCCAGCTCGGACAATGCCTGCCGGGTTTCATCGCGCGCCTTGTGCAGGCGCTGCGACAGTTCGCGCTGGTGCTGGATCTGCTGCTCGACGCGGGCCAGGGTGCTGCCCACCTGGTAGACGGCGGCCTGCGCGATATTGAGTGCGTCGGCGGCCTCTTCGCGGCGCACGCGCGAGGTCTCGATGCGGGCCTCGGCTTCGCGCTGGTCGGCGATCAGCTGCTGCAGCTTGGTTTCTTCCTGCGACAGGCCTTCGCGCAGCTTGGACAGGCGGCCATCAAGGCCGCGGAACTCCAGGGTCTTCCACTCGGCATCCTTGACCCGGCGCTCTTCCTGCAGGGCCTGGTACTGCTCGGCCTGCCGGGCCTGGCGCTTGAGGTGTTCGAGCTGCTTGCTGATCTCGTCGCGCAGGTCGCCCAGGCGGTCGAGGTTCTCGCGGGTATGGCGGATGCGTGTTTCGGTTTCCTTGCGGCGTTCCTTGTATTTGGAGATGCCAGCGGCCTCTTCCAGGTACACGCGCAGGTCTTCCGGCCGCGCCTCGATGATCTGGCTGATCATGCCCTGCTCGATGATCGAGTAGCTGCGCGGCCCCAGGCCGGTGCCCAGGAACAGATCGGTGATATCGCGGCGGCGGCACTTGGTGCCGTTGAGATAATAGTTGCTGCTGCCGTCGCGGCTGACGGTGCGCTTGACCGAGATTTCGTTGAACGAGGCGTACTCGCCGGAAATCGTGTGGTCCGAGTTGTCGAAGATCAGCTCGACGGTGGCCTGCGAGACCGGCTTGCGGGCATTGGAACCGGAGAAGATCACGTCGGTCAGCGAGTCGCCGCGCAGGCGGCTGGCCGAACTTTCGCCCATGACCCAGCGCACGGCGTCGATGATGTTCGACTTGCCGCAGCCATTGGGCCCCACCACGCCGGTCATGTTGGTCGGCAGGTGCAGGGTGGTCGGATCGACGAACGACTTGAAGCCGGACAGCTTGATCGTGGAAAGACGCATAGAGGTTCCGGACTGGGGCCGGCGAGCGGCCTGCTTACCCTCCAAGTCATTGATCCTGCTGGGATCGCTGGCCGTGGAACGGGTGTGACGCCCTGAGTATACCGATGTGGCTGTGTTCTACGAGGGGCGTGGAACATTACCCGGGCCCGGCCGCGCGGACAGGGGCCCACAAAACAAAACGGGCACCCTTGCGGGCGCCCGTTCTGGTGACACCAGGCCTTGCGGCTTGGGATCAGGCCTTTTCGGCTTCAACCACAACCTTGACGGTGGTTTCGACGTCGGCGTGCAGGTGCACCAGGACGTCGTACTCACCGATGTTGCGGAAGGCGCCTTCGCCCAGGATGACTTCGCTCTTGTTCAGCTCGAAGCCGGCAGCGGTGAAGGCATCAGCGATTTCGCGGGCGCCGACCGAACCGTACAGCTTGCCTTCGGTCGAAGCGTTGGCGGCGATGGTCACGCTCGCGCCTTCCAGCTTGGCCTTGCGGGCGTCAGCGTCGGCGTGGATGGCCTGGGCCTTGGCTTCGTATTCGGCGCGCTTGGCTTCGAACTCGGCCTTGTTGCTCTCGGTGGCCGGAACGGCCTTGCCCTGCGGCACGAGGAAGTTACGGCCGTAGCCCGGCTTCACGTCGACCAGGTCGCCCAGGTTGCCGAGGTTGGTGACTTTCTGCAGGAGGATCAGCTGCATGGTATTGCTCCAGATAAGTTATTCGTTAGCGAGGCAATGCCCCGCAACAAAGGCTGTCCGAATAGCTGGCACAGCGGGGCGGCACCGGGCCGCCCCGCCGGGCATCAGACGTCGTGGTTGTCGGTGTACGGGATCAGGGCCAGGAAGCGAGCGCGCTTGACGGCGGTCGCCAGCTGGCGCTGGTACTTCGACTTGGTACCGGTGACGCGGCTCGGCACGATCTTGCCGTTCTCGGTCAGGTACTGGCGCAGGGTGTTGAGATCCTTGTAATCGATCTCCTTGACACCTTCAGCGGTGAACTTGCAGAACTTGCGACGACGGAAGAACTTGGACATGGGAAGGCTCCTTAGGCGGCAGAAGCGGCGTCGTCGCCGGCTTCGTTGTCAGCGGTGGTGGTGGACTCGCCTTCTTCGTCGTCACGACGACGGCGCTCACCGCGCTCCGGCTTGTCACCCTTCTCGTCCTTGCTCTTCATGATCAGCGACTGCTCGGTGTCAGCCTCGTCACGCTTGATGACCAGGTTGCGCAGCACGGCGTCGTTGAAGCGGAAGCTTTCGGTCAGTTCGTTCAGAACGGCCTGGTCGGCTTCGATGTTCAGCAGCACGTAGTGCGCCTTCACCAGGTTCTGGATCGGGTAAGCCAGCTGGCGGCGGCCCCAGTCTTCCAGACGGTGGATGGTGCCGTTGCCGTTCTCGACCAGCGACTTGTAGCGCTCGATCATGGCCGGGACCTGCTCGCTCTGGTCCGGGTGGACCATGAACACGATTTCGTAATGACGACTCATGTTTTTTCTACCTTTCGGATGTGGCCTTGCGGCCGGACAGCCCCCCGCCGTGGTTACCGCGGTGGGGCAAGGGTTCCCGCCAGGAAGGCAGGAAGCCGCGCATTATGGCGCAGATGGGGGTGCCGGGCAACCGGCCAAGGCCAGGCAACCTGAACCCGCCCGGGCTACCCCAGATCGACATGAAGGCGGTGCTGGCCACATTCCAGGCACTGGAACAGGCACCCGACCATCTCGCCATCCCGGCTCAGATGCTCCAGCACCCAGTCGGCGTCGCGCGGGTTGACCTCGGCCACGTCCGGCCGGACCTCATCGAGGATGGGCTGGAGGTCTTCACTGCCGGCATAGCCGAGAAAGGCGCAGGGCCGTTCACAGTGGCTGAGCCAGACAGACTGCTGCCAGGAGGCATAACCGGGAGTGCGCTCGCAGATTTCCAGCAGCAGCGGGCGGGCAATGGTCGGCGGCGGGTCGGCCGGGTCCGGCGACACCCCCTCGATATCACTCCAGCCGGTGAACTCGCCGCCGTAACGGGCCGCGGCCCTGCCATCGGCGATGCACCACGGGCACAGATAATCCGGGCGCAGGCGTGTGTAGAACGGCCCCCGGTAGCGCAGCGTCCGCGGCTCGCCGCAGCAGTCGCAGACACCGTCGATATCCTCGAAGGACAGTGCGTAGGCGTTGGGGTGATAGGTGAAGACCGGTCGTTCCATTCCGTGGATTCCTTCCCTGCCGACCAAGGCCGGCTACCCGAGCAGGCTCCGGTAGCGCCGGGCCATGCCCGGCAGGCGCTGGCCGAGGCTCAGGCCTTGTCGGCGTCGGTGGTGAAGCTTTCGCCGCAGCCGCACTCGGCGGTGGCGTTCGGGTTGCTGAACGTGAAGGTCTCGCTCAGGCCGTGCTTGCCGAAGTCGATCACGGTGCCATCCACCAGGGCCAGGCTCTTGGCGTCGACATAGATCTTCACGCCGTCCTGGTCGAACACGGTGTCGCCGTCGCGCTCGTCACGGGCCAGGTCGGTCACGTGGCCCCAGCCGGAGCAGCCGGTCTTGGTCACGCCGAAGCGCAGGCCCAGGGCGCCGGGGGTCTGGGCGACGAAGCGCTGCACGCGCTCGAAGGCGATGGGGGTCAGGCTGACGGCCATGAGGCTTACTCCAAGGGTACGGGGACATTATAAGGAGCCAAGGGGCGCAGAAATGCCTCGCAAGCAGAACGCTGCAACCGGTAAACTCCCGTGTTCACAGATCGAGTCGATCAGCAGAGGATTCAAGTCATGACGGTGGTCAGCGTTGAACATGCGCTTGCCGGGAAGATCCCGGAAGGCGGCGAAGTCACGGTACGCGGATGGGTGCGCACGGTGCGCGGTTCAGCGAATCTGGCCTTCGTCAATGTGAGCGACGGTTCCTGCTTCGCGCCGATCCAGGTCGTGGCCAACGACACCCTGGCCAATTTCGACGAGATCAAGCGCCTTACCAGCGGCTGCTCGGTCATCGCCACCGGCACCCTGGTGAAGTCGCAGGGCAAGGGCCAGTCGTTCGAGATCCAGGCCAGCGCGCTGGAGGTGGTCGGCTGGGTCGAAGACCCGCTTACCTACCCGATCCAGCCCAAGCCGATGTCGCCGGAGTTCCTGCGTGAAGTGGCGCACCTGCGCCCGCGCACCAACCTGTTCGGCGCGGTCACCCGCATCCGCAACTGCCTGGCCCAGGCCGTACACCGTTTCTTCCACGAGAACGGCTTCAACTGGATCAGCACCCCGATCATCACCACCTCCGACGCCGAAGGCGCCGGCCAGATGTTCCGCGTGTCCACCCTGGACATGGTGAACCTGCCGCGCGACGAGAAGGGCGCGATCGATTTCAGCCGCGATTTCTTCGGCAAGGAAACCTTCCTGACCGTGTCCGGCCAGCTGAACGTCGAGGCCTACTGCCTGGCGCTGAGCAAGGTCTACACCTTCGGCCCGACCTTCCGCGCCGAAAACAGCCACACCACCCGCCACCTGGCGGAGTTCTGGATGATCGAGCCGGAAATCGCCTTCGCCGACCTGGCCGAAGACGCACGCCTGGCCGAAGAGTTCCTGAAGTACCTGTTCCGTGCCGTGCTGAACGAGCGCGGTGACGACCTGGCCTTCATCGCAGAACGCGTGGACAAGAACGCGATCACCAAGCTGGAAGACTTCATCAACGCACCGTTCGAGCGCATCGACTACACCGATGCGGTCAGCCTGCTGCAGAAGTCGGGCAAGAAGTTCGACTTCCCGGTCGAATGGGGCCTGGACCTGCAGACCGAGCACGAGCGCTGGCTGACCGAGGAACACGTCGGCCGCCCGGTGGTGGTGACCAACTACCCCGAGCACATCAAGGCCTTCTACATGCGCCTGAACGACGACGGCAAGACCGTCGCCGCGATGGACGTGCTGGCTCCGGGCATCGGCGAGATCATCGGTGGCAGCCAGCGCGAAGAGCGCCTGGACGTGCTGGATGCGCGCATGGCCCAGTTCGGCCTGGATCGCGAGCATTACAGCTGGTACCGCGATTTCCGCCGCTACGGTTCGGTGCCGCACGCCGGCTTCGGCCTGGGCTTCGAGCGCCTGGTGGTCTACGTCTGCGGCCTGTCCAACATCCGCGATGCGATCCCCTACCCGCGCGCCCCGGGCAGCGCGGACTTCTAAGCCCACCCCCAACGACCACGGAGGTACTGCCCCATGACCCTGTTCTTCGCCCTCTGTTTCGTCGGCGTCGCAGTGGCCGGGTTCAGTGCCTTCGTGATCTTCTGGCCATTGACCCTGGTGCACGTGCGCGACCGCCATCCGGCGCTCGCCGCGCGCTTCGGCAATGGCGCCTTCCTCAAGCCCGATGCCCTGGCCTGGCTGCTGCGCCGCGATTACCGCCAGCAGCCGGACCGCTCGCTGTCCGGGCTG
This sequence comes from Stenotrophomonas sp. ZAC14D1_NAIMI4_1, assembly GCF_003086775.1. NCBI lineage: Bacteria > Pseudomonadati > Pseudomonadota > Gammaproteobacteria > Lysobacterales > Lysobacteraceae > Stenotrophomonas > Stenotrophomonas sp. ZAC14D1_NAIMI4_1. The sequence goes on from NZ_CP026001.1 coordinate 2,908,561, forward strand.
GCGACGCCGGCCTGGGTATCGCTGCTGACCCTGCTGGCCGGACTGGGCATGGCTGCCCTGCTCTGGGTGGCTTCGCTCTGGTAACGCACACATGAACGACAACAACAACGACGCGCGTGACAGCTGGTGGCTGGCCAGCCTCGGCAACACCCTGATCTGGGCCCGCCTGCGCGTGCGCCCGGCCGGCACCGCCGAAGTGCTCGACAGCGATGGCAACACGCTGAGCTATGACAGCGAAGACACCGCGCGTTCGCAGCTGTTCGACGCCGAGTTCGTCGAGTACGACGGCCTGGACGAAGAAGACGCCCTGGTGCGCGGCTTCAGCCTGCACGAAGTGCAGCCGCCGCAGGCCGGCAGCGATGAAGGCCTGCGCGGGCGCATGATCCAGTCGCTGGGCGCGCGCGCCTGAGGCGCAAACCATGTTCACCCCACGCGACTTCGCCGCGACCGACCTGCTCTGGCTGGATCGCCTGCTGGCGCGTGATCCGTTCGTCACCGTGCTGACCACCGGTGACGACGGCCTGCCCGAACTGACCCGCGTGCCCGTGCTGTACCGGCGCGACGGCGACCAGATCGAACTGCGCGGCCACTGGGCCCGGGCCAACCCGCAGGCGCGCCATGACGGCGCGGCCAAGGTGCTGGTGGACGGCCCGCATGGCTACGTGTCGGCCAGCTGGTACCCGGACAAGGAAGCCGCCTCGCGCGTGCCGACCTGGAACTACGCCGCCGCCGAACTGCGCGGCCAGCTGCAGCGTTTCGACGATACCGATGAGCTGGCCCAGCTGGTCTCCGACATCGGCGACCGCTTCGAAGCCAGCGTCGGCCAGGCCTGGCAGTTCGAACCGCAGCGTGATGACCACCGTCGCCAGCTGCGCGGCATCATCGGCTTCCGCTTCCAGGTCGAACTGGTACAGCTGAAGCTGAAACTGAGCCAGAACCACCCCGAGGCCAACCAGCAGGCAGTGATCGCCGAACTGGAAAAGCTCGACACCCCGCATTTCACCGAGCTGGCGCAGTGGATGCGCTGGCACCGCGCGCAGACCGCCGCCAGCGACTGAGCGCATTGTTTCCCGCGAAGGCGCGGCCGGACGGCCACGCCCTCGCCCACCCGACGCCAGGGACCCGAACATGAAAGACATCCACAAGCTGCTGCAGAACAACCGCGACTGGGCCGACCGCATCGAGAAGGAAGACCCCGAGTTCTTCCACCAGCTGGCCAAGCAGCAGCACCCGGAATACCTGTGGATCGGCTGTTCCGATTCGCGCGTGCCGGCCAACCAGATCATCGGCATGGCGCCGGGCGAAGTGTTCGTGCACCGCAACGTGGCGAACGTCGTGGCCCACACCGATCTGAACTGCCTGAGCGTGGTGCAGTACGCGGTGGACCAGCTGAAGGTGAAGCACATCCTGATCGTCGGCCATTACGGCTGCGGCGGCGTGCACGCCTGCCTGCACAACACCCGCGTCGGCCTGGCCGACAACTGGCTGCGCCACGTGGGTGATGTGATGCAGAAGCACACCGCGATCATCGACGCCATCGAGACCGATGAGCTCAAGCACGCCCGCCTGTGCGAGCTGAACGTGATCGAGCAGGTCGCCAACCTGTGCCGCTCGACCATCGTGCAGGACGCCTGGGCCCGCGGCCAGAAGCTGATGGTGCATGGCTGGGTGTACAGCCTGAAGGACGGCCGCGTGCGCGAGATGGGCATCGACGTGGGTTCGCAGGAAGACCTGCAGCCGGCATACGAAAAGGCCCTGTCCTACGTGCCGCGCAAGGGCAAGCGCGACTGACCTCCCAGGGGAACCGACCATGCTCGCCTCGCCGATCAACCTGCACGCCTGGATCGAAGAACACCGCCACCTGCTGAAGCCGCCGGTGGGCAACAAGATGATCGACAACGGCGATTTCATCGTGATGGTGGTGGGCGGGCCGAACTCGCGCACTGATTACCACTACGACGAAGGCCCGGAGTGGTTCTACCAGCTGGAAGGCGAGATGGTGCTGAAGGTGCAGGAGGATGGCGCGGTGCGTGACATCCCCATCCGCGCCGGCGAGATCTTCCTGCTGCCGGCCAAGGTGCCGCATTCGCCGCGGCGCCCGCCTGGCGGCATCGGCCTGGTGGTCGAGCGCAAGCGCCTGCCGCATGAGAAGGACGGCGTGATCTGGCATTGCGAGCGCTGCAACCACAAGCTGCACGAAGAGTATTTCCCGCTGCAGAACATCGAGACCGACCTGCCCAAGGTGTTCGCGCGCTACCAGGCCAGCCTGGAACTGCGTACCTGCAGCGCGTGCGGGCACGTGGATCCGCTGCCGGCACCGGCGGCGGGCTGAACGTTCGCCGGGCACGGCCCGGCGCTACCGGTGCGCATGATCTACGGGTAGCGCCAGGCCACGCCCGGCGAGCGCACCGCGCGGCATCACGCAGGCCCCAGGCGCTACACTGGCAGCCCCGTTGCAGCCTGTTGCCCGACCATGTCCGACCTGCTCAGCCGCACCCACGCCATCGCCCTGGACGCCGCCGATCCGCTGCGCCCGCTGCGCAATGAATTCCTGATTCCGCGCCATGGCGGCGGCGAACAGACCTACTTCGTCGGCAACTCGCTGGGCCTGCAGCCGCGTGGCGCGCAGGCCGCCGTGCAGGAAGTGATGAAGCAGTGGGGCGAGCTGGCCGTGGAAGGCCACTTCACCGGCCCCACCCAGTGGCTGTCCTACCACCGCCTGGTCAGCGCACAGCTGGCCCGCGTGGTCGGTGCGCTGCCCAGCGAAGTGGTGGCGATGAACACGCTGAGCGTGAACCTGCACCTGATGATGGTCAGCTTCTACCGGCCCACTACCGAGCGCCCGGTCATCCTGATGGAAGCCGGCGCGTTCCCGACCGACCGCCATGCGGTGGAAGCGCAGATCCGCTTCCACGGTTTCGACCCGGCCGATTGCCTGGTGGAAGTGCAGCCGGATGAAGCCAACGGGACGATCTCGATGGCCGCCATCGAACGCGCCATCGGCGAACAGGGCCCGCGCCTGGCGCTGGTGCTGTGGCCGGGCGTGCAGTACCGCACCGGCCAGGCCTTCGACCTCGATGCGATTACCCGCATCGCCCGCCTGCAGGGCGCCCGCATCGGCTTCGACCTGGCCCATTCGGTCGGCAACCTGCCGCTGCACCTGCACGATGTCGCGCCGGATTTCGCGGTGTGGTGCCACTACAAGTACCTCAACAGCGGCCCGGGCGCCGTGGCCGGTGCCTTCGTGCATGAGCGCCACCACCGCGACACCACCCTGCCCCGCTTCGCCGGCTGGTGGGGCCACGATGAAGCGACCCGCTTCCAGATGGCGCCGCAGTTCACCCCGGCCATCGGCGCCGAAGGCTGGCAGCTGAGCAACCCGCCGATCCTCGGCCTGGCCCCGCTGCGTGCATCGCTGGACCTGTTCGAGCGGGCCGGCATGGAAGCGCTGCGCCGCAAGTCGCTGGCCCTCACCGGCCTGCTCGACGCCCTGGTGCGTGCACGCCTGCCGCAGGTACTGGACATCGTCACCCCGTCCGAACCGGAACGCCGCGGTTGCCAGCTCTCGCTGCGGGTACTTGCAGGCCGCGATCGTGGCCGCGCCCTGTTCGAACATCTGCGCGCCATCGGCGTGCTGGGTGACTGGCGCGAGCCGGACGTGATCCGCATTTCGCCCACCCCGCTCTACAACCGCTACCTGGACGTGCACCACTTCGTCGAGGAAGTGGAAGCCTGGGCCGGCCTGTAAGCCGCTCCCCCACCTCTTGCTGGACAGTTCGTTGATCGCACATGCATCCCGCTCGTTGAGCATCATCGGTGCCGGCCTGGCCGGTTCCCTGCTGGCCATCCTGCTGTCCCGCCAGGGCTGGCGGATCACCCTGTACGAACGCCGTGGCGACCCGCGCGTGGCCGACTACGAAAGCGGCCGCTCGATCAACCTGGCGCTGGCTGAGCGCGGCCGCAACGCGCTGCGCCAGGCCGGCGTGGAAGACGAAGTGATGGCCCGCGCGGTGATGATGCGCGGCCGCATGGTGCACCCGCGCGAGGGCGAACCGCAGCTGCAGCGCTACGGGCGCGACGACAGCGAAGTGATCTGGTCGATCCACCGCAGCGGCCTGAACACCACGCTGCTGGAACTGGCCGAACAGGCCGGCGCCACCGTGCACTTCCATCGCCGCCTGCACACCGTCGATTTCGATGCCGGCTACGCGCGCTTCATCGATGATCGCGACGACAGCCCGCACGACATCCGTTTCGACACGCTGATCGGTGCCGACGGGGCCGGTTCGGCACTGCGCGCTGCCATGAACCGGCGTGCGCCGCTGGGCGAGGACATTGCCTTCCTCGACCACTCGTACAAGGAGCTGGAGATCCCGCCCGCGGCCGACGGCGGTTTCCGCATCGAGCGCAACGCGCTGCACATCTGGCCGCGCGGCCATTACATGTGCATCGCCCTGCCCAACCACGAAGGCACGTTCACCGTCACCCTGTTCCTGCCCAACAAGGGCGAGCCGAGCTTTGCCACGGTCAACACCGGCGCGCAGGCCGAAGCACTGTTCTCCCGCGAGTTCGCTGACACGCTGCCGCTGATCCCGGACCTGCGCGCGGACTGGGAACAGCATCCGCCCGGCCTGCTCGGCACGCTCACCCTGCAGCGCTGGCACCAGGCCGGCCGCGCCGTGCTGATCGGCGATGCCGCGCACGCAATGGTGCCGTTCCACGGCCAGGGCATGAACTGCGCCTTCGAGGATTGCGTGGCACTGGCCCGCCACCTGCAGGAGGCGGACGACCTGGAAGGCGCCTTCGCCGCCTTCGAGGCCGAGCGCAAGCCGAATGCGCGTGCCATCCAGCAGATGGCGCTGGAGAACTACCTGGAGATGCGCGACCGCGTCGCCGATCCGGCCTTCCTGCTGCAGCGCGAGCTGGAACAGGAACTGCAGCGGCGCTGGCCCACGCGCTTCGTGCCGCACTACACCATGGTCACCTTCCTGCACACGCCGTATGCCGAAGCGCTGCGCCGCACGGAGATCCAGCGCGACATGCTGGTGGCGGCCACCGCAGGCCACCAATCCTTGGACAACATCGACTGGGCCACGCTGGAAGCGCAGATCCATGCGCAGCTGCCGGTCCTGGAGGGCGCACACTGATGGCCGACAGCTTCCTGTTCTACGATCTCGAAACCTTCGGCCAGGACCCGCGCCGCACCCGCATCGCGCAGTTCGCGGCGATGCGCACCGATGCCGATCTGAACGTGATCGACACGCCGGTCAGTTTCTTCGTGCGCCCGGCCGATGACCTGGTGCCGTCGCCCATGGCGACCCTGGTCACCGGCATCACCCCGCAGCAGGCCATGGCCGAGGGCATCAGCGAAGCCGAGGCCTTCGACCGCATCAACGAGCAGCTGTCGCGGCCGGGCACCTGCGCGCTCGGCTACAACACCCTGCGCTTCGACGACGAGTTCATCCGCTACGGCCTGTTCCGCAATTTCCACGATCCCTACGAGCGCGAGTGGCGCAACGGCAATTCGCGCTGGGATCTGCTGGACATGCTGCGGATGATGCGTGCTTTGCGCCCGGACGGCATCCAGTGGCCGCTGCGCGAAGATGGCGCGACCTCGTTCAAGCTGGAGCACCTGGCCGAAGCCAACGGCGTGCGCGAAGGCGATGCGCACGAGGCGCTTTCGGATGTGCGCGCCACCATCGGCATGGCGCGGCTGTTCAAGCAGTCGCAGCCGCGGTTGTGGGATTACGCACTGAAGCTGCGCGACAAGCGCTTCGTCGGCAGCCTGCTGGACGTGGCCGCGATGAACCCGGTGCTGCACATCTCCATGCGCTACCCGGCCAGCCGCCTGTGTGCGGCGCCGGTGCTGCCGCTGGCCATGCACCCGACCATCAACAACCGGGTGATCGTGTTCGACCTGGAAGGCGAAATCGATGACCTGCTGGAGCTGCCGGCCGATGTGATCGCCCAGCGCCTGTACATGCGGGCCAGCGAACTGCCTGAGGGCGTGGCCCGCGTGCCGCTGAAGGAAGTGCATCTGAACAAGGTGCCGGCGCTGGTGGCCTGGAACCACCTGCGCGCCGACGACCACGCACGCCTGGGCCTGGACGTGGCCGCGATCGAAGCCAAGGCCGAGCGCCTGCGCGCGGTTGCTGCAGCGCTGGCCGAGAAGGCGCGCCAGGTCTTCAACCAGCCGCGGCCGGCCATCGTGTCCGACGTGGACGCCTCGCTGTATGACGGCTTCCTCGGCGCGGGCGACAAGCCGCTGCTGGCCCTGGCCCGCACCAGTGCGCCGCAGCAGCTGGCCGCGCTGGAAGGCCGCTTCCGCGACCCGCGCCTGCCGGAGCTGCTGTTCCGCTACCGCGCACGCAACCATCCCGACAGCCTCGCACCGGATGAACGCGAGCGCTGGCAGGATTACCGCCGCCAGCGCCTGCTCGGCGAGAGCGGCCTGGGCGAACTGAACCTGCCCCAGTACCAGCAGCAGATCGACGCGCTGGCCGCCGAAGCGCCCGATGACGCGCGCCGGGCCGGCCTGCTGCAGTCGCTGCGCGACTGGGGCCACCACCTGCAGGAGACGCTGTGAGCACGTATTTCTCCGACGCCAGTTTCAAGTTCCTGCGCAGCCTGGCGCGGCATAACGAGAAGGCCTGGTTCAACGACCACCGCCAGCAGTACGAAGACCATGTGCGGCAGCCGTTCCTGCGCCTGCTGGGCGACCTGCAGCCGGCATTGACCGAAGTCAGCGACCACTTCCGTTCGGATACGCGCGGTGTCGGCGGTTCGCTGTTCCGCATCCACCGCGACGCGCGTTTTTCCAACGACAAGTCGCCGTACAAGACCTGGCAGGGCGCCCGCCTGTTCCATGAGCGCCGCCGCGAAGTGGCTGCGCCTTCGTTCTACATCCACCTGCAGCCAGGCGAGAGTTTCGTCGGCGCCGGCCTGTGGCATCCGGAGCCGGACACGCAGCGGCGCATCCGTCATTTCATCCTCGACAACCCGGGCAGCTGGAAGGCCGCCGCGCACGCGCCGGCCCTGCGCAAGCGCTTTGATTTCGAGCAGACCGAGAAACTGGTGCGGCCGCCGCGCGGCTTCCCCGCCGACTTCGAGTTCATCGACGACCTCAAGCACCGCAACTGGGTGATGTGGCGCTCGCTGGACGACGACACCATGACCGGCCCGCGGCTGCTGTCCACCCTGGGCAAGGATCTGGCCGCACTGGGCCCGTTCGTCGATTACCTCTGCGCCGCCCTGGACCTGGAATTCTGATGGCGCAGGCACTACCCCTGGCCCGGCAGCGGCGCGTGCTCGGCCGCACCGGCCTGCAGGTCTCGCCGATCGGCCTGGGTTGTTCCGGCTTCTGGGGCCACCGCCGCTTCGCTGAAGGCGCTGCGGCCGCCGTGGTCGAGCACGCCCTGGCACAGGGCGTGAACCTGCTCGACACCGGCCACAACTATTCCGGCTTCCATGCCGAGCCGCGCCTGGGCCGCATCCTGCGCCCGCTGCTGGCGCGCTTTCCGCGTGAGTCCCTGGTGGTGTCCAGCAAAGGCGGCACGCTGACCGGCCAGGCCGGCATCAGCGGTGCCGAGCAGCGTGACTTCTCCGCGGCGGCGATCACCGCCAGCTGCGAGGCGTCGCTGCGCAACCTCGGGCTGGATTACCTGGACATCTACCAGCTGCATGGCGCCAGCGAGCACGACATCAACGATGACCTGCTGGCGGCGCTGCAGCGCCTGCGCGAGCGCGGCCTGGTGCGGTGCACCGGCATCAACACGCACTCGGCGGTGACGCTGCGCTGGATGATCGCCCACCCCGAGGCCTTCGACGTGGTCCTGCTGGATTACAACGCCCTGCAGCAGGACCGCGAGCCGCTGATCGACCAGCTCACCGCAGCCGGCATCGGCGTGCTGGCCGGCACCGTACTTGCCCAGGGCCACCTGCTGCCGGCCCGGCCACGCCTGCCCCGGCTGGCCGACGCCTGGTACCTGGCGCGCACCTGGCTGAAGCCCAGCAGCCGCGCACTGATGCGCAGCGCACGCGCGATGCGCCGCGCGGTGGCATCGGTGCACAGCCAGCAGCCGGCGCAGACCGCCTTCGCCTATGTACTGCAGCATCCCGGCGTGGCCAGCGGCATCCTCGGCACCACCCGCGTGGCCAGCCTCGAACAGGTGCTGCAGACCCGCCTGGAGGCGCTGGATGGCGCCGATCGGCAGCGGCTGGTGGCCGCCTTCGGCGATGGCAGCGGCTCACCTAGTCACTGACGCTTAACCTGCCGCTGCCGGAGTTGCGGCAGTCTGGGCGCCATGAAGAAACTCATCGGCATTCTGGTTGCCCTCGTCCTGGCCGTGGCCGCCTGGTGGTTCAGTGGCCCGTACTTGACCGTGCACGGCCTGTCCAAGGCCATCGAGCAGCGCGATACCGCGCGGCTGGAGCGCTACGTGGATTTTCCGCGCGTACGCAGCAGCCTGCGCGCCCAGCTGAACGATTACCTGGTGCGGCAGGCGGGGCCGGACGTGGCGGCCAGCCCGTTCGGCGCGCTGCTGTACGGGCTGGGTGACCAGCTGGGAGGGGCGGCGGTGGACACCATGGTCACGCCGACCGGCATCGGCGCGATGCTGCAGGGCCACGTGCTGTGGAAGCGCGGCCGCAATGAACTGCAGGGCGGCGATGCGTTCGGCCCGACCGAACCGGCGCGGCCGTTGAAGAACGCCGAACACCATTTCGAGGCGCTGGACCGCTTCGTGATCGACGTCCAGCGCGGCCCCGGCGAACCACCGATGAAGGTGGTTCTGGAGCCGCAGGGCCTGCGCTGGAAGGTGGTGGACCTGCAGCTGGGGATGTCGGGAAGCCCGTAGCCCCATGCCCGGCGATGCCAACCAACGGTTGGCACCCACCCGTCGAATCCGCTTCAGCCCTCGTTGGCCACGCCGTGTGGGACGTGACCGGCGGCCACGTGTTCACGGGCGCTGTCGATGTTGTGCTGCGAATCATCGAAGAAGATGTCCGCGCCGAAGGCCTGCAGGAACGGGCCCTTGTGGCGGCCGCCGAGGAACAGGGCCTCGTCCAGGCGCACGCCCCACTCGCGCAGGGTGCGGATCACCCGCTCGTGCGCGGGGGCCGAACGCGCGGTGACCAGCGCGGTGCGGATCGGCGCGCTGTCGCCCGCCGGGAACACTTCCTGCAGCGTGTGCAGGGCCGACAGGAAGCCGCGGAACGGGCCACCACTGAGCGGCTCGCGGGCACGCTCGCGCTCGTGGCGGCCGAAGGCCTCAACCCCCTGCTCGCGCGAGATCCGCTCGCTCTCGTCGCCGAAGATCACCGCGTCTCCATCGAAGGCGATGCGCAGCTGTCCGGCCGGGCGCGTGATATCGATCTGGTCGGCCGCAGCCGCCGCGGTTTCACCCGGGGGCTTGGGCAGGATGGTCGCCGCCGCGATGCCATGGCGCAGCGCACTGCGCACCGATTCGGGATTGGCCGACAGGAACAGGTCGGTGCCGAACGGCTTCACGTAGGGCCAGGTCGGCTCGCCGGCGGTGAAGGTCGCGCGGATGATGCCCAGCCCATAGTGCTGGATGGAATTGAAGATGCGCAGGCCGGTATCGGCCGAATTGCGCGACAGCAGGATGACCTCGACGCGCGGGTTCTCGGGGCTGGCACCCTGGTTGAGCGCCAGCAGCTTGCGCACCACCGGGAAGGCCACGCCGGGGCCAAGGATGTCGTCCTCATGCTGGCGCTGGTACTCGGCATAGGCCGCTACGCCATCGCTCTCGAACAGCGCATGGCTTTCTTCCAGGTCGAACAGCGCGCGCGAGGTCACCGCGACGGTCAGCAGGCGGGGGGAGTTGTCGCCCATCGGTGGGGGTCCTTCAAGCGATCGGCGGGGCCGGCAGCGTATTGTCGTCAAAAAACGAACTGTTCGCTCAGGATCCGGTCTTCCAGGTTGTGTTCCGGGTCGAACAGCAGGGTCACCCGGTGCTCCTTCGATTCGCGGATGGTGACTTCCACCACGTCGCGGGTCTCGTGCGAATCGGCAGTGACGCTGACCGGGCGCTTGTAGGGATCAAGCACACGGAAGCGCACTTCGGTGTCGGCCTTGAGGATGGCTCCGCGCCAGCGCCGCGGCCGGTAAGGAGCCAACGGCGTCAGGGCGATGGTATGCGACCCCAGCGGCAGCACCGGGCCGTGCGCCGAATAGTTGTAGGCAGTGCTGCCGGCCGGGGTGGCCACCAGCACGCCATCGCCGATCAGCTCGGCCACCCGTTCCTGGCCGTTGAGATCGATGCCGATGTGCGCCGCCTGGCGGGTCTGCCGCAGCAGCGAGACATCGTTGTAGGCCAGCGAACCGGTGCTGGCACCGGATTCGGTCAGCGCCAGCATTTCCAGCGGCCGCAGGTTGGCCGGCTCGGCGCGGGCGATGCGTGCAACCACATCGTCTTCGGCGCGGTACTGGTTCATCAGGAAGCCAACGGTGCCCAGCTTCATGCCGAACACCGGCTTGCCCAGGCGGCCGTGCCGATGCAGGGTCTGCAGCATGAAGCCGTCGCCGCCCAGCGGGCACAGCACGTCGGCCTGGTCGGGCGCGTGGTCGCCGTAGCGGGAAACCATCGCCGCGCGGGCCATCTGCGCCGGTTCGGCGGTGCTGGCCAGGAAAGCGATGCGGGGGGTGTCGCTCATCGGTGGATCCGGGTGGGTGTGCCAGCAAGAGCATACCCGGTAGTGCCGGCCGCTGGCCGGCAGCCGCACGACCCAGGTTCATCGGGTTGCCGGCCAGCGGCCGGCACTACCACCTTTGCCACAACGCAGAACGGCCCCGCTTTCGCGGGGCCGTTCCGTTTCACGCTTGCCGGGCGTGGCCCGGCACTACATCACTTACGCACCATGCGCGGCCAGCTGGCCCAGGCGCTGCACCGCGACCGAAACGGTCGGGTAGTCCAGGGTCTTCTGCTCGGCCAGTTCGGCCAGCATCGACAGGGTGAAGCGCAGGCTGCTGTCGTCGCGGCCGATCCAGCTGGCGACCTTGGCTTCAGCACTGCTGCCCTTGGTACCCAGCACCTGGCCGGCCAGGTTGCGGTGGTGCGCGGCCAGTTCGTCACGCAGCACGCCACGGGCGACGGCATGCCAGCGGCCGTTGACCTCCAGCGCGTCGATCTGCTCGAACAGCCACGGCAGCTGCAGGGCATCGCCCAGGCGGAAGTGGATCTTGGACACGTCCACCGGCTTCAGCTTGCGGGTGCGGGCCAGTTCGATGATGTCGAACGCCGGCTCCAGGAAGTGCAGTTCGGCCAGCTGCTGGGCCAGCGCGGACGGCAGGCCCTTTTCCTTCCACTCGGCCACCAGGGCTTCGTAGGTCGGACGCTGCGAATCCGGCAGCACGCCCGAAGCAACACGGATGTCGTTGAACGGACCCTGGTAGCGGTTGACCGCCTCGGTGATGCCCGGCATCGGGCCCGGGCGCGACAGCAGCCAGCGCACGAACGAACGCTGCAGCTTCCAGATCACTTCCAGTGCGTCGATCTGCACCGACTCCGGCAGGGTGCCGTCGAGGGCGTCGATCTGCGCCCACAGCGCGCGGGCATCCAGCGTTTCGCGGCTGATGGTGTACGCCTTGGCGACCTCGGCGATGGTGCGGCCGGTGTCTTCCTGCATGCGCATCAGGAAGGTGGCGCCCATGCGGTTGATGGTCTGGTTGGTCACGGCCGTGGCGATGATTTCGCGCTTCAGGCGGTGACGCTCCATCGCGTCGGCGTACTTCTTCTGCAGCGGCGTCGGGAAGTAGCGCTGCAGTTCCTTGGACAGGTACGGATCTTCCGGGATGTCCGAATCCAGCAGCTGGGCAAACGCCACCAGCTTGGAATAGGACAGCAGCACCGACAGTTCCGGACGGGTCAGGCCCTGGCCGCGTGCCTTGCGCTGCGACAGCTCGGCATCGGACGGCAGGAACTCGATCTGGCGATCAAGCAGGCCCTGCTGTTCCAGGGTGCGGATGAAGTGCTGCTTGGAACCCAGGCGCTTGACCGCCATCCGCTCCATCAGGCTCAGGGCCTGGTTCTGGCGGTAGTTGTCGTTGAGCACCAGGTCGGCGACCTCGTCGGTCATCGACGCCAGCAGCTTGTTGCGCTGCTCGACGGTCAGCTTCTTGGCGCGCACCACATCGTTGAGCAGGATCTTGATGTTGACTTCATGGTCGGAGGTATCCACACCGGCCGAGTTGTCGATGAAGTCGGTGTTGAGCAGCACGCCGGCCTGGGCAGCTTCGATGCGGCCCAGCTGGGTCATGCCCAGGTTGCCACCCTCGCCCACCACCTTGCAGCGCAGCTCGCCACCGTTGACGCGCAGGGCGTTGTTGGCGCGGTCGCCGACATCGCTGTGCTGCTCGCTGGCGGCCTTGACGTAGGTACCGATGCCGCCGTTCCACAGCAGGTCGACCGGTGCCTTCAGGATCGCGCTCATCAGGTCGTTCGGCGACAGTGCCTTGACGTTCTCGTCCAGGCCCAGCGCTTCACGCACCTGCGGGGTGATCTCGATCGACTTCAGGGTACGCGGGAAGATGCCGCCACCCTTGCTGATCAGCTTGGCATCGTAGTCCGCCCAGCTCGAACGCGGCACGGTGAACATGCGCTCACGCTCGACGAACGACGTGGCCGCATCCGGGTTCGGGTCCAGGAAGATGTGGCGGTGGTCGAACGCAGCAACCAGGCGGATGTGGCGCGACAGCAGCATGCCGTTGCCGAACACGTCGCCGGACATGTCGCCCACGCCGACCGAGGTGAAGTCCTGGCTCTGGCTGTCACGGCCCAGTGCACGGAAGTGGCGCTTGACCGATTCCCACGCACCGCGGGCGGTGATGCCCATGCCCTTGTGGTCGTAACCGACCGAGCCACCGGAAGCGAACGCATCGCCCATCCAGAAGCCGTGCGCGATGGCCAGGCCGTTGGCGATGTCGGAGAAGGTCGCGGTGCCCTTGTCGGCCGCCACCACCAGGTACGGGTCGTCCATGTCGTGGCGCACGACATCCACCGGCGGCACGATCTTGTTGTTGACGATGTTGTCGGTGATGTCCAGCAGGCCCTGGATGAACAGCTTGTAGCAGGCCACGCCGTTGGCGAACACCGCATCACGATCGCCGTTCACCGGCGGGGTCTTGGCGAAGAAGCCGCCCTTCGCGCCGACCGGCACGATGACGGTGTTCTTGACCATCTGCGCCTTGACCAGGCCCAGCACCTCGGTGCGGAAGTCTTCGCGACGGTCCGACCAGCGCAGGCCACCACGGGCGACTGCACCGAAGCGCAGGTGGGTACCTTCCACGCGCGGGCCATAGACGAAGATTTCGCGGTACGGACGCGGCTTCGGCAGGTCCGGCACCAGGGCCGAATCGAACTTGAAGCTGATGACATGGCCATGCTGGCCGTTGGCATCGGTCTGGTAGTAGCTGGTGCGCAGGGTCGCGTCGATCACGCCCATGAACGAGCGCAGGATGCGGTCCTCGTCCAGGCTGGACACGCGGTCCATCAGCTTCAGCAGCGCTTCGCGCGCGGCCTGCATCTGCGCATCGCGGTCGCCCTTGCGCGCATCGACAACGGTCTTGAGCACCTTCAGGGTGGCATCGTCGGCGGCAGCCAGCACATCGAAGTGGGCCTTCAGCTGGGCCTGGCCGGCAGCGATGTCGTCCTTGCTCTCATGGCCGGTGGCCGGATCGAAGCGGGCTTCGAACAGTTCCACCAGCAGGCGGGCCAGCAGCGGGTAGCGCGAGAACGTGCCTTCCACGTACGCCTGCGAGAACGGCACGCCGGTCTGCAGCAGGTACTTGCAGTAACCACGCAGCATGGCGACCTGGCGCCAATGCAGGCCCGCGGCCAGCACCAGGCGGTTGAAGCCATCGTTCTCGGCATCGCCGTGCCAGACGCGGGCGAAGGTCTCGCCGAAGGCTTCATCGACGCGGGCGGCATCGATGGCGCCGGCGGTCGATTCGACCTCGAAGTCCTGCACGTACACCGGGGCGTTGTCGACCGACAAGCGGTACGGACGCTCGGCGATCACGCGCAGGCCCATGTTTTCCATCATCGGCAGCGCGTCCGACAGCGGGATGTCATCCAGCTGGCGGTACAGCTTCAGGCGCAGGCCATCGCCGCTTTCGCGCGGCACGGCCTGCAGGCTCAGGCGCAGGTCGTCCGGACCGGTCAGGGCATCAAGCTGGCTGACATCGTTGGCGGCAACGGCGGTGCTGTTGTCTTCGATGTAGCCGGCCGGCAGCGCCTTGCCGATACGGGCGGCGATGCGCAGGCCTTCGGTCTCGCCATGGCGGGTCACCAGCGCTTCGCGCAGGTCGTCCTGCCAGTTGCGCAGCACCTGGGCCAGCTTCTGTTCCAGTTCGGCGGTATCGACGTCGAGCATTTCGCCCGGCTTCGGGCGCACGATCAGGTGCACCTGGGCCAGCGGCGATTCGCCCAGCACCACCGAGCTGTCCACGTACTCACCGTGCAGCGCTTCCTTCAGCATCGCCTCGATGCGCAGGCGCACATCGGTGTTGAAGCGCTCGCGCGGCAGGTAGACCAGCGCGGAAATGAAGCGGCTGTACTTGTCGCGGCGCAGGAACAGGCGGCTGCGCACGCGCTCCTGCAGGCCCAGCACGCCCATGGCGGTGCGGAACAGTTCGTCCTCGCTGGACTGGAACAGTTCTTCGCGCGGCAGGGTTTCCAGGATGTGGCGCAGGGCCTTGCCGCTGTGGCTGGCCGGGGCCAGGCCGGACTGCTTCATCACGTATTCGTGGCGCTGGCGCACCAGCGGGATTTCCCACGGGCGGCGGTTGTAGGCGCTGGAGGTGAACAGGCCCAGGAAGCGCTGTTCGCCGATGATCCTGCCCTTGGCGTCGAATTCCAGCACGCCGATGTAGTCCATGTAGCCGGCGCGGTGCACGCGCGAGCGGGCATTGGTCTTGGTCAGGATCAGCGCGTCCTTCAGCCCGGACGTGGTGTTCAGGCCCTGCGCGGCCAGGGTCTTGACCGGACGTGCGGCGGACTTGTCCTTGCCGCGCATCAGGCCCAGGCCGGTGTCGTTCAGCGGCGCCAGCACGTCTTCCTTGCCCTGCTTCTCCACGCGGTATTCGCGGTAGCCGAAGAAGGTGAAGTGGTTGTCGGCGGCCCAGCGCAGGAACTGCTGCGCTTCGGCACGCGAGGCATCGTCGACCGGCAGCTGGCGGCTGCCCAGGTCGTCGGCCAGCGCCAGCGCCTTGTCCTTCATCGGCTGCCAGTCGCGCACGATGGCGCGCACTTCATCCAGCGCCTTGTTGATGGCCTGCTCGATGGCGGCCATGGCTTCGGCCGGCTGGCGGTCGATCTCCAGCAGCATCACCGATTCGGCATCGCCCTCGCCGACCTTGGCCAGCTTGCCGGCCTTGTCGCGGGTGAAGCGCAGCACCGGGTGGCCCAGCACATGCACGCCCACGCCCTGTTCGGCCAGCGACATGGTGACGGTGTCGACCAGGAACGGCATGTCATCGTTGATGATCTGCAGCACGGTGTGCGGCGATTCCCAACCGTTGGCCTTGGCCGTGGGGTTGAACACGCGCACGTTGGCCTTGCCGGCCTTGCGTGCACGCGCGAACTCCAGGGTGTCTGCCGCCAGCGCCGCCCACTCTTCAGCGGTGTGGTGCGGGAACTCGTCCGACTCCATGCGCTTGTAGAAATCGGCTGCGAATGCCACTGCCTCGGCCTGCGCGGCCGCGGGGTAACGCTTGCGCAAGGCCGTGTACACCGGCTCCAGGGAGAAACCAGCGGTCACTGCGACCTCCGACTCAGCTGGCTTGGTTTTGTTTTTCACGGTCTTGGCTGCGGTTTTTTGCGGTTTCATGGCAGAGCGAGGCGCTTGCTCAGTTGGGAAAATGAAATTGTAGCCCTGTTGCAGGAAAAGGCCTTGCTGCAGGACGGAATAATGAAATGCCGGGTTTGCTGCGGTTTAGACGCCTATTCAGTTCGCACCGGTATGGCGTCGGCACTGGGCAACGCGATACCGACAGGATCGGCAAACCGTGTTGCCGGAATAAGCGCGCGCAGCGCCCGCTGTCAGGACGGACAGGACTATCGGCACGATTCCACAATCCTGAACTGGACGGTATAGTCCACCGCGTGAACCCGGCCTACCTCCCCGCTGCCCTGGATGCGCGCGATCAGCGCGTATTCGATGCCGTGCGCGAACTGCTGGCCCACCAGGGCATGCAGATCAGCATGGATGCGGTGGCCCAGCATGCCGGCTGCTCCAAGCAGACGCTCTATTCGCGCTACGGCAGCAAGCAGGACCTGCTGCGGCGGGTCATGCAGCGCCACGTCGGCCACGCTACCGGGGCCATGGTCCGTGCACTCCGCACTGACGACCTGCGTGCCAGCCTTCTGCAGTTCGCCACCGACTTCCTGGAGCATTTCAACCAGCCGCACGTGGGACAGGCCTGCCGGGTGATTGCCGCCGATGCGGCGCAGTTTCCCGAAGAGGCGCGTACGCTGTACCGGCATGGTGCCGGCGCATTGACGCTTCATCTTGCTGAATGGATTGAAACCGTTTGCATGCGTGGCCAGCTCCGGCATGACGACCCGCACTTCATGGCCGAACTGCTGCTGAGCATGATCGCCGGTCAGGATTTCGACAAACAGCGTTTCCATACCCCCCATCGCGATGACGCGCAGCTGCGTCGGCGCTGGGCAGAATTCTCCGTCGACAGCTTCCTGCGCGCCTTTGCGCCAACGCCGTCGGTGGCCCCCACTACAAACCAACCCCGGAGTTCCTCCTGATGACCGCCCCACTCCGCACCCTTGCCTTGACGTGCGCCGTTGCTGTCGCGCTGGCCGCCTGCAAGAAGCCGGAACAGCAGACGCCCCCGCCGCCGGAGGTGGGCGTGATCGACGCCAAGCCGCAGACCCTGCCGCTGCAGCGTGAACTGGTCGGCCGCCTGTCGCCGTTCCGCAGCGCCGACGTGCGCGCGCGCGTGCCGGGCGTGCTGCTCAAGCGCGTCTACCAGGAAGGCAGCGAGGTCAAGCAGGGCCAGACCCTGTTCCTGATCGATCCGGCCCCGCTGCGCGCCAGCCTCAACGCGTCGGAAGCACAGCTGGCCTCGGCCCGCGCGACCTACGCCAACGCCAAGGTCGCCGCCGACCGCGCCCGTTCGCTGGCGCCGCAGCAGTACGTGTCCAAGTCCGACCTGGACAGCGCCGAAGCCGCCGAGCGCACCGCGCTGGCCGCGGTGAAGCAGGCTGAAGCCTCGGTCACCTCCTCGCGCATCAGCCTGGGCTATGCCGAAGTGACCTCGCCGATCAGCGGCGTGGCCAACAAGCAGCAGGTCACCGAAGGTGCCCTGGTCGGCCAGGGCGACGTGACCCTGCTGACCACCGTGGACCAGCTCGACCCGCTGTACGTGAACTTCTCGCTGAGCGTGGACGAACTGAGCCAGCTGCGTGCGCAGCAGGCGCGTGGCGCGCTGGCGCTGTCCGGCGATGGCAAGGCCACCGTCAACGTCAAGCTGTCCGATGGCACCTCCTACGGCGAAGCCGGCACGCTGGACTTCTCGTCCACCACGGTCGACCCGACCACCGGTGCGGTTTCGCTGCGCGCGGTGCTGCCCAACCCGCAGAAGATCCTGCTGCCGGGTGCCTTTGTCAGCTTCCAGGCCAACCTGGGTGAACGCAACAACGCCTTCCTGATCCCGCAGCAGGCCCTGCAGCGTGACAGCGCCGGCGGCTTCGTGATGGTGGTCGGCGCCGACGGCAAGGTCGTGCGCAAGAACGTGAAGACCGAAGGCGCACAGGGCGGCAACTGGATGGTCAGCGACGGCCTGGCCGCCGGTGACAAGGTCGTGGTGGCGGGCGTGCAGAAGGTCAAGGAAGGGGCGCCGGCCACGGCCAAGCCCTGGACCCCGGGCCAGGATGCCAACGGCCAGCCCGCCGCTGCCGGTGCAGCCCCGGCAGCCGCGGCTGCAGGCGGCGCCGAGAAGGCGCCGGCCAAGCCGGAGGCTGCCGACAAGGCCGAGCCTGCCGCCACCGAATCGAACAAGCAGTAACGGGAACCTTCCGTCATGCCTAAATTTTTCATCGAACATCCAGTCTTCGCCTGGGTGGTTGCGATCCTGATCTCGCTCAGCGGCGTGATCGCGATCCTCAACCTCGGCGTCGAGTCCTATCCCAACATCGCCCCGCCGCAGGTGACCGTCCAGGCCACCTACCCGGGCGCGAGCGCGGACACCACTGAAAAATCGGTCACCCAGGTGATCGAGCAGCAGCTGACCGGTATCGATCACCTGCTGTACTTCAGCTCGTCCTCGTCCTCCAACGGCCGTGCGCAGATCACCCTGACCTTCGAGACCGGCACCGATCCGGACATCGCCCAGGTGCAGGTGCAGAACAAGGTGTCGCTGGCCACGCCACGACTGCCTTCAGAAGTGACCCAGCAGGGCGTGGTGGTGGCCAAGGCCAACGCCGGCTTCCTGATGGTGGTCGGCCTGCGTTCGGACACCGGCACGATCAGCCGCGACGCCCTGAACGACATCGTCGGTTCGCGCGTGCTCGACCAGGTTTCGCGTATCCCCGGCGTCGGCAGCACCCAGCAGTTCGGTTCCGAGTACGCCATGAACATCTGGCTGAACCCGGAAAAGATGCAGGGCTACGGCCTGTCGGCCAGCGAAGTGCTGGCGGCGGTGCGCGCGCAGAACGTGCAGTTCGCGGCCGGTTCGCTGGGTTCGGATCCCTCGCCGGATGGCCACTTCACTGCCACGGTTTCAGCCGAAGGCCGCTTCAGCTCGCCTGAAGAGTTCGAGAACATCATCCTGCGGGCCAATGCCAACGGCTCGCGCGTGCTGCTCAAGGACATCGCCCGCGTCGCCTTCGGTGCCAACAACTACGGCTTCGATACCCAGTACAACGGCCAGGCCGCCGGTGCCTTCGCCATCCAGCTGCTGCCGGGCGCCAACGCCCTGAACGTGGCCGATGCCGTGCGCGCCAAGATGGACGAGCTGCAGCCGAGCTTCCCGGCCGGCGTCAGCTGGTTCTCGCCGTACGACAGCACCACCTTCGTCAAGATCTCCATCGAGGAAGTGGTCAAGACGCTGTTCGAAGCGGTGTTGCTGGTGTTCCTGGTGATGCTGATCTTCCTGCAGAACTTCCGCGCGACGATCATCCCCACCCTGGTCATTCCGGTGGCCCTGCTGGGTACGTTCCTGGGCATGTGGCTGATCGGCTTCACCATCAACCAGCTGACCCTGTTCGCAATGGTGCTGGCGATCGGCATCGTGGTCGATGACGCGATCGTGGTCATCGAGAACGTCGAACGCATCATGACCGAGGAAGGCCTGGCGCCGAAGCCGGCCACGCAGAAGGCGATGACCCAGATCACCGGCGCGGTGGTGGCCATCACCGTCGTGCTGGCGGCGGTGTTCATCCCCTCGGCCCTGCAGGGCGGTGCGGCCGGTGAGATCTACAAGCAGTTCGCGCTCACCATCGCCATCTCGATGGCGTTCTCCGCGTTCCTGGCGCTGGGCTTCACCCCGGCCCTGTGCGCGACCTTCCTCAAGCCGACCCACAACGACAACCCGAACATCGTCTACCGCACCTTCAACAAGTACTACGACAAGATCAGCGGGACCTACGTCGGCCACATCACCTCGGCGGTGAAGCACGCGCCGCGCTGGATGATCCTGGCCGTGGTGCTCACCGCACTGTGCGGCTTCCTGTTCACCCGCATGCCGGGCAGCTTCCTGCCGGAAGAAGACCAGGGCTACGCACTGGCCATCGTGCAGCTGCCGCCGGGCTCGACCAAGGGCCAGACCAACGAAGTCTTCTCGCAGATGCGCGGCATCCTGAAGGACCAGGAAGGCTACGAAGGCCTGATGCAGATTGCCGGCTTCAGCTTCGTCGGTTCGGGCGAGAACGTGGGCATGGGCTTCATCCGCCTCAAGCCGTGGGCCGACCGCAAGGTCACCGTGCCCGAGTTCATCCAGAACATGAACGGCGCGTTCTACGGCATCAAGGAGGCGCAGATCTTCGTGGTCAACCTGCCGACCGTGCAGGGCCTGGGCCAGTTCGGCGGCTTCGATATGTGGCTGCAGGACCGTGGTGGCCAGGGCTACGAACAGCTGACCCAGGCGCGCAACATCCTGCTGGGCAAGGCGGCGCAGGAAAGCGACAAGCTGACCGGCGTGCGCCCGAACGGCCTGGAAAACGCCCCGCAGCTGGCGCTGCATGTCGACCGCGTGCAGGCGCAGTCGATGGGCATGTCGGTGTCGGACGTGTACAGCACCATCCAGCTGATGCTGGCCCCGGTGTACGTCAACGACTTCTTCTACCAGGGCCGCATCAAGCGCGTGACCATGCAGGCCGACGCGCCGTACCGCACCGGCCAGGAATCGCTGAAGAGCTTCTACAGCCCCTCCAGCCTGACCACCAATGCCGACGGCACCAATGCCATGATCCCGCTGAACACGGTGGTCAAGTCGGAATGGGTGTCGGCACCGCCGTCGCTGAGCCGCTACAACGGCTACTCGGCCATCAACATCGTCGGCTCGCAGGCACCGGGCAAGAGCTCGGGTGAAGCGATGACGGCGATGGAAGACATCGTCACCAACGACCTGCCGGCCGGCTACGGCTATGACTGGTCGGGCATGTCCTACCAGGAAATCCTGGCAGGCAACGCCGCGACGCTGCTGCTGGTGCTGTCGGTGGTGGTGGTGTTCCTCTGCCTTGCCGCACTGTATGAAAGCTGGTCGATCCCGGTGGCGGTGCTGCTGGTGGTGCCGCTGGGCGTGCTGGGTGCCATCGGCCTGTCGATGATCCGCGGCCTGCCCAACGACATCTTCTTCAAGATCGGCATGATCACGGTGATCGGCCTGGCCGCGAAGAACGCGATCCTGATCGTGGAGTTCGCGGTGGAACAGCGTGCCGCGGGCAAGACCCTGCGCGATGCCACCATCGAAGCGGCCCGCCTGCGTTTCCGCCCGATCCTGATGACCTCGTTCGCGTTCATCATGGGCGTGATCCCGATGGCCATCTCCACCGGTGCCGGCGCCAACTCCCGCCACGCCATCGGTACCGGCGTGATCGGCGGCATGCTGTTCGCCACCCTGCTGGGCCTGCTGATGATCCCGGTGTTCTTCGTGGTCGTGCGCCGCATGCTGGGCGACAAGCTGGATGAACCCTCCAAGGAGTTCATGGAGCGCCAGCGCGACGCCGAAGCCGCACACCGCCCGGATCGTTGATCCGGCGGTAGGCAGAAATGAAAAGGCCCCGGAGCGATCCGGGGCCTTTTTTGTTGCCGCATCGCGGGGCCACGGTAGATGCCAACCTTGGTTGGCGCCCTCGGATTCGTGCCAACCAAGGTTGGCACCTACCAGAGCAACGACCGTCCCTCAGCGCAGCAGCGCGACCACGGCACACACCGCCACGATCACCAGCGCGGCCCACTGCATGGGCACGAAGAAGACATGATGCGGCGCCGCCTCGCCCTTCTGCCGCGGCGCGCGGTTCAACCACAGGCCCAGCAGCACGTTCACGGCCGCACCGATGCCCCCACCCAGCAGCACCTGCTGCAGCGGAATGTTGCCCTTCGGGCCGTCGTGCGGGAAGAAGTACGCCAGCAGCAGGATGCCTGCGATCGGCGTCACCAGCGTCATGAATCCCCAACCGCGATAGATCATCGTGCAGACCTTGAAAAAAACGGCCTGCATTGTAGCGGGGCTCGGGCACGCGACCGCTTTCTGTAGCGCCGAGCCCATGCTCGGCTGCGTGTACCGGAGCCGAGCATGGGCTCGGCTCTACACGCCCCACCGTCAGCGCGCATCCACGCACGGCCACGCCGCCATTGCAGCGGCGCGGCCGCTCGAACTCAGCGCAGGCCCGTCTCGTTGCGGGCGATCACCAGGCGCTGGATTTCCGAGGTGCCTTCGTAGATCTCGGTGATCTTGGCATCACGGAAGTAGCGCTCCAGCGGCATTTCCTTGGAATAGCCCATGCCGCCGTGGATCTGCACGGCCTGGTGGGTGATCCACATGGCCGCTTCGGACGCGGTGAGCTTGGCGATGGCCGCTTCGTTGCTGAAGCGCTTGCCCTCGCCCTTCACCCATGCAGCGCGCAGGGTCAGCAGCAGCGCCGCGTCCAGCTTGCACTTCATATCGGCGATCTTGGCCTGGGTCATCTGGAAGGTACCAATGGCGGCACCGAAGGCCTTGCGGTCCTTCACGTATTCCAGGGTTGCCTCATAGGCAGCACGGGCGATGCCGATGGCCTGCGAGGCGATGCCGATGCGGCCGGCGTCGAGCACGCCCATGGCGATCTTGAAGCCCTCGCCTTCCTGGCCCAGCACGTCCTCGGCCTGGGCCACGTAATCGTTGAACTCGATCTCGCAGGTGGCCGAGGCGCGGATGCCCAGCTTCGGCTCGGTCTTGCCGCGGCCGAAACCGGCCTTGTCGGTGTCGACCAGGAACGCGGTGATGCCACGCGCGCCCTTGTCCGGCTCGCTCATCGCGAACAGCACGATGTACTTGGCCACCGGGCCGGAGGTGATCCAGCTCTTCTTGCCATTGATGACGTAGGTGCCGTCGGCCTGCTTGACCGCGCGGCAGCGCATGGCCGTGGCATCCGAACCGGACTGCGGCTCGGTCAGGGCGAAGGCACCGATGGCTTCGCCTTCGGCGATGGCGCGCACGTACTTCTGCTTCTGCGCCTCGCTGCCATGGGTCAGGATGCCGTTGCAGAACAGCGAATTGTTGACCGACATGATCGTCGAATGCGCAGCATCACCGGCGGCGACCTCCACCATCGCCAGCACGTACGCAATCGGGTCCATGCCTGCACCGCCGTATTCGGTCGGCACTTCGATGCCCATCAGGCCGTTCTCGCCCAGCAGGCGGATGTTCTCCAGGGGGAATTCGCCGGTGCGGTCATGGTGCTCCGCGCTCGGGGCGATCTTTTCCTGCGCGATGCGCCGCGCAACGTCCTGCAGCATCAACTGCTCTTCAGTAAAGCTGAAATCCACAACACCCTCCCAGGGACATGATGATATGGGCCACGCACAGCGTGCCCAGGTGCGCCGATTGTACCGGGGCCGGGCAACGGCGGCTGACTTGCGGGTGGTGGTGGCTTGACCGGGACAGGCGCCGTCGGCGAATATATCTCTATATCGCGATAGGTAGATATTTATGGATCTGGAAGACTGGTCGACCCGCCTGAAGGTGTTCGCCGACGCCACCCGTGTGCGCCTGCTGGCGCTGCTGGAACAGGAAGAGCTGACCGTGGCCGAGCTGTCGGCGATCACCCGGCTGGCGCAGCCGCGGGTGTCGACCCACCTGGCGCGCCTGAAGGAAGCGGGCCTGGTCCGCGACCGCCGTGCCGGCGTGTCGGCCTACTACCGCTTCGACGATGCCCAGCTGGACCCGGCGCAGCGCGCATTGTGGCATGCCTTGAGCAACGGAAGCGATGACCCGCTGCTGCGCCAGGATGCTGAACGCGTCGCCGCAGTGATGGCCAGCCGTGCCGCCGACCAGAACTGGGCCGACAGCGTGGCCGGCGACATGGAACGCCACTACTCGCCGGGCCGCACCTGGGAAGCGCTGGCACGCACGGCACTGCCGCTGCTGGAAACCGGCGACGTGCTGGACATCGCCTCCGGTGACGGCGTGCTGGCCGAACTGGTCGCGCCGCACGCCAGCCGCTACGTGTGCATCGACACCAGCGCGCGCGTGGTGGCCGCCGCCAGCGAGCGCCTGCGCCGCCTGCCCAACGTGGAGGTGCGCGAGGGCGACATGCACGCCCTGCCCTTCAAGGACCGCACGTTCGACCTGGTGGTGCTGATGCACGCGCTGACCTATGCCAGCAAGCCGGCGCAGGCCGTGGCCGAGTCCGCGCGCGTGCTGCGCCCGGGTGGCCGCCTGCTGCTGTGCAGCCTGGCCCGCCACGAGCACAAGGCCGCGGTGGAAGCCTATGGCCACGTCAACCTCGGCTTCAGCGACAAGGAACTGCGCAAGTTCGTCGACAAGGCCGGGCTGCAGGTCTCCAGCCTGGAAACGGTGACCCGTGAAAAGCGCCCGCCGCATTTTGAAGTCATCTCGCTGATCGCCAACAAGCCCTGAGGTCGCCGTGTCCGCCCTGCCCTGGCTGCATCCCGAACGTGCCCATGCCCTGCTCGCCGCGCTGCGCGAGCGCATCCTGATCATCGATGGGGCAATGGGCACCATGATCCAGCGCCATGGCCTGCAGGAAGCGGATTACCGCGGCGAACGTTTCGCCGGGGGCTACGACCACAGCCATGGCCCCGGCTGCGACCACGGCACGCCGGAAGGCCATGACCTGAAGGGCAACAACGACCTGCTGCTGCTGACCCGGCCGCAGGTCATCGGCGATATCCACACCGCCTACCTGCAGGCCGGTGCGGACCTGGTGGAAACCAACACCTTCAACGCCACCTCGGTCAGCCAGGCCGACTACCACCTGGAACACCTGGTGTATGAACTGAACAAGGCAGGCGCCGCCGTCGCGCGTGCCTGCTGCGATGCCGTGGAAGCAACCACGCCGGACAAGCCGCGCTTCGTCATCGGCGTGATCGGGCCGACCAGCCGTACCGCTTCGATCAGCCCGGACGTGAACGATCCCGGCTTCCGCAACACCAGTTTCGACGAACTCCGCGATACCTACCGCGAGGCCATCGAAGGCCTGATCGACGGTGGTGCCGACACCCTGATGGTGGAGACCATCTTCGACACGCTCAACGCCAAGGCCGCGCTGTATGCGCTGGAAGAGGCCTTCGATGCACGCGGCGCGCGCCTGCCGGTGATGATCTCCGGCACCATCACCGATGCCTCCGGCCGCACCCTGTCGGGGCAGACCGCCGACGCCTTCCATGCGTCGCTTGCCCACGCACGCCCGCTGTCGATCGGCCTGAACTGCGCGCTGGGTGCCGACGCCATGCGCCCGCACGTGGAAACCCTGTCCCAGGTGGCCGACTGCCACGTCAGCGCCCACCCCAATGCGGGCCTGCCCAATGCCTTCGGCGAGTACGACGAGACGCCCGAGGAAATGGCCGCCACCCTGCGCGGCTTTGCCGAGGATGGCCTGCTGAACCTGGTGGGTGGCTGCTGCGGCTCCACGCCGGACCACATCCGCGCCATCGCCGAAGCCGTGGCCGGCCTGCCGCCGCGCGCCCTGCCCGGCGCACAGGAGCAGCAGGCCGCATGAGCACCTCACCCTACACCCGCCTGTCCGGCCTGGAACCGCTGGTCATCACTCCGGACCTGTTGTTCGTCAACGTCGGCGAACGCACCAACGTCACCGGCAGCGCGCAGTTCCGCAAGCTCATCAAGGAAGGCCGCTACGAAGAAGCGGTGGACGTGGCCCGCCAGCAGGTGGCCAGCGGCGCGCAGATCCTCGACGTCAACATGGACGAGGGCCTGATCGATTCGGAAGCGGCGATGACCCGCTACCTCAACCTGATCATGTCCGAGCCGGACATCGCGCGCATTCCGGTAATGGTCGATTCCTCCAAGTGGAGCGTGATCGAGGCCGGCCTGAAATGCCTGCAGGGCAAGAGCGTGGTCAACTCGATCTCGCTGAAGGAAGGCGAGGCGCTGTTCCGCGAGCATGCCCGCAAGGTGCTGCGCTATGGCGCCGCGGCGGTGGTGATGGCCTTCGACGAGGCCGGCCAGGCCGACACCTGCGCACGCAAGGTCGAGATCTGTACCCGCGCCTATCGCATCCTCGTCGATGAGATCGGCTTCCCGCCGCAGGACATCATCTTCGACCCCAACATCTTCGCTGTCGCCACCGGCATCGAAGAGCACGACAACTACGCGGTCGACTTCATCGAAGCCACCCGCATCATCAAGCAGACCCTGCCGCACTGCCATGTGTCCGGCGGCGTCTCCAACGTCTCGTTCTCGTTCCGCGGCAACGAAACGGTGCGCCAGGCCATCCATTCGGTGTTCCTCTACCACGCCATCGCCGCCGGCATGGACATGGGCATCGTCAACGCCGGCGCCATGCCGATCTACGACGAGCTGGAGCCGGAACTGCGCGAGCGCGTGGAGGACGTGATCCTCAACCGCCGCAGCGATGCCACCGAACGCCTGCTGGAGATTGCCGAGCGCTACAAGGGCAAGAAGGGCGCGGCGAAAACCGAAGACCTCGCCTGGCGCGAGAAGCCGGTGGCGCAGCGCCTGGCGCATGCACTGGTGCACGGCCTGGATGCCTTCGTGGAAGAGGACACCGAGCTGGCGCGACAGGCCTCCAGCCGCCCGCTGGACGTGATCGAAGGGCCGCTGATGGACGGCATGAACGTGGTCGGCGACCTGTTCGGCGCCGGCAAGATGTTCCTGCCCCAGGTGGTGAAGTCCGCGCGCGTGATGAAGAAGGCCGTGGCCTACCTGCTGCCCTACATCGAAGCGGAGAAGGCGCGCAGCGGCGACACCGCCCGCAGCAACGGCAAGATCATCATGGCCACGGTGAAGGGCGATGTGCACGACATCGGCAAGAACATCGTCGGCGTGGTCCTGGCCTGCAACAACTTCGAGGTCGTGGACCTGGGCGTGATGGTGCCGGCGCAGAAGATCCTCGACGCCGCGCGCGAGCACAACGCCGACCTGATCGGCCTGTCCGGACTGATCACGCCCTCGCTGGAAGAAATGAGCCACGTGGCGCGCGAGATGGAGCGCCAGGGCTTCGACCTGCCGCTGCTGATCGGCGGCGCGACCACCTCGCGCGCGCATACAGCGCTGAAGATCGACCCGCATTACAAGGCGCCGACCGTCTGGGTGAAGGATGCCTCGCGCGCCGTCGGCGTGGCCCAGTCGCTGATCTCGCGCGACCTGCGCGAAGCCTTCGTCGCCGCCAACGAAGCCGACTACGCCGAAATCCGCGCCCGCCATCGCAACCGCGGCGATGCCAAGCGCCTGGTTTCGCTGGAACACGCGCGCGGGCAGAGATTCCAGGGTGACTGGGTGAACTACACACCGCCGGCCCCCAGGCAGCCGGGCCTGCATGTGTTCGATGACTACCCGCTGGCCGAACTGGTCGATTACATCGACTGGACACCGTTCTTCCAGGCGTGGGAACTGGCCGGCAAGTACCCGGCCATCCTCACCGACGAGATCGTCGGCACCCAGGCCAGCGAGCTGTACCGCGACGCCCGCACGATGCTCGACCGCATCGTCGGCGAGAAGTGGCTGCAGGCCAAGGCCGTGTTCGGGCTGTGGCCGGCCAACAGCGTCGGCGATGACGTGCGCGTGCAGCACCCGCAGGGCGAGACCACCCTGCACTTCCTGCGGCAGCAGGTGGACAAGCCCGCCGAGCGCCCGGACTTCTGCCTGGCCGATTTCGTCGCGCCCGCCGACAGTGGCCGGCAGGACTGGATCGGTGCCTTCGCGGTGACCGCCGGCATCGGCATCGACGCCCACGTCGCGCGCTTCGAAGCCGAGCATGACGACTACAACGCGATCCTGCTGAAAGCACTGGCCGACCGCTTTGCCGAAGCGCTGGCCGAGCGCCTGCACCAGCGCGTGCGCACGGAATTCTGGGGCTACGACCACGCCGAGACGCTGGACAACGAAGCCCTGATCGACGAAAAGTATCGCGGTATCCGCCCGGCGCCCGGCTATCCCGCCTGCCCCGAGCACAGCGAAAAGCGCCGGCTGTTCGACCTCCTGCAGGCCGAGGCCAACGCCGGCATGGAGCTGACCGAGAGCTTCGCCATGCTGCCCACCGCCGCCGTGTCGGGCTACTACTTCAGCCACCCGCAGAGCCAGTACTTCGTGGTGGGCCGCCTCAGCCGCGAACAGGTCAGCGACTACGCCCGCCGCAAGGGCGTCGACCGCGCCCAGGCCGAGCGCTGGCTGGCCTCCAACCTCGACTACGACCCCGAATGAGACGGTGGCGCTGGGCATGCCCCGGCGCCACGTGCATTATTCCCGCGATGACCGTTCCCGCCGCACGCCTGTCCAGCTTCTACCTGTTCTATTACGCCGCGCTCGGCGCGTTCACGCCGTACTGGAGCCTGTTCCTGACCGCGCGCGGGATGAGCGTCACCGCCATCAGCGTGATGATGGGCCTGTGGTACGCCACCCGCGTGATCGCGCCCAGCACCTGGACATCACTGGCGGCGGCCTCGCCACGCCCGATCCGCCTGCTGCGGGTGGGCTGCGTGCTGACGCTGCTGAGTTTCGCGGTGTTCCTGCTGCCGCTGCCGCAGCCGTGGATGTACCCGGCGATGGTGGTGTTCTGCTTCTTCTACAACGCGGTGATGCCGCAGTTCGAGTCGATCACCCTCACCCACCTGGGCAGCGACAGCCATCGTTATGGGCTGATCCGCGTCTGGGGCTCGCTGGGCTTCATCGCCATTGTCACCCTGTTCGGCTGGCTGATCGAAGGCGACGGCAGCGGCAGCCGCGCCGGGCTGCTGCCATGGATGATGCTGCCGCTGTTCGCCCTGCTGGTGGCTTCGGCCTTCAGCAACCAGTACGCACGCGGCATCGGCAAGGCCGAGGGCGACGCCAGCGGTTTCTGGCAGATCGTGCGCCGGCCGCCGGTGCTCGCGTTCTTCCTGGCCGCGTTCATGGAACAGCTGTCGTTCGGGCCGTACTACACGTTCTTCTCGGTCTACATGGACCACCACGGCTACCGCACCTCGACCCTCGGCCTGTTGTGGACCATCGGCGTGGTGTTCGAGGTGGGCGTGTTCTTCACCATCGGCCGCTTCTTCCGCCGCTACGACGCCAGCTGGATGCTGCTGATCGCCCTGGTCAGCTCCTGCCTGCGCTGGGCGGTCACCGCATTGTTCCCGGAAAACCTGCCGGTGATGCTGCTGGCGCAGACCGCACATGCGCTGGGCTTCGCCGCCTTCTTCGCCGCGGCCATGCAGATGCTGGCGACCTATTTCCCGGGCCGGCTCAACGGCCACGGCCAGGGCCTGCTGTACGGTTTCTCGTCCGGTGTCGGCGGCGTGCTCGGCGCACTCATCGCCGGCCAGCTGTGGCCCATCGACAACGGCCGCACCGCGTTCCTCGCCGGAAGCGGCTTTGCCCTGGTCGGCGCCCTGCTGTGCTTCTTCGCGCTGAGCCTGCCGTTGATCCGCGCGCGGCGCAGCGCCACCGGCACGCACTGACGAAAACGCCGGGCAATGCCCGGCGTCCTCGTCATCCTGCAGGCCTGCTTACCAGACCAGGTCGTCCGGCACCTGGAACTGCGGATCCGCATACGGATCTTCTTCGGCCGGTGCATTCGGATCGACCTTCAGCGCCACCGATGCGGCGAACACGGCCTCCGACTGCGCCAGCAGCTCGGCGGTCACCAGCAGGTAACGGCCGTTGAGCTGCACCACGCCCAGCTCACCCGCATTGAGCGCGGTCAGCTGCGCAGCGGTCACGTAGATGCGCTTGATCTTGCCGCCGTAGGGGAAGTGACGGGCGATGTCGGCCGCCTCGTCATTGAGCCCCTTGTCCTTCAGCAGTTCTTCCAGCTTGGCCTTGGCCTCGCGGCGCTGGCGCGCTTCTTCCTGCTTCAGGCGCTCGGTCTCGATGCGCTCTTCTTTTTCCTTCTGCGCGCGGATGGCGTAGGCCTTGGCCAGGTCCATCTCTTCGGCAGTGCGCGGCTTGCGCGGGCCCTGCTGGCCCGGGCCGCGCGACGGGCCGGGCTTGCCGGCACCACCACGGCCATGGCCACGACGCTCGCCGGGCTTTTGTTCGCCCTTGCCAGCGCCCTGCGGCCTTGCATTGCCATCGCCATTGCCACCCTTGCCCTGCGGGCGGCCATCACGGCGGGGGGCATCGTTCTTGCGCTCGGGCTTGGGTGCCGGCTTGAAGCCCAGGCCCATCAGCTGGTCGCGGAGGGTATCGCTCATAGGAATCGGATCAGTAGTGCGGCGGCGGCGGTTCGCTCGCCGGATCGGAAGAATTCAATGCGTTGCGGACCTTGCCCAGGTCTTCCAGCAGCACGCGCAGCACATCGGCATTGCGGCTGCCCTGCATGCTTGCAGCGGCCAGCGCATCGCTCAGTTCGGCCAGCGCGTGTTCCTGGAAGGACACGCGCATCTCCAGTTCGACCAGGCGCGCTTCCAGCGCCTGCTCACGTTCACTCGGCAACTCAGACATGCAACGAACGCCCCCGGCCAATGCCGTAATAAGCCAGGCCGGCAGCCTCGACCTCGGACGGGTCGTACAGGTTGCGGCCATCGAACACCACCGCGTCCTTCAGCTGCGAACGCAGCGCCTGGAAATCGGGGCTGCGGAACTGCTTCCACTCGGTCACCACGACCACCGCAGCGGCGCCCTGCAGGGCCTCGTCGGCACTGCCGCAGAACACCAGATCGTCGCGCTGCCCGAAGATGCGCTGCGCTTCATGGGTGGCTTCCGGGTCGTAGGCACGCACCGTCGCACCGGCGTCCCAAAGCTGGGCCAGCAGGCGGCGGCTGGATGCCTCGCGCATGTCGTCGGTATTGGGCTTGAAGGCCAGGCCCCACACCGCAAACGTCTTCCCACGCAGGCTCGCGCCCGCATCCGTGCCGTAATGGCGCTGGATGAGTTCGAACAGGTGGCCCTTCTGCGCATCATTGACCGCTTCGACGGCATTGAGCAGCTTCGGCTCCAGGCCGTACTGCTGCGCGGTGCTGGCCAGCGCCTGCACATCCTTGGGGAAGCACGAGCCACCGTAGCCGGCGCCCGGGTAGATGAAGTGCCAGCCGATGCGCGGGTCCGAACCGATGCCCTGGCGGACCTGCTCGATGTCGGCGCCGACGCGCTCGGCGATGTTGGCGATTTCGTTCATGAACGAAATCTTGGTCGCCAGCATCGCGTTGGCCGCGTACTTGGTCAGCTCGGCCGAACGCACGTCCATTTCCACCACGCGGTCGTGGTTGCGGTTGAACGGTGCATACAGGCGGCGCATCACCGCCACCGATTCGGCGCTGGTGGCGCCGATGATGATGCGGTCCGGGCGCATGCAGTCAGCCACCGCATCGCCTTCCTTCAGGAACTCGGGGTTGGACACCACGTCGAAGGCGATGTCCGCGCCACGCGCGGAAAGCTCGGCGGCGATCGCTGCACGCACCTTGTCGGCGGTGCCCACCGGCACCGTCGACTTGTTGACCACCACGGTCGGCACGCTCATGTGCCGGCCGATGGTGCGGGCCACGGCCAGCACGTACTGCAGGTCGGCGCTGCCATCCTCGTCCGGCGGCGTGCCGACGGCGATGAACACCACCTGCCCATGGCCGATGGCGGCTGCGGCATCGGTGGTGAACGCCAGCCGCGACGCGGCGTGGTTGGCCTTCACCATCGGCTCCAGGCCCGGCTCGTAGATCGGGATGATGCCCTGGTTGAGGCCGTCCACCTTGGCCTGGTCGATATCGACGCAGACCACCTGGTGGCCGGCATCGGCCAGGCAGGTCCCTGTCACCAGACCGACGTAGCCGGTACCGAAAATCGCAACGCGCATGTCCGTGCTGACTCCTGGGGGCTTACGGCAGAACGCCCAGCAGCTCGACGTCGAAGGTCAGCGTGGCGTTCGGGCCGATCGGGCCACCCGGGGTGCCGTTCTCGCCATAGGCCAGGTCGCCCGGGATCCAGAAGCGGTACTTGGAACCGACCGGCATCAGGGCCACGCCCTCGGTCCAGCCCTTGATGACCTGGTCCAGGCCGAACTCGGCCGGGCCACGGCTGGCGGAGCTGTCAAACACGGTGCCGTCCAGCAGCTTGCCTTCGTAGTTCACGCGCACCTTGCTGCTCGGCAGCGGGCGCTCGCCGCTACCCGGGCGGATCACCTGGTACTGCAGGCCCGAGGCGGTGGTCACCACGCCCGGCTGGGTCTTGTTCTTGGCCAGGAACGCGTTGCCTTCCTGACGGTTGGTCTGCGCAGCCTGGGCGGCCTTGGCCTGCATTTCAGCCTGCTTGGTGCTCATGAACGACTGGATGGTGGCCGTCGCGTCAGCTTCGGTCATCTTCGGCTGGCCCTTGCTCAGAGCGGTGCTGATCGCGTCAAACAGCGAGGCCGTATCGATGTCATCCTTCAGCTGCGCCAGCGACGGGCCGACCGAGTAGGAACCGATCATCTGAGCGACCTTGACGCGGTCGACCTTGGCCGGCTGCGAGCCCGGTGCCATGCCCGGAACCTGCTGGCCGTTGCGGGCCATCACGACCTGGCGCAGGGCCGCGTCGGTGGCCTTGGCCTGGTCCTGGGTGATCTGCGGCTGCAGGCCTTCGAACGAACGCTCGACGGCGGTGCGCAGGGCGGCCACGTCGATTTCATCGGCGATCGGTGCGAACGACTTGGCCACATCCAGACCGATGGCGTAGCCGAGCTTCTGCTTGGGGGAATTCAAGGTTGCGGTCTCCTTGGCGGCCGCCGGTGCGGCCGGTTGTTGCGACAGGGCAGCACCAGAGGTGCCCATCGCCAGAATCAGAACCGACGCCGCTGCGCCGCGCATTCCCATCTTCATTCGCTGCATTCCTGGAAGTGTCTGGGCGCCGACGTCGGCGCGAAAGCAATCATTGTCGCACGCACGCCGGAGATGTCGAGGCGTGCGTGCCGTCATTCAATGGGTGGCCGGCGCAGCCAGCGCCTTGTCGATGGCCGCTTTCAGCTGCGGATCATCCGGTGTGACCTTGCTGGCGAACTGGGCAATGACCTTGCCATCGCGGCCCACCAGGTACTTGTGGAAGTTCCAGCCCGGGGCAACGCCGGTGGCGGCGGTCAGGCGCTGGTACAGCGGCGTGGCCTCGGCACCGACCACGTGCACCTTCTCGAACATCGGGAACTTGACGCCGTAGGTCAGCGTGCAGAAATCCTGGATCTGCTTCTCATCGCCGGGCTCCTGGCCCTTGAAATCATTCGACGGGAAGCCGAGCACGGCAAAGCCCTTGCTGGCGTACTGCTTGTGCAGCGCCTCCAGGCCTTCGTACTGCGGGGTGTAGCCACACTTGCTGGCGGTGTTGACCACCAGCAGCACCTGGCCGTGGTAGCGCTTTTCCAGGTTGACCTGCTGCTTGCCGGCCAACGGGCGGTAGCTCACATCAAGCAGATCGGCGGCCAGGGCGCTGGCCGACCCGGCCAGGCCAAAGGCCAGCACGGTCAACAGGGACAGGCCGCGAAGGCGGCGCGGGAGAGCAGTCGGCAGAGGCATGAGGGTCGTTCCGCGGTAGCTGTTTCAGGGCTCCGGCCAGCTCCGGCCGGGAATCGGCCGAACTATAGCACCGGGGCCCGGAGCGCCTGCCGTTGCAGGGGCCGCCTCACTTTGCGCGGCGTGGCGGCTGCCGCCCCTGGGGCCCGCCAGCGCACCGCCGATGACATAGCATCGATGTTGCTGAATGGAAGCGGGTCCGGAAAACACGGCTGTGCGAAGCCCGTTCTCCAATCAGATCAATCACTTGACTCGATAGCTTCAGAAGTGTGACCACCCCTGCCATCAGTTGGGTTGCAGCGGGTCTTGCACGACAGCGTGCCGGTGTTATAGTTGCATACAACACC
Organism: Stenotrophomonas sp. ZAC14D1_NAIMI4_1; assembly: GCF_003086775.1. Classification (NCBI taxonomy): domain Bacteria; kingdom Pseudomonadati; phylum Pseudomonadota; class Gammaproteobacteria; order Lysobacterales; family Lysobacteraceae; genus Stenotrophomonas; species Stenotrophomonas sp. ZAC14D1_NAIMI4_1. The sequence continues at coordinate 2,942,028 of NZ_CP026001.1, forward strand.
AGTCACCTGAGACAGGGGGAAACCATGAACATCCAGATGCGACGCCGCCATGCCGCCCCTGCGGTCACGGCCGTATCCACGCTGTTGGCCCTGCTCTGGCTGGCCCTGCCGGCACCGCCGGTGCCCTCCTCCTCCCCCGACAACACCCCGCAGGACGCAGCACCCTTCACGGCCGGGAACGCCGAACCCTCTCCCCCTCCCCCGCGTCGGCTGCACAGCTCCCTGTCCATGCCGTACTTCTCGTTCGCACAGCCGCTGACCCCACGGAGCTGAATATGAGCGACATCCAGTGGAGCGACGGCGCTCCCATCTACCGCCAGCTGAAGGAGCGCGTGATCGCCATGATGCTCGACGGAATCCTCAAGCCGGGCGACGCCCTGCCTTCGGTGCGCCAGGTGGCCGCCGACTACCAGCTCAATCCCATCACCGTTTCGCGCGCCTACCAGGAACTGGCCGATGAAGGCCTGGTCGAGAAGCGCCGCGGCCTGGGCATGTTCATGACCGAGCAGGCCGCCACGCAGCTGCGCAGCAGCGAGCGTGAGCGCTTCCTCAATGAAGAATGGCCGGCGGTCCTGGAGCGCATCCAGCGCCTGGGCCTGAGCCTCGACGAATTGCTGCCCCAGGGGAAGATCTGATGAGTACCGTCGCAAGCGAAGCCGTCATCACCGCCAAGGGCCTGCGCAAGGCCTACAAGAACACCGTTGCCCTCGACAACGCCAGCTTCTCCATCCCGGCAGGCCGCATCGTCGGCCTGATCGGGCCCAATGGCGCCGGCAAGACCACCGCACTGAAGGCCATCCTCGGCCTGACCTCGGTGGAGGGCGAGCTGTCGGTGCTGGGCCGCGACCCGCGGGCGCACCGCGATGAACTGATGAAGGACATCTGCTTCATCGCCGACGTGGCCGTGCTGCCGCGCTGGCTGAAGGTGCGCGAGGCCATCGATTTCGTGGCCGGCGTGCACCCGCGCTTCGACCGCGCCCGCTGCGAACGCTTCCTGGCCAACACCAAGCTGCAGCCCAAGCAGCGCGTGCGCGAGCTGTCCAAGGGCATGATCGTGCAGCTGCACCTGGCCCTGGTGATGGCCATCGACGCCCGCATCCTGGTGCTGGACGAGCCGACCCTGGGCCTGGACATCCTGTACCGCAAGGAGTTCTACCAGCGCCTGCTGGAGGACTACTTCGACGAGCAGAAGACGATCATCGTCACCACCCACCAGGTGGAAGAGATCGAGCACATCCTCAGCGACGTGATGTTCATCCGCGATGGCCGCGTGGTCCTCAGCGCGGAGATGGACGAGGTGGGCGAACGCTACACCGAGCTGCTGGTGGGTGCAGACCAGCTGGAAACCGCCCGCGCACTGAAGCCGATCGACGAGCGCGCCCAGGCCTTCGGCAAGACCGTGCTGCTGTTCGACGGCGTGCCGCGCAGCCAGCTTTCCACCCTGGGCGAGACCCGCAACGCGGGCCTGGCCGATCTGTTCGTCGCTGTCATGAAGGGGACCTACGCATGAATGCCGTCAACCATCCGGTCAGCCCCGCAGGCACCCTGCGCTGGCTGCTCAAGCGCGAATACTGGGAGAACCGCGGCGGCTTCCTGTACGCCCCGCTGATCGCCGGCATCGTCTCGCTGCTGATGAGCGCGGTGGGCATCGGACTGGGCCTGTTCGCCCTGCACCGCGCCGCCCGCGACGGCGGCCTGCACGTCGATGGCGAGGACGTGAACATCAACGGCCTGGACCTGGCCCTGCTGACTCAGAAGATCAGCGCCAAGGACATGGCCGACCTCGGCAACGGCCTGGACCTGACCCTGCTGCTCAGCTCCACCTGGCCCTTCCTGGTGCTGGCCTTCGTGGTGTTCTTCTACTGCCTGGGCGCCCTCTACGACGACCGCCGCGACCGCAGCATCCTGTTCTGGAAGTCGCTGCCGCTGTCGGACACCCAGACCGTGTTGTCCAAGGTGATCAGCGCCCTGGTCATCGCGCCGCTGGTGGCCACCCTGGCCGCCGTCGCCACCATGTTCGGCTTCCTGCTGATCATCAGCATCGTCGCGGTCACCCACGGCGGCAGCGCGACCACCCTGATCTGGGGCCCGGCCAGTCCGCTGACCCTGAGCGCCGGCCTGCTGACCGCCATCCCGGTGTACGCGCTGTGGGCGCTGCCGACCGCCGGCTGGCTGCTGCTGTGCTCGGCCTGGGCCAAGAGCAAGCCGTTCCTGTGGGCGGTCATGCTGCCGCTGTTCGCCGGCATCATCGTCAGCACCACCAAGCTGATGCATGTGTTCGACATGACCACCGGCTGGTTCTGGCAGCACATCGTCGGCCGCCTGCTGCTGGGCACGGTGCCGGGCGTGGACCTGGTCTACCGCCTCAGCGCGAGCGACAGGGCCAAGAGCGTCGAGTCGCTGGCCGCGCTGATGAGCCCGGCCGAGCAGCTGAAGACCCTGGCCATGCCCGACCTGTGGATCGGTGCAGCGTTCGGCGTCGCCTTCATCATCCTGGCCATCCGCCTGCGCAAGCGCGCCGGCGAAATCTGATCCCTTCCCGGAGAGACCACCATGCGTACCCTGCTCGCCTGTAGTGCCCTGTTGCTGCTGTTGCCGCTGTCGGTGCAGGCCGCCGACGCACCGAACTGCAAGCTTTCCGCGCCGCGCTCGCTGAAGCTGGACACGGCCGGTGCCAAGGCCGTGGTGTTCGAGGTCAACCAGCACGATCTGAAGGTGGTCGCCAATGCCGGCGGTGGCCAGCTGGAAGGCCGCGCCTGCGCGTCCAGCCAGGAGCTGCTGGACCAGCTGCGGCTGGACCAGCGCCGCGAAGGCGACAAGCTGGTGGTCAGCCTGCGCCGTGACAGCCGGCCCGGCCTCAGCCTGGGCAACTTCCATGCCTGGCTGGACATCCGTGGCAGCGTGCCGGACAACCTGCCGCTGCAGTTCCGCATCGGTTCCGGCGATGCCAGCGTGGACAACGCGCAGTCGCTGAGCATGGATGTCGGCTCCGGTGATGGCATCGCCCGCGGCACGCGGGGCAGCGTGCATGCTGCGGTCGGCTCGGGCGACCTGGACATCGACGGCGCCGCATCGCTGAACCTGCTGTCGCTGGGTTCGGGCGACGTCAAGGCCCGCAACATCGGCGGCGACGCCGTGGTCGGCACCGTCGGTTCGGGTGACCTGAAGATCAGCGACGTGCGTGGCAACGCGCGGCTGGAAACGGTCGGCTCGGGCGACATCGGCTTCCGCCAGGTGAAGGGCAACGTGGAGATCGGCGTGGTCGGCTCCGGCGACGTGGACATCGACCAGACCGGCGGCAACGTGCACGTGCGCAGCCACGGCTCGGGCGACATCACCGTCAACGGCGCCGGCGGCAACCTGACCGTCGACCACAGTGGCAGCGGCGACGTCCGCCATCGCGACATCGGCGGCAAGGTCACCCTGCCGCGCGGCAAGTAAGCCATCCATCCATTGCCTTGAGGAGAACGCCATGAACCTGCTGCGCCTGATGCCTGCCGTCCTGCTGTGCCTGCCGCTGATCGCCTGTGGCGGCACGTCCTCGTCTTCCTCTTCGCCGTCGGACACGTCGCCGGGCAAGGCCGTGGCCGATGCCACCGGCGAGATCGGCAAGAGCGTCAAGGAAGCCACCGACAAGGCCCGTGAGGAAATCGCCAAGGGCAACATCAAGATTTCCTCGGACAAGCAGCCGCGTGCGGAGATCACCCCGGATGGCCGCCTGCTGATCGCCGGCAAGGAAGTGGAGACCACGCCGGCACAGCGTCGCCAGCTGCTGGACTATCGCGGCCAGATCGCCGGCATCGCCCAGGACGGCATGGAGATCGGCGTGGCCGGTGCCAAGCTGGGCGCCAGCGCCGCCAGCGAAGCGATCAAGGGCGTGTTCAGTGGCGACACCGACGGCATCGAGAAGCGCATCAATGCCGAGGCCGAGAAGATCGAAGCCCAGGCCAAGCAGCTGTGCAACCGGCTGCCGGCGATGCTGGCCAGCCAGCAGGCACTGGCCCGCGACCTGCCGGCGTTCCAGCCCTACGCCACCATGGACCAGCGCGACATCGACGACTGCAACACCAACACCGTGGTCAACCGCTGACCCTGTGACACTTCGCCGCACCCGGCCGGCAACCTGACCCGTTGCCGGCCGTGCCGGGCCGCCCGGGCTTACAATGGCGGCCCCCGATGCACCCGATAGAACCGCCATGAAGAAGCTGTTGCTGCTGCTGGTCGCCCTGCTCTGCCTGGGCCTGGCCGGCTGCGACCAGGACTACCGCAACCACCGCGCCGAGCGCGGCAAGCCCAAGATCTCCGTCAGCGAAAGCATGGTGACGGTGCGCCGCCAGCCGGCGCCGAACATCATCATCCTGCCCGACGGCACGATGAAGGTGGACGAGATCCAGATCCCGCTGAACGATGGCCAGCGGCAGATGCTGCAGACCATGTTCGGCAAGCTGCAGGTGCTGCGCCAGAACACCCTGGTGGCGGCCCCGGCCGATCCGAACATGCAGCCGGTGAAGATCCAGCCACCGGAGGGCATGGAGGTGATTCCGCCGGACCTGGTGCAGGCCATCCCGGAGTTCAAGGATTACACCGAGACGTTCGGCAACATCGTCGCCGACCGCCGCTGATACGAAAAACGCCGCCCCAGGGGCGGCGTTTTCGTTTGGTGCGTGGATGCCGCCAGATCAGCCGCCGGCACCACCACCACCGGCCTGGATGCCACCGGCGGTCAGCGCGGCCGGGTCCAGCAGGCGGCGCAGCTCGGCCTCGTCCAGGCCGCTGTCCTCCAGCGCCACATCCAGCACCGGGCGCTGTTCCTTGTAGGCCCGCTTGGCGATGGCCGCCGCCTTCTCATAGCCGATGATCGGGTTCAGCGCGGTCACCAGGATCGGATTGCGCGCCAGCGCCTCGGCCACGCGGTCCTCGCGCACCTTCAGCCCCTTGATCGCGCTGTCGGCCAGCAGGACGGACACGTTGGCCAGCAGGCCGATGCCATCGAGCAGGTTCACCGCGATCAGCGGCAGGGTGACATTGAGCTGGAAGTTGCCGGTCTGCCCGGCCACGGTGATCGCGGTGTGGTGGCCGATCACCTGCGCGCAGGCCATCACGGTCGCCTCGGGAATGACCGGGTTGACCTTGCCCGGCATGATCGAGCTGCCCGGCTGCAGGGCCGGCAGTTCGATCTCGCCCAGCCCGGCCAGCGGACCGGCGTTCATCCAGCGCAGGTCATTGGCGATCTTGATCAGGGCCACGGCCAGGGCATTGAGCTGGCCGGACAGTTCCACGGCATCATCCTGCGCGGCCAGGCCTTCAAACTTGTTCGCCGCGCTGTCGAACTTGACACCGGTCTGCTGCTTGAGGGCCTTGGCCACCTGCTCGCCGAAGCGCGGATCGGCATTGATGCCGGTGCCGATGGCGGTGCCGCCCAGCGGCAGGCGACGCACGCGCTTGAGGCTGTCTTCGATGCGTTCCTGTGCCGAGGCCAGCTGCGCCGACCACGCGCCAAATTCCTGCTCGAAGGTCAGCGGCATCGCATCCATCAGGTGGGTGCGGCCGGTCTTGACCACCTTGCGCAGGCTGCGGCCCTTCTTGTCCAGGGTCTTGCGCAGGTGCACCAGCGCCGGCAGCAGATGCTCGTGCACGGCCAGCACCGCCGACACGCGCAATGCCGTCGGGATCACATCGTTGGAGCTCTGCCCCTGGTTGACGTGGTCGTTGGGGTGCACCACGGTCTTGCCCGCCTTGCCGGCACGGTTGGCCAGGGTGGCGATGACCTCGTTGGCATTCATGTTCGAGGAGGTACCCGAACCGGTCTGGTAGACGTCGATGGGGAAATGCGCGTCCCACTGACCGGCCGACACTTCGGCGGCAGCCACCTGGATGGCCTTGGCCACGACCTTGGGCAGGTGGCCCAGCTCGGCGTTGACGCCGGCGGCAGCGCCCTTCACCAGGCCCAGGGCACGGATGAAACCGCGCGGCATGCGCTGGCCCGAGACCGGGAAGTTCTCCACGGCACGCTGGGTCTGCGCGCCCCACAGGGCGTCGGCAGGTACCTGCAGTTCACCCATGCTGTCGTGTTCGATACGGAACGTCGCGGTTCCACCCTTGCTTGCAGCTTTGCTCATTGCATCAACTCCGCACTACTTCTGTTGGGGAAAGGGAAGCGGCGGCTGGCAGCGGGTCGCTTCCCGGGGCTGGCGGCTGTGCCAACGATACTCCCTTGTCCGAAGCATGGAACGCCGCCGATGGGTCGCACCGTCCGATCGGTAGCGCCGGCCGCTCGCCGGCAACGCCGAAGCGCGGCAGCCCGCAGCGTCGTAGAATATGGCCCCCGCCGCTCGCCCCAGCCCTGCCGACATGTCCGATTACGCCCTGCTCGCCCTGTCCCCGCTCGATGGCCGCTATGCCGGCAAGGTCGACGCCCTGCGCCCGATCTTCTCCGAATACGGCCTGATCAAGGCCCGCATCACGGTCGAAGTCGAGTGGCTGCTGGCCCTGGGCGCCGAGCCGGGCATCGTCGAACTGGCCGCGTTCTCCGAGGCGGCCACCACCCGCCTGCGCGCCCTCGCCGCCAACCTCACCGCGGCCCAGGCCGCGCGCGTGAAGGAGATCGAGCGCACCACCAACCATGACGTCAAGGCGGTGGAGTACTTCATCAAGGAACAGCTGAAGGACGACGCCGAGCTGGCCCCGGCGCTGGAGTTCGTGCACTTCGCCTGCACCAGCGAGGACATCAACAACCTCAGCTACGGCCTGATGCTGGAACAGGCCCGCCGCGAAGTGCTGCTGCCGAGCCTGGACGGCGTCGCCGCCACCCTGCGCACCCTGGCCCACGCCCAGGCCGCACAGCCGATGCTGTCGCGCACCCACGGCCAGACCGCCTCGCCGACCACCCTGGGCAAGGAGCTGGCCAACGTTGTCGCCCGCCTGGAGCGCCAGCGCCGGCAGATCGCCGCGGTCGAGCTGACCGGCAAGATCAACGGCGCGGTGGGCAACTACAACGCCCACGTGGCCAGCTACCCGGACGTGGACTGGCCGGCCTTCGCCGAGCGCTTCGTGACCAGCCTGGGCCTGGTGTTCAACCCGTACACCACGCAGATCGAGCCGCACGACAACATCGCCGAGATCGGCGATGCCGCGCGCCGCGCCAACATCATCCTGATCGACCTGGCCCGCGACATCTGGGGCTACATCTCGCTGGGCTACTTCAAGCAGCGCCTGAAGGAAGGCGAAGTCGGTTCGTCGACGATGCCGCACAAGGTGAACCCGATCGATTTCGAGAACGCCGAGGGCAACTTCGGCATCGCCAACGCGCTGTTCGAGCATTTCAGCGCGAAGCTGCCGATCAGCCGCTGGCAGCGTGACCTGACCGATTCCACGGTGCTGCGCGCACTGGGCACCGCCTTCGGCCACGGCCAGGTGGCGCTGGATTCGCTGGCCAAGGGCCTGGGCAAGCTGGAAGTGAACCCGCAGCGCCTGGATGCCGATCTGGACGCGGCCTGGGAAGTGCTGGCCGAGGCCGTGCAGACGGTGATGCGCCGCCATGGCCTGCCGAACCCGTACGAGCAGCTGAAGGCGCTGACGCGTGGCCAGGGCATCACGGCGGAGTCGATGCGGGCGTTCGTGGAGACGCTGGCGCTGCCGGAGGATGCCAAGCAGTCGCTGCGTGAGATGACCCCGGGCAGCTACACGGGTCTGGCTGAGGCGCTGGCTCGCAAGATCTGAGGGGTTCCTTTGCGGCGGCGGCCGCGGGCGCTGCCTGCGGCAGGCAACTGCAACAGCAACAGCTAACGTCAAAGGCGGCTCTGGGTTATGCCTTGCTTGGCGGGGCGGGTTGGGTTCGCGGGACACGCCGTGAACCCGTCCATGGGGGCTCGTAGGCGCCATCCATGGCGCCTGCGGTCCCGCGAACCCAACCCGCCCCACCCCTGACAGATTCCCGGTGACGGATCGAAGAGCATTGGGTTGTCGGGACGGAATTGAGAGGGACGCGGCTTCGCCGCGTCCCTCTTTGTTTTTCGGCGCTACACGAGCAAGCGCAGCGCGCGACCCGCGTTGCCTTTGCTTTTCTTCTTCCATTCCGTGGCGGGCCGCGCAGGAAACTGTCAGGGGCCGGGTGGGGTGGGTTCGCGGGACCGTTGGCGCCATGGATGGCGCCATCGAGCCCCCATGGATGGGTTTACGGCGTGTCCCGCGAACCCACCCCACCCGGCCCAGCGCGGCTTCGGCTTGTGAACCCACCCCGCCACGAGGGGCTCCGCCGTTGGCCGGAACCCCCGCGACAAACCCGCGCACGTGCGCAATCCCCACGAACGGCGGACAATGGAGATCTCAGGCGGCCCGCCACGCCGCCCCTCCCGCTTTCCGCTGCAAGGAATCCCCCATGGCCGCCCGCAAGTCCACCGCTCCCCTCATCGAAGTCACCGCCCGCCCCGGCAAGCCGCTGGGCATGGCCCCGGCCACGTTCCTGCGCGACTTCTGGCAGAAGCGCCCGCTGCTGATCCGCAATGCCTTCCCCGATTTCCAGACCCCGGTGCAGCCGGAAGACCTGGCCGGGCTGGCCTGCGAGGAAGGCGTGCTGGCGCGCCTGATCCAGCACGACAAGGCCCAGGACGGCTGGCGCGTGCGCAGCGGCCCGTTCCAGGAAGAGGTGTTCCCCGCCCTGCCCGACCGCGACTGGACCCTGCTCGTGCAGGACGTCGACAAGTGGGACCCGGACGTGCGCGCCCTGATCGAGCACTTCAGCTTCCTGCCGCGCTGGCGCATGGATGACGTGATGATCAGCTTCGCCGCCACCGGTGGCTCGGTCGGCGCCCACGTCGACCAGTACGACGTGTTCCTGCTGCAGGCCCACGGCCACCGTCGCTGGCAGATCGACGCCAGCGAATCGATCAAGGGCAAGCGGCCCCCGCTGGGCTTCCGCCCGGACGTGGAACTGAAGCTGCTGCAGGTGTTCAAGCCGACCCACGACTGGGTGCTGGCGCCGGGCGACATGCTGTATCTGCCGCCGAACGTGCCGCACCACGGCGTGGCCGAAGACCCCTGCCTGACCTTCTCCTTCGGCATGCGCGCGCCGGCCTCGGCCGAGCTGATCAGCGACTACCTGGACACGCTCATCGCCGATGCGGACGAGAACATCCGTTACCAGGATCCCGACCTGAAGGTCCCGGCCGATCCGAACGAAATCGATACGGTAGCGATGGCACGGGTGATCACCGCGCTCAACGCCATCCGCATGAACGATCCGGACAAGCTGGGCGACTGGTTCGGCCGCTTCATCACCACCTACCGCGCGGCGGGCGAAGTGATGGCCCACCAGGCGGCACCGGCACCGGAAGAAGTGGTGCAGGCGCTGGCTTCGGGCCTGCTGCTGCAGCGCCACCCGTGGGCACGCCTGGCCTGGCGCCGGGCCAAGCGCGGCGCCAGCCTGTATGTCAGCGGCCAGGATTTCGCCCTGCCGGTGAAGGACGCACAGCGCCTGGCCGGCGCCGAGCAGATGGACGCGGCGGCCTATCGTGGCCTGTCCGACAAGGGCCGCGCGGTGCTGCAGCAGCTGCTGGTCGGCGGCGTGTTCCAGCTGATCGACCCGAACGAGGTGTTTGACGCCGAGGACGAGGACGAAGGCGAGGATGCCGCGGTGCTGGGCGAAGTGGTCGAAGGCCACGACCAGGTGGCCGAGCTCGACGACGAGGTGGTCTCCGACGACGTGCACACCGTAAACGTGCACGACGACGGCATCGAGGTCATCGTCAACTTCGAAGACCACGACGAAGACGACAGCAACGACGGCCGCGCCTGAGCCATGGCCACCATCCGGGTCCAGCAGGTCAGCCACGCCGACGCCCACGCCGCCATCCACGACGTGCGGCAGCGGGTGTTCGTGCAGGAACAGGGCATCGCGGCCGAGCTTGAGCGGGATGCGCTGGACCCGGTCAGCGCCCACGCGCTGGCCCTGGACGCCGATGGCCAGCCGGTCGGCACCGGCCGGCTCGCCCCCGATGGCCGCATCGGCCGCATGGCGGTGCTGGCCAGCCACCGCAACCAGGGGGTCGGCGAGGCCCTGCTGGACGCACTGGTCGAGGCCGGGCGCGCGCTCGGCCTGGCCGAGGTGCACCTGCATGCGCAGCTGCCAGCCCGTGATTTCTACGCCCGCCAGGGCTTCCTGCCCGAAGGCGCGGTCTTCGAGGAGGCCGGCATCGGCCACCAGCAGATGCGCCGCCGGCTGGGCGTGGCCAGCGCCATCGACAGCCGCGCCGAGGCCGTGGCCATCACCACCGCCATCATCCACCGGGCGCGGCGCCAGCTGTGGCTGCACAGCCGCCAGCTCGACCCCGGCCTGCTGGATGCAGCACCGGTGCAGGCGGCCCTGCGCCGCTTCGTCACCGCCCGCCACGACAAGCAATTGCGGGTGATCGTGCACGACGCGGCCGCCATTGCTGCTGCCGGTTCCCCGCTGCTGGCGCTGGCCCAGCGCCTGCCCAGTGTGATCCAGTTCCGCGAGGTCAGCGATCCGATCGACCGTGCGCTGGCCTCGGCCTGCCTCGTCAATGACGCGGGCGACTTCTACTTTCGTCTTATCGGCCATCGGCTGGACGGCGAAGCCGGGATCGCGCTGCCCGCACGTTCGCAGCCGTTCGAGCAGCAATTGCAGCGCGTCTGGGACCGTTCGCGCGATTGCAGCGAACTGCGCGCGCTCGGCATCTGAGCGCGCTGTCCCGGACAAACCTGTCTGGGAGCGACACCGGGGGACGCGCAATGCCGTTGGCGGTGCCCCTTCGTGTCCGGATGGGGGTACAATTTGGCCGTTTGAACGCGCCCGTGCAGGGCTATTCATTTTCCTGCAGGGTCCTTCTGAAGCCATACCCCACAAAGCGAATCAGCACCCTCCATCGTGGACAATCAACTGAAGCAGTTTGCGCAATCTTCGCAACTCGCCGGCGGCAACGCCTCCTATGTCGAGGACCTGTACGAGCAGTACCTGGTCTCCCCGGATAGTGTCGATCCCAAATGGAAAACCTACTTCGACGGCTTCAAGGGCCGTGAAGCAGGCGACATTCCGCACTCGGCCGTCATCTCCCACATCGCGGACGCGGCCAAGGATGCGCTGAAAGCCGGCACCGGCACGGGTGCAGGCGACGAGCGTGAGCGCAATGTCGGTCGTCTGATCACTGCCTACCGCTCGCGCGGCCACCTCGATGCGCGCCTGGACCCGCTGGGCCTGACCACGCCGGTCAACACCCCGGACCTGGGCCTGCCGTTCCACAGCCTGTCCGACGGCGATCTCAACAGTGAGTTCAGCACCGGCGGCGTCGGCGGCCAGCCGCGCATGAAGCTGCGTGACCTGCTGGCACGCCTGAAGGCGACCTACACCGGCTCGATCGGTGCAGAGTTCATGCACATCGCCGAAGTCGAGCAGCGCCAGTGGATCTACAAGAAGCTGGAACTGGCCGGTGGCAACTACCAGCTGGACGCTGACACCCAGCGCCGCACGCTGGAGCGCCTGACCGCCGCCGAAGGCCTCGAGCGCTACCTGCACACCAAGTACGTCGGCCAGAAGCGCTTCTCGCTGGAAGGCGGCGACTCGCTGATCCCGATGATGGACACCATCATCCGCAGCGCCGGCAAGGATGGCGTCAAGGACGTGGTCGTCGGCATGGCCCACCGCGGCCGCCTGAACGTGCTCGTCAACACCCTCGGCAAGAACCCGCGCAAGCTGTTCGACGAGTTCGAAGGCAAGTTCGAGCACGACGAGCACGCCTCGGCCGGCGACGTGAAGTACCACATGGGCTTCTCGGCCGACGTGGCCACCGACGGTGGCCCGGTGCACCTGGCGCTGGCGTTCAACCCGTCGCACCTGGAAATCGCCGACCCGGTGGTTGCCGGTTCCGTGCGTTCGCGCCAGGAGCGCCGCAAGGACACCGCCCGCAAGCAGGTCATGCCGATCCTCATCCACGGCGACGCGGCCTTCTCCGGCCAGGGCGTGGTCATGGAGCTGTTCCAGATGTCGCAGGCCCGCGGCTTCGCCGTCGGCGGCACCGTGCACATCGTGGTCAACAACCAGGTCGGCTTCACCACCTCCAACCCGCTGGATACGCGCTCCACGCGCTATGCCACCGACGTGGCGAAGATGATCGCCGCACCGGTGCTGCACGTGAACGGCGATGATCCGGAAGCAGTCGTGTTCGCCGCGCAGCTGGCCTTCGAGTTCCGCCAGAAGTTCGCCAAGGACGTGGTCATCGACCTGATGTGCTACCGCCGTTGGGGCCACAACGAGGCCGACGAACCGGCGATCACCCAGCCGCTGATGTACCAGGTGATCCGCAAGCACCCGACCACCCGCGAGCTGTACGCCGAGCAGCTGGAAAAGGCAGGCGTGATCGCCGCCGGCGCCGGCAAGGCGATGGTCGATGCGTACCGCGACAAGCTGGACGGTGGCGAAGTGACCACCGAACTGGCCAAGGTCGAGAAGACCCCGCCGACCAGCCCGCTGTTCGTCGATTGGCCGAAGCTGCTGGAAGGCAAGCTGTCCGATGAGATCTCCACCAAGGTGGACAAGGACAAGCTGGTCGAGCTGGCCAAGCTGATCAATACCGTGCCGGAAGAAGTGCAGCTGCACTCGCGCGTGTCGAAGGTCTACGACGACCGCCGCAAGATGGCCGCCGGCGAGATCCCGGGCGACTGGGGCTTTGCCGAGAACCTGGCCTACGCCACCCTGCTGGACGAGGGCAATGCCCTGCGCCTGGTCGGCCAGGACGTCGGCCGCGGCACCTTCACCCACCGCCACGCGATCCTGCACGACCAGAAGACCGACAACTACTACCTGCCGCTGCGGCAGCTGGTGGATTCGCCGGAGAAGGCCACCATCATCGATTCGCTGCTGAGCGAAGAAGCCGTGATGGCCTACGAGTACGGTTTCTCGACCACCGATCCCAACACCCTGTGCATCTGGGAAGGCCAGTTCGGCGACTTCGCCAACGGCGCCCAGGTGGTGATCGACCAGTTCATCGCCGCCGGCGAAGCCAAGTGGGGGCGTATTTCCGGCCTGACCCTGCTGCTGCCGCACGGTTATGAAGGCCAAGGCCCGGAACACAGCTCGGCGCGCCTGGAGCGCTTCCTGCAGCTGTGCGCGCTGGAAAACATGCTGGTCGTGGTTCCGTCCACCCCGGCACAGGCCTTCCACATGCTGCGCCGCCAGCAGCACCTGACCACCCGCAAGCCGCTGGTGGTGATGTCGCCCAAGTCGCTGCTGCGCCACAAGCTGGCCGTGTCGACCCTGGACGAGCTGGCCAACGGCGAGTTCCAGCACCTGATCGGCGATGCCAATGCCGATGCCAAGAAGGTCAAGCGCGTGGTGCTGTGCTCGGGCAAGGTCTACTACGACCTGCTGGAAGACCAGACCAAGCGTGGCCAGGACGACGTGGCGATCATCCGCGTGGAACAGCTGTACCCGTTCCCGCGTGCGCTGCTGGCCGCCGAACTGAAGAAGTACGGCAAGGCCACCGACGTGGTGTGGACGCAGGAAGAACCGCAGAACCAGGGTGCGTGGTACCAGATCCGCCACCACCTGCAGTTCTGCCTGGCCGAAGGCCAGAACCTGCACTACGCCGGTCGCGCACGTTCGGCTTCGCCGGCTGCCGGTCACATGGCTGACCACGTCCGCGAACAGCAGCAGCTGGTCGCCGATGCACTGGTCAACCCGTTCAACGACACGTTCGCTGAATAACCCTCCCCCTATTTAGAAGACAAACCAGGAAGCTCCCGCAATGGCCACCGAAGTCAAAGCCCCGGTACTGCCCGAATCCGTCGCCGACGGCACCATCGCCACCTGGCACAAGAAGGTGGGCGACGCCGTCAAGCGCGACGAAAACCTGCTTGACCTGGAAACCGACAAGGTCGTCCTGGAAGTGCCGTCGCCGGTCGATGGCGTGATCAAGGAGATCAAGTTCAAGGAAGGCGACACCGTGACCTCCAGCCAGGTCGTGGCGATCATCGAAGAAGGCGCCGTGGCTGCTGCCCCGGCTCCGGCCGCTGAAGCCGCTCCGGCTGCCGCCGCTGCCCCGGCCGCTGCTGCCCCGGCCGCTGCCGCCGCTCCGGCCCCGGCTGCCAAGTCGGCTGCCGACACCCTGCCGCCGGGTGCCCGCTTCACCGCCATCACCGAAGGCGTGAACCCGGCTGACGTCGACGGCACCGGCCGTCGCGGCGCCGTGACCAAGGAAGACATCGTCAACTTCGCCCGCAACGGCGGCGCCGGCAAGGCCGGTGGCGCACGTCCGGAAGAACGCGTGCCGATGACCCGCATCCGCAAGCGCATCGCCGAACGCCTGATGGAGTCGAAGAACTCCACCGCCATGCTGACCACCTTCAACGAAGTCGACCTGTCCAAGGTGTCGGCCGCGCGCAAGGACCTGCAGGACGAGTTCGTCAAGGCACACGGCATCAAGCTGGGCTTCATGAGCTTCTTCGTGAAGGCCGCTGCCAACGCCCTGCAGCGCTTCCCGCTGGTCAACGCCTCGATCGACGGCGACGACATCATCTACCACGGCTATTCGGACATCTCGATCGCCGTGTCCACCGAGAAGGGCCTGGTCACCCCGGTCCTGCGCAACGTCGAGCGCATGTCGTTCGCCGACATCGAAAAGACCATCGCCGACTACGCCAAGAAGGCGCGTGACGGCAAGCTGGGCCTGGACGAACTGCAGGGCGGCACCTTCACCGTGACCAACGGCGGCACCTTTGGTTCGCTGCTGTCGACCCCGATCATCAACCCGCCGCAGAGCGCCATCCTGGGCATGCACGCCATCAAGGAGCGTCCGATCGCCCAGAACGGCCAGGTCGTGATCGCGCCGATGATGTACCTGGCCCTGTCCTACGACCATCGCATCATCGATGGCAAGGACTCGGTGCAGTTCCTGGTGGACATCAAGAACCAGCTGGAAAACCCGGGCCGCATGCTGTTCGGCCTGTAAGAGACCTCCCGCCCCTCCGCGCCCGCGCGGAGGGGTTCTGGTAATGCATCAAGGAATAATTCAATGGCTGAACAATTCGACGTCGTCGTCATCGGTGCAGGCCCGGCCGGTTACCACGCTGCCATCCGCGCGGCACAGCTGGGCCTGAAGACCGCCTGCATCGACGCAGCGCTGGGCAAGGACGGCAAGCCGGCACTGGGCGGCACCTGCCTGCGCGTGGGCTGCATCCCGTCCAAGGCGCTGCTGGATTCCTCGCGCCAGTTCTGGAACATGGGCCACATCTTTGGCGACCACGGCATCAGCTTCAAGGATGCCAAGATCGACGTCGAAGCGATGGTTGGCCGCAAGGACAAGATCGTCAAGCAGTTCACTGGCGGCATCGCCATGCTGTTCAAGGCCAACAAGGTCGCCACCTACTACGGTTTCGGTGAACTGCAGCCGGGCAACGTGGTCAAGGTGAAGCAGCACGACGGTTCGGAAGTCGAGCTGAAGGGCACCAACGTCATCATCGCCGCCGGTTCGGATTCGATCGAACTGCCGTTCGCCAAGTTCGACGGCGACGTCATCGTCGACAACGTCGGCGGCCTGGACTTCACCGAAGTGCCGAACCGCCTGGCCGTGATCGGCGCCGGCGTCATCGGCCTGGAACTGGGCAGCGTGTGGAAGCGCCTGGGCGCTGAAGTCACCATCCTGGAAGCACTGCCGGAGTTCCTGGCCGTGGCCGACGCCGAAGTGGCCAAGACCGCTGCCAAGGAATTCAAGAAGCAGGGCCTGGACATCCGCCTCGGTGCCAAGGTCTCCAAGACCGAGATCACCGGCAAGGGCAAGAAGAAGGAAGTCGTTGTCACCTACACCGACAGCGAAGGCGAGAAGACCCTGACCGTGGACAAGCTGCTGGTGGCCGTCGGCCGTCGCGCCGCCACCAAGGGCCTGCTGGCCGAAGGCACCGGCGTGAAGGTCAACGAGCGTGGCCAGATCGAAGTCGACGCGCACTGCCACACCGGCGTCAACGGCGTCTGGGCAGTGGGTGACTGCGTGCGCGGCCCGATGCTGGCGCACAAGGGCTTCGAGGAAGGCATCGCGGTTGCCGAACTGATCGCCGGCCTGCCGGGCCACGTCAACTTCGACACCATCCCGTGGGTCATCTACACCGAGCCGGAACTGGCCTGGGTCGGCAAGACCGAAGCGCAGCTGAAGGCCGAAGGCATTCCGTACAAGGCCGGCAGCTTCCCGTTCGCCGCCAACGGTCGCGCCGTGGCGATGATCGAGCCGGCAGGCTTCGTGAAGATCCTGGCCCATGCCGAAACCGATCGCATCCTCGGCATGCACCTGGTCGGCGCCAACGTCTCCGAGCTGGTGCACGAAGGCGTGCTGACCATGGAGTTCAGCGGCTCGGCCGATGACCTGGCCCGCATCTGCCACGCCCACCCGTCGCTGTCGGAAGTGATCCACGACGCGGCGATGGCGGTCAGCAAGCGCGCCATCCACAAGGCGAACTGATCTGCATCACGGTAGGTGCCGACCGTTGGTCGGCACTCGCCTGCAAACCAAAAACCCCGCTTCGGCGGGGTTTTTCGTTGCCTGCAGCAGCGCCGCGTGTCTTGACCCTGCAATGCTGCGGTTCAATGATCGGGGCATCTGACCAAGGAAGGAAAGTCCATGCGCTCGACTCCCCTCGCCCGCACGTCGCGCGCCGCTGCGGTGATGTTGATGGCAACCCTGGTTCCGCTGCTGGCCTGCGCAGCCGAACCGCTGGAAGGCGACTACCGCAGGGCCTCGGTGCAACCGGTTGAAGTAAGCCCGCTAGGCACCAACCAGATCAGGATCCGCTACAGCATGCCGGGCGAAACCCTGTTCCACTCACCTGGCGTCGATTACCGCTCCGCCGACGGCACCCTGCAGATCGCCATCCGCCGCTGCGGCATCAAGGACAGCGGCTGCACTGTCACGGCCAAGGCCACCTCGCCCAAGGGCGATCCGTGGCGGCCCGAAGTCGTGCTGCCCTACCGCGGCGAGAAGATCATGATGATGTACAGCGATGGCCAGCAGCAGGTCGTCCCTGCACCGCCGGCAGCGGGTTCACGCTGACCCGGACTCACTGGCGGCAGCCGCCGCGCCCAGTACCTGCATGAAGACCTGCGTTGCCCGCGATGCGGGCGCCGCCGGGGAACAGACCAGGCCGAACACGCGGCGGATGCCCGGGGTGATGGGCAGCACCCGCAGCCCCTGACGATCCAACGGCAGCGTCGACTCGGGCACCAGCGAAACGCCCAGTCCCTCGCGCACCAGCACGCAGGCGCTGGCCCAGTCGCGCACCGTTATCCGCACGTCGGTCAGTTGCAGGCCTGCGTCCTCCATCAGCCGCTGGCCATTCACCGTGCACCCGCCTGTGGCAAGGATGAAGGGCTCGGCAACCAGTTCATCCAGCGCGATTCCGCGCTCGGTGGCGCGCCGCCCCAGCGGATGCGCCTGCGCGAGTACCGCCACCCACGCATCGCTCCCCAGGGCCAACGGCAATCGCGCGGGTGCAGGGTTCAGCACCACGCCCACCTCGACCGCACCCGAAGCCAGCCACTGTTCGACCTCCTCGTCGGTGCCCTCCACCACCACCACTTCGATGCCCGGGTGGCGGCGCTGGAAGTCGCGCAGCAGTGCCGGCAGCACGGTCGAAACGATCGAGGGGAACGTTGCCAGGCGGATGCGCGCACCGCTCAGCCCCTGGCTGTCGTCGGCCAGCGCGCGGATGGCCTGCAGGCCGTCCAGCATGCGCCGCGCGTGATCGATCACCTGCTGGCCCAGCGCCGTGACGTCGACCTGGCGGCGCTCGCGGACGAACACCGGAAAGCCGAGTGCGGCCTCCAGCTGGCCGATGGCTTGGCTGGCCCCGGACTGGGTGATGCCGACGCGGTCAGCCGCGCGCGAGATCGTGCCCTCGTCGGCCACAGCCACCAGCAACCGCCAATGCGCGAGATTCATCATGTGTTGCAGTAGCTCAACTTATGGCAATGAAGTCGAACATTAATTTTACCACCGCTCCCCGGCTGGGCAGACTGCCCTGGATCGGCAGGCCGCTGCCATTTCCCTGCCACCGGAGGCTCCCCTTGAAGCTGTACTACGCACCCTGGACCTGCTCGCTCTCGCCCCATATCGTGCTGCGCGAACTCGGCCTTCCCTTCGAACTGGTGAAGGTCGACAACGCGACCAAGCGCACCAGCGATGGCCGCGACTTCCGCACCATCAGCCGCACGGGTTATGTCGCAGCACTTGAACTGGATGACGGGCAGGTGCTGAGTGAAGGCCCGGCCATCGTCCAGTACCTGGCCGATCTGCGGCCGGACAGCGGCCTGGCGCCGCCGCCTGCAAGCTGGCAGCGCGTGCGCCTGCAGGAATGGCTGAACTTCGTGACCAGCGAGATCCACGCCGGCTCGGCGCCGCTGTTCAATGCGGCGCTGCCGGACGAGGCCAAGGCCATCTTCCGGCAGAAGCTGTTCAAGCGCTTCGACCTGTTGCAGGAGACACTGGCGACACAGGACTACCTGATGGGCGCCGCCTTCAGCGTGGTCGACGCCTATCTGTTCACCGTGCTCGGCTGGTGCCGCTTCTTTGCGATCGATCTTGCAACGTGGCCGGCGCTGGAGGCCTACGTGCGCCGGATCAATGCGCGCCCGGCGGTGCAGGCGGCGCTGCGCGCCGAGGCGGCCTGATGCAGCGCCGAGCCCATGCTCGGCTGGCCGATACAAAAAGCAGCCGAGCGCAGGCTCGGCTCTACCCCTGCCGGGCGGGCGCCTCGGGCTTTGGCGCATCCTCACACACGCGGTGCTCGACCACGGTGTCCCTCACCTTCCATTGCTTCACGACCCGACAGCGCTCCTTGGCTTCGGGCGCTTTCGCAGACCTGGACCCGGCCGCATCCGCCTCATCGGCAGCGGCCGTCTGCTGGCGCTCCAACCACGCCGAGGACGGTGCCGGCGACTGCGCCAGTGCCGGGCCGGCCAGCGCTGCCAGGGCAACCAGCAGCACCTTCATGCCGCCACCGCACGGCCGCCCAGCACGCGGGCCGGCAGCATGAACAGCGCACGCAGGAAGGCGAACAACGCCGAGAAGGTGATGCCGACCAGGCGGAACGGCAGGCTCAGCAGCCAGACGAACGGCCAGGCAATCAGCGCCAGCAGCGCCAACGGCCAGCACAGCACGAACAGCAGGCACCACACGCCCAGCGCGAACAAGGTCTTCATGACGGTCTCCTTGGGCGGCACCCTGCCGCCTGTGACCACCGTGCCGCGCGCCCGCGGCCGCCGCAAACGGATTGCGACGAAACCGGGCTGGGGGCGATGAAACCCGGTGCAGCGGCGGTCGCCGGGCATGGCCCGGTGCCGCCGCTGGCATTATCGCGCTGGCGGCCTCAGCGGCTGCCGTTGCTCAGGCGCAGGCCGACGCTGCTGGAACGATCACTGCCCCGGGCCTGTTCATGGCCCAGCAGCAGCGACAGGATCCAGCCGCGCGCGATGGACATGTCGACGCCGGTAGACAGCGACAGCAGATCTTCGTTGTAGCTGCGCATCGCCAGGCGGTAGTCCTGCGGACGCGCCCACTCAGCGTAGTTCAACGTTGCTTCGCCCCGGTCCTGCAGCGCCTGCCGGTACTCGATGCTCCAGAACGGGCGCATGCGCGCCTCAGCCGATTCGACCGCGCTGCCTTCCAGGCCGAATGCCAGCGCGCGGCTGTCAACGACGTGGCGGCCATAGGCCAGATCCAGTTCGCCCAGGCCGTGCTCGCGGTAGGCATCCAGCGTGCTGCGGCTGCCGTCCAGCCGTGCGTAGCCACTCATGCGCATGCCCGACAACACCTGCTCATAGCCCAGCGCCAGCGAACCGAACCACTGCGAACCCTCGCGACGGGCCACCGCCATCGCGCCGGCATCGCGGCTCCAGCGCTGCAGGTCGAAGCGCAGGTTGCCGGTGGCCAGCACCGCATCGACGAACACGTGCGCGTTGCCGCGCCACAGGCCATACAACGCCAGCGACCGCTGGTCGGCCTGCAGGCGCGTGCGGGCATCATCCTGCTCGCTGTCGTTGCGGCCGATGCTGCCGGCCACGCCCCACAGTGCGCTGTCACCGAGGCGACGATCCACGCCCACGGTCAGGCCGTCGCTGCGCAGGTCATACCGCCCTGCCCCGGTCGGGCCACCCCGGCCGTAGGTGGCCGTGCCGGACACCCAGGTGCCCCAGCCGGCGGGCAGCAGCGGACGCTCGCTCTCCATGGCCTGGCCCAGCGGCAGCGACGCCGCCTCCGGGCCTCGCGCGCCGGTCGACACCGACAGCGTGTTGCTGTCGGCATTGCCGCCCGCACGTACCTGCCGCAGGCGCTCGCGGATGTTGGCCTGCTGCGCGTTGGCGAAGCGCACGCTCGCATCCACCTGCGCCTGCAGCAGCCCGGTCACGCCCGGGTCACGGGTCGGGTCCGGGCGCATGTTCACCACCAGCACCAGCTCGGCACTGGCCGCGGCATAGCTGCCCGCAGCGGCCTGCTTGGCGGTGATCACCGCACGACCTTCGCCGTGCACATGCACAGTGCGGCCCTCGACACTGGCCACTGCGGTGTCGCTGCTATGGAAGCTGAAGGCACCCGGGCTGGCGCTGGTCGGCAGCGGCAGTTCGAAACTGCCCTGTTCCAGCAGGCGCTGCAGGTCGGCACTCCACGCCAGCACCGGCACGGCCAGCGCGATATCGACCACGTGTTGTTGCTGCGCGGCCGCTTCATGGTTGGCATCGCCGTCCTGGTCTACGGTCAGCACGCAGCGCCCTGCCGCCAGCATGGCGACGCGCGTGCCGCTGACACTGCAGACCGCGGGGCTGCTGCTGCCGAAACGCAGCGGCTGACCCGACGCACCACCCCGTGCGGAGACCTCGAAGCTGCCGCCCTCGCTGTAGACCGGCGTTGCCGGGTCCACGCTGAAGCCGGTGATAGCCTGCGCGGCCTGCGCGATCTTCAGCTGGTAGCGCGCCACGCCGGTGAAGCCGTAGGTGTCGCTGACTTCCACGTCGAAATCGAACACGCCGGCCACGGTGGCCACGCCCTGCACCTGGCCGTCGCTGGACAGCAGCACGCCGGGCGGCAGCGCACCCGACATCAGGCGGAACGCATAGGGCGCGGTACCGCCACGTGCCTGCAGGCGCAGGCTGACCGGGCCAGCCTGGGTTGCCGCGGGCAGCGGGGCTTCGACTTCCCCGATCTGCGGAGCCGCCACGTTCAGCACGAATACGCGGCGCGCACGGAACGGACCGCCGCCGGAGCTGCTGTCGGTCACCTCGACCTCGATCTCGAAACGCCCTGCGGCCACCGGCGTACCTGCCAGGTGTCCGCTGCGATCCAGGCGGAGGCCCGTCGGCAGACTGCCGCCAACAATGGCGTAGGTGTAAGGCGCCGCGCCGCCGCTGCTGGACAGCTGCGCGTCGAGCGCCGTGCCAGCCTCGCCCAACGGCAACGCAGCCGACTGCAGGACCACGGTCGGCGTACCCACGGTAATCGTGATCGTGGCCGGTGCCGACGTGCGGAAGGCATCGCTGACGGTGTAGCTGATGCTGTCGTTGCCGGCATAGCCTGCGGCCGGCGTGTAGCGCAGCGTCGTGCCCTGCACGTCAACCTGTCCATGCTGCGGGCCCACGGTCAGCTGCACCTGCTCGGCCACACCGCCCACCGACAGCGGCAGCACGACGGCTGCGGCACCGTAAGGCACGACGATGCTGGAATCGGCCACGGCCAGGTCCGGCAACGGCACCACCGCTGCCGAGGCGGCCGACACCACGCCGCTGCCGTATTCGCTGCGTGCGACCACCACGAAACGATAGGCGCTGCCGTTGGCCAGGCCACGCACGGTGATCGGCGAGGTCGTACCGGTTGCGCTGATGCCGCCCGGCTGCGCGGTCACGGTGTAATCGACGATGGCGCCACTGCCGGCCGACGCTGCATCGAAATGCACCTGCACCTGCCCATCACCGGCCACGCCGCGCACATTGGCGACGGCCGACGGCAGGTCGGCGCCGACGCGTACACCGGTGGTCGCCCCGACGTTGGCCAGCGCAGTGCGTGCCTCGGTGCCCTGTGCATTGCGCAGGCTGCCGGCAGCAGCCTGCACCGATTCCACCTCGACGCCATCCTCGTCGCGGTCATCGGCCTGCAGCGTGTACTGGAAGCGCAGCACACTGCCCTGCACCTCCGTCTCCACCGCCGAGAGCGTGGCCAGCCGACGCTGGCTGCCGATGCGCAGCAGCAGCTGCGGCGCAGCGCCCACCTGCAGGCCCTGGTCGAACTGCACCGCAAAGGACAGCACCTGTCCGGCGAGGTAGCGGCCGACGGACGGCACCTGCACGCCGGTCACCGCCGGTGCGCCCTGCACGGTGAGCGGATCGGACGGCAACGATGCCGCACCGGCTCCCGCCGCATTGAAGGCGGTCACCACGAAGCGATGCGCGATGCCAGTGGGCAGCCCGTCGATACGCAGCGGACTGCCGTTGCCACGCACGCTCTGTCCACCTGGCAGCGCCTGCAGCAGATAGCTGTCGACCGCACTGCCGCCTTCGAACGCCGGCGCCTGGAAGCTCACGTCCACACTGCCCGCAGCGAGTACGACCGCAGTGATGCGGGGCGCGCCCGGCACCACCGCCAGCACCGCGAACGAACGGCTGACGCGGGTAGCGGCATGGGTCGCGGCGTCACCCGGCTGATCGGCGTCGATGCTGCAGGTACCGGCCGCAAGCAGGGTCACCCGGCCATCGGCAGCGACGCTGCAGACCCGGGGTGTGCTGCTGGACAGCGACACCGCCAGGCCACTGCTGGCACTGGCCAGCACCTGTGGCGTGCTGCCGAAAGCCTGGGCATCCAGGGGTGCGAACTGGATCTGCTGCTGCGCCATCGGCACCACGTCGTCCGATGCCATGGACGCCGCGCCCAGCCCGGCTGCGGTACGCGCGGTCACCGTAAAGCGATACGCAGTGCCATTGCGCAGGCCGGTGAACACTGCCGGAGAAGCGGCCGCCTGCAACTGCAGGCCATCGGGCTGCGCGGTCACCACGTAATCCAGCACCGGGCTGCCGCCATCCTGCGCGGGCGCTGCGAACTGCAACGTCACCACGCCATCGCCTGCAACCACGCCGGTGATGGACGGCGCGGCAGCCGGCTGCGCGCCCACCAGGATGCCGCCGGTAGCGCCCACGCCTGCCAGCGCCAGCACAGCATCGATGCCATCGGCATTGCGGATGCTGCCACCGGCCAGCTGCAGGCCGTCGATGCCGATGCCGTCCTCGTCCAACTGGCCCGGCAACACGGTGTAGCTGAAAGCCAGCAGATTGCTGCCCGAGCCAGCGCGATAGGTCGCGGCTACGCGCTGCCCGCCGATCGACAGCAGCAGCTCGGGCACGCCCTGCACGATTGCTGGCTGATCCAGGACCAGCAGGAAATCGAGGCTGGCACCGGCGAGGTAGCGGCCGTCGGCCGGTACCTGCAGGCCGGTCACGCGCGGCACGGTCGGCATCGTCACAGGATCGGACTCGGCGGAGAAGGTGCCGGGCCCTGTCGCGGTGCGCGCACGCACGGCGAAGGTATAGGTCGTGCCTGCATGCAGGCGGCTCATGCGTACCGGGCTGGAGGCACCGCTGACCACAGCAGCACCCGGGCGTGCTGCCACCTCGTAAGAGAGGATGGCACTGCCACCGTCGCTGGCGGGTACATCGAAGTACACGTCCACGCTGCTTGCGCCGATCCGTTCGACGCGACGCAGGGTCGGCGCCGACGCGCGGGCAGCCACCACGTTGAAGCTGCGCTCCACCGGCTGCGCCGCGCGCGTGCCCGCGTTGCCGGGCTGCAGCGCGCGCACCGTGCACGTACCGAGCGCGGACAGCCGCAGGTTGCCTGCACGTTCCAGCACGCAGACCAGTGGATTCAGGCTCTCGTACTCGACGGCCAGGCCGCTGCTCGCGGTGGCCTCCAGTGCCAGCAGCGAACCCAAGGGCTGGTCGCCGGGCGCATTGAACTGGATCGTCTGCCCGGTCATCGGCGTGACCGCCGCGCTTGCCTGCGACGGCTGGCTGGCCTGACTGCCGTTGTTGGCGATCACCTGGAACTGCACGGGCATGCCGTTGGCAAGGCCGGTCACCGTGATCGGCGACTGCGTGCCGAGCATCCATTCGCCCGTGGACGCCATCACGGCGTACTGGACAATGGGCGCGCCGCCGGTCTGCGTCGGTGCGGTGAAGCTGACCACGGCCTGGCCATCGCCGGCGACGGCCACGACCTGGCCGGGGGCATCGGGCGCGATGGCCGCGATGTTGACCGACAGCGGCTGGTGCGCGCTGGCGGCCGCGGCATCGGTGACCTCCACGCTGACGCTGAACGTGCCCGCGACCTGCGGCGTGCCATTCAGGCGCCCCGTCGGCTCAAGCACCAGCCCGGCGGGCAAGGTGCCACTGTTGATGCCGAAGTTGTAAGGCAGGGTGCCGCCGCTGGCGGCCAGGTTGAAATCCACCGCCGTGCCGACGGTGAACTGCTGCGTCGCCGGCGGCGCCAGCTGCAGCGGTTGTGCGGCAGCGGAAATGCAGCGGATCTCGACCGGGCTGATGTACCTTCCGGTCTTGATGCTCATGAACAGGCCGTTGGCCACCAGGAAGCTGCTGTCGACCGTTCCGCTGTGCGCTCCGGCAGACCCGGTGTTGCTGCGGTAGTCGTAGCCTCCCGGGCCAAAACTCAAACTGCGGAAAATGATGGCGTCGGCCGACGTCGGCGGTTTGCCGATGTTCTCGCCGCTGTCTCTGAAACTGATTGTCAGCGACTCCCCTGGCAGGAAGGCACCCTGTGCGAACGACCGGATCTCGTTGGTCGTGGCACCTATCAGGTTGATGGCCTCGCACGCCGCCGACGCCGCCTGCGCAACGCCCGTACCTGCCAGCAGCTGCAACAACACCACGCACATCCAGGCGACGCCGCGCCTCAACCCACTCTTCCCTGCTACCGCCGACATCGATCCGTTCCCCATGAATGAAGGGGGCGCACGCGCTGCTCCATCGCCGCGCGTGCAGCGATGGGTCATGGACGGTGATGTTTCCCCCTGTTACCGGTGCGGTAACGGCAGGTGACGGGGGAACTTGAGCGCCGGCCGGGGCTTATACCGGCACGGCCCCCGGTCGGCCGTGGATGACCTGGAAGCGCGCTGCGGTCCGCACCTCGGCATCGGCACGCAGCACGCTGTCGGCAAAGCGCAGTTCGGCATCCACGGTCTGCCGGTTCAGCTGCAGCTTCCACCAGCCGCGACGGTCGCCGTCGAAATAGCGGATATGCGGGTTCTGCGGAATCGATGGGCCGTAGTAAGGGCCATACGGGGTATCGTCGCCGCCACTGCTGATTGCCGGCGCGATGAATTCGGTGGCCACCACCGGCGAGCTGGCCGCATCGAAGTCCAGCTTCAGGTCGTTGACGAAGGTGGAGTGCCAGTCGCCGCCGAGCACGATCGCGTTGCCCTGCCCGCCTGTCTGCAGCGCCTGCAGCAGACGGTTGCGCGCAAGCGGATAGCCGTCCCAGGCGTCGTTCCAGAAGCGCTCGCGTGGGGTGCCTGCCTCCAGCCGCAGCTGGGCCATCAGCAACTGCTGTACCACCACGTTCCAGCGCAACCCCTGTGCCGCCAACATCGACTGGGCGAACCAGGCTTCCTGGCCGACACCGAGCATGCTCATGCGCGGGTCCAGTGCCGCTTCGCAGCGCGCCGATTCGCCCACCCCGCAGGGATTGGCGGGACGGAACTGCCGGCAATCGAGCAGGCTGAGCTGCGCAAGATCACCGTAGCGCAGCCCCCGGTGCACGCGCAGGCCACCATTGCCGGCCGGCGTGCTGCGCATGGGCAGGTGTTCGTAGAACGCGCGGTAGGCCGCCGCCCGACGCACGATGAAATCTTCCGTCGATACGCCGGGCTTCTCCGGATGGATGCCGGAGTAGTCGTTCTGCACCTCGTGGTCATCCCAGATCACCGCGAAAGCATGCGCGGCATGCGCTGCCTGCAGGTCCGGATCGAGCTTGTACAGCGCGTACTGGTCGCGGTAACGCTCCAGGCTGACGGTCTCGCCACTGAAGCGCGCTGCATCCAGCGTGCTGCCGCGTGCATTCTGCAGCGGGCTGTATTCGTACAGGTAGTCGCCGGCGTGCAGCACCAGGTCGACATCGCTCCGCGCGATATCGCGCAGCACCGGATAGTAGCCGCTGTTCCAGGCCTGGCAGGTGCACAGGGCCAACCGCAGCTGCTGCAGCTGCGTATCGGGCAACGGCGCGGTGCGGAAGTGGCCGACCGCGCTTTCTTCATCCCCGTCGCAGGCGAACCGGTAGTAGTAGTCACGGCCCGGGCGCAGGCCATTGACCTCCACGTGCACCGAATGCGCCAGTTCCGGTACGGCAGCAGCAACACCCCGCTGCACCAGCCGGCGCATGCCAGGGTCTTCTGCCACGTACCAGCGCACCGGCACCGCCCGCGCGGGCATGCCGCCGCCATTGAGCGGGTCCGTTGCCAGCCGCGTCCACAGCACCGCGCCCTGCGGATCCGGGTCGCCAGCAGCGACGCCCAGCGTGAACGGATCGCGCCCGAGCCGCGGTCGCGGGCCGGCCGTGGCCAGCCCCGGCATCGCCGCCAGTGCGATGGCCGCCCCCGTGCCCTGCCACGCCATGCGCAGCAGGCGGCGACGGGTTTCCGGATCGACAGGTGCGCGCATCAGAAGCGGACGGTGGCGGTGGCCATCACCTGCCGCGGCGCGCCGACCTGCATGGTCGCCAGGCTGCGGGTCGGGTCAGTGGCGTAGGTGCCATTGGTGTTGATGGAGGACAGGTAGCGCTTGTCGGTCAGGTTGGTCAGGTTCAGTGCAACCGTCAGGTTCTGCGCCGGGCCCATCGCACCGAAGTCGTAGGCCACCGATGCATTGACCAGCCAGTAGCTGGGCACCGAAAGATCATTGGTGTAGGTCACGTAACGCTTGCCGACATGGTTGGCCGACAGGCGCATGTCCCACGGCCCCGGGGTCCATGCGAGCGTGCTGGCGAACATCCATTCGGGCGTGTCCACGGTCTTGCGGCCGCGGGTCGGCACCACTTCGTTGTTCACGTAATCGTTGTCGTAGGTGCTGTCATTCCAGGACAGCGCATTGGACCAGGCCAGGTCCTGCATCGGCTTCAACTGCAGGGTGGCCTCGGCGCCGCGGCTGGTGACCGAGCCGACGTTGGAGAACAGCGCCGGGCAGCCAAGGATGCCCACGCACTGGGCAATCGCCAGCAGGCGGTTGTCGAACTTCACGTCATACACCGCGACCGACGCTTCATAACCCCGGCCGTAGCCACGCCAGCCCAGCTCGATCGTGCGTGACTGTTCCGGCTTCAGGTTGCCTGCGCTGGCATCGAAGTCGGCCTGCGGCACGTTGAACGGGCTGCCGACGCCCAGTGCATAGGCAGCGACATTCTTTGCGAACGAACCGAAGACCTCGTTGCCTTCGTTGAGCTTGAAGTTGAAGCCAGCCTGCGGCAGCAGGCCCTTCTTCGCGGTGAGGCTGCTGTTGTTCGCGTAGTTGCCCAGCGGCGTGCGCACGCTGGTACGGGTGTGCGGCGACTTGGCACCGATGTCGATGGTCAGGCGATCATCGAACAGGCGGAAGCGGTCCTGCACATAGAACTGGCGGGTGATGGTGGTGTAGTGCTGGTTCCACACGCGCTGGTCGGGATTGCGCAGGAAGAAGTCATCGGTGATGGGGCCATCGATGTAGTAGAAGTTGCGCTGCACGCTGTGGCCGTTGTCCTCGTACCAGAGGCCGGCTTCCAGTTCGTGGCCGCCGACATTCCAGGTGAACGCAGAGGTCACGCCGGTACGGTCGATCGCGTATTCGGTGGTGCGGATCGAAATCGGAATTTCCCGGCTGGTACCCGGGTTGGAGGGATTGGACGGGCTGAACCAATGGCCCTGGCCGCGATTGCTGTGGTTGTAGACGTTGACCTTCAGCCGCATCGAATCGTTGAGGCCGAAATCGCCGGCGATGCTGGACAGGTCGTCATTGCGCAGGCCATGGCCGGAGTAATACGCGTCCCATGGGCTGTTGACGCCGCCACTGTACTGGCCGTTCGCAGCAGCGACCGCGCGATCCCAGTCCGGTGCATAGTTGTCCCAGTTCCAGCCGAGGCGATCGATCATTTCCAGCGACAGATCCTGGTAATCGGCCTCGACCCGGCGCGATCCGTTGAACAGCGCGGTGATCCTGCTGTCCTCACCGAAGTGGTAGGTGGCCTTGCCGTTGAACTGCTTCGACTCCTGCGATCCCTTGCCCTTCCACTTGTCGCCCTCGGAGTACGCGCCGGACAGGTAGGCAGCAAACCCCTGGTGTTCGCCCGTCTCCAGGCGTGCATAGCTGCGGCGCGCATTGTCACTGCCGAAGCCCTGCGCCAGCACCACGCCGTACTCGGTGGACGGATCGATCGAATAGAACTGGAACACGCCCCCGAGGTTGCTGGTGGACGGCGTACCCAGTGCGCCGATGCCGGTGGACACTTCCGCACCGCCCAGGTTCTCGCTGATCACGGCGCGGCTGATATGCAGGCCATTGCTGTTGCCGTAGGACATGTTGCCCAGCGGGATGCCATCAAGCGTATAGCCGAGGCGGTTCTGGTTGAAACCGCGCAGGCTGATGCTGGTGGACCACTCATAGGCACCGGTGGCGTCGGCCGATTCGAAATGCACGCCCGGCTTGCTGGCCAGCAGCTTCAGCGGGTTGGCGCCCGGCGGCAGCACCTTCATGTCTTCCGCGGTGACACGCTGCACCTGGCGGGCCTCGCCGCGGCCGATCACCGAGATCGAATCGAGGGTCGTGGCCGACGGTGCTTCAGTGGCAGGAGCGGTTTCAGCCAGAGCAAGCGACGGCAGCGATGCACAGACCAGCAGGGCAAGCAGGTTGCGGCGAAGCGGAGCATGGGGCGACATGAAGGCGGATTCCTTGGGCACGCTGGACGCCGAAAGGCGGCGTCGAAGAGCAGCAGCGGCGGAATCGTAGAAGCAGCGCGTTACATGTCATTTACACGCTGCATACACAGGAAGAACCCGTTACTCGAATGAACCGACCGAATCGTGGGACAGGTTGTCGAAGCGGGTGTATTCGCCGAAGAACTTCAGCTTGCACGAACCGGTGGGGCCACCACGGTGCTTGCCGATGATGATCTCGGCCAGGCCCTTGTCCGGCGAATTTTCCTTGTTGTAGTAATCGTCGCGGTAGATGAAGACGATCATGTCCGCGTCCTGCTCGATTGCGCCCGATTCGCGAAGGTCGGCCATCACCGGGCGCTTGTCGGTTCGCGTTTCCAGCGATCGATTGAGCTGCGAAAGCGCGATCACCGGTACGTTCAATTCCTTGGCCAGGCCCTTCAGCGAGCGCGAGATTTCAGAGATTTCGGTCGCGCGGTTTTCGCTGTTGCCCGGCACGCTCATCAGCTGCAGGTAGTCGATCACGATCAGGCCCAGGTCGTGCTCGCGCTTCAGGCGGCGGCACTTGGAACGCAGGATCTCCGGCGACACGCCCGGCGTATCGTCGATGAAGATCTTGGTTTCCTTCAGCATCTTGATCGCGCTGGTGACCCGGCTCCAGTCCTCGTCTTCCAGCTGGCCGGTACGCAGGCGCGAGGCGTTGATGCGGCCGTTGGAGGAAATCAGGCGCATTGCCAGCTGCGATGCGGACATTTCCATCGAGAACACCGCCACGCCCTTCTTCGACTTGATCGCCGCGTACTCGGCGATGTTCAGCGCGAAGGTGGTCTTGCCCATCGCCGGGCGCGCGGCCAGGATGATCAGGTCGGTCGGCTGCAGGCCGGCGGTCATCGCATCGAAATCGGTGTAGCCGGTCGGCAGGCCGGTGATGTTGCCGCCGTTCTCGAAGCGGTTGCGCAGTTCCTCGAAGGCATCCTTCAGTGCGCCGGGCATGGCCACGAAGTCGGTACGCCCACGTGCGCCCTGTTCGGCAATGGCGAACACGCTCTTCTCGGCCGAGGCCAGCAGTTCGCTGCTGTCGCGGCCTTCCGGCTGGAAGCCGTCGTTGACGATGTCGGTGCCGACCTGGATCAGCTGCCGCAGCACCGCCTTGTCACGCACGATCTCGGCGTAGGCGACGATGTTGGCCGCCGATGGCGTGGTGCTGGCCAGTTCGATCAGGTAGGCGCCGTCGCCCACCAGCTCCATCCTGCCCTGCGATTCGAACCACTCGCCCAGGGTCACCGCATCGAACGGGCGCTCGCGCTCGGACAGCTCGCGGATCGCCCGGTAGATCATCTGGTGGTCGCGGCGGTAGAAGTCGGTCTCGGTCAGCTGGTCGTTGACCCGGTCGTAGGCTTCCGGCGCCAGCATCAGGCCGCCCAGCACCGCCTGTTCGGCTTCCACCGAGTGCGGCGGCACGCGCAGCTGGTCGATGCGCGATTCGTCGCGATCGCGGTCGAAGCCATCGCCGCGCTCTTTGCGGTTGGAACGGAAGCCGGAACGGGCGGACATGCTGCGGTGTTTCCTGCGAAAGTGGGCCAGACGAGTGTAGGCATGCGCCGACCCCGGCGGCCATGGACAAGCCTGTGGATAAGCCGTGGACGAACGGGGGATATCCGCCGCTGTGCGACGTGCCTGTCCGGCCTATGGAGACCCATTATCGCATGGGGTCAGATCCCTCTGCGCAGCAGAGGGCGCTGACCCCGAGGGCAGCGTCAGTCGCCCTTGGCATGCACCGCGATCAGCTGCAGGAAGCGGTCTACATAGCCCTGCAGGAACTTCTGCGTGCCTTCATTGTGGATCGTGCCATCCGCCCCGATCAGCTCGTCCTTGAAATGGAGGAACGCCTCCGGCTGGCCGAGCACGTGCATGTCCAGGAAAGCCAGGCTGTTGCGCAGGTGCTGCTGGGCCACGGCCGTGCCGATCTGGCCGATGGAGGCGCCGATCACCGCCGCCGGCTTGCCGCCAAAGGCGCTGTCACCATAGGGCCGCGAGCCGATGTCGATGGCGTTCTTCAGCACACCCGGCACCGAGCGGTTGTATTCGGGGGTGACGAACAGCACCGCGTCAGCAGCGCGCACCTCGTCCTTCAGGCGGGTGCCCTGCGCCGGGTAGCTGCCGTCGAAATCCTGGTTGTACAGCGGCAGATCGTCGATGCGCACGTACTGGAAACGCGCGCGATCACCGGCCAGCTTTTCCAGTGCCAGGGCCAGCCTGCGGTTGCAGGACTCCCTGCGCAGGCTGCCAACGAACACGGCGATGGTGGGAACAGGCATGGCGACACACTCCTGGCGGGGGAAAGGGCCAGCCTAGCGGCCGGCCCGGTGTGCCCCGGTGAAGATCAGCCGCGTGCCACGCCCGCCCGCACCTGCCGCCAATGGTCCTGCCAGGCCTGGAACATCAGCACGTTCCAGAGGTGGGTGTGCCACTTGCGCTGGCCACCCAGGAACTGCTGCCACAGCGGCTGCACGGCCGCCGCCGACAGCACGCCTTCGCGTTCCAGCCGGGCCGGCTGCAACAGGTCATCGGCCCACGGCCGCAGGTCGCCCTTCAGCCATTCACTCACCGGCGCGCCGAAGCCGCGCTTGGGCCGGTGCACCATCGACTGCGGCACGTAGCGGCCAAGCACGCGCTTGAGCAGCACCTTGCTGGTGTCCTCGCTGCGCTTGAACGCCAGCGGCAGTGACCAGGCGAATTCAGCCACGCGCCAGTCCAGCAGCGGTGCCCGCGCCTCCAGGCTGACCGCCATCGAGGTGCGGTCGACCTTGCACAGCAGGTCGTCGGGCAGGTAGCTGACAAAATCGGCCAGCATCATCGCGTCGGCCGGGGTGCCGGCGCCGTGCAGCGGGTCGGCCAGGTCGTAGAAGCTGCCGGCCTCGCGCGCGCCGATCACCGCCGCCGCCGGGTCGCGCCAGCGCGAGATGCGGTTGCGGTAGACATCGCCGATGCCACGCGCGCCGGTCTCGGCCAGCAGCGCAGCCAGGCCGCCGGTGCGCGAGGCCTCGCCCTGCTGGTGCGCACGCGCGCCCATCCAGCGCCGCAGCGGCGCCGGTACGCGGCCCAGCATCTGCCAGTTGCGCAGCGCGCGCACATAGCGGGTATAGCCGAAGAACAGTTCGTCGCCGCCGTCCCCGGACAGGGCCACGGTCACGCCCTGCCGCGCCAGGCGCGCGACCAGCGCGGTCGGCACTTGCGAGGCGTCGGCAAAGGGTTCGTCGAACATCGCCGGCAGCTGCGGCACCACCGCCAGCGCGTCGGCGCCGCTCACATAGAGC
This sequence comes from Stenotrophomonas sp. ZAC14D1_NAIMI4_1, assembly GCF_003086775.1. Classification (NCBI taxonomy): domain Bacteria; kingdom Pseudomonadati; phylum Pseudomonadota; class Gammaproteobacteria; order Lysobacterales; family Lysobacteraceae; genus Stenotrophomonas; species Stenotrophomonas sp. ZAC14D1_NAIMI4_1. Next base: position 2,974,289 of record NZ_CP026001.1, read on the forward strand.
TCGGTGTGGTCGCAGCCCAGATGGCCGGCCAGTTCCTTGGCCAGCGGCGCCTCGTCATGGTGCGAGCCGCTGAAGCCGATGCTGAAACTGTGCACCGGCTGCGTGCTCTGTGCCTGCATCAGCGCGGCCACCAGCGATGAATCGGTGCCACCGGACAGGAACACGCCCACCGGCACGTCGGCCACCATGCGCAGCGCCACGGCATCGCGCAGCAGGCCGTCCAGCTGTTCCTCGGCGTCCTCGATGCGGCCCTGGAACGGCGCGGCCAGGGCCGCCTGCATGCGCGCACGGGCGTCCCAGTACGGGCGCTGCGCCTGCTCGGGGCGATGCGCGGATGCACCTGCGGCCACCATCGCCGCATCCAGCCGCAGCACGCGGCCCGGCATCAGCTTGTAGCAGCGCTGGTGGATGCTGTGCGGGGCCGGGATGTAGTCCAGCCGCAGCAGCAGGGTCAGTGCATCGCTGTCGATGTCGTTGTCGAAATCCGGGTGCTGCCACAGCGCCTTCAGTTCCGAGCCGAACACCAGGGTGTCGCCGGCCCAGCCGTAATACAGCGGCTTCTTGCCCACCCGGTCACGGGCCAGCCACAGGCACTGCTCGTGGCGGTCCCAGAGCGCGATGGCGAACATGCCGTTGGCGCGCTGCAGGGTCTCCTCGACGCCCCACTGCAGGATCGCGGCCAGCAGCACTTCGGTATCGGAATGGCCGCGGAAGGCATGGCCCAGTGGTTCCAGCTCGGCACGCAGCGCAGCGAAGTTGTAGACCTCGCCGTTGTAGGCCATCACGTAACGGCCGTCGGCCGAGGCCATCGGCTGGTGGCCCAGCGGTGACAGGTCGAGGATGCTCAGGCGGCGGTGCGCCAGGGCGATGCCGGCGCTGGCGTCGACCCAGGTGCCGCCGTCATCCGGCCCGCGGTGGTGCAGCGCCTGCCCCATGGCCAGCGCCTGCGCCTGCAGCACCTCGGCCGGCGACTGCGCCGCCGGCAACAACATTCCCGCCAATCCACACATGCATCAGGGTTCCTGCGCCAGGTCGAGGGCGGCGCCAATCACCGCATTGTCGCTTGGAAGGCCGAACATTGCTGCCCCCGCCAGCGGCGTGTAGGTATCGGCGCCGCAGACCCGCCGCAGCGGCAGGTGGCCATGCCCGGCCTCGACCAGGGCGGTGACCACCCCCTCGCCCACCCCGCCGCTGTGGCGGCCCTCGTCCAGCACCAGCACCCGCCGCGCGCTGGCGGCCTGGGCGGCGATGAAACCAGCATCCAGCGGCACCAGCCAGCGCAGGTCCACCACCCGTACCTGCCAACCGGTCTGCGCCTGGATGGCCGGCACCGCGCGCAGCGCCATCGGTACGCCGTTGCCGTAGGTGAAGACCACCAGATCGTCCGCATCAGGCGCGTAGACCCGGCCCTCGCCCAGCACCAGCGCCTGCCCAGGTGCCGGGTAGTCGAACAGCCACTGGCCATCACCGGGCGCGTGCAGGTCCTTGCTCATGTACAGCGCGATCGGCTCGAGGAACACCGCCACCCGGCCATCCACGCGGGCCAGCGCCGCCAGCGTGCGCAGCATCATCACCGCATCGTCGCCGCGCGACGGGCAACCCACCACCAGGCCGGGGATGTCGCGCAGCGCGGTGATCGAGTTGTCGTTGTGGAAATGGCCACCGAAGCCCTTCTGGTAGCCCAGCCCGGCCACCCGCACCAGCATCGGGTTGCGGAACTGGTCGTTGGAGAAGAACTGCAGCGAACAGGCCTCCCCGCGCAGCTGGTCGATGGCATTGTGCAGGTAGGCCAGGTACTGGATTTCCGGTACCGGAAGCAGGCCCATGTTGGCCAGGCCCTGCGCCATGCCCAGGATCATCGTCTCGTCCAGCAGGGTGTTGAACACCCGGCGCGGCCCGAAGCGGCGCAGCAGATCCTTGGTGACCGTGTAGACGCCGCCCTTCTGCGCCACGTCCTCGCCGAACAGCAGCGCCTGCGGGTACTTGCACAGCAGTTCCTGCAGGCCGTGGTTGATCTGCACGGCCAGGTGGCGCGGTGGCTGCCGTTCCGGCAACGCGTCAGCGCCGCCGTACAGCGCCTCGCGTGCTTCGGCCGGCACCGCGCGCCCGGCTTCGGCCATCACTGCCGCCGGCGTGTAGGGCGCCAGTGGCGCAACCACTTCATCCAGCGACTGCAGCTTGGGCCGGCCTTCGGCGTCGGAGGCGGCCGACAGGCAGCGCGCGCGCAGCGTCTCGTAGGCGGCCTCGATGCCGGCGGCATCCATCCAGCCTGATTCCAGCGCGATCTGTGCCGACCGCAGCAGCGGGTCCTGTGCCTCGGCCGCGCAGAGGTCAGCCAGCGCGCGCCATTCCACTTCGAAATCGGTGCCGGCATGGCCCATCAGCCGCGTGGTGCGCAGGTGCAGGAAGGTCGGCCGGCGGGTACGCCGGCAATGCTCGACCGCCGCCTGTACCTGGGCATGTCCCGCCGCCAGGTCCAGGCCATCGGCGTAGTAGTAGTCCAGCCCCGGCTGGCGGCTGAAGCGTTCGGCGATCCAGCCTTCCGGGGTCTTCACCGAAATGCCCAGGCCGTTGTCCTCGCAGACGAACAGGATCGGTGCGGGCAGCTTCTGGTAGGCCGACCACATCGCGGTGTTGAAGGCGGTCTGCGCCGTCGCGTGGTTGGCCGAGGCATCGCCAAAGGAACACAGCACGATGCTGTCGGCGGGGATCGGCAGCGGCTGGCCCAGGCGCTTGCCGCTCTCGATGGCCAGCGCAGTGCCCAGCGCCTTGGGCAGGTGCGAGGCGATGGTCGAGGTCTGCGGCAGCACCCACAGCGGGCGGCTGCCCCACACCTTGTGGCGGCCACCGCTGGCCGGGTCGTCGGCACTGGCGGCAAAGGACAGTGCGGCATCGCGCAACGGGTCCAGGCCCGGCACCTGGCGCGCGCGCTCGGCCATGAACGCACCGGAACGATAGTGCAGGAAGGCCGGATCGGTATGCCGGCAGGCCCGCGCCAGCAGCGCGTTGCCTTCATGGCCGGATGAACCGATGGTGTAGAAGACCTTGTTCTGCAACCGCAGCACGCGCGCCATCAGGTCCAGCTGGCGGCTGGCCATCTGCGAATCGAACAACTCGGCGAACGCGGCTGCGGTGAGCGTGCTGCCCGGCAGGATCGGCGCATCCGGGGCCGGCTTCGGCCGTGGCAGCCCGCGCCAACCACGCAGCGCCTCGAGGAAATTGACGTCGCACACTTCGGCGCGGTTGAGCGCGCGCATGCGCGCGGGAATCGGATCGGGAACCACAGCGAACATCGAACACCCTCCGTGTCGTTGTTGCGTTCCGCCGGGCGCGGCCCGGCGCTACCATGCCGGGTTCTACCCTACGCGCGGCCGTCCAGGCGTGCGCGAACCTCGGCGGTCACCGCCGGCATCGCCACGAAACGTGGCTGCTCGCGCACCCGCTGCAGCCAGGCGCGCACTTCCGCGAACGGCTGCAGGTCGATGCCACCGTCGGCGGCAACATCGGTGTAGGCGAACAGCGCGATGTCGGCGATGCCGTACTCGTTGCCGGTGAACCACTGCGCCTGCCGCAGGTGCTGCTCCATCACCGCCAGCGCAGTGGCAGCACGCTCATGCAGCCGCGGCAGTTCGGCCCGGCGCGGCGAATCGGCATCTGTCCAGCCACGGATGAAGCGCGCCACGGCCACGCAGGGCTCGTGGCTGTACTGCTCGAAGAACATCCAGCTCAGCGCCTGCGCCCGTTCCCAGCCATCGGTGGGCAGGTAGGGCGTGCCTTCGGCCAGCCAGAACAGGATCGCGTTGGATTCGGTCAGCACGCGGCCATCGTCGCGCACGATCAGCGGCACTTTCGCATTCGGGTTGAGCGCGAGGAATTCGGGCGAGTGGGTCTGCCCATGCGCGCTGTCCACTTCCACCCAGCGGTAGCGGCTGCCGAGCTGCTCCAGCAGCATCCGCACCTTGTGGCAGTTGCCCGACACCGACATGCCGTGCACCGTCAACGGAACGCGCTCTTCCACCATTGCCTGCTCCAGGGCATCCCGGCCGACGGCCGGCTGCCCGCAGTCTGGCAAGCACGCCGGCCGATGCCAAGCGCGGGTGCAGCATCAACGCGTGCGTTGCCGCCACTGCGCGCGCGACTGCCCCCAGATCTCCAGCGGCCCGCCTTCGTAGGGTGGCGGCAACCGGCCCATGCGCAGCAGGCCACTGCCCAGCTTGCGCGCCACCGCCTTGGACTTTTCGTTGTCCTCGGCAATGGTGTGGATGACCTCGTCCCAGCCCTGCGTGTCGAACGCCCAGTCAATGGCGGCGACGGCGGCCTCCGGGGCATAGCCGCGCCCCCAACTGGCGCGGCGGATGCTCCAGCCGACCTCGGGACCGGGCCAGCCCAGGGGTTGCCACGGGCCCATGCGGCCGACCCACTCGCCGCTGGCCTTCTCGATGACGCTGAACATGGAGAAGCCGAACAGCTGCCAGGCGCCGGCCAGGCTGCAGAAGCTGCGCCAAGCCACCGAAGGCAGCTGCACGCCGCCCAGGCTGCGCATCACCTCTTCATCGGCACAGAAGGCCAGGTAGGGTTCCAGGTCCTGGGCCTGCGGCGGGCGCAGGATCAGCCGCTCGGTTTCGATGCGCAGGTCGAAGATGCTCATGCAGGCTCCGTCATATGCCGTGGCCGGCCATCATCGCCGATCCGGGCGCGGTGACGATGCCCGCAAACGGAACAGGCCGGCAAAAGCCGGCCTGTCCGATGGACGCTGCAGCAGAAACGTTACTAGCGGTTGGCCGCCGCTTCGCCGGCTGCTGCGGTCTGGGTGACCAGCTGGCCATCCACCACCGGCAGGCGGTCGCTGGCCGGCTTGTTGTCCATGCGCACGGTCTTCTCGGCGCCATCGTAGCGGTAGGTCACGTTGTAGCCCTTGACCACATCGTTGGTACCCATGGCGATGCGCGTGCCCGGCTTGCTGGCCATGCGCATGGTGCCGGTGGTGCCGTCTTCATTGCGGTAGGTCACGTTGTAACCGGTGACGCGGCTCGACTCGGAGGTCGCCGTTTCAGTGTGGCACTGGCGTTCGGTGCGGTTGACCACGCGGCCACCGACGTGGCGCTTGTCCACCTGGTTGCCGATGAAGCCACCGGCCACGGCGCCCGCTGCAGTGGCCGCCTTCTTGCCGTTGCCGCCACCGACCTGGTTGCCGAGCAGGCCGCCGACCACGGCGCCCACCACGGTGCCGCCCACGTTGCCATCACGCTCGGGCAGGCGCTCCTGCACCACCACGTCCTGGCACACCTCATGCGGGGTCTGGGTGGTGGACGTCTCGCGCACCGGCTCGGTGCCGATGACCGTCGCGTACGCCTTCTGCTTCTCGGTGAGCGGGTCAACCTTCAGCACATCGGCGTATTCCAGGCCGCGCGGTGCAGTGGCATCGACCGCGTCGCCGCGCGCGCCATCATCGGCAGCGCTGCCATCGACCAGGCGCGACTCGGAAGGATTGGCGGCGCCCAGCGAATCCGGGGCCTTGTCACCACTCTTCATGAAGGCGGCGGTTGCGATGCCACCCACCAGCAGCGCGCCCGCTGCGACCAGGACAGTTGTAGTTGTGCTTTTCATGACCTGCTCCTTGCGGACCGTCCGCAACGTTCTCGATGCAGATTGCAGCATGGCCTGCCTGAACGGAATCTCCACAATTCCTGCTCATGGCCGTAACCCATTCAGCATCGGGAAATGCAGGGCCCGTGGTAGCGTTTGCACCTCGCCCACGTGGAGCCCCGCCATGGCCAACCCGATGCTGCTGCCGGTCCTGCAATGGGCACGCCGGCTGCGCTACCCCACCCTGTTCAAGCTGACCGCCGGCCTGTTCGCGCTGACGCTGTTCATCCCCGACCCCATCCCGTTCGTGGACGAACTGGTGCTGGGCCTGGGCACCCTGCTGCTGGCCAACTGGAAGAACCGCAGCGCGGCGACGCCACCGCCGCTGGAACAGCGTTGAACATGCTGGTCGACAGCCATTGCCACCTGGATGCCAGCGAGTTCGACCCTGACCGCACGGCCGTGATCGAACGCGCCCGCGCGGCCGGCGTGCAGGCCCAGGTGGTGCCGGCGGTGACCGCCGCCAGCTGGCCGAAGCTGCGCGAGGTCTGCCAGCAGGCACCGGGACTATACCCGGCGTACGGCCTGCACCCGATGTTCCTGGCCGAGCACCGCCCCGGGCACCTGGACCAGCTGCGCGACTGGATCGAGCGCGAGCGTCCGTGCGCGATCGGCGAGTGCGGCCTGGATTTCTTCGTCGACGGGCTGGACGCGCAGGCGCAGCAGGACTATTTCATCGGCCAGTTGAAGCTGGCCCGCGACTTCGACCTGCCGGTGATCGTGCACGCGCGCCGCGCGGTGGATGCGGTGATCGCCGCGATCCGTCGCATCGGCGGCCTGCGTGGCGTCGTGCACAGCTTCCCCGGCAGCCCGGAGCAGGCTGCACAGCTGGACAAGCAGGGCTTCCTGCTTGGCCTGGGCGGGCCACTGACCTACGAACGCGCGCAGCGCCTGCAGCGGCTCGTGCGGGAGATGCCGCTGCAGCAGCTGCTGCTGGAAACCGACGCACCGGACCAGCCCGACGCCGGCATCCGTGGCGAGCGCAATGAACCGGCGCGGCTGTCGGTGATCGCCCGCCACGTGGCCGCACTGCGCGGCACGGATGTGGAAACCGTGGCGCGGGCCACCAGCGAGAACGCCCGGCGGCTGTTCGCGCTGCCTGCAGCCTGACCGTCTCCCGCCGGGCATGGCCCGGCGCTACCGCTCAAACCTCGGCGGCTTCGGCCTTCACCTTCTTCGGCTCCAGCAGCATTTCCAGCGCCTTGCCGACTGCAGCGAAGGCGAACGCGCCGGTGATATGCGTGGCCGCACCCAGCCCGGCACCGCAATCCAGCTTCAGCGCGGCATCGGCGCCCAGGTTCGGCCGCAGGCCGCAGACGCTGCCATCGGCCTGCGGGTACTTCACGTTTTCCAGCGAGTACACCGCCGGCACGCCGAAGTAGCGCTTGGCGTTCTTCGGGAAGTTGAACTCGCTGCGCAGCTTCTTGCGGATCAGCGCCAGCATTGCGTCGTGCTCGGTACGCGAGACATCACGGATGCGCACCAGGGTCGGGTCGGTACGCCCGCCGGCGGCGCCCACCGTCAGCAGCGGCAGCTTGCGGCGACGGCACCAGGCGATGGTTTCCACCTTCACCCGGAAGCTGTCGCAGGCGTCGATGACCAGGTCGAAACCACGGTCCAGCAGTTCGGCCATGTTGCCGGTGGTGAGGAACGCCTGCACCGCATCGACCTCGATCTGCGGATTGATCGCGCGGCAGCGCTCGGCCATCGCCTCGGATTTGTTGCGGCCGTAGTTGCCTTCCATCGCCGGCAGCTGCCGGTTGGTGTTGGACACGCAGATGTCATCGGCATCGATCAGGGTCAGGTGGCCGACTGCCGAACGGGCCAGCGCTTCCACGACCCACGAGCCGACGCCGCCCATGCCCACCACCGCCACGCGGCTGCCCTGCAGGCGCTCGAGCGCGCCTACGCCATACAGCCGTTCGATGCCGGCGAAGCGTTGTTTGACCTGTTCGTTCATGGGGCTATTTTAACGTGCAGGCAGCGGCGGCCATAGCGGGCCGCCATCGAACCCACCGTTGCACGCCCGCGCATCACCCATTCGCGCATCACCCACGGAGGAGCAAGCATGAACGCCAGCCCGACCCGTCGTCCCTCCAGCGCCCAGCGCTACCTGTTCGTGCTCGGCCTGGGCCTGCTGATCGGCCTGGTCGCCACGGTGATGGTGGGCCGCGCCCTGCAGGCGGGCCGCGATCCCTTCCCGCACAGCCTGATGCACGTGATGCAGCGGCAGGCCGAACTGCTGCAGCAGGCCCAGCAGCAGAACCGCTGCAGCCTGGCTGACAGCGTGCCGCGCCTGCAGTCGCTGCGCCTGCTGTCCAACGACCTGGACCTGGCGTTTCCCGGGCTGAAGGAGGATGCGCGCTTCCAGCAGCACGCCAGCCAGTACCGGGCCAGCCTCAATGCCGCGCTGGCCGCCCCGCCCGCCGACTGCGCCGCGCTGGGCAAGGTCGTGCAGACCGTGCAGGACGACTGCCGGGCCTGCCACCAGGACTTCCGCTGATTCATCTTCCAGCCGGGGAAGGCCGACGTGATTGGCACCTTGTTCACGTTGAAAAGTGGACGATTCGATCACCCTGCTGCATGACGCAGTACCACCCTTCCATCCGCCTTCACGGCCAGGAGACGCCCCATGAAGATCCAGCTCATCGCTGCCAGTGCCATTGCTACGCTCGCCCTGGCTGGCTGCGCCACCTCGCCCGGTTACGGCGGCGGTGGTTACAACAACGGTGGCTACAACAATGGCGGCTATGGCAACAACGGCGGCTACAACCAGAACCGTTGCGCCGACTGCGGCATCGTCACCCGCATCAATACCGTGGCCTCGGGCCGCACCGCGCCCAGCGCGACCGGCGCCATCCTCGGTGGCATCGTCGGCGCCGTGGCCGGCCATGAGATCTCCGACCACACCGGCGGCAGCCGGGGCAACAAGAACGTCGCCGCCGCCGCAGGCGCGGTGGGTGGTGCCCTGGCCGGCAACCAGATCCAGAAGAACGTGACCAGCGATACCTACGACATCACCGTGCGCATGGATGATGGCCGTACCGTCGTGGTCAACCAGCGCGACCTGGCCGGCATCCGTGAGAACACCTACGTGCGCGTGGTCAACGGCCGCGTCGTCCTGCGCTGATCCGGCAGGTGACGGTGGCAATGAAAAAGGCCCGCTTGCGCGGGCCTTTTTCGTGCAGCACGCTGCAGGCCGTTCAGACCGGCTCTACGGCATCTGCCTGCAGGCCCTTCTGGCCCTGCACGACGGTGAAGGTGACCTTCTGGCCTTCCTTCAGGCTCTTGAAGCCCTGGGTCTGGATGGCACGGAAATGCACGAACACGTCTTCGCCGTTTTCACGGCTGATGAAGCCGAAGCCCTTTGCATCGTTGAACCACTTGACGGTACCGGTCTCGCGATCAGACATCTCACTCACTCCCTGGTGACTCTCTTGTTGTTGGAAACGCCTGTTGGGCGGCTGACAAGCAAGGGGGAAGCGAGGTGCAACGATGCAGCGGATCGAAGAGATCTTGCTTCATCAGGCCACGATCCACGGTGACCTTGCCAAGCTCAGCGACTGCAACTTAACCCGACCAAAACGAAAAAGCAACTGCCAAAATTCTTCACTGTCAACCCCAAAAAGACCACCATACTGGACAGCATGGACCTCTCATTCATCTTGTATCTGCTAGCGGTCATTTTTGTCCTTGTGGGCATCGCGGGCATCATCCTGCCGGCGCTTCCGGGCGTACCGCTGGTCTTCGTCGGACTGCTGCTGGCAGCATGGGCTGACGGCTTCGCACATGTCGGCTGGCCCACCCTGGTCATCCTCGGCGTGCTGACCGCGCTCTCCCTGCTGGTCGATGTCCTGTCCACGGTGGTCGGGGCGCAACGGGTGGGTGCCAGCCGCAAGGCACTGTGGGGCACCTTCATCGGCAGCATCGTGGGCCTGTTCTTCATGCCCGTCGGCCTGTTTGCCGGCCCCCTGCTGGGCGCCCTGCTCGGCGAGTACTGGCACACCCGCGAGCTTGGGCGCTCGACCAAGGTCGGCCTGGCCACCTGGCTGGGCATCCTGCTGGGCCTGGCGCTGAAGCTGGCCGTAGTGATCGCCATGCTGGGCCTGTTCGCCTTTGCCTGGTTCCTGTAACCGCGCCGCCTTCACGCCACGCGCACGCCCGCGCCGGGCATAAACCAAGGGGCTGGCCGTCGCCACGGGCAGCCGCCACACTGTGCGTCTTTCCGTATTCATCCCTGAAGGGCCTGCTGCAATGACCCTCCCCACGCTGCTCCCCCGCTTCGCGCCGCTGGCGCTGGCCCTGGCCAGTGCGCCGCTTGCCGCGCAGGAAATCGCGCCCACTTCAACCGCTACGCCGGCCGGCTGCGCCGCCGTCGACAGTGACGCCGCGCGCCTGGCCTGCTACGACCGGCTGTTCGGCCGCAACGTCCAGGCCACGGCCGAGGCGGACGCCGCCGCCCAGCAGGCCGCACAGGCCCTGCGCGAACAACGCCAGGCGTCACGCCTCAGCCAGGGCGAAGAAAAGCTGCGCACCCGCGTGGGCGACCTCTTCCGCCCGGCGCCGGACGACAGCGCCCTGGCCAACGCCGGCCGCGGCTCGCTGCTGGACAGCCGCTGGGAACTGGCCGAGGACTCCAAGCTGGGCCCGTTCCAGCTGCGCGCCTACAAGCCGGTCTACCTGTTGCCCGCCTTCTGGACCAGCGACAAGAACCAGATGCCGCAGTCGCCGAACCCGGCCAACAGCGTAACCACGCCGCAGGTGCTGGACAGCACCGAGCTGAAGTTCCAGATCAGCTTCAAGACCAAGATCGCCGAGAACCTGTTCGGCGACAACGGTGACATCTGGGCCGGCTATACCCAGAGCTCGCGCTGGCAGGCCTACAACGCCGAGAATTCGCGCCCGTTCCGCGAAACCAACTACGAGCCGGAAGTGATGATGGTGTTCCGCAACGGCTACTCCATCGGTGGCTGGCGTGGGCGGATGACCGGCATCGGCCTCAACCACCAGTCCAACGGCCGGCCTGACCCGCTGTCGCGCAGCTGGAACCGGGTGATGCTCAACATCGGCCTGGACCGTGAGAACTGGGCGCTGGTGCTGCGCCCGTGGTACCGCATTCCCGAGTCGCGCAGCGAAGACAACAATCCGGATATCGAAGACTACATGGGCCGCGGCGACGCGACCCTGATCTGGAACCGCAACGGCCATGAAGTCGCGCTGATGGCGCGCCATTCGCTGCGCACCGGCGACCGTTCGCACGGCGCGCTGCAGCTCGACTACGGCTTCCCGATCAGCAACCTGCTGCGCGGCCATATCCAGGTGTTCGATGGCTACGGCGAGAGCATGATCGACTACAACCACAAGGCCACCTACGTGGGCGTGGGCGTATCGCTGCTGGAGTGGTTCTGATGACCGTGACGATCTGGCACAACCCGGCGTGCAGCAATTCGCGCGGCGCGCTGGCGCTGATCCGCGAAGCCGGCATCGAACCGGTGGTGGTGGACTACCTGGGCGCCCCGCCCGACGTGGCCACCCTGCGCCAGGTGCTGGCCGAATCCAGCCTGTCCGCCATCGACCTGGTGCGCAGCAAGGAGCCGCAGTTCGTTGAACTCGGCCTGGCCGGTGCCGATGAAGCCACCCTGCTGGCCGCCATGGCCAAGCACCCGCGGCTGATCAACCGCCCCATCGTGCGCACCCCCAAGGGCACGCGCCTGTGCCGCCCGCCGGAGCGCGTCCTCGACCTGCTGTAGGTAACGTCGACCGTTGGTCGACTGTCGCACGCAGGGCGGAGTCGACCAACGGTCGACTCTACCCCGCCATGACGCAGGCAATTACAGCCAGTCGGTGATGCCTTCGCGGCGGTAGGTCTCGATGAATGACGGTCGCGCCTTCAGGCGCTGCGCGTAGACCTTCAGCACCGGCAGGCTGTCTGCCGGGGTGGGCATGTTGCGCGACCAGCGCATCAGCATCACCAGCATGAAATCGACCACGCTCGGCGCTTCGCCCAGCACGTACGGCCCCTGCGTCTGCAGGTGCGCGGCCATCCGCTGCCACGCGGCTTCCAGGCGCTGGCGCGCCATCGCCTGGGTGGCGGCGACGTTGGCTTCTCCGGCGGCTTCATGCGGGTAGAACCACGCGCGGTAGGCGGGCTGCAGGGTGTTGGCGCACCAGAACATCCAGCGGTATGCCTGGCCGCGCGCGGGCGTACCCGGCGCCGGCAGCAGTCCCGCCTCGGGGTGGCGGTCTGCCAGGTACAGCGCGATGGCAGCCGCTTCGGTCAGCACCTGGCCATCGATCTGCAGCGTCGGCACCACGCCTGCCGGGTTCAACGCCAGGTACGGCGCCGCCTTGTGCTCGCGCGTGTCGAAATCCAGCAGCACCAGTTCGTGCTCGATGCCCAGTTCGACCAGCAGCCAGTGCACCACCAGCGAGGCGGTGCTGACAGACCCATACAGCGTAGTGCGCATGCGACGACTCCGGTTGCGGGAAGCGCCGATTATGCGCTCAACCGCCGCCGCACGAGGCCATGCAGCTGTCGGCGTCCTGGCTGCAGCTGATCAACGGCGACTGGTCCATGCAGGCCTGCGCCTGTGACATGCACGAGCGCCGCATCTCGTCATCCTTGATCCGGTCGCACTTGCTCGCCGCCTGCGCATCGCAGGTCGAGCGGCGGTCCGAATCGGAGCGGGCCAGGCAGGCGTTGCGGTACTGCTGGCACGCCATCACGCATTGCGCGCTGGCGTTGTTGCCGGGTGCGCCGTCGTAGAGATCTCCGCCACTGCTGCAGGCGGCGAGGGAAACAACACACAGCACGACAAAGCCACGGAACAATGACATTGGACACTCCCTGTTCAATACACCGGAAAAACGCCAGCCGAGCCTAGCAATGCAGACCTTCGTGCGGCGTTAAACAAAAAACGGCGCCCTGCGGCGCCGTTCTTCTGCTCCCGGTGGAATTACTCCACCACCACCGGAATCTTGCCGATGCGGGCCTGCCATTCGCGCGGGCCGGTCTTGTGCACCGATTCGCCGGTGGAATCGACCGCCACGGTCACCGGCATGTCCTGAACGGTGAATTCGTAGATCGCTTCCATGCCCAGGTCAGCGAAGCCGACGACCTTGGCCGCCTTGATCGCCTTGGACACCAGGTAGGCCGAACCACCGACGGCCATCAGGTAGGCCGACTTGTGCTTCTTGATCGCCTCGATGGCGGCCGGGCCGCGCTCGGCCTTGCCGACCATGCCCAGCAGGCCGGTCTGTGCCAGCACCTGCTCGGTGAACTTGTCCATGCGGGTGGCCGTGGTCGGGCCGGCAGGGCCCACCACTTCGTCGCGCACCGGATCGACCGGGCCGACGTAGTAGATGAAGCGACCCTTCAGATCGACCGGCAGTTCCTCGCCCTTGTTGAGCATGTCGACCATGCGCTTGTGCGCGGCGTCGCGGCCGGTCAGCAGCTTGCCGTTGAGCAGCAGGGTCTGGCCCGGCTTCCAGTTGGCCACGTCTTCCGGGGTGACCGTATCCAGGTCCACGCGGGTGCCCTTGGACGCGTCGTAGGTCAGCTTCGGCCAGTCTTCCAGCGACGGCGGGTCCAGCATCACCGGGCCGCTGCCATCCAGGGTGAAGTGCGCATGGCGGGTGGCCGCGCAGTTCGGGATCATCGCCACCGGCAGGTTGGCCGCGTGGGTCGGGTAATCGTTGATCTTGATGTCCAGGACGGTGGTCAGGCCACCCAGGCCCTGTGCGCCGATGCCCAGCGCGTTGACCTTCTCGTACAGTTCCAGGCGCAGTTCTTCGATGCGGTTGGACGCACCACGGGCCTGCAGCTCGGTGATGTCGATCGGCTCCATCAGCGCTTCCTTGGCCAGCAGCATCGCCTTTTCAGCGGTGCCGCCGATGCCGATGCCCAGCATGCCCGGCGGGCACCAGCCAGCGCCCATGGTCGGCACGGTCTTCAGCACCCAGTCGACGATGGAATCGGACGGGTTGAGCATGGCGAACTTGGTCTTGGCTTCCGAACCACCGCCCTTGGCGGCGACGATGACGTCGACGGTGTTGCCCGGCACGACCTTGACGTTGACCACGCCCGGGGTGTTGTCCTTGGTGTTGACGCGCTTGCCGGCCGGATCGGCCAGCACCGAGGCGCGCAGCTTGTTGTCCGGGTGCAGGTAGGCACGGCGCACGCCTTCGTTGGCCATGTCTTCCACGCCCATGGTCGCGTCGTCCCAGCGCACGTCCATGCCGATTTCCAGGAACACGGTGACGATGCCGGTGTCCTGGCAGATCGGACGGTGGCCTTCGGCGCACATCCGCGAGTTGATCAGGATCTGGGCCATCGCTTCCTTCGCGGCCGGCGACTCCTCGCGCTCATAGGCGGCGGCGAGGTTCTTGATGTAGTCGACCGGGTGGTAGTACGAGATGTACTGCAGCGCGTCGGCGATGGACTGGATGAGGTCTTCCTGCTTGATCGATGTCACGGCTTGCTCGCTTGCTCGAGGCTGGCGGGGGGTAATCCGCCCATTTTACCCCCTCCCCCGGCCGCAGGGGTGGTAGTGCCGGCCGCTGGACGGCAAGATCGCACGACGTCCGTGTCACGCTTCATCCCTCCCCGGCGTCCTGGTCGACATGAACACTGAAGCCACCTTCCAGACCCACCGCCCGCGCCTGATGGCGCTGGCCTACCGCCTGCTCGGCAGCCGCAGCGATGCCGAGGACGTGGTCCAGGATGCCTGGCTGCGCTGGTCCGGCGCCGATGCGTCCGCCGTCCGCGACCCCGAGGCCTGGCTGGTCACCACCACCACACGGCTGGGCCTGGACCGGCTGCGCGCGGCCCGGCGCGAGCGGGTCCACTACGTCGGCCCGTGGCTGGCCGAGCCGCTGGAGATCAGCCTGGAACCTGAACCGTCCAGCGACCCGGCCCTGGCCCATGCCCGCGCCGATGAGGTGTCGGTGGCCTTCCTCACCCTGCTGGAGCAGCTCGGCCCGGAGGAACGGGCCGCCTTCCTGCTGAAGGAGGCCTTCGACCACGACTACCGGCAGATCGCCGCCCTGCTCGGCCTCAGCGAACCGAACTGCCGCCAGCTGGTACACCGGGCAAAACAGCGCCTGCAGGCCGGGCGGCCGCGCTTCAACGCCGACGTCGGCCAGCACCGGCAGTTGCTGGCGCGCTTCATGGACGCCACCCAGCAAGGCGACAGCGAGGCCATCCAGGCGCTGCTGCATGCCAATGCGCGGCTGGTGTCCGATGGCGGCGGCGTGGTCACCGCGGCGGTGCGCCCGCTGCTGGGCGCCGAGCGCATCGGCCGCCTGTTCTGGGCCATCGCGCGCCGCGGCCTGGGCCATACCGCGCAACTGGGCTGGGTCAATGGCGAGCCGGCGATCCTGCGCTTCCAGGGCGACCGCCTGCACTCGGTCACCACCATCGAAGTGACCGATGGCCGAATCGCCAACGTGTACAGCGTGCTGAATCCGGAAAAGCTGCACGGGACTGTCACGAACGCGGACGGTGCGGCGTCCTTGTAATGAAAGACGGCCACCGTGGCCGTCGTGGAGCTGAAAATGTCCGACCATGCCTCTCCCCGCGTCCCCTACACCCGCCTGGCCGCCGAGGCCTTCAAGGGCCTGCTGGCCACCAGCAAGGCGGTGCATGACAGTTCGATCGACCCGACGCTGATGGAACTGCTGTTCCTGCGCGTGTCCCAGCTCAATGGCTGCGGCTACTGCATGGACATGCATGGCACCGCGCTGCGCAAGGGCGGCATCGAGCCGCGCAAGCTGGACACCCTGCCGGCCTGGCATGAAAGCCGCTTCTTCGATGCGCGCGAACGTGCCGCGCTGGGTTGGGCCGAGGCCCTGACCCGGCTGACCGAAGGCGCACCTTCGCAGGCCGCATTCGATGCGCTGGCACCGCACTTCGATGAGAAGGGCATCAGCGACCTGAGCATGGGCATTGCGGTGATCAATGCCTGGAACCGGCTGGGCGCGGGCCTGCTGCCGCCGCTGCCGTAAGGGGGTTTTCTGGCCGGGCTGCGCCCGGCACCCGCAGAGGCAACGGCCAGAGCAGGGCAACGTCAACTGCTGGCTTTCTGCGGAATGGCGGGGTGGGTCCGGTTGCGGGGGACGCCGTAAACCCATCCATGGGGGCTTGGTCGCGGCATCCATGCCGCTCACACCCCCGCAACCGGACCCACCCCGCCTTCGACAGTTTCCCGCGGCCTGTCGGAACGGCATCCCGTGCCAGCTGCTGTTGGTGGGTGCCGACCGTTGGTCGGCACGGTGGATCCACGCATTGCGTGGATATGAGGGGTCAGATCCCTTCGCATGGCGAAGGGCTCTGACCCCGAAGCGCGGTAGTGGGGTCAGAGCCCTTTGCGACGCAAAGGGATCTGACCCCATCTGCACGCCGCACGCGCGCACAATGGCGGCATGCCTGCTGCCCCCGAGAAGAAACCGAGCCTGCGCCAGCGCTTCAAGGCGATGCGCAACCTGCCGCCCTTCCTGCGCCAGGTGTGGCAGACCAGCCCCGCGTTGACCCTGACCAGCCTCGGCCTGCGCCTGATCCGCGCGTTGCTGCCCGTGGCGATGCTGTACGTGGGCAAGCTCATCATCGATACCGCGCTGCACCTGAGCCAGCACGACGCCGGCTTCCCGCCGTTGGGCGAGGCGCTGTCCAGTGGCGTGCTCAATCCGCTGCTGGGCCTGCTGGCGCTGGAATTCGGCCTGGCCATCGCCTCGGACCTGCTCGGCCGGCTGGTCAGCTATGCCGATGCACTGCTGTCGGAACTGTTCGCCAACGCCACCAGCGTGCGCCTGATGGAACACGCCGCCACCCTGGACCTGGAGGACTTCGAAGACCCCGACCTGCAGGACAAGCTGGACCGCGCGCGGCGGCAGACCATGGGCCGGATGAACCTGATGAGCCAGTTGTTCGGCCAGGTGCAGGATGCGATCACCGTGGCCAGCCTGGCGGTCGGCCTGCTGGTCTATGCACCGTGGCTGATCCTGCTGCTTGCCCTCGCCCTGGTGCCGGCCTTCATCGGCGAATCGCATTTCAACGCGGCCGGCTACAGCCTCAACTTCCTGTGGACGCCCGAGCGGCGCCAGCTGGACTACCTGCGCCAGCTTGGCGCGAGCGTGGAAACGGCCAAGGAAGTGAAGATCTTCAACCTGCACCGCTTCCTGGTGGATCGCTACCGGCGGCTGTCGGCGGCGCTGTTCCTGGCCAACCGGGCGCTGGCGCGGCGGCGCGCGTTCTGGGGCACGGTGCTGGCCGCACTGGGTACGCTGGGTTACTACACCGCCTATGCCTACATCGCCTGGCGCACGGTGCGCGGTGATTTTTCCATCGGCGACCTGACCTTCCTCGCCGGCAGCTTCCTGCGCCTGCGCCAGCTGCTGGAAGGGCTGCTGATCGGCTTCTCGCAGGTAGCCAGCCAGGCGCTGTACCTGGAAGACCTGTACTCGTTCTTCCAGATCGAGCCGGAAATCCATTCGCGCGAGGGCGCGGTGGCCGTGCCGCGGCCGATCCGCGAGGGCTTCGTGTTCGAGAACGTGGGCTTCCGCTACCCGGATGCCGAGCAATGGGCGGTGCGCCACCTCGATTTCCAGCTGCACGCCGGTGAAGTGCTGGCCCTGGTGGGCGAGAACGGCGCGGGCAAGACCACCCTGGTCAAGCTGCTGGCGCGCCTGTACGAACCGGACGAAGGCCGCATCCTGCTCGATGGCCGCGACCTGCGCGGCTACGACCTGGACGACCTGCGCGCCAACCTGGGCGTCATCTTCCAGGACTTCGTCCGCTACAACCTGACCGCTGGCGAGAACATCGGCGTCGGCCAGGTGGAGGCGATGGCCGACCAGGCTCGCATCGCCGATGCCGCACGCCGGGGCATGGCCGAAGAAGTGATCGATGCCCTGCCCGGTGGCTACGGGCAGCTGATCGGCCGCCGCTTCAAGCAGGGCGTGGACCTGTCCGGCGGGCAATGGCAGAAGATCGCCATCGCCCGCGCCTGGATGCGCGACGCGCAGGTGATGATCCTCGACGAACCGACTGCCGCACTCGATGCACGCGCCGAATTCGAGGTGTTCCAGCGCTTCCGCGAACTGGCCGACAAGCGCACCGCGGTGCTGATCTCGCACCGTTTTTCCTCGGTACGCATGGCCGACCGCATCCTGGTGCTGGCCGAGGGCCGGCTGGAAGCCAGCGGTACCCACGACGAACTGATGGCCCAGGGCGGGCGTTACGCCGAGCTGTTCGAACTGCAGGCCGCCGGCTACCGCTGAACGGCCCTGAGAACGCCTCTCGTTCCGGATAATGAGAACCCCTCTCATTTGAGGTAGAATGGCGGGGACGAATCCATTGCCTGAATGTGCCCCCATGTCTTCCGCTTTCGGCGCCGAAACGGTGCTTGAGGTCCGCCACTGGACCGATGCCTACTTCAGCTTCACCCTCACCCGCGACAGCGGTTTCCGTTTCGAGAACGGCCAGTTCGTGATGATCGGCCTGGAAACCGAGGCGCGGCCGCTGCTGCGCGCGTATTCCATCGCCAGCGCCAACTGGGAAGAGCACCTGGAGTTCTTCAGCATCAAGGTGCAGGACGGCCCGCTGACCTCGCGCCTGCAGCACATCAAGCCGGGTGACAAGGTGCTGGTCGGCAAGAAGCCCACCGGCACCCTGCTGATCAGCGACCTGCACCCGGGCAAGAACCTGTACCTGCTGGGTACCGGCACCGGCATGGCACCGTGGCTGTCGGTCATCAAGGACCCGGAAACCTACGAGCGCTTCGAGAAGGTGATCCTCTGCCACGGCGTGCGCTACGAAAAGGACCTGGCCTACCGCGATTACTTCGAGAAGGAACTGCGCGAGCACGAGTTCCTCGGCGAGATGATCGGCGACAAGCTGCTGTACTACCCGGCCGTCACCCGCGAGCCGTTCGCCAACCAGGGCCGCCTCACCCAGCTGATGGAAAGCGGCGAGATGCAGCGCACCCTCGGCCTGCCCGAACTGAGCCCGGAAAACGACCGCGCGATGATCTGCGGCAGCCCGCAGATGCTGGCCGACCTGCGCACCGTGCTCGATGCGCGTGGCTTCCAGGTGTCGCCGCGCATCGGCCAGCCGGGCCACTACGTGTTCGAACGCGCCTTCGTCGAAAAGTAAGCCGCCGCGGTAGCGCCGGGCCATGCCCGGCGGATGACGGTCAGAGCAGCGCTTCGATCGCGCTGCGCAGCTGCTCCGGTGCGGTGGTCGGTGCATAGCGCGCCACCACCTGCCCCTGCCGGTCGAGCAGGAACTTGCTGAAATTCCACTTGATGCGGGCGATGCCAAGCAGGCCACGCTTCTCGTGCGACAGCCACGTCCACAGCGGGTCGGCACCCTCGCCGTTGACCTCGATCTTCTGCGACAGCGGGAAGCTGACCGGATAGTCCAGCGAACAGAACTGGCGGATCTGCGCCGCGTCACCCGGCTCCTGCCCGCCAAACTGGTTGCAGGGGAAGCCGATCACCATCAGGCCACGATCGCGGTATGCCTGCCACAGCTGCTCCAGGCCGGTGTACTGCGGGGTGAAGCCGCAGCGGCTGGCGACGTTGACCAGCAGCATCGGGCGGCCCTGGTACTGCGCCAGCGCCTGCGCCTGGCCGTCCAGGTCCACGAAACCGAAGTCGAAGGCGTTGGGCATGGCATGCGGTCCGGGTGGGGTGTCCCATGGTAATCGCAGGCCGTGCCGGTTGGCGCTGCCGGGCATGCCTTTTGACACAAGTGGCGCCCGCCCCGGGCGGGTTACCCTCGGGCACTTGTTTGCCTTACCGGAGTACCGCCTTGACCACCCGCCTTGCCCTTGCCGTGGCCATGACCCTCGGCCTTGCCCTGCCCGCCTATTCGGCCAGCGCCGCCACCCCGGCCGCTGCTGCCAACGCCCAGCAGGCCAACCCGTTCTTCGCCGAAAGCCCGCTGCCGCTGCACTTCCCGCAGTTCGACAAGATCAAGGACAGCGACTTCGCCCCGGCCTTCGACGCCGGCATGGCGCAGCAGCTGAAGGAAGTGGAGGCAATCGCCAACACCAAGGCCAAGCCGACCTTCGACAACACCATCATCGCCCTGGAAAAGAGCGGCGACGTGCTGGACCGCGCGACCACCGTGTTCTTCAGCCTGGTCGGCGCCGACACCAACGATGCGCGCAAGAAGCTGCAGGCCGACTACTCGGCGAAGTTCGCCGCGCACAGCGATGCGATCGCGCTGAACGGCAAGCTGTTCGCCCGCATCCAGGCGCTGTATGACACCCGCAACCAGCTGGGCCTGGACGCCGAAGGCGTGCGCCTGGTCGAGAAGTACTACGACAACTACGTGCGCGCCGGCGCCAAGCTGTCCGAGGCCGACAAGGCCACGCTGAAGGGCATGAACGCCGAGCTGGCCAACCTTGGCACGAAGTTCAGCCAGAACGTGCAGTCGGAAGTGAACGCTTCGGCGATCACCGTCGACGACGTCAAGCAGCTCGACGGCCTGTCCCAGGAACAGATCGCCGCCGCCGCCGAGGCCGCCAAGGCCCGTGGCCTGGACGGCAAGTACGTGATCACCCTGCTCAACACCACCGGCCAGCCGCCGCTGACCAACCTGGCCAACCGCGCGCTGCGCCAGAAGATCTACGAAGCCTCGATCACCCGCGGCAGCCGCGGCGGTGAGTTCGACAACACCGCACTGGTCTCGCGCATCATGCAGCTGCGTGCCGACAAGGCCAAGCTGATGGGCTTTGCGAACTTCGCCGCCTACAACCTGACCAACCAGACCGCCAAGACCCCCGAAGCGGTCAACGCGATGCTGGGCAAGCTGGCCCCGGCCGCCGTGGCCAACGCCAAGCGCGAAGCCGCCGACCTGCAGGCGATGATCGACAAGGAACAGAAGGCCGCCGGCAAGAAGACCTTCGCCCTCGAGCCGTGGGACTGGGCGTTCTACAGCGAGAAGGTGCGCCAGGCCAAGTACAACTTCGACGAATCCCAGCTCAAGCCGTACTTCGAAATGAAGAACGTGCTGGAGAACGGCGTGTTCTTCGCCGCCAACCAGGAATTCGGCCTGACCTTCAAGCAGCGTAACGACCTGCCGGTCTACCACGACGACGTCACCGTCTATGACGTGTTCGATGCCGACGGCAGCCAGCTGGCGATCTTCATCTTCGACCCGTACGCGCGTGCATCCAAGCGCGGTGGCGCCTGGATGAACTCCTACGTCTCGCAGTCCAAGCTGACCGGCTTCAAGCCGGTGGTCGCCAACCACCTGAACATCCCCAAGCCGCCGGCCGGCCAGCCGACCCTGCTGACCTGGGATGAGGTGAGCACCACCTTCCACGAGTTCGGCCACGCCCTGCACGGCATGTTCTCCAACGTGAAGTACCCGTACTTCTCGGGCACCGCCGTGCCGCGCGACTTCGTCGAGTTCCCCTCGCAGGTCAACGAAATGTGGGCCGACAACCCGGCCATCCTGAAGAACTACGCCAAGCACTACCAGAACGGCTCGGCGATGCCGCAGGCGCTGCTGGACAAGGTGCTGGCCGCGGCCAAGTTCAACCAGGGCTTCGCCACCACCGAGTACCTGGGTGCAGCGATGCTGGACCAGAACTGGCACCAGCTGGCAGCCGACAAGGTGCCGGCGGCCAAGGACGTGATGGCCTTCGAGCGCGCCGCGCTGGAGAAGGACGGCATCTACTACGCGCCGGTTCCGCCGCGCTACCGGACCCCGTACTTCAGCCACATCATGGGCGGCTACTCGGCCGGCTACTACGCCTACATCTGGTCGGAAGTGCTGGACGCGAACACCCAGAAGTGGTTCAAGGACAACGGTGGCCTGAGCCGCAAGAACGGCGACCACTTCCGCGCCACCCTGCTGTCCAAGGGCGGCAGCGTGGATGCCATGCAGCTGTTCCGCGATTTCGCCGGCCACGAGCCGCAGATCGAACCGCTGCTGGAAAAGCGTGGCCTGACCGGCGCCGGCAACTGATCGCCCGCGCAGTCGCATGAAACGAAAACCGCCCGGGAGACCGGGCGGTTTTTTTCCATCCGCCGGGGTCGGATCCCTTTCCAACGGAAAGGGCTCTGACCCCGACGATGAACTCAACGCGGCGCCACGTACCCGCCGCGCACGCCTTCCGGCGACAGCACCAGCTGCCACAGCTGCGCATGCCGGCAGCGGAAGGTGGCCATCGACCCGGCCAGGTAGAACCGCCACATGCGGCGGAAATGCTCGTCGTAGCGCGCATCCAGCTGCGGCCACGCCGCTTCCACGTTGCGCCGCCAGGCCTGCAGGGTCAGGTCGTAGTCGGTGCCGAAGTTGTGCCAGTCCTCCAGCACGAAGCGCCCCTCGAAGGCCCGGGTGATCTGCACCGCCGAAGGCAGCATCGAATTGGGAAAAATGTAGCGGGCGATCCATGGGTCGGTGCGGTGCCGCGACACATTCGTGCCGATGCTGTGCAACAGCAGCAACCCACGGGGTGACAGGCAGCGCCGGGCCACCTCGAAAAAGCTGTCGTAGTTCTTGTCACCCACGTGCTCGAACATGCCGATGGAAAACACCGCATCGAACGGCTCGTCCAGTTCGCGGTAATCCTGCAGGCGGATCTCGATCGGCAGGCCAGCGCACAGCTCGCGCGCGTAGGCCGCCTGCTCCTGCGAAATGGTCACGCCCACGCCACTGACACCATGGCGCTCGGCGGCAAACTTCAATGCCTCGCCCCAGCCACAGCCGATGTCGAGCACGCGCTGGCCCGGCCGCAGGCCCAGCTTGCGGCAGACCAGGTCGAGCTTGGCCTCCTGCGCGGCATCCAGGTCGGCGGCATTGCGCCAGTAGCCACAGCTGTAGACCATGCGCCTGCCCAGCATGGCCCGGTACAGGTCGTTGCCAAGGTCGTAATGGCGGCGGCCGACTTCATAGCTGCCCTGCCCGGCCTGCAGGTTGAACAGCCGCGCCTTCAGTGCATCGGCCACCTCGCGCCAGCCATGCACGCGTTCGTCCAGGTGCGCCATCATCAGGTGGACCAGGAAATCATCCAGGACGTTGGCATCCCACCAACCGTCCATGTAGCTCTCGCCCAGCCCGAGCGAGCCGTGGCCCATGACCCGCGCGAAGAAGCGCGGGTCATGAACCTGGATATCCTGTGGCTGGGTGCCGCCGATGCGGACCCCGGCTTCCTGGAGCAGGTCGGCAACCCGCTCCTGCAACCCTGTATCCACGCGTCCTCCGTCTGCGGTTACCCGCGTGCGAACAGCGCCACGTAATCCTTGGCCACGTGCGGCAGCAGCACTGCGGCCGGCACATCGGCCGTCTGCGTGCCGTCCGAATACGGGCCCACCTGGTAGGGCGGGAACACGAAACGCAGCGCCGTGATCTGGCCCTTGTCGTCGGTCAGCGGCTGGAACTGGCTGAAGTTCTCGGCCTGCGGGCCGGTGCCCTCGGCAATCATCCGCGAGGCGTTGCGCAGCGATTCCTGCAGGTCCGCCGGCTCCATGTCCTCACCGCTGAGGCGGGTGGCCACGCGCTCGC
Organism: Stenotrophomonas sp. ZAC14D1_NAIMI4_1; assembly: GCF_003086775.1. Lineage (NCBI taxonomy): Bacteria > Pseudomonadati > Pseudomonadota > Gammaproteobacteria > Lysobacterales > Lysobacteraceae > Stenotrophomonas > Stenotrophomonas sp. ZAC14D1_NAIMI4_1. The sequence goes on from NZ_CP026001.1 coordinate 2,997,453, forward strand.
GCAGCTGGTCGGCAACGAAATCGCTGATCGCCTTCCAGCCCTTGTCATCGGCCACCAGCGTGCTGGCGCTCAGCATCTGCTGCTGCTGCGGCAGCCATACGAAGCGCGCCACCAGCGGCTCGCCGTGGGCGCCACCGGTATAGCGGCTGCCATCGGCACTGACCACCACCAGCTGCGGGGTCTCCAGCACCTTCTCGAAGCTCAGCGACAGCTCGTAGGGCATGGTCGGCTTGTCGTTGCCCAGGCCGTCCAGCGCCTGCTGCAGATCGCCGCGGGCGGAGGTGGCGTATTCCTGCAGCGCGCGCGCCAGGCCCGGGTAGCGGTCGATGCCGGCCGGGTAGCTGATGCCGACGACTTCGCGTTCGTTGTTCTCCACCACATCGCGCAGATCCAGCGGTGCTTCAGCAGCAGGCGTGGGCTCGGTCGCGGTGGCTTCTGCCGCCGGCGCCGCCTCGGGGGCCGGAGCTGCCTCTTCGCCACGCTGGCAACCGGCCAGCAGCAGCACGCCCATTGCGCCGGCCAGCGCGCTCGCACGCAGTGGCCGGTTGTTTCCAGTCTTCATCGGGATCCCCTGTTCATGTTCGTACATCATCGCCTGCGATGGCTGAAGCGTGGCCCGCTGCATTCAGCCTACCAGCAGGTCGTGAAACTCCTCGTGGCGCTGCAGGAAGGCCTCGGCGTAGGCGCAGGCCGGCACCACCTTGTACTTGTGCTCGCGGGCGAAGCGCAGCGCGACGCGGGTCAGCTCACCGGCGATGCCGCGGCCGGCGATCGGCTCGGGCACCTCGGTATGGGTGATGACCATGCGCCTGCGCTTGATCTGGTAGTCCAGCAGCGCCCGCTGTCCACGCACATGGGCGATGAAACGGTGGTTGGCCTGGTCGTGCTCGACCTCGTAGGCCAGACCGGGGGGCGTGACCGAAGCCATGGGACTGTCTCCTGCGACGACTGCGCGCATGGTGCGCAGCGGGGCGCCATGACCGCGTGAAGCCTGAACAGGGGCAGGTCTGGACGGTTTGCGTCATATCCCGCCCTCAAGCTGCAGCAATGGCGGCCGCTATCCCCTCTGGAGGGATACGGCCCGATTGGCACGCCCCTTGCGAATGTTGCCCCTGTGTCATGCCTTTGGAGGCCCGCCATGCACCCCAGCGATTCCCACACCGACACCGACCACGCCCTGCTGGAGGGCCTGCTGCAGCTGGCAGTGGAAGGTCAGACCGACGACCAGGATTTCCAGCGGATCGGCGAGGAAGTGTTCTCGCGCCTGCTCGACACCTACGGCCAGCAGACCCGGGCGGCCTGAGCCGCCACGCGGGCCGGATCCTGATGGATCCGACCCGTGCCCCTCAGCGGCCGAACCCGAAGGTCGGGTTCGACAGCTGGGCCAGGAAGTGGCTGAAGATGGCCGGCTGCATGGCCAGCATGAAGATCACGCCAAAGGCGGCACCGGCCAGGTGCGCGCTGTGGTTGATGCGGTCACCGCCACGCTTGTCCATCCAGATGCTGTAGCCGACGTAGAACACGGCATAGATGATGGCCGGCGCCGGAATGAAGAACACCAGGATGATCGTCCACGGGCTGAGCAGGATGAAGGCGAACAGCACCGCCGACACCGCCCCCGATGCACCCAGGCTCAGGTAGTTCGGGTTCTTCTGGTTCTTCAGGTAGCTGGGCAGGATCGAGACCAGCAGCGCGCCCAGGTAGAACGCCGGGTAGGTCAGCCAGCTGCCGGTCAACGCCAGCATCACCCTCTCGATCTGCCCGCCGAAGAAGAACAGCGTGATCATGTTGAAGATCAGGTGCGACCAGTCGGCGTGGATGAAGCCGTAGGTGATCAGGCGGTCGTACTGGCGGTGGCGATCCACCGCCGGCGGCCACAGGATCAGGCGGTCGGCCAGCTTGCGGTTGTTGAACGCCATCCACGACAGGACGGCGGTGATGGCGATCAGCAGCAGATTGACGGGGGTCATGTCAGCTCAGGCTCAGGCAGTGCGGTAGTTGTCGACCATACGATAGCGTTTTGCATACCAACCGAAGGCCAACGCCGCAACGAACGCGAACCCGGCGAAGAAGAACATCAGGAACGCCGCCTCGCTGAGGCCGGTCCCGGCGATCTTCTCGGTCACCGTGTGGTTGCGCACCGCCGCATTGGACAGCAGCACCCACAGGTTGCCGATGGTGGTGGTCAGGTTCCAGAAGCTCATCACCACGCCCTTCATGGCCTGCGGCGCCTGGCTGTAGGCGAACTCCAGGCCGGTGGCCGAGACCAGCACCTCGCCAAAGGTCAGCAGCGCATACGGCAGCATCTGCCAGAAGATGGACATGGCGTTGCCGCCGTCCATCACCACCTGGATGCCGCCCACCACGATCCAGGCCAGGCCGCTGAAGGCGATGCCTGCGGTCATCCGGCGCAGCGCGGTCGGCTCGAAGCCGAAGCGGCGCAGGGCCGGGTACAGCACCAGGTTGTTGAACGGGATCAGGATCATCACCAGCAGCGGGTTCAGTGCCTGCATCTGCGAGGCGGTGAACCAGCTCGGCATCTGCATCTGCTGGCCCTGCAGCACCCAGGTCGAGGCCTTCTGGTCGAACAGCGAGAAGAACGGCGTGGTCAGCGCGAAGATGACCAGCACGCGCAGCACCGAGCGCACGCCTTCCACCGCCTCGGCCGGGTGCTGGGCACGGGCGCGGTCCAGCTGCATCCAGGTGCCGCCGCCGATGCCGGCCAGGATCAGCACCAGCGCGATGCACAGGCAGATGACGATGCCCAGGCTGCCGACCAGCCCCAGCGAGGCCACGGCCAGGACCACGCCGGCCACGGCGATGGCCAGGCCCGGACGGCCCTGACCAGCCACGTGCGTGGTCAGCGCGGTGCGCACCACGTTGGCGAACGAATGCGGGTCCTTCGGCGGCAGCGGCACCAGCACGTAGCGCTTGCGGCCCAGCCAGAACACGAAGGTGGCGATGAACATCAGGATGCCCGGGATGCCGAACGCCCACTGCGGGCCCCAGTTCTTCAGCACCAGCGGGATCAGCAGCGAGGCGAACAGCGAGCCGAAGTTGATGATCCAGTAGAAGGCATCGAAGACGAACTTGGCCAGGTGCTTGTTGCTCTGGTCGAACTGGTCACCCATGAACGAGGCCACCAGCGGCTTGATGCCACCGGCGCCCAGCGCGATCAGGCCCAGGCCGAGGAAGAAGCCCTCGCGGCTGTTCTCGAACAGCGCAAGGCAGAGGTGGCCGGCGCAGTAGACCAGGCTGAACCAGAGGATGGTGTGGTACTTGCCGAAGAACCTGTCGGCCAGCCAGCCACCGAGCAGCGGGAAGAAGTACACGCCGATCATGAAGCTGTGCATGATGTCCTTGGCTTCACCGGCGCGGCCTTCTGCAGTGATTTCCTGCAGCAGCAGCGAGGTGATCAGGAACTGCACCAGGATGTTGCGCATCCCGTAGAAGCTGAACCGTTCGCAGGCCTCGTTGCCGATGATGTAGGGGATCTGGCGCGGCATCTTTCCCTGGCCGGCGATGGGGGCGACTGCGTCGTGGCTCATCCTGTAAGGCATTCCTGCAAAGCGAAAGGCGCAAGTTTACGGAAGGCGTGCTTGCGAAGCACGCTGCAGGGCTGCATGACAGCGCCGCCGATCCATGGCAGGCCGCCGCGACCCTGCCGGAAGTCACGGCACATGCACGGCAAAAGCGTAAACTTATCGTTATGCGCCGCCTTCCCCCTGCCCGCCTCCTGCTCGGTTGCTTCGTGCTTCTGCTGGCCGTGCCCGCGTGGGCGCGACCACAGGCCACGCCGCTGGCCGGCGGTGCGGGCGACGAGGGCCGCCAGCTGACTGTGGCCGCACTGGAACTGCCCAGCCGCGATGACGCGCTGTGGAAGCAGCGCCGCGAGCAGGTGCTGCAGCTGCTGGCCGAACTGCAGCCGGATGTGATCTCGGTGCAGCAGGTACTGCAGCAGCAGGGCCGCAACCCCGCCTGCTGGCTGGCCAGCCGGCTGCGCTACAGCTGCGATTTCGTCACCGCCGACCCGCCCAGCCAGCCCCTGCGCCATGGCAACGCCATGCTGACCCGCCTGCCGGTGAGCGAGGACGGGGTAACCCTGCTGCATCCGCCGGGCACCTTCAGTGCGGCCGGCATGATGCGCGTGCGGCTGGGCGATGCCCAGCTCAACGTCTACGTGGCCCGCCTGCGCCCGGACCCGGACGAGGCCACGGCGCGCCAGCACCAGACCAGTGACCTGATGACCTGGATCGGCGCCACCGCCGAGGGCATGCCGAGCCTGATCGCCGGTGATTTCGCTGCCGGCACCAGCGAACTGGTACGCAGCACGCCCGGCTTCCAGCCGGCCCGGCGCAACCCCGGCGGCAAGCCGGAAGCACCGGCCGCCAGCGGCGGCGGCGCCAGCGGCCACGGCCTGGACGTGCTGTTCCAGGTCAAGCATTTCGGCGGCATCCGCCAGCAACCGATCCTGCTGCCCGCCGACGGCGACCTGCCCGGCCTGCGGCTGGGGGTGATGGCCACGCTGCGGCTGCAGGGCGTGCCGGCTGCAACCGAATGAACGCACCGCTGCGCTCGCCGGGCGTGGCCCGGCGCTCCCCCCGTTTCAGGTAGCGCCGGGCCATGCCCGGCGGATGCGGTCGCACGAAAACAAAAAGGCCGGGGTTTCCCCCGGCCTCTTCGTTTCATGCCATTACGGCAATCAGGCGATCGCTTCCTGGTAACGGCGCTCGACTTCGTTCCAGTCGATGACGTTGAAGAACGCGCCGATGTATTCCGGACGACGGTTCTGGTACTTCAGGTAGTACGCGTGTTCCCACACGTCCAGGCCCAGGATCGGCGTGTTGCCTTCCATCAGCGGGCTGTCCTGGTTGCCGGTGCTTTCCACCACGACCTTCTTGTCCGGGGTCACGCTCAGCCAGGCCCAGCCGCTGCCGAAGCGGGTCAGTGCGGCCTTGGTGAAGGCGTCCTTGAACTTGTCGAAACCGCCCAGGTCCTTGTCGATGGCCTTGGCCACGTCGCCGACCGGGTTGCCGCCAGCGTTGGGAGCCATCACGGTCCAGAACAGCGAGTGGTTGGCGTGGCCACCACCGTTGTTGCGCACCGGACCCTGCAGGTTCTCCGGCAGCGACTTCAGCTTCTTCACCAGCTCTTCGACCGGCAGGTCAGCGTACTCGGTGCCTTCCAGCGCCGCGTTGACGTTGTTGATGTAGGTCTGGTGATGCTTGGTGTGATGGATTTCCATCGTTGCCGCATCGATGTTCGGTTCCAGCGCGTCGTAGGCGTAGGACAGCTTGGGCAGGGTGTAGGCCATGATGCATCTCCTGATAGCGAGGGCACCCGACGGCGTCGTCGGGCGGTGCGCGTTGAATGATGGGGACAGACCGCCAGATTACCAAGGGGGATGTAAAGGAAATTGCGTCCTGCAGGTGATTGCACTGGCAATTGTTACGCAACGGTGACGCATCGGCCGATCCTCATGCACGGTGCAGCGCGCAGGCGCTACAGTGCACGCATTCCCTTCGCCCGCCCGCCCATGCGCAACCCCCGGCTGTTGATCACCGCCATCGCCCTGCTGCTGCTCGGCCTGGTCGCCAACCATTTCCTGCAGCGGCCACCGGCACCGCAGTTCGCACCGGACCTGCAGGGCGCAGCCAACCGCAGCGCACCGGCTGTGCATGGCAGCGGCGGCGACCGCAACGACGGCCTGCCCGGCTTCCTGCCGGCCGAGGCGCGCCAGACCATCGCTCTCATCCAGCGCGGCGGGCCCTACCCGCACCGCCAGGACGGCACCACCTTCGGCAACCGCGAGCAGCGGCTGCCGCAGCGGCCGCGCGGCTACTACCGCGAGTACACGGTCGACACCCCCGGTGCCTCCAACCGCGGCGCGCGCCGCATCATCACCGGCGGCGATCCGCCGCAGGCGTGGTACTACACCGACGATCACTACGATTCGTTCCGCAGCTTCACCGTACCGGCCCCGGGAGAACGCCCATGAGCCACGACGATTTCGGCCTCGGCCTGCATGACATCAACAACGCCGGCGTCTACGCCATCGACACCGGCGACATCAGCGACCTGGCTGCGGCCATGCGCGATGCTTCGCTGAAGGTGATCCGCATCGACCTGCACGGCGTGGCCGACAAGCGCACCCTGCTGGCGCGGCTGGCCGCACAGCTCGATTTCCCGGCTGGCTTCGGCGGCAACTGGGATGCGCTGGCCGACAACCTGCGCGACCTGCAGTGGCTGCCCGCACCGGGCTATGCACTGTTCCTGGCCGACGTGGATGCGCTGCGCGCAGGCGCGGCGAAGGATTTCGACACGCTGCTGGATGTGATGGATGAGGCCAGCCGCGACTGGGTCGGGCGTGACGTGCCGTTCTGGGTGTTCCTCTCGCAGAGCGAGTGAGCGGTAGCGCCGGGCCACGTCCGGCGAGCGCGCAGCGCGGCATGCGGCGTACAGTCCGCCGTTACCGGCTGCCGTTATCTTCCTGCAGCTCTTTCTTGAACGGGATGTCCGGTGGCGGCCTTGCCACCGCCGGCTGGTCCTGCATGTTCGGGTCGGTCAGGCCGCAGCCACCACCGGCCTGCAGGATCGAAATCACGCAGGAGATCTTCGTGCTGGTACCCGGCAACGGGATCTCCATCGCCTTGACGCCCTTGCGCACCCATTCGGCCAGCAGCGATTCCTGCGGCACCCAGTACTTGTCGAACGAGGTGGGCGTGTAGTCGTACGGCGGCCGCTTCAGCCATCGGCCCGACTCGGCGATGCGCTCCTTGGTCCAGCCATCGTTGGCCCCACCCGGGGCACCACGCTCGGCCTCACCCTTGCCTTCCCCGCCCGGCACCTTCACGCTGCCATCGGCATTGAACAGCCCCTGCCCCGCACCCTGCGTGCTGGCCTGCGCTGCACCGCTGCGCGCGCCGTCACGGTTGCGGTCCGAGGCACCCCAATCGTCGCCCTTTGCCGGCGTTGCCCAGTTGCCCGGGTCCGGCGCAGGACGCGCACCGGCCTGCGCGGGGGTCGCCGAACTGGCGGCCGGTCGCGCCGATGCCGTACTGGATTGGCGGGCCGCACTGCCGGCCGGGGCCGGGGCCGGTGCAGTGCTGGCGCCAGTGGAAGGCGACGGCGCAGCGACCGGCGCGTTGGCCACGCTGCGTTCGCGCACCTGCACCTCACGACCGGTCGGCGCACGCACGCTGGGTTCGCGGCCAGGCACGGCCGCCATGCGCACCTGCGGGTCGACCACCGCCTGCACTTCGCGCTCGCGCACCTGCACCTCGCGCTGCTGCGGCAGGCGTACCTGCACGTCGGCGCTGCGCACCGGCTGCGGCGCCACCGGAGCTTCCAGCGTGGCGACCTCATGCTCCTGCACCTGCACCTCGCGGACCGCCGGGGCAGGCACGGCCAGCGGCACCTGCCGCACCTGCATCGGTACAGCTGGCGCCTGCACGGTCTGCACGCTGCGCTCGCGCACGGCGGGCGTGGTGTCACGCGGCACGATGTTCACTTCGGTGCGCGGCACGCTGACCGGTGGCACCACGAAATCGGTGGTGGCCTCGGCCACTTCGGTGGCCTGCACCGGTGTCGGCGGGGGCGAAGCCTGCGGCGCGGGTTCGCTCTGCACCGGCGGTGGCGGGGTCACCGCGGCGCTGGCGGCCACGGCCGGGGCGGCGGCGGCAGGCGCGGCCGGCTGCGGACGTGGCGCACTGGCCTCGCCCGCCGGCTGGCCACTGGCCACCGCACCGGCTTCGGCAGCGGCCGCCGCCTCGGCGCCGGGCTGGTCGCCGCCGCCTTCCTGCGCACCACGGCCGACAAATTCAATCTGCACGCGCTCGCCTTCGGCACCGGCGTCCTCCGGTGCGGTGGTGCGGATCACTGCCACCCACAGCAGCAACAGGAAGAACAGCAGGTGCAGCAGCGCACTGGCGACGGCCGAGGTCCAGCGCATCCAGCGCTGGTCGCGCGGGGCCGGCTCCCAGTCCTGCCACAGCAGGCGCCGCGCGGCGCCCCATGGGCCCAGCGCCGGCAGCACCCCGGGACGACCGGGCAGCGGTCGTGGCAGCAGCACCGCGATTACATCGCCGGCGTGGAACGGCCGCGCGATCGGCTTCAGCGAGCGCAGCCAGATCGCCCAGCCATACGGCAGGCGCGTGCGTTTTTCGAGGATGAGGGGGTGCTGCTGGCGTGCCAGCAGCAGATCGATGAGTTGCTCGGCTCTGGGCAGAGGCACGCGTTGGCGATCAGGCGGCGTTGCCGCGGGGGATGTACGGCGCGTGGCCGCTGTCATGGTCGGTCGCATCGCGCACGGCGGTGACGCCCGGCACGCGGCCCATCAGGGTCTTCTCGATGCCCTGCTTGAGCGTCACGTCGGCCATGCCACAGCCCTGGCAGCCGCCGCCGAAGCGCAGCAGCACCACGCCATCGGCCGAGACTTCCTGCACCGCGACCTTGCCGCCATGCGACGCCAGCTGCGGGTTGACTTCGTTTTCCACGACCCAGTGCACGCGCTCGACCAGCGAGGCGGCTTCACCGGGCGCTTCGCCCTTGATGCGCGGGGCCTTGATGGTCAGCTGCTGGCTGCCGGCGTTGCCCGGGACGATGTCGATCTCGGCACCGTCGAGCCAGCCCACGCTGAGTGCGTCGACGTAGAGGGTGAAGCCATCGCAGTCCACGGCCCACTCGTCACCGAGCAGGTCGCTGGGTTCGGCGAACTCCAGGCGGGCGTCTGCGCGCGGGGTGCCGGGGTCGACGGCGCTCAGGCGCACGCCCATGCCGGGCACGCCCTCGCGTTCGATCAGCTTGCGGAAGTGGGTCTGGGCAGTGTCGGAGATCTGGATCATCAGGCTATTCTAGCCAAGTCAGCGTCGGTCGCTCATACGGTTTATACACCGCCCGGCGCATTGTTCAGTCAACACGAGGTGGAGGAACCCATGTCCGACCTGATTCCGCTGGCGCAGGCGCGTTGCGTGCCGCGCAAGGGCAGCGATCACAAGCTGGGCGAGGCCCGCCTGGCCGAACTGCTGCCGCAGGTGCCGGGCTGGGAACTGGCCGAGGCCGGCCAGGCGCTGGTGCGCACGTTCCGCTTCAAGGATTACTACGCCACCATGGCCTTCGTGAACGCGCTGGCCTGGATCGCCCACCACGAGGACCACCACCCGGACCTGGGCGTGCATTACGACCGCGCCGTCGTGCGCTACTCCACCCATGACGTGGGCGGGCTGAGCGAAAACGACTTCATCTGCGCAGCCAAGACCTCGGCCCTGACGGAGCACGTGAAATGAATGTTCGACTGCTGAGCCTGTCCCTGCTCGCCGCCACCGGCCTGGCCGGCTGTGGTTCGTCCGAGCCGCCGGCGCCGCCGGCCGCCCCGCCCACCGAGGTGGCGGCAGTGAAAACCCCGCCGCCGCAGTACCCCATGGAACTGGCCTGCACCGGCGTGGGCGGCACCAGCACCTTCAAGGTCACCATCGGCACCGATGGCCGTCCCAGCGAGGTCCTGCTGCTGACCGGTGCCGGCAACGCGCAGCTGGACGACCTCGCCAGGACGGCCGTGCAGGCCTGGGAGTTCAAGGCCGCCACCCGCAACGGCCAGGCCGTGCCCGCCACCATCCAGGTGCCGGTCAGCTTCAACCCGCCGCAGCCGAAGCCGGACCAGTGCTTCGCCATCGAAGAGCGGATGCGCCGCGGCGGCTGAAAGCCGGCGTAGCGACGAGGCCAGCCGACGCCCGCCTCGCCCCCGCCGCCCCGGCCCGCCCGGGGCGGTTGCTGAATGACCAGGAACGCGTCGGTAAATGCTGCAGATCTCCCCGGAAAACTTCTGGATCGCGCTTGCGGTCACCCTTGCTGCCGGCCTGGCGACAGCCATCGGCAGTCTGCTGGTGCTGTTCTCGCGTCGGCCCAGCCCCCGCCTGCTGGCGTTCGGCCTGGCCTTTGCCGGCGGCGCGATGGTGTATGTCTCGCTGTCGGAAATCCTGAACAAGTCCATCGCATCGTTCGCACTGGCCTATGGCGAGCGCAGCGGTTTCACCTACGGCACCATCGCCTTCCTGCTGGGCGTGCTGGCCATCGTGGCGATCGATCACCTGATCCCGAACCCGCACGAGACGCTGGATTCTAAGGAACCGGCGTTCCTCGACAACAACAAGGCCTACATCAAGCGCGTCGGCCTGCTGACCGCCGTGGCGATCACCGCGCACAACTTTCCCGAGGGCCTGGCGACCTTCTTCGCGACCGTGGAAAGCCCGTCAGTGGGCATGCCGCTGGCCTTCGCCATCGCCATCCACAACATTCCCGAGGGCATCGCGATCGCGGTGCCGGTGTACTTCGCCACACAGAGCAAGCTGCATGCCTTCCTGGCCAGCCTGCTGTCGGGCCTGGCCGAGCCGGTGGGCGCGGTGCTCGGCTATTTCCTGCTGAAGGGCTCGCTCTCGCACGCCACGTTCGGCTGGGTGTTCGGGCTGATTGCCGGCGTAATGGTGTTCCTGGCGCTGGATGAGCTGCTGCCTGCAGCCAAGCGCTATGCCAAGGGCCACGAGACGGTGTACGGACTGGTGGCGGGCATGGGCACGCTGGCGATCAGCCTGGTGTTGTTCAAATGGTGATCGGTCCCGAAAGGCGCATCCACGCGTGGCGTGGATCCACCAACCCCAGGTAGCGCCAGGCCATGCCTGGCGGCAATGACCGGCGCCCGGCGCCATCGTCAGCGCAGGCGATCCAGCGCTTCGACCAGCTCATCGGCCAGCGGCGCGTTCAGCACGTACGGGGTCTTGCCCGCGTCCAGCGCAAACTCCAGCGAGGCCGCGTGCAGGAACAGGCGCTTCAGCCCGATCTGCTCACGAAGCCGCTTGTTGACTGCCGGATCGCCGTATTTGTCGTCACCGGCCACCGGATGACCCAGATGCTGGGCATGCACGCGGATCTGGTGGGTACGGCCCGTTTCGATGCGCACTTCGCAGTACGAATGGCCGCCCTTGCGCTCAAGCACACGGAAGTGGCTGATCGATTCCTTGCCGATCGCGTTGACCTGGACGTGGCGCTCGCCACCCTGGCGCAGGCCCACGTGCAGCGGCGCGTCGACCGTCATCACGCCGTCGGGCATGCGGCCAGCCAGCAGGGTCAGGTAGCGCTTGCGGATGCCGGCGCCGTGGTCTTCACGCAGCAGTGCCTGCAGCTCGCTCAACGCTGAACGCTTCTTGGCCACGATCAGCAGGCCGGAGGTGTCGCGATCCAACCGGTGGACCAGCTCCAGGGTCTGCCCCGGGCGCAGGGCGCGCAGGGTCTCGATGGCGCCGAAGCTGATGCCGCTGCCGCCATGGCTGGCCACGCCGGTCGGCTTGTTCAGGGCCAGCAGGCGCGCATCCTCGAAGACAATGGCCTGCTCCAGGCGGCGCATGAAGGACTCGGGCGGACCGGCCTTGTCTCCCTCTTCAGTGAGACGAACCGGCGGCACACGCACCTCGTCGCCGGCCTCCAGCTTGCGTTCGGCCTTGGCGCGGCCACCGTTCACGCGGACCTGGCCGCTGCGCACCAGTTTGTAGACCAGGCTGCGCGGAGCACCCTTGAGCTGGCCCAGCAGGAAATTGTCCAGGCGCTGCCCGGCACGGTCCTCGGGAACGGTGATCATGCGCACGGAAGGCTTGTCGCCGGCTGGCTTGGTGGGGTCTGAGGCAGTCATCTGGCTGTTTATTCTGTTACACTCGGGGGGCGAGATAAGGGATTGATTTTGTTGGAAGTTACTCAGGGCCAGAAGCCCGGCTTCCGACGAATCCGGCACAGTGCGCGACCACCGCCCGCGGGGCGGCCATGTTAGCGGCTCACCGGCCTTCCCGGCCATCGCCGGATGCCTGACACGCAACCGTGCTGAACATGTCCCGCGCGGCGCTCCAGCCTGGCTGACAGCTGCCGCCGGCCCTGCAACACCCCAAAACCAGAAAAGTGAAGCGCTCCCGCGGCCTGCCGTGGTGTCGTAGCGCTGGAAACCCAAGCCGCCCTCCCCGCGCATGCGCGAATGGGCGGCGAACCGTGTCCAGAGGCGAAACCCCATGGCGTTCCGCGCGGTAGCCGCTTGCGAGGAACGCAACAATGAAGCGAATGCTGATCAACGCCACGCAGGCTGAAGAGCTGCGTGTTGCCATCGTCGATGGCCAGTCGTTGTATGACATCGATATCGAGCAGCCGGCGAAGGAACAGAAGAAGTCCAACATCTACAAGGGCCGGATCTTCCGCATCGAGCCCTCGCTGGAAGCGGCCTTCGTCGAATACGGTGGTGGCCGCCATGGCTTCCTGCCGCTGAAGGAAATTTCCCGCGACTACTTCCAGGCCGGTGTCGACCACAACAAGGCCGGCATCCGCGAGCTGCTGAAGGAAGGCCAGGAAATCGTCGTCCAGGTGGACAAGGAAGAGCGTGGCAACAAGGGCGCCGCCCTGACCACGTTCATCTCGCTGGCCGGCCGTTACATGGTGCTGATGCCGAACTCGCCGAGCGCGGGCGGTGTCTCCCGTCGCATCGAAGGCGAAGACCGGGCTGCCCTGAAGGACGCCTTGGACAAGCTGAACATCCCCGACGACATGGGCGTGATCATCCGCACCGCCGGCGTCGGCCGCGATGCCGAAGAACTGCAGTGGGATCTGGACTACCTGCTGAACGTCTGGCGCGCGATCGCCGAAGCGGCCCTGAGCAAGCCGGCACCGTTCCTGATCTACCAGGAATCGCGCCTGATCGTGCGCGCCCTGCGTGACTACCTGCGCGCCGACATCGGCGAGATCCTGGTGGACACCGAGGAGATGTACGAGCACGCCCGCGAGTTCATGCAGCAGGTGATGCCGCAGACCCTGCGCAAGCTCAAGCATTACAAGGACGACATCCCGCTGTTCAACCGCTTCCAGATCGAATCGCAGATCGAAGGCGCCTACGAGCGCAACGTGCGCCTGCCGTCGGGCGGCTCGATCGTGGTCGACCAGACCGAAGCGCTGACCGCCGTCGACGTCAACTCCTCGCGCGCCACCAAGGGCAGCGACATCGAGGACACCGCCTTCCAGACCAACCTGGAAGCGGCCGAGGAAGTGGCCCGCCAGCTGCGCCTGCGCGACCTGGGCGGCCTGGTGGTCATCGATTTCATCGACATGGCCTCCAACAAGCACCAGCGTGAGGTCGAGAACCGCCTGACCAACGCGCTGAAGTACGACCGCGCGCGCGTCCAGGTCGGCCGCATCTCGCGCTTCGGCCTGCTGGAAATGAGCCGCCAACGCCTGCGCCCGAGCCTGGGTGAATCCAGCCAGATCGTCTGCCCGCGCTGCGACGGCCACGGCCGCATGCGCAGCGTCGAGTCGCTGTCGCTGTCGATCATCCGCGTCGCCGAAGAGCATGCGATGAAGGAGAACACCGGGCAGGTGCTGGTCCAGGCCCCGGTGGAGATCGCCAATTACCTGCTGAACGAGAAGCGCAGCGCCCTGCGCGAGATCGAGAAGCGCCACGAGGCGCCGATCGTGATCGTCGCCGACGAGCAGCTGCACACCCCGCATTACACCGTGACCCGCCTGCGCGAGAACGAGCTGGGTGAAGAGAGCAACAAGCCGAGCTACCAGCGTGGCACCCCGCGCAAGCTGCCGGTGCACGCGCTGACCAAGGGCCAGCTGAACATCCCGCCGCCGGCGGTGACCCAGGTCAAGCACACCGCACCGGCCCCGGTGCGTGCCGAAGCCGAACCGGTGGCTGCTCCTGCACCGGCACCGGTCGCCGCAGCCCCGGCACCGGCCGCCAGTGGCGGCGTGGTCGGTTGGCTGAAGCGCATCTTCGGTGGCGAGCCGGCTCCGGCCCCCGCTCCGGCTCCGGCAGCCCGCCAGCCGCAGCAGGATGGCGGCCGCAAGGACCGCAACAAGGATCGCAACAAGGACCGCAAGGACCGTCGCGACGACAGCCGTGGCAATGGCGGCAACGCCAATGCGCAGCAGCAGAAGGACGGCGGCAACCGCAAGGACCGCGGTGAGCAGCGCAAGGACGGCCGCCAGGGCGGCAACAATAACGGCAACGCCCAGCAGCAGCCGCAGCAGGGCAAGCAGAAGGACGCCCAGCAGAAGGATGGCCAGCCGCAGCCGCAGCAGCAGAAGCCGCCGCGCAACGAGCAGCAGGGCCAGAACCCGCAGCAGCAGCCGAAGCTGAAGCAGCCCAAGCAGCCGCGCCCGCAGCAGGACGGCGACAAGCCGGCCGAGAAGCCGCAGCGCACCGCCGCCGAAGCACCGGTCGATACCGCAACGGCAGCGGCCGCTGTAGCCGCCACCGCCGTCGCCGCCAATGCGGTGACCGCGCAGGAAGGCACTGCGCCCGCCGCACCGGTCGCACCGGTCGCACCGGCCGCACCGGCCGCCGAAGTGCTGGTGGCTGATGCCGCACCGGTCGCCGATGCCGCCGCCAACGCAGGCGCTGACGCCGACGCGACGGCCGTGTCCGGCGAAGACGCAGCAACCGACGCCTCGGGCGAGCAGGCAGGCGAAGGCGCGACCCGCCGCCGTCGTGGCCGTCGCGGTGGCCGTCGTCGTCGTCGCGGTGGCGCCGAGAATGCCGCCGGTACCGATGCCCTGGGCGATGACCAGGACGACGGTGACGAAAGCGATGACAACGACAACGACAGCACCGAACAGGTCGCCGACCACGCTGCGCAGGCCACCCCGGTCGCTGCCGCGCAGGCGACCCGTTCGCAGCCGGAATTCGATTTCGATGACGACGTCGAGCCGGTGGCCGTGGAAGCCGGGAAGCCGGCCCGTGCGCCGGTGGCTGTTGCCGCTGCCGCCCCGGTGGTTGCCGTGAGCAGCGCCGTGGTCGACGCGGTGGCCCCGCAGGATGCTGCCGCCCAGGAATCTGCCGCCAAGGCCGAGCCGAAGCCGCAGCCGGTGCAGACCAGCATGCTGGACGAGATCGACGCCGCAACCCCGGCCCAGCCGGCAGCGCCGGTAGCCGTGGTGGCCGAGGCCAAGCCGGTTGTCGAGGAGGCCGCTGTGGTGGCCGCGCCGGCACCGGTGGTCGTCGAAGCTGCTCCGGTGGTTGAAGTGGCTCCGGTCGTCGAAGCCAAGCCGGTGATTGCTGAAACCGCCCCGGTGGTTGAAGCCGCACCGGTCGTGGCCGAGGTCGCCCCGGTCGTTGAAGCCGCTCCGGTGGTTGAAGCGGAGCCGGTCGTCGAGGCCGCCCCGGCGGTCGAAACCGCACCGGTCGTCGAGCAGCCGGCCGCGCCGGTGGCTGTCGAAGCCGCGCCGGTTGAAGCTGCCGCACCGGTGGCCGAAGCCGTGGTGACGCCGTCCATCGACCCGGTGGCCGACGGCCATGCCGATTCGGCCAGCCAGGCTGCCGATGCCCAGGCATCGGACGAAGACGAAGAAGCCGCCAAGCGCACGCCGCCGGCGAACTGATCGTTCTTTGATCGCTTGAAACGAAACGGCGGGGATCGATGATCCCCGCCGTTTTTGTTTGTGCGTCCGGCACTGCATGGGTGGATGCCAACCGTGGTTGGCGCCGTTGATTCAACGCATGCCGGCCCTGCCGGAGCACGGGCACCACCCTGGTAGATGCCAACCTTGGTTGGCGCCGTTGATTCAACGCGCGCGGACACGCCCGTGCCAACCGAGGTTGGCACCTACCTGAGCGCCGGAGCACGGGCACCGCCCTGGTAGATGCCAACCTTGGTTGGCGCCGTCGATTCAACGCACGCGGACGCGCCCGTGCCAACCAAGGTTGGCACCTACCAGAGCGCCGTTGATTCAACGCATGCCGACCCTGCCGGAGCACGGGCACCACCCTGGTAGATGCCAACCTTGGTTGGCGCCGTTGATTCAACGCGCGCGGACGCGCCCGTGCCAACCTAGGTTGGCACCTGCCAGAGCATGAAATCCCGCGGCGTCAGCGCGCCGGGGCGAACTGCAGCCGGGTCCAGACGCCGTAATGGTCCGAGGCAAAGCGGCCGCTGTCGTCGGGCTGGTCGAACAGGATCTTCGCTTCGCGCGCGACCATCCGGTCCTGCTGGAAGAAGATGTGGTCGATACGCGAGGGCGCCTGGTAATAGTGGCGGTTCAACGTGCTCACACCGGCCAGGTCGGTATTCACGTGCACGCTGCCATAGCTGTCGCCGTAATGGCTGCGCAGCTCGCTCAGGTCGCCCGCGTCCACCAGCGCGTTGAAATCACCGGCGATCACCACCGGCGCGCCCGCCGAGGTCCCGGTGATGTAGCGCAGCAGGTCTTCCACCTGGCTGCGGCGGATGCCTTGGCCACGCTCGTCGCTGCGTTCGTTCAGATGCGTGGCATAGACGTTCACCGGCTGTCCGTCCACGTCGATGCGCAGATGGGCCACGGTGCGGTAGTCATCCAGCGGCTGCAGCAGGTGCTCGCCATGGGCCAGGATCGGGCGCCGGGTCAGCAGCGCGTTGCCGTAGCGCTTGGGCGCCCCCACCGGATCGGTGGAAACGAACACGTACTTGTAGCCGAGCTGGCTGGCCAGCCACTGCGCCTGGTTGCGCACATTGCGGCGCTGGATCACTTCCTGCAGCGCGATGGCATCGGGTTGCAGGCGCTTGAGCTCGGCCAGGATCGTGCGCCGACGGGTCGGCCAATCCTCGCGGTCGTGGTGCAGGTTGAACGTCACCATGCTCATGCCGGGCGCAGTGGACACCTCGGCCGCGGCCGGCGCGGCCTCTGCCGCCTGCTGCGCCGGTGCCAGCCCCGGCAGGGCCAGTGCGATTGCCAGCCCCAGGCCGCGCAATGCCACGCGCGCCCTCCCCTGCTTCAACGCCATGCTTACTGTCCCTTGCGTTCTGCGCGGCGCACCGCGCTGGGCACGTCGATCTCGATCCGCGCCGGCAACTGGTGCACGCGCAGTTCGCGGTTGTTCCATTCGGCCGGCTCGCCATTGATGGTGGCCTCACCCGGATCGCCGCTGTACGGCCACGGCAGCACCACGCCACCGGGCGGCGGCACCAGGCCCGCTTGCAGGTCGAGCACCAGCTGCTTGTCGCTGCGCTGCAGGCGGTAGTTCAACTGGCCCTGCGGTGTGCGCAGGCCCTGCACGGCGATGCCCTCCCCCTGGAACCAGGCAGTTGGAATGCCTGCTGCCAGCACCAGCGCCTCATCGGCGTCGCGGTTGTAGGCGAACATGTCCAGGGCCGAGCGCACGAAGTCCGACGCTACCCAGGCATGCGGCAGGTCACCGACGAAGAACGGCTTGCGCGGCGTGCGCGAGACCACTTCGGCCCACTGGTTCCACGGCTGCGGCGCACGGTCCTTGAAGAAGAACTGGGTGGCCTGCCAGGCGCGGTCGCGCCAGCCCAGGCGCACGAAGGCCGCCACGTTGCGCCATTCGTAGGGCGTGTAGTCCTTCCACTCGCGCTTGCCATCGCGGCGCGCGACGAACTCGTTCCAGTAGCGCTCGAAGGTCGCCTCCAGCGCCTCCTGCGGCAGCCGGCCCTGCTCGCCACCCGGCGCCAGCGCGATGGTGGTGGAGGTGGCATCGAAGTCACCCAGCTCGGCCGAACCGGGCAGGTAATCGATCCTGTGCTGCTGCATGGCGGCCAGCAGCGAAGCCTGCAGGTCGTCGCGGAACTGGTCGCGCGACTCGCTGATCTGCATCGCCTCCACCTTGCCCAGCTGTGCCGCCACCTGCGCAGCATCCTTGTAGCCGCGCAGCGCCCAGAAGTTGTCCCAGTACGAGTGCATCGGCTTGGCCGAATAGCCCTCATGGCTGATCGAGGCCGGCATCATCCCGTAGAAGGCAGGGTTGCGTGCGCGGTTCTCTTCGGTGCGCTCGCTGGCACGCAGCTGCTCCATGTAGCTGTAGGCGCCCTGCACGTGCGGCCACATCAGCTCCAGGAACGTGCCGTCGCCGGTGTAGCGCCAGTACTCGGCGATGTTGTAGATCAGCTCGCCGTGGCTGTCGTTCTCCGGCACCGGGTCGCTGCCGCGGGCATCGACACAGCACGGCACCTTGCCATTCTCGAACTGGAACGGCGCATACCAGGTCACGTAATCACGCACGGCATCGCTGCGGCCCATGCGCAGCAGGCCTTCGGAAATCATCGCGCCATCGCGGATCCAGCTGCGTGCATACGAACGCGTGCCCGGCTGCAGGCGCGGGCCCACGCGCGAGATCAGCATGTGCGCCACAGCGGTGCGCAGGGTTTCAACCAGTGGCTGGCCGGCCGCCGGTACCTGCAGGTTGACCACGCCCAGCTTGTCGCGCCACATCGCCGCCACCTGCTGCTGCGCCTTGGCCACGTCCAGCGCCTGCGGCTTCCAGCCGCCGGTCTGCGGCAGCACCACGGCCACCTCGCGGCTCTGCCCCGGCTCCAGCTTGATGGTGTACAGCATCGCGCCGGAGGCCAGGCCCGTGCTGTCCTTCACCGCCGTGGTCGCCGGGAAGCTGCCCGACGCCAGGTGCATCGCATCGAGCTTGCCGTCGAAGGTCGTGGCAAAGCGCGCGTCCGGGACCTGCAGCGGGTAGATGCGCGGTTCGCCGTTGACGCGCACCAGCTGCTCGCCCACGTCCAGCGCTTCGATGCGGCTGAAGCCGCCGGTGGTGTTGAGGAACTGGGTCGGCGGGTTGACCTGCCAGGGCCGGATCGCCAGCGCCAGGGTGTATTCGTGGGCGACCTTGTCCGGGTTGCTCAGGCGGTAGCGGCCGATCAGCTGGGCGCGCTCGGGCGTGCCCTGCACGAAACTGGTCACCGACAGGCCGGCCTTCTCATGCACCCAGTCGACCGTGGCGATGGGCAGGTAACGGTCCTGCAGCGACTGCGTGGTGGCCACGCTGGACCAGTCCAGCAGCTTGCCGTCCATGCGGATGAACGGCTCGATGCTGAAGCTGCCCTTGGCCGGCTCCAGTGCGCCATCCTCGCTGATCAGCGCCTGCTCCTGGCCACCGTCGAGGCCCAGCAGGGTCCAGTACGGCTGCTCGCCCACGTAGGCACGCGGCAATGCACCGCGCGGCAGGTCGGCGGCCACCGAGGACAGGAAGGCGTTGGGCGTGGCCGCGAAGGCCAGCGGCTTCAGCGCGATATCGCGGATGCCATACCGCCAGTTCGGCCCGTCCTGCAGATCGAAGCGCACGTAGCGCGCATCGGTATCGGGCAGCGCCAGCCAGTCACGGCCGCCGCCACCACCGGTGACTTCGCGCACCGTCCGCCAGTCGCGGCCGTCCTCGGAGGTGCGCACCGTGTAGCGGGTCGCCTCCAGGTTGGGCAGCCAGTCGATCACCGCACCGCCGATCTCGCGGCTCTTGTGCAGGTCCAGGCTGATGGTCTGCTGCTTGACCCCGCCACTGACCCAGAACGTATCGCTCTTGCCATCGATCATGCGGTCCTGCAGCGCGGTGGCCGTGTCGGCGATCACCGACGGCATCAGCGCCGACTCGTCCTGCGGCGGCAGGCCCTGCAGGGTCAGCTTGTCGAAGCACACGGTGCCGCGGCCACCGACCTTGCTGTAGATCGTGAACTCGACCGCGGCGCTGCGCGCCATCTCCTTCTCGGCCGAGGGGCCCCAGGCCTTGTCGATCTGGCGGCGGCGGTACTCCACCGGCGCCCAGGCCTTGCTGAAGCTGTAGCCCGGCCGGTTGACCCACCACACGTTGTCGCCGCTGGCATCGATCAGCTTGAACTGCAGGTCGTTGCGCGGGGAATCGCCGCGCAGCTGGAAGCCGAAGCGGTAATTGGCCGGGTACTCGATGTTCAGCGCGCGGCGCAGGCCGACATAACCGGACACCTTGTGGAAGTCGTAATCCAGGCACAGCGCGCGGCCGCCACCGGCGCCGCTGACCGGCCGCAGCGAACCGCTGACCTGGTCGGACAGCACCAGCTTCCACGCGCTGATGTCATCGAAGTCGTCCAGCACCTTGGGCGCCGGCAGCGCCGGTGGTGCGGCGATCGCCAGGGAGGTCCACAACAGGCCCAATCCAACGGCGATCGCTCGCTTCATCCCTTGACGCTCCCCAGCAACAGACCTTGGATGTAGTACCGCTGCAGCACCAGGAACAGGGCCAGCACCGGAACCACGGTGACCACCGCGCCGGCCATCATCATTTCCACGTCCATGATGTGCTCGCGCGAGAGGGTGGCCAGCGCCACCGGCAAAGTGTAGTGCTCCTGATCGGTCAAGACGATCAACGGCCACATGAAATCGTTCCACGCGCCCATGAACGTAAAGATCGCCAGGGTCACCAGCACCGGCTTGAGCATCGGCAGCACGATCTGGAAGAAGATGCGCAGCTCCCCTGCCCCGTCGATGCGGGCCGCTTCCAGCAGCTCGTCCGGGATGGAACGGGCGTACTGGCGCACCAGGAAGATGCCGAACACGCTGGCCAGCGCCGGCACGATAACGCCGCCGAAGCTGTTGACCAGGCCCAGCTGCTTCATCAGCAGGAACAGCGGCAGCATCGCCACCTGCGCCGGGATCACCAGCGCCGCCATCAGCACCTGGAACAGGCGCTCGCGGCCGACGAAGTTCAGCTTGGCGAACGCATAGCCGGCCATGGTGTTGAGCAGCAGCGAACCGAAGGTGATCGCCACCGACACCAGCAGGCTGTTGGCGAAGTTGCCACCCATGCCGGTGCGCGCGAACAGCTCGGTGTAGTTGTGGGTGGTGACGTGCGAAGGCAGCAGTGGCGGCGGGAAATGGGTCGCCTCGCCCTGCGGCATGAACGACACCGAGAGCATCCACAACAGCGGTGCCAGGCTGACCAGGGCCAGCACCAGCAACGCGCCATTGATCATCCACGGGTGCCAGCGTGACTGGCCGATCTCACGACTCATACCAACTGCCTCTTGCGGCCGAAACGCAGCATCACGGTGGTCACCGCCAGGATGATCAGGAACAGCAGGAACGCCACGGCAGAGGCGCGTCCCAGGTTCCACCACTTGAAGCCTTCCTCGAACATGAAATACAGCACGCTGACGGTGCTCTGCAGTGGGTCGCCGCGGGTCATGACGTACGGTTCGGCGAACAGCTGGAAGTAGCCGGACACGGTAATGACACCAACCACCAGCAGCACCGGGCCGAGCATCGGCAGGGTGATGTGCAGGAACTGCTTCCAGCGCGAGGCGCCATCGATGCGCGCGGCCTCGTACAGGTCATGCGGGATGGCCTGCAGGCCGGCCAGGAAGATCACCATGTTGTAGCCGAAGTTCTTCCACACGGCGAACAGCATGATGGTGGGCATCGCCCAGTTCGGGTCGCCCAGCCAGTCGATCGGGCTGATGCCGATATGGCCCAGGCCGTAGTTGACCAGGCCGTAGCTGGTATGGAACAGGTAGCGCCAGATCACCGCCACCGCCACCAGGGTGGTCACCACCGGGGCGAACAGCGCGGTGCGGAACAGGGCCTTGAAGCGCGCGGCCGGTGCATTGAGCAGCATGGCCGCACCCAGCGACACGCCGATCGACAACGGCACGCCGATCACCACGAAATAGGTGGTGTTCCACAGCGACTTCCAGAACATCGGCGTCTGCAGCAGGTCGACGTAGTTGCCCAGCCCGACGAAGCGCAGGTTGCCGCCGTCAGCCAGCGCGTACAGGTCGAAGTCGGTCACGCTCAGGGCGAGCGCCGATGCCACCGGCAGGCCGAAGAACACGCCCAGCACGATCAGCGAGGGGCCGGCGAAGATCCAGCCGGCGAGGGACGAACGTTTCATTGCGGGCTCCCGGCCGCGACTGCACTGGTCGAGCCCGGGGGGGCATCGCTGCGCTGCAGGCGTTGTTGTTCATGCATCCAGCGGCGCTTGGCCAGCACCTTGTCCACGCGCTGGTCCAGCTCTTCCACGGCCTTGTCCTGCGGCATGCCGCCACGCACCACCTTCTCGGTGACGATGCGCATTTCCTGCACGATGCGCTCCCACTCGAGCACCTTCGGCGTCGGCTTGACGCGCTCCAGCTGGTCACGGAACGCGGCGGCCAGCGGATCGTTGGCCAGCGACGGGGCGTTCCAGGTACTGCGGCGCGGCGGCAGGTCACCGATGATCGAGTGGAACCGGGCCTGGATCTCCGGGCGCGACAGGAATTCGATCAGCTTCCAGGAGGCTTCCTTCTGCTGCGACTTGCGGAAGATCACCAGGCTGGTGCCACCGGCGATGCCCGCGCCCGGGCCGTCCGGGCCCGGCAGGGCGGCGGTGCCCCACTTCCCTTCCAGTTCCTTGGGCTGCAGCTTCTTGAACTCGCGGATGTTCCAGGGGCCGGAGATGTAGAACACGTTGAAGCCGCGGAAGAACTCATCCCAGACGTTGGAGATCTGCGTCTCGGACATCTTCGGCGCCCAGCCCTGCTCGAACATGTTGGCGTAGAAGGCCAGGGTGCGACGGAAACCAGGGCTGGAGAAGTTGCCGCGGGTGTCCTCGTCGCGCAGCAGCGGATCGGGCTGCTGCAGGGCCAGCGACAGCTGCTGCTCGAACTCATTGATCGGCATCAGCACCGCATAGCGGTTCGGGCCCTGCATCTTCTTGATTGCGGCCATCTGCTCGTCCCACTCCGCCCAGGTGCGCGGCGGATGGTCGAAGCCGGCCTGCGCCAGCAGGTCCTTGCGGTAGAAGATCAGGCGGGTGTCGACGTACCACGGCACGCCCACCAGCTCACCGTGGATCACGTTGGTATCCCAGATGCCCTGGAAGTAGTCCTTCGGATCGACCACGGACGACTGCTGCACGAACGGCTGCAGCGGGGTCAGTGCGTTGAGTTCGGCGAACTCGGGCACCCAGGTGTTGCCGAGCTGGCAGACATCGGGCAGGCCGTCGGCCGCAAAGGCGGTCAGCAGCTTCTCGTGCGCGGCCGTCCAGGGAATGTTCTGCACATCCACCTTGATGCCGGGGTTCTCGGCCTCGAACTCGTGGATGAGTTCGCTGACCACTTCGGCCTCGCGGCCCATGGCCCAGAAGCGGACCGTCGTGGTGCCCTGCTCGGTGCGCGCGCAGCCGGCCATGGCCAGTGCGGCCATCGCAGGCAGGGCCCAGCGTCGCAGGCGGTCAATCCAATCGTGCACCTTGTTACTTCCCCTGGCCCGTGTTGCGGTTGGCATTGTTCTTCTGTTCCTGCGCGGCAGCCGCGCGCGATTCTGCGATACCGACCGCGCGTGCCGCCGCAGCCTTCTCATCCTTTTCCAGCACCAGCGGCTGGAACGACCCTTCCGGGGCCAGCCAGCCACCGCTGAAACCGGCCCGTTCCAGGCCCTTGCGGATGTACGGGTTCTTCTTCATCACTTCCCAGACGAAGTCATCGCGGTAGTTGGCGATCATCGTCAGGATCGGGCCCTGGTCGATGGCGATGTAATCGCTGGCCACCCAGCCGCGGTCCGGCACCATGCGGCCGGTCTTGATCGGGATGTCGTAGTTGAAGCTGGGGTTGAACGAATCCAGGAAGCCATAGCTGGAATAGATGTAGTCGCCGTAGCGCTTGTGCATCTCCAGCGTGGCCGGGATCACCTGTTCGGGCGCGAACACGATCGAGGAGATCGCTGCGGTCGGGGCGATGGTGCCGTCATCGAAGTTCTCGCGCAGGCCGGCGCCGCGCGAGGAGTAATGGCGGAACTGGCGCTGCTCGCCACGGTATTCCTGGGTGGTGTTCTGCGGGCCGTCGCTGGCGGTCAGGCCCCACACGTTCTCGCCATAGTCCTTCCACTGCATCGGGTTGGCGATGGCGTACTCGCGGTGCGCCAGCGCCGCCGAGCGGCTGTTGAGGAAGTAGGTGCTGCCACGCTCGCGCATGTAGGCATCCTGGATATCGCGGAAATCGATCCAGACATGGCTGTACTGGTGGCCGAACAGCGGGCCGAAGGACAGGTATTCCTGGCCCTGGTAGACGCCCCAGTCGTTGTCATAGGTGCGCGTCCACACCGTCCACGCATCCGGGCTCACCGGGTGGCTGGGCGAGCCGAGGGCGAGGATGTAGACCATCATCGCCTCGTTGTAGCCCATCCAATCGTGGTCGATGAAGCCGCTCTCGGGGAACCAGCCCATCGAGATCAGCGGCGCACGCTGCTGCAGCCACGGCCAGTCGACCTGCTTGTACAGCTGGTCGGCGATCTGCCGGATTTCCTTTTCGCGCGGGTCGTCGCCGTCGTAGTACGACTGGGCGAACAGCACGCCCATCATCAGCAGCGCGGTGTCGACCGAGGACAGCTCGACCCAGCTGTCGTAGCGGCGGCCTTCCTGCATGTCCAGGAAGTGGTAGTAGAAGCCTTTGTAACCGGCCTTGCCGGTGCGCTGCGGGCCCATCGGCACGTCGCGGAAGAACTTCAGCGTGGTCAGGGTGCGGTCGATGGCCTGGTTGCGGCTGACCCAGCCGTTCTCGATGCCGATCGGGTAGGCGGTCAGCGCGAAGCCGACCGAGGCGATGCTGGCGAACGGGCGCGACGGGTAGCGGTCCGGGGTCAGGCCGTTGAGTTCGTTGGTGGTGTCCCAGAAGAACTGGAAGGTGCGGCGCTCGATGTCATCGAACAGCGGCGGCAGTTCCGGCTTCATCGGCCGCGGCGGCGCGTCTGCTTCCAGCAGGATCACCGGCGGCTTGGGCTTTGCAGGCTCCTGCTGGGCCGGTTTGCAGGCGGCGATGGCCAGGGTCATCGCAGCGGCGGTCAACAGGTGGCGTGCCTGCATGGCGCGGTTCCTCCAGTGGGCTGATCGATGGGAAAGCATAACGTCCAATGGCCTGAAATCGTTTACAAACCAGACTCTTAAAAAACCACGCATTCGTGGCCGATTCAACACAGGCATTGTCCAGTCCCATGCAGCGCCGCAGCGACGCCGCATGGGGCTGGACAATGGACCGGCCCGCAGGCCGGCCATTGCCAGGTTCCGTTGCCAGCGGCGGGCCGCTGGCAACGGGGTGGTGCGTACGTCGTTGCTTAGAAGCGGAAGCCCACTTCGGCCTTGACCTGGCGCGGAGTACCGATGATGTCGCCGGTCTCGTTGTAACTGGCCTGCAGCTTGCCGTTCGTCTTGACGTAGTTGTAGGTGGAGAAGTTGTCGAAGTTGAACACGTTGATGATGTCGATACGAGCGTACATCTCGGTGTCGCCCGGCATCTTGAACGTCTTCGTCGCCTGCAGGTCCACCGAACGGTAGCCGAAGATCTTGCCGCCCAGCAGGAACTTGCCATTGGCATTGGGCACGGCAGCCTGCGGGGTCGGCAGGTTGAAGCCACTGGCCTGCGGCACCGGGTACCAGTCGTTGACGGCGGTCGGGGTGGCCAGGGTGATCTTGCCACCGAAGGTGATGCCCCAGAAGCCAGCGTACGAACCGGTCATCACCAGGCGGTGGCGCGGTGCACCGTTGGAACGGATGGTCGGGTAGTCGCCGATCAGGCCGCGGTCAAAGGCGTACTTCTCGTTGATGTCGCGGTTGTGGCGCGCGGTCGTCCAGGTGTAGGCGATCGAGGTACCCCAGCCGCTTTCCTTGGTGAACGGCTTCTGCGCCGACAGCAGGACCTGGGTCGCACGGGTCTTGATGCCCTGCTGGCCGATGATCAGGCTGCCGAAGCCCGGCACGTTGCAGCTCCAGGCCTGGCTCAGGCCCGCCTCGGTGCCACCGCACAGGCGCGGGTCATCGAAGAACTGGCCGGTCGGGTAACGGTTGCCCAGGGTGAAGGCGAAGCCGTCGTAGCTCAGGGTGCGGGCGATGGTGGCGTCGGTCAGCCAGTCACCGATCTGGTTGCTCATGCCCAGGCTGAACTGATCCGAGTACGGCGCCTTCAGCTTGTTGTTGAGCAGGTCGACTTCCAGGCCGGCATTGCTGGTCGCGCCGACCAGGTCCTGCAGGTTGCCGATGCCGTTGAGCAGGTTCGGGTTCCAGTCATAGCAGGCGGCCTGGCCGTTGATGCAGGTGCCGGTGGCCGGGTTGCGGAAGTAGATGGTCGGCTGCGGCAGGGCCAGCTTGGTGGTTTCCAGCTGCAGGTTGTCGAACAGGTCGCGGTCGTACGAACGGCCGGCACCACCGTGGATCACGTGCTGCTCGTCGGCGTTGATGTCATACGAGAAGCCCAGGCGCGGCTGCCAGGCATCCTTGAATGCCTTGCGGTTGTGGCCGTTGCTGATGTAGTTGCTGATGTCCAGGCCGCCCAGCGCCAGCGAATCGGCGTAGGTCTGGCCGGCGGGGGCGCGCGGATCCTGCGAGTAGATCGCATCGACCACCGCCTGCGGGGTCACGAAGTCCAGGTAGGACGGGGTGACTTCGTAGTCCCAGCGCAGGCCGAGGTTGATCTGCAGGTGGTCGTTGACCTGCCAGTCGTCCTGGATGAACACGCCGTACTGCTTGGACTTCGAACGCACTTCACCCGAGACGCCGTCCACGCCGGTCACCGGCTTGACGAACTGCGCCTTGTACGGGATGGAATCCGGGAAGTCCGGATCGCCCAGGCTGTAGGTGAAGGTCGGGTTGATCTGCGCCGCATCGGAGGCGTACAGGTCGATGGCCTTGTACTTCACGCCCATCTTGATGGTGTGGTCGCCGGCCCACTGGATGCCGTCCAGGGTCAGGTTGTCCTCGATCGACCAGCCCTTCTGGCCCTTCACCTGCGAATCCAGTGCCGAGGCGCCACCGATCTTCACCACGGTGCGGTCTTCGGTGCCGTCCGGTGCGGTGTAGGTGATGCCGTTGGCCAGGGTCAGCGGGGTCGGGTTGTTGAAGGAATCTTCATGGGTGACCATCATTTCGTTGTAGAAACGCTCGCCGCTGTGGTTCCAGCGCAGCGCGTAACGACGGTCGGTGTTGACCACTTCACGGCCGGCTTCCGGCGAGGTCTGGCCACTGAACTGCGACTGGGTTTCGTCGCGGTCCTGGAAGGTCAGCTCGATGCGGTCGTTGTCGGTCGGCTCGAAGTCGATCTTGCCGAAGATCAGGTCCTGCTGGAACGGCTGGCTGGCCGGGCCCAGGCCGGCGGCGCCCGCGGGCGGCAGCAGGCTGGCGGCACCGGTGACGGCACCGTCCGGAGCGATGGTGACCGGCAGGTCGAAGCGCTTGGCTTCGTAGGTGACGAAGAAGTGCGCCTTGTCCTGGATGATCGGGCCGCCCAGGGCGAAGCCGTATTCCTTCTCGGCCGAGACCATCTTGTCCTTGCCGCCCTGGCGCTCGGCCGGGGTCTTGGCGCGCATGTCTTCATCGGTGTAGCGGTAGAACGCCTCACCCTTGAATTCATTGGTACCGGACTTGGTGGCAGCGGTCACTGCGGCGCTGGACACCTGGCCGTACTCGGCCTTGTAGTTGCCGCTGATGACCTTGTATTCGCCGATGGCCAGCTGCGGGAACGGGTTGCCGGCGCTGCCGGACTGGCCGGCCACGCCGCCGCCCTTGACGTAGCTCTTCTGGCCCACGCCGTCGATGTAGACGTTGGTGCCGTCGGAATTGGTGGCACCGCCGCGCAGCGAGGTGTTGCCCTTGGCATCACGGGTGAAGATCAGGCCCGGCACGGCATCGGCGAACTCCAGGAAGTTGCGCGACACCTGCGGGGTGGTCTGGATCTGCTGCAGGCTGACGGTCTTGCCGACTTCGGAGGTACGCACTTCCTGCAGCAGGGTCGGCGCGACGACGTTGACGGTGTCCAGGTTGGTCGCGGCGCTGCCACCGGCAGTACCACCGGCGGCGGCCTCGCTGAAGTTCAGCGTGGAGGTCGAGGCCACGGTGACGGTGACCTTCTGGGTCTGGCCATTGGCGGCCACGTCATAGGTGCCCGGGTCCAGGCCCATCAGCGAATAGGTGCCATCGGCGCGCACGGTGCCGCGACGGACGGTGCCGGTGGCGACGTTGGTAGCGGTGACTTCCGAACCGGCCTGGGCGCCGGCCACCTGGCCGCGCAGGCTGGCGTTGGCCGACTGCGCCATGACGTTCGGGGCGGCGGCCAGCATCAGGCAGCTGACCAGTGCGGTGCTCAGCAGCCGGCGGGCCGGCATGCGGATCGTGGAATGCATCATCAACTCAATCTCCGGGTGGCGGTATCCGCGAATGCGGTACCTGCGATCAATCAAGAAAGAAGGAACGCCTCTGGCTTCAATGGCCCGATGGCGGAGTGGTGGAATCGCGAACGATGAGGCGGGGAACGAGCGTCTGCTTGTCACCTGCCCCTTCGGGGGTGTTGCCGTCCATCAACTGCATCAGACGCGTCATCGCCCTATCGCCCAACTCGGCGATACTGACCTGCATGGTGGTCAACGAGGGGTGTACAAACCGCGCCAGTGGAATGTCATCGAAACCCGCCAGGGCGACATCGGTGGGCACATGGATGCCTGCCTGCGCGAATGCGTAGAGGCAACCCAGGGCCATCATGTCGTTGGCGGCGAACACGGCATCGGGCAGCGCGCCGGCTGCCAGCATCTCCTGACCGGCGCGATGGCCGGAAGCTTCGTCGAAATCACCGGGCAACTCGATGCCTTCGGCGCCGTTGCCGAAGGCCGCCAGCGCGTCACGGAAGCCGCGCAGGCGCTCACGCGCGTCGAAGTTGAGATCCGGGCCAGAAATGAACGCGATGCGGCGGTGGCCGGCATCGAGCAGGTGGCGGGTCATGGCCATCGCACCGGCGTGATCGTCGATGCTCAGGACCGGGTGATCCTGCCCCGGCAGATAGGTATTGATCAGGACCGTGGGCAGCGACTGCGGCAGGTTGTCGGTGAGGAAGCCGGGGCTCTCGGCATAGGGCGAGAGCACCAGCAGGCCATCGACGCGGCCGCGCATGGCACGCAGGGCGGCGCCCTGCTGTACCTGGTCGCCGTGGTAGCTGGACACCAGCAGGTGCTGGCGACGGTTGCGGGCAACGTTGTCGATGCCGCGCATCAGCTCGGAGAAGAATTCGCCGTACAGATCGGGCAGCACCACGCCCACCGTATTGGTGCGGCGGCTGCTCAGGCTGCGTGCGGCGGCGTGCGGGGTGTAACGCAGCCTCGCGGCGACCTCCAGCACAAGCTGGCGGACCGGTTCGGCGACATTCTCATGCCCGTTCAGCGCGCGGGAAACCGTGGCCACGGAGACCCGGGCTTCTCGTGCGACGTCTTTGATTGTTATGGCTGCCTTGTTCACGAAGCCGCCCTCCACGGCTTGGACCTACCAGCTTGGCGCGGAATGTAAGCGTTTCCATCTGCGCTTGTAAACACTCCGTTAGACGAATGTCCCCGGATGGACACAGAAATCTGACGTGGACAGGTCTGTTCCTGGACCTGGCAGGACTTTGCGGGACAGGCCATCAGCCCTGCTCGGACAGGGTGTATGCGCGGATGGACAGCGCATGGATATCGGTCTCCATCAGCCCGCCCAGCGCGGCATACACCGCGCGATGGCGCGCCAGCGGGGCCATGCCGGCGAACTGCTCGCTGACCACCAGCACGTTGAAATGGCCCCGCCCGTCACGTGCACCGGCGTGGCCGGCATGGCGGTGGCTGTCGTCTTCGATCTCAAGCGTGCTCGGCGCCAATGCCTGTTGCAGCGCAGCACGGATCAGATCGATGCGCTGCGCACTCATGGCAGCACCTTGCGGAACGGCCGCACGTCGACGCGGGTGTAGACGCCGGCAGCCACATAGGGGTCGGCATCGGCCCACTCCCGGGCCTGCGCGAGCGAGTCGAACGCGGCAATCACCACCGATCCGCTGAAGCCGGCCGGACCCGGATCCTCGCTGTCGATCGCCGGGCACGGCCCGGCCAGCAGCAGGCGGCCTTCGTCGCGCAGCGCGTGCAGCCGCGCCAGGTGTTCGGGCCGGGCCTGCAGCCGCTGCGCCAGGACATCCTGGCCGTCGTAACCTTCAATCACATAGAACACGGGCATTCCTCGTTCATGTTGCGGTGCGTCGATTCTAGCCAATGGGCCACCGCCACCGGCCCGGCTGGACACTGGCCCGGCAAAGCCGTACCCTAGGCACCATTGCACGTGGCTTGATGCAGCAGCCCGTCGGTTTTTGCGGCCAACGCAGCCCCCGACGACCGTACCGCTGCTTCGAACCGGGCCAACCGGCCGGGCCACGTAGACGACCTCCCCGTAGTTCCGTCGCCGCCGTTTCCTGCGGCGCGTCCTGCTGTTTGATATGTGTGGAATCGCGCCGATCCCGGCGTGACTGGTGCCTGGGGCGCCGTGGCGCAGGCCCGGCAGGTCCGGTACCGCGACTGGTCCGTTGCAATCCTATTGTCCATTAGATGACTTCCGAACTCGCGCTCGACGCGAACCCGCCAACCCGGCCGCCCGCCCCCCAGCAGCAGGAAATGCCGCTGGCCGTGGTGCATGGGCAACCGGTCCTGCAGATCCCGCAGGACCTGTACATCCCGCCGGATGCGCTGGAAGTCATCCTGGATGCCTTTGAAGGTCCGCTGGACCTGCTGCTGTACCTGATCCGCCGGCAGAACCTGGACGTGCTGGACATTCCCGTGGCCGAGATCACCCGGCAGTACGTGGAATACATCACCGTGATGCGCGAGCTGCGCTTCGAACTGGCCGCCGAGTACCTGGTGATGGCCGCGATCCTGGCCGAGGTGAAGTCGCGCATGCTGCTGCCGCGCCCGGTCAGCGAGGAAGGCGACGAAGCCGACCCGCGCGCCGAGCTGGTGCGCCGGCTGCAGGAGTACGAACGTTTCAAGCAGGCTGCCGAGGATATCGACGCCCTGCCCCGCCAGGACCGCGACACCACGGTGGCGCACGCCTTCATGCCCGAGCGGGCGACGGTGAAGTTGCCGCCGCCGGTGGACCTGAAGGAGATGCTGCTGGCCCTGCACGACGTGCTCA
Source organism: Stenotrophomonas sp. ZAC14D1_NAIMI4_1 (assembly GCF_003086775.1). Classification (NCBI taxonomy): domain Bacteria; kingdom Pseudomonadati; phylum Pseudomonadota; class Gammaproteobacteria; order Lysobacterales; family Lysobacteraceae; genus Stenotrophomonas; species Stenotrophomonas sp. ZAC14D1_NAIMI4_1. The sequence goes on from NZ_CP026001.1 coordinate 3,028,156, forward strand.
AGCGCGCCGAGCTGTTCAGCGGCCACGCCATCAAGCGCGAGGCACTGAGCGTGCGGCAGCGCATGGGCGAAGTGCTCGGCCGGCTTGAAGACGGCAGGTTCTACCGCTTTGAAGGGCTGTTCACCGCCGAAGAAGGCAAGCTGGGCGTGCTGGTCACGTTCCTGGCCGTGCTGGAACTGGCCAAGGAGCAGCTGCTGGACCTGGTCCAGGAAGAACCGCTGGCGCCGATCTACGTGAAGTCCCTGGCCGCCGGCAACACCAACGCCCCGCTGCAGTTCAGCAGCGAGTTCGACGACAACGACGCCGCCAATGAAAACGAGTGAGCGCTGACTGCCGATGGACCAGACGCTGATCAACCGCATTGTCGAAGGTGCCCTGCTGGCCTCCAGCCAGCCGCTCACCCTGGCCCAGCTGAAAGACCTGTTCCCGGAAGAGGAACCGGCACCGCCGGGCAGCATCGAACGTGCGCTGGAGCGCCTGCGCGAGGGCTGCGAAGGCCGCGGCGTGGAACTGGTCGAGGTCGCCTCCGGCTTCCGCTACCAGGTGACCGGCGAAGTGCACGGCTGGATCAGCCGGCTGTGGACCGAACGCAAGACCCGCTACACCCGCGCCACCCTGGAAACCCTGGCGCTGATCGCCTACCGGCAGCCGATCACCCGTGGCGAGATCGAGCAGGTGCGCGGCGTGGCGGTCAGCAGCAACATCATCCAGGCACTGGAAGAGCGCGAATGGATCCGCGTGGTCGGCCACCGCGACGTGCCCGGCAAGCCGGCGCTGTTTGGCACCACCAAGGGCTTCCTGGACTATTTCGGCCTGAAGCGCCTGGACGAACTGCCGCCGCTGTCGGAACTGAAAGACCTGGGCGAGCTGGAACCGCAGCTGGCGCTGGACCGTGATGGTCCCGCCGTTGCCGGTGCCGCCGGCCCGGACATCAGCGCCGACCCCGACGCGGCCGCCAACGATGACGCCGGCCTGCAGGGCGGCGATGGCAACACCCCCGATTCCGCCGACGCAGCTGCTGCGCCGGCCACCGATGAGCAAGCACCTTCGCCCCTCGATGATGGGCACCCCGATTCCGCGCCGGGCGAGCGCGCGGTGCCAGTGAACGAACGCGAAGACAACGCCGTCGCGACGACGACCGTGGCTGTTGACCAAGCCGATTCCGAACCAGAGGCCGACCTCGAAACCGTCGGCCGGAGCAAAACTGATGAGTGACACCCCCCGTAACAAGCTCTCGCTGAAGCGCGAAGCCACCTCCGAACAGTTCAAGCTGGAAGAGCGCCTGCACAAGGTGCTGGCCCAGGCCGGCCTCGGCTCGCGCCGTGCGCTGGAACAGCGCATCGCCGAAGGCCTGGTCAAGGTCAACGGCGAAGTCGCGCAGACCGGCATGTCGGTCAAGAGCGGCGACAAGATCGAGCTGGATGGCCGTGGCTTCGTCGCCACTGCCCTGGCCGAGCCGTCGCGCGTGCTGGTCTACAACAAGCCGGAAGGCGAAGTGACCACCCGCGAAGATCCCGAAGGCCGCCCGACCGTGTTCGAATCCCTGCCGCCGCTGAAGGGCGCGCGCTGGATCGCCATCGGCCGCCTGGACATCAACACCACCGGCCTGCTGCTGGCCACCACCGACGGTGAACTGGCCAACGCCATGATGCACCCGTCGTTCGAGGTCGAGCGCGAGTACGTGGTGCGCGTGCGTGCCCCGGAAGGCGAGGAAAAGGTCTCCGACGCCATCGTCGACCGCCTCGCCCGCGGTGTCGCGCTGGAAGACGGCCCGGCCAAGTTCGACGAGATCGAACGCATCGGCGGCACCGACTCGCACGACTGGTTCCGCGTCGTGGTCAAGGAAGGCCGCAACCGCGAAGTGCGCCGCCTGTGGGAATCGCAGGGCTGCCAGGTCAGCCGCCTGAAGCGCACCCGCTACGGCAAGGTCAGCCTGCCGCGCGAACTGGTCCGTGGCCATTCGGTGGAATTGCCGACCGCCCAGGTCGAAGCCCTGCGCGCGCAGCTGAAGCTGGAAGAAGGCGCGCCGTCGGCGCTGACCCTGCAGCCGGTGATCGGCCAGCGTCGCGCTGCCAAGACCACCGTGCGCGTGCGCGAAGGCGGTCGTGGCAATGCCTACGTCAACGGCCACAGCACCGCCGATGAAGGTCGCGAACTGCGCCGCTTCGACAACGTGCGCGAAGACCGCGGCCGTGGTCGCGGTGGCAAGGGTGGCGGCTTCAAGGGCGGCCTGACCGTCAGCGGCGAAGCAGCCGCCAAGCAGTCGCAGAAGCCGTTCAAGCAGCGCGCGCCGAAGAACGACCGTTCGCTGCCGGAAGGCAACCCGGCCGCGTTCCGTACCTGGTACGTGCCGGACGGTGTCAGCACCGGCCCGAGCGGCCACCGCAACGCCGGTCCGGGCGCACGTGGCCCGGGTGCCCGTGGTCCGGGCGCTGGCGCGGGTGGCCAGGGCCGTCCGTACGGCAAGCCGAAGGGTCCGGGCGCCGGTGCAGGTGGCGGCCAGGGTCGCGGTGGCTTCGGCGGTGAAGGCCGTGGTGGCGCCGGTGGCGGCCAGGGTCGTCCGGCCGGTGCGGGCAACCGCTCGCAGGGCCAGGGCAACAAGCACCCCTACGGCCATCCGGGCAACGCCCCGAGCTTCCCGTCCGACCACGCCAATCCGGGCTTCAGCCCGTACGGCAGCACGCGTCCGGCAGGCAACGGTCGTCCGGGCGGCAACGCCAATGCACGTCCCGGCGGCAATCGCGGTCCGGGCGGCAACCGTGGTCCCGGCGGCCCGGGTGGCAACCGTGGCCCGGGCGGCCCCGGCGGCAACCGTGGTCCGGGTGGCAACCGTGGTCCGGGCGGCCCGCGTCGCAGCGGCCCGCGCGGCGGCTGATCGCACGCCGTGCTGAAATGAAAAACCCCGGCTCCGGCCGGGGTTTTTCTTTATCGGGTGGAACAGATACCTGGTAGATCCACGCCATGCGTGGATGGACCGGGATCAGCGACGGCTGATGGTGAACGCGGTGCCGTCCACGCCCAGGTCCCAGCCCTTGCCGGTGCCGGACAGTGCCAGCGAAACGTCGCCCTTGGTCATCACCTGCGCGTTGCTGGATTTCACCGCGCCCGCGTGCGCGCCCACCGAAGCGTAGGTGCCCAGCAGCTCGTTGATGCCCACCGCGCCGGTGAAGCTGCCGCGGCCGTTGCTGATCTTCGACTTGCCCACGGTCAGGCCGCCGCCCTTGAGCTGGATGTGCACCGGCATGCTGGCGCCGTTGCTGCACTGGATGGTGCCGTTGCCCGAGGCGGTCTTGTAGATCAGCGACCAGCCGGACAGGTTGTAGCGCAGCTGGCAATCAAGGTTGCCACCGGCATGGGCGGCCGGGGCCAGCGAGGCTGCGGCCAGCGCCAGCAGCAGGACAAGGGGCTTGTTCATCGGCAGGACTTCCACTTCAGGTCGGACTGCCGGCGAATCTAGCAGCGCGCGCGTGCACGGTGGATGCAGGCACGCGCGCCGGTGCGGCAAGCGTTCAGCCGCCGGTCGAGCGCCCGCTCAGGCGCGCTCGTCCAGGTGGAACGCATCGGCATCGAGCATCGCCGGGAAGCGTGCGCGGTGCGCGGCCAGGGCCTCGGCCGAGATGGTGGTGGTGACCACCTGTTCGCGCTCGCGGATCTCCACCTGCGGCTGGCCGAGGAAGTCGATCACCGCGCTGTCGCCGGCGTAGTGCAGCTGGTTGCCGTCCACGCCGATGCGGTTGACCGCGGCCACGAAGCACAGGTTCTCGATCGCCCGCGCGCGCAGCAGGGTCGTCCACGCATAGGCGCGCGCCGAGGGCCAGTTGGCCACGAAGATCTGCAGGTCGAAATCCATCTGCCCTGCCCGCTCGACGTTGTAACGGTTGCGGCAGAACACCGGGAAACGCAGGTCGTAGCAGACCTGCGGATTGATCCGCCAGCCCTTCCATTCCACGCTCAGGCGGTCGCGCCCGGCGGCATAGCGCTCGTGCTCGCCGCCGTAACGGAACAGGTGGCGCTTGTCGTAGTACTGCAGCCCGCCATCGGGCGTGGCGAACAGCAGGCGGTTGTAGACGCCTTCGCCATCGCGCAGCTGCACGCTGCCGATCACCGCCGCGTCCAGCGCCCGGGCCTGCTCGCGCACCCAGGCGACGGTCGGGCCGTCCATGCCTTCGGCCTGGGCGATGGCCTCGTTGGAGAAGCCACTGGTGAAGGTCTCCGGCAGGATCACCAGGTCGGTGCTGCCGGCCAGCGGCGCCAGCAACGCGCCGTAGTAATCACGGTTGCCCGCCGGGTCATGCCAGCGGGTGTCGCCCTGGACGAGGGAAATGCGCAGGTCCTGCATGGTCGTCAGTTCCTCACAGCAGGCGCAGGCGTTCGATCGCCGCGTCCAGGGTCGCTTCGTTCTTGGCAAAGCACAGGCGCACCAGGCGCTGGCCGACCGGCGCGGTTTCGTAGAACGGCGACAGCGGGATGGCAGTGACGCCCTTCTCGATGGTCAGCCACTTCACGAATTCATGGTCGGGCAGATCGCTGATGGCCGAGTAGTCGACCAGCTGGAAATAGCCGCCCGGCACCGGCAGCGGCTTCAGGCGCGTGCTGGCCAGCTGCTCGCGGAAACGATCGCGCTTGGCCTGGTAGAACGCACCCAGCTCCAGGTGGTGCTCCGGTTCGTCGCGGATCATCGCGGCGAAACCATACTGCGCCGGGCCGAAGCTGGTGAAGGTGTTGTACTGGTGCACCTTGCGGAATTCAGCGGTCAGCAGCGGCGGCGCCACGGCGTAGCCGATCTTCCAGCCGGTGCAGTGGTAGGTCTTGCCGAAGCTGGAGATGACGAAGGTGCGCTCGCGCAGTTCGGGGTAGCGCAGCGCCGATTCGTGGCGGCGGCCGTCGTAGATGATGTGTTCGTACACTTCATCGGAGATCAGGTAGATCTGCGTGCCACGCAGCAGGTCGGCCAGCGCCTGCATGTCGGCCTCGTCCAGCATCGCGCCGGACGGGTTGTGCGGCGTGTTGACCATCAGCATGCGGGTGCGCGGGGTGATCGCCGCGCGCACGCGGTCCCAGTCCACGGCGAAGGTCTGCGGATCCAGCGGCACGTGCACGGCAATGGCGCCGGCCAGTTCGATGGCCGGTTCATAGCAGTCGTAGGCCGGGTCCAGCACGATCACCTCCTCGCCGGCACGCACCACGGCGTGGATGGCGTTGAAGATCGCCTCGGTGGCACCGCTGGTGACGGTGATTTCGGTGTCCGGGTCGATCGTCGCGCCGTACAGGTCCAGCGACTTCTGCGCGATGGCCTGGCGCAGCGGTGCCACGCCGGTCATCGGCGGGTACTGGTTCAGGCCGGCGGCCATCGCCTTGGTGGTTTCGTCGATCAGGCGCTGCGGCGCGGAGAAATCCGGGAAACCCTGGCCCAGGTTGACCGCGCCGTGTTCGGCGGCGAGCTGGGACATCACGGTGAAGATCGTGGTACCGACCTTGGGCAGCTTGGTGGTGGGTTGCATCGGCCTGGGGGAATGGGGAGACAGACCCCTGAGTTTACGCAATCCCTGCTTCGGTAGTGCCGGCCGCTGGCCGGCAACAGCGGCCAGACAACCGGCGCCGGGGGAATTGCCGGCCAGCGGCCGGCACTACCGCGGGCATTCATCGCTACAATTGCCGCCGCACTCCGGCACGAAGACCCCTGCCCCTTGAACACCCCAGCATTGCTGGCCGCCAGCGGCCTGAGCTTCTCCCGCAATGACGAACCCGTGTTCGGCCCGCTGGATTTCCACGTGGACGCCGGCGAGGCGCTGCTGGTGCAGGGCGGCAATGGTGCCGGCAAGACCACCCTGCTGCGCGTTTTGGCGGGATTGGCCCGGCCGGGCGCCGGCCAGGTCCGCATTGACGGCAAGCAGGCCAGCAATGCCGAGCGTGCCCGCTATGTCGCCTACCTCAGCCACCTGCCGGCGCTGAAGCCGGACCTGGACACGCTGGAGAACCTGCATTTCCTCTGTGGCCTGCATGGCCGCCGGGCCAAGCAGATGCCCGGCAGCGCGCTGGCCATCGTCGGTCTGGCCGGCTACGAGGACACCTTGGTGCGGCACTTGTCGGCCGGCCAGAAACGCCGCCTGGCGCTGGCCCGCATCTGGCTGTCACCGGCGCCGCTGTGGCTGCTCGACGAACCCTACGCCAACCTCGATCTGGATGGCATCAACCTGGTCAACCGGATGATTTCGGCCCATCTGCGCGGCGGCGGTGCCGCCTTGGTCACCACCCACGGCGCCTATGCTGCGCCGCCGGTACGCACGCGCCTGCTGGAACTGCGTGCGCCCGGGCAGCCGCCCGCCACCACGCAGGGAGCTGCGGCATGATCGCCCCGGGTACCGAACCGGGCCTGTGGCAGACCGCCCGCGCCCTGCTTTCACGCGACCTGCGCCTGCTGTGGCGCCGTCGTGGTGATGCGCTGCAACCGGTGCTGTTCGCCCTGCTGGTGGTGGTGCTGTTCGCCCTGGCACAGGGCCGCGACCCGCAGCCGCTGGCCGCCACGGCCGGTGCGGTGCTGTGGCTGGCGGTGCTGCTGGCCGGGCAGCTGGCGCTGGATTCGCTGTTCCGTTCCGATGCCGAGGATGGATCGCTGGAACAATGGCTGCTGGCACCGGTTCCGCTGGCCTGGCTGGTGCTGGTGCGCGTGCTGCTGCATTGGGCCACCACCGCACTGCCGCTGATCGTGGTCAGCCCGTTGCTGGCGGAAATGCTGCATCTGCCACATGACCAACTGCCGATGTTGCTGGCATCGTTGCTGCTGGGAACACCGGTGCTGAGCCTGATCGGTGGCGTGGTCGCCGCGCTGACCGTAGGCATCCGGCGCTCTGGTATTCTCGTGGCGTTGCTGTCGTTGCCGCTGTACGTACCGGTGCTGGTGTTTGGTGCGGGCAGCCTGGCGGCGGCCAGTCGCGGGCAGGATCCGGTGGGTGCGCTGCTGATGCTGGGCGCAGGACTGGTGGTCGCGTTGCTGCTGGCACCGCTGGCGACGGCTGCGGCCATCCGTATTTCCCTGAGTTGAACGGGCAGAGAGCCAATCCACCCTTGCTGGATAGCCGTCACGCATGAATCCGATCGTCCGCTGGTTCCATCAACTCGGTTCGCCGCCCACGTTCGATCGTTTCGCTGCCCGCTGGTCGCGTGTGTTCTACATCGCCGCGCTGCCAGTGCTGCTGGTCGGCCTGTGGCAGGCGCTGCTGGTGGTGCCGCCGGAGGCACGCCAGCTGGACAGCTTCCGCATCCTCTACATCCACGTACCCAGTGCCTGGATGAGCCTGTTCGTGTTCGCGCTGATGGCGCTGTATGCCGCCATCGCGCTGATCTGGCGCATCAAGATCTGCGAGATCCTGGCGATGGCCTGCGCGCCGATGGGCGCTGGCTTCACCCTCATCACCCTGCTCACCGGCAGCATCTGGGGCAAGGGCACCTGGGGCACCTGGTGGGACTGGGACCCGCGCATGACCAGCGAACTGGTCCTGCTGTTCCTCTATCTGGGCGTCATCGGCCTGTACCACGCCATCGAGGACCGCCGCAGCGCCGCGCGCGCGGCTGGGCTGCTGGCGATCGTCGGCGTCAGCCTGCTGCCGGTCATCCGCTATTCGGTGGACTGGTGGGGCGGCCTGCACCAGCGCCAGTCGATCAGCGTCTTCGGTGACTCGGCCATCAGCAGCGCGATGATCGCGCCGCTGTGGTGGATGGTGATCGGCACCAAATTCTGGTTCGCCGGCTCGGTGCTGGCCAAGGCACGCGCCGACAACCTCGACCGCGAGGCCGGCAAGGCCTGGGTCGGCCAGCGCGTGGAGGAGACGCAGCGATGACCCACCTGCCCTTCGTGATCGGCGCCTATGCGGTGTTCGTGCTGGTGTTGCTGGCCGATGCCATCGGCTCGTGGATGCGCCTGCGCGCCGCCCGCCGCCAGGCACAATCGCGCCAGCAGCGGCAGCAGGCGCGGCAGACCGCCCAGCAGGCCGCACCGACCCTGTCGGCGGAGCTGGAACGATGACCCCGGTACAGCGCCGCCGGCTGGCCTGGGTGCTGCTGGCCCTGCTCGCCTCCGGCCTGGCCACCGCGCTGGTGGCGATGGCACTGGAACGCAACATCGCCTACCTCTACACCCCGTCCGAAGTTCTGCGTGGCGACGTCGATGCGCAGACCCGCTTCCGTCTCGGCGGCATGGTGGTGAAGGGCTCGTTCAACCGCCCGGTCGGTTCGCTCGATGCGCGTTTCGAGGTCACCGACGGCGACGCCCAGCTGGCCGTGCTCACCTCGCGCATCCTGCCGGACATGTTTGCCGAGGGCACTGCCGTGGTCGCCAGCGGGCGCCTGCAGGACGGTGTGTTCGTGGCCGATGAAGTGCTGGCCAAGCACGATGAGAAGTACGTGCCGAAGGAAGTGGCCGACAAGATGGGCGATGCCCATCGCAAGCACGACGTGCCGGTACCGGCCACCGAGGTGCGCTGAGTGTTGCCAGAGCTGGGCCAGATCCTGCTGCTGTGTGCGTTGCTGGCCTCGCTGCTGCAGGCCGGCCTGCCGCTGGTGGGCGCGCAGCGCGGCAATGCGGCGTGGATGGCGGTGGCGCGTCCGGCCGCCTGCGCCCAGCTGCTGCTGGTGGCCGGAGCGTTCGCGGTGCTGACCGCCGCCTTCGTGCAGCAGGACTTCTCGGTGCGCTACGTGGCCGAGAACTCCAATTCACTGCTGCCGATGATCTACCGCTACTCGGCGGTCTGGGGCGCGCACGAAGGCTCGCTGCTGATGTGGGCGCTGGTGCTGGCGCTGTGGACCGGTGCCGTAGCGTTGTTCTCGCGGCACCTGCCGGCCCCGGTGCAGGCGCGCGTGCTGGCGGTGATGGGCGTGGTCAGCGTCGGCTTCCTCGCCTTCCTCATCTTCACCTCCAACCCGTTCCTGCGCCTGAATCCGGCGCCGCTGGAGGGCCGCGACCTCAACCCGCTGCTGCAGGACCCGGGGCTGATCATCCACCCGCCGATGCTGTACCTGGGCTACGTGGGCTTTGCGGTGCCGTTCGCCTTCGCCGTGGCCGCCCTGCTGGAAGGCCGCGTGGATGCGCGCTGGCTGCGCTGGACGCGGCCGTGGACCAACGTGGCCTGGGGCTTCCTGACCCTGGGCATCGCGCTGGGCAGCTGGTGGGCGTACTACGAGCTGGGCTGGGGCGGCTGGTGGTTCTGGGACCCGGTGGAAAATGCCAGCTTCATGCCGTGGCTGGTCGGCGCCGCGCTGATCCACTCGCAGGCCGTCACTGAAAAGCGCGGCACCTTCGGCAGCTGGACCCTGCTGCTGGCCATCGCCGCCTTCGCGCTGTCCCTGCTTGGCACCTTCCTGGTGCGCTCGGGCGTGCTGACCAGCGTGCACTCGTTCGCCGCCGATCCCTCGCGCGGCCTGTTCATCCTCGTCTTCCTCTCGCTGCTGGTCGGCGGCAGCCTGCTGCTGTACGTGCTGCGCGCCAGCGGACTCAGCGTGGACGCCGGTGATCCGCGCCGTGGCTTCACCGCCACCTCGCGAGAAACGCTGCTGCTGGCCAACAACCTGCTGCTGGCCACGGCCTGCGCGATGGTGCTGCTGGGCACGCTGTACCCGCTGCTGGCCGACGCGCTGTCGCTGGGCAAGATCTCGGTCGGCCCGCCCTACTTCGGCAGCCTGTTCCTGCTGCTGATGGCACCGATGGTGCTGCTGCTGCCGTTCGGCCCGCTGGTGAAGTGGCAGCGCGACCAGCCATCGCGTGCATTCGCGCTGCTTGCACCGTGGCTGGGGCTGGCCGTGTTGCTGGGCGCGCTGGCGTGGTGGCAGGCGCCGCAGAACGGCTGGAAGGCCGGCCTCGGCGTGGCCGCCGCCGCCTGGGTCGGGCTGGGTACCGTGCGCTTCGTCTGGCAGCGCCTGCGCGGCAATGGCCGCTTCACGGCCGAGATGCTCGGCATGATCGTCGCCCACGCCGGCATCGCGGTTTTCCTGGCCGGCGCGCTGCTGGTGGAAGCGCTGAACGTGCAGCGCGAAGTCGCGCTGGCGCCGGGCCAGCAGGTGGTGGTCGGTCGCCACGAAGTGCGCTTCGAAGGCGTGGACCATCGCGAAGGCCCCAACTTCACCGCCGATCGCGGCCACCTGCGGGTGTTCCGCAACGGTCGCGAACTGGCCCTGCTGCACCCGGAAAAGCGCCAGTACGCCAGCGGTGGCCAGGTGATGACCGAAGCCGGCATCGATGCACGCCTGAGCGGTGATGTCTACGTGGCATTGGGCGAGCCGCTGGGCAACAATGCATGGGCGGTACGGGTCCACATCAAGCCGTTCATGCGCTGGATCTGGCTGGGCGCGCTGCTGATGGCCCTGGGCGGATTCATCACCGCCGCCGACCGCCGTTTCCGCCGTCCGTAGGAGTTTCCATGTCCGAGTCCCCCGCCCCGCGTCCTTCCCGCCCGCTGCCGCCGGTAGCCATCGTGATCGGCGTGCTGTTCTTCTTCGGCCTGCTGGGGCTGATGATCTACGGGGTGATGAAATCGGGCGACCCGCAGCGCGACGTGCTGCCGTCGGCGCTGATCGACAAGCCGGCACCGGCCTTTGCGCTGCCGGTGCTGCACGATCCCAGCATGACCGTGCGCAGCGAAGAGCTGCGCGGCGCACCCTACCTGCTGAACGTGTGGGGCAGCTGGTGCGCGGCCTGCCGCGAGGAACACCCGGTGCTGACCCGCTTCGCCGAAAGCAAGCGCGTGCGCGTGATCGGCTACAACTGGAAGGATGAACCGACCGACGCGCTGCACTGGCTGGAAACGCTGGGCAACCCGTTCATGGTCGTGCTGAGCGATGTTGAAGGCCGCACCGCCATCGACTGGGGCGTGACCGCCGCGCCGGAAACCTTCCTGGTCGACGGCAGTGGCATCGTGCGCTGGAAGTACAGCGGCGCGATGACCCAGCAGGTGGTGGATGAGAAGCTGATCCCGGCGCTGCAGAAGATCGAGAAGGCCCAGGGCAATGCCGATGCCGGCCTGCACGGCAATCCATAAGCGCGGCCGCGGGCTGCTGCTTGCGCTGCTGATGGCCGCAGCGCTGCCGGCGCTGGCCCAGCAGCCGCTGCACGACCCGCGCCCTCTCGCCTTCCGCGACGCTGCCGAAGAATCGCGCTTCCACGACCTGGCCGCGCAGCTGCGCTGCGTGCAGTGCCAGAACCAGTCGCTGGCCGATTCCAACGCACAGATCGCCCAGGACCTGCGCCGCGAGGTGCTGCAGCTGATGCAGCAGGGCCACGACGACGCGCAGATCAAGCAGTTCCTGGTGGCCCGTTACGGCGAATTCGTGCTGTACCAGCCGCCGCTGCAGCCGGGCACCTGGCTGCTGTGGGGTGGCCCGTTGCTGCTGCTGGGCGCCGGCGGCCTGGTGGTGCTGGGCATCGTCCGCCGCCGTGGCCGCAACGTGGCGCCTGCACCGGCCGGCAACACCGACGAAGGAGATGGCTGGTGAGCAACGCATTGCCGTGGTTGGCTGGCCTGGTGGCTGCGCTGATGGCCGCACTGGTGCTGTGGCCGCTGCGCCAGCAGGGCCGTCGCGGTTTCATGCTGGGCGTGCTGGCACTGGGCGTGGTCGGCGCCTGCCTGTACCTGCTGGTGGGCGACCCGCGCGCCGCACGCATGCAGCCGGCACCATCGGTGGCCACCCTGCGTGATGGCGTGAGCGCACTGCAGCAGGCACTTGAGCGCGATCCGCAGCGTGCCGATGGCTGGGCGCTGCTCGGCCGTTCGCAGAGTGAGCTGGGCAACACCGCTGCAGCGGCCGAGGCCTTCGCCCGCGCCGTGGCCCTCGCCCCGGATGATGCCGGCGTCCTGGTGGAAGCCGCACAGGCGCGCGCACAGGCCGATGCCGGCAAGCAGTTCGACGATACCGCGATGGACTGGCTGCAACAGGCGCGTCGCCTGGCACCGGACGCGGAGCGCGCCAGCTGGCTGCTCGGCATTGCCCTGCGCCAGCGCGGAAAGAACGCCGAGGCGGCCGACGTCTGGAGCAGCCTGCTGCCGCGCCTGGAGCCCGGTGCTGCACAGGCCCTGCAGGCACAGATCGCCATCGCCCGCGAAGCCGCGGGCCAGGCCCCGCAGGCACCGGCCGTGGATGCGCCCGCGCTGCTGCAGGTTCGCGTACACCTGCCCGCATCGCTGGCGCAGGGCGATTGGCCGGCCAGCACCCAGGTATTCGTGCTGGCCCGCGCCGTCGGCGGCCCGCCGATGCCGGTGGCCGCACGCAAGCTGCCGCTGGCGGGTTTCCCGGCCACGGTCGGGCTCGGTGACGGTGACAGCCCGATGCCGACCGCCCCCTTGTCGGCGCACGCCGAAGTGGAGGTGCTGGCACGCATTTCGCGCAGCGGCAGCGCCAACCGCAGCGAAGGCGACCTGCAGAGCGACGTGGTGCGGGTGAAGCTGCCGCATGACGGCGTGGTCGAGTTGCGGTTCCCGTAACGCGCACCGCTGCGCCCGCCGGGCATGGCCCGGCGCTACCCACGCCCCCCCCCCCCCCGCCGCGCGGGGCCCGTCCCGCGCGGCGCACTCGCCGCCCATGTGAACCACCGTGTTGCCCGCTGGAAGCGACCATGCGCCAACCCCAGCGAAGTGGACCTTGAGGGGGACGTGGGGCGGGTGGAGCTGCCGCATGACGGCGTGGTCCACTTGCCGTTCCCCGAACCCGCACCGCTGCGCCCGCCGGGCATGGCCCGGCGCCACCCCCCCCCCCCCCCCCCCGGTAGCGCCGGGCCATGCCCGGCGGATGCATGCGTCGCCAATGGAAACCAGCGTGTCGCCAGGTGCACAGGCTGCCCCGCTAGAATGCCTGCATGACCGAATTCATCCCGCCCGGCACCCGCTTCCATGCCCTGCCCTCGCCCTTCCCGTTCAAGCGCGGCGGCGCACTGCACGGCGCGCGCGTGGCCTATGAAACCTGGGGCACCCTGGCTGCCGACGGTCGCAATGCGATCCTGATCGTCACCGGCCTGTCGCCGGACGCGCACGCCGCCGCCAACGCCGGCAACCCGGCCGCGGGCTGGTGGGAAGCGATGGTCGGCGCCGGCAAGCCCATCGATACCGACCGCTGGTTCGTGGTCTGCGTCAATTCGCTGGGCAGCTGCAAGGGTTCCACCGGTCCGGCGTCGCAGAACCCGGCCACCGGCGAACCCTATCGCCTCGATTTCCCGGAACTGTCGGTGGAAGACGGTGCACGCGCCGCCATCGAGGTGGTGCATGCCCTGGGGATCGCGCAACTGGCCTGCGTGGTCGGCAATTCGATGGGCGGCATGACCGCGCTGGCCGTGCTGATGCTGCAGCCGGGCATCGCCCGCAGCCACGTCAATATTTCCGGCAGCGCGCAGGCACTGCCGTTCTCCATCGCCATCCGCTCGCTGCAGCGCGAAGCCATCCGCCTGGACCCGCAGTGGAACGGTGGGCGTTACACCGAAACCGACTACCCCGAATCGGGCATGCGCATGGCGCGCAAGCTGGGCGTGATCACCTATCGCTCCGCGCTGGAATGGGATGGCCGCTTCGGCCGCGTGCGGCTGGATTCAGACCAGACCGACGATGATCCGTTCGGGCTGGAATTCCAGGTGGAAAGCTACCTCGAAGGCCATGCACGGCGCTTCGTGCGCTTCTTCGATCCGAACTGCTACCTGTACCTGAGCCGCTCGATGGACTGGTTCGACCTGGCCGAGTATGCCGATGGGGACGTGCTGGCGGGGCTGGCACAGATCCGTGTCGAAAAGGCACTGGCCATCGGCGCCAACACCGACATCCTGTTCCCGGTGCAGCAGCAGCAGCAGGTGGCCGACGGCCTGCGTGCCGGCGGCGCCGATGCGCAGTTCATCGGCCTGGATTCACCGCAGGGCCACGACGCCTTCCTGGTCGACTTCGACCGCTTCGGCCCGGCCGTGCGCGGCTTCCTCGACGCGCTGTAAGTGGCCTGGCGGCGCAACCTGGCGTTGGCCGCGTTCGGCGCGCTGGTCGCGCTGACGCTCTGCGCGGTGCTGCCGCTGTGGCTGGGCGGCTGGTGCCTGCTGGCCAGTGCGGTGTCGTTCGGGCTGTACGGGCATGACAAGCGCGCGGCACAGCGCAAGCAGTGGCGCATTCCCGAGCGCACGCTGCAGCTGCTGGCGTTCGCCGGTGGCTGGCCGGGGGCGCTGCTGGGCCAGGCGCTGTTCCGCCACAAGCACCGCAAGGCGGAATTCCAGTGGGTGTTCTGGCTGTGCGTGGTGGCGAACGTCGCATCGATCGCAGTGATGCTGCGCGAATTCGCGCGGTAACCACCCGGAAGGGTAGTGCCGGCCGCTGGCCGGCAAGCTCGTGATGTTCGACGCGGATGCGTGGTTGCCGGCCAGCGACCGGCACTACCGCGATTACGCTTCGCGCTCCAGCACGCCGTCACGCAACCGGTACTGCGCATCCACGACGCCGTTGGGCAGGTCGTCGTGGGTGATCATCAACAGGCTGCGGCCCTCCAGCAGGCCAGCCAGATCCTGCAGCAGCGCGCGCGCGGTATCCACATCCAGGCCTTCGGTCGGTTCGTCCAGCAGCAGGATCGGCGCGTTGCGCAGCAGCGCCCGCGCCAATGCCAGGCGCCGCGCCTGCCCGGCCGACATCGTCGCGCCGTTCTCGCCTACCCACGCCTGCAGGCCGCCATTGCGTTCGGCCCACTCACCCAGGCGCACGCGGCGCAGCACCGCCCACAGGGCGTCATCGCCGGCTTCAGGGTCACCCAGCCGCAGGTTCTCGGCCACCGTGCCGGCAAATACCGGCGCGTTCTGCGGCAACCACGCCAGCTGCCGATGCCAATCGGCCTGGGCGAACCCGCGCAGATCGTGTCCGCCGTAGCTCAACCGCCCCTGCTGCGGATCCCACAGGCGCAGCAGCAGGCTGGACAGCGTGGTCTTGCCACTGCCGCTGTCGCCGCGGATGGCGATGCGCTCACCGGGTGCCAGGGACAACTGCAGGCCCGACAGCACCGGCCGCGCCGCGCCCGGCCAGCGGAAATGCACGTCTTCCCAGTGCACGGTGGCAGCCTGCGGCACCGCCTGCGGCAGCGACGGGTCTTCCACCGTCGGCGCCTGCTCGACGATGGACTGCAGGCGGTCCGCAGCGATGCGGCCGGACTGCAGCGACTGCCATGCCAGACCCATGCCCGCCCACAACTCGATCATCGCCACGGTCAGGAACACCAGCCCGGCGGCCATCTCCGCAGGAATGCGCTGCTGTTCTGCCGCATGCAGGGCCAGCGCCAGCATCGCCACCAGGCCCAGCCCGGCCACCAGGCCATGCAGGGTGGACGCCGCGATCAGCCGCCAGCGCCGGCGCCGGTCGCGCGAGGCCAGCTGCTTGGCTGCCACGCGCACCTTCAGCTGCCACGCGGCATCGGCATGCAGCGCGGCCAGGTCGCCCGCACCCTCCAGCCCTTCGAATGCAGCCGTCCGCAGCGCAGCGCGATGCGCGGCACGATCGGCTTCTTCATCGTCATGCCCGCGCACGCCCAGCCACGGCACGCCGAAGCCGATCAGCAGCGCCAGCACGGCCAGGAGCACGGCGGCCGAGGGCAGGATCATCGCCGCCGCGCCCACCGCCACCAGCGACAGCGCACCCAGCGCCACCAGCGGCCCGATGGCGCGCACCAGCAGGCCATCGACCTCGCCGATATCGCCCAGCAGGCGGGCCAGCAGTTCACCGGTGCGCGTGGCCCCCAGCCGCGCCGGTGCCAGCGGCAGCGCGCGCCGGAAGAACCACACGCGCAGGTCGCGGGCGATGCGCAGCGTGGCATCGTGGCCGACCAGCTTTTCGAAATAGCGCGACACGATGCGCGCCATGGTCAGCCCGCGGATGCCGGCCGAAGGCGAGAAGAAGTTGAAACCCTGCGCCAGCCCTGCCGCACCGGCCAACGCGGCGGCGGTGAGGAAACCACCGGACAGGCCCAGCAGCGCGGTGCCGGCCAGCATGGTGATCCACAGCAGCAGCACCGTCAGCAGCAGGCGCGGCCGGTGGCGCAGGAACACCGCGCGCAGCGAATCGGGCGAACGGCTCATGCGCGCACCGCCTGTGCCGGGTCGACCATGCGTCCTTCGGGCAGCAGCAGGCAACGGTCTGCCCAGGCGATCACCACCGGGCTGTGGGTGGCCACCACCACGCTGCGGCCGCGCGCGTACGCGGCCAGGCTGCGCAGCAACGCCGCTTCGGTATCGGCATCGAGGAAGGCGGTGGGCTCGTCCAGCAGCAGCACCTGCGGGTCGCGCAGCAGCAGCCGGGCCAGGCCGATGCGCCGGGCTTCGCCGCCGGACAGGCCGAAGCCGCGCTCACCGATCACGGTATCCAGCCCATCGGGCAGGCGCTGGGCGAACTGCAGCACCTGCGCCGCCTCGGCCACCGCGCGCAGGCGTGCATCGCTGGCCGCCGGGTCGGCCAGGCGCAGGTTGTCGGCAATCGAGCCATGGAACAGGTAGGGACGCTGGCTGGCATAGGCCACCTGCACGCCAGGGCGCAGCTGTACCCGCCCCGCACGCGGCGGCAGCCACCCGGCCAGCGCTTCCAGCAGCGTGCTCTTGCCCGAGCCACTGGGGCCGACAAGCGCCAGCCGCTGCCCGGGCTCCAGCCGCAGGTCCACGCCCTGCAGCACATCCTGCGGGGCGCCCAAGGGGCGCAGCACCAGCCCCTGTGCCAGCACCGGCGGCAAGGCCGCCTCGGCCGGCTCCACCGCCAGCGGTGCCACCGGCACCTCGGCCATCACCGGCTCGTCCGGCAGCGAAAGCAGCAGGCGCTCCACCTCGGCCGCGGCGGCCAGCGCGTTGGCGCGGTCGTGGTAATGCGCGGCCAGCCGCCGCAGCGGCGCGTAGAACTCCGGGGCCAGCAGCAGGCAGAACAGGCCCGCGCCCAGCGTCGGCACCGCTGCATGCAGCGACATCAGGCCCAGATAGCTCAGGCCCAGGTAGAGCGCGACCATCGCCACGCTCACCGAGGCAAAGAATTCCAGCACGGTGGATGACAGGAACGCGATGCGCAGCACCTTCATCGTACGCACGCGCACGCCCTCGGCCGCCGCTTCGATGCCAGCCAGTTCCGCCTCGCCGCGCCCATACAGGCGCAGCAGGCCCAGGCCCTTGATGCGATCGGCGAAGTGGCCGCTCATCCGCGCCAGTTCACCCAGCTGTGCGCGGCCGGCCGCTTCGGCGCCCCAGCCCACCAGCATCATGAAGAACGGCACCAGCGGCGCGGTGAACAGCAGGATCAGTGCCACCACCCAGTCGACCCAGGCCACCGCGGCCAGGATCAGCAGCGGCACCACCACCACTTCGGTACGCACCGGCAGGAAGCCGCTGTAATAGCTTTCGATGGCATCGCCGTGGTGCAGCATCAGCTCGCCCAGTTCACCGGTGCGGCGCTGCCGCAGCCACAGCGGGCCGTGCCCGAGCAGGCGCGCGAACACACGCTCACGCAGGGCCAGCCGGGCGGCATCGGCCACATCACCGGCGGCGGCCTGGGTGGCGCTGCCCAGCAGCGTGCGCAGCACCAGGATGACGGCCAGCGCGGCCAGGACCGGCAGGCCGCTGGCCAACGGCGCGCGTTCCACCAGCACGGTCTGCACCAGCCAGGCGATCGCGGCGGCCTGGCCGACCAGCAGGGCGCCGGAGAGGCTGATGCACAGGGCGGCCAGGCGCTGCCGGCCGCGCGCGGCATGGGCCAGGCCAGCCAGCCACGCGGTGCGGGCGCGCCGCTGCAGGGCCGATTCTTCTTCTGCGGTACGCGGCTCGGCAGCAGTGGGTTTGGCAGCGCTCAAAGTCTTCACAGATGGCAGGGAATGCCCCGCATTGTAGGCGCAGGCAACAGTGTCCCCCTGCGGCCGGCGGTCGCAGTGGTCACGGGAATGGCATACGATCCTCTTGGGTTCCCATTCATACATTGATCTGGATCAAGGCTGTTTGAAGTAGTCGGTCACATCATTCACCCGTAGACCACCCTTCCCGCCACCCGCAACGGCACTATCCACGAGGTAGCCAGGCCATGATTGATCAGACAGTCGTAGAACTGTCGCGGCTGCAATTCGCTCTGACCGCGATGTACCACTTCCTATTCGTACCGCTCACGCTTGGCCTGTCCTTCATGGTGGCCATCATGGAGAGCGTGTACGTCATGACCCGCAAGCAGGTCTGGCGGCAGATGACCCTGTTCTGGGGCACGCTGTTCGGCATCAACTTCGCCATCGGCGTGGCCACCGGCCTGGTGATGGAATTCCAGTTCGGCATGAACTGGTCGTACTACAGCCACTACGTGGGTGACATCTTCGGTGCGCCGCTGGCCATCGAAGGCCTGATGGCGTTCTTCCTGGAAGCTACCTTCATCGGCCTGTTCTTCTTTGGCTGGAAGCGCCTGAGCCCGGTCAAGCACCTCACCGTCACCTGGCTGATGGCGCTGGGCACCAACCTGTCGGCGGTGTGGATCCTGATCGCCAACGGCTGGATGCAGAACCCGACCGGTGCGGTGTTCAACCCGGACACGATGCGCATGGAAGTGGTGGATTTCGCCGCCGTGCTGCTCAATCCGGTGGCACAGGCCAAGTTCGTGCACACCGTCAGTGCCGGCTACGTGACCGGCGCCATCTTCGTGATGTCGATCAGCGCCCTGTACCTGCTGCGCAACAAGCACAAGGACATGGCCCGCCGTTCGTTCGCGGTGGCCGCAGCCTTCGGCCTGCTGTCCTCGCTGTCGGTGGTGGTGCTGGGTGACGAAAGCGGTTACGCCGCCAGCGAACACCAGAAGATGAAGCTGGCCGCGATCGAAGCGATGTGGGAAACCGAGCGTGCGCCGGCCGACTTCACCGCCTTCGGCATTCCCAACCAGGCCACCCACCAGAACGATTACGCGATCAAGATCCCGTACCTGATGGGCCTGATCGCCACCCGTTCGCTGGACCAGCCGATTCCCGGCATCCTGGAACTGGTGGAGCGCGCCGAGCACCGCATCCGCGGTGGCCAGATCGCCTATGGCGCGCTGGAGCGGATCAAGAAGGACAAGACCGACCTGCAGGCGCGCGAGATGTTCGACCGCCACTGGCAGGACCTGGGCCACGGCCTGCTGCTGAAGCGCTACCGCGAGGACATCCTCAACGCCACGCCGGAGGAAATCTCCAAGGCGGCGATGGATACCGTGCCGCGCGTGGCACCGCTGTTCTGGACCTTCCGCATCATGGCGGGCCTGGGCTTCTACCTCATCGCCTTCTTCGCCCTGGCGTTCTACTACTCCTGCCGCAACAACTTCCAGGACAAGCGCTGGTTCCTGAGGCTGGCCGTGTGGAGCCTGCCGGCGCCGTGGATCGCGATCGAATGCGGCTGGTTCGTGGCCGAGTACGGCCGCCAGCCGTGGGCGGTGGATGGCGTGCTGCCCACCTTCTACGCGGCATCGGGCCTGGCCCTGCATGAAATCCTGACCACGCTGGCGGTGTTCACCGCGCTCTATACGGTGCTGCTGATCATCGAGATCAAGCTGATGCTGAAGGCGATCCGCACCGGCCCGGACGACATCCTGCCGACGCTGCAGGCTGACATCCGGCCTGTTTCCCCCACTGCAGCCGCTGCCGGACAGGCCTGAGGCAGGAGAATCCAGATGGAATTCATTGCACTTGATTACACCACGCTCCGCGTGATCTGGTGGCTGCTGCTTGGCATCCTGCTGATCGGCTGGGCGGTGATGGACGGCTTCGACCTCGGCGTTGGCACCCTGCTGCCGTTCGTGGCGAAAACCGATGAAGAACGCCGGCTGGTGATCAACACCGTCGGCCCGGTCTGGGAAGGCAACCAGGTCTGGCTGGTGCTGGGGGGCGGCGCGATCTTCGCCGCCTGGCCGCCGCTGTATGCGGTCAGCTTCTCCGGCTTCTACCTGGCGGTGTTTGCCATGCTGTTCGGCCTGATCCTGCGGCCGGTCGGCTTCAAGTACCGCAGCAAGATGCCGTCCAAGCGCTGGCGCGACAACTGGGATCGCGTGCTGTTCGTGGGTGGCCTGCTGCCGGGCCTGATTGCGGGCGTGGCGGTGGGCAACGTGCTGCTGGGCGTGCCGTTCCACTTCGATGACACCCTGCGCGTGACCTACACCGGTTCGTTCTTCGGCCTGCTCACGCCGTTCGCCCTCATCGCCGGCCTGGTCAGCGTGGCCATGCTGGTGTCGCACGGTGCGGCCATGCTGGTCATCAAGACCGACGGCCCGGTGGCCGAACGTGCCGCGCGCTACGGCAGCATCGCCGCGCTCATCAGCTTCGTGCTGTTCGCCGTGGCGGGCGTCTGGGTGGCCTTCGGCCTGCCCGGCTACCAGATCACCTCGCAGGTGGTGACCGATGGCCCGACCAACCCGCTGCTGAAGACCGCAGCGATCGGCACCGCTGCCGGCGGCTGGCTGCGCAACTACAGCAGCATGCCAGCCACGATCGTGTTCCCGGTGCTGGGCCTGCTGGGTGCGCTGGCCAGTGCGGTGCTGCTGCGTGCACGCCGCGGCGGCCTGGCCTTCATCGCCTCGGGCGCCTCCATCGCCGGCATCATCCTCACCGTCGGCTTCGCCATCTTCCCCTTCCTGCTGCCGTCCTCCAGCCAGCCCACCTCCAGCCTGACCGTCTGGGACAGCTCGTCCAGCCACCTCACGCTGTGGATCATGCTGCTGGCCACGGCCATCTTCCTGCCGATCATCCTCGCCTACACCACCTGGGTGTACCGCGTGCTGAAGGGCAAGACGACGGTTGAAGAGATGGGCGACAACCCGAACGCGTATTGATGGATTGCCTATGTGCCGACCAACGGTCGGCACCCACCATGAGCACTCTGTGCCGGCCACGGCCGGCACATGCCCCGAACGAAGGAGATACGAGCATGTGGTATTTCGCCTGGATCCTCGGCACTGGCCTGGCCTCCACCGTGGCCATCCTCAACGGCATGTGGTTCGAATCGCGCGAGCGGAACCGCCTTGAGAAAGAAAACAGTCGCTGAGCTGTAAAAAAGCCTTGCCGCCTTGGCCTTCACACGGTATCTTAGGCGGCTCCTTCGGGGTGTAGCTCAGTCTGGTAGAGCGCTACGTTCGGGACGTAGAGGTCGCAGGTTCGAATCCTGTCTCCCCGACCACTTTGGTGGTCGCATTGAAGCCTGGTGAAGTCTTCCAGGCTTTTTTGTTCCCTGAAGGGTTCCATTGCTCCGGCAATGTGAAGAAACACCATTTACCCCTTGCCGCCATCGGGGTGAATGGATAGAATAGGCGGCTCCCTTCGGGGTGTAGCTCAGTCTGGTAGAGCGCTACGTTCGGGACGTAGAGGTCGCAGGTTCGAATCCTGTCTCCCCGACCACTTCAGTGGTCACCAAGAAGCCTGGAAGACGACAGTCCTCCGGGTTTTTTTGTGCCTGTCGCCCGGGCCTGCAACGGGGCAAGGCAGCCGCCCTGCCCCGCCGCGTTCCTTCAGCAGGGCCGCACGTTCAGGCTGGCATACATGGCCAGCGCCCGGCAGGCCTGCATCAGCCCCTCCACGATGCGCTCGCCCACATCCTGGTCCGGCCCGCCATCCTGCCGCGCCCGCTCGGCCGCCAGCAGGATGTCATGCACGGTGCGCAGCCCCACCAGCGCACAATCCAGATCGGCCAGTGCGATGCGCCGGCCTGGGGCCAGCTGTGGCTCTGGCCAGGGGCGGCCATCGGATGCGCCGCCGCCGTCGATGCCACGCAACTGCGCGACGAAGGTGATGGGCTCGCCAGCGGTATCGGCATTGGCCGGCGCGTGACCGGTGGGCGGGAAGGAAGTATCAGACGTCTTCATGGGCATTCTCCATGCAAGGAACACAGTGAAGCCGCCGCAGAAAAGCGGCGGGCGATACGTGGCTGCAAAAACCCGGCTGACTTCGTTCGGGCGGATGTGCTTGCGCACACCCCCACGCACCGCCCGCCATGGAACGCGAACGGAATGCCAGCCGGCGCCGCGCGAAGCGACGCCGGCTGGCAAGCGTATACAACAAGTCAGCTCGGGTTTTGCAGTCCCGGCCACCCTTTTCCGGTGGCATGCGAAGGTGTAAACGCCAACGCACGATGTGCCAATGGGCAAACGCGCCACTGCAACAATTCGTACGATTCGCGACATTGTTGCACAGCGTCTGCGGGCGTCCAGAACCTAGGGGCGCAAAGGCTTGGCAGTGTTAAGCCGCAAGCGCCGTTGTGCCGCGCGGCAGGATGGGGGTTGTGCGGATTGCGTCACCCTGCGCGCGGTGGAAGCGCTGCGAGAGAGTGCGGGGCGGTCGTGGTCGTGCTCAGCCCTTTAGGTGAGGATCGGTCACCGGCAACAGATCGTAGCTGGCCAGATCCATTTCGACGCGGTGCACCTTGTCCACCTGCACGTCGTCGGTGGGGTCGAACACGCCCGGCACCGAGACGATCACCGTTCCCAGGCCATCAATCGGGTGGACGGCATTCGCGTCGCGCATCTGCGCGTGGGTGATCTGCGCGGGCACGAAGCCCATCCAACCGAAGAATTCCCGGTGTTGATACAGGCGCCGGTCAAATTGATAGGCCACAAGGCCCTTATCGGGAGTTTCGGCTTTGACGTCCGTGCAGGCGAACGCAGGCTTCATCTCCTTTACCAAGCAAATCATCGCGTTGAGCATGATCGACGAGACGGCTTCTCCGAAAGGCTCAATCCCACTTATCCTAAAGTAGCTAGAGCCGTTTCTCGGATTCAACGAAAGAACTACAACCCCAGGCTTGCGCCAGTCCCGATTGTTGTCAACGTTACTCAGAATGATGGAGGCACCGAGCTCTTCATAATCACCAAATCGAGTGCGAAGGCCTTCAATATTTCTCGCCATTTTCATCAGGATCGCCTCTGAATCCTTCAGCGACACCGTCCTCTCCTCCCGGCTGGAAGGAAGCGCGTACCAGTCTGTCATCGAAGGACAAATCCTTGCCAGGCCCTTGGTAACGTTCACAGCCATAGTCAGAACCTGCTCCGGTGATCGCGACCCCGGTATTGTGCAGAAGTTGGTTTGCGCATCGATAATCATAGACCTCCTCCCGAGAAGGGCTCGTATCTGCAGATCACGGGGTCGACACGGCCAAGAGCGATGGCAGCTTGCATCGTCCGTGCCTGCATAAAACACCACAAGAGCTTCGCTTGCGGACCGGCAATAGCAATTGCAGCGCGCTGTCTCATCATCTCGTCCCTAAAGGGAACAAAAACACCATCCTCCACAAAGTTGTACTTTGGCCTCCCTTTCTCATCCAGAAACTGCTCATACCTCCCCTTCGCCTCCACCACCGTGCAGTCCTTCAACCAGAAGCCATCAAACTCACAGGCGTTGAAGTGCCACTCCTGCACGGTACGGGAGAACCCATCGCGCTCAAGGTAGTCAAACAGTGTATCCACCGAGAACAACCGCCGATCTGGATCGGCCTTGTCCGCCACCATGAATCCAAATCGCAGCGGCGCCGAGCGCAGGTTGGCAATGTATAGCTGGTACTCGTAGTTGATCAGATTGTCCTGGGTAACGAAGCGCGGGGTGATCGGCGGGCCAATGACCCCCTCCTTCAGCAGGCACTCGTTGCACGCGGTCTCGTCGGGCATCTGCGAGCAGTCCACCTCCCGCGCCTTGGCCGTCGGCTCAGCGCGCGCATCCGGCTTGGCTTTGCCGCGCACCCGCTGCTGGATATCGCCCACCACATCGCGGATGCCGTCGGCCACGTCACCGGTGGTCGGCCCGCCGTAGGGATCCACCGGATTGCCGTCTTCATCCACGCTGCCGTTACCGCCTTTTCAGCCGTCGGCGCGGCAGGCGCGAGCGCTGCGGGTGAAGTGGCACCCGCCGCCTGCGCGGTCTGCGCCACCGGTCCGCTGCCTGCGCCGCCGCCACCGCCGGCATCCACGAACACCAGCGACTGCTGCCCGGCGATAAGCGAGCACCCACACGACAGCTTGTCGCCGTCACGCGCCACCGGCTGGCCCTCAAACACCAGGGTGGAATCACCACTGACGATGGACGCCACGACCTGATGTTTGGGGCAGGTGGCTTTGTCACCTACCCGCGCCACAGGCTTGCCCTCGATGTCGGTCGCAGGCGAACCGGTAATCACCCGGCCCCCGCTGCTGGTCGCATCCCCCACCACAATCAACGTCCTTGCCACCCCACCATCCTTCCGTATTGGATTTGGCCCGAACCTAGCAATGGCGCAAACAGCCTGCACTTGAGCGCAGCGCAGCGTGCCCTGCCGTTGGCTGGGCGTGCGCCACGCAAACGCTGGAAACACAACGGATTCGCGGGAACAGAGCGGATTTCCGCCGCGCTGTGACAACGGACTTCAGGATGTGCGGATCGCGACAGTCAGCGCCGACAGGACCGGGCGCATCGCGCCACGTACAATGGCCACCTTTCCCCCACCCACCTCACCGGCGCTGTCCGGTGCGGCGCTGCACGCCCACGTTGCGGCGTGCGCCACCTGCAAGGACCCCCGCATGACGTCCCCCACTTCGCCCTCACCCTCGCTGCTGCATGGCCGCCTGCTGGCCTTCGTTGCCATCCTGCTGGCGGCGGTCAACCTGCGTACGGCGGTCACCTCCATCACCCCGCTGCTGGACGTGCTGGGCCAGCAGTTCGGCTTCGGCACCACCATGACCGGCGTGCTGGGCATGCTGCCGACGGCCTCGTTCGCACTGTTCGGCGTGACGACCCCGGCCGTGGCCCGGCGCCTGGGCCTGGAGCGCACCACGCTGCTGGCGATGACCCTGGCCATGGCCGGCCTGCTGCTGCGCTCCAGTGCCGGCAACGTCGGCACCCTGCTGCTCGGTTCGGTGATCGCGCTGGCCGGCATGGGCATCGGCAACGTGGTGGTGCCGCCGCTGGTGAAGCGCTACTTCGCCAACAAGGTGGGCACGATGAGCACGCTGTACATCAGCGTGCTGCAGCTGGGCACGATGACCCCGGCGCTGCTGGCGGTGCCGGTGGCCAATGCCGCTGGCTGGCGCGTGTCGCTGGGCATGTGGGCACTGCTGGCCCTGGCCGCCGCCCTGCCCTGGCTGCTGCTGGCCAAGCGTGCGCCCAGGCCGGTGCAGGACAGCAGCGACCCCAGCGCGCAGCCGCACGGCAAGGTCTGGCGCACGTCGCTGGGCTGGAGCATGACGCTGATGTTCGGCATGACCTCGCTGATGACCTATTCGATGTTCACCTGGCTGCCGCGCATCGTGGTCGAGGCCGGCGCCACGCCGGCGTTCGGTGGCGTGATGGTGGCGGTGTTCTCGGCGCTGGGCCTGCTGCCGTCACTGGTCATCCCCTCGCTGGCGGTGCGCCTGCCGAACCCGTTCCCTCTGGTGCTGATCGGCTTCTTCGCGTTCGTCATCGCCTTCACCGGCCTGCTGCTGGCACCGCTGAAGGCGCCGCTGCTGTGGGCGGCGCTGCTGGGCGTGGGCCCGTCCACCTTCCCGCTGGCGCTGACCCTGATCAACCTGCGCACGCGTACGCCTACCGGGTCGGCGGCGCTGTCCGGCTTCATGCAGGGCGTGGGTTACAGCTTCAGCTGCCTGGGGCCGTTCCTGGTGGGCTGGCTGCATACGGTCAGCAATGGCTGGGGGCTGCCGTTCGGCTTCCTGTTCGGCTGCGCGGCGCTGATGCTGGGCGCGTCGTGGGTGGCGTGCAAGCCGCGCAAGCTGGAAGACCTCTGGTAAGGGGTTGGGTTGCTGCGGCAGGGCTGCGCCCTGCACCTGCCAAGGTCAACGGCAACGGCAACAGCGGCTCTGGGTTTCTGTTTGCTGGGCGCGGCGGTGCGGGTGGGCAGGACACGCCGTGAACCCATCCTTGGGGGCTCGATGGCGCCCTCCATGGCGCCAACGGTCCTGCCCACCCACACCACCCCACCCCCGACAGTTTCCGTGTGACGGTTGGAACATCCACGTCCTGCGTGGATGAACGTGGTCGGATCTCGAATCTGAAGGGATGCGCACGTCTCTCTCACGATGCTTCTACACATCGCTTCGGCACCTGCTGACGTAGGGTGTCCAATCATGACGCGGAGGGGCTGCCGTTCTGGGCGGCTCCAGACCCCGGGTCAGGGCGCGGCGGCGCCCGGCGGGCGCCTTGGGCACCGCTGAAAGACCTGAAAAAGTGTTTGGTTGTCAGGGAGTTGCGATGAGCTTGACCGGTCTGGCGGGACTATTGCGTCTTAGCTGTAAAGGCAGGCTCTGGCCACCTTGGGAGACGGCCAGGCACAGTTGGCATGTGATGTGCGTCACACTTTCAGCACATCGTTGAAGTAGGGATGCTAAGGGGGTTTCATGATTGTCCACCGTCCGCTGGCGCTCTGCGTCGGCCTGGCCTGCGCCGCGCTGGCGTTCGGGGCCCATGCCGCTTCGCCGCCACCCGCCGCCAGCCGTGCTGACCGGCTGGCTGAAATCGGCCACTACCGTGACCAGGCCCGCTGGGTCGATGCCCTGGCCGCCATCGAGCGCTCGCAGCTGCAGGAGCCCAACGATCCGCTGCTGTACAAGCTGCAGGTGCTGACCCTGGGCGATATCGGCAACGCCGACCGCGCCTGGCGCCTGTACCAGGCGCGGCCCGACCTGTTCGATGCCGACCAGAAGGC
The DNA here is from genome assembly GCF_003086775.1 of Stenotrophomonas sp. ZAC14D1_NAIMI4_1. NCBI lineage: Bacteria > Pseudomonadati > Pseudomonadota > Gammaproteobacteria > Lysobacterales > Lysobacteraceae > Stenotrophomonas > Stenotrophomonas sp. ZAC14D1_NAIMI4_1. Next base: position 3,054,767 of record NZ_CP026001.1, read on the forward strand.
ACGACTGGAAGCGAACTACATCGCCAAGCGGGTGAACTGGAGCCTGGCCTACGGCCAGAGCGAGGACAGCCGCCTGGACGAAGCCGAAGCATCGCTGGCGGAAATGGAGCAGTACGTGCAGCGCGACGGCACGCCGCTGGCGCAGGCGCCCCTGCGCATCCGCATGGACCGCCTGATCCTGCTCAACCGCCTGTCACGCCATGCCCAGGTGCGCGACGAAGCGCGCGCCCTGCAGCAGGAAGGCCATGCCCTGCCCGACTACGTGCTGCCGGCAGTGGGCGATTCGATGATGGCCACCCAGCACCCGGACGAGGCGATTCCGCTGCTGGAAGCGGCAGTGAAGAACGATCCTTCGCGCTTCGAGTCCCGTTCCGAGCTGGCCTACGCCTATCTCGAGACCGAGCAGGCCGAGAAGGCCATCGGCTACCTGGACGCCTGGCAGAAGGATGAGCCGGCATGGCGCTGGGGCGGCGGCAAGAGCCCCTATGCCAACTGGGCGCGCTACGAGGCCGACCTCAACCTCTCGATGATCCGCGCCTACAGCGGCGATCTGCCCACCGCACAGCGCGAGCTGGAAGCCCTGGTCGATGTCGGGCCCGGCAACGGTGGCCTGCAGACCGCACTGGGCAGCGTCTACCAGATGCGCGGCTGGCCGCGACGGGCGCTGGAGCGCCACCAGATGGCCTACACCCTCGACCCGCGCGACGTGTCGCCGCGGATCGGCATGTACGAATCCTACGTGCAGCTGCAGCGCGACGACCTCGCCCGGCCGCTGCATGACGATCTGCTCGAGCGTTACCCCAACCAGCCCTCGGTGCAGCGCATGGACCGCGACTGGCGCGCGCACCGCGGCTGGCAGCTGCAGGCCACGGTGGAAGGCGGCCGCAGTTCCGGCGGCGGCGGCAGTTCACCGCTGGGCAACGACGACCTGCATTACGGCACCGAAGTAGCCTCGCCGATCCTCGATGACCGCTGGCGCCTGTTCGCCTTCGCCGACCGTCGTTCGGTGACCTTCCAGGACCAGAAGATCAACCCGCTGTGGATGGGCGCGGGCGCACGCTACCGCTTCGGCCGCGTCGATGCCGAGGCCGCCGTGCTGCGCCCCAACGACAGCATCGGCGACACAGGCCTGCGCGGCGGCTTCGGCTGGCAGTTCAACGACCAGTGGCACGCCGGCGTGACCGCCGCGCGCAACGATCCGGAAGCCTCGATGCAGGCGCGCGTGTCGGGCATCACCGCCGACAGCGTGGCGGTGGCGGTTGACTACACCCGCAACGAGCGCACGCACTGGAGCCTGGGTGGCAGCCAGTTCCGCTACGACGACGGCAACCGCCGCGAGACCCTGAACACCGCCATCGAGCAGCGCCTGCTGACCCGCCCGCGCGTGGTGGTCGATGGCCTCGGCAGCCTCTACACCAGCCGCGGCTCGCTTGACGATGCGCCCTACTTCAATCCCTCGCGCGACCGCTCGGTGGAAATCGGCCTGCGCATCGACCAGCAGCTGTGGCGCCACTACGAGCGCCACTTCCGGCACCGCCTGACGGTGTCGCTGGGCGACTACTGGCAGGAAGGGTTCGGCAGTTCGCTCATCCCCACGGTGGCCTATCGCCACGAGTGGCAGTTCGGCCAGGGCAGGATCCTGGAGTACGGCGTGAGCTGGTCGCGGCCGGTCTACGACGGCCAACGTGAACGTCACATCGGCTTCGATGCCGCGCTGCGCTGGGGAGAGTGAGATGGAACGGATGCTTCGAAACCTGATGACCGTGCTGCTGCTGGGGCTGGTGCTGCTGGCCCTGCCGGCCGCTGCCCAGGAGCGCGACCTGGATTCGGCCGACAACGGCCTGCTGGTGCTGAGCTACCACGACATCCGCGACGATGTGCGTGAGAAGGGCGATGCCGATGCCTACGCGGTCAGCACGCAGAACTTCGCTGCGCACCTGGACTGGCTCAGCGCGCACGGCTACCACCCGATCTCGCTGTCGCAGCTGATCAAGGCCTCGCGCGGGGAAGCCCAGCTGCCGCCGCGGCCGGTCCTGCTGACCTTCGATGATGGCCTGCGCAGCGTCTACAGCCGCGTCTACCCGCTGCTGCGCGCCTACAACTACCCCGCGCTGGTGGCGGTGATCACCGATTACGTCGACATGGCCCCGGGCCGCACCATCGACTACGGCTACCGCCCGTTCGGCCACGATGATTTCCTGACCTGGGACCAGCTGCGGGAAATGCAGGCCAGTGGCCTGATCGAACTGGCCAGCCATACCGACAACCAGCACCACGGCGTGCAGTCCAACCCGCAGGGCAACCAGACCCCGGCGGTGATCACCCGCACCTACGACCCGCAGACGCAGCGCTACGAGACCACACAGCAGTACGAGAAGCGCCTGCGCGACGATCTCGCGCTGAGCGTCAAGCGCATCCAGAAGGAACTGGGCGTCACCCCGAAGGCGATCGTGTGGCCGTATGCGGCCTACAACCAGCTGAGCAACGACATCGCCGAACAACTGGGCATGCCGGTGTCGTTCGACCTGGAAGGCCGCAGCACGCCGGTCACTTCCGACCTGCATGGCCTGGCCCGCCTGCTGGTGACCAACAACCCGAACGTCAGCTCGCTCGCCTTCGAACTGCGCCGCAATGTCAGCCTCGATGGCACCCGTGCGCTGCAGATCGACCTGGATGCGGTGTACGACCCGGACCCGGCACAGCTGGCACGCAACCTCGACAAGCTGATCGACCGCGTCAAGACGGTGGGCCCGACCCACGTCTACCTGCAGGCCTTCGCCGATCCCGATGGCAACAACACCGCAGACGCGCTGTACTTCCCCAACCGCCACATGCCGATGCGCGCGGACCTGTTCAACCGCGTGGCGTGGCAGCTGAAGACCCGCGCCGGGGTGAAGGTCTACGCCTGGCTGCCGGTGCTGGGCTACGAGCTGCCCGATGCGGCGCAGCGCACCGCGCTGGGCATCGCCAGCCCGGAACGCGACGGCATGTACCGCCTGGACTTCACCAAGCCGCAGGCGCGGCAGATCATCAAGGACATCTACGAAGACCTGGCGATCAACTCGTACTTCGAAGGCCTGCTGTTCCATGACGATGCCTATGTGCGCGACACCGAACTGGCGCAGCTGCCGCAGGAAGGCACCGATGGCGGCCGCACCCAGGCGCTGATCGACTTCACCCTGGAGCTGCGCGATACCGCCCAGCGCTGGCGGCCGAAGCTGGGCACGGTGCGCAACCTGTACGCGCAGCCGGTACTGGAACCGCAGAGCGCCAGCTGGTTCGCCCAGCGCCTGGACCTGTTCAACCACGCCTATGACCGCACCGCGCTGATGGCGATGCCGTGGATGGAAGGCAGCAAGCACCCCGAGCGCTGGCTGGACCGCCTGGTCACCGCCGTGCGCGCGCACGACCCCGAGCTGAAGCACACGCTGTTCGAGCTGCAGACCGTGGACTGGCGCACGCAGACGCCGATCAGCGGCCAGCGCCTGCGCGCGCAGGTACGCCGCCTGCAGGCGCAGGGCGTGCGCCATTTCGCGTGGTACCCGGACGATTTCATCGCCGACAAGCCGTCGACCACGGACGCGCGCGCCGCGATGTCCGCGCGCAACTTCCCGTACCCGGAGAAGTGACATGGACATGAGCCCCTGGCTGTATGCCCTGTTCCAGTTCGCCTTCTTCTACCCGATGGTGATGGCGTTCTTCTGGATGTCAGGCGGCCTGTACTACTTCTTCCGGCGCGAGCGGAAGTCGCGACCGCGCAACGATCCGCCGCCGATGGACAGCTACCCGTTCGCCACGCTGCTGATTCCCTGCCACAACGAATCGGACAACCTGGACGACACCATCGGCGCGGCACTGGCGCAGCGGTATCCGGATTTCGAAGTGATCGCCATCAACGATGGCAGCAGCGACGATACCGGCGCCCGCCTGGACGCATTGGCCGCCCTGCACCCGCGCCTGCGGGTGGTGCACCTGGACCGCAACCTGGGCAAGGCCAATGCACTGCGCATGGGCGCCCTGGCCTCGCGCTCGGAGTACCTGGTGTGCATCGACGGCGATGCGATGCTGGAAGAGTACGCCATGCACTGGATGGTCTGGCACCTGACCAGCGGCCCGCGCGTGGGTGCGGTGACCGGCAACCCGCGCATCCGCAACCGCTCCACGCTGCTGGGCCGCCTGCAGGTGGCCGAGTTCTCCTCGATCATCGGCATGATCAAGCGCGCGCAGCGCGTGTACGGGCGCATCTTCACCGTGTCCGGGGTGATTGCCGCGTTCCGTCGCACGGCCCTGCACCGCATCGGCTACTGGGCCGACGACATGGTGACCGAGGACATCGACATCAGCTGGCGCCTGCAGCTGGACCACTGGGACATCCGCTACGAACCCAACGCGCTGTGCTTCATCCTGATGCCGGAGACGCTGAAGGGCCTGTGGCGGCAGCGCCTGCGCTGGGCGCAGGGCGGCGTGGAAGTGCTGCTGCGGCACGGCACGTCGTTGTTCAGCTGGCGCAAGCGGCGCATGTGGGGCGTGCTGCTGGAGTACATCCTCAGCGTGTTCTGGGCGTACACCATGCTGCTGATCGTGGTGCTGTGGGCGCTGGGCAAGTTCATCCCGCTGCCGGCCCCGCTGTACATCGACACGCTGCTGCCGCAATGGCACGGCGTGATCCTGGCGCTGGTCTGCCTGCTGCAGTTCGCCAGCAGCCTGATCATCGATCGTCGTTACGAAACACACATTGGACGCAACTACTTCTGGGTCATCTGGTACCCGATGGCGTACTGGCTGATCAGCCTCTTCACTACCCTGGTGGCGTTGCCGAAGACGTTGTTCAAGCGCCGCGGCAAGCGTGCCACCTGGGTCAGCCCTGACCGGGGGATCCGATGAGCACCGTCCGCGGCACCACCAAGACAAAGTCGTCCAACCGCTTCGATTCGCGGTTGATCCAGAAGTCGCGCCAGCAGCCGCGCCTGCAGCGCACGGCCTGGGGCTTCGTGACCCTGGCGTTCTGGGGTTTCTACTTCTACCTGTGGGCACCGCTGGTGACCCTGGTTTCATGGCTGCTGGGCGGGCACCTGGCCTACGTGCAGCTGTACCAGCACAGCCAGCACGTGGATCCGTTCGTGATGATTGCGCTGCCGGTGATCCTGGTCTGCTGCTCGCTGCTGCTGATCGCCTGGGCCGAGTACAACCGTTTCCGCTTTGGTGGCAAGGAACGGCGTGCACCGCGCGAGGATTCCAGCCGCCAGGACATCGCCCGTGCACTGGGTGCGAGCGATGCGCTGGCCGAGCAGCTGATGCATGCGAAGGCGGTGACGCTGCACATGGATGACAACGCACGGCCGGTGGGACTGACGCGGCAGCCGATGTTGTAAGGGGTGGGTGTTTTTTTGCAGGGCTTGCAGGCCTGCACCTGCCGAATCAACGTCAACGTCAACGTCAACGTCAACGTCAAAGGCGGGCATTCCGTGGGATGGCGGGGCGGTGTGGGTGAGCAGGACACGCCGTAACCCCCCCTCCGGGGTCCGGCCCAGCCGCTGGCGGCTGTGCGTTCGGGCGCTTGCGAAGCAGTGCTTCGCAAGCAAAGCGCCCTCACCCATGGGGGCTCGATGGCGCCATCCATGGCGCCAACGGTCCTGCCCACCCACACCGCCCCGCCTCTGACAGTTGGCCGGTGGCTGTTGGTGGGTGCCGACCGTTGGTCGGCACATCTGTCAGATGTCGAATGAATCATCCACGCATGGCGTGGATCTACTGGGGCGCGCGGCTGTTGGTAGGTGTCGACCTTGGTCGACACGATTTTTCTGTCAGAAATCGATAGCCGACCCCGTGCCGACCAACGGTCGGCACCCACCAAAGCAGAACGCCGTTCCGACAGATCGCAGGAAACTGTCGAAGGCGGGGTGGGTCCGGTTGAGGGGGTGTGAGCGGCATGGATGCCGCGACCAAGCCCCCAAGGATGGGTTTACGGCGTCCCCCTCAACCGGACCCACCCCGCCATCCCACGGAATGCCCGCCTTTGACGTTGACGTTGACGTAGATCTGCAGCGGGTGCAGGGCTGCAAGCCCTGCAGGACAAACCCCTACCGCGTCTGCCCTTCGCCGCGCACCACGAAACGTTCAACCGTCAGCGCTTCCAGGCCCATCGGCCCATACGCATGCAGGCGCGTGGTGGAAATGCCGATCTCGCTGCCCAGCCCCAGCTGCCCCCCATCGGAGAAACGCGAGGACGCGTTGACCATCACCACGGCAGAACGCAGCGCGTTGACGAAGCGCTCTGCATGGCCGCTGTCTTCGGTGGCGATCACTTCGGTGTGGTCGGAGGTGTAGGTGCGGATGTGGGCGATGGCAGCGTCCAGATCATCCACCACCCGTACTGCCAGCACCAGGTCGAGAAACTCCGCCGCGTAATCCTCGTCGGTGGCGGCCGTGCTGCCCGGCAGCAGCGGCTGCGCACGTCCGTCGGCACGCAGCTGCACGCCACGCTCGCCCAGTGCCTGCGCCGCGCGCGGCAGGAAAGTGTCGGCCACGTCCTGGTGGACCAGCAGCGTTTCCAGCGAATTGCAGGCCGCCGGGCGGCTGCACTTGCCATCCAGCAGCAGGCCGATGGCCTTGTCCAGGTCGGCGCTGGCATCCACGAACAAGTGGCAGACACCCTTGTAGTGCTTGATCACCGGCACGCGTGCATGCTCGGCCACGAACCGGATCAGCCCTTCGCCACCGCGGGGAATGGCCAGGTCGATCAGTTCGTGCAGCTGCAGCAGCTCCAGCATCGCCTCGCGGCGCAGGTCGGTCAGCACGGTCACTGCGGCCGGCGGCACGCCATTGGCCTGCAGGGCCGCAGCCAGTGCCTGGGCGATGGCGGTGTTGGAATGGATCGCCTCCGAGCCGCCGCGCAGGATCACGCCGTTGCCGGCCTTCAGGCACAGCGCCGCCGCTTCGGCGGTCACGTTCGGCCGCGCTTCGTAGATCATCGCGATCACGCCCAGCGGCACGCGTACTTTCTGTACGCGGATGCCGTTGGGGCGCACGTCGTCGCGGGTCACCTGCCCCGCCGGGTCCGGCAGTGCGGCCACTTCGCGCACGGCCTCGGCCATCGCGAACAGGCGCGCCGGGTCCAGGGCAAGGCGGTCGAGCATCGCGCTACCGACGCCCTTCTCGCGTGCCGCCGCCAGGTCACGGGCATTGCCGGCCAGGATCAGCCCGGCGTTCATTTCCAGTGCCTGGGCCATGGCCTGCAGCAGCTTGCCGCGTGCGGCGCTGTCCAGGCCAGCAACCACCTGGGCCGCATCACGGCAGGCACGTGCCTGCGCTTCAATCTCACTCATGGGGGTGTCCTGCTGTCCGGTCATGGCAGCACCAGATCGTCGCGATGGACGACGGTACCGCCGTAGTTGTAGCCGAGCACGGCCTGGATGTCGCGCGAATGGCGGCCGGCGATGCGCCGCACATCATCGGCGGCGTACTGGCTGACGCCACGGGCGACGCAGAGGCGGCCCTGCGGCGTGTTCCAGCACACCTGCACCATGTCGCCACGGCGGAAATCGCCATCGGCACCGGTGATGCCGCCGGGCAGCAGCGAGGCACCCTTCTCGCGCATCGCCTGCGCCGCGCCGGCATCGACCAGGATCGCGCCGTCGGCCAGCGGTGCATGCCGCAGCCAGTGCTTGCGTGCGGCCTCACGGCTGCGCGCGGCATGGATGCGGGTGCCGAACAGGCGATCCTGCGCCAGCGCGCGCACGACATCGCCGCTGCGGCCGTTGAACAGGTAGGTTTCGATGCCGAGCCGGCCGGCCTTCGCCGCGGCTTCCAGCTTGGTCCGCATGCCACCGGTACCGGCACGCGAACCGGCGCCACCGGCCATCGCCAGCACCGTGTCATCCAGCTCGGGGACGTCATGCAGCGGGCGTGCATCGGCCACGGTACGCGGGTCGGCGCTGTACAGGCCGTCGATGTCGGTCGCTATGAACAGCGCATCGGCATCGACCAACGCGGCCACGGTGGCGGCCAGGTTGTCATTGTCGCCAAGCTTGAGTTCGTCCACCGACACGGTGTCGTTCTCGTTGACCACCGGCAACGCGCCCAGCCGCAGCAGCTCGGTGAGCGTGGCGCGCGCATTGAGGTAGCGACGGCGGTTGCGCAGGTCGTCGTGGGTCAGCAGCACCTGCGCCACCGGGCGCTCGAAGAAGCGCTGCCAGAGGCCGATCAACTGTGCCTGGCCCAGCGCGGCCAGTGCCTGCCGCGCAGCCATCGCCGCACCGGGCTCATCGGCACGCGGCAGGATGGCGCGGCCGGCGGCGACCGCGCCGGAGGAGACGATGACCACTTCGCGCCCGGCCAGCACGTTGGCCGACACGAACTGCGCCAGGCCCAGCGCATGGCGCGGCGACAGGCCGCCGCCATCGGCGGCCAGCAGGCTGCTGCCCACCTTGAGCACCGCACGCCGCCACGGCGGCAGCGCTTGTTCGGGGAACGGCGAAGCGACGTGGGTGGCGTGCAGGGTCATCAGGTGCGCCTCAGCGGGTGTTCCATTCGTGCACGGTCAGGTGCGAGGCCTGCATCGTCACCAGCGGATCGGTGGCGACGATGGCCTGTGCATCAGCCAGGCTGGCCACATTGCACAGCACGTAGGCGCCGCCACTGCCATCGGTGAATCCGCCGGTCAGCTGCAGCTGGCCCTGCGCGCGCAGCGCATCGAGGAAATCCAGGTGCGGCTGCACGGCGGCGGCGTTGAAGTCGGGCCGGCGCATGGCCAGCACCAGGTAGACGGTGCCCGCCATCAGGCCAGCGCCTGCCAGCGCGTGCGCAGTTCGTCCAGGCGCAGGTCGGCGGCCGAACCGGGTGACACGCGGGCGGCCAGGCTGCCTTCCGGCGTACGGCCCTGCCCTGCGCTGTCGGCACCGGCCGCAGCGGCCTTGTAGGCCTCGCGGAACGGCACGCCCGCCACGGCGGCTTCAACGGCGACGTCGGTGGCGTACATGCCCGAATCGATGGCCGCGCGCAGCTTGTCGTCACGCCATTCCAGGTTGGCCAGCAGCGCCGGCAGCAGTTCCAGCGCGGCCAGGCCGCGGCCGAAGCCGTGGAAGATGGCGCCCTTCGAAGACTGCAGGTCGCGGTGGTAACCCGACGGCAGCGACAGCAGCTGCTCGATCTCGGTGCGTGCAGCGGCGACGCTGGCATGGGTGGCGCGCATCAGCTCGATGACGTCCGGGTTCCGCTTGTTCGGCATGATCGAACTGCCGGTGGTGTACTGCGCCGGCAGGGCGACGAAGCCGAACTCGGCGCTGGTGAACAGCGAAAGATCCCAGGCAATGCGGCGCAGGTCGAGGGTGGCACCGCCCAGCGCTTCCAGTGCGGCCAGCTCGAACTTGCCGCGCGACAGCTGCGCGTAGATCGGCGAGATCTGCATGCGCGCAAAGCCCAGCGCGGCCGTGGTGTGTTCGCGGTCCAGCGGCAGGTTCACGCCGTAACCAGCGGCGGTGCCCAGCGGGTTGGCATCGACCAGTGCATGGGTGTCACGCGCACGCACGGCATTGTCGATGAAGGCTTCGGCCCAGCCGGCCCACCACATGCCCGCCGAGGACACCACGGCGCGCTGGATGTGGGTGTAGCCGGGAAGCGGCACGTCCTTCTCGGCCTGCGCGCGGTCCAGCGCGACCTTGGCCACTTCGGCACTGAGCTGGGCAACGCGCTGCAGCTTTTCCTTCAGCCACAGGCGGGTAGCGACCAGGATCTGATCGTTGCGGCTCCGCCCGGTGTGGATCTTGCGGCCGGCATCGCCCAGGCGCTCGGTGAGGCGCGCTTCGATGGCCGAGTGACCATCCTCGTACTGCGTATCGAGCACGAAACGGCCTGCGCGGAAGTCCTGTGCCAGCACCTCCAGTTCGCGCAGCAGGCCTTCCAGCTCGTCGGGGCTGAGGATGCCGATGTGCTGCAGGCCCTGCGCGTGCGCGGCGCTGGCGGCGATATCGTGCAGGAAGAATTCGCGATCGAGGATCACGTCATCGCCGGCGAGGAAGGTCTGGATCTGGGCGTCGACGGCGACGCCGGGCTTCTGCCAAAGAAGGTCTGCCATGGGGGGCTCCGGGAAGGCGGTGTCTGGGCGGTATCAGTGCGGGATCGACGTCAGTTCGTCGATGCCCAGCGCGAGGTTGAGGTTCTGCATGGCCTGGGTGGCGGCGCCCTTGAGCAGGTTGTCCAGGGTTGCCACGACCACGACCCGCTTGTTGCCCGGGGCCAGGGTGAAGCCACCCACCTGCGCGCCATGGCGGCCGGCGATGCGGCTGACCCACGGCGCTTCATCCACGATTTCCACGAGTGCTTCCGCGGCGTAGGCCTGCTGGAAGCGCTCGACGATCTGCTCGCGGGTCTGCGCGCGGTTCAGCCACAGGTTGGCGGTAAGGGTGATGCCACGGAAATGCGGTGCTACGTGCGGCATGAATTCCACCGGCACGCCCAGCTGCGCGGACACTTCGCGTTCGTGCATGTGGTTGGTCAGCGCGTAGGGCATCAGGTTGTCGGCCAGCAGCTCGGGGTTGTTCTTGTCCGAGGGCGAGGTGCCGGCACCGGAGTAGCCGGACACGCCGAAGCACTGCGGCGGGCCGGCCAGCAGGTCCAGCAGCGGATGGATCGCCAGCTGCATGGCCGTGGCGTAGCAGCCCGGGTTGCTGATGTGCTTCTGGCCCTGGTAGCGGCCACGGGTCAGCTCCGGCAGGCCGTAGTACCACTGGCCATCGAAGCGGTAGTCGGCCGACAGGTCGATGATGACGGTGTCCGGCTTGGCCGCCTGCAGGGCGGCCACGAAGGGGGCGGCCAGGCCATTGGGCAGGGCCAGGATCACCGCGTCCACGCCCTTGGCGGCCACGGCATCGGCGTCCAGGTTCTCGTAATGCAGCTCGCCCTGGTACTCCGGGTGATGATCGGCCAGGCGCTTGCCAGCGAGCTCGCGCGAAGACACGAATGCCAGCTGCAGGCGCGGATGCGCGGCCACCAGCTTGATCAGCTCGGCGCCGGTGTGGCCGCGGGCACCGACAATGCCCAGGGTGAAAGTCGAATCGTTCATGCGTGATGGTCCAGGCGGTGCTGCAGGTGGCGCTTCACGCCCTGCCATTCCGCGTCGATGATGGAGAAGATGACGGTGTCGCGCGGCGTGCCGTCGGCATGCCGGGTGTAGTTGCGCAGCACGCCGTCCTGCTTGGCGCCCAGGCGGGCGATGGCGGCGCGCGAGGTGTGGTTGAACCAGCTGGTTTCCAGCACCACGCTGATGCAGCCCAGGGTTTCAAACGCGTGCTGCAACAGCAGCAGCTTGGCCTCGGTGTTGACCCCGGTGCGCTGCACGCGCGGGGCGTACCAGGTGTAGCCGAGGCTGAGCCGGGGCACGCCCGGCTCCAGCGCATAGAAGCGCGTGCTGCCGACGATGTCGCCGGCCGCATCGCGGATCACGAACGGCAGCACCTTGCCTTCGGCCTGCACGTCCAGCGCGGCCTGCACGTAGTGCCCTGCCTGCTCCGGCGAAGGCACCTGGGTGTACCAGAGCTGGTCCAGGCCGCTGCCTTGCAATGCCGCCGCCAGGCCGGGCACGTGGTCACGCTGCAACGGCTCCAGCATCACGTGCTGGCCGCGCAGGGTGGGAACGGTGGTCCAGGCGTCGGCGTGGCTCATCGCACTCAGTCCTGCAGGCTCGGCGGGCGCGCCGCGCAGTGGTCCACATAGGTCTTGATGCGGTCGATGCCATCGGCGCCGAACCAGAACACCTTCCAGGTGTTCTGCTTGTAGCAGCCGTCGGACTCGGCGTAGTAGAAATGGTTGATCGGGTTGCCGTTGCGCGAGCGCCAGAACAGCTGCGGGGTTTCTTCCAGCATCACGTTCCAGACCGCACGCCCCAGGCCCTCACCCTGCGCATCGTCGAGCACGGCGAACTTGTCCAGGTACACGCCTTCGGCTTCGTCGGTGAGGATGACCGCGGTGCGGTAGTTCTCGCTGACATAGGCGCGCAGCAGCTTGGTCTTCTCGAAATAGTCCGGCACCAGGGTGCGGCCGAAACTGGATTCGATCAGGCCCTTCAGGCGCGGCAGGTCCAGTTCGTCCCAGCCGGTGGCGCGCAGCACTTTTTCGCCCTTGCGCACCAGCGTGCCCGAGCCCTTGTGGGTGAACAGTTCCTTGGCCAGGTCAGCCGGCCGGGTGATCGACACCGACGATTCCAGCGGCAGGCGATCCAGCAGATCCTTGATCTGCTCGATCTTCACCTTCATGCCGCCGTGGATCCACGGCTGCGCGATCAGGTGGTCATACTCGGTGGACAGGTTGATCGAATCGATCACGCTGCCCGACTCGTCCAGCAGGCCGCCGGTACCGGTGAGGAAGATGATCTTGTACGGCTGCAGTTCCTGCACCAGCTCGTTGGCGGCGAAATCGGCGTTGACGTTGAGGATCTGCCCGCCGGCGGTCTCGCCCAGGCTGGTGATGACCGGGATCGAGCCGGCGCGCAGGCTGGCCTCGATCGGGGCCAGGTTGACCCGCTTCACTTCACCGACCAGGCCGTAGGTGTCCACGTCCAGGTACTCGGCCTCGAACACGCCGCCGGTGATGGAGGTGGCGCGCGCACCGTTCTGCTGCAGGGCCTCGACCAGGCGCAGGTTGGACTGCTGGAACACGCGGCGCACGATCGCCAGCGCTTCGGGCGACGTCACCCGCAGGCCGTTGACGGTCTGCTTGTCGATGCCGGCGGCCGACAGTTCGGCATCCAGCTGCGGGCCGGCGCCGTGTAGCACGATCGGGGTCAGGCCGACTTCCTGCAGGAACGACAGCGAGGAGGTCAGCGCTTCGAGATCGTCGCGCAGCACCGCGCCGCCGACCTTGACCACGGCGAAGCGCTTGGCGTCCAGCTGCGAGAAGCGCTTGAGGTACTGGCTGATCTCCTTCGCGCTGGCCATGCTGGAAAGCAGGCGCACGATGGTCTGGCGGGTCTGGCGGTGGGGCTGGAGGGCAGGAGACATTTCGGTTTCGTCAGAAGGTAGGTATCAGGCGCCGGCGGCGATGATGCGGTGCACGGCGTCGGTATAGCGCTGCAGCTGGTCCAGCGTCACGAACTCATCGGCGGTGTGGGCCTGGGCGATGTCACCCGGCCCGAACACCAGCGTGGTGTAACCACCGGCGGAGAACAGCGAGGCTTCGGTCCAGAAGTCCACGGCGTTGCCGATCGGCAGGTCCAGCGCATCGGCCACGTCGCGCGCCAGCAGGCGGCGGTGTTCTGCTTCGGCGATGTCACCGGCCGGCAGGCTGGGGCCACGGAAGGTTTCGGTGAACAGTGCGGCGTCCGGTTCGGCGAAACCGGCGAAGGTGGCCAGCAGCGCATCGATGTCCATCGACGGCAGCGGGCGGAAGCCGAAACGCACTTCAGCGGCCGGGGCGATCATGTTGGCCTTGATGCCACCCTCGACGCGACCGATGTTGAAGCGCAGGCCGGTGAGGCCGCCAAAGCGCGCCGAGGCCAGCGATTCCACATGGTCCAGCGCGCGGTTGCCCCAGCGCATGGCCTGGTGCAGCGCACTGGCGGCCGCATCCTGCTTGCCCGAGGCATGGCCGGCACGGCCGGCGAACTGCATCAGCACCGAGCTGATGCCACGGTGGGCCAGCACGGCCTCGCTCATGGTCGGCTCGGCCACCAGCACCGCTTCGTACGGCAGGCCACGGGCCAGGAACGCGGCGATGCAGCGCGGGTCGTTGGCTTCCTCGTCGCTGGAGAACAGGAACGCGGCGTCGCCATCGCTGGCATTGGCCGCGGCCACCAGCGCAGCGGCCGCGCCCTTGATGTCACACACGCCGAGGCCGACCACGCGGTCATCCAGGCGGCGCATCACGTGCGGGTCAGCACTCCAGTGCGGCGAGTCCGGCACGGTATCCAGATGCACGTTGAACAGGTACTTCGGCGTCCCGCGCACGGCATACAGGCTGACCGCACCGGCGCCGTGGTCGATCACCTCGACGTTGAAGCCGGGCAGGTTCGCACGCAGGTAATCGAAGATGCCACCGGTGGTGATCGCACGCGGCGGGTTGCGGGTGTCGAAGGACACCAGGGCCTGCAGGTGATCGAGCGTCTGTTCAAGCATGAATCAACAATCCTGTGGAATTCCGCCGGGCATGGCCCGGCGCTACCGGAATGCGCCTGCTGGAGAGCCCCCTAGGTGTTCAAGGGGGCGCGCCAGCGGCGCAGGTGGGTCAACCGCGGTTGACCTGCGCGTACAAGGTCGAGCTCATGCCGAACAGCTTGATGAAGCCTTCGGCCTCTTCCACGCCCCAGTCGGCCGACTGCGCGTAGGTGGCACCCTTGGTGTTGAGCAGGTGCGGCGACTTCACGGCCACCGCATCGACGCGGCCGCCACGGGTTTCCAGCACCACTTCACCATTGACCTTGGCCTGCGAGGACTTCAGGAAGGCCTCGATGTCGGTCTTCAGCGGGTCGTGGTAGAAGCCTTCATACACCAGCTCCACCCACTTGCGCGCCACGTCCGGCTTGAAGCGGTTCTGCTGCTTGGTCAGCACGGCGTCTTCCAGGGCGCGGTGCGCGGCCAGCAGCGAGACCAGGCCCGGTGCCTCGAACACGATGCGGCCCTTCAGGCCGATCACGGTATCGCCGGTGTAGACGCCGCGGCCGACGCCGTACGGGGCAAACAGCTTGTTGAGCTGTGCCAGGATCTGGTCACCCGGCAGCGCCTTGCCGTCCAGTTCGACGGCTTCGCCTTCGACGAACTTCAGGGTCACGGTCAGGGCCTGTTCCGGCCACTCGCTGCGCGGCGAGCACCAGCCACGCGCGCCTTCGCCCGGGGCTTCCCAACGGTCGATCTCACCGCCGGACATGGTCAGGCCCAGCAGGTTCTCGTTGATGGTGTAGGCCTGCTGCTTGGCGCGCACGCCGAAGCCGCGTTCTTCCAGGTACTTCTGCTCGTAGGCGCGGGTCTGGGTGTGTTCCTTCTGGATCTCGCGGATCGGCGCGATGATCTGGTAGTCGCCCAGTGCCTTCACGGCCAGGTCGAAGCGGACCTGATCGTTGCCCATACCGGTGCAGCCGTGGGCGATGATGTTGGTGCCCAGTTCGGCGGCACGCTTCAGCGCGGCATCGACGATCAGGTAGCGGTCGGAGACCAGCAGCGGGTACTGGCCCTGGTAGCCTTCGCCGGCCCACACGAACGGCTTGACGAAGCCTTCCCAGATGGCCGGGCCACCGTTGACGGTCTGGTGGCTGGCCACGCCCAGCTCGGCAGCGCGCTTCTCGATGAAATCGCGCTCCTCATCATCCACGCCGCCGGTGTCGGCGAACACGGTGTGCACGTTGTAGCCACGCTCCTGCAGGTACGGCACGCAGAAGCTGGTATCCAGGCCGCCGGAGAAGGCGAGAACGACGTCTTTGTTGCTCATGGGGATCAGGTCCACTTGGGGGATGGGAATTCGGTAGAGCCGACCGTTGGTCGGCTGGAATGTTGGATGCACCGCTGCTGGAGCAGCCGACCAACGGTCGGCTCTACCCCTTGTTAGATCTAGCGCCCGGCAACCGCCGCCATGATCGCCTTCTGCACGTGCAGGCGGTTCTCGGCTTCGTTGATGGCGATGCACTGCGGCGAATCCATCACGCCGTCGGTGGCCTTGACGTTGCGGCGCAGCGGCAGGCAGTGGCTGAACACGCCGTTGTTGGTCAGCGCCATCTTGCGTTCGTCGACGATGAAGTGCTTGAACTGGTCGCGGATCGGCTTTTCCGGTTCCCAGTTGCCGAAGAACGGCAGCGCGCCCCAGCTCTTGGCGTAGACGACGTCGGCGCCGGCGTAGGCGCTGTCGATGTCATGGCTGATCTTCAGCGAACCACCGCTCTCGGCCACGTTCTGCTCGGCCCAGCCCATGTAGCGGTCGTCGAGGATGTAGTCGGCGGTCGGGCACAGCAGGGTCACGTCCATGCCCATGCGGGTGGCGATGGTCAGCGCCGAGTTGGCCACGGCGGTGTTCAGCGGCTTGGGGTGGTAGGTCCAGGTCAGCACGTACTTCTTGCCGCGCAGGTCCTGGGTACCGAAGTGTTCCTGCAGCGCCATCACGTGGGCCAGTTCCTGGCACGGGTGGGTGATGGTCTCCATGTTGATGACCGGCACCGGCGAGTACTTGGCGAAGCTGTTGAGGACGATGTCCTGGCGGTCGTAGGCCCAGTCGATGAACTTGGGGAACGCACGCACGGCGATGATGTCGCAGTAACGCCCCAGCACCTTGGCCACTTCTGCGATGTGCTCTTCCGTGTCGCCGTCCATCACCGTGCCGAGGTTGAACTCGATCGGCCACGCATCCTTGCCCGGCTGCAGCACCACCGCGTGGGCACCGAGCTGGAACGCGCCCAGTTCGAAGCTGGTGCGGGTGCGCATGGACGGGTTGAAGAACACCAGCGCGATCGACTTGCCCTTGAGCTGGTCGCCGAGCTTGTTGCGCTTGAACAGCGCGGCCTGGGTCAGCAGCGCGTCAAGATCGCTGCGGCTCCAGTCCTGGGTGTTCAGGAAGTGCTTGGGGGACATCATCTTTCCTTGCGTGGCGGCGCCGGGGGTGCGGCGCGGTGGAAGGGAGAACAGGGAACAGGGTGGGACGAAAAAGTTTCAGATGAAGCTTTCGGAACGCGGAAACGAAAAAACCCAGCCGGGAGGCTGGGTTTTCATCGGACGAACAGCAGAAAGCTCCGGTTACCCAGCGAGGATGTGGGGTTCCGGTCGACGGGCACGCGACGTCATGCCAGTGGCCTGGCGGGCGGCGCTGCTGTCGTGCTGGAAGTCGGTGAGCTTCATGGTCGATTATCTTTGCATGGGGGCGGGGTGGGCGCAAGACCCCACGCTGCCGGCAGCGCATGGCCCCGGCCGGTCAGGGGGAACTGGCCGCCGCCTGCTCCGGGCCCACCCAGGGGGTGATCGAGACCCGGATCTTCAACCGGTTGCCGGGGTCTTCCGGCAGCCGCGAACGGTATTTGGTGCCCTTGTAGACGTAGTCCACGTCATAGGCGATCGGCCGGCGGAACTCGCGGCCGACCGGCACGATCTTGCAGTCGCGGGTCAGCATGGGGCCATTGTTGGCCGGGGCCGGCGCCGGGTTCTCGGCGGCCACCTCCTGGGCGGCCTCCTCGTCGCTGTGCTTGAACATCGAGCGCACCGAGTCCCAGAAGCGACCGATCCGCCCCTTTTCCTCCACCGGCTCCTCGCCGGTCACGTTGACCGGGGCCAGGGTGCGGGTCGAGACCGGCTCGCAGTGCTCCTCGGTGCGGGTCGCGCGCAGGGTCTGGAAGACCGGTTCGACGTTCAGCACCTGGGCGTAGTCGAACTTCACGTTCTCCACGATCACCACCCGGTTGCGCGGTTCGGCCTCCTGGGCCTGGGCCACGACCGGCGCCGCCGACAGGCAGGCCAGGGTCAGCAACGCGGTGGATTTCATTGGCGATGGAAGAAAGGGCACGGCGATAGTGTAGGCAGTGACGACCGCGAGGGGCTGAACATTACCCGTCCGCGCAGCTCCTGCCCACCCCTCGGCGGCCCCCCTGCCCCGCCCGGCCGCCGCCGGCCATCCCCCCATTGGGGCCCGACACGTTC
The DNA here is from genome assembly GCF_003086775.1 of Stenotrophomonas sp. ZAC14D1_NAIMI4_1. NCBI lineage: Bacteria > Pseudomonadati > Pseudomonadota > Gammaproteobacteria > Lysobacterales > Lysobacteraceae > Stenotrophomonas > Stenotrophomonas sp. ZAC14D1_NAIMI4_1. The sequence goes on from NZ_CP026001.1 coordinate 3,072,364, forward strand.
TAAAATCACAGGCTTGTCCCCCAGCCACAGCCCCATGACCCTGCGCCTGCACAACAACCTGACTCGCCAGCTCGAACCGTTCACCCCGATCGACCCGGCCTGTCCGACCCTGTATGTGTGCGGCCCGACGGTCTACAACTACGTGCACATCGGCAATGCCCGCGGCCCGGTGGTGTTCGGGGTGCTGGCCGACCTGCTGCGGCGGCGTTTCGGTGGCCTGCGCTACGCGCGCAACATCACCGACGTGGACGACAAGATCAACAACGCCGCGCGCGAGCAGGGCGTGCCGATCAGCACCATCACCGACAAGTTCGCCGCCGCCTACCGTGAAGACATGGCCGCGCTGGGCGTGGTGCCACCGGACATCGAGCCGGAAGTGACCGCGCACATGCCGCAGATCATCACCATGATCGAGCAGCTCATCGCCAACGGCCACGCCTACGCCGCCGAGGGCCACGTGCTGTTCGCGGTGGCCAGCTTCGATGGCTACGGCAAGCTGTCGCGCCGTGATCCGGAGGAAATGCTGGCCGGTGCCCGCGTCGAGGTGGCCCCGTACAAGCGCGATGCCGGCGATTTCGTGCTGTGGAAGCCCTCCAGTGACGACCTGCCCGGCTGGGAATCGCCGTGGGGCCGTGGCCGCCCCGGCTGGCACATCGAATGCTCGGCGATGGCTGCCGCCCACCTGGGCGAGACCATCGACATCCATGCCGGTGGCGTGGACCTGCAGTTCCCGCACCACGAAAACGAGATCGCGCAGAGCGAGTGCGCCCATGGCGGCAGGATCTTCGCCCGGTTCTGGATGCACAACGGCATGCTCAACTTCGGCGGCGCCAAGATGAGCAAGTCGCTGGGCAACATCGAGCGCGTGCATGACCTGGTGCGCCAGCATCCGCCCGAGGCGCTGCGCCTGGCCCTGCTCTCGGCCCACTACCGGCAGCCGCTGGACTGGTCCGATGCGCTGATCGAACAGTCCGCGCGCACCCTGGACCGCCTGTACGGCACCCTGCGCGACCTGGCCGATGTGACCGCCACGGCGGCGATCCCGGCCGCCGTCGAGGCGACCCTGGATGACGATCTGAACACCCCGCAGGCGCTGGCCGAAGTGGCCCGCATCGCCGGCGAGGCGCGCCGCGCGACCGATCCGGCCGAGCGCACGCGCCTGAAGGGCGAGCTGCTCGGTGCCGGCCTGGCGCTGGGCCTGCTGCAGGCCGACCCGGCGCAGTGGTTCGGCACCGCGGCCAGCGAAGGCGACGACGATGCACGCATCCAGGCCCTGATCGACGAGCGTGCCGCCGCCAAGCAGGCCCGTGATTTCGCCCGCTCCGACGCCATCCGCGACCAGCTGGCCGCCGAAGGCATCGTCCTGGAAGACACCCCGCAGGGCGTGCGCTGGGTACGCAAGCGCGCCTGACCCGCCCTGCCCCGTGGCCGGCGCGTCCGGCCACGCCCCCACTGTAGAGACCGTTGTGACCGACTCCCCGTTCCCGCTTGAACCCACCGCCGCCGAGGCCCAGGCCGCCATCGCCGAGGAATTTGCCTTCTTCGGCGACTGGTCCGAGCGCTACCAGTACCTGATCGACCTGGGCCGCAAGCTGCCGGCCTTCGCCGACGCCTGGAAAACCGAAGAGCACCGTCTGCTGGGCTGCCAGTCGATGGTCTGGATCGTGCCCGAAGGCAACGCGCAGTCGCTGCGCTTCCACGCCATCAGTGATTCGGCCATTGTCTCCGGCCTGATCTTCCTGGCCCTGCGCGTGTATTCCGGGCGTTCGGCGCAGGAGATCCTCGATACCGAACCGAGCTACATCCAGGACATCGGCCTGGCCCGCCACCTCTCGCCCACCCGCAGCAACGGCGTGGCAGCGATGCTGGCCTTCATCCGCGAGACCGCGCAGGCCCAGCTGCAGCGCGAACAGCCGTGACCGCCGCCACCGGGGACGAAGGCGCGCTGGCCCTGCTGGGCCGGCCGGGCTTTGCCAAGCTGCTGGCGTACCGCATCTTCGCGATGCTGTCCTACCAGGTGGTGGCCGTCACCGTCGGCTGGCACATCTACGAAGTCACCCGCAATCCGTTCTCGCTGGGCCTGGTCGGCCTGGCCGAGGTGCTGCCGTTCTTCTGCGTGGCGCCGTTTGCCGGCTACCTGGTGGACCACCTGCCGCGCCGCCGGCTGGGCATGGTCGCCTGCGCCGGCCTGGTCGCCACCGCCGTGGTGCTGACCGGCGTGGCCACCGGCTGGCTGCCGTTCCAGGGCGTGTGGCCGATCTACGCCGCCATCGCGCTGACCGGCATGGTGCGCGCGTTCCTGTCGCCCATCTACAACGCGCTGTTCGCCCGCGTGCTCGAGCGCAGCCAGTTCGCCCGCGGCGCCGGCCTGGGCAGCGTGGTGTTCCAGTCGGGCATGGTGGTGGGCCCGGCGCTGGGCGGCATCCTGGTCGGCTGGGGCGGCAAGGGCCTGTCCTATGGCGTGGCCACCGCCTTCGCCGTGGTGGCGATGGGCTGCCTGGCCACGCTGAAGGTGAGCGAGCCGGTACACGACGGCCCGGCCGCGCCGATCTTCAAGAGCATCGCCGAGGGTGCCCGCTTCGTGGTCGGCAACCGCATCATGGTCGGTGCGATGGCACTGGACATGTTCTCGGTGCTGCTGGGCGGCGTGGTGGCGATGCTGCCGGCCTTCCTGCAGGAAATCCTGCACTACGGCCCCGAGGGCCTGGGCATCCTGCGCGCGGCGCCGGCGCTGGGTTCGATCGCGGTGGGCCTGTGGCTGGCCCGCCACCCGCTGCAGAAGAATGCCGGCCGCGTGCTGCTGTTCGCTGTGGCCGGTTTCGGCCTGTGCGTGGTCAGCTTCGGCCTGTCCCAGCACTTCTGGCTGTCGGCGCTGATCCTGCTGTTCTACGGCGCCTTCGACGGCGTCTCGGTGGTGGTGCGCTCGACCATCCTGCAGCTGGCCACGCCGGAGGAAATGCGCGGACGGGTGTCGTCCATCAACGGCATCTTCATCAGCTCGTCCAACGAGCTGGGCGCGTTCTACGCCGGCACGATGGCGAAACTGCTGGGCCTGGTGCCGGCGGTGGTGCTGGGCGGGTTTGCCGTGTTGAGCGTGGCCGGCATCACGGCGTGGAAGAACCCGACGCTGCGGAAGTTGAACCTGCGCGACCTGCAATGAACCTGTAGAGCCGAGCCGATGCTCGGCTGGCTTCTTTGTAGAGCCAGGAATACCCAACAAAAAACCCGGCCGAGGCCGGGTTTTTCGCATGACCAGACAACGAACTGGAATCAGTCGCCCTGCTGCTTCTGCAGGTGCTCCCAACGCTCCTGGGCGTCGATGGTGCGCTCGGCGGTCAGGCGCGCTTCGAGGCGCTCCAGGCCGATTTCCTCACCGGTGTCCACGCAGTAACCGTAGTCGCCGGCTTCCAGGCGCTTCAGGGTGCTGTCGATCTTGCCGATCAGCTTGCGGTAGCGGTCACGGGTACGCAGTTCCAGCGAGTTCTCGGTCTCGCGGGTCGCACGCTCGGCTTCATCGCCGATGTCACGCACTTCCTCGCGCAGGTTCTCGATGGTCTGCTTGGATTCTTCCACCAGATCAGCGCGCCAGTTCTGCAGGCGCTGGCGGAAGTATTCCTGCTGCAGCGGGCTCATGTACTCCTCGTCCGAGCCAGGCTTGTAGCCGGTCGGCAGGATCGGGCGGCCGGTGGCCTCGTCGGTCTTGTATTCGACGACCTTGTACTTGCTGCGCGGGGCCGGCGCCGCCGAACGGGCGGTCACAGCCACGGCAACCTTGCCCACTGGGCGCGACACGGTCTTCGGAGCGGGATCTGGTTTCACGGCAGTTTTCACAGCGGTCTTGGCAGGCGATTTCGAAACGGGCACGGGATTCTTGGATTGCGGGGCCGTCGATGCTGCAGGGGTGGCGGCCGGGGCCGGCTTGGGGGCCGGTCTGGCTGCTGCCACTGCCGCGGTCTTGGCCGGGACAGACTTGGCCGGAGCTGCCTTGGCGGCGGGCTTCGGTGCGGTTTTCACTACCGGGGCCGGGGCCGGCTTGGCAGCCGGCTTGGCGACATTCTTGGTTACCTTCTTTACAGCGGCAGGCGTGGCGGCGGGTTTAGCCGTTGCACCCTTCTTCACCGCCGGCTTGGCTGCCGGCTTGGCCGCGGCTTTCTTTGCCACCGGCTTCGGTGCGGGCTTGGCGACGGCCTTCTTCGGTGCCGGCTTGGCCACGGCCTTCTTGACCGGTGCAGCCTTGCTGGCAGCCTTCTTCGCCACCGGCGCCTTCTTGCTGGCCGCCGCTGGCTTGGACTTGACCGGCGCTGCGGCCTTCTTCGCCGCAGGCTTGCTGGCCTTGGCCGGTGTTTTCGTTGCGGTGGCCTTCCTGGCCGCCGATTGTGAGGATGCTGCCTTGGGGACCGCCTTGCTGGCCGGCTTCTTGGCAACAGGCTTGGCCGCCAACTTCTTCACAACAGGCTTGGCGGTTTTCTTGGCGGCCTCGACGGCCTTCTTTGCAGTTTTTTTAGCAGCCACGAAACGCTCTTCCTTGGATTCCCCGGGGCCCGGGAAAGCGGGCCTTTATAGCCTACCCGACCCGCAGCAGCAACCTTGGGGGCCTACTCCATTCAGTCCTGGAGCCAGCGGCCCAAAGCGACGGTCCGGCGAACCTGGACCGCCTTGCGCGGTACGGAACCTGGCCGGCACCTCACGGTGCCGGTACCGGTCGCAGGCCATGGGCGACATGCGACCAACGGCCCATCCTGCACAAATGCGGGCTTCATGCCAACTGGCATAAGATGACTGGGTGATCTCGCGCCTGCTCATTGCCCTGCTGCGCTTCTACAAGCGCTTCATCAGCCCCCTGCTGGGGCCGCGCTGCCGTTTTGTGCCCAGCTGTTCTGAATACGCCATGGACGCCATCTCGATGCACGGTCCGCTGCGTGGCAGCTGGCTGGCCGCGCGCCGCCTCGGCCGCTGCCATCCGTTCCACCCCGGCGGCTTCGATCCGGTGCCCGAATCGCCCAACGCCCCCTCTTGCCGTTGCACAGGAAAACACTGACATGTCCTCCACCCTCATTACCAATGCCCGCATGGTCAACGAAGGCCGCACCTTCAACGGCGACCTGCGCATCGAGAACGGCCGCATCGCGCAGATCGGCAGTGGCCTGGCCCCGCGCGACGGCGAACAGGTGGTGGACGCAGCCGGGCGCTGGCTGCTGCCCGGCATGATCGATGACCAGGTGCACTTCCGCGAGCCGGGCCTGACCCACAAGGGCGACATCGCCAGCGAATCGGCAGCCGCCGTGGCCGGTGGCCTGACCAGCTTCATGGACATGCCCAACACCAACCCGCCGACCCTGGATTCGACCATCCTGGAAGCCAAGTACGAGCTGGCACGCGGCCGCGCCTGGGCCAACTACGGCTTCTACCACGGCGCCAGCAATGACAACCTGGAAGCGATCCGCGCGCTCGACCCGAAGAAGGCACCGGGCGTGAAGGTGTTCATGGGCGCCTCCACCGGCAACATGCTGGTGGACAACCCGGAAACGCTGGATGCGATCTTCCGCGAATGCCCCACGCCGATCATCACGCACTGCGAAGACACGCCGATGATCGATGCCAACCTCAAGGCCTTCCAGGAGAAGTACGGCGACGCGCTGACCCCGGACATGCACCCGGACATCCGTTCGCGCGAGGCCTGCATCAAGTCGACCCGCCTGGCGATGTCGCTGGCGCGCAAGCACGGCACCCGCCTGCACGTGCTGCACATCTCCACCGCCGACGAGCTGGCGCTGTTCGAGAAGGGCCCGCTGATCCGCGCTGACGGCAGCCGCAAGCAGATCACCGCTGAAACCTGCGTGCACTTCCTGCATTTCGCGCGCCCGGATTACGCGACCAAGGGCAACCTGATCAAGTGCAACCCGGCCATCAAGGAAGTGTCCGACCGCGAGGCAATCACCGCCGCGCTGGCCGATGACGTGCTGGACGTGCTGGCCACCGACCACGCCCCGCACACCTGGGAAGAGAAGCAGAAGCCCTATGCGCAGGCACCGTCGGGCCTGCCGCTGGTGCAGTACGCGCTGGTGGCCGCGCTGGAGCGCGTGCACGAAGGCAAGCTGACCCGCGAACAGGTGGTGCAGAAGTTCGCCCACGCCCCGGCGCAGCTGTTCGACGTGGAAGAACGCGGCTTCCTGCGCGAAGGCTACTTCGCCGACCTGGTGCTGGTGGAAGACGTGCCGTTCACCGTCAAGCGCGAGGACGTGCTGTCCAAGTGCGGCTGGTCGCCGTTCGAAGGCACCACCTTCCGTTCGCGCGTGGCCTCCACCTGGGTCAACGGCCAGCTGGTGTGGGACGGCAGCAAGCTGGTGGGCGAACCCGCCGGCCAGCGCATGACCTACGACCGCTGATGCGTTCGGCACTGATGATCGGGGCGCTGCTGCTGGCCGCGCCCCTGCTCACCGCACCCCAGGCACAGGCGCAGGATGGCATCGGCAGCCTGATCGACAGCCGCGTGGTGTTCCCGGCCAGCGCTTCGCAGGGCGCGCTGGTGATCGGCAAGGTGCCCGCCGGCAGCCGCGTGCAGTACGCCGGCCGGCAGTTGCGGGTGAGCAGCTACGGCAGCGTGGTGTTCGGCATCGGCCGCGATGAGAAGGGTCCGTTGCAGGTACAGGTGCAGCGCCCCGACGGTGGCAGCGAGACGGCCACCATCACCGTGACCGCGCGCGACTGGCCGACCGAGCGCGTCAACGGCGTACCGCCGAAGACGGTCAATCCGCCACCGGCGATTGCCGAGCGGATCAAGCGCGAACAGGCGCAGGTGACCGCTGCGCGTGCCCGCGATGACGACCGCACCGATTTCACCCAGACCTTCATCTGGCCGGTGCAGGGCCGCATCAGCGGTCGCTTCGGCAATGCACGCGTGTACAACGGCCAGCCCGGCGCCGGTCATTCGGGCATGGACATCGCCGTGCCCACCGGCACCCCGGTGAAGGCACCGGCGGCCGGCGTGGTGACGTTCGCTGGCCCGGACCTGTACCTCACCGGCGGCACCCTGCTGATCGACCATGGCTACGGCGTCAGCTCGAACTTCCTGCACCTGTCGCGCATCGACGTGAAGGTCGGCGACCGGGTGACCCAGGGCCAGGTGATCGCCGCTGTCGGCGCCACCGGCCGTGCCACCGGCCCGCACCTGCACTGGGGCATGAACTGGTTCGACACCCGCATCGATCCTTTGCTGGTGCTGGAACGCAAGTAACGCACGCGCATCGTCGCCGGGCCACGCCCGGCAGCGATGCGGAATCGGCGTCAACTACATCCGCAGCCGCGTAGGAGCTGGGGCTGTTTCAAGCTGCTTGCGTGAGCCCTGTCGATGAACGGCCCCGCAGGACTGATCACGTCGACCTTTCCATTCGCTTCATGGAAAAATCAGGAATGGCGCTCCGGAGCTCGGATGGTCAAGCCCTTGCCGAGGATGATGAGCACGATGGAGCAGGAAATGGAATATTCATCAAAACTCAAGAATACGTTTTCGCTGAGCGACATCAAACTTGACGGCTTCGGCGCTTCAGGCAAGTGGGCCGGATACTTTCAAAGAACGGGCGAACATTCCCACTCACTTGTAGACAAGGCCGTAGCGCTGCTGGATGGCTTCCTTGGCTCGAGAAGTGGAAATTTTCTTGTTGTGACAGCTCTCTCATACCGGGACGAGAGGGAGAAAGATGTAGATACGATCAAGCGCTATCAGCACATCTATGATGAAATGAAGTCAAGACGACTCCTTTTGCCGATGTCTGACGAGTATGAGAGCTACCTCTACGGCGAGTCCCCGTTACCCGCAGGCTCTCTGAGCTTCAGCTTTGAGTACTCTGACTTCATAAAACTATCCAGACTTCTCATGTGTCATGCAGGCGTAGCGGGCCAGGTGTGCTTCTGCATCATCCCCGCACTCAACATGGCAATTTATCCTCATGACGACATCGGCTACGGGTGCGTGGCCCTCAACTCGGATGTCAAAGCGTGCAGGGAGTTTCTGGATCACTGTTCGGAATGCAGCAGCTTTGAAGTTGTTTTTGGCGAGAGTTGCCAGCCATGAGTATTTCGATCTGCCGTTGGATAGGCCATGCTTACGAGGCATTTTCAGCACTGACCAGCTGTACTCCAATGATCGACCACGGCTACGTTGTCAGTTCGAGCTTTGTGCAACTGTCGCGCATCGACGTGAAGGTCGGCGACCGGGTGACCCAGGGCCAGATGATCGCCGCCGGTGGCGCCACCGGCCCGCACCTGCACTGGGGCATGAACTGGTTCGTCACCCGCATCGATCCGTTGCTGGCGCTGGAACGTAAACAACGGCCGTGCGGCCTGGTTGCCGGCCAGCGGCCGGCACTACCGGGCTGCTTCGCCGCATGGAAACAAGGAACATTGCATGCCCGCCCCAGGTGATATTCACGTCGTCCACAACGAACGCCTGCAGGCGTTCGTCGCCTACCAGCTGACGCACCAGGATCAGCGCGACGGCAGCCTCGCCGTGCTCACCCTGGACTGGACCGGCACCATCTTGCCCGACCCGGCAACCATCGCCGGGATGCAGCCGGCGCGCTTCAACTACCTCCAGCAGGACAATGCCCTGCACCACCGCTGGGTGGGAAAACGACCGCCGCGCGATTTCCTGCACGTGGGCTGGCGCGCGCCGCTGATCGAGGCCGCGCCGAAGATATACGGGAGCTGGCCCGACGGAGCGGAAGTTGCACACCAACGCCGCTGGGATGCATTGGATGCAGCTGCCGTAGAGGCCTTCAAGCACGCCACCGCAGCACAGGAAGATCGAAGCGTGCTGCTGGAACGCGGCGAACACCCGATTCGCCGCTGCGCCACCTGCCTGGATGCCGCAGCCATGAACCTGGCCCCTTCGCTGGCACTGTTTGATGCCCTGCCCCTGCTCACCCAGCTGGATATCAGCAAACCGGTGCCCGGACTGTTGCCGTGGCTGCGCACGCGACCGCTGATCCACTCACTGGACATCTGCCACCTTCAGGACACCACTCTGGACCTGCGCGGCACCGGCCTGATCCAGGCCAGCATCGATGCCAGCGGCCTGCGCCACCTGCATCTCAACGACGGCCTGTCCCGCCTGACCCTGCACGGTACGCTCGAGCCCGACCTGCTCATCACCGCCGAGGATGACGGCCGCTGGCTGACGCTCATCAGTACCGATGCCACGCTGGCCTGGGCTGGACTGCCGTCACTGGGCGAGCTGCAGCTGCGCGACGTGCGCGAACTCGATGGCGGACGCATCGCCGAACGCTTCCCGCAGCTGCGTGCGCTGCATGTCACCGGCGCACCCGCCGTGCTGCACGGCCTGCAGCGGCTGGGTGAACTGCAGCAACTTCATACGCTCAGTGCCAGCGACGTGTTCCCGCCGGAGGATGCGGTGTTTCCTGCGCCCGGCTGCTGGCCGCGGCTGTGCCGGCTGTGGCTGGGCAGCGTGCCGGCTGCACTGGGCGCGGCGATCAGGAAGGCCTACAAGCGCGAGGTTGCCAGTGGCCTGGACCTCGCTGTCACCCAGCTGCGCACGCCGGATTGGCTGGCTGCCAACCTCGACAATCCGTTCCGTGATTGGGACGGCAGCGCGCAGGTCAGCAGCGCGCAGGCGAAGGCGGCGGCCACGCTGTACCGCAAGGCCTGCAGCGAGGCGCTGAAGCTCGCCTCGGCAGGCGGCGACGCAGCGGCAGTGACGGAGGCGCTGGCGCGGGTGGGACGCACCTACACCGAAGGCTTCAACGCGCTGGATCGTCGCAGCGGCTTCATCGAAACCGAGGAACGCGAGCAGATCTACACCGCGTGGCTGGGCATCGTCGATGCGGTGGAAGCACGCAGCGGAATGGCGCTCGACCGCGAGGTGCTGCGCGCGGCGATGAACGAGGCCAGGACGTTCTGAGGGCATCCGCCGGGCATGGCCCGGCGCTACCCGATTACCGCGCCCGGTAGCGCCGGGCCATGCCCGGCGAGCGCAGCGGCAGCGGCATCAACCGCGGGCGGCCCACCACACACGCAGCAGCGTGCGTACCGGGGTCGCTTCAATCGGTTTGCCGGCCGCCTGTGCGGCCACGCGGGCGCGGGCCAGGCTGGCCCAGACGCGGCGCGCGCGCGGACCGGGTACGCGGGTGCCCCAGCCCTTCAGCAGAGCCTGTGCCCACCGCTGCGCGGCGGTACTGGCGTCCTGGTCCAGCAGGCTGCGCGGCACACCAGCCACGCCGGCATCCTGCAGGCGCTGGGCCAGGGTCTGCAGCTGCACGGCACGGCCGGCGCCCTTGCGCGGCGTGTCGTTGAACAGCACGACTTCCACGGCGGCAACCGCTTCGGCGTAGTTGGCCAGCGCGCGCTCGGCGCTGGCGGCATCGAGGGCAACCGTGCGCGCCTCGACCAGGTCCGGCAGCGTCCCGGCCAGCTGCGCCCACGGCGCACGCACCGGCTCCAGCAGGCGGCCCAGCGGATGGCGCGAACGCTGCCCCGCCCAGCTGCGCAGCTCCTCGCCCCACCACGCCAGCTTGGCGTCGGCCGGCAGCGGGTCGCCGCTGGTGTTGAGCATGTCGTCGAACTCCTGCAGCAGCGCAAACCACGCCACTGCGAGCTCGCGTTGCGATTCGGCCACGAACGGGGCGGCCACCGACCATTCCGGCCAACGGCTGCGCCACTTGTCGAGGAAACTGTCCAGCGCGGTACTGCTCACTACGTCATTCCTTACGGCTGGGCCGGGGCTGCCGGCCGGGTCGGCCAGAGACTGGCCAGTTGCAGAAGTTCGGCGTTCTCCACCAGCACGTCGGCCTGCCAGGCCAGCGGATCGTCGCTGTGCAGGCGGTAGCCCCACAGCGCCGCCACCGAGGGCATGGCCGCCGCGCGTGCGGCGATGATGTCGCGCTCGTCGTCGCCCACGTACACGCAGTCTTCGGCGGCGATGCCGATCGCCTGCGCGGCATGCAGCAGCGGCAGCGGATGCGGCTTGCGCTCGGCCAGGCTGTCACCGCCCACCAGCACCGCGCAGCGCTGCTGCCAGCCCTGTTGCGGCAGGATCAGGCGCGCCAGGTATTCCGGCTTGTTGGTGACGATGCCCCACACGGTACCTGCGGCGTCCAGCGCGGCGAGCATGCCGGCCACGCCGTCGAACAGCACCGCGTGCTGGCCGATCAGCGCTTCATAGCGCTGCAGGAATTCGGGAATCAGGGCATCGCGGTCGGCCGCGTCCAGATCCGGGAAGGCGGCGGTCAACATCGCACGCGAGCCCTTGGAGACCACCGGGCGCAGCTGCGCCGGGTCGATCGGCGCACGCCCGCGCTCGGCCAGCATCGCATCGCAGGTGGCGACGAAATCCGGCGCACTGTCCAGCAGCGTGCCGTCCAGGTCGAACAGCACCGCCCGCGGGAAGCTGGCCGTGGTCATGCAGGCTTGACCGCGTAGGCCAGGTAGTTGATGTCGGTGCGGCTGCTCAGGCGGGCATGGTTGCGCCACGGCTCATAGGCCATGCCGCTCACATCCACCAGCTGCACATCGGCCTCGCGCAGCCAGCGTGCCAGCTCGGCCGGCTTGATGAATTCCTGGTAGTGGTGGGTGCCCTTGGGCAGCAGCCGTGCCACGTACTCGGCGCCGACGATCGCCACTGCGAACGCGGCAGCGGTGCGGTTGATGGTCGACAGGAACAGGTGGCCACCGGGCTTCAGCAGCCGCTTGCAGGCTTCGATGATCGCGCCCGGATCGGGCACGTGCTCGAGCATTTCCATGCAGGTGACCACGTCGAAGCTGCCCGGCTGTTCGGCGGCCAGGTCCTCGGCGGCCTGCACCCGGTAATCGACCTTGGCGCCGCTTTCCAGCGCATGCAGGCGCGCCACCTTGACCAGCTCCGGGGCGAGGTCAATCGCGGTGACGTCGGCGCCGGCCTGGGCCAGCGCTTCGCTCAACAGGCCGCCACCGCAGCCGATGTCGAGCACGCGCGCACCGCGCAACTGCACGCGGTCAGCCACGTACTTCAGGCGTACGGGGTTCAGCGCATGCAGCGGCTTCTGCGGGCCGTCAGCGTCCCACCAGCGGTTGGCCAGCGCGGCGAACTTGTCCAGCTCTGCCTGATCGAAATTGGAGGAAGCGTGGGGGGCAGTCATGAGAAAGTCCTTGCAGCGCCGGGGTTCAGGCGCGGATATGACGGATGCGCTCGCGCCACTGGCGCGCGTTGGCGATGATGCCCGGCAGGTCCATGCCGACCAGCTCGCGCTGCACCAGCTTGGGCTTGCCGGCAATCCAGACATCGCTGACCTGCTGGCGGCCGGTGGCGTACACCAGCTGCGACAGCACGTTGTGCAGCGGCTGGGTTTCCAGCGCGGACAGGTCGACGCAGACCAGGTCGGCCTGCTTGCCGACTTCGATCGAGCCGATGCGTTCACCGAAGCCCAGCGCGCGGGCACCGCCCAGGGTGGAGGCGCGCAGCGTGGTGGCCGCGTCCAGCGCCGTCGCATCGTCGGCCACGGCCTTGGCCAGGATCGCCGCCGTGCGGTTCTCGCTGAACATGTCCAGGTCGTTGTTGCTGGCGCAGCCGTCGGTGCCGATGGCCAGGTTCACGCCGGCGCGCTGCAGGGCGCAGGCCGGGCAGAAACCGGAGGCGAGCTTCAGGTTCGATTCCGGGCAATGCACCACGCTGACGCCACGCTCGGCGCAGAGGTGGATTTCGGCGTCGGTCAGCTGGGTCATGTGCACCGCGATCAGGCGGTCGTTGACCAGGCCGAGGCGATCCAGCCGCGCCAGCGGGCGCTGGCCGTGCAGCTTGATCGAATCGTTGATCTCCTGCGCGGTCTCGTGGGTGTGCAGGTGCACCTGCATGTCGAGCTGGTCGGACAGCATCCGCACCCGCTCGAAATTGGCATCGTTGACCGTGTACGGCGCATGCGGCGCGAACGCGGTGCCGATCAACGGATCGGTGCGCCACTGGTCGTGCAGTTCACCGGCCTTGGCGAAGTACTCGTCGTCGGTCTTGGCCCAGGCGGTGGGGAAATCGATGATGACCGCGCCGACCAGCGCGCGGAAACCGTGCTTCTTGTAGACCGCGGCCTGCACGTCGCCGAAGAAGTAGTTCTCGTTGGCGCAGGTTGTGCCGCCGCGCAGCATCTCGGCGATGGCCAGGGTGGTGCCGTCGGCGACGAATTCAGGGCCGATCACCGCCGCTTCCACCGGCCAGATGTGCTGCTGCAGCCAGGTCATCAGCGGCAGATCGTCGGCGACGCCGCGCAGCAGGGTCATCGGGTTGTGCGTGTGCGCATTGACCAGGCCGGGCATCAGCGCCGCGTCGGGGCGGCTGACCACCTGGGTGGCGCGGAAACGCGCGCGGGCCTCGGCTCGCGGCAGGATGGCGACGATTTCGCTGCCACGCACGGCGACGGCATGATCTTCCAGCACCACCGCATGCGGCTCGATCGGAACGACATAACCGGCTTCGATGAGCAGGTCGCAGGCTTCGGGGAGGTGCGGGCTATCGCTCATGCGGGCTCACTTGGCTATTGGAGAAGGGCCTGGCGGGAGGCGGTAGCGCCGGGCCATGCCCGGCGGCTGTCCGTTGCGGCGCCATGGGCGCCGGCAACAGGTTCCGGGCGGTGCCCGGAAAGCCGAGCATGGCTCGGCTCTACAGGTAATCCGGCGCCGGGGTTGCCGGCCAGCGGCCGGCACTACCGTAATCCGGCTGCGCCGGATTACTTGACGCGCGCGGAGTATTCGCCCGAGCGGGTATCAACCTTGACGATTTCATCCTGGTTGACGAACAGCGGCACGCGGACCACGGCGCCGGTTTCCAGGGTGGCCGGCTTGCCGCCGCCGCCCGAGGTGTCGCCACGGACGCCCGGATCGGTCTCGGTGATCTTCAGCTCGACGAAGTTCGGCGGCTGCACGAAGATCGGCGAACCGTTGAACAGGGTGACGATGCAGGACTCTTCGCCCTTCAGCCACTTCTCGGCGCCGCCCATGCCGGCCTTGTCGGCCTGCACCTGCTCGAAGGTTTCCGGGTCCATGAAGTGCCAGTACTCGCCGTCGCTGTACATGTAATCCATGTTGGTATCGACAACGTCGGCCACTTCCACGTCATCGGTGGCCTTCATGGTCATTTCCACGGTGCGGCCCGAGCGGATGAAGCGATAGCGCACGCGGGTGAAAGCCTGGCCCTTGCCCGGCTTGATGAACTCGGTCTCGGAGATGACGGCCGGTTCATTGTTGACCAGGATCTTCATCCCGTTCTTGACATCGTTCATGCCCGCAGTGGCCATGCTCAAGCTCCTCAAATGGCGAAACCGCCGCGCGTGCGGCGAGCCGGTAGAATGGAAAACCCACCGGAACCCCGGTGGGCAACTGTTTATGCCCCCATGATAACCGCAGGCCCCCTCTCCATGCAGCTTTCCGCCTTCCCCCGGCCCCAGTCGCCAGGCGCACCCGCGCGCTGGCAGCAGCTCTGGCGCCAGGCGCTGCGCGACCCGCACGCCCTGCTGGCCCGGCTGCAGCTGGACCCGGCGGCGCTGGGGGTCTCGGAGGCGGCCATGGCCCAGTTCGCCCTGCGCGTGCCGGAAGGCTTCGTGGCGCGCATGCGCCCCGGCGATGCCACCGACCCGCTGCTGCGCCAGGTGCTGCCGATCGACGAGGAAATGCGTCCGGCGCCCGGGTTCAGCTTCGACGCGGTGGGCGATGGCGCGGCGAAGAAGGCCACCGGGGTCATCCAGAAGTACCGCGGCCGGGCCCTGCTGGTGGCCACCGGCAGCTGCGCGATCAACTGCCGCTACTGCTTCCGCCGCCATTTCGACTACGGCGCGGAAAACGCCGCCAAGGGTGGCTGGCAGGAGGCCGTGGCGGCCATTGCGGCCGATCCGGACATCGACGAGGTGATCCTGTCCGGCGGCGATCCGCTGTCGCTGGCCACGCACAAGCTGGCCGAGCTGACCGATGCCCTGCGCCAGATACCGCACATCCGCCGCCTGCGCATCCACACCCGCCTGCCGATCGTGCTGCCCGAGCGCGTGGACGAGGAGCTGCTGGCCTGGCTGGGCAGCCTGCCGTGGCCGCTCGCCATCGTGGTGCATGCCAACCATGCCAACGAATTCGATGCCAGCGTGGATGCCGCGATGGCACGCCTGCGCGGCCTTGGCGCACAGCTGCTGAACCAGGCCGTGCTGCTGCGCGGGGTCAACGACAGCGTGCAGGCGCTGCAGGACCTGAGCGAGCGCAGCTTCGCCGCGGGCGTGCTGCCGTATTACCTGCACCAGCTGGACAAGGTCGAGGGCGTGGCCCACTTCGAAGTGGACGACGCCCGGGCCAAGGCCCTGATCGCCGGCCTGACCGCACGCCTGTCCGGCTACCTGATCCCCAAGCTGGTGCGCGAGCTGCCCGGCGACCCCAGCAAGCGCCCGGTGTAACCCGGAACGCGCAGGGCCGGTAGATCCACGCCATGCGTGGATGGGCTTCCAGGCCGAAGCAGCCACGCATGGCGTGGCTCTACTGCTCGCAGCCGCGCAGGGCCGGTAGATCCACGCCATGCGTGGATGGGTTTCCAGGCCGAAGCAGCCACGCATGGCGTGGCTCTACTGCTCGCAGCCGCGCAGGGCCGGTAGATCCACGCCATGCGTGGATGGGCGTCCAGGCCGAAGCAGCCACGCATGGCGTGGCTCTACTTCAGACGCCGGAGTCGATCATCCGCACCACTTCGGTGGCGGTGACCGGGTGGCTCAACCAGTAGCCCTGCCCCAGGTCGCAGCCGCGCTGGGCCAGCAGTTCGAACTGCGCTTCCTGCTCGATGCCCTCGGCCACCACGGTGATGCCCAGTGCATGGGCCATGGCGATGATTGCCGTGGTCAGCGCCAGGTCGTCCGGGTCGCGCTGCATGTCGGCCACGAAGCTCTTGTCGATCTTCACGCCGTCCACCGGCACCTGGCGCAGGTGGCTGAGGCCGGAGAAGCCGGTGCCGAAGTCATCCAGCCAGACCTTCACGCCGGTGCGGTGCAGCTTGTCCAGCAGCTGCGCGGCCAGCATCTCGTCGCCGATCACCGCGGTTTCGGTCAGTTCCAGGTGCAGGCGCGAGGACGGCAGCCCCGATTCGTGCAGGCATTGCGCCACCAGTGCAGGCAGTTCGCCGCCGCGCAGCTGGCGCGGCGACACGTTCACGGACACGAACAGTTCGTCGCCGGCTGCGCCACGCGGCCACTGCGAGGCCTCCATGCAGGCCGCACGCAGCACCTTCGGGCCGATCACCTCGATCAGGCCACTCTGCTCGGCCACTTCGATGAACACCGACGGCGGGATCGTGCCCAGGGTCGGGTGCTGCCAGCGCAGCAGCACTTCCACGCCCACCAGGCGGCGGTCGCGCATGCGGAAGATCGGCTGGTAGGCCAGGCGCAGCTCGCCGCGCTCCCAGGCACCGCGCAGCTCCTGCTCCATGTGCACGCGACGCTCGACCGCGTGGTCCATCGCCCGGCTGTAGTAGCGGTAGCAGTTCTTGCCGGCCATCTTCGCCTGGTACATGGCGATGTCGCCGTTCTTCAGCAGCGTGGTGGCATCGGCGGCATCGTCCGGGTACAGCGTCACGCCGATCGAGGTGCCCAGGAACAGCTCCCTGCCCTGCACCACCAGCGGCTTGCCCAGCTCGCGCACCAGCACTTCGGCCAGCAGCCGGGCATTGGCAGCCACGTCGCCATCGCCGACCAGGATGACGAACTCGTCGCCACCGAAACGCGCCAGCAGCGCGTCGTCGCCGCCTGCCTCGGCCACGGCATGGCCGATGCGCTGGGCGAACTGCAGCAGCGCCTCGTCGCCCGCCTCGTGGCCCAGCGTGTCGTTGACCCGCTTGAAATCATCGATGTCGGCAAACAGCAGGCCCAGCCGGTGCTTGGATGCCCGCGCGGCCATCAGCCGGTGGTCCAGCGCCTCACGGAACGCGAGGCGGTTGGTCAGCCCGGTCAGCGCATCGGTGTAGGCCATGTGCCGCACTTCGCGGTCGTGGCGGGCAATCGCATCGCGCATGCGGGCAAACCCGCGCACCAGCTCGCCGACCTCGTCGTCACGGGTGTTTTCCCGCAGCGGAGCCTGGTAGTCACCGGCCTCGATGCGGCGCGCGGCGGCGGCCAGGTCCCGGATCGGCGCCACCAGGGTGCGCTGCACATACAGGATGACAACCACCCCGATCACCACCAGCAGGCCCAGCATCAGCAGCAGCCAGCCCAGGTGGCGGCTGCCGACCTGCTGCAGGCGCTCGCCGAGGGTGGCGTTGGCGGCCAGCTCGCGCTCCCGCACTTCATCCAGCGCCATGCCCACGCGGACGCCGCCGATGCGCTGCTTGCCGACCATGATCGGCATGGTGTTGTCGAGCACGGTGGCCGACTGCTGTACCACCAGGCCCTGCGCGGCGGTCGCCGCCGCGGCCAGCGGGTCGGTCATCGGCTTGCCGAAGCCGGGCACGCCGACCGAGCCGTCATGCACCAGCCGGCCCTTGCCGTCGAACACCAGCACGTAGCGCACCACCTGCTGCCGCGAGGTCGAGCGCACCAGCACGCCCACCTGGCCCAGGTCGTTGTAATAGAGCGGGTTGGCCAGCGAATCGGACAGCTCGCGCGCCAACGCCTCGCCGCGGCTGCGCACGCTGCGGTCAAACAGTTCATGGATGACGCCGCCGCTGAGGCTCTTCACCTCGCTCTGCATCGTCGCCTGGCGGCCCAGCAACACCGCCAGGATCGCCACCACCACCAGCATCGCCCCGCCCATCGCGAGCAGGAAACGGGCCTGCATCCCCGAGCCGAGCCACTTCATGCCACTTCCATCCGTACGTGTCCCGACTGCACTGCCCATTCCAATCCATTCCACCGCGCATGCACGGCCACCGGACGCTGCAGCAGAGCCCGGCCCTTCATTGTTTCTGTGACCTTGTCGATCCGATACCACGCCCGAAGCATCTCCGCCGCGGCCGTGGCCGCGCGGACAGGCCGCCATGGAACCAGGCTCAGCAATCCCCACTGCGTTGCCTTGCATGAAGCCGACACAAGCATCATCCCCCCAGGGTATCCAGACAGACTACCCGAAAAAATGAGAACGTCGTCAGCCTTCCTTGCCGTGGTTCCCGGCCAGCCGCGCCATGCGCTGGGCATCGGCGAGGATGCCGCGCAGCAGGCGCACTTCCTGTTCGCTCGGCTCGCTGCGCAGGAACAGGCGGCGCAGCTTGCGCATGGCCGATTCGGGCGCACGGCCCTTGTGGAAATCGATCTCGTCCAGGGTGTCGCCAAGCTGGGCGAAGAAGCTCTCCATCTGCTCATGGCTGGCCACCGGTTCACGGGAACCGGCCTCGGCCTCCGCCGCCGGCTGCGCGCCCAGCAGCTGCATGCGCGTTTCATAGGCCAGCACCTGCACGGCGGCCGCCAGGTTGAGCGAGCTGAACGCCGGGTCGGACGGGATATGCACCGCCGCATGGCACAGCTGCAGCTCTTCGTTGGTAAGGCCGGTGCGTTCACGGCCGAACACCAGGGCCACTTCGGCGCCCTCGCCGGCCTTGGCCACGGCCCGGGCGGCGGCGTCGGACGGCAGGTATTCCTCCAGCTGGACGCGGCGCGCACGCGCGGTGCAGCCCAGCACCAGGGTGCAGTCGGCGACGGCTTCGGCCAGGGTGGCCACCACCGGGGCGTCGCCGAGCACGTCTTCGGCACCGGCCGAGCGGCGGAAGGCCTCCTCGTCCAGCGGCTTCTCGGGGGCGACCAGGACCATGCGGGCCAGGCCCATGGTCTTCAGGGCGCGGGCGGCAGCACCCATGTTGCCGGGGTGCTGGGTCCCGACCAGGACGAATCGGAGGCGGGTGGCGGCGGAAAACTGGGACATGAACAGGGAAATGTCGAGCTGGACGAAGACCAATGGTAAACTGTGCGGCCGGCCACTGCGCCGGACCCGCTCTTTTCCCCCGCCAGTCCTACCTCTTCTGCCTTTCCGGGAGCCCACGCCATGCAGAAACCCGCCGTCACCGTCATGGTCAAGGCCGCCCGCCTCGCCGGCAACGTCCTGTTGCGCAACATCAACAAGCTCGAGGCGCTCAATGTGGTGCAGAAGGGCCGGATGGATTACGCCAGCGAAGTCGATGCCGACGCTGAAAAGGTGATCGTCAAGGAACTCAAGCGCGCCTACCCCGAGTACGGCGTGTTCGGCGAAGAAGGCGGCGTGCAGGGTGGCCACCGCAACATGTGGGTCATCGACCCGCTGGACGGCACCAGCAACTACCTGCGCGGCGTGCCGCACTACTGCGTGTCGATCGCCCTGGTCGAGAACGGCGAGCCGACCGACGCGGTCATCTTCGATCCGCTGCGCAATGAACTGTTCACCGCCAGCCGTGGCGCCGGTGCCGTGCTCAACGACCGCCGCATCCGCGTGGCCGACCGCAAGGATCTGGGCGGCACCATGATCCACACCGGCTTCGCCCCGCGTGAGCGCGCCCGTGCCAGCGCCCAGCTGAAGGCCGTCGACGCCCTGCTGGTGCAGGCCGAGGACATCCGCCGCAGCGGTTCGGCCGCCCTGGACCTGGCCTACGTGGCCTGTGGCCGCGCCGACGCCTACTTCGAAGCCGGCGTGAAGGCCTGGGACATCGCCGCTGGCGTGCTGCTGGTCCGCGAAGCCGGCGGCAAGGTCTGCGACTTCAAGGGCGCGACCCTGGCCCGCATGGACAACCGTGGCCCGGACACCCAGCAGGTCGTCGCCGGCAACCTGAAGGTGGCCGAGTCGCTGCAGAAGGTGCTGGTCAACACCGGCTACGCGGCCGAGTTCGACGCGAAGTTCTAAGCGTCCAGGCAGCGCGGCTCACTGAAACGGCACCTGCGAGGGTGCCGTTTCTGTTTGTGCCGCGCCCCCTTGTAGAGTCGAGCCATGCTCGACTTACGCGCGCAGCGCGAAAGGCAGCCGAGCGCGGGCTCGGCTCTACAAACCCATGCGACAACCGCTGCCGCGTTGGAGAAACAAAACGCCCGGCACAAGGCCGGGCGTTCGTGTTTCCAGGTTCAGCCCGACGCTTACGCGGCGGTCGAAGCGCGCAGTGCGGCGATGCGCTCTTCCAGCGGCGGGTGGCTCATGAACAGCTTCTTCGCCGTCGAACCGGCAATGCCGAAGGCCGCGATCTGGGTCGGCAGCGTGCTCTGGCCGTGGTTGAGCTGCAGGCGCTCCAGCGCGGCGATCATCTTCTGGCGGCCGGCCAGCGAGGCACCGCCAGCGTCGGCGCGGAACTCGCGATGGCGCGAGAACCACATCGAGATCATCGTGGCGAACAGGCCGAACACCATCTCCAGCACGAACACGATGATGAAGTAGGCGAAGCCACGGCCGCCGCCTTCGCGGTTGCCCGACAGCGCGCTGTCGATGACGCCGCCGACCACGCGGGCCAGCACGATCACGAAGGTATTCAGCACGCCCTGCAGCAGCGCCATGGTGATCATGTCACCGTTGGCGACGTGGGCGATCTCGTGGCCCAGCACCGCTTCGGCCTCGTCTTCGCTCATGTTGTGCAGCAGGCCGGTGGACACCGCCACCAGCGCGTTGTTGCGGTTGGCACCGGTGGCGAACGCGTTGATTTCCGGACCGTCATACACGGCCACTTCGGGCATGCCGATGCCGGCCGCCTTGGCCTGGCGTTCGACGGTGGCCAGCAGCCAACGCTCGGTCGGGTTGCGCGGTTCGGTGATGACCACCGCACCGGTGGAACGCTTGGCCATCCACTTGGACAGCAGCAGCGAGATGAAGGAGCCACCAAAGCCGAAGATGCCGGCCATGACCAGCAGGCCGCTCATCGAACGGGAGTCCACGCCCAGGATGGACATCACGATGCCGGCGAGGATCAGCACCGCAAGGTTGGTGGCCAGGAAAAGGGCTACGCGGGTAAACATGGGAAATTCCGGCTCGGAAGGGGTCGATATCTGCCAATTTGCGGTGCAGTCAGCTTGAATTCAAGCGCCAACCTGACCGACGATTCAGCCAGCATGACCTCGCCTATCCCCTGCGGCCGCTTTGCGCCCTCGCCCACCGGCCTGCTGCACCCCGGTTCCCTGCTCGCCGCCCTCGGCAGCTGGCTGCTTGCGCGCCATCACGGCGGCCTGTGGCGGCTGCGCATCGAGGATGTCGACCCACCCCGCACCGTCACGGGCGCGGCGCAGTCACAATTGCAGGCGCTGGCCGCCTTCGGCCTGGATCACGACGGCCACGTGCTCTGGCAGAGCGAACGTGGCGATGCCTACCAGGCCGCGCTGGACGTGCTGCTGGCCAGCGATCTGGCCTTCGTCTGCCACTGCAGCCGCAGCGAAGTGGCCGCCAGCGGCGGCATCCACCATCGCTGCGTGGCGCGGCAACCGCGACCGGACCCCGCCGTCCGCTTCCGCGTGCCACCGGGCAGCGTGGTGCAGTTCGAGGATGGCCTGCGCGGCCTGCAGACCCAGGATGTGCATGCTGACGTTGGCGATTTCGTGCTGCGCCGCGCCGATGGCTGCTGGGCCTACCAACTGGCCGTGGTGGTGGACGACGCCGCACAGGGCGTCACCGAAGTGGTGCGCGGCGCCGACCTGCTCGATTCCACCGCGCGGCAGATCCTGCTGCAGCAGGCGCTGGGGCTGGCAGTGCCGCGCTACTGGCACCTGCCCCTGCTGCTGGATGCGCCCGGCCACAAGCTGTCCAAATCGCTGGCCGCGCTGCCGGTGGACAGCGCGCGGCCGGTACCGGTGCTGCGCCAGCTGTGGCAGCTGCTGGGCCAGGCGCCGGCTGCGCTGGAGGGCATCGACGAGGTACACGCGCTGCTGGCCGCCGCGCGCCGGGCCTTCGACCCCCAGCGGCTGCCACGCAGCGACATCCTGCTGCCACCGGGCGCACTTTCCGCGCCGATGTTGCAGAATCCCCTTTCCCCCACCTGAAACCCGGACAGCATTCCATGACTTCTCGCGTCGCACTGGTCACCGGCGGAACCGGCGGCATCGGCACCGCCATCTGCCAACGCCTGGCCGACCAGGGCCACCGGGTCGCCACCAATTACCGCGACGAGGCCAAGGCCCGCGCCTGGCAGCAGGCCATGACCGAACGCGGCTACAACGTGTCGATCTTCCCCGGCGATGTGTCCGACCCGGACAGCGCCGAAGCGCTGATCCGCGCGGTTGAAGCCGAGCTGGGCCCGGTCGAGATCCTGGTCAACAACGCCGGCATCACCCGCGATACCACTTTCCACCGCATGCGTGCGGACCAGTGGCACGACGTGATCAACACCAACCTCAATTCGGTGTTCAACGTCACCCGCCCGGTCATTGAAGGCATGCGCCGCCGCGGCTGGGGCCGGGTCATCCAGATCAGCTCGATCAACGGCCTGAAGGGCCAGTACGGCCAGGCCAACTACGCCGCGGCCAAGGCCGGCATGCACGGTTTCACCATCTCCCTGGCGCGCGAGAACGCCGGCTTCGGCATCACCGTCAACACGATCTCGCCGGGCTACGTGGCCACCGACATGGTGATGGCGGTGCCGGAGGAAGTGCGCGCGAAGATCATCGCCGACATCCCCACCGGGCGCCTGGGCAAGCCGGAGGAAATCGCCTACGGCGTGTCCTTCCTGGTGGCTGACGAGGCCGCCTGGATCACCGGCAGCAACCTGGACATCAACGGCGGCCACCACATGGGCTGGTAAGGCCGCGCAGGCACCGGCAGCGGGCACGCGAAGGCCCCCTGCCGTTGGTCATGCTGCGCAGCACGCAAACCCTTGCTGCGCAACATGATCGGGCGTGAAACCCAAGCCCGGCGGGGGCTGCGGCGGTTGCCAAGGCTTGTGCACTGCGCCATGCTGCACGTCTACAGTGACGAGTGACCGCTTCATGGCTGCGACCCGCATCATCAAGAAGTATCCGAACCGCCGTCTCTACGACACCGAAATTTCCAGCTACATCACCATAGAGGATGTGCGCCAGCTGATCCTGGACGGTGAAGACTTCGAGGTCCGCGACGCCAAGAGCGGCGATGACCTGACCCGTTCGGTCCTGCTGCAGATCATCGCCGACCAGGAACAGGACGGCGAACCGATGCTGTCCACCCAGCTGCTGAGCCAGCTGATCCGCTTCTACGGCGATTCGCTGCAGGGCTTCATGGGCAACTACCTGGAGCGCAGCATGCAGGTCTTCCTCGACCAGCAGCAGCAGTTCCGCCAGCAGATGGGCAACCTGCTGGGCCAGACCCCGTGGGCGATGATGAACCAGCTGACCGAGCGCAACCTCGAGCTCTGGCAGGAATTCCAGCGCAACATGGGCACCGGCTTCGGCGGCCCGCGCCCCGGCGGTACGGGCACCGGCACCGGCACCAAGCCGAACGAGCCGGGTACCGGCACCGGCACCGGCGGCAAGACCCGGCGCTGAGACCACCGCCCAGCCCCAAACGAAGACGGCGCGCCCTGAGGCGCGCCGTTTTGTTTTGGATGCCGGCATCCCAGCGGGTAGAGTCGACCGTTGGTCGACTGCTCTTCGGTAGAGTCGACCGTTGGTCGACTATCGCGAAGCGCGGGCATTTCCGCCATCCGACCGAAAAGCAGTCGACCAACGGTCGACTCTACCCTCAACGTTTCGGCTTGCACCCCGTGCACACGCGCTCGACCTTGTAGCCCTTGGCCTTCAGCTTTTCCACGACGCCGTCGCTGCCCAGCAGGTGCAGGCCGCCGACCACCACCAGCGCGCCGCCCTGCCCATCCTGCAGGTACGGCAGCAGCTTGGGCACCCAGGCATCGTTGCGCGCGGTGTTGATGCGCTGGTAGAGCTGCGGGTACTGCTGGCGCATTTCCACCGCCATCTTGTTCCACAGCAGGCGGTCATCGCCACGGCGCCAGGCGTCGTGCAGCATCAGCGACTGTGCATCGCCCTTCTCGGCCTGGTCCAGCGCTTCGGCCATCATCTGCCGCTGCTCCTGCAGGCTCATGCCATCGAGCAGGTTGATCTGGCTCTGCATGTCCTCCAGCCCGCCGGTCTGCTTGCCCGCCTTCTTCGCCTGCGCCATGAAATAGCGGTCCAGGCCGAGGTTCGCATCCAGGCCCATCTTCTGCATCTGCCCGATGGTGATGTTGAGCGCGACGAACCAGCTCTTCATGCCCTGCAGCTGCGCCAGGGGCAGCTTGTTCTGCGTGGCATAGGCCTGCAGTTTCTGCCAGGTGGCATCATCCAGGTCACGCTTCAGTTCACTGCCATCGCGGCGGATGGCGGTCTGCACCATCTGGGTGGCGGCCTGGGTCGATTCCATCTCCTCCGGCGACACTTCGAACAGCACGCGCTTGGACGCGGTGAAGGCCTGCTCGACATCGGCCGACAAGGGGTAATCGGTGGGCTTGAGCAGGTGGAACGAGCCAAGCAGGTAGACGCGGGCATCGCCCGGGCCGGTCACCTTCCACAGCAACGGCACCGGCGGCTTGGCGGCCGGCGCTTCGGCTGGTGCGCCGCGGGCGGCGGCCAGGGGAGCGACCGCGCAGGCCAGCAACAGCACGGCACCGCGCAACAATGATCTGATCGACATGGTCAGCCTTCTCCTTCAGGCAGGTGATACGCCTTCTCACCAGCGTCCACGCGCAGGTCCAGCCGGTTTTCCGGCGGTGCCAACGGGCAGGTCGCATACGGGGTGAAAGCACAGGGCGGGTTGTAGGCGTGGTTGAAATCGATGCGCACGCTGCCATCGGCGGCCGGTGCATCGATGTCCAGGTAGCGCCCGGCCGGGTAACTGCCGTGGCCGCTGGTGCGGTCGGCAAAGACCAGGAACAGGGGCTCGCCCGGCGCGCCGATCGCTTCCAGCCGCCAGCTGCGCCCGTCGCGTTCGAATTCCACCGCGCCGGCATTGGGCATTTCGGTGGTCAGGCCGGTGATGTCCACGATCGGCAGGGTCTTGCCAGCGGGATGGGCGATGAAACGTGCCTGCACCTGCCAGCCGGCACCGCCTGGCCAGTACTGCAGGCCGGCGAAATCGCGGCGCGCCGCGGCGTCGGCATGCTTCACCCGCAGCGCATCGCGCGGGCCGCGACGGATGATGCTCAGATGGCCCTTGCCGCCATCGAAGGCGAGCACGGTGGGCGCCGGATCCTTGTCGGTGTTCATGCGCACGCGGCCACGCACCGGCTGGCCGTCCTGGCTGACATCCACGCCGGCTTCGGGACTGAACCACCACTGGTCGCCCTCGCGCCGCAGCAGGCCCAGCTTGTCCGGGCCCACGCCCAGGCGGATGCCGCTGCTGGCGCCGCTGCCGATGAAGTGCGACTTGTACTGCAGCCAGTGCAGGCCGACCAGCGCCGTCCAGCCGTCGGGCCGGGTCAGGTCTTCATAGCGCTGCACGCGCCATTGCTGCTGCGCGGCCGCGAACGCCGGATCTTCCTTCACCACCGCCACAGGCTCCGGTGACGGGCTGCAGGCGGCCAGCAACAAGGCGACCAGCAGTCCGCCCACTCCCCGATAACGCATGGATGCTCCCTCGATGTTGCGCCGCTCAACGGCCGCGCAGGAACCAGCGGTCGATCTCCGCCAGCGAAAAACGTGCCCAGGTCGGTCGCCCGTGGTTGCACTGGCCCGAGCGCTCAGTGATTTCCATGTCGCGCAGCAGCGCGTTCATTTCCGGCACGGTCAGGCGCCGGTTGGCGCGCACGGCGCCGTGGCAGGCCATGGTCGACAGCAGCTCGTCGCGCGCACTGGCGATGCGCCGGCTCTGGCCATGCTCGCGCAGGTCGGTCAGCACGTCGCGCAGCAGGCCTTCCGGCTCGGCGTTGGCCAGCAGCGCGGGAATGCTGCGCACGTGCAGCGCGCCGGGGCCGGCACGGGTGACCTCGAAACCGAGCGCGGACAGCGTCTCCGCCTCGGCTTCAGCGGTGTCGGCCTCGCGCTCGCCCACGGCCAACGTGATCGGCACCAGCAACGGCTGCGACTGCAGGCCGATGCCATCGTGTGCGTTCTTCAGGCGTTCGTAGCCGATGCGCTCGTGGGCGGCATGCATGTCCACCACGATCAGGCCTTCGGCGTTCTCGGCCAGGATGTAGATGCCATGCAGCTGCGCGATGGCGTAGCCCAACGGCGGCACGCCGGCGTCGGCACTGGTCACCGGCAGGCCGTTCCCGCTCGGCATCGGCGGCAGCGCGCTGCTGCGTTCGCCTGCACCGGGTGCGGCATACAGTGCGGCATAGGCGGCGGGCGCATCGGCGACCTGCAGGCCCAGCGGCTGCTGCGGGCGCCAACCGGAGAAACCGCCACCGCCACCACCGCCGCCCGATCCCGGGGCCGCGCCGCGCACCAGGCCAAAGCCCGACGCACCCGCGCTGGACGGCATCGGCGCGCTGGACGGCATCGGCGCGCTGCCGACATCGGCAGGATGGGCCGGACCGGCGCCGATCTCCTGTGCGGAAACGCCGGCACGGGTGTCGGCCAGCGCATCCTTCAAGGTGCGGTAGACGAAGTCGTGCACCAGCCGCGAATCGCGGAAGCGCACTTCGTGCTTGGCCGGGTGCACGTTGACGTCGACCCGGGTCGGGTCCAGTTCCAGGAACAGCACGTAGGCCGGCTGGCGGCCGTGGTAGAGCACGTCGCCGTAAGCCATCTTCACCGCATGGGCGACACTGCGGTCGCGCACCGAACGGCCATTGACGTACAGGTACTGCTGGTCGGCGCTGGCCCGCGAATAATGCGGCTGCGCGATCCAGCCATGCAGGCGCAGGCCGGCACCGGTGTGGTCCACGCGCACGGCCTGGTTGGCGAAGTCCTCGCCGAGCGTCTCGGCCAGGCGCGCATCGGAATACAGGTCGCCGGGCTTGTAGCGGCGCGAGGCCTTGCCGTTGTGCGAGACGCGCAGCTCGACATCGGGGCGGGCCAGCGCCAGCGAGCGCAGCCACTCTTCGATATGGCCCATTTCAGTGCGCTCGGCACGCAGGAACTTGCGCCGCGCCGGCACGTTGTAGAACAGCTCGCGCACTTCCACGGTGGTGCCCGGCGCATGCGCGCGCGGGGTCACTTCGCCGATCTTGCCGCCTTCGATCTGCAGCGCCGAGCCGTGCTCGTCATGCGCGCGGCGCGAGGCCAGGGTGAAACGGCTGACCGAGGCGATCGACGGCAGCGCTTCGCCGCGGAAGCCAAGGGTGGCCACCGATTCGAGGTCGTCGAGGTCGGCGATCTTGCTGGTGGCGTGCCGCGAGACGGCCAATGGCAGCTGTTCGGGGGCGATGCCACTGCCGTTGTCGCGGATGCGGATGAGGCGCACACCGCCCTCCTCCAGATCGATGTCCACGCGGCTGGCGCCGGCATCGATGGCATTCTCGACCAGCTCCTTGACCACCGACGCGGGCCGCTCGACCACTTCGCCGGCAGCGATCTGGTTGATGAGGATTTCCGGCAACGGCCGGATCGGGCGCGGATGGGTAGCAGACGTCATGCGGGGATGATAACGGAGGCACCGCAGGTAGAGTCGACTGTCAGTCGACTGCTCCTGGCCGGGCACCGAAAAACCCCGCGCTGCGCGCGTAGTCGACTAACAGTCGACCCTACAGAAAGCAGTAACCCGCCTTCGGCGGGTTACTTGCTGCCGCCGGCCATGGTGGCGGCGGCGTCGATCTCGGCCTGGGCGCGGGCCGCATACAGCGTGCCCGGCGGCGGCTGCCGGCTGAAGAAGGTATGCACGCCATCGAGCACCGCGCCAGCGACCTTGCGCTGGTAGGCCGGGTCGATCAGGCGACGCTCTTCGTCCGGGTTGGAGATGAAGGCGGTTTCCACCAGCATCGCCGGCATGTCCGAGGTGCGCAGCACGGCGAAGTTGGCGCGCTCGAGGTTCGGCTTGTGGTTGTTGCCGATCCGCTTCAGGCCGCCCAGCACGTGGCCGGCCGCGTCTTCGGACGCCTTCATGTAGCCGCTCTGGGCCAGGTCCAGCAGCACGTTGGCCAGGGTGCCTTCGGTCTGCTGCAGGCGCACGCCACCGACCAGGTCGGCCGCGTTTTCCTTGTCGGCCAGCCAGCGCGCGCGCTGCGAAGAGGCACCCTTGGTGGACAGCACGTACACCGACGAACCCGTGGCCGAACGGTTCTCGGCGGCGTCGGCATGGATCGAAATGAAGATGTCGGCCTTGTTGGCGCGCGCCTTCTGCGCACGCATCGGCAGCGGGATGAACACGTCGCTGTCGCGGGTCAGGTAGGCCTTCAGGCCCGGCGTGGCGTTGACCTGGCGGGCCAGTTCACGTGCCACCGCCAGGGTGACATCCTTCTCGCGCTTGCCGGTCGGGCCGATCGCGCCCGGATCCTGGCCGCCATGACCCGGATCGATGGCCACCACCAGGTGGCGCATGCCCGGCTGCATGCGGATGCGCGAGGCATCGCTGGGCATGGCCGGCCGCGGTGCTTCGGCCGGCGCAGCGGCCGGCGCAGCGGCCGGCGCAGGCGTCGGTGCCGGTGCGGCGGCCACCACGGTACGGGTCGGCTGGCCGGCAAGGATCGCGGCCGGCGAAGACGACGAAGACGGCGGCGGCGTGCTGCCGGCACTGATGCCCGCAGCGGCCACCTGGGCCGGGGTGGTGGTCGGGGCCGGTGCAGGCGCAACCGGTGCGGCGGCGGTAGCGCTGGCCTGCTGCTGCACCTGCGCGGTCAACAGCGCGGTGGCACGGGCGGCATCGCCACGCGACTGTGCCGTCTGTGCGGCAGCCATGCTGGCGGCGGAAGGGGCGACGGGAGCAGCGGCCGCAGGCGCGGCACGGCTGGCGGCGGTGGCTGGACCATCGCCCGGCCATTCGATCACCAGCCGGGATTCGTTGCCTTCGCGCTGCATCTGCGGGCGGAACGGCGCCACCGATGCGGCTAGGTCGAAGACGACACGGAAAGTGCCCGGAACCGGCTGTCCGGTACGGACGGCGGTGACCACGCCCTGCGCGGCCGGCATCTTCAGGTTGTGCACGGCGCTGGAATCGGGGAAATCGATCACCAGGCGGTTCGGCGAGGACAGCGACAGGGTCTTGTAGCCGCCGCTGCCAACCAGTGAGATTTCCGCACGGGTGCCGGTCGCGCCGGTGTTCAGCTGGACCTGGCGGACCTCACCGGCCCACGCGCAGACGCTCGCCAGACCCAGTCCGACGGCGGCACAGATGGCGATGAGACGGTTCCCCAGGCGCATGGTCAGGATTCAATCACCGCGCTGAACGGAATGCAACACCTTTTTCCTTAATAATCCGTAACCTGCCGGTGTTTGTTCTCGTCAGCCCACAGAAATGGCCTGCAAGTCGCCCCCGTCGGGAAGCCGACCGAGCCATTCACGCCCGGCGTCGCTGGCCCCAGTGAGACGGACGCGTCGGCCCTGCCCCTCGATCTCCAGCGCCACCACCAGATCGGTGGGCGGGAGGGCGCCGGCGCCGCGCTCGGGCCATTCGACCAGCCACAGCACCGCGCTGCCCTCGTCCAGGCCAAGGAAATCCAGTTCGCCCGCCTGGCCGATGCGGTACAGGTCCAGGTGCCACGCTTCGCCACCGCTGGCCAGCGGGTAGCGCTCGACCAGGGTGTAGGTCGGGCTGCGGATCGCGCCCTGCACGCCCAATGCACGCAGCAGTGCGCGTGCGGTGGTGGATTTGCCGGCGCCGAGATCGCCCCGCAGCTCGACCAGCGCCTGCGGCGGACGGGTGGCGGCCAGCCACTGGCCCAGCAGTTCGGTGGCTTCGCTGTCGGCCAGGAAGAATTCAGTCATTGCGGCAGTTCCGGGTTGGCCAGCCGCCGCAGGGGCGCCAGCAGATCAGTAGGGAGCAGGCCGCGTGCGCCATCGAGGGCGGCGGCATCGCCGGCCAGCGCATGCAGCAGGGCACCGCACGCGGCGGCGTCGAAGGCATCCAGGCCCTGCGCGCGCAGGCTGGCGATGATGCCGGTGAGCAGGTCGCCCATGCCACCCACGGCCATGCCGGGGTTGCCGGCGGCAATCAGGCGCGGGGTCTGGCCCGGGGCGGCCACGATGCTGCCCGCCCCCTTCAGCACCACCACCGCGTGGTAGCGCTCGGCCAGCGCCTGCGCGCAGCGGTAGCGGTCGGCCTGGATCTCGGCCGTCGTGCATTCAAGCAGCCGCGCGGCCTCGCCCGGGTGCGGGGTCAGGATGGCATCGGGCAGCGCGCGAGGGTCGCGGGCCAGCAGGTTCAGGGCATCGGCATCAATCACCAGCGGCTTGCCACAGTCCAGCACACGGGCAAACAGGGCGCGGGCCCAGTCGTCCTGGCCCAGCCCGGGGCCGATCGCCACGACACGGGCCTTGTCCAGCAGGTTCGGCAGCACGTCGCCGTCTTCCAGCGCGTGCACCATCGCCTCCGGCAGCCGCGCCAGCAGCGGGCCGACGTGGTCGCCACGGGTGCCGATGCTGAGCAGGCCGGCACCGGCGCGCAGGCCTGCCTCGGCGGCCAGGGCGATGGCGCCGCCACTGCCGTGGTTGCCTCCCACGCACAGCACATGGCCGGATTCACCCTTGTGGGTGTTGGCGCGGCGCGGCGGCAGCAGGCGGGGCAGGCGATCGGCCGCCCAGCGCTGCGCACTGGCGCTCACGCCTTCCCAGGACGCGTCATCCAGCTCCAGCGGCGCAAGCCGGCGCTGGCCGACATGGTCCAGCGCGCCACCAGTGAACAGCCCCCGGTGGTTGGCGATGAACTGCAGGGTGACCTGCGCGCGTACCGCCACGCCAGGCACCTGGCCGCGATCGGCGTCCACGCCACTGGGCACATCCAGCGCAAACACCGGCGCATCCTGGGCATTGATCGCCTCGATCAGCGCGCGGGCATCACCTTCCGGTGCGCGGTCCAGTCCCAGCCCGAACAACGCATCCACCAGCAGATCGCACGCCGGAAGCGCACCGTCCACGGTTTCCACCTGGCCACCTGCGTCGATGAACGCTGCGGCCGCCTGCCGGGCCAGCGCCGTGGCCGGCGGCTTCCCGGCCAGCACGAACAGGCGCACCTGCCGGCCTGACTGCAGGGCATGCGTCGCCAGCACGTAGCCATCGCCCCCGTTGTTGCCACTGCCCGCCACCACGCACAGCTGGCGGGCATCGGGCCATTGCTGCAGCAGGCACTGCCACGCGGCCAGACCGGCCTGGGACATCAGGCCCCAGCCGTCGTCGCCGGCCAGCGCGGACGCGCGTGCATCCAGCGTGCGTGCAGCGGCGGTATCAAAGAGAAGGGAGAGATCGGGCATGCCGGGATTTTATACTGGTGCGCATGTTCCCCGTCCCCGCCCCCCTCGATCCAGCCCAGGCCGTCTCGCGCATCCGTGAACTGGCCCGCGCGCACGGCTTCCAGCGCTGTGGCATCGCCGGCATCGAGCTGGGCGAGGATGAGGCACACCTGGCCGACTGGCTGGGCAAGGGCCTGTACGGCACGATGGACTGGATGGCCCGCCACGGCACCCTGCGCGCACGCCCGGCCGAGCTGCTGCCCGGCACCGTGCGTGTGATATCGGTGGGCATGGATTACAGCCACAAGGACGACACCGAAGCCTGGGCCACCCTCGCCGATCCGGGCCGCGCCTACGTCGCGCGTTACGCACTGGGCCGCGATTACCACAAGCTGATGCGCAACCGCCTGCAGAAGCTGGCCACGCAGATCAACGATGAAGTGGCGCCACTGGGCTATCGCGTGTTCGTCGATTCGGCGCCGGTGCTGGAACGTGCGCTGGCACGCAATGCCGGGCTGGGCTGGATCGGCAAGCACACCTGCCTGATCGACCGCCACGGCGGCTCATGGTTCTTCATCGGCGAGATCTACATCGACATCCCGCTGCCGATCGATGCGCCTGCCACCGCCCACTGCGGCACCTGCACGCGCTGCATCGACATCTGCCCCACCCAGGCCATCATCGGCCCGCAGCGGCTGGATGCACGACGCTGCATTTCCTACCTCACCATCGAACACGACGGCGCCATTCCCGAAGACATGCGGCCCCTGATGGGCAACCGCATCTACGGCTGCGACGACTGCCAGCTGGTCTGCCCCTGGAACAAGTTCGCCAAGCGCACCGACGAGGCGGATTTCCGTGCGCGCAACAACCTCGATACCGCACGCCTGGACCAGCTGTTCGCCTGGGACGAGGCCGAATTCCTGCGCCGCACCGAGGGCAGCCCGATCCGCCGCAGCGGCCATGAACGCTGGCTGCGCAACATCGCGGTGGCCCTGGGCAATGCACCGGCCTCGGCCGAGGCGCTGGCCGCCCTGCATACCCGCATCGACGATCCTTCGCCGCTGGTGCGCGAGCACGTGCAATGGGCGCTGGCCCAGCACGGCGCGCGCTGACGTGCGATCCTGAGCGCCCTGCTCCGCCCGCCATCCGCCGTACCCATGCAGCCACGCAACAACGACGTCCTCACCCCCAGCCAGCTCAACACCCTGGCCCGCGACCTGCTGGAAGGCAGCTTCCCGGCGATCTGGGTCGAAGCCGAGCTGGGCAGCGTCGCCCGCCCCGCATCCGGGCACCTGTACTTCACCCTGAAGGACGCACGCGCGCAGCTGCGCGCCGCCATGTTCCGGATGAAGGCGCAGTACCTGAAGTTCGTGCCGCGCGAAGGCATGCGCGTGCTGGTGCGCGGCAAGGTCACCCTGTACGACGCCCGCGGCGAGTACCAGATGGTGCTGGACCACATGGAGGAAGCCGGCGAAGGTGCGCTGCGCCGC
The DNA here is from genome assembly GCF_003086775.1 of Stenotrophomonas sp. ZAC14D1_NAIMI4_1. NCBI lineage: Bacteria > Pseudomonadati > Pseudomonadota > Gammaproteobacteria > Lysobacterales > Lysobacteraceae > Stenotrophomonas > Stenotrophomonas sp. ZAC14D1_NAIMI4_1. The sequence continues at coordinate 3,105,004 of NZ_CP026001.1, forward strand.
GCCTTCGAGGAACTGAAGGCACGCCTGGAGGCCGAGGGCCTGTTCGACCCGGCACGCAAGCGGCCGATGCCGGCGCACGTGCAGCGCCTGGCAGTGATCACCTCGCCCACCGGCGCCGCCGTGCGCGACGTGCTGAGCGTGCTGGCCCGCCGTTTCCCGCTGCTGGAAGTGGACCTGCTGCCGACCCTGGTCCAGGGCAGCACCGCCGCCGCGCAGATCACCCGCCTGCTGCAGGCCGCCGATGCCAGTGGGCGTTACGACGTGATCCTGCTGACCCGCGGCGGTGGTTCGCTGGAGGATCTGTGGGCCTTCAACGACGAGGCACTGGCCCGCGCGATCGCCGCCAGCGGCACGCCGGTGGTGTCGGCGGTGGGTCACGAAACCGACTTCAGCCTGAGTGATTACGCCGCTGACCTGCGCGCGCCGACGCCGTCGGTGGCCGCCGAACTGCTGGTGCCCGACCAGCGCGAACTGACCCTGCGCCTGCGCCGCACCGCCGCGCGCATGGTGCAGCTGCAGCGGCACACGATGCAGCAGGCGATGCAGCGCGCCGACCGCGCCCTGCTGCGCCTGAACGCACAGAGCCCGCAGGCGCGCCTTGACCTGCTGCGTCGCCGCCAGCTCGACCTGGGCCGGCGCCTGCATGCAGCATTCAACCAGCAGCAGGAGCGCCGTGCAGCGCGCCTGCGCCACGCAGCAGCAATCCTGCGCGGTCACCATCCGCAGCGCCAGCTGGACGAGATGCAGCGGCGCCTGGCCGCCCTGCGCGGCCGCCCGCAGGCGGCGCTGCAGCGCTTGCTGCAACGGGACGCATTGCGGCTGCGTGGGCTGGCGCGTTCGCTGGAGGCGGTGAGCCCGCTGGCGACGGTGGCGCGTGGCTACAGCATCCTGACGCGCCGTGATGACGGCACGCTGGTGCGGCAGGTCGGGCAGGTACAGCCGGGGGATGCCCTGCAGGCGCGCGTCGGTGACGGCGTGATCGACGTGCTGGTCAAGTAAGGGGTTGTTCGGCAGGGCTTGCAGCCCTGCACCTGCTGCAAATCAACAGCAACGTCAAAAGCCGAAGCGGCATTCCGTGGGATGGCGGGGCACTGTGGGTTTGCGGGGACGCCGTAAATACGTCCATGTAGGCTTGGTCGCCGCATCCATGCGGCTCACACCCCGCAAACCCACAGTGCCCCGCCTTCGACAGGTTCACGCGGCTGTTGGGAACTGCTGGTGGTGGGTGCCGACCGTTGGTCGGCACATCTGTCAGATATCGAATGAATTCATCCACGCATGGCGTGGATCTACTGGCAACTGCGGCTGTTGGTAGGTGCCGACCGTTGGTCGGCACATCTGTCAGATATCAATATCCGATCCCGTGCCGACCAACGGTCGGCACCCACCAACAGCAGCGTCATGCCGTTCCGACAGATCGCGGAAAACTGTCGAAGGCGGGGTGGGTCCGGTTGAGGGGGTGTGAGCGCCATGGATGGCGCGACCAAGCCCCCATGGATGGGTTTACGGCGCCCCCCTCAACCGGACCCACCCCGCCAACCCACGGAATGCCGGCTTTTGACGTTGACGTTGACGTTGATTGAGCAGGTGCAGGGCTGCAAGCCCTGCAAAACAAACAACACCCTACTTCGCCTGCTCGCAGAACTTCTGCCGGTACTCCAGTGCCTTCGGCATCAGCGCCTGCAGGTTCTGGATCCGGGTACCCGGGTTGGGATGGGTCGAGGAAAACTCCGGCGGCGACTGCCCGCCACTGGCCTGCCCCATCCGCTCCCACAACGGCACCGCCTCGCGCGGATCGAAGCACGCCGCCGCCGCCAGCATCAGCCCCACCTCATCGGCCTGGGTCTCGTGGCTGCGCGCATACGGCAGCAGATAACCGTAGCCCATCGCCGACATCATCATCTGTTGCTGCTGCGCATCCATGCCGCTGGCCGCGCCCGCCATCTGCCCGATCTGCGTCAGCTTCTGCTGCGCCATGCGCTGCGCACCATGGCGCAGCAACGCATGGGCGATCTCATGGCCCATCACCACCGCCATCGCATCGGTGGTGCGCGCCACCGGCACCAGCCCGGTGTACACCGCCATCTTGCCGCCCGGCAGGCAGAACGCGTTGGCCTGGTCGGACTGGATGACGTTGACCTCCCAGTCGAAGTCACGGGAGAAGTGCCCGGGCTGCACGCCGTGCTCCTGCGCCAGCGCGGTCTCCACCACGTCCACCTTGGCGATCAGGCGCTGCGCGATGGCGCGGATGTCGCGCGAAATCTGCGCGTTCGGATCCAGCGGCCGCTCCTGCGACAGGATCTCCTGATACGCCTGCAGGCCCAGCGCTTTTTCCTGGCTGGCATCCAGGGTGCTGTCGATCAGCACCTTCTCGCCGGTGTAGGGGTCGACCGAGCGGTTGGAAAACCAGTAGAACGCCGCATAGCCGGCCGCCAGCAGCAGCACCCACCAGCGGATGTTGCCGAACAGGCCGCGCCGGGGGCCCTGTTGCGGCGAGCGGGAAAAGGGATCGTTGCGCATCGACAGGCCTTCCAGCAGACCCCGCCGGCCGGCGGGCACGGCGCAATCTTAGTGCGCCGCCGCCCAGGGCGGGTGAAGCCGCTGCGGGATCAGATGCCGCGCACCAGGCGGAAGCCGATGCGCGCGCTGGTGGTGTCCGAATCCTGCGACTGGCGCCAGGCGGCGCGGGTCTGTTCCGGTGCGTTGGCCCAGTTGCCACCGCGGATGACCCGCGAGCGGCAGCCCGGGTTGAACCACGCCGCGCCATCGGACGGGGCGCGCCGGTAGCTGGCATGCCAGCAGTCGGCCACCCACTCGCTGAGGTTGCCGGACAGGTCGTGCAGGCCGAAAGCATTTGCCTGGAAGGTGGCCACCGGTGCCGGGCCCCACCAGCCATCGCCGTAGCCGACGAAGGCGTTCTGCCAGTGCCGGCCCGAGGGCGAGACATCGCGGCTGCCGGTGTAGTTGCCGTTGCCTTCCGGCGGCAGGCCCGCATCGCCCCAGGGGTAGCGGCCACTGTTGCCGCCCCGCATCGCGTACTCGAACTCGGCTTCGCTGGGCAGCCGGTAGGAACGGCCGGTCTGCTCGGACAGCCACGTGGCGTAATTCTCGGCGTCGCGCACGCTCACGTGCATCACCGGCGAATTGCCCATCGCCCGGCTGCCGTCGTAATCCGAGCGCCAGTCCACGCCGCTGCGGCGGATGAAGTTGCCGCTGCGCTCGTCGTAGACCACCGAATGGCCGCGCCGGGTCGCGCGCGGGCGGGCGTTGGTCGCCTTCACGTAGCGCTCGAAGTCGCTCACGGTCACTTCGGTGATGGCCATCGCAAAGCCGCGTTCGAAGCGCACGTAGTGCGAGGGCCGCTCGGCGTCGGTGGCACCGGGCTCGGTATCGCCGGCGCCCATCTGGAAGCCGCCATGCGGCACCACGATCATCTGCGGGCCACGGCCGCCGTCACGCAGTGCATCGCTGAACACCTGGCCGGGGCGGAAGCTGCCGTAATGGGTGGCCAGGTCGATGCGCTCGCGCAGCTGCGCCACCACCGGGTCACCAGGCAGGGCGATGCGCAGCGCTTCGGCCAGTTTCTCGCGCGCCGGCTTCAGGCCCTGCGGCGTGGTCAGGTCGCGCAGGCCACCGTCACGCAGCTGCACCAGCGCCGTGGCACGGATCTGTTCGATGCGCTCGAAGGCATCGGCGATGGTCGGCGAGGAATCGCGCACCTTGCTGGCCTCGGCCAGCCAGGCACCGGCACTGGCGAAGTCTCGCGCACGCGCGGCGTCCTCCGCACGGCGGATCAGCCCACTCTCTGCCGCCGCGAGGCCCTGCCGCGCACGCCGGTTGTCCTTGTCCAGGGCCAGCGCTTCGCGGAAATTGGGAATGGCACCGTCGCCGTCCTCGCCGATGCGGTCGGCACGCAGATCATCCTCACCGGCACGGTTGTAGGCCACCACGCGCTGCGCGGTCTCCACCCGGCCCTGCAGCGCGCGCACCTTGTCGTCCTTCGGCGCCAGGGTCAGCAGCACCAGCGCCTGCCGGCTGGCTTCGGCCAGCGCCTCGCGCTGCTTCAGCGGCCGCGCCAGCAGCGCGTCGGCCTGCTGCAGCAGGCGTTGCCGGGCCCGCTGCAGGCCGTCGCGGGCCTGGCGATCGTCCGGATCTTCCTCCTGCACCGCCAGCCACAGCGGGATGGCCGCGTCGGCATCCTCGTACAGGTGGTCGCGGGCGAAGGCCTGCCCGGCAGCACGGCGCATCTGCGCCTGGCTGCGCTGCTGCCGGTCCACCCGGGGCGGCGTCCACTGCTGGATGTCCTCGGCCGCGTCGTCATCGGCGATGGTGACGGTGCCCTGCCCCGGCGCGTCCGCGGGCTGGGCCTGCGCCGGACGCTCCTCATCGGCCCCGCTGGCGGGCACCGGGGGCGGCGGCGTGCAGCCGGCCAGGGCAACGGCCAGGGCGGTGCACAGCGCGGACGACAGCGGAAAACGCAAGCGGGGGCTCCTTCAACACGGATGCGGACCGACGTTAGGCTATTCTCCCCTGCCTGAGCAAACCCGAGTAGTAGGCCCTGACACGTGGCAACCTGGATCACCACCCCCGCCGAGCTGGACACGTACCGCCAGCAGCGCCCGAGCCGCATCGGCCTGGACACCGAATTCATCCGTGAACGCACCTTCTGGCCGCAGCTTGCGCTGGTGCAGATGGCCGTCGGCGATGACATCCTGCTGATCGACCCGCTGATTCCCGGCATGCCCGAAGCCCTGGCCCCGTGGCTGGCCGATGAATCCATCACGAAGGTGATGCACAGCGCCAGCGAAGACCTGGTGGCATTCAAGTGGACCTGCGGCGTGCTGCCGCGGCCACTGTTCGACACCCAGATCGGTGCAGCACTGGCCGGCATCGGCGCCGGCATGGGCTACCAGAAGCTGGTGCAGGAAATCACCGGCGTCGCCCTGGCCAAGGGTGAAACCCGCTCGGACTGGATGCGCCGGCCGCTGTCCGATTCGCAGCTGCAGTACGCCGCCGACGACGTCGAGCACCTGTTCGCGCTGCATGACGCCATCGACGGCAAGCTGCAGGCGCTGGGCCGCCAGCAGTGGCTGCACGATGATGGCGAGCGCCTGCTGGCCAGCGTGGCCAACGATGAAGAGCGCTGGCCGCACCTGGGCATGCGCGCGGCGCAGTTCCTCGATGCCGCGGCCCAGCGCCGCCTGCTGCGCCTGCTGCGCTGGCGCGATGTGCAGGCACGTAGCAGCGACCGCCCGCGCAGCTGGATCCTGGACAACGAGCTGGCCGCCACCCTGGCGCGCACGCCGCCGGCCGACGAGGCGGCGCTGGGCAAGCTGTTCGAGCAGTTCCCGAAGGCACCGCGCAAGCTGGCCGGCGCGGTCTGGCAGGCCCTGTCCACGCCGCTGGACGACGAAGCCGATGCACCGCTGGCAATGCAGGCCAGCGATACCAACAAGCAGCTGCTGAAGAAGCTGCAGGACGCGGTGGCTGAGCGCAGCCGCGAGCTGGGCCTGGCCGACGGCGTGCTGGCCTCGCGCAAGCACCTGGAAAGCTATCTGGAACGTCGCCAGTGGCCCGCCGCGCTGGCTGGCTGGCGCCAGCAGGAACTGGAAGCGCGCCTGCAGGCACTGCTGCCGGCGCGTTGATGGCGCGGCGCCAGTTGGGGCCGGCTGCACCGCCCAGAGCAGTCGACTGACAGTCGACTCTACCGGCCTGCGGCGATCCTCACCGGAGGCCGACTGGAACGCGCGCAACGCGGCCGTGCTGCGGCGATCCTCACCGGAGGTCGGCTGGGTAGAGTCGACCGTTGGTCGACTATCGCGCGCAGCGCGACCGGACTGCTGCACCGCCCAGAGCAGTCGACTGAAAGTCGACTCTACCTGGGCTCTGCCGTCCTCACCGTCGCTCAGACGTAACCGCGTTCCTTCAACCGGCCCCAGCGCTCCGGCCCGATCGCCCGGCGCAGCCCGGGCAGCGGGTCGATGCTCCCCGTGTTGTCAGCCACGGCCACCACGAAATCATCGGTGGCTGTGAGCAGCGCGCGGCGTTCGGGCGCGTCCAGCCAGGCCGCCACGTTCTTCAGCACGCGCTTGGCCGACGCATCGCTGCCGCGCATTTCCATGTACTGCGAATGCCGCTTGCAGGCCTCGACCAGCGCAACATCGTCGAACCAGCACTCATGCGCATCGCCCTGCACGCCACGCATCTCATCCGGCGCCCACAGGTAATAGGCCACGTCCTCGCCACGCGCCAGCACCGCCTCGCGGTAGGGCTGCCGGCCCCACACCAAAAACGGCGGCCAGGCCGCGGTGAAGTCGCTTTCGGTGAAGCACAGCAGCAGGCAGTACAGCGGCTCATCGCGCGGGATGAGCGGCAGCTGGGCCGCAATCGCCTCGATCAGCAGGCGCTCGACGTCAGCGGTGACCGTGGCCAGCGTCTCGCCCGGGCGTGGCCGCTGGTACTGCAGCCGGCGCTGGCCGGTGGCGCGTCCATTCTTGTCCAGGTACTCCAGCACGATGCGGTCCAGCTGGCCGGCATCGTTGTAGCTGTAGACATCCTGGCACCACCAGGTGCGTCCGGTCGTGCTCCAGTTGCACATCACTTCGCGCAGCAGCCGGTCGCCCTGCCAGTGGTAGGTGCGGTCGATGCCGCGGCCATTGTCCACCAGGTCCAGTGCCTGCAGGCGCCCGCCCTGCTCGCGGAATTCCCAGGCGTCGCTGATATGGCCGCCTTCATGGAAAGTGAGGTAATGGCGGCAGTCCTGCTGGTGCAGCCACACGCCGATGCGACCGGACGGGCCGCGCTCGAACACGATGCGCCCTTCCCCATCGAGGCCGTGCTGCACGTGCTTTCGCGCATCCGCCTTTGCTTCGGCCACCCAGCGCGGCGCTGGCGTGCCCGTGGACTCGCGCGGGAACGGCGTGATGTATCCCATCGATGCGGTTGCCCAGCGCCAGCTGACCACCTGTGCTTCGCAGCGCGCCTGCAGCGCGAGCGCAGTGATGGGGTCGGCATGGTCCTGGTACAGGGATTTCAGCATGGTCGAGATCCATTCAACACGGCGCGCGAACATAGCATGTGCCTTCGCGCCGTCGTGGCACGCAGGTCGCGGAAACGACAACGCCCCGCAGTGCGGGGCGTTGCCGGTGGCTGCATGACGCCAGCGCTTACCAGTTCATGTTCAGCGAAACACCCACGGTGCGCGGTTCGTTGTAGACCGCGGCCATGTAGTTCTCGATCACGCCCTTGAGGTTCTTCTCGTTGGTGATGTTGCGCGCGAACAGCGCCACTTCGTAGGCACCGTAGTTGCCGGAGTAACCCAGCTTCAGGCCGCCTTCGAAATCACCCTTGGAGTTGAATTCCTTGCTGTCGTACAGGACGAAGCTGGTGTAACCCTGCTTGTTCCAGTCGGTGGACACGAACATCGTGCCGGCATCGCTGACCGGGAAGTCGTAACGGGCAGCGAAGTTCACGTTGTACTTCGGCGCGTTCGGCAGCGGATTGCCGTCGATCTGGGCGAAGGTGTTCGCACCGACCTTGATGGTCGGGTCATTCACGGTGCACACCACCGCGCCGTTCAGTGCACAGACCTGCGCATACACGCGCTTGTCCTGCACTTCGCTGTGCAGCAGGCTGACGCCGGCGCTCAGGGTCAGGTTCGGGATCGGGCGCAGTTCCATGTCGGCTTCAAAGCCGTACGCCTTGGCCTTGTCTGCGTTGAACAGCACGCCATTGCCGTCCGAATCGTTGCCGTTGAGCTGGATGTCGTTGACGGTGTAGGTGAACGCCGTGGCGTTCAGGCGCAGGCGGTTGTCCCACAGGCTGCTCTTCACGCCCGCTTCCCACGACAGGATCGTTTCCGAATCGGCGGTGGTGAAGTCAGCGTTGAACACCGCCGAACGGCCCTGGATGGTCGGGCCGCGGAAGCCACGGGCGACCTTCGCGTAGACGCTCACGTTCGGGTTGAACTGGTACATCGCGCTCAGGTCCCAGCTCGGGGTGGTATCGGACATCTTCACGTCCGTACGGCCCTTGTAGGTGACCACGCCGGCAGCGGTGTCAGCGGTCTTCAGCAGGCGGGTGTGCTTCTCGTCCTTGGTCTGGCGCAGGCCGGCGGTGATGCTGAACTTGTCGGTGAAGGCGTAGCTGATCTGGCCGAAACCAGCCCACGAGGTGTTCTTGTTGCGCAGGCGCACCCAGTTGTTCGGGTTGCGGGCCGCGCCCTGCAGGAACCACGCGCGCTGGTAGAAATCGGTGGTGTCGCTGCCGTTGAAGTAGAACGCACCGGCCTGCCACTGCAGGGCGTTGTCATCGTGGCTGGCCAAGCGGAATTCCTGGGTCCACTGGTCAAGGTCGCGGATCTGGCCCATCGACTGGCCGTAGCCGTTCGGCACGCCGTTGACCGGGAAGTTCACCGCTGCGCCGCCGTCGGTGTCACCACGGCTGTAGCCGGAGGTGGTTTCGTAAGCGGTGATCGAGGTGAAGTCGACCGCGCCGAAGTCATAGCGCGCCTTCACCGAGCCGCCGTAGGTCTTGTAGGCCTGCGGGTTGTTGTCGGCTTCGTCGTAGGCGACCTTGTCGCGCGGCACGTCGGTCTGGTTCGAGCCCTTGGTCAGCGCGTTGCGCAGGAACAGGGTCGAGGTGCCTTCGTAATCGCGGGCGTGGGCCGAGGCCAGGATCGAGAACTGGTCGCTCGGGGTCAGCAGCAGCTGCGCGCGCACGTTGCGGTCATCGAAGCCGCCCATGGCGTTCTTCTTCGGGCTGACCGTGCCATCGGCGCTGGGGCCGGTGTAGGTGTTGTCGACGTAGTCGTCGCGGTGCTGGTACAGGGCCGACACGCGGAACGCGGCGACATCGTTGATCGGGCCACCGAAGCCGCCGTCGATCGAGACGCTGTTGTAGCTGGCATAGCTGGCGCTGACGCGGCCGCTGTAGTCTTCGCTCGGCTTGATGGTGTCGAACTTGACGATGCCGGCGGTGGTGTTGCGGCCGAACAGCGAGCCCTGCGGGCCGCGCAGCACTTCCACCTGGTCCACGTCATAGACCGGGTTGGACTTCAGCACCACGTGCTCCAGCACCACGTCGTCCTGGATGATCGACACCGGCTGCGAAGCACCCAGGTAGAAGTCGATGTTGCCCAGGCCGCGGATGTAGAAGCGCGGGAAGATGCGGCCGGTGGTGGTTTCCGCATACAGGCTCGGCACGCGGCCGGACAGCGCCAGCAGGGTGTCGTCGCCGCCGGCGGTGAAGTCGCGCATGCGCTCGCCCTGCACCACGCCCACCGATACCGGCACTTCCTGCAGGTTCTGCTCACGGTGTTCGGCGGTCACGGTGATGGTGTCCAGACCGGTCGGGGTCGGCGCGCTGTCCTGCGCGGCGGCACCGAAGCTGCCGACCAGGGCCAGGCCGGCACAGGCCAGGGCCAGCGGGTGGCGACGGAAAGAAACAAAGGACGACATGCCCGACGAACGGCGGGAATCGGTATGGGAAGGCATCGAGAGCTCTGAGGAGGCATCCGTGCGGCCTGCGCGAGCCGGGCGGTAGAAAGGGGAGACACTGCGCAAGCGTTCATTATCGCCCGAATTGTTACGATTTCGTTGCGCACCCCGTCGCAGTCAGGTTCCCGCCCACTGCGGCAAAGTGGGGGCGGCAGCGAACACCACCGCCCCCGGGCCCTGCTCCCCTTACACGCCTGCAGCCAACGGAGAACGTGCCAGCACGAAGCGACCGGCCGCCTCCTGCAGGGCATGCGCCTGGCTGCTCATCGCCCGTGCCGACGCCGACGCCTCCTCCACCAGCGCGGCGTTCTGCTGGGTCACGCCGTCCATCTGCACGATGCTCTGGTTGACCAGCTCGATACCGGCGGCCTGTTCCTGGCAGGCATGGGCGATCTCGCCCACCAGTCCCCCCAGTTCGGTCACCGATGCCACCACGTCCTGGATGGTCCGCCCGGCATCACCGGCCAGTACGTTGCCTTCGGCCACCCGGGCGACCGAATCCTCGATCAGCCCCTTGATCTCCGCGGCGGCCAGCGTGGAGCGCTGCGCCAGCGCGCGCACCTCACTGGCAACCACCGCAAAACCGCGTCCTTCCTCGCCGGCCCGCGCCGCCTCAACCGCCGCGTTCAACGCCAGGATGTTGGTCTGGAAGGCGATGCCATCGATCACCGCGATGATCTCGGCGATGCGCCGCGATGCCGCGTCGATCAGGCCCATCGTCGCCTGCATCTCCGCCATCGCCACGCCACCGCGCCCGGCCACCTGTGCCGCCTCGCTCGCCAGTTGGTCGGCGCGGCGCGCATGGTCGGCGTTCTGGCGCACGGCCGAGGTCATCTCCTCGATCGACGCCGCCGACTCTTCCAGGTTGGCCGCCTGCTGTTCGGTGCGACGCGACAGATCGTCGTTGCCCGCAGCGATCTCCGCTGCGGCCAGGCTCACCGCGCCTGCCGCCTGCTGGATGCGGCCGACGATGCCGGTCAGCGCACCCACGGTGGCATTGGCGTCCCCGCGCATGCGTGCGAACACGCCCTGAGACTGGCCATCGATGCGATGCCGCAGGTCACCTTCGGCCAGGTTGCGCAGCAACCCCGAAAGCGCCATCAGGTTCTCATCGGCCGTGCCCATCACACTGTTCAGGCCCTGCACCATCTGCCGGAAATCGTTGGCAAAAGCCTGCGCATCACCGCGCACGCTGAAGTCGCCAGCGGCAGCGGCCGCCACCAGGCGCTTGATCTCGCCGTTGATGCCCTGCAGTTTCGAACGCACGCCATTGAGCGCCTGGGTGATGGCCACCTGTTCGCCCGGCAGCACGTCCATCGTCTGCTGCAGGTCACCCTCGGCATAGCGCTCGACCAGCGCAACCATGCGCTGCTGGGTCTGCAGGTGTGCGGCCACCAGCGCGTTGGTGCCGGCCACCATGGCGCGGAATTCACCCTCGAAGGCCTGTTCGTCGATGCGGTGGCTGACCACACCGGCCGCGTGGTGTTCGCCCATGGCCGCCTGCGCCTGCAGGATCTCGCGCAGCTTGGAGCGCATCTGCTGCAGCGAACCCAGCACGCGGCCGACCTCGTCGTCCCGGCGCACCTCGATCTCGCGATCCAGGCGCCCGCTTGCCACGTCACGCGCGACCTGCGCGGCGGCGGCCAGCGGGCGACCCAGCAACCGGCGAACCACCAGCACGATCAGGGTCACCACCGTGGCCAGTGCCAGCGCAGAGATCAGCGCGATGCGCAGCATCAGGCCGTTGAGCACATCATCCAGCACCGACTGCGGCTCGAGGCCCAGCACCAGCCACTGCCACGGGCCGTAGCGCTGTGCCGAGGCAAACCACGCCTGCTCGCTGCCACCCGCAGCCGGGCTCAGATGCAGGCGTGCCTGCGTGCTGCTGCCGTCCAGCAGCGCCTGCAGCGCCGGCAGGTCCTGCGCGGCCACCCGCTCCTGCAGCAGCCCGCCCTCGCCGTCGGTGGCGGCCACCACGCGGCCGCGCTCCTTGCCGGCGCGGGTATCGAGCACGATGAAGCGCCCTTCGCGGCCCAGCGTGGCCTCGCGCAGGCGCGCCTTCAGCGCGGCCAGGCCCTGCGAATAGTCCTGGCCGACGAAGGCGATGCCGGCCACGCTGCCATCGGCGGCGCGGATCGGCATGTAGTGGGTCATGTAATCGGTGCCGAACAGGTGCGCCGGGCCGGTGTAGCCCTGCCCGCCCAGCACCCGCGCATACGCAGGATTGGCGTGGTCAAGCACGGTGCCCAGCACACGCTCGCCCTGCGCGTTGCGCAGCGACGTAGCCACGCGCACGAAATCATCGCCATCGCGCACGAACACCGTCGCCACGCCACCGGTGGCGTCGGCGAAGCGATCGACTTCGGTCGACGCCGGGCCGATGGCCTGGCTGCCCAGGCGCAGCGTCGGCGTGCTGCGGCCGGCCACATCGATGGTTGCGGTGCCATCGGCCTGCGCCTCACCCTGCGGCAGCATCGCGCGGAAGGTACCGGCGATGCGCTCGGTGCTTTCGCTCAGGCTGCGGTCGTACAACTGCACCGAATCGCGCATCAGCACGGTGGCGGTGTCCAGGCCAGCGCTCACGCGCTGCTGGTAACTGTCAGCGGTGTCGCGGTAGATCAGGACCGCCAGGGCGGCGAAGGCGACGGTGGTGATCGCGGCCATCAACAGGGCAAGCCGCGAGGCGATGGTCAACGAACGGCGCGGCGGCGAAGCAGAGAAACGGGAGGCAGCAGGGGTCATCATGGAAAAACGGATCCGTGGAAGGGAGTGCTCGAAAGCGCATCCCCATTAACGGCACCGTTCTCGTCCTCTTTACGCCCGCCGCCTAGCCGGATCTGGTTATTGACGGCGCCAAGCCATTGATTCAGAAACCTTGTTCAGCTTCGCCACTGGCGTCAGCAGGCCCGGGCCCCAGTACCGTGCGCGCGCCGGCAGTGCCATCAGCGCCCACGGTGGCCACCGCGTGCAGCTGGTCCAGGCGGATGCGGCGCTCGCCGTCGGGCGCATCCAGCAGCAGGAACTCTTCCTTGTCCGCAGTGCTCTCGGTGGTCCGCGCCCGCGCCACGAAACGGCTGCCGTCGCGCAGTTCGACCTGCAGCAGGGCGCGGTGCAGGCAGGCGATTTCCAGCACATCGTGCAGGTCGCACTCCAGCGGTTGGTAGTCGGTCATGTGGGGTTCCTCGGCGGTGATGGTGCTTAGCCTGCCATGGGTCCCGGGCCGCCGCTTGGCAAGCCCGGAGGGCGGCGCTACACTGGATCCCAGCCGTGGGGCCATAGCTCAGCTGGGAGAGCGCGTCGTTCGCAATGACGAGGTCAGGAGTTCGATCCTCCTTGGCTCCACCACTATTCAGTGCGGCAACGCACGCAGAAGGCCGGAACTCCTGAAGTAACAGGGCTTCCGGCCTTTTTTGTTGCACGGTTGGCAACGGAATCGGCCACGAGGACACGCGGGTGATCGGGAAAAACGCACGGACGCTGATTGCTGCGATTGTCCTTCTGGCCATCGGGGCCTATGCCATCTGGTCGGGCGACGGCCGTGACCACAGCACCGCCGCCGGTGACCCGCCCGCTGCGGACCACGCCTCCCTGAAAGCGCCCGCCGCGCCAGGCCTGCACGCTGCCGGCCCTGCGACCGCCGCCCCACCGCGCCCGCAGGCATTCGCGTTCGGCGATCTCAAGGCTCGGGCGCAGTCAGGGGACGCGGTTTCCCAGCGTGAACTGGCTGAACTCTATGAGCGCTGCTTTGCGGTCAACATCGCACCAGAAAACTACCTGCCGGGCTACGAAGTCATGGCCCGCCACACCCCGTACCCGGAGGAGACGGCAGAAATGATGCGCACTGCCCGTTCTACTGCGGCGTTGTGCGCGAAGGTCGATGGCGGCCAGATCATCCCGATCGAGGCCATCCGTGCCTGGCTTGAATCTGCAGCCACCCGCGGTGACCTCGCCGCCCAGGCCCGGCTGCTGTTGCTCAACGGTGAGAAACCGGACGCGGCCGCCTACACGCGCCTGATGGACGATGTTGCCAGATCGAAAGACCCGGCCGCCGTGTTCCGGCTTGGCGAACTGGTGGCGCACCCCACACACAGCAGCGCCACGGGCCGGTACGCGGACCTCTCTTCCGATCCGATTTCGGGCCATGCGTGGAGCATCGTCGGCTGCCGCATGGGATATGACTGCAGCAGCGGCTCACCGCTGATGGCGTCCGTCTGCCTGTCGGGGGGCGGATGCGCCGGGGAGAACTACGAAGCGTACGTTCGTTCGAGCCTCATCACCGCGCGTGACGCACGCCTGCTCGACCTGCGCATCCGCGAAGTGTCGGCACTGCTGGCGCAGCCATAGGCCGGGCGCCAGCGGCCACCGGCGCGCTCAGGCCGGGTCCTGGCTTCCATCCTTACGCTGCGGCCGGCGCGAATGCGCGTCATGCACCTGCTGGTCGTCCTGGCCCGGCCGCTGCTTGGCCACCTCATCCTGCCGGCGATCCTGGCGGCTTTCCTGGGCACCCTCGCGGGCCTGCTGCTGGTTGGGGTTCTGCTTGTCGTTCATGGGGGCGCTCCGGCCGGCAACAGGCCGGCCCGGTCAACGCACGCTAGACGCGCGCCGGTGATGCGCAGGTCAGGCCGCCGCGAGCACCGCGTGCAGGGGCGACGTGAGGTTCAGGCCTGCACGCATTCGCGCACGGCGAAGGGATGCCCGCAGGCACTGCAGGTGGAATGACCGAACGCCAGCGCCAGCAACTGCTCGGCGCGCTGGTCGCCATCATCGCGCACCTGGTGCATCAACCATTGCTCGGCCACGCCCACCGGTTCGCCCGGCAACAGTGCTGTCGTCGCCGACGGCGCGCCGAACACCGGATCCTCATGGCACACGTACGGCGCTTCCGCATCCAGCGTGCAGTAAAGGTCCGCCGAACAGGCTACGCACTCGCCTACGATCTCGCCCTCGGCAAGCCGGTCCAGGTGCTGCGACCAGGCCTTCTCGCCACTCAGCCCCAGCCAGGCCTGGCGCAGCCAGCCACGTTCACCGTGACCATCGTCGGACAGCGGCACCGCATCCTTGCCGGTGCCTTGCAGGCGCTTGTGCACCTTGCTGCGCAACGCCTGGATGACATCGCCATGCGGCACCAGCCCAGGATCGCCCACGTCCGAGCCGGCAACGATGGCGCCGGCCAGCAGCAGCGCATCATCACCGTCGCTGCGCCCGGTCTGCCGCGCGATCGACAACAGCACCGGCAGCGCCGCGTGGCTGGCCGAATAGACCGAGCCCTGGTGGCACAGGTGCGACCAGATGTCGTTCCAGTCCTGCTGGTGCTGCGGGTCCATCATCGATGCCAGCAGTGCGCCCGCTTCAGACGCGTCGCCGTAGGCACCCTGCAGCGTTGCCCAGTCGATGGCATGAACGTCGGCGGTCTTCGGCATGTCCTTCCCTGGTCGATGCAACAGGCGTCCAGCATGACCCATCGGCGGGCAGGTTGGACAGCGCGCTTGTGGCTGCAACGCTCGCGCGGCCAGAATCGGCACATCACCGACGCACAAGGAAGCGCCATGTACCGCCCCACCCTGCTGGCCGCACTGCTGGCCCCGCTGCTGCTCACGACCGGCTGTGCCCACCGCCTGGCCGCTGCGCCGCCGCCGATGCCCGGCTACATCGGCAACTACGAAGCCGTGCGCGCCGCACAGGACGATCCGGCACGCGGCATTTCCGGCATCTTCGCCATGACCGTGCAGGCCATCGGCAGCGACGATGGCCGCATCTACCTCAACAGCGAACGCGACTACCGGCATCCGCTGAACATCACCCTCAACATGGACTCGGCCCTGCGGCCGGGGCTGGAAAGCGCGCTGGGCCTGAAGCTGGACCACCTGCAGAACCGCCGCCTGCTGGTGCGCGGCACCGCGCGCCAGGTCCGCATCGATTTCATCGACGGCAACGGCCAGCCCAGCGGCAAGTACTACTACCAGACGCAGATCAGCGTCAGCGACCCACGGCAGGTGCGTTTCGCGCCGTGAGTCGCATTGGCCTGTACCGGTAGCGCCGGGCCACGCCCGGCGAAATGCCAACGGCCCCGCGCTACCCGCTGCGGCCGCCTGCAGAGCACCGAGGATCAAGCACTTGCGCGCGCGCAGACGGCAATGTGAAGGTTTTTTGCCAAAACGCTTGCCGAACGCAGTCGACCTCCGTAATATGCGCGTCCTTGGCAGCGACCTCGCTGCAACGAAACAAGTGGCCGAGTAGCTCAGTTGGTAGAGCAGGGGATTGAAAATCCCCGTGTCGGCGGTTCGATTCCGTCCTCGGCCACCACTTTCGAAGGCCTGCAGAAATGCAGGTCTTTTTTTTCCGGCCACTGCGTTCGCGCGGTTGGCCAACCAGACTGGCCGAGTAGCTCAGTTGGTAGAGCAGGGGATTGAAAATCCCCGTGTCGGCGGTTCGATTCCGTCCTCGGCCACCAGTTTGAAGACCTGCAGAAATGCAGGTCTTTTTTTTTGCCGCTTCGCGCGACCGATGGAACCTGAACGATGGTTTTCACGCCCGGTCCAGCGTCCAGTCGCCTACTCTCGACGTCTCGACCGGAGACGTCCCATGCGACTGCGCCACGCGCTGCTGCCCTGCCTGCTGATCGCCGCCGCCCACGCCGGCGCCGCCAACGTGCAGTCGGTCCAGGCGCTGGATATCGATCGCTATGCCGGCCAGTGGCATGAGATCGCACACCTCCCCGTCTCCTTCCAGAAAAAGTGCGTCGGCGACATCACGGCGACGTACAGCCTGCGCCGCGACGGCCGCATCAGCGTCAGCAACGCCTGCCGCGTGCAGAGCGGAGAGCGCATCGCCGCCGATGGCGTGGCACGCCCGGTGGAAGGCCAACCCGGCCAGCTGCAGGTACGCTTCGCCCCGGACTGGCTGAGCTGGGTGCCGCTGGTCTGGGCTGACTACTGGGTGATCGCGCTGGACCCGGACTACCAGTGGGCCGTGGTCGGCGAACCCGACCGCCGATACCTGTGGATCCTCTCGCGCCTGCCCGACATGGACCGCGCCCTGTTCGAGCAGCTCAAGGCCAAAGCCGAAGCGATGGGGTACGACCTGGCGCCCCTGCGGGTGATGGCCCCGCTGCGCGATCCCGCGCCCACGCCAGCCGACTGAACCCCAACCCTTCCAGCATCCCGGGCGCGCCCCTGGCAGCGTCCCGCGCACGCCTGCCGGTCATGCTCACGCGCTACCCTCTGCGACGGGTCGCCACGGGCGATCCATTCCACCATACGCCGTAGTATGCTTATCCCACGCACCCCCTACAAAGGACCTGCGCCCATGCTCCACCGTTTCCGTTTCGCCTTGATCGTCCTGTGCACCCTGGCCCTGGCTGCTTGCAGCGATGGCATCGTCAAGCGTGTTTCGGAACCGGCGGCCAGCCTGCAGCAGCTCACCGTGCGCGCCGACGGCAACTGGACCGTCGCCCTGCGCCTGCAGAACTACAGCTCGATGCCCATGACCTTCGACGATGTGTCGCTGACCCTGACCGTGGGCGACACCGAAGCAGGCACCCTGCAGGCCAAGCCGGCCATCTCCATCGGCGGCACCTCGGCCGACGTCATCAACCTCGACCTGGTGCCCAGCTCCGGCGCGCGCCTGGTGGTGGCCGACGCCCTGGCCGGCAACCGCACCCTGGCCTATGGGCTGAAGGGCACGGTGGCCGCCACGCCGCAGGAAAAGAAGCAGCGCAGCTTCGACATCAGCGGCCGCAGCACCCTCAACCAGGCCCCCGGCCTGCCCGGCGTGCTGCGCTGAGATCCCCCTTTCGCCGCGGCATCGCCTGCCGCGCCCTTTTGTCCTGATCGAGACGTCACCGATGAGCAGCTACACCGCCCCGCTTTCCGACCTCCGTTTCGCCCTGCACGACGTGCTCAAGGTGGAACCGCTGTTCGCCCGCCTGGGCTTCACCGACGCCACCGCCGACGTGGTCGATGCCGTGCTGGAAGAAGCCGGCCGCTTCAGTGCCAGCGTGCTGGCCCCGCTCAACAGCGTGGGCGACGAAATCGGCTGCGTGCTCGACCAGGCCACCGGTGAAGTGACCACCCCGCCCGGCTTCAAGCAGGCCTACGACCAGTTCGTCGATGGCGGCTGGACCGGCCTGACTGCCGCACCGGAACTGGGTGGCCAGGGCCTGCCGCACACGCTGGGCGTGCCGCTGAACGAAATGATCAACGCGGCCAACCTGGCCTGGGGCAACTTCCCCCTGCTCTCCCACGGCGCCATCGAGGCCCTGAAGCAGCACGGCGAGGCGTGGCAGCACGACGCCTTCCTCAAGCCGCTGATCGAAGGCCGCTGGACCGGCACCATGTGCCTGACCGAACCGCATTGCGGCACCGACCTGGGCCTGCTGAAGACCAAGGCCGAGCCGAATGCCGACGGCAGCTACGCGATCACCGGCACCAAGATCTTCATCACCGCCGGCGAGCACGACCTGACTGAAAACATCGTGCATCTGGTGCTGGCCAAGCTGCCCGACGCCCCGCCGGGCGCCAAGGGCATCTCGCTGTTCGTCACCCCCAAGTTCAAGGTCGACCGCGACGGCAACGTCGGCGAGCGCAACGCACTGCGCTGCGGCTCGATCGAGCACAAGATGGGCATCAAGGGTTCGGTCACCTGCGTGATGAACTTCGACGGTGCGCAGGGCTACCTGGTCGGCCAGCCGCACAAGGGCCTGCAGGCGATGTTCACCATGATGAACACCGCACGCCTGGGCGTCGGCCTGCAGGGCATCGGCCTGTCCGAGCGTGCCTACCAGAACGCGCTGAAGTACAGCCGCGAGCGCCTGCAGTCGCGCGCCCTGAGCGGCGCCAAGTTCCCGGAAAAGGCCGCCGACCCGATCCTGGTCCACCCGGACGTGCGCCGCATGCTGCTGACCATCAAGTCGCTGGTCGAAGGCAGCCGCCTGCTGGCCCTGCACGCGGCCACCCTCATCGACGTGGCACACAGCGCCGGCGACGCCGCCGAGCGTGAGCGCGCCGACACCCTGGTCAGCTTCCTCACCCCGATCTCCAAGGCCTGCCAGACCGAATGGGGCATCGAGAACACCTACAACGCCCTGCAGTGCTTCGGTGGCCACGGCTACATCCGCGAGCACGGCATGGAGCAGCTGGCGCGCGATGCACGCATCACCACGCTGTATGAAGGCACCACCGGCATCCAGGCGCTGGACCTGATCGGCCGCAAGACCGCCTCCAGCCAGGGCGCCGGCCTGAAGCTGATGCTGGCCGAGATCGAAGCCTTCGCCAAGGAACACGAAGGCAACGAGGCGCTGGCCGAGTTCATCGGCCCGCTGCAGGCCAAGGCAGCCGAGTGGGGCAAGCTGACGATGGACGTGCTCAAGCGCGCCGCCGCCAACCCGGACGAACTGGGCGCGGCCAGCTACGACTACCTGTTCTACTCGGGTTACGTGGTGCTGGCCTACTGGTGGGCCCGCAGCGTCGCTGCCGCCGACGCCAGCGCACATGGCGCCGCCTTCGCCCAGGGCAAGCGCGAAACCGCCCGCTTCTACTTCGCCCGCGTCCTGCCGCGCACCCTCGCCCACGCCGCCGCCATGCAGGCCGGCGCCGCCCCGCTGATGGCCATGGACGACGAGCGCTTCGGCGCCTGAGCCGGGGGCGTCTACGCCCCAGTAGATCCACGCCACGCGTGGATAAGGGCCCCAGACCCCGCCATGTATCTGGAGGAGAGCCCCCCTTTGTTAAGGGGGGCGCGCCAACGGCGCGGGGGATAGGAAGAATGCGCGGACCCGAATCCTGCGATTTGCGTATCGCCCACGGGCGATACACAAATCGCAATGATTCGGGTATAAGCTGTTCTCCCGATGGAGACAGACACTACACGCTTGGGTCTGATCGAAGCCGGAGCCTCGATTTCTGCTCCGGGCGCCGCGTCATCGCCCAATGCCAGCCCGCTGCATCGCCCCGGCACCGTCCGCCTGCTCTCGCTTGACGCCCACGGACGCGTCCTGGATTGGATCACCTGGCAGGACGCAGCCTGTCTCTACGCCCGCAACGCGGTCTCCTGGACCTTGGGCGACCCCTGCCTGCATATCCACGGCGGCACCAACCGCCTCAGCGGCCTGCAGAGCGGCATGGACCTGCACCCGATCATCGCCGCCCGCGGCCATGCCCGCTCGCGCGCACCGGACCCCACGCCGAACCTGACCAACCCGGCGCTGTTCGCCCGCGATGCCCACCTCTGCCTGTACTGCGGCCAGCAGTTCAACCGCCCCACCCTCACCCGCGACCACGTCATGCCCCTGTCCAAGGGCGGCCTGGATTGCTGGGAAAACGTGGTGACCGCCTGCTTCCAGTGCAACTCGCGCAAGAGCAACCGCACCCCGCAGCAGGCCAACATGCCCCTGCTGGCCATCCCCTACCGGCCCAGCTGGATCGAGCACCTGATCCTCTCCAACCGCAACATCCTGGCCGACCAGATGGCCTTCCTGAAGGCGCAGCTGCCCAAGCGATCCAAGCTCAGCACCTGAACACCGGCACCGGCAACCCTCACCGTCCTGTCACGGGCGGCGGCGTTTGCTTGCCCCACCCCCGATTGAGGGCGAAAATGGGCGTTCAGAACAAGTGCGAACACGATGATCGACTCTGCCCGCTATCCCCGCCTCGCGCGCATCCAGACGCCCGATGACCTGCGTACGTTCGACGAATCCGAAATGCGCGCGGTCGCCGATGAGCTGCGCGCCTACCTGATCGAGTCGGTGGGCAAGAGCGGCGGTCACTTCGCCGCCGGCCTGGGCGTGATCGAACTCACCGTGGCCCTGCACTACCTCTACCAGACCCCGCACGACCAGCTGGTCTGGGACGTCGGCCACCAGACGTACCCGCACAAGATCCTCACCGGCCGCCGCGACGAGATCCACACCGTCAAGCAGAAGGACGGCGTTGCGCCGTTCCCCAAGCGCGAGGAAAGCGAATACGACACCTTCGGCGTCGGCCATTCCTCCACCTCGATCTCGGCTGCGCTGGGCATGGCCATCGCGCGCCAGTCGCAGGGCGATGACCGCAAGGTCGTGGCGGTCATCGGCGACGGCGCGATGACCGCCGGCATGGCCTTCGAAGCGCTGATGCATGCCGGCGGCATGGACCCGGAGCCGAACCTGCTGGTCATCCTCAACGACAACAACATGTCGATCTCCGAGGCGGTCGGCGGGCTGACCAAGATGCTCGGCCGCGCCACCGGCAGCCGCACGCTCAACGCGCTGCGCGAGGGCGGCAAGAAGATCCTCGGCGACAAGAAGAACAACCCTGCTCGCTTCGTCAAGCGCTGGGAAGAACACTGGAAGGGCATGTTCGTGCCGTCCACCATGTTCGAGGAAATGGGCTTCCACTACACCGGCCCGATCGACGGCCACGACATGCCCGCCCTGCTGTCCACGCTGAAGACGCTGCGCGCCTCCAAGGGCCCGAAGCTGCTGCACGTGATGACCACCAAGGGCAAGGGCTACGAGCCGGCCGAAGGCGACCAGATCGGTTACCACGCGGTGGGCCCGTTCGATCCGGACAAGGGCCTGGTCGCCAAGACCGGTGCCAAGAAGCCGACCTATACCGACGTCTTCAGCGATTGGCTGTGCGATGCCGCCGCTGCAGAGCCGCGCATGTGTGCGATCACCCCGGCGATGCGCGAAGGCTCCGGCCTGGTGCGTTTCAGCAAGGAATACCCGCAGCGCTACTTCGACGTGGCCATCGCCGAGCAGCACGCGGTGACCCTGGCCGCCGGCATGGCCACCCAGGGCGGCAAGCCGGTCGTGGCGATCTACTCCACCTTCCTGCAGCGCGCGTACGACCAGCTGGTGCATGACGTGGCCATCCAGGACCTGGACGTGCTGTTTGCGATCGACCGCGCCGGCGTGGTCGGCCCGGACGGCGCGACCCACGCCGGCAACCTGGACCTGAGCTTCCTGCGCTGCGTGCCGAACATGGTGGTGATGGCACCGTCCAACGAAGCCGAATGCCGGCAGATGCTCAGCACCGGCCTGCAGCACCCCGGCCCGGCCGCCGTGCGCTACCCGCGCGGCACCGGCACCGGCGTGGATGCCGGCAACGACCTGTCCACCTTGCCGATCGGCAAGGGCGAGCTGCGCGTGCAGGGCAACCGCATCGCCCTGCTGGCCTTTGGCAGCACCGTCAGCGCCGCCGAACAGGTCGGCCGCGAGCTGGGCCTGAGCGTGGTCAACATGCGCTTCATCAAGCCGCTGGACCGCGAGCTGGTGCTGGCCATGGCCAACAGCCACGACGGCCTGGTGACCATCGAGGACAACGTGGTGGCTGGCGGTGCCGGCTCGGCCGTGGCCGAGCTGCTGAACGCCGAAGACGTGCTGCGCCCGATCCTGCACCTGGGACTGCCGGACGCCTTCCAGCACCACGCCAGCCGCGAAGACCTGCTGGCGGAAGCCGGCATCGACGCTGCGGGCATCCGCGCGGCAGTGCTCAAGCGCTGGCCGAAGCTGGAAAGCGGTACGCCGCCGCTGAGCGCGGCCAGCTGAGTAGATCCACGCCATGCGTGGATGGGCTCATCAGTGCGGACCAACGGTCCGCACCCACCAAACCAGTAGATCCATCAGTGCGGACCAACGGTCCGCACCCACCAAACCAGTAGATCCATCTGTGCGGACCACCGGTCCGCACCCACCAAACCGG
This sequence comes from Stenotrophomonas sp. ZAC14D1_NAIMI4_1, assembly GCF_003086775.1. Taxonomy (NCBI): domain Bacteria; kingdom Pseudomonadati; phylum Pseudomonadota; class Gammaproteobacteria; order Lysobacterales; family Lysobacteraceae; genus Stenotrophomonas; species Stenotrophomonas sp. ZAC14D1_NAIMI4_1. The sequence goes on from NZ_CP026001.1 coordinate 3,127,181, forward strand.
CGGTGGATACACCCACCCAACCGTCGGTGACGCTCAACCGTAGCTGATCGCCTCGACAAACGCGCCGCTGGCTTCCACGCGCACGGCCGCACGCTGGCCGGTATCGGTGAAGTGCAGGCGCGCGAGGGTTTCGGCGAAATCGAAGGCGCGGACACCGTCGCGGAACTCGATCGGTTCCGGCTTGTCCGGGTGCAGCACGCGCCACTGGCGCTGCTCACATTGCAGACGGATCAACATGCGTTGCTCACTCCTTGAACAGCGTATCGATGACGGTGGGCACACCGGGAGGCGCACTGCCCCCGGTTGCCGACGATACGAGGAATGAACTGTGACCGCCATCAGATTAATCTGAATCTGAGGGCCACTGCCGTCAGTTGATCTGGAACTGGGCCCGGCAACCATCGCTGACCCACACACCGCGGCGGTCCCAACCCCAGGTACGACCTTCCACGCAGGGGCTGCGCGACTCCTGGCGCACCAGGCGCACCTCGCGGCGGATGCGCGCATCGCAGTACTTCTGCCGGCGGTCGTTGGAATGGCAGGCGATCACCTGGCCGCCATTGCCGCCCCAACCGCCGCCGCCGTGGCCCCAGCCGCCACGGGATTCGCCCACGAACTCGGCACGGCAGCCCTGGGTCACCCACACGCCACCACGCGACTGGCCCCAGGTGCGGCCCTCCACGCACGGCGAGCCGGACAACTGGCGGATCAGGCGCGCGCGGCCGTCCAGGCGGCACTCGTTGCTGCGGTTCTTCACCGATTCGCAGCGCACGATTCCGCCGCCACGGTTGTCGTAGCGGTCGTCATAGCCACGGTTCTGCGCCTGCGCGGCACCTGCAGCCGCCAGCATCGGCAGCACGAGGCATGCCACGGTTCCCCAGCCCAGTCCCCTGCCCGATCCCTTGCCCATTGCCACTTCTCCAGATGAATACGATGGCGCAAGCATCGGAGATTCCGGGCGCGCCGCACAGAGGGGGCGCATGACATGGTTGGCATTCCGTTCAAGCAACCCAACCGGGCCTGACCAGAAACCATCAGCACCCGCCGGCGGTCACTCTCCCTCGGCCGCCATCGCCAGCGGTGCCCCCAGTTTTTCCTCGAACGCAAACGCGAACAGCTCGGCGTCATTGCTGATGCCCAGCTTGCGCATTGCCGAGATCCGCTGCCGGCTGATCGTGCTGACCGTCCGCCGCAACTGTGCGGCGATCTCGGTGATCGACGGCCCGGATACATACAGCCGCAGCACTTCCAGTTCCTTGGGCGACAGCACGGACAGGGTCCGCTCGCGCCCCGCCTCCTGCAGGCAGGGCGCAAGCTCGGAATCCAGGTAGATGCCCCCGCCCATGACCGAATCGACCGCATTGCGAAGGCCGTCCACGCCACTGCCCTTGTAGACCAGCCCGCGCACGCCGGTCCGCATGGCCATGTTGAGCGTGGTCGGATTAGTGATCATCGTGACCAGGACCACGGGAATCCTGGGGTGATTGCGACGCAGCGCCTGCAGCATCGCCTGGCCATCCGGCCGCTTTCCACCCGGCATCGAAAAGTCGGTCACCACCAGATCCACATCTTCAGTGGCAAGCAGATCGAGCAGCGCTTCCGCGCACTGCGCCTCGCCCACGACGCTGTGCCGGCCCTCTGCCTCGATCACAAGGCGGGTGCCAAACAGCACCAGCGGATGGTCATCCGCGATGGCGATTCGAGTGAGCATGGTGATTGCCTGTAAATGGTCACGCCGCAGTGCGCACGGAAAACGCTAATAACCCTTGAACGCTTCGTCAACTTAACATTGGAAAATGCAATTTCTCATCACAAACCCGCGCTCATGCACGCCTTTCCATTAATTGCATGACACCCACGTGCATTTGCAACTTTCCCAATAGTTTCATGGAAACAGAAACAGAAACCGACTTATATATCCACCTCCGATCACTCATGGCGCCCGATGCTCATGGTCCGATTCCGCCGCCATCCTTTCGATGATCTCGAGGCACGTCCTGCCCCCCTGTCGATGCCAGCGGCAACGCTGCCGGCCGCGGCGCTGCCCTTCGTGCAGCAGCTGCGCATCCACCTCACGAGCGACACCGCGATGCCGCGCAGGTCCGCCTATGCCGCCGTCATCCATGACGACACGGCCGTCTGCTGGCTGGACACGAAGAACGACCGCATGATGACCACGGCGCCCGCACCGATCACGCTGACACTGCTGCAGAAACTGCTGGCCGAGGAGCACCCGGCGTTGAGCCTTGCACCGGTCACGCAGGAGGTGTTCGAGCAGCGCGCGGTCGTGTCCAGCAACCTGGCGCTGCGCCCCACGCTCTGGAACATCGCGCTGGCCGCAACGCGTCTGGATCGCTTGATGCTGCCGCTGCAGATGGACGCCAAGCTGCGCCTGCGCCGCTGGCCGGACTTCCGCATCCTCGCCCACCGCCACGACCACTTCCGCCTGTGCGCACTGTTGATCAAGCAGGGCGCCTCCGTCCAGGCGTGCTGCGACATCCTCGACCTGCCGCAACGCCAGGTGCAGTCGTTCTTCAATGCCGCCTTCCTCACTGCCTACGCCTTCCCGGTGATGGGCAGCGACGCACCGGTCCGCCCCTCGCCCACCGATGGTCTGGTCAATCTGTGGCGCCAACTTCGTATCCGCTGGAGTGCATGAGCGTGCGTGAGCACAAGATCGTCGTTATGGGCCCGCTGGGAGCGGGCAAATCCACCCTGGTGCAGACCCTCACCCACGGCAAAGCCGTGGTGACCGAAGCCCGCAATACCGACCCCAGCGTGGGCAAGGAATACACCACCGTTGCCATGGATTACGGCGACATCGACCTGCCGGGCGGTGACCGGCTGCGCCTGTATGGCTCGCCCGGGCAGGAACGCTTCTCCTACATCTGGCCGATCCTGCTGGCAGGTGCCGAGGGCGCCATCGTGCTGGTGGATGGCAGCAAGTGCGTCAATGCCACACTCGCCGGCCAGCACCTGCAGGCCATCGCCGAGCACGCGCCCACCCTGCCGGTGGTCATCGGCATCACCAAGTGCGGCCGCACCGACGATCCGATCCTGCCGCACTGGCAGGCGTGGTTGAGCGAGCAGGCCCCGCACCTGCCGGCCTTGCCGCTGGACCCGCGTGACATGAAGCAGGCCATCACCGCCATGGACCTGCTGATGAGCCAGATCGAATGCAATGCGATGGCGGCCGCGCATGAGTGACGCCCTCAACGCCGCACCTGCATTGAACGCACTGGCGCGCGACGTCCCGGGCATCCAGGCCATCGTGGTTGCCAGCGCCGACGGCTTCGCGCTCGCCCAGGCCGGGCCGAAAGGCAACGTGGCCGATCGCCTGGCCGCGATGACCAGCTCGATGCTGGGCCTGGCCAGCGCGCTGGGGCGCGAGCTGCGCTTTGGCGAACTGGACACGCTGATCCTCGACGCCGCCGACGGCAAGGTACTGATGCTGGCCATACCCGGATCGCAGCCGCGGCTGCTGATGACCGCGTGCGACCACAGCTGTGTCATCGGCAACGCCCTGTGGCATGCCAAGCAGTGCGTGCGCACGCTGGCCGACAACACGAACTGATGCATGTCGCTCTCACTGCTCAGACGACTCTTTTCTTCCAAACACCCGCAACGGACCACTGAAATGAATACCGCCATCAACAAATGCCTGGACACACTCATGCAGATCAACGGCGCACAAGCCGTTGCACTGGTCGACTACGAGAGCGGCATGCTGCTGGGCAACGCCGGCTCGGGCGTGGACATGGAGCTGGCCGCCGCCGGCAACACCGAAGTGCTGCGCGCCAAGATGAAAACCGCCGAGGCCCTCAACCTCAACGACAGCATCGAGGACATCCTCATCACCCTGGGCCGCGCTTACCACGTGCTGCGCCCGGTGTCGGCCAAGAAGGGGCTGTTCTTCTACGTCGTGCTGGACCGGCAGAAGGCGAACCTCGCCCTCGCCCGCCGCATGGTGCTGGATGTGGAAAGTTCGTTGGCGCTGTAAAGCGCAGGCAGCGAAGCGTAAAAATGGGGACAGGAACGCCTGGGCCGCTCTGGGGAGAGCGACCCAGGCACTGCGGTTCTGTGCAGAAACAGATCATCGATCTGGAAACGTTCCGGAAAGAACGACAGCTGCGCGACGCGCGGCTCTGTATTGCCGTGGAAAAGCAAATCCCGCTGCAACCGGCGAACTTTACGGGAATTGATCTCCGCGCAGCGCGGTAAAAGTTGCATTTACTTGATCCGAACATTTGCAAATGTCGCCACATCAACTCCGGCGACCTTAACTTTACGATTTTTGGAATATCTCATTTTCAGTACAGGTGATTTCATTCTGGCAAGCCGCGCAGAACAACCCGCGCAGCGAAACCCGAAATCCATAATTCCCGTGAAGGATTATCATGAACGCCTCTCGTATCCGCGCATTCCGCGCACCCAGCCCAGTTTCCCAGCAGAAAGGCTTCTCGCTTATCGAGCTGATGATTGTCGTGGCGATCATCGCCATTCTGGCCATGATCGCGCTGCCGCAGTACCAGGCTTTCTCTGCCAAATCGAAGATTGCCGGTGGTCTTGCCGAAGTCGCCGGTGGCAAGGTCGGCGTTGAAGCCGTGATGGCCGAAGGCGGTCTCATCGCCAATGCAAAGCCGGAGGCACTTGGCCTGCCAGTCAAAGGCTCGCGGTGCGATTCGTTTGACGCGAAGTTCGACGCGTTGGGCGTCGGTGCGTTGACCTGCGAGTTGAAGACAGACGCTCGCTACGGCACTGGCACGGTGATCAGCCTCAACCGTAACAGCCAGGGCGTCTGGACGTGCACGAGCACGGTGACCGACAAGTCGCTTCTGCCCGCTGTCTGCGTCTGACAGCTCTCCCGACATGCAAGGCTGGCGTGTGCTCCACGCCAGCCTTTCCTTGGATACACACTTTCCGACGGAGATCACATGACCTCTGAAACTCTCCGCAAGGGCGCCACACTCCCCCATGGAACCCAACAAGCCGGCTTCTCCCTCATCGAACTGATGGTGGTCGTGGCGATCATCAGCATCCTGGCGCTGATCGCGTTGCCGCAGTACCAGCTCTTTTCAGCAAAAGCCCGGGTTGCAGGCGCCCTCGCAGAGATTGCCCCAGGCAAGGCCACCGTCGAGGCACTGATTGCAGCAGGTCATGACTTCCAGTTCCCGGAGTCACCATCAGGCATGCCCAGCCCAACGCAACTTGGCCTCCCTGAGCAGGGTACTCACTGCAGATGGATTTCTTTCCCAGCTTCAAATCCCTACGTCATGGATTTCGAAATCATGTGCATATTGGGAGAGCACCCTGGCTACCGGTACGCTGCTATCCATCTTACGCGCCACCGGGCGACAGGCTCGTGGCGGTGCATGGTGTCTACCGACAATGCAGCCATAGTGCCCACGTCCTGCACTCGATAGCCCCAGCAACCGGACAACTGCACGTGCAGACACCGAACCGTCTCTCGCGCATCACCCACTACACCCACATGTCCACCGTACCCGCCGCCAACGACGATCGGTTTACCCCAGAAAGCCCTGTTGCCATCACCCCCAGGCTTTACGGCCAAGCCCACGCCCTGGTCATCGCAGATGCAAACCCCTGGGTCCGCAGCGAGCTCGTCCTCGGCATTTTCCCGCACCTGCAGGGTCAGGCTCCCCGCGAAGCCCGCTCACCATCGGAGGTACTGGCACGCATTTCCGAGCCGGCCTGCAAAGTGCTGGTCATCGACCCCTGCATGCCTACCATCGGCCAAAGCGATGGAATTCCCCTGCTGCGGCGCATCTGCTGCCTGCGCCGCGACCTGCTCATCCTGGTGCTGGCCGAGGACCCGCAGCGGCTGCTGCAGGACAGGGCGCTGCCGGGGCGGATCGAACACGTCCACACCAAAACCGTCAGCCGTGCATGGCTGTGGCGCTTCATCACCCCGGCGCTGAGCCGGGATGCGGCTGGCGTCACGCCGCTGGCGCAGGATGCAGCTCCGTAACCTGCTCTGGCGCGACAGCCACCGCCTGGAAACGCACGGCTTCGATGCTGTTGCCCAGCGCTTCCACGCGCACGGTGCTCTCCTGCCCGGTCCGGCGATAGTGATCCCCGGCCCGCTCGACGGCGGTATCGAAGGCGGCAGCCCCCGAACAGAACGCTTCGGCGCTGCCTGCAACGGGATCCAGCAGCGACCACTGGGCGGCACTGCATTTGACGGTAATGACCATGACGGACTCCTGTGTTGGAAGGCGCAGGGGCCCGAGGCCGTCTGCTGATGCCATCCACCCTAATCAGCCGGTCAGGGGCGGCCTATCAGATAAGTACGAAAAATCCGCACGGAGCTGTCAGAACGCTACCCCCATCACATCTATGAGTCCGTTTAGTGAAGGTTTTCCGTGACTCTTGTCACGAAGTCAGGCGCGCTTCACACTACCGTCACTAACAGGGGCCCCTTCCACATGCGCACCTCGCTTCCGCTGCAGCGTTCGACCTTGCTGAAGTTCTACTTCGTGGCCAGCTATCTGGTTCTGCTTGAGGAGCTGGTCCGCGCCAGCATCAGCTGAGCGCTTGTTGCCGGCGCGGAAGCGGCCCACACTGAGGCCTCCGGAACCGAGGCCATGCCGATGAAGACTGCCCTTCTGCCGGTGCTGCTGGTGCTGGCATTGAGTGCCTGCGCACAGCCCGAACCCGCGCCCGCCCGGGATGCCGCCGCCGCCGCGCCCGTGGTCGGCGGCGATCGCGATGCCCACGGCTGCATCGGTTCGGCCGGCTACCAATGGTGCCAGCGCAGCGGGCGCTGCGAGCGGCCATGGGAGCTGGCCCAGGCCCAGGGCCTGGCCAACACCGCCGAGGCCATTGATGCCTGGTGCGCGCTGCCGCCCACGCCCGCGCGGAAGTAGAATTCCCGGATGTCCGACCTCAGCCCCCTGCCCCGCCTCGAGCCGGGCCGTTACCGCCATTTCAAGGGCGGTCTGTACGAAGTGATCGATATCGTGCGCAGCAGCGAAACCCTGCAACCGCAGGTGCTGTACCGCGCCCTCTACGGCGAAGGTGGCCTGTGGGTACGCCCGTACGCCATGTTCGTCGAACAGGTGCCCGGCGAACACGGCCCGCAGCCGCGCTTCGCCCGCATCGACGACTGACGCCCGCGTTCACGGCGCCCCGACGCGCGGCCCGCGCATGCTCGGCAACATCCCTCGAGCTCGTCGGCCAGCATGCGCCAGTGCATCGTTCTGTTCGGGCTTTCCATGGCCTGCCTGTCCGCACGGGCAGAGCCTCCGTCCGCCCCGCCCGCCTTTGATCGGCCCGGCCTCGGCTTCAGTACCGACACGGTAGGCCGTGGCGCCGTCGCGCTGGAGTTCGGGCTTCCTTCCTACCTGCGCGAAACCGACGCCGAGGGCGTGCGCAGCACGACCTTGTCCGGCGATGCCCTGCTGCGCACCGGCCTGGCGCCCGGCCTGGAACTGCAGGTATCGGGTACACCGTGGAATCGCCAGCGCCTGCGCGCGCCAGGTGGCGAGGACACACGCCTGCGCGGGGCGGGCGACAGCAGCGTCGGCGTGAAGTGGGCCGGCCCCGGCAGCAATGACCGGACCGCATGGGCGGTGCTGGCCACGGCCGTGGTGGCGCGCGGCGACGCAGCCTTCAGCGACGGCCGGCAATATGCACTTGCGGCCAGCGTGGAGCAGGCCCTGACCGATCGCTGGAGCCTGGGACTGTTTGCCGAGCATCAGCGCGGCGCGGGCCAACGCACGACCACGTGGGCGCCCAGCCTGTCGCTGCAGGCCACCCCGACGGTGTCCACCTATCTGGAAGCGGGCTTCTTCGACGTCAGCGATGCGCCCGACCAGACGCTGGCGGGGGCCGGCCTGAGCTGGCAGGTGCGCCCGGGCGTCCAGCTGGATATCTCATTCGACGTCGGCCTGGACGATGACAGCCCGGACCTGCAGATGGCCAGCGGACTGTCGGTCTACCTGGACTGAGACGCGGCTGCGCTACAATCATACCGTCCAGTCGGTTTCCTTCATTCATGTCCGCATCCCCCACCCTCACGCGCCGCAAGGCGCCCGAAGCCGTGCGCCAGGCCCTGCTCGACGCGACCGCCCGCGTGATCGGCCAGGGCGGACTTGCCGCGCTGACGGTGCAGGACGTCGCCCGTGCCGCTGGCGTCAGCAAGGGCGCCCTGTTCCATCACTTCAGCAGCAAACAGGCGCTGCTGGACGCAACGCTGACCGCGCTGGTTTCTGCGTTCGAGCAGGATCTGCGCGCGCACATGCTGCAGGCGCCGCCCGGCCATGGCTGCTTCACCCGTGCCTACGTCGAGGTGAGCTTCAACCATCTGCTGCAGCAGACCCAGAACAACGATATCGGCCTGACCATGGCCAACCTGCTGGAACCGGCCATGCTGGCGCACTGGCGCGAATGGATGCGCGGCATGCTGGCCGAGTTCCCCGGCGAGGCCACCGACCCGCGCCTGTACGCGGCGCGCTGCGCTGCCGATGGCTACTGGGCCACGGCCTATGGCCGCCCGCTGGATGAGGAAGAACGGCGCAATGCGCTGGCCATGGCGGGCGAAGCCCTGAAACTGTGCATGCCCGGCTGACCTGGAGCCCGCGATGAATCCTTATGCCTACCTGGCCGCCGCCATCGCGCTGGAGGTGATCGCCACCTCGCTGCTGAAAGCGTCCGAGGGGATGAGCCGGCTCGCGCCCACGCTGGGTGCGCTGGCCTGCTACGGCGTGTGCTTCTACCTGCTGGCGCTCACGATGAAATCGATCCCCACCGGCATCGCCTACGCGATCTGGTCCGGCGTGGGCATTGTGCTGATTTCGCTGATCGGCCTGCTGGTGTTCAAGCAGCGCCTGGACACGCCGGCGCTGATCGGCATCGGCCTGATCTGCGCGGGTGTGCTGGTCATCAATCTGTTCTCGAAAAGCAGCGCGCACTGAGCGCGCTGCCGCCGGCCACCTGGGGCAGGCTGTCAGGCGACCTTTTTGGCCACGCTCCTGCCGATCAGGAACAGGATCACCGCGATGATGATGCCTGCCCAGAACAGGAACTTGGCGATGCCGACTGCGGTACCGGCGATGCCGCCGAAACCGAGCACACCGGCAATGAGGCCGATGACGGCGAAAATGATGGCCCACTTGATCATGTCGATCCTTTCCCCACAGGGACTAATAACAGTGGGATCAGGTTAGGCAGGCGCCGATGCGGGTGCCGTGAGCGCGCCGCGCGCGCGGCGTGAACGTTCAGCGCGGGCGGAAGCGCAGCAGCGCGACAGCGAACGCGAGGAACACGCTGCCCACCAGCCGTTCGAACCAGCGCTGCGCGAAGGGCTTGGCCAGCCAGCGGCGCAGGCTGTGCCCGCCCGCGGCATACATCACGTACCAGAACAGTTCGCAGGCGGCGAAAGTGGCCACCAGCACCGTGTACTGCAGGCCCTGCGCACGCGCGGGATCGACGAACTGCGGCAGGAATGCGGCGGCGAACAGCAGCAGCTTCGGGTTGCTCAGCCCCACCAGCAGACCACCGCGGAAGACCGACCACGCACCGTGCACCGGCGCCAGCAGCGGCTCGCTTCCGGCACCCGTGGCGACCGGACGGCAGCTGTCGCGCCAGGCCTTGATGCCCAGCCAGGCCAGATACGCCACGCCCAGGTAACGCAGCACTTCGAACAACATCGGCGAGGAACGCAGCAACGCGCTCAGGCCAGCAGCCGAAGCGGCCAGCACCAGCAGCATGGCCAACAGGCAGCCGGCCATGGCCGGCACGCTGCGGCGGAAACCCAGCCCGACGCTGCGGCCCAGGATATGCAGCATGTTCGGGCCCGGCGTGCCGCACAGCACGAAGACCGTGGCCAGGAACCACCACCAGGTATGCAGGGCCATTGTTGTTCTCGACGCGGGGAGCCCACCAGCTTACGGGCTGGCGGCGCGCCGCGGTACGTACAGCGCCGGCCACGAATGACGGTTACAGATGGCGCCCTGCACGCGGCCACCGGTCTGTGCTGCAATGGTGGCTCCAGCATGGAGATACGCATGAAGACCCTGGGCCTGATCGGCGGCATGAGCTGGGAAAGCTCGGCGCAGTACTACCGCCTCATCAACGAGGATGTCCGCCAGCGACTGGGGGGCGCGCATTCGGCGCAGCTGCTGCTGTGGTCGGTGGATTTCGCCCGCATCAAGCAGTTGCAGCATGACGGCGACTGGGACGCGCTGGGCACGGAAATGATCGATGCCGCACGCCGCCTGCAGGCCGGTGGCGCCGACCTGCTGGTGGTCTGCACCAACACCATGCACAAGCTGGCCCCGCAGATGGAAGCCGCCTGTCCGCTGCCGCTGCTGCATATTGCCGACCCGACCGCCCAGGCGATCCTGCAGGCGGGCCTGCGCACGGTCGGCCTGCTCGGCACCGCCTTCACCATGGAAGAGGACTTCTACCGTGGGCGGCTGAGCGATCGTTTCGGGCTGGAGGTGCTGGTGCCCGACGCTGACGACCGCCGCGACGTGCACGACATCATCTACCGCGAACTGATTGCAGGCGTGGTCAGCGAAGCTTCGCGACAGGTGTACGTGGACGTGATCACGCGGCTGGTCGCCCGTGGCGCCGAGGCGATCATCCTGGGTTGCACCGAGATCATGCTGCTGGTACGTGAGCAGGACAGCCCGGTGCCGCTGTTCGACACCACCACCCTGCATGCACGCGCCGCCGTGGATGCCGCACTGGCATAGCGGTTTGTAGAGTCGAGCTTGCTCGACTGCTTCTTTGCTCCGTAGAGTCGAGCTTGCTCGACTCTACAAAGCGCGCTTCAGCCTTCGCGTATTTCCAGCGCGGTCACCAGCCACTCGACCACCGCCGGCGAATCGCACAGGAAGAACACGGCATCACCACTGCGCGCCTCGCTGAGCAGGCGGTACACGCTGATGGCCGCGGCGGCCTGATTGGCAATGAACACCTCGCCGCTGCGAGGCCCTTCAACCTGCCGCGACTCGCGCTGCAATGCCTGGCGCGCGGCAACGGTTTCGGCCGGCTCGGCCTCACGGCTGAGATCCTCGCCACGCAGGCCCCATGAAACAAAGACGCGCTTTTCCTTGAACGTGGTGTCCAGGACGCGGACGCCGTCCGTGCCTGCGTCGGCCGAACGATGAATGACGGTACTGCTGATCAACGCAACCCCCTGTGGTCGTCGTGGTCCGCGCATCGTCCTGCACGCCCGCCGCAACCGCCGGTGGCGGGTGCGAGGAGAATGCCGATGCAATCGGATGTGCGCCGATGATAAGGGAAGTACCGCAGCGTATGGGCTGCGGGCCTGAACGCCCGGTATCAGGTAGCAACCGGCAGGTAAGCCGCGACCCGCAACTCCAGCAGTGCCATCAGCGCCGGGTCCATGCAACGGTAGTCGTCGGGGATGTCCAGGCAGTGCAGCGGCGTGTGTTCCAGCAACCGCGGGAAGGCTGCCTGCAGACGATGCTGGTGCTTGGGCTCCATGACGAAGATGACATCAGCCCAGCGGATATCCGCCGGGCTGATGGGATGGCGTGCATGCGGGCTGGTGCCCGCCGAACGTCCGGCGAAGCCAGGCCGCCGTCGCCACATGGCTTCGGCGGTCGGGCTGCGCAGCTGGTTGCGGCTGCAGACAAACAGAAGGTTGATCATCCCTGCTCCAGCAGCTGCGTGGTGCTGAGGATGGGATAGGTAAACCCCAACTGGCGCGCGCGGATCAGCTTGTCGCCGCGCGTGTAGAGCAGCTTCCAGTTCTTCTCGGGCTTGAAGGCCTGCACCGGTGCAGGGCGGTCACCGCCGTGCAGGCGCGCCCTGGCACGACGCCAGGCTCGGGTTCTTGCAGTTTCCATGATGTTTTCTCGTGAGTACCGGGTTCAGCAGCCGCGGTAGTACGAGTGGTGCGAAGCATACAACGCAACAACAAAAAAGCCCACGCATCGCGTGCGCAGGCTTTCTGTTTCATCACAGTGGTCGGGACGGCCGGATTCGAACCGACGACCCTCTGCCCCCCAGGCAGATGCGCTACCAGGCTGCGCTACGCCCCGACTGATGCTGCGATGTGCCCGCCAGTGCGGCGGGCCGTGAAGTATAGCGGATTACGCGGGGTTTTGGATCACCGGCGAAGCAATTGCAGCACTTCTTCCAGCTCCATGCGTACCTGCTTGATGATCTGGTTGCTCAGCGCCGATTCCTCGCGCGCATCCGGACCATCCAGGCGCAGGCGCGCGCCGCCGATGGTGTAACCCTGCTCGTACAGCAGGCTGCGGATCTGCCGCACCATCAGCACGTCGTGGCGCTGGTAGTAGCGGCGGTTGCCACGGCGCTTGGCCGGCTCAAGGCTGGGAAACTCGGTTTCCCAGTAGCGCAGCACGTGCGGCTTGACGTCGCACAGCTCGCTTACCTCACCAATGGTGAAGTAGCGCTTGGCCGGGATCGGCGGTAGTTCGCGGTTACTGCCCGGATCCAGCATAAGCTTCCACCCTCTCCTTGAGCTTCTGGCCCGGACGGAAGGTGACCACCGTACGGGCGGAAATCGGAATTTCCTCGCCGGTCTTGGGGTTGCGACCCGGGCGCTGGTTCTTGCGCCGCAGGTCGAAATTACCGAAGCCGGACAGCTTCACCTGACGTCCCTGTTCCAACGCTTCACGCAGCACATCGAAGAACGCGTCGACGAATTCCTTGGCTTCCCGCTTGTTCAGACCGACTTCGTCGAACAGCTTTTCCGCCATCTCCGCCTTGGTCAATGCCATTGCCTGCTACCCCTGAGTGCTTCCCGCTCAGCCGCGGATCCGGGCGTGGTGTTCACGCTCGATCGCAGTGACCGCCTCGGCCACCACCGCTTCCACGTCGCGGTCCGTCAGAGTGCGCGACTTGTCCTGCAAAATCAAGCCCATAGCGAGACTCTTGAACCCAGGCTCGACACCCTGGCCGACGTAACGGTCGAACAGGTTCAGCTCGCGCAGCAGCGGGCCAGCGGCCTGCCGGATGGTCGCTGCCAGGTCGCTCCAGGCCACCTGTTCAGGCACCAGGAACGCCAGGTCGCGGCGCACCGCCGGGAAGCGCGACAGCTCGCCGGCACGCGGCAGCGCACGGGCGGACAGTGCCTCCAGGTCCAGTTCGAAGGCGTAGACGTCAGCCTCGATGTCCATGGCCTTGGCCAGGCGCGGATGGATCTGGCCGATCCAGCCGATCACCACGCCATCGCGGTACACCTCGGCCGAACGGGCCGGGTGGCCGAAGGCACGGGTGGACGGGCGGAATTCAAGCACGGCACCGCTGGCGGCGGCCAACGATTCCAGGTCGCCCTTCAGGTCATGGAAATCGACCTTGCGGGTCGGCAGGCCCCACTGCACGGACTGCGCATCGCCACAGATGGCGGCCGCCACGCGCGGGGTTTCCAGGGGTGCCGGCTGGCCTTCGCCAGCCTGCTGGGCGAACACCCGGCCCACTTCGAACAGGCGCACGCGGGCCAGCTGGCGGGCGGCATTGCGGCCCAGGGTGGCGACCAGGCCCGGCAGCAGCGCCGGGCGCATCACCGCCAGCTCGGCCGACAGCGGGTTGGCCAGCGGCACCAGGTTGTCGCGCAGCTGCCACTGGGTCAGCAGCGCATCATCGACGAAGGCGAAATTCAGGGTTTCCTGCAGATCGCGGGCGATCAGCTGGCGGCGCACGCTGAGCACGTCCAGCTGGGTCTCGGTCGGCATCGCCACGCGCGCCGCGCCACCCGGCAGGGTGGTCGGGATCTGCTCGTAGCCGTGGATGCGCGCCAGTTCCTCGATCAGGTCTTCTTCGATGGCGATATCGAAGCGACGGCTCGGCGCGGTCACCTGCCAGCCTTCGCCGGCCGCGGTCACGCCCATGCCCAGCGCGCGCAGGATGCGCTCGACCTCGGCGTCTTCAATGGTGATGCCCAGCACGCGGGTGATGCGGGCACGACGCAGGATGATCGTCGCCGGCGGCGGCAGATCGGCCTCACGCACGGCCTCGGTGACCGGCGCCGGGGTACCGCCGGCCAGGTCCAGCACCAGGCGGGTGGCGTATTCGATGGCGGTACGCGGCAGCGCCGGATCAACACCACGCTCGAAGCGATGGCCGGCATCGGTGTGCAGGCCCAGCTTGCGGCCACGGCCCATGATGGCGGCCGGCGCGAAGTGCGCAGCCTCCAGGAACACGGCGGTGGTGTCGTCGGTGACGCGGGTATCGAAGCCGCCCATCAGGCCGGCCAGGCCGACGGCACGGTCGGCGTCGGTCACCACCAGGAAGCTGTCGTCCAGCACCGCATCGCGGCCGTCCAGCAGCTTGATCGCTTCGCCGGCACGCGAACGGCGCACGGCGATGCTGCCCTGCAGGGTGCCCAGGTCATAGGCGTGCATCGGCTGGCCCAGTTCCAGCATCACGTACTGGGTGATGTCGACCAGCAGCGACACCGGGCGCACGCCGCTGCGGCGCAGGCGCTCGGCCATCCACAGCGGGGTCTTGGCGGCGGCGTTGACGCCCTCGATGACACGGCCCAGGTAACGCGGCGCTTCGGCGCCGGCGTCGAGCTGGATGGACAGCTCGCGGCTGCCGACCGCCGCAATGGCGTCGGCGGCGAAATCCAGCACTTCGCTGCGGGTGGCCGCGGCCACGTCGTAGGCGATGCCGCGCACGCTGAAGCAATCGGCGCGGTTGGGGGTCAGCTTGATTTCGATGCTGGCGTCGGGCAGGCCGAGGTACTCGACCAGGGCCTGGCCGACCGGCGCATCATCAGGCAGCTCCAGCAGGCCCGAGGCATCGGTGTCCAGGCCCAGTTCCTTGGCCGAGCACAGCATGCCGTTGGATTCGACGCCGCGCAGCTTGGCCGGCTTGATCTTCAGATCGCCGATCTGCGCGCCGACCATGGCCAGCGGCGCGACCAGGCCCGGGCGCGCGTTGGGCGCACCGCAGACGATCTGCAGCAGTTCGCCCTGCCCTGCATCAACCTTGCACACCTGCAGGCGGTCGGCTTCGGGATGGCGCACGGCCTCGACGATGCGTGCCACGACCACGTGCTGCAGGCCGTTGCCGAGCGCGGTCACTTCTTCCACTTCCAGGCCGATGGCGGTGAGCACCGCGCTCAGTTCATCGCGCGTGGCGGAGGTCGGGACGTGGCTGCGCAGCCAGTTTTCGGAGAATTTCATGGTGTCACCCTGGTGGGCCCGGCGCATGCGCCTGGGCCTGCGTTGTTGAGTCCGCCGGGCATGGCCCGACGCTACCTGGTCCGTTACGCGAACTGCTTCAGGAACCGCACGTCGTTCTCGAAGAACGCGCGCAGGTCGTTGACGCCGTAACGCAGCATCGCGAAGCGCTCCACGCCCAGCCCGAAGGCGAAGCCGGTGTAGCGTTCCGGATCGATGCCGACGTTGCGCAGCACGTTCGGGTGGACCATGCCGCAGCCGAGCACTTCCAGCCAGCGGGTGCTGCCGTCGGGCTGCTGCCAGGCGATGTCCACTTCCGCGCCGGGTTCGACGAACGGGAAGTAGCTGGGGCGGAAGCGCATTTCGAAATCGCGCTCGAAGAAGGCACGCACGAACTCGGCCAGCGTGCCCTTCAGGTCGGCGAAGGTGGAATGCTCATCCACCAGCAGGCCTTCGACCTGGTGGAACATCGGCGAATGGGTCTGGTCGCTGTCGCTGCGGTACACCTTGCCGGCAGCGATCATGCGCAGCGGCGGCTGGTGCTCGCCCATGTAGCGCACCTGCACACCGGAGGTATGCGTGCGCAGCAGGCGGCCGTCGCCGAAGTAGAAGGTGTCGTGCATGGCACGCGCCGGGTGGTGCGGCGGGAAGTTCAGCGCTTCGAAGTTGTGCCAGTCGTCCTCGATCTCCGGACCCTCGGACAGCTCGTAGCCCAACCGGCCGAAGATGCCGGTGATGCGTTCCAGGGTGCGGGTGATGGGGTGCAGGCCGGCACGGTCGCCGTTGCGGCCCGGCAGGGTGATGTCGATCGCTTCGGCGGCCAGGCGCGCATCCAGTGCGGCGTTTTCCAGCACGGCCTTGCGCTCGCCCAGCGCGCTGGACAGCGCGTCACGGGCCTGGTTGATGGCTTCACCGGCGGCCTTGCGCTCGTCGGCCGGCAGGGCGCCGAGCTGCTTGAGCTGGGCGGTGATGCTGCCGCTCTTGCCGAGCAGGGCCACGCGCAGCTGTTCCAGCACGTCGGGGCTCTGTGCGGCGGCCACATCGGCCAGCGCCTGAGTGGTGAGGGATTGGATGTCGCTCATGGGGGGCCGGAACTCCAGTCGGTCTGCCATCGCGATGCGCGAAGGGCCGACCCCTGTCGCCACCGCCGGTCCCCGCACCGCGCGCCTGCGGCGTTGCCGGGACCCAAAAAAGAATGGGGAAGGACTTGCGCCCTTCCCCATGCATTGCCTCTACCTGACACCGTTCCCGTTGAACGGCAACGGCATCGGGAAGGACTTATGCCGCCAGTGCGCCCTTGGCCTTTTCGGCCAGTGCAGCAAAACCAGCTGCGTCGTGCACGGCGATATCAGCCAGGACCTTGCGGTCCAGGGTGATGCCGGCCTTCAGCAGGCCGTTCATGAAGCGGCTGTAGCTCAGGCCGTTGATGCGGGCAGCCGCATTGATACGGGTGATCCACAGCGAACGGAAGTTGCGCTTCTTCTGCTTACGGCCGATGTAGGCGTACTGCTGTGCCTTGATGACCGCCTGCTTGGCGACGCGGAAGACCTTGCGACGGGCATTGTAGTAGCCCTTCGCCAGATCAAGGATTTTCTTGTGGCGGCGACGCGCCTGTACGCCACGCTTAACTCGTGCCATTTTTCAGTTCCTCAGAGGTAAGGGAGCATGCGGTCCAGACGGCCTGCGTCTTCTGCACGGACATGGCCCGTCTGACGCAGATTACGCTTACGCTTGGTCGCTTTCTTCGTGAGGATGTGGCTACGGTTGGCGTGGCCGCACTTGTACTTGCCCGAGGCGGTCTTGCGGAAACGCTTGGCCGCTGCCCGGTTGGTCTTGATCTTGGGCATTGCAATGTCCTTGATGGGATATGACCCTGGTTTCTGACTGATCTGGCGGCGGCCTGGGCCGCTCTTTCCGTCCTGCCATGATCGGCGTACGACCCGTCCTGGGTGGGTCGAGCCGGGCATGATACAGGCAAAACCGCCCTGCCACCAGCCCCTGCGACCCTTTCCGGCATGAATTACCGTGTTACCGCAAAAGCAAAGGGACGCCCGTGGCGTCCCTTTACCCTGAACCATTCAGCCAGGCGCCCCGGAAGGCGGCCCGTCAGGCCTCAGGTCTTCTTCTTCGGCGCGATCATCATGACCATCTGACGCCCTTCCAGGCGCGGACGGGATTCGATGACGATGTCCTCGCCCAGATCGGTCTCGATCCGGTTGGCCATCTCGCGACCCAGTTCCTGGTGGCTCATTTCACGGCCACGGAAGCGGATGTTGACCTTGATCTTGTCGCCTTCCTCAAGGAAACCGCGCATCTTGCGCAGCTTGATCTGGTAGTCGCCCTCGTCCGTGACCGGACGGAACTTCACTTCCTTGATCTCGACCTGCTTGGTCTTCTTCTTGGCCTCGCTGGCCTTCTTCTGCGCTTCGAACTTGAACTTGCCGAAATCCATGATCTTGCAGACCGGCGGATCGGCCTGCGGCTGGATTTCAACCAGGTCCAGGCCTTCATCTTCGGCCATGGACAGCGCTTCGTCGCGCGACAACACGCCGATCATTTCTCCGTCACTGCCGATCACGCGGACGCGCGGCACACGGATTTCCTGATTCTTGCGGTTCTGTTTGTTGTCAGGGGTGCTGATATTACGTTCTCCCAAGGGTATCGAACCGGTCCGGGTGCCTGTGCGCCCGGACCGGACCTTTGCTTACGCGCCCTCGGCCTGGAGCCGCTCGATGAAGGCCTGCAGGCTCATGCTGCCCAGGTCTTCGCCAGAACGCGTACGCACCGCCACAGCTCCATTTTCCTTCTCGCGGTCACCGATGACCAGCAGGTAAGGCACGCGCTGCAACGTATGCTCGCGGATTTTATAGCCGATCTTCTCGTTACGCAAATCCGAGCTGACGCGGAAGCCTTGCTCCGCAAGGGTCTTGGTCACGCTGGAGACGTATTCAGCCTGAGCGTCGGTGATGTTGGCCACCACCACCTGGGTCGGCGCCAGCCAGGCCGGGAACTGGCCGGCGTGGTGCTCGATCAGGATGCCGAGGAAGCGCTCCATCGAACCGACGATGGCCCGGTGCAGCATGACCGGATGCTTCTTCTGGCTGTTTTCGTCCACGTACTCGGCGCCCAGGCGGCCCGGCATCATGAAGTCGACCTGCATGGTGCCCAGCTGCCAGGTACGGCCGATGGCGTCCTTCAGGTGGTACTCGATCTTCGGGCCGTAGAAGGCGCCCTCGCCCGGCAGCTCCTGCCATTCCACGCCACAGCTGGACAGCGCCGAGCGCAGCGCGCCTTCGGCCTTGTCCCAGGTCGCGTCGTCACCCAGGCGCGATTCCGGGCGCAGGGCGATCTTCACCTGGATCTCGTCGAAGCCGAAGTGCTGGTAAACCGCCAGCGCCTGCTGGTGGAACGCGGTCACTTCCGCCTCGACCTGGTCTTCGGTGCAGAACACATGGCCATCGTCCTGGGTGAAGCCACGCACGCGCAGGATGCCGTGCAGCGCGCCGGACGGCTCGTTGCGGTGGCAGGCACCAAACTCGCCGTAGCGGATCGGCAGGTCGCGGTAGCTGTGCAGGCCCTGGTTGAACACCTGCACGTGGCCCGGGCAGTTCATCGGCTTGAGCGCGTAGGTACGCTTCTCGGACTCGGTGAAGAACATCGCGTCCTGGTAGTTGTCCCAGTGGCCCGATTTCTGCCACAGCGACACGTCCAGGATCTGCGGGCAGCGCACTTCGCCGTAGCCGGTGCTGCGGTAGACCTTGCGCATGTACTGCTCGACCACCTGCCACAGCGCCCAGCCCTTGGGGTGCCAGAACACCAGGCCCGGGGCTTCTTCCTGCAGGTGGAACAGGTCCTGCTGCTTGCCGATGCGGCGGTGGTCGCGCATTTCGGCTTCCTCGATGCGCTTGATGTACGCATCGAGCTGCTTCTTGTCGGCCCACGCGGTGCCGTAGATGCGCTGCAGCTGTTCGTTCTGCGCATCGCCACGCCAGTACGCGCCGGAAATGCGGGTCAGCTTGAAGGCCTTCAGGAAGCGCGTGTTCGGCACGTGCGGGCCGCGGCACATGTCCACGTATTCCTGGTGGTAGTACATGCCCATCGCCTGGATGTCGTCGGACATGTCCTCGATCAGGCGCAGCTTGTAGTCCTCGCCACGGGCCTTGAAGATCTCGAACACTTCAGCGCGCGGCGTCACCTTCTTGATGACGTCGTAATCCTGGGCGATCAGCTCGCCCATGCGCTTCTCGATGGCGGCCATGTCTTCCGGCGTGAACGGACGCTCGGAATAGATGTCGTAGTAGAAGCCTTCGGCGATGACCGGACCGATCACCATCTTCACGTCGGGGTACAGCTGCTTGACGGCGTGGCCGACCAGGTGGGCGCAGGAGTGGCGGATGATTTCCACGCCCTCCTCGTCCTTGGCGGTGATGATGCGCAGGCGGGCATCGTGGTCGATGACGTCGCTGGCATCGACCAGCACGCCATCGACCGAACCGGCGATGGTGGCCTTGGCCAGGCCGGCGCCGATCGACTGGGCGACGTCCATGACGCTGACGGGGTTTTCGAATTCGCGGCGGCTGCCGTCGGGAAGGGTGATATTGATCATCGCAATGGCTTCGTGCGGGGCCCGCTCGAGCGGGCTGGAAAGCGTTCCGGGCGGTGCCCGGGCAATAAAAAAGCGCCGCGAGGGCGCCTGGAACACAGGGCCTTCGGGGGCAGGTCAGCGGTGGGCGGTGGTAGTGCTCATGTCGCACGCTCGGCCGGCGCTGGGCGCGGGCCACCTTGTTCCAGTCAGGGTTCTGCGTCGATCTTAAACCAGCGCGCGGCAAAGCCCAAGCCAGCCGGGCCAATGCCGTGCCAGGGCGGCTGAATGGCGGCCGCTGGCGGGGCCAGATGGCAATGATTACCATACGCAGGCGTTTCTCACTTGCGTGTGGCGCGCCCCTTCCCGGCCCTGGATCCGCCCATGTCTCCGCAGTCGTTGCCGGTTCGTGCCGGCCTGTTCCGTGCCCCGCTGTCCACCCTGGCGCTTGCGCTGGCCGCAGCCCTGTCCGGCGCGCTTCCCACCCTGGCCCAGGCCGATGAAGCGCGCACGCTGGACACCGTGCAGGTGACCGCCCCCATCGCCACCGAAAGCGGCAGCGCGACCAAGACCGACACCCCGCTGCGCGAGATTCCGCAGTCGATCTCGGTCATCACCGACCGGCAGATGCGCGACCGTGGCATCCACGGCGTGGAGGAAGCGGTGTGGTACACCGCTGGCGCCCAGGGCGGCCAGTACGGCGAGGACACCCGCAGCGACTGGCTGCTGGTGCGCGGCTTCAAGCCGGCCCGTTACCTTGACGGCCTGGCCACGGTGGAAGGCACCTGGACCGGCGAATCGCGCATCGAGCCGTATGGCCTGGAGCGCATCGACGTGCTGAAGGGCCCGGCCTCGGTCAACTACGGCGCGATGCCGCCGGGCGGCCTGGTCAATTTCGTCAGCAAGCGCCCGAGCGCCAACCCGCTGCAGGAGGTGGAACTGCAGGTCGGCAACTACGGCCTGAAGCAGGCCGCCTTCGACATCGGCGGCGCGCTCAACGACAGCGGCAGCGTCCTGTACCGCCTGGTCGGCCTGGCCCGCAACAGCGACAACGTCATCGACCAGGTCCATGACGACCGCTACTACCTCGCCCCGTCCATCACCTGGACCCCGGACGAGGCCAATTCGCTGACCGTGCTGGCCCGCTACCAGAAGAACGACACGGTCGAGACGGGCGGCTTCCTGCCCTACCAGGGCACGGTGGTGCCCGGTGTCAACGGCCGCTACATCTCCCGCCACTTCTTCAGCGGCGAGCCGGGGGTGAACGACTACACCAAGGAAGCCGCGTCGCTGGGCTATGAGTTCCGCCACGATTTCGGCGACGGCACCGTGTTCAACCAGAACGTGCGCTACAGCTGGGCCGAAGTGGATGCCAGCCACGGCAGTCTGGGCCTGTTCGGCCTGGCCGCGCCGGACAGCACCGAGCTGGTGCGCTACTACTACCCGCGCATGGACACCTCCGAGAGCGTGGCCATCGACAACAACCTGACGTTCCGCTTCCACAGCGGCCGCGTCGAGCACACCGTGCTGGCCGGGCTGGACTACCGCCGCGCGCGTGACGACTACGCCTCGGCGTTCCTGTTCGGCGCGCCCGGCATCGATGCCTACAACCCGGTGTACGGCGCGCCGGTGCAGGTGCCCGACTACACCTCGCGGCAGGTGCAGACGCAGGGCACGCTGGGCCTGTACCTGCAGGACCAGATCCGCATCGACCGCTGGCTGGTGACCCTGGCCGGCCGCCAGGACTGGGTCGGCACCGATACCGAACAGCGCATCGGCGGCACCGGCACCGCCCACCAGAGCGATGACCAGTTCTCCGGCCGGGTCGGCGTGAACTACCTGTTCGACAACGGCGTCAGCCCCTACGTCAGCTGGTCGCAGTCGTTCCAGACCACCATCGGCACCGATTTCGAAGGCCGCGCCTTCGTGCCGACCACCGGCGAGCAGTTCGAGGCGGGCGTGAAGTACCAGCCCGAAGGTGGCCGCCTGCTGCTGACCGCCGCTGCCTACCAGATCGAACAGGACAACACGCTCACCGTCGACCCGCAGCACACCCTGTTCTCGATCCAGCAGGGCCAGACCCGCGTGCGCGGCGCCGAGCTGGAAGGCCGCTGGAACATCGGCCAGGGCCTGAGCGTGTATGGCAGCTACACCCGCCTGGACGCCAAGGTCCGCCGCAGCACCGATGCCGCCTCGCTGGGCAAGCGGGTGGCGCTGGTGCCGAAGGAGAGCGCCTCGCTCGGCGCCGACTACACCTTCACCGCCGGCGCGCTGAGCGGCTTCGGCTTCGGTGCAGGCGTGCGCTACAACGGTGGCATCTACGGCGACATCTACAACGACTGGTACACCCCGTCGTTCACCCTGATCGACGCCAGCGTGCACTACGACCGTGGCCCGTGGCGCCTGCAGGTGAACGCCGCCAACGCGGCCGACAAGAAGTACGTGTCGGCCTGCAACAGCGCGACGTGGTGCTACTACGGCTACCCGCGCACCGTCACCGCCAGCCTGCGTTACCAGTGGTGAGCCGACGATGATCACCGTGGGCCTGTCCACGCTGGGCTTCTGCAGCCTGGCCATGCTGTCGGCGATGTTTTCCGCCCTGGCGTTCTACGCGGCATCGCCGCACTGCCGCTGGCCACGCCTGCGCCGTGCCGGCCGCCTGGGCCGGCAGATCGGCATGGTCGCGGCGGTCGCCTCGCTGTGGCTGTGGATGGCCGAACTGGGCGTTGCCGCCGGCCTGGTGGCGATGCTGTGCACCTGGATGCTGGTGGCCCTGCTGCTGCCGGCACTGGCAGCCTGGCACCGCCCGGCCACGGACCTCCCTGGCAGAGGCCCGCGCTGATGTGGACGCGCGCCCTGTCGGGCATCTTCGCTGGCTTCTTCCTTGCCGCCGCTGCCACCGGCCTGCTGACCTGGCTGCCGCCGGGGCCGTGGCCGAGCGCGGTGGTGCCGGCCCTGATCGCTTTCGTCCCGCTGTGGATGCTGGCGGCGCTGTGGGCCTTCAGTTTCCGCACGGTGGCGCGCGCCTGGCTGGTGCCCGCCGCCTGTGCCGCCGGCGGCTTCGCCGCGCTGTGGCTGCTGCGCCTGAGCGGCGCGGTGCAATGAGAACGACCGCATGAAATTCAGTTCGCAGACCCTGCGTACCTTCACCACCCTGCACACCTGGGTCGGCCTGGTGGCCGGCTTCGGCCTGTTCGTGGCGTTCTATGCCGGTGCCCTCACCCTGTTCCACCACGACCTGCCGATGTGGCAGACGCCGGGCGCGGCCAGCGTGCTGCCGTCCGGGCTGGATGATGCGCAGTACCTGCTGGACGACGTGCTGGCCAAGCACCCGGAGGCGCGCCGCCATGTCGGCATGACCTTCCCCGGCGCCGAGCACCCGCAGCCGCTGGCCTACTGGCAAGGGGCCGACGGCGGCTGGCGCTATGCCTGGCCCGGTCAGACCGGCGGCAGCCCGACGCCGCCGCAGGCCGGCCTGGCCGAGCTGGTCAACGAGCTGCACTACAGCCTGGGCCTGCCGGTGGCCGGCATCTACGTGATGGGCATCGTCAGCCTGCTGTACGGCATGGCCCTGCTCAGCGGCGTGGTCATCCACCTGCCCAAGCTGCTGGGTGACCTGTTCGCGCTGCGCCCGGGCCGCAACCTCAAGCAGATGTGGCAGGACGCGCACAACGTGATCGGCGTGCTCAGCCTGCCGTTCCACCTGATGTTCGCGGTGACCGGCGCCCTGCTCTGCCTGGTGTTCATTCAGATCGCCCTGCTCAACCCGCTCATCTTCGAAGGCAAGGCCATGCAGGTGGTGCCGGCGGCGATGGACACCGCGCCGGTGCGCGAGGCCGCGGGCGTGCCGGCCGCACCGGGCAGCCTGCGCGAGCTGCACGCACGCGCCCTGGAAGTGGCGCGCGCACAGGGCGTTGCCGATTTCGAACCGGCCTACCTGAAGCTGGCCAATGGCGCAGATGCCAACGCCACCATCGAGATCACCGGCGAATCCAGCGGCACCCTCGGCCCGCTCGGCTCGGTCGCACTGGATGTGGCCAGTGGCCGCGTGCTGGCCAGCCAGCTGCCCGGCCATCGCGATGCCAACCACGCCACGCTCAGCGCGGCGTACGCCCTGCACTTCGGCGAGTTCGGCAACGGCGTGGTGGTCTGGCTGTACTTCCTGCTGGGGCTGGGCGGCGCCTTCCTGTTCTACTCGGGCAACCTGCTGTGGATCGAATCGCGGCGCAAGCGCCGGCAGCCGCAGCAGCCGCGTTCGGGAGTGAACATGGCGCGGGCGACGGTGGGCGTGTGCATCGGCCTGTGCGTGGCGATTTCGGTGGCGTTCGTCACCGCGCTGGTGCTCGAACGGGTGGCCCCGGCCGCGGTGGACCACGGCATCCGCTGGGCCTGCTTCGGCACCTGGGCGGCGTGCGCGCTGTGGGCGGCCCTGCGCCGGCCGGCGCAGGCCGCGCGTGAACTGCTGTGGGCCGCAGCCATCAGCACCGCCCTGGTGCCGGTGATGCATGGCGCACTCAACGGCGACTGGCCGTGGCTGGCCGCCGCGCGCGGGCTGTGGCCGCTGTTCTGGATCGACGTGGTGGCGCTGGCGATGGCGTTCGGCTTTGCGCGGCTGGCGGTGGCCAGCCAGCGCCGTGCCCGTGATGGCGACCCCAACAGCGTGTGGGCCAATTGAGGCACCCGCCGGGCATGGCCCGGCGCTACCAGTCCGGGGTCAATCGCCGACGCGGGCCTTGTGCCACGGTGCCAGCATGGCGTTGAGCAGGCTGGCCTGTTCGTCATCGCCGGTCAGCTCCCACATGAACACGCCGGCCAGGCCCTGCTCGCGGGCGAACTGCGCGCGCAGGCCGATGGAACGCGGGTCTTCGTAGCTGATGAAGATCTTCTCGGCCGCGTTGTACAGCCAGGGGCTCTGCGCCTGCGGCTGCCAGTGTTTCGTCCAGCCCGGCTGGTCCAGGTAACGGGCCTTGATCACCCGCCAGTCGCCGGCATCGGCCGGTGCGCTGTAGGCCTGGTACACCCCATCAGGCGCCTCGCCGGTCACCTTGAAGCCACGCCCGTAGAACGGCACGCCCAGCACCAGCTTGTCGGCCGGCACGCCATGGTCGCGGTAGTACTGCACCGCACCGGCCACGTTGTTCCAGCGCCGCAGCTCCGGCGCCAGCGGGTCGGCCGCCACTTCATGCAGCGGCGCGTTGAAGGTGGACACCGCCGAGAAGCCGGTGCCCATGTCGTAGCTCATCAGGTTGATGAAATCGAGCACATTGGCCAGCGCCGGCAGGTCATAGCTGGCGGCCGGATCATACGGGCCATCGGTCTGCAGGCGGCCGGCTGCGAGGGCGGCGGTCAGCAGCATCGGCTGGCCAAGCTTGCGGCCGCGCGCATCCAGCGCCACGCGGAACGCCTGCGCGAGCCGGGTCATGTTCGCGCGGTCCTGCGGGCGATGGGCCAGCTCCTTCGGGCCGCCACTGACCGGGAATTCCCAGTCGATGTCCACGCCATCGAAGCTGCCCGCGTACTGGTCGAAGAACAGCGCCATGCACGAATCGACCAGGCGCTTGCGGCTGGCCTCGGTCAGCGCGGCATCGGAAAAGCCACCGGCGCCCCAGCCGCCGATGGAGATCAGCGTGCGCAGGTGCGGGTGCGCCTTCTTCAGCTCGGCCAGCGCGGCGAAGTTGTCCGCCGCTTCGGCGCCGACCGTGCAGCGCCCTGCGTCGATGGTGGAGAACGCATAGAACAGGTGGGTGAGGCGATCGGCTGGAATACGCGACACCGGGTAGCGCTCGGCCGAACCACCGGGGTAGTAGGCACCGTAGATCGGCGGCTGCGCCGCGTGGCTGGCGACAGGAACGGCGGCGGCGATCAGCAGGGCAAGCCCGGCCAAGGTCTGGCGCAACATGGAAACTCCCGGTAGGTAGAGACGAGCGTGCTCGACTCTACACGGATCCGGCATCGGCTAAGGTAGCCGCGGATCTTCAATCGCACACGGACATGAGCACAGACGACAACGCCTCCCACGATGACACCCAGGATGCACTGCAGGCCCTGGAGGCACGCGCCTATGCGGCGTTCGACGATGGCGAACTGGCGCAGGCCGCGGACCTGTTCGGCGAGCTGATCGGCCATGCGCCGGAGATCCCCTACCTGCATTACATGCGCGGGCTGGCGCACAAGTACCTGCGCAACTGGCCTGCTTCGCTGCAGGACAACCTGCGTTCGGCGCAGGTGCGCGGGGACTTCGACGAGGCCACGGCCTGGAATGCCGGCATCGCTGCTTCGGCCGTGGGTGACTGGGCCGAGGCACGGCGGCAGTGGACGCACTGTGGCATCACCCTGCCCGAGGGTGAGGGGGCGATCACAGGCGACTTCGGCGTGGCCTGCGTGCGCCTGGCACCCTGGGCCGATGCCGAGGTGGTGTACATGAGCCGCATCGACCCGGTGCGCGCGCGCATCGACAACGTGCCTCTGCCCGAAAGCGGCTTCCGCTTCGGCGACATCGTGCTGCATGACGGTGCCTGCACGGGCCTGCGCACCTACCGCGACATCGAGGTGCCGGTGTTCAACGCGATGCAGCGCCTGCAGGCATCGGACATGGCGACCTTCACCGTGTTCGTGCAGTGCGACGGCCCCGAGGACGTCGCAGCCCTGGAGGCCATGACCCTGCCCGGCATCGGCACGGTCGAGGATTGGACCGCCACCGTGCGCCGGCTGTGCCGCCGCTGCAGCTACGGCACGCCGCACCGGCATGACGACGACGCCGGCAACGATGATGGCGGTGGTTGGGCACGCGAGCGTGATCTGGGCATTGCCGCCCAGGGCCGGGCCGCGGTGGAAAAGCTGCTGGCCACCTGGACCGCTGCGGCACCGGGGCGCGTGCTGCAGGCCATCGAGCAGCGCGAGCATCCGCTGAGTGATCCGGCGCCGGGCCAGGTGTGGTGGCTGGGCGAGGAAGAAGAGGATGAGCGCGTCAACCAAGGTTGACACCCACACGCCTTGTGGCACAGGGGCTTCAGCATTCTTCAGGCAGGTTTCCAGCACTTCAGGCGCCACGCAGGTTCAATCGGGCTCCCCTTTGATGGAGCCCGACGATGCGTTCGACCCTGCCTGCCCTGGCCCTGCTCTGCGCCGTATTCGCCCTGCCCTTCGCGGCCCGCGCCACGCCACCTGACCCAGCCCGCCTGCAGGCCCTGCAGCAGGCCATCGCCACCGACGAACTGAAGCAGATCCGCAGCGTGCTGCTGCAGGTGGATGGCAAGGTGGTCTACGAGGGCTATTTCAACGGCGCCGATGCGCAGACCCTGCACGACGTGCGCTCGGCCAGCAAGGGCGTGACAGCGCTGCTGGTCGGTGCCGCCATCGGCGATGGCACGCTGCCCGGCGTGCAGGCCCGGGTGTACGACTACTTCCCGGCCTTCACTGCCCGGCACGCCATCGATTCGCGCCTGCGCGGCACGACCGTGCAGGACCTGCTGACCATGAGCAGCCTCTGGGAATGCGATGACGAGAACCCGTTCTCGGCCGGCCACGAGGAGCGCATGTACGTGCGCGAGCGCTGGCTGGACTTCGCCCTGGCCCTGCCGGTGAAGGGCTTCGCGCCGTGGATGCAGCGCCCGGAGGACAGCCCGCATGGCCGCGCATTCGCGTACTGCACCGCCAGCCCGTTCGTGCTGGGCGCCGTGCTGGAACAGGCCAGTGGCCAACCGCTGGCCGAGTACGCCGCACGGGTCCTGGAGCGGCCGCTGGGCATCACCCGCAGCCAGTGGAACCGCTCGCCGGAGGGCATCGGCATGGGCGGCGGCGGCACGCGCTACCGCACGCAGGACCTCGCGCGGTTCGGCCAGCTGGTGCTGGACGGTGGCCGCTGGCAGGGCCGCCAGCTCGTGCCCAGGGACTACATCGAGGCGATGGTGCAGGCGCAGGCAACCACCTCCGACGGCAGCGACTACGGCTACCAGTGGTGGGGCCTGAAGCTGGACGTGCAGGGTTCGCCGCGTACGGTCTGGGCGATGTCCGGCAACGGCGGCAACTACGTCTTCGTGCTGCCCGAGCAGCGCGTGGTGGCGGTAGTCACCAGCCAGGCGTTCAACCGCAACTTCGCCCACCCGCAGTCGCGGCGCATCCTCACCGAGTTCCTGCTGCCGGCGCTGCGCTGAGCGCGGCCAGGTCATCCGGCCGCCACGGTGCCGCCAGCACCAGCGCACGCTGGCGCGCAATGTCGGTGTCGAGGCGATCCAGCAGCGCAGGCCACCCCGGGGCGTTGTGCAGGGGCACGAACAGGGGCGTCACGCGCAGCCATGCCACGTCGCGGAAGCCATCGTCGACGGCCTGATGCAGCGCTGCCACGGCGTCTGTGTGGCGCCCGCCGGCCTGCAGCAGCAGCGCCCGTTCCAGCGCCGCGTCCGGCCAGCCGTCGCCGGCGTTGGCGGCGCGCTGCTGCAGCCGCTCACCGAGCCACATCGCCCGTGAGGGTGGCACGCCATGCAGGTCCGCCAGGGTCTGGCCGAGCGACTGCTGGGGCCGAAGCTGGCGGCCACGCTCGAACGCCGCGGCGGCCGCCGCCGGGTCGCCGGCCAGCAGTGCCAGCTCGCCCTGCAGGCGCAGCAGTTGTGGATGCGGCGTGCCGCGCGCGAGCGCCTCGTCCAGCGCCTGCCTGGCCTGCTCCGGCGCGCCGGCCACATACAGGCTGCGCGGCCAGGCGATATTGGAAAACACGTTGTCCGGGTACAGTTGGAAGTTGCGCGCATGGCGCTGCGCGGCGGCCTGGGTGAAGCCAAGCAATTCCAGTTCGCGCGCGACCTGCACGTCACGGAAGCGGACGCGCTCTGGCGCCTTCAGCGACAGGTTCCCGCGCAACGCCGTGACCAGCTCGCCACGCTCCTGCTGCAGGTAGGCCAGCGATGCGCGGCTGCGTTCGTCGGCGGGGTCCAGCTCGATGGCGCGCGAGTAGCCCGCGATGGCCTGCCGCATGTCGCCCAGGCAATCCTGCGCGTAGCCCCACAGGGCGTGCGCGGCAGCATCATCCGGCGCGCGCTGGCGCTCCTGGTCGGCCAAGCGCAGTGCTTCTTCCATCTGCGCGGGCGTGCCGTTGAACAGGCACCCCTGCGCGGACAGCGCCCGTGACAGGCCACGGCGGGCCGGTACGGATTCGGGATCGGCCTGCAAGGCCTGCCGGTACAGGCTGATCGCCCGTTCGTTGTTGCTGGCCTGGCCGATGCCGGCGTAATAGTCGGCGCGTTGCAGCACCGGCTGCGCGGCCCCCTGCGGTACTGGCCGTGGCCACAGCACGAATACGACCGCGGCCACGGCCACTGCCGCGGCAGCCGTGGCTGTCCAGGCGGCCTTCCGGTCCCATCCTGATCGCGCGGGCGGTGCGCTGACCGCGACCGGTTGCGCGCAGAGCTGGTAACCGCGACCGCGCACGGAACGGATGTAACGCGGGTGCCGGCTGTCATCACCAAGGGCCTGGCGCAGCAGCTTGACCCGCTGGCTGACCGCGTCTTCGCCGACCACCGCCGGTGCCCAGACCTCGGCGGCCAGGGTATCGAAATCCACGACGTCGGTACCGTGGGCCAGCAGCACGTCCAGCAGGATCCAGGTCATGCCGCTTATCGGCAGCGGTTCGCCAGCGCGGCTGACCCGTCGGGCCGGGCGATCGATGTCCAGGTCCAGCAGGCGAAGGGTGTCCATGGGCGAAGCATAGCGTTACGGCTGCGCCGGAAGACAGGCAAAGAAAAAGCGGGCCGAAGCCCGCTTTTTCATTTCAGCGAAGGTGTGAGGACCAACGGTCCTCACCTACCGACCTCTGCGCGAAGGTGTGAGGACCAACGGTCCTCACCTACCGTCATCGACCAGAGGTCGATTACTCGGCGCTGGCGCCTTCGCCTTCTTCCACGGCCTTCATCGACAGGCGGATACGGCCCTGCTTGTCGACTTCCAGGACCTTGACCTTGACCACATCGCCTTCCTTCAGCACGTCGCCGACCTTCTCGACGCGGTCGCTGGAGATCTGCGACACGTGGACCAGACCGTCCTTGCCCGGCAGGATCGTGACGAACGCACCGAAGTCCATGATCTTGGCGACCTTGCCTTCGTAGATGCGGCCCGGCTCGACGTCCGAGGTGATCTGCTCGATGCGGGCCTTGGCGGCCTGGGCAGCGATGGCGTTGACCGAAGCGATGACGATGGTGCCGTCATCCTGGATGTCGATCTGGGTGCCGGTTTCCTTGGTGATGGCCTGGATGGTCGAGCCACCCTTGCCGATCACTTCGCGGATCTTGTCCGGGTGGATCTTGATGGTCAGCAGGCGCGGCGCGTAGTCCGACAGCTCTTCACGCGGAGCGGTCAGGCCGTGGGCCATTTCGCCCAGGATGTGCAGACGGCCAGCCTTGGCCTGCTGCAGAGCCTGCTTCATGATCTCTTCGGTGATGCCTTCGATCTTGATGTCCATCTGCAGGGCGGAGATGCCCTCAGCGGTACCGGCAACCTTGAAGTCCATGTCGCCCAGGTGATCTTCGTCACCCAGGATGTCGGACAGGACGACGAAGCGATCGCCTTCCTTGACCAGGCCCATGGCGATACCGGCAACCGGTGCCTTCACCGGCACGCCGGCGTCCATCAGGGCCAGCGACGAACCGCAGACCGAGGCCATCGACGAGGAGCCGTTCGACTCGGTGATTTCCGAGACGACGCGGATGGTGTACGGGAAGGATTCCAGCGACGGCATCACAGCCAGCACGCCGCGCTTGGCAAGGCGACCGTGGCCGATTTCGCGGCGCTTCGGGCCCATCATGCGGCCGGTCTCACCCACCGAGTACGGGGGGAAGTTGTAGTGGAACAGGAAGTTTTCCTTGTACTCACCGGAGACGGCATCGATGACCTGGCCATCACGGGCGGTGCCCAGGGTGATGGTCACGATGGCCTGCGTTTCACCGCGGGTGAACAGCGAGGAACCGTGGGTACGCGGCAGGATGCCGGTCTGCACGGCGATCGGGCGGACGGTGTCCAGCTGACGGCCGTCGATGCGGACCTTGGTGTCCAGCACCGAGTTGCGCATGGTGCTGTATTCCAGCTCGCCGAATTCCTTCGACAGCTCGGCCGGGTTCCAGCCCTCAGCGGCCACGCGGCCAGCCAGGGTTTCAACCACGTCCTTCTTGATCGCCGAGATGGCGTCACGGCGCTGCAGCTTGTCGCGCACCTGGAAGGCTTCGCCCAGGCGCGGGCCGATGGCTTCCTGCAGGGCGCTGATCAGCGCGTCGTTCTTGGCCGGGGCCACCCAGGTCGACGGCTTGGTGCCGGCTTCCACGGTCAGCTCGTTGATCGCGTTGATGACCTTCTGCATTTCGCGGTGACCGAAGGTCACGGCGCCCAGCATCACGTCTTCGGACAGCAGCGCGGCTTCGGATTCAACCATCAGCACGGCGTTGGCGGTACCGGCAACGACCAGTTCCAGCTCCGAATCCTTCAGTTCCGACACGGTCGGGTTGAGGATGTACTCACCGTTCTTGTAGCCGACCTTGGCGGCGGCGATCGGACCCTTGAACGGGGTACCGGCCAGCGACAGGGCAGCCGAGGCACCGATCAGCGCCGGGATGTCACCGTCGATTTCCGGGTTCAGCGACATCACCGTGGCGATGATCTGGACTTCGTTCTTGTAGTCTTCCGGGAACAGCGGACGGATCGGACGGTCGATCAGACGCGAGATCAGGGTTTCCTTCTCGGTCGCGCGGCCTTCGCGCTTGAAGAAGCCACCCGGGATACGGCCACCTGCGTAGAACTTCTCCTGATAGTCACAGGTCAGGGGGAAGAAATCCTGGCCTTCGCGCGCGCTCTTGGCGGCAACGGCGGAGACCAGCAGCACGGTGTCGTCGAACTTGACGATGACGGCGCCACCGGCCTGACGGGCGATTTCGCCGGTTTCAAGCGTGACGGTGTGCTTGCCGTACTGGAAGGTTTTGGTGATTTTTGCCACGGAGGGTGTCCTTGGGGATGCTGTCTGCGAATTTGGACCGTCGGCGACCCATGCCGCCTGCGGGTGACCGGATCGTTCCGGTCTGAATCGGTATTTCGGTGCTACAAAACAAAACCGCGGCGCATCGCTGCGCCGCGGGGGATTCTTTGCTTAGCGACGCAGGCCAAGCTTTTCGATCAGGGCCTTGTAACGCTCGACGTCCTTCTTCTTCAGGTAGTCGAGCAGGCTGCGACGGCGGTTGACCATCTGCAGCAGGCCGCGGCGGCTGTGGTGGTCCTTCTTGTGGGTCTTGAAGTGGCCGGTCAGCAGTTCGATGCGGGCGGTCAGCAGGGCAACCTGGACTTCCGGGGAGCCGGTGTCAGCCGAGCTGCGCTTGTTGTCTTCAATGACCTTCTGGGTGTCGATCGACATTTTCTTTTTCTCTGTGATGCGTGGCCGGCAGGAACGCGCTTCGCGCACCGCCAGGCTCGCCGTGGACTACGAGGATGAAACCTGCGCGAGGCAGGTTGCCGGAAAACGGCCGCGAAATTGTAACGGTCAGGGGCTCCGGGAACAAGGACCGGGGCTGAACCGCCCTCCCCCTGTCAGAGGTTGAACCGGCGCTGCGGGGCCAGCAGGCCACTGTCGTCGACCTGGCCCAGGCCCTGGACAGCATCGTCCGGACCGTACACGGCCACCAGGCCGCGCGGCCACGACGGGTCGCGCTGGCGCTGGCCGACACAGAAGCGATGGGCCTGTTCAGCGTCGAGGTCGACGCGCGGGTATTCGGCCAGGCCGGCAGCCAGCGGCAGCAGCAGTGCGTCCATGCCGGCTTCGTCGCCGGCCTCGACCATCGCCCGCAGCTGGTCCAGGGTGACCATGGCCGGGGCATGGAACGGCTCGACCCACAGCCTGCGCAGCGCGCTGATGTGGGCGCCGCAGCCCAGCGCCTCGCCGAGGTCGCGGGCCAGGCTGCGGATGTAGGTGCCCGAACCACAGGTCACCCGCAGGCGCAGGCGATCGGCCTGCTGCTCGAGCACCTCGATGGCCTGCACGTGCACCTCGCGCTCGGGCGCCTCGATGGCTTCACCGCGGCGGGCCTTCACATACAGCGGCTCACCGCCCTGCTTCAGCGCCGAATAGATCGGTGCCCGCTGCAGGATGCGGCCGGTCAGCGGCGCCAGGGCGACCTGCAGGGCCTCGGCACTGATGGCCGGCACCGGGCGCTGCAGCAGCACCTGGCCTTCGGAATCATCGGTATCGGTGGTCTGGCCGAGCTGGATCTCGGCGTCGTAGGCCTTGGCCGAACCCAGCAGCAGGCCGGCGATCTTGGTCGCCTCGCCGAAGCAGAGCGGCAGCAGGCCGGTGGCCAGCGGGTCAAGGCTGCCGGTATGGCCGCCCTTTTCGGCACGGAACAGGCGGCGGGCCACCTGCAGGGCGGCGTTGGAGCTCATGCCGGTCGACTTGTCGAGCAGCAGGATGCCATCCAGGCGGCGGAACTGAATTCGGGTCATGACAGATACGGGTAGCGCCGGGCCATGCCCGGCGAGCGCGAAGCGCGGCCAGCGTCCGGCCTCGCACGGTCAGAATGGAAAACGCCGGGCATCACCCGGCGCAAGCTTATTCTTCGTCGCTCTCGCGACGCTTCTCCGCGGCCAGCGTATCGGGCAGGTCGCGCAGGAGGTTGTCGATGTGCTCACCACGGTCGACCGAGTCGTCGTAGTGGAAATGCAGCTCGGGCACGTGGCGCAGCTTCATCGCGCGGGCCAGGTCCATGCGCAGGCGGTAGCCCAGCTCCTTCAGGCCGGCCACGGCTTCGGCCGAACGTTCCGGCATCAGCGCGGTGACGAACACCTTGGCATGGGCCATGTCGCGGGTGATTTCCACGTCGGACACGCTCACCGAGGGCAACCCGTGCTCGCGCACGGCGTTGTGCACCAGGGTGCCGAGTTCACGGCGCAGCTGGGCGGAGACACGGTCGGTTCGATGGAAAGTCTTGGGCACGAGAGGCTCTTGGTTCAGTTGTCGCCCGACCAACGGTCGGGCGCTACTCTTGATTCAATGGCCGCCCGACCAACGGTCGGGCGCTACATCTACAGGGTCGCCCGACCAACGGTCGGGCGCTACATCTACAGGGTCGCCTGACCAACGGTCGGGCGCTACATCTACATGGTACCCGACCGTTGGTCGGGTTCTACATCACGGTAGGGCCCGACCGTTGGTCGGGCCACCTTGCAGCATTACAGGGTGCGCGGCACTTCGATACGCTCGAAGCACTCGATCTGGTCACCCGGCTTGACGTCGTTGTAGGCCTTCACCGCGATACCGCATTCGGTACCGTTGCGGACTTCCTCGACGTTTTCCTTGAAGCGGCGCAGCGATTCCAGCTCGCCCTCGAAGATCACCACGCTGTCGCGCAGCACGCGGATCGGCTTGTTGCGCTTGACCACGCCCTCGATGACCATCGAACCGGCAACGGCGCCCAGCTTGGAGCTGCGGAACACGTCGCGGACTTCGGCGATACCGATGATCTCTTCGCGGATCTCCACGCCCAGCAGACCGGAGGCCACCTGCTTCACCTGGTCGATCACGTCATAGATGATCGAGAAGTAACGCAGGTCCACGCCGTTGGATTCGATGATGCGACGGGCCGAAGCATCCGCACGCACGTTGAAGCCGATGACGGTGGCCTTCGAAGCGGCGGCCGAATTGGCGTCCGACTCGGTGATGCCGCCCACGCCGGAGTGGATCACGTTGATGCGGATATCTTCGTTGGACAGCGCGACCAGTGCCTGGCTCAGGGCCTGCACCGAACCCTGCACGTCGGCCTTGATGACCAGGTTGAGGACCTGCTGGCCCTCGCCCTTGCCCAGGGTCGCCATGATGTCTTCCATGCGGCTGCCAGCGGTGGCGACCAGGCGCGATTCACGGCGCTTGGTCTCACGCTGCTGGGCAACGTCCTTGGCCAGGCGCTCGTCCTCGACGACCACGAAGTCGTCACCGGCTTCCGGCACGCCGGACAGGCCCAGGACCTGCACCGGGATGGACGGGCCAGCGAACTCCGGCTGCTTGCCGGTTTCGTCGAACAGCGCACGCACGCGGCCGTACTGGATGCCGCACACCAGGTAGTCGCCCTTCTTCAGGCGGCCCTGCTGCACCAGCACCGTCGCAACCGGGCCACGGCCCTTGTCCAGCGACGATTCGATCACCACGCCTGCGGCGCGGCCTTCGTCGACGGCCTTCAGTTCCAGCAGTTCAGCCTGGACCGAGACGGCGTCCAGCAGGTCGTCGATGCCCAGGCCGGTCTTGGCCGAGATCTCCACCATCTGGATGTCACCACCGAAGTCTTCGGCCACGACCTGCTCGGAGAGCAGCTCGTTCTTGACCCGCATCGGGTCGGCGCCGGACTTGTCGATCTTGTTGATGGCCACGATCAGCGGCACACCCGCCGAACGGGCGTGCTGGATCGCTTCCTTGGTCTGCGGCATGACGCCGTCGTCGGCGGCAACCACCAGCACCACGATGTCGGTCAGCTTGGCACCGCGGGCACGCATCGAGGTGAACGCGGCGTGGCCCGGGGTATCCAGGAAGCTGATGACGCCCTTCGGCGTATCAACGTGGTACGCACCGATGTGCTGGGTGATGCCACCGGCTTCGCCGTGGGCAACCTTGGTGCGGCGGATGTAATCCAGCAGCGAGGTCTTGCCGTGGTCGACGTGGCCCATGATGGTGACCACCGGCGGACGCTGCACGGCTTCGCCCTGGTTTTCACCGGTCGAGGCCAGCAGTGCGTCTTCGGCATCGTTGTCATTGGCACGGATCGCCTTGTGGCCGAGTTCTTCGGTCACCAGCGCGGCGGTGTCATGGTCGATGGACTGGGTGATGGTGGCCATCACGCCCATCTTGAACAGCGCCTTCACCACCTCGCCACCCTTCAGCGCGAGCTTCTGCGCCAGGTCGGCCACGGTGATGGTTTCGCCGATCGCCACTTCACGCACGACCGGTGCGGTCGGACGCTCGAAGGCGTGCGGACCGGCGTTGTTGCCACCGCGCGACATGTCGCGACGGCCGCCACTCTGGTTGCGGCCACCCGGGCGACCACGGTTGTTGCTGTTGTTGCTGTTGCCACGACGCGCACGGTCGGCAGCAGACAGGTGCATCTGGCCGGCGAAGCGATCGCCCGGGCCACGCTCGTTGCGCGGCGCGCTGCGGTTGTTGCGGTCGTCGCTGCGCGGCGGCGCCGGCGGTGCACCACGCGGTGCGGCCGGAGCGGCAGCCGGGGTACGCGGCGGGCGCGGCGCGGTTTCGTCGATCGGCGCACGCTTGGGCTTGGTGGCAGCCAGGGCCTCGGCGGCCTTGGCGGCCACTGCAGCTTCCTCGGCAGCCTTCTTCTCGGCCTCGGCGCGTTCCTTGGCGGCAACTTCTTCCTCACGGGCACGGACGATGGCTTCGTCGCGCAGACGATCCTTTTCGGCCAGGGCCTGCTGTTCGGCGAGGTTGCGGGCGCGCGACTCTTCCAGCTTGCGCAGGATGTCGGCACGCTCTTCGTCCGGCGTCATGGCACGCGCACCATCCTTGACGTAGGTACGCTTCTGGCGCACCTCGACATTCACGGTCGTCTTGCTGCGACCGGAATTGACCGTCACTTCCTGCTGTTTCCGGCGGTTGAGCGTGATCTTCTTTGCAGACTGATCAGTCTCCTCCGGGGCCTGCTCGGGCTTGCCGTGCGAACGACGAAGGAAGCCCAGGAGCTTCACCTTCTCGGTGCTGGTCACGACCTGGTCGGGACCGCTGAACTTCATGCCGGCACCGGCCAGCTGTTCCAGCAGTTTCTCGACCGGCGTGTTGACCAGTTCGGCAAGCTTGCGGATGGTGGTTTGCTGCGACATTCGGATCCTATGATCTTGTGGGCGCCCCCCCGCAGATGGAGGTGGCGCGGATTCTACGCCCTGATCGGCTCAGGGCCCTGTTCATTGCCGGCTCATTCGCCGCGTTCCAGTCGGGCGATCTCCTCGGCACGCGCGGCCAGGATCAGCGCCGCGGCGCGCTCCTGGTCCAGCCCTTCGATGCCGAAGTCCATGACCTCGTCGGCGGCCAGGTCGGAAAGCTCCTCGCTGGTGCGCACGCCGTGGCCGGCCAGCGCGTAAGCGGTGGCTTCGTCCATGCCCTCAAGGGACAGCAGGTCCTGCGCCGGCTGGCCGTCTTCAAGGCCTTCTTCGACTGCCAGGGCCTCATTGAGCAGCGCATCGCGGGCACGAGCGCGCAGCTCTTCGACGATGTCCTCGTCGAAACCTTCCACGGCCAGCAGTTCGCCGACCGGGACATATGCAATTTCTTCAACCGTGCCGAAGCCTTCGCTGACCAGGATGCCGGCGATTTCCTCGTCCACTTCCAGCTTGTCCATGAACAGCTGGCGGGCCGAGGCCTGCTCGGCTTCGGACTTGGCGGTGACCTGGTCCTGGGTCATCACGTTCAGCTGCCAACCGGTCAGGCGGCTGGCCAGGCGCACGTTCTGGCCGCCCTTGCCGATGGCCTGGGCCAGGCGGTCTTCGGCCACGGCCAGATCCATCGAGTGCTTGTCTTCATCGACGATGATCGACTGCACTTCGGCCGGCGCCATCGCGTTGATGACGAAGTTGGCCGGGCTATCGTTCCACAGCACGATGTCCACGCGCTCGCCATTGAGCTCGTTGGACACGGCCTGCACGCGCGAACCGCGCATGCCGATGCAGGCACCGATCGGATCGGTACGGGTATCGTGGGCCAGCACGGCGATCTTGGCGCGGTCGCCCGGATCGCGGGCACAGGCCTTGATTTCCACCAGGCCCTGGCCGACTTCCGGCACTTCGAGCTTGAACAGCTCGATCATGAACTCCGGGGCGGCGCGGCTGATGAACAGCTGCGGGCCACGCGGTTCCGAACGCACTTCGGCCAGGTAGCCGCGCACGCGGTCACCGGCGCGCAGCACGTCGCGCGGAATGCCCTTGTCCTTCGGGATGAAGCCTTCGGCGTTGCCACCCAGGTCCACGTAGATGTTGCCGCGCTCGGCGCGCTTGACCACACCGGTGATCAGCTCACCGACGCGATCCTTCCACGCATCGACCACCTGCTGGCGCTCGGCTTCGCGCACGCGCTGCACGATGACCTGCTTGGCAGCCTGGGCGGCGATGCGGCCGAAATCGGGGTTTTCGATCTGTTCTTCGATGAAGTCACCGACGTCCAC
Source organism: Stenotrophomonas sp. ZAC14D1_NAIMI4_1 (assembly GCF_003086775.1). Lineage (NCBI taxonomy): Bacteria > Pseudomonadati > Pseudomonadota > Gammaproteobacteria > Lysobacterales > Lysobacteraceae > Stenotrophomonas > Stenotrophomonas sp. ZAC14D1_NAIMI4_1. Next base: position 3,165,082 of record NZ_CP026001.1, read on the forward strand.
GCCTTCGGCTTCTTCGATGGCGTCCATCAGGCGGATCTGCCGGTCCGGCGATTCCATGACCACGTCATCGGCCACCACTTCCCAGCGGCGGAAGGTTTCGTAGCTGCCATCCTTGTGGTCGATGACCACGCGGGCCAGCACTTCCTCGTCGGGATAGCGCTTCTTCGCTGCGGACGCCAGGGCGGCCTCGATCGCATCGAAGATCACTTCACGCGGCACGCCCTTCTCGTTGGCGACCGCGTCCACTACCAGCAACAGTTCCTTGCTCATTGGCTCACTCCGCGCGCGGCTTTTTTGCCGCCGGCTCGTTGGAAGAAGAATTCTTGTCCGGCTTCGGACGCTTCGGCGCCGGGCCGGTCGGCTTGCTCGGGGCCAGGCCCAGGGCAACCCAGTCCGGCATGATCCGGGCCTTGTCGATGTTGTCGGCCGACACGACCACTTCGGTCTTGTCGACGATGAAGGTGATGGTGTCCGCGGCCTCGTCGGTCGCTTCGATGCGGCCCTGCAGGCGACGACGGTTGTCCTGCGGCAGCTTCAGCGTGACCTTGGCCATTTCGCCCAGGTGACGGCCGAACTGCTCCAGGTTGAACAGCGGACGGTCGACGCCCGGCGAGGACACTTCCAGCGTGTAGTTGCCGCTGATCGGGTCTTCCACGTCCATCTGCGCGGACACTTCGCGGCTGACGCGCTCGCAGTCGTCCACGTTGATGATGCGCTCGGGCTGTTCAGCCAGCGGCACGTCGATGTAAAGGCGCAGGGTCGCACCGCCGGGGGCCGGCAGATACTCAACGCCCAGCAGCTCCAGGCCCAGCGACACAACGGTCGGGGCGAGCAGATTCGCGATGTCGGTTGCCTTGTCGCTCACAGCCTGCCTTGATCTCTTGGTTGGGTGCCGGCCACAGCCGGCGGGAAACATGACGCCCCGGAAACGACAAAGGGCCCGCTGGGCCCCTTTTTCCGGAAAGACTCCGGTGACTGGATTCCGGTTGCAACGCGCTGCGTAAGCGTGTTGCGAGCCCTCCTTCCGGACCGGGTCTCCCGATGGGAGGCCGCCTTCAGGGGTACTGCCTAGGCCGCTGATGATAGCGGCTGCACCGCACTGGTGCAAGGCTTGGGCCGGCCTGAAACCGACCGCTGCGCTCGCCGGGCATGGCCCGGCGCTACCGGGGCAACGCGCGGCGGTAGCGCCGGGCCATGCCCGGCGGATCCAGCAAACCCCAAAGAAAAACGCCTTCGAAGCAGGACTTCGAAGGCGATCTCTTTACTTGGTAGCGGGGGCAGGATTTGAACCTGCGACCTTCGGGTTATGAGCCCGACGAGCTGCCAGACTGCTCCACCCCGCATCAGAAGCGGAATTATGAGTGATAACTTCAAAACATGCAAGCTTTCCCTCATTCATCAAACCGGTTGGCGCCGTTTCGATGTTTGGTAGCGGGGGCAGGATTTGAACCTGCGACCTTCGGGTTATGAGCCCGACGAGCTGCCAGACTGCTCCACCCCGCACCGGAAGTGTTTGAACTGCTGCCCTGCTCTTTCGAGGAGGGCTATCGCAACGATGTTCTGGCTGAACCGCTGCAGTGACAACTCAGGCTGCGCATATTACACGAATCGCGCAGCTTTGTGTCAACTTTTATGCAAGATGCGCAAATGCCTGCTGGCACCAGACCATGATCGGGTTCCAGGCCAGGCCCAGAGCCAGCAGTGCCAGGGCATTCACGCCCAGCACCACGCCCAGCACGCGGTCGTTGTTGCGCGGCATGGCCTCGCCCACCGGCTCATCGAAGTACATGACCTTGATGACGCGCAGGTAGTAGAAGCAGCCGACCACGGCGCACAGCACGCCCAGGATGGCCAGCCACAGCAGGCCGCCGTTGACGGCTGCGCCGAGCACGGCCAGCTTGGTCCAGAAGCCCAGGAACGGCGGGATGCCTGCCAGCGACGCCATGATGCACAGCACCAGGCCGGCCATCCACGGGTTGCGGGCGTTCAGGCCCTTGAAGTCCTCGATGTTCTCGGCTTCAAAGCCGGCGCGCGACAGGGCGATGATCGCACCGAAGGCGGCGGTGGACATGATGGCGTAGGCCAGAGCGTAGAACAGCGCTGCGGCATAACCCTGCGCGCCACCACCGGCGATGCCCATCAGCAGGAAGCCGATGTGCGAGACGGTGGAGAACGCCAGCATGCGCTTGAGGTTGCTCTGCGCGATGGCCATCAGGTTGCCGATGACCAGCGACACGGCGGCCAGGCCGGCGATCAGCAGCTGCAGTTCGGTCGACAGCGGGCCCACGCCCATTTCCAGCAGGCGGTACGCCATGCCGAAGGCGGCCAGCTTCGGTGCCGAGCTGATGAACAGCGCGATCGGTGCCGGGGCACCCTGGTACACGTCCGGCAGCCACATGTGGAACGGCGCGGCACCCAGCTTGAAGGCGACGCCGGCGATCATGAACACCGCACCGGTGATCAGCAGCACGCGCTCGTCCGAATGCGGGATGGCGGCCTGGATGGCGTCCAGGTGCAGGCTGCCGGTGGCGCCGTAGATCAGCGACATGCCGTACAGCAGCAGGCCCGATGCCAGCGAACCGAGGACGATGTACTTCATCGCCGCTTCCGAGGCCAGGCCGCTGTCGCGGTTGCTGGCGACCAGGGCGTAGGAGCACAGGGCCAGCAGTTCCAGGCCCAGGTAGACCATCAGCAGGCTGCCGGCCGAAACCAGGATCATCATGCCGGCGGTGCCGAACAGGATCAGCACCGGGATCTCGCCCTGGAACAGGTTGCGGTCGCGCAGGTAGCGCCAGCCGTAGACCAGGGTCAGGCCGCTGAGCAGCACGATCCCGGTCTTCATCACGTCCGCGGCGGTATCGCGCACGAACATGCCGTGGAAGACCTCACCCTGCCCGCCCACGCCGGTGGCGAGCATGAACAGCACCACGGCCAAGGCAGCGACCGAGAACAGGTGGGTGACGATCTTGTTCCGGTTGCTGACGAACAGGTCGAGGATCATCAGGGCGAAGGCGCTGCCGATCAGCACCAGCTCGGGAGCGAGCGGTGGCAGGTCAGCGGCGGTCAATGGCAACAGCGGCGAGGTGGTCATCATCAAATCCTGGAATTACAGCAGCTTGCTGGATGCGATCTGCATCGCCAGCTTCGCGATCGAGGGCTCCATCAGGTCGGTCAGCGGCTTGGGGTAGATGCCCAGGGCCAGCACGCCGATGGCGAACACGGTCAGCAGCGCCCATTCGCGGCCGTTGATGTCCTTCAGCTCAGCCACGTGGCTGTTGGCCACTTCGCCGAAGAAGATGCGCTTGTACAGCCACAGGGTGTAAGCCGCACCGATGATCAGGGTGGTGGCGGCGCCCAGGGCGATCCACGGATTGCGCTGGAACGCAGCCAGGATGACCATGAATTCACCGGCAAAACCACTCGTGCCCGGCAGGCCGGCATTGGCCATGAAGAACAGCATGGCGAAGGTGGCGAACCACGGCATCACGTTGACCACGCCGCCGTAATCGGCGATGCGGCGGCTGTGCATGCGGTCGTACAGCACGCCGACGCAGGAGAACATCGCGCCGGACACGAAGCCGTGCGAGATCATCTGCACCATGGCGCCCTGCAGGCCCAGGCGGGCGGCATCGGCGTTGCCGGCTTCACGCACCAGCCACAGGGCGATGAAGGTGCCCAGGGTGACAAAGCCCATGTGCGCGATCGACGAATAGGCGATCAGCTTCTTCATGTCGTCCTGAACCAGGGCGACCAGGCCGACGTAGATCACGGCGATCAGCGACAGGGCGATGACCAGCCAGGCCCACTCGCTCGACGCATCGGGGACGATCGGCAGGTTGAAGCGCAGGAAGCCGTAGCCACCGATCTTCAGGGCGATGGCGGCCAGGATGACCGAACCGGCGGTCGGCGCTTCCACGTGGGCGTCCGGCAGCCAGGTGTGCACCGGGAACATCGGCACCTTGACCGCGAAGGCGATCAGGAAGGCGAAGAAGATCCAGGTCTGTTCCTTGGCGCTCAGCGGCAGCGCGTACAGGTCGGCCAGCTGGAAGCTGCCGCCCTTCATGTACAGGTAGATCAGCGCCACCAGCATCAACACGGAGCCGAGGAAGGTGTACAGGAAGAACTTCATCGCGGCGTAGATGCGACGCGGGCCGCCCCAGACACCGATGATGAGGAACATCGGGATCAGCATCGCCTCGAAGAACACGTAGAACAGCATCGCGTCCGTGGCCGAGAAGATGCCGACGGTGACGCCTTCCAGGATCAGGAAGGCAGCCACGTACTGGTTGACGCGCTTGTCGATCGCGCTCCAGGCGCCCAGCAGGGCCAGCACGCCGACCAGGGTGGTCAGCAGGATCAGCGCGATGGCGATGCCATCCACGCCCAGGTTGTAGCCGATCTTGTACGCCGGGATCCACGCATGGGTCTCGACGAACTGCATGCCATCGGCAGCCGGGTTGTAGCCGCTGAGCAGCGAGAGACTCGCAACGAAGGTCAGCAGCGCCACGCCGATCGACGCCCAGCGGGCGGTCTGCGCATCACGGATCGCAAGGATCAGGGCACCGCCGAGGATCGGCAGCCAGATGAGGACACTGAGTAGGGGCCAGTTCGACACGTCTTCTTATTCCGTACAGGTCATCAACGCAGGTAATGCATCAGCACGCCCAGGAGGGCAATCAGGCCGATGATCATTGCGAAGGCGTAGTGATAGAGGAAACCGGATTGGGTACGACGCAGCACGCCGGCTGCGACGTCCACAACACGTGCCGAGAGATTGACCACGCCATCGACGATGTTGCTGTCGATCCAGCGTGCGACCTTGCCGAGCTTGACGCTGCCACCGGCGAAGCCATCGATCCACAGCTTGTCGAAGCCGTACTTGTTTTCCAGCACCGAGACCAGCGGAGCGAAGGTCCTGCGGGCCTTGCCCGACAGGTCCGGCTTCCACAGGTAGAACAGCGCGGCCAGCAGGAAGCCTGCCAGGGTCAGCCAGAACGGCGGCAGCATCATGCCGTGCAGCGCGAACGCCACCGGACCATGGAACTCCTCGCCGAGGAAGCCGACGGTGTTCTTGGCCGGATCGTAGAAATCGACGATGCCGGTGAAGAACGTGGTCGCCTGGCCCTTGATCGCCTCGTGGGCGTGGTGGCCGGCCCAGTCGGTGCCGTGCAGCATCGGGCCGATGCTGAAGAAACCGATGGCGATCGAGGGGATGGCCAGCAGGATCAGCGGCAGGGTCACCACCCACGGGGTTTCGTGCGGCTCATGCGGACCGTGGCCATGGCCGTGGTCGTCATGGGCATCGCCGTGGTGCGCGTCGGCATGATGGGCATCGGCGGCATGATGGTCGTCATGGCCGTGGTCATCATGGTGCGCATCGCGGAAGCGCTCCGGACCATGGAAGGTCATGAACAGCAGGCGGAAGCTGTAGAAGCTGGTCACCAGCACCCCACCCAGCACTGCCCAGTAGCCATAGGTGGCCACCCAGCTGTTCTGGATATGGGCGTGGATCTCGGCCGCCTCGATGATGGTGTCCTTCGAGTAGAAGCCGGAGAAGAACGGCGTACCGACCAGGGCCAGCGTACCGATCCACATGGTGATGAAGGTGATCGGCATGTACTTGCGCAGGCCGCCCATCTTGCGCATGTCCTGCTCGTGGTGCATCGCGATGATGACCGAGCCGGCACCCAGGAACAGCAGCGCCTTGAAGAAGGCGTGGGTCATCAGGTGGAACACGGCGGCCGAGTAGGCCGACACGCCCAGTGCAACCGTCATGTAGCCCAGCTGCGACAGGGTCGAGTACGCGACCACACGCTTGATGTCGTTCTGCACGATGCCGATCAGGCCAGTGAAGAACGCGGTGGTGGCACCGATGAAGAGGATGAAGTTCAGCGCGGTCTGCGACAGCTCGAACAGCGGCGACATGCGGGTGACCATGAAGATACCGGCGGTCACCATGGTCGCGGCGTGGATCAGTGCCGAGATCGGGGTCGGGCCTTCCATCGAGTCCGGCAGCCACACGTGCAGCGGGACCTGGGCCGACTTGCCCATGGCGCCGATGAACAGGCAGATGCAGATGACCGTGGCGATCGACCAGACGACCGGCTCGCTCAGCAGCTGCATGCCCAGCAGGGTGCCGTCCCAGACCTGCATCTGCGCCTGCGGGCTGGACAGCACGCTGGCCTGCGAGAACACCTGCGAGTAATCCAGGGTGCCGAACACCCACAGCACGCCGGCGATGCCCAGCAGGAAGCCGAAGTCACCGACGCGGTTGACCAGGAACGCCTTCATGTTGGCGAAGATCGCGGTCGGGCGCTTGAACCAGAAGCCGATCAGCAGGTACGACACCAGGCCCACCGCTTCCCAGCCGAAGAACAGCTGCAGGAAGTTGTTGCTCATCACCAGGGTGAGCATCGAGAAGGTGAACAGCGAGATGTAGCTGAAGAAGCGCTGGTAGCCCGGGTCTTCTTCCATGTAGCCGATGGTGTAGATGTGGACCAGCAGCGACACGAAGGTCACCACCACCATCATCATCGCGGTCAGCTTGTCGACCATGAAGCCGACATGGGCCGAGTACTGGCCCACTTCGAAGAAGGTGTACAGGTTCTGGTTGAACGGCTGCGCACCGCCCCAGACCAGCTGGTACAGGGTGTACATCGACAGGGCGCAGCTGATGGCCACGCCGAGGATGGTGACGGTCTGTGCGCCGAAGCGCTTGACCTGGCGACCGAACAGGCCGGCGATGATGCTGCCGAACAGCGGTGCAAGCACCACTGCGATCAACAGACTCTTGGAGAGAGTGATTTCCATCTGTGGATCAGCCCTTCAGCGAATCGACTTCGCCGACATTGATTGTGCGGCGTGTACGGAACAGGGTCACCAGGATCGCCAGGCCGATGGCGGCCTCGGCAGCGGCAACGGTCAGGATGAAGAACACGAACAGCTGGCCGGACGGATCGCCCAGCTGGCGCGAGAACCCGACGAAGTTGATGTTCACCGACAGCAGCATCAACTCGATGGACATCAGCAGGACGATGATGTTCTTGCGGTTGAGGAAGATGCCGGCAAGGCTGATGCAGAACAGCACCGCGCCCAGCGCCAGGATGTGGCCGAGAGTGATCATGCCTGGGTCTCCTCGTCGCCCGCGACCGGCTTGGTGTTGCTGTGGACCAGCGGCTTTTCAGCGTCCATCTTGACCACGCGCAGACGCTGCGAGGCCTTGACCATGGTCTGGTCGCCCGGGTTCTGGACCTTGACACCGGTACGGCGACGCAGGGTCAGCATGACGGCGGCAACCACGGCCACGGTCAGGATGACGGCGGCGAACTCGAACGGCAGCAGGTACTCGGTGAACAGGCTGCGGGCCAGCCAGGTGATGTTGGACGTGTCCGCGGCCAGGGCCGCAGCGTTGTCCGCCGGGAAGGCGTTGACCGCCCTGCCCTTCACCCCGATCAGGATCAGCATCTGCACCAGCATGGCGACGGCCACGATCAGGCCGACCGGCAGGTAGCGCACCCAGCCCTCACGCAGGTTCGTGGGATCGATGTCGAGCATCATCACCACGAACAGGAACAGCACCATCACCGCGCCGACGTAGACGAGCACCAGCGCGACACCGAGGAACTCGGCACCGACCAGCAGCCACACGCAGGCAATGGAGAAGAAGGTCAGCACCAGGCAGAGCACGGCGTGAACCGGGTTGCGCACGCTGATCACCGCACCGGCCGAAACCGTTGCCGCGATGGCGAACACCCAGAAAGCGATATTTACCCAATCCATCTCTCGACCTCAGCGGTAAGCGGCATCGGCGGCACGACGCTCGGCGATCTCGTTTTCGAGACGATCGCCAAGGGCCAGCAGCTGCGGCTTGGTAACGATGTTTTCGCCACGGTTCTCGAAGTGGTACTCGAGGATGTGGGTTTCGACGATCGAGTCCACCGGGCAGCTTTCTTCACAGAAGCCGCAGAAGATGCACTTGAACAGATCGATGTCGTAGCGGGTGGTACGGCGGGTGCCGTCCTCGCGCTTGGCCGAGTCGATGGTGATGGCCAGTGCCGGGCACACCGCTTCGCACAGCTTGCAGGCGATGCAGCGCTCTTCACCGTTGGGGTAACGGCGCAGGGCGTGCAGGCCACGGAAGCGCGGCGACTGCGGGAACTTCTCCATCGGGTACATCATCGTGTACTTCGGCTTGAAGCTGTACTTCAGCGTCAGCCAGAGACCGGCCAGCAGTTCGAGCAGCAGCAGGCTCTTGAAGTAATGGGTAATCCTGTTCATCACTTTAGACGCCCTTTTGAATCACGCCGAAGAACACCATGACGGCGGTAACCGCGATCCACAGAATGGCCAGCGGGATGAAGACCTTCCAGCCCAGGCGCATGATCTGGTCGTAGCGGAAGCGCGGGAAGCTGGCACGGAACCAGATGTAGGCACTGGCGAAGAAGAACACCTTGACGAACAGCCACGGTGCGCCGCCCTTCCAGATCCAGTCGACCAGCGGCGAGACATCACCGAAGTTGACCCAACCCTGGATCGGGCTCAGCCAGCCGCCGAGGAAGAAGATCGAGATCAGGAAGCTGATCAGGATCATGTTCGCGTATTCGGCCAGGAAGAACAGGGCGAAGGCACCGCCGGAGTATTCGACCATGTGGCCGGCGACGATTTCCGATTCGCCTTCCACCACGTCGAACGGCGCGCGGTTGGTTTCAGCCACGCCCGACACCCAGTAGATGACGAACAACGGGAACAGCGGCAGCAGGAACCAGTCGAAGAAGCCGGAATTGCCGGCCTGCGCCATCACGATGTTGCTCAGGTTCAGGCTGCCCGAAGCGATCATCACGCCGACCAGGGCGAAGCCCATGGCGATTTCGTAGCTGATCATCTGCGCCGAGGCGCGCATGGCACCCAGGAACGCGTACTTCGAGTTGGACGCCCAACCGGCCAGGATGATGCCGTAGATGCCCAGCGAGGTCATCGCCAGCAGGTACAGCAGGCCGGCGTTGGCGTTGGACAGCACGATCTGCGAATCGAAGGGCACCACCGACCAGGCCGCGAAGGCCGGGGCCAGGGTGATCAGCGGTGCGAGCAGGTAGATCGCCTTGTTGGCGCTGCTCGGCTGGACCACTTCCTTGAACAGCAGCTTGAAGACGTCGGCGAAGGCCTGGAAGATGCCCATGCCCACGTACATCGGGCCGTGGCGGACGTGCATCCAGCCGATCAGCTTGCGTTCCCAGACCACGTAGAAGGCCACCGAGATGATCACCGGAACGGTGATCACCAGGATCTTCAGGATGATCCAGATCAGCGCGCCGATATCACCAAGGCCAAGCAGCCACTGGTGCAGCGGGTCGACCGCGTTCAACAGCAATTCGTTCATGCAGCCACCACCGATACGCGAGCGGCACCCAGCGGCGCGGTCGCGCCGTGGCCCGATTCAATCCAGACCGAACCCGCAGCGACGCGGGCGTCGACCACCACCGGCAGGGTGGCCTTGCCGGCATCGGTGCCGACCTTGGCCATCTGCCCTTCCTGCAGCTGCAGGCGCGCGGCATCGTCAGCGTTCAGCACGATGCGCGGGGCGTTGTTCAGCGGATGCGACTGCAGCGCCGGGGCGCGGCGGACCACCGCATCGGTGCGGTAGATCGCAGCGGTCGAAGCCACTTCCAGGCCTTCGCCGGCAACGGCCGGCTGGGCCGAGGCAGCCACGGCGACCGACACCGGCACCAGGCTGGCACGCAGGCCGGCCAGGTCGGTGAAGTCGAAACCGGCCAGTGCCATCTCGCCGCCCAGTGCGCGCAGCACGCGCCAGCCTTCACGGGCCTCGCCCGGCAGCTTGCCGCCGGCGCGGGCCGACTGCTCGCGACCATCGAGGTTGGTCAGGGTGGCGTCGATTTCCGGCAGTGCACCGATCGGCAGGATGACGTCGGCAACGTCGCGGGTGGAGACACAGGCGAACTGGCTGAAGGCCACCACCTTGGCACCGACCAGCGCCTTGCGCGCGGCCGGGGCATCGGCGAAGTCCAGGCCCGGTTCCAGGCCGTACACCACGTAGGCCTGGCGCGGCTGCGCCAGCATGGTGGCGACGTCCTTGCCGGCCGGCAGCACGCCGGCGCGGGCCAGGCCCACGGCATTGGCGCCCTGCGGGATGCGGCACAGCCTGGCACCGGTAGCGGCAGCGAAATCACGCGCGGCGGCGCGGATCGCGGCGGCCTGCGGGTGGTTCTCGGCGATGCCACCGACGATCAGCACGGTGTTGGTACCGCCCTGCACTGCCGAACGCAGTTCTTCGTTGGCCAGCGCGTCGACGAACTTCGACGGGGCGACGATCTGCTTGCCGGCAACGCTGAAGGCGAAGTCGAAGTCCACCGGGTTGACGACGTGGATCTTCGCGCCCTTGGTGGTCTGCGCCTTGCGCAGGCGGGCGTGCAGCAGCGGCAGTTCGTGGCGGATGTTGCTGCCCAGAATGACGATGCGGTCGGCGCCTTCGATCTCGGCCAGCGGCAGGCCGAACACTTCGGCGGTTGCGGCGTCGGAGAAATCGCGGTTGTTGATGCGGTGGTCGATGTTGTTCGAGCCCAGGCCCTTGGCCAGGCGGGCCAGCAGCGCGCCTTCCTCGTTGGAGGTCGACGGGTGCACCAGCACGCCCAGGTGGTCACCCTGGTGGGCCTTGAGGATCTCGGCGGCCGCGGCCAGGCCTTCGGCCCAGCTCACTTCCTTCCACTCGCCATTGACCTTGCGCAGCGGCTTGACCGCACGGTCTTCGCTGTACAGGCCCTGGTGCGAGTAGCGGTCACGGTCGGACAGCCAGCACTCGTTCACGGCTTCGTTGTCGCGCGGCACGGTGCGCAGCACTTCGCCGCGACGCACGTGCAGGAACAGGTTCGAACCCATGGCGTCGTGGTAGCCCAGCGATTCGCGCGCGGTCAGTTCCCACGGGCGGGCGCGGAACTGGAACACCTTGTTGGTCAGCGCGCCGACCGGGCAGACGTCGACGACGTTGCCGGACAGCTCGGTGGTCAGCGGCTTGCCGTCGTAGGTACCGATCTGCAGGTTCTCGCCACGGTACATGCCACCCAGTTCATAGGTGCCAGCCACGTCGGCGGTGAAGCGCACGCAGCGGGTGCACTGGATGCAGCGGGTCATCTCGGTGGCGACCAGCGGACCCATGTCCTCGTCCGGCACCACGCGCTTGCGCTCGTTGAAGCGGCTGACCGAACGGCCATAGCCCAGCGAGACGTCCTGCAGTTCGCACTCGCCGCCCTGGTCGCAGATCGGGCAGTCCAGCGGGTGGTTGATGAGCAGGAACTCCATCACCGAACGCTGGAACTTGAGCGCCTTCTCACTGCGGGTGGCGACCTTCATGCCGTCCATCACCGGGGTGGCGCAGGCCGGCGCCGGCTTCGGCGACTTTTCCACGTCCACCAGGCACATGCGGCAGTTGGCGGCGATCGGCAGCTTCTCGTGGTAGCAGAAGCGCGGAATGGAGATGCCAGCCTTGTCGGCGGCCTGGATGATCATCGAGCCCTTGGGCACGACCAGCGACTTGCCATCGATCTCGATGGTGACGTGATCGGGTGGGACGCTCGGATTTACGGGTTGCGCGCTCATGCAGCGGCTGCCTCCACCTTCTTGCCGTCAACCATCGAATGACCGTTGACGATGTAGTACTCGAACTCGTCCCAGAACTGGCGCAGGAAGCCCTGGATGGGCCATGCAGCCGCTTCGCCGAACGCACAGATGGTGTGGCCTTCGATCTGGCCGGCCACCGCCTTCAGCTGGTGCAGGTCTTCCATCGTGGCCTTGCCGGCGACGATGCGCTCCAGCACGCGGTGCATCCAGCCGGTACCTTCACGGCACGGGGTGCACTGGCCGCAGGATTCCTTGTGGAAGAACTGGCTGATGCGGCAGGCGAACTTGACGCAACAGACGCTGTCATCCAGCACCACGACGGCGCCCGAACCCAGGCCGGAGCCCAGTGCGCGGATAGTGTCGTAGTCCATCGGCAGGCCCTTCAGCTCGGCCGCGGTCAGCACCGGCATCGACACGCCGCCCGGGATCGCGCCCTTCAGGGTGCGGCCCGGACGCAGGCCACCGGCCATCGCCAGCAGGTCGTCGAAGGTGGTGCCCAGCGGCACTTCGAAGTTGCCGCCGTTCTGCACGCAGCCGGAGACCGAGAAGCACTTCGGGCCACCGTTGGCGGTCAGGCTCAGGCCCTTGAACCACTCCGGACCGTTGCGGATGATCGCCGGCACCGAACCGTAGGTTTCGGTGTTGTTGATCGTCGACGGCTTGCCGTACAGGCCGAAGTTCGCCGGGAACGGCGGCTTGTAGCGCGGCTGGCCCTTCTTGCCTTCCAGCGATTCCATCAGTGCGGTTTCTTCGCCGCAGATGTAGGCGCCGGCGCCCAGGGCACCGTAGATGTCGATGTCCACGCCCGAGCCCATCACGTTCTTGCCCAGCCAGCCATTTGCATAGGCATCGGCCAGGGCCTGTTCGAAGTTCTCGAACGGCTCGTGGTGGAACTCACCGCGCAGGTAGTTGTAGCCCACGGTCGAGCCGGTGGCGTAGCAGGCGATCGCCATGCCTTCCACGACCGAATGCGGGTTGTAGCGCAGGATGTCGCGGTCCTTGCAGGTGCCCGGCTCGGATTCATCCGAGTTGCAGAGGATGTACTTCTGCATGTTGCCCTTGGGCATGAAGGACCACTTCAGGCCGGTCGGGAAGCCCGCGCCACCGCGGCCGCGCAGGCCCGAGGCCTTGACCATCTCGATGACCTGCTCCGGCGGGATCTTCTCTTCGAGGATCTTGCGCAGGGCGGCATAGCCACCGGTCTTCAGGTAGCTTTCGTACGACCACGGGGTGTCGTAATGCAGGGTGGTGTAGACCACCTGGTGCGGCAGCGGCGCGGGGCCGACCGGACCCTTGGATTCGTGGTGATGTGCCATGCCCTTACTCCAGCCCGTCCAGCAGCTCGTCGACCTTTTCCAGGGTCAGACGCTCATGGTAATGACCGTTGATGACCATCATCGGTGCACCACCGCAGCCTGCCAGGCACTCTTCCTCGCGCTTGAGGTAGACGCGGCCGTCCGGGGTGGACTGGCCGTGCTTGATGCCCAGCTTCTTCTCGCAATGGCGCACGATGTCCTCGGCGCCATTGAGCCAGCAGCTGATGTTGGTGCAGATGGCCACGTTGTTGCGGCCCACCTTCTCGGTCTCGAACATCGAGTAGAAGCTGGCGACCTCGTAGGCCCACACTGGCGGCAGGTCGAGGTACTTGGCCACGCCGGCGATCAGCTCGTCGGTCAGCCAGCCCTCGTTCTGCTCCTGGGCCGCGTGCAGGCCCTGCAGCACGGCAGAGCGCTTGCGGTCCGGCGGGAACTTGGACAGCCAGTGATCGATGTGAGCGCGCGTCTTGTCGCTCAACACCACCATCGGGTCGACGTCGCGCGCCGTCTCGAAATTACCTGTCGCCTTCATCGGCCGACCTCAGCGAAATGCATAACGTGAAATTGCAGAAACTGCGGCGCCGGCTTGCGCCGGCTGCCTGCAGCAGGCGTTGGCTTGGCAGACGTCATTACCGGTCAACCTCGCCGAACACCAGATCGTAGGTGCCGATCATTGCCACCACGTCAGCCAGCATGTGGCCGCGCACGATCGAATCGATCGAGGACAGGTGGGCGAAGCCCGGCGCGCGCAGGTGCACGCGGAAAGGCTTGTTGGCGCCATCGGAGACCAGGTAACAGCCGAACTCGCCCTTCGGGGCTTCCACCGCCGAATAGGTTTCGCCGGCCGGGACGCAATAGCCTTCGCTGAACAGCTTGAAGTGGTGGATCAGCGCTTCCATGTCGTCCTTCATGTCCTCGCGCTTGGGCGGAGCGACCTTGAAGTTCTTCACCATCACCGGGCCCGGGTTGGCCTTCAGCCACGCCACGCACTGCTTGATGATGCGGTTGGATTCGCGCATTTCGGCCACGCGGCACAGGTAGCGGTCGTAGCAGTCGCCTTCCTTGCCCAGCGGGATGTCGAAATCGACGGCATCGTACTTGGCGTACGGACGCTTCTTGCGCAGATCCCAGGCAACGCCCGAACCGCGCAGCATCACGCCGGTCATGCCCCACTGGTGGGCCAGTTCCGGACTGACCACGCCGATGCCGACCGTACGCTGCTTCCAGATACGGTTGTCGGTCAGCAGGGTTTCGTATTCGTCGACGCGACCCGGGAACTCGTTGGTGAAGTTCTCCAGGAAGTCCAGCAGCGAGCCTTCACGCGAAGCATTGAGCTGCTTCAGCGCCTTGCCCTTGTGCCAGCGCGATTCCTTGTACTTCGGCATGTGGTCCGGCAGGTCGCGGTAGACGCCGCCCGGACGGTAGTACGCCGCGTGCATGCGCGCGCCGGAGACCGCTTCGTAGCAGTCCATCAGCTCTTCGCGTTCGCGGAAGGCGTACAGCATGACCGCCATCGCACCCAGGTCGAGTGCGTTGGAGCCCAGCCACATCAGGTGGTTCAGGATGCGGGTGATTTCGTCGAACATGGTGCGGATGTACTGCGCACGCTCCGGCGCCTCGATCCCCATCAGGGTCTCGATCGAGCGCACGTAGGCGTGCTCGTTGCACATCATCGACACGTAATCCAGGCGATCCATGTAACCGATCGACTGGTTGAACGGCTTGGACTCGGCCAGCTTTTCGGTACCACGATGCAGCAGGCCGACGTGCGGGTCGGCGCGCATGATGGTTTCGCCATCCATTTCCAGGATCAGGCGCAGCACACCATGGGCGGCCGGATGCTGCGGGCCGAAGTTCATGGTGTAGTTGCGGATTTCCTGCCGGCTTTCGGCGGGGTTGCTGGCGAAGGCTTCGCCGGCCTGGTGTACGTGGCTCACTTCACTGCCTCCTGCGCGCGCTCACCTTCTGCGGTCTGCAGACGGGCGTCGTCACGGATCACGCGCGGCACGCCGACACGCGGCTCCACCGAGGTGACCGGTTCGTAGATCACGCGCTTCTTTTCTTCGTCGTAGCGGACTTCGACGTTGCCGATGAGCGGGAAGTCCTTGCGGAACGGATGGCCGACGAAACCGTAGTCGGTCAGGATCCGGCGCAGGTCCGGGTGACCTTCGAAGATCACGCCGTACAGGTCGAACGCTTCGCGCTCGAACCAGTTCAGGCCCGGCCAGATGCCGGTCAGCGAGGACACCACCGGCAGTGCTTCGTCAGGGGCGAAGCAGCGCAGGTGCAACATCAGGTTGTGCTGGTAGGAGCGCAGCTGGGCGACCACGGCGAAACGCTGGGTCGGCATGTGCTGCGGGCTCGCGCCATCGGCACCGTTTTCTTCGGTGGGGAACTCGCCCCACGCGAAACGGCCCTGGGCCTTGCCTTCGACGCCGCGGCTGAAGCCCTGCGAGGACACGTCAGCGGTGTCCCATTCGTCGGAGCCATAACCGAGGTAATCGACGCCGCAGAGATCCACGGCCTGCTCGAAACCAAACTCGTCACGCAGCGCCAGCGCGGTGGCATGCCACTCGGCGGCAGGCACCTCCAGCGTCACTTCGCCGCGGGGTTCGACCACGATGACCTTCGCACCAGCGAAACGTGCGGAGAGTCGGTCGATGAAGGATGCTTGCTCTGCCATGGGGGCTTGGCGCGCTCTTGTAGTGTGGAAGGGTCAGCGGGCGATGGTCTGTGTACGCCAGATCTTCTTCTGCAGCTGCAGGATCCCGTACACCAGCGCCTCGGCGGTCGGCGGGCAGCCCGGGACGTAGACGTCCACCGGCACCACGCGATCACAGCCGCGCACGACAGAATAGGAGTAATGGTAGTAGCCGCCGCCGTTGGCGCAGCTGCCCATCGAGATGACCCACTTCGGGTCCGGCATCTGGTCGTAGACCTTGCGCAGCGCCGGGGCCATCTTGTTGACCAGGGTGCCGGCCACGATCATCACGTCGGACTGACGCGGCGACGGGCGGAACACCACGCCGTAGCGGTCAAGATCCAGGCGCGCGGCGCCGGCGTGCATCATCTCGACCGCGCAGCAGGCCAAACCGAAGGTCATCGGCCACATCGAGCCGGTGCGCGCCCAGTTCAGCAGTGCGTCGACGCTGGTGGTGACGAAGCCCTTTTCCAGCAGCGGGTTGTCGCCCTCCGGCCGCAGGATGTCATCAACCCGCCCTTCCGGGACCGGGTTGTTCATGAGGCCATCGAGAGTCTGAATCACTCCCATTCCAGCGCTCCCTTCTTCCAGACGTAAATGAAACCGAGGAACAGCATGCCGACGAACAGGCCCATGGTGACGAGCGAACGGGCGCCCAGCTCCATGAAGACCTGGGTCCACGGCACGATGAAGATGATTTCCAGGTCGAAGACGATGAACTGGATCGCGATCAGGTAGTAGCGCACATCGAACTTCATGCGCGCGTCTTCGAAGGCCTCGAAGCCGCACTCGTACGGCGAGAGCTTTTCCAGATCGGGGCGGCGGGGACCGAGGAATCGACCGATCAGCATCAGCGTGATGCCGATACCGGTCGCGACGATCAGAAACAGCAGAGACGGCAAATATTCGGCCAGCACAGCGATTCTCTCTTGCCTCTGCCGCCGCGCCTGCAGGCGCTTTGGCATGGGGGAGTGGACGGGAAACGGCTGGCGCATTGCGCGCCAGGAGAACCCGCTTTACTTACAAATGGTGCCCAAGAGGGGACTCGAACCCCTACGACCTAAGTCGCTACCACCTCAAGGTAGTGCGTCTACCAATTCCGCCACCTGGGCAAACGATCACATCAGTCAGATAACCCGATGCGCCGCATATTGTAACCGTCTTCAGTCTTTCTGGGAGCCTTCCGAAGGCTTTTCTTCACCAGAAACCGAAGATTCCGCCTGAGCCGGCACAGTCGCGGCCGGAACCGGGGCGGCCGGGACCGCATCGGCCTTCGGAACGGCCGGAAGTTCACCCGCCGGGGCGGCCGGAGCGCTGGCCGCCGGGGCGGACATCAGGCCCAGGTCCTGCTCGGCCGCCGGACGGCTGCCGTGACCGGCATACCAGGCCATGAAGAGGCTGATGCCGAAGAACACCACGGCCAGCCACTTGGTCGACTTGGACAGGAAGTTGGACGCGCCACGCGCACCAAACACAGTGCCCGAGGCGCCAGCGCCGAAGCCCGAACCAGCCGCCGCACCCGAACCACGCTGCATCAGGATGAGCGCGATCATGGCCACGGCCACGAGCACGTAGACGACATTGAGGATCAACATCAGCATTGGGAATCCGCCCTCGGACAATACTTGTAGAGTTAGTTCGCAGCCGCCGCCTGCGCGATGGCCAGGAAGTCCGCGGCCACCAGGGAGGCGCCGCCGACCAGCCCACCATCGACATCCGGCTGCGCGAACAGTTCCCCGGCATTGTCGGGCTTCACGCTGCCGCCGTAAAGAATGGGCAGTGAATCAGCGATTCTAGCATCGATGCGCGCCACTTCGCCACGGATGAACGCGTGGACCTGCTGCGCCTGCTCCTTGCTGGCGGTCTTGCCGGTGCCGATGGCCCAGACCGGCTCGTAGGCGACCACGGCAGTGGCGAAACCCTCGCCCCCGACCAGGGCCAGCACCGGGGCCAGCTGGGCGGCGATGACCGCCTCGGTCTGCCCGGCCTCGCGCTGTTCCAGGGTTTCACCCACGCACAGCACCGGCACCAGGCCGGCATGCAGGGCGGCGGCGAACTTGCGCGCGACCAGCTCGCTGCTTTCATTATGGTACTGGCGGCGCTCGGAGTGGCCGACCAGGCCGTAGCGGGCACCGACCTCATGCAGCATGGCGGCGCAGACCTCCCCGGTATAGGCGCCCTTCTCGTTGCTGCTGACATCCTGGGCACCGAACACCAGGCCGGTCCCGCCGAAGTCCTCGACCAGCTCGCCCAGGTAGGGCAGCGGCGGCAGGATGACGACCTCCACCCCGGCCTTGGGCAGCCCCGCAGCCACCTGGCCCAGCAGGTCAGTGGCGAATTGACGGCTGCCGTGCAGCTTCCAGTTTCCGGCGACGATCTTGCGGCGCATGAGCGGGTGGCTCCTGTATGAAGTCAGCCGCCCATGATACCCGTTACGGGAAAAACCCGTTTGCTTGTAAGCGGTTACATGGGTTTTCAGCGAACGGCGCAGCCCCTCGTGGCGGGTCGGTCGGGTTGGGTGGGTCGCGGAATGCCCGGTTGGGTTGCGCTGGCTTGGCCGGGCGCGGCAGGGGCGCGGGACACGCCGTGAACCCATCCATGGGGGCTCGTAGGCGCCATCCATGGCGCCTGCGCCCCTGCGCAACCCACCCGCCCGGCCTCTGACACATCGCGGCGGTTCCGGCCGCCACGGAAAGAAAAAAGAAGAGCAAGGGCAAGAGCAGAAGCAGCATTCCGGCGAGCCGCCGGGTTGGACCAGCCCCCTACCCCACTTCGATCTGACAGATCTCATCCACGCATGGCGTGGATCTACCGTGTCGACCAAGGTCGACACCTACCAGGAGCCGCCGGTACCAACCGCCGCGGGAAAGTGTCGGGGGTGGGGCGGTGTGGGTTGGCAGGACCGTTGGCGCCATGGATGGCGCCATCGAGCCCCCATGGACGGGTTTACGGCGTGTCCTGCCAACCCGCACCGCCCCGCCCAACCAGCAGTAACCCAGAGCCGCTTCGGCTCTGGCTCTGGCTTTGGCCTCTGCAGGTGCAGGGCGCAGCCCTGCCGAACACCCTCCCGCTGCGCTCGCCGGGCACGGCCCGGCGCTACCCGTAATGAAAAAGCCGCCTTTCGGCGGCTTTCTCATTACTTCAGCTTGATCTCGCGCAGGCGTTCCTCGAGGAAGCCGTGGGCGGTGATCGGCTCCGGGTACCGGCTCGGGTTCTCCGGGGTGATGCACGACGGCAGCACGTCGATCAGGAAGTCCGGGTTCGGGTGCAGGAAGAACGGCACCGAGTAACGCGGCTGGCGGGCCAGCTCGCCCGGGGGGTTGACCACGCGGTGGATGGTCGACGGGTACACGTGGTTGGTCAGGCGCTGCAGCATGTCGCCGATGTTGACCACGATGGTGTCCGCGTCGGACGTGAACGGCACCCACTCGCCCTCATGCGACTGCACTTCCAGGCCCGCGGCGCTGGCGCCGACCAGCAGGGTGATGAAGTTGATGTCGCCATGGGCACCGGCACGCACGTTCGGAATGTCGTCGGTGGTGATCGGCGGGTAGTGGATCGGGCGCAGGATCGAATTGCCGAAGTTGGTCTTGTCGGCGAAGAAGTCTTCCGGCAGGCCGATGTGCAGGGCCAGTGCCGACAGGACGCGCGAGCCCAGGTTGTCCAGCGCCTGGTACAGGCCGTAGCCGCGCTCACGGAAACCTTCGACCTCGGTCGGCCACAGGTTCGGCGCCATCACGTCACGGTACTTGGAGTCGTCGGCGATCTCGCGGCCGATGTGCCAGAACTCCTTCAGGTCGAAGTGCTTGGAGCCCTTGGCGGTTTCCACGCCGAACGGGGTGTAGCCGCGGGCGCCGCCGCTGCCGGCCACGTGGTACTTGCGCTTGACCTCGTCCGGCAGGGCGAAGAAGGCCTTGAAGACATCGTAGGCCGCGTCGATGTCGGCCTGCGGGATGCCGTGGTTGCGGATGCCCGCGAATCCCCATTGGCGGTAGGCCGCGCCCAGCTCGGCCACGAAGGCCTCGCGGTCGCTGTCAAAACGGGTGATGTCGAGGGTCGGGATCTGGCTCACAGCGGTTCCTGGCTTGTCGTTGGGTCAATGGGCCGGCAGCTGTCTGCCGGCCAGCCTGAACATTGTGACAGATCGGCCCAGGTACGCCACCGATACAATGAAACAAACCGATACAATGCGCCACCCGCGCGAGCAGGCAGCCCCTCCCGGCGCCCATGCAGCACGTCCCCTGCACCCCTGCCCGCCGCCTGCACCATGTCCGTCGCACTGCCCGCTGCTGCCCCTGCCCCGCTTTCCGGAAACGACCGCCGCTGGCGCCGGTTGGCGTGGTGGTCGCTGTTTGTCGCGGCCAACGCCGTTCTGGCCCTGCTGATCGCGCTGGGCAACGTGCCGCTGCGCGACAACCCCGGTGGCGGCCTCGGCCTGGCCTATCTGGCCGTCGCCCTGCCCGGCCACCTGCTGGCGCTGGGCGCGCTGGCCGGTGCGCTGCCTCTGGCGATCGGCTTGTGGCCGCGCAGTGCGCGCACGCTGACACTTTCAGCCATCGCACTGCAGGGGCTGTGGCTGTGCCTGCTGCTGGTCGACGCCAAGGTGTTCGCCCTGTACCGGTTCCATCTCAATGCGATGGTCGCCAACATGGTGTTTGGCGGCGCGCTGCAGGACCAGGTCAGCCTGTCGTGGAAGACCTGGCTGCAGGTGGCCGGCCTGGTGGCGGCCCTCTTTGCTGCCCAGGCGCTGCTGGCCTGGGCCTGCTGGAAGCTGCTCTCGCCGGCGCCGCACCGGCACCGCGTGCTGCAGGCCTGGACCGCCGTTGCGCTGCTGATGGGCGGCGGCCAGGTCGCCACCGCCTACTACGATGCGCTGGGCGAACGCGCGGTGATCAGCCAGTGGAACTACCTGCCCTGGGCGCAGCCGATCACCGCCAAGAGTTTCATGCGTCGGCTGGGCGTACACAGCCAGCAGCAGGCCGGCCTGCCCGACCCGCGCCACGCCCAGCTGCAGTATCCGCTGCAGCCGCTGCGTTGCCAGAGCCACCGCCGGCCCAACGTGCTGATGGTGGTGCTGGAATCGCTGCGGCACGACGCGCTGACCCCTCAGTACATGCCCCACACCGCGGCGCTGGCCGGCTCGGCCCGCGTCTACGACCACCACCTCAGCACCGGCAACGCGACCCGTTACGGTCTGTTCGGCCTGTTGTACGGCCTGCCGGGTGGCTACTGGCCGAGCATGCTGGACGAGCAGCGCGGCTCGCAGCTGTTCAAGGTACTGCAGCAGCAGGGCTACGACCTGCATCTGTACGGTAGCGCGCCGTTGTACAGCCCCGAGTTCGACCGCACCGCATTTGCCGATGTGCGCGACCAGCTGCACCAGGGGCCGACGGAACTGGATCCGTCCGCGCGCGACCAGAGCATCGTCGCGTCCCTGCAGCAGGACATCACCCGCAGCCAGGCCGCGCAGCGCCCCTGGTTCGGTTTCGTCTTCCTCGATTCCACCCACGCGCCGTACCAGATGCCGGCCGGCTATCCGCCGGTGGCCACGCCGATGGCCGCCGACATCGACTTCCTCAAATTCGGCCCGGACCATGACCCGGCGCCGGAGTTGAACCGTTATCACACGGCCGTGCACTACGCCGACAGCCTGGTCGGCCAGCTGCTCGAACAACTGCGCGCACAGGGCCTGGAGCAGGACACCATCGTGCTGGTGACCGGCGACCACGCCGAAGAATTCAACGACCTCGGCCTGAACTACTGGGGCCACAACGGCAACTTCTCCAACCACCAGGTGCAGGTGCCGTTCGTGCTGCGCTGGCCGGGCGAAGCCAGCGGCCACGACGCGCGCACCAGCTCCCACGAGGATTGGGTGCCGACGCTGATGCGGCATGCGCTGGGCTGCGAGAACGCGCTGGGTGATTTCAGTACCGGCCAGGATCTGCTGGCCGTGCCGCAGGGCCAGCGCTCGCTGGTGGTGGAGAGCTGGTCACAGCGCGCGGTACGCCACGGCGAGGTGATCTACGTGTTCGACAAGTTCGGCAACGCCACCGCACTGGACCAGGACTACCTGCCCCTACCGCAGCAGGCGCCGGATCCGGCCGCGCTGCGCACCGCATGGGACGCGCTCACGCGCTTCCGCAACCGTTGAAATCCAGGACAGATTCACGATGAACCGCCCGCTGCGCATCCTCCACACCGAAGCCGCCAAGGGAATGGGTGGCCAGGAGATCTACATTCTTCGCCACATGCAGGTGATGCGTGCGCGCGGCCATGAGGTCGCGCTGCTGTGCCAGCCCGACGCGCGGCTGGGCACGCTGGCCCGCGATGATGGTTTCACCGTGCACACCCTGCGCATGGGTGGCATGGCCCGCCTGATGCGCGGCATCTGGTCGGTCTCGCGCCTGGTACGCCGCGAGCGTTACGACGTGGTCAACACCACCAGCCGGCGCGACACGCTGATCGCCGCTGCGGGCGCACGCCTGGGCGGAACGCCGCTGGTGGTGCGCTCGCGCCACCTGATGAGCCCGGTCAACTCGCTGCTGACCTATACCGGGCTGCCGCACCGGGTCATCACCGTGAGCCGGTTCGTCAAGCAGCTGCTGGCCGAGCGCGGCATCGCTGGCGGGAGCATCGGCATCGTGCCGCCCATCGCGGTACCGCCGCGCTGGACCGACATGCGCAAGGAAGACCCATGGCAGTGCCTGCAGGACGTGCGCGCCGAGGTCCGTGCTGAACTCGGCTTCAGCGGCGAGGACATCGTGGTCGGGTGCGTGGCCGTGCTGCGCGAGCCGAAGGGCCATGCCGACCTGCTGCGCGCGATCGCGCCGCTGTGCAAGGCCAACCCGCGACTGCACCTGGTGGTGGTGGGCAATGGCGAGGCGGTCATGCAGCGCCTGCTGGCGATGCGCGAAGAACATGGCCTGCAGCAGCAGGTACACCTGCTCGGCTACCGTGACAGCGCCTGCCGCCTGATGACCGGCTTTGACATCTTCGCCCTCGCCTCGCACAAGGAGGCCGCCGGCACGGTGTTCCTGGAGGCCGCCTACGTGGCCGTACCGATCGTGGCAACGCGGGTGGGCGGCGTGCCTGAAATGGTGCTGGAGGGCAGCAATGCGATCCTCACCCGGCTGGGCGACAATGGCGCGCTGACTGCTGCGCTGCGCCTGCTGGTGGACGATCCGCAGCGGCGGCAGCTGATGGGCCGTGCAGGCTGGGACTGGATGCGCAGTGCGCACGATTTCAGCCCGGCCGGGCATGGCGAAACCACCGAATCCTATTACCACCAGTGGCTGAAGGAGCTGGGACATGGCTGATGCGCGAACTGTTCCGGTGCTGATGCACCACCACGTCAGCCCCTCGCCGGGGATGATCACCGTCTCGCCGGAAAACTTCGAGAGCCAGATCGCCTGGCTGGCCGACAACGGCTGGACCTCGCTGACCCTGGACCAGTACGCCGGCTTCCTTGCCGGCAAGCCGGTGCCGCGCCGGTCCATCGTCATCACCTTCGATGATGGCTACCTGGACAACTGGGTATACGCGCACCCGATCCTGCAGAAGTACGGCATGCATGCGGTGGTGTTCGTGGTGACCGGCTGGATGGGCGAAGGCGACGTACGCCCGCATGCCGGCATCGCCGGGGCCACGCTGCCGGCGACGCCGGACCACCGTGGCTGCGAAGCGGCGATCTTCGAGGACGACCGCAGCGACACGGTGATGATGCGCTGGAGCGAAGCGCGCGCAGCCATCGAGGCCGGCACCTTCGAAGTGCACTGCCATACCCACACCCACACCCGCTGGCTGCGCCGTGATGACCTGGACCGCGCACAGCGCCGTGCCGGCATCAGCCAGGACCTGGCGATCTCGCGACAGGTGCTGCAGGACAAGCTGGGCGAAGTGTCCGACACCCTGTGCTGGCCCTACGGCGATTTCGACCAGGATCATGTCGAGGTGGCCCGCGAGCACGGCTTCCGTTACCTGCACACCACCCATCCGTTCGGCCGCAACGTGGTCGGCGGCGATCCGGAGCGGATCTACCGCTTCGCGATCCGCAACCGCCCGGCCAGCTGGCTGCGCAAGCGCATCGCGCAGAGCTACAACCCGCTGATCGCGCCGTTCTTCAACGGCTTCAAGGCGCGCCAGAAGAAGATGGTGCCGGGGCCCTGATCACGCGCCCCTCGCTGCGGAAAAACAAAAACGCCCCGGTCTCCCGGGGCGTTTTCCGTCTGGGCCCAGTGCAGCCGCCTCAGGCGGAGGCTGCCGCCTTCACTGCGGCCGACAGGCGATCCAGCGTGTCCTGCATCAGCACGGCCTCGTCGGCTTCGACAGTGACGCGCACCACCGGCTCGGTGCCGGACGGACGCAGGAACGCGCGACCGCGCCCCGCCACTGCCTGCTGTGCTTCGGCCAGCGCCGACTGCACGCTGTCCGCCTGCACGGTGGTCTTGGCCGAGACATCACCCAAGCGCACGTTGACGGTCTTCTGCGGCACCTTGGCCAGCGGCTGCAGGGCCTGGCGCAGGGTCTGGCCACTGCGGCGCAGGGCCACCAGTACCTGCAGGGCGCTGACGATGCCGTCGCCGGTGGTTGCGCGGTCCAGGCACAGCAGGTGGCCGGAGGCTTCGCCGCCGAGCACGCCGCCGCCTTCCACCAGCGCCTGGTGCACGTAACGATCGCCCACGTTGCTGCGCACGAACGGGATCTGCAGTTCGCCCAGGGCCTTTTCCAGGCCGAAGTTGCTCATCAGCGTGCCGACCACCGGACCGCGCAGGCGGCCGTCGGCCTGCCACGCACGGGCCAGGATGTAGAGCAGGTCGTCGCCGTCAACCGGGTTGCCCTGGTCGTCGGCCATCAGCACGCGGTCGCCGTCGCCATCGAAGGCAATGCCCAGGTCGGCACCGGTCTGGCGCACCTTGGCCGCCAGGTTGTCGATGTGGGTCGAACCCACGCCGTCGTTGATGTTGACGCCGTTGGGTTCGGCACCGATGCCGATCACGTCGGCACCCAGCTCACGGAACAGCAGCGGCGCGATCTGGTAGGTCGCACCGTGGGCGCAGTCCAGCACCAGGCGCACGCCACGCAGGTCGAAGGTGCGCGGCACGCTGGCCTTGCAGAACTCGATGTAGCGGCCGACCGCTTCGCGCGCGCGCGCCGCCTTGCCCAGCTTTTCCGACTCGGCCGTGGTGAACGGCACGTCCAGCGCTGCTTCCAGCGCCAGCTCGGTGGCGTCATCAAGCT
Organism: Stenotrophomonas sp. ZAC14D1_NAIMI4_1; assembly: GCF_003086775.1. Classification (NCBI taxonomy): domain Bacteria; kingdom Pseudomonadati; phylum Pseudomonadota; class Gammaproteobacteria; order Lysobacterales; family Lysobacteraceae; genus Stenotrophomonas; species Stenotrophomonas sp. ZAC14D1_NAIMI4_1. The sequence continues at coordinate 3,189,964 of NZ_CP026001.1, forward strand.
TCTCGCCCTGGGCGGAGAAGAACTTGATGCCGTTGTCGTAGTGCGGGTTGTGCGAGGCACTGATGACCACGCCGGCATCCACGCCCAGGGTGCGGGTGAGGAAGGCCACCGCCGGGGTCGGCATCGGCCCCAGCAGCTGCACGTCGGCACCGGCAGCCACCAGGCCGGCTTCCAGTGCGGCTTCGAACATGTAGCCGGAAATGCGCGTGTCCTTGCCGATCACCACGATCGGGCGGCGCCCGTCGTGGCCGCGCTGGTCGACCAGCACGCGGCCCAGCGCATTGCCCAGGCGCATCACGAAGTCGGCCGAGATCGGGCTCTGCCCGACGCGCCCGCGGATGCCGTCAGTACCGAAGTACCTGCGGCCTGCCATTACGCAGCCTCCGGCGCCGGCGCCGGCTGGCGGCCGAGCATGGCCAGCAGGTCGGACAGGCGATCACGCATTTCACGGCGGTCGCAGATCTGGTCGATGGCACCGTGTTCCAGCAGGAACTCGGAGCGCTGGAAGCCTTCAGGCAGCTTCTCGCGCACGGTCTGCTCGATCACGCGCGGGCCGGCGAAGCCGATCAGCGCCTGCGGCTCGGCGATGTTGATGTCGCCCAGCATGGCGAAGGAGGCCGACACGCCACCGGTGGTCGGGTGGGTCAGCACCGAGATGTAGGGCAGGCCGGCTTCGCGCAGCTTGCCCAGCGCAGCGGAGGTCTTGGCCATCTGCATCAGCGAGAACAGGCCTTCCTGCATGCGCGCGCCGCCGCTGGCGGAGAAGCACACGTAGGGGGCACCGATCTCGACCGCGGTTTCAGCGGCCAGGGCGAAGCGCTCGCCGACCACCGAACCCATCGAACCGCCCATGAAGGCGAAATCGAAGGACGACGCCACCAGCGGACGGCCCTTGAGCAGGCCGCGCATGGCGATCAGCGCGTCGTACTCGCCGGTGTTCTTCTGCGCGATCTTGATGCGCTCGCTGTACTTCTTCTGGTCCTTGAACTTGAGCAGGTCCGTCGGGCCCAGGCGCGCACCGATCTCGGTGGTGCTGTCAGCGTCGAACAGGGCCGCCAGGCGCGCGCGGGCGCGGATCGCCATGTGGTGACCGCACTTCGGGCAGACCTCCAGGTTCTCTTCCAGCTCGGGGCGGTACAGCGCGCTGCCGCAGCTGCTGCACTTTTCCCACAGGCCCTCGGGGACGCTGCGCTTCTTGCTGGGGGTGTTGTCGGTGCGGATGCCGGACGGCATCAACTTGCTGAGCCAACTCATGCGGGAGGACACTTCCGTTCAGGGCGGCCCGAGGGCCGCAAAGGCGGACAGTCTAGCTCCGCTGCCCCCGCCCGTGCACCCCTTGCGGGGCACGGGCCGGCAGGAAAAAACCATGCTGGGACGTACGTTTAGCGCCGGTAGCGCCGGGCCATGCCCGGCGGACGCTGCTCAAACCCCGCGTCGCCGGGCACGGCCCGGCGCTACCGACATCGCTCGATCCCCGCTCTGGTGGGTGTCGACCGTTGGTCGACACGCTCTTGCATGGCATGCCGGCCAGCGGCCGGCACTACCAACGCCGGGCATGGCCCGCCGCTACCGACATCGCTCGATCCCCGCTTTGGTAGGTGTCGACCGTTGCTCGACACGCTCTTGCATGGCATGCCGGCCAGCGGCCGGCACTACCACCGCCGGGCACGGCCCGGCGCTACCGACATCGCTCGATCCCCGCTCTGGTGGGTGTCGACCGTTGGTCGACACGCTCTTGCATGGCATGCCGGCCAGCGGCCGGCACTACCGTTACGCGTCCAGCGCCTGCCGCAGCGGGGCCAGGAAGGCGCCGGCCCGCTGGGCGGCTTCGTCGGCCGAGGCGGCATCGGCCAGCGCCGCCACCAGGGCACTGCCGACCACCACGCCATCGGCCTGGCGGGCCATGGCCGCGGCACTGGCCGCATCCTTGATGCCGAAGCCAGCCACCACCGGCACGCTGGCGCGCGCGCGCAGGGCCTGCAGGCGAGCGCTGGCGGCCTCGCTGTCCAGGCGCTCGGAGGCGCCGGTGACGCCGGCGAAGCTGACGTAGTAGAGGTAGCCACGGGCCAGCGCCAGCAGCTTGTCTGCACGGGCCTCGCTGGTGGTCGGCGAGGCCAGCAGGACCAGCGCCAGGCCGGCCGCGTCGAACGCCTGCAGCGCTTCGGTGGCTTCTTCCGGCGGCAGGTCCACCAGCAGCACGCCGTCCACGCCGGCTTCGACCGCGGCCTTGGCGAACGCCGCATAGCCGTGGATCTCCACCGGGTTGAGGTAGCCCATCAGCACTACCGGGGTCTGCGCATCGCGCTGGCGGAACTGCGCCACGGCCTGCAGCACGTAGCGGCTGCCGGCGCCACGGGCCAGCGCGCGCTCGGAGCTGCGCTGGATGGTCGGGCCATCGGCCATCGGATCGGAGAACGGCACGCCCAGTTCGATCACGTCGGCGCCGGCCTCGACCAGCGCATGCATGACCGGCACGGTGGCCTCCAGCGACGGGTCGCCGGCAGTGATGAACGGGATCAGGGCCTTGCGCTGCTGCTCGCGCAGGCGCTGGAAACAGGCATCGAGTCGGGAAACGGACATTTCAGGCACACCCTTCAATCAGTTCAATCGCTTCACTGGTCCCCCAGTACATCTGGATGACCTTCCCTTCAAACAATTCCAGGCGGATGCCGAGTGCGGAGCCCGGATCCTGCCAGGTCAGGTACTCGCCCTGCTCGCCGTCGTAGGCATGCGGGCTGGACACGGGCGGCTTTGGAAACCGGGCAACCGCCTGGGCACGGGTCATGCCGACGCGCAGGCCAAACGGGCCCGGCTGCTCGGCCGGCGCTCCGCTTTCCGGGTCCAGGCCGAGGTCGAAACGGACCACGCGGTCTTCGTCGGTCATCATGGACACGCCCGCCGGCAAACCCTTGCCGTCGTAGTACTCGCAACTGCCGCCGAGCGCTTCGACCGCGCCTTGCGCGGTCCACGGCCCGAGCGCGTTGAGGTCGCTCAACTGCTGGCCGATCAGCACCTCGCCGGCATGGTCCAGGGCGACCGAAACCACTGCAGGCGCATCGTCCCCGGACTCCGTGTCGGCGGCCGGCGGATCTTCGATCGGCGTGCGCGCCAATGGGTCGGCATCATCGTTGGCAGCGGGCTGCTGTGCAGGCTGCGTGGTTGCCTTTGCCGCCGGCGCCAGCACGGGCGGCTCCGGCGGCTGGCACGCAGCCAGGCCGATTGCCAGCAGCAGTGCACTGCTGTTGCGAAGCAGCGCGCTCACAGCACCAGGCCTTCGCGCGCGGCGATGGTGTGCACGTCCTTGTCGCCACGGCCGGACAGGTTGCACAGCACGATCTGGTCACGCGGGCGCTCGCGCGCCAGCTTGATGGCCTGGGCCAGCGCATGGCTGGATTCCAGTGCCGGCAGGATGCCTTCGGCATGCGCCAGCAGGTGGAAGGCCTGCAGCGCCTCTTCGTCGGTGATGCCGAGGTAGGTGGCGCGGCCGCTGTCGGCCAGGAAGGCGTGCTCGGGGCCGACGCCGGGGTAATCCAGGCCGGCCGACACCGAATGCGTTTCGATGATCTGGCCATCGTCATCGCACAGCACATAGGTGCGGTTGCCGTGCAGCACGCCGGGACGGCCGGCTGCGATCGATGCGGCATGGCGGCCGGTATGGATGCCGTCACCGGCCGCTTCGGCGCCGAAGATCTCGACCTGGCGGTCGTTGAGGAAGGCATGGAACAGGCCGATGGCATTGCTGCCGCCGCCGACGCAGGCGGTGATCGCATCGGGCAGGCGGCCATACTCGGCCAGCATCTGCTCGCGCGCTTCGCGGCCGACGATGGCGTTGAAATCACGCACCATGCGCGGGTATGGGTCCGGGCCGGCCACGGTGCCGATGATGTAGAAGGTGTCCTGCACGTTGGTCACCCAGTCGCGCATCGCTTCGTTGAGCGCGTCTTTCAGGGTGGCCGAGCCGGAGGTGACCGGCACCACCGTCGCGCCCAGCAGCTTCATGCGGTAGACGTTGATCTTCTGCCGCTCGATGTCGGTGGCGCCCATGTAGACCACGCACTCCAGGCCCAGGCGCGCGGCCACGGTGGCACTGGCCACGCCGTGCTGGCCGGCGCCGGTCTCGGCGATGATGCGCTTCTTGCCCATGCGCGCCGCCAGCAGGGCCTGGCCGATGGTGTTGTTGATCTTGTGCGCGCCGGTGTGGTTCAGGTCTTCGCGCTTGAGCAGGATCTGCGCGCCACCGACATGGTCGCTCAGGCGCTGTGCGTGGTAGATCGGGCTCGGCCGGCCCACGTAATGGGCCAGGTCGCGGTCGTAGGCCTGCTGGAATGCGGGGTCCTGGCGGGCCTGGTCATAGGCCTGGGCCAGTTCCTGCAGCGGGCCGACCAGGGTTTCGGCGACGAAGCTGCCGCCGTAGCGGCCGAAGTGGCCCTGGGCATCCGGGAAGGCGTGGAAGTCGGCAATGGGGGAGGCAGACATGGAAGCGACCGCTGGTTCGAGACAGGTGGATACTCTAGCGCACGGATCCTGACCGGAATATCGATATTATCTGGCGCGTATTGTCAGGAAATCTCACATGAGCACCTCCCTGCTGCCGCCGCTCAATGCCCTGCGTGCCTTCGAGGCCACCGCCCGCCTGGGCGGCGTGGGCCGCGCCGCGCAGGCCCTGCACGTCACCCACGGTGCGGTGAGCCGGCAGCTGAAACTGCTGGAAGACCATTTGGGGTTGCCGCTGTTCCAGCGCGCCGGGCGCGGGCTGCGCCTGACCGAGGCCGGGCAGCGCCTGCATGCGGCCTGCGGCGAGGCCTTCGCCGGCATCGAGGCCTGTGTGCGCGAACTGCGCCAACCGGCGCGCTCCCCGGCGCTGGTGCTGGGCTGCAGCGGCAGCGTGCTGGCGCGCTGGATGATTCCACGGCTGCCCGCGCTGCAGGCGGCCCTGCCCGGGGTGAACCTGCAATGGTCGGCCCTGGATGGCGCCTTCACCGAGGCGCAGGCGGCGCTGGACGCGGTCCTGCTGCTGGCGCAGGGGCCGTGGCCGCGCGGCTGGCAGGTGCGCGAACTGGCGCCGGAACGGGTGGGCGTGGTGGTGGCGCCCTCGCATCCCGCCGCGCAGCGGTTGCGCCATGTGCCGCCCCCGGCACTGCTGAAGGAGACGCTGCTGCACACCAGCTCGCGCCCGCAGGCATGGCCGGCCTGGGCGCAGGCGCATGGGCTGGACCCGGCGCAGTTGCAGATGGGCACCGGCTTCGAGCATCTGTACTACCTGCTGGAAGCGGCCGTGGCAGGCCTGGGGCCAGCGATCGCGCCGGAGCCGCTGGTGGCCGAGGACCTGGCCGCAGGGCGGCTGATCGCGCCCTGGGGATTCTCGGCGACAGGCGGGTTCTGGGTGCTGGCGCGGCCGGACGGCCCGGCCGACCCGCGCGTGGATGCGCTGGCCGAGTGGGCGATGGCGCAACTGTAGCGTCGAGCTTGCTCGACTACCTCAGTCGAGCAAGCTCGACGCTACGCCTGCGCGCTGGACCCGACCGGTCAGGGTGCCGTGGGTGCGGCCAGCCGCTGCTGCAGGTCTTCGCGCAGGCGCGACAGTTCGACTTCGGCCTGCTGGCGCTGCTGCATGCCTTCGCGATGGATGCTGCGCACTTCCTCCACCGTGGCGATCAGCTGGTCGTGTACGTGGCGCAGCGTGGCCACGTCGATCACGCCACGCTGGTTGCTGCGTGCGGTATCCACCGACGCCTGGCGCAGCAGATCGGCATTGCGGCGCATCAGCTCGTTGGTGGCATCGTCGATTGCGGTGGACAGCTCGACCGCGGCCTTCTGCTCGCCCAGCGAAAGCTGGATGGCAAACTGGCGCTTCCACGACGGGATGGTGATCTCGCGCACCGTGTTGAATTTTTCGATCAGCTGCAGCGCGTTGGCCTGGATCAGGCGGATCATCGGCAGCGACTGGTCGGCCGCGTGCTGCATCAGCTGCAGGTCGGACACGCGCTTTTCGATCAGGCGGATCGCGTTGTCGACCTCGCTCTGGCGGATGCGCTGCTGCGGGTCGTCGCTGCCCTGCCCTGCCAGCTGCTCGGCCTGCAGTTCGGCCAGGCGCTGCTTGCCGGCGGCTGCGTACAGGCCCAGCGCGTGGCGCTCCTCGCGCACGATCTCGTGCATGCGGTCGAACTCGCCCACGCGCTTGCCCATCAGCGCCTGCTGCACGCCCACGTCGCCCAGCAGCTGCTCGATCTGTGCGTTGGTGTCGCTGAACTTCTGCACCAGTTCGCCCTTGGACACGCGCAGGCGATCAATCAGGCCGCCGATCACCGGCACCTTCGAACGCTGGGCGAAACCGTCCAGTTTCAGGCTGCGCGCGATGCGCACCACTTCGCCCAGCTTGTCGCCGCTGGCATCGAGGTCGCGGTTGCGAACCTGGTCCAGCAGCTGGCTGGAAAACGCTGCCGTGCGCGTCGCGGCCTCGCGGCCGAATACCTGCAGGTTGCCCGGGCGCAGGTCGTCCAGTTCCATGCGGATCTCGGCGATGCGCGGCAGGTCCTCGCGGACCAGGCCCAACGCCTGCAGCGCGCCTTCGTCGAGTGCGGAAGGGGTGGCCGGGGTCGGCACGAGGGTGCCGGGGTGCTGGCTGTCCTGGGTCATCGGGCAGTCTCCTTGCAGGTGGGTTGGCGGCAGCGGCGGCCGGCTCAGCGCAGTCTAGCCTGAGCCGCCGCGACCTCGTCGTCGATCTGTGCATGCAGCGTGGCCGCCTGGCCGGCACGGGCCGCGCCGGTGGCGGCCTGCGCGGCCAGTGCGGCCTGCCGCCACGCTGGCAGCAGGACATCGTGGATGCGGGCGAAGCGCTGCAGCAGCACCTCGTCCTGTTGCTGCAGCAGCTGCCACTGCCCGGCTTCGATGCGGCGCAGTGCCGCCAGCCGCTGCAGGTGGTCGATGCGCGCCGCCAGTGCTTCCTGGCCGGCGCCCTGCAGCGCTGGCACGTCCGCAGCGGCCGCATCCGCCCAGGCCTGCAGTGCTTCGGCGGCCTGGCCGGTCGCGCTGATCGCGGTGGCACGCACGGCCATGTGCTGCTGCAGCTGCTGGGCCTGCTCGCGTGCCTGCAGGGCGAGGACCCCCAGCTGCGACTGCAGGCCGCGGCCTGCGGCCTCACGCTCGACGTCGCGGCCAAGCAGGCGGCCCCACCAGCTTTCCTGCCGGCGCAGGCGTGCCGGGTCGGCAGCCTGCAGCGCCAGTGCGATGCGTGCCAGCGCCTCGACCAGTCCATCGCCGGCGGTCGCCGGCAACGCGACGTCGCGCGCGGCCAACGCCTGCAGCAGCGGTGCGCCGTAGTCGGCCAGGCGTGCGACATCCGCCGTGTCCGGCCGCTGCGGCGTCGGCAGGGGCGCCGCGTCGGTCATGGCAACGGCGGCGGCATCGGCGCGCTTCCCGCCGGGGCGTCGTCAGTGGCTTCCGGTGGCAGCGACTCGCCGTAGAAGTGGCGCATCAGCGCCTCATCCAGTGCGCGTTCCTCCGGCGTGCTGGCCCGCCGCACGCGCGGACGACGCGCGGTGGTGGTGCTGGCGCCGGCCGCGCCTTCGACCTGCTGCCGCGCCCACCCGGCGAAGGCCGCCAGGGTCTGCGATACCTGTTCCTGCTGTGCCTGCGAGGCCACCAGCAGTTGCACCAGCGGGGCCAGCCCGGCCTGCAGATCCTCGGCCAGCGGCGTGGCCGGGGGGCTGGGCGCAGCAATCACCACCGGCTCGGCGGGCTGCACGGCGGCCGGTGCTTCCGGGCGTGCTTCGGCCAGGCGCTGCAGCGCTTCCAGCAAGGCCGGCCACGGTGCCGGATCCGCCGCCACCTGCGGCGCAGCCGGTGGCGGCAACTGCAGTGCACTGGCGATGTCGGCCAGCTGCGCGACCACGCGACCACCGACATCGCTGTCGTCGGCACCCATGGCCTTGTTGCGCAGGAAATCGCGCTTGATCTGCGCCCAGCGCTGCGCCTGCGCCTCGTCCAGCACGCCGCGCAGCTCGCCAAGCTTCAGCAGGTTTTCCTCGGCGCCGGTGGTCAGCAGCTGCGCCTCGCCCAGGTAATGGTCGGAGATCAACTGCTGCAGCTCGTCCTCGTTCATCACCGGCGAGATCTTCTCGGCCAGCTTGTTCATGTTGCGGTAGCTGCCCTGCAGGCGGAACGGCGGCTCGGTGCGGTAGCGGTCATCCTGCGCGGCGCTGGCGATGTACTGCTGGTTGACCCGGTAGACCACGTCGCGCACGCGCAGCATGCGCTGCAGGGTGGCGGTGATCTCGTTGATCTCGGCACCGCTGTAGGCATGGCTGAGACCGTTGGTCGACACGTCCTTGCCCATCGCACGATCGACCAGCAGGTACAGGTCGGCCATGTCACGGGTCGCCAGCGGTGCCAGCACCGGGTTGGAGGTCAGGCTGTTCTCGATGTAGCTGAGGGTGAACGCCGCTTCCATGCCGCCCAGCACGTCGCCGAGGTTGTAGATGTCGGCGCGGTTGGCCAGCATGTCCGGAATCTTGAACACCTCGCCCGACTCGGTATACGGGTTGCCGGCCATCACCACGCAGAACTTCTTGCCGCGCATGTCGTAGGTGCGCGTGCGGCCGCGCCAGACGCCTTCGATGCGGCGGGTGCCATCGCACAGCGAAATGAACTTCTGCAGGAACTCGGGATGGGTGTGCTGGATGTCATCCACATACAGCATGGTGTTGTTGCCCATCTCCAGGGCCAGGTTGAGCTTTTCCAGCTCCTGCCGCGAGGTGGCGTCGGGCGCCTGCTCCGGGTCCAGCGAGCGCACGTCGTGGCCCAGTGCCGGGCCGTTGATCTTCATGAAGACCAGGCCCAGCCGATGCGCCACGTATTCCATCAGCGTGGTCTTACCGTAGCCCGGCGGCGAGATCATCATCAGCAGGCCCATCAGGTCGCTGCGCTTGTTCTCGCCCACCGTGCCCATCTGCTTGGCCAGGTTGTCGCCGATCACGCCGAGGTAGACGTCGTTGATGAGCTTGTTGCGCACGAACGAGGACAGCGGCCGCGCCTTGAACTCGGACAGGCGCAGGGCCTGCCGCTCACGGCCGATGATGCCCTGGCGCACCGCCTGGTAGGCATGGAATGCCGGCACGAACTGCTGCAGGTGGGCGTGCAGACGGGCGAGGAAATCATCCAGCGACAGCGCCAGGGTGCCCTGCACGATGCGCGGATGCTCGCCGAGCAGGCCGTTCACTTCCACCCGCAGCGTGGCATCGCTGGCGCGCGTGCGCAGCTGCCGCTGCACCAGCAGCAGTGCGGCGGCCTCATCGGTGTAACCGGCATGGGCGGCCTGCGCCGGCAGCCGGCCCAGCGCGCGCAGCCACTGCCCGGCCAACGCCCAGCGCAGCGGCAGCGGATCCTGTCCACGCTGCAGCGCGCGTTCCAGTGCTTCGCGCTGTCCCGCCTGCTCCAACTGCTGCTGCAATGCCTCCAGCAGTGCCAGCGCATGGCGGCTGCTGGCGAATACCGGATCGCCCGCGCTCAGTTCGTCACCGAGATAGGCAGCGGCACCTTCGATCGCGGCGGCGTCGAACGGCAGGGCCTGCGCCTGCACGAACGCATCCAGCGCAGCGGCCATCTCCGCGCGCAGCGCCTGGCGTCCTTCGTCGGAACCAAACAGGCGGGCGATGGCATCGGCACCGGCCTGGCGCGCCGGCCACTGCGCCACGGCCTCGTTGCGCTGCTCGGCGGCCCAGAACAGCATGGCCAGTGCGCGGACGCGCGGTGCATGGCGCAGGCTGCCGGCGGCCTGCTGCAGCGGCAGCAGGGCGTGCAGGATCAGCGCCGCATCGTGGTCATGGATGCCGCGCTCATACCCCTCGCGGTAACGCGGCGCGGCGAACGCACGCACGCGCTGGTCCAGCGCCTCGGGGCTGGCGAGATCGTGCTTCAGCTGGGCCATGTCCAGGCCATCGCGGCCGTCCTGCGCGGCCAGCAGCAGGCTGCCGGCCAGGTACTCGCCGCGGTAGATCGCATCGGATTCCGAATCCAGGGTCACCGGCCAGAACGGCTTGAGCGCCTCCAGCTCGGGGTCGTGCAGGGTTTCCAGGAAATCGGTGCCGGTGAGGTGGATGGCCAGCGTGTCGCCGCGCGGCAGCAGGGTCAGGTCCAGCGCCTGGGTGTTCACGCTGAAACGGTGGCGCGGGCCGAGCCGGACGACGTTGCCGCCGGCTTCGTACAGGTCGCTGCGGTCACGCAGCTGGCGCACGGCCTGGTCGCGCACGCCCTTCAGGCGCGCCTCGATGTCATCGGCCTTGACGTTGTCGCGCAGCGCACGCAGTCGCTCGGCCAGTTCGCGCAGCTTGAGGATCAGCGGATCGCCGGCGAAGAACGCGTTGAGCTCGTCGGCGGTGGCGAAGCGCTCGGTGCGCTTGGCCAGGCCATCGAGGATGCGGTTGGCCGCGTCGAGCACCGAGCGCGCCTTGCGCTGGCGGTCGTCCAGCAACGCCTGCTTGTGCGTCTCGAAGGCTTCGACCAGTTCCTCGCGCTTGCTGAGGATGTCGCCGAGGAACTGCTCGTGCTCGCCGAACTGGCTTTCCAGTTCCTCCAGCTGCACCAGCAGGCGTGACAGCTGTTCGTCGGCCTTTTCCGGATCGTTGGCCATCGCCAGCGCACTGGTGATGGACTGCGAGAACAACGCGAACTGTGCGGCGAACTGGGCCACGGCCTCGGCCGAGCCGAGCGTGCGGCGGCGCTGTTCGGCACGCGTGCGCGCCTGGTTCAGCCGCCCGTACAGCGCGGAAATCGACTCGACCACGCGGGTACGCGCGGTGGCATCGTCCACCTTCAGGCCGGCCATCAGTTCGGACAGCATGTCCAGGTCGGCGGCCATGCCACGCATGCCGTCCAGCTGCTCGTCCAGCTGGCGCGCACTGCTGGCCTGCTGGGCGGCTTCATCCAGTGCCTGCAGGCGGCTGCCCAGCGGTGCCAGTGCGGCATCGCCGGCCAGGAATTCGCCGGTGGCGGCGCCCACGCGATCCTGCGCCTGCACCAGTTCGGCGGCCATCGCCTCGATGCGCGCGGTGTCGATGTAGCGCAGCTCGCGGATGGTCAGCAGCCGCCCGCGCAGCGCGGTGATCTCGTTCAGGGCCTCGACGAAGGCCTGCACCTCGTTCCAGTTCTGCGGCTGCAGGCGGCCCAGCAGCGCCTTGTAGTTCGCTTCCGCCTCGACCATCGCCTGCGCCGACTGCTCGCGGATGGACTGGACCTTCTCGTACTCGTCCAGCACCGACTCGCCCGTGGCGCTGATCTGCCGCAGCAGCGCTTCGGCGCCGTCGCAGGCCTCGTCCCCCAGCCAGTGGTGGGTATCGAACAGGCGGCGGGTGTCGGCCACCAGGCGCTGGTAGCGCTGCACCGAGACATCCTGGCCGTCGATCTCGCGGGACAGGTTGAACAGGTTGGAGATGCCGCGCACCAGTTCGGCATTGCCGATGCGGCCCATGAAGGTGTTGCCGGGCGGCCGGCTGGCGGCGAACTCGTCGCTGCTGAACGGCGTCTGCCAGACCTGCATCGGATGGATGCGGGTGGGTTCGGCGCCCTCGGCATGGAACAGCACCATGCGCCCATCCTGCATGAAGGCATAGCCGTGGCCGAACACCGGGTTCTGCAGCACGCGCTGGATGGTGTTGTAGACGAACAGCGCTGAGCGTCCGCCTTCGCGCTCGTAGAAGATGTAGAGCACGTCCTCGCCGTTGGGCGAGCGGATGCTGCGCTTGAACTGCATGCCGGCCATCGAGGCATCGAAGGCCTTGTGCTCGCCGCCCTGCAGGTAATAGCCGCCGGGGAAGATCACGCCGTGGTCTTCGGGCAGCTGCACGCAGGCCTGGACGATGGCGTCGTTGCGCACGATATCGCCGGTGAGCGTGTTGTAGATCAGCCCGCGCCAGACGGTCTCGCGGTACGGCAGCACCTTCAGCAGCAGCAGCGAACCGACGCGCGCGAATTCGAACTGGGCGTCGTCCAGCGACTGCGTGCTGTCCTCCACCGGTTCGCTGTAGATGCCCTGCCCGGTTTCGGTGTTGTTCTCGACCTTGATGGTCAGGTCGCCACCGGTGGTTTCCACGAACAGGGTGTCGAGGATGTTCAGGTGCGAGTGGCGGCCGTTGACCGCGAGGTCGCGGGTGGCCTTGGTCCATTCGAAATCGAACGGCGGCGGCAGGGCGATATCGCGTTCGCCGCGCGCATCGAGGTAGGTCAGCTCGCCTTCGCGCGACAGCGCCCAGCGGAACACGCGCACGTCGCTGCTGCGCTCGCCGATCTGGAACGATGCCAGCAGCTTGTCGCCGACCACGATCAGCTGCAGCAGGCGCGCATGCTTGTAGTAGGCGTACAGCTCGTTGAAGTCGTGCACGAAGCCGGGCTGGTCGAGGAAGCTGCCCTTCAGCTCCAGCGCGGCCACATCGTAGCCGTCCTTGCCCTGCACCAGCCGGTACAGGCCGAACACATCCTCGATGCGGGTATGGGTCTTGAGCCCGATGTAGACGTTGTAGCCGAACAGCAGGCGGTCAGGCCCGACCTGGACGATGTCACGGCCGACGCAGTTGTTCTCGCTGCGGATGCGGAAGCGACCGACTACCTCCAGCCGGCTGTCGCCGAACTCGGCCAGTCGCTGGCGGTTGAGGGCTTCGGCCAGCGCCTGCAGGCGCTGGCCCTGTTCGCCAAGGCGGCGGCGCAGGACTTCGTAGGCACCGCCCTGGGCAACGGCCTGGTCGACGGTGTTGCCGCCGGCCTCCGGCGCGGTGGTTTCGGCGGACGGATGGGTTTCAGACATCAGCAGGCTTCCGGCTTACGGACGGCCGGCCGTGGTTGCGGCCGGCGCGGGCGGGCGGTGGCCGCAACGGCCACCGCCCGGTGCATCAACGGGCGCTGTCGACCACGGCGGCCGACACGGTCGGCGCTGCGTCGGCGTCCTCGGCGATCTGCCGCGGTGCCGGTTCGGCCACGGCCACGCCCAGGTAGCGCTGCATCAGCTCCTGCACGATCGGGCTCTTGCCGGCGAAGCCTTCGATCGACTTGCCCAGCGACACGGCCTTGACCAGGTTCTCGAACATGCCGCCGTCGCCACCGACCAGGTCGATGTCGGCATTGCGCAGCGCGCTGGCGATGACGTTGGCGTTCTCGCGCGAGACTTCCTTGCCCGCTTCGATGGAGGCCAGTGCCTGCTTCAGGCTGTTGTCCAGCATCATGCGGAACTCTTCGTGGCCACGTGCCTGGTCGCTCAGCGAGGCGATGGCTTCGAACTTGCGCACCAGGCCTTCGGCTTCGGCCAGCAGCTTCTTCTGCACCACGCCGGCTTCGGCATTGCCCAGCGATTCGGTGGCGGTGGCGCGGGCCAGGCCCATCTTCTCTTCGCCCTGGGCCTGCGCCTGCAGGGTTTCGGCCAGCACGCGGGCCTCGTTGCTGCCCTGCTTCAGGTTGGCTTCGGCCTTGGCTTCGATCACGCGGGCTTCGGCGATACCGACCTTCTCGATGGCCAGTGCGGAGGCTTCACGCACCTGCGCTTCGGCCAGGCCCGGCGCCGCCTGTTCGGCACGGAAGGCGTCGGCCAGCAGGCGCTTGGCTTCGGCCTGCTTGCCGGCCGCTTCGTGTTCGGCCTGGGCCAGGGTGGTCAGTTCCACCGCGCGGTGCTTGGAGGCGGTTTCGCGGGCCTGCGCTTCCTTCACTTCGCGCACCAGCGATTCCTGCGCCTTGGCTTCGGCTTCCAGGATCAGCACCTGCTTCTGGCGGTCGGCCTCGGAGACCTCGCGCACTTCCTTGATGCGCTCTTCTTCCTGGGCCACGGTCTTGTCGATGGAGATGCGTTCGCGGGTGATGTTGGCCACGTCCATCTTGCCCTGCTCGACCACCTTGTCACGCTCGACGCCCTGCAGCTGCACTTCGCGGTCGGTGGTGACCTGTTCCAGCTGGCGCGCGCGCTCCACCCGCTCGGCTTCGATGGCCACCGCACGCTGGCGGTTCTGTTCGGCCACTTCCACTTCGCGCAGGCGGTTCTGGTCACGGATGTCGATCAGCTGCTGCGCTTCGATGCGTGCGTTCTCGGACAGCTGGCGCTGTTCTTCCTGCACCTTGGCGGTCTCGGCTTCCTCGCGGGCGCGGATGGTCTCGATCTCGCGCTTCTGCCGTGCCTCGGCCTCGGCCTGCTGGCGTTCCAGGGCCAGCAGGGCTTCGCGCGCTTCCACGTTCTTCTTGGTGATGGCGAGCTTCTCGTTCTGCTCCAGCTCGTTGGTCACCACGTTCTGCGCAGCGGTCAGCTCGGTGATCTTGCGGATACCCTGCGCGTCGAGGATGTTGAACTGGTCCAGCAGCGATTTCGGGGTCTGCTCCAGGTAGTCGATGGCCACGTCTTCCAGCACATAGCCGTTCAGGTCGTTGCCGATGACCGCGATGATCTCGTCGCGGAATTCCTGGCGCTTCTCGAACAGCTCGGTGAAGTCGAACTTCTTGCCGACCGTCTTCAGCGCTTCGGAGAACTTGGCGTTGAACAGCTCATCGACGGCATGCTTGTCCGAGGCACGGTCGGCGCCGATGGCCTTGGCCACGCGCAGCACATCGGCCTGGGTCTCGTTGACCCGCAGGTAGAAGGCCACGGCGATGTCGGCGCGCATGTTGTCGCGGCAGATCAGGCCCTCCTTGCCGCGGCGGTCGATCTGCAGGGTGATCAGGCTGATCCGCATCAGCTCGGCGCGGTACAGCACCGGGATGATCAGCGCACCGGTGAAGTGCACCTTGGGCGTGGCGCTCATGTCGTTGACGATCAGGGCCACGCCCTGGTCGACCTTGCGGTAGAACGCCTTGAACAGTCCCGCCAGGCCGAGCAGCAGGCCTACGAGGACGATGATCCCGATCAGGAAGGGGGCCGCGCCAGCAAAACTCATCAGTGATTCTCCTTGTTGCCCGGAAGCAGGTTGTCCTGGAAATCGAGGGCGACCGCATCAGCGCGGACCACCCGGTAGTAATGGTGTTCGGCCACGTGCTCGACCAGCACGATGCGCTCGCCACGCTGCAGTTCGATGTCGCTGCGCACCTGCAGCACCAGCCCGGCACCGCCGTCATCGACCGTGGCGTGGCCGCTGCGCGCATCCACCCGGGGCGAGGCGACCACGCCCACGCGCCCCAGCAGGGAGGCCTGTGCGACCGGCTGCAGGCGCTGCAGGAAGGTGCGGATGGGCCGCAGCAGCAGCGCGGTGATCGGCACCGCCGGCAGCGGCGCGAGCACGGCCACGAGCGTGCCGAAACCCCAGCGCAGCAGGTCCGGCAGCGGCAACAGTACGAACAGATGGATGAAATAGGTCAAGGCCCAGCCGAAGAAGCCCAGCAGGGTGACCACGACCATGACCGGCACGCCACCGAGGCCGAAGCGCTGCAGCAGGGCCGAGAGGCCGCTGAGATCGGTGTCACTGTCCAGCGCACCATCGGCGCCGAGATCGCCGAACCCGTCATCGACGAGGCCAAAAGCGGCAAGCCCCCAATAGACCAGCGACACCGCCAGCAGGACGCTGTACGGCAGGGTCGGGTAGCCGAACACGACGGTGAGGAATTCCTGCATCGCTTTGCCTTCCTGGGCTATGGGCGCGTGACGCCCCGTTCGGAATCCGCCGGGAGCGGTTCCGTCGATCCCGCCACGGCCCTCATGGCCATGGCTTCCCCTTCATCCTATGTGAAGAGGGTGTACAGGGACAAATGTGAAGACGCGCGCCGACCGCAGGCGGCGACGCGCGCGGGATCGTGCCGGGTCACTCCAGCACGGTGCAGTCGGCGCTGCGCACCTCTTCGACGAACGTGCGCATCTTGTAGCCGTCCTTGATGCCCGGCTCGACCTCGATGCCGCTGGACACGTCAACGCCCCACGGCAGGGTGGCGAGGATGGCGTCCTTCACGTTCTCCGGGTTCAGCCCGCCGGCCAGCAGGAAGGGACGGTGCAGGCCGGTCGGAATGCGCGCCCAGTCGAAGGCCACGCCGGTGCCGCCACCGCCACCCGGGGCGTGGCTGTCGAACAGGAAACCGGCAGCACTGGGGTAGCGCAGCTGCAGGGTGCGCGCATTGACGTCCTCGCGACCGCCCATGGCGATCGCCTTCAGGTACGGCATGTTGAAGCTGCGGCAGAAGCTTTCGTCTTCCTCGCCATGGAACTGCAGCAGGGTCGGACGCACGGTGCGCAGCACTTCACGCACTTCTTCCTTGCTGTTGTTGCGGAACAGCGCCACCACGTCGACCATCGGTGCGATCGCCTGGCGCATCGCCCGGGCTTCGGCCGGGGCCACCCGGCGGCTGCTTTCACGGGCGAAGATGAAACCCACCGCGTCCACGCCCAGTTCGCCGGCCAGGCGCACATCGCCGGCGCGGGTCATGCCACAGAACTTGATGCGGGTACGGTAGTAGGAGCGGCTCATAAGGTGACCTCGGCAGGCAGATGCCAGTTGTCGGGGTACAGCGGCCCCAGGAACACCAGCCCCTGCGGAGGTGCGGTAGGGCCGGCAACGGTTCGGTCGCGTCCGGCCAGCAGCTCGGCGATCCACTCCACCGGTTTCTCGCCGCTGCCGACCAGGATCAGCGAACCGACGATATTGCGGACCATGTGATGAAGGAATGCATTACCGCGCACCGCCACCTCGATCACCTCGCCCTGGCGGCTGACCTGCAGGGACTGCAGCTCGCGCCGCGCATGCAGGGCCTGGCACTGCACCGAGCGGAACGCGCTGAAGTCGTTCTCGCCGAGCAGGGCCTGGCCGGCGGCATGCATGAGGGTCTCGTCCAGCGCCCGTCGTTCCCAGCTGAGGGTCTGCCGGTCCAGCGCCGGGCGCACCTCGCGGTTGAGCAGGCGGTAGCGGTAGCGGCGGGCGCGCGCCGAGAAGCGGGCGTGGAAATCGTCGGCCACCGGCACGCACCAGCGCACCGCGATGGAGCGCGGCAGGCGGGTGGTGGTGCCCAGCATCCAGGCGCGCGGATCGCGCACCACGTCGGTATCGAAATGCACGACCTGGCACTGGCCGTGCACGCCGGCATCGGTGCGGCCGGCGCAGACCACCTGCAGCGGCGCATCGGCCACCGAGGACAGGGCTTTCTCCAGGCTCGCCTGGACGCTGGGTCCGCCCTCGCCCAGGTTCTGCCAGCCCCTGAAATCGCTGCCGTCGTATTCGACGCCGAGCGCGTAACGCATGTGCTGCTACCTCGATGTTGCGGGTGGGACGGCGCTCAGGCCGGGTCGCGTTCGGACCAGATCGCCAATTCGTTGCCACCGGGCTCGACGAACTGGAAGCGGCTGCCACCGGGGAAAGAGAAGACGGGCCGGACGATCTGGCCGCCGGCCGCGCGCACGGCCGCTTCGACCGGTGCCAGCAGATCGGCATACAGCACCAGCAGCGGTGCGCCGGCTTCGGCCCGCTGCGGCTGGCCACGGAAGAAGCCGCCCTGCAGGCGGCCATCGTCGAAGGCGGTGTAGTCCTCGCCGTAGTCGACGAACGACCAGCCGAACACGGCCTCGAAGAAGGCACGGCTGGCGGCCGGGTCGGCCGAGGCGAACTCAACGTAGTCGATGCGGTTTTCGCGAGTCATGGGCGGCGCCTGTGGTCCTGTGGTCAGTCCAGCCGGGCGAGCAGTTCGCGCGCCTGCGCCTGGCAGTGCACGTCGCCATCGGTGGCGACTTCTTCCAGCAGCGTCCGCGCGGTCTGCGCGTCGCCCAGGTCGAGGTAGGCGATGGCCAGTTCCAGCCGCTCCTGGCCCGCGCGCGGGACCCAGTCGGGGTCGCTGGATCCATCGGCCGCCACCGCCTCGTCGAGGGGCGCGGCCGCGGGCGGCGCAGCCTCCGCCGGTTCGGCCGGCAGATCGAACACGCCGCGGAACTCCGGCTGCTGCTCGGCCTGCAGCGCGTAATCGGGCACGCCGACCTCATCGGCCGGTTCCGGCGGAGCGGGCGTGAATTCGGGCGCGGGTTCATCCCAGCGCGGGGCGTCACTCACCGCCGGCGGCAGTTCGTCGCCCTCGTCGGTCACCAGCGCCCCCACCTGCCAGGACGTTTCGACGTCGGCAGCAGGCGGTGCCATCGGTTCTTCAACCGGCTCGGGCGGCAGCGCATCCTGGTCGGCATGCGCCTGGGCGGCACGGTCGTCTTCGAGGGCCCAGGCCGGCATCGACGGTTCCTGGCGGCCATCCTCTTCGTGGCCAGCGGCCCACGACGACTGCTCGGCCAGCGAATCCAGCGCGGCACCGGCAGGCACCGCTGCGGCCAGGGCCACGGCGTCGCCTTCCTCACGCAGCGGCGGCAACGGCGAGGGCTTGCGCCGGCGCAGCAGCCAGGCGGCACCGGCCACCAGCAGCAACAGCGGAAGGCCCAGCCAGTACCACGGCGTGCCGCCGGCGGGTGCGCCGGGCGGTTGCGCCAGGCGCTGCTGGGCAGCGGCCAGGTCGTTGTCCTTCATCGCAATCAAGGACTGCTGCTGTTCCTTCAGCTTCTCCAGCTCGGCCACGCGCTGCTTCAGCTCACCGATCTCGGCATCGCGGGTGGCAACGTCTTCCCTGGCCTGCCGCAGTTGTTCATTGCCCAGCATGTCACCCTCGCTGCCGGCACCGGTGCCGGTGGTTGTGCCCGCGTGCGCGGCGTCGGACGCCAGCGCCGGAGCGATCTCAAGACGTGCCCCTGCGCTGGCGGCAGCAGCAGCGGGCGTCGCGGTGGCGGCCACGGGCGCGGCCGCCGGTGTACCGGCAGGCTGCGGCACCGTGCGCGCCTGGCGCCACTGCGCGGCATGCTCGCGGACCAATGCGGCGGCTTCGTTGCCGTCGATCGCGGCCAGGGCGTCGCTGCCCGGCACGCGCAGTACCGCGCCCTGCTTGAGCAGGTTGACGTTGCCGCGGATGAAGGCCTCCGGATTGGCACGCAGCAGGGCGATCATCGCCCGCTCCCGGCTGATCTGGTTGCCGCGGGCCAGCGCACCGGCAATCTGCGAAAGGGTCTGGCCCTGCTGCACGGTGATGCTGCCGTCGGCAGCGGCCCGGGCAGCGGGTGCGGCGGCACGCGGCCGCGGCTCGGCCGGTCGCGCGGCGGTGACCGGCGCGGCCGGGGCGGCGGCAGGCGCCTGCGCTGCCGGCGGCGGCGTATCGCGGGTGATGGTGTTGCCCAGCACCCCGGCCGGGGCGACGATTTCCGGCTCGGCGACGGCCAGTGCGCTGGCCGGTGCATCGACCAGGGCGGAATATTCGCGGACCAGACGGCCCTGGCCCCAGTCGGCTTCGACCAGGAAGCTCAGCGACGGGGTTTCCACCGGGGCCTGCGAGGTCACCCGCACCACCGCCCTGCCCTGGCTGTTGGTGGTCAGTTCGAACTGGAGTTCGCTGACCAGGCCGGTCGGCCGCTGCAGGCCGACCCGCTCGAAGGTGGCGGCCGAGGCCAGCGCCACGCGCAGGTTCTCGAGCTCGGAAGGATCGGCGGACACCACCGGGATCTCGGCCAGCAGGGGCTGGCCGGGGCGTGACAGCACGCGGATGTCGCCCAGGCCCAGGGCCATGGCCGAACTGCTGGCCAGTGCCAGCAGCGCGGCGGAGAGATAGAAGAGCGGGCGCGTTGCGCCCCTGGCCCGTTTATTCATGGGCGACACTATAAAGCGTGCGGACCGCGGTCCGCACCCACCTGAAACACCCTTGCGGTAGTGCCGGCCGCTGGCCGGCAGACAGGCAGACCCGCCCACCATGGCAATGCCGGCCAGCGGCCGGCACTACCGGTGAGGCAACAGCGGATGATCAGCGCTGTTCGGCGGCGACCAGCTCGGCCAGCTGCACGGCGTTCAGCGCCGCGCCCTTGCGCACGTTGTCCGAGACGATCCACAGGTTCAGGCCGCGCGGGTGCGACAGGTCTTCACGGATGCGGCCGACGTACACCGCATCGGTGCCCGAGGCGTGGGTGACCGGGGTCGGGTAGCCACCAGCTTCATGGCGGTCCACCACTTCCACGCCCGGCGACTGCTCCAGCAGCGCGCGCGCTTCGGCCACGGTCACCTTGTCGCGGGTTTCGATCGCCACCGATTCGGAGTGGCCGTAGAACACCGGCACGCGCACGGCGGTCGGGTTCACCAGGATGCTCTCGTCGCCGAGGATCTTGCGGGTTTCCCAGACCAGCTTCATCTCTTCCTTGGTGAAGCCGTTGTCCTGGAAGTCGTCGATGTGCGGGATCAGGTTGAAGGCGATCTGCACCGGGAAGCGCTGCGGATCGATGTCCTGGAAGCTCAGCAGCTGGCCGGTCTGCTTGCCCAGCTCTTCCATCGCCGAACGGCCACCGCCGGACACCGACTGGTAGGTGGACACGTTGATGCGCTCGATGCCGTACTTGCGGTGCAGCGGCGCCAGCGCCACCAGCATCTGCATGGTCGAGCAGTTCGGGTTGGCGATGATGCCGCGCGGACGGTTGCCGACCTGGTCCGGGTTGACCTCGGACACCACCAGCGGCACGTCATCGTCGTAACGGAAGGCCGAGGAGTTGTCGATCACCACCGCACCGGCGGCGGCGAACTTCGGCGCGTATTCCTTGGACACGCTGCCACCGGCCGAGAACAGGGCGATCTCCACGCCGCTGGGGTCGAAGGTGGCCAGGTCCTGGATCTTCACCTTCTGGCCTTCGAACTCGACTTCACCGCCGGCCGAGCGCTCGGAAGCGAGCAGGCTCAGGGTACCGACCGGGAAGTTGCGCTCGGCCAGGATGGCCAGCATGGTCTCGCCGACGGCACCGGTGGCACCGACGATGGCGACGTGGAAGCTGCGTTGTGCATTGCTCATGGGGGAACTCTCACGAAAACGGGAAGGGGAAAAACTCACGCACGACAGCTGGGTTCGGGGAACCTCCTCAGGCGGGGCGCGCAGAGGTTCCCTATCGTTTCCCGGTTTTTTTGCCCAGCGCGGCACGCGCGGCGAGGGCCGCGTCGGCATTGATCGCGCTCGGCATGCGCGCTGCTTCGCCGGCCAGGCCGAGGCCGGCCAGCAGGTTGTCCACGGCCAGCTGCACCATGGCGGTACGGGTGCCCAGCGACGCGCTGCCGATATGCGGGGTCAGCACCACGTTGTGCAGCGCCAGCAGTTCCGGGCGTACCTTCGGTTCGCCTTCGTAGACATCCAGGCCGGCGGCGGCCAGGCGGCCATGGGCCAGCGCATCGGCCAGGGCCAGCTCGTCGACGATGCCGCCACGGGCGATGTTCACCAGGGTGGCCGACGGCTTCATCTTCGCCAGCGCGGCCGCATCGATGATGTGGTGCGAGGCGGGGGTGTACGGCAGCACGGTGACCAGGTGGTCGGACTGCGCCAGCAGCGTGTCCAGGTCCACGTAGGTGGCACCCAGTGCGGCCTCGGTTTCGGCCGGCAGGCGCGAACGGTTGTGGTACAGCACCTTCATGCCGAACCCGTGTGCACCCCGGCGGGCAACGCCCTGGCCGATGCGGCCCATGCCGAGGATGCCCAGCGTGCTGCCATGGATATCGGCGCCGAGCATGGTCTGGAACGACCACTGGCCCCACTGTCCGTCACGCAGCCAGCGCTCGGATTCGGTGATGCGGCGCGCAGTGGCCATCAGCAGGGCGAAACCGAGGTCGGCCGTGGTCTCGGTGAGCACGTCCGGGGTGTTGCTGGCGAGGATGCCGGCCGCGCTCAGCGCGTCGACATCCAGGTTGTTGTAGCCGACGCCGACGTTGGCGATCACCTGCAGCTGCGCGGCATCGGCCACCTGGGCCGCGCCGATGCGCTCGTTGAGGGTGATGATCGCACCGTCGACCGAGGCCAGGCGCTCGGCGATCTGCTGTGGCGACCAGGCGGTGACGGTATCGGTGGCCAGCAGCTGCACGCGATCGCGCAGCGGCGCGATGGCCGCGTCGATCAGCGGCTGGCTCACCCACACCGTCGGCCGGGTATCAGCCATCGATCTGCCCGGGAATGCGCGGGGTGATGGTGCCGACATCGCCGCACTGGGCGCGGTGGCGCAGCGCCTGGTCCATCAGCACCAGGGCCATCATCGCCTCGGCGATGGGGGTGGCGCGGATGCCGACGCAGGGGTCGTGGCGGCCGGTGGTGACCACCTCGACCACGTTGCCTTCGGTATCCAGCGACGGGCCCGGCAGGCGCAGGCTGGAGGTCGGCTTGAGGACGATGGACGCGACCACCGGCTGGCCGGTGGAAATGCCACCGAGAATGCCGCCGGCATGGTTGCTGGCAAACCCCTGCGGGGTCAGCAGGTCACGGTGTTCGGTGCCCTTCTGCGCGGCGCTGGCGAAGCCGTCGCCGATCTCCACGCCCTTCACTGCGTTGATGCTCATCAGCGCGGCGGCGAGGTCGCCGTCGAGCTTGCCGTAGATGGGTTCGCCCCAGCCCGGCGGCACGTTGTCGGCCACCACGTCCACGCGCGCACCGACCGAATCACCGGACTTGCGCAGCGCATCCATGTACGCCTCCAGCTCGGGCACCTGCTCGGCATGCGGCCAGAAGAACGGGTTGTCTTCCACCGCCGACCAGTCGAAACCGGCCGGACGGATCTCGCCCAGCTGCGACAGGTAGCCACGCACGGTCACGCCGAAGCGTTCGGCCAGCCACTTCTTGGCGACCACGCCGGCGGCCACGCGCATGGTGGTCTCGCGCGCGGAAGAACGGCCGCCACCGCGCGGGTCGCGGATGCCGTACTTGTGCCAGTAGCTGTAGTCGGCATGGCCCGGCCGGAACTGCTGGCCGATGTTGGCGTAATCCTTGCTGCGCTGGTCGGTGTTGCGGATCAGCAGCGCGATCGGGGTGCCGGTGGTCAGGCCCTCGTACACGCCGGACAGGATCTCGACCTCGTCGGCCTCGCGGCGCGCCGAGGTGTGCCGGCTCTTGCCGGTGGCGCGGCGCTGCAGGTCGTGGGCGAATTCGGCCGCATCCAGCGCCAGCCCCGGCGGGCAACCGTCGAGCACGCAGCCGATGGCCGGCCCGTGCGACTCGCCGAACGTGGTGACGGTGAACAGCTTGCCGAACGAATTGGAACTCACGGGCGCTGCGCCGCCAGTTCGGTGATGCGGGCGCTGTGGGCGATCAGCTCGCGGCATTCGACCGCGAAGATGCCCATCTGGCCGACCTTGAATTCAACCCAGGCGAAATCGACTTCCGGCAGCAGCTTGATCAGGTGCTGTTCGGATTCACCCACTTCGCAGATCAGCAGGCCGTCCTCGCTCAGGTGCAGCGGGGCGTCGCGCAGGATCTTCAGCACCAGGTCCAGGCCGTCGTCGCCGGCACGCAGGCCCATTTCCGGCTCGTAGGAGTATTCCTGCGGCAGGGCATCGGTCTCGTCGTTGGTGACGTACGGCGGGTTGGTGACGATGAGGTCGTAGTGGCGCCCGGTCAGGCCGTTGAACAGGTCCGACTTCAGCAGGGTCACGTTGTGCGCCTGCAGGCGTTCCTTGTTCTCTTCGGCCAGCGACAGCGCGTCATCGCTCAGGTCGACGCCGTCCACTTCCCAGTTCGGGTAGTAGTGGCCCATGGCGATGGCGATGCAGCCCGAACCGGTGCACAGGTCCAGCGCGCGGCTGACGTCACGGCCGGCCAGCCACGGCTCGAAGCCGCACTCGATCAGCTCGGCGATCGGCGAACGCGGCACCAGGGCGCGTGAATCGCTCTTGAAGCTGAGGCCGGCGAACCAGGCTTCACCGGTCAGGTAGGCGGCCGGGACACGCTCGTCGATGCGGCGCTGGAACAGCTCCAGCACGCGCAGCTTTTCGGCCTGCAGCAGGCGGGCCTGGCCGTAGGCCGGGCCGAGGTCGTGCGGCAGGTGCAGGCTGTGCAGCACCAGCTGGGTGGCCTCGTCCAGGGCGTTGTCGTAGCTGTGCCCGAAGGTCAGCCCGGCTTCGTTGAAACGGCTGGTGCCGTAGCGGATCAGGTCGATGATCGTGTGGAGTTCGGCGGCCGTTTCAGCGGTCATGGCGGTACTGCGGGCAAAGTGGCCCACGATTATAGGGGCTGGCGCCCGCGGCGGCATCCGTTGCGACGGAAACGATCAGGCCGCAGCCGGTATGATGGGGATTACTTCCTGCGGGGGCTCCCATGTTCAATCGCAACGTCGGCATCATCCTGCTGATCGCCCTGGCGGCGGGCCTGGGCCTGCTGGCCGCGCAGCAGGTGTTCGCGCCGAAGCCGCCGGCCAACCAGCCGGCCACCGAAGCGATCACCCTGTACCCGCACACCCGCGAGCTGCCCGACTTCAATCTGGCCCAGTCCGACGGCACCCGGCTCATCCCCGGCGAGCTGAAGGGCCACTGGACCCTGGTGTTCCTGGGCTTCACCTTCTGCCCGGACGTGTGCCCGACCACCCTGGCCGAGCTGGCCGGCGCGCAGAACCAGTGGGAGGCCCTGCCCGACACCCTGCGCCCGCGCGTGCTGTTCGTTTCGGTGGACCCGGACCGTGACAACGCCACCCGCCTGGGCGAGTACGTGCACGGCTTCCACAAGGACACCCTGGCCGCCACTGCCGACATCCCGTCGCTGGAGC
This sequence comes from Stenotrophomonas sp. ZAC14D1_NAIMI4_1, assembly GCF_003086775.1. Classification (NCBI taxonomy): domain Bacteria; kingdom Pseudomonadati; phylum Pseudomonadota; class Gammaproteobacteria; order Lysobacterales; family Lysobacteraceae; genus Stenotrophomonas; species Stenotrophomonas sp. ZAC14D1_NAIMI4_1. The sequence goes on from NZ_CP026001.1 coordinate 3,214,463, forward strand.
GCTTCGCCACCTCGCTGGGCTTCGTGTTCCAGAAGGTGCCGGGCAAGCATTTCGACGAGAATCCCGAGGATTACACCGTCGAGCACTCGGCCAGCCTGGCCGTGCTCGACCCGCAGGGTCGGCTTGCCGGCCTGGTGCGGCCCCCGTTCAACGCGCCGGCCATCGCCCGCGACCTGCAGAAGCTGACCGAGAAATCCGCCCCATGAGCCTGACCACCGCCCTGACGTACGCCCTGCCCCACCGCCTGCTGTCCTCGATGGCGCGCTCGCTGGCGTACTCGGACGACCCGCGCGTGTCGCGCTGGCTGATCGATACGGTCACCCGCAAGTTCAACGTCAACCTGGACGAAGCGGCCAACCCCGATCCGCGCAGCTACCCGACCTTCAACCAGTTCTTCACCCGCGCCCTGAAGCCGGGCGCACGCGTGGCCGACGCCGATCCGCGCAGCCTGGTGATGCCGGCCGATGGCCGCATCAGCCAGCTGGGGAAGATCGAGGCCGGCCGCATCTTCCAGGCCAAGGGCCAGTCCTTCACCGCCGCCGAGCTGCTGGGCAGCGAGGAGGACGCCAAGCCGTACAACGAAGGCCTGTACGCCACGGTGTACCTGTCGCCGCGTGACTACCACCGCGTGCACATGCCCTGGGCCGGCACCCTGCGCGAGACCGTACACGTGCCCGGCCGCCTGTTCAGCGTCGGCCCGGCCGCGGTGAACGGCGTGCCGCGCCTGTTTGCCCGCAACGAGCGCCTGGTCTGCCACTTCGATACCAGCTTCGGCCCGATGGTCAGCGTGATGGTCGGTGCGCTGCTGGTGTCCGGGGTGGAAACGGTGTGGAGCGGCGAAGAGATCCCGGCCTACGGCGACCGCATCACCCGCAAGGATTACCGTGGCCAGGGCATCCAGCTGGAGCGCTTCGCCGAAATGGCGCGCTTCAACTACGGCTCGACCGTGATCGTGCTGCTGCCTCCGGGCGTGGCCGAGTTCGCCCCGCAGCTGGGCGCCGAAAGCCCGGTGCAGCTGGGCCAGGCGCTGGCGAAGCTGCGCTGAGGAAGCGGCAACAATGCCGGCCAGCGGCCGGCACTACCGGGTCGGTAGATCCACGCCATGCGTGGATGGATTCACCACCGGGTCGGTAGATCCACGCCATGCGTGGATGGATTCACCGCGATGCCGGCCAGCGGCCGGCACTACTGCAGGGTCGGGGCCGGGCCGACGTCGACGCCGTCGTAGTCTTCCACGCCGGTCTGGCTGGCCAGGGCGGCCAGTTCCTGGTTCCGCAGGTCCAGCGAGGTCTCGTCGTGGATTTCCACGCGCTCCACGTGCAGCACGTGGAAGGCCGCATCGCCCTCCTCCGGCTCCTGCTCGAACAGCTCCACCACCTCATAGCCCTGGGCTTCCAGGGTGGTCGCCAGCGCCTGCAGGCGGTCCGGGGTGGAGTGCACGAAGTAATAGCCCCACAGCAGGGGCTTGGCGAGATCCCAGTCGGTGTTCTCGCGCAGGTTGGCGAACAGATCGCGGGTTGCTTCCAGGTCCATGGCTCTCTTCCGGTTCGGTTACTTGTCGCAGCCCTGCAGCTTCAGCACCTGGCCAGGGCGCAGGCTGTAGCTGGGGGCCTTCAGGCCGTTGGCGCGCGCCAGGGTCGGCACTTCGCACCGGAACTTCGCCGCGATGCGGCCCAGGGTGTCGCCCTTGCCGACCTTGTAGGTCTTGGCAGGCTTGGCCTTGGGCGCAGCCGGACGCGGCGCAGCCACCGGCGCGCTCGGTGCGGTCGGCACCGTGGTACTGGCGTTCGGGTCGGCCAGCGGCACTACGCCACCCACCGCCACGCTGCCGGTGTAGCTGGCGGCGGTCGGGCGCACGATGGCCGCGTTCAGGTCGGCGGTGATGAGGGTGCGGGCAAGGTCCGCGCGCGGGCCGCTGACACAGTTGCGCTGGTACAGGCCGGCGATGCGGGTGGTGGCATTGATCAGCGTGCCGGCCGGAATCCAGCCATCGGCTTCATAGCGCGGGTTGAGGTTGCGCAGCACGCGCATGTAGCCATCACGGGTGCCGTGGCTGCCCAGGCAGATGGTCAGCTCGTAGATGGTGGTGGACTTGGCCAAGCGCAGCGTCGCCGGCTGCGCGCTGATCTTCGGGAACTCCACGCCGTACTGCTGCGGGTGCAGGAAGATCCAGGCGGCAGCGATCACCATGGGCACGTAGTCCTTGGTCTCGCCGGGGAACTGGTTGTAGACGCTGTCGGTCCAGAAGCTCTGCCCGCCGCTCTGCTTGAACACGCGCGCGGCGCGGCCTTCGCCGCCGTTGTAGGCGGCCACCGACATTTCCACGTTGTTGTTCAGTTCGCGCAGGCGCTCGTTGAGATAGCTGGCGCTGGCTTCAGCGGCGCTGCGCGCGTCAAAGCGCGTATCGAAGCCGGTGCCGTCCGGGCCCAGCCCGAAGCGGCGGCCGGTGGCGGGCATGAACTGCATCAGGCCGGCAGCGCCAGCGCGCGAGGAGGCATGCACGCGGCCATTGGATTCCTTGGCCATGATGCCGAACAGCAGCGCTTCGGGCAGGCCGCGCTTTTCCCACTCGGGCCACATCACCGCACGCAGGTTCTGGTAGTTCTCGTAGCTGGTCAGCAGCGCCGGGCGCATGTCGGTCAGCCAGCGGCGGATGCCCGCCTGCACGGCCGGGTTGTAATCGACCATGTTGTCGAAGGCATGGCGCTTGTCGTTGAGCAGGGCCGCGGCGCGGGCCGCCTCGGGTACATCGGCGGTGAGCGGGCCGACGTGGTCCGGGTCGGCTTCCAGGCGGTCGCCGCTTTCATCGGCGGTGTCATCGCTGGCAGCCGCGTCGGCATCACGCTTGAGCAGGCGCTTGTAGGTGGCCAGCATGTTGCTCATCTGGCAGCCCTTCTGCTTCACGCATTCGCTGATGACATCTTCCATGTCCTCCAGCGCGGCGTCGGCTTCGTTGCTGCCCTTCGGGTCGGAATTGGCGACCAGCAGCAGGGCATCGCTGTAGCGTTTCTCGGCGGTGGCCATGCGCTGCTGCAGCGCCTCGGCCTTCGCCTGGTCCCGCGCCGAGACACGCTGCGCATGGGCGTCGGGCGCCAGGGATACCAGGCCGGCAAGTGCCAGCAGCGGCCAACCACGGGAAATCAGGACAGGAACGGGCATTGGTGGCACTGTGTGCGAAACAGGCAGGCAGAGTAGCGGGGCCGCCAAGGTCCGGGCAACCCGGCCGTCGGCCCGCGACCGTCGCCGGTTAACATTGGGCGCATTCACCACAAGGGCTGGACCATGGATCCGATTCTGCTGGGCAAAGGCATCACCGATGATGTGGCCGTCACCCTGCTGCCGAAACTCGGCAACCGCCATGGCCTGGTTGCCGGCGCCACCGGCACCGGCAAGACCGTGACCCTGATGACCCTGGCCGAGGGTTTCTCGCGGCTGGGCGTGCCGGTATTCCTGGCCGATGTGAAGGGCGATGTGTCCGGCCTGGCCGTGCCCGGTACCGGCGCCGATGCGCTGCTGCAGCGCGCCGCCGAGATCGGGGTGGCCGACTATGCCCCGGCCGCCAGCCCCACCGTGTTCTGGGATCTCTACGGCAAGCTCGGCCACCCGGTGCGCACCACCATCAGCGAAATGGGCCCCACCCTGCTGGCGCGCATCCTGGAGTTGAACGACACCCAGGCCGGCGTGCTCGACATCGTTTTCAAACTGGCCGACGACCGCGGCCTGCTGCTGCTGGACATGGATGACCTGCGCGCCCTGCTCGGCCTGGTGGCCGAGGAGCGCAAGGACATCTCCACCGAGTACGGTCTGGTCAGCGCGCAGTCGATCGCCGCCATCCAGCGCGCGGTGCTGCGCCTGGCCCAGGACGGCGGCGAAGGCTTCTTCGGTGAACCGGCGCTGGAACTGGCCGACCTCATGCGGGTCAACCACGACGGCCGCGGCGTGGTCGGCATCCTCGCCGCCGACCAGCTGGTGCTCAAGCCCAAGCTCTATTCCACGTTCCTGCTGTGGCTGCTGTCGGAACTGTTCGAGCAGCTGCCCGAAGTGGGCGACCTGGACAAACCCAAGCTGGTCTTCATCTTCGACGAGGCGCACCTGCTGTTCGACGACGCGCCGGCCTCGCTGGTGCAGCGCATCGAGCAGGTGGTGCGGCTGATCCGCTCCAAGGGCGTGGGCGTGTACTTCTGCTCGCAGTTCCCCGACGACGTGCCGGGCAACATCCTCGGCCAGCTCGGCAACCGCGTGCAGCATGCGCTGCGCGCCTTCACCCCGCGCGACCAGAAGGCGGTGAAGACCGCCGCCGAGACCTTCGTACCGAACCCGAAGCTGGACGTGGCCAAGGTGCTCAGCCAGCTCGGCACCGGTGAAGCACTGGTATCCACGCTGCAGGACAAGGGCGTGCCGATGCCGGTGCAGCAGACGATGATCGCCCCGCCGCGCTGCCGGATGGGGCCGATCACCGAGGCCGAGCGCGCGCAGGTGCGTGCCGGCAGCCCGGTCGGCACCCGTTACGACACCGCGGTGAACCGCGAATCGGCAGCCGAGCTGCTGGCCCAGCGCGCGCAGAAGGCGACCGAGAAGGCCGCAGCCCCGGCCGCCCGCAGCCGCGAACAGGATGACGCACAGGAAGGCGGCTTCGGCCAGTCGATCAAGGATGCGATCTTCGGCACCAAGCGCCGCCAGGGCATGATCGAAACCATGGCCAAGCAGACCACGCGCACCGTCGGCACCAAGCTGGGCAACCAGATCGTGCGTGGCATCCTCGGCGGCATCTTCGGCGGCAAGCGCTGATCTGCTGCTGCCCCGCTCCCCATTTGTCATCCAGAAAAGAAGCCGTACCGCATGTCCCGCTGGCGTCCCCCCGCAGAAAAAAGCACCGCCCTGATCACTGCCACCGGCCATGCCCGGCTGAAAGCCGAACTGGATGACCTGTGGCGCGTGCGCCGCCCGGAGGTGGTGAAGGCGCTGGCCGCTGCCGCCGCCGAGGGCGACCGCTCGGAAAATGCCGAGTACACCTACCGCAAGAAGCAGCTGGGCGAAATCGACCGCCGCGTGCGCTACCTGACCAAGCGCCTGGAATCGCTGCGCGTGGTCGACACCACGCCGACCGACCCGCAGGCGGTGTTCTTCGGGGCGTGGGTGGAGCTGGAGAACGTGGACAGTGGCGAAACCAGCCGCTATCGCATCGTCGGCCCGGACGAGACCGATGCAGGGCTGGGCTGGATCAGCATCGACTCGCCGCTGGCGCGGGCGCTGCTGAAGAAGCGCATCGATGACGAGTTCGCAGTGGAGCTGCCCGGCGGCCAGTTCACGTTCGCGGTGATCGGCGTGGAGTACGCGGCGCCGTAACGTCGACGGTCGGTCGACTGCGCCGCTGTTGGTAGAGTCGACTGTTAGTCGACTATCGCGCGCAGCGCGGGGGTTTTCATGGCCCCAAGGGCAATGTAGTCGACTAACAGTCGACTCTACCAACAGTCGACTCTACCAACAGTCGACTCTACCAACGGTCGACTCTACCGAAGCAGAGGCAGCGGCGGCGGGTACTGGCGGCCAGCGCGCAGCGGGCGGAAATAATCGGCGTTGCCGTAGAAGGCATCATCCTGCTGCTCATGCCAGCCGGGAATACCTGCCAACGGCAGCGGCCGCAGCTGCAGCGGATCACCCAGCACCCTGCCCTCGCCGATGGCGCGCGCAACCGTGTCGATGCACGCGACCTCCTCTTCAGCCTGCACCAGCACGCACTTGCCGACCAGCAACCGGCCCGGCAGCAGCGCCTGTTCCATCAGCGCGTGGCCGAACACCGCCACGATGCCGATGCCGGCGCCCTGCCAGTGCGACGGTTCAAACAGCGCGCGCCAGTCATGCGCATCCCACGCGGCCAGCACGGCCGGATCGCGCACCTGCACGACCACACCGGTTTCATCGAACTGGGTCAGCGCGGCCTGCGCGCGGTTGCGCTGGCCGGGCGCCATCGCCGCGATGTGCCGGCACTGCTGGGCATTGAGCGCGCGCTTGAGCGACGGCAGGCTGGCCCAGGCCAGTGCGTTGAACAGGTCGTGCCAGTTATCGGCGCGGGTGGCGATGCGGCCTTGGGCAATACGGGTTTCGTAGTGCAGGCCGTCGGCCAGCAGGGCTGCATCCTGCTCCACCAACTGCACGCCCGGCAGCGCCAGCCGGGCATCCAGCACGGAGACGGCCGGCCACCCGGGTCCGGCCAGCAGATCGGCGAAACCGCGCACGCCGGCAAACAGCGGATGGTCGAACACCCGCGCATCGACCGCCGCACGCAGCGGCGGGATGAAGCGACGAGGGCCGCCTGCGTCGCCGCCGGCGGCCGTCGCTGCGGTCACAGCACCTTGAGGTCGAACGCCGGGCGGGCAGCGCTGGGCAGCGCGTCACCGTACAGATCGTGCTCGTCGCTCTCGGTGATTTCCACGTTGACGAACTCGCCCACGCGCAGCGGCACCTGGTCGGCGTTCTGGATGTGCACCAGACCGTCGATTTCCGGGGCATCGGCCTTGGAACGGGCCACGGCGATATCGCCTTCGATGGCATCGACCAGGCACTGCTGCACGGTGCCGATCTTGGCTTCCAGGCGTGCAGCGGAAATCTGCGCCTGCTTTTCCATGAAGCGCGCCAGGCGCTCCTGCTTCACTTCTTCCGGCACCGCGTCCGGCAGGTCGTTGGCGGTGGCGCCCTCGACCGGCGAATAGGCAAACGCGCCCACGCGGTCCAGCTGCGCTTCGTCCAGGAACGACAGCAGTTCTTCGAACTCGGCCTCGGTCTCGCCCGGGAAGCCGACGATGAAGGTCGAACGCACGGTGATGTCCGGGGCGATACGGCGCCAGTTCTGCACGCGCTCGAGGGTCTTCTCGACCGCACCGGGGCGCTTCATCAGGCGCAGGATGCGCGGGCTGGCGTGCTGGAACGGAATGTCCAGGTACGGCAGGATGCGGTTTTCCGCCATCAGCGGCACCACCTCGTCCACGTGCGGGTACGGGTAGACGTAGTGCATGCGCACCCAGGCATCGAGTTCGGACAGGCCTTCGCACAGCGCCTTCAGGCGGGTCTGGTAAGCCTTGTCGCGCCACATCTTCTCGGCGTACTTCACGTCCACGCCATAGGCCGAGGTGTCCTGCGAAACCACCAGCAGTTCGCGCACGCCGCCGCGCACCAGGCGCTCGGCTTCGCGCAGCACCTCATCCACCGGGCGCGAGACCAGCTTGCCGCGCATCGACGGGATGATGCAGAAGCTGCACTTGTGGTTGCAGCCTTCGGAAATCTTCAGGTACGCGTAGTGGCGCGGGGTCAGCTTGATGCCGTAGTCCGGCACCAGGTCCACGAACGGGTCGTGCTTGGGCGGCAGCGCTTCGTGCACCGCTTCCATCACGCTCTGGTAGTCCTGCGGGCCGGACACCGCCAGCACGTTCGGGTACGCCTCGCGGATCTGCTCCGGGCGCTTGCCCAGGCAGCCGGTGACGATGACCTTGCCGTTCTGGTTCATCGCCTCGCCGATGGCGTCCAGCGACTCGGTCACCGCCGAATCGATGAAGCCGCAGGTGTTGACCACCACCACGTCGGCCGAATCGTAGGACGGGACGATGTCATAACCTTCCGAGCGGAGCTGGGTGAGGATGCGCTCGGAATCGACAAGGGCCTTCGGGCAGCCAAGGCTGACGAAGCCGACTTTGGGGTTCAGCTGGGACATGGAAATCGCGGGACTCTGGGGGCCTGGGCCCCTGCCGGCATGGCAGGGGGTCCTGGGGGCCGGGGCCTGAAAGGGCGCCAGTATAACGGGGTTGATGCGCCACCTCTGAACGACAGATCGGCTGATCCCCTGCCCGCTCGGCACCCTACCGCCTGAGCGTGTACCACCCGTCGTCGGGCGGTATCGAACGACCGTCACCATCGCTTTCTTCGCGGAAGGCTTCAGGCCTCAACAGTTGCAGGAACTGTCGCCTTGCGGCCGGTATGCCCTTCAACCGCCATTGGCTGACAGAAGCGGAGCTCACCTCGCATATGCGGGCCACCCTGCCGGTCCCTCCCATGCGATCGATGACGGTAGAAGCACTAGGATTTTTCATGGCCTGAAATTAGACACATCTAATTCACGGGTCAATAGCCACTCCTAATTAGCTAAGAATTAGTCTTTCCTAATGACTACTCTTTCTGAACGCTTGGCCCGTGCACTCCGACACGCCCAGATCACCAAGGCCCATCTGGCCCGAGAGGTCGGCGTTTCAGCACCGAGCGTCCATAACTGGTTCAGCGGAAAGGCAAAATTTCTGCGTGGAGCGAACCTCTTGGCGGCGGCCAAGGTGCTCGGAGTCAGTGAATCCTGGCTCGCGACCGGTAACGGCACGATGCTGCCCCCAGGCGCCATCGCAGATGGCAAGCCGGCGGTCGAGGAGATGGGACCGCCTCCGGGATACGTTCGCTTCAACGTCCTGGAAGCAGACACGGGTGTCACCTACGACACACCCGAGGTGATGAGAACGATCGAGGTTGCCGAATGGGAGGTGCGACGGAAGCTCGGCTTCCTGCCGCAGCCCGGACGCATCCAGATCATCACCGGTCGCGGGCCCTCGATGCGGCCCAAGCTGGAAGATGGCGACATCGTCTGGATCGATACCAACTTCGATCACTTTGACGGTGACGACTACTACCTCATCACCCTTGGCGGCGAAACCCAGATCAAGATGCTGCAGAAGCGGGGCGATGGCCTGTACGTGGTGAGCGTGAACACGGACTTCCCGCCCTATCGCCCCGAGCCCGGCAACGTCAGCATCCTTGGCAAGGCGCTGGTCCATGCGGGGCTGCGCAAGTTCTGAGAGGAGCCCCGTTGCTACAGGACTTCTTCACTATTTTTGGATTCTGCAGATGGAAGGCAGGCAAATTGTAAAAACGTGTTGATCTCAATAATGCGAATAGAAGTCGGCATCCAGATTGACTTCACCGCCACCAACGCGCGTTTACAGTCTGGCTCCAGAAAATCATTCATCTTTTTCTTTGACCATGGCCGCAAGCAAGTTACGAGCGCGCGAATCCGGCCTGGTCTTCGTTAAATTTGTGAGCTTCCGCTTCACCAACTCTAGGTCCATGAACCTTTCCACATGCTCCTCATATAGCGGCCGAGTCACAACGCCATTGGAACTACGCCATCCCCTCATTCGTTCCAGAACATGTAAGAGACCGTAATCGGAGTCAACCCATTCTTTCAGCTTTTCGCGAACCTCGTTTGTCACACCCGGATCGAACTGCACCAGCGCGTAAAGGAAAGGAAGCAGGCGATCAATGGTTTCAATTTCGGAAACCCCCATCCCCCGGAATCTCGAAATCAATTCAGAACCCGCACAATCAAGCTCCGCCGCGGAAAAAATCCAATTCTCCTCACTCTCTGAACGGTCGCCATAGATCCCATGCGCAAAAACCTCTCGCCTGAAGATATTAACCAGCCACTCAATGGATGATACCCCTCCAAAAATTTGAGTTACCAAAACTGCTCTAGCTGCCGGCGTTGCTCGACCCCAGAGAGTAGCGAAAAGCATCTCACCATCGTGCCAAACGGAATTAATCCCAAAGCCACTCTCATGTTCAGGTCCGGAAAAGACATGCATCACGTCAGCCAAGGCATATATCAAGCCCGAAAGTGCATCGTCAGGCAGTGATTCGACAGCACCCTCAATCCGGTCAATAAGCATACTTATGCCGAGCCCCCCACCCGAGTCCTTTCGAGTTGCCAGCGAAAGCATCTTTTGCACCCCACCCTTAAGGTTAAGACGAGAACTTTCAATCAACCCCTCAAGCTCATAGTCACTGATTGCCCCGTGGGGCGCAGAAAAAGCAAAGTACAAACGGTGATGGTGCAGACTGGAAAGCCTTCCATTGCGACCAGATACCACACCATCGGTCTCGTAAAGACTCAATACCATCTCGCCGGGCCGGCCGTTCACATTACTGCGCGCCTTAACTCCAGGAAGAATTTCGGCAAGCATACTGAGTCGCCCAGCCACCGAAGCACCCGGCTGCATAGAATTGAGAATTGCTCTCAACGCATCTTCATCCGCTTGCTTTTGAGCATCTTGGATTCCAGCCCCAGCATTGAGCGCCGAGAACTCCACCAAGTAATACTCCACCCACTTGAATAAATCGTGGCTTTGCAATCGAATCAACTGCAGCCAAACCAAATCCGCAATATCGACCTGCCCTGCAATGTGCCCACCGTAGAACCTGAGAGCATTTATCGCCCGGACTACGTGTCTCGGAGTCGAAAGGCCAAGACCTCCTTCAAAATCTATTACCCGCTCCAGCCTATCGTGGACACCCATACCACCAACATCACTCACCGCTAGAACTTCAGAAAAATAATTCATAATCTCCGCACGCAGCATCCTGCGAAGATCAAACGACTGCGGACGTGGAATAGGATAGGAGACCTGGACGATCTTACCCAAGAAATCGTCACCATCCGCCAACTGCAGAGCAGACTCAAGACTCTTTGCAACCACGGCGCGCGAATAGCAAAGAACAAACACAATGTTTGGGAAATCAACAACCGCGCGGACCAATCGCAAAACCTCCACAACCTCTTGCGGTTCCAAACGATCTAGATCATCGATTAGTACAACGATCTTCCTATCCAGATTTGCAAGCTCTCTACTGAGCTTCGCCTTTTCGTCCGCCAGTGAATCCGTGTCAAGCCATGAGTCCACAAATTCTTTCCCCACGTGCACTGCTGCTCCGGCCGCGCCTCCCGAAAAACCAATGTCCGCCAGACGAGCAGCCTGCACTACCCTTCCCGAAAATTTAGAGTAAAGACGCTTGATCCGGCTAGCACGCCGCCATCGCGCGAGGTAGCCGGGCCTCGACAACACCTGCAAGACTCTCCCCAGAACGGTAGATGCCCGAGACGGGGTAACAATATTAATCGATGCATTGAGAATCTCTGAAAACAGCTCATGCAGCAACCCTTCTCTGGAGCTGATCAACCAAGGGAGAAATGAGATAACCTCAGCAGGCGAGTCCTCTTCACTAATGGCGGCGACCACCAGATTAATGAAGCTGGATTTCCCCGCCCCCCAATCTCCCTCAATACCTATGACAAAACCATCGGGAGACGACATTGAATGAATTGATCGCGCTACCAGCCTTGCAGCATCTCCAAATCCGAGCAAATCCTCACCAAAACTACCAATCGGCTTATCTCCGTGATAGCTGAAATTTCGCCTATCCATAGCCATTCTTCCTGATGAATTTTCCAACGATGAGAACCGAGATCGCCGAAGGCATCCTGGTCCGGAATTTTTGCGCGTCTAGAGAAATCTAGCGGGCACGATACGGTGCATCAGTGTAGCGGGCTTAGGAGCGCCCTCTGAATGGCCAGCCGCCTGATCGGGCACAGCCGCTGACACGCCGCTAACCCGGCCAGCGTCGACAATGCAGGCCTGTCCCCTGCAACGAGGTACCCGACGATGTCCGAATGGATCACCCTGGATACGCATCATGGCCCGGTCCGCGCCTGGCAGGTCCTGCCCGAGGGCAAGCCGCGCGCGGCGCTGGTGGTCATACAGGAAATCTTCGGGGTCAATGCGCACATGCGCGGGGTCGCCGAGCGCTTCGCCGCCGAAGGCTACGCCGTGCTGGCGCCGTCGTTCTTCGATCTGGTCGATGGCCCGGAGTCCGACCCCGACGCCCTGCCCTACAGCCCGGAAGGCGTGAAGGACGGCCTGGAACGGGTCAACACCCTGGGCATGGAAAAGGCGCTCGAAGTGGTGCGCGCGGCGGCGACGCGCCTGGCCCCCTACGGCAAGGTCGGCACCGTCGGCTACTGCTGGGGCGGCAGCGTGGCCCTGTTGGCGGCGATGCGCCTGGGCCTGCCGTCGGCCAGCTACTACGGCGGCCGCAACGTCAATTTCCTCGACGAAACGCCGAAGGCGCCGGTGATCTTCCACTTCGGCGCCCAGGACAAGAGCATCCCGCCGGAGGCCGTGCAGGCCCACCGCGAAAAGCTGCCGCAGATGGCCACCTACGTCTATCCGGCCGACCACGCCTTCAACCGGGAGGTCGGACATGCGTATGATCCAGACAGCGCCGCCCTGGCGCTGCAACGCACCCTCGATTTCTTCACGGAGCATCTTGGATGAGCGATTTCGAACTGGATTCACGCCTGGCCACCGACAGCGTGCTGGTTGCTGAAGGACCGTTGTCGCAAGTGCGGTTGATGAACGACGAACGATTCCCCTGGCTGGTCCTGGTGCCGCGCCTGGCCGGGATCACAGAGTGGATCGAGCTGGACGGCGAGCAGCAGGACAAGCTGCGCACCGAACTCAACCGCGCCTGCAAGGCCCTGCATGGCTCGGACGGGGTGGAGAAGATCAACATCGGGGCGCTGGGCAACATCGTGCGCCAGCTGCATTTCCACGTGATCGGCCGCCATGACGGCGATCCTGCATGGCCCGGCCCGGTCTGGGGCAGCGGGCCAGCGCACCGTTACGAGCCGGCCGCGCTGGACCAGCATGTCGCCTACTGGAAGGAACGGCTAGGATATCCGGCCCACCCCTGAGCCTTTGACGACCCGATGCGATTCAATCTTGTCGCCGCCATCCTGCTGATCCTGATCGGCTTGTTCATGCTCGCCAGCAACCTGGGCTGGACGCACCTGAATGTTTCCAAGCTGTTCCTGACCTGGTGGCCGGTCGGCCTGGTCGGCGTCGGCATCGCGATGCTGTTCGGACGCGGCAAATAAACAAAGGCGGCGCAAGCGCCGCCTTTGTCCATGTGCAGCCGGGCATGGCCCGGCGCTACCGACAGGTTGCTCAGGTACGCGGCAGGGTCACGCCGGTCTGGCCCTGGTACTTGCCACCGCGGTCCTTGTACGAGGTTTCGCAGACATCGTCGGCCGCCGCCTGGAAGAACAGCATCTGGGCCACGCCTTCGTTGGCGTAGATGCGCGCCGGCAGCGGCGTGGTATTGCTGAATTCCAGGGTCACGTGGCCTTCCCACTCCGGTTCCAGCGGGGTCACGTTGACGATGATGCCGCAGCGGGCATAGGTACTCTTGCCCAGGCACACCACCAGGGTGTCGCGCGGGATGCGGAAGTATTCCACCGTGCGGGCCAGCGCGAAGCTGTTGGGCGGGATGATGCACTCATCACCGACGATGTCCACGAAGCTGCCCGGATCGAAGTGCTTGGGGTCGACGATCGTGGAGTTGATGTTGGTGAACACCTTGAACTCGCGCGAGCAGCGCACGTCGTAACCATAGCTGGAGGTGCCGTAGCTGACGATGCGCTCACCGTTGGCATGCTTCACCTGCCCGGCCTCGAACGGCTCGATCATGCCGTGCTGCTCGGACATACGGCGGATCCAACGGTCACTCTTGATGCTCATGCTTTGTCCTGGGTGCGAGGGGCGCGTGGATTCTAGCAGGGGGCCGGGCAGCCACGCCGCAGCCCCGCGGTTGCTGCCTCAGAGCAGCGAGGACAGGATCTGGATCGACGCCCGCGGGCGCTTGCCCACTTCGTCCACCAGGCGCTCGGCGGCCCGGCGATACGCCTGGGCGGCGGCCGAATCGGGCTGGGCGACGGTGATCGGGCTGCCGGCGTCGCCCTGCTCGCGGATATCGATCTGCAGCGGCAGCGACCCCAGCAGCGGCACGCCGTACTGCGCGGCCATGCGCTCGCCACCGCCCTCGCCGAACAGGTGCTCGACGTGGCCACAGTTGCTGCAGGTGTGCACGGCCATGTTCTCGACGATGCCCAGCACCGGCACCTCCACCTTCTCGAACATCTTCAGCGCCTTCTTCGCATCCAGCGTGGCGATGTCCTGCGGCGTGGTGACGATGACCGCACCGGCCAGCGGGATCTTCTGCACCAGGGTCAGCTGGATGTCACCGGTGCCCGGCGGCAGGTCGATCAGCAGGTAGTCCAGGTCGTCCCACAGCGTGTCTTCGAACAGCTGGGTCAGCGCAGCGGTCGCCCGCGGCGCGCGCATGATCAGCGGCGTCTCGTCTTCCACCAGGTAGCCGATGGACATGGTGTCCACGCCGAACGCACGCATCGGTTCGATGCTCTTGTTGTCCGGGCTTTCCGGGCGGCCGGACAGGCCGAGCATGGCCGGCACGCTGGGGCCGTAGATGTCCGCGTCCAGCACGCCCACGCGGGCACCGAGCTGTTGCAGGGCCACCGCCAGGTTCACCGAGGTGGTGGACTTGCCGACGCCCCCTTTGCCCGAACCCACCGCGATCACGTTGCGGATGCGCGCATGGGGCGACAGGCCCTTCTGTACCTGGCTGGCGTGGGGACGACGGGCGGGGCTGTTCACTGCGGACTCCGGAAGCGGTTCGTGGGGACTGGCAACCTCCCATCATACAAGTTGGACCCGCCGGGCCAGGCGATCAGCGCGCTCCGGTTGGCACTGACGCGCCTACCGAACATCTGCTACCGTCCGAATCCGTTCACCAATCAGTCAGCTTTCGACCTCGATCAACGCGCAGCCCAAGGACAAGAAATGCACGTGATTCCCCGCTTCCGCCTGGGTACCGCCCTGGCCCTGGCCCTGGCCGGCACCTCTGGCCACGCCGCCCCCGTCCCCATTGAAGACCTGGCGCGCCTGCCGGCGCTGCAGTCGGTTTCGATGAGCCCTGACGGCAAGCACCTGGTCGCACTGATCCCGTCCCCGGCCAACCCGGAAGAAACCGCGCTGGCCAGCTGGGACACCGACAGCCTGTCCGGCGGCCCGAAGGTGGTCACGCCGTCCGGTGACCGCATGAAGTTCATCGCCGCCGCGGCGCTGAAATCCGACCGCATCCTCGCTGTCGGCCGCCAGGAATGGACCGGCCAGCTGGGCGGCTGTGGCGAAGGCAGTGTTTCCGGCGCGACCAAGACCTTCGTGGTCAAGACCTACCTGACCGACACGACCCAGAAGGACTTCGGCGAAGCCTTCGCCGACAACACCCGCAAGCTGGGTGTCAGCGAGCAGACCCAGCGCTGCCTTGAACTGGGTGGCACCGCGTCGCTGGTCAACATGCTGCCGCTGGATCCTGACCGGGTGATCATCCGCCAGCTGAGCGAAATCTCGCTGACCGCCAACTACTATCTGTACAACCTCAAGACCAAGGAAACCGAGCTGCTGTTCCGCGGCGGCACGCGCGCCCAGCCCGCGCTGTTCGACGCGCGCACCGGCAAGGTGCTGGCCAAGGCCCAGATCGAACCGGTCAGCGGCGACTACGAGCAGCAGGTGCTGATCCTGGACCCGTCGTCCGGCCAGTTCGTGCTGCAGAAGCCCCTGCTGTCCAAGCTGTCCAACCGGCACTCGGTGGAGCTGGCCGGCGTGGATGACGCCACCGGCAAGTACTACATCCTGACCGACCTGTTCTCGGACAAGGTCCAGGTCCATCTCTACGACGCAAAGCTGCAGAAGTTCGACCCCGAGCCTGTCCTGGCCAACCCGAACTTCTCCATCGCCAGCCTGGTGTTCAGCACGCAGCCGAAGACCTTCAACCAGGTCGTGGGCTTCACCATCGATGGCCCCAGCGCGCAGACGGTGTACGTGGACCCGACCCTGAAGTCGATCCAGGACACGCTGAAGCAGGCCGCCGGCGGCCGCCAGGTGGAAATCGCCCGCTACAACGATGATTTCTCGCGCATCCTGTTCCGCGCCGTCGGCCCTGATGCGCCCACCAGCTACTTCCTGCTGCTGGACCGCAAGAATGTGGTCAGCCTGGGCAGCGAGCGCCCATGGATCGCCAAGGGCGCCACCGGCGAAGAGCGCTGGGTCACCTACAAGGCCCGTGACGGGCGCGAGATTCCCGCCATCCTCGACCTGCCGCAGGGCTGGAAGGACGGCGACCCGGCACCGCCGGCCATCGTCAACCCGCATGGCGGCCCCTGGGCGCGCGACTACGTGCAGTGGGACGCCTCGGGCTGGATCGCACTGCTGACCTCGCGCGGCTACGCGGTGCTTCGCCCGCAGTACCGCGGTTCGTCGGGCCTGGGTCGCGAGCTGTGGATCGCCGGCGACCGCGAATGGGGCCAGAAGATGTCCGACGACAATGACGACGGTGCTGCCTGGCTGGTGTCGCAGGGCTTCGCTGCCAAGGACCGCATCGCGATCTTCGGCTACTCCTACGGTGGTTTCGCCGCTGCTGCGGCGACGGTGCGACCGAAATCGCCGTACCAGTGCGCCATCGCAGGTGCGCCGGTGACCGACCTGGCCCGTCTGGGCACGTCGTGGAGCGACAACCGCCTGCAGCGCATCCTGCAGGGGCAGACCGTCAAGGGCATGGATCCGATGCGCAACACCGCGTCGGCCAACATCCCGGTCATGCTCTTCGTCGGTGACCGCGACGTGCGCACGCCCTCGTTCCACGCACAGGGCTTCTACGACGCGGTCAAAGGCAAGGTGCCGGCGAAGTTCCACCTGATCGCCGACCAGCAGCACAGCATGCCGTGGTACCCGCGCCAGCAGCGCGAGACGCTGGGCCTGATCGAATCGTTCCTGAAGAACGACTGCGGCCCCGGCGGCCTCTGATTTCACCTTTAACACAAAGATGTGAAGAAAAACCCTCTCGAGCCTGAACCGAGAGGGTTTTTTTGCTTCAAAAGCCCCAGATGTCTTTTAAAAACAACGCGTTATAAATTTTCATATTCATATTGCATTTAGCTAACGCCCTACTTACACTCGCTTAACCGAAGCATAACAAGTGGGGATCCAACCGAAATGCGCACCGCCAATCGCCAGATCAAGCCAAGCCGCGTCCCATTGACCCTCGCCGTCCTCGCATGCCTGCAGGCCGCGCCCGTCTTTGCCCAGGAAGCGGAACCGCAGCAGCCGACGACCACGTCGAGCAGCGCGTCCAAGAACGCCACCAACCTGGATGCCATCAGCGTCACCGGTTCGCTCATCAAGCGCCCGGAGTACGAAACCACCTCGCCGGTGCAGGTCATCTCGATCGACAAGAGCATCGCCTCCGGTCAGTTCGACACCGCTGACTTCCTGCAGACCTCGGCGATCGCCGCTGGCTCGACCCAGATGAACAACCAGTTCGGCGGCTTCGTCGTCGAAGGCGGCACCGGCGTGCAGACCGTCTCGCTGCGTGGCCTGGGCGCCAACCGCACCCTGGTCCTGCTCGACGGCCAGCGCCCCGGCCCGGCCGGTACCCGCGGCCAGGTCGGCTCATTCGACCTGAACGTCATTCCGCAGGCCATCCTGCAGCGCATTGAAATCGTGAAGGACGGCTCGTCCTCCATCTACGGCTCGGACGCTCTGGCCGGCGTGGTCAACCTGATCACCAAGAAGAGCATCGACCGCCCGGAGATGACCTACTCGATGAGCGTTCCGCAGCACGGCGGCGGCGAGCAGTTCTCTGCCTCGATCGCCAACGGCTGGAACTTCGAGAAGGGCAGCATCGTTGCTGCGGCCCAGTGGGACCGCCTGAACGCCCTGACCGTCGGCGACCGTGACTTCTTCTCCTGCGCCCAGGACATGGTGTGGGGCACTGACGGCAAGCGTATCGACCGCGAGGATCGTTCGATCCTGGCCGGCACCGACCTGGCAGGCTGCAGCACCGGCAACCTGTACGCCAATACCATCATCAACTACAACAACTCGGCGATCCGCTACGTGCCCTCGCCCGATGGCAGCACTGTCGGTCCGTTCCCGGGCTACCGCCCGCGCCCGCGCCCGACCCCCACCTACGCCAACGGTGGTACGGCCTATTACGAGGACGTGCTGAACTACCCGTTCTACCATGACCAGGAAGTGATCAACCAGCGCGAACGCGCCACGCTGTACGCCGCCACCGATTTCAGCTTCGACAGCTTCAACTGGAAGACGCAGTTCCTGTACAACCGCCGCGAGACCAAGGCGCACTCCTGGCGCCAGTTCTTCCCGATCGTGTACAGCGAAGCGGCCGATGACCTCTTCCAGGTCATCATGCCGTTCCCGAGCGACCAGAAGATCACCGTCGACTACTTCTACGGCACCACCAAGTTCGACGGCCAGTTCAAGTCCACCGAGAGCTGGGCCTGGGAAATCAACGCCGGCTACAGCCGCTCGAGCGGCGATTACGGTGCGCTGGCCATCGATGCGACCCGTACGGGTGATCTGTCCTACGACAACAGCGGCGACATGCCGGTCGACTACTTCAACGCCGGCTTCCTGAGTGGCCAGCGCATGGACGAGCTGGTGAACGCGATCGGCCGGTACCACACTGGCAACACCGTGTACGAACAGACCAGTGCGAACGCCATCCTCAGCGGCAACCTGTTCACGCTGCCGGCCGGCGACGTCGCCTCGGCCTTCGGCGTCGAGTTCCGCAAGTACAAGATCAACGACACCCCGTCGGAGTTCTCGCGCTCGGGCAACATCTGGGGTTCCAGCACCGCCGACATCACCAAGGGTACCGACAAGGTGAAGGAAGCCTTCGCCGAAGTGGACGTGCCGCTGCTGAAGGGCATTCCGGGCATCGAATCGCTGTCGGTCAACCTGTCCGGCCGCGTGTTCGAATATGACTCCGTGTCGGGTTCGGACAAGGTCTGGAAGACCGGCGTGAACTGGCAGATCGTCCCCTCGCTGCGCGTCCGCGGCACCATGGGCACCTCCTACCGTGCGCCGGGCCTGTATGAGCTGTACCTGGGCAACCAGACCGGCTTCCTGGCCCAGAACCAGATCGACCCCTGCATCCTGTGGGGCGACAGCAACAACGACTTCCTGCGCGCCAACTGCGGTGCGGCTGGCATTCCGGAAACCTACGCCGGCGGCGGTGGCAGTGCCACCATCTATTCCGGTGGCGGCGCTGGCCAGCTGAAGCCGGAAACCTCCAAGGCCAAGACCCTGGGCCTGGTGTGGACCCCGACCTTCGCCAACCTGAACATCGCGCTGGACTACTTCGACTACGACGTGCGCGGCGAAATCACCCAGCTTGACGAATACGACATCGTGTTCGGCTGCTACGGTTCGGCCGTGTACCCGAACTCGTTCTGCAACAACCTGGTGCGCAACAGCCCGACCGATCCGGCCAACCCGAACCAGATCACCACCATCTACAACCAGTACGTGAACATCAACCGCGAGCGTACCCGCGGCTACGACCTGCAGATCAACTACGACAACGACTTCGCCTTCGGCAAGTTGTCCGCCGAAGCGCAGGTCACCTACACGCTGGAAGACACCTACCAGCTGTTCGACTCGGCAGCTGACAGCGGCTTCACCACCTCCGACCAGGTGGGCTACATCGGCCGTCCGAAGACCGTCGGCCTGGCCAGCGTGAGCCTGGAGCGCGGTGACTGGGCCTTCAACTGGCAGGGTGTCTACAACAGCAGCACGCAGAACAAGGATCTGGACCGGACCTTCACCTACTCCGGCTACCAGAACGCAACGCGCGACATCAAGGCCGGCTGGCAGTTCCGCCACAACGTCTCGGTGGCCTACAACATGGACGACTGGAGCCTGATGGTCGGCGTGCGCAACCTGTTCGACAAGGCACCGGACCTGATTTCCAACACCGCCGGTACCCGCTACGGCAACACCCCGCTGTACGCATCGCAGTACGACTGGTACGGTCGTACGTTCTTCGCCCGGGTTTCCTACAAGTTCTGACCGGCGACAACGTCAACATGAAAAGGGCGGCTTCGGCCGCCCTTTTCTTTTGTCTTCAGCCCGGCAGCCGGCACGCGGACAGACGCGCGAGACGCCAGCTTGTGCAAAGCCCACGCCACTTCTGCGCAAAGCTTCGCTTAATCCCCTATTCATCTCTATTGTTAGCTTACATACGCAACCATCACAAGTGAGACTAAGCCACTGTATTTGTTGCAATTTGATGAACAACTGGGACACGAAACGCGTCAATGCGTGATGAAAACATGCATTTCTCGTTAAGGCCGTGTTAGGTTCGAGGCGAGTCAGGACGACACATGAACGCACACAGAACTACGGCACGGAAGCCAGCATTCACATCCATTAGGGGGTTTCACGCATGACGATTCACCGCACGCCCGGTCGCCACCCGCTGACCTGCGCCCTGCTGGCCGGCCTGATGGCCGCCGCTGCAGCACCGGCCTTCGCCCAGGACGCCGAGTCCACCGGCAACAGGGCCGTCGACCTGGACAAGGTCACCGTCACCGGCTCGCGTATCGCGCGTACCGGTTTCGTCACCCCGTCGCCGGTCACGGCCATCTCGGCCGAGGAAATCCGTGGCACCGGCGCGGTGAACATCGGTGACCTGATGGCAAAGATGCCGCAGCTCACCCCGACCTACACCATGGGCAACTCGACCCGTTTCATCGGCACCGCCGGTCTGGGCCTGATGGATCTGCGTGGCATGGGCACCGCACGCACCCTGGTGCTGGTCAACGGCCGCCGCCACGTGGGCGCCAGCCCGGGCTCCACCGCCGTGGACGTCAACACCATCCCGGTCGAGTGGATCGAGCGCGTTGAAGTGATCACCGGTGGTGCATCCGCCGTGTACGGCGCCGATGCGGTTGCCGGCGTGGTCAACTTCATCATGAAGAAGAAGTTCGATGGCTTCGAACTGCGCGCCCAGCGCGGCGCAGCATCGGAAGGCAGCTTCGACCGTTCCTTCATCAGCTTCTCCGGCGGCAAGGACTTTGCCGACGGCCGCGGCAGCGCCGCCATCGCGATGGAGTACAGCACCCAGGGCCGCTACGGCCGTGGCGATCGCGCGATCGGCCGTGAGTTCCTGACCACGGTCAACAACCCGAACTATGACGCCAGCAAGCCGCCGAGCGAAAGCAACCCGCAGACCATCCTGCAGGGTCCGGGCGGCAACCATGCGCTGTCCTACGGCGGCACGTTCACCCTCGGCGCATTCCGCGCTGACGGTTCGAACCGCTATGTGTTCAATCCCGATGGCACGTTCCGCAAGAACCGCTATGACGGCACGATCGTCAGCGCGAACACCTGTACGAACTGCGATTTCGCCGATCTGAATGCCGTCGCGGATCTGGAGCCGGCGTTCAACCGCTTCAGCTTCAACACCGCCGTCAACTTCGATCTGAACGACGACCACCGCCTGTTCTTCGAAGGCAAGTACACCAAGACCGAATCGGAGTTCTTCGGCCAGCCGACCTTCGACCAGGTGGGTACCGCGCGCGCCCTGCGCATCCAGCGCGACAATGCGTACGTGACCCCGGAGCTGGGCGCCCTGATGGACGCCAACGGCCTGAGCACCCTGCTCGTGTCGCGCTTCAACGTTGATTCCGGCCGTCGCGGCGAAAACGTCGAGCGCTCCACCGCACGTGCCGTGCTGGGCCTGGAAGGCAACCTGGGCGCCGACTGGACCTACGAGGCTTCGGCCAACTTCGGCCAGACCACCATCGATCGCATCAACTTCAACAACCGTATTGAAGAGCGTTGGCAGGCCGGTCTGGATGCCGTCATCAATCCGGCCAACGGCCAGATCGTCTGCCGCTCGACGCTGAACCCCAACGCCGTCAACCCGTATACCGGCCGTGCCTACTCGGCCGCCCTGGTCGCCGGCTGCGTTCCGTTCAACGTGATGGGCAACGGCAAGGTCAGCCCGGAAGCAGCTGCATGGTTCAACACCAATTCGCTGAACCAGTCCAAGCTGAAGCAGCAGGTGTTCAGCGCCTCGGTGGCCAACGGCTCGCTGTTCTCGCTGCCGGCCGGTGACATGGGCATCGCAGCAGGCGTGGAGTACCGCAAGGAACAGAGCCAGGAAAACACCGATCCGCTGTCGGCGATGGGCCTGACCTTCCTGAACGCCATCCCGAGCCGTGGTGGCGAGTACGACACCAAGGAAGCCTTCGTGGAAACCTCGGTGCCGCTGCTGGCCGACATCCCGGGCATCCGCCGCCTGAACCTGGATCTGGCCGGTCGTTACTCGGACTACAGCACCATCGGCGAAACCAAGACCTGGAACGTCGGCCTGGATTGGGAAGTGCTGAGCTCCCTGCGCTTCCGCGCCAGCCTGGCCAAGGCCGTCCGCGCCCCGAGCATCGGCGAACTGTTCAACCCGCAGTCGCAGAACTTCGCGACCATCAACGATCCCTGCAATACGCTCTCGACCAACTCGAACCGTCCGGGCACCGCGAAGGATCCGGCACTGCGTGCAGCCAACTGCGCCGCGCTGGGCATCCCGAGCAACTGGGTGGACACCTACACGGCGACCCGCCCGGGCGTCAGCGGCGGCAACCCGGACCTGAAGCCGGAGCGTTCCAAGTCGGTGACCATGGGCTTCGTGTGGCAGCCTGAGTTCCTGGACGGCTTCGGCATGTCGATGGACTACTGGCGCATCACGCTGGAAGACGCGATCGGTTCGGTGACCGCGCAGACCAACGCAACCCGTTGCGTTGACTCGCCCGGCGGCGTGCAGAACAACTCGTTCTGCGACATGGTGGTCCGCGCCAGCGGCACCGCAGGCACCCCGTACAGCATCATCGGCTGGACCGCGCTTGCCGAGAACCTGGCCAAGTCCCGCCGCGTCGGCGTCGACGTGGAAATGGACTACCGCTTCCAGCTGGCAGGCGGCAACACCACCCTGCGCCTGGTCGGTACCCGCCTGATCCAGTCGCGTGAGTGGGCCTTCCAGGCGTTCCCGGATGAGTTCACCGAGTACGTCACCTACTACAGCGATCCGCGCTGGCGCGGCCAGTTCAACGTCAACTATGACCTGGGCAACTTCCGCGCGAAGTGGGACATGATCTACGTCGACGGCAACCTGCGCGTGACCCCGGACAGCTACAAGTCCAACCCGGGTTCGCAGAGCCCGATCCGCAACCCGTCGTACCTGTACCACAACATGCAGGTCGGCTATAAGATCGCGGACTCCGGCGTGGAGGTCTACCTGGGCGTGGACAACGTGTTCGACAAGGATCCGCCGGTGAACTACTTCGGCACCGATCTGGGCTCGTCCTACTACGACATGGTCGGCCGTTATGCCTACGTGGGCGTGACCTACAAGTTCTGATCCCGTCAGGACCGCAATACCCCGACAGGCCCGGCTTTTGCCGGGTCTGTCTTTTTATGGGCCCCGCCCGGCCCTTGCGCCCGGCCATGACCTTCGACACCCTTGCAGGGCGGGCCAGCGGCGTATCGTTCGGCCCACAGCCGCCCCAAACGGCCCTTCCCTGAATCACTCGGCCTGGAGGCCATTCAAGTGACCCGTACTCCCAAGATCGTGCTGCTGACCCTGGCCGTTTCGGCCGCGCTGGTCGGCTGCGGCAAGACCGACACCCCGGCAAAGGACGCCACCGCCTCCACGCCGGCCGCCACTGACCAGGCCACCACCTACAAGCTGGACGAGGCCAAGCTGCCGGCCTACAACGCCTTCCAGGCCAGTGACCTGGACAGCGCGATGGACGCCTGCGGCGCCTTTGGCGACTACGTCAACAGCAAGTGGCTGGCCGCCAATGAGATTCCGGGCGACCGCACCAGCTGGGGCGCCTTCACCATCCTCGACGAGCGTTCGGTGGCCGTGCAGCACCAGCTGGCCGAGCAGCTTGCCCAGGTCAAGAACCCGAACCACATCGAGAAGATCGTCGGCGACCTGTGGGCCACCGGCATGGACGAAGCCAAGATCAACGCCCAGGGCATCGAGCCGCTGAAGGCTGACCTGGCCGCCATCGACGGCCTGCAGGACAAGGCCGCCATCGCCGATTACCTGCGCACCAGCGCAGCCAAGGGCGACAACGTCCTGTTCGGCTTCGGCGCCGAAGCGGACTTCAAGAACTCGGCCATGAACATGGCCTACGCCAGCCAGGGCGGCCTGGGCCTGCCGGACACCACCTATTACACCGACACCAAGAACGCCGACAAGCTGAAGGCCTACCAGGCGCACGTCGCCAAGGTGCTGGAACTGTCGGGCGTGGCCGCTGCCGATGCCGCCAAGCAGGCCGAGGACGTGGTCAAGTTCGAGACCCGCCTGGCCAAGGCCTCCAAGTCGCGCGTCGACCTGTCGCGCAACGTCGAGCTGTTCTACAACCCGGTCACCCTGGCCGACGCCGACAAGCTGACCCCGAACTTCAGCTGGACCGAGTTCTTCAAGTCGCAGGGCGTTGCCGCACCGGAGAAGTTCTCGCTGGCCATGCCGGCCTTCCACGAGGAAGTGAGCAAGGCACTGGGCGACACCGATCCGTCGGTCTGGCGCGCCTACCTGCGCTTCCACACCGTTGATGGCGCCTCGCCGTACCTGGCCGACGCCTTCGTGCAGGAGAACTACGAGTTCTACGGCAAGACCCTCAATGGCCAGAAGGAACAGAAGCCGCGCTGGAAGCGCGTGCTGGGCACCATCGAGAACGATGCCGGCGAAGCCTTTGGCCAGCTGTACGTGAAGGTCGCCTTCTCGCCGGAAGCCAAGGCGAAGATGGAAGAACTGGTGAAGAACCTGGCCGCGTCGCTGAAGGAACGCATCCAGGGCCTGAGCTGGATGAGCGACGAGACCAAGGCCAAGGCCATCGCCAAGTGGGAAACCTTCACCCCGAAGATCGGTTACCCGGACAAGTGGCGTGACTGGGCCGGCCTGCAGACCCAGCGCGACAGCTACCTGGGCAACGTGCGCGCCGCCAACGAGTTCAACTACAAGTTCAACCTGTCCAAGGTCGGCAAGCCGGTGGACAAGACCGAGTGGGGCATGACTCCGCAGACGGTCAACGCCTACTACAACCCGCTGCAGAACGAGATCGTGTTCCCGGCCGCCATCCTGCAGCCGCCGTTCTTCGACCCGAAGGCCGACGACGCCCTGAACTACGGCGGCATCGGCGCAGTGATCGGCCACGAAATGACCCACGGTTACGACGACCAGGGCGCACGTTTCGGGCCGACCGGCAACCTGGAAGACTGGTGGACCCCGGCTGACAAGAAGAACTTCGAAGGCCTGACCGGCAAGCTGGTCAAGCAGTTCGACCAGTACAAGGTCGACGGCCAGGCCGTGAACGGCCACCTGACCCTGGGCGAGAACATCGCCGACCTGGGTGGCCTGGCCACCGCCTACGACGCCCTGCAGAAGGCCACCGCCGGCAAGGAAGATCCGAAGGTCGACGGCTTCACCCGCGACCAGCGCTTCTTCTTCAACTGGGCCACCGTGTGGCGCACCAAGTACACCGCTGAAAACGCCAAGGTCCGCCTGGCGACCGACCCGCACGCCCCGGCGCAGTTCCGCGCCATGGGTGCGCCGTCGAACCTGCCGACCTTCGCCGCTGCATTCCAGTGCAAGGCCGGCTCGCCGATGGCCCGCACCGGCGACCAGCAGGTGGTGATCTGGTAAGCCGCGGCTGACGCCAAGGCAGACCCTTGAAGGCCCGGGATTTCCCGGGCCTTTTTTCGTGCAGCACCCGCCCGGCGGATGCGACGTGACGCATGCATCCCGTGCCCATACCACACCCTCCGGTAGCGCCGGGCCATGCCCGGCGGATGCGACGTGACGCATGCATCCCGTGCCCATGCACGGCTTGCTATAGTTCGCCCGCCCTCAATCCATCACGGATTCGTTCTACATGCCCAATTTCCGTCCGCTTGCCGTCGCCCTGGGTATCAGCCTGGCGACCCTGGTCCCGACCCACGATGCGTTCGCCGCCAAGAAGAAGGCCGTGCGCGCCCCGGCCGTCAGCGCCCAGTGCAGCGATTTCTACGATGCCACCAACGCGGACTGGCTGAAGGCCAACCCGGTGCCGCAGTCCGGTGCCGCCACCGCGCTGGGCCAGCTGGTCGACCGCAGCCGCCAGCAGCAGCGTGAACTGCTGGACGCCTCGATGAAGGTGCCGCAGGGCAACGTGCAGAAGCTGCTGGGCGACTTCTGGGCCAGCGGCCTGGACGAAGCCGCGGTGGAAGCCGATGGCTCCAACCCGATCGCCCCGCTGCTGACCCGCATCAACGCGATCAAGAAGGCCAAGGACGTGCCGGCCTCGATTGCCGCGCTGCACCAGGTCGGCATCCCGGTGGCCTTCAACTTCGGCCCGGACGTGGACCTGAAGGCGCTGGACCGCCACATCGGCTACTTCATGCAGGGCGGCATGGGCCTGCCCGATCCGGCGTTCTACACCCGTACCGACGCCGACACCGTGGCCCTGATGGGCCGCTACCGCAACTACGTCAAGCAGATCCTGGCCCTGACCGGCACCCCGGCAGCCAAGCTGGATGCCGAATCGCAGTCGGTGATCGAACTGGAAACCGAACTGGCCCGCAACGCGCAGTCGCTGGCCGGCATCAACAACCCGTTCAACAACTACGCGCCGATCTCGACCAAGGATCTCAACAGCCGCTACCGCAACCTGCAGCTGGATGCCTTCCTGAAGGCGCAGGGCGTGAACGACGACCTGGTCTCGCTGGCGGACCCGGGCCTGTTCAAGCAGCTCGACACCATGGTCACCAAGCTCAAGCCGGAACAGTGGAAGGCTTACCTGCGCTGGCGCGTGGGCGACTCGATGGCGCCGTACCTGTCCAAGGCCTACCGCGACGCCGAATTCGAGTTCCGCGGCCGCGTACTGCGTGGCCAGACCCTGCCCGCGCAGCGCTGGGAAAGCGTCCTGGATGCCATCAACGTGGCCGCCGGCCCGATGGTCGGCCGCGAGTACGCCGCCCGCTACCTGTCCGCCGAAGACCGTCGCCAGGCGGCGTGGATCGTCGACAAGGTGCGTGAAGTGCAGATCGAGGCGGTCAAGAACAGCACCTGGATGAGCGCCGAGGCCAAGACCGAGGCACAAGCCAAGCTGGGCGCGCTGAAGATCGAGATCGGCACCCCGCTGCGCGACCTGGACTACACCGTGCAGCCGATGGGCCGTGGCTCGTTCGGCAGCAACATGCTGATCGCTTCGACCTGGCGCCACCGCGAGGAAATGAAGCGCATCGGCAAGGGCAACGCCGACCGCCGCTGGGACGTGCTGCCGCAGCAGCCGTCGCTGGCCTACGACCTGGCGCAGAACCGCCTGATCGTCACTGCCGCCATCCTGCAGGGCCCGGTGTTCAACGCCAAGGCCGATGCCGCCGACAAGTTCGGCAGCTTCGGTGGCCTGGTCGGCCACGAACTGAACCGCGCCATCGACGCCAAGGGCGCCCTGGTCGATGCCAAGGGTGAACTGCGCAGCTGGTGGACCCCGGCCGACAAGACCGCCTGGACCCTGCTGGGCAGCCGCGTGGCCGCGCAGTACGGCGCCTACGAATTCCCCGGCGTGAAGGGTGCCAAGGTCAACGGCACGCTGACCCAGGAAGAGAACCTGGCCGACATCGCCGGCCTGGAACTGGCCTGGGCGGCCTACACCGCGCAGGAGCCGAAGGCCAAGCCGGCGCAGCAGCAGGGCTTCTTCCGCGCCTGGGCTGCACTGTGGCCGCAGCAGCTGTCGCCGAACGAAGCCGCTCGCCGCCTGACCGCCGACATCCGTGCACCGGGCCGCTGGCGCACCAACGGCCCGCTGTCGAACCTGCCGGCGTTCGGCGCGACCTTCAGCTGCAAGGCCGGCCAGCCGATGCAGCGCACCGACGCCGAGCAGATCAAGGTCTGGCGCTGAGCACGAGCGTGGTGCAGTAACGAAGAAGGCGCCGCAGGGCGCCTTTTTCGTGGGCGGTGGCCGCACATAAAAAGACCCCGGCAGATGCCGGGGTCAAACGTCCTACTGAAAGAGAGCGGGTTTTACATCAGAAATCGTAGGACGCACTCAGGCGCACCGAACGCGGTGCGGTGTAGAAGGTGCCGATACCGTAGGTATTGGAGACCGTGTGCTGGCCCGATTCATACGTCGGATCGGACTGGACCGCGCGGCGCTGGTTGAGCACGTTGAACACGTCCAGGCCGAACGCCAGCTTGTGGTCGGCAAAGGCCGGGCGGTACATCACGCCCAGGTCCAAGCGGTAGGTCCACGGCTGGCGGCCGGCATCACCCGGGCGCGACGGCTCGCCGTTGCAGTAGTGGTACGACGACCGATAGCCGATCGGATCGCTGCCATCTGCGCCGTAATAGCCGAGGCAGCTCTTCGGCATGCCCGAGGTGACGCGCAGGGTGGCCGACGCCGTCCACTCATCGTTGAACTGGTACGCGCCGTAGCCCTTCAGCTGGTGGCGACGGTCGTTGGCGAGGTAGCCACCGGCGTACTCCATCAGGTAGTAGGAATCCCAGTCCTGGGTCTTGGCCGCTTCATCCTGGCCGATGTCCGACTTGACCTGGCCTTCGGTGTTGCCGTAGCTGCGCGACCAGGTGTAATCCAGGCGGCCGTACCACTTGTCACTCAGCGGATGCTCGATGAACAGATCGACTGCAACGTAGCTGCGCTTGGCCTTGTTGCCGTTGTAGCCCCAGTCCGACGAGCTCATCTGCACCGGCGTGTAACCCGAGCCATCGCTGTGCTTGACCATGAAGGTATTGGTCTTGCCCGGGTTGAAGATCACGCAGCCCGGCACTTCCAGGCCGTCCGTATCAACGCCCATCGCATCGAGCTTTGCGTAGATCTGGTCGGAGTCGCAGGTATCGTCGATGGCGGTCTGCAGGCGACGGTAGGTGAACTTCGCACCCGTGTTCCAGGACGAACCCAGGGTCTTTTCGAAGCCCATGATGAACTCATCCTGGTACTGCGACTTCAGGTCGGTCGGCGCAACCGACAACGGATCGGGCGCAACGCCGTACTCGTTGTTGGTCGATACCGGGCCCGGGCCCAGTGCGGTCAGGTCGGTCGGGTTGCCGTTGGCATCGATGCCACCGTAGGTGAAGTACTCACTGGTATAGGTCGACGCCGATGCGCCACGGATGGCCACGCTGTTGGGCAGGGCCAGATAGTACCGGCCGAGGTTGGCGAACACCTTCAACGACGAATCGCCAAAGACATCCCAGCTGGCGCCCAGGCGCGGGGCCCACTGGTCACCACTTTCAACGTAGGCAATGGCCGAGCTGTTGTAGTTGGTGAACTTGTCGTTGCGCAGGCCCAGGGTCAGCAGCCAGTTCGGGCTGACCTGCCAGCGGTCTTCCAGGTAGTAGGCCTTCTGTTCCACCGACATGCTGGTGGTGGTGGAGAAGATGTACTTGTAGACGTAGTAGCCATCACCACCCGGCGCGGCAACGTCGAACGCCGGCGCCGGCGACGAACCCGGTGCGATGCGCGAATAGATCCAGGCGTAACCCGGGCCGGTCATCGCCTGCCCTTCGTTGTGGGCCTGGTAGGTCATGTTGTCGATACCGGCGGTCAGCTCATGGCTGCCGATGCGGTACTGCAGGTCCACGCGCAGGCCGCGGGTCTTGCTGCCGGCATCCAGCGACTTGGTGTACAGCGCGGTCTGGTCGTTGCGGATCGGCGTACCACCGGTGATCGACGGATCCTGGCTGGTCGGGCCGCTGATGTAGGGGTTGGCCGAATCCTTCGGATTGGATTCCAGGTTGGTTTCCTTGCTGCGGCCCCACACCGCGCTCAGGGTCAGGTCATCGGTCAGGTACCCGGTGTACTTGAAGATGTCGAACTCGTCCTTGAGCTTGGTCGTGTTGGCGAAGGTACCGGTGCGCTCGCCCTCGCTCATCGTGTCGTAGTCGAAATCACGGTAGTAGCTGCCGTAGCGGTCCGTGTTCTGCAGCCGGGTGTATTCCAGCGTGTTGTTGTCGTTGATGTTCCAGTCGATCTTGCCGTAGAACTTCGGCGTGTCGGTGGTGTAGTGGCTGCGGATCTGCTGTGCGGCTTCGGCAGCACTGGTGGACACGCCCTCGTTGCGATCCTTCTCGGCGGCGAGGTGGATGAACAGGCGATCCTCGATCAGCGGGCCGCTGACATAGCCGCTGTAGGTGGTGCGGGTCGCCGTGTCGCCCTTGCGCGAACGGTACAGGGAGCCGGCGACCGTGCCGGTAGGATCTTCGAGTTCGAGACCCGGCGGCGCGGTGTGGTTGGGGTAGTAGATGTCGCGCGGCGATTCGGCCAGCGAATCGGGCGACCAGGTGGTCTGGAAGCCGAACTTCCATTCATTGGTACCGCGCTTGCCGAGCTGGTTGATCACGCCGCCGGTGGAACGGCCGTAGCCGGCGCCGTAGCCACCCATGAAGGTTTCCTGCTGGTCGATCGAGCCATACGGCAGGCTGACACCGCCCATTGCATTGAGCGGATTGGTCGCGTTGAAGCCGTTCAGGTAGTACGCGTTCTCGGTGACACTGGAGCCGCCGAACGACAGCACCGAGCGCGAACCATTGGAGAACTCGCCACTGCCGGCGACGACGCCTGGCGCGAGCAGGGCGATCGCTTCGGCGCTGCGGCCCAGCGGCAGGACATCGAGCTGTTCGGAGGTGATGACCGACTTGGAGACAGTGTTGGTCACGTCGATCTTCGGG
Source organism: Stenotrophomonas sp. ZAC14D1_NAIMI4_1 (assembly GCF_003086775.1). NCBI lineage: Bacteria > Pseudomonadati > Pseudomonadota > Gammaproteobacteria > Lysobacterales > Lysobacteraceae > Stenotrophomonas > Stenotrophomonas sp. ZAC14D1_NAIMI4_1. The sequence goes on from NZ_CP026001.1 coordinate 3,244,724, forward strand.
ATGTTGGCGGCAGTGACGTTCACTGCGTCGAGGTTGGTGGCACCGCCGCTGGCGGACTGGCCAAAGGAGACTTCCGTGCCTACGCCGACCTTCAGCAGCACGTTGTCGCGTTGCTCTACCACCTGCCCGTCACGCTCGAGGGTGATGGAGTACCGGCCCACCGGCAGTGAACCCAGGTTGTAGCGGCCGTTTGCATCGACGTTCGCGCTGCGCTTGAGGCCCGAGTCGCTCTGTACGACGACCGTGGCGCCTGCGGCGGCCGGGGCGTTGCCATACAGGGAACCGGTGGTGCTCTGCGCCGCGGCGGCGCCGATGAAGGAGGTCAGGACAGCGGCAAGTGCCGTGCGCTTCAGCCGGATGGCCGTCTTGCTATAGGTCATGAAAATTCCTTGTTCCGTGAAAAGACACACTCGTTTTTCAGACTCGCTGCATCAGTGCTTCACCTTCGTAGCAGCTGAATAGAATATTAATTTCATAAAAGTTTAACTTGCAAGGGTTGATAGCAAATATTTTATCTTGTTGATTTAATTGATTTTTTCTTGATACAAAAGAAAACAATTGTTTACATTCCATTCAACTGAGACTTTTGCGGGCATATTTGCCCGCTTATCGACGGCGATATTCGAGAGGATCCGTGCCGCGAATCCGGGATATTCGAAAGATTTACTGAGTTAATGCTTTCGGTTTCATCGCTGTTTCGGGGAAGAAATACAGCGACAAGAAGGGCGCCGTAGCCCCATACAGGCGGGACTGCGAAAAAACGGCCCGACAGCGATCAGGGCCAGGCCACCACCGTGCGGAGGGAGAGCCGCTGTTCGCGGGGAACGAAGGGGAGATATACGCACAGCGAAACCCTGCGAGTCAGTGCCTCGCCCCTCGGTAAACCGGGTTGGATGCGCCACACCGCATGCCCCCGCGCGCACCGGAGCTCACGCCATGCGATTGAAAACCCTGGAGAAACAGCGAACCGTGGACACGATCAGGGCCATGCCCAAACCGATCCATGACGGGCGGCATGCGTCACGCCAGCACAGCACAAGCGCGACGGCCAAAGCAGGAAGCGACAGCGCTTGGTTCCGATTGCGACACGCCCGATGCAGGCCTGCATCAGTGCCCATCACCCTGGTTCCAGCGTTCCCCGGTAGTGCACGATGCGTCCGACCAGCGGCGCACCGATCTCGACATCGAACACGAAACGCCCGTCCACTTCCGACTCGAAGCTGTTCTCACCCGGCAGCAGCGCGCGTGGCAGCGGAATGCCGAGCAGCGACCAGCGGCGCGGTACCAGTTGCAGCTGGCCGCCCTCGACCACGACGGCCAGGGCCACCGACACCGCACCGAAACGCTCGACCAGCAGCGCATCGTTGCGGCCGCGCCCTTCGGTCTGCAGCGAGGAAAAACGGCGGCCGGCAAACGTACGCGTCCAGCGCTCGCCACCGGCTTCCGGCGTGAACTCAACGCTGACCGGCACCTGCTCGCCCGCCGCCGGAAAACCAAACAGCGTGCCCAGCAGACGCGACAGCAGGCCTCGGCCGCGCTGCACCTGCGCCCTGCCCTGCCAGCGCCGCGCCGCACCCGGCGCATGCAGCGCCTGCACGGCCGCTGGCAGCCGCGCATAGGCGTCCCCCAGCACGCGCTGGTACAGGCTGGCGCCGGGCATGTCGTGGCGGAAGCCGGTATGGATGGTGCGGCCGGCAAACAATCGATCGTAGTCGGCCAGCTCCAGCGCGTGCGTCGCGGGGCGCGCACCGGGCGCTGGCCGCTCGCCGAGGAGCTGCTTGCGGATCAGCGCTTCGATGACCATCGATGGAATGTAGGGACCATCATCGGCCTCGGCCAGCAGGTGCCAGCTCTGGCGTACCGGCGCACCATCACGCACACCGACCGCGCGCACGATCATGCCGCCGCGATGCTCGCCGAACTTCATCAGGTTCAGCACGGTGTAGAACAGCTGCGAGCACGGTTCCAGCGATGGCAGGCGCAGGTGCTGGCGGGCCTTGGCCAACACGTTGAGGATGCGGTGCAGGACTTCCGGCACCGGGCCGGCGCCGATCCAGATATCGGTGAGCGTCGGGTGTTCCGGCGGCAGCACCTGCAGGTCGGGCACGTCCACCAGCGAGAAATGCAGGTTGCGCAGCGGTATCCGGCCCGGCACCGCGACGGTGAAGCGGCGGCTCTCGGCCAGGCCCACGCCGTGGCTGTCGCGCCCACCACGGCGCAGCTTCACCGGCGCGCCGGCATAGCCCACCACCGCGCGCATCACGTTCAGGCCGATGCCCGCATACGGTGACGGCGCGATGCCGCCTTCCACGCTGAGGATGTCCATGCGCGTGGCCATCACCCGCAGCACCGCAGCGGTCAGCACCGGGAAGCTGCTGACCCCGGACAGCACGTAGACGCCGGCCGCCCGCGCCTGCGCGTCGAACTGCGGGACACCCGAAACGAAATCTGCCGCGTCGGCAAAGTCCAGGTAATCGATGCCGGCGGCGATGCAGGCTTCGATGGCCGCATAGCGCTGGCGGCCGTAATCCTGGAAGGGGCCGGATGCATCGACCACCAGGTCGGGCCGTTCGGCCTGCAACGTCGGCACCAGCTGCTGCCGGTCCACCCGCAAGGGCCGCAGCGTGGATTGGCCGCGGTACGCCAGGCAGAACGCCTCGGCCGCCGCCAGGGTGCGCCCGGCCACCAGCAGCTCCAGTTGCGGCAGATCCGCCAGCAACTGCACCAGGCGCCCTCCAAATACACCATATCCGCCCAGGATCAGGATCTTCACGCATCGTCCTTGTCGTGCTGCCATGGAGGGAACTGCTCTCCCGCAGGATGGTAGCGCGGTCCTGCAGTGCAGCACGATCCGGCATTAACACCGCCCGTGCTATCGCTGCGCCTTCGCCCGGTGCGGAGCCGCTCATGGCCATCAGGAACATCATCTGCGTGTGGTACGACAAGGACGCGCTGGAGGCCGCCACCTTCTACGCCAACACCTTCCCCGACAGCGCGGTGACCGCCGTCCACCACGCCCCCGGGGACTACCCGGCCGGCCAGGAAGGCGCCGTGCTCACCGTCGAGTTCACCGTCTGTGGCGTGGCCTGCGTCGGCCTCAATGGCGGGCCGACCTTCAAGCACAACGAAGCGTTCTCGTTCCAGATCCAGACCACCGACCAGGCCGAAACCGATCGCCTGTGGAATGCCATCGTCGGCAACGGCGGCCAGGAAAGCGACTGCGGCTGGTGCAAGGATCGCTGGGGCGTGTCCTGGCAGATCAGCCCGCGCATGCTGATCGAGGCGGTGACCAGCACGGACAAGGCGCTGGCCAAGCGCGCCTTCAACGCGATGATGCCGATGAAGAAGATCGACATCGCCACCATCGAAGCGGCGATCGCCCAGGCATGAGCCAGTGGGATGCCATCATCGTCGGCGGCGGCCACAACGGGCTGGTGTGTGCGGCCTATCTGGCGCGAGCGGGAAAGAAGGTGCTGGTGCTGGAGCGCCGCAACGTACTGGGCGGAGCGGCGGTTACCGAGGAGTTCCATCCCGGCTTCCGCAATTCGGTGGCGTCCTACACCGTGTCGCTGCTGCAGCCGAAGGTGATCGATGACCTGCAGCTGCATGCCCATGGCCTGCGCATCATCAACCGGCCGGCCAACAACTTCCTGCCGCTGGACGATGGCCGCTACCTGCTGTCCGCACCGGGCCGCACCCAGGCAGAGGTCGCGAAGTTCTCCGCGCGCGATGCACAGCGGCTTCCCGAGTACGAAGCGCGGCTGGAGATCTTCGCCGACGTGCTGCGCGCATGGGCACTGCGTGCGCCACCCGACCTGGGCGTGGCCGGCGGATGGCGCGCCCTGCCCGCGCTCTGGCAGATGGGGCGCCTCGGCCGCGAACTGGCCACGCTGGACGCCTCGCTGCGGCAGGAGCTGCTGGACCTGTTCACGCTGTCGGCCGCCGAGTATCTGGACCGCTGGTTCGAGAGCGAACCGATCAAGGCGCTGTTTGGCTTCGATGGCATCGTCGGCAATTTCGCCAGCCCGTACACGCCGGGCAGTGCGTATGTGCTGCTGCACCACGTGTTCGGCCAGTGCAATGGCGTGAAAGGTGCCTGGGGCCACGCGATCGGTGGCATGGGCGCGATCAGCCAGGCCATTGCCGCCTCGGCGCGCGACGCCGGCGCCGAACTGCGCGTGGATGCCGGTGTGCGGCGCGTTCTGGTCGAGCAGGGCCGTGCGGCCGGCGTGGAACTGGACAACGGCGAAAGCCTGCGCGCACGCACGGTGATCGCCAACGTCAATCCCAAGCTGCTCTACGAGCGGTTGCTGGAACCGGCAGAGGTACCGCAGGCGACGCGCGAGCGGATGGCGCAGTGGCGCTGCGGCTCGGGCACGTTCCGGATGAACGTCGCACTGTCGCGGCTGCCGGATTTCCGCGCCCTGCCCGGCCACGGCGATCACCTCAGCGCCGGCATCATCATGGCGCCCAGCCTGGAGTACATGGACCGCGCCTGGCTGGATGCACGCCGCGACGGTTGGTCGCGCGAACCGATCGTGGAGATGCTGATTCCCAGCACGCTGGACGATTCGCTGGCGCCGCCCGGGCAGCATGTGGCCAGCCTGTTCTGCCAGCACGTCGCGCCGGTGCTGCCCGGCGGGCGGCACTGGGATGATCATCGCGACGAAGTGGCCGACCTGGTGATCGCCACGGTCGAGCAGCACGCGCCGGGCTTCGCGGCCAGCGTGCTCGGCCGGCAGGTGCTGTCACCGCTGGACCTGGAACGCACCTTCGGCCTGATCGGCGGCGACATCTTCCACGGTGCGCTCAGCGCCAACCAGCTGTTCTCAGCGCGGCCGATGGTCGGCCAGGCGGGCTATCGCGGAGCGCTGCCGGGGCTGTACCTGTGTGGCTCGGGCACCCATCCCGGCGGCGGCGTGACCGGAGCACCGGGGCACAATGCGGCGCAGGTGGTGTTGCAGGATTTGTGAAGGCGTGCCGACCAACGGTCGGCACCCACAAACACCTACAGCGTCAAATGATCCGATCCAGAGCGTGCCGACCAACGGTCGGCACCTACCCGCGTGAAGCGAGGCGCGCTGCGCCTCACTTCACGCTGCGCAGATGGTTCGGGCGCTTCGGTGGGCCGGGCGGGCGGCGCTTGTTGAACGGCGACTGCCCGCGCCAGTAACGGATCAGCAACCAGCCGAACAGCATGCCGCCCAGATGTGCGAAATGCGCGACGCCCGGCTGCCAGCCGGTCATGCCCAGCACCAGTTCACCCACGCCGAACAGGATCACGAACGTGCGTGCCTTCATCGGAATGGGCGGGAACAGCAGCATCACGCGCTGGTTCGGGAACAGCATGCCGTAGGCCAGCAGCAGGCCGAACACACCGCCGGATGCGCCCAGCACCGTGGCCGGGTTCTCCAGCAGCGTACCCACCAGCAACTGGCAGACACCAGCACCGGCCACGCACACCAGGTAGTACAGCAGGAAGCGCTTCTCGCCCCAGGTCTGCTCCAGCGGCGCGCCGAACATGAACACCGCCAGCATGTTGAAGAACAGGTGGCCGAAGCTGCCGTGCAGGAAACCGTAGGTCAGCAGCTGCCAGGGCTGGAAGTTGCCGCCCGGGGAAAACGCATCGAAGCCCTGCTGCCAGGGCTGCAGCATGAAGGGCTCGAAGGTCTGCATGCCGAGCAGGAACGGCTGCTGCAGCAGGAACAGGATCGCGTTGGCGATCAGCAGGGCCTTGGTGACGGTGGGCAGTCGCGGGAACATGGGAATACCGGCATGGAACGGCCTCCATCATAGCCGCAGCATCACGACAGCGTGGCGACTGCCCCGCCCGCTCCGTTCAGTGGCCGGCAGCGATCAGCCCGGGCCCCAGATCGCGGCATCCAGCGCCGCAGCCGGGTCGATGGCCGGCATCCGCACCCGGCCGTTCTCGACCACCACGCCTTCGGCACGCAGGCGCTGCGACTGCTCGCGCCAGCCCGCCGAGCCTTCGGCCATGGCAATGCGCCCGTCCGAGCGCAGCACGCGGTGCCACGGCAGGCCGGGGTCTTCGTTCTGGCCCAGGATGCGCGCGGTGAGCCGTGCGCGGCCGGGCAGCCCCGCGCGCATGGCCACCTGGCCGTAGCCCAGCACCTGCCCTGGCGGGATCGCGCGGATCACCGCCAGGATGCGGTCACGCGCCTGTTCCGGCGTCAGCGCCGCAGGCGGGTCACCAGCAGTACGCCGATCAGCACCAGCACGGTGCCGGCGATCTGCGCCGGCCCCATCGGCTCGTCGAGCAGCCATAGACTCATCACGATGGTGGAAACCGGGCCCAGCATACCCACCTGCGCGGCCAGCGACGAGCCGACGCGCTGCACGGCCAGCATGATGGCCAGCACCGGCAGCACGGTGCATACCGTAGCGTTGACCAGCGACAGCCATTGCACCGCCGCAGGTGCCTGCCACAGCAGCGGCAGCGGATGGGTGATGGCGAAATGCAGCAGCACCAGCACGCTGGCCACGCAGCTGGCATAGGCGGTCAGCCGCACCGCACCGATGCGCGCGACCACCTGGCCACTGCCGAACAGGTACAGCGCGTAGCTGAGCGCGCTGCCCAGCACCAGCAGGCTGCCAACGATGATCTGCCCGCCCTCGCGCTGCAGGTCATGGCCGAAGGCCAGCAGCACGCCCAGGTAGCTCAGCGCCAGCGCTGCCACCTGCCAGCGGCCCGGACGCTGCCGCGCCAGCAGGACGTTGATCAGCAGCACCAGGGTCGGGTTCAAGTACAGGATCAGCCGTTCCAGGGTCACGCTGATGTACTGCAGGCCCTGGAAATCGAGCAGGCTGGACAGGTAGTAGCCGGTGAAGCCCAGCCACAGCACGCGCGCCCGGTCGGCCCAGGACAGCGGTTCGGTACGGCGTGCCGACCACAGGGCCATCAGCACGAACAGCGGCAGCGCCATCAGCATGCGCAGGGCCAGCAGCGTGGTGGCATCCACGCCATGGCGCAGGCCGAGCTTGACGATGATGGCCTTGCCGGACGCCGCGATGGCACCGACCGCAGCCAGGCCGATGCCACCCAGGGCAATGCGCGGGGAAGCAGTGGCGATGCGGGGGGAAGGACTGGACATCAGGACGGCGGCAGGCCGCACGGGGTGCGGCCACGGAGGTATGTGGGGACGCGCATTGTCGCATGCACGCATCTGATGCCCTGTAGAGCCGAGCCGATGCTCGGCTTCGCGGTGCCAAGGTGCAGAAAGCCGAGCATGGGCTCGGCTCTACAACAACCGCGGGTCAGCGCATCAGCACGACTTCCTCGGCCGAGGTCGGGTGGATGGCCACGGTGTCGTCGAACTGGGCCTTGGTTGCGCCCATCTTCACCGCCACCGCGAAGCCCTGCAGGATCTCGTCGGCCGCTTCACCCAGCAGGTGGATGCCCACCACGCGTTCGTCGGCACCGGCGCAGACCATCTTGAACAGGCTGCGCTGGGTACCGTTGGCCAGCGCCTGCAGCATCGGCCGGAATCGGCTGTGGTAGACCGTCACCTGGTCGAAACAGGCGCGCGCCTGTTCCTCGCTCATGCCTACCGCGCCCAGCGGCGGGTGCGAGAACACCACGCTGGCCACGTTGCTGTAATCCATCTTCGCGCTCGGGCGACCACCGAACAGGCGGTCCATCAGGCGCCTTGCCGCAGCCACCGCCACCGGGGTCAGGCCAACCTTGCCGGCAATGTCACCCACGGCATGCACGCTGGGCACCGCCGTGGTCTGCCACTCATCCACTTCCACCTGCTGGTGCTCGCCGATGCCGATGCCCAGCGCTTCCAGGCCAAGATCGCGGCTGTTGCCGCGGCGCCCGGTCGCGAAGAACACCGCATCGAACACGCTGTCCAGCGGGCCATCATGGCCGAAGGCACGCACGCGCTCACCCTCGCGCTGCAGCTCACGCAGGCGGTAATCGAAGTGGATGCGCACGCCCTGCTGCTTCAGGTTCTCGGCCAGCTGGTCGGTCAGTTCGTAATCGAAGCGTTCCAGCAGGCGCGCACCCCGCACCAGCAGGCTGACCCGGCTGCCCAGTGCCTGCAGCAGCCCGGCCAGCTCCACCGCGATGTAGCCGCCGCCGATGATCGCCACCTCGGCCGGTGCGCTGCGCAGGTCGAAGAAATCATCGGACACCAGGCCCAGCGCCGCGCCGGGAATGTCTGGCCGCTGCGGGTGTGCACCGGTGGCGATGAGGATGTGCTCGGCGCTGTAGCGCACGCCATCGCTGCACGCCACGGTGTGCGCATCGACCAGGTGGCCGCGCGCGGGGATGCGCACCACGCCGGTTTCGTCCAGGCGCTTGTTGTAGCTGGTGTGGATGTTGCTGATGTAGGCCTGGCGATGGATCACCAGTTCCTTCCACGACAGCGCCGGGCGCGCCGGCACATCGAAGCCCATCGCACTGGCCAGGCCGATGCGCTCGTGCAGGTCGGCCGCCAGCCACATGGCCTTCTTCGGCACGCAGCCGACATTGACGCAGGTACCGCCCAGCGCGCCGGGTTCCAGCAGCGCCACGCGCTTGCCATGCTGGGCAGCCCGGATGGCGCCGGCCAGGCCGGCAGAACCGCCGCCAAGGACGATCAGGTCATAGTCAAAGGATGCAGTGCTCATCGGGATCGCTCTGAAGAAGGGAGAATCATGGATCCACGCCCTGCGTGGAGGGTGCCGCTGCCGTGGCCGAGCATGCCATGGGGAACATGCAGCGCAACGTGAGCGGCACAGGCGGGAATCAGCCCTGCGCGACCTCGCGGCGCATGGGCGGCCACTGCCGGTAGGTCATCGCGCGCCACAGCCATTCCATCGGGCCGAAGCGGAAGCGCCGCAGCCACCAGTGCGAGATGCCCACCTGCAGTGCGAACAGCAGCAGCGCGAACACCACCTGCCAGGCGCGCGGCATCAGGTCGAACCCGCCCAGCCCGTAATGGTTGAACAGCCAGGTGCAGGCCAGCGACTGCGCCAGATAATGGGTCAGCGCCATGCGCCCTGCCGGTGCCAGCCAGCCGAGCCGCGCGCGCCAGTGCACGATCCAGGCCAGGTAGCCCAGGCACATCGGCACCGCACCGACCGACACCAGCGACATCACCGCCGTGGTTTCCAGGGTGTACTGGCCCGGCGCGAGGTAGGGCTTCCACAGCACCCCGGCAAGCGTGACCAGCAGGCCCAGCGGCAGCGCGACCCAGCGCAGGCCGGCATACAGGCGGGGGAAGCGGTCCGGTTCGGCCAGCGCCCCGCTGCCGGCAAACCAGCTGCCGATCAGGAACATGCCCAGCACTTCCGGCCCGGTGATCACCAGCGCGCCCAGCGAGGAGCCGAACTCATGCAGGCGCTGCACATTGCCCTGCAACCAGCTGCCCTGCCCGTACACCAGGCGCTGCTGGTCGATGGCCTGCTGCGCATCGACCACCATTTTCTGCAGGTCCTGCGCCGGCGAGAGCGTCACCATCGCGCCGATCAGCAGCATCATCGACACGCCGGCCAGGTAGACCACGATGCCCATCCACGGCAACCAGCTGCGCGGCGCTTCGCGGCAGGCAAGCAGCGGCAGCGACACCAGCGCGTACAGCACCAGGATATCGCCGGACCACACCAGCAGCGCATGGCACAGGCCGATCAGCGCCAGGCCGAGGCTGCGCCGCAGGTAGAACGGAGTGAACTCGCGGCCAGCCGCCTGCGCGCGTTGCGCCATGACCGCGAAGCCGGCACCGAACAGCAGCGAGAACAGGGTGAAGAACTTGCCCTGCACGAAGATGTAGACGAAGGCGTCGGCCACGTAATCCAGCCCGTGCCAGCGCGCGTCGATGCCGGTGAAGGCCAGGTCCAGCGGTCCGCTGAAGGCCTCGATGTTCATCAACAGGATGCCCAGCAGGGCCACTCCGCGCAGCACGTCCAGCACGGCGATGCGTTCGCCGGAAGCCACCGGCTGCAGGGAAAGGGAAGCGGCGTTCACGGGGCATCCGGCAGGCAGGTCCGCCATTATGCCGCCGCCCTGCGCGCCTTGGACGGCCGCGCCGTGTTCCAGAAACGCAACGACCCGCCGGAGCGGGTCGTTGCTGCCCTCACGATCGCGCTGCGATCAGTGCTGGTGGCCACCGTCGCCATGGACATGGCCGTGGTCGATTTCTTCCTTGGCGGCTTCGCGCACTTCGACGATCTCGACGTCGAAATGCAGGTCCTTGCCGGCCATCGGGTGGTTCAGGTCGACGTCGACCACGCTCATGCCGACCTTCTGCACGGTGACCGCGCGCGGGCCGAAGTTGGTCTGCAGCACGACCTGCTGGCCCGGGACCAGCTTGGCGTTGCCGAAGTGCTTCTTCGGCACGCGCTGGGACAGGCCCTCGCGACGCTCGCCGTAGGCATCGGCCGCCGTGACGTCGACGTCGAAGGTCGCGCCGGCTTCCTTGTCCATCATGGCGTTTTCCAGGCCCGGGATGATGTTGCCGTGGCCGATCAGGATCGACAGCGGCTCACCGCGGTCCTTGGACGATTCGATCGGCGCCTGGCCGACCTCGGAGACGGTGTAGTGGAAGCGGACAACGCGGTCTTTTTCGATCTTCATGCGCAACTCTGTCTGGATCTGCCGGAGGCAGGCGGGTTGGGGCGGGTTGTCGCCCGGCGGGGACGCCGCCATCATGACGGCCAATCCAAGGTGGCGCATTATCCGGAGAACATGCACAACACGCCAGTTTCGTCCGGCCTGCGCCGGATCCTCGCGCCCGCCCTGCTGCTGGCCCTGCCCCTGCTGCTGGCCGCCTGCGGTGGCGGCAAGGCCGTCCGCCCCGCCACGCCGCCGCCGTCGGCGCACTGGCCGGCCACCACGCCGGACAACCCCGAGGCCGCCAATTCGGTACTGATGCGCGCCATCAGCCTGGTCGGCACGCCCTACCGCTATGGCGGCAACACGCCCGACTCGGGCTTTGACTGCAGCGGCCTGGTGACCTACGTGTACCGCGAGATGGTCGACCTGAAGCTGCCGCGCACCTCGCGCGACCTGGCCGCCGTGCAGGGGCCGAAGATCGACCCGCAGCGCCTGGCCACCGGCGACCTGGTGTTCTTCGGCAGCCGCGGCAACGTCACCCATGTCGGCATCTACGTCGGCGAAGGCCGTTTCGTGCACGCGCCGAGCACCGGCGGCACCGTTCGCCTGGACTCGCTCAGCGGCGCCTACTGGAAAGACCACTACACAGGAGCGAAACGCGTTCTTCGCTAAAATGAACAGGCGATATGTTCAAAACTGTGACGGACATCACTGCGTAAATAACGTTTTATTAACGGAATTTTTAACTTATTGACGCTTTTACAGGGCATGATGCCCCATCGTTTTTTTCCTGTGACCGACGCGTGACGACTGACGACCTGCAAGGCCAAGGCCAGACCGCCGCTTCTTCACGTAGTGTCCGCCCGCTTTTCCTGGGCCTGGCGCTGTGTCTGACCAGCCTTCCGGCCTGGTCGCAGAGTGCCCCCACCAAGACCGACGCGACCCCGGCCACCGTGGCCGAGACCGCCCGGCCGGCCGCCAAGGCCGACGCTGCCGCTCCCCAGCGCAGCCGCGCCGATGCCGCCGCCAGCGCCACCCTGGCCGCCCTGCTGCCGCATCTGGCCGCCAACGACACCATTCCGCTGATGGACCGCTCGGCCATGGTTGCCGGCGACCTCAGCCGCCTGCTCGCCAACTACGACACCAGCAGCGTCGCCACCGGCGCCGTGGTGGGCAACCTGGATGACAACGGCAAGGTGCAGTCCCTGCTGCGCCGTGCGATGACCCTGCTGGGCACCCCCTACCGTTGGGGTGGCAGCAACCCGGACAGCGGCTTCGACTGCAGCGGCCTGGTCGGTTACGTGTTCCGCTCGGCCCTGGGCATCGAGCTGCCGCGCGTCTCGCGCGAAATGGCCCATGACAACAATGCCGAACTGATCAACGACCGTGCCGCGCTGGCCGCCGGCGATCTGGTCTTCTTCGGCCGCAAGGGTCGCGTCGACCACGTCGGCATCTATGTCGGCGAAGGCCGCTTCCTGCACGCACCGAGCACCGGCAAGGATGTCCGCGTCGACACCCTGCTGACCGGCTACTGGGGCAACAAGTTCATGCAGGCACGCCGCGTCGAGCTCTGAGCCCGCCGCACCCGCGCCCGCACCGGAAGCCGCTGCCCTGCAGCGGCTTTTTTGTTGCCCGCCTGTCCTGCAGCGCCGATGCGTGGCCGCTGGCCGGCGCGGCCTGCGTTGGTCTTTGATGTCACGGCGGGATACCTGCCGCGACGGGCCGCTGGATGCGGCCATGGCATCCCGGCGTGGGGCGGCACGCGGCGATGCCCAGTCTGACACCGCCCGCGTTGCCCGGATGCTTGGGGGAAGGCATGGCGGCAAGCCTGCAGGTTCCATCACGCTGTGTGATCTGGTTCGGCCAGCCCCTGGCGGGCGAGCGCGAGGCGCTGGCGGCCGCCGGTTGGCAGCTGCGCTGCGTCAGCCCCTCGCCCGCCATGGCCGTGGGCCTGCGCGGGCGCGACCACCTGGTGGCCGTGCTGGACCTGCGCCATCTCGATGCAGAGGCGCTGGGGCCCTTGCTGCCCTGGGTCGAGCAGCACCACCATCTGCCCTGGCTGGCCGTGCTGCCGGCAGGCCTGGATGCACCACCGCCCAGCTGGGCACCGCTGCTGCGTGCCTGCCAGGACCAGTTCACCCTGCCCCGCGAACTGCAGGACCTGCTGACGGCGATGCAGCGTGACTGCGGCGAGGAGGATCCGCCCACGGCATCGATGCGCGACGGCGGCGGCCTGCCGGCCCTGATCGGCGACAGCCAGGCGCTGTTGGCCGTACGGGCTGCCCTGCACAAGTTCGCCCCGGTGGAACTGCCGGTGCTGGTCACCGGCGAAACCGGCACCGGCAAGGAGCTGGCGGCGCAGGCCCTGCACGCCTTGTCCGGTCGTGCCGGCCGGCCCTTCCTGGCGGTCAACTGCGGCGCCATTCCAGCCAGCCTGGTGCAGTCGGAGCTGTTCGGCCACGAGCGCGGCGCCTTCACCGGGGCCGCGCAGCGCCGGGTGGGCCTGTTTGAAACCGCCGATGGCGGCACGGTGTTCCTGGACGAGGTGGGCGACCTGCCGGCCGATGCCCAGACCAGCCTGCTGCGGGTGCTGCAGGAAGGCACCCTGGAGCGGGTCGGCAGCAACCAGCCCCTGCGGGTGGACGTGCGCGTGCTGGCGGCCACCCATGTCGACCTCGAGCAGGCCGTGGCCCAGGGGCGGTTCCGCCGCGACCTGTACTACCGGCTCAACGTGCTGCGGCTGCCGATGCCGGCGCTGCGCGACCGTGGCAACGACGTGCTGCTGCTGGCCGAGCATTTCCTGCGCAGCTTCCGCAACCGCCATCCGGGCCGCGCGCGCGGCTTCGATCCCGGCGCGCGCCTGGCGATGCGCCATTTCGACTGGCCCGGCAACGTGCGCGAACTGTTGAACCGGGTGCAGCGCGCGGCGATCGTCAGCGAACACGAACTGATCAGCGCCAGCGACCTGGACATGGCCGACGCCGAGACCCCGGCCCCGCGCGCGGTGCTGCAGGATGCCCGCGGCCAGGTCGAGCGCGATGTGCTGCTGCGGACGCTGAAGATGCATGGCTACAACGTATCGGCCTGCGCGCGGCACATGCAGGTATCGCGGGTGACGGTGTACCGGTTGTGCCGGAAGCATCGCCTGGAACTGCCTCCGGAGCGGTAGGAAGCCAGCCGAGCATGGCTCGGCTCTACTGAAAGAACGCCGGGCCAGGCCCGGCGTTACCGATGCATCATCACCGCAATCGGCTACAACATGTACGGCACCTTGAACGACAGGGTGAAGTCCGGCGCATCCGGGGTCAGGCCGATGCCCAGCAGCGTCACCATCGTCGCGTGCTGGTTCAGCGCATACGTCACGCCCAGGTTCAACGACGCTGCATTGGCATCGCTGCCGATCACCTTCACCCACTGCCCGCCCTGGAACCGCGTCGACGCGCGTGCGCTGATCTTGTCGCTGAAGGAAATGCTCAGGCTCGTGCGCTCGTTGAAGGCAAAGGCCACGCCGGCACCGAAGTACACCGACCCGCCCAGCTTCACGTCGCCGGGATTCACGGTGTCCGGGTTGCTGTCGATATCGTCGAAGCCGCGCGGGAAGGAATGGATGTAGCCGGCGTTGGCGAACAGGATCGCCGGGTCGGCTGTCTTCACCATCGACACGCCCAGGTTGGCCTGCCATACGCCGTTGCCGGTCGGTTGTTCGCGCGGCACCGCGAAGCGGATGTAGTCATCGTCATCGCGCTCGAGCACCTTCCAGTCCAGGCCATAGGGCGCGCGGCCGGTGGGTGCGGTGACGCCGCCGGTCAGCACTGTTTCCGGGCGCCAGCCACGCTCGCCGAACAGGCGGTAGTTGGCGCTCGCGCTGATATCACCCAGGCCGTTGCCATTGGTCTCTTCCTGCGCGATGGCCGCCGCCGCACCCCCCGCACCGCCCTTCTGGTACACGGTGCGCCGTGCCAGGTAGGGCACGTCCATGTTCAACGTCAGGTTCGGGCTGACACCCCAGCGCGCGGCCAGGTTGTAGGTCAGCGAATCGGATTCGACGTTCTCGATGGCGATATTGCCGAGGAAGATCGCATCCAAGGCCAGGAAGCCGTTGAGGCTGAGCTGCTTGCGGTCGTAGCGCGCGTAGGTGAGGCTGTTTTCCAGGGTGAACCTGCGCGAGAACAGCGCTGCCTGCTGCTGTTTCACGTCATCCACGCTGCGCCGCGCCTCCTGCTTGGCCTGCTGGGCCTCGGCCGCGGTGCTGGCATACCCCTCGCTGCTGGGTGGCGCTGCGGCTGCGGCCGCCGGGGCGAGGGGTGCTGCCGGGGTCGTGGCGCCGCCGGCACGTCCGCTCAGGCGGGCCTGCATGGCCTGCACCTGCATGTCCAGCTCGCGCAGGCGGCGCACTTCCTGTGCGTAGTTGGCCTTGAGCTGTTCCAGCTGGGAAATCAGTGCCTGTACGTCGGCACCGTCCTTGGCCTCCGTCGCCGGTTCCTGGGCGAAGGCGTTGGCCGCCAGCGCCGCCAGCGCCAGCGGGGTAAGCCGCAAATAAGTGTGCATGTCGTTGGCCTGCGTTGTCCGTCCTTCCCCCTTGACCAGGCCGTGTTACTGGCCCGGGCCCATGCCGCGGTTCAGCGCGATCGCCTGGGCCACGTTCTGGCTCAACGGCTGGTTGCTGGCCACGGTGTTGCGCACCAGCTCAAGCTG
Source organism: Stenotrophomonas sp. ZAC14D1_NAIMI4_1 (assembly GCF_003086775.1). Lineage (NCBI taxonomy): Bacteria > Pseudomonadati > Pseudomonadota > Gammaproteobacteria > Lysobacterales > Lysobacteraceae > Stenotrophomonas > Stenotrophomonas sp. ZAC14D1_NAIMI4_1. The sequence goes on from NZ_CP026001.1 coordinate 3,259,977, forward strand.
CAGCCGGTTGCTTGCCACTTGGCCATCACCGGACAGGGCGATGCCCTGGCCGACGCTGCCATTGCGGATCCACTGCTGGACCAGGCCCTGGCCGTCGATCTGCAGCATCAGGCGCGCCTGGTTGCCATCAAGAACCGCCGTGGCGCTGGCCCCGCCCTGCTGCATCTGCGCGATGCGGGTGCCGTCGTCGCTGGTGGTCGGCACTGCGCCGTCACGTACGGTCAGGGTGGTCACGTTGCGTGCGGTGTTGCCATCGCCAGCCACCTGCACCGCCTGCACCAGGCCGGTGGCGTTGGCCAGGCCGCTGCTGTCGATGCTGCGGCTGTCCGTGGTGGGCAGCGGGGCATCGGCGTTGGTGACCTGCACGTGCGGCTGGAACGTCAGCCGTGGCGTACCGCCCTGGCGGAAGTCCATGCCCAGCGTCAGCGCGCCCTGCACGCTGCTGCCGTTGGCGCCCTGCCACTGCGAGATCATCGTCACCCCGAACCAGGCGACGTTGTTGCCGCCTACGGTGTAGCGGCCACGCATCAGGTTCAGTTCGGGATCGGGTATTTCCTTCAGGCCACGTCCTGGTGCGCCTTCAGCGGCCCAGGCGGGCAGCACCGGCAACAGCAGCAGCGTGGCGATCAACAGACGTTGGCACAGCATGATCGAGCCTCCTTCAGAACAGGTCGGCGTGGCTGAAGCCGAAATCGACCAGTTCGGCATCGGTGATCGGGCCCTGCCGCGCGTACAACGCACGCGCACTGGGCCGCTCGCTGGGTTGCAGAAGAACGGTATTGCGATCGAAGTCGCTGCCGATCACGACGAAAACAGCACGCGACGGCCACGCTTCGTTGAATTCAGCCAGTGACAGGCTGCGGTTGCCGAGGATCGGATCGGCCACCTCGACGATGCCGCCACGGACCTGCTTGAGCACCACGAAATGGCGGAACCCGCGCACGTCCATCAGGACCAGGCCGGGCACGCGCAACGTGCGCAGCCGGTTCTCGTCGATGCGGTAGCCACGCCCGCGCATGCCCAGTGATTCGACATAGCGCTTGATGTCCAGCAACGAGAAACCGCGTTCCTTCACCAGCTGCGGATCGGACACGCCCATCATCCCTTCGATCACCGTCGCTTCGGTGGTGTCCAGGTGGTAGGCGTAGCGCAGGATGGTGGCCAGTGCGGCCGCGCCACAGCTGTAATCGGTGTGTTGCCGCACCAGGTTGCGGTAGCGCCGCTCCTGCATGCTTTCCACCTTCTGCTGCATCAGCGCGCCATTGGGCAGTACGCCCGTGAACGCGATATCGCCTGCCCACGCATGGGCGCTGCCCAGCAACAGCAGGCAGGACAACAGGCGGATCCAGCAGCGGTGTGCGGCCATGGTGCCCTCCAGCGGAAGGAAGGAGCCCCTGCCCCAAGGGGGAGGAGGAGCAGGGGCTCCCGGGGGAACCCGGCCATTGGCGGATGGCCGGGCTTGTTGCACTCAACGCAGCTTGGCTGCGAAAGCGGTCACGCCAGGAGTTACTCGCCGCCGCCGGTGCCGCCACCGGTGCTCGGCTGTGCCACGGCCAGGGCCAGACTGTTGGCCTGCAGGTTGCCGGTGCCCGAGGCGACGTTCACGCCGATGTTGCCGGAGGCGCCCGAGAACGCACTGCCCGACAGCGCCGCGGTGTTGGTCGCATTCACGTTCACCCAGCGGGTGGTCGTGACGGTGCCGCTCAGGCTGGCGTACAGGTCGGCGATGCCCAGCTCGACGAACTGGCTGGTGCCGCTTTCACGCGTATCGAAGCCCAGGCCACCGACGCCCGGACGGCCCGGGTTCGGCGTGGCGTTCTGGATCTCGTTGTCCAGATCGATGTGGCCGGTGGCGTTGCCACCCGGGTGCGGCAGATCGCCACTCCAGGTATCCAGATAGTAGTTGGCCATCTGGTAGGCATTGCCGGTGCCGCGGTAGGTGCCCGCGCCATAGGCCAGGGTCAGGCCGCCCACGCCACCGCTCATGCCCACTTCCACGGTGTCGGTGTAGGACTGCACGAAGCCCGCATTGCTCACGGCGTTGCCGCTGGAGACCTGGTTGGAGCTGATGCTGGACTGGGCCATCGCACTGGTGGCCACCGAAGCAGCGAGCGCGTTCTTCTGCTCGTTGTTGTTGCCCGAAGCGATGTTCACGCCGATGTTGCCCGACGCGCCGCTGAAGGCATTGCCACCGAGGCCGGCGGCGTTGGTGACGCCGTAATTGACGGTGGTGTTGCCCATGCCGGACTGGTTGACGAACACTTCGGCGTCGGCCATGCCGAAGCTGAAGGATGCATCAGCCGCCGACAGCGAAGCGGCGTTGTCCTGCGCGTTGTTGTCACCGGCAGCGACGTTGAAGCCGAGGTTGCCGGACGCACCGGAACCGACGTCATCGGCGATCGAGGCGCTGTTGGTGAGCAGGCTGTTGCCGGCGGTGTTGTGGCTGATCGACTGGCGGTTGTCGATGACCGCGATGGCGGCCGAATCCAGGTCGATGTTGCCGGTGATGGTCGGATCGCCGGAGAAGTTCACGTCACTGCTCAGGCGCAGGTCCTTTTCCAGGTTCACGTCGACGCCGTGGTTGTTCTTTTCCTTGCGCTCGTCGGCCTGGATGTTGCTGTTCTTCTGTACCTGCTCGTTGACCATGCGGTTGCGGGTCACGGTGGAGCTGTCGGTGTTGTTGCGCACCGTGGTGTTGGTACGGGTCCAGTTGCGGACCTCGTTGTCGGTGTGGTTGTGGGTGTCGTTGCGGGTCTCGGTCACGACATGGTTGTGGTTGATGTTCGCGTTGGCGTTCTGGTTGTCCCAGCCATTGGCCGCGGCAGCGGTCGAGGCAGAAGCAATTGCCATGGCGAGCAGAGACTGCTTGATGGTCGCTTTCATGGTGCCCTCTCTCATCAGTGATACATCGGGTGGTGGGTACTGCTCACGGGTTGCCCTGGACGACCAGGCCAAGCACGTTGGCCGTGTCGTTGCGGGCTCCCGCGATCTGATTGAGTTGCAGGACACCGTCGAAGCCCCGCAGTGCCGACGCGGAAACGCCGACACTACGGATACCCGCCGCAACACCGTCGCCGGTGTCGCCCTGCCCCCCTGTTGACGCGATGTCCGACGCCGCCAAAGCCGCGTCGTCGGTCTCGCGTATCCCTTGCCGGGCCAGCGTCGCGCTGACGACGTTGAGCGTCGTGTTGGCGATGCCGCTGGTCTGGTTGATCGATGCGATGCCACTGGCGCCTTCCAGCGCCTGGCCTTCGATATGTGCGCTGGCCTGCAGCGGCCCGGACAGCACCACGTCGGCATGGCGCTGCTGGCGTGCGGCGATGGCGACGTTGGCCTGGTCGCCGGTTGCCATGCCCTGCAGGTTGGCCTGGATGTTCAGGTCGCCGCTGGCCTGGTTGACCATGATGGCGCCGCTGGCACCAGCCAGCGCGCGGTCGCCGATGCGGGCCACGTCCAGGTAGGACAGCATGCCGCTGTAGTCATCGGCCCAGGCCAGGGCCGGCGCAGCCGCCAGCACCAGCAGCAGCGCGCCACGTGCCGCGCGCTTCACTTGCCACCGCCCTGCGGCGCAGCCGCACCGAGCGGGAACTGTGCCAGCGCGCCGCGTACGGTGTCGCCGATGCCGCGGGTGGTATTGCCGACCGCACCCAGCGGGCCGCTCATCGCGCCGCCCAGGGCATTGCCGCCGAGCGCGCCGTCACTGGAACGGCCCAGGGTGCCGCCGAGTGCCTGGTGGGTCACCCGCTCCACGGTGGTGCCACCGGGCGCGGCCAGGTGGCCGGTCTGGCCCGCGCCGAGCCCGGCATAGTCGTCATCGCTCAGTTCGTCCATGCCGCTGGAGCCGCCGCCGCTGCCGCTGCCGAGTGCGGTGGCGATCTCATGCTGCGGTTTGGGGTCGGCGATCAACGCCATGCCGGGCGGCGCCATGCGATAGGCCGGACGTGCGGCCACATCCCGCAGCAGGACGATTTCGCCCGGCTGCGGCTTCACACCCTGGCGTGCACCGGAGGCGGCGGCCGCCAGCGGGCAGGCCAGGGCCAGCAGCAGCGCCAGCTGCCGGACCGAGGAACCGAGATGGGTGGTGCTGCTGTCCATGCCGCTCTCCCGTTGCGTATGCGCAGGGACAGAGCAGCTTCCGTGCCAACTTCCAAACGCCTTGGTAGCAAGCGGTTCAGCCAGTTGCAGGGCGGTGGATTGCCAGCAGGGTGTTACAGAGTCGTTCGGATTTCGTTTGCCTTAACGTGCAGGAAACAACGCTGCACAAGGCCCGGCGGGGGCTGTATCAGCGGTGTTACAGGTGCTGATACAGCCCGTTGCAGTGCCGCTTCAGCTACGCGGCGGCGTCGGGTCGGGATCGTCCAGGCCGACATTGGTGGACGGGTTGTCGTACACCGCCTGGTCGAGCAGGCCGGTTTCCTTGGCCACCAGCACCGGCACCAGCATCTGGCCGGTCACGTTCGTCATCGTGCGCATCATGTCCAGGATGCGGTCGATCGCGTACAGGTAGCCGATGGTTTCCAGCGGCAGGTTGGCCGCACTCAGCACCACGGTGGCCATGATGACCGCCGTGCCCGGTACGCCGGCGGTGCCGAAGCTGCCCAGCACCGAAGCGATCAGCACCACCACGTACTGCTCGGGCGTCAGCGGCACGCCGCTGTACTGGGCGATGAACACCGCGCACAGCGCCGGGTAGATCGCACCACAGCCGTCCATCTTGATGCTTGCGCCCAGCGGCACCGCGAACGAACCGTAATCCTTGTTCACGCCCAGGTTGTGGGTGATCGAACGCAATGCCACCGGCATCGCGGCGAAGCTGGACGAGCTGACGAACGCCACCTGCATGCCCGGCGCCGCACCGCGGAAGAACTTCAGCGGATTCAGCCCGTGCGACAGCAGCAACGCGCTGTAGACCACCACGATGTGCAGCGCACAGGCCACGTACAGCGCCAGCACGAAATGGCCCAGCGGCAGCAGCTTCTCGAAGCCGTAGCTGCCGACCAGGCCGGCGATCAGGCCGAACGTACCGATCGGGGTGACTTCCAGCACGAAGCGGGTCACCTGGATCATGATGTCGCTCATCTGCCCGACCAGCTTGCGCGCTTCGGTCACCTTCTCGCCGAGCTTGACGATGGCGAAACCCACCAGGCCGGCGAAGAAGATCACAGGCAGGATCGAACCGCGGCCGGCGGCCAGCACGGTTTCGCCTGCGGCATTGACCTTGGTGCCGATGCCCGACAGCGCATAGAACACGTTGGACGGCACCACGTCCAGCAGCACCTGCACCACGCTGGGCACTTCGCGCGGCACGTAGTTGTTGGCCATCGACAGCTGCAGGCCACCGGCACCAGGCTGCAGCACGGTGCCCACGCCCAGGCCCACGCACACCGCCAGCGCGGCGGTGATGACGAACCACAGGAAGGTGCGGCCACTGAGCGCGGCGACCGACTTCTGGCCGTGCAGCGAGGAGATGGCGTTGATGACCGCGAAGAACACCAGCGGTACCGCGATCATCTTGATGAGGGTGACGTACAGTTCGCCGAGCGGGCCGAACCAGGTTTCAGCGGCCGGGCCAAGCGCCCAGCCCGCCAGCGCGCCGAGCACGAAGCCACCGACCACGCGCTGCCAGAATGGAATCCGCAGCCAGGCAGAGACCAGCTTCATAGGCAATCCAGGGGGGAAGGAAGGGATGCTGGCACGATAGCCCAAGCGGGCGGGCGGTACGACCGCCCCACCGGCAAACAGTGTGTCATCGGCGTGCATTGCAGGGTTGGGCATAATGAACGCCCCGTTACACTTTGTGAGATCCCAGCGTCCATGCGTCGTTCCGTCTCCCTGTTGGCCGCCTGCGCCACCACCCTGCTGCTGGGCGCCTGCGCCAGCACCACCCCCGCCTCCGCCCCGGCCGGCCTGAAGGTCGCCGTTGATCCCGTCGCCCACCCGGCCGGCGAGACCCCGCAGTGGTGGTACCGCAGCGGCGCCGCCCAGGCGGCCGCCAATGGCGCGATGTCCGGCAAGGCCAAGAACGTCATCCTGTTCCTGGGTGACGGCATGAGCCTGACCACCGTCGCTGCCTCGCGCATCTACGAAGGCCAGCAGAAGGGCGGTTCGGGCGAAGAGAACCTGCTGTCCTGGGAGCGCTTCCCGGCCACGGCGTTCAGCAAGACGTACAACACCGATTCACAGACGCCGGACTCGGCCGGCACCATGACCGCCATCACCACCGGCGTGAAGACCCACATGGGCGCGATCGGCGTCAGCGCCGGCAGCCGCAGCGACTGCGCCGACAGCCTGTCCAAGGGCCTGCTGACCTGGCTGCAGCTGGCCGACAGCGCCGGCCTGGCCACCGGCATCGTCTCCACCGCGCGCCTGACCCATGCCACCCCGGCGGCAACCTACGCGCACTCGCCCGAGCGCAACTGGGAAAACGACACCGACCTGACCGATGCGGCCAAGGCCGCTGGCTGCAAGGACATCGCCCAGCAGCTGCTGTCGACCTCGCGCTACGGCCGTGGCCCGCTGGTCGCCCTCGGCGGTGGCCGTGGCGAATTCACCACCGTGGAAGAGCGCGACCCCGAGTACGACGACAAGGTCGGCCAGCGCCTGGACGGCCGCAGCCTGGTGCAGGAATGGCAGCAGTCGCACCCGCAGGGTGCCTACGTCTGGAACAGCAGCCAGCTGGCAGCCGCAGCCACCGCACCGGCGATCCTCGGCCTGTTCGAGCCGGACCACATGCGTTACGAGTACGAGCGCCCGCAGGACCCGGCCGGTGAGCCGAGCCTGGCCGAGCTGACCGCTGCCGCGATCAAGAACCTGTCGCAGCACCAGGAAGGCTACGTGCTGATGATCGAAGGCGCGCGCATCGACCACGCCAACCACAGCGGCAATGCCTATCGTGCCCTCACCGAGACCGTGGCGCTGTCCGACGCGGTGCGCGTGGCCAACGAACTGACCTCGGCCGACGACACCCTGATCATCGTCACCGCCGACCACTCGCACACCCTCAACTTCGTCGGCTACCCGGCGCGTGGCAACCCGATCCTGGGCAAGGTGAAGGACAAGGGCGGCGAAGACGGTGCCGGCAAGCTGGACTACGCACTGGACGGCAACGGCCAGCCGTACACCACCCTGAGCTACGCCAACGGCCCGGGCCACACCGGCGCGACCAACCAGCAGCCGGCCGGCCCGAAGGTCTACCCGCACAACCCAAGCAGCTTCGAGCAGGCCAACGGCCGCCCGAACCTGCACGACGTGGACACGACGCACCCGGATTACATGCAGGAAGCGCTGGTGCCGATGAAGTCCGAATCGCACGGTGGCGAAGACGTGGGCATCTGGGCACGAGGCCCGGGCAGCAAGGCCATCCGTGGCACGCTGGAGCAGAACGCGATCTACCACATGATCGTGCAGGCCACCCCGGCCCTGCGCGAGCGCCTGTGCCAGGCCGGCACCTGCGATGACAAGGGCGTGCCGGTGCAGCTGCCGGCGCCGACCGCGTTCGAACGCAAGGGTGAGGCGCAGTGACGGCGCGGCCTTTGCGACCACTGCCTGCCGGCGGTCGCCTCGTGCGGTCGCTGGTGCTGTGCAGCCTGATGGCCAGCGGCGCGGCGCTGGCACAGGCACCGGACTGCAAGCTGCTGACCGATGAGCACGGCCTGCGGGCCCTGCCCGGCTGCGAGGTGGTCGGGCACACGCTGAAGATCAGTGCAGCGGCGCTGAAAGACCTGGATTACGACGACCACGGGCTGGCGGTGTTGTATGCCGACCAGGGCTTCCACTACGTGGACCGCACGGGCCGCAGCCTGCCGGTGCTGACCTGGGACAACGGCCCGGACACGCCGCAGGAAGGCCTGCTGCGCGGGCGCGTGGGCGATCGCGTGGGCTATTTCGACCTGCAGTTCCGCCAGGTGATTCCGGCGCTTTTCGATTTCGCGTGGCCGTTCAAGGATGGCGTGGCGGAGGTCTGCAACGGGTGCCGGCGCGGGACGCCGGATGGCGATGGGCATACGCCGATGGAAGGCGGCGAATGGTTCCGCATCGACCGCTCGGGCCGCCGGGTGAAGTAGGTTTTTCGGCAGGGCTGCGCCCTGCACCTGCTCAATGCAACGTCAACAGCCAAAGCCAGAGCCAAAGCGGCTCTGGCTTTCTACGTGTTGGGCGAGGCGGTATGGGCTTGCAGGACACGCCGTAAACCCATCCATGGGGGCTCGATGGCGCCATCCATGGCGCCAACGGTCCTGCAAGCCCATACCGCCCCACCCCCGACAGGTTCACGCGGCTGTTGGTCGGTGCCGACCGTTGGTCGGCACGTCTGTCAGATATCGAATGAATTCATCCACGCATGGCGTGGATCTACCGTGCAGACTCCGACAGTCTGTTGGTAGGTGTCGACCGTTGGTCGACACATCTGTCAGACACCGAATGAATTCATCCACGCATGGCGTGGATCTACTGGCAACGGCGGCTGTTGGTGGGTGCCGACCGTTGGTCGGCACATCTGTCAGATATCGAATGGATTCATCCACGCATGGCGTGGATCTACCGTGCAGACTCCGACAGGCTGTTGGTAGGTGTCGACCGTTGGTCGACACATCTGTCAGACACCGAATGAATTCATCCACGCATGGCGTGGATCTACTGGCAACGGCGGCTGTTGGTGGGTGCCGACCGTTGGTCGGCACATCTGTCAGATATCGAATGAATTCATCCACGCATGGCGTGGATCTACCGTGCCGACCAACGGTCGGCACCCACCATCAGCAGCGGGAATCGGCACCCACCAAAGCAGAACGCCGTTCCGACAGCTCGCCGGAAACTGTCGAAGGCGGGGTGGGTCCGGTTGAGGGGGCGTGAGCCGCATGGATGCGGCGACCGAGCTTACATGGACGTATTTACGGCGTCCCCCTCAACCGGACCCACCCCGCCATCCCACGGATAGCCCGCTGTTGCTGTTGCTGTCGCTTCGGCCTCGGCGGGTGCAGGGCGCAGCCCTGCCAGGCCCCCCTTATACTTCCCGCCGTGAGTACCTTCCCCACGCTCGTCACGCTGGAATCCCCCCTGCTGGTCGCCTACAGCGGCGGGCTGGATTCGACCGTGCTGCTGCACTGGCTGCAACGCAGCGCACTGGCCAGCGGCACGCCGCTGCGGGCGGTACACGTGCATCACGGCCTGCAGGCCAGCGCCGATGACTGGGTGCAGCACTGCCAGCAGCAGTGTGATGCCATGGGCATCGCGCTGGCCGTGCACCGCGTGCAGGTCGATACCGGCGCGGGCCTGGGCCTGGAAGCTGCGGCCCGCCAGGCGCGGCGCGCGGCGTTCGCCGCTGAACTGCGCGAGGGCGAAACGCTGGCCCTGGCCCAGCACCAGGATGACCAGGCCGAAACCTTCCTGCTGCGCGCACTGCGCGGCTCCGGCATCGATGGCCTGGCGGCGATGGCCGAAGACAGCCTCCTGCACGGCCACCGCCTGTGGCGGCCGCTGCTGCACACCGTGCGCAGCGCGCTGCGCGACTATGCCCATCGCCACGCCCTGCGCTGGATCGAAGACCCCAGCAACGGCGAGGACCATGCCGATCGCAACTTCCTGCGCCTGCACGTCCTCCCGTTGCTGCGCCAGCGCTGGCCGCATGCGGCCACGGCCCTGGCCGGCAGTGCCGCGCACTGCGCGCAGACCCGCACGTTGCTGGACGAGGAAGATGCGGAACTGATCGCCCACCTGGAAGTGGCACCACGCGTACTGTCACTGGAACTGCTGCGCCAGGTGTCACCGGCGCGCGGTGCCCGCGTGCTGCGTGCCTGGGTGCGCGCACATGGCGCCGCGCCGTTGCCGGCCACGGTGCTGCGGCAACTGCAGCAGGAACTGCTGGACGCGCCCAGCGATCGCCAGGCACAGGTGCGCTGGCAGGACCACGCCATCCAGCAATGGCGTGGCCACGCCTACCTGCTGCCGGCGCTGCTGCCCGCGCTGCCAGCGGGCTGGCAGGCCGCGTGGGATGGCCGCGCACCGCTCCCGCTGCCCGATGGCGGCCAGCTGCGCCTGCTGGGCTGCGAGGCGTTCGACCGGCCCCTGCAGGTGCGTGCGCGGCAGGGCGGCGAGCGCATCCTGCTGCCCGGCCGTACCCATTCACACGCGCTGAAGGACTGCCTGCAGCGCGAACACCTCGCGCCCTGGCGGCGCGCGCAGCTGCCACTGCTGTTCGACGGCGGGCAGCTGCTGGCCGCGGCCGACGTGGTCGTTTCCGCGCCGCTGCAGGCGTGGCTGCTGGCCCACGACGCACAGCTGCAGTGGCGCCCCGGCGGCTGGTGAATTGACCCCCGCGCGGCTGCCGTCCACACTTGTCGCATGGCCAAGAAGTCCCCCGAAAACGCCTCCCCCGTCGCCCAGTTCGAGCAGTCGCTTGAATCGCTGGAACAACTGGTGGAGCAGATGGAAACCGGCGAGCTGAGCCTGGAAGCTTCGCTCAGTGCTTACGAACGCGGCGTCGGTCTGTACCGCCAGTGCCAGCAGGCGCTGGAGCAGGCCGAACTGCGCGTGCGCCTGCTCAGCGATCCGGCCCAGCCCGAAACCGCAGAACCCTTCGATCCGCCCAGCCATGACGGCTGAAGCGCAGTTCGCACGCTGGCGCGACCGTATCGAAAGCCAGCTCGACGCCGCCCTGCCCTCGCCGGCCGATGCCCCGCAACGTCTGCACCAGGCGATGCGCTATTCGGTACTGGGCGGTGGCAAGCGCATGCGCCCGCTGCTGGTGTATGCCAGCGGCCAGCTGTTCGGCGCACCGCTGGACCAGCTCGATGCCGCCGCCATGGCGGTGGAAATGATCCACGCGTACTCGCTGGTGCATGACGACCTGCCGGCGATGGACGACGACGCGCTGCGTCGTGGCAAGCCCACCACCCACATCGCCTTCGACGAGGCCACTGCGATCCTCGCCGGCGATGCCCTGCAGGCACGCGCCTTCGGCCTGCTGGCCGATGCACCGCTGGCGGCCAGCCTGCGCGTGGCCTGCCTGCAGACCCTGGCCCACGCGTCCGGTGCGTCCGGCATGTGCGGCGGCCAGGCGCTGGATATCGATGCCACCGGCCAGCAGCAGTCGCTGGCCGCGCTCACCCGCATGCATGCACTGAAGACCGGTGCGCTGATCCGCGCGGCGGTTCGCATGGGCGCGCTGTGCGGCCACGCTCCCGAGGCGCAGCTGGCCCAGCTGGATGACTTCGCCGACGCGCTCGGCCTGGCCTTCCAGGTGCGTGACGACATCCTCGATGTCGAAGCCAGTTCCGAACAGCTCGGCAAGACCGCCGGCAAGGACCAGGCGCAGGACAAGAGCACCTTCCCGGCACTGCTGGGCATGGACGGTGCCAAGGCGCACCTGCGCGAGCTGGCTGCACGCATGCAGTCGGTGCTGGCCAGCCATGGCGAAGAGGCCGACGCACTGCGTGCGCTGGCGACCCTGGCGGTGGAACGGGATCATTGATCGCGCTCGCCGGGCGTGGCCCGGCGCTACCGGCGACGCACACAAAAACGCCCGGCACTGCCGGGCGTTTTCGCGTCCACGTGCGGCGGATCTTACTTGATCAGGCGCAGGGTGAACGGGTAACGATAGGTTTCGCCGTTGTTGGCCTTCACTGCAGCGATGATGCACAGGACCAGGTTGGCCACGTACACGATCGGCATCAGGATGGCGCCGATGATGACGAAGCTGAGGATCACGCAGACCAGCACGGCGATGGCAACGGTGATCTGGAAGTTCAGCGCTTCCTTGGACTGGTCGGTCACGAAGCCCTTGCCCGCATCATCCTTGTTGATGAGCCAGATGATCAGGGCGCCGATGAAACCGGTGAAGATGCCCAGCAGGTGCGCGGCCAGCGCCATGGTGCGCTGGTCGCTCGGCACGCTGGACGCGGCCGGCACGTTTTCGAAATCGCTCACGACAAAACTCCTTGTTTTTGGGTGGTCTTGACCGACCGGCAGCAGGCCGATCGCGTCAGGCGGCCATAGCTTACGCCATCAATGGCATCAATCATTACCGGCGATGGTCATCCGCCCGACCAGGATCGAGCCGGTACGGATGTGCGAGCGCGGGTCGACATCGCTGCCGACGGCCTCGATGGCGGTGAACATCTCCCGCAGGTTGCCGGCGATGGTGATGCCGTCAACCGGGTACTGGATCTCCCCGTTTTCCACCTTGAAGCCACCGGCGCCCCGCGAGTAATCGCCGGTCACCCCGTTCACGCCCTGCCCCATCAGCTCGGTCACCAGCAGGCCGTCGCCCATCTGCCGCGCGATCTCCTGCAGCGAACCGGCATTGGCTGCCAGCTGCAGGTTGTGCACGCCGCCGGCATTGGCGGTGGTCTGCAGGCCCAGCTTGCGCGCCGAATAGCTGCCCAGCACGTAGCGCTGCAGCACGCCATCGCGCACCAGGGCCGAGGCCCGGGTCGCCACGCCGTCGCCGTCGAAGGCGGCCGAGCGCAGGCCCCGGCGCAGGTGCGGCAGTTCCTCGATCTGCATCCAGTCCGGGAACAGCTGCTGGCCCACGCTGTCCAGCAGGAAGCTGGCCTGGCGGTACAGGGCACCACCGGACACCGCCGACAGCAGGTGGCCGACCAGGCTACGGGCCACTTCCGGGGAGAACAGCACCGGCATGCTGCCGGTCGGCAGCGAACGCGGCTGCAGCCGCGACACGGTGCGCTCGGCGGCGCGGCGGCCCACGCTGTCGGCCGCCTCCAGGTCCTGGCGGGCCAGGCCACCGGTGTACCAGCCGTCGCGCTGCATGCCATCGCCGCTGCCGGCGATCAGGGCGCAGCCGACCGAATGGTGGGTGCCTCGCTCACGACCGATGAAGCCGTGCGAATTGGCGTAGACCGAGACACTCTGCATGCTCGACACCGAGGCGCCGTCGGAATTGCTGATGCGCGCATCGGCCTCGCGGCCGGCTGCCTCGCAGGCCAGGGCCAGGTCCACCGCCTCGTCGGCCTGCAGCGCCCAGGGGTGCCAGCTGTCCAGGTCGGGGAAGTCGCGGGCCATCAGCGCGGCGTCGGCCAGGCCGGCGGCCGGGTCGTCCTCGGTATGGCGGGCGATCGCGCAGGCCTGTTCGACGGTGGCCGCCAGGCTCGCCTCGTTCAGGTCGGCGGTGCTGGCACTGCCCTTGCGCTGGCCGAAGTACACGGTCACGGCAATGCCGCGGTCGCGGGTGGACTGCACCGTCTCGACCTCGCCGAGACGGACGTTCACTTCCATCCCGCGGTCTTCGCTGCAGCTCACTTCGGCCTGGCTGGCGCCCAGCGCGCGGGCGCGCTCCAGCAGCTGCTGGGAAAGGTCGGCCAGGCGTTCCAGACGGGCCGGGCTGTCGTCGCCGACGGCCACTTCAGGGGCGATCACGTTCAATGCTTTATCCTGTGCGGGTTGGGCCCGGCATCACGCCGGGCGACTTTTTTTGAAATCAGGTAGGGACGATGCGCGGACGCGACGAAGAAACCGGTGAATTCCACGACAAGAGCCGCAGCCAGAACCGGCGCGACGCGCTCGATGTCCTGGCCTTGGGCGAGAAGCTGGTGTCGCTGACCCCGGCCCAGCTGGCGCGCCTGCCGGTGCCGGAAGACCTGCTGCCGCATATCGCCGAGTGCAAGCGGATCACCGCCCACATCGCCCACAAGCGGCAGCTGGCGTTCCTGGCCAAGCACATGCGCCGCGAAGAAGACGCCACGCTGGACGCGATCCGCGACGCGCTGGACGCCAACAGTGAAACCGGCCGCCGCGAAGTGGCGATGATGCACCGCGCCGAAGACTGGCGCGAGCGCCTGCTGAACGACGGCGACAAGGCGCTGGGCGCCCTGCTCGACGATTACCCGCAGGCCGACCGCCAGCAGCTGCGCACCCTGGTGCGCAACGCGCAGGCCGAGAAGGCGAAGAACAAGCCGCCGCGCGCCTACCGCGAGATCTTCCAGGTGCTGCGCACGCTGATGCTGCCGGCCGCGCTGGGCCTGAAGGCCACGGCCGATGAAGCCGACGACGTCGAGACCGACGAAGCCGACGAGGACTGAGTCCCCGCCGGCCCGGGCGGTGGCGCTGGCCATCGCCCGGCTCAGGCCTGGGTACCGCCGACAGTGATGCCTTCGATCAGCAGCGAGGGCTGGCCGACACCCACCGGGACACTCTGGCCGTCCTTGCCGCAGATACCGACACCCTCGTCCAGGGCCAGGTCGTTGCCGACCATGCGCACCTTCTGCATGGTTTCCGGGCCGTTGCCGATCAGGGTCGCACCCTTCACCGGCGCGGTGATCCGGCCATCCTCGATCAGGTAGGCCTCGGTGGCCGAGAACACGTACTTGCCACTGGTGATGTCGACCTGGCCGCCGCCGAAGTTGACCGCGTACAGGCCCTTCTTCACCGAACGGATCATTTCCTGCGGGTCGTGCTGGCCGGCACGCATGTAGGTGTTGGTCATGCGCGGCATGGTCAGGTGCGCGAACGACTCGCGACGGCCGTTGCCGGTGGGGGCCACGCCCATCAGGCGCGCGTTGAGGCTGTCCTGCATGTAGCCGACCAGGATGCCGTCCTCGATCAGCGTGGTGCACTGGCTCGGGTGGCCCTCGTCATCGATGTTGAGCGAACCGCGACGCCCGTCCAGGGTGCCGTCGTCGACGATGGTCACGCCCGGGGCGGCCACGCGCTCGCCGATGCGGCCGGCGTAGACGCTGGTGCCCTTGCGGTTGAAGTCGCCTTCCAGGCCATGGCCCACCGCTTCATGCAGCAGCACGCCGGGCCAGCCCGGGCCGAGCACCACCGGCATCACCCCGGCCGGTGCCGGGACGGCTTCCAGGTTCACCAGCGCCTGGCGCAGGGCCTCGCGGGCGAAGGCCTCGGGGCGGCCGTCGGCGAACAGTTCGGCATACCCATAGCGGCCACCGCCGCCGGCGTAGCCCGATTCACGGCGACCGTTCTGCTCGACGATCACCTGCACGTTCAGGCGCACCAGCGGGCGCACGTCGGCCCCCAGCACGCCGTCGGTGCGGGCCACCAGCACGGTATCCACGCCACCGGACAGGCTCACCATCACCTGCTTCACCCGCGGGTCGGCGGCGCGCAGGTAGCCGTCCAGGCGCTTGAGCACCTCGACCTTGGCCTCGTTGCCCAGGCTGTCGATCGGGTCCAGCGTCGGGTACAGCGCGCGCGCGTTGCCACGCAGCAGCGAACGCCCGGCCTGGGCGCCGCCTTCGCGGGAAATCGCGCGGGCCGACTGCGCAGCGGTCAGCAGCGCATCGGCATGGATGTCATCGGAATAGGCGAAGCCGGTCTTCTCGCCGGCGATGGCGCGCACGCCCACGCCCTGCTCGATCGAATGGGCGCCGTCCTTGACGATGCCGTCTTCCACGCTCCAGCTTTCACGCCGGGCATGCTGGAAATACAGGTCGCCGAAGTCCACGCCGGGGCCGAGCAGCTGGCCGAAGGTGCGCTCCAGGCCAGCGGTGTCCAGGCCGCCGGGGCGCAACAGGCGGTCCTGGGCAAGCGTCAGTGCGTTATCAGTCATGGTCTCGATCTGGGGGTCTGGAGGCGGCCAGGCAAGGCCGCCGGATGAACAGGGGCCGCGACGCTCAGCGCGGGCGCGGCAGGTCGGTGACGGTCGGCGGCACTGCCGGGGCCGGTGCAGGCGCGCGCGGCGGGGCCGGGGGACGGTCGCGGCTGCGTTCGATCACCTCCACCTTGGGCTCCTTCCACGGGCCGGTGACCCGGTAGGTGCGGGCGCCGATCTCGCCCAGTGGCTTGGACAATACCGCATTGGTGGCCGCACCCAGCGCGGCGCCCACCGGCCCGCCGGCCACCGCGCCGACCACGGTCAGCAGGTTGCCGGCGCGCGGGTTGACGTCGATGGTCTGGTCGAACTGCTGCTGGCGCAGGTCGGTCTGGCCGCGGATGGTGATGTTGGCCGCCGGGCCTTCGATCAGCACCTTGTCGGTGCGCGCCATGCCATCGGCGAACTGCATGCCGCCTTCAATGTGGTTGAACGCAAAGCCCTTGGAGAAGAAATCGCGGAAATCGAACATCAGGCGACGCGGCAGCTGGGCCACGCTGAGCAGGCCCAGCACGCGGCCGGCACCGGGGTCCAGTTCCAGCAGCTGGCCGTTGCGTGCGTCGATGTCGAGCGTGCCCTGCAGGTTGCCCAGCTGGAAATCGGACGGCCCGCCGGCCCAGGCGGCCTGCAGCTGCGCCTGGCCGGAGCCGCCGCGCAGCTGGCCGGCGTAATCCAGGTTCTGCATCAGCCCGCCGAGGTCCTGGCTGCGCACCTTTGCGGTCAGTTCGGTGCGTGCGCCCTCGCCCTTGCCCAGCCAGCGGCCGGTGATGTCGATCTCCTGGTCCGGCGCGCGGAAGCGCAGGGTGTCCACGTTCAGGCCGTTGCCCAGCGGGCGCGTGCGCAGCACGGCCTGGCCCAGCACCACCTTGCCGAATGTCAGGTCGGCGATGTCCAGTGCGAACGGCGGCAGCTTGGCCGGGTCCATGTCATCGGCACCGGTCTGCGGCCGCGCCGGTGCCGCGGCAGTGTCCGCCCCGGGCGCTGCCGGCGAGGACTGCCAGTGCACACGGTCGAGCTGGCCGCTGATGGTGCCGCCATCGGCATTGGGGACGCTCAGGTGACCGGCCAGCGACGGACCGTCCAGGCGCACGTCCAGCGCCTGCGCGCCCGGCCGCAGCTGCAGGCGGGTCTGTTCGAAGATGCCGCCGATCAGCATCAGCCTGCCGACCTGCACGTCCACCGCGCGCAGCGGCATCGGGTCGCCATCGCCACCGGCGCCACGCGCCAGGCCGATCCATTCCAGCGCATCCAGGGTCGGGCTGCGGCCGTTGATGGCCAGCCCGCTGGGCGGCGGATCGCGGTCGACGCGGTCGCTGCCCATCGTCACCTGCACGCCGGTCTGGTTGTTGTGGGTGCGCGCCGCCAGCGCCAGGCGCTGGCCGAAGGCCACGTCGATGCGGCCATCGCCCATCGGCAGCTGCGCCGACACCGTGGTCGCCAGCGCATCGGCGGCCGGCTTGTCCAGCGGCGCCGGCAGGTCCAGGCGGGTGCCCACCAGGTCCGAATGCAGGCGCAGTTCGCTCGGCGGGGCCGGCGCACCGGGTGCCACCTTGGGCAGGTTGACCGCAATGGTCCAGGCCGAGGTGCCCTCGAGATAGGGTTTCAACCAGGCCATTTCCGGCGCACGGTCGATCAGCACCTTGGCATCCAGGCGTGCGGCCAGTTCCGATTCAAAGGCCCGCGCGGGATCGCGCACGTAGCCGCCGGCGCGCAGGCTCAGGCGGCCGTCCTGGCCCAGGTGCCGCACTGCCAGGTCCTCGGCGGCGAAACCACCGCTGCCGTACCGGGCCTGGCCCTGCATGGCGTCGAATTCCAGATCGAAGCGCTTGTCCACCAGCTTCACGCCGGCCAGGTCCACCGTGCCCTGCAGGTGCCCGCCGCTTTCGTCGTGGTGCAGCGGCTGCAGCAGGTCGAAGTGTACGTTGGCCGATCCGCTGGCCACGAGGTTGTCCAGGGTGTCGCCGTAATCCTTGTGCAGGCCACTCTGCCGCAGCATCGCCAGCAGCCGCCCCGCCTCGCTCTGGCTGTCGGCACGCACGTACAGCGGCGCATGGCCGAAATCTTCGATGCCGGCCTCGAACTTCTGCACCGCCACGCCGGCCAGGTCACCACGGCCCTGCATGTGGAAACCGGGGCCGATGAAGGCGATGTCGGCGTCGACCTGGCCCATCAGCGGCCAGTCGTGCTGGAAGCGGATGTCGCCGTTGCTGATGTGGCCGGTGGCCTCGAAGCGGCCATCGTTGTTGTCGAACGGCCAGTCGTCCAGGTCACCGCTGACCAGGCCGATGCCGCCGCGCACCTGGCCGCCGACCAGGGCGGCATCCAGCCAGTCGGTGGCGCCCTTGCTCATCTTCGAATGGATCCAGAACCGCTTGGCGGCGGTCATCGGCACGTCGTCCAGCTTGGCCGCCAGCTGCAGCCACGGCCGCGTGCCATCGCCCTGGAACCAGACCCCGCCCCGCACGTCGGCCGCGTAATTGGTGCCCTCCACCCGCATGGCGGGCGTGCCGATGCGCCAGCCACCGGCTTCATCGCGCCAGCCGACGATCTGCCCGGCCAGGTGCAGGTCGTGACGCTCGCCGAAGCCGGTGGGCCAGTCGAACTGCAGTTCCTGCTGCGGCTTCAGCTGCAGGCTGAAACCATCGGCATCGCCTTCGAAGCGCCCGCCCAGGCCTCGAACCCCGGGGGCATCGCCGACGCTGGCAAAACCCAGCGCCTGCAGCTCACCCTGCGCCCACAGCGGGCCGTCGCGCTCGCCCTGCAACTGCAGCGCCTGCACGTCCAGCTGCGGCCTGGACAGGTACAGCCAGCGCCGCAGGCCCGGTTCCAGGCGGTCGCTCAGGGCCAGCGCGCGCAGCGCGGTACCGGCCTGCACCGTTCCGCTGCTGATCCGCAGCTGCTTGCCCACCTGCACCTGCAGGCCATCGAGTTGTTGCTGGTCCGGCCCGGCCTGCAGGCGCAGGCGCGGCACCTGCAGCGCCCAGCCGTCGCCCTGGCGCTGCCAGCGCAGGCGGGCCTGTACGCGCTGCAGCTGCAGGCCCGGCGTGGTCATCCCCGGCAGCGGCGCGCCATCGATGCGCACCTCGCGCAGGTCCGAATCGGTGGTCAGGGCCACCGGCGCGAAATCGCGCAGGGCCAGCCACAGGTTGAGTTCGCCCTTGCCCTCGCGCAGGCGCACGCCGCCGGCCGCCAGCAGCGGCGACCATGCATGGAAATCGACCGGGTCGGCACCCAGCCATGCCTGGCCGTTGCCGTGGCGGCGGTCCAGGTCCAGCACCGCCGTCAGCGGCAGCGCATCGGTCTGTGCCCAGGCGCGCACGCCCACCCGCAGGCGGTCGCCATCCACGCGCAGGCGCAGGTCGATGCGCGGCAGCGTGGCATCCACGCCCAGGCCGGGCGCATGCACGCCGAGGCGGCCACCGATCACCTGCAGTTCGCCCAGCCGGCGCAGCGCATCCAGCGGATCACCGCTGCTGGATTGCGGCAGCCCTCGCACCGACCAGCGGCCATCGCTGGCCTGCTGCAGGTCCAGGGCCAGGCCGCGCAGGCGCAGTTCGGTCAGCGAACGGCCCGGCAGCAGGCCGCTGTACATCGACACCAGTACTTCGGCCTCACCGATGGCCAGCCCCTGCCCGGCGCCGATGCGCAGGCCCTTGAGCTGCAGCAGCGGGCCACGGCGGGTCCAGGCGGTGTCCAGTTGTTCAAAGCGCACCGGTTGCCCGGCGCGCTCACTCAGCCAGGCCGCAATCGCCTGGGGATGGCGCTCGGCCAACGGCAGCAGCTGGCTGAGCGTACCCACCAGCAGCGCCAGCACGACCAGACCGACCGCGCATGCAGCAACGAAATGACGGCGGATCCTTCGCAGTCGCAGGCGCGGCGGCGCGCTCATCGGCCTCGACCGATGCCCGGGCCGCATGCTTCAGAGCAGAACGACATCGAACTGCTCCTGCAGGTACTGCTCATCGGCCTGGAAGCGGATGCTCTTGCCGAGGAACTCCTCCAGCTCGGCCACCGCCGACGACTCCTCGTCGGTGATGCGCGCCACGACCTTGGTCGAGGCGATCACCAGCAGGCGCGCCGCTTCGAACTGGCGCACCGCGCGGGTGATCTCGCGGAAGATCTCGTAGGTCACCGTCTCGGTGGTCTTGATCGAGCCCCGCCCGCTGCACTGCGGGCAGGTCTCCGACAGCTGCCGTTCCAGGCTTTCCACGGTGCGCTTGCGGGTCATCTCGACCAGGCCCAGCGGCGAGAAGTCGTACACCGTGGTCTTGGCGTGGTCGCGGGCCAGGGCCTTTTCCAGCGTGCGCAGCACCTGGCGGCGGTGCTCGGCGTCATCCATGTCGATGAAGTCGATGATGATGATGCCGCCCAGGTTGCGCAGCCGCAGCTGCCTGGCCACCGCCTGCGCGGCCTCCAGGTTGGTGCGGAACACGGTCTCTTCCAGGTTGCGCTGGCCAAGGAACGAGCCGGTGTTCACGTCGATGGTGGTCATCGCCTCGGTCTGGTCGATGACCAGGTAGCCGCCGGACTTCAGCGGCACCTGCTTGTCCAGCGCGCGGCCGATCTCGTCCTCCACCCCGAACATGTCGAAGATCGGCCGGTCGCCCGAATACAGCTCCAGCTTCTCGGCCAGCACTGGCATGTACTTGGCCACGAAGGCCTGCAGCTGGGCGAAGGTTTCCTTCGAATCGACCTTCACCTTGTCCACGTCCTTGCGGATCAGGTCGCGCACCGAACGCAGCGGCAGGCTCAGGTCTTCATAGATGTTGCTGCACGAGGGGGCTTCGCGGCCCCGCCGTTCGACCACGTTCCAGACGCGCGACAGGTAGGCCACGTCCTCGGCGATGGCCTCGGCCGGCTGCCCTTCGGCATTGGTGCGCACGATGTAGCCATAGCCGCCATGCTGGGCCGACAGCTCGGTCACCAGCGCCTTCAGCCGCGCGCGCTCGCCTTCATCCTCGATGCGCGCCGACACGCCCACCACCTTGGACTGCGGCAGCAGCACCATGTAGCGGGACGGAATGCTGATCTGGGTGGTCAGGCGGGCGCCCTTGGTGCCGATCGGGTCCTTCACCACCTGCACCACGATGTCCTGGCCGTCGCGCAGCAGCTCGACGATAGGCACGCTGGACGGCGGCGGCAGGGTGGTGTGCTCGGTATCGGCGCTGGCCACCGGGGCCGGCCGCACCACGTCGTTGGCGTGCAGGAACGCGGCGCGCTCCAGGCCCACCTCGACGAAGGCCGCCTGCATGCCGGGCATGACCCGCTGCACCTTGCCCTTGTAGATGTTGCCGACCACGCCGCGGCGCCAGCCGCGTTCGATGTGCAGCTCCTGCAGCATGCCGTTCTCGATCACCGCGACCCGGGTCTCGCGCGGGGTCACATTGACCAGGATTTCCTCAGACATCGGCAGCCTCCCTGGCGGCATCGGCAATGGGGGCCGGCACGCCGCAGCGCGCCAGCAGACGATCGGTATGAAGCAGCGGCAACCCCATCACGCCGGAGTAGCTGCCGGAAAGGTGTTCGATCCAGCGCTCGGCGCCTCCCTGGATGGCGTAGGCACCAGCCTTGTCCAGCGGCTCGCCGGTGGCCACGTAGGCGGCGATGTCGGCCGCGCTGATCGGGGCGAAGGTGACCTCGGACACGACCAGTTCACTGTCCAGCCCGCCAGCGCCCACCACCACCACGGCCGTCATCACCTGGTGGGTGCGCCCGGCCAGCCGTGCCAGCATCGCCCGCGCGTCGGCCGCATCGGCCGGCTTGCCGAACACCTCGCCGTCGAGCACGACCTCGGTATCCGAGCCCAGCACCCGCGCCTGCGGGTCGCTGGCCAGCACCCCGGCCAGGCCGGCGCGCGCCTTGTCGGCCGCCACGCGGCATACATAGTGTTCGGCGCTTTCGGCAGCCGCGCGCACCTCGGGCACCTCCAGGTCGAGGGCCTGGAAGGGGCGTCCGAGTCGGGCCAGCAGCTGGTTGCGTCGGGGGGAGCGGGAAGCAAGATAGAGCATCGGCACAGCATAACCTGAGGGCGCTGCCTGAATCGTCGGCAACCCCGCCCGGCACGCCTCAAACCCCGAACGGACTCACAGCGCGTTCATCGCTACGACACCACCCTCACCGCCACAACAAGGAGATCCCATGCGCCGCACCGTCACCCCGCTGCTGCTCGCCCTGTCCCTCGCTCTTGGAGCCTCGATGACCGCCCACGCCGCCCCGTCGTCGCCGTCGATCGCCGCCGCGGCCGAAGGCACCCTGCTGAACATCTCGGCCAATGCCGAGGCCACCCGCGTGCCGGACGTGGCCACCCTGTCGGCCGGCGTGGTCACCCAGGCCGCCGACGGCAACAGCGCCATGCGCCAGAACGCCCAGCAGATGGACAAGGTGCTGGCCGCGATCAAGGCCGCCGGCATTGCCGAGCGCGACGTGCAGACCAGCGGCGTCAGCCTGAACCCCCAGTACCGCTATGCCGACAACGAAGCGCCGAAGATCACCGGCTACCAGGCCAGCAACACGGTCAGCCTGAAGGTGCGCGACATCGCCAAGCTGGGCAAGGTGCTCGATGCCCTGGCGGCCCAGGGTGCCAACCAGATCAACGGCCCGCAGTTCGAGATCGACCAGCCCGAGCCGGTCTATGACGAAGCCCGCCTGGCCGCGCTGAAGAAGGCCCAGGCCCGCGCCCAGACCTATGCGACGTCGCTGGGCCTGCAGGTGCGCCGCATCGTCAGCATTTCCGAGAACAGCAACGGCGGCTTCCGCCCGATGCCGATGATGCGGGCCATGGCCGCCGGTGCGGCGATGGACAAGGCCACCCCGGTCGCGCCCGGTGAATCGACCGTGTCGGTGAACCTGGACGTGGTGTTCGAACTGGGCCGCTGATCGCCCGCGCCAGGCCAGCGCGGGGCCGCCACATGGGTAGCGCGGGGCCATGCCCCGCGAGCGCAGCGGCGCGTCTTCATCCGCCGGGCATGGCCCGGCGCTACCGGCAGATGCCTCGCGCGGGGCCGCCACATGGGTAGCGCGGGGCCGTGCCCCGCGAGCGCAGCGGCAGACCACACGCGGCGCCCCCCGGGGCGCCGTTTTCTTTGGCCGGTGGCCGATCAGGCGCCACAGATGAAGGCCAGCCCAACGGCAGTGACCCTGCCTCTAGGCAGTGGCCGGGCGCCGGCGCTAATGATTGACTGCCAGCCGCGTGCGGCAACCCCGATGGCGGCCCTGGTGCGTTGAGGACTTCGTCACTGGCATGGAGGTGGACCATGGTTCGTACGTATCCCGTTGTACCGCTGCAGTTCGATCCCGCCCGCGTCGCCGCCTGGAGCGCGGCTATTGCCCTGCACCTGCTGGCCTTTCTGTTGCTGCTCATCCCGGCAACCTACCAGGCGATCACCGCCCTTCCCCGCGACAGCACCGAGGTCAGGCTGATCCCCAAGGAGCAACCGGAACCGCCGGAGCCGACCCCGGTGCCGCCGGAGCTGGTCCAGGTGAAGGTCGACCCCAAGCCGAAGACCACGCCGACGGTCGTCCCGCCCCTGCCCACCCCGACCGCAACGCTGGAAGAAGCCCAAGGCATCATCCTGCCCGCCGCCGAACCGGCACCGGTACAGGCGGTGCCGAGCGTGGCGCCCTCCACCCCGATGGCCGGGGTGCAGCTGCAGTACCGCAGCGCCCCGCCGCCGGCCTACCCGGTGCAGGCCGTGCGCAACCACGAACAGGGCACCGTCCTGCTGCGGGTCGAGGTGGACCCCAGCGGCCAGCCGGTGGATGTCAGCATCGAGCGCAGCAGTGGCTCGCGCAGCCTGGACCAGGCGGCCCGGCAGCAGGTCCTGCGCCACTGGCGCTTCGTGCCGGCCGAGCGTGATGGCCAGGCGGTAGCGGCCATCGGCATGGTGCCGGTGCAGTTCTCCCTGCCGCAGTAAGGCCCGTGCCGGCCCGGCGCACTGCCGGGCCGGCCATACGCGCCGCCCGTACCCCGTCAATAGCCGTTCACGCCAAAACATTTCGCTTTGGTCGAAAGATCGTTACGAATTCAGTAAAACTTCACACCGTCGTCACCTGCCAGAAACCTAGATTGATGCGTCCCCGGGGCACACCGGGTGACAGCCCTCAATGCTCGAGTTTTCCAGTCAGGAGAGAAGCTGTGAAACACCCGATCCAACGGCCCGCCAGCCGCCGCCAAAACCACCTGGCAACTTCCATCACCCATATCCTCGCTGGCGGCACCCTGCTGCTGGCCGGCGCCGCGGTCTCCTCCTCTGCCTTCGCACAGGAACAGGCCACCAACCTTGACCGCATCACGGTCACCGGTTCGAACATCCCGCGCACCAACACCGAAACGCCGTCCCCGGTGCAGGTGGTGACCCGCCAGGAAATCGACCGCACCGGCAAGACCACGGTCGCCGAATACCTGCAGACGCTGACCGCCGACGGCGCCGGCTCCATTCCCAAGACCTTCGGCAACGGCTTCGCCGGTGGCGGCGCGGGCATTTCGCTGCGCGGCCTGGGCGCCGGCTCGACGCTGGTGCTGTTGAACGGCCGCCGCATGGCGACCTACGGCCTGGCCGACGACGGCCAGAAGGTGTTCACCGACCTCAGCACCATCCCGCTTGACGCTGTCGAGCGCGTGGAAGTGCTGAAGGACGGCGCCTCGGCCATCTACGGTTCCGACGCGATCGCCGGCGTGGTCAACATCATCCTGCGCAGCGACTTCCAGGGCGCGATCCTGCGTGGTTCCTACGGCGTGTCCGGCGATGGCGACGGCGATGCCAAGAAGGCCACCCTGACCGCCGGTACCGGCGACCTCGCCAGCGATGGCTGGAACGCCTTCTTCAGCCTGGACGTCGGCAAGACCGACCGCATCCAGATCAGCGACCGCAAGAACCGCAAGTGGATCGGCACCGGCGACATCCGCCGCTGGGGCTACGATGCCGCCGATGCGCAGTTCCTGGGTGGCGCCTACCTGTCCGGCGGCACGGCAGGCGGCACCGGCCCGAACGGCTCGGTGTTCGACAACACCGGCCACCTGGTCGCCCTGCCGGGCTGCGCCGGCGTGACCACGATCCCGGGCCAGACCGATGCCACCGCCCAGGCACAGGGTTGCCTGTGGGATCCGGCACAGCTGTACCGCGACCTGAGCCCGGAAGAGAAGTACGTCAACGTGTTCGGTCGTGCCAGCTTCGCCTTCGGTGAAGGTGGTGAGATCTACACCGAGATCGGCTACTCGAAGAAGGAAACCATCTTCAGCAACACGCCGTCCGGCGTGTCCGGCGGCTGGGGTTACCCGGGCGGCCCGGTCAACGCCAACAGCGGCCCGGGTGCAACCATGCTGTACGCCGGCCACCCGGACAACCCGCTGCCCTACGCTGCGCGCCTGCGCTACAGCGCCTGGGACGTGGGCCCGCGCGTGACCGACAACACCAATGAGTTCAACCGCTTCCTGGTGGGTGCCAAGGGCAACTGGGGTGAGTGGAGCTACGACACCGCCTACCTGCATTCGGGCACCGACCTGGTCAACAAGCGCACCGGCTTCCTGAACTACGACGCCGTGCGCTGCGTGCTGGGCAACCCGGCCTGCCCGTACGGCACCTGGCGCATCGGCGACAACGCGTCGCAGACGCCGCAGTCGGTCTACGATGCGATCAGCCCGACCATCAGCGCCCGCGCCAAGTCCAGCCTGGACATGTTCGACTTCACCATCTCGCGCAGCCTGATGGACCTGAAGGGCGGCCCGCTGGGCCTGGCCTTCGGTACCGAGTGGCGCAAGACCAGCAACAGCCTGACCCCGCAGACGTTCACCGACGTTGGCCAGATCATCGGCCTGGGCTACTCGGCCTATGACGGCACCCAGAACGTGTACGCCGGCTACGCCGAACTGTCCGCGCCGGTGCTGGAATCGCTGGAACTGTCCGGCGCCGTGCGTTACGACAAGTACGAGAGCGGTGAAGGCAAGGCCACGCCGAAGCTGGGCGTGAAGTGGACCCCGGCCGACTGGATCGCCCTGCGCGCCAGCTACGCCGAAGGCTTCCGCGCGCCGAACCCGGCCGAGAACGGTGACGGTGGCCTGGCCGCCTTCTCCAACGCACGCGATCCGGTGCGTTGCGGCATCGATCCGGCCAACGAGTGCACCGCGCGCTCGGTGGCGATCATCACCCGCCCGAACAAGGACCTGAAGCCGGAAGAGTCCAAGAGCTACTCGGTGGGTATCGTGCTGCAGCCGACCTCCAGCACCTCGATGACCGTTGACGCCTGGGAAATCAAGCGCACCAACGAAATCGCGCAGGGCAGCACCGCCGACGCCATCGCCGCCGGCAACGTGCTGCGTGACTCCAACAACATCGGTGGCGTGCTCAACAGCGGCACGATCCTGGCGGTCAACACGGCCTACGTGAACGCCAACTCCTCGCGTGTCCGCGGTATCGACACCGACGTGCGCCAGACCTTCGACCTGGGTCCGGGCCAGCTGGAGATGGACCTGCAGTGGAGCCACATCCTGAAGTTCGAACGTACCGAGGGTGACACCACCGTCGATTACGTCGGCACCCACGGCAACTGCGACGTGACCAACTGCATCGGTACGCCGCAGGACAAGATCAACTTCGGCACCACCTGGAAGCAGGGCCCGTGGAGCGTCAGCGGCGTGGTGAACTACATCGACAGCATGGAGAACAAGGACCGCCGCGGTGGCGACTACCTGGCCTTCTATGAAGATGGTTCGCCGGTGGAGAAGATCTCCTCCTTCACCACCTTCGATCTGTCCGGCCGCTGGAACATCACCGAAGCCTTCGAACTGAACGCATCGGTGCAGAACGTGTTCGATCGCATCGCTCCGCTCGACCCCAGCACCTACGGTGCGGTCAACTACAACCCGCTGCACTTCAGCGGCGCGATTGGTCGTTACTTCACCGTCGGCGCCAAGTACACCTTCAAGTAATCGAAGGCGCGTCACCTGCAAAGGCCCGGGCAACTGCCCGGGCCTTTGTTTTTTGCGTCGCGCCGGGCATGTGCGGCGCCCTGGCAGACGCGCAAAAAAAACCCGCATCTCGCGATGCGGGTTTTCAGAGGTGGCGCCCGAAGTTGGACTCGAACCAACGACCCCCTGATTAACAGTCAAGTGCTCTAACCGGCTGAGCTATTCGGGCAGACGACTAGTATAACCACTCTTCACGCGCGATGGTAGGGGTGATTGGCAATCATTGCCGCCGCGCGATACAGCTGCTCGGCCACCACCAGGCGCACCAGCATGTGCGGCAGCGTGAGCGGTCCGATCGACCACTTCTCATCGGCCAGCGCGGACACTTCCGGCGAGTGACCTTCCGGGCCACCGATCAGGAAGGCGAGGTCCCTGCCCTGCCCGCGCCAGTGCTCGAGGCGCTGCGCCAGCTGTTCGGAACTGAGCTGGCGGCCCGGCACATCCAGTGCCACCACGTAGGCGTTCTTCGGCAGCGCGGCAATCACCCGCTTGCCTTCGTCCTCGGTGGCGCGGCGCGCATCGCGCCCCTTGCCACGCAGGCCCGGCTCGATTTCCACCAGCTCGAACGGCAACCAGTGCGACAGCCGTTTCTGGTACTCGGCAAAGCCCTGCGCGACCCAGCTGGGTGCGCGTTCACCGGTGGCGATCAGGCGCGCTTTCATCGATGGCATCTCCAAAACGTCGACGGCGCCATCGGCGCCGTCGAAGGGTGCAGCAACGCCGTGGCTCAGGCCACTTCGTCGTCGTCGCTCGGCGGCGGCTGGTCGCCAACCGTCCACAGGCGCTCGAGCGCGTAGAACTCGCGCACGCGCGGCAGCATGACGTGGACGATGACGTCGCCCAGGTCGACCAGCACCCACTCGGCTTCGCGCTCGCCTTCCACGCCCAGCGGCATCACGTCGATGTTCTTGGCGAAGCGCACGACTTCATCGGCGATCGACTTGACGTGGCGGGTCGAGGTGCCCGAAACGACGATCATGTAGTCGGCCACGCTGGACCGGCCGCGCACGTCGATCTCGACCAGGTCCTTGGCCTTCAGGTCTTCGGTGGCTTGGCGGACGCTGGCCAGCAGTTCCGGCACGGAGGGCGGCGGGCTGGGCAGATCGACCTTGATGGTCTGGGGCTGGGTCTGGTTGCTCAAAGTGGATCGACTCGATAAACGTGGGGGCGATTATACGGGCATGGCGCGCCTGCGCCATTCACGGCATGCATTCAGGGCGTATCGGGCCGGTACAGGCGCTGGTCGGCCACGTAGTCGGCCACCGCCGGCGGCAGCATGGCCCGCCAGGGCCCGGCGGCGGCGATCTGGGTGCGGACGGCGCTGGCCGATTCACCGCGCAGGGGCTGGTGCAGGCGCAGCACGCGCCCGGCCGGGCTGGCGAACAGCGACTGCTCGTTGTCGGCCCAGCGGCCCTCCAGGGCCTGGCCGAGCTCGCCGGCGACGGCATCGCGCAGGGGGCTGCCCGGGCGCTCGGCCACGATGAAATGGGCCAGGCCGAACAGCGCCTGCCATTCATGCCAGGCCGGCAGGGCCAGCAGGCTGTCGGCACCCACCAGCCAGGCCAGCGGCCGGCTCGGGCCCAGTTCGGCGCGCAGCTCGCGCAGGGTGTCCACGGTATAGGACGGGCGGCCGGGATCCCGTGCGGCCCGGTCCAGCTCGCGGCGGTCCAGCAGCAGGCCGGGCTCGTCACCGATGGCCAGCGACAGCATGCGGCAGCGTTGTTCAGCGGTGGCGCCCGGGGCCGCGCGGTGCGGCGGGTCGGCGGCCGGCAACATGCGCACGGCCACCTGCAGTTCGTCGCGTGCGGCGCGCGCGATGGCCAGATGGCCCAGGTGCACCGGATCGAAGGTGCCGCCGTAGTAGATCCGCAGGCTCATCACTCAGGCGCGCGCGAGCAGGCGCACGGCGCGGGCTTCGGCCACCGCCACCAGCAGCCGCTCCAGCGCCAGCCAGGCGTCACCGTCGGCGCGACCCTTGGCGATGCGGTCGACCAGACCCGCCTCGGCCACGAAGCGCTCCCAGCGCTTGCCCTCAGGATGCCGCTGCAGCGCGCGCTTGTACGGCGCCTGCCGCGATTCCCAGATGCCGCGCGATTTCATTTCGGCGGCCAGGTTGCCGCCGCGGGCCTGCACCCGCGCCAGGCCGGCACCGGCCAACAGCTCGCGGATCACGATCGGCATCAGCGCGGCCACGGCCTCGCCTTCGCCACGCAGGCCGGCGAGCATGCGCAGCACCGCCTGCGGCTGGCCCGAGAACGTTGCTTCGACCAGACGGAACACGTCGTAGCGGGCGGCGTCGGCCACCAGCGATTCCATCCGTTCGACGTCCAGCGGCTGGCCGTCGGCCAGCAGGGCCAGCTTGTCGATTTCCTGCGCGGCGGCCAGCAGGTTGCCTTCCACGCGTTCGGCCAGGCGCTGCACCGCTGCGCCATCCGCACGCAGGCCCTTGCTGCGCAGGCGGCGCTCGATCCAGTCCGGCAGTTCATGCGGCTTGATCGCCCAGGCCACCGACAGCACGCCGACGCGGTTGACCGCCTCGGCCCACTTGCCCTGGTGGGCCTTGCTCCATTCGTTGGCGGTGATCAGCAGCACCACGTCCGGCGCCGGGTCGGCGCAGAACCGGCTGATGACTTCGGCGCCGTCCTTGCCCGGCTTGCCGCTGGGCAGGCGCACTTCCACCAGGCGCCGCGCACTGAACAGGCTCGGCGCGTTGAAGCTGGCATCAAGCTGGTTCCAGTCGAAATCGCGGCCGTCGGCGTCGAACACCTCGCGCTCGTCCACGCCGCTGGCGCGGGCGCGGGCGCGCACCGCATCGGCGGCTTCCAGCACGCGCAGGGTTTCTGGGCCGGCGATCAGGTATACCGGCGCCAGCGCGGTGTCACCGCCCTGGCTGGCCAGCTGTTCCGGTCGCAGTTCCATCGTATGCGGCAGCTCAGGGCTTGACCGGCGCCGGCACGGTGGCCGGTTCGCCATCGGTCGACACGGCCGGCTTCGGTGCGGACAGGCTGCCGCCGCGTTCCAGCTCGGCACGCACCACGCTGTCGATGCGGCGGATGATCGAGGCGGACATTTCCCGGCGCAGCTCGTCGGCCAGGATCTCGCGTTCGGTGGTGGTACCGGTGGCGTCGGTCGGCGGCGACACGTAGTCGCGCGACAGTTCGATCACCTGCTGCGGCACCAGCTCGCTGCCGTCCTCGCGGCGGAAGATGAAGATGACCGCATAGCGCAGGCTGTATTCCTGTGCGCGGCCCTGTGCGTCGATGGCGATGGGCAGGTCACCCCAGCGCTCGGACAGCACCTGCAGCTGTGCCGCCGGATCCGTGCTGTCCTCGTCGGCCAGCTTCGCACCGGACGCCAGCAGGCTGCGGTTCAACAGCTTGACCAGCTCGCTGTAGGGCGCGGTGGAGACCACCTTCACCGGCGCGGTGTCGGTCGGCAGCATCAACTTGTTGCGCAGGTGGAAGCCACAGCCGGCAAGGCCGAGGACAAGGACGAGGGCAAGCAGAATTCGGGTCATGGGAACAGTCTGGCGGAGCCGGGCGATCACGGCAACAGACAGCGTGCCCGAGGACGCGTGAACGCAGGGCCATCGGCACGTGGCCGTGGCATGGCGACAACGCACCGGCCGCCAGGGCGGCGGCCGGTGCCGGGTGCATCAGGCAGCGACGATGTTCACGATCTTGCCGGGGACGATGATGATCTTGCGCACCGTCAGGCCTTCCATGAACTTGGCGGTGTTCGGCTCGGCCAGGGCCAGTGCCTCCACCTGCTCGCGCGCGGCGTCGGCGGCCACGTCGATGGTGCCACGCAGCTTGCCGTTGACCTGCACGGCCAGGGTCAGCGCATCACGCACCAGCGCGGCACTGTCGGCCTGCGGGAACGGCTGGTCTTCCAGCAGCGTCTGGCCGTGGCCCAGCACCTGCCACAGGGTGTGGCTGGCGTGCGGGGTGATCGGGTTGAGCAGCAGCACGACGGCCTGCAGCGCTTCCTGGCGCACCGCGCGACCCTGTTCGCTGGTGTCCTCGAACTTGGCCAGTGCGTTCATCAGCTCCATCACCGCAGCGATGGCGGTGTTGAAGCTGTGGCGGCGGCCGTAGTCGTCGCCGACCTTGCCGATGGTCTCGTGGGTCTTGCGGCGCAGTGCCTTCTGGTTGGCATCCAGCGCGGCCACGTCCAGTGCCGGGGCGGCGCCGTCGGCAGCGTGCTTGTGCACCTGGGCCCACAGGCGGCGCAGGAAGCGGGCCATGCCGTCCACGCCGGCTTCGTTCCACTCCAGCGACTGTTCCGGCGGCGCGGCAAACATCGAGAACAGGCGCACGGTGTCGGCGCCGTACTTGCCGACCATCGCCTGCGGGTCCACGCCGTTGTTCTTCGACTTGGACATCTTCTCGGTGCCACCGACCACCACCGGCTGGCCGTCGGCGATCAGCGTGGCACCGGTGATGCGGCCGCGCTCGTCGCGCTGCACGTCCACGTCGGCCGGGTTGATCCAGTCCTTCGAGCCATCCGGGTTCGGGCGGTAGTAGGTCTCGGCGATCACCATGCCCTGGCACAGCAGGTTGCGCGCCGGTTCGTTGCTGTCCACCATCCGCGCGTCACGCAGCAGCTTGTGGTAGAAGCGGAAATACATCAGGTGCAGGATCGCGTGCTCGATGCCACCGATGTACTGGTCCACCGGCAGCCAGTAGTTGCCGCGCTTGTCGACGGCATCACGGGCGCCCGGCGAGGTGTAACGGGCGTAGTACCAGCTCGACTCCATGAAGGTGTCGAAGGTGTCGGTCTCGCGCTCGGCCGCGCCGCCGCAGTCCGGGCAGGTGGTCTTGCGCCATTCCGGGTCGGTCTTGATCGGCGAACCGGTGCCCGCAAAGGCCACGTCCTCCGGCAGCACCACCGGCAGCTGTTCTTCCGGCACCGGCACCGCGCCGCACTTGGCGCAGTAGATCACCGGAATCGGGCAGCCCCAGTAACGCTGGCGGCTCACGCCCCAGTCGCGCAGGCGGTAGTTGACGCGGCGCTGGCCCTGGGCCTTGCGCTCGAAACGCTCGGCCAGCGCTTCGAAGGCGCCCTGGAAGTCCAGGCCGTCGAATTCGGCCGAGTTGACCAGTTCGGTCTGGCGGCTCTTGTCGCTGTACCAGTCCTGCCAGCGGGTGGCGTCCCAGGTGCGCTCATCGTCGTTGCGCGCATCCTTCAGGGCGATGACCTGCACGATCGGCAGGCCGTACTTGTTGGCCACCTCGTTGTCGCGCTGGTCGTGGCCGGGCACGGCCATCACCGCGCCGGTGCCGTAGCCCATCAGCACGAAGTTGGCCACCCACACCGGCACCTGCTCGCCGGTGACCGGGTGCACGGCGCGCAGGCCGGTATCCATGCCGCGCTTTTCCTGGGTTTCCAGTTCGGCTTCGGACACGCCGCCCTGCTTCAGGTCGGCCAGCATCGCCGCCAGTTCCGGATTGTTCTTCGCCGCGTGCAGCGCCAGCGGGTGCTCGGCGGCAATCGACACGAAGGTCACGCCCATCACCGTGTCCGGGCGGGTGGTGAACACGCGCAGCGGGTCCAGCGCGCTGCCATCGACATCGCGCACGTCGAACTGGATTTCCAGGCCTTCGGAACGGCCGATCCAGTTGCGCTGCATGGTCTTGACCGATTCCGGCCAGCCGTCCAGCTCATCCAGGCCGTCCAGCAGTTCCTGGGCGTAATCGGTGATGCGCAGGAACCACTGCGGGATCTCGCGCTTCTCGACCAGGGCGCCGGAGCGCCAGCCGCGGCCGTCGATGACCTGCTCGTTGGCCAGCACGGTCTGGTCGACCGGGTCCCAGTTCACCACCGCGTTGCGGCGGTAGGCCAGGCCCTTGCGCATCAGGCGGGTGAACATGCGCTGCTCGTGGACGTAGTAGTCCGGGCGGCAGGTGGCGAACTCGCGCGACCAGTCAATGGCATAGCCCAGCGACTGCAGCTGGCTGCGCATGTGGTCGATGTTCTTGTAGGTCCACGCCGCCGGCGCGGTCTTGTTCTTGATCGCGGCGTTCTCCGCCGGCAGGCCGAACGCGTCCCAGCCCATCGGCTGCAGCACGTTGTGGCCGGTCATGCGCTTGTAGCGGCTGATCACGTCGCCGATCGTGTAATTGCGCACATGACCCATGTGCAGCGCGCCGGACGGGTACGGAAGCATCGACAGGCAGTAGTACTTCGGCTTGTCCGAGGTCTCGTCGACCTCGAAGGCGCGGGTGGCATCCCAGAAGCTCTGGGCGGCGGATTCAACCTGCTGCGGGTCGTAAACGTTGGGTTCGGCGCTGGTCATGTAACACGCGGTTGCGGCGGCAAAGCGGTACAGCGTACCGCAGTGCGGCAAACGTCTCCAACCCTGCCCCGGAAAGGCCGCCCACTGTCGCGGCCGGCCCTGCCTGGGTGCAGCTCACTGCGCCGATCCCGGCCAGGCGCACAGTCCGTCCGGGCACTGCGTCCCAAGGCGGAGGCGAAGCCCGTCACTGGAAGGCGTAGCCGCGGCGTTGACCTACCCCGATGGCGGAATTTCCCTACTACCGGCCCTCCAAGCCCGGTCGAGCCTGAACCTGCGGGCCAGCCGGCTCCCTGCCCCGCCGGCCAATGGTCGTCACCCGGAGCCCACTACTGGAGAACCACCATGAAATTGCTGCAACAGGCCGCCCTTGCCGTTTCCCTGGCCCTGGGCATCGCCGCCACGGCACAGGCCGCGACCTTCAACTGCGCCTACATCATCACCGATGAACCCGGCAGCTCCGGCTGGCACTCTGAGGAGGCCGATACCGAGCAGAACGCGATCAACCAGACCATCGCCTGGATCTATGACACCTTCGGCCCCGTCGGATTCGAGGTGAAGTGCTACCAGCAGCCCTGACCCACCCCGGGCGCGGCAGCCGCCGCGCCCTCAGTGGCGCCGCGACAGCGGCAGGGCCAGGGCCAGCCAGGCCGCCCAGCAGGCGAAGGCCAGCCGCTGCGCCAGCGGCGCCGGCAGCACGCCCTGCAGGGCAAACGCGGCCAGGCCGGCCAGCGCGCCGCAGCCCAGGGCCAGCAAGGCCATCGCACGCCCGTGCCCGCCGCGAAGGCGCGGGATGCCCAGCATCAGCGTGCCGACCACGAAGCCCAGCACCCAGACCATCCAGGCGCTGGCGTGCAGCTGGCTGGCGCCGCCATGCAGGTCTTCCGGGTCCAGCGGCAGCAGGCCCATGGCCGCGAAGGCCAGGCCCGCCAGCAGCAGCATCTGGCTGCCCACCCGCGGCGCCCAGCCCGCCCCGACCGGCAATTGCCGGCGCAGGCGCTCGGCCACCACCACTGCCAGCGCGCCCGGCAGCACCAGGCCCAGCAGGTTGAAGGCAAGCGCATGTGGCACGCCCTGGGCACCAAGCAGCGCCACCGGGTGCACGGCCTGGGCGTAGCCCGCCAGCCCTGCGCCGAAACCGAGCACGGCCAGCACGAACAACATGGCGGCCAGCAGCCCCAACCAACGATCAAGCCAGAGCACGGACATCGCGCGGACCCACCTGTAATGAAAGACCGCTGCATTGTCGCGGCAGGCACGACAACCGCCAAGCCACGGCACGTTTGCCCGTGCCGGGTGTGACGACAGGGTTGAGACCGACATGGATCGACACCATAGAATCGGTCTCCAGTTGCCAGGCGATATCTCCCCCATGACCGAGACGACGACACACGTATTCGACGCCACCACCGCGACCTTCGAGGCCGAGGTGCTGCAGAAATCCCTGCAGACGCCGGTGCTGGTGGACTTCTGGGCCACCTGGTGCGGCCCGTGCAAGACCCTGGGTCCGATGCTGGAAAAGCTGGCGGCCGAGTACAACGGCGCGTTCGAGCTGGCCAAGGTCGATGTCGACGCCGAGCAGCAGATCGCTGCCGCTTTCCAGATCCGTTCGGTCCCGACCGTGTTCCTGGTCAAGGGCGGCCAGCTGGTGGACGGCTTCCCCGGCGCCATCCCCGAAGGCCAGCTGCGCGAGTTCCTGGCCCAGCACGGCATCGTGCCGGCCGATATCGGCGATACCGTGGCCGAAGACGAGGCGCCGCTGGACCCGCAGGCGCAGGTGGACGTGCTGCGTGCGCAGATCGCCGCCGAACCGGACAAGGACGAGCTGAAGCTGGACCTCGCCCTGGCCCTGCTGCAGGTGGGTGGCGTGGATGAGGCCGGCACGCTGATCGATGCCCTGCCCGCCAACCTGGCCACCGATGACCGCGCGGTGCGCGGCCGTGCGCGCCTGGCCTTCGCCACCGCGCTGAAGGATGCGCCCTCGGCCGAGGCCCTGGATGCCCGCATCGCCGCCGATGGCAAGGACCTGCAGGCCCGCCATCTGCGCGGCGTGCAGCTGCTGCTCGGCGGCCACGACGAAGCCGCGCTCGAGCAGTTCCTGGAGATGCTGCGGATCGACCGCACCTTCGCCGAAGGCCTGCCGCGCAAGGTGCTGATCGATGCCTTCAACGTCATCACCGACGAGGACCTGGTCGGCCGCTACCGCCGGAAGATGGCCTCGCTGCTGTTCTGAACGAAGGCACGCTCCGTTCAGAATTCCTGCACTGAACGCGGGCAATAATGTGATCGGTAGCGGCCTTTTGGCCGCTACGATCCATTCGGGGGGATGAGGTCGGGGCCATGGGGTCTTGCAGCTGCGCCCCCGCACAGCCGGGACAGCACTCCGTGACCGTTGGCCGTTCGTCGTCTTCCCTCGCCCGCCGTTTCGCCGCACTGCTGTGCGCCCTGCTCCTGCTGCCCGGCCTCGCCGCTGCACAGGACTGGAACTACCGGGTCCGCCCCGGCGATACCCTCTGGGATCTGGGCGGCCTGTACCTGAAGGCGGACGTGCCCTGGCAACAGCTGCAACAGCACAACCGCATCGACAACCCCTACCGCTTGCCGCCCGGCGGGCTGCTTCGCTTCCCGGTCAGCTGGCTGCGGGTCGAACCGGCCCCCGCGCGCGTGCTGGCCGTGCGCGGCACCGTGCAGCTGGCCGCTGCCAATGGCAGTGCCACCCGTGCCCTGCTCGCCGGCGAGCGGCTGCACATCGGCGACACCGTGCAGACGGCGGCCGATGCCAGCGTCACCCTTGAATTCGCCGATGCCTCGCGCCTGCAGCTGCGCGAGCACTCGCGGCTGCGCCTGGACCAGCTGAGCCGCTACGGCCGCACCGGCATGGTCGATACCCGCGTGCGCCTGCAGCAGGGCCGGGCCAGCAACCGCGTCACTCCCGCCCGCGGCCCGGCGTCGCGCTACATCATCGATGCCCCCGCAGCCACCAGCAGCGTCCGCGGCACGGTGTTCCGGGTCAGTGCCGGCGACGGCACGCAGGTCGGTGCCACCGAAGTACTGGAAGGCCGCGTGCAGGTGGGCAATCCGCACGGCCAGCGGCTGGTGCGCCCGGGCCAGGCCAGCCGCAGCGCCAGCGCCGATGCGGCACCTGAAGCCGTATCGGCGCTGTTGCCCGCGCTGCGGCTGCGCAGCGATGCCACCACGCTGGCGCCGCTGCCGGCACGCCTGGCATGGGAGCCGGTGGCCGCTGCCGACCACTACCGGGTCGAAGTGGTGCTGGCCACCACGCCGGAGATCCTGCTGTTCGCGGCCACCACCACCGGCACCTCGCTGGTCATCGACGACCTGCCGCCCGGCGCCCTACGCCTGCTGCTGCGCGCCGTCGATGCGCAGGGCGTGGAAGGCCTGGATGCCAGCGCCGATTTCCTGCTGAGCGACCAGCCGCCACCGCCGCTGACCGTGTCGCCCCTGCACGGCCAGGCCGTCAACAGTGACCGGCCGCGCTTCCGCTGGACCCAGGCCCCGGGCGCGAGCAGCAGCGTGCTGCAGATCGCCGGCGAGCCACGCTTCCTGCAACCACTGCAGCAGCAGGCCAGCGCCGGCACCGACCTGCGCCTGGCCACGCCGCTGCCGCCAGGACAGTACTTCTGGCGCATTGCCTCGCGCGATGGCCAGGGCCACCAGGGGCCGTTCGGGCAGGCGCTGCCCCTGCAGCTCACCGACGATCCGGTCGACCCGGCCCTGCAGCCGCCCGAAGCTGCCCACGGCGAGCTGACCCTGCGCTGGCAGGCCGGCAGCGAAGGCCAGCGCTACCGCGTGCAGGTGGACCGCCGCGGTGACTTCAAGGCGCCGCTGGTGGATGAAACGCTGGCGCAGCCGCAGGTCAGCTTCAAGCGACCGTGGCGCGGTACCCTGCACGTGCGCGTGCAGTACATCGACGACGACGGCCACGCCGGTCCGTTCTCACCCGCCCAGCAGGTCAAGCTGCCGTGTCGGCTGTGCTACGGCGCCGGCGGCAGTGCCCTGCTGTTGTGGCTGCTGCTGTGAGACGCTCGCCCCTGCCCTGGTCGCGGCGCATCCTGCTGGCCCTGCTGGCCGGCATCGCCACGGCGGTGGTCAGCCACGGGCAGTTCCTGTGGCGGCAGGATGAAGCCGCCTACGACCTGCTGGTGGGCGACTGGGACTACCGCCCCGACCCCAGCGTGCTGATCGTGGCCATCGACGAAGAGAGCCTGCAGCGCATCGGCCAGTGGCCGTGGCCGCGCTCGGTGCATGCACGACTGCTGGACCGCTTGACCGATGCCGGTGTCGAACGGGTGGCATTGGACCTGATGCTCTCCGAGCCGGACCGCCGGGACGCGCGCCAGGATGCCGAACTGGCCGCGGCCATCCGACGCAATGGCCGCGTGGTGCTGCCGGTGCTGGCGGCGCCGGCGGCAGGCGACCGCCTGGCCGAGGAACTGCTGCCCATCCCGCTGATCGCCGCCAGCGCAGCAGCCATCGGCCACAGCGACGTGGAAGTCGATGGCGATGGCGTGGCGCGCGGTGTCTACCTGCGCGCCGGCATCGGCCAGCCGCACTGGCCGGCGCTGGGGCTGGCGCTGTCCGGCCTCCCGGCCCAGCGCATGCATGGCCTCGCCGACCCCGCGCCTGCACTCGAATCGCCCTATCAATGGCGTCGCGACGACTACGTGCGCGTGCGCTATGCCGGCCCGCCCGAGCGGCTGCCGCACGTTTCCTACGCCGATGTGCTTGATGGCCAGGTCGACGCGTCGCTGCTGCATGGCCGCCGCATCGTGGTCGGCATGACCGCCAGCGGCATCGCACCACGCCTGCTGACCCCGACCACCCGCGAGTACTGGATGAGCGGCAGCGAGTACCAGGCCAACATTGCCTCGATGCTGCTGCAGGACAAGCAGATCAACGTGCTGCCGCGCATCGGGCAGGACGTGCTGTCCGGGCTGATGGCGGCGCTGTGCGTAATGCTGCTCGGCCTGCGCCTGCCGTGGCTGGCCGCGCTGTGCTCACTGCCGCTGGCTCCGCTGCTGGGCTGGCTGCTGCTGCGCGTGGGCAACCTGTGGTGGACACCGGCCAGCGCCCTGCTCGGCGTGCTGCTGATCCTGCTGGTGTGGGCGGTCTGGCGCATCTCGGCCTGGCACCGCCAGGCCA
Organism: Stenotrophomonas sp. ZAC14D1_NAIMI4_1; assembly: GCF_003086775.1. NCBI lineage: Bacteria > Pseudomonadati > Pseudomonadota > Gammaproteobacteria > Lysobacterales > Lysobacteraceae > Stenotrophomonas > Stenotrophomonas sp. ZAC14D1_NAIMI4_1. The sequence continues at coordinate 3,297,960 of NZ_CP026001.1, forward strand.
ACCGCGATGCGCTGACCGGGCTGGGCAATCGCCTGCGTTTCGAACAGGCCCTGCAGGAGGAATGCGATGCCGCGCGGCGCAGTGGCAAGCCGCTGAGCCTGGCCCTGATCGACGTGGACCATTTCAAGCATCACAACGACCGCCACGGCCACCAGGCCGGTGACGGCGTGCTGCGCGATGTCGCGCGGCTGATCGCTGCACATGCACGACGCCCGCGCGACATGGCCGCACGCTATGGCGGCGACGAGTTCGCGCTGGTGCTGCCGGACACCCCGGCCGATGGCGCGCGCCTGGTGGTCGAAGACCTGATCGCCGGCGTGCGCGCACTGCCGCCCCCGGGCGACGGCCGCGGTGCCGGCATCACCCTCACCATCGGCGTGTACACGCGCGTACCCGATGGCAGTCTGCATCCCCACCATTTCGTCGAAGGCGCCGACGCCGCGCTGTACCGCGCCAAGGACAACGGCCGTGACGGGTATGCAATGAGTGGTGAGGTGTAACGCCCGCTGGCCCGGTTTTGGGGTTTTGGGGTTTTGGGTTCTGCAGGCCGGGGTTCAACATACGCATGCGAATGGTTAGACTCGAGTCCTCGCCCCCGCGCCCCGCCCGCCCATGAAAGCCAGCACCTTCCGCCTCGGCATCAACCTGTGGCCGCCGTTCCTGTTCACCGGCATCCATGTCACCCGCATCACACCGGACTACCGGCAGATCGAGGTGGAGCTGCGGATGCGCCCCTGGAACCGCAACTACGTCGGCACCCATTTCGGTGGCAGCCTGTTCGCGATGACCGATCCGTTCTGGATGCTCGGCCTGATGCACACCCTGGGCCGCGACTACTACGTGTGGGATCGCGCCGGGGCCATCGAATTCCTCAAGCCCGGGCGCGGCACCGTCCGCACCGCCTTCCATATCGACGAGGCGGTGCTGGATGAGCTGCGCTCCCAGGCGGCCAACGGCGAGAAGGTGCTGCGCTGGTTCAGCAACGACGTGGTCGATGCCTCCGGCGAAGTCGTCGCCCGCGTGCGCAAGCAGGTCTACGTCCGCCTGAAGCCGCAGGCGCGCGGCGCCCCCTGACCTACAACGGCACCGACAGCACCGGTTCGGACCCATCCAGCATGTCCGCTTCCCGCCGCGGCACCTGCAGATGCCGGCCATCGGCCGACAGCACCGGCGTGCGTGTGGATGAACGCCACTGTGCAGGCAGTCGTTGCAGGGCCTGCTCCGGTGCATCGGCCTGCTGCCGAAGCCAGCGCTGTGCACCGAGCAGGCGCAGCAACGCAGCCACGTCCTGGCTGCGCGCGGCGTAAGAGCGGTACGTCGGTGCGGCGATGTCGCTGAGGACGCAGCCGACCCTGTTGGACAGACAGCTGAAGTCCCTGCTCCGCACGCTCCCCGTCGCTACGGGCTGGTCGGCCACCAGCAAACGGGTCGCGGCCGGGTCGCAGGCCCAACCCAGGTTCAGCGCGAAACGGCCCAGAGTGTGTTCGCGATCCAGCATCAGCACGGCGCCGGTCTGCTGCAACGACGCATCGATGGCAGCCCTGCTCATCGCGAACTCGCCCTGCATTGCCCGACACAGGCTCTGCTCAGCGGCTTCCATCGGCTGTAGTGCGCTTTCGCAGGCCGCCGGCAGCACCTGGCCCGGCGGCAGTTCCGCCAGCATCTCCGCCAGCAGGTACACGTTGGCACGCACCATGGCCGCGCCGATCATGCTGTCAATGAGCGCATTGCCACCGCGCATGAGGCGCCGTCCCACCTGCACCGAACGGCAGCTGCCAGCCAGCGCCGCGGGAACATCGCCCCGCACGAAGGCCAGCGCATGCACGCCGCTGGCATCCATCAGGGTCTGGTAGCGCGGCCAGGGGTAGATCCCGGGGGAGCCCGAGGGCAGGAACGGCGTATCGAAGCGGTCGGCATCGGCCAGCGCGTCGAGGCGTTCATGCAGGCCCTCGTGCCCGGCGTGGGCGGCACGGAACTGCGCGGTATCGGCGCGCACCTTGGCCAGGCAGCTTTCACCCGTGGACCGGCAATAGCCCTGGCTGTCGACCTTCACCTCCGGATGCGTGGCCGCCAGCACCGAATCGGTCCGGTCCGGCGCCGGGTCCACCTGCCAGTGCCGCACATCCTCGGCCAGCGCGGCCTCGCGCTGGGCCCGGTCCAGGCCATCGAAGGGCAGCGTCCATAACAAGGCGAAGCCGTCCTTCCCCGGTAGCGGCCGCACGTCCTCCAGCCAGCGCACCTGCTCACGCTGGGCCGGCGGCAGCGGCCAGAACCGCGACAACGTCCACACCAGCACCGCCAGCACCAGCAGGGCCCAGCCCACTCCGCGCAGAATCCTCAACACAGCATCCGTTCCCTGTCTGGCTCCCGCCCCGACCTTCCAGCGTAATCCAGCGCAATCGGCCGCTACAATGCGCACATGTCGCTCGAAGCCCCCGCCCTGGTCCCCCGCCCTTCCCTGCAGCGCCTGTTCCTGACCGGCCTGCTGACCCTGTTGCCGATCTGGCTGACCTGGGTCGTGGTGAAGTTTGTCTTCGTGTTGCTGTCGGGCATTTCCAGCCCGCTGGTGGTGCCGCTGTCCGAGCAGATCGCGACCAGCTTCCCGCACTACCTGGGCTGGGTCCACGCCGAGTGGATCCAGGACACCATCGCCCTGCTGGCCACCCTGCTGGTGATCCTGGCGGTGGGCGTGGCCAGCCGTCGCGTGGTCGGCCAGCGCCTGCTGCGCTGGGTCGGCGCCATCATCAAGCGCATCCCGCTGGCCAGCATCATCTACGACAGCGCCAAGAAGCTGCTGGACATGCTGCAGACCGAACCGGGCAGCACCCAGCGCGTGGTCCTCATCGACTTCCCGCACCGTGACATGAAGTCGGTGGGCCTGGTCACCCGGGTCATCAAGGAACAGGGCACCGACCGCGAACTGGCGGCGGTGTACGTACCTACCACGCCCAACCCGACCTCGGGCTACCTGGAAATCGTGCCGGTGGAACTGCTCACCCCCACCGACTGGACCGTCGACCAGGCGATGAGCTTCATCATTTCCGGCGGTGCGGTGGCTCCGGCCAGCGTGCCCTTCACCCGCGCCGGCGAACGCCCGGAGTGAGCGGCACGCCCAGCGACGCGCCTTACGCGCGCCCCCTGCAGGACCGCGCGGTCCTGCTGTTCATCATCCTGGCCACGTTCTTCTGCGGCAACGCGGTGCTGGCCGAGCTGATCGGGGTGAAGATCTTCGCGCTGGAAGACACGCTGGGCATCGATGCACTGAACTGGAACCTGTTCGGCCAGACCGGATCGTTGAGCTTCACCGCCGGCACGCTGTTGTGGCCGGTGGTGTTCATCATGACCGACACCATCAACGAGTTCTTCGGCAAGCGCGGCGTGCGCTTCATCTCGTGGCTGGCGGTGGTGCTCATCGCCTATGGGTTCCTGTTCGCGTTCGCCGCCATCTCGCTGGCACCGGCCAGCTGGTGGGTTACGTCGATGGATGCGCACGGCGTGCCGGATTACCAGGCCGCGTTCGCGGCCGTGTTCGGCCAGGGCATGTGGACCATCGCAGGTTCGCTGGTGGCCTTCCTGGTGGGCCAGTTGATCGACGTGGCCGTGTTCCATCGCATCCGCCAGGCCACCGGCGAGCGCCACGTGTGGCTGCGCGCCACCGGTTCGACCGCCGTCTCGCAGCTGGTGGACAGTTTCGTGGTGATCTGGATCGCCTTCGTGCTGGGCCCGCAGAAATGGCCCACCTCGCTGTTCCTGGCCGTCAGCAGCGTCAACTACGTGTACAAGATGGGCTTTGCCATCGCCCTGATTCCGTTGCTGTACCTGATGCGGCGCGCGATCACACGCTACTTGGGCGAACCACGCGCCGCGCAGCTGCGCGCTGCCGCTGCGGCTGACTGAAGCCCCAGCGACGGCAAGCTGACTGCGCGTTCACGCTGGCCGTACGCGCCCGGATCGTGCAAGCTCCACGGTCTGTGTTCCACGGAAGCTCCTGATGCCGTATCCCACCCGCGCCCTGGCCGCCGCCATCGCCGCGTTGTTCCTGTTCAGTGCCGTGCCGTCGGCAGAGGCAGCGAAGAAGAAGGCCAGCCGCCCCGCCGCCGCGCAGACCCGGCAGGCCGCCAAGCCGAAGGCCAAGCCCGCGCGCGCCACCCCGGCACGCGGCAGCTCCACGCGCCGCGCCGCCACGCGCCCGGTGGCACCGGCCCGCGCCGTGCCCAGGCAGGTGCAGCTGGAGCGCCTGTACGACGAATACTGGGACGCCTCGATGCGGTTGAACCCGCTGCAGGCCACCTTCCAGGGCGATGCCCGCTACAACGACCAGCTGCCCAACATCCTGTCGGCCGCATGGCGCCAGCAGTCGCACGATTTCACCACCGAATGGCTGGGCAAGGTCGAGAAGGTCGGCAGTGACGGCCTGCAGGGCCAGGACCTGCTCAGCTACGAAATCTTCGTGCGCGATGCGCGCGCCTCGCTGGCGGCCGAGCGCTACCCGAGCTGGATGATGCCGATCAGCCAGTACTACAACATCGGCAGCATCATGGCGATCCTCGGTGCCGGCGCAGGCGCGCAGCCGTTCAACACGGTCAAGGATTACGACACCTGGTCGCGCCGCTCGCTGGGCATCCCCGACCTGTTCAACCAGGCCATCGACAACATGCGCCAGGGCATGAAGGCCGGCGTGGTGCAGCCGCGCGACCTGATGGAGAAGGTGCTGCCGCAGCTGGACGTGGTGATCACCCCGACCGCCGAGGAAAGCATCTTCTGGTCGCCGATCAGGACCATGCCGAGCGACATCCCGGCCGAGGAAAAAGCGCGCATCAGCGCCGAGTACAAGCGCATGATCGAGCTGCGCATCATGCCGTCCTACCGCGCCCTGCGCGGCTTCATCGCCACCGAATACCTGCCGGCCACCCGCAGCAGCAGCGGCCTGGGCGCCCTGCCCGACGGCCAGGGCTGGTACGCCAACCTGATCGTGCAGACCACCGCCAGCGACCAGACCGCCGCCCAGCTGCATGCGCTGGGCGAGCAGCGCGTACAGGAACTGAGCGCGCAGATCGCTGCGGTGATGAAGGACAACAAGCTGCGCGGCTCTCAGGCCAAGCTGCTGAAGAACATGCGCACCGACCGCCAGTTCCAGTACGGCGATGCCAACGCGCTGATCAATCGCTACCGCCAGCTGCAGCAGCAGGTGGATGCGCGCCTGCCGCAGGTGCTGGACACCCTGCCGAAGGACCGCCTGGAAGTACGCGCGGTCGAGCCGGACCGTGCACTGACTGCCGCTGCCGCCGCCTACCAGCCCGGCCAGCCGGGACAACCGGGCGTGCTCTACGTCAACACCCGCGACCTGCCCAGCCGCAAGCGCTGGAGCGTGCCGGTGCAGTACCTGCATGAAGCCATCCCCGGCCACCACGTGCAGCTGGGCCTGCAGCAGGAACTGGCCAAGCTGCCGCGCTTCCGCCGCCTGGGTGGCGACCTCGCCTTCGTCGAAGGCTGGGGCCTGTATGCCGAAACCCTCGGCGACGATCTGGGCGTCTACACCGATCCCTACGACCGTATCGGCTACCTGTACTCGCGCCTGCTGCGCGCGGCCCGCGTGGTGGCCGACACCGGCGTGCACTCGCAGGGCTGGAGCAAGCAGCAGGCAGTGAACTACCTGCAGAAAGCCGTGGACATGAGCGAGGACGACGCCAGCGCCGAAGTTGAACGGATCATGGCCCAGCCGGGCCAGGCGCTGTCCAACGTGGCGGGCCTGAGCCGCATCCTGGCCCTGCGTGACAAGGCCCGAGCGCGCCAGGGCGCAGCCTTCGACCTGCGTCGCTTCCACGCCGAAGTACTGAAGGACGGCTCGATGCCGCTGGACGTGCTGGAGCGCAAGGTGGACCGCTGGCTTGACCAGCCCGCCGCGACGGCACCGGCCACGGCAACGCCATGACCCGCGCAGCGACCGGCGGCCTGCTGGGCATCCACCATGCCGCCGTCATCTGCAGCGATTACGCACGTTCGAAGGATTTCTACGTGCGCATCCTCGGCCTGCGCGTGCTGGCCGAGAACCACCGTGCCGCGCGCGATTCGTGGAAGCTGGACCTGTCCCTGCCCGACGGCGGCCAGCTGGAGCTGTTCTCCTTCCCGGCGCCACCGCCCCGGCCCAGCCGGCCCGAGGCCCAGGGCCTGCGCCACCTGGCCTTCCGGGTGGCTGCGCTGGAACCGTTCATCCAGCGCCTGGCCGAGCATGGCGTAGCCTGCGAACCGATCCGCGTGGACGAGTACACCGGCGCCCGCTTCACCTTCTTCGCCGACCCCGACGACCTGCCGCTGGAGTTGTACGAAGTCGGTTGATCCGCCCCCGTGCCGACCAACGGTCGGCACCCACCATCAGCTGCGTGAATCGGCACCCACCATCAGCCGCGTGAACCTGTCGAAGGCGGGGCACTGTGGGTTTGCGGGGTGTGAGCCGCATGGATGCGGCGACCAAGCCCCCATGGGTGAGGGCGCTTTGCTTGCGAAGCACTGCTTCGCAAGCGCCCGAACGCACAGCCGCCAGCGGCTGGGCCGGACCCCGGAGGGGGGTTTACGGCGTCCCCGCAAACCCACAGTGCCCCGCCATCCCTCGGAATGCCGCTCTGGCTCTGGCCTTTGACGTTGATTGCAGCAGGTGCAGGGCTGCAAGCCCTGCAAAGCCCCCCCTTCCCCATACCCCGCCGAATGGGTATACAGTCGCCCTGTACCGGCAACGTGCCGGAATGAACCCTGGGAGGGGACCATGCGCAAGACCTTCAAGACCCTGTTGCTGGCACTGCCGCTGTGCCTGGCCGCCCTGTCGGCCCAGGCCGCCGACAGCGCCGCCGGCCGCTGGAAGACCATCGACGACAAGACCGGCAAGGTGAAGTCGATCGTGGAGATCAGCCAGGCCGCCAACGGCGGACTGAGTGGCAAGGTGGTCGAGATCCTGCAGTCCGACAAGGGTCCCAACCCCGTCTGCGACGGCTGCGAAGGCGCCAACAAGAACAAGCCGGTCAAGGGCATGACCATCCTGTGGAACCTGTCGCAGGACAAGGGCAGCCACAGCAAGTGGTCCGGCGGCACCATCCTCGACCCGGCCAACGGCAAGACCTACAAGTCCAAGCTGGAGCTGCAGCCGGGCGGCGGCAAGCTGGACGTGTCCGGCTGCATCGCCTTCATCTGCCGCACCCAGACCTGGGTCCGCGAGTAAGCCCCCCGGCCCGCGCAGCACCCCCGTGACCCGGCCCCGGCCGGGTCACCTCGTTGCAGGCATGCGATACTCTGCGGTTCCCCTCGGCTGCACCCCGCGACCATGACCCGTACCGCGCTCGTCACCACCGCCCTGCCCTACGCCAACGGCCCCCTGCACCTGGGCCATCTGGTCGGCTACATCCAGGCTGACATCTGGGTGCGCGCGCGGCGAATGAGCGGCGGCAAGGCCTGGTTCGTGTGCGCCGACGATACCCACGGCACGCCCATCATGCTGGCCGCGGAAAAGGCCGGGGTCACCCCGGAAGCCTTCATCGCCAACATCCAGGCCGGCCATGAGCGCGATTTCGCCGCCTTCGGCGTGGCCTTCGACCACTACGACTCGACCAACTCGGCGGCCAACAAGGCGCTGACCGAGCAGTTCTACCTGAAGCTGGAAGCGGCCGGCCACATCAGCCGCCGTTCGGTCGCGCAGTTCTACGACCCGGCCAAGGGCATGTTCCTGCCCGACCGCTACATCAAGGGCATCTGCCCGAACTGCGGCAGCGCCGACCAGTACGGCGACAACTGCGAAGTCTGCGGCGCCACCTACAACCCGACCGACCTGAAGGATCCGAAGTCGGTGATCTCCGGCGCCACACCGGAAATCCGCGATTCGGAACACTTCTTCTTCGAGGTCGGCCGTTTCGAAGGCTTCCTGCGCAGCTGGCTGGCCGGCGATGTCGCCCTGCCCGGCGTGAAGGCCAAGCTGATGGAATGGCTGGACGCCGAAGGTGGCCTGCGCGCGTGGGACATCTCGCGCGATGCGCCGTACTTCGGCTTCGAGATCCCCGGCCAGCCGGGCAAGTACTTCTACGTCTGGCTGGATGCGCCGATCGGCTACCTGTCCAGCTTCCAGACCCTGTGCGGCACGCTCGGCGAAGACTTCGAATCGCACCTGCGCGAAGGCACCAGCACCGAACTGCACCACTTCATCGGCAAGGACATCGTCAACTTCCACGGCCTGTTCTGGCCGGCGGTGCTGAACGGTACCGGCCACCGCGCGCCCACCCGCCTGCACGTCAACGGCTACCTGATGGTCGATGGCGCGAAGATGAGCAAGTCGCGCGGCACCTTCGTGATGGCGCGCACCTTCCTCGACGCCGGCCTGGAACCGGAAGCCCTGCGTTACTACTACGCGGCCAAGACCAGCGGCGGCGTGGACGACCTCGACCTGAACCTGGGTGACTTCGTCGCACGCGTGAACGCCGACCTGGTCGGCAAGTTCGTCAACCTGGCCAGCCGCTGCGCCGGCTTCATCAGCAAGCGCTTCGATGGCCTGCTGGCCGCGCAGCTGCCCGATGCGGCGCAGTACCAGCGCTTCGTCGATGGCCTGGCGCCGATCCGTGAAGCCTACGAGCGCAACGACCCGGCTGCCGCCATCCGGCTCACCATGACCCTGGCCGACGAAGCCAACCGCTACATCGACGAGGTCAAGCCGTGGGTCATCGCCAAGCAGGAAGGCGCCGACGCGCAGCTGCAGGCGGTGTGCAGCCAGGGCCTGAACCTGTTCCGCGTGCTGGTCACCGCCCTGAAGCCGGTGCTGCCGGCCACCGCCGCGCAGGCCGAGGCCTTCCTGGCCGCGCCGGTGAACGACTGGACCGCACTGGCACAGCCGCTGCTGGGCCACCGCATCGCCGAGTACACCCCGCTGTTCACCCGTATCGACCCGAAGAAGATTGACGCCATGATCGACGCCTCCAAGGACACCCTGCAGCCGGCCGCCGCTGCCGCCCCCGCCGCCAGGACCGAAGCCGTGAAGCCGGCTGCCCCGGCCCCGGCCAAGGACGACGCGAAGAGCGCCGACGCACCGGCCTACATCGGCATCGATGATTTCGCCAAGCTCGACCTGCGCATCGGCAAGGTGCTGGTGTGTGAGTTCGTGGAAGGTTCGGACAAGCTGCTGCGCTTCGAACTGGATGCCGGCGAGCTGGGCAAGCGCCAGATCTTCTCCGGCATCCGCGGCAGCTACGGCGAGCCCGAAGCGCTGGTCGGCCGCAGCGTGGTGTTCATCGCCAACCTGGCCCCGCGCAAGATGCGCTTCGGCCTGAGCGAAGGCATGATCCTGTCGGCCGGTTTCGACGGCGGCGCGCTGGCGCTGCTGGACGCAGACAGCGGCGCGCAGCCGGGCATGCCGGTCCGCTGATGCCCTGCGGGCGCGGCCCTCGCCGCGCCCTCCACGCAGACCGCCCCGGAAGGCACCGCCATGGGAGTGAGCAGGATGGAACTGGCGCTGTTCGATTTCGACCACACCGTCACCACCTGCGATACCTATGGCCGCTTCCTGCGCCGCGTGGCCACGCCGGAACAACTGGCGCGCGCGTGGTGGAAGGTCGGTCCGTGGCTGCTGGCCTACCGCCTGCGCATCATTTCCGCCGAGCGCATCCGCGCCCGCGTCACCCGCCTCACCTTCAGCGAACGCCACGCCGATGACATCGCAACGCTCGCGGCAGGTTTTGCCCGCGAGGTGCTGCCCGAGGTGGTACGCCCGGAGATGCTGGAACAGATCCGCTGGCACAAGGAACAGCAGCACACCGTGGTGATCGTGTCCGGCTCGCTGGACCTGTACCTGAAGCCGTGGTGCGAGCAGCTGGGCCTGCAGCTGATCTGCAACCGGCTGGAAAGCCAGGACGGCCGCCTGACCGGGCGCTATGCCGGCGGTGACTGCGGCCCGCGCAAGGTCGAGCACATCCGTCGCCAGTTCGACCTGTCGCGCTACCTGCGCATCCACGCCTACGGCGACAGCTACGAAGACCGCCCGATGCTGGCCCTCGCCCACGAGCGCTGGTACCGCGGCAGACCCCTGAAGTGATTCCAACGCGCAGCCTTCGCCACGCATGAGCCTGATCCCGCCCCTGACCGAACGCCTGGACCGCTTGCTGCCGCAGACCCAATGCGGGCAATGCGGCTATGACGGCTGCCGCCCGTATGCACAGGCGATGGCGCGCGGCGACGTGGGCGTGGACCGCTGCCCGCCCGGTGGTGATGCCGGCGCACGCGCACTGGCCCAGGTGCTGGGCGTGCCCGCCGTGCCGTTCGACCGCACGCGCGGCACGCACAAGGCGCCGCAGGTCGCGCTGATCGTCGAAGCCGACTGCATCGGCTGCACCAAGTGCATCCAGGCCTGCCCGGTGGATGCCATCGTCGGCGGCGCCAAGTACATGCACACGGTGATTGCCGACCTGTGCACCGGCTGCGAGCTGTGCATTCCGCCGTGCCCGGTGGACTGCATCGATCTGGTGCCGGTGTAGCGGGCGGCTCAACCCTCGTCGCAATCGCCCTCTGCTGCGCGGTCCACGCCCTCAGAGAAAGAGATGCGCCTCCCAGATTGATACACCGACTGCGACAGATGCGACACCGCGCTGCCGCAAGCGCAGTGGCATGCAAGACTCCCGCACACGTCCTGAAACGGGCCACCCGAGCAGGTGGCCGTTTTTCAAGCCACGTTCCGCCCGCCACCTTGCCGCGGCGGCAACCGATTGCCCTGAACGGAGCTGTGCCATGACCCCTTCGGACCTATCCGGCGCCTGCGCCAGCGACGCCACCGATGCCGCGGACGAGATCCAATGCGATCCCGCCAGGTTGATGGCCCTGCTGCAGAAGATCAGTGCAGGTGCCCCCGCCGGTGGATTCCTGTGGCCGGAAGGCTGCTTCCTGTCCGGCGGCCACGTGGGCCTGACCGAGGCCGACCGCATTCTGGCCGGCCTGCGCGTGGTGCAGGAAGTCGTGCTTGCCGCCGAACGCAGCCGCAGTCATGACGACGCCGACGACTACGTTGGCGACCGCTTCATGGCAAGCCTGATGCAGGCGTGCATCGCGCTCTCGGCACATGCCGCCAGCAGGATCCATTCGCAGTAACTGCAGCGGGGCAAGAGCCCTCTCCGCGGGAGAGGGATCAGACCCCGGCTCACGGAATTACGGCACGGCCGCCGTGATCACGATCTCCACCTTCCACTCCGCATGCGCCAGCTTCGCTTCAAACGTCGCACGCGCCGGGGTCGCACCTTCAACCACCCACTCGTCCCACGCCTTGTTCATGCCGTCGAAATCGGCAATGTCGGCCAGGAACACTTCCGCGCGCAGCACGTGCTGGCGATCACTGGCCACCAGCGCCAGCAGCTTGTCGATCTCCGCCAGTACCTGCCGGGTCTGCCCGGTGATGTCCTGGCTGGTGTCTTCCGGAATCTGGCCGGAAAGGTAGGCGACCTTGTTGTGCACGGTCATCTCGGACATGCGCGGTCCGATGTCGTAACGCTCCATCATGGGCGTGGCTCCTGCGGGTGGACAGGCCTTCATTCTCACCCAGCCGGGGCCGGAAGTGTGTACCCGGCGCGGCCGCTCGTTGCCGCCAATCGCCGCACAGTGCCGGTGCTGGTCAAACGCGATCGACAGGCGCACGATGCGCCACGTTCACGTTGACACCACCCTCGCCCCCGCTGACGCACCCTTGCGCCGATGACCCACGCCCCCGATTCCACCACCGCTTCCCATACCCCGGCATGGAAGCGGGTCCTGACCATCGTCATCCCGCTGCTGATCCTGGCGCTGGCCCTGCACGGGCTCGCCAACGAATTCGACGAGCATGGCTACCGTGCCATCCGCGACGCCTTCCACAAGCTGACCGGTGCGCAGATCGCGCTGACCGTGCTGCTGGGCCTGGCCAGCTACGCCTGCCTGATCGGCTTTGATGCCATCGGCCTGCGCCGCAGTGGCATCCGCGTGCATCCCGCACGCGTGGGCATCACCGCGTTCCTGGCCCACACCCTGGGCCAGACCGTGGGCTTTGCCGCATTGACCGGCGGCGCGGTGCGCCTGCGCGGCTACCGCAGTGCCGGCCTGGACCTGGCGCAGATCGGCCAGGTGGTACTGATGAGCACGCTGGGCTTCGTGTTCGGTGCCTGGCTGCTGATCGGCGTGGCGCTGTGCATGGAACCGGCCGCGGCCGCGCTGGCCCTGCCGCTGGACCCGGCGGCGGTGCGCGTGGTCGGCATCCTCGGCCTGCTCGCCTACGCCGCCACCGTGCTGCTGGTCGGCCGCAACGGGCGCCAGTTCCGCATCTTCGGCCATGGCCTGTGGCTGCCCGACCGCCGCACCATGCTCGGCGTCACCGTGCTCAGCGTCATCGAACTGGTGCTGGCCAGCGCCGCGTTCTACGTGCTGCTGCCCGACTCCACGCCTACCGGCCTGCCCGGCTTCGTCGGCCTGTACCTGGTGGCCGTGCTGGCCGGCCTGGTGTCCACGGTGCCGGCGGGCCTGGGCGTGTTCGAGTGGAGCCTGCTGAAGCTGCTGCCGCAGGTCGCACCGGCCGCGGTGCTGGCCGCCGCGCTGATCTACCGCGTCACCTACTACGTGCTGCCGCTGCTGCTGGCCACCCTGCTCGCCCTTGCCCCGGCCCTGCGCCAGCCGCTGCAGGCCAGCGCCGGCGCCACCCGCGCGGGCTGGCACGCGCTGCGACCATGGCTGCCGCAGATCATCGCCCTGGCCGCCTTCAGCATCGGTGCCGCGCTGGTCATCGATGGCACGCTGCCGACGCCGCGCCGCCATCTCCTCAACGCCTCGCTGCCCATCCTGGAAACCTCGCACCTGATCGGCAGCCTCGGCGGCGTGGCCCTGCTGCTCATCGGCCAGGGCCTGGCCCGGCGCAGCCATGCCGCGTGGATGCTGGCGATGGCGGTATGCGTGGTCACGCCGCTGCCGCTGTGGCTGCGCGGCGGCCAACCGCTCATCGCCGTATCGGCGCTGCTGGTGGCGATGGCGCTGTGGGCCGCGCGCCGCGAGTTCTACCGCCAGGGCGCGCTGCTGGATGAAGCCTGGTCGTGGCCGTGGCTGCGCAACCTCGGCCTGGTGCTGGTGGCGGTGACCTGGCTGCTGTTCTTCACCTACAGCCACGTCGAATACCAGAACGAACTCTGGTGGCAGTTCGCCGTGTCGGGCAACGCGCCGCGTGCGCTGCGCGCGTTGCTGGTGGTGGCCATCGCGCTGGTGATGTTCGGCCTGGCGCGCCTGCTGCACAGCACGCGCACCCCGTTGCCGGCTGCCGACGATGCCACCCTGCAGGCGCTGGCACCGGTGCTGGCCGGCGCCACCGACACCCAGGCCTGCCTGGTGCTGACCGCCGACAAGGCGGTGCTGCGCGATGAGGCGAAACAGGGCTTCGTGATGATGCAGCGCTATGGCGGGTCGCTGATTGCGATGGGCGATCCGGTCGGCCCGCCGGAGGTGGCCCGTGCGCTGATCTGGCGCTTCCGCGAGGAAGCCGACCGGCTTGGCCTGCGCCCGGTGTTCTACCAGGTGGGCGAGGCGTACTGGCAGACCTACCTGGACCTGGGCCTGGGCCTGGTCAAGCTGGGCGAAGAGGCGATGGTGCCGCTGCACGACTTCGGCCTGGAAGGACGCGAACGCGCCGACCTGCGCCAGGCCTGGAACCGCGGCAAGCGCAGCGGCCTGTCATTCCGGGTGGCGCCGGTGGAAGAGATTCCCGAACTGCTGCCGCGCCTGCACGCCATTTCCAACGCCTGGCTGGACGACAAGGCCGGCGACGAAAAGGGGTTCTCGCTGGGCAGTTTCGATCCCGGCTATCTGGCGCGCTTCCCGGTGGCGCTGGTCGAGGCCGAAGGTGAGATCGTGGCCTTCGCCAACCTGTGGCAGGCGCCTGCCGGGGCCGAGCTGTCGGTGGACCTGATGCGCCACGTCAATGAAGCGCCGAAGGGCACGATGGATTTCCTGTTCATCGAACTGTTCCTGTGGGGACGTGCGCAGGGCTATGCGCGCTTCTCGCTGGGCATGGCGCCGCTGTCCGGGCTGGCCCAGCACCGCCTGGCCGGCCGCTGGAACCGCTTGGCCGGCCTGCTGGCGCGGCATGGTGAACGCTTCTATGGCTTCAGTGGCCTGCGCCGTTTCAAGTCGAAGTTCGACCCGCAGTGGCGCCCGCGCTACCTCGCCGCACCGGGTGGCATGCACCTGCCGGCGGCACTGCTGGATGCCACGCGATTGATCTCGCTGGACCCGCGGCGCGGGTGATCGCTCACCCTGGTGGGTGCGCACCCTCACCCTGGTGGGTGCGAACCGTTGGTTCGCACGCTCTCCGCCGGGCATGGCCCGGCGCTACCGGTGGGTGCGGCCTACGCGCCGCCCTTGAGGATCACCTCAGCCAAACGATCGTAATCACCATTGAAGTGATGGTCGCCCGGCAGCTTCACCTTCTGCACGCCATCGTTGGCCGGCAGGTCCGGGCACAGTGCGTCCTCGTCATCCTTGCCGTACACGCACAGGGTCTTGGCCGCAGGCAGCTTCGCCACTTCCGGTGCGATCGGCAGGCCGCCGCCGCCACCGCCCAGCCAGTTGCTGACGTGGAATTCAAAATCGGCCTTGCGCCCCACCGACAGCAGCGCGATGCGCTCGATGCCGTCGCGGGTGCCCGCGTCGAGCTGGTTGATGGTGGCTGGCAGGACGTCGGCGCCCTGCGAGAAACCAACCAGCATCACTTTGTCGCGGCGCCATTGCTGCTTGTAGTGGGCGATGATCCTCTGCAGGTCGGCGGCGAAGCCCTTGGGCGTGCGCTCGCTCCAGAAGTAGCGCAGTGAATCGATGCCGACCACGGCCACGCCATGTTCGCTCAGCGACGAGGCAACGTTCTTGTCCAGGCCGGCCCAGCCGCCGTCGCCCGACACGAAGATGGCCAGGGTATCGCCGTTGCCGCTGGCCGGCACTTCCACCACCGGCAGTCCCTTCAATGCATCCGGTGGCGGTGCCAGGCTCACTCCGGCCTGCGCGCCGACCACCCGTGCCGCCGCCACCAGGCCGGGCGAGGCGTCACCGCGGGCAGTGCGCTTGAACTCACGCGCCATCGCCACCTGCTGCACGAACGCACTGGCCTGGCCGGCCTTGCAGGCATTGCCGCCGGCCGCGCTCAGCCACGGGAAATTCAGATCGGTCGGCTGCAGCCGGTTGTGCTTCACGCCATCGCCGCAGACCATGCGCTCGTGGCTGTGGTCGGGGCAGAAGCCGGTGGTCAGCAGCCCGGCAAACACCTGCGTGTCGGCCTGCGCAGCCAGCGTATAGGCCATTTCCGCGCCTTCGCCATCACCGCCGACCAGCGGCAGGTGGTAGCCCGGCAGGTGCAGCGAGGCCTGCAGCCAGCGCGAGAAATTCTCGACGTCACCCGCACCGAACGAACAGGTCGGATTGCCTTCGCGCTTGAGCACGCCACGCAGGTGGCTGATGTCCACCGCCGCCACCAGGGCACCGTCGGCACGCAGGGCTTCAATCGGCAATCGGCTGGTATCGCCACCGGCAGTTGGTTCATGGAACCAGATCACCACCCGCTGCGGTGTTCCCGCAGGCATGTGCACCGGTACCTGGTCGAAGCGCCCATGGCTGAACTGCTGCACGTTCGCTGCCGCCATGGCCGGCAACGCAGCCAGCGCCAGCACCACACCCATTGCCCTGCCCAGCCCTGCACGCTTCATATCGCATCCCCGGTGGAATGCGCACACGATACGCCGCCACCGCGTGCACGGCACGTACCGGTGCAGGCCGTTGGGGATTCAGTCGGATGCGCTGCGCTGGCCGCGGCGGTACAGGGCAAAAGCCAGCCACAGCAGCCAGCCGGCAATCACCACGATCACTGTCTTCTGGCCCAGCCCACGCGGTGGCCCGGCCCGCCACAACACGTGCAGCCACAGCAGCACAAACGCCAGCCACGCCCAGCCCCACAGCAGGGCCGCACTGCGCTGCCAGCCCGGTTCGCGGCGCAGGTACCACGCCTGCAGAAGCATGCCGACGCTGGCGCACAGGAACGCGGTGTTGGCCGCCAGGCCATGCACCAGCGGCGCCAGCAGTGGCGTCGCTGAGGGCAACCAGCTGTCGCCGATGGAAACGGTGGCCAGGCCGAGCGCAGCCACGGTGAACAGCAGCGGTGCGGCGGCACTGCGCCGCGGCCCCGTGCTGTGCCGGTACAGCGCGATGCCCAGCACCGCGATGGCCAGCGCCAGCAGGCAGTAGGCACTGCGCAGCGCCAGCCCCCAGGGGCCATGCAGGTACAGGCTGAGAGTGGCCTGCACCCAGTCCAGGTCGGCGCGTGCGAACTGGGTCCACACGGCAGTGGCGATGAACAGCAGCAGCGCAACGATGGCCAGCAACGCCGCCGGCCGCGCGCGCATCACGGTGTCTCCTGCGGGTGCCGCGCCTGCCACTCGGACAGCGCCTTGCGGTAGCGCTGCAGCTCGTCCGAATACAGGTCGAGCACGCACAGCGGGCAGCCGCTGCCGCAGCACTCGTTGGGGCCGGGTTCTTCCGGCGGCAGCGGGCGCGGATCGGGATCAGGTGCGGGCACGGGGTCGGTCACGGGCAGGCAGAACGTTGCGGACAGGCGCCCAGTGTAACGGCCCCGCTCAGGCGTCCAGTTGTCGGCGCAGGTTGGCGCGCGCGGCCGCGTCCAGCCGCTGGTGGAAGAAATCGCTGAGGAAGATGCGCGGCGCACGCAGCAGGCCCTGCAGGAAACGGCGGCGGCCAGCGCGATAGAGGAAGCCCGGCACCACGCCCTGGTATTCCTCGGCCACGCCGCGGTCGTAGGCGGAAAACACCGCTTCGGGCGCGGCCAGGATGGCCATGTCGCAATCCAGGAACAGCGCCGCCTCGGCATCCACGTCGTCCGGCCCCAGTTCGCCGTGGCGCGCGGTCAGCAGGATCAACTGCTCCACCCGTGCCGCATCCACGCCAGCCAGCTCCGGCGCCTGGGCGATGGCCCTGCGTGCCAGTTCGGCCGAACGCGCTTCGTTGTCCTTGCGCCCCGCCTGGTAGATGGCGTCGTGGTAGAGCACCGCCAGGTACACCTCGGCCGGCTGCTGCCAGCCGGGCCCGGCAGCAACGTCCTGGCAGTGCTGCAGCACCGCGCGCACGTGGCCGAAGTGATGGTAGGCGCGCGGTGGCGTGGCGTAGGCATCCTGCAGTGCCTGCCACTGCGCCGGTGCCAGCGGGATCGGGGCGAAGTCCATGCACGGATCATCCCGCCGGCAGCCGCTGCGGGCAAGCTGGACAATTTTTCACCAGCCGCTCACATCGCCTGCGCGGCAACGCTGGCAACGGGTTGTCCACAGCTTTGTCGCGGGCTGGTCCACACCGGGTGTGGATGAACCTGTGCCGCCGACCAATGGTTGATACCGGCCTCCCCACGCAGGTCTACACTGCCGGAAGGCGGGGCTGCCCGCCGCTGCAGGGAACTGCCATGCGCCGTCTTGCCGCTTGTTGCCTTGCCCCCTTGCTGGCTGCCACTGGTGCGTCCAGCGCCCTGGCCCAGGATCCGCCGCCACCGGCGCCGTATGTGGCACCGGCCGCGCCGGTTGCGGTGGCCAGCGTGCCGACCCCCGAACAGGTGCTGGCCATTCCCCCGCCGCTGCGGCAGATGCTGCAGGCACGGGTGATCGCCCGCCACAGTTCACGCGAGCAGCGCCTGCAGGCGCTGGCCGAGATGATCTTCGGTGCGCAGGCACTGGACCTGCAGTACGACCCCAATGCGACCTACACGCTTTCGGAAATCTGGCAGAAGCGGCAGGCCAACTGCCTGGCCTTCACCCTGCTGTTTGCCACGCTTGCGCGCGAGGCGGGCATCCAGGCAAGCGTGCAGGAAGTGGATCGCGTCGTGTCCTGGTACCAGGACCAGGACCAGGGCGTGGTCTACAGCGTGGGCCACGTCAATGTTGGCGTGGTGGTGAACGGGCGCAGCGGCACCGTCGACCTGGACCGCAACATCCTCTATGACCGCCGCGGCCCGCATGCGATCACGCTGGACCGGGCGCTGGCGCATTTCTACAACAACCGCGGCGCCGAGCGGATGACCGCCGGTGACATGGCCGGCGCGCGCGACTTCTTCAACGCGGCACTGGCCCGCGCGCCGGATTTTGCACCCGCCTGGAACAACCTCGGCGTGCTGGACAGCCGCCAGGGCGACCTCGCCGGCGCGCGCATCTCGCTGGAGCAGGCGCTGCGGCTGGATGCCCGCGAGGATTCGGCACTGGTCAACGCCAGCGTGCTCTACCGCAGCCTGGGCCTGGTCACGCAGGCGCAGGCGCTGGAGCAGCGGTTGAAGGCCGTGCAGCGCAATGATCCGTTCGCCCAGTACATGGCCGGTGCCGCCGCGGAGCGCAGTGGCGACCTGGCCCTGGCGATCCGCTATTACCGGCGCGCGGTGCAGCTGTACGACAACGCGCACCAGTTCCATTTCGGGCTGGCGCGCGCGTATTTCCTCAGTGGGCAGTTGGCGCGTGCCGACCGCGAGCTGACGCGGGCACGTGCGCTGGGCGGCAACAGCAACCAGCAGCGCTACCAGGCCAAGCTGGACGGCCTGTCGCGCCTGCGCACGCAGCAGGCGCGGCGCTGAGGACGGCTCAGGCCTTCTTGAGGAAGCAGGTCTTCAGCACCAGGCCCTTGATCTTGTCCGAGTTGCCTTCGATGTGTTCGGCGTCGTCCTCGACCAGGCGGATGTTGCGGATGACCGTGCCCTGCTTGAGCGGGATGGACGAGCCTTTGACCTTCAGGTCCTTGATGACGGTGACGGTGTCGCCGGCCTGCAGGGTGTTGCCGTTGCTGTCACGCACGACCAGGGCCGCGCCGGCGCCCTCCTCGGCGGTCCACTCGAAACCGCAGTCGGCGCAGATCCACAGCGCGCCATCGGCATAGGTGTTTTCCAGGGTGCACTGCGGGCAGGCGGGAGCGGACGACATCAGCAAGTACCTCAAAATGAATCAACGGCCGCCATTGTAACCGGCGGGTCCGTGCTTCCATTTTTCCGCGTGCAGCGCCTTGACTGATATCGCATGGGCGGGACGGAGAGGGGCCGCCGGGACACGCGGTAAATACGTCCATGTAGCTCGTAGGCGCCATCCGTGGCGCCTACGGTCCCGACGGCCCCTCTCCGTCCCGCCTTGGACAGTTTCCCGCGCCGGCGGCCGGAAAATTCAAAGGCCAGAGCCGCGCTCTGCCGTTTGCTGCCGCGCTCAGGGAAACTGTCGAGAGCCGAGGGGGCGGCCGGAGCAGGACCGCAGGCGCCATGGGCCCGAGGCATGCCTCGGGCGGGTTGGGCAGGACGCCCAACCCCGGTCTTGCCGTGTGCGCAGGACAGCGCACACGAGCAAGGCGCCTACGAGCCCCCATGGATGGGTTTACGGCGTGTCCTGCTCCGGCCGCCCCCTCGGCTGAACACGAAGCAGGGAGGCGCTGAACCCATCCGAAGCAGAGGGGGAACTTGCAGGAAGACCCGATCTGCAGCAGAGTGCGCGGCCCCCGCCCGCCCCCGGACCTCCCCATGCGCCTTGGCATCGACTTCGGTACCAGCAACTCCGCCGCCGCCATCGTCCGTGATGGACAGCTGCTGCCGATCCGCTTCGGTGACGCCGAACAGTTCCGTACCAGCGTGTATTTCCCCGGCGTGGTGCCCGACCCGGACGACTTCCAGCTCGACGCCGGCCAGGAACACGAACTGCAGCAGATGATCGACAGCGCCGCCCGTGCCGCGCGCGCCGCCGGCCAGGAACGCACCCCGCAGGCACTGCGCCGCGAAGCCCTGCGCGCCCTGCGCCGTGAGTGGATGGAAGCCCGCGCCGGCAAGGAACGCAGCGCCAGCGACCTGCTGCAGAACGCCATCTACGGCGATGACGCCCTGGAAGCCTATTTCGAGGAGCACGAAGGCAACCTCGTGCAGAGCCCGAAGTCGATGCTCGGCTACAACCTGCACCCGCGCGCGCGGCAGACCATCACCGGCATCGCCGCGCACATCCTCGAACACATCCGCCTGACCGCCAGTGCCCAGCTCGGCCAGCCGCTGCGCGCGGCCCTGCTCGGACGCCCGGTGCAGTTCCGCAGCTCGATCGGCGCCGCCGGCAACGACCAGGCGCTGGACATCCTGCGCGAGGCCGCCACCCAGGCCGGCTTCGACCAGATCGACTTCCTCGAAGAACCGGCGGCGGCGGCCATGCATTACCACGCCGAAAGCCGCGAGCGGCACCAGGCCGTCATCGTCGATATCGGCGGCGGCACCACCGACATCGCCCACGCCGAAGTGGGCGGCGATGCCGCTCCGCGCATCCACCGCGCCTGGGGTATCGCCCGCGGCGGTACCGATATCGATCTGTCGCTGAGCCTGTCCAGCTACATGCCGCTGTTCGGCCGCGGCGTCACCCGCGTGCCCGCCCACCACTACGTGGAAGCGGCCACGGTGCAGGACATGACCCGCCAGCGCGACTTCCGCCAGCACAAGTACGACCACGTGGATGATCCGTGGGGTTCGCGCCTGCAGGCGCTGCAGGACACCGGCAACACCGCACGCCTGTACCGCGACGTCGAACGCGCCAAGATCGCCCTGAGCAGCAGCCCCAGCCACCGCAGCACCCTGGATTACATCGCCCGCGACCTGCATGCCGACAGCAGCACCGAAGGCCTGGCCACCGCCGCCTCGGGCTACCTGGCCCAGATCCGCGAGCTGCTGGCACAGGTCCGCAGCGATATCGGCGGCGACCCGGATGCGGTGTTCCTGACCGGCGGCATGTCCCGCGCCGGCTACCTGCGGCAGGCGGCGGCCGAGGCCTTCCCGGGCGCCCGCATGGTCCATGGCGAGCCCTCGCTGGGCGTGGTCCAGGGCCTGGCGCTCGCGGCAGCCAGCCGGGATTAACAAAACGTTACGCGGAGTTTGCTACCCTCGGTAGGCTTGATAGGGCTCTACCTTCCGCCGGCTGCGCCGGTGTGTGTACCCGGGTAGGGCTTGGCCCGCTTGACGGGCCTTGCGGCCATGCCTTCTGGCTCGTTCATGGTCCGCGTACTACCCGAGCCGCCATCGAGACCCGCTTTGGGCACCCGCCTGGCCCCTGTGGCCGCACAACCTGAAGAAGCACCTGCACCCATCGACTGCCGCCGTTGTGACGCGGTCTGTTGCCGGTTGCCCGTGCTGCTGCAGGCCGGCGACGACGTGCCCCGCCAGTATACCTCGCGCGACAGGCACGGCCGTGCCGTGATGGCGCGCAATGACGAGGGCTGGTGCGCGGCGATCGATCCCTATCACCTGCGCTGCACGATCTATTCGCAGCGCCCGGCGATCTGCCGCCAGTTTTCGATGGGTGGCGACGACTGCCGCCGCGAGCGGCAGGATTACCTGCGCCAGGCTGATGCCTGGTCGCTTTCCTCCCCTTCCACCTGACAGGAGCAACCATGCCCCGCAAGGCAAAGACCCCCGCGAAGGCTACCAACAGCATCCGCAGCGAACGCAAGGGCGCGGCCGCCAGCACCACGGTCAGCAGCGATTCGATTGCGTCCGATCTGGCCGCGTTCCGCAAGAGCGGTGGCAAGATCGAAGTGCTTGGCACCACCTGGGCGCTGAAGAAAGCCAGCTGACCCACCCTGACCGCGGCGGCGCTGCCGCCGCGGCCTGCCGGGCCGCGCTCAGCGGTCCAGGCTGACCCGCACGCTGCCCGAATGCGACTGGATGCGGATGTCACCATCGCCGCCGCCCAGCTTCGTATCGAGACTGCTGCCCGGCCCATAGCGCGGCCGCTCCACGGTGCCGGCATCACTGTTGATCGAGCCGGCGAAGCTGTTCACCGACAGCTGGGCCGAGACCTTGACCGGCAACCGCAGGTTGACCGAAGCACTGACCGACTCGACGTTGATGCGACCGCCCGGGGCCAGGCCCGACGTGGACAGGTCGATGCCGCCGGAGACCGTCTCCACCGCCAGGCGCTGGATGCGGCCGGCATCCACGCCGACCCGCCCGGACACCGTCTGCGCGCCGATATCCCCTGACACGCCCCCACCCGCCTCGATGCGGCCACTGACGGTGTTCACATCCAGGCGCGGCGTCTGCAGCTTGGCGACGACGTTGCCGCTGACCGTGTTGAGCTTGCTGTCGCCGCTGCGTCCGGCGGCATTGAGGTCGCCACTGACCGTATCGGCCTGCAGCCGGCGCACGTCGATGCCGCTGATGTCCTGGTCGGCACTGACCGTGCTCAGCAGCAGTTCCGAGGCACGCGGGACATTCAACACCAGGGTGGCCGTGCCGTTGGTGTGGCGCCGCGGGTATTCCACTTCCCAGCGCACGCGGTTGGCGCTCTTTTCCTGCCGCAGCTGCAGCCCATCGCCGAGGCTGCCGGTCAGCTGCACTTCGTTGCGGTCCCAGCCGCGCACGGTGACCTTGCCGGCCACGTTGCTCAGCTCGATGCGGCCACCGCTGGCCAGGGTGTGGCGCTCATCCACGCGTGTATCGGCCAGGGCCAGGGCAGGCAGCAGCAAGGCAGCGCAGAGCGGGAAAAGGGTTCGCATGGGGGTCTCTCCTCAGGTTGTCAGTCCGGCCGCGGCGGCCTGCGCCGCCTGCCGGGTCAGTTCCAGCCGCAGCGTATAGGTACGCTTGAGCTGTCCAAGCAGGTGCGGTGCGCGCGGGTCCTGCGCCAGCGCAGCACGGATCTGTGCCGCGCTTTCATCCAGTTCGTGCAGGGCCGGCTGCCATTCCGCGGCGCGGGCACCGGGCAGCGATGCCACGGCCTGCTGGTACTGCTCGGTCATTGCCGCTGCCTGCAGCTGCAGCATCGATGGCGCAGGTGCCTGCAGCGGTGCCTGCCGCCACGGGGCCACCGCATACACCGCCAGGCCGGCGGCCAGCGCAGCGCCTGCTGGCAGCCACCAGCGCGGGCGGGCACGGCGCGGCAGGCCCACGACGTTGCCGGGATGCTCCACCGCTGCCGGTGCCGCTTCGCGCGGTGGCAACTGCGCCGCCAGGCGTGCCCAGCCATCGGCCGGTGGCATGCGCTGCCCGGGCAGTGCCCGCAGCCGCGCCTGCAGCGCAGGGTCGTGGTCGTGGTCGGTTTCGTGGGTACTCATGTCATGTCTCCCAGACGCGCGCGCAACAGACTCCGCGCGCGGTGCAACTGTGCCTTGGAACTGCCGACGGCCATCTGCAGCTGTGTGGCGATTTCCTGGTGTTTCCAGCCTTCGATGTCGTGCAGCACCAGCACCGCACGCGCCCGTGGTGGCAGCGTCGCCAGCGCGCGTTCCAGATCGCGCTCGGTGCCGGCGCAGCGATCGTGCACGGCCAGCTCCTGCAGGCCGCCATCGACCTCGTCCAGGCTGTCATGGTCCGGCCCGGCGGCGCGGCCGCGCAGCTCCATCAGCGCTGCGTTGACGCCCAGCCGGTGCAGCCAGGTCGACAGGCTGCTTTCGAAGCGGAACCCCGGCAGCGCCTTCCAGGCCTGCAGGAAAGCTTCCTGCAGCGCATCCTCGGCGCGCGCCTGCTGGCCGCCGCACAGGCGCCACAACACCGCAAACACGCGCGGCGAATGGCGCCGGTAGAGCTGTTCGTAGGCCCCCATGTCGCCCGCCGCCGCGGCCCGCACCAGGGCGGGTTCGTCGACGGCGTCGGCGTCGGTGGTGGCAGGCAGCGCGGGCATGGTGGTGTCGAGCATATCGCTTGGATGCGGCGACGCTGGAAAAGGTTTAAGGCCGATTGAAGGCGGCGCCATTGCAACCTTTTCGATGCTGGCTGCATCCATGCAGGGTCCTTGGTGAAAATCCCCGGAGTCCCGCCATGTCCAGCTCCTCCTGCGCCGCCCTGCTGGTGATCGTCGCCTGCGTCGTGCTGCAGGCCCTGGACCTGTCGCTGCAGCTTCGCGCGGACAGCAGCCAGGCCTGCCTGCATCAGCATCGGCAGGCGGTGGTCTGCGTGGCCTGGCCAGGATCGGTCGAAACCCCGGCACGCGCCGGGTAACATCAAGGGCCGTTATCGCCACGTGTTGTCGCCCCATGATGTTGTCGCTGAAGGATCACCTGCCCGCCTGGAGCCATCCGTGGCTCAACTACATCGGCATCGCCCTGCAGATCGTGCTGGTGCTGGTGGTTGCCTGGCTGCTGCGGGTACTGGCCCGCCGCCTGATCCGCCGTTTCGCCGAGCACTACACGCTGCCGCCGGAGATGGCGATGGGCGCGCGCCGGATCACCAGTTTCGTGGTCTATTTCAGTGCGCTGCTGTACATCCTCAGCCTCCTGGGCGCGAAGCCATCGGTGCTGTGGACGGCCTTCACCGGTTTTGCCGCCGTGGGCGCGGTAGCGTTCTTCGCGGCGTGGAGCGTGCTGTCGAACATTTTCTGCACGCTGCTGATCTTCACCACCCGTCCGTTCCGCCTGCATGACTACATCGAGGTGCTGGAGAACGGCGAGAAGCCGGGGCTGAAGGGCCGGGTGATCGACGTGAACCTGATCTACACGACGCTGCAGGAAACGGGCAACGGCCACGAGGGCACGGTGCTGCAGCTGCCGAACAACCTGTTCTTCCAGCGCACGGTGCGGCGCTGGCGGGATCCCTCGCAGGCCCCGGGTGGCATCCAGGGCGACGGCTGAGGGGTTGAGGGTTTTTGCAGGGCTGCGCCCTGCACCTGCAGAGGCCAGAGCAAGAGCAGAAGCTGGCTTTCCGTGGGTTGGCGGGGCGGGTCCGGTTGAGGGGGACGCTGTGAACCCATCCATGGGGGCTTGGTCGCGGCATCCATGGCGCTCACACCCCCTCAACCGGACCCACCCCGCCTTCGACAGTTCTCCGCGATCTGTCAGAACGGCGTTCTGCTTTGGTGGGTGCCGACCGTTGGTCGGCACGAATGAATTCATTCGATATCTGACAGATGTGTTGACCAAGGTCGACACCTACCAACAACCGCACGTCCCAGTAGATCCACGCCATGCGTGGATGAATTCATTCGATATCTGACAGATGTGCCGACCAACGGTCGGCACCCACCAACAGCTGCATTTGCCAACAGCGGACGGAATCTGTCAGAGGCGGGGCGGTGTGGGTGGGCAGGACCGTTGGCGCCATGGATGGCGCCATCGAGCCCCCAGGGACGGGTTTACGGCGTGTCCTGACCACCCACACCGCCCCGCCATCCCACGGAATGCCGCTCTGGCTTTTGACGTTGCCTTTGCATTGAGCAGGTGCAGGGCGCAGCCCTGCAATAGAACCCCCTACCTCAACTGGCTGTCCTTGCTGCCACGCCGGTTGTAGCCGGCATGCGCCTGCTCCTCGTCGTCCAGCGCCTGCTGGCAGGCCACGCACAGCCGTACGCCGGGCACGGCCTGGCGCCGCGCCAACGGAATCGGCGCGTCGCATTCCTCGCAGTGTTCCAGACCCGGGCCTTCGCGCAGCTGGCGCCGCGCGCGGGCAATCGCATCGTCGACGGTGGCGTCGATCTGGTCCTGGACCGCGCCGTCTCCCGCCCAACCGGTGGCCATGGCCATCCTCCGCAGGTGTGTCGCCTGATATGGGGACGATCCACCCCGCCGCAAACGGTCGCGCCGGGCCGGGCCCGGCGGTCGTATCCGTTGGTTCAGCCGCGCCTTACCAGACCAGGTCGTCCGGCACCTGGAACTGGGCGTAGTAGGCGTCGTCCTCGGCGTTGCCGGTGGAAATCTCCGCAGTCGAGCCCGGCTGGCCGTGGTCGACGATGATCGCCTCCGGGGCACGCTCGCGCACCTTCTCGGCGGCGGCACGCGGCAGCAGCGCGTAGCCCTCGCCCTGGGCAACGATGACCAGCACGCCCACCGACAGCGCCTTGCGCAGCTTGGGGTCGATCAGCAGGGTGCGGATCGCTCCGCCGTCGCTGAAGCGGTATTCGTCATCGCCCTTGTGGGGCACGGCATGGGCCGTGATGATCTGCTTCGCCTGCGCCTTCTGTTCAGCCAGCTTGGCCTGGGCGTTGCGCTCGGCGGCCAGCGCGCGGTCGCGCTCGACCTTCTCGGCGCGGGCGCGTTCAGCTTCCCGCTGGACCTCGGCCGAGGTCGATTCGGCCTTGCCCTGGCGGGCCTTGGCCTGCGCGCTCGCGGCGGCGCTGGCCTGCGACTTCTTGGCCAGGCCGGCCTTGAGCAATTGTTCCTGCAGCGCGTTGGGCTTTGCCATGGTCGTTGCGTACCGCGTGTAATCTTGGATGCCCCATTCTACCGACGCCCCGCCGCCCCTGCATGGCAGTCCTGAAGTACCTCACCGGCTATCCCGAACCCCTGGTCGCCCAGGTCAGCGAACTGCTGGCCCAGGGCAAGCTCGGCCCCTGGCTGCAGCAGCGCTACCCCGACCCGCACGAGGTGCGCAGCGACCGCCAGCTGTACGACTACACCCAGGACCTGAAGGACCGCTACCTGCGCAAATCGGTACCGCTCAACAAGGTCTGCTACGACAACACGCTGGAGGTCATCAAGCATGCGCTGGGCACCCATACCGCCATCTCCCGCGTGCATGGCAGCCGCCTCAAGGCCAGTCGCGAGATCCGCATCGCCACCGTGTTCCGCCAGGCGCCGGCGGCCTTCCTGCGCATGATCGTGGTGCATGAACTGGCCCACCTGAAGGAAGCCGACCACAACAAGGCCTTCTACCAGCTGTGCCAGCACATGGAGCCGGACTACCTGCAGCTGGAGTTCGATACCCGCCTGTACCTGACCGAGCTGGCCAACCGCAGCCAGCGCTGACCGGCCGCAGCAGCTACACTGCGCGCCCCCTGACCGACCTGCCCACCATGGAACCGACCCGCCTCGACAAACGCCTGTCCGCCCTGCTCGGGATCCCGCGCGGCGAAGCGCGCCGCTACATCGAAGGTGGCTGGGTGACGGTCAACGGCGAGGTGGTGGAGCAGCCGCAGCGCCCGGTCGATGAGAGCGCCGTGATCGTGATGGCCGAACAGGCCGAAGACAGCAAGGCCGAGCGGGTCACCATGCTGCTGCACAAGCCGGCCGGCGTCGCCGCCGAGACGCTGTGCGCGCTGGTCAGCAGCGCCACCCGCAGCGAGCTCGATGCCAGCGACATCCGCCCGCTGCAGCGTCATTTCCACGGGCTGCAGCTGGCGGCATCGCTGCCGGCCGCCGACAGTGGCCTGGTGGTGGTCAGCCAGGATCCGGCCACCCTCGCCCACCTGCAGCGCAACCTGGGCCGCACCGAGCAGGAGTACCTGGTGGAAGTGGCCGACGGTGGCCCGGAGCGCGGCCCCTGGCTGATGGCCCGGCTGCAGCACGAATCCGGCGGCGCCAAGGTCAGCTGGCAGAACGAGCAGCGCCTGCGTTTTGCCGGCAAGGGCCTGACCGCCAAGGGCCTGCGGACGGCGGTCGGCAACGCCGGCCTGCAGGTTGCCGCGGTTCGCCGCCTGCGTATCGGCCGCGTGGCCCTGGGGCCGCTGCCGCCGGCGCAGTGGCGTTACCTGGGCAGCGACGAGCGGTTCTGATTGCCGCAGTGGTGGCATCCACGCAGGGCGTGGATCTACCATCGATGGCATGAGCCTGCGCAAACCCATGTGGCGACGCGTGCTGCGTGTCGTCGCACTGATCATCGCCGCCCTGCTGGTGCTGGTGCTGTCCGGCCTGCTGCTGGCCGACCACCTGACGCCGCAGGCGCGGGGGCCCGTCTCGCACGTGCTGCCGCTGCAGCCGGCGCAGACCGCCATTGATCGCCAGCTGGTACCCGAACAGAACGCGCGGCCCGGGCAATCGGGCGTGGCGTTCCTCAGCGATGGCATGGATGCATTCGCCGCGCGCGCGAAGATCACCGAACAGGCCGGGCGCAGCCTGGACCTGCAGTACTACATCTGGCACGACGACCTGGTGGGCCACCTGATGGCCAAGGCGCTGTACGACGCGGCCGAACGCGGCGTGCGCGTGCGCATCCTGCTGGATGACATGAATGCCAAGGACAAGGACGCGCTGATGATGGCGCTCGATGCGCACCCCAACATCGAGATCCGCCTGTACAACCCGTTCCGCAACCGCAGCGGCATCGCGCGGACGCTGGAAATGATCCAGCGCGCCTTCAGCGTCAACCACCGCATGCACAACAAGAGCTGGATCGCCGACGGCCGCGTGGCGATCGTCGGCGGCCGCAACATCGGCGAGGAATATTTCAGCGCGCGCAACGACGTCAACTTCCAGGACCTGGACCTGGTGGTGGCCGGGCCTGCGGTGGAACAGGCCAACCGCATCTTCGACGACTACTGGAACAGCGCGGCGGCCATTCCCATCGGCGCGCTGGCCAGCTACACCGATGCGCAGCTGCGCGCCCTGCTGCGCCAGTCCGACCGCGATGCACTGCACGCCCGGGCGCAACCCTACCTGCAGCGCGTCAAGGCGTCGCGTGCGCTGCGCCAGCCGGGCCCGGACCCGCTGCACTGGAGCGCGAGCGTGCGCATCCTGTCCGACCCGCCGATGAAGCATCGCGATGATGCGCGCGATGGCTGGCTGGTCAGCGCACTGGTCGAGGAGCTGCAGTCCACCCGCCATGCCGCGCTGCTGGTATCGCCCTACTTCGTGCCCGGTCGCGATGGCCTGCAGGGCCTGTCGGCGATGGCCGCGCGCGGTGCCCAGGTGGGCGTGGTGACCAATTCGCTGGCCGCCACCGACGTGGCGGCGGTACACGGCGGCTACATGGGCTATCGGGCACCGCTGCTGAAGGCCGGCGTGCAGCTGTACGAATTGAAGGCGCACGGCGAGCCGGGCGAATCCAGCCTGTTCGGCAGCAGTGGTGCCAGCCTGCACACCAAGGCCTTCGTCATCGACGACCGCCGCGGCTTCGTCGGTTCATTCAACCTCGACCCTCGTTCGGCCTACCTCAACACCGAAATGGGCGTGCTGTTCGATGACCCGGTGCTGGGTGCGCGGCTGCGCGAGGAATACCTGCGCCTGGCCGACCCGCTGCACAGCTGGTGGCTGGCGCTCGGGCCGGACGATGACCTGCGCTGGCTGGAGCGGCAGCCACCGCCGCACTGGGTGGGCCGCGAGCCCGGCAGCACCCTGGGCGCGCGCCTGACCGCCCACGTGATCAGCTGGTTGCCGGTGGAATCGCAGCTGTAGCGCTCATGCCCCGGCCTCGCCGTGCGCGTCATGCATGGCCTCGTCGAGGGTTTCCACGTTGCGCCCGTGCAGGCGCCGCCAGATCCAGCGCAGGGCGTGCGGCGGTGCCGAAGGCAGCTGCTCCAGCAGCGCCAGCATGCGCGCCTGGGGGCCGTGGCCGTGCCGGCACAGCAGGCTGGCGGCAGCCGCCGCGCTGCCCAGGCGCAGGCTGTCGGCCAGCGGGCCCTGGGCATCGGCCGCCAGCGCCTGGTGCACCGGTTCGGGCAGGTCCCAGGCCGCGGCCACGCGCTGGGCCAGCGGCAGCGACCAGCGCTGCAGCAGGTCCAGCACCACCTCCGGCGCGACCGTCTCGCCACGTGCCTGCGCTTCCTGCAGCAGCTGGCGCATCACCAGGGCCGCGCCCAGGCCCTGCACCAGGCCCAGCCACTGCGCGGCGAAGGCATCGCCGAAGGTGACCGTGCGCGCATGGTCGGCGGCCGCGCGCGAGGCCAGCAGCGCGTGCTCCCAGATGATCGCGCTGAACTGCGGGAACACCTCGCACTGCACCTGCATGACCGGCTGCACCAGCACGGCACTGATGATCTGCCGCACGCCCTCGGTGCCGACCAGGGTCACCGCCCGCTGCAGGCTGTCCACCGGCCGTTCGTGCACTTTGTAGGCCGGGCTGTTGGCGATGCGCAGCAGGTTGCCGGTCAGCACCGGGTCCTGACCGATGATCGCCGCCATCACCCGGGCCGAGGCCACCTCGTCGTTGACGGTCTGGATCAGCTGCGGCAACAGCTGCGGGCGCCGCGGCAGCTGCCGGGTCGCCCAGTCGCGGTCCTGCAGGGCACGGTCCACCGCGTCGGCCAACGCCGAGGGCTGCCCTTCAGGCAGCTCGCCCACCAGGTGCGGGTACAGCGCCAGCGCATGCAGGCCGCGCTGCAGGTGGGCGGCAATCTCCGCCGGCTGCAGCGCCTCGCCCTGCAGGCTTGCCGCAGCGGCGGCCACGGCCTGCCGCGGTGCCGTGGCCAGCCGCACCGGGTCCGTGCCAGCCCGCCGGGACACCCATTCCACCAGCGATTGCCACCAGGCCGGCCTCATCCGGGTCGGCCCTGTCGTTGCACTGCTGCTGCCACTGACTGCCCCTGCGCGTTCTTCACATCGGCCACCTGCCGTCGACGCTGCATCGGCCGCACTTTCATCTTCTTTAACCCGGACCGCTCGGATCTGCACGGCAGATGCCGGGGGAATGGACTAGAATGGCGCCGCGCGACCCGTCCCCCAGCCATGACGACGTCGCTTTTTTTGTTTTGGGACCCTACCGTTCATTGGCAGTTCGCTGCAGTTCGCCGCTGATCGCGCCATCGGAGACGCCATGCTATTCGAAACCCTCGCCACCACCGGCCACGAACAGGTTGTGTTCTGCCACAACCAGGATGCCGGCCTGAAGGCGATCATCGCCATCCACAACACCACCCTGGGCCCGGCCCTGGGCGGCGTGCGCATGCGCCCCTACGCCAGCACCGACGAGGCGCTGGCCGACGTGCTGCGGCTGAGCCGGACGATGACCTACAAGAATGCACTGGCCGGCCTCAACGTCGGTGGCGGCAAGGCCGTCATCATCGGTGACCCGAAGGTGGACAAGACCGAGGTGCTGTTCCGCGCCTTCGGCCGCTACGTCGATTCGCTGGGCGGTCGCTACATCACCGCCGAGGACGTTGGCACCGACGTCAACGACATGGAAAACATCTACCTGGAAAGCCAGTTCGTGACCGGCGTGCACCAGGTCCACGGTGGCTCGGGCGACCCGGCCCCGTTCACCGCCTATGGCGCGCTGCAGGCGTTGATGGCGTCACTGCGCTTCAAGTTCGGCCACGAGGAAGTGGGCAAGACCAGCATTGCCGTGCAGGGCCTGGGCCACATCGGCATGGAACTGGTGAAGCTGCTGCGCGACCGCGGTGCCAAGCTGTACGTGACCGACCTGGACAGCAGCCTGGTCGATCGCGCGGTCAGTGATTTCGGCGCCGAGGCGGTCAAGCCGGACGAGATCCACGAGGTCAACGCCGACGTGTTCGCACCGTGCGCGCTGGAAAGCGCCATCAACGCCGACACCCTGCCGCGCATCAAGGCCAAGATCATCTGCGGCACCGCCAACAACCAGCTCTCCAGCCTGGAGATCGGCGATGAACTGCATGCGCGCGGCATCCTCTACGCGCCGGACTATGCGGTCAATGCCGGCGGCGTGATGAACGTTTCGCTGGAGATCGACGGCTACAACCGCGAACGCGCGATGCGCCTGATCCGCAGCATCTACCACAACCTCACGCGCATCTTCGAGCTGTCGCAGCGCGAGAACATCGCACCGCAGCGCGCCGCCGACCGCATCGCCGAAGCGCGCATCCTGTCCATCGGCAAGCTGAAGATGCCGCTGGGCCGCAGCACTCCGCGCCTGGGCAACCTGCGCGGCGGTTGATCCACCCGGCAAGGAATACCGGTAGTGCCGGCCAGCGGCCGGCACTCCCAGGCAACCCGATCAGAACGCCGCGCTGTAGCGCAGCGCCACCTGGCGCAGATCGCCGCGCGGACCGAAGCGCTGGTCGTAGCCAAACGCCAGCCGCGTGTTGCGGCTCAACCACGATTCCACCGACACGCCGAACAGGCCACCGGAACGGGTCGGCTGCAGGCCGGCCATCGGTGCCCACGCATCGACGCCGACGAAGCTCGCGTCCGCATCCAGGCCTTGGCTGGACAGCAGCTGCTGCCACTCGGCATAACCGCGCAGCGACCAGCCACGCCATTGCCGTTCGGCGCGCACGCCGGCCAGTGCCTGGCTGCGGCTGCTGCTACCGCCCTGCGTGCGCAGGCCGAAGCCCAGCCCGCCCTGTTCGCTGAAGCGATCGTTGTCCACGCGCGCGTAGTCGGCGCCCACGTAGGGTGTCAGCGCGGCGCGGGCCGAGCCGAAGCGGTAACCGGTCTCCACGCTGGCCATGCTGAAGCTGCCGCCATAGCGCGCATTGACGCCGTACTGGCCGGCCCCCAGCAGCAGCTGGCGGTCGATCTGGCGGGTGAACTGGCCGGCGCCGACCTGCCCCAGTGCGTAGGCGCCGCCACTGCTCCAGCCGGCGTACAGCTGCGCCTGCGATTGCCGGTCACGCCCGCGATCACCGCCCCAGCTGCTGTTGCTGTAGCTGCGCAGTTCGCCGAAGGCAAAGCCCAGCACGCCGTTGCCGCCCATCGCCACGTCCTGGCCCATCATCCAGCCGCGGGTGTCGGTGCCGCTGGCCGAGAAGCTGCCCTGGCCGGCATCGCCCAGCGCGTTCTGCCACGAACCGCCCAGCCGCGGCGCGGCCTGCACCTGGCCGAAGCGGGCTGACAACGCGCGACGGCCCAGGTCGATGCTGTCGAAAGTGGCCGCCGCGGCCAGCGCATGCGCCTTGCCGGACAGGCTGTCCAGGCTGGCCTGCAGGGCTTGGTTGCCGTCCACGCGCTGCAGCGCGGCGGCACCGTCGGCGAAGGAGGACGAGCCGGCGCCAAGATCGAGGCGTTCGAACGCCGACTCCACGCGCAATGCCGATGCCAACGCCGCATCCGATGCGCGCGCCAGGCTGGCGGCCTGGGTCACGTTGATGCGGTCGGTGACCAGCACCACGTTGTCGCTGCCGTAATTCAGCGAGCTCTGCAGCAGGGTGCCCTGCGGCAGGCTGTTGCTGACCCCGTCGAACCTGCCGGTGACACCCTGGCCGGCATGCAGCACGGTCTGGGTGCGGCCATCGGCGGCCACGTAGCCGCTGATGATGCTGGCCACGTGCACGTCACCGCCCTGCAGGGTGGCCGTGCCGGTGATCTCCAGCGGGTTGGAACCCAGCGAGATGCTCAGCCGCGCGCCCGCGCGATGCAGGTAGTTGCCCTCGATGGTGGCCGTGGTGTTGGCGTTGCGCAGGATGACGGTGGCGCCGTTGTCGACGTTGCCCTTGATCCGGCTGGTACCGGTCATGAACTGCAGCGCGGCGGCCTCGGGAACACCGGCCTGCGGCACCACGACCACGTTGGAGGTGATCGACGCACCGTCGCGCAGCGCCAGCGTGCCCTGCTCGATGCGGGTATCGCCGGTGTAGGTATTGGTGCCCGACAGGCCCAGCGCGCCGACGCCCTGCTTGACCAGCCCGCCGCTGCCGCTGATGTCGTTGCTCCAGACCGAATCAAGGCCGGTCTGCGAGACGTTGACCGTGGCATTGCCCCAGTCGAACTTCGCCGGGCCGTTGATGGCCTTGGCGATGTTCAGCAGGCCATAGCCGAAGACGTTGTCCACGCCGGGCGCACCGAGGTCGGTGGCGGTGCCCAGCAGGGTCTGCCGCACCAGGTCGTTGCTGAAGTACGGGTATTTCTGCCACACCAGCGCCGCCGCACCGGATACCAGCGGCGCGGCGAACGAAGTGCCGTAGTTCCACAGCAGCGCGGAGCCGGTCGGGTACTCCGGATTGACGAAGATCGCCGCGCCCGGTGCGGCCAGGCAGTAGCTGGCGGCCACGCCGCAGGCATTGGCATAGCTGGCGCGCTTGCTGGGATCGGTGGAATCGACGGCGGTCACCGCCAGCCAGCCGCGCTCCAGGTCGGCCGCCGGGCGCGAGTTGCCCGGGCCCGCCTGGCTGGGCAGCGCCGCCATGTCGGACGGATCAGCCTTGGCTTCATTGCCGGTGGCAAACACCACCAGGCCGTTGTTGTTGATGATGAAGGGACGGTACTCGGCGGCGATGGGGGCGGTGGCGGCGGCGTTGGTCCAGTACAACCCGCCCCATGAGTTGTTCATGACCTTCACGCCCTGGTTGATCAGGTCCTGATGGACCCCGGCCAGTCCAAGCGCACCATCGACCTCGTTGCCATTGCCCGTGCCATCGTCGGTGGGACGCGTGTCGGAAATGATCCGTGCCGAGACGATCTGCGCATTCGGCGCGATGCCACCGGGCCACGAACCGAACGCCTTGCCCGCCGCCAGCTCGGCAACCGCCGTACCGTGGCCGACCACGTCATCGTTGTTGAGGTTGTTGCTGCGCGGGTCGACGTAGCTGTAGTTGGCCAGCACCCGTCCGCTCAGGGTGGGATGGTTGCGCTGCACGCCCGAATCGACGATGCCGATGCGCACGCCGCTGCCATCCAGCCCCGCGCTGCGCGCCGCGTCGGCCTGGGTGATGGACAGGTGCGCGTTGATGGCCGGTTCGGCCGGCGTGGCCGGTGGCGGTGTCGTCGGCGGTGGCGTGGTGGGGGGCGTGGTCGGTGGAGGATCGACGCGCACGTTGCCGCCGCCACCTCCGCCGCCACATGCCGTCAACGCCACCACCAGTGCCGATCCCAGGATCGACCTTGCCATCGTCGTGCGTTCCATCGATTCCATCCCATGAACGTTGGCCTGCTACCGTCCCTGCAGGCATCAAGGGCTGCCCAGCGGCAGCCATCGCCGACCCTCTATACTTGGGCCGACCCCCACGCAGTCTGCCGGGAAACAGCGCTGCATCCAACAGCCGCCGTCTCCTTTCCGAACATTGCTCACGCATCAACGAGATTGCCATGTCCAACATCGTCATCGCCGCCGCCAAGCGCACCGCCATCGGCTCCTTCCTCGGCCAGTTCAACGGCGTGCCCACCCCGACCCTCGGCGCGGCTGCCATCGCCGCCGCCCTTGAGCAGTCCGGGGTTCCGGCCAGCGACGTTTCCGAAGTCCTGATGGGCTGCGTGCTGCCGGCCAACCTCGGCCAGGCGCCGGCCCGCCAGGCCGCCATCGCTGCCGGCATCCCGCTGTCGGCCGGTGCCACCACGCTGAACAAGGTGTGCGGCTCGGGCATGAAGACCATCATGCTCGGCCATGACCTGATCAAGGCCGGTTCGGCCAAGGTGGTTGTGGCCGGCGGCATGGAGTCGATGTCCAACGCCCCGCACATGCTGCCCAATTCACGCACCGGCAACCGCTTCGGCAACTTCCAGGCGGTGGACCACATGGCCCACGATGGCCTGGTCAACGCCTACGACGGCAAGGCCATGGGTGAGTTCGCCGAATGCGCGGTGGACAAGTACCAGTTCACCCGCGAGGAACAGGACGCCTACGCGATCGAATCGGTGCGCCGTGCCCAGGCCGCACAGGCCAATGGCGCCTTCGCCGGCGAGATCGTCGCGGTGAAGGTCGCCACCCGCAAGGGTGAGGTCGAGTTCGCCACCGACGAGCAGCCGGGCCGTTCGGACATCGCCAAGATCCCGACCCTGCGCCCCGCATTCAAGAAGGACGGCAGCGTCACCGCCGCCAGCTCCTCCAGCATTTCCGACGGCGCCGCCGCCGTGGTCCTGCTGGCCGAGGAAGACGCCGCTGCGCGCGGCATCACCCCGCTGGCGCGCATCGTTGGCCATGCCACCCATTCGCAGGAACCGGAATGGTTCACCACCGCCCCGATCGGCGCGATCCACAGCCTGCTGCAGAAGACCGGCTGGACGCTCGACCAGGTGGACCTGTTCGAGATCAACGAAGCCTTCGCCGTTGTCGCCATGGCGCCGATGCGTGAACTGGGCATCCCGCATGCGAAGATCAACGTGAATGGCGGTGCCTGCGCACTGGGCCATCCGATCGGTGCCTCCGGTGCGCGTCTGGTGGTGACCCTGGTCAACGCCTTGCGCACGCACGGCGGCAAGCGCGGCATTGCCACGCTCTGCATCGGTGGCGGCGAAGCAACGGCTATCGCCATCGAATTGATCTGAAAGGGATTAACGCTGATTTCGCAAAAATGAATGCGGGATCGCTTGACAGCCAAACGTGGCTTGTCATCATGTTGTCGGCGCGCAGTTGCGCGTTGCCTAATTCAACGACGAGGATTCACACAATGAGCATCAACAAGCTGCTGGTCGCTATGTCCCTGGCCCTGGCCCTGGCCGCCTGCTCGAAGCAGGAAGCTGCCCAGGACGCCGCTGCTTCGGCCAACGAAGCCGCCACCGAAGCCCAGGCTGCTGCCGACCAGGCCGCCGCTGCTGGCGCCCAGACCGCCGACGCTGCCCAGCAGGCCGCTGACACCGCCGCCACCGCTGCCGACGCTTCGACCGACGCTGCTGCCCAGGCTGGCGCTGCTGCCACCGACGCTGCTGCCGGCGCTGCTGCCGACGCTGCCAAGGCTGCCGAAGGCACCGCCGAGCAGGCCAAGGACGCTGCTGAAGAAGCCAAGAAGTAATAACTTCTTTCTTCACGCTGTTCTGGAAAAGCCGCTGGTTCGCCAGCGGCTTTTTCTTTGCCTGCTGCAGTGCTGCACGCACCACCACCGGGCCTTCACGAAGGCATGAATAGGCTGGCGTCCCCATCCATTGCAGCACTGGAGCCCGCCATGAAGACCCGTCCGCTGACCACCACCCTGCTGGCCGCCTCCCTGCTGCTGGCACTGGCCGCCTGCAAGGGCCCCGAGGCCGAGCAGGCCAGGCAGGACGCCGCGCAGGCTGCCGACAGCGCCGGCGCCGCCGCACGCGAAGCCGTGGACAAGGCCGCCGCCGCAACCCGCGACGCCGCCGACAAGACGGCCGAAGCGTCCGAGCACGCCGCCGCCGACACCCAGCAGGCGCTGGACAATGCTGCCGACGCCACCGCCAACGCTGCCGACCAGGCCAAGGCCGCTGCCACCGATGCCGCCGCCCACGCCAGCGATGCCACCGCCACGGCCGCGCAGAAGGTCGCCGACAAGGCCAGCGACGTCGCCGCCGACGCCCGCGCCAACGCCGCCAAGGAAGAAGCCAAGCACTGACGCAGCGCAGCGCGCGTTATCCGCAGCCGAGCATGGGCTCGGCTCTACAGGAAAAGCCGCGGCACTGCCGCGGCTTTTCTGCTTTCTGCTTTTCAGTCGATTCCGTGGTGGACGCGCCCGGAAACCGTCCGGGGCCGCGCGGGTGGGTTGCGCAGGGGCGTAAGCGCCATGGATGGCGCGCTCGAGCCTACAAGGACGTATTCACGGCGTCCCCTGCGCAACCCACCCGCGCGGCCCGCTCACGATACAGAGACCACCACGAGGGGCCCCGCCGTTGGCCACCTACTGCGGCAATGCCCGCGCCATCATCGCGCCCACATCCACCCCGCCCGGCAGCGTCCCGAACACCAACCCATGCTCGCCCTGCAGCCGGCTGCGCACGAACACCCCGGCCATCGGGCTGCGCGCCCGCAGCAGCAGCGCCGCCTGCAGCAGCAGCACCGTGCGCTCGCAGAACAGCCGAGCCTGCGATTCATCCGGCGCCGGTGCCGACGCCCAGCGCTGCAGCGCGGCCGCATAACCTGTGTCGCGATCAGCCACCACTTCCAGCTCCGCGCGCAGCGCCCGCATCGCGTCCGGCTCGCGCCCCAGCGCGCGCAGCACGTCCAGGCACTGCACGTTGCCGCTGCCTTCCCAGATCGAATTCAGCGGCGCCTGCCGGTACAGCCGCGGCAGCATCGACTCTTCCACATAGCCGGCACCGCCCAGGCATTCCTGCGCCTCGTTGACGAACGCAGCCGCGCGCTTGCACACCCAGTATTTGCCCAGCGCCGTGCCCAGCCGCGCCAGCGCGGCCTCCTGCGGATCGCTGCCGGCACGATCGACCGCGCGCGCGATACGCATCGCCAGCACCGTGGCCGCCTCCGATTCCAGCGCCAGGTCGGCCAGTACGTTGCCCATCAGCGCGTGCTCCACCAGCGGCTTGCCGAAGGTGCGCCGGTGGCGTGCATGGTGCAGGGCCTGCGCCAGCGCCATGCGCATTTCCGCGGCTGCGCCCAGCATGCAGTCCAGCCGGGTCATCATCACCATGCCGATGATGGTGGCCACGCCCCTGCCCTCCTCGCCCACGCGCCAGGCCTGCGCGCCACAGAACTCCACCTCGCTGGACGCATTGGACCAGTCACCCAGCTTGTCCTTCAGCCGCATCAGGTGGAAGGCGTTGCGATCACCATCAGCCAGCCGCCGCGGCATCAGCAGGCAGGTCAGCCCACCCGGCGCCTGCGCCAGCACCAGGAAGCCATCGGACATCGGCGCCGAGAAGAACCACTTGTGGCCGACCAGGCGATAGCGCTCACCGTCGATGGGCTCGGCGCGCGTGCTGTTGGCGCGCACGTCCGAGCCGCCCTGTTTCTCGGTCATGCCCATGCCCAGGGTGATGCCGGCCTTGTCGGCCACCGGGACGTCGCGCGCGTCGTAGACCGGTGAGGCCGCCTTGCGCGCCCATTCGGCCAGGTGCGGCTGCGACTGCAGCACTGCCACCGCGGCATGGGTCATGGTCAGCGGGCAGCTGGTGCCCGCTTCCGCCTGGTGGTGCAGGTAGCTCAACGCCGCCCGCGCGACGTGCGCGCCGGGCTGCGGCTCGTGCCATGACAGTCCCGCCACGCCATGCTGCTTGGCGGCGTGCATCAGCTGGTGGTACGCCGGGTGGAACTCCACCGTGTCGATGCGATGGCCCTGCGCATCGTGCGTGCGCAGCCGTGGCCGGTCACGGTTGGCATCAAAGCCCAGCTGGTAGAGCTGGTTGCCCGCCAGCGCGCCATACACGCCCAGCCGTGGCGCGAACGCGGCACCGCCTTCGCGCTGCACCGCCTCGGCCAGGGCCACGTCGTCGGTCCATAGATGGCGGCCCGCAAACGGCGGCGGCTGGTTGAGCACCACATGGGTTTCAAAGGGCGCGCTGCTGCTGAAGCTCGGTCCGTTCATCGGTTCCATCCTGCCGGCGAGAGGGCTGCGCGCCGATTGTGCAGCATCGCCCGGCAACCCCGCGTTCAGGCCGGTTCTCGCCCCGTGCACGAGCATCGCGCGACAGTGCAGGCATGGCAGTCAACGACGATCTGGTAGTGCTTCGCCCCGAAGGGCTTTACTGCGCCGCGGGCGATTTCCACATCGACCCGTGGCGGCCGGTGCCGCGCGCGGTCATCACCCACGGCCATGGCGACCACGCGCGGCCCGGCATGGGCGAGTACCACTGCAGCCCGGGCAGTGCGCCGATCCTGCGCTGGCGGCTGGGCGACGTGCCGCTGCAGGTACACGCCGAAGGCCAGCCGTTCACCCTGGGCCAGGTGCAGGTCTCGCTGCATCCGGCCGGCCACGTGCTGGGTTCTTCGCAGGTACGCATCGACGATGGCCGCCAGGTCTGGGTCGCATCGGGCGACTACAAGCGCCAGCCCGACCCCACCTGTGCGCCGTTCGAAGTGGTGCCCTGCGATACGTTCATCACCGAAGCGACCTTCGCCCTGCCGATCTACCGCTGGCCCGATACCACCGAGGTAGCCGCCGAGATCGTGGCGTGGCGCCGCGAATGCGGGCATCGCGGGGAAGCCGCCGTGCTGCTCTGCTATTCGCTGGGCAAGGCGCAGCGGGTGCTGGGCGAACTGCTCGCGCTGGATGACACGCCCGCCTGGCTGCACGGTGCGGTTGCCAATGGCGTGGCGGTGTACCGCGAGGCGGGCATCCCCATGCTGGAAACACTGACGGTGGCCGAGCAGGGCCGCCAGCCGGATGCCGCCGGCAAACTGATCATCGCGCCGCCGTCGGCCGCCGGCACGCCCTGGCTGCGCCGCTTCGGCCGCCACCAGCTCGGTTTCGCCTCGGGCTGGATGCAGCTGCGCGGCAACCGCCGGCGGCGCAATGTAGATCGCGGTTTCGTGGTGTCCGACCACGCCGACTGGCCCGCCCTGCTGCAGACCATCGAACAGACCGGCGCGACCCGCGTGATCGCCACCCATGGCAACACCGATGCGCTGATTCCCTTCCTGCGCGAACGTGGCGTGGCCGCCGAGGCCTTCCGTACCGATTTCGGGAGCGAGGAATGAAGGCCTTCGCCGCGCTCTACCAGCGGCTGGACCGCAGCACGGCCACGCTGGACAAGCGTGCGGCGCTGGTCGACTACTTCGCCCACGCCAACGCGCACGATGCGGCCTGGGCGCTGTACCTGCTCAGTGGCGGCAAGGTCGGTGGCGCGCGCAGGAAGATCGCCGCCAGTGGCGAACTGCGCGCGTGGGTGAGCGGGGAATCGGGGCTGCCGCCATGGCTGGTCGAGGACAGCTACGCGCAGGTGGGCGACCTCGCCGAAACGCTGACCCTGCTGCTGGATGATCCCGCGCAGCGCGCCCCCGACCGCCCGCTGGCCGACTGGATCGAACAGCATCTGCTGGCCGTGGCCAACCAGCCCGAGGACGTGCGTCGCGCCGCCGTGGTGGCCGGCTGGCGGCAGCTGCCCGCCCGCGAGCGCCTGGTGTTCAACAAGCTGCTGACCGGCGCGCTGCGCGTGGGCGTATCGCAACGGCTGGTGCAGCAGGCCCTGGCCGAATGGTCGGGGCTGGACATCGCCCGCATCGCCCAGCGCATGCTCGGTGAGTGGGTGCCCTCGCCCGGCCTGCTGGCGCAGCTGCTGTCGCCGGAGGAGTTGCCGCTGGACCGCCAGCAGCCCTATCCGTTCTTCCTGGCGTCACCGCTGGAAGGCGAACCGGGCGAACGCCTGGGCGCGATCGAGGACTGGCTGCTGGAATGGAAGTGGGATGGCATCCGCCTGCAACTGCTGTGCCGGCAGGGCGAAGTGGCGCTGTGGTCGCGCGGCGAGGAGCGGCTGGATGGGCGCTTCCCCGAGATCGAACAGGCTGCAGCGGCGCTCCCCGATGGCTGCGTGATCGATGGCGAATTGCTGGCGTGGGATGAGGCCGACGATGCGCCGCGCGCATTCACCGCGCTGCAGACGCGCATCCAGCGCCGCAAGCCCGGTGCGGCAACGCTGCGTAACACGCCGGTGCGCGTGCTCGCCTACGACCTGCTGGAACGCGATGGCCAGGATCTGCGCGAACAGCCGCTGCGGCAGCGGCGCGCACAGTTGGCCGAACTGATCGGTGCACTCGGCGATACGCGCATCCAGCTGTCGCCCGACGTACACGCCGACGACTGGACGCACGCCGCGCAGCTGCGCGAAGCATCGCGCGAACGCGGTGTCGAAGGGCTGATGCTCAAGCGCCGTGATTCGATCTACCAGGCCGGGCGCCGCCGCGGCGACTGGTGGAAGTGGAAGGTCGAGCCGCTGACCATCGACGCCGTGCTGCTGTACGCGCAGGCCGGCCACGGGCGGCGCAGCACGCTGTACACCGATTACACCTTCGGCGTCTGGGACGGCGACACCCTGGTGCCGGTGGCCAAGGCTTACTCCGGGCTGGACGACAAGGAGATCCTGGCGCTGGACCGCTGGATCCGTGCCAATACCCGCGAACGCTTCGGCCCGGTGCGCAGCGTGCGCGGCGAGCAGGTGTTCGAGCTTGGCTTCGAGGCGGTCAACCGCAGCACGCGGCACAAGTCCGGCATTGCCGTGCGCTTCCCGCGCATCCTGCGCTGGCGCCACGACAAGCCGGCCAGCGAAGCGGACCAGCTGGCGACCCTGCAGGCACTGGCGCGATGAAGCGTGGTGACGCGCTGCAGCGGCTGCAGGCCTGGTTCGAACACCGTGGCTGGAAGCCGCTGCCGTTCCAGCGCGCGATGTGGCGCCATTACCTGGCGGGCAGCTCGGGCCTGCTGCACACCCCCACCGGCAGCGGCAAGACCCTGGCGATGTTCGGTGGCCCGCTGCTGCAGGCCATGATCGATCCGCCGCCTGCGCCGCCGCGGGCAAATGCTGTGCGCCCGCTGCAGGTGCTGTGGGTGACGCCGCTGCGGGCGCTGGCCAGCGACACCGCCCGCGCCCTGCAGGCGCCCATCGAGGGCCTCGGGCTGGGCTGGAAGGTCGGCCTGCGCAGTGGCGATGCCAGCAGCCGCGACCGCCGCCTCGCCCGCGAAGGCCGCATCGACGTGCTGGTCACCACGCCCGAATCGCTGGCCCTGCTGCTCAGTTACCCCGACACCCTGGAACGCATGCGCCAGCTGCGCTGCGTGGTGGTGGACGAGTGGCACGAGCTGATGGGCAACAAGCGCGGCGTGCTGCTGCAGTTGAACCTCGCGCTGCTGCGCGAGACCGCGCCGGCACTGCAGCTGTGGGGCCTGTCGGCAACGCTGGGCAACCTGCAGCAGGCGCGCGATGTGCTGCTGCCGGGGATGCCCGACGCGGTGCGGGTGGAAGGTGCACGGCAGCGACCGGTGGCGATCAGCAGCCTGCTGCCTTCCAGCGGCGAACGCTTCCCGTGGGCCGGGCACCTCGGCCTGGGCCAGTTGTCGCGCGTGCTCGATGCGCTGATGGCCGCGCGCAGCAGCCTGCTGTTCACCAACACGCGCGCGCAGGCCGAGCTGTGGCACCAGGCGCTTGCCGCAGTCTGGCCGGAAGATCCGCAGACACTGGCCCTGCACCATGGCTCGCTCGATCCCACGCTGCGCCAGCAGGTGGAAGACGGCCTGCGTACCGGCACCCTGCGCTGCGTGGTGGCCACGTCCAGCCTGGACCTGGGCGTGGATTTCCCCGAAGTGGACCAGGTGCTGCAGCTGGGCAGCCCCAAGGGCGTGGCCCGCCTGCGCCAGCGCGCAGGACGCGCACGGCATCGGCCCGGCGCGAGCGGCAGCGTGCTGTGCGTGCCCACCCACGCGTTGGAGCTGGCCGAGTACGCAGCCGTGCGCCGGGCGCTGCGCGAGGGCATCACCGAACCGCGCACGCCGCCCAGGCTGTCGCTGGATGTGCTGGCCCAGCACGCGGTCAGCTGCGCACTGGCGGGCGGCTTCCAGGCCGATGCCCTGCTCGCGCAGGTGCGCCGCACGGATGCCTTCGCCGCGCTGCAGGACGCGCAGTGGCAGGCCGTGCTCGAGTTCATCGTGCAGGGCGGGCGCGCCCTCGCGCAGTACCCCGAGTACCGCAAGGTGGTGCTGGACGACGATGGCCGGTACCGCATGCATGATCGCCGCCAGGCACTGCGCCACCGCCTGTCGATCGGCACCATCAGCAGCGATGGCAGCGTGCGCGTGCAGTTCCTGCGTGGCGGCGGGCTGGGCGCGGTGGAAGAACAGTTCGCCAGCCGCCTGCGCCGCGGCGACCGCTTCCAGTTTGCCGGACGCCTGCTGGAGCTGGTTCAACTGCGCGACATGACCGCGTACGTGCGCCTGGCGCGTGGCAGCGGCAGTGGCGTGGTGCCGCGCTGGCAGGGCGGCCAGCTGCCACTGTCGATGGCGCTGGGCCTCGAACTTGAAGCGGTCCTGTCCGGTGCCGATGCCAGCGCCGAGGCGCGCTGGCTGGCGCCGCTGCTTGGCCTGCAGGCATCGCTCTCGGAACGACCCGCGCCGTCGCGGCTGCTGCTGGAAGATGTGCGCCGTCGCGAAGGCCAGTTCCTGTTCGTCTACCCCTTCGCCGGCCGCCACGTGCACGAGGCGCTGGCGGCGTTGCTGTCGCTGCGCTGCACGCGCCGGCAACGCAACAGCATCGGCTATGCGGTCAACGACCATGGCCTGGTGCTGGCACCGGCGGAAACCATCGACCTCGATGCAGCGGCATGGCAGGCGCTGTTCGATCCGGCCGACCTGCTCGACGATCTGCGCGCAGCAGTGAACCTGGGCGAGCTGGCACGACGGCAGTTCCGCGGCATCGCACGCGTGGCCGGCCTGCTGGTGCCGAGCCTGCCCGGCGGCGTGCCGCGTTCGCTGCGCCAGCTGCAGGCCTCGGCGGGCCTGCTCTACGACGTGCTGCGCGAACATGACCCCGGCCACGTGCTGCTGGCCCAAGCCGAACAGGAAGTCCTCACCGATGCACTCGACCTGCCTGGCCTGCAGCAGGCGCTGCAGCGCATCGCCACGCAGGTAGTGTCACTGCAGCGGCCGCCCACGCTGACCCCGCTGGGCTTTCCGCTGTGGGCCGAGCGCCTGCGGGGGCAGTTCAGCAACGAGGACTGGCGCACGCGCGTGCAGCGCGCGGCACAGCAGCTGGAGCGCCGCCATGGCCACTGAACTGCCGGTGCAGCTGGGCGGTGAGCCGATGTGCCTGCTCGGCCCGCGCGCGTTGTGGTGGCCGGCACGACAGGCGTTGCTGATCGCCGACCTGCACCTGGGCAAGGCCGACGTGTTCCGGCGCGCCGGCATTGCCCTGCCCAGCGGCGGCACCGAAGACGACCTGCAGCGCCTGCAGGCGCTGGTACAGCAGCAGGCGTGCCGCGAACTGTGGATCCTCGGCGACATCCTGCACGGGCCGGCGCACCGCGCGGCATGGCATCGGCAATGGCTGGGCTGGCGCGAGCAGCACGCCGCGCTGGACGTACACGTGGTGCGCGGCAACCATGATCGGCAGCTACCGCACGCCGCGCTGCAGGTGCAGATCCACGACGACCTGCGGCTGGGACCGTTCCTGCTCTGTCACGAGCCGCGGCAGGATGCGCAGGCCCACGTGATTGCCGGCCACGTGCATCCACAGGTGGCCCTGCCCGCACTTCGGCGGCGCTTTCCTGCCTTCTGGCTGCGGCAGGCACAGACGGTGCTGCCGGCGTTCTCGGCATTCACCGCCGGCGTGGTGCCAGCGCGGCAACGCGGCGAACAGTGGATCGCCTGCGTGGAAGACCAACTGGTCCCGCTGCCCGTGCGTTGATGACGGGCGGGTGCAACGGCGCTCCGGTCAGGCCGGGCGCGCGAGCAGTTCCGGCATCACCCGGAAATCAGCGCTGCGCTCGCTGCTGCGGCGTGGCAAGGCCTGGATGGCGACCAGCATTTCCCGCGCGCAGGTACGGATGCGCGCGTGGTGCGCCGGTGCCGAATGGCTGATCAGGCTGCCCACATGGAACTCGAACACATCTTCCAGGACGTCGGGCTGGTCCTCGTGCAGCATCTGCAGC
Organism: Stenotrophomonas sp. ZAC14D1_NAIMI4_1; assembly: GCF_003086775.1. Lineage (NCBI taxonomy): Bacteria > Pseudomonadati > Pseudomonadota > Gammaproteobacteria > Lysobacterales > Lysobacteraceae > Stenotrophomonas > Stenotrophomonas sp. ZAC14D1_NAIMI4_1. The sequence goes on from NZ_CP026001.1 coordinate 3,342,766, forward strand.
AGGCCCCTCAGCTTGCAGATTTCCGATTCCAGCTCATCGACCGCGAACAACATGGCATCCTCCTCGAATACTGCGGCGCATCCGGGCCGCAACAGGCCGCGACGGCGGTGCCGCCCGGCCACGCGCGATGTTCGATCACGGAAAGGAAAACGGGCGACGCGCCAATGGCGTGCTCCCCTCTTCTCGCATATCCGGGGTGAGGTGTTCGTTAATTGCCGTGACGGCGCGGTTCACGCACGCAGCGGAATCGCGCCCACCGGCGGGCTCGCCGGCGCCTGTGAAAGCGCCTCGATGAAGGCCGGATCCAGCGCCATCGCACCGAACCAGCCGTGCTGGGTGCCGCTGAGCACGCGCAGCATGTGGCCACGTCCACCGGGCATGCGACCCATCGGCCCGAGCAGCACATCGCGCGCCTTGGCCCATACATCGCGCTCGGACTGGAACAACGGCGTCAGCCAGCGGCTCCAGCGCTGGTAGACCGCCACGTGCGCGCGGCGCTGCGCCTGGTAGGCCTGCAGCGCGAATGCGCCGCCACCGTGCGTGCGCAGCGCATCGCGCAGGGCCAGCGCATCCAGCAGCGCCATGTTCACGCCCTGCCCCAGCTGCGGGCTCATGGCATGGGCGGCATCGCCGGCCAGCACCAGCCGGTCCTGGTGCCAGCGCTTCATCACCGCATCGCGGTAGACCGCGCGCGCCAGCTGGCCCGGCTCCTGCAGGTGGGCGAAGCGCGCACTGGCCTGCGGCCACAGCGCATGCAGTTCCTCCAGCCATGGGGCCATGCCATCGGCCTGCCAGCGCTCGAAGTCGGCACGCGGCAGGCTCCAGAAGAAACTCAGGCGCGGCGTGCCGTCACCCGGGCGGGTGCCGACCGGCAGCAGGCCGATCATCTTGCGCGCGGCCACGTAGCGCTGGCGAAGCTCGTTCGCATGCGGCCAGTCTTCCGCGGGCAGCAGGCACCACAGCGCGCCCCACGGGTAGACCCGGTCCAGGCCGATGCCTTCCTCGACGCCGCCGCGCAGCGTGGACGCCGCGCCATCGGCGGCCACCACCAGATCGAACGGCCCGTGCTGGCGCCCCTCGCTGTCACGCAGCCGCCCCTGCACGGCATCCACCGAAACAATGGTGGTGCCGACATGCAGCTGGCCTTCGCCGGCGCGGGCCTGGTCCAGCAGCGAGAACAGCGCCCCGCGCTGCATGCCCAGGCCATGCAGGCGCACATCCAGCCCGGCATAGCCCATGTCCATCACCGCGCGCTCGCACGGCGTATCGCCATACAGCCGGTGCACCGGTGCCGCATGCGCGCGCACCTCGTCCAGCAGGCCCATCTGCCACAGCACCTGCAGGCCGCTGGGTTGCAGCAGGAAGCCGGCCCCCACCGGGCCGGGCGTCGGCACCCGTTCGAAGATCTCCACCTCGTGGCCATCACGGGTGAGCAGGATGGCCAATGCCTGGCCGGCGGTGCCGTAGCCGATCACGGCGATGCGCAGTCGTTCCGTCATGCCCGCATTGTGCCCGCCAGCCGATGCCGTGCGCAAAAAAAAACCCCGCCGTAGCGGGGTTTTCAACGCACTGTCGAGTGGATCACTCGGCCGGCGTGATGTTCGAAGCCTGCGCACCCTTCGGGCCCTGGGTCACGTCATAGGTGACACGCTGGCCTTCCTGCAGGCTGCGGAAGCCCTTGGAGTTGATGGCGGAGAAGTGCGCGAACACGTCGGCGCTGCCATCCTCCGGCGAGATGAAGCCAAATCCCTTGGCGTCGTTGAACCACTTGACGGTACCGTTCGGCATGTTAATGCGAGACCTTTGCAATGAATGGGTGGTGTACGCTGAACCCGCGTACCGGCTGAGTATGCAAAGCTTGCCCGAGGATGACAATCACCCCCGCGCCAATTCGCCGACCAGTTCCGGAAGTCCGTTGCTGGCGGCCTGCACGTTGGCCAGTACTTCGGCCATGGTGATCTCCTCGCCGTCGCCACAGCCTGCGGCCCAGTTCGCCACGATCGCCAGGCAGGCGTAATCCAGCCCCAGCTCCCGTGCCAGCGCGGCTTCCGGCATGCCGGTCATGCCCACCAGGTCGCAGCCGTCGCGGCGCATGCGGGCGATTTCGGCGATGGTTTCCAGCCGCGGGCCCTGGGTGGCGCCATAGCAGCCGCCGTCGTGCACCTTCACGCCGGTCACCTTCGCCGCCGCCAGGATCTTGCTGCGCAGCATCGGCGTGTAGGGGTGGCCGAAGTCCACGTGCACCACGTCGGTGCCCTCTTCCTCGCAGATGGTGCTGATCCGGCCCCAGGTGTAGTCGATGATCTGGTCCGGGCAGGCCAGCACGCGCGGGCCGAAATCGTCACCGATGCCGCCGACCGTGTTCAGCGCCAGCACCCGCTGCGCACCGATCTGCTGCAGCGCGGCCAGGTTGGCGCGGTAGTTGATCTTGTGCGGCGGCAGCGAATGGCCCTCGCCATGGCGCGCCAGGAAGGCCACGCGGTTGCCCAGCAGCGTGCCCACGCGCACCGGGCCGGACGGACGGCCGAAACGGGTTTCGACCTCGTGCGTCTGCACGTCGTCGAGCTTGGCCAGGTTGTAGACACCGGTGCCGCCAATCACGGCCAGGGCGATCTGTTGCATGCAATGCACTCCAGGAAAAGACAAACGCCGGCACCCGAAGATGCCGGCGCGGGACAGGACAGGACAAGGACAGGCCGCGAACGGCCAGCCCTTATTCCTTCATCGCGTAGATGGCCGGCACGCAGCGCAGGGTTTCGTTGACGTCCATGCCGAAGCCGAAGACATAACGGTCCGGCAGTTCGATGCCCGCGTAGTCAGCGGTGACGTCCGGCAGGCCACGGTCGTGCTTCTTCACCGTCATCGCGGCGATGCGCACGTCGGTGGCGCCCTGTTCCAGGCACCAGGTGCGCACGCCCTGCAGGGTGTAGCCCTCGTCGAGGATGTCATCGACCAGCAGCACGCGGCGGCCGAACAGCGCGGTGGCCGGCTTGTGCTTCCAGACCAGGTCGCCGCCGGTGGTTTCACCGCGGTAACGGGTGGCATGCAGGTAATCGAACTGCACGTCCTGGCCGCGCGCGCCCAGTTCCAGCGCCAGCTGGCCGGCGAACGGCAGCGCACCGTGCATGATGGACAGGAACAGCGGGACCTCGCCCTCGTAGTCGCGTGCGATCGCGTCGGCGATGCTGGCGATGGCCTTGTCGATGGTGGGACGGTCGACCAGCAGGTCGGCCTGGGCCAGGGCCTGGGAAATGGTGAGGTTCGGCATCAGACGGTTCTTCCAAGGGTGTGGAGCAAACGGGATTGGGTGTCGCCATGGCGGGCATCGGCCAGCAGGCCATCCCAGCCAAGCGCGCCGCGGCCCAGCAGGCCCAGCAGCGCGGCGGTATTGAGTGAACGCCCCTGCACGGCCTGCAGGGCTTCGTCGACCAGTTCGGGGTGGCAGACCAGCACCACATCGCAGCCGGCATCCAGGTGCGCGTGCACGCGCGCCGGCACGCCACCGGCGCTGTGCGAAGCAGCCATGCCGATGTCGTCGGAGAACACCACGCCACGGAAGCCGAGCTCGCCGCGCAGGATGTCCTGGATCCAGCGCGGCGAATAGCCGGCCGGTTCCGCTGCCACCTGCGGGTAGATCACGTGCGCCATCATCACCGCGTCGGCCCCGGCGGCAATGCCGGCACTGAACGGGACCAGGTCCTGCGCGCGCAGCTCATCCAGCCCGCGCGGGTCGATGGCGGTATCGACGTGGGTGTCTTCCAGCACGGTGCCGTGGCCGGGGAAATGCTTGAGGGTGGCGCCCATGCCGGCCGCGTGCATGCCACGCACGTAGGCCGCGGTGAACGCGGCCACCACCTGCGGGTCTTCGCTGAAGGCGCGGTTGCCGATGGCACGGTTGCCACGGCCGAGGTCGACCACCGGGGCGAAACTGAGGTCCAGGCCGCTTGCGCGCACTTCGCTGGCCATCAGCCAGCCGTGCTGTTCGGCCAGGGCCAGCGCCTGCTGCGGATCGCTGGCGTACTGCGCGCCGATGTCCTGCAGCGGCGGCAGGTCGCTGTAACCCTCGCGGAAGCGCTGTACGCGGCCGCCTTCCTGGTCCACGCAGATCAGCTGCGGGCGCGGGGCGGCCGCGCGGATGGCCGCGCTCAGATCGGTCACCTGCTGGCGCGAGGCGAAGTTGCGCTTGAACAGCACCACCCCGGCCACGGCATCGTGCTGCAGCCACTCGCGTTCCTGGGCGGTCAGTTCAGTGCCGGCAACGCCGATCAGCAGCATGGTCGATCTCCACTACGGGCGCCCGCATGGCGCAGTGCCGCATTGTCGCAGAACCAGCCGGCAGGCGCAGTGTTCAGGGCAAACGGAGGTTGGGGTCGGATCCCCGCAGGGGCTCCGACCCCAGCCCGCTCAGACGGCGCAGCCGTCCGGGCCGCAGGCTTCGTCACCGGCCGCGGCGGCGGGCGCACCCTGCTCGGCGGCGATCTGGCGCAGCGCGTTGGCGAACGCTTCGGGCGGCTGTGCACCGGAAATGGCCCAGCGGCCGTCGATGACGAAGGTCGGCACCGAGGAGATGCCCAGTGCGTGCGCCTGGGCCAGCTTGGCCTCGACCTCGGCCAGGCCACGGTCGGAGGCCAGCATCTGGGCGATTTCGGCGCCGTCGAGGCCGCCGGCCACGCCGGCCTTCACCAGCACGGCGGTGTCGGCCAGGTTCTGGCCATGTTCGAAGTGCGCGCGGAACAGGGCCTCGCCCACCGCGTCCTGCACGCCCTGTTCGCCGGCCAGCCACAGCACCCGGTGCGCCGGCAGCGTGGTCACCCGCACCTGGCCCTGGCTGAAGTCCATTGGCAGGCCTTCGGCGCGTGCGGTGGTCTGGGTCTGGCCCAGGATCTGCTCGGCGCGCTCGGCACCGCCGAACTTGGCGGCGTAGGCCTGGCGCAGCGGGACCGGGGTGTCCCCGGCATCCGGATCCAGCTGGAACGGCTGCCACTGGATGTCGAGTTCAGGCGCATCGGCGCCCAGCAACTGCACACCCTGCTCGAATCGATGCTTGCCGATCCAGCACCAGGGGCAGACCACGTCGGAGTAGATATCGATCTTCATGCAGGTGACATGGGGACCGCTGCGGACGAAAAAAGGGGGTTCACCACTGTGAATAGGGGTGACTGGCCAAGGCGACGTTGTAGTAGCGGGTGTCGTCGGTCACTTCGGCACCGGCCCAGTCCGGCAGGTCGATGGCCTGGTCGGCGCTGTCCAGCTCGACTTCGGCCACCACCAGCCCGGCGTTGTCGCCGAGGAACTCGTCCACTTCCCAGATCAGGCCGGCGTGCTCGACCAGGTGCCGGCGCTTGTCGACCAGCCCGCCCACGCACAGCGCCAGCAGCGCCCGCGCATCCTCCACCGGAATCGGATAATCGAACTCCTGGCGGGTGTGGCCGATCGTGCGCGACTTCAGGTTCAGCGCGGCGTGGTCGCCTTCGATGCGCACCCGCACCGAGGCGTTCTGGGTGCCGCGGTCAAGCGAGCCCATGTCGTTGATGTAGCCTTGCGCCATCGGGATCACCCGGTGCGCGGCGGCACGCCAACCGTCGTGGGTGACGAGGAATTTGCGTTCGATTTCAATGCCCATGCGGCCATTATGCGCGATGCCTGTGACCAGCCCGGTACCCGGCGCGGTGCGGCCACCTACAATGGCGCTCCCTCCTGCATGGATGCCGGTCGATGCGCCGTCTGTTGCTGCTGTTGTGCTGCCCACCCGCACTGGCCCTGGCCGCCTCCGCGCCCGACCTGCAACAGGTGCAGGCCGCATTGGCTTCGGAGATGGAGGCCGGACTGCAGGGCAGGAGCACGGGCAGCCAGATCGCCGCCGCGATGTTCGCACCGCGCTTGAACGCGCTGCCCTGGTGCATACCGGCCGGGGACGGCGCCGTCGATTGCAGCGTGGGCTACGAGCGTGGCATGGACCAGCGCCATCGGATGATGCGGCTGGCGCCGCAGGGCGATGGCTGGCGGCTGCAGTCAACGCGCCTGCAGGCACCGCAGCCGCCGTTGGCAGAACTGGCCCCGCAGCTGCAGGCCCGCATCGAGGAAGCGATCGCGACCGGTGCCGATGCCTCGGAACGCGAAGCGCTGCGCGCCGATTTCAATGGCATGCGCCTGGCCGGCGTGGACGGCTGCGACCTGGCCCAGGCCAGCGGCCAGCTGCAGTGCGACCTGCTGCTGGCCTTCGACAGTGGCCATGATGGGCAGATGACGCTGGGCCTGCAGCGGATCGGCGACCAGTGGCGCCTGGACCCGCTGCCGGCCGGGTGACTCAGCGCTTCTCGAACACCGCGATGCTTTCCACATGCGCGGTGTGCGGGAACATGTCCATGGCGCCGGCGCTGACCAGGGTGAACCCCTGTTCGTTGACCAGATAGCCGGCATCGCGGGCCAGCGAGCCCGGGTGGCAGCTGACGTAGACGATGCGCTTGAACTGCTTCAGCGGCAGCTGCTGCAGCACTTCGATGGCGCCCGAACGCGGCGGGTCCAGCAGCAGCTTGTCGAAGCCCTGGCGCATCCACGCGGTGCTGCGCTGGTCCTGGGTCAGGTCGGCGCTGAAGAACTGGGCGTTGGCCAGGCCGTTGCGCTCCGCGTTTTCACGGGCACGCGCGACCAGGCCGGCATCGCCTTCCACGCCCACCACTTCGCGCACGCGGCGGGCCAGCGGCAGGGTGAAGTTGCCCAGGCCGCAGAACAGGTCCAGTACGCGCTCGTCCTCGCCCGGCTCCAGCAGGTCCAGGGCGTGGGCGATCATCTTCTCGTTAAGCTTGGCGTTGACCTGGATGAAGTCCAGCGGGCGGAACGCCAGCTCGACATCCCACGGCGCCAGCCGGAACGACAGCGGCACGCCCTGCCCGTCCAGCGGCTGCACGGTGTCCACGCCGCCGGACTGCAGGTAGATCACGAAGCCATGCTGCTGGCCGAAGGCGGCCCAGGCCGCACGGTCGGCATCGCTGAGCGGCTGCAGGTGGCGCACGGTCAGGACCACGGCCTGGTCGCCAGCGATGAACTCGATCTGCGGGATGTCGCGTTTGCCATCCAGCGACTCGATGAAAGTCGACAGCGCCTCGACCTTGGTGCCGATCTCCGGGATCACGGTCAGGCACTGGCTGAGATCAGCCACGAAGCGCGGATCCTGCTCGCGGAAGCCGACCAGGGTCTTGTCCTTCTTCTCCACGCGGCGCACCGAGAACCGGCCCTTGCGGCGGTAGCCCCAGCTTTCGCCGACCAGCGGCGGCAGCACGGCGCCCGGCTTCACGTGGCCGATGCGCTCGAGGTTGTCCATCAGCACGCGCTGCTTGGCGACGATCTGCTGGTCTTCGTCCAGATGCTGCAGCACGCAGCCCGCGCAGGTGCCGAAATGCGGGCACTTGGGGGTTACCCGCTGCGGCGAGGGCTGCAGCACCTCGACGGTGCGCGCCTCGTCGAAATGACGGCTGCGGGCGGTCTGTTCAGCCATCACCACTTCGCCCGGCAGGGCGCCACTGACGAAGGTGACCTTGCCGCCCTCGCCTTCACGGCGGGCGACGCCACGACCATCATGGCTGAGGTCGAGGATCTCGGTCTGGAACGGAGTACGGTCGATGCGGGAGCGGGATCGGGCCACGTGGCAACAGGCTGCGGGCAAAAATGGGTGCGTATTGTCGCAGATCCGGGACGCGGGGGCCCGATGGCCGCTTGCGCCCGCCGCTCCCGTGATTGATGATGGACGCAGCTGACATGGAGGCAGCCCTGATGCAGATGACCCCGCGGGCCAGTCGGCCACGCTTCCTGCTTGTCGAGGATGACATCATCAGCCGCGGTTTTTTCAAGGCGGCGTTGGAAACGTTACCAGCGGATGTGGACACCGCTGACTCACTTGCAAGTGCATTGGCGCGCGCCGAACCTGGTGCCCATGACCTGTGGCTGATCGACGTCAACCTGCCCGACGGCAATGGCGCGCAGCTGCTGCATGAACTGCGCCGCTCGCATCCGGACACGCCTGCCCTGGCCCATACCGCCGATGGCGATGTGAGCATCCACGCGCGCCTGCGCGAGGCCGGCTTCAGCGACACCCTGGTCAAGCCGCTGGGCCGCGACCAGCTGCTGAAGGCGGTGCGTCGCGCACTGGTCAACAGCCCCGCGGGCGCGACCCCGCCGCCGGCAGCGATCGAGCTGGTGGTCGAGGACTGGGACGAGACGGCGGCCCTGGCGGCGCTGAATGGCCAGCGCAACCACCTGATCGCCCTGCGCGAGCTGTTCCTGGCGGAACTGCCGGGGGTGCGCGATGCGGTGGAACAGGCGGTGGACCAGCACGACGCGTCGAGCCTGCGCAACCAGCTGCATCGCCTGCAGGCCAGCTGTGGGTTTGTGGGTGCGGCGCGGTTGGCGCGGGCGGTGCGGCAGCTGCATCATGCGCCGGAGTCGGGGCCGGCGCAGGCCGGATTCCGGGCAGCGGTGGCAGCCCTCCTGCACTGAGGGTGTTCGGCAGGGCTGCGCCCTGCACCTGCTCAATGCAACGGCAACGGCCAAGGCCAGAGCAACAGCGGGCATTCCGTGGGATGGCGGGGCGGTGTGGGTGGTCAGGACACGCCGTAAACCCGTCCATGGGGGCTCGATGGCGCCATCCATGGCGCCAACGGTCCTGCCCACCCACACCGCCCCACCTCTGACAGTTGGCCGGTGGCTGTTGGTGGGTGCCGACCGTTGGTCGGCACATCTGTCAGATATCGATATTCAAAAATTGGATCCAACCCCGTGCCGACCAACGGTCGGCACCCACCTCCAACAGCAGCAGGTTCTGACAGACCGCGGGAAACTGTCGAAGGCGGGGTGGGTCCGGTTGAGGGGGTGTGAGCGGCATGGATGCCGCGACCAAGCCCCCATGGATGGGTTTACGGCGTCCCCCTCAACCGGACCCACCCCGCCATCCCACGGAATGCAGGCCTTTGACGTTGACGTTGACGTTGATTCTGCGGGTGCAGGGCTGCAAGCCCTGCCCCCCCCCCCCCCCCCTTATCTCCGGGGAGTGAGCTGCTCGAGCAGTTCCCAGGATTTGAGGCCCTTGGCCCCCAGGTGATGGGACAGCACCCGCCGCATCGGCAGCCGCAGACTGGCCAGGTCTGCTGCATCCGGCTCGTCGTCCGCCGCCAGCGCCAACAGCGCCGAGCCCGTCGCCGCCGCCTGACGTTCACCGCCACGCTCGCTCAGCAACCGTTGCGGCCCCTCCTGCGGGTCAAGTTCGTAACGTGCCGCCGGGTCCACCGGCTGGCCGTCACTGGCCGTGTCCAGTTCGAACCCCAGCCCCAGCGCCGCCAGCAGCTCACGCTCGAAACGGCGCAGCGTCCACGCCAGCCCCGCCCCCACCGCCAGGCGCGCACGCGCCTCGCCGTAGGCGAGGTACAGCTCCGGCAGCGGGTCCTGGCGGGGAGCCAGGCGCAGGGTCAGTTCACTCAGGTAGAAACCGGCCAGCATTGCCTGGCCGACCAGGCGCGGGGCCGCATCCAGCGCCTCGGCGCCGCGCAGCTGGGCCAGTTCACCACGCTGCAGGGCGCTGAAACGTATCCACTGCAGCGGCTGCAGGGCCGCACGCAGCACCTGGCCCTTGGCCGTGGACACTCCGCGCGCCAGCACGCCGATGCGGCCGTGCTGCGCGCTCAGTACCTCCACCAGCAGGCTGGTCTCACGGTAGGCCCGTGCATGCAGCACGAACCCGGTGTCGTCCTCGATCAGCATCGAAGCGACCGCCGCGGCTTATTCGTAGCCGAAGGCCTTCAGTGCGGCCTCGTCATCGGACCAGCCTTCACGCACACGCACCCAGGTTTCCAGGAACACCTTGGCCCCGAACAGACGTTCCATCTGCAGGCGGGATTTGGCGCCGATCTCCTTCAGGCGGGCGCCGCCCTTGCCGATCACGATGGCCTTCTGGCCTTCGCGCTCGACCCAGATGACCGCGCCGATGCGCAGCAGGTTGCCGTCTTCGGTGAAGCGCTCGATCTCCACCGTGGTGGCGTACGGCAGCTCTTCGCCAAGCTGGCGCATCAGCTGTTCACGCACCAGCTCGCCGGCCAGGAAGCGCTGGCTGCGGTCGGTGATCTCGTCTTCGCCGAACATCGGCGGCGCTTCCGGCAGCAGGGCCAGCACGTCGCGGACCAGGGCTTCCAGGCCGTTGCGCTTCTGCGCGGAAATCGGGTGCACGGCCGAGAAATCGCGGCCTTCGGTCACCTGCTGCAGGAACGGCAGCAGCGCGCCCTTGTCCTTCATGCGGTCGATCTTGTTGACCACCAGCACCACCGGGATGCCGGCATCGCGCAGCACGTTGAAGGCCAGGCTGTCTTCCTCGTCCCAGCGACCGGCTTCGATCACCAGCAAGCCGGCGTCGACACCTTCCAGCGAGCCACGCGCGGCGCGGTTCATCACCCGGTTCATCGCCCGCTTCTGCACCTTGTGCAGGCCGGGAGTATCGACCAGCACCAGCTGGCCTTCCGGATACGTGGCGATGCCCAGCAGGCGATGGCGCGTGGTCTGCGGGCGGTTGGAGACGATGCTGACCTTGGCGCCGACCAGGGCATTGGTCAGGGTCGACTTGCCCACGTTCGGGCGGCCGATGACGGCCACGCTGCCGCAATGATGGGGAGTTTGTTCGCTCACTTGGAATCCAGTTGTTCTAGGACGGCAGCAGCCGCTTGTTGTTCGGCAAGCCGGCGCGAGGGGCCTTCGCCCTCGGTGCTGGCGGCAGGGTCCGCGACGTTGCAGCGTACCCGGAAGTGCTTGGCGTGGTCGTCACCGGATTCTGACACCAGTTCGTACTGCGGCAACGCCTTCTGTCGGGCCTGCAGCCATTCCTGCAGGCGGGTCTTGGGGTCTTTCTCGGGCCGGCCGGTGGCCGGCAGGGCCTCCATCGAGGCGGCAAACCAGGGCAGCACGACGGCCCGGCAGGCCTCGAAGCCGACATCCAGGTAGATCGCGGCCACGACCGCCTCCAGGGCGTCGGCCAGGATCGAGTCACGGCGGTGGCCGCCGGACTTCAGCTCACCCGGGCCCAGGGTCAGGCGTTCGCCCAGCTCGAGGGTGCGGGCGATCACCGCCAGGGCGCCTTCACGCACCAGCTCGGCGCGGGCGCGGGTCATGGCCCCCTCGTCGGCCTTGGGCCAGCGCTGGTACAGCGCCTCGGCGACCATCATGTTGACGATGCTGTCGCCGAGGAATTCCAGGCGCTCGTTATGCGGCGCACCGGCACTGCGATGGGTCAGCGCCTGCTTGAGCAGGGCTGGATCGCTGAAAACGTGACCGATCAGGTCACCACGTTGGATGAATTTACTGGGCACCGCTACGAACGAGGTCCTGGGATGATTCGAATTTGCCAACCACATCGAGGTTGCCCACCAGCGGCTGGCGCACTTCGTAGTTGACGTTGAGGGTCCAGCCGTTGTCACGACGGTTGAACTTGACGTTGGCCGGCTTCACGTTTTCCGAGTAGTTGATGTACAGGCGCCTGAAGAACAGATCCTGGATCTGCGCCGGGGCCATGGAGCCCACTTCCGGTTCCTTGGCCAGGCTCTTCATCGCCGAGCGCACGGCGTAGTACTCCTGGTACATCGGGAACAGCTTCATGCCGATGTAGAGGAAGAAACCCACCACGATCAGGACCACCAGGAAGGAGGTCAGGGTCATGCCGCGCTGCGTGTTCATCGTCTTCATTGCGTTCTCCCCAGATACGCGTGGATGTGAAGTCAGTTGATGCCCGAGCCGATGCGCGACGGCTGGAAGCCATCCTTGCAGAACCAGCCCTGGCAGTTCAGCCAGATCAGGAACGCGCGGCCGCGCAGGTTTTCTTCCGGCAGCAGGCCCCAGAAACGGCCGTCATCGCTGTTGTCGCGATTGTCGCCCATCACCAGGTACTTGCCCGCCGGCACGGTCCACTGTCCCTGGCCGCGAGGATAATCGGTCTCCAGCACGGTGTGGGTGCGGCCCGGCAGGTGCTCGACCAGCAGGTTGGCGCCCTCGCCCTGGCCCTTGTCGCCGGCGTAGATGCCCTTGTTGTCGTACTTCAGCGGCTCGCCATTGAGGATGACGCCGTCGCCTTCGAAGACTACGGTGTCACCCGGCACGCCGATGACGCGCTTGATGAAGTTCTCGCCCTTGGCCGGATCGTTGTCACCGTGGCCGGGGAAGTGGAACACCACCACGTCACCCCGCGACGGCTCGCCCAGCGGGACGAACTTGGTGTTGGAGATCGGCAGGCGCAGGCCGTAGGAGAACTTGTTGACCAGGATGAAATCGCCGATCAGCAGGTTCGGCATCATCGAGCTGGACGGGATCTTGTACGGCTCGGCGATGAAGCTGCGCACGATCAGCACGACCACCAGCACCGGGAAGAACGCCCGCGAGTAGTCCACCAGCACCGGCTCGGTATCGAGCAGGCCCGCGCGCTGCGCCCGGCGCTTGGCCAGGTACAGCTTGTCGGCCAGCAGGATCAGGCCCGAGGCCAGGGTCAGTACGACCAGGAGGATCTCAAACAGTTTCATTCAGGGTCCTTTGCAACGTCACCGGACGAACGGCCCCGAAGGGCCGCTGCGGGCTTACTTGTTGTCCATCTGCAGCACGGCCAGGAAGGCTTCCTGCGGGATTTCCACGCGGCCGACCTGCTTCATGCGCTTCTTGCCTTCCTTCTGCTTTTCCAGAAGCTTCTTCTTGCGCGAAACGTCGCCACCATAGCACTTGGCCAGCACGTTCTTGCGCATGGCCTTGACCGTGGTGCGGGCGATGATCTGCGAGCCGACGGCGGCCTGGATGGCCACGTCGAACTGCTGGCGCGGGATCAGGTCCTTCATCTTCTCGCACAGCTCGCGGCCGCGGCGGTCGGCATGGCTGCGGTGCACGATCAGCGACAGCGCATCGACCTTGTCACCATTGATCAGCACGTCCACGCGCACGAACGGGCCGGCGTCGAAGCGCACGAAGTGGTAGTCCAGCGAGGCGTAGCCACGGCTGACCGACTTCAGCTTGTCGAAGAAGTCCAGCACCACTTCGGCCATCGGCAGCTCGTAGCTGATCTGCACCTGGCTGCCCAGGTAGTTGATGCCGAGCTGGCTGCCGCGCTTTTCTTCGCACAGCTTGATGATGTTGCCGATGTACTCCTCGGGCGTGAGCACGTTGGCGCGGATGATCGGCTCGCGGATCTCTTCGACGTGGTTGACCGGCGGCAGCTTGGCCGGGTTGTCCATGTTGACGATGGTGCCGTCGGTCTTCAGGACTTCATAGATCACCGTCGGTGCGGTGCTGATCAGGTCCAGGTTGTATTCGCGCTCCAGGCGCTCCTGCACGATTTCCATGTGCAGCATGCCGAGGAAGCCGCAGCGGAAGCCGAAGCCCATCGCCTCGGAGCTTTCCGGCTCGAAGCGCAGCGCGGCGTCGTTCAGGCGCAGCTTGTCCAGTGCCTCGCGCAGGTCCGGGTAGTCCTCGGCGTCGACCGGGAACAGGCCGGCGAACACGCGCGGCTGCATCTCCTGGAAGCCCGGCAGCGGCTTGGCAGCCGGATCGGCGGCCAGGGTCAGCGTATCGCCGACCGGCGCACCGTGGACGTCCTTGATGCTGGCGGTGACCCAGCCCACTTCACCGGCACGCAGCGCCGGCAGCACCTTGCGCTTGGGCGTGAACACGCCGACGTTGTCGACCTGGTGGGTGCGGCCGGTGGACATCACCTGCAGCTTGTCGCCGGCCTTGATCTGGCCCTGCATGACACGCACCAGCGACACCACGCCGAGGTAGTTGTCGAACCAGGAGTCGATGATCAGCGCCTGCAGCTTGTCGGTATCGCGCGGCACCGGGGCCGGGATGCGATGGACGATGGCTTCCAGCACGTCCTGCACGTTCAGGCCGGTCTTGGCGCTGACCGGCACGGCGTCGGCGGCGTCGATGCCGATGACGGCCTCGATCTCGGCCTTGGCGCGCTCGATGTCGGCGGTGGGCAGGTCGATCTTGTTGATCACCGGCACCACTTCCAGGCCCTGCTCGACGGCGGTGTAGCAGTTGGCCACCGACTGCGCTTCCACGCCCTGGGCGGCATCGACCACCAGCAGCGCGCCTTCGCAGGCGGCCAGCGAGCGGCTGACTTCATAGGAGAAGTCGACGTGGCCGGGGGTGTCGATGAAGTTCAGGTGGTAGGTCTGGCCGTCCTTCGCTACATACGGCAGCGAGACCGACTGGGCCTTGATGGTGATGCCACGCTCGCGCTCGATCGGGTTCGAATCGAGCACCTGCGCTTCCATCTCGCGGGCCTGCAGGCCGCCGCAAAGCTGGATGATGCGGTCGGCAAGCGTGGACTTGCCGTGGTCGACGTGGGCAATGATGGAGAAGTTGCGGATGTTCCGCATCGAATCAGAAGACATAGGTGGCGGCGGCGCGCGGCGTCGTCAGGGTAACGGTCGATTATCGCATGCCCGGGCCTCTGCCGCGAAAGCAGCCTGATCGGACCGGGCCCGGAATGGCCAAAGCCCCGCCGGGGCGGGGCTTTGGGGGAGTACCAGGGCCGCCCGGGGGCGGCCGTGAAGGCCTTACTGGCCGGCCTTGACCGCCACGAAGGCGCTGTTGCCGCTGCTGGCGCGGACCAGCAGCATCACCACGTCGCCCTTCTTGTAGCCGGACAGCGCGCGGTTGAGGGCATCGACGCTGCCGACCGCGGTGCGGCCGACCTGCAGGATGACCATGCCCGGGGACAGGCCGGCGTCACGGGCACCCTCGCCCTTGACCCCGGTGATGCGCACGCCCTCACCCGAATCCAGGCCCAGCTGCTTGCGCTGCGGCGCGGTCAGCTCGGTCACGTCCAGGCCCAGCAGCGCATTGGCGCCGGTCTGCGGTGCGGCGTCGGCATTGGCGGCGGACGGGCCGCGGGCCGTGCCCTGGCCGTCGTCGGTCAGTGCGGTCAGGGTGGCACTGAGCTCACGCGGCTTGCCATCGCGGTACACGACCAGGGTGACCTTGCTGCCCGGGGCCATCGCGCCGATCAGCGGCGGCAGGTCGGACCAGGTGTTGACCGTGCTGCCGTTGACCGAGCGGATGACATCGCCGAGCTGCACGCCCGCCTTGGCGGCGGCACTGCCGGGCACGATCTGGTTGACCAGCGCGCCACGGCTGTCCGGCAGGCCCAGGCCCTGCGCCTTCAGCGAATCGATCGGTTCGACCACCGCGCCCAGCTGGCCACGGGTGACCTTGCCGCTCTTCTTGATCTGCTCGACCGCGCTCATCGCCAGGTCGATCGGGATCGCGAAGCTGATGCCCATGTAACCGCCGGAGGCGGAGAAGATCTGCGAGTTGATGCCAACGACTTCCCCGCGGGTATTCAGCAACGGGCCACCGGAGTTGCCCTGGTTGATCGCCACGTCGGTCTGGATGAAGGGCACATAGCGCTGGTCCGGCCCGCCGGTGCTGCGGCCGACGGCACTGACCACGCCGGCGGTGACCGAATGGTCGAGGCCGAACGGCGAGCCGATCGCGACAACCCACTGGCCCGGCTTGAGGGTGTTCGAATCGCCCACGCGCACGGTCGGCAGGTTCTTGCCGTCGATCTTCAGCAGGGCCACGTCGTACTGCTGGTCGCTGCCGACCACCTTGGCAGTGAACTCGCGGCTGTCGCCCAGCTTCACCTTCACTTCGCTGGCGTCTGCCACCACGTGGTAGTTGGTCAGCACGTAGCCGTCGGGCGAGATGATGAAGCCCGAGCCCATGCCACGCCCCTTGATGCTGGGACCGCCATCCTGGCCACCCGGCCCCTGCCCCGGCATCGGGAAATCAGGGCCGAAGAAGCGGCGGAAGAACTCAGGCATGTCGTCGTCGCCCATCGGGCCGCGCGAGGCCTGGCGGTTGTTGCGGACGATGGTGACATCGACGTTGACCACGCCGGGGCCGACCTGTTCGACCAGGTTGGTGAAATCAGGCAGGCCGCTGACCAGCGGCTGCGCCGGGGCACGCGGTGCGGCGGCAGCGGCCGGGGCCGCCTGCGGTGCGGCCGGCGCGGCGGGCTGGGCACAGGCCACCAGCGGCAGGGTCAGGGCGAGCAGGCCCATGGCCTGCGTGCGGAGTCGGTGAGTCATCGGACGGCAACCTCCGGATCGGATGGAGAGGGGGAAGGAGGGCCCCGCCAGTGGCGGGGCATGGGCCCGCACGCGTCAGTCGCGCGGGCGCTGCGGCGCCGGCAGTTCTTCCTGCAGGCGCGGTTCGAACGGGTAAAACGCGGCGCCACCGGACGAGGTCGGGAAGCTGGCGTTGAGCGCGCCGCCGGCGGCCGGGGCCAGGCTGGACTTCGGCCACGGCCGGGCCTGCAGGCTGCCGACATCACCGAAGGGCAGATGGCGGGCGCTGCTGGCCGGGACGCTGGGGCTCAGCGCCGGCTGCGCAGTGGCCACCGCACGCTGCGGCGCGTCATCGCGCTGGGCCACGCGTGCGGCCTGCTGGCTGCGGGTGGCGCTGGCGCGGCGGGCGTCCTGGCGGCGGCTGGCGGCCATCGCTACGGCCGGTGCGGCGGCCACGGCCATCGCGGCGCTGTCGACCGAGGCCTCGGTCACGGCGGACGGACCCGGCGCAGGTGCCAGTTCGGCCTGGCTGGCCACCACCTGCGGCGGCAGGGGCTCGCCAGGGCCGGCATCCTTCAGCTTCTCGCCGCCCATGAACAGGGCCACGGCGGCCACCGACGCGGCCAGTGCGGCACCACCGCCCCAGGCACGCCAACCGGTGCGGCGCACCTGGCGGCGCGGCTCGGCCTGCGGTGCCGGATCGGCGGCGATGGCGGCGGCCACGGCCGCGCTGAAACCGGCCGGGGCCAGCAGCGACGCCTGGCCACGCATCACGTCGCCGAGCAGCTGCCAGCGTTCCTGGCTGCCGGACAGCTCGGGATCGTGTTCCATGCGGCGCAGCAGGAAGCGCGCCTCATCGGCACCGAGCTCGCCATCGACCAGGGCCGACAGCTGTTCGCGGTGGCGCTGGTCCAGGCGCTGGCCGGCGGGGGATTGATGGTTCTGCGATTCGTTCAGGGGACTGTGGGTCATACGCGGCTCTTCTCACGGGTGGCGCTGCCGATGTCCAGCAGCGGCCGGAGTTCGGTGTCGATCGCCTCGCGCGCCCGGAAGATCCGGGACCGCACGGTGCCGATCGGGCACCCCATCTTCTGCGCGATTTCCTCGTAACTCAGGCCTTCCACCTCGCGCAGGGTGATCGCCGACCGGAGTTCTTCCGGCAGCGCGTTGACGGCCTTCATCACCGTCTGTTCCAGCTCCTGGCGCATCAACTCGCGTTCCGGCGTGTCGGTGTCGCGCAGGCGTGTTCCGGTATCGAACTGCTCGGCGTCGCCGATGTCGATGTCATCGGTCGGCGGGCGTCGATTGTGTGAAGCCAGGTAGTTTTTGGCGGTGTTCACGGCGATCCGATGCAACCAGGTGGAGAACTGGGCATCGCCACGGAAACTTCCGATCGCGCGGTAGGCGCGGATGAAAGTGTCCTGGGCGACGTCCTGACATTCGCTCCAGTCGGCGATGTAGCGACCGACCAGACCGACGACCCGGTGCTGGTACTTGCGTACCAGGACATCGAAGGCCGCGCTCTCGCCGCGCTGCACGCGCCGGACCAGTTCCAGATCCAGCTCCTGTGGTGTTTCAACATCGGCCATGAGGGGCCGCACTCCTGTCAGCCCAACCGACGTCGGGCAATGAGACTGCCAATCCCGGGAAAAGTTCAGTCGCCGATCACCTGGCGCCGCACCAGCTTTTAACCACCGTTCCGCTAGCGTCCCGGTCCGGGGCCATGGATCCGGGGTCGCCACCCCCAGCTATAGGGATTTGACGCGGGGGAAACAACCTCTGGATCATAGCCGCTTCTCCATACACAACCGGATGGAACGTCCATGCTCTCAGGCTTCGATGGTCTCCGCTTCAGCCACTGGCACCCCGAGATCCGCGATGACGGCGTGGTCGTGCTGTCACTGGATCGTCAGGACAGCAGTGTCAACGCAATGTCGCAGGACGTGCTGCTGGAGCTGGGCGACCTGCTCGAGCGCATCGCCCTGGACCCGCCCAAGGGCGTGGTCATCCAGTCGCTGAAGAAGGCCGGCTTCATCGCCGGGGCGGACCTGAAGGAGTTCCAGGAGTTCGACCGGCGCGGCACCGTGAACGACGCGATCCGCCGCGGCCAGTCCACCTACCAGAAGCTGGCCGAGCTGCCCTGCCCCACCGTGGCGGCCATCCACGGCCACTGCCTGGGCGGCGGCACCGAGCTGGCGCTGGCCTGCCGCTACCGCGTGGCCTCCAATGACAGCAGCACCCGCATCGGCCTGCCGGAGACCCAGCTGGGCATCTTCCCGGGCTGGGGTGGCAGCGCGCGCCTGCCGCAGCTGGTGGGCGCCCCGGCGGCGATGGACATGATGCTGACCGGCCGCACCCTGTCGGCCTCGGCCGCCCGTGGCATCGGCCTGGTAGACAAGGTGGTGGCACCGGCAGTGGTACTCGATACGGCCGTGGCCCTGGCCCTGTCCGGCACCACCCGCCCGTTCAAGCAGCGCGCCACCGCCTGGGCCACCAACACCTGGCTGGCACGCAAGCTGCTGGCCCCGCAGATGGTCAAGCAGGTCGCCCGCAAGGCCAAGAAGGACCAGTACCCGGCGCCGTACGCGCTGATCAGCACCTGGCAGCGCACCGCCGGCAAGCCGGTGCAGGCGCGCCTGGACGCCGAGCGCCGCGCGGTGGTGAAGCTGGCCAGCACGCCGACCGCGCGCAACCTGATCCGCATCTTCTTCCTGACCGAGCGCCTGAAGGGGCTGGGCAGCGGTGATGCCGGCATCCGCCACGTGCACGTGGTCGGCGCCGGCGTGATGGGTGGCGACATTGCCGCCTGGGCCGCGTACAAGGGCTTCGAGGTGACCCTGCAGGACCGCGAGCAGCGTTTCATCGACCCGGCCATGGAACGCGCGCAGGCGCTGTTCGCCAAGAAGGTGCGCGATGAGAGCAAGCGCCCGGCGGTGGCCGCGCGCCTGCGTGCCGACCTGGAGGGCAATGGCGTGGCCGAGGCCGACCTGGTCATCGAAGCGATCATCGAGAACCCGGAAGCCAAGCGTGCGCTGTACCAGACGCTGGAACCGAAGATGAAGCTGGACGCGCTGCTGACCACCAACACCTCCTCGATTCCGCTGGTGGAACTGCGCGACCACATCCAGCGCCCGGCGCAGTTTGCCGGCCTGCACTATTTCAACCCGGTGGCGCAGATGCCGCTGGTGGAAATCATCCACCACGACGGCATGGCGCCGGAAACCGAGCGCCGCCTGGCCGCGTTCTGCAAGGCGCTGGGCAAGTTCCCGGTGCCGGTGGCCGGCAGCCCTGGCTTCCTGGTCAACCGCGTGCTGTTCCCGTACATGCTGGAAGCCGCCACGGCGTACGCCGAGGGCATTCCGGGCCCGGTGATCGACAAGGCCGCGGTGAAGTTCGGCATGCCGATGGGCCCGATCGAGCTGATCGACACGGTGGGCCTGGACGTGGCCGCCGGCGTGGGCAAGGAGCTGGCGCCGTTCCTGGGCCTGCAGGTGCCCGAGGCACTGGCGACGGTGGACCCGGCCAAGCGCGGCAAGAAGGATGGCCAGGGCATCTACACCTGGGAGAACGGCCGGGCGAAGAAGCCGGACGTGGCGCGTGACTACCAGGCCCCTGCGGACCTGGAAGACCGCCTGATCCTGCCGCTGCTGAACGAAGCGGTGGCCTGCCTGCACGAAGGCGTGGTGGCCGATGCGGACCTGCTGGATGCGGGCGTGATCTTCGGCACGGGGTTTGCTCCGTTCCGTGGGGGTCCGATCCAGCACATCCGCGCGGTGGGCGCCGATGCGATCGTCGA
Source organism: Stenotrophomonas sp. ZAC14D1_NAIMI4_1 (assembly GCF_003086775.1). Taxonomy (NCBI): domain Bacteria; kingdom Pseudomonadati; phylum Pseudomonadota; class Gammaproteobacteria; order Lysobacterales; family Lysobacteraceae; genus Stenotrophomonas; species Stenotrophomonas sp. ZAC14D1_NAIMI4_1. Next base: position 3,362,647 of record NZ_CP026001.1, read on the forward strand.
GCGGCTGAAGGCGCTGCAGCAGCGCCACGGCGACCGTTTCGCCCCGCGCCCGGGCTGGGACAACCCCGTCCTGCGCGAACCGGTGGTGTGAGTTTGTCGGCCGGGCCTGCGGCCCGGCACCCGCAGAGGCAACAGCAACTGCAGAAGCCAGAGCCAGAGCCGGAGCTACAGCCGGCTCTGGCTTTTCTGTTTGTTGGGCGGGGCGGTGTGGGCTTGCAGGACACGCCGTAAACCCGTCCATGGGGGCTCGTAGGCGCCATCCATGGCGCCTGCGGTCCTGCAAGCCCACACCGCCCCACCCCCGACAGTTTCCCGGTGACGGTGAGTGAACTCCCATTGCGGTAGGTGTCGACCTTGGTCGACACGCTTGGTCCACGCTTGCGTGGATGCGAGCGAAGCGACCGGCGTTTGATTTTGATTTTCTTTTTTCTTTTCCGTGGCTGACGCGCCCGGAAACTGTCGGGGGCCGGGCGGGTGGGTTGCGCCGGGGCGTGAGCCGCATGGATGCGGCGACCGAGCTTACATGGACGTACTTGCAGCGTCCCCTGCGCAGCCCACCCGCCCGGCCAGCCACAGCGCCAGTCGACTAACAGTCGACTCTACCGATCGACCAGCCACGAGGGGCTGCGCCGTTGGCTGGAACAACCTGTTACCCGCATGGGGCATGTGCCCGCCACGACCGCATGCCATGCTGGCCACCTTGATCCCTGCCAGCGAGAACGCCCGCATGACCACCATCATCGCCCCGCGCGTCCACGACATCGGCGGCCTGGAAGTGCGCCGCGCGGTGCCCACCCTGCAGGCCCGCAGCATCGGCTCGTTCGTGTTCGTCGACCAGATGGGCCCGGCCATCATGCACCCCGGCACCGCCATCGACGTGCGCCCGCACCCGCATATCGGCCTGGCCACCGTCACCTACCTGTGGTCCGGCGCCATCGGCCACCGCGATACGCTGGGCTCGGACCAGGTCATCCGCCCCGGCGACGTGAACTGGATGACCGCCGGCCGCGGCATCGCCCATTCCGAGCGCACCCCGCCGCCGGACCGCAGCCACGACAACCCGATCCACGGCATGCAGACCTGGGTCGCGCTGCCGAAGTCGCACGAGGAAATCGAACCGGCGTTCTACCACCATGCCGCGGCCACCCTGCCCGAGCAGCGCCGCAACGGCGCGTGGCTGCGCGTCATCGCCGGCCGTGCCTATGGTGAAGAATCACCGGTGAAGGTCTTCGCCGATACGCTCAACGTGGCCATCGATCTCGACCCGGATGCGGAGATCGACATCGACAACGGCCATCGCGAACGCGCGCTGTACATCCTCGAAGGCCAGGCGCAGCTGGATGGCGTGGATATTCCGGCCCAGCACCTGGTCATCCCCGAGGCCGGCGCCGTTGGCCGCCTGCGCGCGAAGACACCGGTGAAGGCGATGCTGTTCGGTGGCGAACCGCTCGATGGCCCGCGCCACCTGTGGTGGAACTTCGTGTCCAGCTCCAAGGAGCGCATCGAACAGGCCAAGCACGATTGGGAAGCCGGGCGCTTCGGCACCATCCCCGGCGATGACAAGGAATTCATTCCGCTGCCGCAGTACTGAGACAGAAAGCAGTCGAGCAAGCTCGACGCTACGGCAAGGCCTCGGCACATCCCGCCGGGGCTCCACGCCGCGTATACGCGGCCATCACCTGCTGCGCACTCCAATGCGACCGCACGCATCCGCGCGCCTCATTGGAGAGCACGTCATGGGCATGGGCAAACGCTTGGCCGCCGAGTTCCTCGGCACGTTCTGGCTGGTCCTGGGTGGCTGTGGCAGCGCGGTGCTGGCCGCGAAATTCGGCGGCGACGGCAATCCGCTGGGCATCGGCTTCCTCGGCGTGGCACTGGCTTTCGGCCTGACGGTGGTGACCGGCGCCTACGCGTTCGGCCACGTGTCCGGCGCGCACTTCAATCCGGCGGTCAGCGTCGGGCTCTGGGCCGGCGGCCGCTTCCCAGCCCGCGACCTGCTGCCCTACGTCATCGCCCAGTGCGCCGGCGGCCTGCTGGCCGGCTTCATCCTCCTGCAGATCGCCTCCGGTGCGCCCGGCTTCGGCATTGACAGCAGCCAGGCCGGGGCATTCGCCAGCAATGGCTACGGCGCACTGTCGCCGGGTGGCTACAGCGTGGCCGCCGCCTTCCTGTGCGAGGTGGTGCTCACCGCCGTGTTCCTGGTGGTCATCATGGGGGCCACGCACGGCAAGGCACCGGCCGGCTTCGCCCCGCTGGCCATCGGCCTGGCCCTCACCCTGATCCACCTGATCAGCATCCCGGTCACCAATACGTCGGTGAACCCGGCCCGCTCCACCGCCGTGGCTTTCTTTGCCGGCAGCGGCGCGACCGGCCAGTTGTGGCTGTTCTGGGTGGCCCCGCTGCTGGGCGGCATGATCGGCGGGATGATTTACAAGTGGGTCGGCAGCGACCACTGAGCCCTGCCCTGGCCATCACGGCCGACACTCGGCCGTGATGGTTACGGTTGTAACCGCAATTTGTGCGATCGCTCACGTTCCGTTAAGGTCGGAATGACCGTCCGTACACATGCGGACGGCCACGGCATCCGGGGATGGGATGCCACCGCCACCGGCGCGCCGGTGGCGCCTTACGACACGCCACCTTGGGGGATGCATGAAGTTCGTGCCTGTTGTGTTGTCGAGCCTGCTGTTCGTCGCGGCCCATGCCGCCGCACAGGCTCCGGTCGAGTGCCCGTCGCTGCCCGCCGGCAGTGGCCTGCAATGGCAGCAGCAGGCACAGCCCGATTTCGTGGTGTGCCGTGCGGCCACCGCCGAAGGCCGCGAAGTGCTGAGCCTGATGCTCAGCCAGCGCGACCCGGGCATTCCACTCAGCCGCTCGCTGCGCCAGGAAAAAGGCAGCTTCGGCGGTGAATCGATGTACTGGTACCAGCCCGACCTGGGCGGCCAGCAACCGCCCGGCTACGCCGAGCGGCGCATCAGCGTGGTCAAGCTGGACAAGGGACGCTATGCGCAGATCGCGCTGTACCCGGACAGCAGCCAGGAACTGGGCAGCCTGCAGCAGCTGGCGCAGGGCATGAGCCTGACCCCGTCGGCCGTGGCCGACGGTCGCTGAGCGGTTGCGGGGATGACTGCCTGGCAGCATCCCCGCACTTCAACCCGATCGATCGGTAGTGCCGGCCGCTGGCCGGCACGCTCGTCTGCCGCCATCGCAGGCGGTTGCCGGCCAGCGGCCGGCACTACCTCAGAAGCGGCCTTCCTGGAAATCCACGAAGGCCTGCATCAGCTCCTGCCGGGTGTTCATCACGAACGGGCCGTGGCGCATGACCGGCTCGCGCAGCGGGCGACCCGCCACCAGGATCAGCCGTGCGCCTTCGCTTCCGGCCGACAGGTGCAGCTGCTCGCCGCCGCCCAGCACCGCCAGTTCCTGGCGCGCCACGTCACGCGCGGCGTCCTGCTCACCCACCGTCACCCCGCCCTCGAAAACATAAGCGAAGGCGTTGTGCCCTTCCGGCAGCGTGTAGGTCCAGGCGCGGTCGGCCTCGAGGCGGATGTCCAGGTACACCGGATCGGTGGCCGGCTGGACGATCGGGCCGGCCGTGCCATCGACGGTACCGGCGATCACCTTCACCTCCACGCCCGCCGCCGGCTGCACCACCGGAATGCGCTCTGGCGCGAATTCCTGGTACTTGGGGTCGGTCATCTTGTCGCGCGCCGGCAGGTTCACCCACAGCTGGAAACCGCGCATCTGCCCGCTTTCCTGCTCCGGCATTTCCGAATGGACCAGGCCGCGGCCAGCGGTCATCCACTGCACGCTACCCGGGGTCAGCAGGCCTTCGTTGCCGTGGTTGTCGCGGTGGCGCATGCGCCCGTCGAGCATGTAGGTGACGGTCTCGAAGCCACGGTGCGGGTGTTCCGGGAAGCCGGCGATGTAGTCCTCGGCACGATCGGTGCCGAATTCATCCAGCAGCAGGAACGGATCGAGGTCGGGCAGCGACGGGCCGCCGATGACGCGGGTCAGGCGCACGCCGGCACCGTCGGAGGTGGGCATGCCACGGATGGTGCGCTGCACGCGCACCGGCTCGGGAAGGCTCATGGCGACTCCTGTTGGATGGATGCCGATGAAGATGGACGCCGCACGCCGCAACGCCAATGGGCGGCACCGCAACCGATTGTTCCACCACTGGTGTTCGCCGGGCGTCATGTCCGCCGCGCGGCGGCGCCTGCGTTGTGTTCGACCAAAGTACTACCGCAGAAAAGTCCCGCACACATTGACCGTGCACAGGTCACGCGGGACTCTTTGAACATCTTTCCGGGAGAGAGCACCTCATGAAAGGGTTTTCCAAAATAGGCTGGGCGGCCCTCGCCCTGCTTGGCGCATTCTGTCTGGGCACAGTGGCCCTGCGCCGCGGCGAGCACATCAACGCATTGTGGATCGTGGTCGCCGCGGTATCGCTGTACCTGGTGGCCTACCGCTTCTACAGCCTGTTCATCGCCGACAAGGTGATGCAGCTCGATCCGACCCGGGCCACCCCGGCGGTGATCAACAACGATGGCCTGGACTACGTCCCGACCAACAAGCACGTGCTGTTCGGCCACCACTTCGCCGCCATCGCCGGCGCCGGCCCGCTGGTCGGCCCGGTGCTGGCCGCGCAGATGGGCTACCTGCCCGGCCTGCTGTGGCTGGTGGTGGGCGTGGTGCTGGCCGGCGCGGTGCAGGACTTCGTGGTCCTGTTCCTGTCCAGCCGCCGCAACGGCCGTTCGCTGGGCGACCTGGTGCGTGAGGAAATGGGCCAGGTGCCCGGCACCATTGCGCTGTTCGGCGCCTTCCTGATCATGATCATCATCCTGGCGGTGCTGGCGATGGTGGTGGTCAAGGCACTGGCCGAAAGCCCCTGGGGCATGTTCACGGTGATCGCGACGATGCCCATCGCGATCCTGATGGGCGTGTACATGCGCTACATCCGCCCCGGCAAGATCGGCGAGATCTCGGTGGTCGGCCTGATCCTGCTGCTGGCCGCGATCTGGTTCGGCGGCAAGGTGGCGGCGGACCCGACCTGGGGCCCGGCCTTCACCTTCACCGGCACCCAGATCACCTGGATGCTGATCGGCTATGGTTTCGTCGCCTCGGTGCTGCCGGTGTGGCTGCTGCTGGCCCCGCGCGACTACCTGTCCACCTTCCTGAAGATCGGCACGATCATCGCCCTGGCGATCGGCATCCTGGTGGTCATGCCGGAACTGAAGATGCCGGCCCTGACCCAGTTCGCCGCCAGCGGCGACGGCCCGGTGTGGAAGGGCGGCATGTTCCCCTTCCTGTTCATCACCATTGCCTGCGGCGCGGTGTCCGGCTTCCACGCACTGATCTCCTCCGGCACCACGCCCAAGCTGCTCGCCAATGAAGCGCACATGCGCTACATCGGCTACGGCGGCATGCTGATGGAATCGTTCGTGGCAGTGATGGCGCTGGTGGCGGCCTCGATCATCGATCCGGGCATCTACTTCGCAATGAACAGCCCGGCGGCGGTGATCGGTGCCGATGCGGCCTCGGCGGCGCACTTCATCACCAACACGTGGGGCTTCACCATCAGCCCGGAACAGCTCACCGCGACGGCGGCGGCCATTGGTGAACCGACAATCCTGCATCGCGCCGGTGGCGCCCCCACGCTGGCGGTTGGCATCGCGCAGATCCTGCATGAGGCGATCCCCAGCAGCAGCGACGCGATGATGGCGTTCTGGTACCACTTCGCGATCCTGTTCGAAGCACTGTTCATCCTGACCGCGGTGGACGCCGGCACCCGCGCCGGGCGTTTCATGCTGCAGGACCTGCTCGGCAACTTCGTGCCGGCCTTGAAGAAGACCGAGTCGTGGACCGCCAACATCATCGGTACCGCAGGCTGCGTGGCGCTGTGGGGCTACCTGCTCTACACCGGCGTGGTCGATCCGTTCGGCGGCATCCAGACGCTGTGGCCGCTGTTCGGCATCTCCAACCAGATGCTGGCCGGTATCGCGCTGATGCTGGGCACGGTGGTGCTGTTCAAGATGAAGCGTGACCGCTACGCGTGGGTCACTGCCGTGCCGGCGGTGTGGCTGCTGATCTGCACCACCTACGCCGGTTTCATCAAGATCTTCGACAGCAATCCGGCGCAGGGCTTCCTGGCGCAGGCGCACAAGTTCCAGGCTGCGCTTGCCAGCGACACGATCACCGCGCCGGCCAAGTCGGTAGCGCAGATGAAGCAGATCGTGGTCAACGCCTACGTCAACACCGGCCTGACCGCACTGTTCCTGCTGGTGGTGGGTGCCGTGCTGGTGTATTCGATCAAGACCATCCTGGCGGCGCGCCGCAATCCGCAGCGGACTGACCGTGAGACCCCGTACGTGGCACTGAAGCCACATGAAATGGTGGATCTGTGATGAGCACGCAACTGGTTCCTGCCGGCCAGTACCAGGCGCACCGCCGCATCTGGCGGCGCCTGGTGCAGACCGCACGGCTGTGCTGTGGGATTCCTGATTACGACAACTACGTCCGGCACATGCTGGAGAAGCATCCGGACCAGGAGCCGATGGACTACAAGACGTTCTTCCGTGAGCGGCAGGAAGCGCGGTACGGCGGTCGCAACGGCGGTCGCTGCTGTTGAAATTTTGTGCGGGTGCCGGGCTTGCAGCCCGGCGCCCGCCGATTCAACAGCGACTGCAACTGCAACTGCAAGAGCGTCGGCTCCGGGTTTCTGTTTGGTTGGCGGGGCGGTGTCGGATTGCGGGGACGCCGCAAGTACGTCCCTGTAGGCTTGGCCGCCGCATCCATGCGGCGGACACCCCGCAATCCGACACCGCCCCGCCTTCGACAGATTGCCGGTGACGGCGAGACACATGCGGGGTCAGATCCGTTTTCCGAAGGAAACGGATCTGACCCCATTTTGTTTATCGATATCTGACACATGTGCCGACCAACGGTCGGCACCCACCAACAGCCGCGTGAACCTGTCGGACCCACCCCGCCATCCCACGGAATGCCGCTTTTGATCTTGCTTGGGCTTCGGCCTCTGCGGGTGCAGGGCTGCAAGCCCTGCCGGCCTACTCCACCAGGGTGATGGGGGTGAGCGTGACCTTGGCGTTGTTGGCTGTCCCCATGCGATCGGTATAGGCCTGCCCGCGCTGCAGCAGGTAGAAGCTGTCCAGGTAGTCGATATCGTTGGCGAACCAGGACGACGGCATGGCTTTGAGGATGGCACCGGCGATGTCGGCGATGACCGCGTACTCCGGCGCGAACACGCCCAGCGCGGTCTTCACCCCGGTGGTCAACGCTACCAGCAGTTCCTGGTAGTTGGTATCGCCGTCATCCTCGAACAGCTGCACGTTGGCGGCGTTGAAACGGTAGTTGCCCCAGATCACCAACGCCTGCTGCGGGGTGTAATCGGTGTTTTCATAGTCCAGGTACGGCATGTCGACGGTGACCATTTCCGGCTCGGCCTTGTCGACCTGCAAGCCGGAAACGACAGCAAACACCTCTGCCGCACCCAGTGCCCACGGCTCCTGGTCATCGGCCAGGCGGATGCGATCCAGCCGGGTGATGTCCAACGACGCGCTGGCGCCATTGGCAGCGATGCTGATGCGCTCCGGGGACTGCAGGCCGCGTTCACGCAGGCCGGCGTTGACCAGGGCCATGCCCTCGGCCACCGAGCGGCGGGTATCGACATCGACGATCAGCACGGGGAAATCCGGCGCCCGCTTCGCATCCAGCAGGTGCGCGCGGCCCTGTGCGTCATAGGCGGTCAGCGTGGTCCAGTCGCGGTCATTGCCGCGTGGGAGGCTGGCGACCCACAACTGGCCCGGAGCTGCATCAGCAAGCGACTGGCCCTCGGGCACATAGGCGCGCAACTGCAGCAGGCCCGGCCCCTGCATCGGCAGCCCCTTCCGTTCTCTCAGCTGCTGATCCTTCCATGACAATTCCCTGCTGACCACTGTGAGTGCCTGCGGATCGAAATGGGAAATCACCTGTTGCAGTGCCACGCCATTTTCAGGCCCAGTCTGCAATGCCGAACTTGCACTCTCGACAAATCCCGGTTGAGCCATCAATCCAGCAACATCACGCGCGACAGTATCGGTAATGGAACGCACATCGCTCCCGCCACTCTGCTGTATCGGCTGAGCAAAGGCTGTAGCACTTACCAGCCAAAGAGATAGTAGCGACCCCCGGACGATTTTTTCTGTTCTGTTCATAATCACACCTCCGAAAAGCTGGCGGATGCCAGCGGCGTGATCACGCTATGAAGTAACTCAGTATCAATTTACAACGTAGCGCACAGTTTCTGCCTCTGTGTTCCATGGCGTCATATAAAGGCGCTCCCACCCTATAAACAATACTGTCTGCTCTACATATCAGCCATCCACTTCAGGATGAGGCCGGTGACATAGGCCAATCCCGTACCGGTGGCATAGCCCACCGTGCCCAGCAGCACGCCCACCGGCGCCAGCGAGGGGTGGAATGCCGCCGCCACCACCGGTGCCGACGCCGCCGCACCGATGTTGCCCTGCGACCCGATGGCGAAGAAGAACAGTGGCGCACGCAGCAGTTTGGCCACGATCCACAGCACCAGCACGTGGGTCGCCATCCAGATGGCGCCGAGCAGGAACAGCCACGGCCGGTCCAGGAGCGACAGCAGGTTCATCTGCATGCCGATGCAGGCGATCAGGAAATACAGGAACACGGTGCCCAGTCGCGAGGCACCGGCCGCTTCCAGCCGGCGCGCGCGGGTGAAGCTCAGGCCCAGGCCCATCGCCGTGGACAACAGGATGACCCAGACGAACTGGCTGTCCAGGCTGAACTGGCTGGCCCAGCTGATGTTGGCCTTGAACCAGCCCGCCAGCGGCGCGGCGATGGCATGCGCCAGGCCGACACCACCGAGCGCCACGCCGACGATGATCATCAGGTCGGTCATGCTGGGAATGCGCGCGTTCTGCGCGTCATAGGCACTGATGCGCGCCTTCATCTCATCGATGGCGCGGGTGTCGGCACCATTGCGCGTATCGATCTGCTGCGCGCGGTTGGCCAGGAACAGCAGGATGGCCATCCACAGGCTGGCACAGGCCACGTCGACCACCGCGAACTGGCCGAAGGTGGTCGCATCGACGCCGAACACCTCGCGCATGGCCACCATGTTGGCGCCGCCGCCGATCCAGCTGCCGGCCAGCGCGGCCATGCCTGCCCAGGTGTCGCCGGCCACCGTTTCCGGGTGGATCAGCTTCATCACCTGGAAGGAGACGATGGCGCCGAGCACGATGCCGGCGGTACCGGCGCAGAACACGACCAGCAGCTTGGGGCCAAGCTTGGCGATGCCCTTCAGGTCGATCGACAGCGTCAGCAGCACCAGCGCCGCCGGCAGCAGCACGTCGCGCGCCACCGGGTTGTACAGCGCGGTGTTGTGGCCGTCGATGACGCCGGCAGTGTTGTAGATGGCGGGAATGAAGTAGCACAGCAGCAGGGCCGGCACCCAGGCGAAGATCTTCTTCAGCAGGGGGGTCGGGCCGCTGGCGGCCCAGAAGATCAGGGCAAGGGTGGCGGCAATCAGGCCGAGGCCAACGATGTCGTTGCTGATCAGGGCAGTAGCGGGTTCGGTCGGCATGGGATCCTCTGTCGATCGAAAGAGCGGAAAAAAAACGCCGCAGGATGCGGCGTTGCCCGAGATTAACATCGCCTTCACGCCGGGTCATGCTGCGCTGCTTGCCGCAGCACGGCAACGTGCCCAGAATTGCCCCATCCCCCACGGCGCATCGCCATCGGAGCCTGTCATGCAACTGGGTGCTTTCTCGGTCAGCCTGTCAGTGAAGGATCTGGCGGCGTCGCGTGCGTTCTACGAAGCCCTGGGCTTCGTGGTGAGCGGCGGTGATGCGGCACGCAACTGGCTGGTGCTGCGCAACGATGGCATCGTGATCGGCCTGTTCCAAGGCATGTTCGAGGGCAACCTGCTGACCTTCAACCCGGGCTGGGACCAGTACCGGCAGGAACTGGGCCAGTTCCAGGACGTGCGCGAACTGCAGGATGCGCTGGATGCACAGGGCATCGCGCTGACGACACGCACTGATCCCGATGGCCAGGGCACCGGCTACCTGCAGCTGGCCGATCCTGATGGCAATGTGATCCTGATCGACCAGCACGTGGAGCGCCCGAAGGCGCGGTGACTGCTCTGGCAGGCGTCGACCTTGGTCGACGGAAAACATGCCAACCAAGGTTGGCATCTACCGGGGCGAGCGGTCAGCCCGGACGCGACGCACCGAAATCGAGGGTGACCAGGGTGCCGCGCGGCTCGACCGGTTGCAGGTGCAGGGTCCAGCCCAGGTGTTCGCACAGGCGGGCAATCAGGTCCAGGCCGATGCCGCCGCGATCAGCACGCTCACCACGGGCCATGCGCGCGTGGATGGCAGCGATTTCCTCCGGCGCCATGCCATGGCCCGGGTCCTGCAGGGTCAGCACTGCCTGCGGGCTCAAGCGCAGTTCGATGTGGCCACGGCCACTGTTCTCGATGGCGTTGCGCAGCAGGTTGCCGATCGCGGCCTGCACCACGGCCAGCGGGGCCACGATGTCCACCGGTGCGGCCTGGATGCCGATACTCAGGTCCTTGTCCCCGAGCAGGTGGCGATGGTCGGCGACGATCTCCGGCAGCAGCTGGTCCAGTGCGATGCGCTCGGCGCGCGCGGCCAGCCGGGCCGGATCACGGGCCAGCACCAGCAGCAGCTCGATCAGCTGCTCCACGCCCTGCGCCGTCCGCAGCACGCGCTGCATCTGCTGGCGTGCGCGCTCGGGCAACCCCGGCTGTTCCAGCGCCAGTTCGGCCGCGCCGGTCATCACCGCGATGGGCGTGCGCAGCTCGTGGCTGGCCGTACTGATGAACACCCGCTCGCGCTCGACGAACTGCTCGTTGCGGTCGAGGTAGTCGTTGAGCGCGTCGGCGATCGTGTGCAGCTCGGAACTGCCACGCGGGTCGACATCAATGCGCTGGCCCTGCTCGCCGGGCCGCAGCGCACCGATGTGATGGGCCAGCAGGCTGAGCGGGCGCACCACCCGTTCCATGCCGAAGGACGCCATCAGCACGGTGACGAAGACCATGATGATGCCGGCCAGCATCACCCAGCGCGTGGCGAACTGCTCCAGGTCGTGGAAGTCGGAGATGTCCAGCGCCAGCGCCACGCGCCCCATCGATGCGGTGTCGCGCACCATCACCGCGGTCTCGCGCTCGCCGACCATCACCCCGTCGTGCAGGCCCGGATGCAGGCCGCGCAGGGTGGCCGGCATGTTGGTCTCGTCGAAGCGGTAGAGGCTGAGCGTGTCCGAATCCTGCCAGTGGTACTGCGGCTCGTGCTCGGTGTGCTCGACGATGCTGTCCAGTTCGGAATTGAGCAGCGCGCGCCAGGCCGCATGCTCGGCGTGCTCATGCACGTAGTTGCCGACACTGAACACCGCCAGCGAGATCAGCGCCAGGTAGCCCAGCAGCCAGCCGATCACGCGCCGGTACAGCGGCCCCGGCTTACGCGCCTTCTTCATCGTTTCCATTGCCTGCACTGCCGCTGGCCGCCAACCGGTAACCCACGCGCGGCAGGGTGTGGATCAGCTTGTCGTTGAAGGGGCCGTCCACGCTGCGGCGCAGTTCATAGACGTGCGAACGCAGCAGGTCGCCATCCGGCGGCTCGTCGCCCCACAGGGCGAACTCCAGCTGCTGGCGGGTGACCGCGCCGGGGCTGGCGCGCATCAGCACTTCCAGCAGCTTGCGGCAGGCCGGGTACAGGTGCAGCGCCTGGCCGCCACGCTGGGCCTCCAGGGTGGCCAGGTCCAGCACCAGGTCGGCCACCTGCAGGCGCTTGCGCGGGTTGCGCCCCTGCGCGCGCAGCAGCAGGGCCTCCAGCCGCACTTCCAGCTCGGGCAGGGCGAAGGGCTTGGTCAGGTAGTCATCGGCACCGGCGCGGAACCCGGCAATCTTGTCCGGCAGCTCGTCGCGGGCGGTCAGCATGATCACCGGCACTTCCGAACCCTGGTCCGCGCGCAGGCGGCGCAGCACTTCCGGCCCTTCCATGCGCGGCAGCATCCAGTCCAGGATGACCGCGTCATAAGGGTGGCTGCCCGCCAGGTGCAGGCCGGTGATGCCATCGGGGGCCACGTCCAGCACGTGCCCGCGCGACTCGAAATAGTCGAACAGGTTGGCCACCAACTGGCGGTTGTCCTCGATCACCAACAGGCGCATGCACGGAATGTCCACGGAAGTTCGTACCATGGTAGCGCTGCCCATGTCGGAATGCGGTCGCCCTGCGCCCACCTCCGACGCCTTTCCCACGCCTGCCCTTCCACAATGGCCGTTTTGCTCCCGGAGCCCGCCGTGCCCGTAGCCCTGTCCCGCCGCTGGTTCCTGCCCCTGTTGTGGCTGCTCTTGATCGCCTCGCTGGGCGCCGGCATCGGCATGCGCCAGCCGCAGCCGCCGGACGAGCCGCGCTTCGTGCTGGCCGCGCGCACCATGGTGGAAAGCGGGGAATGGCTGCTGCCGCACCGTGGCAGCGAGCTCTACGCGGAAAAGCCGCCGGTGTTCATGTGGCTGCAGGCGGTGGCGCACCAGGTGGTCGGCAGCTGGCAATGGTCCTTCCTGCTGCCCTCGCTGCTGGCCGCCCTGCTGAGCCTGTGGCTGGTCTCGGACCTGGCGCGCCGGCTGTGGTCGCCACGGCATTCGCTGTACGCGATGGCTGCGCTGTTCTGCACGCTGCAGTTCGGGCTGATGGCCAAGCGCGCACAGATCGACATGGTGCTGGTGGGGATGACCACCGTGGCCCTGTGGGGCCTCCTGCGCCATCTGGCTGAGCGCCGCAACCTGCCGGCGCTGTGGCTGGCCGGCTTCGCCGCCGGCCTGGGTACGGTCACCAAGGGCGTGGGCTTCCTGCCGCTGCTGATGGTGCTGCCGTGGTTCGGCTGGTGGCTGTACCAGCGCCGCCGCGGGCAGGCCGTAGCGGGCCCGCACCCGGCCACCCTGCTGTGGCTGGTGCCGGCATTCCTGCTGGGCGTGGCGGTGTGGCTGGCACCGCTGGGCTGGGCGCTGCTGCACGAGCCCAGTGCATCGCTGCAGTCCTACGCGCACGAACTGCTGTTCAAGCAGACCGGCACGCGCTACGCCAACGCCTGGCACCACCGCCAGCCCGTCTGGTACTACCTGCAGGTGATCCTGACGCTGTGGCTGCCCGGCAGCCTGCTGCTGCCGCTGCTGGCCAGGCCGTGGTGGCGCCGCCTGCGCCGTGCCGACCGCCGGCAATGGCTGCTGCTGGGCTGGGCGTTGCTGGTGCTGCTGTTCTTCACCGCCAGCCCGGGCAAGCGCGAGGTGTACGTGCTGCCGATGCTGCCGGCGATGGCGCTGGCCGTGGCCCCGCTGTTGCCGGGCCTGCTGCGCCGCCTGTGCGTGCGCCGCTACCTGTTCGGCTACAGCCTGCTGCTGATGCTCGCCACCGGCACCCTGGGCGCGATGATGATGACCGACAGCCACTGGGCGCAGGCCCAGCTGGCACGGCGGGCGATGCCCGATTCACTGCTGCCGGTGCTGGGCAACGGCCTGCTGGTCTTCGCCATTGCCGTGGCCACGCTGGCGGTGTGGCTGCGCGTGCGCCGTGCGGCCGTGCTGGTCCTGCTCACCCACGGCATGCTGTGGATGCTCTATGGGCTGGTGCTGATGCCGACGCTGGACCCCTACGCCTCCGCCTCGTCGCTGATGCATCGCGTTGGCAAGCGGATCGGACCCGATGCCGAACTGGCCCTGGTGGCCTGGCGCGAACAGAACCTGCTGCAGGCCGACCGGCCGGTGCGCGAGTTCGGCTTCAAGCGCCCCTGGGCAGAGCAGTGGCACGATGCCGGCCCGTGGCTGGCCGAGGCCCCGGAGAAGCGCTGGGTGCTGGTACTGGACAAGGCGATGAGCCCCTGCGTCGATCCGGCCCAGGTGGTCGACATCGGCATCGCCAACCGGAACCGCTGGCAACTGCTTCCGGGCAGCGCGTGGGACGCCAGCTGCCATGCCGAACGCGCCGGTGCATCGGAAGAAGAAGACTGAACCCTGGCTCGCGCCGGGATCGCATTAACCCGGCGCGAACGGATGTACGACCCTTCTCCGACATGAAGGTGACGAGCATGGCCGCGGATTCCTGTCATGGCCCCTTCCCGCATGCCCGCTCGTCCCCTTGTCCCGGCCTTTGCCTTCACGCCTTCGTGGCTCGCGTCGCGGTTTGCGCTGACGCATCTGCTGCTGCCCGTGGCCATCGGCCTTCCGCTGTTCACCCTGTTGATGGGCTTCGGCGGTGACCAGTGGGTGGCCGATCACCTGTTCCGGCTGGAAGGTGGCCATTGGGCGCTGCAGGATGCCTGGCTGACCCGTTCGGTCGTGCACAAGGGGGGCAAGTGGCTGAGCACCGCTGCGGCGCTGGTCGCGATCCTGCTGTGCTTCCACCACTGGCGCCGCGGCCGTGACCGCACCCTGCGCTGGGCGCTGCTCTATGTGGTGGCGGCCATGGCGCTGGGTACCGGCCTGATCTCGCTGCTGAAGGCGCTGGTGCCGATGGATTGCCCGTGGGACCTGCTGCGCTATGGCGGCCACGAGCCTTTCATCGGCCTGCTGGCCAGCCGCCCCGAGGGCATGGCCGCGCGCGCCTGTTTCCCGGCCGGCCATGCCAGCGCCGGCTATGCCTGGCTGTGCCTGTACTTCTTCGCCCTGCTCTGGCGCCCGGCCTGGCGCTGGGCCGGGCTGTGGATCGGCCTCGGCAGCGGCCTGGTGTTCGGCATCAGCCAGCAACTGCGCGGCGCCCACTTCCTTTCGCATGACGTTGCCACGGCGTTGCTGTGTTGGCTGCTGTCGCTGGGCCTGTTCCTGATCACGGAGCGGCTGCTGGCCCGGCGCACGCAGGAACGTCCGACCCGCCAGGAGGCACGTGCATGAATGCATCGGTCCAACGTTCGTTCCGCCTGCCCGCGCTGGCCAGCCTTCGCCGCTGGCGCCCGCAGCTGTCCACCGAAGCGCTGATCGTGCTGACCAGCCTGTTCTTCGCCGTCGCCGGCAATGGCCTGTTCTGGCACAGCGCCATGGCCAGCCATCCCGGCAGCCTGCGCTACGCGCTGTCGCTGTTCCTGCTGCTGCTGGGCGCGCATGGCGTGCTGCTGGGCATCCTGGTGTGGCGCTGGAATGCCAAGGTGGTGACCAGCGTGCTGCTGCTGGTGACCGCCTTCGCCGCCCACTACATGAGCCAGTACCACATCTACCTGGATGCGGACATGCTGCGCAACGTGCTGGCCACCGACCCGAAGGAAAGCCGCGAGCTGATGACGGTCTCGCTGGTGTGGCCGGTGCTGCTGCTGGCGGTACTGCCCATGGCGCTGCTGTGGCGGGTGGAGCTGCGCCGCCGCAGCTGGGGCCGCGCCCTGCTGTGGCGCGCCGGCTTCCTGCTGGTGGCGGCGGTCACCGCCGTGGGTGGCGCGCTGATCTCGTTCCAGGATGTCTCGGCGCTGATGCGCAACCAGCGCGAAGTGCGCTACCTGGCCACCCCGGCCAACGTGCTGCTGGGCATGCCGCGCGCACTGCGCGGCGACAACCCGGTGCAGCGCGCGCCGAAACTGCCGATCGGCACCGATGCCAAGGCGACCCCGCGCGCGCCGGCCAGCAAGCCGCGGCTGCTGGTGATCGTGATGGGCGAAACCGTGCGTGCGCAGGACTGGGGCCTCAACGGTGGGCGCAACACCACCCCGGAACTGGCACAGGCACCGGTGATCAATTTCCCGGACATGCATTCGTGCGGCACCAGCACCGAAGTTTCGCTGCCGTGCCTGTTCTCGCCGTGGGGACGCCATGACTACGACGAAAAGAAGATCCGCGCCCACCAGTCGCTGCTGCACGTCCTGGACCGCGCCGGCATCGCGCCGCTGTGGCGTGACAACCAGTCCGGCTGCAAGGGCGTGTGCGAAGGCCTGGACTTCCAGTCACTGTCCGACGCGACCACGCCGGGCCTGTGTGCCGATGGCCGCTGCATGGACGAGATCCTGCTGCAGGACCTGGCCACGCAGGTGCGCGCCAAGCCCGGTGACCGCGTGGTGGTGCTGCACCAGCTGGGCAACCATGGCCCGGCCTACTTCGAGCGCTACCCGGCCGCCTTCGCCCGCTTCAAGCCGACCTGCGACACGCGTGACATCGGCCGTTGCACGCGTGAGGAAATCACCAACAGCTACGACAACGCGGTGCTCTACACCGACCACTTCCTGAGCAAGACGATCGGCACGCTGCAGGGCCTGCAGGACT
Source organism: Stenotrophomonas sp. ZAC14D1_NAIMI4_1 (assembly GCF_003086775.1). Taxonomy (NCBI): domain Bacteria; kingdom Pseudomonadati; phylum Pseudomonadota; class Gammaproteobacteria; order Lysobacterales; family Lysobacteraceae; genus Stenotrophomonas; species Stenotrophomonas sp. ZAC14D1_NAIMI4_1. The sequence goes on from NZ_CP026001.1 coordinate 3,378,938, forward strand.
ACGACACGGCGATGATCTACCTGTCCGACCATGGTGAATCGCTGGGCGAGAAGGGCCTGTTCCTGCACGGCGTGCCCTACGCGATCGCTCCGGCCGAGCAGACCCGCGTGCCGATGACGATGTGGTTCTCGCCGGGCTTTGCCAGCAGCCGCGGGCTCGACCTGCAGTGCGTGCGCAAGCGTTCGGCGGCGTACACCGACCACGACAACCTGTTCCCGTCGGTGCTGGGCCTGATGCAGGTGAAGACGGCGCTGTATGAGCGCGACCGGGACCTGTTCGCCGGCTGCGAGAGCTGAGGGGTGTTGTTCTGGCAGGGCTTGCAGCCCTGCACCTGCAGAATCAACGTCAACGGCAAAAGCCGGTTTGCTGAGGGTTGGCGGGGTGGGTCCGGTTGAGGGGGACGCCGTGAACCCATCCATGGGGGCTTGGTCGCGCCATCCATGGCGCTCACACCCCCTCAACCGGACCCACCCCGCCTTCGACAGACTTCCGCGATCTGTCGGAACGGCGTCCTGCTCTGGTGGGTGCCGATTTCCGCTGCTGATGGTGGGTGCCGACCGTTGGTCGGCACGGTAGATCCACGCCATGCGTGGATGAATTCATTCGATATCTGACAGATGTGCCGACCAACGGTCGGCACCCACCCACAGCCGCCGGCCAACTGTCGAAGGCGGGGCACTGTGGGTTTGCGGGGTGTGAGCCGCATGGATGCGGCGACCAAGCCCCCATGGACGGGTTTACGGCGTCCCCGCAAACCCACAGTGCCCCGCCGTCCCACGGAATGCAGGCTTTTGATCTTGCTTCGGCTTTGGCCTCTGCAGGTGCAGGGCGCAGCCCTGCCGGGCCCCACCAACCTTCCCCACTTGCGGTAGGCACGCGCGCCCACTAGCCTTCGGCCGTCGTTCACCACCCAAGGACCGCCCGTGACTCACCGCCATCTCCTGCTGGCCTCGGCAATCGCCGCCGCCACGCTGGCCCTGGTCGCCTGCAAGAAGGAACCTTCGCCCGGCACCGAGGCCGCCACCGCCAGCACGCCCGCCGGCGAGACCGCCGACCAGTTCGTCGCCCGCATCAACGCCGAATTCAAGGCCGCCTACCCGGAGATGACCTCGGCACAGTGGCTGTCCTCCACCTACATCAACAGCGATTCCGAACGTATCGCCGCCAAGGCCAACGAGCGCTCGCTGACCCAGCTCAACAGCTGGATCGAGCAGGCCGGCAAGTACGACGGCCAGCCGATGAGCGAGGACAGCAAGCGCGCCATCCACCTGCTGAAGCTGATGTCCTCGATGCCGGCGCCGCGTGATCCGGCCAAGCTGGCCCAGCTGACCCAGATCGCCACCCGCATGGAAGGCAGTTACGGCGCGGGCAAGTACTGCACCGATGCCAACGATCCCAACTCCTGCCGCCAGCTCGGCGAGCTGGAACAGGTGCTGGCGCGCAGCCGCGACTACGACACGCAGCTCGACGCCTGGCAGGGCTGGCACAGCACCACCAAGAGCATGCGCGGCGACTACCAGCAGTTCGTCAGCCTGGTCAATGAAGGCGCCAAGGGCATGGGCTTCACCGATGCCGGGCAGATGTGGCGCAGCGGCTATGACATGCCGCCGGAGCAGATCGGGCCGGAAACCGACCGCCTGTGGGAGCAGGTCAAGCCGATGTACGAGCAGCTGCACTGCTACGCACGCGGCAAACTGGACAAGACCTATGGCAAGGACAAGGCCGAAGTGGGCAACGGCCTGATCGCCGCGCACCTGCTGGGCAACATGTGGCAGCAGGACTGGTCCAACCTGTGGGACCAGCTGGAACCGTACCCCGGTGCCGGCAGCCTGGACATCACCGCAGCGCTGGAAAAGCAGTACCAGGCCAACCTGAGCGCGGCGCTGGCCAAGGCCGGCAAGGATGCCAACGTGGCGGCGCAGTACAAGGCGCAGCGCGAGGCCGAACTGCGCACTGCCAAGCAGATGACCGAGCGCGCGCAGGATTTCTACGTGTCGCTGGGCATGCCCTCGCTGCCGCAGACGTACTGGGAACGCACCCAGTTCATCAAGCCCGATGACCGCGACGTGGTCTGCCACGCCAGTGCCTGGGACATGAACATGGAAGGCGACGTGCGCACCAAGATGTGCATCAAGCCGAACGAAGAGAACTTCACCACCATCTACCACGAGCTGGGCCACATCTATTACGACCTGGCCTACAACCCGCTGCCGCCGCTGTTCCAGGGCGGTGCCAACGATGGCTTCCATGAAGCGATCGGCGACACCATCGTGCTGGCGATGACGCCGAAGTACCTCAGCTCGATCGGCCTGGTCGACGCGCCGACCGAAAGCCGCGAAGCGGTCATCAACAACCAGATGCGCATGGCGCTGTCGGGCGTGTCGTTCCTGCCGTTCGGGCTGATGATCGACCGCTGGCGCTGGGGCGTGTTCGATGGCTCGATCACCGCCGACAACTACAACAAGGCCTGGTGGGACCTGAAGGCCAAGTACCAGGGCGTGGCCCCGGCCAGCACCCGTGGCGAAGAGTTCTTCGATCCGGGCGCCAAGTACCACGTGCCGGGCAACACGCCGTACACCCGCTACTTCCTGGCGCGCATCCTGCAGTTCCAGTTCTACAAGGGCCTGTGCGATGCGGCTGGCTACAAGGGCCCGCTGCATGAGTGCACCTTCTACGGCAACAAGGAAGCCGGCCAGAAGTATTGGGCGATGCTGAGCAAGGGTGCCAGCCAGCCGTGGCAGGCCACGCTGAAGGAGCTGACCGGCAGCGACAAGCTCGATGCCGGCCCGATGATCGAGTACTTCAGCCCGGTCAACGACTGGCTGAAGCAGCAGAACCAGGGCCAGATGTGCGGCTGGCAGGCCAGCGCGGCACCGGCGGCGAAATGAAAGAAGGGGCGGGTCCGCAAGGATCCGCCCCTTTCTGGTAGTGCCGGCCGCTGGCCGGCAATGGGTTGCCGGCCAGCGGCCGGCACTACCGCAACTGCAGGTCAGTTGTTTTTCTTCGCCGCCATTGCGGCGGCCAGTTCGGCCTTGTATTCCTCGAAGGTCTGGCCCTTCTCCTTGGCCTCGGCCTGCGCGGCATCGCGCAGCGCATCGGAATACACCAGGCGCACCGGCGTGCCCTTGCGCTCGTGCAGTTCACCGGCCTGCATGATCAGCGCGAGCACCTGCGCGGCACTCTCGCTGTGGCCGGCGATGCGGCCATCCATGCCCAGCACCCATTCGCCATCGCGGCGCACGACGCCAGCCAGCAGCGTGCGCTGCGCATCGCGCAGTTCGGCATGCGGCTCGACAGGCGAGGCCTGGGCAGCGGCCTTGTTGGCAGCCTTTTCTTCCTGGCGGCGGCGCTGGTCGCGACGGGTCTTGGAGGTGGTGGACATGGGGCGGTACCGCGACGAGGGGGCGCAAGGATAACGCACCCCGGCCATGACGCCGCTTCACGGGCGCCGGCCCCGCCTGCTCAGTCCAGCACCCGGCCCTGCCGCCAGTAACCCATGAACGTCAGCGCACGGCGGTCCAGCCCGCAGTCTCGGACCAGGTGGCGGCGGATCGCCATCACGGCCCCGGCCTCGCCGGCCATCCAGGCGTAGAACGGCCCGGCCACGCCCGCGTCGGACTGCTCCCACAGGATCTGTGCGTCCACGTCGATCTCGTCCAGCGCTTCCCCGGCAACCACCGACGAGGCGGCCAACCGTGCCTGCACGGCCTGCACAAGCGCCTGGCCGTAAGCGGCCTGGCCGCGCGGCAGCCATACCAGTTCGGCAGTGGGCGGCGCCTTCAAGGCGATGGCACCGCCCTCGCCCGCCACTTCCAGCAGGGCCAGCACGCGCGGCGGATCTACCTGGGCGGCCAGTTCCTCGAGGATGCCGGCCACCGCCGGCAGCGCCGTCTCGTCAGCCACCAGCAGCACCTGGCCGACCCCGGCCGGCGGCTTCCATTCCCAGCCTTCGCTGCTCTCGGCGCACTCGGCATCCGGGGCCAGCAGCACCACGCGGTCACCGGGCCGGGCATGCGTGGCCCAGCGCGAGGCCGGCCCGGTTTCACCGTGCAGGACGAAATCGACGTCGACCTCGCCCTGCGCGGCGCGCAGCTGGCGAAGGGTGTAGGTGCGCATCGGCGGGCGCTGGTCGTCGGCCAGGGCGCGGTAGCGGGCGTACCAGTCCTCGCCGCTGGGCACGTCCGGGGCGTCCTGGCCGGGCAAGGGGAAAAACACCTTGATCCGCTGATCCGGGCCCTCGGTCTTCATCCGCGCCACGTCGGCGCCGGTGAACACCAGGCGGTGCAGGGAGGGGGAAAGGACGCGGCGCTCCTTCAGCGCCACCTCGAACAGGCGGTAGGTCTGCTGCGCAGCCATGGGGGTACCTCGCGACGGCTTCGGATCGGCTGGCCGTCATGCACCCGTGCAGTGGCTGGCTGGAACACCCAGCCTAGCTCGCCGCTGCAGCGGCGCAAGGGGCCGGGGGACGCTTGCGCCGCCCTGCCCCTGCGCGCTGCTCAAAGGCCGGTGGCCACTGCCTGCACTGCGCGCTCGCGGCGGTGTTCCCAGTACCAGAACGCGAAGCCGCCCGCGAAGAAGGCGGCCTGGCCCAGGGCCAGGTGCAGCGGGCTGCCGCTCAGCAGCGGCGACACCAGGCCGGCCACCACGGTGCTGATCATCAGCTGGATGAACGCCTGCAGCGAGGAGGCCAGGCCGCGCTGGTGCGGGTACATGTCCAGCACCGCCAGCGCCAGGATCGGGAAGATCAGCGCCATGCCCATGCCGCCCAGGAAGATCGGCAGCACCGCCCACGGCAGCACGAACTGCGGTGCCAGGGACACATAGCCGACGTTGAGCAGCACCGACACCGCGCACAGGGTGAAACCGATGGCGACCTGGCGGGTGGGCGTGGTGCGCCCGGCCATGCGCCCGGACAGGAACGAACCGGTGGTCATGCCGCCGATGGTGGGAATGAACAACCAGGCGAAGCCACCTTCACCCAGGTGCAGGTGCTGCATGACGAACACCGGCGCCGAGGCGATGTACAGGAAGATGCCGCCGAAGTTGATGCTGCCGGCCAGCGCCAGGCGCAGGAAACGCGGGTTGAAGCCGATGCGCACGTAGTCACGCAGCAGGCCACGCGGCGACAGCGGCACGCGAGCCGCCACCGGGTGGGTCTCCGGCATGAAGCGGGCCGTGCAGACCAGCAGCAGCAGTGAGAACACCACCAGGAACCAGAAGATCAGCGGCCAGCCGGCGCCACTGAGCAGGATCCAGCCACCGATGATCGGCGCGATGGCCGGGGCGATGCCGAACAGCATCGATACCTGGCTCATCAGCCGCTGCGCATCGTGGCCGTGGTACAGATCGCGGATGACCGCGCGGCCGACGATCATGCCCACGCCGGCCGACAGGCCCTGCAGCGCGCGGAACACCAGCAGGGTGCTCAGGTCGGTGGACAGCGCGCAGCCGACCGAGGCGCCGATGAACACCACCAGGCCGCCGAGAATCACCCGCTTGCGGCCCCAGGCATCGGACAGCGGTCCGTGCGCCAGGCTCATCAACGCGTAGAACAGCAGGTAGACGCTGATGGTCTGCTGCACCGCCACCTCATCCACCGCCAAGCGCTGGGCCAGCTGCGGGAAGGCCGGGAAGATGGTGTCGATCGAGAACGGGCCGAACATGGCCAGGCCTGCGAGCAGCAGGGCCATGCGTCGGGTGGAAGGGGCAACAGCGGGGGTCATCGGCAAAGCGTCCGGCAGGGCCATGCGCGGCACGCACGGCGGGCGCCGATCCCCTGCAGCAGGGACGGCGCCAGATGAATACGAGAGTCCGGCCATGATAGGCCCGGATTGCGGCCGATGCCATCGACCACTGCACGAAACGCATGGCCGGGCCATCGGCCATTCAGGCGCGCAGGCGCGCTGCCCCGGTTCCGGGCCCGTGTTCAGCGGCGGCAACCCGCTATAATCAGGGGGCAACATGGTGGGAGAAGCGGAACACCGCTGCCGAAGGCGCAACGCCCGTAATCGCTCAGGCCCGATACCACCCGTAACAGAACTCTGGAGAGACCGGTTCGATCCGGCGCCGAAGGGGCACGAAGCAGCGGCCAGCCGCGCTTTTAAACTCTCAGGCAAAAGGACAGAGGGGCGCCCCGCAGACCGCCAACCGGCGGCTTGTGCCCGTGCGTGTGCCCTTTCCTGACGGATCCTTCGCCATGTCCCAGAACACCCCCTCCCTGCGTGAGCTTGAGCATCATTCCGCGTTCGTCGAGCGCCACATCGGCCCCAACGATGCCGAGGTAGCGCAGATGCTCGATGTCCTCGGCCACGCCACGCTGGACGCGATGACCGATGCCATCGTGCCGGCCAGGATCAAGTCGCCCGCACCGCTGGCACTGCCGGAATCGATGACCGAAGTGCAGGCGCTGGCGAAGATCCGTGCCATTGCCGACAAGAACACCGTGCTGCGCAGCTTCATCGGCCAGGGCTACTACGGTACCCACACGCCGAACGTGATCCTGCGCAACATCCTGGAAAACCCGGCCTGGTACACCGCCTACACCCCGTACCAGGCGGAAATCTCGCAGGGCCGCATGGAAGCGCTGATCAACTTCCAGACCCTGTGTGCCGACCTGACCGGCATGGAGATCGCCAACGCCTCGCTGCTGGACGAAGCCACCGCCGCCGCTGAAGCGATGACCCTGGCCAAGCGTTCGGCCAAGTCGAAGTCGGACACCTTCTTCGTGCACGACGCCGTGCACCCGCAGACGCTGGAACTGCTGCGCACCCGCGCCGAGCCCATGGGCATCGTGCTGCGCGTGGGCACCCCGGCCGAAGCGCTGGAAGCGGAGGCCTTCGGCCTGCTGCTGCAGTACCCGGACACCTTCGGCCAGGTGGGCGACTACAAGGCACTGGTCGATGCCGTGCACGCGCGCGGCGGCCTGGTGGCCGTGGCCACCGACCTGCTGGCCCTGACCCTGCTGGCCGCCCCCGGCGAATGGGGCGCGGACATCGTGGTCGGCAACAGCCAGCGTTTCGGCGTGCCGTTCGGTTTCGGCGGCCCGCACGCCGCGTTCATGGCCTGCCGTGATGCCTACAAGCGCTCGATGCCGGGCCGCCTGATCGGTGTCTCCATCGATGCCGAAGGCAAGCCGGCCTACCGCCTGACCCTGCAGACCCGCGAGCAGCACATCCGCCGCGAGAAGGCCACCTCCAACATCTGCACCGCGCAGGTGCTGCTGGCGGTGATGGCCTCGATGTACGCCGTCTACCACGGCCCGGAAGGCCTGGCCCGCATCGCCCGTCGTACCCACCGCCTGGCCTCGATCCTGGCTGCATCGCTGCGCAATGCCGGCGTGCAGGTGGGTGGCGATTTCTTCGACACCCTGCACATCACCGGCGTGCATGCCGATGAGGTCCACGCCAAGGCCCGCGCCGCCGGTTACAACCTGCGCGCGATCGACAGCGACTCGGTCGGCATCAGCCTGGACGAGACCGCGACCCGCGCCGACATCGTCGCCCTGGCCGCCGTGTTCGGTGCGCAGGCCGACGTGGACGCACTGGATGCCAGCACCGCCGACGCACTGCCGGCGGCCCTGCTGCGCCAGTCGGAATTCCTGACCCACCCCGTGTTCAACACCCACCACAGCGAGCACGAACTGCTGCGCTACCTGCGTTCGCTGGCCGACAAGGACCTGGCGATGGACCGCACGATGATCCCGCTGGGCTCGTGCACCATGAAGCTCAACGCCACCGCCGAAATGATCCCGGTGACCTGGCCGGAGTTCTCGCAGATCCATCCGCTGGTGCCGGCCGACCAGGCGCTGGGCTACAAGGAACTGATCGACTCGCTGGAAGCGATGCTGGTCGAGTGCACCGGCTACGACGCGGTCAGCCTGCAGCCGAACTCCGGCGCGCAGGGCGAGTACGCCGGCCTGCTGGCGATCCGCGCCTACCACCGCTCGCGCGGCGAAGATCATCGTGACATCTGCCTGATTCCGGATTCGGCGCACGGCACCAACCCGGCCTCGGCGCAGATGTGCGGCATGAAGGTCGTGGTGACCAAGACCGATGCCAACGGCAACGTCGATGTCGAAGACATCCGCATCAACGCCGAGAAGTACAGCAGCCGCCTGGCCGCGATCATGATCACCTACCCCTCCACGCACGGCGTGTTCGAGGAAGAAGTGGTCGAGATCTGCGAGATCATCCACCAGCACGGCGGCCAGGTGTACACCGACGGCGCCAACATGAACGCCCTGGTCGGCGTGGCCAAGCCGGGCAAGTGGGGTTCGGACGTTTCCCACCTGAACCTGCACAAGACCTTCTGCATCCCGCACGGCGGCGGCGGCCCGGGCGTTGGCCCGTGTGCGGTGAAGGAACACCTGGCCCCGTTCCTGCCGGGCAAGCTGGGTGACAACGGCCCGGTCGGCATGGTCAGCGCGGCCAGCTTCGGCAGCGCCTCGATCCTGCCGATCAGCTGGATGTACATCGCCATGATGGGCAGCGAAGGCCTGCGCAAGGCCACCCAGGTCGCGCAGCTCAACGCCAACTACATCGCCAAGCGCCTGGCTCCGCACTTCAAGACCCTGTACACCGGCCGCAACGGCCTGGTGGCGCACGAGTGCATCCTCGACGTGCGCCCGCTGGAGAAGACCAGCGGCATCGGCGCCGAAGACGTGGCCAAGCGCCTGATCGACTTCGGCTTCCATGCCCCGACCCTGAGCTTCCCGGTGGCCGGCACGCTGATGGTCGAGCCGACCGAGAGCGAATCGCTGCACGAGCTGGACCGTTTCATCGACGCGATGATCCAGATCCGCGAGGAAATCCGCGCGATCGAAGACGGCCGCCTGGACCGCGAGGACAACCCGCTGAAGAACGCCCCGCATACCGCGACGGCGGTGACCGCCAGCGAGTGGACCCACGCCTACCCGCGTGAGCTGGCAGCCTTCCCGCTGCCCAGCCTGAAGCTGCAGAAGTACTGGCCGCCGGTGGCCCGCGTCGACAACGTGTACGGCGACAAGAACGTGATGTGCGCCTGCATCCCGGTCGATGCCTACAAGGACGACGAAGTCGAGGCGTAAATTCCCGATGGATCGGTAAACGGAACGGCCCGCGCAAGCGGGCCGTTTTCGTTGTGCCTCACGGGTCCGGCATCTGCCCCAGGCTCAACTGCCACGACACGCCGTAGCGGTCCTGCACCCAGCCGTAGCGGTTGCTGAAATCGTAGTCCCCCACCGGCATCAGCCAGTGCCCGCCCTCGCCCAGCACCCGCGCCGCGCGCTCGAACTGCTCGCTGCCCGCGCATTCGACGAACAGCGAGATCGAGGGACTGAACGTGAAGTCGTGCACGTCCAGGCTGTCGAAGCACAGGTAGTGGGTGCCACCCAGCAGGAAGATGGCCTGGCGCACCTGGCCGGGCACGCCGGCGCCGGCACCTTCGGGGTGGTGCTGCAGGGCCAGCAGGCGGAAATCGGCGAAGGCGTCGGCGTACAGGGCCATGGCGGCCTCGGCCTGGCCGGTGAACATCAGGAACGGGCGACTGCGCAGCATGCGGTACTCCTGTTCGACGGGCCGGTGACGGCCCACGCGATCAGGATGGCACGGCGGATGTGCAGCCGCCGTGGTAGTGCCGGCCGCTGGCCGGCAGCCCCGATCAGGCTTCCCGCATGCGCCGCGCAATGGCACTGCCGGCGGCGATGGCCGCAGTCAGCGCCACCATCGACAGGAACTGCAGGCGCGTATGCGCCTCGCTCAGCAGCAGGCCGAAGATCAGCGCCAGGATGCCCAGCGCGCACACCGTCAGCCACGGGAAGCCGGCCATGCGGAACGGCAGGCGGGTGCCCTGGCGATCGGCACGACGGCGCAGCACCAGCTGCGAAACCAGCGACAGCGTCCACACCAGCAGGCAGGTGGAGCCGACGATGTTGAGCAGCACCGGCAGCACCTTGTCCGGGAACAGCAGCTCCATGATGGTGGCGGCGAAGCCGAACAGCACGCTGGCCAGCACGGCGATGACCGGCACCTGGCGCGGGTCGGTCCAGCCCAGCACGGCGGGGGCTTCGCGGCGCTGCGCCAGCGAATACATCATGCGCGAGGCACCGTAGAGGTTGGCATTGAGCGCCGACAGCAGCGCGATCACCGCGATCAGGGTGATGGCCGTGGCCGCGCCCGGAATGTTGGCGACCGCAAGCACGGCGGCAAACGGCGACTTCAGCGACTCGCTGGTCCACGGCACCACGGCGATGATCACGCTGAGCGAGCCGATGTAGAACACCAGGATGCGCCAGGCCACGGTACGGATGGCACGGGCGATGCTGCGCTCGGGGTCTTCGGTTTCGGCGGCGGCCACCGCCACGATCTCGGTGCCGCCAAAGGCGAACACCACCACCAGCAGCGCCGCGCCGATGCCGGCCAGGCCCTTCGGCGCGAAGCCGCCGTGCTGGGTGAAGTTGCTCAACCCCGGCGAGGCCACCTGCGGCAGCCAGCCCATCAGCAGGGCGATGCCGATGGCGATGAAGGCGAGGATGGCGGCCACCTTGAGGATGGCGAACCAGAATTCGAACTCGCCGAAGTTCTTCACCCCGAGCAGGTTGATCGCAGTGAAGAACAGCATGAAGGCCAGCGCCGCCATCGGGACCGGTATCACCGGCCAGACCGTGGCCAGCAGGCCGGCCGCACCCACCGCCTCGGCGGCGATGACGATGACCAGCTGCACCCACCACAACCAGCCCACGGTGGCACCGGCGGTGGCGCCCATGGCATCGGCCGCATACACCGAGAACGCGCCACTGGTCGGCTTGGCCGCGGCCATTTCGCCCAGGGCATTCATCACGATGATCACCAGCGCGCCGGCCACCAGGTAGGACACCAGCACGGCCGGGCCGGCCGCCTGCACGCCCACGCCGGAACCGAGGAACAGGCCGGCGCCGATCGCGCTGCCCAGGCCCATCATGATCAACTGGCGCGGCTTGAGCGAATGGCCAAGGCGGGAAGGCGTAACGGGGCTGGCGGGCATCGGCGGGACTGGCGGCGGCTACAGGGGCGTCACCTTACATTGTCCCCCACCCACGGGGATAGGCACAGTGCAGCAGACCGCTCAGGACAGCAGGGCCTCGCCGACATTGCCCCCGATACGGGCCCGATAGGCACGCGGCGAGAAACCGGTTTCAGCCTTGAATTTGCGGGTGAACGCACTCTGGTCGCTGAAACCGCAGGCCTGGCCGATGCAGGCGATGCTGTCGTCACCGTGCAGCAGGTGCATGGCCATCTGGATGCGCAGCCGGGTCAGCACCTGCTGCGGGGTCATCTGGAACACCTTGCGGAAGCTGCGCTCCAGCTTGGACAGCGAGAAACCGGTGATGTCCAGCAGCGTCTGCATGCGCACGTTCTCGGCGTAGTGCGCGTTGAGGTGGGCCAGGGCCAGGCGCAGCTGCTCGTACTGGGTGCCCAGGCTGTCCTTCTGGCCCAGGTCGCGGGAGATGCCGATCAGCCCCTCGATGCTGCCATCCACCAGCAGCGGCCGCTTGCAGGTCAGGCACCAGCCCGGTTCGCGGTTGGCGAACAGGTGCAGCTCCATCAGGTTCTCGATCACTTCACCGGACAGCACGCGTGCGTCCTGGTCCACGTAATCCGCGCTCAGGCCGGTCGGGTAGATCTCTGCAGCGGTGCGGCCGATGACATCCTTGCGCGCACGCAGGCCCAGCCGCCGCAGCATGGTCTGGTTGACGTGGGTGTAGCGGCCCTGGCGGTCCTTCATGAAGAACAGCACGTCCGGAATGGCGTCGAACAGGGCTTCGATGTCGGTGGGCTCGACTCGCATGCAGCAAGCATACCCGAGCCCGCTTTTGCCTGTACGTTCACCCGCGGCGGACCGTGGGTTAACGGCCCGGGGGCGACTGTCATGGCCTGCCCCCCTCGTATCCCGGAGACCCCCCCGATGGCCGCCAGCAAGCCGACCGGCAAGCGCGCACCCGCCCCGTCCCAGAAGTCCCAGGCCCAGCAGCGCGGCGACGGTGACGAACTGCACCTGCAGGCCGGCGGCACGCATCCGGCGATGACCACCGCGCAGGGCATTCCGGTGGCCGACAACCAGAACTCGCTGCGCGAGGGCCCGCGCGGACCCACCCTGCTGGAGGATTTCATCCTCCGCGAGAAGATCACCCACTTCGACCACGAGCGCATTCCCGAACGCATCGTGCATGCGCGCGGCAGCGCCGCCCATGGTTATTTCGAACTGACCCGTTCGCTGGCGAAGTACACCCGCGCCCGCGTGCTCACCGAAGTGGGCACGAAGACGCCGGTGTTCACCCGCTTCTCCACCGTGGCCGGCGGTGCCGGTTCGGTCGACACTCCGCGCGACGTGCGGGGCTTCGCGGTCAAGTTCTACACGCCGGAAGGCAACTGGGACCTGGTCGGCAACAACATCCCGGTGTTCTTCATCCAGGATGCGATGAAGTTTCCCGATCTCGTGCATGCGGTGAAGATGGAGCCGGACCGCGCGTTCCCGCAGGCCGCCAGCGCGCATGACACGTTCTGGGATTTCATCTCGCTGATGCCCGAATCGATGCACATGATCATGTGGGCGATGAGCGACCGTGGCATCCCGCGTTCGCTGCGCATGATCGAAGGCTTCGGCGTCCACAGCTTCCGCCTGTTGAATGAGGACGGCGACTCCACGTTCGTCAAGTTCCACTGGCGACCGAAGCTGGGCATCCAGTCCACCGTGTGGGATGAAGCGCTGAAACTGCAGGCCGCCGACAACGACTTCCATCGCCGCGACCTGTTCGAGGCGATCCAGCGCGGCGACTTCCCCGAATGGGAACTGGCGGTGCAGCTGTTCACCGAAGAAGAGGCTGAGGCGTTCCCGTTCGACCACCTCGACCCGACCAAGATCATTCCCGAATCGCTGGTGCCGCTGAAGGTGATCGGGCGCATGGTGCTGGACCGCTGGCCGGACAATTTCTTCGCCGAAACCGAGCAGGTGGCGTTCTGCCCGGCCAACGTGCCGCCCGGCATCGATTTCAGCAACGATCCGCTGCTGCAGGGCCGCCTGTTCTCCTACCTGGACACGCAGCTGATCCGCCTGGGTGGGCCGAACTTCCACCAGATTCCGGTCAATGCGCCCAAATGCCCCTTCGCCAACCACCAGCGCGATGGACACATGCAGATGCAGGTGCCGAAGGGCCGTGTGGCCTACGACCCCAGCTCGCTGGAGGACGACAGCCCGCGCGAAACCGCTGCCGGGTTCCGCAGCCATGCAACCGCCGATGATGGCCGCAAGGGACGCACGCGTGCGGCGAGCTTCGCCGACCACTACAGCCAGGCGCGCGCGTTCTTCCGCAGCCTGGAAAAGCCGGAGCAGGCGCATCTCGCCTCGGCGCTGGTGTTCGAGCTGTCCAAGGTGGAAACGCTGAAGGTGCGCGTGCGTACCGTCAGCCACCTGCGCAACATCGACGAGACATTGGCCAAGCGCGTAGCCGATGGCCTGGCCCTGGCCGACCTGCCCGATGCCGCGCCGACCGCAACGCCCGCACAGGACATGCCCGCCGTTCCCGAGGTACGCATCATCGGCCGCACGAAAGACACGTTGCAGGGGCGCTGCATCGGCATCCTGTTCGATGAGGGCTCCGATGCGGGGCTGATCGCCAGCCTGCGCAAGGCCGCGCAGAAGGCCGGTGCCGAAGTGAAACTGGTGGCGCCGAAAGTGGGTGGCGCCACCCTCAGCGACGGCAAGCGCCAGGCTGCCGATGGCCAGTTGGCGGGCACGCCCTCGGCGGTGTTCGATGCCGTGGCCGTGGTGCTCAGTGCGGACGGGGCCAAGGCGCTGGCCAAGGAAGCCGCTGCCGTCGAATTCGTCAGCCATGCGTGGGCACACCTGAAGGCCATTGCCAGCGATGCCGGTGGCCAGGCGCTGTTGAAGGCCGCCCGCGTGGGCAACGATGCCGGCACCGTGGAAGCCGAGGACGCCAAGGGCTTCCTCGCTGCCGCGGCCACCCGCCAGTGGGCGCGCGAACCCAAGCTGCGCCTGCTGGCCTGATCGTTCCCTACCGGAGAAGCGACATGCCCCGTGGTGAGAAATCTGCCTACACCGACAAACAGAAGCGCCAGGCCGAGCACATCGAGGAAAGCGAACGCGCGCGCGGCGCCAGTGAGAGTACGGCCGAACGCATCGCGTGGGCCACCGTCAACAAGCAGGATGGCGGTGGCAAGCGCAGCGGCAGCGGGCGCAAGGCAACAAAGAAGGCCGCCGACAGCTGAACCTCAGCCAGGCAGCCCGTTCACCCAGCGCGCCACCACTTCGGCCGCCTGTTCGGGCCGTGCCTGCAGCAGCAGGTGCGGCCCCTGCAGCGCGACGTGACGTGCCTCCGGCAGCTGGGCCTGCAGCTCGGACACGCTGGGCGGCCACAGCAGCCGGTCCTGCCGCGCCTGCAGGTACAGCGTCGGAACTGCGATACGCGGCAGCAGCGCACGCACGTCCACGCGCAGGGTGCTGGCGGCGCGTTGCCGCAGCACGCGGCTGGGTACTTCGGCCAAGGCCTGGCGCAATGCCTGCACGTTCTGCGGTGTTCGCCACTGCCCCAGCAGCACCCGCGCCATCACCGGCAGCGGCGGCAACGGCCATGCCGCGGACAGCGCCACAGCGCTCGCGGCGGGCACCGGCACCGGCCGTCGCGCGAAGGTGGTGCTGAGCACCAGCCCACGCAGGCCGGCGGGCGCCTGCGCAGCAATCTGTACCGCCAACGGACCGGCAAACGATTCGGCCAGCAGCACCCATGGCTGCCGGGGAAGCTGCGGCTGCAGCCATGCCGCCAGGGTCGGATAATCCTGTGCCCCGTGCACGGGCAGCGACAGCGCCTCCGCCTCCAGCCCGTGTGCACGCAAGGCCTCCAGGAACGCGCCCGACATGCCCACGCCACCGTCCAGGCCGGGCAGCATCAGCACACGGGGGCGCAGCGGCGGGTTCAACTGCCGGGCCCGGGCGCGGCGGCCGGCGCAGGCGCCGCCACGGTAACGGCCTGCAGCGTGCGCACCGCCGCGATCGGAATCGCCTCGGCACGCCGCTGTTGCGGCCACCAGACAAACAGGAACGCGCTGCTGGAACCCAGCAGGCGCGCAGTGCCCGGCAATGGCGCGCGATCACCATTCAACTGCAGGCGGATCACTTCGCCGCTGCCCGCGTTGCGGATCTGCTCACCGCGCACGGTCACGTAGTTCGCCGCGCCAAGCGCCATGAAGGCGGCCACGGCCAGGGTCATCGCTGTCAGCGGACGCAGGCCGACGCCCTCCCAGCTGGTCAGTGCCGAGCGCGCCAGCACTGCCCGCCAGGCCCAGTTGCGCGCGCGCAGCTGTTCCAGCTTGGCGGCATTGCGCATGCGCAGCGTTTCCGGCCAGCTCACCACCAGGACCAGCAGCACGCCTGCGGCCAGCAGCAGCACGTACGCCGGATCGCGGATGCCGGCCACCAGGAAATCGCTGGGCTGCAGGTAATCCAGGATCGACAGCTTGAAGCCGCGGTAGAACCAGAAGCTGCACCACAGGCCCAGCAGCGAGACCAGCAGGTAGGCCACGGTCACCAGCAGCGCCGGCTCGCGGCGCATGCGGCGCAGCGCCTGCATCACCGCCGAATCATCATCCCCACGGGCCAGCGGCAGCATCGACCAGTCGGTCGGCACCTCGGGCGAAGGCATGTCGGGCGCAGCCATGCCCTGCATCCGTGGCACGTCGCCGTAGGCGCCTTCGGTTTCGTTGCTGTCCATGCCTCCTCCCCCGGCTCCAAGCGAGCACCCCAGCGAGCATCGCCGAAAAAGGGGCCGCGCGGTAGAGTCGAGCAAGCTCGACTCTACCGGCGGAGCGGTCAGGCCGCGCGCGCCACCACGGCGCGGGCCGGGCTGCCCTGCTCGATCTGGAACACCGACACCGAGGTGGTCAGTGCGTTGGCCTGCTCTTCCAGCGCGCGGCTGGCCGCGGTGGCTTCTTCCACCAGGGCCGCGTTCTGCTGGGTCACCTGGTCCATCTGCACCACCACCTGGTTGACCTGCTCGATGCCGGCCGCCTGTTCCTTGCTGGCCGCAGCGATGTCGCTCATCAGCTGGTTGGTGCGCGAACTGGCGTGGGCCAGGCGGGCGATCGCCGCCTCGGACTGTACGGTTACGGCCAGGCCGCTCTGCACCTTGGCGGCAGCATCCTCGATCAGCTCCTTGATCTCCTTGGCAGCGACGCCGGCGCGCTGCGCCAGGGTGCGCACTTCGCTGGCGACCACGGCGAAGCCACGGCCCTGCTCACCGGCACGTGCCGCTTCGACGGCGGCGTTCAGCGCCAGGATGTTGGTCTGGAACGCGATGCCGTCGATCACCGTGGAAATTTCCGAGATGCGTGCCGAGGACTGGTCGATCTCGCCCATCACCGTTGCCATCTGCGCCATGGCCTGTTCGGTTTCGCGCACGGCAGCACCGGCCGCATGGGCTTCGCTGTCCGCCTGGCGGGCCAGCTCGGCGTTCTGGCGCACGGTGGAGGTCAGTTCCTCCATCGATGCAGCGGCCTCTTCCAGGTTCGCCGCCTGCTGTTCGGTACGGCGCGAGAGATCGCTGTTGCCCGCGGCCAGTTCCTGCGCCGCATTGTTGATGCTGTCGGCCGCCACCTGGATGCCGCGGACGATGCCGGTCAGCTGCGTGGTGGTCGTGTTGGCATCGTCGCGCATGCGGGCGAAGACACCTTCGTACTCACCTTCCATGCGCGCGGTCAGGTTGCCGTGCGAAATCGCGCGCAGCACGTCGGACACGTCGGCGATGCTGGCCTGCGAGCTGGCCATCATGGCATTGAGGTGTTCGACCATCGCGCGGTACTGGAACTGGAACGCCTCGGCATCGCCGCGCACGCTGAAATCTCCCGCGCCGGCGGCCCGGGCCAGCGTGTCGATCTGCGCGCTGATCGCCATCAGGCTCTGCTTCACGGCGGCCAGGGTGCGGGTGAACGCGCCCTTCTCGCCCGGGTACTGCGGCAGGTCACGGCTGAGGTCACCGATCGCGTAGCGCTGCATGACCTCAGCCATCAGCAGTTCCACCTGCACATGCGATTCCACCAGGCTGTTGGTGGCCTGCACCATGCGGCCGAAATCGCCGGGGAAGGCGCGGGCATCCATGCGGTAGCCGATGGCACCGGCCTCGTGCTGTTCGGCCATCTGCAGCTGCGCGCCGATGGCGGCCTGCACGCTCTGCCGCACGCTGCCCATGGCCTCGCCCAGCTGGGTCAGTTCATCGCGGCCACCCAGATGGAAGGACTGGTCCAGCTCGCCCTTCGAGAGCTGCTGCGCCAGCTGCACCGCGCGCGCCAGCGGGCCGGTCATGCTGCGCCCGATCATCACCGAAGCGGCGATGCCGACCAGCAGCGCCACGCCACCCAGCACCAGCAGCTGCAGCAGGCTGCGCTCGCCGAGGCGGATCGCTTCGGCCGCCGCTTCGCGGCTCTCCTTTTCCTCGAAGGCCACGCCATCCGCCAGCGCCTTGTTCCAGCCGTTGGCCGCCTCCTGCACCGGGCCCAGGGTCAGCGCGACCGCGCCGGGGAAATCCCCCTGTTCCATCAATTCGCTGGTCTGCTTGTTGAGCGGGCGCGCGATGGCACGCTTGGCCGCGATGGCCTCGCCCATCGCCCTGCCCTCGGCATCGCCGGGCAGCGCCTGGTAGGCGGTCCAGCTCGCCTCGTAGCGCGCGACCAGGTCGGCGATGCGCTTCTCGTCGGCGTCGCGTGCGTCACCCTGGCGGATCAGCATTTCGCGGCGCACGACCATCATCTGGTTGTTGGCATCGAGCATCTCCGACAGCAGCCGCACCTTGGCCACGCTGACGTCGACCACCTGCTGCATCGCGCGCTTCTGCACGGCGGTGGCGGTGGCGCCGGTGGCGACCACGGCAGCCACCAGCAGCAGCAACAGGCCAAAGCCAAGGCCAAGGCGCCAGGCAACCCTGACGTTCCTCAAGTAGTTCATGGGGGTATCCAAACGGGGGGGATGTGCCCTTATCGGCGCGCCGCCCGCTGGCCTTGACCGTGCAACCGTGAACGCTTCGGTGGGCGTTCACGTTGGCCGTTCAGCCGGATGCCTGTTGCGGTTGCAGCGGACAGGCGCTGGCCAGGCGGGTGGCCAGGTCCTGGCGCAGTGCGCTGAGCGCGGCGATGCGCGCGTCGATGTCGGCCAGTTTTTCCTGCAGGGCGGCCGCCAGCAGCGGGCCGGCATCGGCCTGTTCCCACAGCCTGGGCAGGCGCTGGCCGATCTCGGCCAGGGTGAAACCGAGCTGCTGGGCCGTGCAGATGTAGTGCACCAGCATCGCCGTTTCGTCCGGGTAATCGCGGTAGCCATTGGCCCGGCGCCGCGCGCCGATCAGGCCCTGCTTCTCGTAGAAACGCAGGGCTTCGCGCGAGAGGCCGCAGGCCTGGGCCAGTTCTCCAATCTGCATGGGGGCTCCAGAAAACGCTTGACCCTGAAGTTTACTTCAGCCCTGACAGTACGCCCTCTTTCTCCTGTTGAAGGCGTCCATGCTCACCTCCCGTTACCTCCGCATCGTCCGCGCCAGCGCCTTCTACGACCTGGTGGTCACCCTGCCCTTCGCCCTGCCCTGGACGTTCGCTCCGCTGCACGCGGCGATGGCTGCGCTGGCCGATGCCTGGCAGCTGCCTGGCCAGGTACCGGCGCTGGACCCGCTGCACATGCTGCTGGCCAACCTGCTCGGCTCGGTGGTGGTGATATGGTCGCTGGCCCGCGTGCTTGCCCCCAGCGTGCTGCTGGGCCGCCTCGATGCCGCCGCACGCGGGCTGTTCGCGCTGTGGCAGGTGTATGCGGTGCTGCACGGTGCCAGCGCGATCCTGCTGCTGTTCACCGTCGCCGAGATCGTCTTCGGCGTGCTGCAGAGCTGGCGCATCCACGATCCACCCGCGCGTTGAGCGCTCATCTGCGGCTCAGCAACACGCCCGTGTTTTCACGCGGGCTGGTCGCGGGGTGCAGGCATGGTGGGGGCACGTTCTGCAGGAGCTTCCCATGCGTTCACCCCGTGTTGCCGTGCTTGCGCTGTCGCTGCTGGTTTCCCCTGCATTCGCGCAGGCCCCGCCGGCCAACCTGCCCGCGCCCATCGCCGAGCGTGCGGGACCGGACATCGCCGCACGCTCGCCGCTGCACGCACAGGTACTGCTGGACCGCGCCAATTTCTCGCCCGGCCAGATCGATGGCGAGGTGGGCAGCAACCAGCGCCGCGCGGTGTCCGGCTTCCAGGCCGCACACGGGCTGACCGTCACCGGCGAACTGGACGATGCAACCTGGAACGCGCTGCAGGCCGATGCCAACGCGCCGCTGGCCAGTTACACGCTGACCGCCGAGGACGTGGCCGGTCCGTTCCAGCCGGTTCCGAAGGGACCGGCCGCACAGGCCAAGCTGAAAGCGCTGGGCTACGGCAGCGTGGAAGAGTCGCTGGGCGAGCGCTTCCATGCCTCGCCCGAGCTGCTGAAGGCACTCAACCCCGGCGTCGACCTGGGCAAGGCCGGCAGCCGCATCCAGGTGCCCAACATCGCCCCGGCACCGCTGCCGAAGGCGGCCAAGGTGGTGGTCGACAAATCCGATTCCACCCTGCAACTGCTCGATGCGGCGGGCAAGGTCATCGCGCAGGTGCCGGTGTCCTCGGGCAGCCAGCACGATCCGCTGCCGATCGGTGAATGGAAGATCCTCGGCGTGTACCGCGACCCGCCCTTCCACTACAACCCGAAGCTGTTCTGGGATGCGCGCAAGGGCGAGAAAAAAGCGACGCTGCCGCCGGGCCCGAACAACCCGGTCGGGCGCGTCTGGATCGATCTGTCCAAGCCGCATTACGGCCTGCACGGCACGCCCGAGCCCGGCCATGTGGGCAAGACCGAATCGCATGGCTGCGTGCGCATGACCAACTGGGATGCGCTGCGCGTGGCCGATGCGCTGGATACCTCGGTACCCGTGGTGATGCAGGAGTAAGCCGATGCGTCTTTCGCAGCTGATCGTACTGGGCGTGCTGCTGGGCCTGGGTGCAGGCTGGTGGCTGCGCCGCGATGCGGGTGAGCCGGTAGCGGTTGCCCTGCCTGCAACGCCACCCGCAGCCGTGACGGCGGCGCCGGTGAAGCCGGCGGCGCCCGCGCGCGTGGATGCTGCGGCTCCAGCACTCACGCTGGCCTCTCCCGGTGCGGATGCGCCCGCAGGCCTGCTGCTGCCCGTGCAGGGCATCCAGCCATCGCAGCTGCGCGACACTTTCACCGATGCACGCAGCGAGGGGCGCGTGCACGATGCCATCGACATCATGGCCGACGCCGGGACGCCGGTGCTGGCGGTGGCCGATGGCACGGTGGAAAAGCTGTTCGACAGCGAACGCGGTGGCCTGACGATCTACCAGTTCGAGCCCAGCGGACGCTGGTGCTACTACTACGCGCATCTGCAGCGCTACGCCGATGGCCTGGCGGAAAAGCAGGTGATCAAGCGTGGTGAAGTGATCGGCTACGTCGGCAGCACCGGCAATGCCAGCGCCGAGGCCCCGCACCTGCATTTCGAGGTGCACGTGCTGGGCCCGGAGAAGCAATGGTGGAAGGGCGAATCGATCAACCCTTACCCGTTGCTGCAGGCGGCTGGCCGCTGAGGCTTCAGCCGGCTGCGCTGCGTGCGGCGCGCAGGCCGGCCTGCAGCGTGTTCACTTCGGCCATCCATTCGTCCAGCGAATCGGCCTCGTCCCACAACTCGCGCAACTCACTGTCTTCGGCCGTCACCTGCTGTACGGCGCGTTCGGCCAGTGCCAGCAGCGCGGCGGTCGGGCGCTGTGGATTGGCCTTCATCCACGCCTGCAGGTCTTCCTCTTCGGCGATCGCCGGCGAGGGATTGCCCAGCAGCGCCAGGATCACTTCCGCTGCGGCCAGGGCCTTGCTGCCATCGCCGGCGTCCAGGTCTTCGTCAGTCTCGGCAGCCGTGCGCAGCGCGTCTTCCAGCAGTGAAAGATCCGTGCTTTCGCGCAGGTCGCAGACCAGATCGCAGGCGTCATCGTTTTCGAATGTACCGCTGCCCCATGCACCCATGATGTTGCTCCTTCCTTGATTGATGTCCTGCCACGCGCGGACCGCGAGGCGCGACGCAGAAGCATGCGGCACGGCTGCGGATCCTGGCAACCCACCGGCGCGCTCAGAGACCGCAGGCCACCCGCACCGCTTCACAGGCGGCGATGAGGTCTTCCACCAGGCGCCCGCTGACATCCAGTTCGCCCTCGTACTCAGCGATGTTGCGCTGCTGGTGGCATTTGTCGAGCACCCGCCATACCTCCGGGCCGACGCCCAGCGTGTGCTTGAGCGACTGGAACACGATGTAGCGGTTGCTGGGCCGGAACCCCTGCGCACGAAGCGCTGCCAGGCTCAATGCGTGGGCGGCGTTGTAGGCCAGGTCGAAGCGGCTTTCCAGCGAAAGCGTCGCATTGCGTGCGTCACGCAACCGCGCCAGGCCCGAGCGCTGCAGGCCTTCGATCTCGCGCGGATCCGGCGGCTCGGCGCTGAGCGGTTTACCCGGCCCGACCAGGTTCTGCAATGGCGAGGTCATCCATTCCTCCAATCACCCACAGCTTGGGTTGTTCCAGTACACGCTGCAGGAAGGCATTGCCCTTGTGCAGGCGATCGTTCAATTCGTCGTGCGTGTACAGCGTCGGGTTCACCGGCCGTCCCAGGCGATCTTCCAGCGGATCGAGCACGGCCATCAGTTCAGCATAGCCCAGCGTATCGGAGACCAGCATCAGGTCGATGTCGCTGTGCGCGCTGTCGGTGCGCTTGGCCACCGAGCCGAAGACGAAGGCCGCGGCAATCTGGTCCTGCAGCGGCTGCAGTGCGTCGCGCAGCGGCTGTGCCAGGCCGATGGTCTTGTGCACCAGCGCCACCAGTTCGGCGTGGATCGGCGAGCCCGCAAACGCGCGATAGCGCTTCTGGTTGCCGACCTTGCGCTGCTCCACCAGGCCACTGGCGACCAGCTTGGCCACTTCGCGCTGCACGGCGCCGGAACCGGCACCGCTGCCACTGATCAGCTCGGAAATGCTGAAATCACGGCGGTCCTGCCCGAACAGCAGGGCCAGCACCCGTTGCTGGGTCTGGGTGAACAGCGCGTCGGCCAGGCCGATGGGGCCTGTGGAAGTCGAGGGGGCGGCGTGGTTACCCATATTGGGCATTATTATGCCCATATTGGGCATTTGGCAAGCACGTTGCCTGCCCAGCCCGGCAAGGCCCGGCGCTACCGGGTGCTGTTGCGCCGTTGCCAGCGCCGCAGCGCGATGCTGGCGACCGCCAGCCCGCCAGCGGCAATCAGTAAAAGCAGCGCCACCGGCTGCCAGAAGAAGAACGGCCACAGCCAGAGGTAGTCGAGGTCGGTCAGCTTCAACACGTCCATCGGCGGCAGCAGTTCCACCGAGGCCGCTCGCCCGGCCAGCGCCGGGTCGACCTCCAGCACGGTCAGCCGCAGCCAGGAACGCCCGCGCGGCAGTGCGTCCCCCCGCCCATAGCCGAAGTACGAGGCGGCGAACCTGCTGGGCCCGACCGACTCCAGCGCTCGGGAAACATCCGGTCCGGGCGCAGCCGAGCGTGTCTTCGCGCGGAACTCGTTGCGATCGGTCGGGGTGTCCGCGCGCAGGCGCAGCTCCGGATCGATCGACGGATCGGCGCCGTCATCGGCGTAGCGCAGACGCAGCCGCAGCGGGTCGTCGATGAAACGGTAGACCGTGATCTCGGCCGTCGCGCCGGGCTGCAGCACCAGTGGCAGGGTCTGCGTGCGCGAGGCCAGGTGGTTGGCGGCCGCGCCCAGCACCAGCACGATGCAGGCCAGCGCCCACAGGCTCCACAGCAGCCACAGGGTCACCCGCGCGACCGTCTCGCCCTTCATGCCGAACTCCCGGTCATTGCGCTGCATCCGTGCTGGCGTTGGCCACAACGTAACGCAGAACTGCGCGTGTCCATAGTGCCGGTGTTACGCAGCGCGTGAACCTACCCGGTACCTCGCCAGATGGCGAGGCTGGGCATCGCACATGCAGAACGGAGGTCAGGCCGGCCTGACTTCCCGGCACACCAGCTCGGCAAGTTCGCGGCAGGCGAAGAACAAGCCTTCCACCACGCCCTCATCGAGGTGGCGGCGGGGCGTGGCCATGGTCTTGCAGCGGTTGGCCGCATGCAGCATCTCCGCCGCGGTGAGGATGGCCACGGCCGCACGGTCGATCCGCGCCAGTGACTGGCGTCGGCCGTCGGACAGGTTTTCCTCCGGCCAGAGCATGCCATCAGAGCCTTCGCCATCACGGATGCGGGTGAGGCAGCCCTGGAAGGTGCTGAGATCGGAGGTGGGGTCTTCATCGTCGTTGACGGCATCAACAACATGGAGTGGCGGGTTCTTGCGAGTGGTCATGGCGTCGGCTTCCGTGGCTGTACGTAACAGCGCCACCGCGCAGAAGCGGGGTGGCGGACGGTGCGGGTTGCAAACCGGTGCACATGCTAGGCCGGCGGGTCCGAAGACCCCCACGCACCGCCCGCCATAAAGGCCGACGGATTGCCAGCCGGCACCGTTTCAGGACGGTGCCGGCTGGCAAGCGCTTACTTCATGTGCAACGGGTTTGCATGCCCGGCCACCCTTTTTCGGTGGCGCGCCATGGTGTCTACGCCTGCACGATCGATTCAATGAGAAAAATCCGAAAGGTCCGGAGGGAATCGAGCGTGCGGTGGGAAGTGTTGCATGCACGGGGAGCGCTGGATGCGACAGGAATAGGCGCGAATTTGCTGCTGCGCGGGCGAGAGCGACGCGCGGTGACGCAATCAACCCGCGCTTCAGAATGGCGCGTGACGTTTATCGCTTACCAGAAGTTGTATGCGGGGGTCGTGCGGGAAGTGCGAGTGGCGCGTGGCTTGGGAGAATCTGACGTGGATGGCCGATTTAGAGTGCCGGAAGCGACATGCTGGTGGCTCCGGTTCTGCCAGCCATGGCTGGCAATTTGGCGGGAGAGCCTGCCCCCCTCAAGGGCCGGGCGCCAGCAACGGAGACTGCTGGTTACAATGCAAAAACGGGTAAGTTGCAGCTCGCGCCTGTGGTGGAGCGCGGAAGGAAGCCAGATTCCAAAGAGATGAATTGTCGAAATGATCACAATACAGGCATATCCCGATGGCATCGACTGCACATGGTTGGGAATGGATCAACGTGGAACGGTTGCGGCCTTTGTTACTTCCGGAGAAGGTGAAATTCCAACAGCGCTGTTGATGCAAGCCAACGTTGATCTGCGCAATATCGAAACTCTCCTGATGGATCTTCCGGCAACGGGAGATGTCAATTTACGCGCAAATTTTGCACGGCCCGACGACTTTCTGGATATAGCCTGTCGCGGGCTTTACGTGTACGACTGGAATGGCAGTAAATACGTGCTTGTTGCAGAGCCAGAGATTGCGATTCACATCTCCGATCTTGAGAACAAATTGAAGCCCATTGCGAAACATGCAGTGTTTGATTCAATCGAGTTTCCCAAATGGGATGCCATTTCGGTTGGATCCATGATGGAAACAGTGCAGCCTGGGATGTAACTTTCCGGAAATTTCATTGAATCGGGCCGAGTTGAGTCGTCGCAATTTGCTGGCAGCGATCCAGCACCTGGCCATGCGACGGAGACTGCTCTGGCCAAAAAAGAAGCGCCGCGACCCCTCAGGGAGTCGCGGCGCTCTTTTTCAATTGCACAGCGTTACCACCACGCCGGGCATGGCCCGGCGCTACCGCCTACTCAGGCGAACGGATCCTGCAGGACCATGGTGTGGTCGCGGTCCGGGCCGGTGGAGACGATGCTGATCGGGCAACCGGCCAGCTCTTCCAGCGAACGCAGGTAGGCACGTGCGGCCGGCGGCAGCTCGTCCCAGTTGGTGATGCCGTGGGTGTTCTCGCTCCAGCCCGGGAACTCCAGGTAGACCGGGGTGCAGTCTTCCCAGCCCTGCGCGTCCAGCGGCGCGTACTCGGTGCGCTTGCCGTTGTATTCGTAGGCGATGCAGACCTTCAGCTTTTCCATGCCGTCCAGCACGTCCAGCTTGGTGATGCACAGGCCGCTGATGCCGTTGATGGCCACGGCGCGCTTCAGCGCGACGATGTCCATCCAGCCGCAACGACGCGGGCGGCCGGTCGAGGCACCGTACTCGGCGCCGCGGTCACGGATGCCCTGGCCGATTTCATCGTCCAGTTCGGTCGGGAACGGACCACCGCCGACGCGGGTCGCGTAGGCCTTGGCGATGCCCAGCACGTAGTCGATCGAATCGGCGCCGACGCCGGCACCGGCCAGTGCACCACCGACGGTGGTGTTGGAGCTGGTGACGTACGGGTAGGTGCCGTGGTCGATGTCCAGCAGTGCGCCCTGCGCACCTTCGAACAGCACGCGCTTACCCTGCTTGCGCAGGTCGTGCAGGATGCCGGCCACGTCGGACTTCATCGGCTGCACGTACTCGCCGAACGCCAGTGCTTCGTCGAAGGTCTTCTGGAAATCGACCGCATCGGTGTTCAGATACTTGGTCAGCACGAAGTTGTGGTAATCCAGCGCGGTGCGCAGGAGTTCTTCCAGCTGCTTGGGGTAATGCAGGTCGGCGATGCGGATGCCGCGGCGCGCCACCTTGTCTTCGTAGGCCGGGCCGATGCCGCGACCGGTGGTGCCGATCGCCTTGCCGCCGGCAGCGCGTTCGCGCGCCTGGTCCAGGGCGATGTGGTACGGCATGATCAGCGGCGCGGCCGGGGAGATCTTCAGGCGCGAACGCACTTCGACGCCGGAGGCTTCCAGCTCGGCGATTTCCTTCTGCAGCGCGGCCGGCGAGATGACCACGCCGTTGCCGATCAGGCACAGCGCATCGTCACGCAGGATGCCCGACGGGATCAGGTGCAGGACGGTCTTCTTGCCATTGATGACCAGGGTGTGGCCGGCATTGTGGCCGCCCTGGAAGCGCACCACGGCGCCGATTTCCTCGGTGAGCAGATCGACGATCTTGCCCTTGCCTTCATCGCCCCACTGGGCACCCAACACTACGACAGACTGACCCATGACGGGCTCCTCGATTTGTTGCGGCCATCGGGGCCGCGGACGGGTAAACCGTGGCGGGGCTGGCCAGCACCTGGATGGCGGCTCCAAACGGGGAGCGGCCGGCGATGGAAGGCCCAGACACGGAAAAAGCCGAACGGGGAGGCCCGTCCGGCTTTTGTGCATTATCCGGGTTTCCGGGGTCCGGTGCCACCTTTCCGACGGACGGCTTCACCGGCCGGTCAGGCCGGTAGTGCCGTGCCCACCACAGCAGGCTCAGGCCGGCCAGCAGCACCAGCCCACCGAAGCTGCGCAGGGCCGGGCTGGGCAGGTCCAGCAGGCGCTCGGCCATGCGCTTCCAGGCCAGCGGGGCCACGAACAGCAGCAGGCCTTCGAGCACGGCCACCAGGCAGACGGCCGCGAACAGATCTTTCATGTGGGGCACTCCGGAAAAAACACGGGGCCCGGCATCTGGCCGGGCCCCGTGGGATCTTGCCGAACGACTCAGCGGTCGCTCTTGAGGTACTGCAGGAACGGGTCGTTCTTGTCCAGCACGATAATGCCGTTGCCGTCGGTCATCGAGCCGCGGTAGGCCTCCAGGCTGCGATAGAACGCATAGAACGACGGGTCCGCCGAACCGGCCTTGCCGTAGATGCGGGCGGCATCGGCATCGCCTTCACCGCGCAGGCGCTGTGCATCGCGCTCGGCTTCGGCGATCAGCACGGTGCTGTCACGGTCGGCCTGGGCACGGATGGTCAGCGACTGCTCCTCGCCCTCGGCGCGCAGCTTGGCGGCTTCCTGCTTGCGCTGTGCGCGCATGCGCTCGTACACGTCGTTGATCACCTGGCTGTCGGTGGGCAGGTCGACCTGCTTGATGCGCAGGTCGATCATCTGCATGCCCAGCCCGGACACCGCTTCGTTGATGTCCTTGAGCTGCGCGGCGATCAGCTCGCTGCGGTCGCCCGACACCAGCTGCTGCAGGGTGCGCGAGTTGATCTGGTTGCGCAGCGAATCGGTGATGATCGGCTGCAGGCGCGCGTTGGCCACGCGCGGGTCACCACCGGTGGCACGGAAGTAGTCGCCCACGTTGGAGATGTAGCCGACGGCGAAGAAGTCGACGCTGACGTCCTTCTGCTCGGCGGTGAAGTAACGCGCCGGCGCCGTGTCCAGCACCTGGAAGCGGCGGTCGAACACGCGTACGGTTTCCACCACCGGCACCTTGAAGTGCAGGCCCGGCTTGATGTCCGAACGCACCACCTTGCCCAGGTTCAGGACCATGGCGGTCTGGTCCTCGCGCACCACATAGACCGAACCCAGCAGGGCCAGCAGGGCCGCCACGGCGACGGCAATCCAGATAGAACTTCTCATCGGCTGCCCTCCTCACGGCCGCTCGGACGCCCGGTCGGGCGGGTCACGGCCCGGCCCGGATCACGGGAAACTTCGGTTGCGGTACCCGGCAGCGACGGCATCACCACGTCCGGGTTCGGCACCGCGGCCGGCGCCGAGGCGCTGGGACGGGTGTCGCCGGTCATCGGCACGTAGATCAGCTGGCGACCATCGCCACCGATCACCTTGCGGTTCTCGCTCAGCACCTGCTGCACGGTTTCCAGCCACAGGCGCTTGCGGGTGACTTCCGGGGCGTCCTTGTACTGGGCCTGCAGCAGGCTGAAGCGCTGTGCGTCACCCTCGGCCTTGGACACCACGGCCTGCTTGTAGCCTTCGGCGGTGGTACGGGCACGCGAGGCCTGGCCACGGGCTTCCGGCACGACCTTGGCGGCGTAGGCCTGGGCTTCGTTGATCAGGCGTTCCTTGACCTGCTGGGCACCGTTGACCTCGTCGAAGGCCGGCTTGACCTCCTCCGGCGGACGGGCGTCCTGCAGGGTCAGGCCGGTCACGGTCAGGCCGGTCTTGAACGCACCCAGCAGCGCCTGCAGGCGCTCCTCGGCGGCCACGGCCAGCGGGCCACGGTTGTTCAGCACCGAGTTGAGGTCGGCGCGGCCGACTTCCTCGCGCACCGCGCTCTGCGCGGACTGTTCCAGCACCTGGTCGGCATCGACGGTACCGAACAGGTACTGCTGCGGGTCATCGATGCGGTACTGCACGTTGAGCGAGACGTTGACGATGTTCTCGTCGCGGGTCAGCACCGGCACCTGGATCGAGAAGGTCTTGATCTCGGTGGCATTGACCTTGGTGACCGATTCGATCGGCCACGGCAGCTTGAAGTTCGGGCCTGGGGTCAGGATCCGCGAGAACTGGCCGAAGCGCAGCACCACGCCACGCTGCTGTTCGCCGATCAGCTGGAAGCTGGAGAACAGCACCAGCAACACCACCGCCGCCGCCACCCAACGCAGGATGCCGCCATCGAACAGGTCCTTCAGCGGCCCGGGCAGACCGCCCCAGCCACCACCATTGCCACCGCCGCGCGACCCGAACGGCCCGCGTCGATTGTCCTCGGGGCCTTGTCCGCCCTTGTTGCCGCCGGGTGTATTCCAGGCCATGCACGCTCCATCAATATGTGGGCTGCGGCGCGGGCCCTTCCCGCGGCGCCAGCCGTGAATCTTCACCGATCATACAAGATGGGGCGGACTGGCAGGTTTGAAAGGGCCCTGACCGGGTAATGTGGCGTTTTCCTCGAAGTCAGGCAGCGCCGATGGCCCCCACCACCCCGTTCACCGCCTTCCGGATCGAAAACGACGATGCCGGCTACCGCAGCGGCCTTGTCCAGCTGGGCGTGGACGACCTCAGCCCCGGCCAGGTGCTGGTCCGCGCCCACTGGTCCTCGGTCAACTACAAGGACGCCCTGGCCGGCACCGGCAAAGGGAAGATCCTGCGCCGCTTCCCGCTGGTGGGCGGCATCGACGTGGCCGGCACGGTGGTCGCCTCCAGCGACCCGGCCTGGCGCGAGGGCGATGCGGTGCTGGCGACCGGCTGCGGCCTCAGCGAAACCCGTGACGGAGGCTACAGCCAGTACGTACGGCTGGAATCGCGCGCCGTCATCGCCCAGCCGGCCGGGCTGAGCCCGCGCGAGGCGATGGTGCTGGGCACCGCCGGCTTCACCGCGGCCCTGGCCCTGCTGCGCCTGCAGGACAACCGGCAGACCCCGGGGCACGGGCCGCTGGCCGTGACCGGTGCCACCGGCGGCGTCGGCGCGCTGGCCGTGGACATCTTCAGCCGTGCCGGCTACGAGGTGCATGCGATCAGTGGCAAGCCGGAGCAGGCCGCCTTCCTGCGCGACATCGGCGCGAGCGAGGTGCTGCCGCGCGAGGCGCTGGCCGATACCGCGCCCCTGCAGTCGGCCCGCTTCGGCGGCGGCCTGGACAATGCCGGCGGATCGATGCTGGCCAGCCTGCTGGCGCAGACGGTGCCCTATGGCAGCGTGGTCAGTGCCGGCCTGGCCGCGAGCGCGAAACTGGAGATGACGGTAATGCCATGCATCCTGCGTGGCGTCTCGCTGCTCGGCGTGTCCTCGGCCAGCGCGCCGCGTGATCTGCGCGAGCAGGTGTGGGCGCGCCTGGGCGGGGAATGGAAGCCGCAGCACCTGGAGCGCATCTGCACCGCCGAAGTAGGCCTGGCGGACCTGCCGGGCGTGTTCGAGCGGATGCTGGCCGGTGGTTCGCTGGGCCGCACGGTGGTGCGGATCGACTGAACGTCGCAGGCAGGCGACGGACGGCAGCTACCCTACTCCCACCAGCAATGTGCCCGCACTACACTGCGGGCATGACACGGGGAACAACATGGCACGCATTCTGATCGTCGACGATTCACCGTCGCAGCTGTTGGGGATACAGCGCATCGTCGAGAAACTCGGGCACCAGATCCTGACCGCCACCGATGGCGCGGCCGGGGTGGAGACGGCCAAGGCCGAACTGCCCGACCTGGTATTGATGGACGTGGTGATGCCGAACCTCAACGGGTTCCAGGCCACGCGCACGCTCGCCCGCGACGAGGCGACCCGGCATATCCCGGTGATCCTGGTGACCACCAAGGACCAGGACACCGACCGCATGTGGGGCATGCGCCAGGGCGCGAAGGCCTACATCACCAAGCCGTTCTCGGAAGACGAGCTGTCCGAGGTGCTGGAGCGGGTGTTCGCCGGCCAGGGCTGAGCCGCATGCGGTGGTAGTGCCGGCCGCTGGCCGGCAACCACGCATCACCGTCCCGCGTAATGACGTTGCCGGCCAGCGGCCGGCACTACCCTCAGATTGTCTCGCCAAAGGCCTTTGCCAGGTTCCGGTAGGCCTTCTTCTGCGCGTCGTCGGTCGCCGCCGGTGCCACGATCTCCAGCTCAACGATCTGGTCGCCATCCGGGCTGCCCGGCAGGCCGCGGCCACGCAGGCGCAGTTTGCGGCCGGCATCGGAATCGGCCGGGATCTTCAACTCCACCGCGCCGCCCAGCGTCGGCACGCTGATGCTGGTGCCCAGCGCTGCCTGCCACGGCGTCACCGGCAACGTGTAGAGAATGTTGCGGCCATCCACTTCGAACTGCGGGTGGGCGGCATATTCCACTTCCAGCAGCAGGTTGCCACCGTGGCTGCCCTGCCCTGACAGGCGGATCACCTGGCCCGGGCGGATGCCCTTCGGCACGCGCACGTCCAGCTGCTTGCCGTTGACGGTGATGCGCAGGCTGTCACCGCTGTACGCCGCTTCCAGCGGCACCGACAGCTTGGCCCGGGTATCGCGGTTGGGCGCCTGGCCGTGGCTGCTGAAGCCCGGGCCGGGGCCCGCACCCTGCCCGCCGCGCTGGCGCGCGAACAGGCTTTCGAAGAAATCGCTGAAGCCGCCGCCGGCACCGCCGCCGCCGAACACTTCCTCGAAGTTGAAGCCGCCCGCACCGCCGTAGTTCGGCGGCACGTTGAACTCCTCGCCCGGGCGATAGCCCTGCGCGCGCAGCTGGTCATAGGCCGCGCGCTTTTCCGGATCGCGCAGCGCCTCGTAGGCCTCGTTGACCGCCTTGAACTTGTCCTCGGCGCCGGCCTCCTTGCTCACGTCCGGGTGGTACTTGCGCGCCAGCCGGCGGTAGGCGGTCTTGATCTCGGCCTCGCCCGCACTCGGTTCCACCCCCAGGGTGGCGTAGTAATCCTTGAATTCCATCCAGCTACCTCGATCTGCTTCGGCCGCGCCGGTGGCGCCGCCCCGGGCTCATTCTACGCGCCGGCATGCTACGCCGCTGCCCGTGCGGCGCCGGTGAGGCCGTTTGATCCGGCGCAATGCACCTGCCGCCGCCCTGGCCCCAGGATGGGGCGTGCACACCGGTTTTCCAATGTCTTGACGCGTTCCTCCCACCCGCCCGACTAGCCTGCCCACCAGCAAGGAGTTCCCATGACGATCCACGTTGGCGACCGCATCCCGGAAGTGACACTCAAGCGTATCCGCGAGGGCATCGAAACGCTGGACACCCAGGCGCTGTTCGAAGGACGCAAGGTCGTCCTGTTCGCCGTGCCCGGGGCCTTCACTCCCACCTGCTCGGCCCGTCACCTGCCTGGCTTCGTCGAGAAGTTCGCGGCGTTCCGCCAGCGTGGCATCGATGTGTACTGCCTGGCGGTCAACGACCCGTTCGTGATGAAGGCGTGGGCCGCCGACCAGCACGTGCCCGAGGGCCTGTTGATGCTCTCCGACGGCAACGCCGAACTGACCCGTGCGCTGGGCCTGGAGCTGGATGCCAGCGCCTCGGGCATGGGCATCCGTTCGCGCCGTTACGCCCTGTACGTCGATGACGGCGTGGTCCGCGCCGCCTGGATCGAGGAACCCGGCCAGTTCGAGGTGTCCTCGGCCGACTACGTGCTGGAGCACCTTCCCACCTGATACCCCACTGCAAGAGGAACCGGCCAGCCATGTCCAACAAGCCAGCCAAAGCCAGCAAGCCCGCCGCCAAGCCCAGCGCCCAGGTGCCCGGCATCAGTGACCGTACGACCCTGCGCGAACGCGCCCGCCGCAACATCGAGGACGGTGCGATCACCGACAGTTACAGCGCCGAGCGCAAGGTGGTGATCAAGCTGCTCAACGATGCCCTCGCTACCGAGTACGTGTGCGTGCTTCGCTATTACCGGCACTACTTCATGGCCAAGGGCATGCTGGCCGATGCGGTCAAGGCCGAGTTCCTCGAACACGCGCAGCAGGAACAGGCCCATGCCGGCAAGCTGGCCGAGCGCATCGTGCAGCTCGGCGGCGAGCCGGATTTCAATCCTGACACCCTGACCGCGCGCTCGCATGCCGAGTACAAGGAAGGCAGCGACCTGCGCGACATGGTGCGCGAGAACCTGGTGGCCGAGCGCATTGCCATCGACAGCTACCGCGAGATGATCAACTTCATCGGCGACCGCGATACCACCACCAAGCGCATCCTAGAGGAAATCCTGGCGCAGGAGGAGGAACACGCCGACGAGTTTGCCGACCTGCTGGACGGGTGGATCGGGGAATGATCGGCGCCACGGCGCCGTAATGTTGGTAGCGCCGGGCCATGCCCGGCGTCAACGAATCACCGTAAACCTCACCTGCGTCCACGCGCCATCGGTCGCCAGCGCGGTCAGCGTATGCGCGCCCGGGTCGGCGAACTCGCGCTGCATCAGCTGCGCCCCCTGGGTGCGGGCGATCCAGCGGCCATCCAGCAGCCAGTCCACCGCCTGTTCACTGCCCAGCGCGCGCAGCTGCAGGCGCACGCCGTGCTGGGCATTGGGTGCGCGCGCCAGCGCGGCGCCATCATTGAGGCCATCCACGTGCAGGGCCACGCTCGCTTCGCGGCCATCGTCGCGGCAGTCGGCGGCCAGTGGTGGCAACTGCGATGCATCGCGCGTGGCCTTGGGCAGCCACGGCGACAACAACGCCGGCCAGCGCGCGATCTCGCGTTCCACTTCCTGGTGCGGCGCACTGCAGTCGGCGGACAGCCGCTGGCCCGTGCGCGCATCGGCGATGTAGCGCTGCCGGCCCGGCTGCCAGCGCCGCGCCTCACGTTCGGGGAAGGTCGGCGGCACGCCACCGTCCAGCAGCCAGGCCGTCATGCGCCGCTGGCACAGCGTGGCCGGCAATGACCCGGCCAGTTCGCCGGTGGGCCAGCACACGTCGGCGCGGCTGACGCTGGCCGGCATCGGTGCAGCAGCGGCATCGCCGGGCTGGCGCGGCAGGCTGTCGACCACCTCGAACATCAGCGGCAACGCCGTCACCGCGCCGTACTGACCCGGCAGCGGCGTGCCATCGGGCCGGCCCACCCACACGCCCACCGTGTAGTGGCGGGTGCTGCCGATCGCCCAGGCATCGCGGTAGCCATAGCTGGTACCGGTCTTCCAGGCCACGCGCGGGCGTCCACCGACGTCGAACGTGCCCACCCCATAACCCGGGCGCGGGTTGGACTCGAGCATCTCGCGCACGATCCAGCTGGCCCCGGGCGAGGACAGGCGCCGCTCGATCATCGGATCGTCATCGCTGTAGCGCACACGCCCGGCAATGCCGTTGCGGTTGAGCGCAGCGAAGGCGCCGACCAGATCCTCAAGCCGCGCACCGGTGCCGCCGAGGATGAGCGACAGGTTGGGCGAGCTGCCCGGCGGGAAGCGCAGCTGGATGCCCGCGTGCGAGAGGCGCGCGGCGAAGCGCGCCGATCCCACCCGCTGCAGCAGGTCCACCGCTGGCACGTTGAGCGACAGGCGCAGCGCGCTGGATGCACTGACGGGACCGTTGAATGCCTCGTCGAAGTTGCCCGGCCGATAGCTGCCGAAGCTCTGCGGCGCATCCACCAGCAGGCTTTCCGAATGGATCAGGCCATCGTCCAGCGCCATGGCGTACAGGAAGGGCTTGAGCGTGGAGCCCGGCGAGCGCCAGGCCTGCACCATGTCGACGTGGCCCAGGCGCTGGCGGTCACCGAAGGCCAGCGTGCCGACATACGCACGGGCCTGCAGGGTCTGGTTGTCGACCACCAGCAGCGCAGCCGAGGTGCGCTCGGGCAGCGTGGAGAAATAGCTGGCCACGCGCTCTTCCAGCGTGCGCTGCAGGTCCAGGTCGATGCTGCTCTGGATGCGCGCCTGGCCCGGGTGTGCCGAATGCAGCCGCTGCGCCAGCAGCGCCGCATGCATCGGCGGCCGCAGCGACCGCGCGACCACATTCTCGATGCGCGCATCGTCTACTTCTTCCGGCGTCCACACGCCCAGTTCGGCCATGCGCGCCAGCACCTTGTCGCGCGCTTTCTGCGCCGCTTCCGGGTGGCGGTCCGGGCGCAGCCGGCTGGGCGCCTGCGGCAGTACCGCCAGCAGCGCAGCCTCGGCGTGCGACAGTTGCGTGGCCGGCTTGCCCAGGTAGGCCCAGCTGGCCGCTTCCACGCCCTCGATGGTGCCGCCGTAGGGCGCGCGTTCCAGGTACAGCGCGAGGATCTGCGCCTTGCTCAGGTGTACTTCCAGCTGCACCGCGCGCAGCATCTGCTTGAGCTTGCCCCACGGCGTGCGCGAGTGCGGATCAAGGATGCGCGCCACCTGCATGGTGAGCGTTGAACCGCCCGACACGATGCGGCCGCCACGCAGCAGCTGGCCGCTGGCACGCAGGATCGCCAGCGGGTTGATGCCCGGGTGTTTCCAGAACCAGCGGTCTTCGTAGGTCAGCAGTGCCTGCAGGTACAACGGCGAAACGCTGTCGGCCGAGGCCGGGTAGCGCCACACGCCATCGCCATCGGCAAACGCGCGCAGCGGGCTGCCGTCGGCGGCCACCACCAGGGTGCTGGTGTCGCGCTGCCTGGGCAGCGGCGGCGGGAAAACGAAATCCAGGACCAGCAGCAGTACCAGCAGCCCTGCCGTGCCCCAGCGCAGCCAGGGCCACAGCGGTTGCAGCCGGCGGCGCAGGGCCGCCCGCCGGGTCGTCCACTCGATCTTCATTGCAGCGTGCCAGTGGGACGGGCCGCGCCGTCGCGGCCCGTCCGCACGGTCACGGCTGGACCACCGTGATCGTGGTCGGGTTGCTGCGGCCCACGCCGCGCAGCTGCGGCCGGTACATGTCTTCCACCAGCGGCGGCGGCACCGAGTAGGTACCCGGGGTCACCGCACGCACCAGGTAGAAGACGTTCGCCTTGCCACCGCGCGACAGTTTCAGCGCGGCCACGTAGCGGTCGTCGCGGAATTCCTCGTGCTTGGTGTCGGCGGCCGAGCTGCGGTCGCTGATGGTGATGCCATCGACCACCACGTCGGCCCACTGCTTGGCATCGCCCAGGTTGAAGTTCTCGATCTCCAGGCCGGCCGGCAGCAGGTCGGTCAGCAGTGCATCGGGCATCTGCGTATCGGCACTGATGGTGATGCGCACGATCAGTGCTTCGCCTTCCTTCAGCGGTCGCGGCGTCCACGGCTTGCCATAGGTACCGAAGTAGCTGCGCTCGACACCCAGCACGCTGTTGTCCGGTGCCGGCGCGGTGCGCGGGATGCCGGCGACGTCGATGCTGGCAAACATCGGCGGCTCGCCCTGCGGGGTAAAGCGCACGCCACTGGCCAGCTCGCTGCCGGTGAAGTTGCGACCGAACAGCTTGCGCTCGCCGATGGCCTCGCTGTTGCCACCGATCACCAGTTCACCGGCCACCAGGGCCTTCTGGTTGGCGGCCAGGGCCTTGCCGAGGCGGGCGATGGCCACCTGCTCCTGGGTGCTCAGCCACATCCAGCCGGCATTGCGGCGGGCATCGAGGCCACGGCCCAGATCGACCGCACGCGCATCCCAGGCCGGCTTGGCCAGCTTGTTTTCGTGGGTCAGCGCGATCATCAGCGCGTCGTCACGGATGGCACTGCCGTAATCGCCGAAGTACGACGGGCGCTCGCTGCTGGACTTGGCGAAGCCGGCAGCAATCGCCGCCTGGCCGCGCTTGGCGTCGCCCTGCAGGGACAGCGCCACGCCCAGGTGGACCAGCGACAGGCCGCCGACCGCCTTGCTGCGCTCGTTGTCATACAGCGTGCGCAGGGTACCCAGCGGGGCACGGTTGACGCGGGCCAGCACGTAGCCGGAATACGCCTGGTTGGCGAATTTCAGCTTCTCGCGGTCATCCTGCCCGTAGAACTGGTTGCCACCGGACAGCAGGTCCTCGCTGAGGCGGTTGAGCGCCTTCTGCAGCACGTTGTCCGGCACGGCGAAACCGCCGTCCTTGGCATCGAGCAGGAACTCGGTGATGTACGGGGTCAGCCACGGGTTCACGTAGCCATCGTCGCCCCACATGGAGAAGTTGCCGTTGGCCACCTGCATCGACGCCAGGCGACCGAACGCGCCTTCCATGCGCTCGCGGCGGGTCTTGGCATCCAGTCCGTCGGTGCCGAGCATCGACGAAGTGGCCTGGTCCAGGATCAGCGCGGCGTAGCCCTTGCTGGTGGTCTGCTCGGCACAGCCGTAGGGGTAGTTCAGCGCGCCCTGCAGGGCGCTGGCGAACGGGATCGGCGGCAGCGGGCTGACCAGCAGGCGGGCATTGACCGACTCGGCCATCAGGCCATCGGCCAGGCCGCCGTCCAGGCTGACCGCAGCCAGCGGATCGAGCGTGCGCACCTGCGAACGGATCACCTGCGGCCACGCCGCACGCACCGGCAGCTCGTAGCGGCGGTCGGCCTTGAAGCCGTTGCCATCCACGCGCACCCGTACCTTGGCCACGCTGTTGCCCTCGCGGGCCGACAACGGGAAGCTCAGCGTGGTCTTGGCATCTGCGTTGAGCTGCACGTTGCGGCTGCCCTCGCCCAGGCTCAGCGGACCCTCGGTGTCCACCTGCACGTTGAACTGGCCGGGCTTGCCGGTGAAGTTCTGCACGTCCAGGGTGACGGTGCTGCGGTCGCCCGGGGCGAGCACGCGCGGCATGCTGGCCTCGGCCAGGATCGGCGCGCGCACGATGGTTTCCACATCGCGCTTGCCGTACTGGTCATCGCTGTAGACCAGCGCCGACACGCGCAGGGTGCCGTTGAAGTCCGGCACCTTCAGGCGGATGCGCGCATTGCCCTTGGCGTCGAGCTGCACTGGGCCGGAGAACAGGTCCACGGTCTGCACGCGCGCGGTCGGCCGCTTGGCCTGCGGCAGTGCCTGCAGGGCCATGTCGCCGCCGAACTTCAGCTTGCCGCTGCTGCCGTCGAAGCTCTCGATCACCCGGCTGTAGATGTCGTAGGCATCGATGCCGAGGCGACGCTGGGCGAAGAAGTGTGCGCCGGCATCGGGCACCGGGAAGCGGGTGATGTTGAGGATGCCCACGTCCACCGCCGAAACGGTGACGTGCGCGGTCTTGCCGGCCAGCTGCGGTGCGCTCACCGTCACCGGCAGGTCCTGTTCCGGGCGCATCTGCTTCGGTGCGACCAGGCCCACGGCCACGGTGCGTGCCTTGCGGTCCATCGGCACGTGTACCACGCCCACGGCGCGGGCCGGGGTGATCTTGCTGGGCGCACTGCCACCGCGGAACACCAGCGCGGTGATGTAGACGTCGTGGCGCTCCCACTCGGCGGTGACCGGGATCTTGTAGGTGGCACCCGGCTTGGCGTCGATCTCCTGCACGTACAGCATGCGGTCGGTCTCGACCATCAGCACGCCCTTGCCGGCGTGCGGCGGGGTCACCGTCACCTGCAGGGTATCGCCGGCCTTGTAGCCGGTCTTGTCCAGGCCCAGCTTGACCTTGTCCGGGCGTGCATCCAGGCCGCGGTTGTCATCGCCCCAGCTCCAGCCGGCGCGGAACGGGTAGCGGCTGGTCAGGCCGGTGGACGGATCGAACACGTCCACCCGGTATTCGCCCCACTCCACCGCGAAATCGAAGGCGACCGCACTGCTGCCGGCATCGACGGTACGGGTGTCCTTGTTCTCGAAGCGGCGGGTGAAATCGTAGTCCCAGCGGTTGTCGTTGAAGGTCCAGTGGTAGTCGCGCAGCTCGCGCACCAGGGTCACCTTCAGGCCCTTGGCCGGCTGCGGCTTGCCAGCGGCATCCACGCGCATCAGTTCGAAGCGCGCGTTGCCGTTGGCATCGGCGCCGTCGTCCGGGTTGAACAACGGGCGCACGCCGACCAGTGCATTGGCCGGCCACATCACCCGCTTCAGGGTGCGGGTGACGGTGCGGCCACCGGTTTCATACAGGCTGCCCGACAGCACCACGGCGATCGGCGCCTTGGCCTTGGCCGCCTCTTCCGGCAGGGCCACGTCTTCGCGCAGCTGGCCATTGGCCGGCAGCGTGGTATCGACCACGTCCTTGGCTTCGCGCGGCAGCTGCAGGGTCGGGTCACCGAAGAAATAGCCCGGCAGGCCTTCCACCGGCTTCTGCTCGGCGGCCACCGCCATGCGTGCGGTGAAGCGGTTGCCATCGGCCGGCGCGCCATACAGGTACGCGCCGTTGGCCTGCAGGCGCAGGTCCTCGCCCGGCTTCAGCGTCTTCTGCGCGCTGTCCAGGTCCAGCTTCATGCGCTCGGGCAGGAACTCCTCGATGCGCAGGGTCATGCCCTGGATCGCTTCCTTGCTGGCCGGGTCGGTGCGGAACTCGACCTGCCAGCGCCCGGTCGGCGCCTCGGCGGGGATGGTCTGCTCGAAGTTGATGTAGCCCTGGTCACCGGGCTGCAGGCGGGTCTCGCGGAAGGTCTTGCCGTCGGGCTGCTTCAGGCGCAGGAATAGCGGTTGGACGCTTTTACCAGGCCCGCCGACCGGCTTGCCGTCGTTGTCACGCAGCAGGGCCGACAGGCGCACGGTTTCACCCGGGCGGTACAGGTCGCGGCCTGACCAGGCGTAGACGTCGAACCAGGCGTTGTCACGGCCGGCCACGGCGAATTCGCTCAGGTCCAGCGCGGGCTGGTTGAACGGCAGGAAGCTGGTGTCCTTGCCGCTGCTGGCCACCAGCACGTGGGTGGCATCCAGGGTGTAGTTCAGCAGCGCATTGCCGTTGCCGTCGGTGCTGCCCTTGAGCACCACCTCGCCCTTGGCGTCGAGCACGCGCAGCTCGACGTTCTTCAGCGCCGCACCGTCCTTCAGTGCGGCGGTATGGACGAACAGCTTGTCCTTGTAGGCGCGGGTATGCAGGCCGATGTCGCTGACCGAGAAGAACGCGGTATCGAACTCGCCTTCGTAGTCACCGGTGCGCTTGAGCAGGGCGAAGTACAGGCCCGGCTCCTGCAGCTCCTTGATGTCCTGGGTCGGCAGGTAGGTCAGCACCCGCTCGTTCTGCTTGCCACCGAGGATGAAGCGGTTGACGTAGACCGGCTCGGCCAGCTGGTTGATCGGGCTGCGCTCGTAGTCGCTGCTCAGTTCCCAGCTGCCGCGGCGGCCGCCGCGCTGGTACTGGCTGAAGAAGGTCGGCAGGTCCTTCTCGCGCACGCGCAGGAACTCGACGTCGACCTCGGGCACGTTCACCGAGACCACCGGCAGGCCACGGCTGTCCTTGGCCGGCAGCACGCTGCCCTGCGAAGCGAAACCGGCCACCGGCTTCAGCTCACCGCTGAACACCTTCTGCTTCAGTTCCTTGCCCAGGCGGCTGCCGTCGGCGGCCAGCAGGTCTTCGGAGACGACCAGGCTGTATTCCTTGCCGGCTTCAACGAAGGGGTAGCGCAGGGTCAGGCCGTCGTCGGACAGGGTCCAGCTGCTGTCGTCGTTGCCGACCTTCTCTTCGAAGTGCACCAGTTTGTCGAAGTCCTGGGTGCCGACCAGCGGGCGCGAGAACTCCAGCGCCAGCGACAGGCCCTCACTCTTCTGGTCCGGGTAGGCGCGCAGCAGGGTGAAGTCCTTCACCTGCTCGGCCTTGGTGGCGATGGCTTCGCCGCTGGCCTTGGGCAGCTGCCCGTTGTCATTGCGACAGCCGGCCAGACCCAGCAACAGGCCTCCTGCCAGTACAGCCGCCGCCCAACCCCACCGCTTCCGCCGTGCCGGACCGCTCATGTCGTCACTCCTTGATCGAGGCGGACATTATAGGCGCGCCGCGTCAAGGTGTTGACGCCCCGGCGGTCGGAAACCCGGTCCCGACCGGAACCCGGTAGCCGCCAACCCTGGTTGGCGCTCGCCATGCCAACCAAGGTTGGCATCTACCAGAGCGGCGTCACCCCGGCAGGTACAGGTCCACGTAGTCCGTCACCGGCATCGCGGCCAGCGCCACCGGGTCCAGCGAGGCCGCCAGGATGCGCTGCTGCTGGGCGGTCGGGAAGCGGTGCGCGAGGTGCCGGCGGAACTTGTCCATCAGCAGCGGGATGCCCTCCTGCCGGCGCCGTGCGTGGCCGAGCGGATACTCCACCAGTACCTCCGGCAGTTCGCTGCCATCGGTGAAGCGCACGCTCAACCCGTTGGCGATACTGCGCTTGTCCGGGTCCAGATAGTCCGCGCTGAGCTGCGGGTCTTCCCGGCAGGTCATCTTCGCCCGCAGCGCGTCGATGCGCGGGTCGGCGGCCATGTCGTCCTCGTAATCCTCGGCCACCAGCCGCCCGTGCAGCAGCGCGATGGCCACCATGTACTGCACGCAGTGATCGCGGTCGGCCGGGTTATGCAGCGGCCCCTGCTTGTCGATGATGCGGATGCACGCTTCCTGGGTGCGGATGTCGATGCGCGCGATGTCCTCGACCCGCCGCCCCGCTGCACGCAGCTGCTGGTGCAGCGTGATCGCCGCCTCCACGGCGGTCTGGCCGTGGAACTCGGCCGGGTAGCTGATTTTGAACAGCACGTTCTCCATCACATAGCTGCCCAGCGGTCGCCCCAGCGTCAGTGCCTGGCCGTGCATGGATACCGCCTCGAAACCCCAGACCGGTGCGCTGAGCGCGCTGGGGTAGCCCATTTCGCCGCTGGCTGCCATCAGCGCCAGGCGCACGCCACGGCTGGTGGCATCGCCGGCCGCCCAGCTCTTGCGCGAGCCGGTGTTGGGCGCATGCCGGTAGGTGCGCAGCGCCTGGCCATCCACCCAGGCCAGCGACAGCGCATTGAGCATGCGCTCACGGTCCAGCCCGAGCAGGTGCGCGACCACCGCCGTGGTGGCCACCTTGACCAGCACCACATGGTCCAGCCCGACCCGGTTGAAGGAGTTCTGCAGCGCCAGCACGCCCTGGATCTCGTGCGCCTTGATCATCGCCTGCAGCACGACGTGCACGGTCGGTGGCGGCCGCCGCAGGGCCAGCGCGTTGCGCCCCAGCCAGTCGCAGACGGCGAGGATGCCGCCGAGGTTGTCCGACGGATGGCCCCATTCGGCTGCCAGCCAGGTGTCATTGAAATCGAGCCAGCGCACCATCGCGCCGATGTTGAAGGCCGCCTGCACTGGGTCGAGCTCGTAGTGGGTGCCCGGCACCCGCGCGCCATTCACCACATGGATGCCTGGCACCAGGGGGCCCAGCAGCTTGCTGCAGGCCGGGAACGACAGGGCTTCCAGGCCGCAGCCCAGGGTGTCGAGCAGGCAGTGGTGCGCCGTCTCGAACGCCAGGGGGGATTCAATGCGCGCGTCGCGCACGTAATCGACGATGCCCAGCAGCAGCGCATCCCACGCTGCACGCTCGTTGGAGGGGGGCTGGCTGTTGGACATCGTGGTTCTCCTCGTTGCGGTGCACGGTTGGCCGCGCCCCGGTAGTCGCCAACCTTGGTTGGCGATTACCAACGCATCATTCGGCCGGTATCCGCACCTTGCCTTCCATCAACACGCGGGCGCTGCGGCTCATGATGGCCTTGGTCACCGTCCACTGGCCGTCAACGCGCCCGGCCTGCGCACCCACGCGCAGCGCGCCGGACGGATGGCCGAAGGTCACCGCCTCGCGTTCGCCACCACCGGCCGCGCGATTGACCAGCGTGCCCGGAATGGCCGCCGCGGTACCGATGGCCACCGCTGCGGTACCCATCATCGCGTGGTGCAGCTTGCCCATCGACAGCGCCCGTGCGTGCAGGTCGATGGCCGACGCCGGAATGGCCTTGCCACTGGACGACACGTAATCCTGCGCCGGCGCAACGAACGCCACCTTCGGCGTGTGCTGGCGGGTAGCCGCATCCTCCAGCTTCGAGATCAGCCCCATGCGCAGCGCGCCATGGGCGCGGATGGTCTCGAACTTCTGCAGCGCCGCCTTGTCCTCGTTGATGGCCGGCTGCAGCTCGGTGCCGGTGTAGCCCAGATCGGCGGCATTGAGGAAGATGGTCGGGATGCCTGCGGTGATCATGGTCACTTCGAAGCTGCCCACGCCCGGCACGTCCAGGGTGTCGACCAGGTTGCCGGTGGGGAACATCGCACCGGCATCGCCGTCGTCGGACGGATCGATGAACTCCAGCTGGATCTCGGCCGCCGGGAAGGTCACGCCGTCCAGCTCGAAATCACCGGTCTCCTGCACTTCTCCGTCGCGCATCGGCACGTGGGCGATGATGGTCTTGCCGATGTTGGCCTGCCAGATGCGCACGGTGCACAGGCCATCGCGCGGCACCCGGGCCGGATCCACCAGGCCGTTGGCAATCGCGAACGGGCCGACGGCGGTGCTGAGGTTGCCGCAGTTGCCGCTCCAGTCGACGAAGGCGGTATCGATCGACACCTGGCCGTACAGATAATCCACGTCGTGGTCGGGCACCGAGGCGGTGGAAATGATCACGCACTTGCTGGTGCTGGAGGTGGCGCCACCCATGCCGTCGGTGTGCTTGCCATACGGATCAGGCGAACCGATCACGCGCATCAGCAGTGCATCACGCGCGGCGCCAGGCACCTGCGCGGCTTCGGGCAGGTCCTGCAGGCGGAAGAACACGCCTTTGCTGGTGCCACCGCGCATGTAGGTGGCTGGAATACGGAGTTGGGGAAGGAAGGTCATGGAATTCTCGATTATGTGAGGAACACACGCATTACGCTGGTTGAACCTGCTGCCGACGGCGATCCGCGGCGGACGTCCCTTGCTGCCAGCGGAACAGATACAGGATGGCCAGTTTGGTACTTCCACTCACCACGGCCAGCAACAGCAACGGCCATCCCATCCGGAGGCCCATGGCGAAGGCAAATACGATCGTGGACAGGTCCATCAGCAGGATCAGTTGACTCATCCGCAGCGACACGGCACCGGTGTGGCCATTGCGCAGGATCAGCAGGATCTGGTGCGCGTAGCCCTGCGCCAGCAAGGCGGTGATGACCACGATCATCGCGCTGGCAACTACTCTGCCCTCATCCACATGCCGGTCACCCCAGGCCAGGCCGGCCAGTGCGCAGAGCAACAGCAGGGCGGCTGTCAGCACGCTGGTCGCAGCGGAGCGGCTCCGGCGGTCGCGCCATATCTCCACCAGGATGGCCATGACCAGCACCGACGCGAGCAAGCGCGGCCAGACAATGAAGTGATTGAACGGCGTGATGCTGTAGCCATAGACGAAGAAGGAAAGGTAGGCCAGGAAGCTGACCGTGAACTGGTTCAGCGAAAGCACCGCAGTGGCGCTGTCAGACGCGCCCGCACGTTCCCGGCGGCGGCGCACCAGCCGCAGCTGCGCGCCCACACCCAACAGGCTCAGCAGGATGAAAGCGGTGTTGACCGTGCCTGCGATGTTGTAGAACGCCGTTCCCATGCAGATGGGGCTACGCCCCTCTCCTCCGTGACTACCGCCATGCGGGCCGGAGCCAGCATGGCGGCAACTCGACACAAGGCAGCTGCTTGCTGCCTTACGCCACCTTGGCCCCTTCCAGGAAGTCCTGGGCGAAGCGCTGCAGCACGCCGCCTGCCTCGTAGATCGCCACTTCCTCGTCGCTGTCCAGGCGGCAGGTAACCGGCACGATCACGTCCTGGCCGTCGCGGCGGTGGATGACCAGGGTCAGCTCGGCGCGCGGGGTGCGCTCGCCGACCACGTCGAAGGTCTCGGTGCCGTCGATGCCCAGGGTCAGGCGGGTGGTGCCCGGCTTGAACTCCAGCGGCAGCACGCCCATGCCGATCAGGTTGGTGCGGTGGATGCGTTCAAAGCCTTCGGCCACGATCGCTTCCACGCCGGCCAGGCGCACGCCCTTGGCAGCCCAGTCGCGCGAGCTGCCCTGGCCGTAATCGGCACCGGCGATGATGATCAGCGGCTGCTTGCGGTCCATGTAGGTTTCGATCGCTTCCCACATGCGCATCACCTTGCCTTCCGGCTCCACGCGCGCCAGCGAGCCCTGCTTCACGCTGCCGTCGTCGTTGCGCACCATCTCGTTGAACAGCTTCGGATTGGCGAACGTGGCGCGCTGCGCGGTCAGGTGGTCGCCGCGGTGGGTGGCGTAGGAATTGAAGTCTTCTTCCGGCAGGCCCATCTTCGCCAGGTATTCGCCGGCGGCGCTGGAGGCCATGATCGCGTTGGACGGCGACAGGTGGTCGGTAGTGATGTTGTCCGGCAGCACCGCCAGCGCGCGCATGCCGGCCAGCGTACGCTCACCGGCCAGTGCACCCTCCCAGTACGGCGGGCGGCGGATGTAGGTGCTCTGCGGGCGCCAGTCGTACAGCGGGCTGACCGCGGCGCCATGCTCCACGCGCACGTTGAACATCGGGTTGTACACCTTGCGGAACTGCTCGGGCTTCACCGAAGCCTTCACCACCGCGTCGATCTCGGCGTCGCTCGGCCAGATGTCCTTCAGGCGCACCGCGTTGCCGTCGGCATCCACGCCCAGCACGTCCTTCTCGATATCAAAGCGGACGGTGCCCGCGATGGCATAGGCGATGACCAGCGGCGGCGAGGCCAGGAAGGCCTGCTTCGCGTACGGATGGATGCGGCCATCGAAGTTGCGGTTGCCCGATAGCACGGCCGTGGCGTACAGGTCACGGTCGATGATCTCCTGCTGGATCTTCGGGTCCAGCGCGCCGCTCATGCCGTTGCAGGTGGTGCAGGCGAAGGCGACGATGCCGAAGCCGAGCTGCTCCAGATCCGGCAGCAGGCCGGATTCTTCCAGATACAGCTGCACGGCCTTGGAGCCC
The DNA here is from genome assembly GCF_003086775.1 of Stenotrophomonas sp. ZAC14D1_NAIMI4_1. Classification (NCBI taxonomy): domain Bacteria; kingdom Pseudomonadati; phylum Pseudomonadota; class Gammaproteobacteria; order Lysobacterales; family Lysobacteraceae; genus Stenotrophomonas; species Stenotrophomonas sp. ZAC14D1_NAIMI4_1. The sequence continues at coordinate 3,423,752 of NZ_CP026001.1, forward strand.
GGCGCCAGCGAGGACTTCACCCACGGCTTGCGCTGCAGGCCACGCGCGTTGGCGTTGCGCGCCAGCAGTGCGGCGGCGATCACGTTGCGCGGGTTGGAGGTGTTGGTGCAGCTGGTGATGGCGGCGATGATCACCGCGCCATCGGGCATCAGGCCCTGCGCCTGCTCGGCCTTGCCCGCTTCCAGCTTGGCTTCGTCGGCGATGCCGCGCTCGGCCAGCTCGGCGGTGGCCACGCGCTTGTGCGGGTTGGACGGGCCGGCCATGTTGCGCACCACGCTGGACAGGTCGAAGCGCAGCACGCGCTCGTACTGCGCGGTAGCCAGGTCATCGGCCCACAGGCCGGTGGTGCGCGCGTAGTTCTCCACCAGCGCCACCTGCGATTCCTCGCGGCCGGTCAGGCGCAGGTAGTCGATGGTCTGCCCGTCGATGTAGAACATCGCGGCAGTGGCGCCGTATTCGGGGCACATGTTGGAGATGGTGGCGCGGTCACCGATGGTCAGCGCCGCCGCACCCTCGCCGAAGAATTCAAGCCACGCGCCGACCACGCGTTCCTTGCGCAGGAACTCGGTCAGCGCCAGCACCACGTCGGTGGCGGTGATGCCCGGCTGCGGGCGGCCGCTCAGTTCGACACCCACGGTATCGGGCAGGCGCATCCACGACGCGCGGCCCAGCATCACGTTCTCTGCTTCCAGGCCGCCAACACCAATGGCGATCACGCCCAGCGCATCCACGTGCGGGGTGTGGCTGTCGGTGCCCACGCAGGTATCGGGGAAGGCCACGCCGTCCTGCACGTAGACCACCGGCGACATCTTCTCCAGGTTGATCTGGTGCATGATGCCGTTGCCCGGCGGGATCACGTCGACGTTCTCGAACGCCAGTTTGGTCCAGTCGATGAAGTGGAAACGGTCTTCGTTGCGGCGATCCTCGATGGCGCGGTTCTTCTCGAACGCCTGCGGATCGAAACCACCGCACTCCACCGCCAGCGAGTGATCGACGATCAGCTGCACCGGCACCACCGGGTTGACCTTGGCCGGGTCGCCGCCCTTGTCGGCGATCGCATCACGCAGGCCGGCAAGATCCACCAGCGCGGTCTGGCCGAGGATGTCATGGCACACCACGCGTGCCGGGAACCACGGGAAATCGAGGTCACGACGGCGCTCGATCAGCTGCGCCAGCGAATCGCTGAGCGTGGCCGGGTCGCAGCGGCGCACCAGGTTCTCGGCCAGCACGCGCGAGGTGTACGGCAGGGTGGCGTAGGCGCCCGGCTGGATCGCGTCGACGGCGGCGCGCGCATCGAAATAGTCCAGCGTGCTGCCGGGGAGGTTCTTGCGGTAATCGGTATTCATGGGCTGGCGGAGTACTTGAGGCGGGCCGGGTGCCGTGTAAGCGGCAACGAAGGCATCCGGCCGGCACGTGGCCGGCCGGATGGGTACAGCAGGTGGATCAGGCGCGCTTGTCGATGGCGACGAACTCGCGATCTTCCGGGCCGGTGTAGTTGGCGCTCGGGCGGATGATCTTGCCGTCGATGCGCTGCTCGACGATGTGCGCGCTCCAGCCGGCGGTGCGGGCGATCACGAACAGGGGGGTGAACATGGCGGTCGGCACGCCCATCATGTGGTAGCTGACGGCGCTGAACCAGTCCAGGTTCGGGAACATCTTCTTGATGTCCCACATCACCGTTTCCAGGCGCTCGGCGATGTCGTACATCTTCATGCTGGACTGTTCTTCGGACAGCTCGCGGGCCACGTCCTTGATCACCTTGTTGCGCGGGTCGGACACGGTGTAGACCGGGTGGCCGAAGCCGATGACCACTTCCTTGCGCTCGACGCGGGCCTTGATGTCTTCCTCGGCCTCATCGGGGTTGTCGTAGCGCTTCTGCACTTCGAACGCCACTTCGTTGGCGCCGCCGTGCTTGGGGCCGCGCAGCGCACCGATGCCACCGCAGATCGCGCTGTACATGTCGCTGCCGGTGCCGGCGATGACGCGGCAGGCGAAGGTCGAGGCGTTGAACTCGTGCTCGGCGTACAGGATCAGCGAGGTGTGCATCGCCTTCACCCACGAATCCTGCGGCTTGTCGCCGTGCAGCAGGTGCAGGAAGTGGCCGCCGATGGAATCGTCATCGGTTTCCACGTCGATGGCGCGGCCGTTGTGGCTCCAGTGGTACCAGTACAGCAGCATCGAGCCGAGGCAGGCCATCAGCTTGTCGGCGATGTCACGCGCGCCGGGATGGTTGTGGTCGTCCTTTTCCGGGGCGACGCAACCGAGCACGGAGACGCCGGTGCGCATCACGTCCATCGGGTGTGCCGACGGCGGCAGTTCTTCCAGGGCAGCCTTCACCGCAGCCGGAATGCCACGCAGCGACTTCAGCTTGGCCTTGTACGAAACCAGTTCGGCACGGGTCGGCAGCTTGCCGTGCACCAGCAGGTAGGCGATTTCCTCGAACTCGCTGGTGTTGGCCAGGTCCAGGATGTCGTAGCCGCGGTAATGCAGGTCGTTGCCACTGCGGCCCACGCTGCACAGCGCGGTGTTGCCGGCAGCGGTGCCGGACAGGGCGACGGACTTCTTCGGCTTGAAGGTCGGGGTTGCGGTCGTATCGTTCATGTTTTCCCTCCGAAAACTGATGGTGCAGGGTACTGCTTATTTCTTGGCGGCGAACAGGGCGTCGAGCTGCTGTTCGAAGGCGTGGTAACCGATGCGGTCATACAGCTCCTCGCGGGTCTGCATGTTCTCCACCACGCTGCGCTGGTGGCCGTCGCGGCGCACGGCCTGGTAGACGTTCTCGGCGGCCTTGTTGGCAGCGCGGAAGGCCGACAGCGGGAACAGCTGGATGGCGACGCCGGCCGAGGCCAGTTCGTCGCGGCTGAACAGCGGGGTGGCACCGAATTCAGTGATGTTGGCCAGGACCGGTACCTTCACCGCATCGACAAAGCGGCGGTAGGTGTCCAGGTCGTAGGCGGCCTCGGCGAAGATGCCGTCGGCACCGGCCTCGACGCAGGCGATGGCGCGCTCGATGGCCTTGTCCACGCCGTCCACCTGGATGGCGTCGGTGCGGGCGATCAGGAAGAAGTCCGGATCGGTCTTGGCATCGGCGGCAGCCTTCACGCGGTCGACCATTTCACCCTGCGAGACGATCTCCTTGCCCGGGCGGTGACCGCAGCGCTTGGCGCCGACCTGGTCCTCGATGTGGCAGGCGGCCGCGCCGGCCTTGATCAGTGACTTCACGGTACGGGCGATGTTGAACGCGCTCGGGCCGAAGCCGGTATCGATGTCGACCATCAGCGGCAGGTCGCAGACATCGGTGATGCGGCGCACGTCGATCAGCACGTCTTCCAGGGTGTTGATGCCCAGGTCCGGCAGGCCCAGCGAACCTGCAGCGACACCGCCGCCGGACAGGTAGATGGCGCGGAAGCCGGCGCGCTTGGCCAGCAGGGCGTGGTTGGCGTTGATCGCGCCGATCACCTGCAGCGGCGATTCGGCAGCCAGCGCCTCACGGAAGCGGGCACCGGCGGAAGAAGGAGTGGAAGCGGTCATGCGGCAATCCAGGTTGGGAACGGGAGAGAAGGCGCAAGCACCATGCCAAGCTGCAAGCGGTTGATTTCAAAGGCATGACCGCATTACAACAATGAAACAAATGAAACATTGAAACGGATGTATCATGAAACATCGCTACCCGTTGCCGCTGCCATGTACCTGCCCCGCTCGCCCCTGCGCCATGCCGATGCCGACCCCGGACGCCCGGTCATCTGGACCGTCAGCGTCTCGCGCCTGACCGGCCTGCTCGGCGACGTCATCCCCGAGTTCGACCGCCGCGCACGCATCGAACAGATCAACCTGGGCTTCGAGGAGGCGGTGGACGTGATCGGCCAGCGCCTGCGCCGCGAGCACTGCGACGTGGTGATCGCCGGCGGCTCCAATGCCGCGTGGCTGCGCGGGCGGCTTGAGCTGCCACTGGTGCCGATCCAGGCGAATGGCTTCGACCTGATGGAAGCCCTGGCCCGCGCCCGCCGCATCGCCCCGCGCATCGGCCTGGTCACCCACGCCAGCGACGTACCGGTGTTCAGCAACTTCCAGCAAAGTTTCGGCTTGGACATCGAGCACCGCCGCTTCGTTACCCGCGAAGATGCACGCGACTGCATCGCCGACCTGCGCGCCAATGGCATCGAGGTGATCGTCGGCACCGGCATGGCCATCGACCATGCCGAACAGATGGGCCTGCCGGGCGTGCTGCTGTACTCAGCCGATTCGGTGCGCCACGCCTTCGAACACGCACTGGAACTGACCCAGGCGCTGGCCCGCTCCGGTGGCAGCCGGCCGGCCGCGCGCCGGCGTGCCGCCCCGCGCAATGATGCGCATGCCCTGCTCGGCGACAGCGATGCGATGGCGCAGGTACGCGCACAGATCGCGCTCTATGCACCACATGACAGCACTGTGCTGGTCACCGGCGAAACCGGCACCGGCAAGGAGCTGGTGGCGCGCCAGCTGCACGCAGCCAGCGGCCGTCGTGGCCGCTTCGTGGCGCTGAACTGCGGCGCAATCAGCGAATCGCTGCTGGAAGCCGAGCTGTTCGGCTACAGCGATGGTGCCTTTACCGGCGCACGCCGTGGTGGCCGCGTTGGCCTGGTCGAGGCAGCCGACGGTGGCACCCTGTTTCTGGATGAGATCGGCGAACTGCCGCTGCCGCTGCAGACCCGGCTGCTGCGGGTGCTGGAGGAACGCGAAGTGCTGCGCGTGGGCGCCACCGAACCCACGCCGGTGGATCTGCGCGTCGTCGCTGCCACGCTGCAGTCACTGGAGCAACGCGCCGCCGCCGGAAGTTTCCGCCGCGACCTGTATTACCGCCTGGCCGCGCTGCGCATCGCCCTGCCCGCGCTGCGTGCGCGGCGTACGGACATCGCGCTGCTGGCCCGGCACTTCTTCCGCCAGCTGCGCGGCATCGACGCACCGCTGGATGACGAGGCACTGGCGGTGCTGACCGCTGCCGAATGGCCCGGCAACGTGCGCGAACTGCGAAACCTGGTGGATCGCCTGCGCATCCACTGGCAGCCAGGCGAAGGACTCATTGATGCCGCGCGCCTGCTGCAGCTGGCGCCGGAGCTGGTGAACGAAGGCACGACGGCGCTGCCACTGGAAAGCAACGGCAGGCGCCCGCCACGCGTGCAGCTGGAAGCGCTGCTGCAGGAGCACCGCAATGACCGCGAGGGCATGGCGCAGGCGCTGGGCGTGTCGCGCACCACGCTGTGGCGCTGGCTGCGCGCGGAAGGGTTGTAGAGTCGAGCTTGCTCGACTGTTTTTCCCCAGTCGAGCATGGCTCGACTCTACAGATTGCGCGAACGCGCCCAGCGCGCCTCAACGGCGAACCGGCCGCTGCCCACTGCCGCAAGCCACAGCAACAGCACGCCCAATGGCACTTCGCTCAGGTAGAAGAACCAGCTCAGCCAATCCGGCACGCTCAGGCCTGCAGGGATGCGTGCAATGCCATCGGTCAACGCCGCCACTGCACAGATCGCCGCCAGCAGCAGGGCCGAGGGGCGGCTCAACAGGCCCACTACCAGCAGACCACCCGCGATCCATTCAATCGCCCCAAGCACCGGCGCACTGAGCACAGGGAATGGGATACCGGCATCGACCAGCGTATGCACCATCCGCTCGCGTCCCGCATCGGTGAACACCTTGTTCCAGCCGGACACACAGAACATCACCCCGGCGACGATGCGGGCGAGCAGCAACAGGACGGCTTCCACGCCGCGACGCGGGGGAGGCACGGCGAACAGGCAGCGCCAGGAGGGCATGGAAACTCCGGAAATCGAGGGCATCCATCTGAGTGTGCCGGTTGCGGGCCTGCTCGCAGATGAAGCGAACCGGTCCATTTGCGACAACCCGCTCTTGTAGAGTCGAGCTTGCTCGACTTCTGTAGCAAGAAGCAGTCGAGCAAGCTCGACTCTACAAAAGCGTTGCGGCATCCAGCGCCATGCGGAAATACACCACGCGCTCGGTTTCCTCGAATCCGCAGGCGCGGTGCGCAGCGTGCGCGTGCACATCCTCCACGCGGCTGTCCGACGCAAGCTCACTGCAGCCTGCCGCACGCGTCCAGTCCTGCACCGCCACCAGCAAGGCACGGCCCACGGCATGGCCCTGCCACGGCGGCTGCACGTACCAGCCTTCCAGAAAGCCCACCGGCGAGGAGCCGGTGCCGTTCACGTAGTCGTGCCGCAGGCGAACCTCGGCAAACCCCACCGCTTCGCCATCGGCCAGGCAGGCCAGGAACACCGCGCCTTCGGCATCGTCCAGCGACTGCGCCAGCGCCTCCTGCGGATCATCGGCATCGGGCCACAGGCCCAGTCGCAAACGCGCCCACGCAGCCGCGTCGGCCGGCGTGGCCTGGCGGATCGTCGGCGCGGCGTCATTCACGGATACAGCAACCGCTTGCTCCAGCGCCCTTCCGCACCGGCCTCGTAGCACCAGCGCTCGTGCAGGCGGAACTGTGCGCCGTACCAGAACTCGATGCGGTCGGGCACCACGCGCAGGCCGCTCCAGCCGTCCGGGCGCGGCACGTCCTTGCCTTCGAAACGGGCCTCGACCTCGGCCACGCGTGCGTCGAATTCCTCGCGCGTCGCCAGCGTCTTCGACTGCAGCGATGCCCAGGCGCCGATCTGGCTCATGCGCGGGCGGCTGGCGAAATACGCATCAGCCTCGGCATCGGCCACCTGCTCCACGCGCCCTTCGATGCGCACCTGGATGCCGGCCTCGCGCAGGCTGCGCCACAGGAACAGCAGCGCTGCCTGCGGATTGGCCTGCAGTTCGCGGCCCTTGTGGCTGTCCAGATGGGTGTAGAACACGAAGCCGCGCTCATCGAACGCCTTCAGCAGCACGGTACGCGCCGACGGGCGGCCCTGCGTATCGGCGGTGGCCACGGTCATCGCGTTGGGCTCGACCTCGCGGCTCTGCTTCGCCTCGTCGAACAGGGCGGCAAAGGTGGACAGGGCTTCGGCGTAAAGGTCGGTCATGGTTCGCTTCTTCGTGCACGGATTGGGCTATTGTGGCGGCATGGTTGCTGCTGCGTACATGCCCCAGGTGAAAGGATTCCCCGAAGCGCTCGCCGAGCAGGCGCTGGACGATGCGCTGGCCAGCGGTGCAACGGTGCCAGTATTGGCCATCAGCGGCGTGCAGGGCAGCGGCAAATCGACGCTGGCCGCACAGGTGGTCGCCCGTGCACGGGCGCGCGGCCTGAACGCGGCGGCACTGTCCATCGATGATGTCTACCTGACCCGCGCGCAGCGGCAGCGCCTCGCCCGCCAGGTCCACCCGCTGCTGATCACCCGCGGCCCGCCCGGCACCCACGACCTGCCCCTGGCCCATGCCGTGCTCGATGCGGTGGCCGAACGCCGGCCACTGGCACTGCCGCGCTTCGACAAGCTGGCCGATGAGCGGCTGCCCGAAGCGCAGTGGGTGGCGCTGGAAGCGCCGCTGGACCTGCTGGTGTTCGAAGGCTGGTTCCTCGGCACGCCCGCACAGGACGATGCCGAGCTGGACAGCCCCTTGAACGCGCTGGAACGCGAGGCCGATGCCGATGGCCGCTGGCGGCGCTGGTGCAACCAGGCGCTGGCCCGCGACTATCCGGCGCTGTGGCAGCGCTGTGACCGCCTGTGGTTCCTGCAGCCGCCGGATTTCTCGGTGGTGCCGCGCTGGCGCTGGCAGCAGGAACAGAACCTGCAGGCTGCCCAGCCGGGACGCCACGGCATGAGCCGCCCCCAGCTGGAGCGCTTCGTGCAGTACTACGAGCGGGTCAGCCGGCAGGCCCTGCGCGCCCTGCCCGACCACGCCGACCACGTGGTGGTGCTGGATGGCCAGCGCCAGGTGCAGGCGGTGCGCTGACACCTACCGCTGCGCTGCGGCGGATGCTTCCAACAGCAACCATCGTGCCAGGCCGGGGGTGCGGAAGTGGTAGGATCAGAGGGCATGAATCCTGCTCCGAACCTGATCCTGATCGGCCCGATGGGCGCCGGCAAAACCTGCATCGGCCGCCGCCTGGCCGAGCGCTTCACGCTGGACTTCGTCGATGTCGACCAGGCCATCGTCGATGCGGCCGGGGCCAGCATTCCCACGATCTTCGAACATTCCGGCGAAGCCGGCTTCCGCAGCCATGAACGCGAGGCCCTGGCCCGCGTGCTGGAAGGCCGGGGCCAGCTGGTCTCGACCGGCGGCGGCGCCGTGCTGGAAGCCGGCAACCGTACGCTCATCGCCCAGCGCGGCTTCGTGGTCTACCTGCGGGTAAGCGTGGCCGCGCAGCTGGAACGCCTGGCCCGCGACAAGGGCCGGCCGCTGCTGCAGCGCCCCGACCGCGAGCAGGTGCTGCACGATCTGGCCGCGCTGCGTGACCCGCTGTACCGCGAGCTGGCCGACCTCACCCTCGATACCGACCCGTTTACCGCTGCCGATGCCACCGCCCAGCTTGTCGTCAAGCTGGCCATGCAATGGCAGCGCCAGGACCTGAACGCATGACTTCCCCCGCCCTGCTGCAGGTCGCCGTTGGCGGCGACCGCCCCTACTCCATCACCATCGGCGCCGGCGCCCAGGCCGACGGCGCCGCGCTGGCCTCGCACGTGCGCGGCCGCCACGTGCTGCTGCTCAGCGACAGCGAGGTCGCCCCACTTTATCTGGCTGCCGTCAGGCAGGCGCTGCTGGCCGCACGCCCGGACCTGATCGTTGGCGAACACGTCCTGCAGGCCGGCGAAGCCTCCAAGACCCTGGCCGAGTTCGGCCGCGCCATTGAAGCATTGGCCGCGCTGGGTGCCACCCGCGATGCCTGCGTGTTCGCCCTCGGCGGCGGCGTGGTCGGCGATCTGGCCGGTTTCGCGGCGGCCTGCTGGATGCGCGGCGTGGACTGCGTGCAGCTGCCGACCACCCTGCTGGCCATGGTCGACTCCTCGGTCGGCGGCAAGACCGCCGTGGACATCCCGGCCGGCAAGAACCTGGTCGGCGCCTTCCATCCCCCGCGCGCGGTCATCGCCGATACCCGCGTGCTGGCGACCCTGCCGCCGCGCGAACTGCGTGCCGGCCTGGCCGAAGTGGTGAAGTACGGCGCGCTGGGCGATGCGGTGTTCTTCGAATGGCTGCAGCAGCACGCCGATGCGCTGCTGGCCGGTGAGGATGCCGCGCTGGCCGAGGCCATCGCGCGCAGCTGCCGGCACAAGGCCGCCATCGTCGAGCGCGACCCGTTCGAGAAGGGCGAGCGCGCCCTGCTCAACCTGGGCCATACCTTTGGCCACGCCATCGAGACCGAGCAGGGCTATTCGGCCCCGGGCCGCGATGCGCTGAACCATGGCGAAGCCGTGGCGGTCGGCATGGTGCTGGCCGCCAAGCTGTCCACCGCACTGGGCCTGGCCGATGATGCCGACCGCGTGCGCCTGCAGGCCCTGCTGGAACGGCTGCAGCTGCCGGTGGCGATCCCCGCCGGGCTGGACCCGCAGGCCCTGCTGGGACGGATGCGGCTGGACAAGAAGAACGTGGCCGGCCGCCTGCGCCTGGTGCTGTGGCGTGGCATGGGCCGGGCCGAAGTGGTGCCGGACGTGGATGAAGCGGCGGTGCTGAAGGTGCTGTCGGCCCGGTAGTGCCGGCCGCTGGCCGGCTTCGCCGTTACCGGGGTTGTCGGCCAGCGGCCGGCACTACCACGTTGCGGCAGGGGTCACCCGTGCCCCGCTACAATCGGGCCCATGCACGTCTACCTGCAACATCCCGATGCCGGTGCGCAGGCACCGCGCTTCCTGCGCCTGAGCCTGCAGCCGGACCTGTTCGGCGGTTGGGAGCTGCTGCGCGAGAGCGGCCGCGTCGGTGCGCGCTCGCAGCTGCGGCGCGAGCTGTTCCTGCAGGCCGACGAAGCCCGCCATGCCTTCGAGAAGGCCCGCGATGCCGAACTGCATCGCGGCTTCCAGATTCTTTCGCACGGCGACTGACGCCGCTGCCAACTTTCGCCCAAGGAATGCCCATCGTGACCAGCCCCCTCCGCAACGATCGCCTGCTGCGCGCCCTGCGCCGCGAACCGGTGGACTGCACCCCCGTCTGGCTGATGCGCCAGGCCGGCCGCTACCTGCCGGAGTACCGCGCGACCCGGGCCAAGGCCGGCAGTTTCCTGGCCATGGCCAAGAACCCCGAGATCGCCTGCGAAGTCACCCTGCAGCCGCTGCGCCGCTTCCCGCTGGATGCGGCCATCCTGTTCTCGGACATCCTCACCATTCCCGATGCGATGGGCCTGGAGCTGTACTTCGTCGAAGGCGAGGGCCCGAAGTTCCGTCACCCGGTGCGCGATGAAGCCGCGATCGCCAGGCTGGCGGTGCCGGACATGGAGCAGGACCTGGGCTATGTGATGGACGCGGTGCGCCTGATCCGCCGCGAACTGGACGGCCAGGTGCCGCTGATCGGCTTCTCCGGCAGCCCGTGGACGCTGGCCTGCTACATGGTGGAAGGCGGTGGCAGCAAGGATTTCGCGCGCATCAAGGCGATGGCGCTGAACCACCCGCAGGCCCTGCACCGCCTGCTGGACGTCACCACCGAGGCGGTCATCGCCTACCTCGGCGCACAGCGTGCCGCCGGCGCGCAGGCCCTGCAGGTGTTCGACACCTGGGGCGGCGTGCTGTCGCCGGCGATGTACCGCGAGTTCTCGCTGCGTTACCTGCAGCGCATTGCCGAAGGCCTGGAGCGCGGCGAAGGCAGCGAGCGCACGCCGCTGATCCTGTTCGGCAAGGGCACCGGCCTGCACCTGGAAGCGCTGTCGCAGACCGGCGCCGATGCGCTGGGCCTGGACTGGACGCTGGACCTGGACGAGGCGCTGCGCCGCACCGGTGGCCGTGTTGCCCTGCAGGGCAACCTCGACCCGACCACGCTGTATGCCTCGCCCGACGCCATCGCCGCCGCCGCCGCACGCGTGCTGGACACCTATGCCGCCGGCAACGGCGGTTCGCGCGAGGGCCACGTGTTCAACCTGGGCCACGGCATGTCGCCGGACATGGACCCGGCGCACGTGCAGGTGCTGGTCGACGCGGTGCACGCGCACAGCCAGCGCTGAACCCCGGCACAGGCCACGGCGCGGCATTGATCGCGCCGTGACCTGCATTGCGCGATCATGGCGGCCCCACGCTGCACCGGCCCCCACGCCATGTCCGAACCGTCGCCCGCAGGCGCGCCCGCACCCGACACCGCCGCATCAGCCGCCGAATACGCCCGTTTCCGCCCCCTGCTGTGGCTGGTCTCGCTGGCGATCTTCATGCAGATGCTCGATTCGACCATCGTCAACACGGCACTGCCGGCGATGGCCAGGAGCCTGGGCGAAAGCCCGCTGCAGATGCAGTCGGTGGTGTTCAGTTACGCCCTGGCGGTCGCCACCTTCATCCCGGCCTCCGGTTGGATCGCTGACCGCTACGGCACCCGCCGTACCTTCCTGGTCGCGATCATCCTGTTCACCCTCGGCTCGCTGGCCTGTGCGCTGGCGCAGCACCTGCACCAGCTGGTCGGCGCCCGCGTACTGCAGGGCATCGGCGGCGCGATGCTGCTGCCGGTCGGCCGCCTGGCCGTGATGCGCTCGGTACCGCGCGAGGACTTCCTGCGTGCGATGAGCTTCATCGCCATTCCCGCACTGATCGGCCCGCTGATCGGCCCGACGCTGGGCGGCTGGCTGGTGGAGATCGCCTCGTGGCACTGGGTGTTCCTGATCAACCTGCCGATCGGCGTGATCGGGTTCATCGCCGCGATGAAGATCATGCCCGACCACTACGCCAGCCACCGCACCCGCTTCGACCTGCGCGGCTACATCATGCTGGCCTTTGCGATGGTGGTGCTGTCACTGGCGCTGGACGGCATTTCCGGCCTGGGCACGCCGCATGCGCTGATCATGCTGATGACCGTGGCCGGCCTGGCCGCGCTGGTCGGCTACTGGCTGCACGCAGCCAATTCCACCGCGCCGCTGTTCTCGCTGGCGCTGTTCCGCGTGCCCAGCTACCGCATCGGCATCCTCGGCAACCTGTTCTCGCGCATCGGCAGCAGTGCCATGCCGATGCTGATCCCGCTGCTGCTGCAGGTCGGCCTCGGCCTGGGGCCGATGCATGCAGGCCTGATGATGGTGCCGGTGGCGGCGGCGGGCATGGTGTCGAAGAAGCTGGCGGTGAGGCTGGTGGAGCAGTACGGCTACCGCCGCGTGCTGATGATCAACACGGTGCTGGTGGGCCTGGCGATGGCCAGCTTCATCCTGATGACCCCGGGCCAGCACCTGGCCTGGCGCCTGGTGCAGCTGGCGTTCTTCGGTGCGGTCAATTCGCTGCAGTTCACGGTGATGAACACCGTGACGCTGCGTGACCTGGACCGCGAATTCGCCAGTTCCGGCAACAGCCTGCTGTCGATGGTGATGATGCTCGCGGCCGGTTTCGGCGCAGCGGCGGCCGGCAGCCTGCTGGCCGCGTTCGGCACGCACCTGGAGGGCCATGGCGCGACGGCGGCGCTGCATGCGACGTTCATCTGTGTGGGGGCGATCACGCTGACCTCGACGATGATTTTCTGGCAGTTGCCGGATACGAGGCCGGAACCGCGGCAGGTCGAGTCGGTGGCCGAGTAGGTTTTTTCGGCAGGGCTGCGCCCTGCACCTGCAGAAGCCGAAGCCGAAGCAAGATCAAGAGCGGCATTCCGTGGGATGGCGGGGCGGTGCAGGTTCACGCGGCTGTTGGTGGGTGCCGACCGTTGGTCGGCACATCTGTCAGATTTCGAATCAATTCATCCACGCATGGCATGGATCTACTGTGTCGACCAAGGTCGACACCTACCCCTGCAGATCGCCATTTCGACAGACCCCGTGCCGACCAACGGTCGGCACCCACCAAAGCAGAACGCCGTTCCAGTAGATCCACGCCATGCGTGGATGAAATCCGTCAGATATCGATATTCAAAATTGGATCCGCCCCCGTGCCGACCAACCGTCGGCCCCCACCAAAGCAGAACGCCGTTCCAGTAGATCCACGCCATGCGTGGATGAAATCCGTCAGATATCGATATTCAAAATTGGATCCGCCCCCGTGCCGACCAACCGTCGGCCCCCACCAAAGCAGAACGCCGTTCCAGTAGATCCACGCCATGCGTGGATGAAATCCGTCAGATATCGATATTCAAAATTGGATCCGCCCCCGTGCCGACCAACCGTCGGCCCCCACCAAAGCAGAACGCCGTTCCAGTAGATCCACGCCATGCGTGGATGAAATCCGTCAGATATCGACATTCAAAATTGGATCCGCCCCCGTGCCGACCAACCGTCGGCCCCCACCAAAGCAGAACGCCGTTCCAGTAGATCCACGCCATGCGTGGATGAAATCCGTCAGAAATCGATATTCAAAATTGGATCCGCCCCCGTGCCGACCAACGGTCGGCACCCACCAAAGCAGAACGCCGTTCCAGTAGATCCACGCCATGCGTGGATGAAATCCGTCAGATATCGATATTCAAAATTG